>CAWFKH010000006.1:532500-538034 GCA_963816355.1 uncultured Gemmatimonadales bacterium | reverse complement strand
TGCGACCTGCGCGGATCGCAGCTTCCATGTCAGGTCCCTCCCGAGAATCGGTACCGCGCTCTCAAGGTGCCGCCGAACGCCCGAGCTAACGGCCCTGCCGGCCCTGAACGCGGCAAGGCGCCGACCACGTACGCCGTGGCGGCGCCTTGCGCTAGGTGTAATGGGCCTGGGAGGACTCGAACCTCCGACCTCACGCTTATCAGGCGTGCGCTCTAACCACCTGAGCTACAGGCCCCATCCGGTCTTCCGGAGCCCGAAAGTCTAGCCGAAAACCGACTTCGGTGCAACCGCGACGATGCCGCCCGATTCCGGGCCCGCACCCCTCACGACGAACCCGAAATCACACTATCCTCCGAGCCCTCCAAGCCCTCCAAGCCCTCAGACTCTCAGATCCTCCGTGACGAGCCGTGTCTCCGCGCTCTCCGTCCCCTCCCGCCTCCGCGCCCTCCGCCCCCTCTTGAGGTACCCGCGCAGCGCCGGCGCCACGGGCGGCCGCACGAGCGCGCGCCGGATCGCCCGCTCCGCGCCCACGTCGTAGCCCGTCAACGGCCGCCCCTCGCCGCCCTCGAGCGCCGCGACCGGCACGCCGTCGCGATAGACGACGCGGTTGGTCGCCGTGGCGGGAACGCGCTCGTCGGGCGACGTGACGCCGACGAGGTTCAGCGGGTCGCCGGCGGAGATGCCGACGAGACGGCCGTCGGGCGCCTCCCGGCGCACGGCGCGCAGCATGCCGACCGCCTCGGGGAGCGCGAACTGCTCGCCGGAGAACCCCTCCACGAACCGACCGCCTCGCACCTCGCCGCGCATCTCCAGGCGCCGGTAGCAGCGCAGCAGCTCGCGCCAGGGGGGCGCACCGGACTCGCGCGCGAGGAGGCGTCGGAAGACGACGCCGTAGCGGCGCAGCAGCGTCCGCGCCCACGCCTCGACCGCCGCTTCGGGGTCTGCGGCTCGTGGCGCGTGGAGCAGCGACCATCGGCCGGCGGTGTCGACGCCGTAGCGGCTGGCGTCCGGACGGCGGCGCCGGCGCCGACGCGTGCCGTCGCCGGTCCCGCCGGGCGCGACGGCGCCGCCGGCCATTGCCCCGGCGCCGAGCGCGGGCCGCTTCTGCGACGGCGTAAGCAGCGCGCGCAGGCCGGCGAAGCTGTCGGCGGTGACGCGGCCGGCAGCGACCAGCTCGCCGAGCGCCTGCTCGGCCTGCGTCGGAAGGAGGCCGCTCGCGGCGGTGATCTCGCCGAAGAAGCACGCGCCGCGCGTGGCGAGGCAATCGAGGACGAGGCGGGCGGGCGAGGAGAGGCCGCCCGCGACGGACGCCCCCGCGCCGTCGCCCGGCGCGGAGTCGATTTCGTCCGGCGGCTGGGCGCCGTCGGCGCGCCGACCCCTCAGCCACACGGCCGCCCGTTCGCGCAGCATCAGCGCCGTCGGCGAGGACCGCAGCGGGCCCGCGGCGGCGCCGTTCCCGTCGCGTGGCGAGAGGCGCCCCCACGCGACGCGGCCACTCAGGCAGAGCGCGTCGAGCAGCTCGGGGCCGTAGCCGTCGATGCGGGCGGGCAGGACGTCGGCCTCCCACGCGCCGGCAGGCAGCTCGTACGCCTCGAGCTGCTCGACGACGGCGGCCGCGCCCTCCGTCCCCTCGGCCCGGTGTCCCGGCTCGACGCGCTGCCAGCGGAAGAGGAAGCGCATCAGGTCCGCGGGCGCGACGGGACGGATCTCCGCCCGCAGCCGGTCGAGCGTGTAGCGGTGGATGCGCGCGAGCAGGCGCCGGTCGCACCATTCGACGCCGGCGGGTGCCCCGGACGCGGCGCGCGCGGATGCCCCGGACGCGGCTCCGGCGCCATCTCCGCGTGGCGGTGTCGCGCTCGATCCTGCCGTCCCTCTCGGCGTGAAGTGTCCGCGCAGTACGACGCCGCGCGCCTCGAGCGCTACGAGCGCGCGCTCCGCGTCCGCCTGGGCGACGCCCAGCGACACGGCCAGCTCCGCGGCGGTCGTGGGGCCGAGGCACTCGAGCCGGCCGCGCAGCAGGTCGCGGATCGCGTCCTCGCGCGGGTCCGCTTCCACGGCGCCGGCGGCGGCGCGGGCGGCCGCGTCGATCCGCCTTGCGGCGTCGAGCGCCGCCGCCGGCTCGACCGCCGCGTCCGGGTGCACCGCGAGCACCTCGAGCAGCCGCTCCGTCGCGACGTGGAGGACCTGCGCCGCGGGCCGCACCCGCGCCGCGCCGGCCCGCACCCGCGCCGCGCGTCCGGACCGCGCCAGCTCGTCGAACAGCGCGTGCATGTCCGGCCCGTCGCCCGGCCCGTCGCCCCCGGCGTCCGCGCGCGCGTCGACCTCGGCCTCCGTCAGAAAGCCGCCCGACATCAGCGCGTCGTGCAGCTCGTCGGCGTCGGCGGGGTCGGGCCGCGCCTCGTCGCGGACGCGCGCGATCGCGGCGGCGTCGAGCGCGCCGAGGTCGGCGGCGGCGCTCGGCTCGAGCGCGCGGCGGGTCCGCACCGCCTGCGTGCGACGCTCCTCGAGCGGCGCGTCGTCGAGGAATTCGTAGACGCGGGCGTTGACGATCTGCGCGGACGCGGCGGACGGCTCCGGCACATCGCGGGCGATGCAGCTCACGCGTCCGGCGAGGACGTCGTCCAGGATGCGCTCGAGGCGGGGCAGGTCCATCGCCTCCTCGAGGCAGTCGCGCACCGCCTGCGCGACGAGCGGGTGGTCCGGCACCTCGCGGTCGCCGGCCACGTTCTCGAGGCACGCGGCGGCGTCCGGGAACGCGGCGGCGAGGAGGTCGTCGGCGAGCATGCGCTGGAGGGGCGGCGGCACGCGACGGCCGGAGCGGCTGCGCGGCACGGCCAGCGAGATCGTCGTCGCCCAGCGCCAGCGCGTCTGGAAGATCGGCGAGTCGAGGACCGCCTGGACGAGCGTGTCACGGGCGGTCGCGGGGCGCAGGTAGCGGAAGACGTCGTCGAGCGGGAAGGAGTGCTGCGGCCCGAGCGACAGCAGCAGCCCCTCCTCCGTCGCCGCCGCCTGCAGCTCGAAGTTGAAGGTGCGGCAGAACTTCTTGCGCAGCGCGAGGCCCCAGGCGCGCGTGACGCGGGCGCCGAACGGCGCGTGCAACACGAGCTGCATGCCGCCGGAGTCGTCGAAGAAGCGCTCGAGCACGAGCGTCTCCTGCGTCGGCACGACGCCCAGCAGCCGCCGCGTCTCGGCCAGGTACTCGACGATCTGCTCCGCGGCCGCGGCCGGAATGCCGGCCTCCTCGACGAGCCATGCGACGACGCGCGCCGCGGGACCCGCGCGCCCCCTCGCCTCCTCCCCTGCCCTTTCGCCTAGGAGCCGGTCGACGTCGCCGCGCAGCTCGGATACGGCGGCCGACAGCTCGTCGCTGCGCGCGGGCGCCTCGCCGAGCCAGAACGGGATGCTCGGCAGCTCGCCCTCCGCGTCGGCGACGCGCAGCACGCCCGGGTCGACCTTGAGGATGCGCCAGGAAGCGTTGCCGAGCTGGAAGACGTCGCCCGGCATGCTCTCGACGGCGAAGTCCTCGTTGACGGTGCCAACGAAGGTGTTCTGCGGCTCGACGACGACGCGGAAGTCCGCGTTGTCGGGGATCGCGCCGCCGGAGGTGAGCGCGGCGATGCGCGCGCCGCGGCGGCCGCGGACGCGGCGGTTGACGGCGTCGCGGTGCACGAGCGCGGCACGCCGCCCGCGGCGGGTGGCGAATCCGCGCGCGAGCACGTCGACGACGTCGTCGAACGCGCGGCGCTCGAGGTCGTGATACGGCGTGGCGCGGCGCACGAGGTCGAAGAGCGCGTCCTCGTCCCACGCCTCGGCGGCGGTCTCGGCGACGATCTGCTGCGCGAGCACGTCGAGCGGCCGGCGCTGCGGCACGAGGCGGTCGAGCTCGCCGCGGCGCACCAGGCGGAGCAGCGCCGCGCACTCCACGGCCTCGTCGCGCGAGAGTGGGAACAGGCGGCCCTTCGGCGTGCCGCGCACGGTGTGGCCGGAGCGGCCGACGCGCTGCAAGAACGTGGCGACGCGGCGCGGCGAGCCGATCTGGCAGACGAGGTCGACGTGGCCGATGTCGATGCCGAGCTCGAGCGACGCCGTCGCCACCAGCGCGCGCAGGTCGCCGCGCTTCAGCCGATCCTCCGCCTCCAGCCGGCGCTCCTTCGACAGGCTGCCGTGGTGCGACGCGACGACCTCGTCGCCGAGCCGCTCCGCCAGCGCCAGCCCCGCGCGCTCGGCGAGGCGCCGCGTGTTCACGAAGACGAGCGTGGTGCGGTGCGCGCGGATCAGGCCGGCGAGGCGGTCGTAGACCTCATCCCACGCCTCCGCCGGCATCACCGCCTCGAGCGGCGAGCCGGTGACCTCGAGCGCCAGGTCGAGATCCCGCACGTGGCCCTCGTCGACGATCGCCGGCGGCTCGCGCCCGCCCACCAGGAAGCGGCCGACGTCCTCGATCGGCCGCTGCGTCGCCGACAGCCCGATGCGCTGCAGCCGCCGCCCCGCCACATGGTCCAGCCGCTCGAGCGTGAGCGCGAGGTGCGCGCCGCGCCGCGACTCGATCACCGCGTGGATCTCGTCGACGATCACCGTGCGCGCCGTTGACAGCATCGCCCGGCCGCGCTCCGCCGTCAGCAGCAGGTAGAGCGACTCCGGCGTGGTGACCAGGATGTGCGGCGGCGTGCGCAGCATGCCCGCGCGTTCCGCCTGCGTCGTGTCGCCGGTCCGCACCGCCGCCGTGATCCGCACCGGCGGCACTCCCGCCGCCTCCGCCAGCGCGCGGATCTCGCGCCGCGGCTCCGCGAGGTTGCGGTGGATGTCCGCCGAGAGCGCCTTCAGCGGCGACACGTAGACGACGCGCACCTCGTCCGGCAGCGCGGCGGCCGCATCGATCGTGGCGGCGTCGCCGCTCGACGCCGCGCCACCCCGCTCCGGTTCGTCCGCCGCTTCCCGCGCCGCCGGCTGCGCGCGCTCGACGCCCTCGCACAGCAGGTCGTCGATCGCGGTGAGAAACGCCGCCAGCGTCTTGCCGGAGCCGGTCGGCGCCGCGATCACCGTGTCGCGACCGGAGCGGATCGCCGCCCAGCCGCGCGCCTGCGCGGGCGTGGGCGCGGCGAAGTGGTCGTCGAACCAGCGGCGGACGACGGGATGGAAGCGGGCGAGGGACATGGGAAGGGTGTACACGCGTTGGGGCGGGGCGGGTCCGCTTGGGATTGGACTGCGGGATTGGACTGCGGGATTCAACTGCGGGATTGGACTGCGGGATTGGACTGCGGGATTCAACTGCGGGATTCAACTGCGGGATCGGGCTGCGGGAATTGGACCGCGGGGGTGAGGGCGCGGCGCGCCTGCGACCGTGTACCGCCAACCCTTCCCCAGACCCCCTCCGCAGACCGCAGACCGATCGACCGCGGCAGCCGGTCCGGGGTCCACCGGACCGCATGGACGTATCCACATTACGGAGAATGCCTCACCGGCCAGGCCGGTGAGGCATTCATGCAATCGTGATCGGGAGATCTGTGTGGTGCGACCTGAGAGCGGTTTTCGGA
>CAWFKH010000006.1:0-530000 GCA_963816355.1 uncultured Gemmatimonadales bacterium | reverse complement strand
CCACCACCCACGCGCCCGCCCCCTCCCTACCCCACCCGCCGCGCCGCCTTCTTCCTCTCATGCTCCTTGAGATGCCGCTTGCGCAGCCGGATCGCAGCAGGGGTGATCTCCACAAGCTCGTCCTCCTCGATGAACTCGAGGGCGGCTTCGAGCGTCACGCGCAGCGGCGGCTCGAGCATGATGTTCTCGTCGGAGCCGGAGGCGCGGATGTTCGTCAGCTTCTTGCCCTTGGCGACGTTCACCTCCATGTCGCCGGGCCGCACGTTCTCGCCGACGATCATGCCCTCGTAGCAGTCGACGCCGGGTCCGATGAAGAGGGTGCCGCGCTCCTGCAGGTTGAAGAGGGCGTAGCCGACCGACGTGCCGTCGACCATGCTGACCATCACGCCGCGCTCGCGGCTGCGCAGCTCGCCGGCCCAGGGGCCGTACTCCAGGAAGCGGTGGTGGAGCTGCCCCTCGCCGCGGGTGTCGGTGAGGAAATCGCCGCGATAGCCGAAGAGGCCGCGGGCGGGGATCCGGTAGGTGAGGCGAACGAGGCCGGCGAGCGTCGTGCCGGCGGAGGCGTTGCGCATCTCGAGCATCTGGCCGCGGCGCTGCCCGAGCGACTCGATGACGACGCCGACGAAGCGCTCCGGCACGTCGATCGTCAGCTCCTCGTACGGCTCGAGCAACTCGCCGGCGGGGGTGCGGCGGGTAATGACGCGGGGGCGCGAGACGGCGAACTCGTAGCCCTCGCGGCGCATCGTCTCCATCAGGATGCCGAGGTGCAGCTCGCCCCGTCCGGAAACGGTGAAGGTGTCGGGCGACGCCGTGTCCTCGACGCGCAGCGCGACGTTGCGCTGCAGCTCCCGCATCAGCCGCTCCCGGAGCTGGCGCGAGGTGACGTACTTCCCGTCCCTCCCCGCGAACGGCGACTTGTTCACCATGAAGTCGACGGAGACGGTCGGCTCCTCGACGGCGATGCCGGCGAGCGGCTCGGGCGCCTCGGGGTCGGCGACGGTCGAGCCGATCTCGACGCCCTCGAGGCCGGCGAGCGCGACGATCTCGCCGGCGCCGGCGTCGTCGACCTCGGAGCGCTCGAGGCCTTCGAAGGCGAAGAGCTTGGCGACGCGGCCCTCCGCTGCGGACGCGGCGGGCGGGGTCGCGGCCGCGGGCGCGGCGAGCGGCGGCAGGAGGACGATCGGGTCGCCCACGTGGACGGTGCCGCGCTCGATGCGGCCGATGGCGAGGCGGCCGAGATAGGGGGAATGGTCGATCGTCGAGACGAGCATCTGGAACGGCGCGCCGCGCTCGGAGGGCGGGGCCGGCACGGTGCGCAGGACGGTCTCGAAGAGCGGCGTGAGGTCGCGGCGCTCGTCGTCCAGCTCGCGCGAGGCCCAGCCGTCGCGCGCGGACGCGTAGAGGAACGGCGCGTCGAGCTGCGCCTCGGTCGCCTCCAGCTCGAGGAAGAGCTCGAGCACCTCGTCGTGGACGCGGAGCGGGTCGGCGTCGACGCGATCGACCTTGTTGATGACGACGATCGGCTGCAGCCCGAGCGCGAGCGCCTTGCGGGTGACGAAGCGCGTCTGCGGCATCGGGCCCTCGGCCGCGTCGACGAGCAGGAGCACGCCGTCCACCATGCGCAGGATGCGCTCGACCTCGCCGCCGAAGTCCGCGTGGCCGGGGGTGTCGACGATGTTGATCTTGTGGCCGCCCCAGCGCACGGAAGTGTTCTTGGAGAGGATCGTGATGCCGCGCTCGCGCTCGAGCGGGTTCGAGTCCATGACCCGCTCCTCGACCGCTTGGTTCTCGCGGAACGTGCCGGCCTGGCGGAGCATCTTGTCGACGAGCGTCGTCTTGCCGTGGTCGACGTGTGCGACGATGGCGATGTTGCGGATCATCGTATGCGGATCACAGGGTCCGTATGCAGCTCAGGGGGCATGGAGCAACCGTCGCGCGCGGCGCGGCTCGCCGGAGAACGGACCGGCGCCCCACGGTCTTCGGCGGCCCGCGGTCTTCCGCGGCCCGCTGCGCTTTCGCGGCGGGATTGAGACCCCCGTCCGGGGCAAAGGGTCCGGGTGCGTCCGCGGCGCCGTTCGGCCGGACGACACGCACCGACGCGGACTCGGCGCGGGAGCGGCGGCGCCCTAGGCCGGGACGAACGCCAGCGCGATGGTGCGCTCGCGGGGGCCGTCCCACTCGGCGAGGAAGAGATGCTGCCAGGTGCCGAGGACGAGGTCGCCGTCCTGGACGATCAGCGTCTCGCCGGGGCCGCACAGGAGCGTCTTCAGGTGGGCGTCCGAGTTGCCCTCTGCGTGGCGGTAGTCGCCGGCGTGGGGGAGCAGGCGACGCAGCGTCGCGACGATGTCGCGCGCGACGTCCGGATCGGCGCCTTCGTTGACGACGAGGCCGCACGTCGTGTGCATCGCCCACAGGCGGAGCAGCCCCTCGCCGGCGGCGTTCTCGCGCAGCCACCGCCGCACGGCCGCCGTGATGTCGAGGAGCTGCTCGCGCTGCTCGGATCGGACGCGGATGCGGCCGGTCACGGCGTCAGGCGCCGATCGCGTGGAAGCCGCCGTCGACGTGAACGATCTCGCCGGTGGTGGCGGGGAACCAGTCGGAGAGGAGGGCGATGCAGGCGCGCGCCGTGGGCTCGGCATCGTGGAGGTCCCAGCCGAGCGGCGCGCGCTCCGCCCACGCGTCCTCGAAGCGTTCGAAGCCGGGGATGCTCTTGGCGGCGATGGTGCGGATCGGCCCGGCGGCGACGAGGTTGACGCGCACGCGCCGGGGGCCGAGGTCGCGGGCGAGGTAGCGGGCGGTGGACTCGAGGGCGGCCTTGGCGACGCCCATCCAGTCGTAGACCGGCCACGCCTGCGATGCGTCGAAGTCGAGGCCGACGATCGCGCCGCCACCCTGCATGAGCGGCAGCGCGGCGGTGGCGAGCGCCTTGAGCGAGTAGGCGGAGATGTGGAGCGCGGTGGCGACGTCGTTCCAGGGCGCGGAAAGGAAGCCGCCGCCGAGGCAGCTCTCGGGGGCGAAGGCGATCGAGTGGACGACGCCGTCGATCCGGCCGCCGACGCGCTCGGCGAGCGCGTCGAGGTCCGCGGGTGCGGTGACGTCGAGCTCGACGAGCTTGGCCTCCGTCTCCAGGCGGCGCGCCGTGCGCTCAGTGAGGCGCATCGCGCGGCCGAAGGAGGTGAGCACGACCTCCGCGCCCTGCTCCTGGGCGAGGCGCGCGACGGCGAAGGCGATGGAGGCGTCGTTGAGGACGCCCGTGACGAGAATGCGCTTGCCTTCGAGGATCATCACGGCTCACGAGTCGGGGTCGAAGCGTTCGGGTGCTCGCGCGCGTACATCGCGTCGCGCTCGAGCTGGAAGGTGACGTGTCCGATGCCGAAGCGCTCGCGCATGCGCTGGTGGATCTCGTCGAGCGCGAGCTGGTGGTCGCCGGGCTGGTGGACGACGGCGTGGCCGCTCATGGCGACGACGCCGCTGGTGACGGTCCACACGTGGAGATCGTGGACGTCCTCGACGCCCGGCACGTCGTCGATGACGCGCCGCACCTCGCCGAGGTCGATGTGGGCGGGGACCGCCTCGAGCAGCACCTCGACCGACTCGCGCACGAGCTTCCAGGCGCTGCCGAGGATCAGCACGCCCACGCCGATCGAGATGATCGGGTCCGCCACGGTCCAGCCGGTGAGCAGGATCACGACGGCGGCCGCGATCGTGCCGACGAAGCCGAGCAGATCGCCGAGCACGTGGAGGTAGGCGCCGCGCACGTTGAGCGACTCGCCGGAGGAGCGCCGGAGCAGGAGCGCCGCGACCACGTTGACGGCCAGGCCGGCCGCGGCGACGGCGAGCATCAGGGCGCCGTGGACCTCGCCCGGGGCGCGGATGCGGCGGTAGCCCTCGATGAAGATGAAGAGCGAGATGACGATCAGCGTGGCGCCGTTGAGCAGCGCGGCGATGATCTCCAGCCGCAGGTAGCCGTAGGTCTTCTCCGCGGTCGCGGGCCGCTGCGCGAAGCGGATCGCGAAGAGCGAGAAGCCGACCGCGGCGACGTCGGTGAGCATGTGACCGGCGTCGGCGAGGAGCGCGAGCGAGTGGGCGACGATGCCGCCGGCGACCTCGCCGACGAGGAAGACGGCGAGCAGCGCCAGCACCCACTTCAGCGCGCCCTTGCCGGCATGGCGGGCGTGGGCGCCGTGCGCGTGGGTGTGCGCGTGGGCGTCGCCACCGGGTGCGCCGTTGCGGGAGGGATGCGCGTGGCCGCGGCCGTGGGCGGCGGCCTCGACGTCGCCGGGCGGCGGCCAACGGCAGGACGGGCCCGGCCCGATGCTGCAGCCGAGCGCGGAATCCGGGGAAGCGATCGGGCTCTTCCTCGGCGTCATGTGGAGCGCCTCCCTGGAATCGAGTGGCCGGAGCGTGCGCGTACCGACGCCCGGCCGCACGCTGGAGAGTATGGGGTCTTGCGACGGGCGTCTACCCCGTCGATCTTCCCACGTTCGCGCATACAGGGCGGCACGCGCCGTGCCGCCGCCGCGCGACCCGGCACCAAGGAGAGCGCTCATGCGTGCGTACCGGACCACCACCGTCCTCGTCGCACTGGCGATGGCGAGCCTCGTCGCGTCGTGCGCCTCGGGCGGCGGCCCGGAACGTTCGCGGGAGGGCCGGCCGGAAGTGCGGCTGCCGCCGGGCGAGCCGGTGGCGATCACGCTGCAGGCGCTCGAGCCGCTCGATCCGTTCCCCGCCTCGGAGTTCGAGGCGCGGCGCAGCGCGCTGATGGCGAAGATGGGCGGCGGCGTGGCGGTGCTGCTGGGCGCGGGATCGCCCGACGGCGCTCCGTTCGTCCAGGACGCGGACTTCTACTACCTGACGGGCGTGGAGACGCCGGGCGCCGCGCTGATCCTGGACGCGGGCAGCCACACGGCGCACCTCTTCCTGTCGCAGCCGACGACCGAACTCGCGCGCATGCCGGCGGCGCAGCTAGCGCCGGGGCCGGAAGCGGCGCGCCGGACCGGGATCGCCGCGGTGCACCCGCGCTCCGAGCTGCAGGATTGGGTGGGCCGCGTCGCGGCGAACGCCGAAGCGGTGTGGCTGCAGCAGCCCGCCGCGGGCGGGGGCGAGCCAGTGCTGCCCGCCAGCGGCCGCGGCACCGGCCTCGCCGCCGCAATCCGCGCGCGCTTCCCCGACAAGCGGATCGAGGACGTGGGCACGCCGCTGGCCGAGCTGCGCTGGGTGAAGTCGGCGCTGGAGCAGGAGTACGAGCGGCGCGCCGGCCTGATCGCCGCGCTCGGCATGAACGAGGCGGTGCGCTCGACGCGGCCCGGCTACTACGAGTGGGAGATCGCTTCCGCCGCGGCGTTCGTGCAGGCCGAGATGGGGCAGCGCACGGGCGCCGAGCCGCGCGTGTCGAGCGGCCTCGCGAACGCGGCGACGAGTCTCGACCGCCGGATCCACGCGGGCGACCTGCTGCGGCTGCAGAACGCCGCCGACTACCACGGCTACGACGCGGTGGTGGCCCGCACCTGGGGCGCGGACGGCAACTTCACCCAGTCGCAGATGCCGTTCTATCTGACGGCGGGGCTCGTGCACGATTCCGTGATCGCCGCGATCAAGCCGGGCGTGACGGTGGGGCAGCTGTTGGCAATCGCGCAGCGCGTCGCGCGCGGCCGCGCTCACCAGGCCGCCGCGTGGGCCACCGAGCACGGCTACATTGGCCACTTCACCGGCCTCGCGGCGGAGGATCCGGCGCCGCCGGACGCGATGACGACGCGGCCGCTGCGGCCCGGCGTCGTCTTCACCGTCGCCTCGGTCATCGACGCGCCGGAGGCGGACGCGCCGCTGCGCATCGAGGACACGGTGCTGGTCACCGCCGACGGCCACGAGGTGCTCACGTCGGGCACGCCGCTGGCTCCGCCGGACCTGCTGCGGCTCTATCTCGAGACCGGCGTGGTCGAGTGGTGGAAGGGGCAGGAGGGCATCAGCGCGCCGACGCTGGTGCGCTGACCGCTTCGCCGGCGCGCGTGAGCGCCAGCTTCAGCAGCACCGGTCCCAGCAGCAGGTGGAAGACGATCACGGCGGTGGTGATCGCGACGAAGTCGTCGCCCCACCCCGGGAACTCGCGGCCCACCAGGAGCGAGAGCCCGAGCGTCACGCCCGCCTGCGAGATCAACCCCATCCACGCCACGCCCCGCACCCGCGGCGGCGAACCGCCCAAGCGCGCGCCGACGCGCGTTCCCACCCAGGTCAGGGTGGCGCGCGCCGCGACCAGCGCGAGGGCCAGCAGCCAGTAGCGCCGCAGCGCCCCCAGGTCGAGGATCGCCCCCGCCAACGCGAAGAAGATCGCGAAGACGACGAGCGCGTTGCTCTCCACGGCGTCGATCAGCTCGTCGCCGGCGCGCGACCCGTTCTCGATGACGAAGCCGGCCGCGACCGCCGCGAGCAGCAGCTCGACGTGCAGCAGCGCGGCGAGCAGCGTCAGCAGGTACGCGAAGGCGAGCGTCGCCAGCACGCTGCGGGCGCCGACGCGCTGCAGGTAGTAGCCGAAGCCGAAGCCGGCGGCGGCGCCGACCGCGAGCGCGCCGAGCACCTCCCACGCGATCGCGGCGAGCAACGAAAGATCGAGGCCGGCGCTCGGCTCGACGAGCGGGTGCGCGAGCGAGAGCATCGCGGCGAACGCGATGATGACGAGGACGTCCTTGAAGATCGTCACGCCGACGATGGTGTCGGTCAGCTCGCCGCGCGCGCCTGCCTCGTTGATGACGGCGATCGTCGCGTCGGGCGAGGAGTTGGCGCACCAGATCCCGAGCAGGAGCGCGGCGGCGACGGCGACGCCGAGAGGACGCCCGGCGAGGAACGGGACGAGCGGGCGTGCCGCGAGAACGAGCAGGAAGATGCCCACCGCGACGACCGCCATCACGCCGAGCGAGAGGCCGACGATGGAGCGGATCTCGCCCCGCAGCTTGTCGACGCGCAGCTCGCCGCCCGCGGTGAGCGCGATCAGGGCCAGCGCGATCTCGTCGATCGTGCGCAGCGACTCGACGGCCGCGGGGGTGAGGACGCCCAACACGAACGGGCCGACGAGGATGCCGGCGAGGACGTAGCCGGTGACTCGCGGCAGGCGCACGCTCGCGGCCACGTCGCCCGCCACGTACGCGGTGAGCAGGGTGAAGCCGAGGAGCATCGCGGCGAGCGCGCCGGGGTGGAAGGGCGCGGCGACGGCGCGCAGCAGGAGCCCGAGGCCCACGAGCGCGGCGAGCGTGAGCAGGCGCACGGCGCCGATCGCGATCACGGCGCGCCGGCGAGCCGCTGCAGCAGCGCCGCGACCTCCTCCGGCGAGCGGACCCAGCAGGTGGCTGCGGTGCGGGCGGGCGGAGCGTCGGCGACGACGACGGCGTCACGCAGCGGCGCGGGCGCGCTGGCGTCGCCTCCGAGGAGCGCGCGGAAGGCGTCCTCGTCGGTGCGGTCGTCGCCGACGAAGATGCCGGGGACGGGGGGCGCGCCCGCGCCGCGCAGGGAGTCGAAGAGGAAGCGGGTGGCGCGGCCCTTGTCCCAGGGCACGTCGGGGCGCACTTCGACGACGCGCTTGCCGCGCGTGGCGCGCAGGCCGGCGGCGCGGTCGCACGACTCCTCGACGGCGGCGAGGACGGCGGCTTCGGCGTTGGGCGCGGCGGCGCGGCGGTAGTGGACGCTGAGCGTGAGGCCCTTGTCCTCAATCTGCACGCCGTCGAAGGGGCGCAGCCGCTCGGCGAGCGCGGCGGCGCACGTCTCAAGGGCGGGCCGGCGGGCGGCGGCGGCGGCGTGGACGCGGTGGACGCCGGGCCCGTCGATCTCCATGCCGTGGTTGCCGGCGTAATAGGCGTCGTCGAGCGCGACGCGGTGGCGTACGTCGGCGAGGCCGCGGCCGCTCACGATGGCGACGCGGGTGTCGTCTCGCGCGCACAGGCGGCGCAGCGGCTCGCGGGCGGCGGGCAGCAGCGCGGCGTCCTCGGGCCGCGGCACGATCGGCGAGAGGGTGCCGTCGAAGTCGAGGGCGAGGACGAAGATCCCGGCGGCGCGGCGGGCGGCGATCCAGTCCTCGAGCCTCGTCGTCGCGTGGGGCAGCGTCACGGTACCGGGGTAGGAGGAAACGAGTGCAGCGACGGCTCCAGAGTAGCCGCCGCGGGGCTCGCGCGACAAGTTGCCGCCGCTCGACGCGCGCGGTTACCTTCGGTCGTACGTTTCCTCACACCTCCACGCCATTCGATGAAAGCCGCGCTCCCCAGCGCCGTCCTGGCGGCGTGTCTCGTCAGTGCCTGCGGTGTCCCCCGCGCGCCGGTGTCCTACGGCGACGCGAACGCGATCATCGTGGTGACGCCGGACGAGCTGTGGCAGCAGGTGGCGGACACGGTCGAGCGGGCGCTGCAGCCGCGCATCTTCACGGTGCGCGCCGAGAAGGCGTTCCGCGTGACGCAGGTCTCGCCGGCGGCGCCGAGCTGGGACCAGATGCGGCTGTTCCGGCAGGTGGTCGTGATCGGGCTGCCGGAGAGCGGCTGGGTGCGGCCGGTGCTGGAGAAGGCGCAGGGGCCCCTCCCGCAGCCGCCCGCCCTCGTCGACGCGCACGACGTGTGGGCGAACCAGCAGGTGGTCACCGCCCTGCTGCTGCCGGACCACGACTACGCGGCGGCGGTCGAGAAGCTGCTGCCGGAGCTGTACGGGAAGATCGACGCGCGCTACCGCGATTACGTGGCGCGCCGGATGTTCATGAGCGGCGTCGACAGCGACCTGGCGGACTCGCTCGCGGCGTTCGCCGGCTTCTCGCTCACGCTGCCCAAGGTGTACCGCCACGCGCACGAGGACGACGCGTGGGTCTTCACGAACAGCATCGCGACGCCGAAGGAGCTGTACCGGACGATCACCGTCGCCTCGCGGCCCGGCACGCCGGCTCTCTCCTCGGAGGACGTGCTGGAGTGGCGCGACTCGGTGGCGGCGCGGCACTACCCGCGCCCGCAGGTGACGGTGCGGCCGAACGCGAGCACGCGTACCGTGCGGACGGAGGCGGGGCCGGTGATGGAGGTGTCGGGCGTGTGGGAGACGCCGCGCGGCTTGATGCCGGCGGGCGGCCCGTTCGTGGACCACGTCGTGCCGTGCCCGCGGCAGGACCGTACGTATCTGATCGACGCGTGGCTGTACGCGCCCACCAGCGACAAGTACGAGTACATGCTCCAACTGCACGCGATCCTCGGCACGTTCAAGTGCAGGCCGTAGCCGGCCGCCGACGCGGCGGCTGAAGACTCGAAGCACCCGCGGGTCGCGCCCTGCGCGGCCCGCCGCCCGGAACGGGAGACGCATGTCCTTCGTCCATCTGCACACGCACAGCGAGTACTCGCTCCTCGACGGCGCGAACCGGATTCCGGACCTGATCCGCCGCGCCCAGGAGCTGGAGATGCCGGCGCTCGCGCTGACCGACCACGGCTGCATGTTCGGTGCGTGGCAGTTCCTCAACCAGGCGGCGAAGGCGGGGATCAAGCCGATCGTGGGCATGGAGGCGTACGTCGCGCCGGGCGACCGCCGGGAGCGGCAGCGGCCGGCGGGGCGTGAGGGGCGCGACGCGGAGCACCCGTACTACCACCTCGTCCTGCTGGCGCGCGACCTGGAGGGGTACCGCAACCTCGTGAAGCTGACCTCGATCGGCTACCGCGAGGGCTTCTACATCCGGCCCCGCGTCGATCGCGAGACGCTGCAGCGCCACGCGGGCGGCGTCGTCGTCAGCTCGGCGTGCATGGCGGGCGAGGTGGCGCGGCACCTGAGCGCGGGGCGGGACGACGAGGCGCGCGAGGCGGCGTCGTGGTACGCGAACGTATTCGACGGCCGCTACTACCTCGAGGTGCAGGCGCACGACACGCCCGGCCAGCGCGAGCTGAACGCGAAGGTGTTCTCGCTCGCGGAGGAGCTGGGGCTGCCGGTCGTCGCCACGAACGACGCGCACTTCCTGCGCGCGGAGGACCACGACGCACACGACGTCCTGCTCTGCATCGGCCTCGGCAAGGACCGCGAGGACACGAACCGCATGCGCTACGACCGCGGCCTCTACTTCAAGAGCCCGACGGAGATCGCCGACTTCTTCCCGGACCGCGCGGACGTGCTCGAGAACACGCTGCGCGTCGCGGACGAGGTCGCGCTCTCGATCGAGCGCAAGTACCACGTGCCGACGTTCCCGCTGCCGGATGGCTTCTCCGACGAGCCCACGCTGCTGCGGCACCTGGCGGAGGCGGGCGCGCGCCGCCTCTACGGCGATCCGCTGCCGGAGGTGGTGCGCGATCGGCTGGAGTACGAGCTGGGCGTGATCACCGACCCGCGCGCCGACTACTCCGGCTATTTCCTGATCACGCAGGACTTCATCAACTGGGCGAAGGCGCGCGGCATCCCGGTGGGGCCGGGACGCGGCTCGGCCGCGGGATCGCTCGTCGCGTACGCGGTCGGCATCACGGGCGTCGACCCGCTGCGCTTCGACCTGCTGTTCGAACGCTTCCTGAACCCGGACCGCATCTCGATGCCGGACATCGACATCGACTTCTGCTACGAGCGGCGCGGCGAGGTGATCGAGTACGTCCGCGAGAAGTACGGCCGGGAGGCGGTCGGCCAGATCATCACGTTCGGCACCATGAAGTCGCGCGCCGTGATCCGGGACGTGGGGCGCGTGCTCGGCTTCCTCCCCGCCGAGACGGACCGCCTGGCAAAGCTGATCCCGAACGCGCCGAACTACGCGCTGACAGTCGCCGAAGCGGCGGATCGGATCGGCGAGCTGCGCGAGGCGATCCGCTCCGAGGCGCGGGTCGCGCAGCTCGTCGAGTACGCCACGGTGCTCGAGGGGCTCTCGCGGCACGCGAGCGTACACGCCGCGGGGATCGTGATCGCGCCCGGCCCCATCGACGAGTACGTCCCCGTGTGCACGCAGTCGACGCGCGGCTCCGGCTCGGCGGGCGGCGAGGAGACGACGCTCGTCACGCAGTGGGACATGAACGCGCTCGAGCAGGCCGGGATGCTGAAGATGGACTTCCTCGGCCTGAAGACGCTCACGGTCATCCACGACGCGGTGGCGTGGATCCGCCGCCGCCACGGCGCGCTGCGGCACCCCGGCGGCGGCGCGGAGTACGCCCGCATCGAGGACGTGCCGCTCGACGACGCGGGCGTCTACGAGATGCTCGCGCGCGGCGGCACGATGGGCGTCTTCCAGTTCGAGTCGTCGCTCGCGACGGACAAGCTGCGCGCCATGCGCAGTGACCGCTTCGAGGACCTCGTCGCCCTGAACGCGCTCATCCGCCCGGGCCCGCTCGACACCGGCATGACGGACGTCTTCATCCAGCGCAAGCTCGGCCGCGAGCGGGTCACCTATCCGCACCCCGCGGTCGCGGACGTGCTCGAGCCGACGTACGGCGTGATCACCTACCAGGAGCAGGTGATGCGCATCGCGCAGGTCCTCGCGGGCTTCACGCTCGCCGAGGCCGACGTGCTGCGCAAAGCGGTGGGGAAGAAGGACGCGGAGCTGATCCAGAAGGAACTGGAGAAGTTCCGCGAGCGCGCCGTCGAGCGCGGCGTCGAGCCCGCGGTCGCCGGCAAGCTCGCCGAGCAGATCGAGACGTTCGGCCGCTACGGCTTCAATCGATCCCACTCCGTCGCCTACGCGCTGCTGTCGTACCAGACCGCGTGGCTGAAGCGCAACTACCCGGCGGAATTCATGGCCGCGCTGCTCTCCTCCGTGGTGGACAAAACGGAGGACGTCGTGAAGTATATCGGCGAGTGCCGCGAGCTGTCGCGCCACATCCCGGAGCGGCCCGACGGCCTCGAAGTGCTGCCGCCGGACGTGAACGAGTCCGAGTGGAAGTTCACGCCGGTCTCCGACACCCAAATCCGCTTCGGGCTGGGCGCGGTGCGCGGCCTCGGTGAAGCCGCCGTCGGCTCGATCCTCGCCGCGCGCGAGGCGGAAGGTCCCTTCGACTCGCTCTTCCACTTCGCCGAGCGGATCGACCTGCGCACCGCCGGCAAGCGCGCGCTCGAGGCGCTGATCCAGGGCGGCGCGCTGGACGGCTTCGGCTACCGCTCCCGGCTGATGGCGGGGCTGGAGGCGGCGATGGGCGAGGCGCAGCTCCGCAACGAGGAGCGCGAGGCGGGCCAGCACTCGCTCTTCGACGCGATGGGCGGCGGCGCAGCGGCCGGCGAGGACGCGCCGTCGCGTCCCGAGCCGCAGCTCCCGGACATCCCGCGCTGGAGCGAGGGCGAGCGCCTCGCCCGTGAGAAGGAGGCGCTCGGCTTCTTCATCAGCGGCCACCCGCTCGACAAGCACCGCGACGTGCTGCGCGCCTACGGCGATGTGAACACGGCCACGCTGGGCGAGCGGCGCGATCAGCGCGTCGAACTGGCGTGCGTGGTGACGCAGGTCAGCCGCCTCTTCGGCAAGCGCGACGGCGCCGAATACGGCCGCGTCACGGTCGAGGACTACCACGGCACGGCGACCCTCCTCTGCTTCGGCGAAGCATGGGAGGCGGCGCGCGAGGTGCTGCTGCAGGACGCCCCGGTGCTGGTCCGGGGCGTCGTCTCCGGCCGCGAGCGCGACGAGGCGGACCCGCCGATCCGGCTGCAGGAGGCGTTGGCTCTCGCGGCGGTCCGCTCCAGCGGCGTTCTCGCGCTGGAGCTCGATCTGGGCGGGAGCGCGCTCGAAGACGACGCGATCGCCGCCGCCACGCGCCTGCTGAGGGAGCACCCCGGCGCGGCGCCGCTCTGCGTGCGCTGGAGCGGCCCGCCCGCGGGGAATGGTGATCGGCACGCCCACGGCAACGGGAATGCAGGCCTCGTCGCCGCGCCGAACGGCGCCGCCAACGGCGACGGCGGCGAGGGCGGCATTGGCGTCGGCGAGGGCGGCGGCAACGGCGAGGGCAACGGCGGCAATGGCGAGGGCGGCGGCCGGCGGCCGACGCGGCTGCGCTCGCGCTCGATCCGGGTGAGCCCGGACGAAACGCTGATGGGGGGGCTGCGCGCGATCCTGGGCGCGGAGCGCGTGGTCCTGACCCGGGGATGAGGAGATGCGAATGAGCACGGCTCGACTGGAGTTCGAGCGGGACATCGTCGAGATCGAGCAGCAGATCGAGCGGCTGCACGAGCTGGCGGAGCAGAGCGGGCTGGATGTCGGCGGCGAGCTTCGCACGCTCGAGAACAAGCTGCAGGAGCTGAAGACCGAGACGTTCCGCAACCTCGTCCCGGTGGAGCGAGTGCAGTTGGCGCGTCACCCGCGGCGCCCGTACACGCTCGACTACATTGAGCGCATCTTCACGGACTTCGTCGAGTTGCACGGCGACCGCCTTTTCCGGGACGACGCGGCGATCGTGGGCGGCTGGGCGCGCCTCGACGGGGAGTCGGTGATGGTGATCGGCCATCAGAAGGGGCGCGACACGAAGGAGAACCTCGTCCGCTACTTCGGCATGCCGCACCCGGAGGGGTATCGCAAGGCGCTCCGGTTGATGAAGCTCGCGGAGAAGTTCGGCCGCCCGGTCGTGACCCTGATCGACACGATGGGCGCCTACCCGGGCATCGGCGCGGAGGAGCGCGGGCAGGCGGAGGCGATCGCCCGCAACCTGCGCGAGATGGCGGCGCTCCGTACCGGCATCGTCGCGGTCGTGATCGGCGAGGGCGGCAGCGGCGGCGCGCTCGCGCTCGGCGTCGCCGACCGCGTGCTGATGATGGAGAACGCAGTCTACAGCGTGATCTCGCCGGAGGGTTGCGCCGCGATCCTGTGGAAGACCGCGGAGGCGAAGGAGAAGGCGGCGAACGCGCTGCGGATCACGGCGCCGGACCTGCAGGCGCTCGGCGTCATCGACGACGTCGTCCCGGAGCCGCTCGGCGGCGCGCACACCGACTGGGACGCCGCTGCGGACCGGCTCGGCGAGGCGCTGCGGCGCCACGTCGGCGAGGTGGCGGGGATGGAGGTCGAGGCGAGGCGGGAAGCGCGCTGGGCGAAGTTCGAGGCGATGGGCCGGTGGAAGGGCGGCGACGCGGAATGAGCGGGCGCCGGCCGGGGGGAAGGGCGCGGCGACCCCGAGTGGGCGGGCGCCGGCCGCGGACGCATGCGGAACCGGATGGGGAGGGCCGATGGCCCAGATCATAGAGGTCAGCTTCAAGGGGAACCGGCGCGACTACTACACGCACGCCGGAGACCGGCTGCCCCTCACGAACTACGTGGTGGTGGAGGCGGACCGGGGCGAGGACCTCGGGCGAGTGACGGCGGCGGGCGCCGTCGCGGAACGGAAGTGCAGCGGCTGCTCGACCGGGTGCGCGGCGCCGGTGCCGGAGAAGCGGGTGCTCCGCGAGGCGTCGGAGGAGGAGGTGCACCACGTGGCGGCGCTGCGGGCCGACGAGCCGCGGGTGCGGCGGCTGACGCGGGAGAAGGTGCAGCAGCTCGGGCTGAAGATGAAGGTCACCGAGGCGGAGTGGCAGTTCGACCGTCGCAAGCTGACGATCTACTTCACGGCGGAGCGGCGCGTCGACTTCCGTGAGCTGGTGCGCGAGCTGGCCCGGACGTTCCGCACGCGCATCGAGTTGCGCCAGATCGGCGTGCGCGACGAGGCGGCGCTGCTCGGCGGCGTCGGCCGCTGCGGCCGCGAGCTGTGCTGCTCCACCTGGCTGCGGGAGCTGAAGCCGGTCAGCCTGCAGCTCGCCAAAGACCAGCGGCTGTCGTTGAACCCGGCCCAGATCTCCGGCTGCTGCGGACGTCTCATGTGCTGCCTCACCTACGAGCACGACGCCTACCTGCAGGCGCGCAAGCGCTTCCCGCGCGAGGGGAAGACGCTGCAGACGGCGAACGGCCGCGAGCGCGTGGTGGGGGTCGACATCTGGCGCGACCTCGTCCACCTCAAGGACGAAGAGGGCAACCGGCGCACGATCGAGCTGGAGGCGCTCCGCTCGGAGGTCGCCGGCGGCGGCCCGGGCGCCACTCCCGCCAGAGGGAGCTGACGCTTGGGACAGGACCTCTTCTACATCACGACGGCGATCGACTACGCCAACGGCCCGCCGCACATGGGCCACGCGCTCGAGAAGATCGGCGCCGACACGATCGCACGCTATCGCCGGCTCAAGGGCGAGCGCGTCCGTTTCGTCATCGGCATGGACGAACACGGGCTCAAGGTGCTGCAGAGCGCCGACGCCGCGGGTGTCACGCCGCAGGCGTGGGTCGACGACATCGCCGCGCGGTTCACGCGCGCGTGGAAGCGCCTCGACGTCGCCTACGACGACTTCCTGCGCACCACCGAGCCGCGCCATCACCGCGCCGTCGCCGAGATGGTCGACCGCATCCGGGCCGCCGACGACCTCTACGAGGGCACCTACGCCGGCTACTACTGCGTGGGCTGCGAGGCGTACAAACGCGAGGAGGAGCTGGAGGAGGTCGGCGGCGCCGACGCAGGGGCGGGCGGCTCCGGCAACGCGGGCGCGGGCGGCGACGTGGACGCCGACGCGCGGCGGGCGGCGCGCCTGCGGTGCCCGATCCACCCGACGCGGCAGATCGTCTGGATGGAGGAGCGCAACTGGTTCTTCCGCCTCTCGCGCTACCAGGACCGGCTGCTGCACCTGCTGGACGAGCGGCCGGAGTTCGTGCAGCCGGAGATCCGCCGCAACGAGGTGCGCAGGGTGGTGGAAGGCGGGCTGGAGGACATCTCGGTGTCGCGCGCGCGGCTGCCGTGGGGCGTCACGTGGCCGGGCGACCCGGAGCACACGGTCTACGTATGGCTCGACGCGCTGACCAACTATCTGTCGGCGATCGGCTTTCCGGACGAGCGCTACCGCGAGGCGTGGCCGGCGGACCTGCACGTCATCGGCAAGGACATCACGCGCTTCCACTGCATCTACTGGCCGGCGTTCCTGATGAGCGCGGAGATCGAGCTGCCGCGCACGGTGTGGGCGCACGGCTTCCTGACGTTCGAGGGGAAGAAGCTGTCGAAATCGGAAGGGATCTGGATCGACCTCGACGAGGCGGTCGAGCGGCACGGTCCGGACGCGCTGCGCTACTACCTGATGCGGGACGTGCCGTGGAACGGCGACGGCGACTTCGCGTGGTCCCGCTTCGACGAGCGCTACACCGCCGACCTCGCCGACAACCTCGGCAACCTGGCCAACCGCACGATCTCGATGATCGAGCGCTACCGCGAGGGCGTCGTGCCCGCGGGCGAGGCGACCGACCTCGACACGCGGATCGCGGACGCACTCGTGCACTACCGCTCCGCGATGGACGCGCTGCTGCTACAGAACGGGGCCGCGGCGGCGATCGAGCTGGCGCGGGCCGCGAATGGCTTCGTCGAGGAGCGGGCTCCGTGGCAGGCGGCGCGGGACCCCGCGCGGGCGGCCGAGCTCGACGCGACGCTGGCGGCGCTCGCGCGCGCGGTGGCCGCGGTCGCCTCGCTCCTTGAGCCGTTCATGCCGGCGAAGATGGCGTCTCTGGCGACGCGCCTCGGTCTGGACGCGGTGCCGTCGCTGCAGGAAGTGGCGACGCTCGACCTGGCGGGGCGGCGGGTGCATCGGGGCGAGGTGCTGTTTCCGAAAGAAGAGTGAGGGTTCCGCGGAGGGCGCCGTGCCGCGGTTGACGTTGCCCGCGCCGCCGTCTACAATGCCGCCTGTCCCGGAGCAGGCGCTCCTCTCGGCTCGACAAACGATTCCCGGCAAGGCCGCTATATGGCTCGACGGCACTGGACGGTAGTCGTCGTTTCGGACGACGAAGCGCGCATCCGGCAGTTCCGCTTCTCGCGCGAGCTCGTGCGCTCGGTGATCGGCGTTGCGCTGCTGGGCGTGGCGCTGCTCGCATCGCTGGGCGCCGGCATCCTCGGACGCGGCCGCGGCGATTTCCGGCTGCGTCGTATGACGCGTGAGAACCGGCTGCTGCGCGAACAGGTGACGCGCATCCGCTCGCGCACCAAAGCGCTCGACGCCGAGCTGGTCGCGCTCGAGAAGCAGGACCGGGCGTTCCGGCTGGTGGCGGGGCTGCAGCCGCTTTCGAGCGACGTTCTGCAGGCGGGCATCGGTGGGCCGGGTGGCACCACGCTTGCCGACGACGCGCTCTTCCGCCTCGATCCGGAGATCGGCCGCGTCACCTTTCGCGCCCACGACGACATCGAGACGCTGGTCCGGCGGGCCGCCCTGCTCTCCTCGAGCTGGGCGGAGGCGCAGCGGACGCTGCGGCTGAAGCAGGCCCGCTTCGCGTCGACGCCGTCGATCATGCCGGCGCGCGGCTTCATCACGAGCGGCTTCACGACCGCCCGCTTCCATCCGATCCTGAACATCACCCGCCCGCACGAAGGGATCGACGTGACGGCGCCGGTCGGCACGCCGATCCACGCGACCGGCGACGGCGTGGTGTCGTTCGTGGGCCGCAACGGCGGCTACGGCCTGATGGTGGAGATCGACCACGGCCACGGCCTCGCCACGCGCTACGCGCACGCCTCGCGCGCCGTCGTACGCGTGGGCCAGCGGGTGACGCGCGGGCAGAAGATCGCCGAGGTCGGCGAGAGCGGGCTCGCGATCGGGCCGCACGTCCATTACGAAGTCCTCGTCGATGGCAAGCCGCAGGATCCACGGCACTTCATCCTGCTCGGGGAAGTCATCCCGGATTGAGCGCGTCGGGGCGCCGCACCGGCGCGGGCCGCCCCGTGATTGCTTGAAAAGCCCACGAGGGGGTCGTACCTTTGCCGGCCTCACCCATCACACCTTCTTCGCCTGGAGCGATTTCATGAGACGACTGGTGCTGCTCGTTGCCATCGGGTCGGCGGCGGCCTCGCTGGGCGCCTGCGGTGCACCCCCGGTCCACGTCGTGGCAAGGTTGGTGAACCAGAATCCGAGCGGCGGCGCCTCCGACACCGTCTCGCTCAGCGACCTGCCGGTGATGCTCGTCCCGTTCGACCGCGATCAGGTGTTCGATTCTCTCGCGAAGGCCTACTCGCAGCCGGAGCCGCAGATCCCGGACTCGCTCGTGAAGCTGCAGGGCGAGATCGCACAGGCGCAGCAGGCGTCGCAGGACGCCGAGCAGGCGTGGCAGGACGCGCGCGACAGCCTGCAGACGATCTCGAAGAAGATGCAGGCGATGAACCGGGCGTCGGCCGAGTACCGCGTCCTGTTCAACGACTTCGACAACCTGGACCAGCGCGAGAAGACGGCGCGCCGGGCGATGGACCAGGCGTTCCGCGAGTTCACCGACCTGCAGAGCCGCTTCACGGCGCAGTCGCAGGAGATCAAGGCGAAGCGCGAAGCGTGGGCGGACGAGGCGTTCGCCGCCGTCGACTCCGTCATGGCCGCGCGGGCGGACGAAATGGGCCGTGACCTGCTCGCAGACACCACCGACGCGCAGGGGACCGCCCGTCTCCACCCGAAGAAGGGGCAGTGGTGGGTCTACGCCCGCTACGAGCTGCCGTACAACGAGCTGTACTGGAACGTCCCCGTCGAAGTGAAGGGCGGCGACCCCATCACGGTGCTGCTGAACCGGGAGAACGCGAAGGTGCGCCCGAAGCTCTGAGGGGGCGGCGGTCCGGGCGGGTCCCGGGCCACGGCCCGGAACCGACGCCCGCGAAGGGAGCAGGCCGCTCGTGGCAGACGACAGAGCAGGCGACGAATCCAGGCAGGCGGCGCTGACGCTGGAGGTGGACGGCGACGGCGTCGCCTGTCTCACGTTCGACGACCCCGCCGCTCGCCACAACATTCTCTCGACGTCGCTCATGGCGACGCTCGACGCGCGGCTCGCCGAGATCGAGGAGCGCGCCCGCGACGGCGCCGTGCACGCGCTCGTCGTCCGCAGCGGCAAGTCAGGCAGCTTCATCGCCGGCGCGGACATCCGCGAGATCGCCGGCATCACCGATCCGGCCCGGGGCGCGGCGGGCGCGCGTGAAGGTCAGCGCATCTTCGCCCGCCTCGCCGCGCTGCCGCTCCCCACCATCGCCGCCATCGGCGGGACGTGCCTCGGCGGCGGCACCGAGCTCGCCCTCGCCTGCGACCGCCGTATCGCGGCCGACGACGACGCGACCCGTATCGCCTTGCCGGAGGTGCGCCTCGGCATCATCCCCGGCTTCGGCGGCACGACGCGCTTGCCCCGCCTGGTGGGCGTGCGGGCCGCCGCGGAGCTGATCGTCACCGGCCGCGCCGTCTCCGCGCGCCGGGCGGAGCGGATCGGCCTCGTCGACGAGCGGGTGCCGCCGTCGATCCTCGACGCGCGGGCCGGCGAGATCGCCCTCGCGCTGGCGGAGGCGAGAGGCGGAGGCGAGAGAGCGGCGAAGCCGGACGGCGGCCTCGCCCGGCGCGTCGAGAACTCGGCGGTCGGCCGCAAGGCGATCCTGTGGGCGGCGCGGAAGCGCGTGATGAAGGAGACCGGCGGCCACTACCCGGCGCCGCTCGCCGCGCTCGATACGATCGACCGCACCCTGGCGTTGCCGATCGAGGAGGCGCTCGGCGTCGAGGCGGAAGCGGTGGGCCGTCTCGTCGTCGGCGACGTGTGCAAGAACCTGATCCACGTCTTCTTTCTCATGGAGGGCGCGAAGAAGGCGGCGCCGTCCGCGCCGCCGGCGCCGGTCGAGCGGGTCGCCGTGCTCGGCGCCGGCGTGATGGGCGGCGCGATCGCGCAGCTCCTCGCGTACGAGGGCGTTCCGGTCCGCCTGAAGGACATCCGCGCCGACGCGCTCTCCGCCGGCCTCGCGCATGCGCGCGCTCTCTTCGACCGCGCCGTCGAGCGCCGCAAGCTCGACCGCACCCGGGCGCGCCAGGCGATGAGCCTCATCTCGCCCGGCCTCGATTACGCCGGCTTCGCGACCGCCGACCTCGTCGTCGAAGCGGTGGTCGAGCGGCTGGACGTGAAGAAGACCGTGCTGCGGGAGACGGAGGAGGCGACGCCGCCCGGCTGCGTGCTGACATCGAACACGTCCTCGCTGCCGATCACGAGCATCCAGGACGCGCTTTCGCGGCCGGAGCGCTTCTGCGGCATGCACTTCTTCAATCCGGTGCACCGGATGCCACTGGTGGAGGTGATCCGCGGCGAGAGGAGCTCGGACGAAGCGCTTGCGACCGCCTTCGCGCTCGCGTTGCGGCTGGGCAAGACGCCGCTGCTGGTGGACGACGGCCCCGGTTTCCTCGTGAACCGGCTGCTCGCGCCGTACCTGAACGAGGCGGGCTGGCTGCTCGCCGACGGCGCCGGGATCGACCAGGTCGACCGGACGCTGCGCGAGTTCGGCATGCCGATGGGCCCGTTCCGACTGCTCGACGAGGTCGGCCTCGACATCTCGCGCCACGCCGGCGAGACGCTGCACGAGGCGTTCGGGGAGCGCATGCGTCCGGCGCCGCCGCTCGCCGCGCTCGGCGGCACCGACCGCCTCGGCCGCAAGAACGGCCGCGGCTTCTACACCTACGAGGAGGGCCGGGAGAAGGGTGTCGACGACGCCGTCTACGCCGAGCTCGCGCCCACCGTGCCCGCCGCACGCCGACCGATTCCGCCGGGCGCGATCCGGGACCGCACCGTCCTCGCCATGGTCAACGAGGCGGCCCGCGTGCTGGAGGAGCGGATCGTGGCCGGCCCCGGCGACGTCGACCTCGGGATGATCACCGGCACCGGCTTCCCTCCGTTCCGCGGCGGCCTCCTCCGCTGGGCCGACTCGCTCGGCCTCGCCGAGGTGGTCGCGCGCCTCGACGCGCTCGCGGGCGATGTCGGCCCCCGCTTCGAGCCCGCGCCGCTCCTGCGCGAGCGTGCGCTGGCCGGGCTCGGCTTCTACGACACGGCGCGTTGACCGCTCCCGGCCGCGGCGCCGGCGAGGCGGCCGGCGACGTCCGCATCCACTACCGCCGGCCGCCGGACCGGATCGACCTCTTCACGCAGCGCCTCGTCGTCCAGAAAGCCGGGGCCTGGATCACGCTCATGGAGGACGCCGACGTCCGCCCGATGCGGGTCGGCGGACGAACGGTCCTCGAGCCCGGGTCGCCGATCGTGTGGTTCACCTTCCCCAGGGCGTGGCACGACGTCGGCCGCTTTCACACCGCCGATGGTGCCTTCACCGGCTGCTACGCCAACGTGCTGACGCCGGTCCGCTTCCTCGACGCCCGCACGTGGGAGACGACCGACCTGTTCCTCGACGTCTGGGCGGGTGCCGACGGCAACGTCGCGCTCCTCGATGAGGACGAGTTGCAGGCCGCGCTCGCCGCCGG
The DNA here is from genome assembly GCA_963816355.1 of uncultured Gemmatimonadales bacterium. Taxonomy (GTDB): domain Bacteria; phylum Gemmatimonadota; class Gemmatimonadetes; order Longimicrobiales; family RSA9; genus CAWFKH01. The sequence goes on along the minus strand of CAWFKH010000006.1, from coordinate 508,829 downwards.
TGATCTCGACGACGACGCTGCCGAGCGCGCGCGCGCCGAGGCCGCGCGTCTCCTCGCCGCCGCGCGCGCCGGCACGTGGCCGCCGCCGGTCGTGCGGGCGTGGACCCTCGAGCGCGCCCGGCAGACCCTCGCGGACCGGGAGAAACACGCGGACTCCGGGAATGTATAGAAGCGCGTCGCACGCTCCGACGCCGGGCGCGGACGCCACCCGAAAAGACCACGAGGAGCCGCACCCCATGAGCCGCAGCCGTCCCCCGACGTTTCCGCGCGTCCCGCCGTTTCCGCGCGTCCCGCCGCTTCCGCGCGTCGCCGGCGCCCTCGCCATCCTCGCCCTCCTCGCGTGCCCGCCCGCGGCTCGCGCCCAGAGCGGCGGCGGCGCCGCCGCGCCGGTCGTCAGCCTCAGGGAGCGGGCACAGTCGTCGCGCGCCCGCGGCGCCGCCTCCGCCCCGGTCCTCGTCTACGAGATCGCCGACTTCCAGTGTCCCTACTGCGCCCGTTTCACGCGGGACGTGCTGCCCCGCATCGACAGCGCGTACGTCGACACCGGCAAGGTGAAGTGGGTGTTCGTCGCGCTGCCGCTGCCCATGCACCGCTACGGATGGGCGGCGGCGGAGGCGGCGCTGTGCGCGGGCGGCGTGGCGAACCGCTTCTGGGCGTTCCACGACGCGTTGTACGCGAACCAGGACACGTGGGCGAGCTCGAGCGATCCCACGCCGATCTTCCTCGGCTACGCCCGCGAGGCCGGCGTCCCCCTCGACGCGTTCCGCGCCTGCGTCGCCGACGACAGCGTCGCTCCACTCATCCTCGAGGACGTCATCGCCGCCGCCGCCTCCCAGGTGAACGGGACGCCGACGTTCGTCATCAACAACAAGCAGATGGTGGTGGGGGTGAAGAGCTTCGAGGAATGGAAGACGCTGCTGGACAAGGCGCTGCAGGAGAAGAAGGAAGACCGCTGAGGGTCCTACTACGGCTCGGGCGGCGCCTCCGGCTCGCGGTACGCCGCCACCAGGCGACGCGGATCGACGAAGACCTCGCCGGTGATCCCCGGATCCTCCCGCAGCGCGTCGATCAGCCGCTCGTAGCCCGCGAGCAGATCGGCGGGGAGCCGCACGACGAGCTCGTGGAAGGAGCCGCGGTCGGCGAAGACGAGGCGGACCGGGACGCGGATGCGGTTCTCGCTCATGTCAGCCACGATGACTCCCCAGACGCGGGATCTCGGCAAGGGTGAAGAGGAAGAGCAGCGTGATGATGGCCGCCGACCCCAGACACCACTGGCACCAGGCGTGGAGGACGAACGCCTCCACGGCGGTCAGATAGGCGGTGACGAGGACCCCGCCCGACGCGATCGCGAGCAGCGCGAGCGCGACGCGACGGTCATCCGCGAAGCGAGGCTGCAGGCCGGCGAGCGAGACCGCGAAGAGCGCCGCGTAGCCGAGCGCCCCCCACGCCGCCACGGGCACCCCGAGCAGGACCGCGTACGGCGAACTCTGCACGTACTCGCAGGAGCCGCTCCCGCACAGCAGCGCGCCGAAGACGCCGATCTTGTAGAGGTAGAGGTAGAGCGAGATCAGGAGGCCGACCAGCGCGAGCGTCGCGACGACCATGCGGCTCGCGGGCGGCTGCGCGGCGGGCGAGGCCTGCGGCGGCCGCGTCTCCGGCGTCCTCACCTCAGCCGGTCGGCTTGGCCGAGGTCTGGCCGCCAAGGCTCTCCTCGATGAGGCGGGTGACCTCGTCGATGTCGTTCGGATTGCGCGGCTGCCTGCCGTTGATGATCACGGTGGGCGTCTGGTTCACGCCCAGCTCCTCGCCGAGGCGCCGGTTCGCGGAAACGACGTCGGCGTACTTGTCGCTCTCGAGGCAGCCCTGGAACGCCGCCTTGTCGAGGCCCAGTTCGCCGGCGTAGTCGACGAAGCGGCCCGGTACGTCGTTGCGGGAGAGCGGCGACCACTGCGTCTGGCGTCCGAAGAGGAGGTTGTGATAATCCTCGAACTTGCCCTGGTCACCGGCGCAGCGGGCGGCGCGCGCCGCGAGGAAGGAGTGCACGTGCGCGCCGCCGAGCGGGAAATCGTAGAGCGTGAGCTGAAGCTGCCCGGACTTGACGAAGCGCTCCTCCAGGACCGGCTGCACCTGCGTGGCGAAGTAGCCGCAGCCGGGGCACATGTAGTCGGCGAACTCGACCAGCTTCACCGGCGCGTTTTCGTTGCCGATCACGATCGGCGTCGCCTGGTTGTAGATCTGCTGCGGGTCGTTCAGCGCGCTCATGTCGATCGGCTCGGTCGCCATGCCGTTCTTCGCGCGCGCCGCAGCGTAGGCGATGATCGCCACGCCGATCACGGCGACCGCGATGAGGACGAGGTAGAACGGCTTCATCCCCGACCCGGTCCTGCCGGTGCCTTTCCTCTGGCGCTGAGCCACGTTGCCTTCCTCCGCGGAATGAGAGCTTCAAGTGAAAAACCTATCATCCGACGGGGCCGCCGGGAAAGCCCGCATTACCCGACAATCACATCCAGGATCCCGGCAGTGTCGGAGAGATCGGGCACCACCGCGTCGGCGCCCGCGGCGCGCAGCGCGTCCGCGTCGAAGCGGCCGGTCGCGACCCCCAGCGCGAGCACGCCGAGCGAGCGGCCGCAGGTGACGTCGTGCGGCGTGTCGCCGATGACGACGACGTCGCGCCCGCGGTACTCGCGCCCCCACCGCTCGCGCGCCCGCTCGACCGCGACCGCGGGGAGCGCGTCCCGCCGCTCCGCGTCCGAGCCGTACGCCCCGATGGCGAAGCGGTCGTCCAGCCCTACGGAACGCAGCTTCAGCCGCGCGCCCGGCTCGATGTTGCCGGTGAGGAGGCCCAGGACGACGTCGTCCACGCGACGCTCGAGCGCGTCGATCAGCGCCGCGATCCCCGGCATCAGCCGGCTGCGGTGCTCCGGCAGCGCCAGCTCCCGCTCCAGCTCGCTCAGGTAGCTCCGCCACAGTCTGGCGAAGCCGGACTCGATCTCCCCACTCTCCAGTCCGTGCAGCGAGAGCAGCTCGCGCGCGATCTGCGGGTCCGTCTTCCCCGAGAAGTCGTGGTCGTCGATCGGGCCGGCCGCACCGTACACATTGATCATCGCGCGATGGAACGCGCGCTTCGCGGCCCCGTTCGTGCTGAGGATCGTGCCGTCGATGTCGAAAAGAACGAGCCGTCTCATTTTCGCTCCCGGGCCATGTGGAAGCGCCTGCTGATCGCGCTGCCGCTCGCGTTCGTCGGCGCGCTGTGGTTCTTCCTGCTCGCGCTGCCGTGGGGGCTCACGCTGCGCTGGCACACGCCGCGCACGACGGCGCTCATGCGCCAGCGCGTGGCCGAGGCCCACGCGCGCGGCGACACCCTCCACATCCGTCACGACCGCGTGCCGCTCGACGACATCTCGCGCAGCCTGCGCCGCGCCGTCGTGGTCGCCGAAGACGGGCGCTTCCGCGAGCACCACGGCGTCGACTGGACTGCCCTGCGCCAGGAGTTCCACTACCGCGGCGACGACGACTTCTCCCTCTTCGATCCGGCGGACCTGCACGCGCTGCTCGCCTCCTTCGACTATTACCGCGCCCACAGCGACCGGATCCGCGGCCGCAGCACGATCACCCAGCAGCTCGCGAAGAATCTGTACTTCTCGACCGAGCGCTCAGCGCTGCGCAAGCTCGAAGAGCTCGTCGTGGCGAAGCGACTCGAGCTCTTCCTCTCCAAGGACCGCATCCTGGAGCTGTACCTGAACAGCGCCGAGTGGGGCCCCGGCATCTTCGGCGCCGAAGCGGCGGCGCGGCACTACTTCGGCCACTCCGCCGCCGATCTCTCGCCCGGCGAGGCCGCGTCCCTCGCCGCGACGCTGCCGCACCCGCTCAGCATCAACCCCGATCGGCGCCCCGGCCGCATGGCGTGGCGACGCCGCCTGATCCTCGCCCGCATGGGCGCGAGCGGGCCGGTCGAGACCGTACCGATCGGGGAGGAGGAAGCCGCCGACACCGTCCCGGAGCTGTTGGGCACACCCGTCGACTCCGGCAGCGCCGTTCTCGACACGGGACTCGTACGCGTGCCGGCCGACACGGTGCCGCCGGACACGGGACTCGTGCGCGTGCCGGCCGACACGGTGCCGCCCGACGGCGGGCTCGCGCCGCCGCCGCCCGAACCCCGTTCCGGGAGCACCGCAGCCGCGCGGGGGGAGGATCAGCCGGCGCGCCCGGTGCCCGTGTCCCCGCCGACCGCCGTGGTGCCCGTGTCCCCGCCGACCGCCGTGGTGCCCGTGTCCCCGCCGACCGCCCTCTCGATCGCGCGCGCGACGCAGCGTGTCGTCAGGGCGCCCAACGCCAGCAGCGCCTCCGGAGTCGCGCTCTCGGTCCGCTCCGCGGTCGAGACCGCGAAGACGACGTCGCCGTCGAACGGTGTGTGCGCCGGCGCGATGCGGCGCGCGATCGCCGCCGATCCCGCGCGCGCGAGGATCTGAAGCGCGCTCCGGTCGAGCGGCGCGTCCGTCGCCACGACGACGAGTGTCGTGTTGGTTCCGGGCACGGGCGCGTGTCGGGCGAGCGAGCCAGGATCCCCCTCACGCGCCGCGTCGGCCAGGAACGCGGCGGCGTCCAGGAAGCTCCCGTCGGGCCTGCGCGCCCCGGCGAGGATAACACCGTCGGCCGCGAGGACATCGCCGAGTGCGTTGACGACCGCGAGGGCCGCGAGCGTCGCGCCGCCGGATCCGGCCGCGGCCTCCGCCCATGTCCCCACACCTCCCGGCGCCGCTCCCTCGTAGCCGGCGACCTTGCCGACGGTGGCGCCCGTCCCCGCTCCGACGGCGCCCTCGGCGACGGCGGCGGCACTCGCCGCATCGCACGCCGCGCGGCCCATCGCCGCCTCGCACGCCGCGCGGCCCATCGCCGGGCCCGGGCGGACGTCGGCGCGCCCCACCCCCAGATCGTAGATCACCGCCGCCGGCACGATCGGCACGCGAGCGAAGCCGGTGTCGAAGCCGCCGCCGTGCTCCTCGACCCACGCGACGACGCCATCCGCCGCGGCGAGGCCGAACGCCGATCCCCCGGTGAGCAGGATCGCATCGGCGCGTGGCGCCAGGTGGTGCGGCTCCAGCGTGCCGAGATCGCGCGCACCCGTGGCGAGACCCCGGATGTCGCACGCGGCACGGAAGGGGCCGAGCACGACAGTACATCCCGTGCGCGCATCCGCGTTCGTCGCGTGGCCCACCCGGATCCCCGACACTGCGGTCAGCGTCCGCGCGCCGTCGCTCGTTCCACGCGCATCTGGCATCCGGCCCCCTGGAATATCGGTTGCACGCGACCGCCGGCGACGTCGTGCCGCCAGCGACGTCGTGCCGCCAGCGACATCGGTGCCGCCGGCGACGTCGGTGCGCCAGCGACGTCGGTGCGCCAGCGACGTCGGCGGCGCCCCGGAGCGGGATCAGCCGCGCTCAAGCTACGTGCGGCCGTTGCGCCGCGGCAACGCGCACTCGCGACACGGTGCTCCGCAATCCGGCCTGGCGCGAGCTTGCCCGCGTGATTCTTGCGAGCTTTTCGGCCATGAGACTCGGTCGAATGATGATCCTCCGGAAAGGAGACGGATGAACCGAGCTGCCCGGACAATGGTCCTTCTCGGCGCCGTCGCATGCGCGGCAGCATGTGGCGGACGCACGAAGGAAGATTCCTCGGCGGGCGGCGACGGCGCGGTTGCGGAGGCACCCCAAGCGGCGACGGATACCGGCGAGGCGACGTACTACGCGGACATACTGCACAGGCGACGGACGGCGAGTGGGGAGCCGCTCGACCAGTCGAAGATGGTCGCGGCGCACCGCAGCTACCCGTTCGGCACCATCCTGAGAGTGACCAACCTGGACAACGGCCGCAGCACGCGCCTTCGCGTCATCGACCGCGGCCCGTATTCGACGGGCCGGAGCGGCAAGGCGCGGATCCTCGACGTGTCCAAAGGAGCCGCACGCCGACTCGGCTTCCTCCGCCGTGGCGCCGCGCGAGTGGAAGTGGCGGTGGTTCAGTGGGGCCCGGGGCTCGGAGAATGAAGCGGACGTGGCACCGGTCGGCGGGTCGGCGGCTGTGTGACAGGGCGGCCCTACGTCCCTCTCGCACTCGCCTGCGCCTCTGTTCTCAGGAACTGTTGGGTGGCGCCGACGCGCGGATCGATCTGCCGAATCATTGCGCCGTGCTCGCTCAGGAACCCGTCAACTGAAGCCGTCGTCGAGGGGCCAGCGCAAAGCCATCGCGGCAAAGCTGCCGCGACGATCGTCGTCGAGTCGACGGTGCCACGCCAGGTAATTGCCCAGGTAGACATCGCCGACACCACGAAACCTTCGGAGCCAGAGGCGGAGTCGGCGCCCAAATCCGCGCACGGTTCGCAGATGCGTGAGCGAACGAGGCTGCATTGCGACGTCGTACGGAGCAGGCCCGAAGGCGCGCGACGCGGGCCGGAATGCCGCGCGCTTCCGCCGTGCGAACAACGCCGCGGGACTCAAGCGGCCCTGAGCGGCGAGCAGCGTCGCCCCCAGCTCCAGCCTATCGCCGAGGAGCCGCTCCATCTCGTGGACCGGCACGCGGATCCCGAAGGCGACGGCGGTGGCCGAGAACGTGTTTCCGCGACGATCCGCCGCCAGGAGCAGCGTACGGCTTCCGAGCCTCTCGGCATCGACCTCCACCATACCGCCGACGCACGTCGCGTCCTCCTCTTTCCGGAGCTCGAGGAGGAGCCGGTGGCGCCAGCGGAACGCCGTAGACACGTGAATGTCGAGTTGGGCAGCGGTTCGGCGAAGCGACCATCCACGCTCGAGACAACCTGCGTAGCGTCGCCACAGATGGAGCTTCTTGACATAACGGCCGGGGGTCCCCGTCAGGTCGCTGAAGGTGCGAGCGCACCCGCAGCAGCGGTAGCGTTGCCGCCCCGCGAAGCTGCCCCAGCGATGGACTCTCGACGCGCCGCAGCGGGGGCAATGCACGCCGTTCCAATAGCGCGCCTCGCGAATCTCCCGGAGCAGGGGGTCCACGGCATCCGCGTCGGATCGAGAAGCACCGCTCGCGCCATGCACCCGCGCCGATCGAGAGCGGGCGTTCGCTGGAACGTGAACGAAGGGTGACTCTGGTCCGGGAGGCGGCGGCGAAGGATCCATGCGCGAAAGTCGCGGCGATTCAGGGGCGATTCCATAGCCGCGCGGGCCCCCCACATTTTCCGCGAACAGACGCTCAAACGTTGAGAAGGTCGTCGCCTGCCTGCCTCGGCTGGCGCCCGCGGCCTCTCAGCCTCGCGTCGCTTCTTCCTCCGATTCGACCGCGTCCGCCTCGGCTTGAAGCAGCCGCGCCGCGAAGGCTGGCTCTATGTTGCCTCCCGACAGCACTGCCACGCACCGGCGTCCCCGGGCCGGCCATGCGCCGGACGCCAGCGCCGCCAGTGTCGCGGCGCCGGAATACTCCACGAGCAGCTTGCTGCGGACCAACACCTGGCGCGCCGCGTCGCGGATCGCGTCGTCGTCCACCAGGACCACATCGTCGACGAGCTCCTTCACGTGCGCGAAGGTGAGGTCCCCCGGCCGCACCGGCATGAGGCCGTCGGCGATCGTATCGACGCCGCTCAGCGTGACAGGCCCGCCGGCATCGAGGGATGCGCGCATCGAGGCGGCGCCTCGCGGCTCGACGCCCACGATCCGACAGGACGCACTGCGACGGCGCACCCACGCCGCGACGCCGGAGATCAGCCCGCCGCCGCCGATCGGCACGAGGATCGTCTCGACCTGGGGCCAATCGTCGACGATCTCCATGCCCACGGTGCCCTGCCCCGCGATGATGTCCGGGTGGTCGAAGGGGGGGACCATGGTGAGGCCGCGCTCCGCCGCGATCGCTTCCGCGCGGCGCTTGCGCTCCACCGACGTAGTGCCCTCGAACACGACGTCGGCCCCGAAATCGCGCGTGCCCCGCACTTTCACGACCGGAGCCGTCGTCGGCATGACGACCGTCGCGGGCACCGCAAAGAGCCGCGCGGCAAAGGCGACGGCCTGCGCGTGGTTGCCGGAGGAGTAGGTGATCACGCCGCGCCGGCGCTCGTCGTCGGAAAGACGGGCGATCATCGTGTAGGCGCCGCGCAGCTTGAACGCGCCGGCGTGCTGAAGGTTCTCCGCCTTCAAGCGGACCTCCGCGCCGAGCCTCTCATGGAGCCATGCCGCGGGCAGGAGCGGCGTACGGACGGCGACGCCCCGCAGCGCCTCCGCAGCGGCCTCGATCGCCCGGGGCGTAACGAGCGCGGGCGAAGTCTCCGCAGGGGTCATCGCGTCGCGCTCACGCGTTCCGGCAGAGGACGCGCCCGGCGCTCTCCGGTTCGTGCGCCGGTGCTCACTCAGGCTCGTCGCCGGCATCGGCCGGGGCTGTCGCACGGTCCTGGGCACCGTCGTCATCGGGGGGCGCGCCGTCGGCGTTCGTGGCCGTGCCGTCGGCGTTCGTGGCGACGAGCTCGACTTCCTCCTCTTCCGGGACGAGACAGGCGACGTCGACGACGGTGTCGCCGTCGTCGAGGGACATCACGCGCACGCCCTGCGTGTTGCGGCCGATCACGCGGATCTCGCCGACGCGCTGCCGGTTCACGACGCCATTGCGGGTGATGAGCATCAGCTCGTCCTCGGGCTGCACCTGCTTGATGGCGATCACTTTTCCGGTGCCGGGAGTGAGCTTGAAGTTGATGACGCCCTTTCCGCCGCGTCGCTGCAGGCGGTAGTCGTCGATCCGGGTGCGCTTGCCGCGGCCGTTCTCGGTGACGACGAGAGCGGTGGTGGTGTCGCGGCTCTCTTCGCGCACGACGATCATGCCGACGACGACGTCGCCGGTCGCGAGCGAGATCCCACGCACGCCGGAGGTCGCGCGGCCCATCTCGCGGGCGTTGGACTCGTGGAAGCGGATCGCCATGCCATCGCGGGTGGCGAGGATGACCTCGTCGTCGCCGCCGGTGAGCTGGACATCGATCAGCTCGTCGTCCTCGGCGATGTTGATCGCGTTGACGCCGGTCACGCGCACGTTGCCGTACGCGGAGAGGGTCGTCTTCTTGACGACGCCGCGGCGGGTCGCGAAGAGGAGCGAGCGGTCCTCGCTGAACTCACGCACGTGGGACGACGGCGGCGATCTGCTCCTCCGGCCCCAGCGCGAGCAGGTTGACGATCGGCTTGCCGCGGGCTGCGCGGCCCGCCTGCGGGATCTGGTGGACCTTGATCCAGTAGCACTGGCCGCGGCGGGTGAAGACCATGAGGTAGTCGTGGGTACGGGCGAGGAAGAGGTGCTCGACCCAGTCCTCCTCCTTCGTCTCCATCCCCTGCAGTCCGCGGCCGCCGCGCTTCTGCTGGCGGTAGGTGTCGACGTGCAGGCGTTTGATGTAGCCGCCGTGCGAGATGGTGAGGACCATCTCCTCGTCGGGCACGAGGTCCTCGATGCCGAGCTCGGTCGTGTCGCCGCGGACGACGGTGCGGCGCGCATCGCCGTAGGTCTTGACGAGGTCGCGCAGCTCCTCGGTGATGATGCGCCAGCGGCGCGGCTCGCTGGAGAGGATGTCGCGCAGGTCGGCGATCGTCGCCCGCACCTCCTCGAGCTCGGCTTCCAGCTTCTCGATCTCGAGGCCGGTGAGGCGCGCGAGCCGCATGTCGAGGATCGCCTTCGCCTGCCGCTCAGACAGCGAGAAGGTCTCCTGCAGGCGGCTGCTCGCTTCGTCCGTATCGGCGGAGGAGCGGATGATCGCGACGACCTCGTCGATGTTGTCGACGGCGATCTTGAGGCCCTCGAGGATGTGCTCGCGTTCGAGGGCGGCGTCGAGATCGTACTGGCTGCGCCGGACGACCACCTCGTGGCGGTGGTCGAGGAAGTAGCGCAGCATCTGCTTGAGGGACAGGACCTGTGGCACGCCGCCGACGAGGGCGAGCATGATGACGCCGAAGGTGGACTGCATCTGCGTGTGCTTGAAGAGCTGGTTCAGCACGATGTAGGGGATCGCGTCGCGCTTCAGCTCGATCACCACCCGCATGCCGTCGCGGTCGGACTCGTCGCGAATGTCGGTGATCTCGGTGAGCTTCTTCTCACGCACGAGGGCGGCGATCTGCTCGATCATGCGCGCCTTGTTCACCATGAACGGGATCTCCGTCACGATGATGCGCGGCTTCCTGTCGTCGTCCTCGATGTCGGCCTTCGCCCGCATGACGATGCGGCCGCGCCCCTGCTCGTAGGCGTCGCGGATCCCCTCGCGGCCGTAGATGAAGCCACCGGTCGGGAAGTCCGGTCCCTTCACGAACTCCATCAGGTCCGCGACGGTGGCGTCGGGATGGTCGATCATGTGGATCGCCGCGTCGACCACCTCGTTCAGGTTGTGCGGCGGGATGTTGGTCGCCATGCCGACCGCGATGCCGGAGCTGCCGTTGATCAGCAGGTTCGGCGCACGCGACGGCAGGACCGTTGGCTCCTGCTTCTGGTCGTCGAAGTTCGGTACGAACTGGACGGTGTTCTTGTCGATGTCGGCGAGGAGCTCGGTCGCGAGGCGCGTCAGCCGGGCCTCGGTGTATCGGTAGGCCGCCGCGCTGTCGCCATCGATCGAGCCGAAGTTGCCCTGGCCGTCCACGAGCGGATAGCGCAGCGAGAAGTCCTGCACCATGCGCACGAGCGAGTCGTAGACCGCCATGTCGCCGTGCGGGTGGTACTTGCCCAGCACCTCACCGACCACCGTCGCGCTCTTCTTGTACGGCCGCGTCGGTCCCAGGCCGATGTCGCTCATCGCGTACAGGATCCGCCGGTGCACCGGCTTCAATCCGTCGCGAACGTCCGGTAGCGCGCGCTGTACGATGACGCTCATCGAGTAGTCGATGAACGAATCGCGCATCTCGTCTTCGATCAGCCGTGGAAGAACCGTTTCCCGCTGTTCCGGTGTCGACATGGGGCGCGCTTCAGCTCCTGCGTCGGAGATACGAGAACGTCACGGAAATGGATACCCCGAAAGTTAACCAAATTTCCCCGCGCGCGCGAGGCGCGCACGCGCGCACGGGCGTGCGAAAAGCAGGGACCGGATCCACGGTCCGCAGCGGCCGCACGGTCCGCGGCGGACCCACGGTCCGCAGCGGAACCGGCGCGGCGGCACCGCCCTCAGCGGCCGCCGCGGGCCCGTCCCCAGATGCGGTCGGCGAGGATATGGTCGCGCCAGCGGTCCGGCAGCCAGCGCAGGAGCAGGCGCAGCCGGGCGTCGCGGCCGAGCAGGTAGCGGGTGCGGGGGCGGCGGGCCCTCAGCGCGTGCAGGATCGCGCGTGCCACGACGTCGGCGGGGATGCCGCGCTCCGGCGAGCCTTCCACGTAGCGCCGCAGCCGGTTCAGCGCGGGACCGTAGAGGCTTTCGAGCAGGGCGGCCCGAGCCGGATCGATCGCTTCGGCCCGGCCGGCATCGGAGGCCGGGTGAGGCAGGGCATGCACGCGCGGCGATGCGGCGGCGGCGTCGGCCTCCGTCGCGACCATGGCGTTGGATGCGGCGAGGGAGCGCTCCCAGATCGGGGTGGCGACGGCGCCGGGCTCGATCAGGACGACGTCGACGCCGAAGGGCATCAGCTCGACGCGGAGCGCGTCGCTGAGCGCCTCCAGCGCGTGCTTCGAGGCGGCGTAGGGCGCGATGAAGGGGACGGTCGAGCGGCCGGCGATGGAGCCGACGTTGACGACGCGGCCGCGCGCCCGCCGCAGCGCCGGCAGGAACCCCTGCAGCAGCGCGACGGGGCCGACGACGTTCACCTCGAGCTGCCGGCGGAGCGCGGCGAGCGGGACGAACTCGAGGGGCGCGCCGATCGCGATGCCGGCGTTGTTGACGAGGCCGGCGAGGCCGGCATCGCCGGTCGCGTCCTCGACGAGGGCGACGGCGGCGGCGACGTCGCCCGCGCTCGTGACGTCGAGGCGGACGGGGGTCAGGCGGTCGGAGGCGCGCCCGCGCAGCGCCGCGGCGTCGGACTCACGGCGCACGCCGGCGAAGACGCGGAACCCGCGCGCGTCGAGGAGGAGGGCGGTCGCGTTGCCGATGCCGCTGGATGCGCCGGTCACGACGACGGCCGGCGGCGCGCTCACGATCCGCCGTCGGGGCAGTCCGGCTTCAGGAAGCGGCACAGCGTGGCGGTGTAGGCCTGCGTCATGACGAGGCGGCTGGCGGCGTCGAAGGCGGCGGCGTGGCGGCCGGGCGGGTAGAAGCGAACCTCGACGTCCTTGCCCGCTTCGGCGAACGCGGTCAGGAGGTGCATCGTGTTCGCGGGCCGCACGTTCTCGTCCATGCCGGAATGGACGAGGAGGAGGTGGCCCCGGAGCTGGTCGGCGTATGGTTCGGCGGCGCTGCGGGCGTAGCCATCGGGGTTGTCCGGGAGCAGGCCCATGTAGTGCTCGGTGTAGATGCTGTCGTAGAGGCGCCAGTCGGTGACGCCGGAGTTGGCGATGCCGAGGGTGAAGACGCCGGGGTGGGTGAGCATGGTGTAGATGGTCGCGTAGCCGCCGTAGCTGGTTCCCTTGATCGCCATGCGGTCGCCGTCGATCCACGACAGGGAGGCGAGGTAGCGTGCGGCCTCGGCGAAATCACGGCTCTCGTAGGTGCCGAGCCGGCCGTAGACGACCTTCATGAAGTCGCGGCCGTAGTTGGCGGAACCGCGGTTGTTGAGCCCCACCACCACGTAGCCGTGCTGCGCCAGGTACTGCTGCCAGCCGTTGGAGTGGAACTCGTCGAGCACCTGCTGTGAACCGGGACCGCCGTAGATGTCGAAGACGACGGGGTAGCGCTTCGTCGAGTCGAACGGGACGGGTCGCAGCAGCGAGCCGTCGATGCGGGCGCCGTCGGAGGTGGTGAAGTGGAAGAACTCGAGCGGCGCGTAGGCGTGGGTCTGGAGATAGGCGTCGGTGGCGGTGGGCACGGCGAGGTCCGCGAGCTTGCGGCCGGCGGTGGTCCACAGCTCGACGCGGCGAGGCGAGTGCGCATTGGACCAGCGGTCGATGTAGTAGCGGCCGTCGGGCGACATGTCGATCGCGTGCACGCCCTCGGTCCCGGTGAGGCGGCGCTGCCCGGAGCCGTCGAAGCGGATCGCGTAGAGCTGGCGCTGGAGCGGCGAGGCCTGCGTGGAGGTGTAGTAGAGCGTCTTCGAAGCGGGGTCGACCGCCTCGACGCGCGTCACCGTCCAGTCGCCGCGGGTCACCTGGTTCAGCAGCTTGCCGCTGTAGTCGTAGCGGTAGAGGTGCTGATGGCCGTCGCGATCCGAGATCCAGAAGAACTGCCGCAGCCCCGGCGGGAAGGTGATGAAATCGTCGACGCGCTCGTAGAAGTCCCAGATGTCGACCCACGTGGGGGAGGTCTCGTGGAAGACGAGCCGCCGCGCGCCGCTCCGCACGTCGAAGAAGAAGATCTTGACGTCGTTCTGCGCGCGGTTCTGCGTCATCACCGCGAGTGTGTCGGGGCTGCTGGTCCAGTAGACGCGCGGGATGTAGAAATCGCCGCTCTCGCCGGTGTCGAGCCACGTGATGGCGCCGCTGGCGACGTCGGCGACGCCGATGCGCACGCGCGGATTGGTGTCGCCGACGAGCGGGATCGGGATGCGCGTCCACTCCGGATGCGCGCCCTCCCAGTCGGTGAGCTGGAGGATCGGGACGCCGGCCTCGTGCGTGCGCCAGAACGCGATGTGGCGCGAGTCCGGCGACCATTTCCACGCCTTCGCCTGTCCGTACTCCTCCTCGTAGACCCAGTCGGAGCGGCCGTCGAAGACGGAGTCGCCGGCCGTTTCGGTGAGGCGCCGCTCGCCGCCGCCGGCGAGGTCGGCCACGAAGATGTCGCCGTCGCGCTCGAAGCCGATGCGGCGGCCATCGGGCGAGAGCGCGGCCGTGCGGGCGTCGCGCGCCACGAGGCGCAGCGCCTTCGTCGCGATGGTGTACAGGTAGTAGTCCGAGACGCCCGAGTGGCGGTAGATCGGCCGGAAGTTCGTCTCGAAGAGCAGGTGGCTGGAGTCGCCCGCCCACTGGAAGGAGCGGTAGCGGAGCGGCTCGCCGGTGCCCGGCAGGGTGAGCGCGCGTGCGTCGAAGAGGGCCTGGTCGTCCAGGTTCTTCGGGTCGTAGACGCGGACATCGGAGCCCTGGCGACTCCGAACGCTGTAGGAGAAGCGGCCGCCGGCGATCCAGTTGACGCTCGACGGCGCCGGCGCCCCGGAAAGCAGGGCGGACGCGGCGAGCGCCTCCGCGACGCTGCCGAGGCGCGCCTTCGGCTGCTGCGCGGCGGCAGGCGCCGCGCCGGCGAGGGCGATGCCGCCCGGCGCGAACTGGGCGAGGGCGAGGAGCGCGAGTGCGCACGCGGAGGCCGCGGCGGCGGCGCGTACCCGGCGCGGCCTCATGCGGGCGTCGTCGCGCGGTCGGCGAGCGCGCCGCGCAGATAGCGGCCGGTGTGGCTCACCGCTATCCTGGCGATGTCCTCCGGCCGCCCCGCCGCGACGATGCGGCCGCCCGCCTCGCCCGCCTCCGGCCCCATGTCGACCACCCAGTCGGCGGCGCGGATCACATCCAGGTTGTGCTCGATGAGCAGCACCGTGTGTCCCGCATCGAGGAGGCGTCCCAGCACCTGGAGCAGGCGCCCCACCTCGCCGCCCGAGAGCCCCGTCGTCGGCTCGTCCAGCAGATAGAGGCGCCGGCCCCGCCGCCGCCCCGCGCCCGCCAGCTCGCGCGCGATCTTCAGCCGCTGCGCCTCCCCTCCCGAGAGCGTCGTGGCCGGCTGACCGAGCCGGAGATAGCCGAGACCCACCTGTTGCAGCTGCCATAGCGTCGCGCTCACCCGGTCCTGTTTGATGAAGAAGTGGATCGCCTCGTCCACCGTCAGATCGAGCACCTCGCGGATGTCGAGCCCCTTGAAGCGCACGTCCAGCGTCTCGCGCTCGTAGCGGGAGCCACCGCAAACGTCGCACGGCACGTACACGTCCGCCATGAAGAGCATCTCGACGCGCATGACGCCGTCGCCCTTGCACGCCTCGCAGCGGCCACCCTTCACGTTGAAGGAGAAGTGTCCCGGCTTGTAGCCGCGCTCGCGCGCCAGCGGCTGCGCGGCGAAGATCTCGCGGATGCCATCGAACGCCTTGATGTAGGTGACCGGGTTCGAGCGCGGCGTGCGCCCGATCGGCGACTGGTCCACCAGCACCACGGCATCGATCAGCCCCGCCCCTTCCAGCCGCTCGTAGCCGCCGACCGCCTCGCCGAGGTGCTGCTTCGCGCTCGTCTCGCCGGTGCCCAGCTCGCGCTCCAACGCGCGATACAGGACGTCGTGCACCAGCGTGCTCTTCCCCGACCCGCTCACGCCCGTCACGACCGTGAGCGCGCCGAGCGGGATCTCGACGTCGACGTCGCGGACGTTGTGCAGACGCGCGCCCTCCAGCCGCAGCCGCGCGCCGTCGACGGCGCGTCGCCGTGCCGGGACCGGCGCTCCTTCCGCGCCGGCGAGGTAGCGGCCGGTGGGGGTGTCGGCGTCGCGGAGGGCGTCCGGCGTGCCCTGGTAGACGACGTCGCCGCCGCGCGCACCGCTGCCGGGGCCCAGCTCGACCACTTCGTCCGCCGCCACGATCACGCCCGGGTCGTGCTCCACGACGAGGACCGTGTTCCCCGCCTCCCTGAGCTGCCGCAGCAGCTTCAGCATGCGGTCGGTGTCGCGCGGGTGCAGGCCGACCGTCGGCTCGTCGAGCACGTACAGCGTGTCGACCAGGCTCGATCCGAGCGAATTGGCGAGGTTGATCCGCTGCGCCTCGCCGCCGGAGAGGGTGCGCGTCTGGCGGTCGAGCGAAAGGTACCCGAGGCCGACGTCGTCGAGAAAGCCGAGACGCGCGCGCAGCTCGCGCACGATCGGCGCCGCGATGCTGCGCGCCTGCTCGCCGAGCGCTCCGCCCGGCGCGGCGTCGCGGGCCGCCATCGCGGCATCGGAAGCGCTCTCCGCATCCGCGGTCGCGCGCTCCAGCCACGAGCGCAGCGCCTCGATCGGGAGCGCGCTCGCTTCGGCGATCGTCGAGCCGGCGACGCGCACGTAGAGCGCTTCCGGCCGCAGCCGCGCGCCGGCGCAATCCGGACACGCGCGCGGCGTCTGGTACTGCCGCAGGAAGACGCGGATGTACTGCTTGTAGCGCTTGCGCTCGCGCGAGCGCAGGAACGCGACGACGCCGCGGAACGCCGGCTCGCCGGACTTCCGGCCGCGGCGTGTGCCGTGCAGCACCGCGTCGCGGAACGCCGCCGGCAGCTCGCGCCACGGCGCGTCGGCGGAGACGCCCCGTTCGCGCGCGAAGTCGAGGAGTTGCCGGCGCTGCTTGCCGTAGCGCGGCTTCTCCCACGGGTCGACCGCCCCGTCGCGGAGCGAACGCGCCGCGACCGGGACGATCAGCGCCGGATCGTACTCGAGGGTGGCGCCGAAGCCGGTGCAGCGCGGGCACGAGCCGTACGGATTGTTGAAGGAGAAGAGGCGGGGCGTCGGGTCCAGAAAGTGGACCTCCGGATGATCCGGGCAGCGGAAGCGCTCCGTGAAGCGGAGCGTGCGGTCCTCACTGCGCGGGGCGTCCGAGCCGCCGCGAGTCACCACCTCCGCCTCCCCTTCCCCCTCCGTGAACGCGGTGGCGAGGGAGTCCGCGAGACGCTCGCGGATCTCGGGGCCGACGACGAGCCGGTCGACCACCACGCGCAGCGCCTCGGCGCTGGAGAGGTCATGGCCGAGACGGTCCGGATCGTCCGCATCCGCGCCGTCCAGGTCGATCAACTGCTCGCCCAGCTGCACCCGCAGGAAGCCGAGCGCGCGCAGGTTCTCCACGACGCCGGCGTGCGAAACGCGGGCGCTGAGCGGCAGCGGGAAGGCGACGAGGATGCGCGTGCCCTGCGGCAGAGCGAGCACCGCGTCGGTGGCGCTCTGGACCGTGTCCGGCCGCACCTCGCGGCCGCACTCCGGACAGATCGTGACCCCCACGCGCGCCCACAACAGCCGCAGATAGTCGTGCACCTCGGTCGCGGTGCCGACGGTCGAGCGGCTCGACTTCGTGGGGTTCTTCTGCTCGATCGCGACCGCCGGGCTGATGCCTTCGACGCGGTCGACGAGCGGCTTCTCCATCCGCTCCAGGAACTGCTTCGCGTACGTCGAAAGGGATTCGACGTAGCGACGCTGCCCCTCGGCGTAGACCGTGTCGAAGGCGAGCGACGACTTGCCCGAGCCGCTCGGCCCCGTGATGACGACGAGCGAGCGGCGGGGAAGATCGAGGTCGATCCCCTTCAGGTTGTTCTGCCGCGCGTTGCGGATCAGGATTCGGTCCTTCACGGGCTCATGCTACCCGATTCTGCCGCAAATGTCACGACGGCCCGGCGCCCCCGGCGAGAACGGAAGGAAGCTTCCGCCGTCGTCGCGAAGCACGGCCGATGCGGGCTGGGGGAACCCCGTGCGGCGCGGCGGCATAACACCGCCTCATGACAGAGCCCGCGCCCTTCGTGCCGCGGCCGTTCCGGGTCGCCTGGTGGCTCCGCTCCGCGCACGCGCAGACGATCGGAGGCAAGCTCTTCCGCTCCGCGCCCGCGATGCTGCTGCACCGCGAGCGGTGGGAGACGCCCGACGGCGACTTCGTCGACCTCGACTTCGCGTTCGATCCGGGTCCGGCGTCCGGCGCGCGGGCGCGCGGCGCGCCGCCGCCGCGCGGCTCGCCTCGACCGGCGGCCGCGGACGCGCGCCCGCTCGTGCTCGTGCTGCACGGGCTCGAGGGCTCTGCCCGGCGGCCGTACGTGCTGCTCACCTACGACGCGCTGGCACGCCGCGGCGTCCGCGCGGTCGGCCTCAACTTCCGCGGCTGCAGCGGCGAGCCGAACCGCCTCGCCCGCTTCTACCACTCCGGTGAGACCGGCGACGCGGCGTGGGTGCTCGACCGGCTCCACGAACGGTTTCCGCGCGCCGCCTTCGGCGCCGTCGGCTTCTCCCTGGGCGGCAACGTCCTGCTGAAGCTGCTGGGCGAGATGGGAGAGCGGGCGGAGCGGCGCCTGCGCGCGGCCGCCGCCGTGTCCGTCCCGTTCGACCTGGGCGCCGGCTCCCGCGGCCTCGAACGTGGCGCCGTCAACCGCCTGTACACCTACTACTTCATGCGGAACCTGCGGCGGAAGGCGCGCGCCAAGGCGGCCGTAATCGGGGGTCGCTGCGACGTCGACACCGTCCTCGCCGCGCCCACGCTGCGCGCGTTCGACGACGCCGCGACCGCGCCGCTTCACGGCTTCGGCGACGCCGAGGAGTACTACGCCCGCTCGAGCTCCGCCGGCTTCCTCGACCGCATCCGCGTGCCGACCCTGTTGATCCAGTCGCGCGACGATCCGTTCCTACCGGAGCGGGCGCTGCCGCTCGACGCGATCCGGCGCAATCCGTGGCTGACCGCCGCCTTCACGGATCGCGGCGGCCACGTCGGCTTCATCGAGGGGCCGCCGTGGGCACCGCGCTTCTGGGCGGAGGCCGAGGTGGCCCGCTTCCTCGCCGGACACCTGACCGCCACCGCCTGATCAGCGCCGGCCGAAGTCCGCGGCCCTAGCCCCTCCGGGGCGACGCCCCGCGGCCGACGCGCGGCTCAAGGGCCGCGCAGCGCCGCCGCGACGGCGTCGAGAAGAGCCCGCGCTTCGTACGGCTTCTCCAGGAACATCGCGCCCGGGTCCAGCTCCGACCTCGCCTCGAGCGTCGCGCGCGGGTGGCCCGACGTGAAAATGATCCGCGTCCCGTCGCGCATGCCGCGCAGCCGTCGCGCAAGATCCACCCCCGTCATGTCCGGCAGCTCGAAGTCCGTCACCACGACGTCGGCCGGCCGCATCTCCAGCGCGCCCAGCGCCGCCGCGCCCGACTCCGCCTCGAGCACGACGTATCCGGAGCGCGAGAGGACGCGTCGCGCCAGCGTGCGCACGAGCGGCTCGTCCTCGACGACGAGCACGACTCGCGGACCGGTCCTGCCCTCGGTGTCGCGCTCGCTCGCGGCGACCGCGTCCTGCGCGAGACTTCCGGCCGGCGCGGGCGCGTCGCGCCCCGTGGCGGCCGGCGCGTCAGCGGGAGGATCTGCGCGGTCCACCCGCACCGCCGGCGCAGCCGGCAGGTAGAGCCGGAACTCCGTCCCCGTGCCGCGGCCGGACTCCACGGCGATGCCGCCGCCCGCGCTCGTGACGATGCCGTACACCGTCGCGAGGCCGAGACCGGTGCCGCGGCCGGGCTCCTTGGTGGTGAAGAACGGCTCGAAGATGTGGGGCAGGACGTCGGGCGCGATGCCCACGCCCGTGTCGCGAACCGCGACGACCGCGAAGCGTCCCGGCTCGACGTCGAGCGCGCGCGCCCGCTCGCGGTCCAGCTCCGCGGAGGACGTCGCGACGTGCAACCTGCCGCCGGTCGGCATCGCGTCGCGCGCGTTGACGGCGAGGTTCATCAGGACCTGGCCGATCTGGTCCGCGTCCGCCAGCACGCGCGGCACGTCCGGATCCAGATCGACTTCGGTGGTGATGTCCTCTCCGATCAAACGGCGGAGCAGGACGCCGATCTCCACCACCACGCGGTTCAGGTCGATCACGCTCGCCTCGACCACTTCCTTGCGACTGAAGGCGAGCAACTGGCGCGTGAGCGCCGTCGCGCGCTCGACGGTGCGGCGGATCTCGTCGGCGTCCTCGCGCCGCGGGTCGTCGCTGGCGAGGTCCTCGAGCAACAGGCCGGCGTGGCCGGCGATCGCCGTGAGCAGGTTGTTGAAGTCGTGGGCCAGGCCTCCGGCGAGGCGGCCGATCGCCTCCATCTTCTGCGCGTGGCGCAACTGGTCCTCGAGCGCGAGACGCTCCGTCGCGTCGCGGGCATGGATGACGATGCCGCGCACCGCGGGATGCTCGAGCAGGCTGCGAGTCAGCACCTCCAGCAGGCGCCAGCCGCGGTCGCGGTGCCGCACCCGCAACGTGATCAGCCGCGATGGACCCTCCTCGGCGCGCTCGACGTCCAGGCGCAGCCGCTCGCGCGCCCGCGGGCGGTCCTCTTCGTGGATCAGCTCGAAGATGCTGCGCCCGATCAGCGCGCCGCGGTCGTAGCCGAGGACGTCCTGCACCGACGGTGCGACGTAGCGCAACACGCCTTCCGGGTTGACCAGCGCCACGATGTCGCGCGCGTTCTCGATCAGCGAGCGGAAGTAGGCCTCGCTCCGGCGGACTTCCTCCTCGGCCGCCTGCCGCCGCGACTTTTCCCTGCTCAGCTCCTTGACGTGGTCCGCCAGCTCGCGCGTGCGCTGCTCCAGCGCCTGCTCCGCCGCGACCTGCTCCGTCACGTCCCGGATGGTGGCCGAGATGCCCACCACGCGGCCCAGCTCGTCGTGCAGCGGCGCCGGCGTGACCTCGACGACCACGGACCGGCCGTCCCGGCGGCGACGCTCGGTGCGATACGTCTCGATCCGCTCGCCACGGGCGGTACGCGCGATGACGTCGCTCTGCTCGTCGTGGTGCGCCGCGTTCGAGAAGATCGCGACGGGCCGCCCGACCGCCTCCGCCGCGGTGTAGCCGAAGATCCGCTCCGCACCGGCGTTCCAGTCGGTGATCGTGCCGTCGAGCGAGACGTCCATGATCGCGTCCTGCGACGAGTCGACGATCGTCGCGAGCCGCGCCGCGGCGGCGAGGGTGCGGGAGCGCTCCCGTGCGTCGAAGAGGGTGATGAAGAGCCGGCCGTCGCCGAACAGCCGGCACCCTACGGCTACCGGAACGCGGCGGCCGTCGCCGCGCACCAGCGTGCGCTCGTCCACCGGCGTCTCGCCGCGCAGCAGCCGCGGCCAGTCGATCGGCCGCTCCTCGAGCTCTTCCGGGTCCATGAAGTCGGTGACCCGCTGTCCCACGATCTGCTCCGCCGTGGCGCCGGCCATCGCGCACGCCTGCTGGTTCACGAAGAGGACGCGCAGGTCGCTGGCGTGGACGACCGCGATCGCGCCCGGCGTCTGCTCGAGCAGCTCCCGGTACTTCCCTTCACTCACCCGCAGCGCGTCCTCGAGGTGGTGACGCTGTTCCACCTCCCGCCGCGCACGCTCGTAGAGGTGTGCGTTGTCCAGGGCGAGGCCGGCCTGCCGCCCCAGGTCCTGCGCGAGGTCCAGGGCCGTGCGATCGTACTGGCGCGCCGACGTCGAGGTCGAAAGCACGATGACGCCCAGCGTCCCCCCCCGCGCCTTCATCGGCACCATCAGCATCGACCGCGGCCGGAGCGCCGTCAGGATCCGCCGCACGAGCGGCGTGCCCACGTGCTTCTCGAGCGCCCCCGGCGCGACCCTGTCGTAGAAGCGCGGCTGGCCGGTTCGGCACACCGCCGCGATGAGGCTGTCCGCGTCGTCGATCGAAGGTCGGTGCACGTCGCGCAGCGCCCGCACCGTCGATTCCATCCCGACGTCGCGATGCACCGCCGCGGCGCAGCGCAGCTCCTCCCCGTCGAGGAGATAGACGACGGCGAAATCCGCCACGCGCGGGACCGCGCACGACGCGACCGTTTCCAGCGTCCTCTCCACGTCCAGCGACTCCACCAGAGCCGCGCCCACCTCCGCCAGCAGCGCCGTCGCGTCGTCGAGGCTTCGCCGCGCCGTCACGTCGCGCAACGACGCGACCATTCCGTTCGGCCGGTTCCGGCCGTCCAGGACCGGTGACCAGCTCGTCTCCAGCACGAAGCGGCGCCCGTCCGCCGCCCGGATCAACGCCAGCTCGAAGCCGGAGACCGCCTCCCCTTTCATCGCGCGATGGAACGGCAGCTCCGACGGCATCAACGAAGCACCGTCAACCGCCGTGATCGTCCAGGAGGAACGGCCGAAGACCCGCCCCTGCAGCCCCGTGCCCGATACATCGAGGATGCGCTCCGCAGCCGCGTTCGCGAACGTCACCCGGCGCTCCGCATCGAGCAGCAGGATGCCGTCGACCACGGCCGACAGCGCGGAAGTGATCCGCGCGAAGCGGGCGCCGGCGTGATGATCGACCGGCGTGCTGCGCAGAAGCTCCGCGATGCGCTGAAACTCCCCGAGGTGGGAGTGCGGCTCGAGCATCGAGGCTCCGGTGGTGGAGCGCGTGGGTGGGTGCACGCCCGGGGGCGCGGATTCGCAGAACTCGCGCCGAGCGACGCGATTACGTACGCTGCAATCTGTCGGCGCAACCCCGTGCGGCGCAACCGTCTGCGCGATCGCACGGCGCTCGGGACCGGCGCCCGCCGCTCACTGCGCCGGGTCGAGCCACTCGACCACCGCGGCGTAGCCGAGGCTTTCCGGGTCCTCCGGGAGATAGCGAGGCACGACGCGCAGCACCCGGAAGCCGTGCTTCAACTGGAAGGTGATGTTCGGGTCCGTCATCTCGCCCCCGACGACGCCCTTCACGTACTCCTCGGCGCTCATCCGCGCCGCGTAGCGATGGTAACCCGGCATGCGCGCGCCGGAGCGGATGCGCGGCAGGCCGAGCCGCCGCGCCAGCTCGCGCCGCGCGTCGTACAACCGCGAGCCGACTCCTCGGCCCTGGACATCCGGCGCCACCATGACGCCGGCGCCATACAGGGTGCGGCCGCCTTCGGGGTCGTGGTTGGTGAAGAAGCCGTTCGCGGTGAACTCCCACCAGCTACCGCGAATGTCGTAGTCGTCCCAGGGGATGACCAGGCTCGCCGCCATGCCGACGATGCGGCCGCTCTCCACCGCCTCCGCCACAATCTGCCCTTCCGGGAAGACGCGCAGATGGGAGCGCAGCTCCTCCTCCTTCCACGCCGCCTCGCGCCCGTAGATCCGCCGCGACAGCTCGACGATGGCCGGAATGTCCGCCTCCCCCATGCGGCGGACACGGACCCGCAGCGCCGTCACAAGGGGACCACCTCCACGCCGCGCGCGATCTCGCCCGTCCGCTCGCTGTCGAGCAGGGGCAGCACCGTCCCGAACGTGCGCACCTTGCGGATGCGCTCCAGGTCGAGGTCGCCGATCACCATGCTTTCCTGGTTCGGCACGCCCTCCGCCAGGATGCCGTCGCGCGCGAAGCCGAAGTCGCTCGGCGTCAGGATCGAGGCCTGGCCGTAGTTGAGCGAGACCGCCGGCACCATCGGCAACGAGCCGACCGTGGTCGCGTGGACCACGTACAGGTGGTTCTCGATCGCCCGCGCCTGCGCGCAGTAGCGCACCCGCAGGAAGCCGTGGCGGTCGTCCGTGCAGCTCGGGACGATCAGGAGGTTGACGCCTTTGCGGGCCACCGCGCGCGCGATCTCCGGAAACTCGACGTCGTAGCAGATCGCGATCGCCACACGGCCCAGCGCCGTGTCGAAGACTCTCAGCCGGGAACGCGCCGCGACGCCCCACTCCTCCCGCTCGAAACGCGTCATGTGCAGCTTCCCCTGCACTTCGTGACGGCCGCCCGGCTCGAAGAAGTAGCAGTCGTTGTGCAGCACGTCGCCCTCCGCTCCCCGCTCGAGCGTCGGGATCGTCCCCGCCACCACGTACATCGCGTGCTCGCGCGCGAGCGCCGTCATCAGATCCACGAACCGCGGCACCTGCGCCGCCAGATGCCGCAACTGATCGCCGATCGGCCGCGAGACGTCGTTCAGCGTCAGGAGCTGCACCGTGAAATACTCCGGAAACACCAGCAGCCGGCACTCGTAGTCCGCAGCCGTGTGCACCAGCCCCCGCACCTGCTCCGCGAACGCTTCGAACGTCTCCACCGGCCGGATGAAGTACTGCAGCGCCGCCACGCGGATGAATTCCATCGTACCTCGCCCTTCCGTGATCTCGTCCCGCAAACGTAAAGGCGTCCCCGCGAGAAACAAACCGCAGATCCGCCCGCAGACCCCGTACCCCACACCTGCCCTCAGACCCCCGTACCCCAGACCCCCCGCAGACCCCCGTACCCCAGACCCCCCGCAGACCCCCTCCGCAGACCCCAGACCGATTCACCCCCACCCGAACGCCCGCATCCCCCTCCCCACCCCAGCGCCTTGCCCCGTCCCGATCGGGGCCGAATCTTGCCTTCGCGGTAAACCCGACCGGCACCCTCACGGAGGCGAACGATGCGGACGATGGCGCGGCTGATGCGAACGAGTCGGACGAGGGGGACGAGGCGCCCGGGGCGGACCGGCGCGGCGGTCCCGGCGCTCACGATCGCGCTCCTGACCGCCGGCTGCGCGAGCGGCCGCTCGCCCACACCCGCGCCGCCGGCGCCGCCGCCCGCCCCCACCGTGCGCCAGCGCCCGCTCCCCTACCCGATCGTGCCGCCGCTCGAGTACCGCCTGGCGGCGCGCCGCGGCACGCGCACGCGCACCGGTGAGCCGGGTCCCCGCTACTGGACGCAGTGGCCGGAGTACACGATCGAGACGAGCGTCGACCCAAAGGCGAAGCGCGTCGAGGGCTCCGAGGAGGTGGTCTACCACAACCGCTCGCCCGACACCCTGGGCGTCGTCTACGTCTACCTGCTGCAGAACTTCCACGCGCCCGGCGTGCAGCGCGGCGAGTCGGCGGAGGTCACGGGCGGCATGAAGCTGAGCCGCGTCGCGGTGGGCGGGATGGACCTCCAGCAGCGCGACGAGGCGCCCGGCTACAGCGTGGACGGCACCATCATGCGCATCGACCTGCCCGCCCCGATCGCGCCCGGCGCGACGTCGCGGCTCGCCTTCGACTGGTCGTTCAAGCTGCCGCAGTCCGGCATCAGCGGGCGCATGGGCTGGAGCGACGACGACCTCGTCTTCCTCGCCTACTTCTACCCCCAGATCGCCGTCTACGACGACGTCGCCGGCTGGGCCACCGACCCGTTCATGGGCACCGCGGAGTTCTACGACGACGTCGGCAGCTACGACGTCACCGTCTCCGCGCCCGAGGGCTGGATCGTCAACGGCACCGGCACGCTCGAGAACGAGGACGAGGTGCTGCAGCCGGAGATCGTCCAGCGCATCCGCCGCGCCGAGCGCAGCGACCACGTTGTCCACGTGATCACCGCCTCGGACTTCGGCCACGCCACGCAGAGCCAGCCCGGCGGCGATCTGAGCTGGCACTTCGTCGCGGACTCGGTGCGCGACGTCGCCTACAGCATCACCAGCCGCTCGAACTGGGACGCCATGCGGACCGACGTGGGCGACCGCGACGGCGACGGCGCCGCCGACTACGCGCGCGCCGACGCCATCTGGCGCGCCAGCGCGCCCGGCTGGAGCCAGGCCGTCCTCTACGCGGCGCAGTCGATCCACCACCACTCCCTCTACACCGGCCTCTCCTACCCGTGGCCGCACATGACCGCGGTCGAAGGCGCCGACATCATCGGCGGCGGCATGGAGTACCCGATGATGACGCTGATCGGCGCCTACAACGGCCGCCCGGCGACGGCGCTCTTCGGCGTCGTCGCGCACGAGCTCGCGCACATGTGGGTGCCGATGGTCGTCAACAACAACGAGCGCCGCTACGCCTGGATGGACGAGGGCACCACCGAGTACAACGAGGACGTCACCAAGAACGACCTGCACCCGGAGACGAAGCCCTTCGAGGACGAGCTCGGCGGCTACCGCGCCGTCGCGCTCACCGGCGTCGAGGACCCGATCATGCGCTGGTCCGACCTCCACCGCCCCTCGCCGGTCTACACCATCGCCACCTACAACAAGCCCGCGCTCGTGCTGCACGCGCTGCGCGGCATGCTCGGCGACTCCGTCTTCCTCCCCGCCTACCACGCCTTCTTCAAGCGCTGGGCGTGGAAGCACCCCTACCCCTGGGACTTCTTCGAGACGTTCCAGGACGTGACCGGCCGCGACCTCGAATGGTTCTTCCGCGCCTGGTACTATCAGAGCACCTGGGACGGCATCTGGATCCTCGACCAGGCCGTCGACTCCGTCGTCGCCGGCGCCGACTCCACCCGCATCACCATCCACGACAACGGCTGGGTCCCCATGCCCACGCCGATCACCGTTACGCGTGCCAACGGCGACACGCTCCACCTCGAGGTCCCCGTCCAGCACTGGCTCGACGGCGCCACCTCGGCCACCGTCGCCGTGCCCGCCGCGCCGTCGCCCGTGCGCAAGGTCGAGATCGACGCCGGGCACTGGTTCCCCGACGCCGAGCGGAGGAACAACGTGTGGACCGCCGGCGCGGGCGCCGGCGGAGGGGCCTCCACCGGCTGAGCCGCTCCGGCCTCGGCGCGCGCCCCGGCCTCATCGCGATCCTGCCGCCGGCGGCCGCCCCGCCGGCGGCTTCGCATCTCTCCGTTCCGATCCGCACCGCCTGAGCGCGGCCCGCGGCCGTTCGTCGGGGCGTGCGGCCCGCGCGCAACGATGTTGCGCACCCGCAACAACTCCCTCCTCAATTCCAGGGTCGACCCGCAAGAGCCTCGCTGCCGCCGCGCGACCGGGGCCGATGTGATCGTCGGCCTCGGAGCGTTGCACGGCCCCGACATTCCGCGCACTCCCCCGTTTCCGTAGGAGACCGGTCGCGGCCGGCCCTCGTCGCGACGAGGGGGCGGCCGTGACGGCCGGGAGACGGCGGGGTGACGAGGCGCCTGTATGGTTGCTCCCGTTGAGAGCGCCTGCACGGTGCCCGGGCCGGGGCCGGGGCGGGCGAACGGCCGGTTTCAGATCCCGGAGGGTAGCGCCATGCCGCCATCCAACTGAGTCGCCGACGAGGTCGGAAGGATCCCCTGCCACTCCGACCGGTTCGGCGCTGTCATCCCCGCTCCCCGAAAAAGGCACCCCGGCCGTGAGGCCGGTCCGCAAAGCCCGGGATCTCGTCGAGATCGCCCGGCTGCCGAGGGAGGACCCGCGGGCGCACGAGCGCGTCCACGGAAACCCCGGTAGCCTGGAGAGCATCGATGTTGCATTTCCCCGGTAACACCACGCGAACGCGCTGGCTGTGGCGCACCGCAGGCGTCGGCCTGGCGGTGGCCGCCACGGCGGCGGTGTTCGCCTGTAGCGACAACTCGACCGCGCCTGTCGCGGTCGCGCCTCCGGCCGCGATCCCGCTCTTCGACCAGTCGGTGTCGAGCAACGGCGAAGGCCAGTGCATGTTCGACGACGCGGTCGACGCAGGATACAAGCAGGACAAGCTGCAGTGCGTGGCGAACGACGTGGACATCGGCCAGGCCGACATCACGCACTACTGCCTGAGCGACCAGACCGGCACGCACTGTACGCCGACGACGCCCCTCAGCGCGGGCGACCGGATCGCGTGCGTGCCCGGGCAGCACATCTTCGCCCAGGTCACGGCCGTGATCCAGAACAGCGCCAAGGAGCGCTTTGATCTCGGTCTGTGGGTTCTCGATCCGAGCCTGTCCGGAGACGCGAACACCGGCGCGTCGTGCAAGCAGTACAACCTGATCCCCCTCCAGAACGGCGCCGTAAACCTGGACGGCGACCTGTGCGGCGACGTCAACGCGACGACGACGACGATCAACGTTCCGCTCGATGAGCTGGACCTCGTCTGCCCCAGCAACGGCGAGACGACGGTGACGATCCAGGCGTGCGCGGGCTGGTCGAACAGCACGAGTGGCGGCAACGACGTCGTCTGCCCGATCGACCCGCCGGGGGGCCCGGCCGGTTTCCGTCAGGGCACGACGCCGCCGGAGGGCTCGAAGTGCAAGTGCAACGCCCTCACGCTGCCGATCGACGTCAAGGGCGTGCTGCACATCAAGAAGGTCACCATCCCGAGTCCGGATGCGGCCAACACCTCGTTCACCTTCACGCCCGGCAACTGGAACGGCGGCACGAGCTTCGCGCTGAAGAACGGCGAGACGAAGGACTCCGACCCTCTCTCCGCCGGCACGTACACGGCGGCAGAAACGCTGGTGACGGGATACACGCTCAGCTCGCGGGCCTGTGTCCTCACCGGCACCGCCACCGCGAAGGCGTTCACCAACATTACGAACGGCGTCTCCGTCAGCCTCACTGCGGGTGAGGACGTGACCTGCACCTTCACGAACACGGCGACGGCCTCGCTGGCGATCCAGAAGCAGACGATCGGCGGCACGGCTACGTTCGGCTACACGGTGAGCGGCACGGGGCTGTCGCCGTTCTCGCGCAATACGGCGACGCAGGGGAACCCCACGACGGAAGCGGCGGTCGACTTCAGCGGCACGCAGCTGGCCGACGCCAAGTACGTGACGGAAACGTCGCTGACGGGCTGGACGCTCACCGACATCGCATGCACCGCGAACGGCGCGACGATCGCGATCGGCACCGGTCAGGGGGCTTCCTTCGCTCAGGGCACGTCGGCCGGTTTCGACGCGGGCGACAACACGGTCAAGGTCACCCTCGCGCCCGGCTCGAGCCCGACGTGTACGTTCAAGAACTCGAAGTTCTCCTCGCTCGCGATTCAGAAGCACACGCTCGGGGGAACGGCGACGTTCGGCTACACGGTGACCGGCAGCGGCCTGTCCGCGTTCAGCCGCAACACGGATTCGCAGGGCAATCCGACGACCGAGTCGGCGTTCCAGTTCGACGGGACGCAGCAGGGTGAGAAGTTCGTGAGCGAGACGGCGCTGTCGGGCTGGACGCTGACCAACATCACCTGCACGGCCAACGGCGCCACGATTCTCATCGGCACCGGCCAGGGCGCTTCGTTCGCTCAGGGCACGTCCGCCGGCTACGATCAGGGCGACAACACGGTCAAGGTGACGGTCGCTTCCGGCGACACGCCGACCTGCACGTTCGAGAATACCAAGAATGCGTCGCTCGCCATTCAGAAGAGCACCCTGGGCGGCACGGCGGCGTTCGGCTACACGGTGAGTGGAACCGGGCTGTCGGCGTTCTCGCGCAATACGACGACGCAGGGGAATCCGACCAGCGAATCCGCGTTCCCGTTCACCGGCATCCAGCTCGGCGACAAGTACGTGACCGAGACGGCGCTGGCGGGCTGGACGTTGACCAACATCACCTGCACGGCCAGCGGCGCCACGATTCTCATCGGCACCGGCCAGGGCGCGTCGTTCGTTCAGGGCACGAGCCCGGGATTCGACGCGGGTGACAATACCGTGAAGGTGAGCGTCGGCGCGGGCAACACGCCGACCTGCACGTTCGTGAACACGAAGCAGGGCTCGATCACGATCGTGAAGGACGACAAGAACCCCGAGACGGATGCGCAGGACTTCGCGTTCAGCGCGACCGGCACGGGCATGACGCCGGCCAGCTTCAGCCTGGATGATGACGCCGATGGCACGCTCAGCAACTCCCAGGCGTTCACGGGTCTGCTGCCGGGAAGCCGTAGCGCCAGCGAGACGGTCAACGCCAACTGGGCGCTGACCAACATCTCGTGCACCGGGGCCACCAGCTCGACGATCGCCTTCGTCGGCGGAAACGCCGACGCGGCGTTCCAGGCGGGCGACAACCAGGTCAACATCGGACTCGCCGCGGGCGAGGACGTCACGTGCACGTTCACCAACCAGCGAAAGGCCCAGCTGATCGTCACCAAGACGGTCGTGGGCGGCGGCACGCAGTCGTTCGACTTCAGCCGCACGGGCATCAGCAACTTCTCGCTGACCAATGGCGGCTCGAACGACAGTGGCATGACGCTGGCGCCCGGCAACTACACGGTCTGTGAGCTGACCCTCGCCGTATCCTGGGCGGCGAGCGCGACCGTGGACGGCAACGCGGCCACGCTGGCCAACCCGGATTCGCCGGAGGACCTGGGCAATCGCTGCGTGACGGTCACCCTCGGCTACGGGGACGTGACGACGGTCGCGTGGACGAACACGCCGCCTCCTGGCGGGGACGCCCGGACCATCGGGTACTGGAAGAACTGGTCGAGCTGCACGGGTGGCAACCAGTACACGAAGGCGCTCGAGCGCGGCATGCTGGACAAGACGCTCGACGGCAACCTGCCGCAGACGATCGCGACCGGCTTCGACGCCCTCTCGTCCAACGACTTCACCGTCAGCAGCTGCGAGGTGGGCGTGAGCATCCTGGGCAAGAGCGACATCAACACCGGGAAGAAGCAGGCGAGCGACGCCTGCTACAACCTGGCCGCACAGTTGCTGGCCGCGCAGTTGAACTATTCGGCCGGCGCCGGTCAGTGCGCGCAGGTGACGCAGGCGATCACGGATGCGCAGAAGCTGCTGGACCAGTACCACTTCGATGGCAGCGGCGCCTGCCTCACCAACAAGGACAAGGCGCACGCGTCGGACTACAGCGCAGCGAACACGCTCGCGTCTTTGCTGGACTCCTACAACAACAATACACTGTCCGGCTGCAACTGAGATTGAAGGAGGAATCGCAGGCAGGAAGGAGGGCCCGGCCGCGGCCGGGCCCTCCGTTTTGCCGGGAGTGCCGCACGGAAGGGGATTCCTTCCGCGCCGCGGTGGTGCGACCTTAGATTGAACGGGTTCCCCACCGCGTTTGCTCGCAATGAAGTACACGCACATGCCGGGCGGCTCCGGCCTCGCTGGATCGCCGGATCCGCGCCCGCTTCAACGCAGGGAGATGTGAGATGAAGTCTGGTACGCGTGCAGGAACCGGCGCAGCGAGTGCGCTCGTGCGCGGTGGAGCGGTCTTCGGATGCCTCCTGGTGGGCGCTACGCTGTTCGGCTGCTCGAGCCCGGAGAGCTCGGCGGCACAGTCCGCGCCGGCCCAGGCGGCACCGGCGTCCGAGGGCGATGTGCCGGCCGTGCTGGCCACGATCGGAGACCAGAAGATCACGATGGAGGACGTCCGCGCCCGCGCCGGCAAGGATCTCGACGGCCTGGACACGAACTATCAGCGGGCGCGCCACAAGCTGATCGAGACGGCGCTCGACGAGATCCTGCGGGACAAAGTGCTCATGGCGGAGGCGCAGAAGCAGGGCAAGAGCGTGGACGAGCTGGTGCTCGCGGAGGCGGGCGGGACGCTGGACCCGAGCGACGTAGAGGTGAGCGCGTGGTATCAGGCGAACCAGTCGCGCCTCGGCGGGAGGAGTCTGGAGCAGTTGCGGCCGCAGATCGTCGACTACCTGCGCAAGCAGCGGCAGGAGGACGCGATGGAGAAGCTGCAGCGGCGCCTGAACGACCAGCGGAAGGTGACGATCAACCTGCAGCCGTACCGCCTGCAGTTCAACAACGAAGGCGCGGCCGCAATGGGGCCGGCGGACGCTCCGGTCACGCTGGTGGAGTTCTCGGACTTCCAGTGCCCGTTCTGCGGCCGCTTCTTCCCGACGCTCAAGCAGATCGAGCAGAATTTCGGCGACACCGTGCGTATCGTGTACCGGCAACTGCCGCTGCCGAACCTGCACCCGAACGCGCAGAAGGCGGCCGAAGCGTCTCTGTGCGCGAAGGAGCAGGGGAAGTTCTGGGAGATGCACGACCTGATGTTCCAGGAGCAGGACAAGCTGGCCGTCGCGGATCTGAAGGAGAAGGCGGCGAGGCTGGGGCTGAACCAGAAGAAGTTCGACGAGTGCCTGGACGCCGGGCGCTACGTGGAGCAGATCCAGGCGGACGTGCAGGAGGCATCGCGGGTGGGTGTCAACGGGACGCCGTCGATCTTCGTGAACGGCATCCCGCTACCGGCCGGCGCCGTGGCGTACGACGTGGTCGCGAAGGCGATCCACGACGACCTGGCTCGACGCGGCGGCGCCTGACGCGGCCGTCGGTGCGCGAGAAGTGAAGGGGCGGCCGGCCGGCCGCCCCTTCGTGCCGGCCGTCGCGGCACCGAAGCGTCTCATGACCCTACCGCATCGAGCGTCTCAGAACGCGATCGTCTCCGTCCGCGAGCAGTAACCGGTACCCGCCTCGCAGACACGGAAGGCGTAGGTCCCCTGTCCCCGCCCGCCTTCACTGTAGGTGTAGCCACCCGCCGCGCTGACCGTGGCGAGCTTCGCGTCGCCGAGATACACGTCCACGGTCGAGCTCGCGACGCCGACCCACGAGAGATCCACCACGTGCCGCCCCTTCTGCTTGCCACCGTTCAGCGAGAGCACGACGCCTGCCGGCACGCTTCGGACCAGGGTCCCGGAGGCGCCGTCGTCGTCGGTCACCGTCAGAGTCACGGAATACGCCGCTCCCGCGGTGAACGTATGCGTCTGTTGCGCGCTCGCCGCGACCACGGCGGGCTGTCCGTCGCCGAAATTCCACTCGAGCCGCATCACGCTTCCATCCGGGTCGGCGCTCGCGTCGACGAAATCACAGGAGAGCCGTGTGCAGGCGAAGTCGAACGCTGCGGTCGGGGGTGCGTTGGCCGGCGATGAGGCCGCGACGGAGACGGTCTGCGTCGCCGAGTCGGCGGCGCCGGCATCGTCGACCACCACGAGCGAAGCGACGTAGTCGCCACTCGCCGCGTAGGTGTGCGCGGGGCTCCGTTCGACCGACGTCGAGCCGTCGCCGAAATCCCACGTCCAGCCCACGACGCTGCCATCCGCGTCGCTGCTCGAGTCCTGGAAAGCGCAGTCGAGCGCAGTGCAGGCGACGCCGAAGCCAGCCGTCGGCGGCGCGTTGCCGCCGACCATCGTCGCATTGCCGAGGGTGTAGAGCAGATCGTCGTTGGCCGTGTTGGCGAGACCGACGATCCGTTTCGTCGTCCACGAAGCCAGCGCCGTCCTCACCTGCTCGGCGGAAGCGGCCGGAGCGCGCTCGAGATACAACGCCACCGCGCCGGTGGTGTGAGGCGCCGCCATCGAGGTGCCGCTCCGCACCGCGGTCGACGTGTCGGTGGCGATCGCGTCGGAAGTGATCGTGTTTCCCGGAGCGAACCAGTCGACGCAGTCGCCGTAGTTCGAGTACATCGGGCGGCTGTCGTTCCATGTGGTCGCGGCGATCGTCAACGCCTCCGGCGCGCGACCGGGCGAATAGGCGCACGCGTCGGCGCCGTTGTTTCCGGCCGCGACGACCACGCTTACCCCGCCGTCGTGGAGTCTGCGGATCGCGCCGTCGATCAGCGCATCCGGGTCGCCGCTCATCGACATGTTCACCACCGCGGGTCGGCGCGCATTCGCGAGCACCCAGTCGAGGCCCGCCAGAACCGCGCTCGTCGTGCCCGATCCGGCGCAGTCGAGCACGCGTACGGAGACGAGGTCGACATCCTTCGCCACCCCATACTTCGAGCCCCCCACGATGCCCGCGACGTGGGTGCCGTGACCGTGACAATCCGACCCGTCCGCGCCGTACGCATCGAAGCCGAACGACGCCCGCCCGCCGAAATCGTGATGGGTGTAGCGGATGCCGGTGTCGACGATGTACGCGGAGACGCCCCTGCCGGTGGCTGCGTAGGTGTAGAGGCCGTCCGTCTTCCTCCGCTGATCGATGCGGTCCAGACCCCAGCTCGGAGCCGGCTCCGTTCCCTGGGCCGCGAACACCCGGTCCTTCTCGATCGAGACCACCCGCCCGTCCTTCAGCAGACCCGCTCGCGCCGCTTCGGAGATCCTGCCCGCAAATCCCCGCAAAGCGAACGAATAGGTATAGCGGGGCGTGATGCCGTGGTCGCGCGCCACGACGCGCGCATTGGCCCTGGGAGACAGCACCACGATGGAGCCGGGGGCGGAACCCGCGGACGATTGCGGCGGCAGATCGAGCGTGGCCTCGGAGTCCACCGCGGCGGTGGGCGTATTCGCGTCCTGGCACGCCCCGACCAGAAGCAGACCGATCCACCAGACATGGCGGTTCATCAGACGTCGCATCATCGGTTCCTCGGGGGCCCTCAATGAAAGAGAGCGCGGCGATCCGCGTGCAGGGGCGGTCGCCAGCGCTCTCGGGGCGCACGGGGAACTACCGCCCGCGCGCCGATGCTGTCGTGCGCGTGTGTTCAGAACGCGTGCCGCCACCCCAGGAATGCGGCCGACCTCCCGGACGGCCGAGGCGAAGCTCCTGCGTGCGTTGGAGTTGCGACGCTCCAACCGCGCGGGGGCCGGAAGCGTCGCCGGCGTGCCGGGCCGTCGGCGGCGGGACAATATTGCGCGGGCCGGAAACGATTCGCCGCTCCGGCGGCAGCCAAACCGGAGCGTCGCCGGCGTTCGGCAGCGGCGCCGCGTCATTTCGCCGTCTACCGACCGTCACCCCAGACGCGGCGAGGGTCGTCACCACCCTTGACGCATCTCTGCAACAGTCGGCAGATTGGAAACATCCGCTCCAGCCGCGTCGCCTTCCCCGGGGTGACGCGATGGAGCGGTAACCTTCCGGTGGGATCATGCACACCCTGCGTACGCTGGGTGCCGTCGAGGTCGCGGACGGCGCAGGTCGCCCCCTTCGCTCACTTCTGCGCCAACAGAAGCGGCTGGCGTTGTTCGTCTATCTCACGGCCACGGCGAACATCGGCCCGCGGCGGCGGGACTCGCTGCTCGCGCTGTTCTGGCCGGAGCTGGACGGCGAGCGGGCGCGCCACGCCCTGCGCCAGGCCCTCTACTATCTGCGGAACCAGCTCGGGCCGGACGCGATCGTCACGCGAGGCGACGACGAAGTGGCCGTGGTCGACGTCCGCTGCGACGCGGTGGCGCTGCGGCAGGCGGTCGCGGAAGGCCGGCCGGCGGAAGCGGTGGAACTGAGCCGGGGTCCGTTCCTGGACGGATTCCACGTGGATGACGTTTCGCCGGATTTCGAGCAGTGGATGGCGGCGCAGCGCGCGGAGATCGGCCAGCTCGCGGCCGGGGCGGCGTGGGAGATGGCGGAGCGCTGCGAGGCCGCGGGCCAGGGCACGGGCGCGGTGGCGTGGGCGCGCCGTGCGTCACGGATGGACCCGCTCGACGAATCCTCGGTCCAGCGCCTCATGCACGTGCTCGATCGGCACGGCGACCGATCGGCGGCGGTCGCCGTCTTCGAGGAGTTCGCGGCGCGCCTGCGGGACGAGTACGACCTGGAGCCGGCGCCGGAGACGGCCGAGCTGCTGGCGCGGCTGCGCGGGCGCTCGGAAGCCCACGATGGCGCGGCGACGCGGAAGCGGTGGCGGCAGCCGCAGGAGCCGCGGCGCCGATCGGGCGGCCCACCTTCGGGAGGCGGAGCGAGCACGGCCGTGGCCGGCGCGAACGCCTCGACGCAGCCCGGCGGCTGGGCGGATGCCGCGCGCGACGCAGCCGCGGAACGGGCGCGCGACCCGGTCGTCAGGGTGCCGCGAGGCTGGGCGCCGGCGCGCGCCGGTCGGCTGACGCTGGCACCGGCCGACGCGCGGCGCGAGGCCCCCTACGCGCCGCTGCTCGAGACGGTGTCGCCGTGGCTCGCGCCGCCGAAGCGCACCCGCTGGCTCCGGCTCGCCCTATGGATCGGCATCCCGGCCCTTCTCGTGGCCGCAGCGGCGGTCGGCGCGATCCTGCTCAGGGGGCGGGCTGCGGCGACGGGTGAGGTCGGCCGCCGCGTCGTCGTCCTCCCGTTCACGGTCCACGGCGGAGCGGATCAGGCGTTCCTGAGCGAAGGCTTCGTGGACCTCCTGAGCACCGGCGTCGACGGCGCGGGTGATCTGGTCAGCGTGCGGCCGGCGGCCGTTCTCGACTACCTCGCCCGGCCGGGCACGACGGCGCCGCAGAACCCCGAGGAGCGGATGCGGCTCGCGGCCCGTTTCGGCGCGGAGCTGTTCGTGACGGGGGACGTGGTGGCGGTCGGGGACCGGCTGCGGGCGACGGCGTGGCTCTACGACCGCGCGATGCCGGGCATCCCGGTGCTGCGGGCGCAGGCGGAGGGCGGTCGCGGCGAGCTGCTGTCGATCTCGGATCGGCTCGCGATGGCGATCGCAGCCGGTCCGGATGGCCGGCCGGACACGCGGCTGGCGCGGGTGGCGAGCGCCGCGACGTCGTCCCTGGATGCGATGAAGGCGTACCTCGTCGGCGAGCAGCTCTATCGCCGCGGCGCGCTGGTCGCGTCGATCGAGGCGTTCCGCCGCGCGCTCGACGCGGATTCGACGTTCGCGCTCGCGTACTACGGCCTGAGCCTGGCGGCGAGTGCGGCGTTCCAGGGGCGGGAGGCGGACGACGCGGCGCGTCAGGCGACCCGCTATATGGATCGGCTGCCGGAGCGGGAGCGGCGGCTTCTCGCCGCGCGCGCGGCGTACCGGGCGGGCGACGGCGCGACCGCGGAGCGGCTGGCGCGCGACCTCCTCTTCCGCTACCCGAACGACACGGAGGCGTGGAGCCAGCTCGGGGAGGTGCAGATGCACCTGAACCCGGTGCGGGGCGCCGACTTCGAGAACGCGCAAGCCACGTTCGAACGGCTTCGCTCGCTCGTCCCCCGCGAAGCGGAGGCGATATACCACCTGGCGCAGCTCGCGGCCTACCGGCGTGACTGGCCGGAAGTGGACCGGCTCGCGCGCGAAGGCCTCGCGCTGAACCCCGAGGGCCACCGGGCGCACCAGCTCGATCTGCTCGTCGCGGCGGCGCGCGGCGGAGGCGTCCTGGACGGCGCTACGGTCCGGAGCGAGCTCGCTTCGGCGGACGAGTTCGCGATCGTAAGCTCCGCCTACACCCTCGCCGTGCACATCGGGGATCTCACCTCGGCCGACGCCGCGCTGGGGCTGTTGCAGAGCCCATCCAGGGCCCCCGCCATCCGCGCGTTCTCCCTCCTCGTCGCAGCCCAGCTCGAGCTGGCTCGCGGCCGCTGGAAGGCCGCACGTGCGCGGCTGGCGCAGGCGCGCCGGCTCGATCCGCTCCGCGCGACGGAATACGAGGTCCTCCTCGCGACGACGCCGTGGCTGGCTTCGGACGCGGATACGCTCGCCGCCCTGCGTGCGCGGCTGCGGATTCTGGCCGCCTCGCGGGAGGCGCCGCCGGAAGCGGCGCTCGGCCCCTGGGACGCCGTGGACCGGCCGGTGGCCGACATGCTGACACCCTACCTCGATGGCCGTCTGGCGGCCGTTCTTGGCGATTCCGCCGGCGTTCGCCAGGACGCCACCGACCTGCAGGACAACGAGGCCCGGCCGCTTCTCGCCGGCCGCTACGCGAGAGACCTCGCCTTCGCCATGGCGCCCACGGGAAGCGCGAGCGCGTACGACGCCGTGGCCGGCGGCTCCGCCGCGATGGCGACCGGCGTCGCCCCCGAGGAGGCGGTGCTCTCCCCGTTCTTCTCCATGCCGTGGGCGCGCTACGCCGCGGCGGACGCGCTCGCCCGCGCCGGTGACGTCGATGACGCCGACGTCGCCTACGAAAGCCTCGGTCAGCTCTCCATTCCGGATCTCGTCTACCGCGGTCCGGCCCACGTCCGCCAGGCGGAGCTCGCGCTGCGGCGCGGAGACCGCGAGGCGGCGATCCGCCACTTCCAGGCCTTCGTCGACCTCTGGCACGACTGCGATCCGGAGCTGCGTCCGGTGCTCGAGCGCATACGACAGCGGATCGCGGCGCTCACGCCCTCCTGAGCGCCACGGCCCCTGAAGGGCCGCGCCCCGACCGGGCCCCCGGAGTGTCCGGGTTCGCCGGGCTGGATCGGCCGGGACGCGCCCGCCTTCCTCAGAACACGATGCCGAACGTCACCGGGACCGTCTGCAGGTTCGGACCTTCGACGAAGACGTCGTGCAGGCGCGTCTCCACGAAGACGTTGATGTTCGAGAGCGGCAGCCGCAGCCCCACGCCCCCGTTCACTCCGAAATGCGCCTGCCAGCTGTCGTCCATCAAGCTCACGCCGTTGTCGAAGATGCCGCCGCTCGCGCGGTCACCGTAGATGCCGACGCCGGCGATCAGGTACGGCGCGAGCCCCTCCGTCTGCATCACCAGCTTGCCGTCCAGCGTCCCGTAAAGCTGCTGCAGCTTGAGGTCCGACGGGCCCTTGAACGGGAGCTGCGCGAAGCCGCCGTCGATCCGCAGACCGAGGGGGAAGCGTGCGGGCCGCAGGTCCAGGTTCGCCTGCACGTGGAAGCCGGAATTGACGCTGTTCGACAGGTCCCCGTTGGGGAACGTGACGCCGCCGGCGACGCCGAACTTCGCCTGCGCGCGAGCGCCGCCCGCCGTAGCCAGCAGCAGCAGCGTGGCCATCGAGCCCATCATTCGTATGCGCTTCTGCATCCTATCTCCTCCATCTGCGATGATCGTCGTGTCCGTACCGGGCGGCAGAGCCGTAATACCTTGCGTTGTCGAAGCTTGAGGGAGAGTGCGCCGGCCGTCCGGCGACGCCGACGGTTGCAAGAACCTCGCCCATTGCCGAAACGGATGGCGCGCCGGCGACCTCTCCGCGACCCCCGCGGCCTCCGCGTGAAACAACTGTTCGAACGTGAAAGCGCACCGCGAAGTGGCGCAGCGGCGATTCCGAACGTGCGCGGCAGAGCCTGGTTCCTGAATGTTTCACGCGGAGGGCGCGGTGGGCGCGGGGGGCGATTCGCGGCAAAGCGACCTTCTCCGGGGCAGTCAGAAGGAGACGCCGACGCCGATCGGGAGGGTGGTGATGCGACGCCCGGGGGTGAGCACGTAGTGCAGGCGCCCCTCGGCGAAGAAGCGGCCCGAGCGGATCGGGAGATCGAAGCCGAAGGCGGCGGTAAGCCCCGGGTGTGTGGTCCAGTGGACTCCGAGGCCGGCGCGGTGGCCGAAGGACATCGCATCGAGGGGTGCGTCGGTAGTGTCGAGGCTCCAGCGGTCGCCGTAGATGCCGCCACCGAGGGCGATGTAGGGCGAAAGCAGTCCGGTCTGGCGCAGGTGGAGGACGGCGGCGGCGGTGAGGGAGAGCTGCATGAGGTCCGCGCCGGCGCGGCTGGGCATCTCTTCGTATCCGACGTCGAAGCGGAGGCCGAGCGGAGCCTCCAGGCCTCGCAGGGTGAGGCGTGCGTCGACGCTGAAGCCCGGGTCGACGACGTCGCTGATGCCGCCGGCCGCGATTCCCGCGCCTCCGCCGAGGCCGACGCCGGGGCGCAGCTGGGCGTGGAGCGATGCCGACGAAGCAGCCGCGAGGAGGGCGAGGACCGCGAACCCCGCCGCCATCGGGGGGGCAGAGCGCATGCCGTGTCTCCGGTGCGAGTTGTGTGTCCGCGGAGCGGCCAGGTGCAAGGAGTCTGCCGTCTCTTGCGTGGCGCCGCCTCGCCGGCCCAATTACCGGTCCGACTTTGAACAGGAGCGAGGCGATGAGCACGGTTCGGCACTTCCGGTGGGAGGACATGCCGAAGGAGCGGGTGACGGACCAGCTTCAGCGGCGGCTGGTGACGGGCGAACGGATGATGCTGGCGCACGTGTATCTGGACCGGGGCTGCGTCGTCCCGAAGCACGCGCACGAGAACGAGCAGCTCACCTACATCCTGGAGGGGGCGCTGCGGTTCTGGATCGGCGAGGACGGTGAGGAGGAGATCGTGGTACGGGCGGGGGAGGTGCTGCACATCCCCTCGAACGTGCCGCACAAGGCGGAAGCGCTGGAGGACACGCTGGACGTGGACGTCTTCAGCCCGCCGCGGAGCGACTGGCTGGACGGCAGCGACACGTACTTCCACACGAAGTAGCGCGGCGCGCCGCAGCCGCAGAAGGCGGGCGCGCGCCGCGTGGCCGCAACGTGGGGGGTTCGATGGATCTGGGGTTGAAGGAGAAGGTCGCGTTCGTCGGCGGCTCGAGTCAGGGGCTGGGGCGGGCCGTGGCGGAGGAGCTGGCGCGGGAGGGCGCGCGGCTGGCGCTGTGCGCGCGGCGCGAGGCGACGCTCGCGGAGGCGCGCGACGCCATCGCCGGCGAGACCGGCGTGGAGGTGATCGCCGTCGCGGCCGACCTGGCGACCGAGGCGGGTGTGGCGCGGGCGGCGGACGCCACGCTCGAGGCGTTCGGCCGCGTCGACATCCTGGTGAACAACACGGGCGGCCCGCCGGCGGCGTCGTTCGAGGAGCTGTCGCTGGAGGACTGGCGGCGCGCGGAGCGGCTGCTGCTGGAAAGCGCGGTGGGGCTCACCGGCCGTTTCCTGCCGGGGATGCGCGAGCGCGGCTGGGGCCGCATCGTCCACATCACGTCGATCACGGTGAAGCAGCCCGTGCACGGGCTGATGCTGTCGAACAGCCTGCGCGCGGCGGTGACCGGCTTCGCGCGGACGCTGGCGAACGAGGTCGCCGCCGACGGAGTCACCGTGAACTGCGTCCTGCCCGGCTACACGCGGACGCGGCGGCTGGAGGAGTTGGCGGAAGCCGGCGACGAGGGCGGCGGTGGGGGCGGGAGCGCGTTCGACCGGTGGAGGGCCGAGACGCCGATGGGCCGGCTGGGCGAGCCCCGCGAGCTCGCGGCGGCCGTCGCCTTCCTCGCCTCGGAGCGCGCGAGCTTCATCACGGCCGCGTCGCTGGCGGTCGACGGCGGCTGGATCCGGTCGCTGGTGTAGCGGCGGGGGCCACTTTTTCGAAGACCCTTCATGCGGAGCGAACCATGGCGGCGGGCATCGTCGAGGCGGAGTGGATCTGGAAGGACGGCGAGATGGTGGCCTGGCACGACGCCACGGTGCACCTGCTCAGCCTCGCGGTGCAGTTCGGCTCCTCGCTCTTCGAGGGGATCCGGGCGTACGAGACGCCGCGCGGCCCGGCGATCTTCCGGCTCGACGCGCACATTCGGCGCCTCTTCGATTCGTGCCGGACGTACCGCATGGTGCCCGCCCACTCGGCGGCGGCGCTGCAGCGTGCGTGCTGCGACGTCGTCGCGCGCAACGGCCTGAAGTCCTGCTACATCCG
This sequence comes from uncultured Gemmatimonadales bacterium, assembly GCA_963816355.1. GTDB lineage: Bacteria > Gemmatimonadota > Gemmatimonadetes > Longimicrobiales > RSA9 > CAWFKH01. Next base: position 468,373 of record CAWFKH010000006.1, on the reverse strand, counting down.
GCCGATGGTGCTGCGCGGCTACGGCGACGCGGGGCTCTTCCCGTCCCTCAGTCCGATCGAGACGTACGTGGCGGCGTGGCCGTGGGGCACCTATCTGGGCGAGGGCGCGCTGGAGCGGGGCGTGGACGTGTGCGTGTCGAGCTGGCAGCGGGCGCACCCGAATACCTTCCCCGTGGCGGCGAAGGCGGCGGGCCACTACGTCAACGCCCAGCTCATCAAGATGGAGGCGGCGGCGAACGGCTACGCGGAGGGGATCGCCCTGGGGCCGAGCGGGCTGGTGAGCGAGGGCAGCGGGCAGAACCTCTTCCTCGTCCGGGACGGGACCCTGATCACGCCGGTCCTCGACGGCACCTCCCTGGCCGGCATCACGCGCGACGCGATCCTCACGCTGGCGCGCGAGATGGACATCCCGACGCGGGAACAGCCGGTGCCGCGCGAGAACCTCTACGCGGCGGACGAGCTCTTCTTCACCGGCACGGCGGCGGAGGTCACGCCGATCCGCAGCGTCGACCGCGTGGCGGTCGGGGGCGGCGACGGCGCCGGCCCCATCACGCTGCGCCTGCAGCGTGCGTTCATGGACCGAGTGCACGGCGAGGCGCCCGACACGCACGGCTGGCTGACGCACGTGGCGGAGGCGTCGGCCGAGCCGGCGCGCGCGAGCTGACGCCTCAGCGCGTCGCGCCGCGCTCCATCGCGAGCTCCGCCTCGAGGCTCTCGCGGTCGCGGTAGATCGAGGCGACGGCGGCGAGGTCGCCGCCGCTGTAGAAGCGCACCAGGCCGTCCTTCGCCTCGATGTCGCCCTCGACCTCGGCGCGGTCCCAGGTGCGCGCGTGGCCGACGTAGTTGATCGAGGCCTCGTCGTAGTGCGCGCTCCAGAAGAAGGGGACGGCGTCGAACGGCTCGTCCGCGCCCAGCATGTTGCGCGCGGCGGTGCGGCCCATGCGCTCGGCGACCACCCAGTGCTCGACGCGGATCCGCTCGCCGCTGTGCGGGTCCGGCCAGCGCGCGATGTCGCCGGCCGCCCACACGTCCGGCAGGCCGGTGCGGAGGCGCGCATCGACGAGGACGCCGTCGTCGACTTCGGCTCCCGCCGCCTCGAGCAGCGCGACGCGCGGGCGCACGCCGATCCCCGCGACGACGAGGTCGCACGGGATGCGCTCGCCGTCCTGCAGCACCACGGCGTCGGCCTCCACGCGGCTGACGCCCTTCCCTTCACCGAGGTGGAACGCGACGCCGCGCCGCTCGTGCAGCCGGCGGACGAAGCCACCCAGCTCCTCGCCGAGCACGCGCGCCATCGGCTGCGTCTCGAGCGAGACGACGTGGACGTCGACGTCGCGTGCGCGCAGCGCGGCGGCCACCTCCATGCCGATGAAGCTGGAGCCGACGACGACGGCGGAGCTCGCTCCCTCGGCGGCCTCCGCGATGCGGCGGCTGTCCGCCCACGAGCGCAGGTAGTGCACGCGGTCGGCGGCGGGGCCGGCGTCGCGGAGCGCGATCGGCTCCGCGCCGGTGGCGACGAGGAGCGCGCCGTAATCGACCGCCTCGCCGTCGTCGAGCACGACGCGGTGGGCGTCCGGCTCGATGCGGCTCACGCGGCTGCGCAGCCGCACCTGGACGGCGTGCTCGCTCCACCATTCGTCCGGGTAGAGCGGCATCCACTCGAGCGGCGCGTTGCCGGCGAGGAAGTCCTTGGAGGCGTTGGGGCGGTCGTAGGGGGCGTCCTCGTCGTCCGAGATCAACGTGATCGGGCCCGCGTAGCCCTCCTCGCGGAGCGTACGCGCGGCGAGCGCGGCCGCGGCGCCGCCGCCCACGACGACGACGGACGAGGGGTGGGCGCCGGCGCCGGGCGCTCCCTGTGCCTTTTCGGCGGTAGCGGGGGCCTCGAGGCGGTCGCCGGCGCGGGCGACGCCGTCCGCCACCTCGACCGCCCAGCGCGGCAGCGGGTGCAGCGCCGGCGGGCGCTCCATGGCGCCGGTGCGCAGGCTGAAGCAGGCGTGGTGCCAGGGGCAGCGGATCGTGTCGTCGACCTGGAGGCCGTCGGCGAGGGGGCCGCCATAGTGGGTGCACGAGGCGCCGACGCAGAAGAGCTCGTCGCCGACGCGCGCGAAGAGCGCCGCTTCGCCGTCGACGTGGCCGAGGATCGGTTCGCCCTCGCGGACGCTGTCGATGGCGACGCCGTCGACGCGCAGGTCGGGCCCCTTCAGATCCTGTTCACCGCCTCCCATTTCCCGCTCCTCTCGTTGTCTGGTCTCTCGTGCTGATCGTGTTCGTGCCGGCGATCGTGCGCGGAATCTCGACCGGCGGCAGGCCACGTGCCTCGAAGGCGCGGTTGAGTGCCGGAAGTTCCCGTTCGACGATGGCGCGCAGCGCGCCGAGCTGCGCGTCGAGGGCGGCGGAGAGCGCGTCGAGGACGCGGTATGCGGCGGCGGTCGGCGGTGCGTCGCCGGTCTCGACGCTGCGACGCAGCGCGGCGAGCCGGTTGTTGAGGCGGATCGGGAAGTTGAGCGGGTCCTGGCCGCTGCGGTTCTTCACCTGATACAGATTCGCCTCGATCGCGGCGATGCTGTCGAGAAGCGGCCGGGCCTGTTGTCGCAGGGCGGCGGCGGCGGCGCTGTCCAGGCGCTCGTCGACCTGGGCGCGGACGTCGCGGATGTCGACGACGCCCTGGTCGGCGGCGCTGGTGCGGTCGCGGATCTTCATCGCCAGTTCGAACTGCTCGCGCAGCTCCGCCACCGTCACGCCCTTCAGACGCGGGTCCATGACGACGTCGAACGGCTGCGTCTCCGCGTGCGTGACGTCGCCGTTCACGATCAGGCGCGCGGCGTAGCGGCCGGGCGGCGCCAGCGGCCCGTTCTGCGGGCGCGCGCTCCACACGATCATGCTGTCGAAGACGACCGCGCCCGGATAGCGCAGGTCCCAGGCGAAGCGGTTCAGCCCGGCGACGGTGGTGGGCGGGCGCGTGCGGCGCCGGAAGAAGCCGCCGTCGTCGTCGTCCGCGTTCGCGGAGTCGTTCGCCGTGCCGACGAAGCGGCGGACGAGCCGGCCGTCCGCGTCGAGGATCTCGACGGCGACGCTGTCGGCCGCGCGGGCGAGCGCGTACTGGAGGATGGCGTCGTCGACGCCGCGCGTCGCCTCGTGCGGCGCGAAGAGGTGGACGTCGGCGGCGGCGATGGCGGGCGAGAGCTGGCGCAGCGGATCGATATCGTCGAGCACCCATATGGAACGCCCGTGGGTGCCGGCGACGAGGTCGTGCTTCTCGACCACGAGGTCGGCGACCTGCGTGTTCGGCAGGTTGAGGGAGAGCAACTGCCAGTGGTCGCCGTCGTCCCAGGAGACGTAGACGCCGTTCTCGGTGCCGGCGTAGAGCATGCGCGGCCGCACGACGTCCTCGCGGACGACGCGGGAGATGTCGCCGTCGCGCATGCCGCTCACGATCTTCGTCCACGTGCGGCCGTAGTCGTGGGTGCGCCAGATGTAGGGGCGGCGGTCGTCGAGTTGATAGAGGGTGCCGGCGACGTAGGCGGTGGCGGGGTCGTGGCGCGAGGCGTCGATCGCGACGACGCGCGTGTACTTCGGCATGTCCGGCGGCGTGACATCGGCCCAGTGGGCGCCGCCGTCGCGGGTGATGTGGACGAGGCCGTCGTCGCTGCCCGCCCAGATCGTGCTCGCGTCCTGGTGGGAGGGAGCGAGGGAGAAGACGGTGCCGTAGATCTCGGGGCCGTTCATGTCCATCGTGATCAGGCCGCCGGACAGGCCGAGCGTCTTCGGGTCGGCGCGCGTCAGGTCGGGGCTGATCCTCGTCCACGTCTGGCCGTCGTCGGTGCTCTTCCACACGTGCTGCGAGGTGGTGTAGAGCGCGTGGTCGACGGGCGAGAAGACGATCGGGAAGGTCCACTGCCAGCGTTCCGGCAGCGCGGAGGCGGGCTCGCCGGAGAAGAAGCGCGGGTAGGGCTGGATGTCGCGGATCTGGCCGTTGCTGCGGTCGAAGCGCGTGAGCAGCGCGCCCTGGCTGCCGGCGTAGAAGATGTCCGGGTCGGTGGGCGACTGCGCGATGTAGCCGCTCTCGCCGCCGCCGACGGCGTAGTACCAGCCGTGGTTCGGGCCGCGCGCCTGCATGAAGTCCCAGTCGTCGCTGGGGACGCAGACGGTCGAGTTGTCCTGCTGCGCGCCGCAGACGTGATAGGGGACGTCGCTCGTGGTGATGATGTGGTAGAGCTGCGCGGTCGGGAAATCCTGCTCCGTCCAGGTGGCGCCGCCATTCTCCGAGACCGTGCCGCCGCCGTCGTTCGCGCTCGCGAGGCGGCGCGGGTCGTCGGGCGCGATCCACAGGTCGTGCTGGTCGCCGTGCGGCACGGAGCGGACCCGGTCAAAGGTCTTGCCGCCGTCCTTCGAGCGGTAGAGCGACGTGTTCAGCGCGTAGACCACGTCCGGATCCTTCGGGTCGGCGTAGATGTGCGAATAGTAGAAGGAGCGCTGGCGGATCTTGCGCTCGTCGTTGGTGCGCGCCCACGTGGCGCCGCCGTCGTCGCTGCGGAAGACGCCGCCCTCGCCGGCTTCGACGATCGCGTAGAGCCGGTGCGGGTCGGCGGGCGAGACGGTGATGCCGATCTTGCCGATCGGCCGTGCCGGCATGCCGGGGTTCGACGTGAGGTCCGTCCACGTCTCGCCGCCGTCCGTCGACTTGAACAGCTTCGAGTGCGGCCCGCCGCCCCACATCTTCCACGGCGTGCGGTAGACCTGCCATGACGCCGCGTAGATCGTGTTCGGGTCGCTCGGGTCGATGACGAGGTCGTTCGCGCCGGCGCTGTCCGACTCGAAGAGCACCTTCTTCCACGTGCGGCCGCCGTCCAGCGTGCGGAACACTCCGCGCTCCGGGTTCGGACCGTACGGGTGGCCGAGTGCCGCGACGAAGACGCGGTCCGGGTTCGTCGGGTCGACGCGCACGCGCGCGATCGCCTGCGTCGCCTCGAGCCCCACGTGGGTCCACGTCTTGCCGGCGTCGGCGGTGCGGTAGACGCCGTCGCCCTGCAGGACGTTGCCGCGCAGCTCCGTCTCGCCCATGCCGATGTAGACGACGTCCGGGTTCGACTCCGCGACGCCGACCGCGCCGACGCTCGAGCTGCCGAGAGGGCCGTCCGTCATCGGCTTCCAGGTCAGGCCACCGTCCGTCGTCTTCCACAGCCCACCGCCCACCGCGCCGAACCAGTACTCGTCCGGGCGCGCGGCGCTGCCGGCGATGGCGAGCGAGCGCCCGCCGCGCTCCGGCCCGATCTCGCGCCAGCGCATCGTGGCGAAGAGAGCGGTGTCGTAGAGGGCGGGCGCGGGCGCGGTGGCGCTTCCGGCGGGGATCGGCGGGCCGGCGGCCGTCCCGGCGAGGGCGGCGGTGGCCGGGGTCGCGGCGGCGGCGACGCACGTGAGGACGAGCAGGCGGCGCGCCGCGCGGGGAAGGGACACGGCTCTGCCGGCGATGCGGGCGGCGACGCGATGGCGGAACGTCGCCCTAGGTTGGACGAACATGTGTGGCTCCGGGGGTCGCGGGGCGTGGTGACGCGGCGCCGGGAAGGTAGAACGGTGGTCGGGTTTGTTCAACGGCGAAGCCCCGGTCTTCGTGCAACGGGCGCGCCGGCGGCTTCGGCCAATGGCCGTGCGGTGAGACCCCGCTGGCGCGGAAGAAGCAGGGGAAACAATCTGGAGCGCGGCGCTCGTTCCCCCCGCGGAGAGCGCAGCCGTGGGTTGGCCGTGGGACGATTCCAGGAGGGAGGCCACGATGCAGCTCGATCTGAGCTCAGAGGAAGCGCTCGAACTGAGAGGGATCCTCGAGAATTATCTCGGGGACCTCCGCATGGAGGTGTCGCAGACGGACAACATGGATTTCAGGGAACGGCTGAAAGCCCGTGAGGCCGTCGTGAAGGAGCTGATCGCGAGGCTCCGTGGCGGCGGCGAGAGCCACGCCTAGCAGGCCACGGAAGGACCGGTGCTTTCGGCCGCCGGCGCTCTCGGCCGGGACCGCTCGGCCGCGGGTCCGCCGGCGGCGCTGTCGGCTCAGTCGGCCTCCTCCTCGGCGGCCTCGCCGAGATCGACGATGTCGCCTTCCGTGAAGAGCACGCGTTTGCAGATCTCGCGCCATTCCGGAGTGCGCCGCAGGAGGAACTCGAGGTCCATCGCGAAGTGCTTGAACTCCTCCTTCTGCGCGTTGCGCATGATGCGCGTCGCGTCCGCGTCCGGCTCGACCGCCAGGCGCTGCTCGTACCAGTCGATCGCTTCGGCCTCCTCGATCAGCGACAGGAGCATGCGCGCGAAGGTGCGTGTCTGCGCCGGCAGCTCGGAAGGGGGCTCATGATACTGATCGAATGCCATGGGTGTGCTCCTCGGTCGACACGAAGGGAAGGACGCTGGCTCACCGCCTCGCACTGCCTCGCGCGGCGGGCGTCCTGCTCGAGTGTGCGACTAGCGCCGGATCCTCTCGATGGCGGCGTCGATCGCGTTGACGACGCGGCTCTCCAGCTCGACGCGGCGCTGCGCCTCCAGGGCGGCGATGCTCGAGGTCTGGCCGAGCTCGCCGAGCGCGCGGGCGATCGCCTCGCGGATGAACTGGTCCGGGTCGTGGAGGTACGGCTCGAGGCGGCTCGCGATGAGCGCCTCGTTGCCGGAAGCGCGGGCGGCGAGAGACTCGATCGCGGCATTCCTCGACTCGCGCGCGTGTCGCGGCTCCAGGAAGGAGAGCAGCGTCCGCCCGACCTCGGGCGCGTCCGTCGCGGCGAGCGCGTAGATGGCGTTGGCGCGCAGGACGTCGAGCCAGGAATCCTGCTGCAGCAGGGCGTGAATCACCGGTAGCGCGGCGCCGGGCGCGACGGCGGCGAGCGACTGGACCGCATCGCCGCGGACGTAGTAGGAGGAGTCGGTCGTCGCGAGCCGCTGCAGTGTGGCCGCGACGGCGTCGCCCCGAAAATGGCCGAGCGACGCGGCGGCGGCCTGACGCACGCGCGGATCGGGATCGCGGCTCGCGGCGAGGAGCGCGGCGGCGGCCGAGTCGGCGATCGTGGCCGAGTCGGCGGAGCTGGACGCGCCGGTCGAAGCGAACGCCGCCAGCGCCCGGACGGCGCGCTGGCGGACGCCCCAGAACGGGTCTTCGGTGGCGGCATCGGCTATGGCGGCCAGGGCTGCGGCCTGCGCCGTGCGCTCACCGAGGCGCTCGATCGCCTCCACGCGGCCGGGCACGCGCTCGGCGTGGCGTGCCTGGTAGGCGAGCATGCGTGTGGAGCGAGGGAAGTCCGTGACGTCGAGAAGCCAGTCGCCCGGATCCCATACGACCGCGCGCGGCGGTGCGGGGAGCGCGAGATCCGCGCTACCGCTGCCGTTCCGGACGTGGACGACGCCGTCGACGGGCCCGGCGTCGGTGAGCGCACGGACGGCGACGTCCACGTCGAACCAGTCGGTCATGGAGTCGCGGGGCTGCACTTCGCGCGCGTCGACGTGCAGCGTCCCGCCGGTCCACCGCGAGGAGACGCGGAAGGCGGGGTATCCGGCGCCGTAGACCCAGTCGTGGAAGAAGTCCTGGAAGCTGCGGCCGGTCTCGTCCTCGAAGGCTTTCTCGAGGTCGGCGCTGGTGACGGTGCCGTAGGCGTGCTCGACGGTGTAGCGGTGCATGGCGGCCCAGAAGGTGGAGTCGCCCAGCTCGTGGCGAAGCATCTGCAGCACGGTGGCGCCGCGGGGATAGATGTGGCCGCTGAAGAAGACGTCGAACGGGTCGGCGACCCAGTGGCTCCACACCAGGGGGCGGCGCGCCCGGCGGTCGGCGCGAACGGCCTGTTCGTGCGAGCCGAGGCGGTCGAAGTCGCCCTCGTCGCGGCCGCGCGCCTCCTCCGTGAAGATCTGCTCCATGAAGGTCGCGAAGCCTTCGTTGAGCCAGGCGTTGGCCCAGTTCCGGGTGGTGAGCAGGTCGCCGTACCACTGGTGGCCGAGCTCGTGGGCGACGAGGCCGCCGCTGTACTCCTGGGGCTCCGCCCACGCCGGATGGAGGATGCCGTCGTCGAGCTGCGTGGTGGCGGTGACGTTCTCCATGCCGCCGAAGATGTAGTCCGGCGCGACGGACTGGTCGTACTTGCTCCACGGGTAGCGGACGCCGGTCTTGCGGGAGTAGATGCCGATCGCCTCAGGCGTCATGCCGAAGCCGCGCCGACCGGCGGCGATCGAGTCCGGGTAGACCCAGTAGTCGACCGGCACGTCGTTCCAGTGGTCGTGGATCACGGCGTAGTCGCCGGTGACGACCGACATCAGGTACGTGGAAGCGGGGTGGTCGAGGGACCAGTGCCAGACGACGCCGTCGCGCGTCGTGTCCACGGCCACGAGCCGCCCGTTCGACAGCGCCTTCTCACCTCGTGGCACGGTCACGAAGAATTCCCACGTCGCCTTGTCGTTCGGATAGTCGTAGGTCGGGAGCCAGTAGCGCGTGTAGTCGGTCTCGCCCTGCGTCCATAGCATGTGGAGGCGGTCGATGAAGTACGCCCCGCGCCCCGGCTCGACGCTCTCGTAGGCGACCGTCGCGGTCGCCGTGTCACCCGCGCCGAGCGGGCGGGCGAGGTGCACGCGCAGGGTGTGGCCGTCGTAGTCGTGGCGCAGCGCGCGCCCGCGCGCGTCGCGCACCGAGCCGATCTTCATCGCCTCGGCGTCGAGCGCGAGCGTAGCGAGCGGGCGATCGAGGGCGGCGAAGCGAACGGTGGTCGTGCCGACCACGGCGTGCCGCTCCCAGTCGAAGCGCACGTGCGTGGCCTGGTGGACGAGGTCGTAGGTGCGGCCGCGCTCCTCGTGCGGCGGACCGGGCGGCGACGCCCCCCAGGTGACGAGCGGAAGCGGCCGGAACGGAGGCACGCTGTCGAGCCCAGGCTCGGACGCGGCCGTCGCGGCCGCGGCGGGGCCCGCCGTCGGCGTGCCCGGCGAGTCGCCACCCGGTGCCGGGCGCGCCGTCCGCCCTCCGCACGCGGCGAGGATCGCGATCAGAACGGCCGATCCCGCTATTCTCATACGGCACCTCCGAAATAATCCCCTGCCGCAGGCGTTTCCCTGCCGCACGCGCTTCCGACGGCCGCGGGCGTTTCCCTGCCGCCCTGCGGCTTCTCTCGGCGTCCGGCGCGCCTCACCGCAACCCGGCGAGCAGCTGCAGCTCCCGCACGACGACCGAGAGCGCGGAGAGCGAGATCGCGGGCGCGTCGCGGACTTCGCCGACGAGGTCACGGTAGGCGTCGAGCTCGCGGCCGCGCTCGTCGCGTATGGCGCCCAGGAGGTCGTCGACGGTGCGGTCCTCCTCGCCGGACTGCATGATGCGCTCCGTGAGGACGCGGTGGGCACGGCCGATGTCGTCGGCGAGGGCGCTGGCGGCGCGCTGCTCCCAGCGGCCGTCGTCCGCGGCGTCGAAGAGGGCGCGTCGGAGCCACGGGATGGCGAGCAGCTCGGAAGCGAGATAGTAGGTGCGCGCGACGCGCAGCGGGTCGGCGTCGGTTTCGGCCGCGACGCGCAGGATCTCGAGGAGCTGGTCGAGGAAGCGGAGCGTGATCAGGCGCTGCGCGAGATCGTGGCGGTCGATCATCTGCTGCATCTCGCGGACGCGATCCTCGAAGACGCTGCGCTCCTCGCCGGCCACGACGTCGCCGAAGCGTTGGCGGAGCCGCTCGAGGCCGTCGAGGTGCTGCTCGATGACGACGGAGGCGGGCACGTCGGCCGGCACGTTGGCGAGGACCCAGCGGGCGGTGCGCTCGAGGACGCGGGCGAGGCCGAGCAGCCAGCGGTAGACGGCCTCGGAGTCGAGGTCTCCCTCGACGTCGGCGAGGCTCTCGCGAAGGTCGGACGCGCCGCAGAGCTGGGCGCCGACGACCCAGGCGCGCACGACGTCGGCGGGCAAGTGGCCGGTGTCGCGCGAGGTGCGCGTGACGAAGGTCGCGCCCATGAGGTCGACGAGGTCGTTGGTGAGCTGGCTGGCGACGACCTCGCGGCGCAGGCGGTGTCCCTTGAGCGCGTCCTCGCCGGCGGCGGCGGCGGCGGCGGCGGGGAAGTAGTGGACGAGGTAGCCCGCGAAGGCGGGGTCGTCCGGCAGGTCGCTGGCGAGCAGGTGCTGCTTGAGGGCGAGCTTGCCGTAGGCGAGCAGGACGCACAGCTCGGGGCGGGTCAGCGTGGCGCCGGCGGCCCTGCGCTCGGCCACGTCCTCGGAGGATGGGAGGGTCTCGGCGGCGCGGTCGAGCAGCGCCTCCTTCTCGAGCAGCGTCATCAGCTCCTGGAAGTCGTCGACCGCCTCGCCGGCGCGGATCTGCTCGAGCGATACGGCGAGCGACTGCGAACGGTTGTCGCGCAGGACGAGGTCGGTGACCGAGGGGGTCAGCTCGCGCAGCAGGCGGTTTCGCTCGTCGAAGTCCATGCGGCCGCCGGCGATGGCGCCGTCGAGCAGGATCTTGAGATTCACCTCCCGGTCCGACATGTCGACGCCGCCGGAGTTGTCGAGCGCGTCCGTGTTGAGGCGGCCGCCGCCGAGGGCGTACTCGATGCGTGCACGCTGGGTGAGTCCGAGGTTGCCGCCCTCGCCGATCACCTTGCAGCGGAGCTGCGTCGCGTCGATCCGTACGGGGTCGTTGGCGGAGTCGCCGACCTCGGCGTCGATCTCGGTGGAGGCCCTGACGTAGGTCCCGATGCCGCCGTTCCAGAGGAGGTCCACGGGCGCGGCCAGGATGGCGCGGATCAGCGACTCGCCGTCGAGGACCTTGGTGCCGGCGGGCAGGCCGAGCGCCTTGCGAGCCGGCGCGGTCAGGTCCACCTCCTTGGCGCCGCGCGGCACGATGAAGCCGCCCTTGCCGAGGGCGTCGCGATCGTAGTCGTCCCAGCTCGTGCGGCCGGCGTGGAAGAGGCGCTCGCGCTCCGCGAAGGAGACGGCGGGATCCGTCGTCGGATCGACGAAAATGTGGCGGTGGTCGAAGGCGGCGACGAGGCGGATCTCCGGCGAGAGCAGCATGCCGTTGCCGAAGACGTCGCCGCTCATGTCGCCGATGCCGACGACGGTGAACGGCTCCGTCTGGATGTCGCGGCCCATCTCGCGGAAGTGGCGGCGGACGCACTCCCACGCGCCGCGGGCGGTGATTGCGACTTCCTTGTGGTCGTAGCCGTTGGAGCCGCCGGAGGCGAAGGCGTCGCCGAGCCAGAAGTCGTACTCGGCGGAGATCTCGTTCGCGACGTCGGAGAGGTGGGCGGTCCCCTTGTCGGCGGCGACGACGAGGTAGGGGTCGGGTTCGTCGTAGATCAGCGTGTCGGGCGGGTGGACGACGGCGCCGTGGTCGTAGTTGTCGGTGAGGTCGAGCAGGCCGCGCATGAGGGTCCGGTACTGCTCGGTCACTTCCTGCGCCATCGCCTCGCGCTCGGCGAACTGGCGGCGCGTGACGAAGCCGCCCTTGGAGCCGCCCGGCACGATGACGGCATTCTTGACCATCTGCGTCTTCACGAGGCCGAGGATCTCGGTGCGGAAGTCGTCCGGTCGGTCGCTGTAGCGGATGCCGCCGCGCGCCACGCGCGAGCCGCGCAGGTGCACGCCGGCCATGCGCGAGGAGTGGACCCACACCTCGCAGCGCAGACGCGTCTTGGCCACGTTCGGCAGCGCGGCGCAGTCGAACTTGAAGGAGACGTAGGGCACGCCGCCGGAGCGCCGCGTCGGCCGCGCGCCGCCGTTGCGGTAGTAGTTGGTGCGCACGGTCGCCTCGACGAGGCCGTGCAGCCGGCGCAGGGCACGGTCGTCGCCGAGCGAGGCGACGCCCTCGAGGGAGCGGATGAACTCCCTGCGGATCGACTCTGCTTCGCGCTCGCGCTGCCGGTCGGTGAGCTCGAGCGCGGGGTCGAAGCGGGTGGCGAAGAGGCGGAAGAGGAGGCGGGCGGCGCCCGGGTAGGCGCGCAGCGCGGTGACGAGCGAGAGGCGGCTCGGCACGACTTCGAGCTGGAAGGCATACTCGGAGTAGGCGCGCAGGACGTCGGCCTCCCGCCAGGAGAGGCCGGCGGTGAGGACGAGCGCGTTCAGCGGGTCGTTGGCGGCGTCGCCCGCGCGCACCGCGAGGAGCGTCTCGGAGAGGGCGCCGCCGTGCTCGACGAGATCGATCGGGCGGCGCTGCGCGTCCTGCACGGCGAAGACGTAGATCGCGGCTCGCTCGACGTCGTCGCCCTGCACCTCGAACGGGCTCATCGCGATGACGCGCAGGCCGGCGTTGTCGAGAATCGGCATGAAGTCCGAGAGGACGAGGCGGCCGCCGCGCAGGTAGAGCTTGAGCTGCGAGACCGGCTCGTCGATCGGGATCCCCTCGACGGCGGGCGCGTTGGAGAGGCCGATCGCGACGCTGCGGTCGGCGCCGTGCATCGCCTCGAGCTCGAGGATGTCCTGCTCCGCCACGTCCGGCTCGGTCGCGGCGCGGTACTCCGGGCTGAAGGCGGCCGAGTACCGGTGGGCGAGGCGCCGCGCCTCCTCGCCGGGATGCAGCTCCTCGAGGCCCACGCGAACGCGGTCCGCCCACGAGCGGGTGAGGCGCTTCACGACGCCTTCGAGCTCCTCCGGATCGACGTTGGCGACCTGCTCCGGCGTCGCGCCGAAGTAGAAGTGCAGGCGCGCCTGATCGCCGCCGCCGAGCGCGAGATGGTAGTTGAGCACGTCGCCGCCCAGCTTCGCGACGAACGCGCGCTCGATCTCCTTGCGCACCTCGCCGGAGAACTTGTCCTTCGGCAGAACGACCATGACGGAGACGCCGCGCTCGAGCGGGTCCGGCCGCATGGTGACCTTGACCTCCTGCGTGTGGTAGAGCGCGAGCGCCGCCTGGATCTCGGAGCCGATCCGCTCCGCCGACGTGAGGAAGAGCTCCTCCTTCGGCATCGAGTTGAAGATCGTGATGATCTCCTTGTAGTCGTGCGAGCCCTTGATCGCGCCCGCCTCGGCGAGGATGGCGCGCAGCTTCTCGCGCAGGATCGGGATCCGCTCGGCGTCCTCGGCATAGGCGCGGGAGGTGAAGAGGCCGATGAAGCGGCGTTCGCCCACGACGTGGCCGGCATCGTCGAGCTTCTTCACACCGACGTAGTCCATGCGGGCGCGGCGATGGACGCTGGAGAGCGCGTTCGTCTTGCTCGTGATGAGGAGCGGCCCCCCCTCGACGCGCTCGCGCAGCCCGGGCTTCAGGTCGGCGAGCGGGACCGGCTCGGCGAAGCTCGACTCCGCCTCGTTACGCAGAATCCCCAGTCCGGAGCCGGGCTCGACCACGATGCGGGGACCGGCGGGGGCGTCGACGATGTCGTAGCCGCGGTAGCCGAGGAAGACGAAGCTGTCCTCGCGCAGCCACGAGAGGAACTCGACGATCTCCTGCGCCTCGCGGTGGCGCTCGGGAAGCTGGCGCGCGACCTCGCGCAGGTAGTCGACGGTGCCGTCCAGCGCGGCGAGCATCGGATCGAAGTCCTCCGTCGCGCGCACCGTGTCCTGCAGGATCTCGCGCACGGCGACGCGGATCGCTTCGAGCTGCTCGGGGTCCTCGACGCGTGCGATCTCGCAGTGGACGAGCGACTCCCGCGGGTCGCCGGCCGCGGCGGACGCGATCCGCTCGATGCGGCCGCGGCGGTCGCGGACCACCTGGAGCACCGGGTGGAGGAAGCGCTCGATCGCGAACTCCTGCGCGTGCAGGTATTCGCGTATCGTGTCGACCACGAACGGCCGCTCCGAGACGTCGGTGCGGATCACCGTGACCGGCGCACGCCAGCCCTCGACCTCCGGCTCGGCGTTGAAGAGCTCGACGTTGACCTCGGCGGGGCTCGAGCGCTCGAGCATGCGGAGCGCGCCGAGCGCGAGGGCAGCGAGCGCCTCCGCCTTCCTGCCCTGGAAGAACTCCGGCGGCGCCTTGGCGAAGAAGAGGCGCGCGAAGCGGCCCGCGAGCTGCGGATCCGGGCCGCCCTCCGCGGCGAGCCGGCTCGCCTCCTCGCAGATCTGGTCCAGCGACGCCGGCTCCAGCTTGCCGGCCCGTGATGCGGTCTCGATCGTGTCCACGTCTCGCGCGCCTTCCTTCGGTTCGGGACGCGCCGTACCCTCAGCGCGCTGCAAAGTCAGGAAACGACAATACGAAATCAAGCGGGACGCCGTCGGCACGCTCGTTGCACTTTTCCCGCCGGGTCGCGAACCGGCACCGAAAGATGCATTTTTTTCATCACGCAAGGGAGGCGTCCCGTGGCGACGAATCGACCTCCGGCGGGCGAGCCGCCGCGTCGCGGATGGAGAGACATGGCCGGATGCGGGTGGTGGTGGATCGTAGCGATCATCCTCATCATCCTGATCATCTGGTGGGCGTGGTGGGGCCGCGGCCCGCGCGAGCCGGCCGTACAGACCCAGCCGGCGCCGGGCGCCGTCGACCCGGGCGCGGGGACGGGGGCCAACCCGGGCGCCGTCGCGCCGGCCCAGCCGAATACGGGGACGCCGGCGCCCGCGCCTCTGCCTCCGGGCACGACGACGAACGGGGCGGGAGGCGGCACCGGCCCTTCGGATCACCTGGTGCTGCGGATCGGGTCGGACCGTTACCGGGTCTGATCCGCCCCGCTCGCACGGTCCGCGGGAGAAACCCACGCGCACTCCACCTCGTAGGGATCACCGCGTCATCGAATCGGAGGTGGAAATGCTTGGAATCCTGACAGCGGTCATCGCCGGCGGCGCGGCCGCGGGCGGTTTCGCCGAGACGCGCCGCTTCGTGCGACGTCGCCTGCGCTACGTCGAGGGCATCCGCGACCGCAGGGTGCCGCTCATCGCCGGGGCGGTCGCGACGGTGGTCGCGGCGCCCGTCGTCGCCCTGCTGCCGCTCGTCGGGGCGGGCACCGCGCTGATCTTCGGCGGCGCGGTGGGCTACGGCACGAAGAAGGGCGCGGACGACATCCGCCAGGGCCGCCGGGACGAAGAGCCGGTCTAGCGAGCCGGCGGGCCGACGCGACGGCCCCTACTTCCCCCCACACGCCGCCAGCGCGCGCTTCGGCGCGCGATGGAACGGCATCAGGCGCGCCGCCGCGCGCGCGTGCGGCAGCCGCTGGCCGCACGACCCCCTCCCCATCAGATCGAGCTGGATGCGGTGGCTGCCCGGGTAGAAGCGCGCGGCGCGCACCAGGGTCGCGCGACGCGTGTTCGTCGTGGTGCGCACGGCCGCGACCTGGGCCGCGCTCGCCAGCGTCACGAGCGCCAGGAGGCCGACCACGCCGCGCCGCAGCATCCGGCCGCGCTTCCCCTCCAGCGTGCGAGACACCACCGCGCCGGTCGGGGGCAGCAGCAGGCCGAGCGTCGCCCACACCAGGTACGTGGGCGCCGGAAGGAGCAGAACCGCGTCGAACTGACCGGCGACGAACGCGGCGGCGAGCGTGCCGAGGACGACGAGGGCGTCGGCGGCGGCGTCGCCCTCGCCGCGGCCGCCGTCGTCGCGGAGTCGCCGCACGGCGACGACGGCGGCGGCGAGCCCGGCGAGCGCGAGCAGGAGCGCGCCGACGAGGCCTCGCTCGGTGATCATCGCGACCCAGTCGCTGCTCGGCCACGGATTGGTCGGGATCGGATCGTAGCCGGCGAACGCCGGATCGCCGGGCGTCGTCACGCGGGGGTAGTGAACGAACCAGTTTCCGGGACCCACGCCGAAGACCGGCCGGCGCGGGATCAGGCGGAACGAGTTGCGGTACTGGATCAGCCGTCCGTGCCCCGATCCTTCCTTGTAGTTGGTCAGGCCGGTGAGCGTCTCGGCGTACGGCGAGCTCGACTTCCACTTCAGCTCGTTCGGCGCCAGGACGGAAGCGGCGACCGCCACCGCGAGCGCCGCGACGGCCGCGACGATGCGCCGCCGCGTCACGCCGGCGAGGGGTCGCCGCCGCCCCAGGAGCACCCCCAGCGCCATGACGGTCAGTGACACCGCGAGCGCCAGCCACGCGGCGCGCGAGCGCGTCAGCACGATGGCGGCGGCGGCGATCGCGAGCCCCGCCATGCCGGCCGCGGCCGCCGGCCGCCGGCGCGCGCGCAACGTCAGGACGAGGAGCGCCGGCGTGGCGATCGCGGTCATGTGCGCGAGGAAGTTGCGGTTGCCGTACGTGCCGCCGGGAGGCCGGCTGTCGGCGAGCCACTTCCAATCGACGCCGTACGCCTGCGCGACGCCGAGGCCGCCGCCGATCACCGCGGCGGCGACGAGTCCGGTGAGCGCGGCGTGCCGCAAGCCGGCGCTCGCGAGGCGTCGCGCGGCGAGGAAGAGGACGAAGCCGGCGAGCGAGACGCCGAAGCCCTGGACCGCGAGCCAGTGGTTGCGAGCGAGCAGGGTGGAGAGCGCGCTCCACGCGACGAAGGCGGCGAGCAGGCCCTCGACGACGCCGACCTCGAGCCGCCGCCAGCGCGGGATCAGGAGGCCGGCCGCCGCAAGGGCGGTGAGCTCGAGCGCAAGCGCCTTCGGCGCCGTGAAGCGATCCAGGTCGAAGAGCTTCGATTGGACGTTCGCCAGGACGACGGCGAAGGCACCCGCGACGAGCAGCGCGGCGAGGCCCGTCTCGACGCCGCGCGCGCCGCGCGGTTCACGGGGCGGCGGCGCGCCGCGTGGTTCACGGGGCGGCGGCGCGCCGCCCGCCTCGCCGACCCGGTCCTCGAACACGCCCGCCGGTCAGCGGCTCCCGGTCTTCACCGGGACGAACGGGCGGGGTGGCCGGACGTAGGGGGAGACGACGCTCTCGTGGCCGGCGGCGTCAACCGCCGCGACGCCGTAGACGTAGTCGTCGATCGACATGTCGTGCAGCACGTACGAGGTCACGTCGCCCACGTCGAGCTCGTGCTCCCAGTCCGGCGTCCACGCGGTGCGCCAGAAGATCCGGTACGACGTCGCCCCCGACGACGCCGCCCAGCGCAGCGCCGCGTCGTAGCCGGAGTCGCCGCGCCCGAGCATCGGGTTGCCGCGCCGGTCGTACACGTCCGGCGCGGACGGCGCGAGCGCCATCGTCGCCGCGGCGGCGGCGTCCACGCGCGCGTTCTTCGCCAGGTAGGCGGGATCGATCAGCGTGTCGGCGGGCGTGTGCTGGCGCGAATAGTCCTCCTTCGACTCGGAGACGCGCACTCCGGCGTAGCCGAGCTGGTTGAAGGCGGTGTGGTCGCCGCCGCGCCCGAAGCGGTCCTCGCGCGCGACGAGGCGGACGACGTGGCCCGGCACGTATGCCGCCGCCCAACGGCGGATGTAGCGCGCGAGCTCCCGCGAAGGCGAGTCCATCGGCGCCTCCGAGAAGATACGCACCGTGCGGGAGTCGACGACGCCGGTGCCCCCGAGCGAGTTGCCCACGATGTCGTTGTTGATCACGGCGTCGATGCGGACGCTGTCGGCGTGCACCTTCTCCGCGTGCAGCCGCGCGCCGAAGAGACCCTCCTCCTCGCCGGCGAACGCGATGAAGACGAGCGTCGCGTCGAAGTCCATGCCGCCCTGCGAGAGCACGCGCGCCAATTCCATCGTCAGCGCCGTGCCGCTCCCGTCGTCGTCGCCGCCGGGAGCGAACACGTCGGTGCGGCCCCAGTCGAACGGCTGGCCCGCAACGCGCGCAACGGAGTCGTAATGGCCGCTGACGTAGATCCGGCGGGCGCTCCGCCCCGGCAGCACCGCCATCACGTTGCACAACTCGACCGGCCGCACGATCCGTCCCTGCTCGGCGACGTCGTAGCAGTCGAGGCTCGCCTGCAGCCGCGGGCTGTAGCCCTTCAGCTCCGACAGGATCCATGCGCGCGCCGCCACGATGCCGCGCCCCGCCGCCTCGTCCGTCGAGAGCGTCATGCGCGTACCGAACGACTTGAGCTTCGCGTCGATCGCAGCGAGGCGCTCCGGCGAGATCGCCGCGAGCGCCTTCTCCACGCGTGGATCGACGCGCGGCGCCGCCGCCTGCGCGCGCGCCGCGGAAGGTGCGGCGAGGCAAGCGAGCAGCGGCAGCGCGAGAAGCCGGGGCGATGGGCGGAAACGAGTGGCACGGAGCATGTCGTTCGACCTTTCCAGGATCGGGTCACGAGGTCGGAACGGTAGCACGGCGAGGGGGGTGGGGACAACGGGCGGGATTGGACTGCGGGATTGGACTGCGGGATTGGACTGCGGGATTCGACTGCGGGATTCGACTGCGGGATTCGACTGCGGGATTCGACCGCAGGATTTCAAGCGGGATTTGACAGCGCTTGCTCCGGCAATGCCGCGCCCCTGCCCCGACCCCGGACCGCAGACCCCCCGCGGTTCCGTCCCGCCGTTCAATCCCGCCGTTCAATCCCGCCGTTCAATCCCGCCGTTCAATCCCGCCGTTCAATCCCGCCGTCCGTCCCCACCCCCCTGCCGTGTTGACCTCGCTCGCTTGCGCTGCAATCCTTCACCGACTCCTACACGAGAACGGACATGGCGAGGAAGCAGAACGACGCGCCCGAGGCGACTTACGCGGACCCGGACGTCGTCGCGCACTATACGGACGTGCCGGAAGGGGAACGGCTGCTCACGGGGCCCGGGAAGCTGGAGCGGGTGCGAACGGAGGAGCTGCTGACGCGCTACCTGCCGCCGCCGCCGTGCCGCGTTCTCGACGTCGGCGGGGGTTCGGGCGTGTACTCGGCATGGCTCGCCGATGCGGGCTACGACGTCGAGCTGGTCGACCCGGTGCCGATCCACATCGAGCAGGCGCGCGTGCGCTTCGCCGAGGCGGGCCTGGGGCCGGAGCGCATCCGGCAGGGGGACGCGCGAGACCTGCCTTTCGGCGACGACGCCTTCGACGCCGTGCTGCTCCTCGGCCCGCTCTACCACCTCCTCGAGCGCGCCGAGCGCATCCGCGCGCTCGGCGAGGCGAGCCGCGTCGCGCGCCCGGACGCGCTCGTGTTCGTCGCCGCGATCTCGCGCTTCGCCTCCCTCATGGACGGCTTCTTCCGCGGCTACGCACGCGACGCCCGCTTCGCCGCCATCCTGCGCGAGGACCTGCGCAGCGGCGACCACCGCAACCCCACCGACGACGAGCGCTACTTCACCAGCGCACACTTCCACCTCGCCGACGAGATCGGCAGCGAGATCCGCGAGGCGGGCCTGCGGCCGCTCGGCATCGCCGCCGTCGACGGACCGCTCGCGTTCCTGCCCGATTTCGACGCCTTCTGGGACGACGACGCGCTGCGCTCCCTCATCCTCGAATGCCTGCGCCGCGTCGAGACGGAGACGACGCTGCTCGGCGCGAGCGGCCACCTGCTCGCCGTCGCCCGGCGCATGGACTGAGCGGCGGCGGCGCCTGGCCGCTCCGGCGGCGGCGCCCCATACTGTGCGGCGTCACCCCGCAGAGCACACCCGCGCCCTCAGGAGGGGATCCGTGCGCCCGACCATCGCCCGCGTCGTCCTCGCGTCCGCCTGCCTCGCCGCACCCGCGACCTCGGCGGCGGCGGTCCTCCCGGCGGCTGCGCCGCTCGCCGCGCTAGGGCCGACCGCCGCGCAACGGCCGTCCGCCGCGCTGCTGCCGCCCACCGCCGGAGCGTCATCCGCCGCACCGGCGCCGCCGGCGGCGCAATCGTTCTCCGAGATGCACTGGCGCTCGATCGGCCCGACGCGCGCCGGCCGGGCGCGCGCGCTGGATGGCGTGGCGAGCCGCCGCGGCACCTTCTACGCGGGCTTCGACAACGGCGGCGTCTGGCGCTCGACGGACTACGGCTCGACGTGGCAGCCGATCTTCGACGACGAGCCGACCGGCTCGATCGGCGCGATCGCGGTGGCGCCGTCGGACCCGGACGTCATCTACGTGGGGAGCGGAGCCGGGATCATCCGACCGGATCTCTCGACCGGCGACGGCGTCTACCGCTCGTCGGACGCGGGCCGCACGTGGGAGCACCTGGGGCTGCGCGAGAGCCAGATGATCGCGCGCATCGCGGTCGACCCGACGAACGCGGACCGGCTCTTCGTCGCCGTGCTCGGCCACCCGTACGGGCCGAACGAGGAGCGCGGCATCTTCCGCTCGACGGACGGCGGCAGGACCTTCCAGAAGGTGCTCTACGAGGACGCGTACACGAGCGGCAACGAGGTCGTCATCGACCCGCGCGATCCGCGGGTCGTCTACGCGGCGCTGTGGCGGCAGCAGGAGGGGTACCGCGAGAGCCTCGCCTTCGGCGGCGTGGGCGGCGGCATCTTCAAGTCGACGGACGGCGGCGACCACTGGACGCGGCTTTCCGCGGGGCTGCCGGCCGTGATCGAGGCGAACCTCGCGGTCGCGCCAAGCGATCCGAGCCTTCTGTACGCGACGATCGCGGGCGCGCCGGCGCCGTCCTCGGCGGTCCGCGCCGGGGCGACGACGGGCGTCGTCGGATTGTACCGCTCCACGGACGCGGGAGCGCACTGGGAGGCGGTCGACGTGCCGGCGGGTCCGACCGGAGGCCCGACCTCTCACGTGGACCCGCGCCCGCTCGCGCGCATCGGCGGCGGCGACCTGCCCACGGTGACGGTGGACCCGAAGAGGGCGGACGTCGTCTACGCGGCGACGGTGGTCCTGTGGCGCTCGGAGGACGGCGGCCACACGTGGTCGGCGGTGCGCGGCGCGCCGGGCGGCGACGACTACCAGCGCGTGTGGATCAACCCGAACGACACCGACATCCTGTTCGCGGTCGCGGACCAGGGCGCCGTCGTCTCGGCGAACCGCGGCGCGTCGTGGAGCAACTGGTACACGCAGCCGACCGCCGCCGTCTATCACGTCACGACCGACGACGCCTTCCCCTACCGCGTCTGCGGCGGCCAGCAGGATTCCGGCTCCGCGTGCGTCGACAGCCGTTCGATGGACGGCGAGATCACGTTCCACGACTGGCACCCGGTCAACATCCAGGAGTACGGCATCGCGGCTCCGGACCCGCGCGATCCGGACGTCGTCTTCGGCGGCATGCGCAACAACGTTTCCCGCTACGACCGGCGCACGGCCCAGACGTCGTACGTCGGCCCGGAGATGGGGCCGCGCGGCGGGCCGTACAACCGCGACGTGCGGACGATGCCGCTGCACTGGTCGCCGGTCGACGCGGACGTGCTCTTCTACGCGTCCAACGCGGTGTGGAAGACGACCGACCGCGGCCACAGCTGGAGCCGCGTCAGCCCCGACCTGGCGCGGCCGACGTGGCGCGTGCCTGCGAGCGTCGGCAAGTACGCGAAGGACGTGAAGCCGGCGCCGGAAGGCACGATCACCGCGCTCTCCCCCTCGCCGCTCGACGTCGGCGTGATCTGGGCGGGCACCGACGACGGCAACATCCAGAAGACGATGGACGGCGGCGCGCACTGGGCGAACGTGACGCCGCCGGGGATCGCGCCGTGGACGCGCATCTTCAACGTCGAGGCGGGCCACTTCGACACGCTCACCGCGTACGCCGCGGCCAACACGATGCGGATCGACGACATGAGGCCGCACTTCTGGCGCACGCACGACGGCGGCCGCACGTGGACGGAGATCGACACGGGCATCGCGCCCGGCGCCGCGGCCAACGCGATCCGCGAGGACCCGGAGAAGCGAGGCCTGCTCTTCGCCTCGACGGAGACGCAGGTGTGGGTCTCCTTCGACGACGGCGACCACTGGCAGTCGCTGCGGCTCGACATGCCGGCGGTTTCGGTGCGCGACCTTCAGGTGAAGGACGACACGACCTGCTTCTGCTCGGACCTCGTCGCCGGCACGCACGGACGCGGCTTCTGGATCCTCGACGACATCACGCCGCTGCGGCAGATCGAGGAGGCGCGCGCGGCGCGCACCGCGTACCTGTTCCGCCCCGAGACCGCGCTGCGCGTGCGCTTCGGCACCAACGACCCGACGCCGTGGCCGCCGGAGGTGCCGGCGGGCGAGAACCCGCCGCCGGGCGCCATCCTCGACTACTACCTGCCCGCGGCGGCGCGCGGGCCGGTCACGCTCGAGGTGCTCGACGCCGCCGGCCGGGTGGTGCGCTCCTATTCGAGCGCGGACCCGGTGCTCGTCCCGGATCCGGCCCTCGACCCGGAGGCGTACGACCGCATCTGCCGCCGCGATCCCCGCGCGACCGACTGCTCGGTGCCGCTCTACTGGGCGGCGCCGCAGGCTCGGCTCTCGACCGTCGCAGGGGTGCACCGCTTCTCGTGGGACCTACGCTTCGACCCGATCGGGCCGCGGGAGGCTCACGGCGAGGGCGGCGCGACCGGCGCCGTGCCGCACCACACCTACCCCTCGACGGACGCGCCGTGGGCGCCGCCGGGCGACTACACGCTGCGCCTCACCGTCGCCGGCGAGCGCTTCACGCAGCCGCTCACGCTGCGCCTCGACCCGCGCGTCCGCACCCCCGCCGCGGACCTCGATCGCCTCGCCTCGCTCACCCGCGAGATGTACGACGGCGCCGTCGCCGCCGACGCGGCCTACCGCCAGGCGCGCGCGCTCGTCGCCCGCCTCGACACGACGAACCGCGCGGACGCCGCGTTCCGCGCACGGCTCGAAGCGCTCGCGCCCGCGCCGCGCCCGGCGGAGCGCCGCTTCGGCCGCTTCCGCGCCGCGCCCACGGGACCGCCCACGCTGGAGTCCGCGAGCGCCGCGCAACTGGCGGCGGCGATGTCGATGCAGGACGCCGACGTCGCCCCCACCGCCGCCGAGGTGGCGGCGTGCAACGCGGCGCGCGACGCAGCACGCGACGTCATGGCGCGCTGGGAGACGCTCTCGACCACCGGCCTTGACGCGTTGAACGCGCAGCGGAAGGCGGCGGGACGGCCGCCCCTGACGGTGCCGTCCCGATGAGCGGCCGCCTCGCCCCGCCCTGATCCGTTCGGCTCCGGCCGCGCCGCCCCGTTCGCTCAGTTGCGGCCGCGCAGCTCCGGCCACGCCCGCTGGATCGGACGGAGCGGGCGGCGCGCGATCCAGATCGGCACGTCGCGCTCCTCGGGGACGACCCATTGCCGGCCGCGCAGTCGGCTCGCGAGGGACACGTCGCCGAAGTAGCGCCGCAGCTCCGCCTCCTCGCCACCCACCACTACCGCCACCTCGCCCGGCTTCGACCCCGGTCCGAAGAACCAGTAGCTGCCCACCGGCGCAATCGCGGGCGGCAACCCGAGCCGCGGGCCGTAGAAGTCGAGCGCGCCCGCCTCGCCGTAGTTGCCGGCGATCAGGACGGCGCCGGCGCGGTCGGCGGCCGGCAGGGAGCGCCACACGGCGGCAACGGCGTCCGCCAGCTCCGGCCAGCCGAGCATGTCGGCGTAGTCCTGCGGAAGGGCGAGCACGACGCCGCGGTTGGTCGTGACCGCTCCCGCGAGCCGGAGCGAAGCCGCGTAGCGCGCCATCGCGGCGGGCGGGAGGATCGGGAGGCCGAGCGGGAGCGCGACGGCGCCGAAAGCGAACCCGAGCGCGAGGACGGCCCAGCGCGCCGCGCGGGAGCGTCCGCGGTGGCCTGCGCCCGCGATGCGCGCGGTGGAGCGCTCGATGGCGACGGCGCCGGCGGCGAAGAGCGTCGGATAGACGGGCCCCGCGTAGTACGGCTTGCCGTGGAGCAGCATGAGCAGCAGGACCGCGATCAGGCAGGTCCAACCGAGCGCGCGCCACGGCCGGAGGCGCGACGGCAGGAGGAGGTCGAGGAGCCCGGCGACCGCGACGAGCACGAGGGGTCCGGCGAAGAGGAGCTGACCCAGGAGGAAGTCGCCGTATCCCACGCGCGAGAGCTGCGCCGCCTGCAGGTCGTGCAGCTGCCCGATGACGGGAAAGCCGAGCCGGATCTGGCCGACCACGCTCGGCAGGCCGATCGCCAGCGCGACGGCCGCGGCGGACCACGGCCAGCGGGTGAGCAGCGCGCCGCGCTTCGGCGACAGCACCAGCGCGAGGAGCACCGCGGCGGCGAAGAAGGCGATGCTGAACTTGGTGAGCAGGCCCAGGCCGGCGGCGACGCCCAGGAGCAGCCAGTCGCGCGCGCCCTCCTGGCTCGGCGCGGCGGGGCCGACGCCGCGGAGTCCGAGGCGCGCGAGCGCGAGCAGACCGAGCGTCCACCAGAGCTGATCGAAGACGACCGGCTGAAAGAGGCTGCCGGCGCGCATGAAGAGCGGGTTCAGCGCGACGAGGAGGGAGGCGAGCGTCTGCGCCCAGCGGCCACCGCCAATCTCGCGCGCGATCATCCCGGCGAAGAGAACGATCGCGGCGGCGGCGACGGCGGGGGCGAGGCGGAGGGAGGGCAGCGAATCACCGAAGAGGCCCCTCTCGACCTGGGCGATGATCGCGATCAACGGCGGGAAGTCCATCCGCCACGGCCGCAGGTGCCGCCCCATCGCGAGGTAGAGGAGCTCGTCGCGGTGGACGCCGTAGGGGGTGATCGCGGCGACGACGACGTGGGCGAGCAGAACCGCCGCCGCGATTCCGAGCACCGCCGCCGCGAGCGGGGGCCGCTCTTCCGGCGATGTCGGCCCCGCCGCTCCCATGGCCTCGCGCAAGGCGGCGCCGGCGGCGACCGAAGTTGCGGGCGACCGAAAGGCCATCGGCCTCGAAGGTTCGGGGAGCGCGGCGGGTCGCATGAAGGATGCGACGCTCGGCGCCCCGGGTCCAGAACGCCCTGCCCGCCCCCTCCCTGGCCGCGCACCGGACGACGCCTCACATTGCGTCGTGCCCGCGGCCGATCCGCGTCTCATCGCACGGAAGGAGCCGGATGCCGGGACGTACGACGCTGCCGCGCTTCGTCCTCGCCGTGGCCGCGGTCGTCATGATCGCGGGCGTCTGGACGGTGGCGGGGCGGATGAGCGAGCACGGGCGCAAGGACGCGCTGCTCGGCCGACTGCGCGAGGCGCGCGCCGCCATCGACTCATGCCGCGCCGCGCTCGACGTCGAGCGCGACGCTTTCGCGATGTTCGACCGGCGCGTCGACTCGCTGCGCGGCGCGGCGGCCGCCTACGAGCGCCAGCCGGGGAAGGTGGCGGCGTCCGAGTACCCGGCCTACCTCGGCGCCGTCCAGGATTACAACGAGGCGATCCCGGAGTGGCGGCGGCGCGCCGACGCGCTGCAGTCGCACTGGGCCGGCTGCTCCGATCTCACGCGCGGCCACAACGCGATCGCGGACTCGCTACGCGAGATCGCGCGCGAGCGCTCCGCGGTCGGAGACCGATAGGAGGGTGATGCCTACGAGCGAGGCGGCGATCGATCTTCGCTCCGACACGGTGACGCGGCCGGACGCCGCCATGCGCGAGGCAATGGCCCGCGCCGACGTCGGCGACGAGCAGTACGGAGAGGACCCGACGACGAACCTGCTGCAGAAGCGCATCGCGGCGCTGCTCGGCAAGGAGGCGGCGCTCTTCGTGCCGAGCGGGACGATGGCGAACCAGATGGCGCTGCGGCTGCTGACGCGCCCCGGCGACGACGTCGTCGTGGGTTGGCAGAGCCACGCCGTCTGGCACGAGGCGGGCGCCGGCGGCGCCAACGCCGGCGTCCAGTTCACCGTCGCCGGCGAGCGAGGCACCTTCACCGCCGAGCAGCTCGCCGCCGCCATCAAGCCCCGCGGACACATGATCTACCCCGCGACGACCCTCATCGAGGTGGAGAACACGCACAATCGCGCCGGCGGCGTGGTGTGGCCGCAACGGGAAGTCGTGCGTGTGTGCGAGGCGGCGCGCGAGCACGGCCTCGCGACCTACCTCGATGGCGCGCGCCTGTGGAACGCCGCCGCCGCCAGCGGACGCAGCGTCGCGGAGCTGGCGGCGCCGTTCGACCTGGTGGGCGTGGCGCTCTCGAAAGGCCTCGGCGCCCCCGCCGGCTCCCTGCTCGCCGGACCGCGCACGATCATGCGCGACGCGGAGCGCCAGCGCCGCATGCTGGGCGGCGCGATGCGCCAGACCGGCATCCTCGCCGCCGCCGGGCTGTACGCGCTCGACCACAACCTCGATCGCCTCGCCACCGACCACGCGAACGCGCGCCGCATTGCGGCGGCGTTGGCCGACTCTCCGCTGATCGCCATCGACGCCGCGACGGTCGAGACCAACATCGTCTTCTTCGACCTGGCGAGCGACGCCGTCGACGCGGAGACCCTCCTCGCTCGCGCACGCGAGCGAGGCGTCCTCGTCTCCACGTTCGGCCCGCGGACCGTGCGCGCCGTGACCCACCTCGACGTCAGCGCCGAGCGGTGCGAGCGCGCCGCCGCGGTGCTGCGGTCGGTGGCCGCGGCCTGAATCGCGCCGGCGCACCGTCCCTCGGGACGTTGGCGAGCTTCCTGCGGAGACACAGCCGAGCGACCGCCACAGTGGAGGAGGCATGCGAATGTACCGGATCGTCGCGCGGACGTGCGCCGGCGCGCTCGTGCTCGCGCTCGCCGGCTGCGCGACGCTGCAGCAGGTGGCGGCGTTGCGCGACGTCGCCTTCCGCATCGACGGCGTGACGAACGCACATCTCGTCGGGATCTCGCTGGGCCGCATCGGTTCCTACCGCGACCTGACGGCCGCCGACGCCGCGCAGCTCGCGCTCGCGGTGGCCAACCGGGACGTGCCGCTCTCCTTCGACCTCCACGTCGAGGGCACGAACCCGGCGGAGAACACCGTTACGGCCCGGCTCCTCCGCCTCGATTGGACGCTGCTGATCGACGACGCGGAGACGGTCTCCGGCACGCTCGACCGCGAGATCCTGCTGCCGCCCGGGAAGCCGACCGACATCCCGGTCGCGATACGGCTGGACCTCTACGATTTCTTCCAGCGCGACGCCCGTGGGCTCCTGGATCTCGCGCTGAACCTGGCCGGGCAGGGCGGCGCTCCGACACGCCTGAGCCTGCGCGCGACGCCCACCATCCAGACGCCGATCGGTCCGATCCGCTATCCCGAGCCGATCACCATCGTCAGCCGCTCCGTCGGCGGCGGGAGCTGACGCGCGGCGTCGTCTATCTGCCCTCGCCGAGCGCCGCCTGCAGCCCGGCGAGGCGCGCCCGTTGCGCCGGCGTGGGCGGATAGAGCGTGCCCTGCACGGAGCCGCTGCCGTTGAAGTCGCCCGCCAGCGACGTGGCGGCGAAGTAGAGGCGGCGCTCGGCCGGCGAGGCGCCGGGACGGCGCGAGCGCTCGAAGGCGCGTCGCTGTACGTCGAGCAGCGTCACCAGGAACGCTTCACGGTCGCGGTACTGTTCGCGCGTGAGCTGCGGCATGCCGGGATCGGGAAGCACTTCCACTGACCCTGTCGACGTCGCGCCGGCGGCGGCGAGGGTCACCGTGTACGTGCCCGGCGACACCCATGGACCCCGCGCTCCCAGCGGCCGCGGCGGAAGCGGCAGCGCCCGCGACTGCGGCGTACCCGCTTCCGGCGGCTGCGCGGGTGGCGGCTCGTGGCGCAGGTCCCACACCACGCGGTGGACCGCGCCCGACGTCCCGGCCCCGCGCAGGGTCCGCACCACGGCGCCGGACCCGTCCGAGATCGTGATCGTCGCGGAATCCACGTCGCGGCCGAGCGTGTAATCGAGGATCGCGCCCTCCGGTGGGTTCTCGCCGGTCCAGTAGTCCTGGCCGCGGTAGGAATGGTCCTCCCAGTACTGCCAGATGCGCGCGGGCCGGACGGAGAACAGGTGCGCCGGCTCGCGCGCGACGGCGGGCGTCCACTCCGCCAGCGCCGAGCCGTCGTCGAGGATCCACAGGCTGCGCCCGTGCGTCGCGACGACCACGTCGTGCGTGCGCGGCTGCACCTCCACTTCCATGTAGAGCGTGCTGGGCAGGTTCGCCCCGAGGCGGTCCCAGTGCGCGCCGCGGTCCGTCGAGATCCACAGCGCGTGCTCGGTGCCCAGGAAGAGCACGCCCGCGCGGTCCGGGTGCTCGCCGATGAAGCGGACCGAGCCGTCCGCCGGCAGTCCGCCCACAATGGGCGTCCAGGTGGCGCCGAAGTCGGCGGTGCGGAAGGCGTACGGCGCGAAGTCGCCGCGACGGTGGTCGTCGAGCGCGACGTAGGCGACGCCGGGCGCCTCGCGCGACGCGGCGATGCGGCTGACGTAGGCGCCGTCGGGTGCGCCGGTGATCGCGTGTCCGACCTCCGTCCAGGTCGCGCCGCCGTCGCGCGAGAGCTGGATGTTGCCGTCGTCCGTGCCGACCCAGAGGAGCGAGCCATCGAGCGGTGACTCGGCGATCGCGGAGATGGCGGAATAGGCGGACTGACCGTCGTTGCGGGAGAGCGCGATGCGGGAGCCGGCCACACCCATGATCGCCAGCGTGTCGCGGTCGATGTGGCGCGTGAGGTCCTGGGTCGCGGTCCACGTCGTGCCGTGGTCGCGGGTGACGAAGAGGCGGTCGCCGCCATAGTAGAAGAGGCCGGGCGTGTGGCGCGACGCGAAGCCGGGCGTCATCCACTCCCAGCGGTACGCCGGCGCCCCGGGTGGCGGCTGCGGGTGGATGTCGCGACGGTCGCCGGTGTTCGCGTCGACCCGCGTGAGGTCGCCCTCGACGGCGTTGCTGTAGACGTGGCGAGGGCCATCGAGGTCGACGAACTGCTCGAGCCCGTCGTTGAAGCCGATCTCCCGCCAGTCGCCGCCCGTGATGCCGAGGTAGTGGCGGGTGGCGCTCGGACCCAGCCAGGAGTGGTTGTCCTGCATACCGCCGTAGACGCGGTACGGCGAGGCGTCGTCCAGGCCGATGCCGTAGAACTGGCCGATCGGCAGATTGTTGATGCGCTGGTACGTCTCGCCGCGGTCCCACGTCTGATAGAGGCCGCCGTCGCCGGCGAGATAGAAGTGGCGCGAGTCGCCCGGGTCGATCCACATCGCGTGGTAGTCGCCCTTCAGCCCCACGTCGTAGGTGGGCTCGGTGGGAAGCGTGCGCCACGTGCGGCCGCCGTCGTCGCTGCGATGGAACCAGCGCGCGAGCAGGTAGAGGCGCTGGTCGTCCGTCGGATCGACGTAGAGCGAGCTGTAGTAGACCGGCCGCTCGTTGTACTCGTTGACGCGCGTCCAGCTCTCGCCGCCGTCGGCCGTGCGGTAGAGGCCGCCCGCGTCCGCGTTCTCCACGATCGCGTACACGAGCCCGGGCGTGTTTCGCGCCGTGGCGAGCCCGATGCGCCCCATCTGCGTCGTGGGAAGGCCGCCGCTCAGCCGCGTCCACGTGTCGCCGCCGTCGCGACTGCGATAGATGCCGCTTCCCGGGCCGCCACCGTTGTACCCCCACGGCGTCCGCTGCCGCTGGTACGCCGCGGCGTAGAGCGTCTTCGCGTCGTGCGGGTCCGCGACGAGATCGACGACGCCCGTCGTCGTGTCCACGAAGAGCACCTTGCTCCACGTGCGGCCGCCATCCGCCGTCCTGAAGACGCCCCGCTCCGGCGACGGCTTCCACAGGTTGCCGAGCGCCGCGACCCACGCCACGTCCGGGTTCGTCGGGTCGACGACGATGCGGCCGATCGCACGCGTGCGCTCGAGCCCGACGCGCGTCCACGTGCCGCCGCCATCGGTCGAGCGGTACACGCCGTCGCCCCAGGAGCTGCTCTGCCGGTTGTTCTGCTCGCCGGTTCCCGCCCAGATCACCCGCGGATCGGACGGCGCGATGGCGACCACGCCGAACGTGCCGGTCGGCTCGTCGTCGAAGATCGGCGCCCACGTCGTGCCGTGGTTCGTTGATTCCCACAGGCCGCCGGTCGCGCTCGCCACGATCACCGTGCTCGGATCGGCCGGCAGCGCCTGCACGTCGTGGATGCGGCCGCCCATCACCGCCGGCCCGATCGAGCGGAAGCCGAGCTCGCGGAACGGCCCCGTGGCGGCGCCGCTCACGAGCGACGCGGGGGCGGCCCCGTTCATGGAACGGAGCGGCGGGCGACGCGCCGCCGCAGCCGCCGTGTCCGGCGCCGCCCCCTGTGCGGTGAGCGGAGCGACGGCGAGGAGCGACGCCAGGCACGCCGACAGGCAGGAAGAGGAGCCGTCGAGCATGGACGAACGGGACGATCGCATCGAAGGACGCTCCGCGGTTCGGGCTGCGCGTCAGGTCTGCGCAGGCAATGCTATGAACGGGTCGCGGGCGGCGCCACCCCGTGCCGCCTGGAAAAACGCGCCCCCCCGCCCCCGACGGCGGTGCACCTCCCGCTGCGGCCGTCCGGCTCTGTTCGCGGAAAGTGTTGGTGCCCTTTCCCCTCGCCCGGCTCGCCGCGACATTGACCCGCGGAGAGGGTCGACGCTTCCCGCCACGCCGCAAGGAGACGTCGCATGATCGGTGCAGGCGAGCTCGCGCTCCTGCTGGTGATCGGATACGTGATGCTGCGGGCGCTCCGCGGCTCCTACGACCGCGGTCCCGGTGGGCGCCCCGCCGAGCCCGTCGCCCGCGCGCAGGATGTCGAGCGGCTGCAGGAGCAGGTCGAATCGCTGCAGCGCGAAATCGATCAGTTGCGGGAGCAGCAGGAGTTCACCCAGCGCCTGCTCGAGAAGCACGGCGACTGAGCTCGCCCGCGACCCGACGGTGGACGCCAGCGGAGGGAAGGCGTGAACGCCAGTGGAGGGA
This sequence comes from uncultured Gemmatimonadales bacterium, assembly GCA_963816355.1. Taxonomy (GTDB): domain Bacteria; phylum Gemmatimonadota; class Gemmatimonadetes; order Longimicrobiales; family RSA9; genus CAWFKH01. The sequence continues at coordinate 437,963 of CAWFKH010000006.1, read as the reverse complement.
AGGCGCGGAAGCGCGCGGCCGAGAGCGCCGGGCTGCTCCTCTTCCGTCGCCGCGACGCCGCCACCGAGGTCTTCCTCGCCCACCCCGGAGGCCCCTTCTGGTCCCGCCGCGACGCCGGCGCCTGGACGATCCCGAAGGGCGAGCCGGAAGCGGGCGAAGCGCTCGAGGCGGCGGCCCGCCGCGAATTCCAGGAGGAGACCGGAGTGACGGTCCAAGGCGAGCTGATCCCGCTCGGCTCGATCCGCCAGAAGGCGGGGAAGGTCGTCCACGCGTGGGCGGCCGAAGGCGACGTCGACCCGGAGAACGTCCGCAGCAACGAGGTTAGCGTCGAATGGCCGCGCGGGTCCGGCCGCGTCCTCCGCTTCCCGGAGATCGATCGCTGCGGCTGGTTCGTCGGCAACGACGCACGGCGCCGGATCAACCCCGCGCAGGCCGAGCTGCTGGACCGCCTCGCCGCGCTGATCGGGGAACGGCGGGCCTGATCCGCGGCCCGCCGGAAGGAGGAACGATGGGACTCGTGGGGATCGCACTGCTCGCGGCGGCGATGGTCTTCGCCTTCCTGCGCGCCCGCTACGTCCAGATGGCTCACAGGGAGTGGACGACGGACGCCGAAGCGACCGGGGGGCGAGGCGGCGCCACGTCAGCGGCGCCGCGGGTCGCTCTGGCCCGCAGGGAGGGGCTTACCGAGCACGGGCAGGCGCTGCTCCGGCGTGCCCGCCTCTTCCGCGTCCTCTTCTACCTATTCGGAGCCGGAGCGGTGCTCGCCGTCTGGCTCCGATTGTGAGCGGAGACCGCTGGTCGATGTGCGGACGGGCGCCTGTGAACGAGCCAGGCGGCCCACGGCGGGAGAGCGAGCGAGCATGACGGAGACGGCGCACTTCACGCGCGCCACGCTCGCCTTCCTGCGCGAGCTGCGCGAGAACAACGACCGCGAGTGGTTCCACGCGCACCGCCGCCGCTGGCAGCGTGACGCGCGGGATCCCGCGCTGCGCTTCATCGTGGACTTCGGCCCGCGGCTGGAGCGCATCGCGCCGCGATTCCGGGCGGATCCGCGCGCGGTCGGCGGCTCGCTCTTCCGCATCCATCGAGACGTCCGGTTCGCGGCCGACAAGCGGCCGTACAAGACGCACCTCGGCATCCAGTTCCGGCACGCGCGGGGGAAGGACGTGCACGCGCCCGGCTTCTACCTGCACATCGAGCCCGGCGGCTGTTTCGCCGCGATGGGGATGTGGCACCCGGACTCCGCATCGCTGCGCCGGATCCGGAGCGCGATCGCCGAGGAGAGCGAGCGCTGGGTTCGCGCGCGCGATGCCGTCGCCGGAGCGGGCCTCGCGCTGGAGGGCGACTCGCTCGTCCGCGCGCCCCGCGGCTTCGACGCGGCCCACCCCCGGATCGAGGATCTGCGCCGCAAGGACTTCATCGTCGCCCGCCCGCTCCGCGACGCGGCGGTCGTGCGCGCGTCTCTGGCGGACGACGTCGCCGGGACCTTCGCGGCCGGCGCGCCGCTGATGCGGTGGCTGTGCCACGCCCTCGCGCTCGACTATTGAAGCGCGTGCGGGCCGCGGCGGGACGGGCCGCGGCGGGGGCTGGACGCGGCGGCGCCGCGGCGGCAGAATGAGGAGTGGCCGCCGTTCGGGCGGGATCTTGCGCGGGAGCAGTGCCATGGACGCATCGCCGGCCCTCATCTTCGAACGTCTCCGGGCGACGGAGTTCGCGCGCCTGGACGCGGCCGGACATACCTATCTCGACTACACGGGCAGCGGCATCTACGCCGACTCGCACGTCCGCGAGCACTGTGAGGCGCTGCGCAGCGGCGTGTTCGGCAATCCTCACTCGGCGACGCCCGCGTCGCGCGCGAGCACCGCCCTCGTCACCGCGGCGCGCGAGCGCGTCCTCTCCTTCTTCTCCGCGGACCCGGCGGAGTACGAGGTGTGCTTCACCGCGAACGCGAGCGCCGCGCTGAAGCTGGTGGGCGAGAGCTACCCGTTCGAGCGGGGCTCGCGCTTCGTGCTCTCGGCGGACAACCACAATTCGGTCAACGGAATCCGCCGCTTCGCGGAGGCGCGCGAGGCGACGGTGGAGTACCTGCCGCTCGACCCGGCGCTGCGCATGCAGGACCTCGCGCGCACGCTGCCGGCCGCCGACGCTTCGCACGCGTGCCTCTTCGCGTTCCCCGCGCAGTCCAACTTCTCCGGCGTGAAGCACCCGCTCGAGTGGGTCGACCTGGCGCACAGCCGCGGGTACGACGTGCTCCTCGACGCGGCGGCGTTCGTGCCGACGAACCGGCTCGACCTCGGCGCCGTGCGCGCCGCGTTCGTCGCGGTCTCCTTCTACAAGATGTTCGGCTACCCGACCGGCGTCGGCGCGCTGATCGCGCGGCGCGACGCGCTCGCGCGGCTGCGCCGCCCCTGGTTCGCGGGCGGAACGGTGCGCTTCGTCTCGGCCCAGAACCGTCTGCATCTGCTGAAGGGGAGCGCGGAAGGGTTCGAGGACGGCACGCCGAACTTCCTGGCGATCGGCGCCCTGCCGGGCGGCTTCGACCTTCTCGAGCGGCTCGGAATCGACGCCATCGGCGCGCACGTCCGCGGCCTCGCGGCCGCCGCGCTCGACCGCATGATCGCGCTCCGCCACTCCAGCGGCGCCCCGCTCGTCCACGTCTACGGCCCCACGTCGATGCAGGAACGCGGCGCGACGATCGCCTTCAACGTGCGCGATGCGAGCGGCGCCGACGTCGCCTACCAGGTGGTCGAGAAGCGCGCCGCCGCCGCCGGCGTGTCGATCCGCACCGGCTGCTTCTGCAATCCCGGCGCGGCCGAGTTCGCCTTCGGCTTCCGCGAGGAGGAGTCGCGACGCTGCTTCACGACGATGTCGCCGGCCGAGTTCGACATGGAGCGCTTCTCCGCGTGCATGGACGACGCGGCGATCGGCGCGGTGAGGGTCTCCTTCGGGATCCCGAGCAACGCCGCCGACGTCGACCGCTTCATCGCCGTTCTCGAGGGGCTGCGCGACTACGTCGCCGCGCCCGCGGAGCGCAAGCGGGAGCCGGCGCCCGCGAGCGCCGGCTAGCCCGTGCGACGCGCCGCCCGCCGCTCGCTGCTGGCTCTCCTGCTGTCGCCGCTCGCCGCGTGCACCGGCTCGCCTACCGCGCCCTCGGCGCACCGCATCACTGTCCTCGGCTCGATCGAGAACGGGGACGCGGTCCCGATCCCGGAAAACGCCCGCCTCGTCGTGCTATGGACCGTCGCCTTCGGCTCCCCGGATTATCGCTACGTCTTCGGCCAGGGCACGATCGCCGACGACGGCGCGAGCTTCACGCTCCGCCTCGACCGCCGGCCGCCGCCCGCCGCGCTGAACGCCGGCGGATTCGGCGTCGGCACGATCGTCCTCACCACGGACACCCTCCTCGCCGACGGCGCCGAGATCGCCGTCGACTCGCTGCCCGCCGTCTTCGCCGCCGCGCCCCGCGAGGCGGTGATCTACGCCACGGCCGGCGGCGGCGACCTCTTCGGCGACTGGCTGCTCGATTTTGCACCGGGATACACGGTCGGCCGCGGCGTCGAGCGGCCGGGGCAGCCGGATGCGTTCGAGCCGGTCGACTCGGCCGCCGTGGCGGTCGTGGTCGGGGAAGCGGCGAGCTTCGACTTCGTCGGCTGGATCCGGCAGGCGACGGCCGACGCGGCCGCCGCGACGCTCGCGCCGGATCCTCAGGCGGGGGCCTCCGCGAGCGTCGCGGCGCGCGCGTCGTCGAGATCGCGACAGCCGGTGAGCGCGAGCGTCAGGTCCAGCTCCGCCCGCACGTTGCGCAGCACCTCCGCGACGCCCACCGCACCGCCGAGCGCGAGGCCGTAGACGTACGGCCGCCCGAGCGCGACCGCGGTCGCGCCGAGGGCGAGCGCCTTGAAGGCGTCCGCGCCGCCGCGGACACCGCCGTCGAGGAGCACCGGCAGCCGCCCGCGCACCACCTCCGCGATCCCCGGCAGCGCGTCCAGCGAGGCGATCGCGCCGTCGACCTGCCGGCCGCCGTGGTTGGAGACCCAGATCCCGTCCACACCGGCGTCCACCGCCCGCCGCGCGTCGTCCGCGTGCAGGATCCCCTTGAGCACGATCGGCAGGCGCGTCCGCTCCCGCAGGAAGGCGAGATCGTCCCAGGTCAGCGACGGCCGCGAGTACGTCTCGATGAAGAGCGCGACCGCGGCGCGCGGCGAGCGCGAAAACACGTTGCGCAGCGTGGAGCCCGGGAAGGCGCGCGCCAGCGACAACAGGAAGTGCGCGGCGGCGAACGCGCCGCGGAGGCGGGCCGCCCCGCTGGTCCCTGCGGCGGGGCCGGTCCTCCCGCCATCCCCCGCTTCCAGCAGGCGCCGGAACGCGGGATCGCTCGTGTACTGTGCGATGCCGCTTCCGCGCAGGAACGGCAGGTGAGCGAGGTCGAGGTCGCGCGGGCGCCAGCCGAGCAGCGTCGTGTCGAGCGTCACCACGATCGCGTCGCAGCCGCACGCCTCGGCGCGGGCGACGAAGCTCTCGACGAGGTCGTCGCTGCGGCTCCAGTAGAGCTGGAACCAGCGGGGCGCGCCGCCCATGACGGCGGTGCACGTCTCGAGCGGGACGGAGGCCTGGCTGGAGAAGACGACCGGGAGGCCGGCGGCGGCCGCGGCGCGCGCCACCGCCAGGTCCGCGTCCGCGTGCGCCAGCTCGAGCACGCCCACCGGCGCCAGGACGAGCGGCGCCGGGAGCACGCGTCCGAAGAGCGCGAGGCTCGTGTCGCGCCGCTCGACGTCGCGGAGCACGCGCGGCACGATGCGGCGGCGCTCGAACGCCTCGCGGTTCGCGCGGATCGTTCGCTCGGCACCCGCGCCGCCGGCCACGTAGGCGAACGCAGCCGGGCGCATGCGGGCGTGTGCCGCGGCCTCGAGCCGCTCCGGCGCCACCGGAACGCGGGGGCGGCGGCCGCGCGCGCCGTCCAGGTAGATGGCGCCCTGCACCTCGCGGGCGTAGTCGCGCTGCGGCATCGCCTTTCACCGCCGTCCGATCGGATCCCCCGCGCCGGCCGCCGATGCGGCCGGCGCTGCACGTTGGCATGGAGGAGGGAAGATATGTCGGAAGAGCTGATCGCGCCGCGCGTTCGCGAGTACCTCGATTCGCTGGTCCCGGAGCGCCCGCCGGAGATGGCGAGGATGGAGGCGTACGCGCGCGAGCACGAGTTCCCGATCATCGGGCCGGCGGCCGGCCACTTCTGCTACCTGATCGCCCGCGCGGTCGCGGCGCGGCGCGTCTTCGAGCTCGGCTCCGGCTACGGCTACTCGACGGCGTGGTTCGCGCGGGCGGTGAAGGAGAACGGAGGCGGCGAGGTGCACCACGTGGTGTGGGACGAGGAGCTTTCGGCACGTGCGCGGCGCCACCTCGACGCGCTCGGCCTCGGCGACGTCGTCCGCTACACCGTGGGAGAGGCGGTGCAGGCGCTGCGGCGCGCGAGCGGCCCTTTCGACCTCGTGTTCAACGACATCGACAAGGCGGGCTACCCCGGCTCGCTCGACGTGATCGCCGACAGGCTCCGCTCCGGCGGCATCCTGATCACCGACAACATGCTCTGGAACGGCCGCATCTTCGACGAAGCGGACGCGTCCGACGCGACGCGCGGCGTGCGCGAGCTGACGCGGCGGATCACGGCCGACCCGGCGTGGAGCGCCTCGATCGTCCCGATCCGCGACGGTCTGCTTCTGGCCCGGCGCAGCTAAGCGCGCCGCGCCGCCACGCCCGGTGCCGGCGCGACGACGAGGTCGCTATATTGTGGCCAATGCAGACATGGATCGAGTTCGTTCAGAGCGTCGTCGTCGATCGATCGGCGGACGTCGTCTGGGGCTACGTCCGCGACGTGCGCAACGACGTCGAATGGCGCCGGGGCGTCGTCGAGATCGAGGTGCTCACGCCGCCGCCGCTCCAGCCGATGTCGCAGATCCGCGAGGTCGTCCGCTTCCTCGGCCGGGGATTCGTGCGGATCGACGAGGTGACACGGCTCAATGAGGACACGACGACCGGCTTCGAGATGGCGCTGCGCTCGCGCGAGGGACCGGTTCTGTCGACGGGCTGGCGGCGCGTCGAGCCGTTCGGCACCGGTCGAACGCGCACGACCACCTACCTCGCCGTCCGCGCCGGGCGCGTCGCGACGCGCGTCGTGGCGCCGCTGCTGCGGCCGATCCTCGCGGAGGACCTGCGTCGCATGAAGCGGATCGTGGAGGCGCGCCCGAGCACGCGACAGCAGCGTCGCGTCCCCTACGGCCGAACGGACCCGGACGGGCGGCAACGCACGCTGGAGCGGCCGCTCTCCGAGTTCCTGCTCGACGTCCCGGACCTCGTGCCGTACGGCGTGGTGCCTCCGCACCACATCCTGAACGAGGTGCTGCAGCGCGGCGAAGCGGGCGAGGGGACGGCGCACGGCGTGCGCTGGAGCCCGTTCGTGCTGTCGCGCGAGGAGTACGATTCCCTGGTGGCGGACCTGAAGGCGCTCGACCTCGGCACGCTTCGCGACGAGGGCGAGGTCCGCTTCGCGGCGTTTCCGATCCGCGAGGACCCCGACCTGCGCCTGGCGCCGCACTACATGTCGTGGCTCCACGCCGTCCGCCGCAAGTACGCGCCGAGCTGAGCCGACGCGGCCATCCCGCGCGCCCACCTTCACAGTCGTCCCGACCGGCGCTGACCGACCGGCACGTTCTTCGCACAGCCGCCTTCCCGCCGGATCCTGGGTGGGTCCGGGCGTCGCACCGTACGAGGACGAGGAGCGGGAGCCTCCATGAACGTCGCCATCTTCGACTCCGGCGCCGGCAACGTACTTTCGCTGCAGAGGGCGTTCGAAGCCGAGGGGGCGACGGTCGAAGTGGAGCCGAACGCGTATCTGCTGCTGACGGCGGACGCGCTCGTGCTGCCGGGCGGCGGCGTCTTCGCCGCGGCGGCGAAACAGCTCGAGCGGGCGCGCACCATCCTGCGCTCCGCGCTCGACGACGGTTTCCCCGCCCTCGGCATCGGCGTCGGCATGCAGCTGCTCTTCGATCGCTCCGCCGACCAGGAGGGCACGGGCATCGGCGTCATTCCCGGCGAGGTGCGGCGGCTGAGGACGCGGCGTGTGCCACACCTGGGCTGGAACACGGTGGAGGCGATGCCCGACGATCCTCTCTTCACGGCGATCGCCGCCTTCAGCGCCTACTTCGCCAACAGTTGCATCGGCGTGCCCGTCGACGGCGGGGACGAGGTGGCGTGGACGCTGCACGAGCACGTTCGCTTCGCGGCGGCGGTGCGGCGCGCGAATGTGTGGGGCGTCCAGTTCCACCCGGAGAAGAGCGGCGCGGCGGGGTTGCGTCTCCTGCGCAACTTCCTCGCCCACGCCGCCGCCGCGCGGGCGACCAGGCGGAGGCGCAGGTGATGTCCCGGGGAATCGAGGGGGAGGAGGCTGCCTGATGCTACAGAAGCGCATCATCGTTCGCATCGACACGCGGCAGGGCCGTCTGGCCGGCGACGCCGCCGCCGAGCCGGCGTCGCTCGCGCTCCACTTCGCCGAGGAGGGCGCCGACGAGATCATGCTTCTCGACGTCGCCGGCGAGGAAGTCAGCCGCGAGAGCCTGACCGGACTGGTGCGCCGCACGGCCGAGCGGCTCTTCATCCCGCTGACCGTGGGCGGCGACATCGCCGACCTCGAGGAGGTCGGTCGGCTGCTGCGCGCCGGCGCGGACAAGGTCGTTCTCGACAGCGCGGCGATCGCGCGCCCGGATCTGATCCGCGAGGCGGCGGAGCGGTTCGGCACCCACGCCATTGTCGTGGGGATCGACGCGCGCGTCGAGCGCCGCCGTGGCGCCGTCTCCTCGGACCACATGGGGGCTACCGCGCCGTACGACGAGATCGTCGAGGACGTCGACTGGTACCGCGTCTTCACGCGGCGCGGCGCTCAGGCGACCGACCGCAACGCGATCTCCTGGGCGTCCGAGTGCGGCGAGCTGGGAGCCGGCGAGATCCTGCTCGCCAACATTGATCGTGACGACGCCGGCGAAGGCTATGACCTCGAGCTCACCGCGCGCGTGGTCGAGCGCGTCGAAGTACCGGTCGTCGCCAGAGGCGACGCGAGCGGTGCCGAGCAGATCCGGGACGCCTTCGTGATCGCCGGTGCCGACGGGATCCTCGCCGGGGCGCTCTTCCACGACGGCACGGTACGCGTCGCCGACGTGAAGCGGCGCCTCGCCGCCGATGGCGTCGCGATCCGCCGCGAAGCGCTCCGCGCCGGCGGAGCGCGGCAGGGCGACGCCGCGGCCGGCGACGCCGCGCGCCCGGCGCACCCGCTGTGAGCGCCGGGCTTGAGCCGGCATCGCCGGCGCTGCGAGAGGCGTACGAATTCGCGGTGGAGCTCGCCTGGCGCGCCGGCCGCATCACGCTGGCGCACTTCCAGAGCGGCGTCGCCACGGAGGTGAAGGCCGACGCGAGCCCCGTGACGGTCGCCGATCGGGAGGCGGAGCGGCTGTGCCGCGCCGCGATCGAGCGCCGCTACCCGGAGGACGGCATCCTGGGCGAGGAGTTCGGCGAGACGCGGCCGGAGGCGCCCCGACGCTGGATCCTGGACCCGATCGACGGCACGCGCTCGTTCGTCCGTGGCGTCCCGCTCTACGGCGTGATGATCGCGCTGGAGGAGGGGGGCGAGGTCGGAGTGGGCGTGCTCCACTTCCCGGCGCTGGGCGAGACGGTGTCCGCGGCGCGGGGCCTCGGCTGCTGGTGGAACGGGCGGCGCGCCCGCGTATCGGATGTCTCGCGGGTCGAGGACGCGCTCATCCTCACGACGGACGCCGAGCGCCTCCCGCGCAACGAGCTGGGCGAAGCGTGGGATCGGCTGCGCTTCCGCGCGGGGCTGGTGCGGACGTGGGGCGACTGCTACGGCCACGCGCTCGTGGCGACGGGCCGCGCCGAGGCGATGATCGACCCGGTCATGAAGCCGTGGGACGCGGCGGCGCTGCTGCCGATCGTGGCCGAGGCCGGCGGTGTGGCGACGGACCTCGCCGGACGCCGGACGCACACGGGCGGCAGCGTCGTCAGCACAAACCAGGGTGTGGCGGACGAGGTGCGCGCGCTGCTCGCCTGAGCGTTCGCGGCGCGCTACGGGCGGCGCTCGCGGCGCGGCAGGAGGATGCGGTAGAGGAGCAGCAGGAGGATGGCGCCCAGAATCGCGATGGCGAGCGAGCGCACGTTGAAGCCGGTGACCGTGCCGAAATCGAGCACGGACGTGCCGATGAAGCCGCCGAGGAGGGCGCCCGCGATGCCGATCAGCGCCGTCACGAGGCAACCGCCCGGGTCCTTCCCCGGCATGATCCCCTTGGCGATCGCGCCGGCGAGCAGGCCGAACACGATCCAGGCGACGATTCCCATGCCGATACATACCCAGCTCGCGCCGGAGTGTCAACGCGAGGCGATGCGCGTCACGGCTTCGCGCCCGTGCCGCGTGTCGCGCGCCCCCTCCGCCCGCTGTTAACTTCGCGGCATGGCATCACGAGCTCCGTCCGTCCAGGAAGAAGAGGCCCTCGGCAAAGCGTACGACGCGCGCTTGATGCGGCGCATGCTGGGCTACCTGCGTCCCTATCGCGCGCGCGTCGGCGTCGCCGTGCTCGTGCTGCTCGGCGGATCGGCGCTCGAGCTCGTGGGACCGTGGCTCACGAAGCTGGCGATCGACCGCGCCATCCCGCAGCACGACTTCCACTTCCTCACGCTACTCGCGATCGCGTTCCTCGCCTCGCTCGCGCTCTCGTTCGCCTTCGACTACGCACAGACGCTGCTCACCACGTGGCTCGGACAGCGCGTCATGTTCGACCTGCGCAAGGAGATCTTCGGCCACCTGCAGCGGCTGCACCTCGGCTTCTTCGACCGCAATCCGCTCGGGCGCCTCATGACCCGCGTCACCAACGACGTCGAGGTGCTGAACGAACTCTTCAGCTCCGGCATCGTGACGGTCTTCGGCGACGTGTTCACGCTCGTCTTCATCGTCGTCGTGATGCTGCTGATGAACTGGCGGCTCGCCCTCGTCACCTTGACGGTGCTGCCCGCCGTCGTCCTCGCCGCCTTCTTCTTCCGCGGCCGCATCCGGGACGCGTTCCGCGACATCCGCGTGCGGCTGGCCCGCATCAATGCGTACCTGCAGGAGCGGATCACCGGGATGGCGGTGCTCAAGCTGTTCGGCCGCGAGCCGGACACGGAGCGGCGCTTCCGTGAGATCGACCGCGACTATCTCGGGGCGCACCTGCGCTCGATCACCTACTACGCGCTCTTCTTCCCGGTCATCGAGGTGCTCACCTCCGTCGCGCTCGCGGTGATTCTCGCCTACGGCGGCCTGCAGGTGATCGCCGGCGGCACCATCACCGTGGGCGTCATCGCCGCCTTCCTGCAGTACGCGCGGCGCTTCTTCCGTCCGATCCAGGACCTCTCCGAGAAGTACAACATGCTGCAGGGCGCGATGGCGTCGTCGGAGCGCGTCTTCAAGCTCGTCGACACGCCGCCCGCGATCGTCGCGCCCGCGCAGCCGCGCGCGCCCGTCACGCCCGGCCGCGGCGAGATCGAGTTTCGCGACGTCTCCTTCGCCTACCAGAGGGCGGAGGACGGCAGGGAGTGGGACTGGGTGCTGCGCGACATCAGCTTCCACGTGAAGCCCGGCGAGCGGCTGGCGATCGTGGGCCACACCGGCGCGGGGAAGACGAGCATCATCAACCTGTTGATGCGCTTCTACGCGCCGCAGAAAGGCGAGATCTACTTCGACGGCGTGGCGATCAGCGCCATGGACCCGCACGCGCTGCGGCGTCGCATCGGCCTCGTGCTGCAGGACGTCTTCGTCTTCAGCAGCAGCATCGAGTACAACATCCGCCTGGGCCGGGACGAGATCCCGCAGGAGCGCCTCGAGGAGGCGGCGCGGCGGGTGGGCGCCGACCGTTTCATCGAGCGCCTGCCGCGCCGCTACGGCGAGCCGGTCGGCGAGCGCGGCGCGTCCCTCTCCGTGGGCGAACGCCAGCTGCTCTCCTTCGCGCGCGCGCTCGCCTTCGATCCCCTCGTGCTCGTGCTCGACGAGGCCACCTCCTCCGTCGACTCGGCGCTCGAGGAGCAGATCCAGCAGGCGCTCGAGACGCTGATGCGCGGCCGCACCTCGCTCGTCATTGCGCACCGCCTCTCCACCGTACAGAACGCGGACCGCATCCTGGTGCTCCACCACGGCGTGCTGCGCGAGCAGGGAACGCACCAGGAGCTGCTGCGCGAGGGCGGCCTCTACGCACGGCTCTACGAGCTGCAGTTCGCGCAGCCGCCGGCCGCCGCGAGCTGAGCGGATGCGGCGCAGATCTTGCCCCTCCCGCGCAGCGACACCCGAACCGCGTTCGGAGAGATGCGGCTGATCCTCGCGTTGCTCGTGCTCCTGCTGGAGCTGTGGGCGCTCGCCCGCCTCTTCGGCACTCCGGCGGGGCGCGGCCGCAAGCTCCTGTGGAGCGCGGCCATTGTCGCCCTGCCCGTGATCGGAGTCGGGCTGTGGCTCGCGACCGCACAACGACGCTGAAGCTGGCCCTATGACCGAAGAGAACCGGACCATCCTCGTCGTGGACGACGACCCGGACGCGCTCAACATCGTCCGCACCTACCTCGAAGCCAGAGGCTACCGCGTGGTCGTCGCCCACGATGGCGCCGAAGCGATCACGCTGGTGCAGGACGAGCACCCTAACCTCGTGCTCCTCGACGTGATGATGCCGGGAATGGACGGCTGGGAGGTCGCGCGGACGATGAAGACGCATCCGGAGCTGGACGACGTCCGCATCGTCATGCTCACCGCGCGCAGCGACTTCGAGGACAAGCAGAAGGGCGTCCATGCCGGCGCCGACGACTACATCGTCAAGCCGATCAAGCTGAGCGATCTCGGCGCCAAGGTCGAGCGCAACATCAGCCTGGGCAAGCGGGCGTCGTGAGGATCCTGGCACGCGTGCAGGACGAAGCGCTGCGGCTCGCCCTCACCGGCGCGGCCGCGCGGCTCGACGCGACGCTGCTGGATGGCGAGCCGCATCCCTCCGGCGTCGCGAGCGACGCGCTCCGCGAGGATCCGGACGTGGTCGTGCTCGAGAGCGAGGACCAGGAGGAGATCCGCCGCGCGATCGCGGAGGTGAAGGCCGCGGGCGCGGCGCTCGTCGTCGCGTGCCACGGCGTCGGGGACTGCGACGCCGCAGAGCTCGCGCGCGCGGGTGAGTGGATGATGCTGCCGGTCGACGAGGCCGAGCTGGCGCTGCGTCTGAGCGCGGCGTGGGAGCGGGGCCACGAGGGCCGCGAGGAGGTCACGCCGACGCGCGCGCAGCTCGTACGCTACCAGGAGCTGCTCTACGACAAGCTCACCGGCCTGCCCACGCTGCCGGTGATGATGGAGACGGCGCAGGGTATCCTGGACCGGCAGGGCGAGCTCACGATCCTCTTCATCCACTTCGTCTGGTACGAGAAGATCGAGGAGATCTACGGCTGGCAGAAGCTCGACGACGTGCTCGAGAGCACGGCCGCAGGGCTGCGCGACTTCTACACGCGCGAGCGGCCGGGCGGCGCGAACCTGATGATGGTCTCCCACACCGGAGACGACAACTTCATCATCTTCCTGCAGATCGCGACGGGGGATGGTCAGGGGAAGCGGCGGCTCGACGAGCTCTCGGCGACGCTCGAGCGCTCGCTGAGTCGCCACATCGAGGACCTGCACGGCGAAGAGATCGCGGCGCTGTGCGGCATCTACATCGGCTCCGCGACCGTCTTCCGCAACCCGAAGATCCGCACGGAGCGCCTCATCTACCGCGCCCTGCGAGAGGCGGCGCAGGCCGCCCGTGGCGCCGAGGAGTGGGAGCTCTCGCGCAAGGTCGCGGACCTGCGCGCGACACTTCAGGAAGAGGCGATCTTCATCGAGTACCACCCGATCATCGTGACCGATACGGAACGCGTCTACGGCTATGAAGCGCTCTCCCGCGGCGTGCGCCGCTCGCTGCGCTCGCCGGAGGTGCTCTTCGAGGTCGCCGAAGAAGCGAACCTGATCTGGGAGCTGAGCCGGCTCTGCCGCCGCCGCGCCGTCGAGGGGATCATCCAGGAGCTGCGCGAGGGCGAGCACCTCTTCATGAACATCGATCCGCACGACTTCGACGATCCGTCCTTCCGCGAGATGGAGCCGGCGCAGCTCGGCATCGAGGACCCGTCGCGGGTCGTGCTCGAGATCACCGAGCGCACCGCGATCAAGGACTACCCGCGCTTCCAGGAGTACCTGGCGCGCTTCCGCGAGATGGGCTTCCGTTTCGCGGTCGACGACGCCGGCTCCGGCTACGCCGGCCTCGGCTCGATCGCCAACCTCGCGCCCGACTACATCAAGCTCGACATCTCGCTCATCTCGAACATCGACACGAACTTCCTCAAGCAGCACCTGGTCGAGACGATGGTCAAGTTCGCCGACGACCACGGCGCGAAGGTCGTCGCGGAGGGCGTCGAGCGGCGCGAGGAGTTCGAGACGGTGCGTGACCTCGGCGTCCACCTGACGCAGGGATTCCTCTTCCACAAACCGCGCTACGCGGGACGGCCGCCGCGCGCCGAGCGCAACGTCGGCTGACGCCAGGTTCCGCCGCCGACACCGGAGATGACGACGCCGTCGACGGACCCGCGCGAACACTACCGGAACGTCGAGGCGGAACGGGCGGCGGAGCGCGTCGCACTCGGCCGCCGCAGCCGCCTCGTCTCCCACCTCCGGCTCGCACTCTTCACCCTCGCGATCTCCGCGATCGTCGCATCCGAGATCGCGCCCCAGCCGCTGCGCGCCGCCGCGCTGGTGGTCGCGCTCGCCACGCTCGGCGGATTCGTGGCCGCCGTCGCGTGGCACGGCCGGGTGCGACGGGCGGAAGCGCGCGCGCGCGCCCGCAGCCGCCTCGCCGCGGAGGGACTCGCGCGGCTGCAGCGCCGGTGGAGCGCGGTCCCCGCCTGGAGCGTGCGTGTCCCGGCCGAACACCCGTACGCGGCCGACCTCAACATCCTGGGCCATGCATCGATCTCCTCCCTCCTGGGCCCCGTATCGACGCCCGGCGGACGCGCCGTGCTCGGCCGCTGGCTGCTCGATCCCGCCGGCCGGGAAGAGACCCTCGAGCGCCAGGCCGCGGTCCGGGAGCTCGCGCGCGACGCGGCGCTCCGCGACGAGCTCGCCGCGCGCGGCCGCCTCGCCGGCGACATCGGCGCGGCCCGCGTCGAGCGGTTCCTCGGCTGGGCCACCCGCGAGCCGTGGCTGCTGCGGCGGCCGCGCCTGCTCTGGGCGGCGCGCCTGCTGCCGCTCGCCACGATCGGGCTCGCGGCGCTCCAGATCGCGGGCGTCGTCGGCGCGAACCTCTGGCTCGCCGGCGTCGCCGCGAACCTGCTGCTGACGCTGCGCCACGCGGGCGCGCTGGGCCGCACGCGGCGCGACGCAGCGCCGGTCGACGAGCTCGACCCGTACGCGGACCTGCTCCGCCTGCTCGAGGCCGCGTCGTTCGACGCGCCTCGCCTGCGCCGGCTGCGCGCCGCGCTCGGCGTCGACTCGGGCGCGCCGGCCTCCGCCGCGATCGCGCGCCTCGAGCGCATCCTCCACCTCGCGGACCTGCGCCTCTCCTTCGTCCACTTCGCGGTCCACCTCGTCACGCTGTGGGACTTCCACGTCGTGGCCAGGCTGGAGCGCTGGGCGCGCGAGGAGGGCGGCCGCGCGCGGGGCTGGCTCGAGGCGCTCGGTGAAGCGGAGGCGCTCGCGGCTCTCGCCACGCTCGCCTTCGACCAGCCGGAGTGGGTGTTCCCCGAGATCGCGCCGGAAGAGGAGCCCGCGTGCTTCCAGGCGACGTCGCTCGGACATCCCCTCCTCGCTCCCGGGACGCGCGTCGCGAACGACGTCTCCGTCGGACCGTCCGGCACGCTCCTGCTCGTGACCGGGTCGAACATGTCCGGGAAGAGCACGCTGTTGCGGGCGATCGGAGCGAACGCCGTGCTCGCGGCGTGCGGAGCGCCGGCGTGCGCCGCTTCTCTGCGGCTCACGACGCTGCGCCCGTTCACCAGCATGCGGATCCGGGATTCCCTCGAGGAGGGGCTCTCGTTCTTCATGGCGGAGGTCCGGCGCCTGCGGCAGGTGGTCGAGGCCGCCGCGGAGCCTCGCGGCGCGCCCGTGCTCTATCTGCTCGACGAGATCCTGCAGGGGACGAACGTCGAGGAGCACCGCGAGGGCGCGCGGTGGGTGCTGGAGCGGCTGCTCGCGACGCGCGCGATCGGCGCCGTCGCCACGCACGACCTCGCGATCGCGAACCGCCCCCCCCTGCGCGAGGCGGCGCGCGTCGTCCACTTCCGGGAGGCCGTGGTGGAGGAGGCGGACGGGCCCGCGATGCGCTTCGACTACGCGCTGCGACCGGGTCCCGCGACATCGCACAACGCGCTCCGCCTCATGCGGCTCGCGGGGCTCGGACCGCCCGGCGAGTGAAGCGGCGCGGCGAGGAGGGTGAGGCGGCGCGGCCCGACGAGTGAAGCGGCGCGGCGAGGGAGGTTCCGGCGCTCCGCGTCAGCGGCGGACCGCGCCGGCGGTGTCCGGCAGCTCGATCGGCGTGCCGAGCAGCCGCGGCCCGTCACGCTGGATCGAAGTGACGGGCTTCGCGTTCGGCGCGAAGTGAGGGATGTCGAAGGCGGGCGCATCGCCACCCGCGGGCGCGAGCGCGGCCACCGTGTAGTCGCTGCCGGGATTCCACAGGATCCAGTCGCGCAGCCCGACGTCGTAGACGGCGCGGATCTGCGCGCGCACCTCGGCGGCACCGTAGCGCGGCCGGCCGAGCGTGAAGTCCTGCAGCCACGGCCGGATCTCGGCCGCGTCCGCGACGCCCTCGCTGCGGCGCAGGCCGTGCTCCAGCGCCGTCTTGACGATCTCGTACGGGCTGCCGTTGGGGTAGGCGATGCCGTAGGAGCCTTTGCGGTAGTGCGACGGATACACCATCGGGAGCAGTGCGTCGGTCGCGCCCACCATCATCGGCCAGTACTGGCCGATCCCCATGTCGGAGCCGGCCGACGTCGTGAGCCCGAAGACGTCGGCGGTGACGGTCGCACCGACGTCGGAGAGCTGATCGCGGGAGTAGCGGAGGAACTCGCTGATCGCCTGCGCCTTCGTGCGGCCGGCGGCGGCCGCGAAGACGGCGTTGCGCATCTGGCGCGCCGGCGTGTCCGGGAAGCGGACGTAGTCCCACTGGATCTCGGAGAAGCCGAGCTCCATCGCCTCGCGGGCCAGCGCGATGTCGTAGTCCCACACGCGCCGGTCGTAGGCGTCCACCCAGGTGTCGCCGTAGCGGTCGTGCCAGAGGCCGCCCGCGGTGTCCCGGATCGCCCAGTCGGGCCGCGCCGCCGCGAGCACCGGATCCTTGAAAGCGACGATACGCGCGATCGGGTAGATCCCGTGCGAACGCAGCTCCGCCAGGAAAGCGCGGATGTCGCCGACGCGCGCCTGGCTCGCGCCGATCTTCCGCGCCAGCGCCATGCTGCTCTCGTAGCTCACGTGGCCGGTCGCGTCCTTCACGTCGACGACGAAGGCGTTCACCTCCGTCCGGTCCGCCAGCGCGATCAGCTTCGCGCGCTTCCGGGCCGATCCCGCAGCCCACGCGTTCAGGTAGATGCCGTGAATCGCGGCGGGCCGCGCCACCCGCTCCGCCGCCGGCAGCGCGTCCACGTGCACCGCGAAGCTCGCCGGCGTGACCGGGGGCAGATCGGCCGGGATCGCCTGCCGCGCGGCCGCGCCGTCGGCCGTCCCCTCGCGCCCCGCGCCGCCGTCCGCCGCGGCCGTGCCCGTCGCGGATCCGGGGCCGGCCGCCGCGGCCCTCCCGGCGGCCGCGACGGAGGCGAGCGACGCCGCGGATGGGCGGGTCGCGGACGGTTCGTCAGCGCGACGCGGTCCGGGAAAGGCGAGCGCGCCGAGCGCGACCAGAGCGGCCGCGCCGGCGATGGCGAGGGTGCGGCGGCTGCGTAGCCAGTCGGTGCCGCGCGCCGGCCACCCGTCGCGGTCGTGGTCCTTCTCACTGCGATGATGCAAGAGTCTCCTGCCGTTCGTGGGATCCGTAGCCGTCGTGCGATCAGTAGCGGCGCTTGGTGGGGTCGATCTCCTCCGACCACGCCAGGATGCCACCCCGCAAGTTCCAGACTCGCGGGAAGCCCGCGCGCACGAGCTCGCGAACGAGCTTCGCGCTGCGGCTGCCGGAGCGGCAGAGCACGACGATCTCCTCCGCCGGGTCGAGCTCGCCCGAGCGCTCGCCGAGCTCGGAGAGCGGCAGCAGCCGCGCTCCCTCCTCGCCGAGGTTCGCGATCTCCCATTCGTACGGCTCACGGATGTCGACGAGGGCGATCCGGTCGCCGCGATCGAGCCGCTCCTTCAGCTCCACCACCGAGATCTCCGGGATCTCCGCCCCGGCCGCGCTGTCGGGTTTCACGCCGCAGAACTCCTCGTAGTCGATGAGGTGATCGATCGTGGGCCGATCGCCGCACGCGGGGCACTCCGCGTTGCGGCGCAGCCGCAGCTCCCGCCAGCGAGGCGCGAGGGCGTCGAACAGGAGCACGCGCCCGGCGAGCGTCTCGCCCGCTCCGGTAATCCACTTGACCGCTTCCAGCGCCTGCATCGAACCGACGATGCCGGGCAGCACGCCCAGCACGCCGCCCTCCGCGCAGCCGGGCACCGCACCGGGCGGCGGCGGCTCACGGAACAGGCAGCGATAACACGGCCCGCCGGGCGCGGCGAAGATCGAGACCTGGCCTTCGAAGCGGAAAATCGCGCCGTACACGTACGGCTTGCCGAGCAACACGCAGGCGTCGTTGACCAGGTAGCGCGTGGGGAAGTTGTCGCTCCCGTCCACCACGAGGTCGTACCCGGCGATGATGTCGAGCGCGTTGTCGCTCGTCAGCCGCGTCGCGTGCGGCTCCAGCGCCACGTGCGGATTCACGCCGTGCAGCCGCTCGAGCGCCGCCTCCAGCTTGGGACGCCCCACGTCCTCGGTCGAATAGAGCACCTGCCGGTGCAGGTTGCTCGCATCCACCGCGTCGAAGTCGACGACGCCGAGTGCCCCGACGCCCGCCGCGGCGAGGTAGAGGCCGGCGGGCGAGCCGAGGCCGCCCGCGCCCACCATCAGGACGCGGGCGGCCTTCAGCCGCCGCTGCCCCTCCATGCCGATCTCCGGCAGCACGATGTGGCGCGCATAGCGGCCGATCTCGTCGCGCGTCAGCGCGGCGCCGCCGGCGGCGGGGGCGAGCCCCGTGGGAACGCTTGGCTGGCTCATGTCACCCCATACCCCGGCGCGGGCCCGGGTTTCCGGGTGCCGCCCGGCCCGGCCGCAGGACCGGGCAGAAACCGGTCGACGAGCGACGCGGCCGCCGCCGCCCCACCGAGGCGCGACTCCACGTACTCCCTCGCCGCCGCTCCTGCCGCGCGCCCCTCCGCCGTCGAGCGCGCGAAACGGAGCAGCGCCGCCACGACCTGCGTCCGCCCGCGAACCTCCACCCCGCCGCCTGCCGCCGCTAGCTCCGCGGCCTCCCTCGCGTTGCCGTGCCGCGGTCCGAACAGCACCGGCACGCCGAGCGCCGCCGGCTCCACGACCGAGTGCAGCCCCGCGGAGCCGAAGCCACCGCCCACGTACGCCGCGTCGGCGATGCGGTACAGGTCGGCGAGCACGCCGAGCCGGTCCACGACCACCGCCGCCTCCTCGAGCGCCGGATCGGCCGCCCCCCGCTCCGCCTCCGAGAGGCGGAGGTGAGGCACGCCCACGGCGTCGAGCGTCCGCTCGACCTCGGCGAGGTGGCGCCCGTCCGGCTCGTGCGGCGCGACGATCAGCCGCATCCTCTCCAGCGCCGCCGCCTCCACCCATGCCGGTGCGAGGACGCGGTGGTCGCGCGGCCACGTGGACCCCGCCACGAGCGTGAAGCGACCGCGCTCCCGGCCCACGCCCGCGAGCGCCGGCTCCGCACGCCCGGCGAGGCGCGACCACACCTGGTCGAAGCGCGCGTCCCCGGTGACGAAGACCCGCTCGGGCGGCACGCCGAGCCGCGCGAACAGCCGGCCGTCCGGCGCCGACGCGGCGCCCACCGCGGCGAGGCCAGCGTACGCCGGTGTCAGCAGCCACCGTGCGGCGGGACGCAGGCGGCTGGAGCCCTCCCGCAGCGTCGCGTTCACCAGCAGGCACGGCACGCCGCGCGCCCGCGCCTGGGCCACCAGCTCCGGCCAGATCTCCGTGCGCACGAAGACGAGCGCCGCCGGCCGCAGCGCCTCGAGCGCCGCATGCACGTCGCCCGGCGTGTCCCACGGCAGGTAGGCGGCGACGTCCGCCCCGAGCGCGTCGCGCACCCGTTCGGCGGACGGCGAGAAGTGGGTGAAGGCGACGCGGACATCCGGCCGCTTCTGGCGCAGCGCCGCGATCGTCGCCTGCGCCATCAGCGCCTCGCCGACGGAGGGCGCGTGGAACCAGACGAGCGGCGCGTCGCCGGCCAGGTGCGACGTCGCCCACTCCCGCATGCGCTCGACCGCCTCGCCGCGACCCACCACGCCTCGCCGCAGCCGCTCGCTGGCGGGCGCGGCGAGCGGCAGCAGCGAACGCGCCGAGAGGACGGCGCCGCGGTAGAGCGACCGACGCAGGGACGGCGGCATCAGCCGGGCGTGAACTCGCGCGAGTCCGGATCCGCGCGCAGGCGCAGCTCGAGCAGGTCCGCGCTCGCCTCCGCGTCCGGCGGGAATTCACCGGCGATGCGGCCGATGGCGGCACGCAGCGTGGCCGCCTCCACATTGACCACGTGGTAGCGCGGAGGGGAGCCGTAACGGATGGTCGCACGATAGTGCGGCACGTGTGCACCTCGGGGGACACGCGAAAACGACGAAAACCGGGGCGGCGCAAGCCGATGGACGCGTCGGCGAACGCGGGGTATATTCGCGTCCGTGCGCTACATCGGCAACAAGACGAAGCTGCTCGGCTTCATCGGTCGCGTCCTGCGGGCGCGTGGCATCGCCGGCGGCTTAGCCGTCGACCCGTTCACGGGCACCGCGAGCGTCGCGCGTGCGCTGAAGCGCTGGGGCTTCCGCGTGGTCGCCTCGGACGTGCTCGCCCTCTCCTACGTCTTCGGCCGCGCCTACGTGCAGACGGCGCGCGAGCCGACGTTCGAGACGCTGCGCCCGGAGCTCGACGGCGAGCCGACGACGCTGGCCGGCGCCGTCGCCAGGCTGCAGCGCGTCGAACCCGCGCCGGGCTTCCTCCACGAGCACTTCACGCCCGGCGGCGGCGCCGGCGGTACGAGCGGCCGCATGTACTTCACGCCGGAGAACGCCGCGCGCATCGACGCGAGCCGCGCGACGCTCGAGCGCTGGCGACGCGAAGCGCGCGTCGGCGACGACGCGTTCCACCTGCTGCTCGCGGCCCTGATCGAGGCGGCGGACCGCGTCGCCAACACCGCCGGTGTCTACGCCTCCTACATCAAATCGTGGCAATCGAACGCGACCCGCTCGCTTCACCTGCGCGTGCCACGCGTCGTTCCGGGCAACGGCTGCCGCGCGGACATCGGCGACGCGACCGAACTGGTCGCCGCGCTGGAAGCCTTCGACCTGCTCTACCTCGATCCGCCCTACACCACGCGACAGTACCCCGCCTACTACCATGTCCCGGAAATCATCGCGGAGGGCTGGTTCGACGACGCGCCGACTCTGCGCGGCAAGGTGGGCCTGCTCCGCGACGACGCGCACAAGCGTAGCGATTGGGCCCGCCGCAGCGCGTGCGTCGGCCAGCTCGAGCGCCTGCTCGAGGCCGCCGACTGCCGTCACGTCGTGCTCAGCTACAACTCGGAGGGAATCCTGCCGGAGCCGGAGATCGAGCGGCTGCTCCGCGCTTGGGGCCGCGCCGGGAGCTATCGCCGCTACACCCGCACCTACCGCCGCTACCGCGCCGACTCCGACGGAGAGAACCGGCGCTACCTCAGGGATCGCGTCCAGGAGAGGCTGTACTGCGCTTCACGCTGAGCGGGATGCCCGCTGCACCGGAGCGGCGCGCAGGGGCCGTGCGAGGGAGGCGGGAGGCGGGTGCCGGTGGCGCGCGCACGGCCGGCGCGGGGTCAGGTCCGCGCGGGAGCCTTCCGCCGCGAGCCGACCGGTCACCCTTCCTCACCGGTCATACGATGTCGCCACGCCGGAAATGGTTGCGTCGGGCGAGCCGACCACGCCCGGACGTCCTCAATTCGACCCGAACACGATCGGTAGCTGGATCCACACCGGCACCTTGCGATCCCGGTTGAGCGCGGGCGTGAACACCATGGTCCTCGCGACCGCCAGCGCGGCCGAATCGAGCGCGGCGTGGCCGCTCGAGCGCCCGATCGTCGTCTTCGCCACCTCGCCATCCGCATCGACGAACAGCCAGACGCCTGCCATCCCGCCGATCCCCGCGTCCTTCAGCAGCGGCGGGTAGTAGCGTATCAACGCGGCACCGACGTCCTCCCTGTTCTTCAGCGTCGGCTGCACCGTGAAGGGCGTGAAGGTCGGACCGCCGGGCGTGTCCCGGAGGGTGTCGGCCGATGGCGCCGCGACCGTCGTCGCTCGCGGCGCGGGCACGCGCGTCGGATCCTGCGCGCACATCGCCGTCCCGATCAGGATCGCCGCGGCCGCCACCAGCATGGCCGCGCGCCTGAGGCGCGGTCCCCGCGTTCTCTGGAGCATGGCTTCCAACCTCAGTTCGAGAAACGTCTTCGGCTCGCTCAGCGCGGCCGTGGTGATCCCCGGGGCGCGGTGCCGGCGTCCCACCTCGAGCAGCAGGCCGCCGTAGCCGCGCACATCCGGATCCGCGCGCAGCACGCGCGCGTCGCAATCCAGCTCCACCGCCAGCCGCAACCTGCGGAGTTGCAGCCACGCGGCCGGACTCCAGGGCAGCGCCGCCGCCAGCAATCGACCGGCCAGCAACAGCAGCGGATCCCGCGCGCGAAGATGCTCCGCCTCGTGCCGCAGCATCATGCGCCGCCGCGGCGGCGTCAGACCCAGCGCCCACTCCGGAAGCACCACGTCCCCGCGCAGCCACCCGACCACCGCCGGTCCGATCGACGTCGACACCAGCACCACCTGCCCGTCCACCTCCGAGCGCCGCCACCCGCGCCGCGCCCGCCGCAGCCGCAGCGCCGAGACCGCCAGCCACGCGAGCGCCGCCGCGCTCCCGACACCCCACGCCGCGATCACCGCGAGCGTCCAGAAACCCGGTCCCCGGGGCCCACCCTCCCCCACCGCGAACACCGGCAGCGAGATCGCCGGCGCACTCGCAGGGAGCGGCGGCAGCACCCGCACGCCGCCCGCCCCCGTCAGACCGAGCCGCGACGCCAGCGGCAGGACGATCGATCCCGCCAGCGCGCCGATCCACGCCCAACGCCCCGACAGACCCAGCGAACGCGATGCTCCCTCCGCCGCGAACGCCGCAAGCGACAGCGCCGCGCCCACCACCGCCGTGTACCACAGCCAGCCGATCATCGGCCACCTCCCAGCCGCTCGTCCAGCAGCCGGCGCATCCGCTCGAGTTGCGCGTCCGTCAGCCTGCGGTCCGCCACCAGCTGCGTCAGCAGCGCTTCCGGCGAGCCCGCGAAGATCTTCCCCACGATCCGGCGCAGCGCGCTCGCCCCCGCCGCCTCCCGCGGCACCCGCGGCAGATAGCGGTACGCCCGCCCCTCCGCCCGATGGCGGACGTGCCCCTTCTCCTCCAGCGTCCGCAGCACCGTGAGCACGGTCGTGTACGCCAACGGGTCCGCAAGCCGCTCCTGCACCTCGGCCACCGTGGCGCCGCCGCGGTCCCACAGGACCGCCATCACGTCCAGCTCGCGATCGGTGAAGTGGATCTCTGCCATGTCGTCCCTCCCGTGGTCTACTATCGGACTAGTACTACGGTAGTCGGCGCGGGCCCGCCTGTCAACTACCTTGATAGTAGCCCCCCCGGGGTGGGCGCGGCCGCAGGCGCGGCGGCGGGGCCGGAACGGGGCCGGGGGGAGCGACGGCCGCCGGAGGGCGCGCCGTCAGCCGCGCGTCGCGCCCAGCGGGGCCGCGGCGAGGGCGAGCCAGCCGAGGATGAAGGCGAGGCCCCCGACCGGGGTGATCGCGCCGAGCCAGCGGGGTCCGCCGGCGGCGAGCAGGTAGAGGCTGCCGCAGAAGACGATGATTCCAGCGAGGAACAGCCAGCCGGCGGCGGTTGCGGCGGCGCCGGGGAAGCGGTCGGCGGCCCAGGCGGCGGCGAGCACGGCGAGGGCGTGGTACATCTGGTAGCGCGCGGCGGTGTGGTAGATGTCGAGGCGGTCGGCGGGCAGGCGTCCGGCGAGGGCGTGGGCGCCGAAGGCGCCGGCGGCGACGGCGGCGGCGGCGAGAAGGGCTCCGAGTACGAAGAAGGTGCGCGTCATCGTCGCATGATCGGCGGTTGGCGCGCGCGTCGCAAGCGGGTGCGACGGGGCGTGGCGCGGGCCGGCGGTGCGCGCAACCGGGCGGCGGCGGCGGCCGGAACCCGGCCGTGCGCGGGGGGTCTCACGCCGCATGATGCCGCGTGGGGTTCGTCGCCTTCTTCCGCTCGGCGCGCTGCTTTCGGCGGCGTGCTCGCCGGTGTACGTGGTGCGTGCGGGGCTTGCGGAGGCGCGCCTGCTGAGCCGGCGGGAGCCGATCGCGGCGCTCGTCGCGGACGCGTCGACGCCGCCGGCGCTGCGCGCGAAGCTGGAGCTGGCGCAGGACGCGCGCACGTACGCGCGCGAGCGTCTGCATCTGGACGTGGGGGACAGCTACACGACGTACGCGCGGGTGGACAGCGACACGCTGATGCTGGTGCTGTCGGCGGCGCGCAAGGATCGCTTCCAGCAGGTGACGTGGTGGTTTCCGATCGTGGGGCGCGTGCCGTATCGCGGCTACTTCGACAAGGAGAAGGCGCTGGAGAAGGCGGCGGACCTGGAGCGCGAGGGCTATGACGCGTACGTGCGGCCGACGAGCGCGTTCAGCACGCTGGGCTGGTTCAGCGACCCGCTGCTGTCGACGATCGTCGCCTACGACACGGTGAGCCTGTTCTCGACGGTCGTGCACGAGCTGACGCACAACACGATCTACCTGCCGAGCGAGGCGGGCTTCAACGAGAGCTTCGCGAATTTCGTGGGCGACCACGCGGCGATCGACTACTTCTGTCGCCTGGATGGTGAGGATTCGCGGCGCTGCCGCTTCGGGCGCTCGCTGTGGCACGACGAGCTGGTGTTCGGCGCGTTCATGGAGGACCTGGTGCGCCGGCTCGAGGCGCTCTACGGCGATCCGTCGCTCGGCCGGGCGGAGATCCTGAGGCGGCGGGCGGCGGTCTTCGAGGAGGCGAAGCGCCGCTTCCGCGACGAAGTGCAGCCGCGCTTCGAAGTGGCCACCTACCAGAGCTTCCTCACGATGCCGCTGAACAACGCGACGCTCATCGCGCGCAGGCTCTACTACGACCGGCTGGAGGCGTTCGAAGCCGCGCTGGGGCGCATGCGCGACGACCTGCCCGCGACGGTCGCCGCGATCGTGCGCGCCGCGAAGGCGCAGCCGGACGACCCGTACGGCGCGCTGCAGCGGGTCGGCGCCCCGGCGGCGGGCGGCTGAGGCGCCTCGCGGTCCCCTTCCCCGATCCGTTATAGTTGCAGCTCGCGAGGGCGCCGGCCGGCCGTGCGGCGCGGCCTCCGATCGAGACACGTCGACCGACGCGAGATGAGCGAGAGCAGCCGGACCCCGTACGATCCGAGCGCGATCGAGGAGAAGTGGCAGGCGCGCTGGGAGGAGCGCGGCACGAACCGCTGGAGCGACGAAGCGCTCGCGAGGGCGGAGCGGCCGTTCTTCAACCTGATGATGTTCCCCTACCCATCGGCGGAGGGCCTGCACGTCGGCAACCTCTACGCGTTCACGGGTGCGGACATCTACGGCCGCTTCCAGCGCCTGCGCGGGGAGGACGTCTTCGAGCCGATCGGGTTCGACGCTTTCGGCATCCACTCGGAGAACTTCGCGCTCCGCATCGGCACGCACCCGATGGAGCTGATCCCGAAGAACGTGGCGAACTTCACGCGCCAGCTGCGGCGCGTGGGCGCGATGTACGACTGGAACCACACGGTCGACACGACCGACCCGTCGTACTACCGCTGGACGCAGTGGATCTTCCTGAAGCTGTACGAAGCGGGGCTCGCGGAGAAGAAGGAGGCGCCGGTCAACTGGTGCCCGTCGTGCCATACGGTGCTCGCGAACGAGCAGGTGATCGCCGGCGCGTGCGAGCGCTGCGGCACCCTGGTCGAGCAGCGCATCCTCTCGCAGTGGTTCTTCCGCATCACCGCCTACGCGGAGCGGCTGCTCGAGAACCTCTCCTGGATCGACTGGTCGGAGACGACGAAGAAGGCGCAGGAGAACTGGATCGGGAAGAGCGACGGCGCCGAGCTCGTCTTCCCGATCGCACGCCGCAAAGCCGCCGAAGACCGCCACGAGCCCGCCGAGCTGCACGCCGACGAGCACGCGATCCGTGTCTTCACGACGCGCCCCGACACGATCTTCGGCGCGACCTTCATGGTCCTCGCGCCGGAGCACCCCGCGCTCGATACGCTCACCAGCGACGACCGCCGCGCCGACGTAGAGGCGTACCGCGCCCGCGCCACCGCCACCGACCTCGTCTCCCGCAGGAAGGGCGACCGCGCCAAGACCGGCGTCTTCACCGGCGGCTACTGCGTCAATCCCGCGACCGGCGCGGAGATCCCGGTGTGGATCGCGGACTACGTGCTCATGGAGTACGGCACCGGCGCGATCATGGCGGTACCGGGGCACGACGAGCGCGACTTCGAGTTCGCGCGCCAGTTCGGCCTGCCGATCCGACGCGTGGTCGCGGGTCCGGACGAGGACGCGACGACGCCGCTCGAGGCGGCGTACCTCGGCGACGGCGTGCTGGTCAACTCCGGGGAGTTCGATCGTCTGCCGTGGGAGGAGGGGAAGGCCCGGATCACGGCGTGGCTCGAGGAGCGGCGGCTGGGACGTCGCCGGGTCAACTACCGGCTGCACGACTGGTGCATCTCGCGGCAGCGCTACTGGGGGCCGCCGATCCCGATCCTGTACTGCGACGCGTGCGGCACGGTGCCGGTGCCGGAGACGGATCTGCCGGTCGAGCTGCCCTACGTCGAGGACTACAAGCCGGACGAGAGCGGCGTGAGCCCGCTCGCGCGCGCGGAGGCGTGGTACCGTGTTCCGTGCCCGCGCTGCGGCGGCGAGGCGCGGCGCGAGACGGACGTGAGCGACACGTTCCTCGACAGCGCGTGGTACTTCCTGCGCTACCCTTCGGCGAACCGGGACGACGTCGCCTTCGATGCGGCGCTCACGGCGAAGTGGCTCCCCGTCGACACCTACATCGGCGGCGAGGAGCACGCGGTGCTGCACCTGCTCTACTCGCGCTTCGTCACGATGGTGCTGCACGACGTGGGGCTGCTGCCGTTCGAGGAGCCCTACGAGCGCTTCCGCAAGCACGGCCTGATCATCAAGGACGGCATGAAGATGTCGAAGAGCCGGGGCAACACCGTCGTCCCGGACGAGTACATCGCGCGCTGGGGCGCGGACACCTTCCGCACCTACCTGATGTTCCTCGGGCCGTACCAGGAGGGCGGCGACTTCCGCGACCAGGGGCTGCAGGGACCGTACGGCTTCCTCTCGCGGCTGTGGGACACGGTGGCCGAAGGGCTCGCCGCCTCGCCGATCGAAGGAGACCTCGAGCAGAAGCTGCACGCCACCATCCGCAAGGTGACCGAGGACATCGAGGCGTTCCGCTACAACACCGCGATCGCGGCGATGATGGAGTACCTGAACGCGGTCCGGGAGGCAGGCCGGCAGGCGAGCCGCGCGGAGGTCGAGCCGCTCGTCCTGCTCGTCGCGCCCTTCGCGCCGCACCTCGCCGAGGAGCTGTGGGAGCGGCTCGGCCACGAGCGGCCGATCTTCGACGGCGGCGAGGAGTGGAGGCGGCCGCAGGCGGAAACGACGGTCGGCACGACGCCGCGGCGCCCGGCGCACGGCGTGTGGCCGCAGTACGATGCGGCGAAGGCGACCGCCGACACGATCGAGTTCGTCGTCCAGGTGAACGGCAAGGTGCGCGCACGCATGAGCGCCCCGCGCGGCCTCGACGAGGAAGCGGCGACGCGCGCGGCGCTGGATGACGAGAACGTGAGGCGCCATCTGGATGGCGCCCGCGTGCGCAAGGTGATCTTCGTTCCGGACCGCCTGATCAACCTGGTCGTGTAGCGGCCCGGTCCGTGCGTGGCCGGCGCGGTAAAACGGAGCGCGCCGATTGCTGCACCACATTCTCGTCTTCCTTGAACACTACGGCTACCTCGGCCTGGCGCTCGGCGTGTTTCTCGAGAGCGTGGGGCTGCCGGTCCCCGGCGAGACGGCGCTGATCGCGTCCGCCTTCGCTGCGGCGCAGGGCGTACTCTCGCTGCCGCTCGTGATCGCGTTTGCCGCGGTCACCGGGATCCTCGGCGACAATCTCGGCTACCTGCTCGGGCGACGCCTCGGACGGCCCTGGATGGAGCGGCACGGCAAGTGGCTGCTGCTCACGCCCCGACGCCTCGAACGCATGGATGCCTTCTTCGACCGGTTCGGAGCGGCCGCCGTCGCGTTCGCGCGCTTCGTCGCCGGCGTCCGCGTCGTCGCCGCCTTCTCGGCCGGCGTCGCCCATCTTCGCTGGCGCACCTTCCTCACGTTCAACGTGATCGGCGCGGTGGCGTGGGCGACGATCGTCGGCCTTCTCGGTTACGGCGTCGGCAAGGGATGGCAGGGGCTCGCCGGCCACGATCCGGATCAGGTGCTGCTCCTGTTCGGCGGCGTGGGCGTGGTGACGATGCTCGCGGCGCTTCTCTTCCACCGCATCGTCACCGCGCCCGGGCGCTCCTGGATCTCGCGGCTGGCGTGGCACTGGGTCTGGATCGTGGGCGCCAGCGTCACCGCCGTCCTCATCGGCGCCAAGCTCGTCGAGGACGTGGCCGACCGCGAGTCGGGCGCATTCGACGTCGCCGCCCATCACTACGTCGCCCGCCACGCCGCGCACGCCCTCGACACCCTCATGCACGCCGCCGCCCCGCTCGGTGGCGGCCTCGTCGCCACCCTCATCGCCCTCGCCGCCGCGCTCTTCCTCTGGCGCCGGACCGGAAGCGCCGCGGTAGCCGCGGCCGTCGCCGCCGTGCCGCTCCTCGGCACCGCCCTCGTGCGGGGCCTCAAGCTGACGCTGCACCGGCCGCCGCCGATCGCCGCCAGCACGCCCGGCTACAGCTTCCCCAGCGGACACGCGACGCTCGCCACCGCCGTCCTCCTGACCGCCGCCTACGCTCTCGTGCGCGAGCGCGTGCGGCTCCGCTGGCTCGCCGCAGCGGTTCTCGTCCTCACCACCATCTTGGTCGGCGTCAGCCAGGTCTACCTCGAGCAGCGGTGGGCCACCGACGTGCTCGGCGGATGGGCGGTGGGCCTCTTCGTCGCCACGCTCGCTTCCGCGCTCTACGAACGCCTGCGACCCGACCTCGATGCACCGTTGCGACGCGGCTGAGCCCGTGCACGGCGGCCCCCGCCGTACCCCCCGCCCGGACCCGCAGCGGCGCCGCTTCCCGGCCGCGATGCGGCGCCGACCCGTAGCCACGAAGCGACGCCGATCCGCACCCGAAAAACGTCCCCTTCCACACCCGAAAAAACGGCATTTCCGAGGGTTGACACTCAATCGGGCGCGGGTTATCATTTTCCTCCTCGACGCGGGGTGGAGCAGTCTGGTAGCTCGCCGGGCTCATAACCCGGAGGTCGCGGGTTCGAATCCCGCCCCCGCTATGGAACTCGCCAAGCCCCGGATCCGTCGCGCCGGGGCTTGCGCGCCTCCGCGGCCCTGGAGTCCCGGCCGCACGACGCGGTCCCCGCGGGCGACGCGTCGCGAGGCGCGGAGCCGCGCCGCTCGCTGGCGGTTTTTTTGTGCCGCCGCACTCGACGGGGCCGGGTGTTCTGAGGACGGGCGGGCCGGGTAGCTCAGTTGGTAGAGCACACGACTGAAAATCGTGGTGTCGACAGTTCGATTCTGTCCCCGGCCACTGCAGTAGGTCCGTAGCTCAACTGGTAGAGCACCGGTCTCCAAAACCGGCGGTTGGGGGTTCGAGTCCCTCCGGGCCTGTGGATCCCGCGCGCGGCCGCGGCACATGGGAGTCGAGTCCGGCGCGGGTCTTGAAAAGACGGGTACGGCGCAGGAAGCTCGCAACGCGGAGCGGGCCGGCGTGGGTCGCGCCGGCGCATTTCCGGGGCGCGCCGCTCAGTGCGGCGCGCTGGCGCCCGCGGGAGGCGGGCAGGGCGGATGGACAGGTTGGTTGAAGGGCGCGACGCCCCCATCGTCTAGTGGCCTAGGACATCTGGTTCTCAGCCAGAAAACCGGGGTTCGATTCCCCGTGGGGGTACTTGATCGCAGCGGCTGTCGGGCGCGGAAGATGGATCTTCCGCTCGCGTAGCTCAGTGGTAGAGCGCTTCCTTGGTAAGGAAGAGGTCATGGGTTCAATCCCCATCGCGAGCTTCGGCCGTCGGGCGGCGACGGCGTGTAGCGGTTGGCGGCGCGCTTTCGGGCTGCGGCCGCGCGGGTGATTCCGGCCGTGCGGGTGTGGTGGGTCGGGTGCCGCCGACGGTGGAGGGCGCGCCGCTTCGGCGCGGTGCGCTCGTGCCCGCGGGCACGGGTCGGGCTCGCGCCCGCCCTGGTAGACGGGCGGAACGGCCCCCATCGTCTAACGGCTAGGACGCGAGGCTTTCAATCTCGCAATAGGGGTTCGATTCCCCTTGGGGGCATTGTGCGGGAGTAGCTCAGTTGGTAGAGCGTCACGTTGCCAACGTGAAGGTCGCCGGTTCGAGACCGGTCTCCCGCTCCTGGCAGGTGATCGAAGTGGGCCGTGGGGCTGTAGCTCAGCTGGTTAGAGTGCCGGTCTGTCACACCGGAGGTCGCGGGTTCAAATCCCGTCAGCCCCGCTGGGCATAGGAAGGTCCGCCGCACGGGCGGAGCAGGGTGTTTGACAATTCGGGTCGAGCGCCGGGGCGCCGCGGAGGTGGGTCCGCCCGCCGTCGCGCGTCTCACCGGCAACCGGCGATCGATCGATCGCGGCGTCGCGGCAGCGGCGGGACGGAGGGGCTGTAGCTCAGTTGGGAGAGCGCCTGAATGGCATTCAGGAGGTCAGGGGTTCGATTCCCCTCAGCTCCATGCGCTCGGCGGATCGGGAGATGGCTCGGATGGCGGAATTGGCAGACGCGCAGGATTCAGGATCCTGTGGGGGAAACCTCGTGAGGGTTCGAGTCCCTCTCCGAGCACTCCGACCGATCATCGCCACGCACGCTCGCCGTGATCGAGCCGTGCCCACGTGCTGGAATTGGTAGACAGGCTGGTTTGAGGGACCAGTGCCGGCAACGGCGTACAGGTTCGAGTCCTGTCGTGGGCATTCGCTTCCTGACACATCGGGTTCGCGCCCGTAGCTCAACTGGACAGAGCGTTGGACTACGGATCCAAAGGCTGGGGGTTCGACTCCTCCCGGGCGCATGAGGCCGGCGAGATCCCCTCGCTCGCGACGCCGCAGATCGCGGTGGGGTACCGAAGCGGCTAAACGGGGCAGACTGTAAATCTGCTGGCGCTACGCCTACGAAGGTTCGAATCCTTCCCCCACCACTGGAACGGATGCGTCGGATGAAGGTATGGGGGCGCGTAGCTCAGTTGGTTAGAGCGCTACGTTGACATCGTAGAGGTCAGAGGTTCGAGTCCTCTCGCGCCCATGGAGGAACGGCGCCTTCGTCGCGCAACATGAAGACCGGGAGCCCAGTCGGGCCGATTCGTGGGGCTGTAGCTCAGTTGGGAGAGCGCTGCAATCGCACTGCAGAGGTCAGGGGTTCGACTCCCCTCAGCTCCACTTCGCCACCTTAGCTCAGTCGGTAGAGCACATCATTCGTAATGATGGGGTCGTCGGTTCGAATCCGACAGGTGGCTCTCGGATGCGGGAGTAGCTCAGTTGGCAGAGCATCAGCTTCCCAAGCTGAGGGTCGCGGGTTCGAGCCCCGTCTCCCGCTCGTCCCGCCTCTCCACCAACCCGCGCGGTCGGGAACGGCGAGAGGCAACGGGCACGGCCGCGCCGCGCGAAGCGGCGCACCCTGAAGGCACCAGCGGGACCCACGCCTGAGCGGGCGGGGCGGTCCAGGACCCGACTCGCGACGCCGGCCGGGTTCAACCGGAGACGGCGAGAGGCAACGGGCACGCGCGCGCCGCGCGAAGCAGCGCGCCCGGAAGGCACGAGCGGAATGCCCCTTGGTGTAATTGGCAACACGCCTGACTCTGGATCAGGAGAGTCCTGGTTCGAACCCAGGAGGGGCAATTCGGATACGCTGGATCGGTGCCGCGACGTCACGGCGCCGGGGATGACGCCCGGCCCGCAAGCGGCTCGGAGAGGTGGCCGAGAGGCTTAAGGCGGCGCCCTGCTAAGGCGTTTGGGCCCAAAAGGCCCTCGAGGGTTCGAATCCCTCCCTCTCCGCTGGATTCGATCGACGAGGTTGGCGCCGGATCGAAGCATCCGGAGGTGGGTGGCCGGCGCGATGGACGGGTGGCCGAGCGGCTTAAGGCGCACGATTGGAAATCGTGTGGGGTCTAACCGCCCTCGTGGGTTCGAATCCCACCCCGTCCGCTGAGACGGGACCGGGATCGGCAAGATTCGGGGAGTAGCTCAGCCCGGTAGAGCACTGCGTTCGGGACGCAGGGGTCGCTGGTTCAAATCCAGTCTCCCCGACTGGGTAAACGAAAGCCCCATTTCGCCTTCGAGCGAGGTGGGGCTTTTCGTTGCCTCCGTCTACTCGTACCGCAGCGCCTCCACCGGCTCGACGCGCGCCGCGCGCAGCGCAGGCAGCCAGCTGGCGAATGCGCTTGCGGCGACGAGCAGCAGTGCGGCGCCGGCGAACGCCATCGGCTCCGTCGGCTTCACCTCGTAGAGGAGCGTCGACAGAGCGCGCGTGGCGACGGCCGCGCCGGCGACGCCGATGGCGATTCCGATCCCGGCGAGGCGCAGGGCTTCTCCGACGAAGGAGCGGACGAGGGCGCGTCGCTCGGCGCCGAGCGCGACGCGAATGCCGATCTCGCGGGTGCGGCGCGCCACGCCGTAGGCGATGACGCTGTACAGTCCGACGACGGCCAGGATGAGGGCGACGACTGCGAAGAGGCCGAGAAGGGCGAGGTAGAAGCGCGGCTGCGCGACCGACGTCGCGAGCAGCTCGCGCATGGTGGTGAGCTGGTCGATCGCCAGTTCGGGATCGGCGTCACGCACGGCGCCGCGGACGGCGCGCAGCAGCGCATTCGGATCGCCGCGGCCGGCGAGCACGATGCTTTCGTACGGCGAGACCCTCTGCCTGAACGGAACGTAGACCTGAGGCGCCGGCGGCGCCGCCTGGCCGCCGTGGCGCACATCGCCCACGACGCCCACGATGCGCAGCGATTGGGCGCCGAAGCCGGTCCTGAGCGTCGCTCCGAGCGGACTGCGCTCGCCGAAGAGTCGCTTCGCGAGCACGGCGCTGACGACAGCCACGGGGGGGGTGTCGGCGTTGTCGCGCTCCGTGAAGGTGCGGCCGGCGACGAGGGGGATTCCCATGACGCGGAAGTACTCCGGCGATACCGGCGCGAACTGGCCTTCCGGTGCCTGCGGCCCGACCGGCTCGCCCTCGACCCACACCGGAGAGGTCATCGTCATGCCGCTGATCGGCAGGTTTCGCACGATCGCCGCGGCACGGACGTCCGGCTTCGCGGCGAGCCGGTCACGGAGCGAGGTGTAGAACGCAAGCTGCGCCGCGGGGTCGGCGTAGCGCGAGGCGGGAAGGGTGATCTTCGCCGCGACGAGGCGGTCCGGGACGAAGCCGGGATCGGTGCTCGTCAGCCGCACGAAGCTCTCGAGCATGAGGCCGACCGCGGCGAGCAGGACGACCGTCGCGGCGAGCTCCCCCACCACGAGCACCCGGCGAAGCCGGCCGCTCCGCGCTCCCGCGCGCGGATCCTGCTTCAGGGCGGCCTGGGGGCCGGTGCGCGCCGCGTGCAGCGCGGGCGCCAGACCGAAGAGCACTCCGGTCGCCGTCGCCGTCACGAGCGCGTAGAGCAGCACCGGCGCGTTCATCGTGATCTCCGCCGCGCGGGGCAGCTGCGAGCCCGCGAGGGCGACGATCGCCACCATCGTCCAGTATGCGACGGCGAGCCCGACCGCGCACGCGATGAGTGCGAGCACCACGCTCTCCACCAGGAGCTGCCGCGCCAGCACGCCGGCGCTCGCGCCGAGCGCGCTTCGCACCGCCAGCTCCCGCCGCCGGCCCACACCCCGCGCGAGGAGCAGGTTCGCCACGTTCGCGCACGCGATCAGAAGCACGAACGTCACGGCGCCCAGCAGCACCAGCAGGCCGCGCCGGGTTCCGCCGACGATGTGTTCCTGCAGGCCCACCACCCTGGCGCCGATGTCGCGAGCGCCCTGCTCACGCTCGCCGATCGCCCGCGCGAGCCCTGCCAGCTCTCCCTGCGCCGCCCCGGCAGTCGCGCCGGGGGAGAGGCGGCCGATCGCCGCCAGGAAATGCGCGCCCCGCACCGTCGCGGCGTCGCCCAGCGCCGGCATCAGGGGCGTCCACAACTGGGCCCCGTCCGGAAAGTCGAAGCCGGCCGCCGCGACGCCGATGATCGTGTACGGCTCGTCGTCGAGCCGGAGCGTCTGCCCCAGCACCGCCGGACTCGCGCCGAAGCGTTCGCGCCATAGCCCCTCGCCCAGTACGACGACCGGGGCCGCGCCCGCGCGGTCCTCCGACGGCGCGATCCAGCGCCCGAGCGCCGGCTCGACCCCCAGCAGAGGGAACAGCGCCGCGCTCACCGCCGCCGCCGGCCTGCGCGTCGGCTCGCCGCGCCCCGTGATCGTCGGCGACTCGACGCTCCACGCGGCGATGCCGCTCAACGTCCGCGTGCCCTCGGCCCAGTCGCGCAGCATCGGCGGATCCACCATCAGGTCCGTCCCCGTCGATGCACGCGTCTCCGTGATCCATACCAGGCGCGAGGCGTCCCGGAACGGGAGCGCCTGCAGGAGAGCACCCTCCACCACGCTGAAGATCGCCGTGTTCGCGCCGATCCCGATCGCCAGCGTCAAAACGGCCACCGCCGTGAAGCCGGGGCTACGACCCAGCGCCCGCACAGCGAAGCGAAGATCGTGCAGCAGCGTGGCCATTATCGGCTCCGGAAGCGGTGGATCGCGAAGGGTCGCCAGCGCAAACGCCGCAGCTGTGGCGCCGCAGCCCGACGAAGGCAGAGCCCGTGCCAATCGCAACGGTGTCACAAAGCGTTGTCGCAACGATAGCTGAGTGCGTTTGCCATGCGGCGCGCCGGCCGCCGATTGACCGGCCTCGGGACCCGCCGTCTCACGTCCGCACACGCCCCCGCCCCGGTTCTGAACCGGGCCCCGCACCGCCGCGTGGGCCGAGGCGGCCACTCCGCCCTGCGGGAACCCCACCTCCCCGTCCACGATTTGCGTCGTGTGCCCGAGAACAACCCGCACCACGCGGAGGCCCGCATCGTCACCCACGCCACGGCACGGCCGGACGCCGCCCAGGAGCGCGGGCCGGCGCCCCTTTGCCCCATCGCCCGCATGGCGCACCTCGACTACGGGCTGCTCTTCAACCGAATCGTCGCCCGCATCTCCTTCTGCGGCTCCGACCTCGCCTTTCCGATGCCATGCGACGACGGGTTCGTCCCCTTCGATACCGGGGGCGACGCCCACGACAGCGTCCGGCGGCGTGCCCACGACGACGTCCTGCCCCACCACTCGAGGATGAGCCGCCTGCACGAGCCCTGACGCCCTCTCCCGACGCGCACCACCCGCCTCCGCCGGCAGGTCCCGCCACCGCCGCCGCCGCCGCTTCCTCCGCCCTTCTCCCGTCCGCGCTTTCGCCGCGTTATCTTCTGTCTCGTATCGAGACACACGGTCGCGCCTTCGGCAGAAACGCCGGCGGCGCCCGCGGAACCGCGTCAGGGCACGCGGTGTCGAAGCGTTCTCGAAGCACGCGGCGATCCGCGACCGCCGCCCGCGGCATCGGCACCGCGGCGGGACTCGAGGAAGAGAGCGAGGGATCCCTGCCGGGAGATGTCGTCCTGAGGGTTGTCGCGCGGACGGATGCATTCGCGCGCGTGTGGCCGGAGCTGTCCGAGTCGGCCGGGGTCCGCCTCGACGTCGTGGACCGCGCGGCGGATCTCACGACGGCGGGGGAGCCGTGCGGGACGATCGTCGCGCTGGCGGGCGACGAGGCGAACGCGGCGGAGGCGGTCGACGAGGCTCGCGCGCACGGCGCGGGCGAGGTGGTGGTCGTGGGGGCGGCGGAGCATCATCGGCCGGCGGTCGCCGCCGTGCAGGCGGGCGCCTCGAACTACTTCGCGCTTCCGCCGGACCTGGAGGCGTTGCGCTCCTGGGTCGTGGAGCGGGCGCAGCGGGCGCAGGGCCGTGAGAGGGCGGCGGCGCTCGCGACGCGGGAACGCACGCGCTACGACTTCTCGCGGCTCATCGGTTCGAGCGAGGGGCTGCGCAGAGCGCTCGAACGGGCCGCGCGCGTCATCCCGAGGGGCGGAGCGACGATCCTCATCACCGGCGAGACCGGGACCGGCAAGGAGCTCCTGGCCCAGGCGATCCACTACAACGGACCTCGCGCTCCACACCCGTTCGTGGAGATCAACTGCACCGCCCTTCCACCGACGCTGCTGGAAGCCGAACTGTTCGGCTACGAGAAAGGCGCCTTCACCGACGCCCGCGCACCCAAGCCCGGCCTCTTCGAAGCCGCCGACGGCGGCACCCTCTTCCTCGACGAGATCGGCGACCTGCCGGTCGACATCCAGGCCAAGCTCCTCAAGGTCCTCGAGGATCGCAACGTCCGCCGCCTCGGCAGCCTCCGCTCCCGCACCATCGACGTACGCATCGTCGCCGCCACCCACGTCGACCTCGCCGCCGCCGTGCGCCACGGTCGCTTCCGCGAAGACCTCTACTTCCGCCTCGCCGTCCTGCCGATCCACCTCCCGCCCCTGCGCGACCGCGACGGCGACATTCTCCTTCTCACGGAGTACTTCCTCGACCGCTTCAGCCAGGAATACGACGCCCCTCGCCCCGACCTCACTGCCGCCATCCGCGCCACGCTCCTCTCCCACACCTGGCCCGGCAACGTCCGCGAGCTGCGCAATGCCATCGAGCGCGCCGTCCTGCTCGGCGACGGCGAGCTCCACACCGACGATCTCTTCCTCGAGGGTGTGCCGACCGCCGAATCCCTCTCCGCCGACGCCGCCCTCCCCTTCCCCGCCAGCCTCGACCGCATCGAGGCCGCCGCCGCCCGCGCCATGCTCGAACACCTCGGCGGCAACAAGCGCGCGGCCGCCGATGCGCTCGGCATCAGCCGCTCCCGCCTCTACCGCCTGCTCGACCGCCCCGTGTAGCGTTGCGCTACACATGTCCCGCTGCGGGTCACGGGGATTTCCCGGTAACTCGTTGTGATACAATATGTTACGGAAAGGCACGAGCGTTGCCGCCCTTGCGGGGCGATGAACCTCTATCGGAGCAGACCCATGCGACGCTGTTTGCCGTTACTGATCGGCCTCGCGGCCGCCTGCCAGCCGCTGACGGGACCGGATGCTCCGGAGCGGCCGGGGACGCAGGTGCCGGGCTCGCCGGTGGTGGCGCCCCTGGATGCATCGTACGTCCCGCTGGTCCCTGGAGACACGAGTTTCTGGGCGGTGAAGGGCGAGGCGAAGACGGTGACGCTGCGGTTCCGCTCGACGCAGGCCGGCCAGGCGGGAGATCGTCTGGTGGAGTTCCGGCTGTCGGCGGAGTCGCTGTACCGGCGACCGAACGGGATCCTGTACGAGGAGGGTGACTCGGTGCAGATCACGATTCACCCGGACGCTCAACGGATGGTGTTCGAGTTCGCGCCGTCGGGCCTGGTGTTCGATGCGGGTTCTCCGGCGGTGCTGCACATGTGGTGCACGCACGCGGCGGCGGACCTGAACGGAGACGGCCGGGTGGACGCGACGGACGAGCAGCTGTGGTATCAGATGCGGATCTGGAAGCGGGAGAGCGACACGGATCCGTGGTCGCTGCTGCCGACGACGCGGTCTGCGGACGGCTACGAGCTGGAGTCGGCGCTGCCGGGGTTCACGGGTTTCTCGGTGGCGAGCTGAGCGAAGGCGGAATGTCGGAGACCCGGGCACTCGGCTCGCTGCTTCGGCAGGCGCGCGCGCTGCAGGCGTCGCGCGACTATCCGGGGCTGGCGTCGCTGCTCTCGTGCGTGACGCGGGAGTCGCTGCTGGAGGAGCCGGAGCTGGGCTTCCTGCTGGCGGAGGCGTTGCGGCGACGGGGCGAGCGCGAGCGGGCGCTAGCGCTGGTGCGGGAGCTGGCGCCGGTGTGTCTGCGGCGGGGCAACGACCAGTTGTTCCGGAGTCGGTCGAACCTGGAAGGCATCCTGCTCTTCGAGCTGGGCGATGTGGAGGGGGCGGAGGCGGAGTGGGGCCGGCTGCTGGACGCGGCGAGTCGGGCGGGTGACGAGGAGTTCGTGGCGCGGGCGAACCAGAATCTCGGCATCATCCAGACGTTGACGGGTCAGTTGCAGGCGGCGCTCGCGAGCCACGAGCGGGCGATCATCTCGTATCAGCGCCTGGGCCACGTCCGTGGCCTCGCGCAGGCGCACAACAACCTCGCGATCAGCTACCGGGAGATGGGCTTTCCGGACGAAGCGGATGCCGCGTTCCGGCAGGCGCTGGAGTACGCGCGCGCGGACGGCAGCGAGGACGAGGCGGGACGGGTCGAACAGGAGTGGGCGCTGCTGAAAGCGATGCGGGGCGACGGCCGCCTGGCGGCGGTGACGGCGGAGCGCTCGCTGCGTCGCTTCCGCACGCTGGGTGAGCCGGCGGGTCAGGGGGATGCGCTTCGCGTGCTGGGCATCGTGGCACTGTGGGACCAGCGGCTGGAGGACGCACGCGGCTATCTGGACGAAGCGCTGTCGATCGCGAGGCGGCGGCACCTGCGGCTGTTGGAGGCAGAAGCGCTGGAGGCGCGGGGCGCGCTCGCGGACGCGGGGGAGGAGGACGGCGCGGGCGACGCCCTGCGGCGCGACGCGGAGCAGATCTTCGTGGAGCTCCGGGCGGTCGAGTGGGGTCGGCAGATCCGGGCGCAGCTCGCGTCCCGGACGAATCGGTCAATTCAGGAGTGAGGAAACCCTGATGAGCGGCCCGGAGAATGGCATGGAGCGGAGGCTCGGCAAGCCCGGATTCGAGGAGGAGGCGCTGCCGTGTCTCGACGCGGTCTATCGCTTCGCGCTGCGGCTGTGCAGCGGTAACGAGGCCGAGGCCGCGGACGCGACGCAGGAGGCCTTTCTCCGGGCCTATCGGGGGTGGGGCACCTATACGCGGGGGACGAAGGTGCTCTCGTGGCTCTTCACGATCTGCAGGAACGTCGTTCTACGGAAGAAGGAAACGCGCTCGCACCGGCACGAGGTCACGGCGACCGACCTGCGACTCGAAGGCGGCGTCGAGTCGCTGGCGCCGCTCCTGGACGACGCCACACCGGGGCCGTGGGAGGCGGAAAAGGAGTTCTTCGACTCGATCATCGACGACGAGGTGCTGCGCGCCGTCGACGCGCTGCCCGACGAGTTCCGGGACGCCGTCGTCCTGAAGGACCTGCACGACTTCTCCTACGCGGAGATCGCGGACGTCCTGGAGATCCCGCGGGGGACGGTCAAGAGTCGCCTGCACCGCGGGCGGAGGATCCTCGCGGAGGCGCTCTTCGACTACGCGGTCGAGGTGGGACACATGAGCGTGGGCGCGCGGCGCCTCGCCTGAGGGCGTAGCGCGCACACCTACTGCGGCGGCGAGGCGTCGCCCCCTTCTCCCTCCTGGCGGCGATCTTCGTCGAGCAGCGCTTCGACGATGCGCCGCCGCAGCTCGCCCGGTGCCGCCGGCGAGCGGGTCCGGTGCAGCGTTTCGACGAGTTCCCCCTGAAAGCGTGCGGACGCACGGCAGCGCGCACACGATCGGAGGTGGGCAGCGACGGCGTCGCGGATCTCGGGCTGGAGCTCCCCATCGAGGTAGTCCGGCAGCCGCTCGATCACGTCGCGGCAGAGCAGATCGTCTTCGCTCATGGGGCTCTCGTCATCCACGTCGGACGTGTGGGACCGGAGAACGCGGTTCCCGTCCCGAGGTCCAGAATAGCGCCGAAGGTCGATCCACACCACGCGCGCGCTCACTTCCCCGTCTTCCGCGACGCCGCGAGTGCCGGTGTATCGTCGTAGTCGGGCATGTGCACGAGGAGGCCGAAGTCGGGCAGGTTCTCGGTGCGGCCCGCGGCGAGCTGCACGACGTAGCGATCGAGGAAGAAGTCGAAGGGGTCGGCGGCATCGGCGTCGACGACCTGCATGTCCGTGGCGACCATGAACAGCTTGCCGAAGCGCAGCACGCCACCGCGGAAGTACATGAAGTTGGGCGCGTCGGGAAGTGGCGGGGCCGCCGCGCCGAGAGCGGCTGTTGAATCGGCGCCGGTCCCGGTGCGCCACGTCTGGACGAGCGCCGAATCGAGCACCGCGACGGCGACGAGGTGGCCGTCGATGGCCGGCGGCGGGAGGATCGCGGTCGGGTCGAAGTAGAGGTCGTCGCCGGCCACGCGGACGCCGTGGGCGCGCCGAAGGTCAAGGAGATCGGAGAGATGGATGCCGAGGGCGTCCATCAGCCCCTTCCCGGGAATGCTGCAGATCTTCATCGATGTCGGGTGCAGGCGGATCTCGCCGGCGGGCGTGACGGCGACGGACGCCTCCATCTGGAAGGGGATGTCGACGCCCTTGTGCAGGATCCCGGACTGCCGGAGGCGGCCGTCACGGAAGGTGACGCTCAGGTTGCGCAGCGGTGCGCCCGGGTAGGCGAAGACCCACTCGTTGAGCAGGCGGGTGAGGTTGCCGGCGGTCAATGCGGTGCGGCCGCGCTGAATCTGCAGCACGAACGACGTGTCGTCGTCGAGGACGACGGCGGCGCCGTCGATCTTCGGCGTGAGCACGCCCTCGAGGTCCTCGATCTCGAGGGCGATCTGCGGCGCGAAGCGGAAGTGGACGTTGCGGAAGTGGGCGTGCACCGGCGCGGCCGCCTGCGCGCGCACGGCGGCGGGAGGCGGAACGACCAGGCCGGCCGTCGCCGAGCCGGTCGGCGCGGGTGCCGCGGGCGCGCCGCCGCGGCAGCAGCAGCCTCCAGCGAGGGCGAGCACGGCGAGCCGCAGCGCCGCGGCGCGGGGCACAGAAGTCACTGCAAGACGGTGACCGTGCCGAGCATGCCGAGCGCCTCGTGGGGCTGGCAGAAGTAGTGGTAGGTGCCCGGTACGGTGAACGTCTTTTCGAACTGCGTACCGGGCGTGATGCCGCCGGAATCGAACGTCTGGGCGCCCGCCGGCAGGCTGACGTGCGCGGGGTCGGCGGCCTTGGCGGGATCGGCGGTCACGGTGTGCGTGAACTGCGACACGTTGTCCCAGCGAACGCTCTCCCCGACGTGGATCGTCACCGACGCCGGGCTGAAGCGGAGCTGATCGGTCATCTGGACGGTGGCGGCGACGGGTCCGTTGTCGTTCGGACCGTTGGTCGGGTCGCTCGAGAAGCAGCCCGCACTCGCCAGCGTGAGCGCCAGGACGAAGGCGCTGCGCGTGATATGCATGCGATCCTCCTCATTTCTCGACGATGACGACGGCGAGCATTCCGGCGAGCTCGTGCGGAACGCAGATGTAGTGGTACTCGCCGGGCACATCGAAGGTGTGCGTGAAGACGGCGCCCGGCTTGATGTCGCCGGAGTTGAAGGTCTCGGCGCCGTCGGGAAGACGGACGTCCCCCTTCTTCGCGGCGAGCGACGGGTCGAACGTCACGGTGTGGACCACGTCCGACTGGTTCCGCCACCGGACGGTCTGGCCGACCTTGATGTGGACGGTGCCGGGCGAGAAGCGCAGCTTGTTCGACATCGTGACCTCGGCCGCGGCATCTCCCTCCGGTCCCGCCGCGGGCGCCTGCGCGACCTCGCCGCCGCTGGCGGAGCGACCGCCGAAATAGCGGGACAGCGTGAACGGAACGGTGAACTCGAAGCCGTAGCGGCGGCCGTTCGGGATGCCGAATGAGGCGCCCTCCAGGGTCGTCGTCGTCGCGTTGGACACCTGCAGGCTGAGCGTGTGCGGCGTGTACGGGATCGCGAGCTGCAGGCCCGCGCCCCAGGCGACCTTTTCACCGGCCGCGCGGTCGACGAGGGAGGCGACGTCGCCCGCGAGGGCTATGAAGCGGCTCAGATGCAGCGTCGCGCCGCCGGCCAGGGCGAAGCGCGAGTCCTGCCGCCGGAAGTTGGAGAAGCCGCGGCCGGCGGCGAGCAGCCGCAGCGGCCCGACATCGCGGGCGAGCGTGATCTGGCCATCCCAGCTCCGCGACGCTTCGTTGTAGCCGCCGTGCAGCGTGAGATCGAGCGGGGCCCCAGCCTGCTCGCGCAGCGGCGCGGCCCGCCCGAAGAACTCCCATTCGTTCGGGAAGCCGGCCACGACGAGGGAATTGGTCGCGTAGCGGGCGCCCACCATCGTCTCGCCGGGGAGCGCCGCGGCGAGCAGGAAGGTCGGCGAGTTGGCGACCTTGCGAGCGGGCGCGTCGCCGGCGGTGAAGCGGTGCAGGAAGGTGAAGTACACGGTTCCAGGGGAGCCGACCCAGGTTCCGCCCAAGTTGGGCGTGCGCTCGAGCACCGACTGCGCGCCGACGGCCTCCGGCGGCGCCGCGAGCGGGACGAGCACCGCGGCGGCGAGCAACAGTCGTCTGAGCGGGCGACGTCTCGGTTCGCTTCGCAGGGGGCGCCGTTCGTTCATGGTATCTCCTCGGCAGGTCAGGGCCGGACGTGCGCGTCCGGCGGTCTTTCGATCCTCTCTCGGTCCACGCGCCGCCAATCCGTGTTCGGCACCCCGAGGTTCCGAGAGGCGAGCGCCGCGTAGGCGCTCAGCACCTCGCGGGCGGTTCGGTCCGCATCGAGGGCGAGGGCGCGCGCCTGCGCCCGAGCGGCCACGCTAACGCGTCGCGCGTCGTCGTCCAGGAGGGCGGCGACGGCGCGGGCGAGCGCGTCCGCGTCCCCGACCGGAGCGACGAGCGCGGCGTCGGGGGCCCACTCCGCCAGGTGGCCGACGGCGGTCCCGACCGCCGGTACGCCCGCGACTGCCGCCTCCAGCAGCGCGATCGGATCGGCCTCGTGGCGGGAGGAGACGACGAGCAGGTCGGCGCGCTCCATCAGCGGCCGCAGCCGGGCGTGCGGCAGGAAGCCGTGGAAGTGGACCGCATCCTCGAGACCCGCGATGCGCGCCTCCCGCTGCACCGCGCCGCCCAGCGTGTCCTCCCCGACGATGTCGAGTCGGAACGCGCGTCCGGTGCGCCGCAGCCGGGCCGCGGCGCGCAGCAGCGTGGAGGGGTCCTTCACGCGGTTCAGGCTGCCCACGAAGAGCAGGCGCGCGGTACGGCCCGGCGGACGGGGCCGGGGCGGCAGCGGCGGCCAGCGGTCGAGATCGACGCCGAAAGTGAGCCGCTCCGCGTCGATTCCGAGCCGCCGGGCCTGCTCGAGCACGTACGCGCTGGGGACCGTGATGCGGCTCGGCGCCGGCGGCGGCGAGCCGCACCCACAGGCGCCCCCGGCGGCGGAGACGCGCGCCGTACCCGATCTCCGGGATCGCGACGAGGTCGCCGCCGGTGATGTGCAGCAGGACCGGCACGCGCAGCGCCGCGCCGGCGACGGCCGCCACGAGGCCGGCGGGGGCGGCCCAGATGGCGTGCAGCACGTCGAACGGGGCGCGGCGGTGCTCGGCGGCGATCGCCACGAGTGTGCGGAAGCGGCGCGGCGGGCGGCCGGCATCGTGGACCGACGCCCCGAGGAGCGGCCAGCGGCCAGGCCCGCGCTCCTGCCGGTGCGCGTAGACGTGCAGCTCGTGACCGGCGGCGGCCACCCGTTCGATCAGCCAGAGCAGGCACGGGATGACGCGGTGCGTGCCGCCGCGGTCCACGCCGCCCGGCACCAGCATGCCGATCTTCACGCGGCCCGTCGCAGCAGCGTGCGGTAGCAGGCCAGCAGGCGCCGGCCGAGCGCGTCGAAGGAGAGGTCTCGCTCGAAGTGGCGGCGCAGGCGCCGGCGGCGCGTCTCCCGCAGGCCGCCGGCGAGGCGGACGATCGCGGCGGCGGCGGCGGCGGCATCGCCGGGCTGGGTCAGGGCGACGTCGGCAGCGCGGGTGGGGGTCGTGTCGGCGCCGTGCGTGAGGGCGCGATGCGCCGGGAGGTCGGAGAGCACGGCGGGCAGGCCGCACGCGAGCGCCTCGAGGAGGGCGTAGGGGCAGCCTTCGCGGCGGCTGGTCAGGAGCAGCAGGTCGCAGGCGCGGCAGAGCTGTTCGACGTGCTCGTGCGGCACGCGGCCGAGGAGGCGGACACGCTCGCCCAGCCGCGGGTCCTTCGCGACCCGCGAGCGCACGCGCTCCAGCAGCGGCGCGTCGGTGAAGCAGCACCAGAGCCGCGCATCGGGCAGCCGCTCGGCCGCCAGCGCGAACGCGTCGAGCGCGACGAGCGGGTCCTTCACCGCGTCGAGGCGCCCGATCCACAGCACCGCGGGGTCGCCGCGGACGCCGGTGGCGAGGCGCGCCTGGGCGGCGTCGCCGGGCTGAAAGCGGCTGGATGACTCGGCGATCTCGAACAGCGGCAGATCGGCGGACAGCAGCTTCTGCGCGAGGAACGGCGCGGCCTGCTCGCGCGAAACGAACGCGGCGCCGTCGGCCACGGCGAGGCCCCAGCGGTGCAGCGCGCGGCGACGGTGCGGCGGCCGGTCGCCATGGTCCTGCACGAGCAGCGCGGCGCGCGGCAGCGCGGCGGCAATGGCGCGCGCGTGGAGGGGAAACGCCAGGCCGTTCACGTGGACGACGTCCGGCGCGGCGGCGGCGGCGGCGCGCGCGAGCCGGATCGGGGGCACGCGGGCGCCGGTCCGACCGGCGGCGGCGCGCAGCGCGGCGTGCTCCGCGACGAAGCGAACGCGGATGCCGTCGCGCTCGAGCACCTCGTCGGCGTGCGCGGCCTGCAGCACGCTGACGTCGGCGCCGGCGTCGCGGGCGGCGCGGGCCACGTCGAGCAGGGTGGGCCACGCCTCCAGCAGAGCGGCCCCCGAGCGCCTCTGCGGGTCGAGCACGCAGCCGACGTGCAGGACGCGCATCGGATCA
Organism: uncultured Gemmatimonadales bacterium; assembly: GCA_963816355.1. Taxonomy (GTDB): domain Bacteria; phylum Gemmatimonadota; class Gemmatimonadetes; order Longimicrobiales; family RSA9; genus CAWFKH01. Next base: position 393,674 of record CAWFKH010000006.1, on the reverse strand, counting down.
GGCCGGCCGCGAGGCGGTCCGCGCCACGCCGGACGTCAGGCGCTCGAGCTGGGCGCGGAAGCCGCGGTGGAAAGCGGCGACGTCGAAGCGCTGCGCGCGGCGGCGCAGCGCGGCGGCGTCGAAACGCGTCGCGTCCGCGAGCCGGACGGCGGCGATCAGCGCGTCGACGGATGCATCGTGGAAGAAGACGCCCGTCGCCGGCTCGCCGCTGACGCGGGAGAGCACGCGCCCGTTCGCGTCGACGATCGGCCCCGCCACCGACTCGAGCGCCCCGCCCGCGGCGCGCGCGACGACCGGCGCCCCCGCCGCCTGCGCCTCGACGGCGGTAAGCCCGAAGTCCTCGACGCCGGGAAAGACGAGGGCGCGGCAGCGGGCGAGCAGATCGACGACGTCGTCGTCCCCGACGCGCCCGAGGAACTCGATGTTGGCAGGCGCGTCGCGGCGCAGGCGGTCCAGCTCGGGGCCCTCGCCGGCGACGACGAGGCGCCGGCCGAGGCGGGCGAACGCCTGCACGGCGAGGTCGACGCGCTTGTAGGGGACGAGCGCGCCGAGGACAAGGTGGAAGTCCTCAGGCGCGCGGGGCGCCGCGAAGCGGTCGCAATCGACGGGCGGATAGAGCACGTCGGCGCGGCGGCCGTAGCAGCGCTGGATGCGGCCGCGGACGTGGTGGGAGTTCGCGACGAAGCGGTCCACGCCGCCCGCCGTCGCGGCGTCCCAGCGGCGCAGGAGCGCGGCACCGGGGCGGGCCGCCGCGCGCGCGATGCGGCCGCGCGCGTCCGGCGCGAAATAGGCGTCGAACTGATCCCACGCGTAGCGCACGGGCGTGTGGCAGTAGCAGAGGTGCGGCGCGCCGCGCGCCGGCGCCGCCTTCGCCGCGCAGTGGCTGCTCGACACGACGAGGTCGAAACCGCTCAGGTCGAACGCCGCGACCGCGAGCGGGAACAGCGGCAGGTAGCGGCGGTGGGCCGCGGGTGCGCCGGGCGCGCGCTGCAGGAACGAGGTGTGGATCGGACGCGCCTCGATGCGCGCGGACACGCTTCCGGATGCGTGCACGAGCGTGAAGATCTCGGCGTCCGGCAGCACGTCGAGCATCGCCTCGAGCACGCGCTCGCCACCCCGCATCGCGGTCAGCCAGTCGTGCACGATGGCGACGCGGCCGGAAATCCGCGCGCCCCCGCTCACGCCGCCGCCTCGGCCGCGGCGCGGCACACCGCCTCCACGCGCGCCGCCGTCTCCTCCCAGCGCGCGATCCGCACACCGTGCCGCGCGCGCTCGACCGCGTCGGCGCGGGCGGCGCCGTCGCACACGAGCGGATGCAGGGCGTGCACCCACGCGTCCGGATCGAGCGGCAGCAGCGGCACGGCGTCGCCGAACGCCTCGCGGGCGGCGCCATAGTCGGCGGCGAGGGCGGGCGTGCCGCAGCCGAGCGCCTCCAGCGGGGGCCGTCCGAACCCCTCGGCGCGCGAGGGGAAGCAGAGGGCGGAGGCGGCGGTGTAGAGCGCGCGCAGCTCGTCGTCGTCGACGCGCCCGATGTAGCGCACGTCGCGGGCCCGGCGGGAGGTCTCGCCGGATCCGGCAGCCGTGTCGCCGGCCCCGGCGTCGCGGCCCGGCCGGCCGTCAGCGCTGCCGTGCACGCGCCGCGGCGCGGCGCCGACGACCACCAGCGGCGGCGGCGGATCGGACGGCCAGCGCGCGAGCACGCCGTGAAGGAACGCGAGGTTCTTGCGCGGGTCGCCGGCGCCGACGGCGAGCAGGAACGGAGCCGGCAGCCCGCGGCGGCGGCGCATCGCGGTGACCTCCGCGATCGACGCGGGGGCGTCGAAAGGCTCGATCCCCTGCGGCACGACGTGGACGCGGTCGCGGTCCACGCCCAGCGTGCGGACGATCTCCTCGCGGGCCCATTCCGTGACGGTGATCACGGCCGCGGCGCGCGGCGCGGCGGCGCGCAGCACGGTGCGCCTCCAGGCGCGGAAGCGGCGCCCGAACCATTCCGGCCGCGTGAGCGGGAGGACGTCGTGAATCGCGAGGACGGCGCCGTCGGAGCGAAGCGGCGCGGTGCCGGCCAGGTGGAGCACGGCGCGGCAGCCGGCGCGGCGCGCCGCGGCGGGGAGCTCGAGCTGCTCCCAGGCGTGTCCCGGCAGGCGGCCGCGCACGACGTGCGCGCGAGCGGGCACGGCCGCGGGCAGCTCGACGCCGCCGGGCAGGAGGAGGACGACGTCGTCGCCTGTAATGCGCGAGGCGACCTCGACGGCGAAGCGCTGCACGCCGGTGAGCGGCGCCGCCAGGAAGCGGCCGTTGATGCCGATCCTCACGGCGCCGCCGTCTCCGGGGAGCGCGCGAGACCCAACGCCAGCACCAGCGCCACGACCTCGCCGGTGCCGTGCGCGAAGGGCCACGTGCCGCCCGACGCGATGCAGATCGTGGCGAACGACCACAGCGCGGCGAGGCGGAAGCGGCGCACGTCCGGCGCCGCCTCCGCGTCGCGTGCGCCGCGCACCAGCGCGCGCAGCACGAGCGCCAGGAAGACGACGAAGGCGACGAGCCCGACGATGCCGGTCTCCGCCGCCATCTGGACGTAGGCGTTGTGCGGCGTCGGCTGGTAATCCCAGAGCTGCGTGATCTGGGCGCCGTAGCGGCCGATCTGGTCGGCGAAGCCGCCCGGTCCCACGCCGAGGATCGGGTGCGCGGCGAACATGCTGACGCCGGTCAGGAAGAGCGCGGCGCGCTGCTCGATCACCCAGTCGCCGATCGTTCGCTGCACGGTGTCGCGGACGAGGCCGCCGGAGAAGACGTCGACGAGGACCACCGCGGCGATGCCGCCGAGGAGGAGGCGGACGGCGAGGCGGCGCTCGCCGGCGAGCGCGAGCGCGAGCGGCCCGAGCAGGACGGCGATCCACGCGGCCCGCGAGAAGGTGGCGACGAGGCCGAGGCCGGTGGCGGCGAGCGCGAGAGCGGCCACGGCGCGGGCGGGGCCGCGGGTGGCGGAGACGCGGTGCGCCGCGAGCGGGAGGACCGCCGCGAAGAAGAGGCCGAGGCCGTTCGGCTGGCCGAAGCCGAGCGCCGCGCGGTGGAACGGCGTCCCCCAGCGCGGGAACTGGCCCGGGATCACCCCGACCATCTCGAGCACCGCGAGCACCCCGCACGCTGCGCCCGCGGCGACGACGACGCTCGCCACGACCGGGACCGCGCGGCGGCGGCGCGAGAGCTCGTCGGTCGCGACGACGAGGAAGGCGGCGACGACGGCGAAGTTGAGCGTCTCCCGCAGCGAGTCGCCGATACTCGCTCCGGCCACGGTGGCGAGGAGGAACGCGGCGAGGATCGCGGCGAGCGCGCGCACCGGCAGGGCGCCGTGGTGCGCGGGGCGGCGGTCGGCGCCGTGGCGGAGCACCCAGCCGAACACCGCGCCCGCGGCGATCGGAGCCACCGCCGCGATGCGCACGCCGCCGGCGTCGTAGACGGCCGGGAGCGGCGCGGCGATCGCGACGGCGAGCGCGCCGTCGATGAAGCCGGCCGCGATGAGGGCGACGACCGCCGCCTCGACGGCGATGCCGCCCGCGGCGCCGAAGAGCAGGTCTCCGCGCGCGGCGCCGGCGAGGCCCAAAACGGCGCCCGCCCCGAGGAGCGCGGCGGCGAAGCCGGCGACGAGGGCGTCGGAGTGGACCGCCGCGCGGACCCGCGCCATCACGCCGGCACCGCGGGCAGCGAGAGCGAGCGGTAGAACGCCGCCGTCCGATCGGCGATCCGCTGGTGCGTGAAGCGGTCGAGGACGCGTCGCCGCCCGAGACGGCCGAGCTCCGCGCGCCGTGCCGGCGCGGCGGCGAGGCCGGCGAGCGCAGCGGCGAGCGCGGCGACGTCGGCTTCCGGGACGAGCACGCCCACGTCTCCGACGACGTGCGGGATCTCGCCGGAGCGCGACGCGACGAGGGGAACGCCGCACGCCATCGCCTCGACGAGGACGCGCCCGAACTGCTCGGACCAGCCGGGCGTCGTGAGCGAGGGCAGAGCCAGCACGTCGAGCGCGTTCAGCCACGCCGCCATGTCGAGCGACGGGACGCCGCCGGCGAAGCGCGCGCGCACGCCGGGCAGGAGGCGGTCCGCCAGGCGCTCCAGCGCCGCGCGACGCGGACCGTCGCCGATCACGAGCAGGTACGCCTCCGGCACCGCCGCGAGCGCGGCGACGAGGTGTTCCACGCCTTTCTCGGCCACCAGCCGGCCGGCGAAGCCGGCGACGAAGGCATCCTCCGGCAGCCCCATGCGCCGCCGCACCCGGAGGCGGGCTCCGGCGTCCGGGGCGAAGCGCTCCGGATCCACGCCGAACTGCGGGATCACGGCGAGCGGCCCGCGAAAGCCCCCGCGCCGCAGCACGCGCGCGGCGGCGGGCGTGCCGGCGATGCCGCCCACGACGTGGGCGAAGACGCGCTCGCGCAGCGCCCGGAACGGCGGAGGCAGCCGCTTCGGCAGGTTCTGCCAGGCGAAGAAGAGGCAGGGGATGGCGCGCGCGCGGCACAGACGCGCGATCTGCAGCGTGACCACGCTGAAGGGCTCCTCGTCGATGTGGACGAGGTCCGGCCGGAGGCGGTCGAGGAGCGCGCCGGCGCCGCGATAGAAGTGGAAGTGGTTGTGGCCGTGTAGCCACGCCGGCAGTCGTTCGAGGCGGGCGCCCGCACCCTCGACCGTCGCGCGACCCCAGCGCTCTGGCACGACAGCGGTGACGTCGACCTCGCGGGCGAGCGCCTCCACCTTGCCGCGATACGCCGCGACCGTGAGCGCCTTCGAGACGTAGACGACCCTCACGCTGCCTCCGGCGTTCCCGCGTCGGACGCGGTTCCCCCCTCGGAGGCGGCGGCGCTCGGCGCGGCGCTCTTCCGCTCGCGCCACAGCAGTCCCGCCTGCCAGTACACGGCGACCACGGTGAGCGCGTAGGCCGGTGCCGCGGCGAGCCGCAGCCACGGCGCTGCCGCGGCGAAGACAAAGGCGAGCGCGCCGGCTCGGACGGTCGCCCGGACCGCCGCGCCCGACGGCGCGGCGCCGCGCGCCGCGAGCGTGAGGAGGAACGCGGCGGCGAGGGCGGTCTCGGAACCGAGCGAAGCGGCGGCCGCGCCCGCGGCGCCGAGCCCCGGGACGAGTGCGAGGTTCAGCAGCACGTTGAGCGCGGCCGCGCCGATGCAGAGGCGGGCGGCGGCGCCGGCGTCGCCCGCCGCGGTGAGAGCGGAAAGGCCGAACATGTTGATGGCGAGCGGCGCGAGCGCCGGCGCGAGCACGGCGAGGACCGGCACCGAGGCGCCGTAGCCGGCACCGTAGAGGGTGTGGATGATCGGAGCGCGCAGCAGCGTCAGCAGCGCGGCCGCGGGGACGCCGGCGAGCAGCGCGAGCTCGAGCGCGTTACGCGTGGCGCGCGCCGGCCCTGGCCCCTGCCGTGCGAGCCGCGGGTAGAGGGCGCCGGCGCCGGCGAGCGCGACCGCCTGTGCGATGTCGAGGAAGCGGCGGGCGGCGGTGTAGAGGCCGACCTCCGAAGCGGACCGCCAGTGGGCGAGGATGAGGATGTCGGCCCGGTAGTAGATGGTCGTGGCGACGAACGCGGCCGCGAAGGGCGCGAGCGAGCGGAAGAGGGCGGCGACGTCGGCGGCGCGCGGCCGGGGCGGCCGGCGTACCGCGGCGGGGGCGCGGCGAAGCAGCCAGGCGAGCGCCGTGAGCTGGCCCGCGATCGGTGCGACGCAGAACCAGAGCAGGTCCCGCGTGGCGACGACGAGGATCACGCCGAGCACGCCCGCGACCAGGCCGTAGAGCGCGCTGGCCTGCGTCCACACGTGCATGCGCTCGACGCCCTGGAAGTACGCCGACAGGTTCTCGACGACGGCGCCGATGCCGTACGCGCCGCCGAGCAGCAGCGCGGCCGCGGCGACGCCCGCATCCAGACCGAGCGCGGGCGCGGTGAGCAGAAGCGCCGCGGCCATCGCCAGGATCGTGAGCAGCTTGGCGGCGTGCGCGGCGCCGATCAGCGCGGGCGCCGCGCCGGGGTCGCGCGCGATGCCGCGCACCAGCAGCGGCTGCATGCCCAGCGTGGCGAGGATGCTCGCGACGACGGCGATCGCGGCGGCGGTGCCGTAGGCGCCGTAGCCGGCGGGGCCGAGCACGCGGGCGGCGGCGATGCCGGCGGCGAAGGTGAACGCGCGCGGCAGCACGTAGGCGAGCAGCAGCGCGGCCGCGTTGGCGCTGACGCGCGGCGCGCGCGGCGCGGGGGCATCCACGGCTACTCCGCCTGCCCGCGGAGGAGCGCGGGGATGGAGCGGGCGAGGATGCGGAGGTCACGCGCGACGGTGCGGTCGCGCACGTAGGCGAGCTCGAGGCGCGTCCGCTCCGGATACGGCGGCCTGTCGCGGCCGCGGCTGGTCCACTCCCCGAGCAGACCGGGCTTGAGGCGGAGCAGCTCGGCGGCGTCGTCGCCGTAGTTGGAGAGCTCGTCGGGCACGATCGGCCGCGGGCCGAAGATCGACATCGTGCCGTTGAGCACGTTGAAGAGCTGCGGCAGCTCGTCGATGTAGGTGCGCCGCAGCCAGCGGCCGCCGGCGCTCACCCTCGGATCCTCGCGCAGCGGCAGCTTGAAACCGTTGGCGGCGTGGCGGCGGCGCAGCTCGGGATCCGCGATCAGCCAGCGCTCCGCGCCGTTCTTCATCGTCCTCAGCTTCCAGCAGCGGAACTCGCGGCCGTTCTGGCCGAGCCGCAGGTGACCGAACAGCAGGGGCCGTCCGGAGGCGACGAGCACGACCGCGGCGCCGAGCAGCAGGAGCGGCGCCGCCAGCGCGAGCAGCAGCGACGCCGCGGCGATGTCGACGGCGCGGCGGAGGCGCGCTGGCGGCTCGGCCACGGGTGACGGCCGGGCGCGCGGCGCGCGGGCGGCTACGCCCATGCCTCCTCCAGCCCGCGAGCGTCGTCGCACCAGAGCACGACGCCGTCGACGCAGACGCCCGCCTGCCGCAGCAGCGCGCCGGCGCGCACCGCCTCTTCGCGCCGCGTCTTCCCCTGCCGCGCCACCAGCAGGACGACGCCTCCCTGCTCCGCCGCGGTCGCGACCTCGGCGGCCGCCGCGTAGCGCGCGAGCGCGGGCGCCGTCTCCACCGGGACGCGGACGGGCAGGCGCGCCGGATCCCTCGTCGATGCGCCGTCGCCTCGCTCCGCCTTCCCCGGATCCGGCCGCGGCGGCGGCGCGACGAGCGCGGCTGCGATCGCCTCGACGGCAGGCTGGGCGTCGCCGATCGGCGCGAGCACGAGCGTGCGGACGCCGCCGTCGACCGACGCCCGCCGCAGCAGCGCCCGGCGCTCGGCGGCGCTCAGCTCGACGCGGTCCGCGGCGGCGGCGGCGAGCGTGGCGGCGACCGGCGCTCCGACGAGGGCCGCGAGATCGGACGCGGTGCGGACGGAGCGGTCGGCGCGCTCGACGACGACCATGCCGAGCAGCGAGCTGCCCATCGCCAGGATGAGGCCGATGCCGAGGCCGAGCTTCTTCCTGGGCCACACCGGCTTGAAGCGGATCGCGGCGGGGTCCACGAGCTGTACGCTGGCGAAGGAGACGGCGTTGCGGAGCGCCTCCTGGCGGCGTCGCTGATCGGTGAACAGGTAGATCTCCGAGAGCTGGCGCAGGTGCCGCTCGCGCCGGCCCAGCTCGATCTCGGCCGCGGGCGCCGCCGCGAGGACGGAGTCCAGCTCGTTCCACTGCGCTTCGAGCTGCGCGACCTGCTGCGCCACCGCGCCGCGGTACTGGTGGACGAGGGCGCGCAGCGAGCCGTCCAGGTAGGCGATCTGCCGGTCCAGCGCCTGCAGCGGCCGGCTGTTCTCCGTGCGCCGCGACGCCAGCTCGATGCGCTGCTGCTGCAGCGCGATCAGGGAGGACAGCATGTTGCCGAGCGTCTCGTTGTCGAGGAACGTCGGATGCGCGACGAGGCCGGGCCACGCCGCGCCCGGGTCGGACACCGTGTCGATGCGCTGGATGACGTCCTCGACGCCGTGCAGCTCGGAGCGCGCCGTCGCCAGGTCCGCCGCCACGGCCGACTGCCGCTTCACGAACGCCTCGCTCTGGGCGTCCGGCGCGACGAGCCGGTTCTCGCGCTCGAAGTGCTCGAGGTCGTTCTCCGCCGCCGTCAGCTCGCCGAACGTCCGGTTCGCGAGGACGTCGAGCGAATCGACCGTCTCGCCGCTCTCGCGCCGATCGAGCGCGGAGCGCAGCGCGGTGTAGCGCTGGACGGCGGAGGCGATCACGCGCAGCGCGAGGCCGGGATCGTCGTCGTCGAAGCGCAGCGCGACGAGGTTCGCCTCGCGACGCTCGCGTTCCGCGCGTACGCGGGTGCGCATCCGCCGCACGGCGTCGGGGAACGGATAGGTGCTCATCTCGATGGAGCGGGGCATCCCGTCCCGCCACGGCTGGAAGACGGCGTGCACATCGCCGAAGCGCGCGTCGGCGCCAGGCGCGAAGCTCCCCGCATCCGCCTCGGTCGGCGCGGTGCGGCGGACGTGAACGCGGCCGTCGCCTCGCCACTCGATCTCGAAGGTCGCCTTCCGGGTGGCGCGGCCCGCGTCGAGCGCGGTGAAGAGCGAATCGCGGTACCAGCCGCGGGGCGCGTGGACGGCCACATTGAGCGCGTTGTCCGCGACCACGCCCTCGACCACGGTGCGGCTCGACAGTAGCTCGAGCTCGTTGGCGAACGGGTCGCCGGTGATCTGCTGGAAAAGGCTGAAGAGGCCGATCGGCGATTCCTTCGAGCCGCCGAGCGGCAGTCCGCCCAGGTTCGCGGGGGCGCCGAGGCGGAGCGACGCCTCCGCGCGCCAGATCGGGCGCGTGAGGAAGACGAGCGCGCCTGCCAGGCCCGCGACGATGGCGAAGATCGTGAGGCCGACGCGACGGCGGCGCCGGGCGAGCCGCAGCCAGGCGCTCACGGTGCCGTGCGGCTGGATGGTCGGTTCGGTCATGCGACTCCCTCAGCGCACGATCAGTGTGGTGACCGCCGCGGCGAGGACGGACGCCGCGGCCCCGACGAGGACCGGCATGTTCTCGCGCATCCAGCTTCGCTGCGCGACGAGGATCTGATCGCCCGAGTGCAGCGCGCGGCCCAGCGCGGGCTCGTCGGGGTCGAGCCGGATACGCCGCTCGTCGCCGTCGCGCAGGAGCATGATCTTGCCCGGATTGCCGGTCGGCGTGAGGCCGCCGGCGGAGGCGAGGACATCGGCGATCGTCTGCGTCGGGTCGACCGGGAAGAGCCCCGGCCGCCGCACTTCCCCGAGGACGGCGACGCGCGCCAGCGGCACGATCACGACCTGCGGGTCGACCAGCAGGCGGGCGTACTTCGCGCGGATCTCGGTCTCGACGTCGGCGAACGGCCGCCCGGCGACGTGCACGATGCCGATCTCCGGCAACAGCGCGTCGCCCGCCTGCGTGACGGGGAACTCACCGGTGAGGGAAGGCTCGTCGCGGACGGCAATGCGCAGCCCATCGCCCGGACGGAGCCGCAGGTCGTCGAGCGCTGCGGCCGCCTGCGCCGCGGGTCGGCTCGCGTCCGGCGTGGCGGGCGCCTGCGCGGCGAGTGGAGCGGCGCAGGCGAGCAGCAGCAGCGGCACGAGCGGGGTTCGGGGAGTCACGGTCACCTGCCTCTCGATTTCCGATCCGGATCGCACGGTCTTTCGTGTCCCAGCGAATCCGACGAGCGGGCGGGGCGTTCCCGGGGAACGGCGGGACGGCGGCACGGATTCGTCGGGCGATGACCTGCAGGCGATCCGACCCGACCCGCCGCGTGCTCTGGCGCGGCCTGCGCCCGCTGATCGCGGAGCACCCGTTCCGCACGGCACTGCTCGTCGGGCTGCTGGCGCTCGCGGGCGTGGCGGAAGGCGTCGGGCTGGCCGCGCTGCTTCCCGCCCTGCAGGCGCTGGTGGGTGACGGCGCCGACTCGGGCCCCGGCCGCGCGATCCTGAATGGACTGCGCGCGCTCGGCCTGCCGCCGACGCTCGGCGTCCTGCTGGCGGCGATCGCCGTCGCGCTCGCCACGAAGGCGCTGTTGCGCTGGGTGGCCATGGCGCACGTCGGCGCCGTCGTCGCGGAGACGGCGGAGCGCTTCCGCCTGCGGCTCGTGCGCGGACTCCTCGGAGCGCGGTGGGGCTACCTCGAAGAGCGACCTTCCGGCCACCTCGCCTCGGCCCTGATCCGCGAGGCGCAGTGGGCCGCGTACGCCTACCGCGACGCGTGCGCCGCGCTCGCGGGCGCGATCCAGCTCGGGGTCTACGCGTCCCTCGTCGTCGTGGTCTCATGGAAGCTCGGCCTCGCCACGCTCGTCGCCACGCTCGCCCTCGGCGTCGCGCTCGCGGGCTGGGTCGGCGCGAGCCACCGCGCCGGCGCGGCGCAGGTGCGGCGCGGACGTCGCCTGCTGGCGCGCACGCTGGACGTGCTGAACGCGCTCAAGCCGATCAAGGCGATGGGCCGCGAGGCCGCGTTCCTGCCGACGATCGAGCGCGAGGCGGCCGCGCTGCGCAGGGCCGAGCGCGCGCAGGTCCGCGCCGCAGAGGGTCTGCGCTCCTTCCAGGAGCCGCTCGTGGCGGCGCTCATCGCCACCGGCATCTACGCGGCCGTCGAGTGGGGCGGACTGCACCTCCCCGAGTTGCTGCTCCTGGCGCTGCTGCTGCAGCGCATGGCGTCGCGCTTCCAGGCCGTGCAGTCGGAGTATCAGGCGGCGGGCGCATCCGCGTCCGCCCTGCGCTCGCTGTCGCGCGAGATCGGCGACGCCGACGCGGCCGCCGAACGCGCCGCCGGCACCGTCGCCGCCGCCCGACGCTCCACCCACGATCGAGCTGCATGAGGTCTGTGTGCGACGCCGGGGCCGCGAAGTCCTCGACCGCGTCACGCTCACCGCGCCCGCCGGCTCGATCACGGCGCTCGTCGGCCGTTCCGGCGCGGGCAAGACGACGCTGCTCGACGTGGTGGCCGGGCTCGTCCCGGTCGAAGTGGGCGAGATACGCGTCGGCGGCGTCGCGCTCGCCGCGCTCGACATGCGCGCGTGGCGGAGCGGCATCGGCTACGTGCCGCAGGACGACCGTCTGCTCGACGACTCGATCGCGGCCAACGTCGCGTGCGGTGAGCCGGCCGCCGCGGAGCGGGTCGAGCGCGCGCTCGAGGCGGCCGCGGCGGCCGACATCGCGCGCGTCCGCGGAGGGGCCGGCGCACCGATCGGGGAGCGCGGCGACCTGCTTTCCGGAGGCGAGCGGCGCCGCGTCGCGCTCGCCCGGGCGCTCGCCCGGGAACCCCACGTGCTGCTTCTCGACGAAGCGACGGCGGAGCTGGATGCGCGGACCGCGGCGGAGGTCGCGCGCGCGATCGACGGCCTGCGCGGCCGCGCGACCATCGTCCTGGCGACGCACCACGGGCCGCTCGCCGCGATCGCGGATCGTGTCTACGAGGTCGCGGACGGCCGCGTCCGCGAGGTGTCGGCAGACGGCGCCGAACGTCGGGTGGCTGCGATCGAAGCGGCCGCGGCGGAGGCGCGAGAGGCGGTTACGAACGGCGGCGGGCGCGCCGCCGCGGTCGCCGCGGAGGCAGACGCGGCCGCTGCGGGCGGCGGATGATGCGCCGCGGCTTCGGCGTCGGGATCGCCGCCGTGCTCCTGACGCTCTCCTGCGCCGGCGCGGCCTTGGGACAGGCGGCCGCGGCGCCGTTCCTGCCGCGCGGCCATTGGGCGCTGCGCGCACTTGCACGGCTCGACGCAATGGGCGCGATTTCCGGGCGGCATCGACCCCGGCGCGGGTTCGATCACCGTGGAAGAGGCGGAGCGCGCATTCGCGGCCGCCGCCGAAGAAGCGTCGGCGCCGCCCGCGCGCCGCCTCGCCTCGGCCTACGCGGACCGCCTGCGCGAAGAGCTCGGCCACGGGGACGGGGGCGCTCGGCCCCCGGCGGGCGCGGACGCCCCGGCCGCGCGCGCGCCGCTCTACCTCGCGCGGGTCGCGGTCGGTGCCCGGACGCGGCGCGGGACGCTCCTCGCCGGCTACGACCGCGACGCGCTCCGCGTGGCGCCGGCACCGGTGCCCGCCGCTTCCCTCCCCTTCGTCGCCGGCGGCGCGGCAGTGCGCCTCCCGGAGGGTGGCGTGGCGGAGGCGGCGGGCGAGTGGACCCGAGAGCACGCCGGGCTGGACGTGGCGTACCTGGCCGGCCGGGTGGGGTGGCTCGGGCTGTGGGCGGGCCGCCGTCCGATCGACTACGGCGCCGCGTCCGGCGGCTCCGTGGTGCTCTCGGGCTCGACGCCGTTCGACGGCGCCGGCCTCTTCCTCGCCGACGACGTCCACCTCCCCGCCTTCCTGCGCACGCTCGGCCCCGTGAGAGCCGAGACGTTCGCCGCGCGACTGCACGCCGCGGGCGGCTGTGGCGCACCCGTGGTTCTGGGCGCTACGCGTCTCCATCCGGCCGCACGCGCGCCTGCGGATCGCCGCGACGCGCGCCGCGGCGTTCGGCGGCGAAGGAAACAGCGGCCTCACGATCGGCGAGATTCCGACGCTGCTTCTCGGACTGGGCGGCGGCGCGCACGGTGAGACGGAAAACCAGGTCGCATCGGTCGAGGCGCGGTGGCGTCCTCCGCTCGCGAGCTTGCCGCTCCTGCTCTACGGCGAGTGGGGATTCGACGACATGGGGCTCTCGTACTTCCACGTGCCCGGCGTCATCGCGGGCGCGCGGATCGCGGCCGTGCCCGGCGCCCCGGCGCTAGCGCTGGGCCTCCAGTACACCGGATTCGCCCGCCACTGCTGCGGCAACCCACCGTGGTACCGTCACTCCGCCCTGCCGTGGATGGACGAGCGCGCGCCCCTCGGCAACCCGCTCGGCGGCAACGGCACGGAATGGCGCCTCTACGGCGACGCCGACCTCGCCGCCGCGACGCTGCGCGTCGACGCCGTCGTCTTCCGCCGCCGGCGCGGTCCCGAGAACCTCTACGCGCCGGTCCACGAGGGGCGAAGCCTCGGCGGCGAGGCGGGCGTGGCGTGGCGCCCCGGACGCGACCTGGAAGCCTACGCCCGCTACCGCGGCGAGAGAGGCGCCGGCTGGAGCGCCGCGTCCGCCGAGGTCGGGTTGCGCCTCCACCCCTGACTTCAGCCACCCCCGCCTGCGTCGCTGGCCTCGCCCGCCTCGCCGCCCGCGCCGCCCGCGCCGCCGGACTCGATCACCGCCCTCACCACCTCGATCGCCGCCGCGCCCTCCCCGCTCAAGGCCAGCCGATGGCAGCCCCCCGCTGCGAGCGCGCGGATCGCCGCCGGCAGCGTGCGACGGAAGACGTCGAATCCAGGCTCCAGCGACGTCGCGAGCTCCCGGACGGCGCGCTCCACCGGCAGCGGCGAGGCGGCCGCCCGATCCGCGCCGGGGCGCAGCACGAAGAGCAGCGCGCGCTCCGCGTACGCGGGCGCGAGCGCGGCGGAGTCGAGCGCGTGCTTCCAGCGGCCGCCCCGGATACGCAGCGGCGCCATCGCCGACTCCGGCAGCCGTTCGGCGTCGGCTGGCGCGAGATGGATCGCGCCGGGCCAGCCCCACACGCGCAAGCGGGGCTCGAGCTGGATGTAGACCGCATCCTCGCTGACCACGCGCAGCCCGGCGCGCGCGGCCTCCCAGGCGAGGGTGCTCTTGCCCGCGCCCGGCGGCCCGGCGAGCACGGCGGCGACGTCGCCGAGCGCGACGCACGCGGCGTGGAGCGGCTGTCGGTCGAGGCGCGTGAGGAGGAAGAGCAGCAGCGTGTCGAGCGCTTCCGAGCGCAGGCGTCGGCCGTCGGCGGCGAGCGCCGGATCGACGCGGCACCACGCGCGGCGGCGGCGCGCATCGGCCGCCGCCCGAACGCCCTCGCCGTCGAGCGTGAGCCGCTCGTTCCACGCCCGGATGCGCGGCGCCTCGGCCGGCGCGGCCGGCGCGCCCACCGCGGCGGCCGGCCGCGTGGCGACGGCCGCTTGCGGCGCGACGCGGATCGTGACGAGGGGCGCCGCGTCGGCGGCGTCGACGCCCACGCCGCGCCAGGCGCCGTACGCCGCCTCGACCGCCGCCGCGAGGGCGGCATCCGCGACCTCGAAGCGGACGGCGATGCCGAGGATCGGCAGCGTGATCCGACCGGGCGCGGAACCGGCCGGCGCATCCGATGAATTAGTCGACGTGTCAGAGCCGATCCCGAACCGAGACGCCGGGAGGCGCCCGTTGCCGTCCACGCGCAAGATCCTCCTCGCTCATTCGTACTTTCTCCGCCTCGACGCGAAGCAGGTGGAGAAGATGAAGCCGTATCCGCCGCTGGCGACCCTGCTCGCCGCGGCGCTGCTGCGCGAGCGCGGACACGACATCGCCTTCTTCGACGCGATGCTCGCCGCCGACGTCGACGCCTTCACCGCCGCGCTGGAGCGCGAGCGGCCGGCGGTCGTGGGGATACTCGAGGACAATTTCAACTTCCTGACGAAGATGTGCACCCTCCGCATGCGCGAGGCCACGCTCGCGATGGTGCGGGCGGCGCACGAGCGCGGGTGCCGGGTCGCGGTGAACGGCTCGGATGCCGTCGACCGGCCGGAGATCTACCTCGAGGCGGGAGCCGACGCCGTCATCCTCGGCGAGGCGGAGCGCGCGTTCGCGGAGGTGGCGGAGCGCTGGCTCGCCAGCGGCGACGCGCTGGGCGACGTCGCCGGGCTCGCGCTGCCGGCGGCGCGCGCCGTTCCGCCGGCGCGACGCGGCGGCGCCGGGAGCGGCCGGTCGGACCACACCGGAGATGCGGCCGCCCGGTCCGGACGCCTCCCCGTCCTGGCCCTGAACGGGGCCGGTGCCGGCGGCGCGAGCGGCGTGCGGCGGACGCCGGCGCGGACAGCGGAGCAGGACCTGGACGCGCTGCCCTTCCCGGCCTGGGACCTGGTCGACGTGGAGGCGTATCGCACGGCGTGGACGCGAGCGCACGGGCGCCTCTCCTGGAACGTCGTGACGTCGCGCGGCTGCCCCTACGGCTGCAACTGGTGCGCGAAGCCGGTCTTCGGCCGCCGCTACTCGCAGCGCTCGCCGGCGAGCGTGGCGGAGGAGCTGGCGCGGCTGCGTCGCGAGGTGGCGCCGGACCACGTCTGGTTCGCCGACGACATCTTCGGCCTCACGCCCGCCTGGATCGAGGCGTTCGGCGAGGAGGTGCGGCGGCGGGGCGCGCGGATCCCGTTCATGATCCAGTCGCGGGTGAACCTGATGCGGCCGGCGGCGGTCGCCGCGCTGGCCGCGGCGGGCGCCGAAGAGGTCTGGATGGGCGTCGAGTCCGGCTCGCAGGCGGTTCTCGACGCGATGGAGAAGGGCTCGACCGTGCAGCAGGCGCGCGACGCCACGCGCACGCTGAAGGCGCACGGCGTCCGCGCGTGCTGGTTCATCCAGCTCGGCTATCCGGGCGAAGGCTGGCCGGAGATCGTGCAGACGCGAGACCTGCTGCGCGAGGAGCGGCCGGACGACGTCGGCGTCTCGGTCGCCTACCCCCTGCCGGGCACGCGCTTCCACGAGAGGGTCGCCGAAGAGCTGGGCGTGAAGCGCAACTGGGCCGACACGGACGACCTCGCCATGCTCTTCCACGGCACCTACACGACGCCGTTCTATCGGCGCGTCCGCACGCTGCTCCACGACGAGGCACGCGCCGACGGCCCGCCGAGGGCCGTGCTCGACGCCCGCTGGTCCCGCCTCGCCGCCGAGGAGGCGCGGCACCGTTCGCCGCGCGCCACCCGCGTCGCCGTCGGATGAGCACCTTCGCCGCCGGGTCGGATCGGCTGGCGCCGCCCGCAGCCGCCTTCGACGCGATCGCCGCCGACTTCGACCGCCGCTTCGGCGCCTGGCTCAGCGTCGCGGCGCAGCGCCGGGCGGTGCGCGCCGCGCTCCTCGCCGCCTTCCCGCGCGACGCACGCGTGCTCGAGATCGGCGGCGGGACCGGCGAGGACGCGGTGTGGCTGGCGGACCGGGGCCGCCGCGTGCTGCTCACCGATCCGGCGCCGGCGATGGTCGCCGTCGCGGGCGAGAAGCTGCGCCGCTTCGGCGCGCGCGCGGCGGCCCGCGTCGCCTCGGCGGAGCGGCTCGACGCCGTCGCCATCGAGGACGCGCGCTTCGACGACGGCGCCGGCACGCTCTTCGACGGCGCATTCTCCAATTTCGCCGCGCTCAACTGCGTGAGCGACCTGGCGCCGGTCGCGCGCGGAACGGCGAGGCTGCTGCGGCCGGGCGCGCCCGCGCTGCTGGTCTTCTTCGGAACGATGCCGCCGGGAGAGGTGGTGGTGCAGCTCGCGCGCGGGGAGCCTCGCGCGGCGGTCCGTCGCCTCTCCCGCGGCGCCATGCCCGCCCGCGTGGGCGGCCGCGACTTCTCCGTTCGCTATCATCGCCGCCGCGATGTCGCGGAGGCGTTCGCGCCGTGGTTCCGGCTCGAGCGCGCGACGGGCGTGGGGGTGTTCGTCCCGCCCAGCGGGGCGGAGCCGTGGATCTCGTCGCACCCGCGGCTGCTCGGCGTGCTCGAGCGCCTGGACCGCGCGACCGCCGGCCTCCTCGCGCCCCTCGGCGACCACGTCCTCTACACGCTGGTCCGCAACGCGAGGAGCGTGGCATGAGCGCCCACGCACCCGACGCCGCCGCGCTCACGCGCTTCCGCGCCGCCTACGGCCGCCACCGCGCGACGGAAGGCCGCGGCGCCGGCGGCGTCGCCGAGCTCCTCGCGCTGCCCTACATCCGGAGCGGTCCGCTGGCGGCGCAGTGGCGCGTGCGGGCGCGGACGTTCGAGCGCTTCATGGAGGTCGTCGTGCGGCCGCTGGCGGCGGGCTCGGCGGCGCGACCGCTGCGCGTGCTCGACCTCGGCGCCGGCAACGGCTGGCTGTGCCACCGCCTCGCGCGGCTGGGACACGAGACGCTCGCGCTGGACATCCGCGACGACGTCGTCGACGGCCTCGGTGCCGCGGCCGCGTACGCCGCCGTGCTGCGGCGCCGCTTCCCCCGCGTCGTCGCCTCCTTCGACGCGCTGCCGCTGCGCGAGCGACGCTTCGACGTGGCCGTGTTCAACGCGTCGCTCCACTACGCGCTCGACCTGGACGCGACGCTGGCGGAAGCCGTGCGAAGCGTGCGCAGCGGCGGCCGCATCGCGATCCTCGATTCGCCGTTCTACCGCCGCGCCGCGCACGGCCAGGCGATGGTGGCGGAGAAGCGCGCCCGTGCGCCGCAGCGCTTCGGGCCGTGGGCGGCTGACCTGACGGCGCTGCCGTTCATCGAATACCTGACGCGGGAGCGGCTGCGCGCCGCTTCGACGCCGCACGGCCTGCGCTGGCGTCACCACCGCGTGCGCTATCCGCTGCGCTATGAGATCCGCCCGCTTCTCGCGCGGCTGCGCGGGCGGCGGCCGCCATCCCGCTTCGACCTCTTGGAGTGCACGCTGCCATGATCCTTTTCGTGAACCCGCGCGCCACGCGCCCCGCCAACCGTCGTTTCCCGCTCTCCATCATGGCGGTGGGCGCCGCGCTGCCGGACGGCGTGGAATGGGAGATCGTCGACGGCAACCGCCCCGACAGCGACCCGCTCACGGAGCTGGCGGAGCGCATCGAAGCGCGGCGCGGCGGCCGCGACCCGGTGCGCGTCGTCGCGTTCAGCGTCATGCCCGGACCGCAGCTCGTGAGCGCCGTCCCTCTCGCGAAGCGGCTGAAGGCGCGCTTCCCCGGCGTCGCGGTCGTGTGGGGCGGCAACTTCCCGAGCATCTATCCGGCGCCGGTGCTGAACGCGCCGTACGTCGACTGGATCGTCCGCGGCCAGGGCGAACGCACCTTCGTCGAGCTGCTCGAAGTGCTCGACGGGCAACGCGATCCGGAGACCGTGGCGGGCCTCGGCTTCCGCCGCGCCGACGGCTCGCTGCGGCTGCCGCCGGAACGGCCGTGGGTGGGCCCCGACGAGCTGCCGCCGCCCGCCTACCACAAGATCCCGGTCGACGACTACCTGCACCCCACCTTCCTCGGCCGGCGCAGCGGCGTCTACCAGGCGTCGATCGGCTGCCCCTACGGCTGCAAGTTCTGCGGCGTCATCTCCGTCTTCGGCAGCCGCGAGAAGCAGGAGTCGCCCGCGCGCACCGCCGCGCACCTCGGCCACCTCGTCCGCCACCACGGAATGGACGGCGTCCACTTCTACGACAACAACTTCTTCCTGCGCGAAGACCACGCCGTCGAGCTCGCCGAACGCATCACCCCGCTCGGCCTCTCCTGGTGGTGCGAGGCGCGCATCGACGCGATGCTCCGCTTCTCGGACGCCACGTGGCGCACGCTCCGCCGCGCCGGCCTCCGCATGATCTTCTTCGGCGCCGAGTCCGGCTCCGACGAGATCCTGCGGCGCATGAACAAGAAGCTCACGACGGCGCAGACGCTCGAAGTCGCCGCGCGCACGCGCGAGCACGGCATCATCCCGGAGTTCTCCTTCGTCTTCGGCGACCCGGAAGACCCGCGCGGCGGGATCGAGACGACGCTGGCGTTCATCCGCAGGCTGAAGGACGTCAACCCCGAGATGGAGCTGATCCGCTACTTCTACACGCCCACGCCGCAGCGGCGCGGGACTTACGGTGATGTCGACCCGCTCGCCGGCACGCCGGACACGCTGGAGGAGTGGACGGAGCCGCGTTGGGTGGCGTGGATGACGCACGAGGACCCCGACGTGCCGTGGCTCGACCGGGACCTCAAGCGCCGCGTCGACGACTTCGAGATCGTGCTGAAGAGCCGCTTCCCCTCCGTCCACGACCGGCGCACGCGCCCCTGGGGCAAGGCGCTCGGCCGCGTCCTCGCCCGCCGCCGCTGGGACCGCGGCCGCTTCCGCGACCCGCGCGTGCTGCGCGCCGTGCGACGCTGGGCGACGACGTCGCCCGACGACCGCCAGGCCTACGGCCACCTGCGTCCGCCCGCGCCCGCCGCCTCGTGAGCACCCTCCCCGCCCGCGCCGCCTACCGGCTGTGGGCACCCAGCTACGCCGGCGAAACCGTCGTCAGCGCGCTCGACGACCTCCTCGTCGCCAAGCTCTCGCCCCGCACGCGCGGCCGGCGCCTCCTCGACGCGGGGTGCGGCACCGGCCGCCGCCTCGACGCCGTCACCGACGCCCAGCTCCGCACCGGCGTCGACCTCGTGCCGGAGATGCTCGCGCACGGCTTCCACGCCGCCGCCGCGTTCGCACCTTCCCTCGCGACGACGGCGCTCGGCGGTGCGCCGGCACGACGCCCCCGCGAACGTCGCGTCCGCCACCTCGCCGCCGCCGACGTGCGGGCGCTCCCCTTCGCCGCCGCGAGCTTCGACCTCGTCTGGTGCCGCCTCGTGCTCGGCCACCTGCCGTCGCTCGAGGACGCCTACGCCGAGCTGGCGCGCGTCTGCCGGCCGCGTGGAGCGGTGGTCGTCTCGGACTTCCACCCGGCCGCGGCAGCCGCCGGCCACGCCCGGACCTTCCGCGCCGCGGACGGCGCGCTGCACGCGGTCGAGCACCACGTGCACGACGCGGCCGCGCACCACGCCGCCGCCGCGCGCGCTGGCCTCGAGCCCGCCGGACGGCGCGACGCGGCCGTCGGACCCGCCGTCCGCCACCTGTATGCGCAGGCGGGCAAGCTCGACCGCTACGACGCCGACCACGGCCTGCCGCTCGTGCTCGGCCTCGTCTACAGGCGGCGCGGCGCGGTCGAGCGCGACGGCGCCCCGCCCGAGCGCCGTCCGAGCGTGCCGTGAGACTCCGCGTCGACGCGCGGAACGCCAGCGTCGGCATCCAGGGAGGCCGTATCGTGGAAGCGGCCGGCATGTTCGACCGCGTGATCCGCGTGCCGGACGGTGAGCTGCGGCCCGGGCTGATCAACGCCCACGACCACCTCCACCGCAACCACTACGGCCGCCTGGGCGACCCGCCGTACCCGGACGCCTACGCGTGGGGTCGCGACATCCACGCGCGCCGCGCCGCCGAGATCGAGCGCGGGGGG
Organism: uncultured Gemmatimonadales bacterium; assembly: GCA_963816355.1. GTDB lineage: Bacteria > Gemmatimonadota > Gemmatimonadetes > Longimicrobiales > RSA9 > CAWFKH01. Next base: position 373,719 of record CAWFKH010000006.1, on the reverse strand, counting down.
CGGCTGCCCCGCGGCGAAGCGCTCCGGCTGGGCGCGTGGAAGAACCTCTTCGCCGGTGTCACCACCGTCGTGCACCACGACCCGTGGGAGCCCGCCTTCGAGCGCGACTTCCCGCTGCGCGTCGCGCGCTGCCGCACCGTCCACTCGCTCGGCTTCGACGACGCCGGCGTGCGCCGCGCCCGCGCGGACGCCGCCCCCTCCGGCTCGCCGCCGCCGGCCACGCCGCTCTGCATCCATCTGGCCGAGGGCGTGGACGGCGCGGCCGCCGAGGAGGTGCGCCAGCTCGACCGGCTCGGCCTGCTCGACGAGCGTCTGCTCGCGGTACACGCCGTCGGCGTGGACGACGACGGCGTCGGCCGCCTCCGCCGCGCCGGTGCCGGCGTCGTCTGGTGCCCGACGTCGAACCTCTTCCTCTTCGGCCGCACGCTGCCGCCGGCGCTGGTCGCGGCGGGCATCGACGTGCTCGTGGGAAGCGACTCGCTGCTCACCGCGGAGGGCGACCTGCTGGACGAGATCCGCGCGGCGCGCCGGCTCGCCCTGATCGACGACGATCGCATCGCCGGCGCCGTCGGCGCCACCGCCGCGCGGCGACTCCGGCTCCCGCCGCCGACGCTCGAAGTCGGTGCCGCTGCCGACCTCGTCGTGCTGCGGCGGCCGCTGCTGGAGGCCAGCGCGGCGGATGTCGCGCTGGTCGTGGTGGCGGGCGAGGTGCGCCTGGCGGACCCGGCGCTGGCGGATCTCGAGGGAATCGGGCTGCTGGAGGATCCGGCTACGCTGCGCGGCGTGACGCGGCGCGTGTCCGGCGCGCTGCCGGAGGTGGAGCGGGACGCGCGTCTTCAGCGGCGCGCCGCGCCGCGCAGCAGCGTCCAGCCGCGGCGGGCGTAGAGGTCGAGGAGCGCGGCGAGCGAGCGACCCGCCGGCGCGGGCCACAGCGCGTGCGCGGCGCGCCGCGCGTGCTCGACGGGGCCGCTGCTCCAGACGAAGCGTTCGCCGATCGAGACGCGGTCGATGCGCTGCGCCGTCGCCGGCTGCAGTTGCGCCATGAGGCGGCGGAGCGCCGGCGTCGCGGCGGCGGCGAGCCAGCGGCGGATCGCCGTGGGCACGGTGCCGGGCGCGAGGCGGTCGGCGAGCTCCAGCGCCGGATGGCAGAAGCGGGCGCACCGCAGCGCCTCCGCGGTCTCGAGGAAGGCGTCCCACGACAGCGTCCCCGCGGCGGTGTCGGCCGTGATCACGCGCACGATCTCGACCAGGCGCAGCAAACTGAGCTGGTGCAGCCCCTCCGAGGCGTGACAGGCGAGCAGCAGCAGCAGCGCCGGCTGCCGCAGCCGCCACGTCGCGGGCGCGCCGGGCCAGCGCTCGAGACCGCCGCGCGCGACGAGTGCGTCGAAGCGGATCGTCCGCACGCCGAAGAAGTTGCGGTCGAGCGACGCGTGGAGGTCGACCGCGACGGGGTCCTCCGCGTGGACGAGCAGCAGCGAGCGCGGCGCCGGCGCTGAGCCGGCGGGTGACCACGTCCTGCGGTACGGTCGGTGTTGCGCGCGGCTCGGGACGTAGCCCGCACCGCTCAGCGCGTCCTCCGCCGCCGCCACCGCCCCGGGCTCGACGCGCAGATCGATGTCGGACGCCGGCCGCACGCCCGGCTCGGGAAAGTACGACCACGCCGTGTGTGCGCCCTTCAGCAGCGTGCACGCGACGCCCGCGCCGGCGAGGCGGCCGAGGACGTCGTCGCGCAGCGCTTCGAGGCGCCGCGCCCGCAGGCGCGCGTGCCGCAGGTGCAGTTGCAGCAGACGCGCCGCCGCGCCGGACGTCCGCAGCCGCCCCTCCTCCACCCAGCGCCCGAGCAGCGGTCCCATGCCGGACGTGTAGGCCGCCACGCACAGCGCGGCGAGCGCGTCGTCATCCTCCGCCGCGCCGCCCGCCGCCAGCCGGGCGGTCGCGTCCCCGCTCGTCAGCAGCGTCGCGGTCGCGTCACCGATGGCGAGGAGCTCGGCGCGCCACGCCGCGGGCCGCACCTCCGGCCACAGCCAGGCCGGCGTGCCGCTGCGCCGCGCGTCCCGGAAGCGGCGCCCGACTTCCGCTGCCGGCATGTCGAGCGCGCCCAACGGCAGTGCCGCCGCCGTGGGGCGGCCGCCGCGCGGCGCAGCGGCACGGCCGTCCGCTCCGGCTTCCGCGGCGGCGCTCGCGTCGCGCCGTCGTTCAGCCATCGGCGCGCGCCGCCTCGAGCGGATCGGTCGGCCGCACGGGATCGAGGCCGAGGCGGTAGCGTCCGGCGTAGCGGCGAAAGCGCCCGTCGAGCGCCGCGACCACTTCGGCGGCCGGCATCGCGAGCAGCGCCTCGACGTCGGCGTTCCAGGGGAAGAGCCGCGCGCGTTCGGGCCGGTCGACGTAGCCCGCGCGGTAGGCATCCGCGACGCCGGCGCGCGGCACGGAGGCGACGTCGGCGACGTCGTCTCGGACGAAGAAGGCGTTGTTGTACGCGAGCCCCTGAAGGCGGTATCCGGCCAGTTCGATCACGTCCGCGGCGGCGGCCAGCGAGCAGCCGAAGAAGTGGCTCTCGTCCCACGCGTGGTCCGGTGCGTAGAGCACCGTGAAGCGCACGGGCGGCGGCACCTTCTCGTTGACCTCGATGTCGACGACGGCCGGCTGGAAGCGCGCGAGCACGGCCCGCACCACCGCGAGGTCGAAGGAATCGAGGTCGACGTTGAGGAAGGCGAACCGCTCGGGCGTTCCGGCAGCCGCGAGCAGATCGGCGACGGTGTCCGGCGTCACACGGGCACGCAGCCGAACGACGTCCGGGAAGCCGCGGTAGGCGTCGTCGAGGAGGCCGAACCGCGTCGCGTCGCACTCGACGGCGAGGCCGCTCCAGGCGCGGTCCCGGAAGAGCGGCAGCGTGCACGAGGAAGCGACGCCGTCGCCCGCACCGAGGTCGACCGCCCAGCCGTCGCGGCCGATCCCGAGCCGGTCGAGCAGCGCGCGCGCGTGCGGCCACTCCCCGGCGTAGGACGGATCCGCGGCCGCCAATCCGAGCCGGTGGCGCTCGCGGTCGCGCCGCGTCACGAGACGACGACGCCCGCGCGCCAGCCAGCGGCCCACGCGCGCGAGACGGAAACGGCGCCAGAGACGAGCCGCGATCGCGTCGGAAACGCTCAGGTGGACCTCACGGCAAAAGAAGGATCGGAGCGCCTGCGGGGCCCCCCGCTGCGAATGCCGCCGGAGGGTCCGCGGTTCCGCGCGCACGGCTACGCCGCGCCGTCCTCGCGCCACGAGCGCGCGTGATCCAGGGCGCGCCGAACCGCCGGGGCGTCGCCGCGCGCGATCGCCGCCCGCAACTCCGCGAGGCGGTCGGCGAAGGTGCCGAGCGCCGCGTCGATCGCGTCCGCGTTGTCGAGCGCGATCGCGGTCCACATCGGGGGCGAGCTGGCGGCGAGACGCGTCGCGTCGCGGCCGCCGGGACCGAGGTCGGCCGCCGCGAAATCGGCCGAGCGGAGCGCCAGCGCGAGCGTCGTCGCCACGAGCTGTGGCAGGTGGCTGACCCACGCCATGCGCTCGTCGTGAACGGTGGCGTCGAGCACGGCTGGCGAAGCGCCGCACAGCCGCCACAGCGTCCGCGCCTCGTCCACCGCCTCCTCGCCGGCGCCTCCGGCGGGGCACAGGAAAACCGGCCGGCGCGCGAACAGCCCGCGCCGCGACGCCGACCAGCCGGAGCGGTGGTCGCCCGCCAGCGGGTGCGCACCGACGAAGCGCGACGCGAGGCCGGCGCGCTCCGCCGCCTCGACCACCGAGCGTTTCGTGCTGCCGACGTCGCTCACCAGCCGCGCGCGCGCGCCGTCCCGTGCCAGCCTCGCCGCCACGCGCCGCAGCAGCGCAGGCGAGGCATCGACCGGCGCCGCGAGCACGACCCACTCCGCCTGCTCGACGCCCATGAGGTCGGCGTCGAGCGCGGCCGCGAGCACGCCCTCCTCGAGCGCCGCCGCCACGCTGGAAGCATCGACGTCGTGGCCGACCACGCGAACGCCCGCGGCCGCGAGATCCCGCGCCAGCGAGCCGCCGACGGCGCCGAGGCCGACGACCGCCGCGGTCACGGCAGCCCTGCGGACACGTCGTCGCGCTGCGCGCCGCGGCAGAGCGCGATGATCCGCCAGAAGATCTCGCGCACCTCCTCGTCCGGCAGACCCGCCTGCCGCGCGCGCTCGCCGACGCGACGCACGACCGCGGCTTCGCGCGCCGGATCGAGCACCGGCCTGCCGTCGCTCCGTTTCGCCTCGCCGATCCGGCGCGCGAGCGCGAGGCGCTCCACCATGAGGGCGACGAACGCGTCGTCGATCCGCTCGAGCTCGGCGCGCATGGCGGCGAGACCGCCGCCAGCGCCGTCCGCGGCGCTCACGCGGCCACCCCGGCGTCGTCGGCGCTGCCATCGGGCGCGGCGGCGAGACGCCGGCCCGCGGCCGCGGCGAACGGCGCGAGGCGGCGCATCAGATCCGCGAACGCATCCGGCGTCAGCGACTGGTCGCCGTCGGAAAGCGCCTCGCCCGGCCGCGGATGCACCTCCACGATGAGGCCGTCGGCACCGGCCGCGACCGCGGCGAACGCGAGCGGCGCGACGAGGTCGGCGACGCCCGCGGCGTGGCTCGGGTCGACGATCACGGGCAGGTGCGTCTCCCGCTTCAGGACCGGCACCGCGGCGACGTCGAGCGTGTTGCGCGTCTTCGTCTCGAAGGTCCGGATGCCGCGCTCGCACAGGACCACGTTGCGGTTGCCGCGCGCCATGACGTACTCGGCGGCGAGCAGCAGCTCCGTGATGGTCGCGGAGATGCCGCGCTTCAGCAGCACCGGCCGTTGCACGCGTCCCAGCTCGGAGAGCAGCGAGAAGTTCTGCATGTTGCGCGCGCCGACCTGGAGCACGTCCGCGTGCTCGGCCACGAGCTCGATCTGGCGCGGGTCCATCACCTCCGTCACGACCGGCAGGCCGGTGCGGCGCCGCACCTCCGCCAGCTCCCGCAACGCTTCCTCCCCCAGACCCTGGAAGGCGTACGGCGACGTGCGCGGCTTGAACGCGCCGCCGCGCAGGAGGCCGGCGCCGGCCGCGCGTACGGCGAGCGCGGTCTCCAGCAGCATCTCGGGCCCCTCCACCGAGCAGGGACCGGCGACGATGGCCAGGGCGACGTCGCCGATCGCCGTCCCTTCCCTCTCGCCGACGCGCACCACCGTCGCGTCCGCCGCGAAATCTCGCGACGCCAGCTTGTACGGCTTCAGGATCGGCGTCACCGACTCGACGCCGGGAAGGCTCAGCAGCGGCGCCTCTTCCAGCCGCTGCTCGTCGCCGATGCAGCCGATGATGGTGCGGCTCTCGCCGCGCGAGATGTGGGTGCGCATGCCAAGCGACTCGACCTTCTCGCGAATCCGGTCGAGCTGCGTCTCGGTCACGTCCGCGCGCGTCACGATGATCATCGTTCCTCGAAAGTCACGGGCAACAAAAAACGGCCCGCGGGGGATCCCCACGGGCCGTCTTCTCTGGGAGGAACCGGGTGCTACACCTGCGCACACCCTCCCACACGGCCCGCGGAGCGGGTCGCGTAGTAATAGAGCGCGTAGGAACGGCGTCCGGTTCGCATGAGCGATAGATAGCGCCGGCGGGCGCACCGCGCAATGGTGACGTTGCACGCCCGCGGCACCTCTGCCGGACGGCCGGTGCACGGGCGCCACACCGCGGGCGACGGCCGCTGCGAGCGGGCGCTCAATCCTCGAGGCCGGGCTCCGAGGCGAGCTTCCCGCGGGGGTCCAGCATGAGGTAGAGGCCGGGCAGCAGGAACAGCACGATCACGCCGGAGAGCATGAAGCCGCCGATGACGGCGATGGCGAGCGGCTGCATGAGCTGGGAGCCGGTGCCGAACGCGAGGGCGAGAGGCAGCAGCGCGAAGCCGGTGGCGAAGATCGTCATGGCGACGGGCCGCAGCCGGATGCGCGCGATGCGGCGCCACGCATCGCGCGGCGAGAGCCCCTGCCGCATGCCGAGGCGGGCGCCGTTGATGACGAACATCGCTTTCTCGCCCACGATGCCCACCATCATGATCGCGCCGACGTAGCTGGAGATGTTGAGCGTGCGGCCGGTGAGCGTGAGGAGGCCGAGCGAACCGGCCATGACGGCGATCGCGCAGACGAAGGTGAGCAGCGCGGCGCGCAGGTCGCTGAAGACGAAGAGCACGACGAGCGACACGAGCACGAGCCCCGCGAGCAGCAGGATGAGCAGGTCCTGGAAGGACTGCTGCTGCTGCTGATACTGGCCGCCGAAGCGGACCGACATGCCGGGCGCCAGGTGCACTTCACGGTCGATGCGGGCACGGATCTCGGCGATCGTGCTCCCGAGGTCGCGGCCGGAGAGGCGGGCGGTCACGCCGACGTACGTCTTCAGGTTCTCCCGGTCGATCTCGGTTTCCGGCTCGCCGGTCGAGATCTCGGCCACCTCGCGCAGCGGCAGCAGCGCGGAATCCGCACGCACGCGGACGTCGCCCAGCGGCGCGTCGTGCGGCTGGATCACCCGCACGTCGTAGACCCGGTCGCCCACGCGGAGCTGGTCGACCACCGTCCCGATCACGGCCGGCTCGATCTGCTTGTGGATCTCCTCGGTGGTCAGGCCGTAGCGCGCGGCGGCCTCCGGCCTGACGCGGATGCTCAGCGCCGGCCCCGCGATCGTGATCCCGTCGAAGGCGTCCTCGGTGCCGCGCACCTCCGCCACGATCTTCGCGACCTGCCGCGCCTTCTGCTCCAGGAGCGTCGGATCGCTGCCGAAGATCTTGATGTCGATCGGCTGTGGCTCGCCTCCCGTCAGGTCGCCGATGTCGTCCTCGATGAGCTGTCCGAAGTCGGTGCGGATCGCGGGCTCGACCTGCGCGATGCGCTCGCGCAGCTCGTCGATGACATCGTCCACCGGCCGGCGCTCGCCGAGCGGCTTCAAATTGATCACGTAGTCGCCGGTGTTCGGCTCGGTGACGAAGAAGCCGAGCTCCGTGCCGGTGCGGCGCGAGTAGCCGTCGACGTCCGGCGTCGACAGGATCACCCGCTCCACCTCGTCGAGCATGCGATCCGTGTCCGTGAGCGATGTCCCGGCCGGCGTCCAGTAGTCGAGGATGATCGAGCCCTCGTCCATCGAGGGCAGGAAGTCGGTGCCGATGTGCCGGTAGAGCAGGTAGGCGCCGCCCAGCAGCACGAGCAGACCGAGCAGCGCGAGCGCGCCGTGGTCGATGAACAGCTCCGTCGCTCGGATGTAGCCCGCCATCAGCCGACGTCCCGCGCGCGACGCGGCGCCTCGGATGCCGCCGGCGGGCGGCGCCGTCTTCGCTCCGCCATCCGGGACCGCCCCGGGGCGGCGACCGCCACCGCCCACGCGCTCGAGCGCGGCGATGGCGACCGGCGCGGCCACGACCGCGACGAAGAAGGAGATGATCAACGCGAGCGCCATGGTGAGCGCGAGCGGCTTGAAGAACGCGCCGGTGATGCCGGGCAGCAGGGAGAAGGGCAGGAAGATGATGACGGTGGAGAGGCTCGAGCCGACGAGCGCCGGCATCAGCTCGTGCAGCGACGTGCGCGCCGGATCCGCGTCGCCCTCGTCGCGCCGCCGCTCGATGTCCTCGACGACGACGATCGCGTCGTCGGCGATCAGGCCGAGCGCCGCGGCGATCCCGGCGAGCGTCATCAGGTTGATCGTCTGCCCGGCGGCGCCGAGCGCAAGGCCCACGATGGCGACCGTGACCGGGATCGCTCCCGCCGCGACGAGCGTGGTGCGCCAGTTCCGCAGGAAGACGAAGAGCACCAGAGCGGCGAGCAGCACGCCGATGTAGACGTCCTCCTTCGTCCCCTGCACGGAGCTCGAGACGAAGCGCGCCTGGTCGTAGAACGGCGTCCACTTCACGCCTTCCGGCAAGCAGATCCGGCTGCTCCTTCAGCAGGCGCTGCACGCCCCGCGCGATCGCCACCGTGTTGGCCGACGGCTGCCGGATCACGTTGACCAGGACGGCGGGCTCGCCGTTGGCGGTCGTGCGGATGTAGGAGACCTCGTCCGCCACCGTCACCTCGCCCAGGTCCGCGAGCGTGGCGGGCCGGCCGCCGGCGACCGGCACGGAGATGCGGGACAGCGCGTCGAGGCTGTGCACACGGCCGGTCACCAGCGCGAGGTAGAGCTCGTGGTTGCGCTCGATCAGGCCGGCGGAGAGGACGTCGTTGTTCGCCTGCACCGCGTCGACGACGTCGGCCGCTGAGAGGTTGCGGCCGTGCAGCGCCGCGGCCGCGAGCCGGACCTGGAATTCGCGCCTGCGGCCGCCCTGCACCTGGATCTCGGAGACGCCGTCGATGCGCAGCAGCGCGGGCTTGAACGCGTACTCGGCGAGGTCCCATAGCTGCGCCTGCGTCAGCGTGTCCGACGTGAGGGCGTAGCCGAGGATCGGGAAGATCGCGGTGTTCATCCACTCGACGTCGATGTGCGTGTCGGACGGCAGGTCCGGCTGGATCCGCTGCGTCTCGCCCTGCACGCGCTCGAGCGCCACCTGCATGTCGGTCCCCCAGCCGAACTGCGCCGTGATCTCCGTCGACCCGCGCGACGTGAGCGAGCGGACCAGGATCACGCCGGGTACGCGGCGGATCGCCTCCTCGAGCGGACGCGTGACCGTCGGGATCATGCGCGCCGCCGGCTCCTCGCCGGCGTCCGCGATCACCTTCACGAGCGGGAACGTGACGGAGGGGAAGATCGCCGACGGCAGGCGCGATACGGAGTAGAGGCCTCCGATCGAGAGGACGAGCAGCCCGCCGAAGAGCGCGGCCGGGCGCCGCCGCATCCACTCGAAGAAGCTCACCGGCGAACCTGGACGCTCGTGCCCTCCGGCAGACCCACCTGGCCCTGCGTGATGACCCGCGTCCCGGGCGCGACCCGCGGACTGACGATCTCGACGCGGCCGTCCTCGTGCACGCCGGTGCGTACGTCGAGCCAGTGCGCCCTGCCGTCGTCGCCGATCACCGCCATGCGCGTCGTGCCGTCGACGTCGTTCGTGAGCACGGCGGTCTCCGGGACCACCACCACGTCGCGGCGCTGCGCGACGGTGATCGTCGCCGTGCCGAAAAGGCCCACCGTCAGATCCGGCCGCGCCGGCGAGAAGTCGAGGCGCACCGGCGCGCTCAGGTCGGCGCTCGATGCGGAGGGCAGGATCCCGTGGACGACGGCCGTCACCGGCGCGGGACCGACGGCGGGAACGTCGATGCTCGCGCGCTGGCCCGGCCGCACCCGGGCGACGTCGCTCTGCGACACCTGCGCGTCGAAGAAGACCGCGCCCGCCACGGCGATGTTCAGCAGCACCTCGCCCTCGTCCACGTAGTCGCCTTCCGCCGCCGCGTGCGAGAGCACCACGCCCGCGGCGGGCGAGTGCAGCGGCTGGACCACCAGGTTCTGGCGCGCGATCTCGATCGCGCGACGCGCGTCCGCGGAGTCCGCCGCGGTGCGCGCCCCGCTCAGCATCGACTCCGCCCCGCGCAGCGCCGCCTCGCTGTTCTTCGACACGACCTGCGCCACCACCTGTCCGGAAGCGACGCGGTCGCCGTCCGTCACGCGCATGGACACGAGCCTGCTCGGGAACGGAGAACGCACCCGCGCCTCCTTCAGCGCCTCCGTGCGGCCGGGTGCGGCGACCGTCACGTCCAGCGTCGCGCGCTCCGCCGGCGCGGCGCTGACCGGCGTCGCCGCCGCGCTCCCGCCCGCGGTGTCGGCGGCGCCGGCGACCGCGCCCGCCGCGCCGCCTTCCGCGCCCGCCGCGGCGCCTGCCGCGCCCGCCGCACCGCCATCCGCGCCCCCGCCACCACACCCCACCACAGGCCCGAGCAGCGCCAGCAGCGCGATCGTCGCGGCGGCGCGCGGTCGTCGGATCACGGGGTCCCCCACCGGATGAGGTCCGCCTGCGCCAGGCGGTAGCCGTAGACGGCGTCCAGCCGGCTGCGCTCCGCCTGCACCCATGCGTCGTACGCGTCGAGCACGTCGAGCGCGGTGCCCTGACCGCCGCGGTAGAGGCTCTCCGCCTGCAGATACGCGTCCTGCGCGGCGGCCGCCGACTCCGTGCGCGCCTGATACTCGCGGAACAGCCCCGCCACGTCGGCCTCCGCCTGTGCCCAGCTCAGGCGCGCGAACCGGCGCGTGACCTCGGCCTCCGCCCGCGCCTGCTCCAGATTCGCGCTCGCCTCCGCCACCCGGCCGCGGTAGATCCCCATGTCCCAGAACGGAAGCGAGAAGGAGAGCATGACCTCCGCGCCGCCGCCGCGGCCGTTGTTCATGAGCGCGACGTCCGAGCCGACGAACGGCTGCGCTCCGACGTCCGCCTGCAGCGACAGGTGCGGCCGCCGCCCGGCCCGCGCCGAGCGCACGCCCGCCGCCGCCGCGCGGATGCGCGACATCGCCTCCGCCACGTCCGGCACCGTCAGCCACGGCGCGCCCGCCGTGTCCGGCGGCGCCGCCGGCTCGGGCAGCGGCGCCAGCGCGAGCGGCGCGGTCGGCGCGCGGCCCAGCACGTCGTTGAGCTGCAGGCGGGCGTTCTCGAGCTCGCGCTCGGCGGCGGCGATGTCGCCCCGCGCCGCAGCGAGCCTCTGCCGCGTCCGCAGCAGGTCCGCGCCCACGCCCTGTCCCGCCGCCCGCCGCGACTCGACGACGCGGAGGTACGCCTGCAGCCGCTCCTCGCCGCGCCGCAGGAAGGCGAGCGCGTCCTGCGCCCGCAACACGCGGCCGTAGGCGCCGCGAACCGACCGCTCGACGTCGCGCACGCTGCTGCGATAACCGTAGCCCAACGCGCTCGCCTCCTCTCCTGCCTGGATCAGGTTCGCGCGCAGCTCGCCCCCCTGGTAGATCGGCGTCTCTCCCAGCACGCGGATGAAGGCGTCGCTGCTCGCGTAGGCCTGCGGCACGCCGCTGTGCACGTCGCCGTCCACCGACAGCGTCGGGAAGAGCGCGCCCCTCGCCTGGCGGGCGCGCGCGACCGCCGCCTGCACCGCCATCCGCGCCACCGGAAGACCTGCGTTGTGCGCGCGCGCCGTGTCGAGCGCCGCTTCGAGCGAGAGCGGCGCGGCGCTGTCCGGCGACTGCGCGAGAAGCGGCGCGGCGCGCGCGCACGGCGCCCCCACCAGGAGCACGACGCCCGCGAGCGCCCGGACTCCTCTCATCGACCGCGGCCCGCGACGCCGGGACGGAGCGCGAGCGACCGAAGGGCGGCCGCGAACGGCACGGTGGCGCGGAAACACTCGCGTCGACTCAGGGTCACCTCGTCCTCCGCTTCGCGGTTTTCCCGCGCACCGGGCGCGCGGGCCGCGGTGCGTGGCTCGCGCCTCGCCAGCGAGACGCGACTCGCCGCGCGATGGCGCCCGAGAGTGCCGGCGGCGCCACGCTTTCCGGCGCAAAGTGAAGAAGTGTACCACGCCGTTCCTGACGTCACAATGACGGACCGGCTCAGCGGGCGGCATCGAGCGGGAAGCGGACGCGGACGGTGGTGCCGCCGCCCGGCTCGGAGTCGATGTCGATCGCGGCGTTGTGGGCATCGATGATCCAGCGGGCGATGGAGAGGCCGAGGCCGGCGCCGTGCGCGACTCCGCGCGCGTCGTCGCCGCGGTGAAACCGGTCGAACACGCGCGGCAGCCGGGCGGCCGGGATGCCGACGCCGGTATCCGAGACGACGACCTCCGCGGACGTATCGTGGCGCAGCGCGGCGGCGTCGACGCGGCCGCCCACCGGGGTGAACTTGAGGGCGTTGTCGAGCAGGATCATCAGGAGCTGGCGAAGGAGGTCCGGGTCGCCGCGGACCGGCAGCTCGTCGAAGGAGGAGACATTGATGCGCACGCCGCGGTTGTCGCCGATCACGCGGGCGCGCTCGATGGTGTCGAGGAGAAGGTCGTCAAGAAAGACCGACTCGAAGCGGACCGGCCAGGCGGCGGCGTCGGCGCGCGCGATCGTGAGCAGGTTCTCGACGATGCCGCCGAGGCGGGCGGCCTCGGCCTGAATCGCGCCGAGAATCTCGACGTATTCCTCCCTCGATCGCGGCTGCCGTAGCGCCACCTCGGCGTGGCCGCCGAGCACGGCGACCGGTGTGCGGAGCTCGTGCGCGGCGTCGGCGGTGAAGCCGCGCATGCGTTGAAACGCATCCCGCACCGGCTCCGTGGAGCGCCGTGCGAGGAGCCAGCCGCCGAGGCCGACGAACGCGAGCGCGACCAGCGCGGCGAGGGCGAAGGCGAGGAGCAGGCCGGCGTACTGGTGGTCGATCTCGACGGCGTCGGCGGCGGTGAGCGCCACGAGGGTGCGTGAACCGGGGACGGTGAAGCGGCGGGCGTAAATGCGCCACGTGCGCCCGCGCGCGAGATCACGCTCCGTCATCACCTCCCCGGATCGCAAGGCCTCGCCGGCGATCTCTCGCAGCCACGGCGCGACCGTGTCGGGATGGATCGGATGAGCGGCGGCGTCGAAGACGTAGAGCTCGCGGTCCGGGATGCGCAGCTCGTCGAACGCGTCCGCGCCGCCGGGGCCGGGCGGCCCCTCGCGTTCGCGAATCAGCGCCGCGCGCTGCAACTCGTCGGCGGCGTCGGCGAGGGCATCGTCCAGGCGGGCGGAGATCTGGCGCGTCAGCACGTAGAACAGCGCGGCACCGAAGGCGATCAGGACGAGCGCGAACACGCCGACGTACCACGCGGTGAGCCGGACGCGGAGCCGACGCAGCTCCTCGATCATGGACGGCGCGAGCGCCGGCTCACGGCCCGAAGCGGTAGCCGGCGCCGCGGATCGTGTGGATCAACTTCCGCTCGAACGCGTCGTCGATCTTGCGGCGCAGCCGCCCGATGAGCACCTCCAGCACGTTGGAGAACGGATCGTGGTTGTCGTCCCATACGTAGGCGGAGATGCCGGCGCGATCGACCACGGCATCCACATGGCGGATGAAAAATTCGAGCAGGTTCCATTCCCGGGCGGTCAGCCGGATCTCGCGGCCGCCGCGCTCGACGCGATGACTGCGCAGGTCCGCCTGCAGGTCGAAAAGCTCGAACGTGTCGCTCGCCAGCGCCGACGGCCGCCGCGCGAGCGCCCGCACGCGGGCGAGCAGCTCACGAAAGGCGAACGGCTTGGTCAGGTAATCGTCCGCGCCGCCCTCGAGGCCACGCACTCGGTCGTCCACCGCGACCCGAGCGGTGAGCATCAGCACGGGCGTGGTCACCCCGCGCTCGCGCAGCCGCGCGCACAGATCGAAGCCGCTCCCGCCCGGAAGCATGACGTCCAGCACGATCACGTCGTAGCTGCCCAGGATCGCCTTCATCTTCCCGGCCTGGAAATCCGTCGCGAGCGCGACAGCGATCCCCTCGTCGCCGAAACCCCGCTGAAGGATCCGGGCCAGCTCCGGATCGTCCTCGATTACCAGCACGTGCATCGGTCCGCCTCGCCCCGCCGTGGGCCGCCGCCGTGGCCTCACCGCATCAGTACAGCCTCTCGATCCGGTCCACGTCCTCCAGCACCGCGCTCGACGCGTGGCTCGCCACCGCGGCGTCACGAGCGTCGATCGCGCGGTCGATCCTGTCCAGCTCCGCAGCCACTTGGCCGTCCAGCGCCCCGCCCCGCCGTCGCACGAACCCGCGCACCGAGTCGTAGCTCGAGCGCAGCTCCGCGGCCGCACTTGCCGCGGTGCTCCACGCGCCGGACTCCGCCGCGTACACCACGGAGCGGCCGGCGATGTCCATGTACGAGACAGCCGCCGGGACGCGCGTATCATACGACGACGACGCGTCCGCCACGACGCGACTCAGCGCATTCGCGGCCTCGAGCCCGCGAAGTCGGTCCCGACGCGCGATGCGCGCCCGCAGCGCGGCGACGTCGGCCGCCCACTTCGCCGCCCCGACGGCCGGTACGAGCACAGCAATCGAATCGGCCTGCGAGTCCAGCATCGCCACCTTGCTCGACGCAGCCGCCCAATCGCCGCCCAGAATGTCATCCTGCACGTCCTCCGCCAGGCTCTCCGCGCGGTCGAGCACGGCCGGCAACGACCCCGTCCCGGTGTGCCGGCCGCTGGAGCCCGCCCTCGAGCGCCCGCACGACACCGCCCCCAACCCGACGAGCAGGATCGCGATCGCGCTCCGCGTCCTGCGCGTCACCGTCCGTACACCAGGTCTCACGGCAGCGTTCTCCCTGCGGAAGTGGACGTGCGCTACAATCGCCGCAGCATGCGCGGACGCGCCTTACAGGACGGTGACAGCCGCCGCGGCCCATGCGCGCGTCCAGAGGGGAGCATACGTCGGCATCTCCCGCTTCTCTTCAACGCTTTCCCCCGCTCGCGCGTCCATCCTAGACCGTCCACCAGCGGACGGGGGTTGGGGGGAATTGCGTGCGCCGCCGGCGTGCCGGACCGAGGAGGAGTGCAATGCAGGTGCAGTGCAACGCGAGGAGCCAGCGGCGCGACGGCCTCGCCCTGGACCGACGGCGCGGCGACGCTCCGCACCGGAGCCGCGGCGGTCTCGCGCTGTTCCTCCTCGCAGCGGCCGTGCCCCTTCCGCTCGCCGCGCAAAGTGGCGCGCCGCTCGCCGCGCAGGGCGGCGCCCGGATCGGGACGGACTCGACGGTGACGCTCGACGAGGCGATCCGGCTCTCGCTCGACGCGAGTCCGGCGGCGGTCGCGGCGGCGGCCGGCGTCTCCAGCGCGCGGGCGGGCGTGCTCCAGGCCCGCGGCGCCTTCCTGCCAACGCTCACGCTGGGCAGCACCTACACCAACTCCAGCAACGAGCGTTTCGATCAATCGACCGGGCGCCTCGTCTCGGAGAGCTACACGTCGCAGGCGACCGCGAGCTACGACGTCTTCACCGGCGGCCGCCGCTTCGCGCAACACCGGGCGGCGTCGGCGCAGCTCACGGCGGCGGACGCGTCGTATCGCGCGGAGCGCTACCGCACGATGCTCGAGACCACGCAGGTCTACTACGACGCCGCCGCGGCGGGCGACATCCTCGCCGCTGCGCGCGGCCGCCTCGAGCGCGCGCGGCAGCAGCTCGAGTTCGCCCGCACCCGCCTGGACGTGGGGACCGCCACGCGCTCCGACGAGCTGCGCGCCGAGATCGAGGTCGGCAACGCCGAGCTGGCCGTGGTGGACGCGGGTACGGCCCTGCGCGCCGCTGAGCTCGAGCTCGGCCGCCGGATCGGCGTTGCGGCGGCGGTGCACGCCGCGCCCGGCTCGCTGCCGGAGACCGCGCCGTCGCTGCCCTCCACCGAGACGCTGGTGGCGCGCGCCAGGCGGTCGGCGCCGGACATCGTCGCCGCGCGGGCGACGCTGCGCAGCCGCCACGCCGACCGCCTCGCCGCCTACACGCCGTACCTGCCCTCGCTGCGGCTGACCGGCGGCTACGACTGGTTCTCCTTCCAGTTCCCGCCGAACCAGCAGAGCTGGAGCTTCCGGCTGAGCGCCTCGCTCCCCCTCTTCAACGGCTTTCAGCGCGAGGCTTCGGTGCAGCGCGCTGCCGCGCTCGAGCGCTCCGCGGAGGCGACGAACCGGGACGCCACGCTCGCGGTGCGGGCCCAGGTCGAGGCGGCGGTCGACGCGATCGCCGCCGCCCGGCGTCGCATCGAAATCTCCGGCCGCGGTCTCGCGCTGGCCCGCGAGGACCTGCGCGTGCAGGAGGAACGCTACCAGCTCGGCGCCTCGACGATCCTCGACCTGCAGGCATCCCAGGTCGCGCTCGCCGACGCCGAAGTGCAGACGGTGCGCGAGCGGCAGGCGCTCGGCACCGCCGTCGCCCGCCTCCAGTCGATTCTCGGAAGCAGCATCTCGGAAGAGGAGCAGGATCGTGAATAGATCGTCGTCTTCCCGCGCTCTCGCGGCGCTATCCTTCGCCGGCGTGGTCGCGCTCGCCGCGGCGTGCGGCGAGGGCGACGCGGCCGAGCAGGCCGCGTCGCGCGTCGGCGGCCCCGCCGGGGCACGCGTGGTCGCGGTCGAGGCGGTGCCCGTGGTGCGCGGCACGATCGCGCGCTCGCTCACGGTGGCCGGCGTCGTGCACCCGCTGCGCGAGATCGCGGTCAACAGCCGCCTCTCCGCTGCGCTCACCGCCGTGAACGTGCAGGAGGGGGACCGCGTCCGGCAGGGCGCCGTGCTGGCGCGGCTCGACGACGCCGAGCTGCAGGCGCAGCTCGACGCGGCGCAGGCGGCGTACGACGTCGCCCGGGCCGCGCTCGACCGCTCCACGCAGCTGCGTGAGCGCAAGGTCATCACGCTGCCCGAGTTCGAACGCGACCGCACCGCCTTCGCGTCCGCGAAGGCGCAGCTCGACCAGATCCGCACGCGCATCTCGTACGCCACGGTGCGCGCGCCGCTCAGCGGCGTCGTCACGCAGAAGCTCGTCGAGGCCGGCGACGCCGTCGCGCCGCAGACGCACCTCTTCACCATCGCCGACGTCTCGACACTCGTGGTGCAGGTCGGCGTCTCCGAGCTGGACGTGCCGGAGCTGCACGCGGGCGACCGCGTCGAGATCGTGGTCGACGCGCTGCCGACGACGCCGATCGTCGGGCGCATCCGGCGCGTCTTCCCCACCGCCGACCCGAACACGCGTCTGGTCACGGTGGAGGTCGCGCTCGCCGGCGCCGCGACGCGCCTGGTACGGCCCGGCTTCCTCGCGCGCACCACGTTCGCGCTCGACGCCAAGGACGGCGTGCTCCTCGTCCCCGCCGGCGCCATCGTGGGCGGCGCGGGCTCCGACGCGGTGTTCGTGGTCGAGGACGGCAAGGCGCTGCGCCGCTCCGTCTCGACCGGGATGACGTCGAACGGGCGCGTCGAGGTCCTGGCCGGCCTTTCCGAAGGCGAGCAGGTGGTGACCGCGGGCAACAACGCGCTGCGCGACGGCACGCCGGTGCGCATCATGCCGCCCGGCACCGCCGCTCCAGCGCCCGCGGACGCGCGCGGCGCGGCGGTGGGAGGCGAGGGGTGAGCGCGCCGCGGAAGCGCCAGAGCGGCCGTCGCGGGCTGCCGAGCTTCTCGATCCGCCGCCCGATCGGCACGCTGATGCTGACGTCCGTCGTCGTCGTGCTCGGCTTCTTCTTCCTGCGCGGGCTGCCCCTCGACCTGCTGCCGACGATCGTCTACCCGCAGATCCGCATCTCGGTCAGCGACCGCGGCGTGGAGCCGCAGGTCCTCGAAGAGACGGTCGCGAAGCCGCTCGAGGCCGCGCTCGCCACGACGGAAGACCTCGAAGAGATGGAGACGGAGGTGCGCGAGGACCGCGTCGGCGTGAACCTCCACTTCGCCTACGGCACGGACGTCGATTTCGCGCTGCAGGACGCGGCGAAGAACCTCGACCGCGCCCGCGGCTCGCTGCCGGAGGAGGCCGATCCGCCCACCATCTTCAAGTTCGACCCGTCGCAGTCGCCGGTCTACGAGGTCGCCTTCTCGTCGCCCACGCGTGACCTGATCGCGCTGCGCGACTGGGTCGAGTACCGCCTTCGCCCGCAGCTGCTGACGATCGGCGGCGTCGCCTCGGTCGACATCTCGGGCGGCCTCATCCGCGAGATCCAGGTGATCCTCGACCAGGAACGGCTGCGCTCCTACGGCCTCACCGTGTCCCAGGTGATCGACGCGGTGCGTGCCGCCAACCAGGACGTCGCCGCCGGGCGTGTCTCCTCGCCGACCCGCGAGGTGATCGGCAAGACCGCCGGCAAGTTCCGCAGCGTCGAGGACATCCAGAACGTGCTGCTCCCCGTCGCCGGCGGCGGCCGCGTCCCGATCACCGAGGTGGCCGACGTCCGCGACACCAACCGCGAGCAGCGGCTGTGGGCACGCCTCGACGGCACCCCCGCCGTCAAGCTGTCGATCCGCAAACAGCCGAACGCCAACACCGTGGCCGTCGCCAGCGGCGTCGCCGGCCGCCTCGCCTCGCTCAAGGCGTCCGGCTTCGTGCCGCCCGACATCGACTTCCGCACGATTCAGGACCAGGCGACCTTCATCCGCAACTCGGTCGCGTCCGTGCGCAGCGCCGCGCTGCTCGGCGCCCTGCTCGCCATGCTCGTCGTGCTGCTCTTCCTCGGCTCGCTGCGCAAGACGTTCATCATCGGGCTCGCCATCCCGATCGCGATCCTGGCGACGTTCGTGATGATGGGCATGGGCCACCTGACGCTGAACGTGATGTCGCTCGGCGGCCTCGCGCTCGGCGTGGGGCTGCTCATCGACAACTCGATCGTCATGCTGGAGAACATCTTCCGGCACAGGGAACAGCGCCACGAGGACGTCGAGGAGGCCGCCCACACCGGCTCCGGAGAGGTGCAGAGCGCCGTCGTCGCCTCGACGGCTACCAACCTCGCCGCCGTCGTGCCGTTCCTGCTGATCAGCGGCCTCGCAGCGCTCATCTTCCGCGAGCTGATCCTGACAATTTCCTTCGCCATCCTGGCCAGCCTCGGCGTCGCGCTCACCATCGTGCCGATGCTCTCGGCGCAGCTCGGCAAGATCCGCTTCGAGAGCGGACTCAAGCGCTGGCGGCCGCTCGTCGCCTTCGACCGCGGCATGGACCGCCTGCGCGATCTCTACCGCCGCGCCGCCGCGCGCAGCCTCGCCCGCTGGCGCTGGGCCATCCTCGGCGGCGCCGCAGCCGCGCTCGCCCTCGCCCTCTTCCTCGCGCGCGACCTCGGCAACGAGTTCCTGCCCCAGGTCGACGACGGCAACGTCAGCGTCTCCGTCAACCTGCCGCCCGGCGCCTCCGCCTTCGAGACCGACCGCATCACGCGCGAGATCGAGGCGATGGTGCGCGACATGCCTGCCGTGCAGAACGTCTTCGCCACCGCCGGCGGCTTCCTCTTCGGTGGCTCGACCAGCGAGAACGCGGGACGCGGCTCGATCAGCATCGTCCTCGCACCCTCCAACGAACGCGACATCACGGCCGACGAGTGGGTGCGGCAGCTCCAGGCGAAGATCGACGCGCACGGCTTTCCCGGCGCTCGCGTCTACGTCCGGCCGCCCCGCATCCGCGGCCTGCGCACCTCGCGCGCCGGCTCCTCCGTCGCGCTCAGCGTTCAGGGCGACGCGCTGCCGGAGCTGCGCCGCATCGGCGAGGAGATCAGTGCGCGCGTCAAAGGCGTGCCCGGCCTGGAGAACCTCGAACCCTCCGCCGACGAGGCGAGCCCGCAGCTCGCCGTCGTGCTCGACCGCGAACGCGCGGCCTACCTCGGCCTCAGCGTCGCCGCCGTCGGACAGACGCTGCGCACCGCGCTCGACGGCACCGTCGCCACCCGCTACACGTCCGGCAACCAGGAGTACGACCTGCGCGTCATGTTCCCGCACGACCGCTTCCGCAGCCCCGAGGACCTCGGCTCCGTCGCGCTCTTCCCCGGCGGCGCCGGCGGCGCGCCGATCTACCTGCGCGACGTCGCACGCGTCTACAACGCGCTCGGCCCGACCAACATCCTGCGCGTCAACCAGAACCGCGTGCTGCGCCTCACCGGCGACGTCGTGACCGAGGTCGCGAGCGTCGGCGAGGTGAACGACTCGATCCGCGCCCGACTCGCCGGCCTCGCCGTTCCCGACGGCTACGGCATCATCTTCGGCGGCGACGAGGAGGCGATCCGCGACAACAACCGGCAGCTCACCATCGTCGTCCTGCTCGCCATCTTCCTCGTCTTCGTCGTGATGGCGGTGCAGTACGAGAGCGTCGTCAACCCGTTCGTCATCATCCTCGCCATTCCGCTCTCGCTCATCGGCGTGGGACTGCTGCTGCGCGTCACCGGCACGCCGCTCAGCGCGCCGGTCCTGCTCGGCGTCATCCTGCTCGCCGGCATCGTCGTCAACAATGCGATCCTGCTGGTGGAGTACATCGAGATCGGCCGGCGGGAACAGGGGCTCACCCGCGAGCAGGCCGTCGTCGAGGCCGGCGCCGTCCGCCTCCGACCGATCCTCATGACGACGCTCACGACGATCTTCGGCATGCTGCCGCTCGCCTTCGGCATCGGCAGCGGCTCGGAGCTGATGCAGCCGCTCGCCATCGCCGTCGTCGGCGGCCTCAGCGTCTCGACCCTGCTCACCCTCTTCGTCGTGCCGAGCGCCTACCTGATCCTCGACGCCGCCGCAACGCGCCTGCGCACATGGCTCGTCGGCCCCGGCGCTCGCCTGGCGGCGAGGGAAGCTGACGCTCGCCTTGGCGGCGAGGGAAGCTCGCTGACGCGAGGGAAGCCTGCTGCGCAGGGGAAGCTCGCCTGACGGCGAGGGAAGCCGGCTCCGCCGGGGGCCTGCTGCGCAGGGGAAGCTCGCCTGACGGCGAGGGAAGCCGGCTCCGCCGGGGGCCTGCTGCGCAGGGGAAACTCCGCAGCACCCAGTTGCTGGATTAAGCCGGGCCCTCGCCGCAGGCGAGCTTCCCCCGCCGTCAGGCGGGCCCTCGCCGCAGGCGAGCTTCCCCCGCCGTCAGGCGGGCCCTCGCCGCAGGCGAGCTTCCTCCGCCGTCAGGCGGGCCCTCGCCGCAGGCGAGCTTCCTCCGCCGTCAGGCGGGACCTCGCCGCAAGGCGAGCTTCCCCCGCCGCAAGGCGGGACCTCGCCGCAAGGCGAGCTTCCCTCGCCGCAAGGCGAGCTTCCCCCGCCGCAAGGCGGGACCTCGCCGCAAGGCGAGCTTCCCTCGCCGCAAGGCGAGCTTCCCCCGCCGCAAGGCGGGACCTCGCCGCAAGGCGAGCTTCCCTCGCCGCAAGGCGAGCTTCCCCCGCCGCAAGGCGGGCTTCCCTCGCCGCCAGGCGAGCTTCCCTCGCCGCCAGGCGAGCTTCAGGCGAGCGTCAGGCGTAACCTGAACGTCGCGCCTTCGCCGGGCTCGCCGGTCACGTCGATCGTGCCGCCCATCTGGCGCAGCAGCTCGCTCGAGATCGCGAGGCCGAGGCCGGAGCCGGAGGGAGACTCCGTGCCGGCGATGCGGTAGTACGGCTCGAAGATGTGCTTGCGCAGGTCGCGTGGGACGCCGGGGCCGGAGTCCTCCATGGCGATGACGCAGAACGGCGCGTCGCCGCTCTCGTCGAGCGACGTCGTGATGCGGATGTGGCCCCGCGGCGGCGTGTACTTCACGGCGTTGTCGAGGACGTTGATGATCACCTGCCGCAGGCGCGCGGGGTCGGCGAGAACGGAGATCTCGGGGCCGTCGGCGGCGTGGATCCGGATCTCCTTCTCGGCGGCCCGCGGCAGCACGAGCTGCACCGCCTGGCGCAGCACGCGGCCCACGTCGACGCGCACCGCGTCGAGCCGGGCGACGCCGGCGCTGAGGCGGGCCATCTCGAGGACGTTCTCGAGGACCGCGAGCAGGTGGCGGCCGCTCATGCGGATGCGACCGAGCGCCTCCGCCTGCCGCTCGGTGACCGGCCCCATCAGGCCCATCTCCATCAGTTCGGCGTAGGAATCGATCGCGTTCATCGGCGTCCGCATCTCGTGGGCGAGGGTCGCGAGCGTGCGTTCTTTCGACTTCGTCGCGCCCTCCAGGATCTCGAGGCGCTCCTCGATCTCGCGCCGGACCTGGCCCTCGAGGCGGGCGTGCTCGATCGCGACCGCCGCCTGGTCGGCGATCGCGGAGAGGAGCCATTCGTCCGCGTCCGCGGGGATGCGATCGTCGTCGGGCACCACCGCGAGCAGTCCGATCACGCGCCCGCGTGCGACGAGAGGCACGCCGAGGAAGCGGTCCGCCGCGACGGTTTCGAAGAGGCCCTGCAGCCGCTCGATCAGCCGCTCGTCGAGTGGCTCGCGAAAACGCTGCACGCGCGCGTCATCGATGCCGCGGGCGGCGCGGATGCGGAGCAGCCCATCGTCGTCCGCCACCATGAGCACGGCCCGTTCGACGCCCAGCATCTCCACGGCGCGCTCGATCGCGACCTGCAGCACCTCTTCGAGCGACGTCGCGTAGGTCAGCGCACGGCTGATCTCGGTGAGGCCGCGCACCTGGCCGGCGCGGTCGAGCTCGGTGAAGCGCGAAGTCATGGTGGTGGCCCTCCGTCTCAGCCGACGCGGATACCGCCGGGTCCGATCTCGATTTCACGGACCCTCGCGTCGTGCGCGCTTCCCCGCGTCTTGACGACGCGAAGCGTCCGCCGCGTCCGCTCCTCGCCGCTCATCTCGAGCAGGACGATGTTGTCGCACATGTAGCTGATCGGCCCCGCGTGCGGAAGCTGGCCGTGGAACGCGTGCGCGAACGTCTCCACGGTGAGGATGGTGCTCACGCTGCGCGTCGTGAAGTGCTGCACCAGCGCGTACATGTAGTCGTGGAAACGTTGCGGGTCGCTCGCCGAAGCGGCGAGATCGCCGACCGCGTCCACGACCAGCCGACGGATCCCCTTCTTCTCGATGCGGCGGAAGATCTCGCCGACGATGCTGTCGATCTGGAACTCGACCGGCGACGCGTACAGCAGCTCGAGGTCCTCCTGGCTCGCATCGAATCCCATCTGCAGGACGTTGATCGTGCGGGATAGCTGCGTGGGGTTCTCCTGGAAGTTGACGTAGAGGACCGGCTCGCCCAGCGACGCGCCCGCGAGCGCGAACTGCAGGCCCAGCGTCGTCTTTCCCGAGCCGGAGGGCCCGGCCAGCAGCGTCGTGCTGCCGCGCCACAGGCCGCCGTCCAGCATCGCGTCCAGCTCCGCCACGCCGCTCGACACCCGCTCCGCCGGCAACTCGTACGTCTGCGGCGCCGGCGGGCTGACCAGGCGCGGGAAGATCTCCAGCCCCGCATCTCCGATGCGGAACGCGTGCGCCCCCTCCTCGAAGCCGCTGCCGCGCAGCTTCAGCACGCGCAGGTAACGCTCGGCCTGCTTGCTCGTTCGGCGCTGCGTCAACTCGACGATTCCATCGACGACGGCGAACTCGGCATACTGGGCAATGTCCGCTTCGAGGTACTCGCCGACCAGGAAGACCGTCGTGTCGTAGGCGGCCAGCAGGCCGGTGATGTCGTACACCAGGCGCCGCATCTCGGGGGTCGGAGCACCGAGATCGTGGATCGCCTTGAACGAGTCGATTACGATGATCCCGGGCGACATCGTCTGGATCGCCGCGCGCAGCCGCGCCTCCAGCGCGCCGACGCCGTCGCGCGCGAGTGCGGGTCCGACGTCGTCGTAGACGACCGCCGTGCCGAGCTTCGCCGCGTCGAAGAAGCGGAAGCCCTGCAGGTAACGCACGACCTTGCTCAGCGGCTCCGAAAGCGTGGTGAGGTAGAGCGTGGGCCGGGATGCTTCCGCGTTGTGGAAGATGAGCTGCTCGACGAAGATCGTCTTCCCCGTCCCCGGCTGACCCATGATCAGGTTGATCGAGTTTCCCGGGAAGCCGCCGTGCAGGATACGATCCGCCGCCTCGTTGCCGGTGCCCACCCGCGGGAGATCCTGCGTGGACGATCCATCGCCGCCCGGGTCTCTCTTCATGCGTCCTCCGCGGCACTCGGTTCGCGCAGCGCGATCAGATCCCGCACGGTGTCGACCAGCCTGCGCTCCGCGAGCGGCTTGCGCAGAAACGCGTCCGCACCCGCCTCCCTCGCCCGTCCCTCCGCCATGAGGATGCTGAACACGAGCACGGCCGCTCCCGCCGTCGCCGAGTCCGCCTTGAGCCTGCGGCAGAGCGCGAGCCCGTCCAGCTTCGGCACCAGGATCTCCGTGATCACCAGCGCCGGCCGCATGGCCCGTGCCCGCTCGAGCGCCGCCGTGCCGTCGTCGCAGAACTCGACGGCATAGCCCGCCTCCGCGAGGAAGTATGCCTCGAGCTCGCGCACGTGCGGGTCGCGTTCGACGACGAGGATCAGCGCGCTGCGGCGATCGGGAACGTTCACTCGGATCCGCAGGATCTGCGTTGGGAGGGCGACATCCTTCCGGCCGGGTCGCCGGAAAGGCGCCTGCTGGAAACATACGAGGCCACCTGCGGGGCGGCCAGTGCGCGTCGCACCCCTCCGCACCCCGAGCTCGCGGCCGGTCCCGCCGCGTCGCGCGGACGCTGCCGACGCGGGCCGCCGCCTACGATGCGGGCGCCAGAAGCGCCGCGAACCCCTCCTCCTCCAGCCGCACGCCGACGAAGAAGTCGCCGAACTCACCGTAGCGGGCGCTCGCCTCGTCGTAGCGCATCTCCGTCACGATCCGCTTGAACTCGAGCGGATCCTTCGCGAACAGGGTCACGCCCCATTCCCAGTCCTCGAAGCCCACCGCGCCGGTGATCACCTGGAAGATGCGCCCCGCGTAGCGGCGGCCGGAGAGACCGTGCTCTCGCATCAGCCGGTTCCGCTCCTCCACCGTCAGCTCGTACCAGTTCTGACCGTACGCCCGCCGCTTCGTCATCGGATAGAAGCTGACATAGCGCATCCCTTCCGGGATCTCCGGGAAGAGGCGGCTCCGGATGAAGCGCGTCGGCCGCTCCGCCGCGACGATCTCCTCCACCAGCCGCTCGTACTCCTTCGAGCGCGGCTCCGCCGCCTCCACCGCCTGCACTGTCGCGTTGTACAGGCCCGCCTCCGTCACCGACGTGAAGTCGTATTCCAACCGCAGCAGGCCGCCCACGCCGGAGCGCCGGACCGCCAGCTCCGCCCGCCCCAGCGCCTCCAGCGTCTCGCGGAAGTGCACCAGCATCACGTCCGCCCCGCCACCGATCAACTGGAACGCCGCGCTCCAGCCTGGCTCGCCCGGCGCGGCGAGCTCGCCCAGCAGACGGCGCGCCGCCTCTGCCGCGTCGCCCCGCGCCGCGGCGTCCGCTCCGTGCCACGCGGCCCAATCCACCCCGAACACCTGGTGCAGCGCGTACCAGCCCTCGGTCGTGGCCGGCGGAAGTTGCGACATGTCCCCCCTCTCGCGTACGTCGGAATCGTTGCCGGCAAGTTCGGCCCCGCCTACTTCCGCCGCAAGATTGCAGCGACCGCCGTGCGGGCGGGGACTGCCGAGATCGCGGAGTCGAGGGACTGCTGAGATCGCCGAGATCACGGAGGTACGGCTTTTCACGGAGGGCTGCGGAGGTTCGGAGATCACGGAGCGTTCGCGGTCGGCCGGCGCCGGGCTCGGCAGCGCGCTCTCCGCCCCCTCACCCCGTGCCCTCCGCACCCCTCCGCTCCGCACCCCTCCGCTCCGCGCTCTCCGCCCGCGCCCTCTAACCCGCGCCCTCTAACCCGCGCCCTCTACCCCGCGTCGAGCGTGCTGCGGGGGTCGACGCCGGCGGCCTTCCACGCCGGGACGGCGCACGCGGCGACGATCGTGGCGACGAGGACGGCGGGTGCGAGCGCGAAGGTGAGGGGATCGAGGCTGGAGACGCCGTAGAGCATCGAGCCGAGCAGGCGCGTGGCGAGCAGCGCGACGAGCAGGCCCGCGGCGGAGCCGACGAGGGCGGTCTTCAGACCGTCGCCGAGCACGTCGACGAGGATGCGGCGTCGCGTGGCGCCGAGGGCGACGCGGACGCCGAGCTCGCGGCGTCGCTGGGCGACGATGAAGGCGGTGAGGCCGGCGAGGCCGAGGGCGGCGAGGAGGCTGGCGACGATGGCGAATCCGCCGAGAAGTACGGTGGCGAAGCGGGGCTCGGCGGTCGCCTCGCCGACGAGGTCGTCGACGGTGCGGATCTTCGCCAGCGGCAGGTCCGGATCGACGCCGGCGATCGCGCGGCGGATCGGCGCGACGAGGGAGAGCGGCGCGCCCGTCGTGCGGACGAGCAACGTCACGGTGCCGAGCGACGGATACGGGTCCTGGCGGTACGGCACGAACATGATCGGCCGCGCCTTCTCGGTCACGGACAGCTCCTTCACATCGGGCGCGACGCCGACCACGGTGCGCCACGAGCGGTCGCCCGCCGGGAGCCGGATGCGCTTGCCGATCGGGTCCTCGCCCGGCCACAGCAACTGCGCCATCGCACGGTTGACGACGACGACCTGGAGCGCGTCCTGGTCGTCCGCGCCGGTGAACTCGCGCCCCTTCACGAGCGACGATCCCATCGTCCGGAAGAAGCTCGGCCCGACGACCACGTAATCGGCTATGGGGAGGTCCTTCGGGTCCGGCACCGGCCTGCCCTCCACCAGATAGACGGACGCCTCCTGGGCGCCGCTCAGCGGGAGCGGCTTCGCCAGCGACGCCGCGCGCACGCCCGGGACGTCACGCAGCCGCCGCAGTGCGTCGTCGAGCGCGGCCACCAGCTTGGGTCGCGCCAGGTGCGTGCCGTGCCGCTCCTCCGGGTAGCGCGCTTCCGGCAACGTGACTTCGAAGGTGAGGGTTCCCTCGGGCCGGAACCCGAGGTCGGTCCGGTACTGCGCGGCGAGACTGCGCAGCAGCAGACCGGCGCCGGCGAGCAGCACCAGGGAGAGCGCGACCTCCGTCACCAGCAGCGCGCGTCTCATGCGCGACGGCAGCAGTCCGGTCCCTCCGCGGCCACCCGCCCGCAGCGCGGCATACGGATCGACGCGCGCGCCCACGATCGCCGGCGCGACGCCGAAGAGGACGCCGGTCAGCGCCGTGAGCGCGAGCGCGAAGCCGAGCACGCCGCCGTCGACGTGGACGTCGGCCAGACGCGGCATCTGCGCGGGTCCGAGCGTGCGCACGAGCCCCGCTCCGAGACGGGCGAGCAACGCCCCCGCGACCCCGGCGAGCGCCGCGAGCGCGAGTGCCTCGGCCAGGAGCTGCCGTATCAGCCGCGCGCGCGATGCGCCCAGGGCGGTGCGGACGGCGAAGTCCTGGCGCCGCGCGATGGCGCTCGCCAGCAGCAACTGCGCCGCGTTCGCGCACGTGATCAGCATCACCAGCGCGACGGCGCCGAAGAGCAGCAGCAGCATCGGTGTCCTGTCGCCCACGACCTGCGTGCGGAGTGGGACGGCGCGCGTGCCGTACCACCCTTTCACGTGCCGCTCCTCCTCCAGCATGCGCGTCACGCGGTCGAGGTCCCCCTGCACCGCCGCCGCACCGACGCCCGGCTTCACCCGCGCCACCAGCGCCAGGTCCGAAGGACCGCGGGTCGCCGGCGCCATCGGAACCCACAACCGCGCCCGCTCCGGCATCTGGAAGCTGCCCGGCATCTCGCCGCCACGCGGGAAGTCGAATCCCTCCGGCGCCACCCCGATCACCGTGTACGGCTGCCCGTTCAACCGGATCGTGCGGCCGACGACGCTGGCATCCGCGTTGAACGCGCTGCGCCACAGACTCCAGCTCAGCACCACCACGCGGTCCCGGCCCGGCGCCTCTTCCGTCCGATCGAAGAAACGACCCAGCGCCGGTCGCACGCCGACGGCCCGGAAGAAGCCGCCCGTCGCGCGCACGCCGTCCAGCCGCTCCCGCGTCGACCCCTCGTCCAAGTTGAACAGGTCCGCCTTGAACGCCGCCACCGCCGCCAGCGTCTTCGCTTCGTCGCGGATCTTCGAGAAATGGGTCCCGTGCATCGGGACCTCGGGATAGCCCAGGTCGATCTGCGGCACGTCGCCCCAGATCATGACGACCCGATCCGCGTGATCGTACGGCAACGGCCGCCACAACACCGTCGACACCACGCCGAACATCACGCTCGTCACCGCGATCCCGAACGCCAGCGTCCCCACCACCCCCGCCGTCAGCAGCGGGCGCCGCACCGCCGCGCGCAGCCCCCGCACCCCGTCCCGCCACGGCTCCCAACCACCACCACCCGCCGCGCCATCCTCCCGCCGAGCCGCACTCCGCCGCCGCCTCACCACCCCCATGTCCGCCAGCTCCCTCAGCCCGAACAGCGCCGCGGCGAGCACGCCACGCGACGCGCGCCGCGCCCGCAGTCGCTCGAGCGACACGCCGAGCGCCTCCTCGACGTCGCCACACCCACCGCCCGACCCCCGCCCCGCAAGCCAGCGAAACGCCGCCGCGAACCCCCGCTCCAGCCCCCTCATCACGCCCTCGCCGTCCGCGGACGCAGCTCCAGCCGACGCGCCGCCCGCACCAGCCCCTCCAGACGCGTCGCCTCCAGCCGCAACACCTCCGCGCCCAACGGGCTCACCCGGTAGTACTTCCGCCGCGCGTCCACCTCGTCCTCCGGCGCCGGCGCGTCATCGATCAAGCCGTCCGAGCGCAGCTTCCGCATCACCTCGTAGAAGGACCCCGTCCCCGGCGACACCAGCCCGCCCGACCGCCGCTCGACCTCCTGGATGATGCCGTAGCCGTGCCCCGACCCTTCCGCCAGGACCAGCAGCACGTGATACGTCAGATGCGTCAAAGGCAGATGGTCCCTCGGCTCCGGCACGGTGCCCTCCGTTCGCAGCGGTTCTCCGTCCAGCCCTCTCCTCGCGGCCGGCCATCCCCGGCCCGTCGCGCGGATCTCTCTCCGTGGTGGAGATAGCTCAGACCCAGTAGTAACATCGGCGGCGGCGTCGCGCCAGGGAGGGCGCGGAGGGACGGCGGAGGGCGTTCTCCGCGACGAGCAATTTCTCCGTTTGCTCCGTGCCTCCTCATCGTCCTTGTGCTCCGTGCCCTCGGCGCCCGCCTTGCGCGGCCGCTCCGCGCTTCCGACCTTCGACATCTGGCCAGCAACGAGCCTCGCGAAGCCGGAGGAGAGCGGGTGGGCGATCTGCGATACGCGCTGCGGGCGCTGCGGCGCAACCCGGGTCTCACGCTGGTGTGCGTTCTGACGATCTCGCTCGGTGTGGGCGCGACGACGGCGGTGTCGAGCATCGTGAACGCGTTGCTGTTCCGGCCGCTGCCGATCACGGCGCCGGGCCGGGTGGTGTCGGTGGAGGAGCTGCGGCGAGGCGCGGTGGGGACGATGCTCGGCCGGCGTGCGATCCCGTACGAGCGCTACGAGCAGTATCGTGACGCGACGGCGCGGGTCTTCTCGGGGCTCGCGGCGAATCATTACGCGAGCTTCTCGCTGCAGGCGGACGGCGAGGCGACCAGCATCTACGGATCGTTGACGTCGGCGAACTACTTCGACGTCCTAGGGGTGCGGCCGGCCGCGGGGCATTTCTTCGCGCGCGACGACGAGCGCACGGTGGTGCTGTCGCACGCGTTGTGGCGGAGCCGCTTCGGCGCTGACCCGGGCGTCGTGGGCCGGACGGTCCACCTCGACAGCCGGCCGTACACGGTGGTCGGCGTCGCGGCGCGCGGCTTCTCGGGCACCAACGTCGGTTTCGTTCTGGACGCGTGGGTGCCGATCCGCGCCTACGCGCCAGGTGCCGGGGCGTCGATGTTCGACCGCTGGGTCGCGATGTTCGGCCGGCTCGCGCCCGGCGTGACGCTCGCGCAGGCTTCCGCGGCCGCGAACGTGGCCGCGACAAGCATTCCGCCAGGGGAACGGCAGACGGTCGTCGAGCGCGCGCGCGTAACGCGCATGTCCGGGATCCCGAGCGGGTTCCGGGGCGACGTGGACGCGTTCCTGGGAATCCTCTTCGGCACCGCGTTGCTGGTGCTGCTCATCGCGGGTGCCAACGTGGCGGGGATCCTGCTGGCGCGTGCCGCGGGGCGACGTCGCGAGATGGGCGTGCGCGTGGCGATCGGCGCCGGCCGCGGCCGCATCGTGCGGCAGCTCCTCGTGGAGAGCGTGGTTCTCTTCCTCGTCGGGGGCGGCGCGGGGGTCGGTGTCGCCTATCTGCTGACGGGCCTGCTCGAGCGCGTCGCAGTCCTTCCGATGGGCTTCGCGGTCGCGCTGGACGTGTCGCCGGACCCGGCGGTGATCGTCGGCGCGCTGCTCATCGCGGCGGTAGTGGGCATAGCGTTCGGCCTCGTTCCCGCGCTGGACGCGTCACGCACGGACGTGACGCGCATCCTCAAGGAGGCGGACCCGCGGGGCGGTCGCTCCCGCGCCCGTTCGGCGTTCGTAGCCGCGCAGTTCGCGCTGTGCGTGCTGCTCCTCGTGGTCGGCGGCCTCTTCGTTCGCACGCTGCGGAGCGCCCTCGGCGCCTCGCCCGGCTTCGACCCGGATGGCGTCGTGGTGGCCGGGATCGACCTGGCGCCGCACGGCATCGACGAGGAGCGGGGCCGCGCCTTCTACGCCCGGCTGCTGGAGCGCGTGCGCGCGCTGCCGGAGGTGCAGGCGGCGGGGATCGCCCAGGTGGCGCTGCTCACCGGGTCGAGATACGGCAGCGACGTCCACCCGGCCGAGGGCGGACCCGCGGGCGAGCGCCGCACCAACGCCGGCTTCGACGTGGTGGATCCGGCGTACTTCGAGACGCTCCGCGTGTCGCTCACCGCCGGCCGCTTCTTCACGCCGGGCGACCGCGCGGGCACGAGGCCGGTCGCTGTGGTCAACGAGACGCTGGCGCGGCGCATGTGGCCGGGCGAGGATCCACTCGGTCGACGTCTCCGGATCGACCGCGACGAGGCGGTCGAGGTGGTCGGCGTCACGCGCGACGGCAAGTACGCATCGCAGGAGGAAGACCCGCAGGCGTTCGTATTCCTGCCGTTCGCGCAGCGCTACGCGCCCGACATGGTGCTTCACGTGCGCACCCGCGCGCCGGCGCCGGAGACCGTTTCGAAGCTGCGCGAGGTGGTGCACGAGCTGAATCCGAACGTCGCGCTGCAGGCGCCGGGTGCGCTCGCGCCGAAGGTGGGGGTGACGCTACTGCCGCAGCGCGTGGCCGCGTGGCTCATCGGCGGCTTCGGCCTCGTCGGCATGCTCCTCGCCGCGCTCGGCGTCTATGGGCTCCTCTCGTATCTCGTCACGCAGCGCTCGCGCGAGTTCGGCATCCGCATCGCGCTCGGCGCCCGCGAGCAGGACCTGGTCCGCCAGGTGCTCGGCTCCGGCGCCCGCATCGCCGCGGCCGGCGCGCTGATCGGGATCGCCGGCGCCATCCTCGCCGCGCACCTCGTGCACGCGTTCGCGTTCGGCGTGTCGCCGCTCGACCCGGTCACGTTCCTCGCCGTGCCGGCCCTGCTCGCCGCGGTCGCGCTTCTCGCCTGCTGGCTGCCCGCACGCCGCGCCGCAGGCGCGGACCCCGTGAACGCGCTGAGGGCGGAGTAGCGGCCGTCGTGGAACCGGTAATCGCCGCATGAGCCCGCTCCGTCGAGCTTCCGACTCGCTTCGGATGGCCCTGTGCGTCGCTCCGCGCGTCGCCCTCGCGGCCACGCTCGCCGGCGGCCTCGCCGCCTGCCGCGACGCCTCGCCGGACGCGCGGACGCCGGCGCACGTCGCGTGCGATGGGGCGGCGGTGCGCGACGTCGTGACGCGCTTCGGCACGCGACTCCAGGACGTGTCGCTGCTCGCGCCGGACAGCGTGCTCGCGGGGGAGATGCGCGGGGCGTACGCGGCGCTCGTGACCGACGCGCTGCTGCGGTCGTGGATCCGCCACCCCGAGCGCGCGCCGGGCCGCCAGGTCTCCAGCCCGTGGCCGGACCGGATCGAGATCCACGCGGCGAGCGCCGTGGGGAGCCGCATGTGCGAGGTGCGCGGCGACGTCGTCTACGTCACGAGCGCCGAGGCGGCCGGCACCGCCTCGCGCGAGCCGGTTACGTTACGACTTCGCCCCGATGGCGGCTGGCGCATCACCGCCTAC
The DNA here is from genome assembly GCA_963816355.1 of uncultured Gemmatimonadales bacterium. Lineage (GTDB taxonomy): Bacteria > Gemmatimonadota > Gemmatimonadetes > Longimicrobiales > RSA9 > CAWFKH01. Next base: position 342,315 of record CAWFKH010000006.1, on the reverse strand, counting down.
GCGGCCGCTCCTCAGGCGCCGCAGCCGGACACCGCCACGATGCCCGGTGCGGCCGACACGGCGGTGGCCGATCCCGCCGATGTGGTGCGCCGCTACTACGCGGCGATCGCCGCGCGAGACTACCGGACGGCGTACGCACTGTGGGGGAACGGGGGCGCGGCGAGCGGACAGACGTACGCGGCGTTCGCGGCCGGATTCGCGCACACGGCGAGCGTCGAAGCCGACGTCGGCGAGCCGGGCCGCGTCGAGGGAGCCGCCGGCTCGCGCTACGTCACCGTGCCGGTGAGCGTCCGCGCCACCACGGCGGCGGGCGAGCGGCAGCGCTTCGAGGGCACGTACACGCTGCGACGAAGCGTCGTCGACGGCGCGAGCGCCGCGCAGCGCCGCTGGCACATCGATTCCGCCCACATCGTGCCCGCGCGCTGAGCCGGGCGGCGCCGCGCCGGCCTCCTGCGGGCGTCGGAAGGGTGGGAAACGAACTGTGGGAATAGCGGAGGCGGAGGGACTCGAACCCCCATGGGCTTGCGCCCGCCGCATTTCGAGTGCGGTGCCTTACCAGTTAGACTACGCCTCCGGAACGGCCGTAAGCTACGACGGCCGCGGCGCAATTCAACCCCCTTGGCCGCGGTGCGTTCCTGACGATCCTGCTTCTCGAACCCACGATCTCATGTTCCTCGGACATTACGGCATCGCGCTGGGTGCGAAGCGGGCGGCGCCACGCAGCTCGCTCGGGACGCTCACGTTCGCGGCGCAGTGGCTGGACGAGTTGTGGCCCATCCTGCTGCTGCTCGGGATCGAGCGCGTCCGCATCGTGCCCGGTCTGATGGCGGCGAGCCCGCTCGACTTCGTGCACTACCCGATCTCGCACAGCCTGCTGGCGGCCGCCGTCTGGGCGCTGCTGATCGGCTTTGGCTATCTGCTGGCGCGCCGCTACCGGAGAGGGGCGCTCGTGGTGGGGGCGGCGGTGCTCAGCCACTGGTTCCTCGACTGGCCCGTGCACCGGCCGGACCTGCCGCTCTGGCCCGGTTCCTCGATCCGCGCCGGCGCCGGACTGTGGAACTCGATCCCCGCGACGCTCGTGCTGGAGCTCGGCCTCTTCGCGGCCGGCGTCGCGGTCTACGTCCGTGCTACGCGGGCCAGGGATCGTATCGGCGCCTGGGGCCTGTGGTCTCTGGTGGCGTTCCTCGCCGTGATCTTCCTCGGCAGCTTCGCGGGACCGCCGCCGCCGAGCCCGCACGCGCTCGCGATCACGACGCTCGCGATCTGGATCTTCGTGCCCTGGGCGGCCTGGGTCGACCGCCACCGCGTCTACTCGTCGACGGCGTCGAACCAGAGCTCGCAGGCGTAGTCGACGGTCACTTCCGCGCCGCGCTCGATCGGCCGGATCGCCTCGAGCTCGAGCCGCTCCCGCTCGATGTCCGCCACGACGCGCGCGTTCGGCGAGGAGGAATGGTTGCAGAGGCTCACGAGGCCGAACGCCAGGGCCTCCTCGCCGTCGTCCCACTCGAAGACGTAGACGTCCGGCGGCGTGCCGCGCAGCAGCTCCGCGGAGAAGACGACGACGGGCGCGTCGTCGAGCAGCTCGCCCGCCTCGATACGGCGGCACGCGAAGACGCCGCGCCCCTTGTGCTCGGAGACCTCGGCTGCGCGGATCGCGTTGCCTTCCGGCGTGCGCGGGAGGCGCGCTCCCTTTCGATCCTTGATACGGCTCGGCGTCATGAATCCGGCTCGCTGAGGTGGCCTCGCGCGGCGGCTGCCTCTCGCGAAGTGGCCGCGGGCGAAGACATCCGCCGCGGCGCGCGACATACTACACCGCCGCGGCTCCGGGGGCACGGCCGTTGCGGCTCCGGTCGCCCGGCACGTGGGCCGGCACGCGGGCCCGTGCGCCGCGCGGGCTGCGTCCCCTCTCGCGCGGCAGGACTGCCAGACGCATACCATGGATGGAGGCGAAGCATGAGACGACGGACGCTCGGCGACGGCCTGGAGGTATCGGCCCTCGGCCTCGGCTGCATGGGCATGAGCGAGTTCTACGGCGAGGCGGACGAGGAGGAGGGGATCCGCACGATCCAGCGCGCACTCGACCTCGGGATCGTCTTCCTCGACACCGCGGACATGTACGGCCCCTTCACCAACGAGGAGCTCGTGGGCCGGGCGATCCGCGGCCGCCGCGACGAGGTCGTCCTGGCGACGAAGTTCGGCAACGTGCGCGGCGAGAACGGCGAGCGACGCGGCATCCGCGGCGATCCGGAGTACGTGCGCGCCGCCTGCGACGCATCGCTCCAGCGCCTCGGCGTCGACACGATCGACCTCTACTACCAGCACCGCGTCGACCCCGACGTGCCGATCGAGGAGACGGTCGGCGCCATGGCCGAGCTCGTGCAGGCCGGCAAGGTCCGCCACCTCGGCCTGAGCGAGGCCGCGCCGGAGACGATCCGCCGCGCCCACGCCACCCACCCGATCGCCGCGCTGCAGACCGAGTACTCGCTGTGGACGCGCGACGTGGAGGAGAACGGGGTGATCGCGGCGGTGCGCGAACTCGGCATCGGCTTCGTCGCCTACAGCCCGCTCGGCCGCGGCTTCCTCACCGGCCGGTTCCGCTCGCCCGACGACATCGCGGAGGGCGACTTCCGGCGCGGCAATCCCCGCTTCCAGGGAGAGAACTTCCAGCGCAACCTCGGCCTGGTCGAAGCGGTCGAGGCGCTCGCCCGCGAGCACGGCCGTACTCCCGCGCAGATCGCCCTCGCCTGGGTGCTCCACCGCGGCGACGACGTCGTCCCGATCCCCGGCACCACGCACCCGCGTCATCTCGAGGAGAACGCCGCGGCCGTCGAGATCCGGCTGGGCCGCGACGAGATGGAGCGGCTCGACGACGTCTTCCTCGTGGGCGCCACCGCCGGCACGCGCTACCCGGAGGCGGGCATGCGGACCGTGCACCGCTGATACCGGCGCGCGCGCGGACCGTGCGCCGCCGCGACGTGTCGCATCAGCGCGCCCCGCCCCCTCGCAGCCGCATCAGGCCCTCCTGCGCCACGGACGCGACGAGCCGGCCGTCGCGCGTGTACACGCGCCCGGTCGCGAAGCCGCGCGCGCCCGCCGCGGCCGGGCTCTCCATCACGTAGAGCAGCCATCCATCGGCGCGGAACGGGCGGTGGAACCAGAGCGAGTGGTCGAGCGTCGCCGCCTGCAGGTCCGGTTGCCGGAACGACAGCGCGTGCGGCAGCAGCGCCGTACCCAGCAGACCGTAGTCGGAGGCGTAGGCGAGGACCGCCTGGTGGGCGACCGCCTCGTCCGGCATCTCGCCGATCGCGCGCAGCCACATCCGCCGCTCCGGCGCGCTGGCCTCCGGATCGAACGGATCCACCGGGTCGACCGGGCGGAAATCGATCGGACGATCCTGCGTGTAGACGCCGCGCAGCGCGCGCGGGATGCGGTCCGCCCGCTCGCGGATCAGGTCCAGCTCCCGCGCCACGCCTTCCGGCGGCGGCACCTCCGGCATCGCCGACTGGTGCTCCGGCCCCTCCTCCATCACCTGGAACGACGCCGACAGATTGAAGATCGCGTGCCCGTGCTGAATCGCCGTCACGCGACGCGTCGTGAAGCTGCGGCCGTCGCGAAGCCGGTCGACGAAGTAGACGATCGGGGCCTCGATGTCGCCCGGCAGGATGAAGTAGCCGTGCATCGAGTGCGCCTCGCGCCCCGCCTCCACCGTGCGCCGCGCCGCCACCAGCGCCTGCGCCAACACCTGTCCGCCGAAGACCCGCCCCGACCCGATGTCCCGATTGCGGCCGCGGAAGATGTCCTCCTCGAGCGGCTCCAGATCCAGCAGCGCGAGCAGGTCCTGCACCGAATAGCTGCTCTCCACGTTCCCCACCCTCCGCGTCGACACGGCTGGCCGGCACCACGGGCGCCGGCACGAAAACGGAGCGCGGCGTCGGTCTCACCGACGCCGCGCCCCTCGGGGTCGCGCTGCCCGGATCCCTCTCTTCCACGGCTGGGCCCCCGCGCGGCGCGGTCCGAGGTCCTGCCCCCCGGGGCGGGCGTGTCGTCGTGCGCGCCGGCGAACGCCGATCCCGATCTGTTGGTCCGGCGGGCGTTCACCCTGCTCAACCGTGCTGCCGCCGGCGCCGCGAGTCAAGGAGGACGCGGTGGGAAGGCCGGACATGGTGCGTCGACGGCGCGGCTGGCAAGCCGGGGCTTCACATTGGTCGCGGCGGAGCTGGGTCGCCGGTGGGGTCGTTTCACGCGGAGGGCGCGGGGGGCGCGGAGGGTTCGTCGCCGGGCGGGGTCGCCGCGTGTGGCGAACGGCATCGCACTGAAGCCGCCGGTCTTCTGTTGCGGTCTCGTCGCGCGACGCCCGTTCGCAGCCGAAGAACCACCCAGAAATGCAATGTAGGCCGTGCCACGCACGCTGCGTTACGCCGGTCCCCCCTCCGCGGCCTCCGCGCCCTCCGCGTGAAAACCCCCCGCGCCCTCCGCGTCGAAACGCGGCGCGCCTCCGCGAGAGACGCCGCGTCCTCCCTCTCCGGCGCAACCATCCGGTCGCGCCCAGTGTCCATATTCAGTATATTGCCTACCTGTGTGCTTCTTACAGGACGCGAACACGGGCGCAAGACGAGAGGCGAAGGGCCGATGGCGCGGGCGCACGGGGAGCTTCTGCCGGGCACGTTCGACATGCTGATCCTGAAGGCGCTCAGTCTCGGCGCGATGCACGGCTGGGGGATCTCGGAGCGGATCGAGCGACTGTCGGGGGAGGCGTTCGTGGTGCAGCAGGGGGTGGTGTACCCGGCGCTGCAACGGCTTCTGCGGCGGGGCTGGGTGACGTCGGCGTGGCGCCGCACGGAGAGCGGGCGGCGGGCGCGCTACTACAGCCTGACGGGGGCGGGGCGGCGGCAGCTGGAGGCGGAGGTGGCGTGGTGGCGGGGTGCCATGGCGGGCGTCGAGCGGGTGCTGCGCGCGGCGCCGGGAGAGGCGTGAGATGGGCTGGGTGCATGCGGTTCGGGAGCGGCTCTCCGCGCAGTTCCGGGGCGGTGCGAGGGATCGCGAGATGGAGGAGGAGTTCCGCTTCCATTTGGAGATGGAGACGGCGCGGCAGCTCCGTCGAGGTCGGAACACGGGGGAAGCGCGCGCGGTGGCGGCGGAGCGGTTCGGCGATCCGCTGCGCATCGCGGAGATGACGCGCGACGAGCGCGGTACACGTGTCATGGAGGGGGGCATGCAGGACGTACGCTGGGCGGTTCGCACGCTGCGCAAGCAGAGCGGGTTCACGGCGCTGGCGCTGGTGACGCTGGCGCTCGGGATCGGCGCGACGACGGTGGGCTTCACGGTGCTGGACACGGTGCTGCTGCGGCCGTTGCCGTACGCGCACGCGGAGCGGCTGGTGCTGATCCGGGAGCGCACGCGGCAGGGGCGGCTGACGGCGGCGTCGTATGAGAACTTCGACGACTGGCGCTCGCAGGCGCGCTCCTTCTCCGCGATCGCCTCGACGCGCGGTCCCGACGCCGGCACGGTGCGGGTGGGGCGCGACGCCTACCGGGTGACGGAGCTGGGCGTGTCGCGGGACTTCTTCCGCACGCTCGGCGTGCGGCCGGCGGTGGGGCGCGCCTTCACGGCGGACGAGAACCGGCCGGGCGGCCCGTGCGTGGTGATGTTGTCGCACGCGGTCTGGGAGACGCAGTACGGCGGCCGGACGCCCCTGGGCGCGATCACTGTGGACGGCACCTCGTGCGACGTCGTCGGGGTGCTGCCGGCGGGCTTCCGTTTCGAGCGCCCGGTCGACGTCTACTTCCCGCACGAGCAGGGGCCCGGCACCGTCCGCAGCGCGCACGCCTACGACGTGGTCGCGCGGCTGGCGCCGGGCGCGACGCTCGCGGCGGCGCGGCGGGAGATGGGCGATCTCTCGCGCCGGCTCGCGCTCCAGTACGGCAACGAGACGGACGCGGTGGACGCCGACGTCACGCCGCTGCGAGAGTACCTGGTGGGCGACTACCGGCTGCTGCTGTCGATCGTGTTCGGCGCCGCGGCGCTCGTTCTGCTGGTCGCGTGCACGAACCTGGTGACCGCGCAGCTCGCGCGCGGCATGCGGCGCCGCCTCGAGATCGCGGTGCGCTCGGCGCTCGGCGCGGCGCGGCGGCGCATCGTGCGGCAGCTCCTGGTGGAGAGCGGCGTGCTGGCGCTGGCGGGCGGCGTGCTCGGGGTGCTCTTCGCGCTCGTCCTGACGCGCGTGGTCCGGCTGCTCGGCGCCGGCCTGGTGCCGCGGCTGGAGGAGCTGAGCGTGAACGGGCCGGTGCTCGTGTTCGTCGGCGCGATCACGGTGGCGACGTCGCTGCTGATCGGGCTGTATCCCGCATGGCGGATGGCGGCGGGGAACCCGGGGCGGGCGTTGCGCGGCGCGGGTCGCGGCGGCGACGTCGCCATCCGCGCGAACGTGTGGCGAGGCCTGATCGGCTTCGAGATCGCGATGGCGGTGGTGCTGCTCGTCGGATCGGCGCTGCTCGTTCGCACGTTCCACAACATCGTGAGCGCGGACCCCGGCTTCGACCCGCGCCACGTGATGACGATCGAGCTGTCGCCGGAGGGGCCGAACGCGAGCGCGGACGCTCTGTCGCGCCTCCGTGAGCAGCTGGCGGCGGTGCCGGGCGTGCGGGGCGTCGCGTACTCGACGCAGATGCCGCTGCAGTGGGGGATGCACTCGGCGCCGGTGATCCGGCCGGGCGATCCGATCGACCACGACTGGCTTGCGCTCGCGGGATACCGCGTCGTATCGGCGGACTACTTCACGGTCCTGCGCCAGCGCATCGTGAGCGGCCGCGGCTTCAGCGCCGACGACCGCGCGGGCCGCGTCCCCGTCGCCGTCGTGACGCCGGGCGTCGCGCGCGCGCTGTGGCCGGGCGAGGACCCGATCGGGAAGCGGGTGGCGAGCAACTACCGCGTCGGCGTCTACTACACGGTGGTGGGCGTCGTGGCGGAGGCGTCGAGCTGGTCGATGAAACGCGGCGAGCAGAACGAGATCTACGTGCCGATGGCGCAGCAGCCGCAGGAGGCGAGCGACCGGATCGTCGCGTTCCTGCGCACGATCGGCGACCCGCGAGCGGCGATCGCGCCGGTGCGGGCGCGGCTGCGTCAGATCGAGCCGGGAACGCCGGCGGAGTTCGGCACCGTCGAGGGCCGCATCACCGACAGCGCCTCCGACCGCCGCTTCGCGATGTTCGCGCTCCTCTTCTTCGCGGCGATCGCGCTCGTGCTCGCCGGCGTCGGCATCTACGGCGTGATCGCCTACAACGTCGCGACGCGGCACTACGAGATCGGGCTGCGCATGGCGCTCGGCGCCACGCCGGGCGGCGTCCAGCTCCAGGTGATGCGGGGCGCCGCCGGCATGGCGGCGGGCGGCGTGCTCGCCGGCGTCCTCGCCGCCGCGCTCGCCACCCGCTTCCTGCAGTCGGTGCTGTACGGCGTGACGCGCTTCGACCCGGCGGCCTACGCCGCGGCCGCCGCTCTGCTCATCCTCGCCGCCGTGCTCGGCGCCTACGTCCCGGCTCGGCGCTCGAGCCGCGTCGACCCCGCGCTCACGATCCGCGGCGAGGCGTGAAGCCGTGAGCGCGGGACGCGACCGCGCCGGGCGCGACCGCGCGGGACGCGACCGGAGGCGGCCGCGTCGCCGGGAGACGCCGCGTGGTCAGCGCTGCGGCGTCGCCTGCCGCGCCTGCGCGGACGCGGGCTGGCCGCCGTACTTCGCGAACCAGTCGAGGATGTAGGCGACCTTCGCGATCATGTTGCTGGGGTGCGCCGCGATGTCGTGCGACGCATCCGGGATGCGCACCATCGCCGTCGGGATCTTGCGCAGCTTCAGCCCCGCGTAGAACTGCTCCGCCTCCTCGCTCGGCGTGCGGTAGTCGACCTCGCCGGTGACGAGCATCGTCGGCGTCTTCACGTTCCCGACGTACGAGATCGGCGAACGCTTCATGTACTGCTCGAGGTTCTCCCACGGCGGGCCGGGGAACCAGTAGCGGGAGAAGAACGGGATGCCGTCCGCGGTGAGGACGAAGCTGTACCAGTTGATCACCGGCTTTTGCACGACGGCCGCGCGGAAGCGGTCGGTGTGGCCGACGATCCACGCCGTGAGCACGCCGCCGCCGCTGCCACCGGTGACGAAGAGCCGCTGCGGGTCGATGTAGCCGCGGCCGACGAGCGCGTCGACGCCGGACATCAAGTCGTCGTAGTCGTGGTCCGGGTAGTCGTGGTGGATCAGGTTGCCGAACTCCTCGCCGTAGCTGGTGCTGCCGCGCGGGTTGAGGTAGAGCACGACGTAGCCGGCGCTGGCGTAGAGCTGGTCCTCGGCGGCGAACCAGGGGCCGTAGGCGGCGAAGGGGCCGCCGTGGATCTCGAGCACGAGCGGGTACTTGCGGCTCGCGTCGAAGCCGGGCGGCTTCAGGATCCAGCCCTGGATCTCGCGCTGGTCGAACGACGACTTGAAGACGAGCGTGTCCAGCGTGCCGAGCTTCTTGTGCCCCAGCAGGTCCTCGTTCAGGTCGGTCAGACGACGCGGCTCGCGGCCCGCGCGGCCGACGGCGACGTCGGCGGGATGGTCCGGCGCGCCGAGCGTGAAGGCGTACGCGCCGCCGCCGACGGAGAAGGAGCCGCCGGTGTAGGGGCGGCCGATCGAGACGCCGCCGACGTGCGCGGCGAGGTCCGTGACGTGGCCGTCGAGGGAGACGCGCGCGAGGCGGGTGTCGCCGCGGTCGTCGTACTGGAAGTAGATCGAGCGGCCGTCCGCACTCCAGGCCGGGCTCTGCACGTCGCGGTCGAAGTCGCCGGCGATCATGCGGCTGCCGGAGCCGTCCCGCGCCATCACGTAGAGGTGCGTGAGCTGGTAGCCCTGGTAGCGCTCGTCGTAGCCGGTGTAGGCGATGCTCTTTCCGTCCGGCGAGAGCGCGGGGTCGCCGTCCGGCCCCTTGCGGTCGGTGAGGGCGCGGACCGTCCCGCCGTCGAGACTCACCTCGTACACCTCGCTGTTCGCCGGCTCGTACTCGGCGTTCTCGTGCCGGTTCGCCGAGAAGATCAGGCTCTTGCCGTCCGGCGCCCACACCGGCGCGCCATCGTCGAAGGGGCCGTCGGTGACCTGGCGCGCGGTGCCGCCCTGCGCCGGCAGCACGAAGAGGTGCGTGTGCCCCTCCTCGAGGTAGCCGGCGCCGTTCTGACGGTAGTGGATCGACTCGATGTACTTGATCGGCGGGCCCCAGTCGGCGCCCTCCGGCTTCGGCGGCATCGCCGCGGGCGGCTTCGGCGGGTCCGGCACGAACATCGCAAACGCGAGCCATCGGCCGTCCGGGGACCAGCTCAGGCCGCGCGGGCCGCGCTCGAGGTGCGTCAGCTCCGCCTCCTGGCCGGTGTCGAGCCAGCGCACCCAGATCTGGGCGCCGCCGTCCACGCTGGAGACGTAGGCGATGCGGCCGCCGTCCGGCGACCAGCGCGGCGAGCCGAAGTCGTGCATCCCGGTCGTCAGCGCGCGCGCGCTCGAGCCGTCCGCGGACAGCAGCCACAGGTTCGAGCGCGAGCGGTCCTTCATGACGTCGTAAAAGGAGCGGGCGTAGACGACGCGGCCGCCGTCCGGCGAGATCTGCGGGTCCTCCGCCCACTCGAGCTGGAAGACGTCGCCGGCGGTGAAGCGGTCGCCCGCGGTCGCGCCCGCGGGGAGTTGCGCGCGCGTGGCCGTCGGCGCCAGCAGCGCGGCGGCGAGCAGGGGCAGCATCCTGCGCATCATCGGATCCTCCGTCGTGATGGGGGCACGGGACTCTATCCGGCCGAGGACGTCGCGCGCAACCGCGGCGCGGCATGGCGACGTCGTCCGAGCGCCTGCGGACCGCGACGCCTTCGCCGCCGCCGGGCGTCGAGCCTCGCCCGAAACGGCGTGATGCCGTACCATTCTGTCCTGCGGCGGCGGGCGAGTGCCGCGCCTCCGCGAGCGAAAGCCGGCGCCATCCGGGCGGCCGGCCCGGATCCGCGATACACGGGACACGAAGATGGCCGACACGAACGAAGCCCCCGACAACGGAGCCAGGGGAACGAACACCGTCAGCCTGCGCGACGAGCGCACGGGAAACACCCTCGAGCTGCCGGTCGACTACGGCATTTATCACGACTACGGCGCCTACATCCGCGGCGCCGAGCTGCGCCGCATCAAGGGCTCGGAGGAGGACTTCGGGCTGATGAGCTACGATCCCGCGTTCATGAACACGGCGTCGTGCAAGAGCGCGATCACGTTCATCGACGGCGACCGCGGGATCCTGCGCTACCGCGGCTACCCCATCGAGCAGCTCGCCGAGCGGAGCAACTTCCTCGAGGTCGCCTACCTGTTGATCCACGGCGAGCTGCCGAACGAGGACGAGTACGCGCGCTGGGTGTGGGACATCACGCACCACACCTTCATCCACGAGAGCATAAAGAAGTTCATGGACGGCTTCCACCACGACGCGCACCCGATGGGCGTGCTCGTCAGCACCGTCGCCGGGCTCTCCACGTTCTACCCGGAGTCGCGCAACATCCACGACGCGGACAACCGCCGCATCCAGATCCACCGGCTCATCGCGAAGATGCCGACGATCGCCGCCTTCGCGCACCGCCACAGCGTCGGCATGCCGTACGCCTACCCGGACAACGACCTCAGCTTCACCGGACAACTTCCTCAACATGATGTTCAAGGCGACGGAGCTGAAGTACGAGCCGGACCCGGTCCTCGAGCACACGCTCGACGTGCTCTTCATCCTCCACGCCGACCACGAACAGAACTGCAGCACGAGCGCGATGCGCAACGTCGGCAGCTCACACGCCGACCCCTACGTCTCCGTCGCCGCCGCCGCGGCCGCGCTCTACGGCCCGCTCCACGGCGGCGCCAACGAGCAGGTCCTGCGCATGCTCACGGAGATCGGCTCCAGGGAGAACGTGCCGGGCTACATCGAACGCGTGAAGAAGGGCGAGTTCCGACTCATGGGCTTCGGCCACCGCGTCTACAAGAACTACGACCCCCGCGCCCGCATCCTCAAGGCGCTCGCGCCGCAGGTCTTCGAGGTGACCGGCCGCAATCCGCTCCTCGACATCGCGCTCGAGCTCGAGCGGATCAGCCTCGAGGACGACTACTTCGTCTCCCGCAAGCTCTACCCGAACGTCGACTTCTACTCCGGCATCATCTATCAGGCGATGGGACTGCCGGTCGACATGTTCCCCGTCCTCTTCGCGATCCCGCGCGTCGCCGGCTGGCTCGCGCAGTGGCAGGAGATGCTCGTCGACCCCGAGCAGAAAATCGCGCGCCCGCGCCAGATCTACATTGGTGCGGACGAGCGCGACTACCCGGGCGCACCCTAGCAGGAGCGCGCGAACGCGGAGGGCGCGGCGTTTCACGCGGAGGCGCCGCGTTTCACGCGGAGGCGCCGCGTTTCTCGCGGAGGACGCGGGGTGGTTTCTCGCGGAGGGCGCGGAGGACGCGGAGGGGAACCGGCGTATCGCGAGATGCGCGCGGCACGGCCTGCATTCTTCTTCTGGGTGGGTTTCTTCGGCTGCGAACGGGCGTCGCGCATCGAAACCCCAACAGATAACCGGCGGCTCGAGTGCGACGCCGCTCGCCCCGCGCCGCGAGCTTTCCCGGCGGCGAACTCCTCCGCGCCCTCCGCGCCCTCCCCGTGAAACGAACCCACCGGCAATTCAGCCTCGCCGCGAAGCGTCCACCCCTCCGATAGCTCCGTTGTCTCCAGGACAGAGAAGAGCCCCGGCGATCCTCACCGGGGCTCTTTCACGTCCAGCCGATCTGCTGCGATCTACTTTCTCTTCACGGCCTTCTTGGCCGGCTTCTTCGCCGTCTTCTTCGCTGCGGGCTTCTTCGCCGCGGCCTTCTTCGCTGCGGGCTTCTTGGCGGCCGCCTTCTTGGCCGGCTTCTTCGCCGACTTCGCGGCGGTCGTCTTCTTCGCGGCCTTCTTCGGCGCGGCCTTCTTCGGCGCGGCCTTCTTCGGCGCGGCCTTCTTCGGCGCGGCCTTCTTCGGCGCGGCCTTCTTCGCGGCCGGCTTCTTGGCGGACTTCTTCGCGGCCGGCTTCTTCGCGGCGGTCGCCTTCTTGGCCGGCGCCTTCTTCGCCGCCTTCTTCGGTGCTGCCTTCTTCGGTGCCATACTCGCCTCCCGCCTGGTTGAGTTCACAACTGCCCGTACTACGGGGTACCGCCGCCTCGCGCTTGAACTTCTTTCGGGTGTCGATCGCTCGGAGTCCGGATCCGCGACCTCCCCGGCGGTCGCCGTGGGCCGCGCATCCGCGTGCAGGCGTATGGTTGGAACACAATTCTTCGGGTTCCGTGCGGTAATGTCAATGTTCTTGTCGCACGACATCGCGGCGTGGCCGCGCGGCGCCGCGCGGCGCTCGTCGCGAATCGATCGCGGCCGGCATCTCGCGCGCGGGCTCAGATCCCTTTCGCCTCGGGAAGCGGAGCGCCGCCCACCGCTTCGCCGGCGCCGTAGACGTGCCGCATCAGCCGCTCGATCGTCAGGCCCTGCACGAGGATCGAGAAGACGACGACGACGTACGTGGCGACCACGAGCGGAGCGCGCTCCGCGGTCGGCGGCACGCTCAACGCGAGCGCGATCGCGATGCCGCCGCGCAGGCCACCCCACGTCATCACGCGTACGGCGTGGTGCGGCATCTCGCGGCGCAGCCGGATCACGACGGCGGGCACGCCGACGGCGAGGAAGCGGGCGAGCAGCGTGACGGGGACGGCGACGAGGCCGGCCAGCACGTACGCGGGCCGCACGTCGAGCACGAGCAGTTCGAGCCCGATCAGCACGAAGAGGATCGTGTTGAGGATCTCGTCGATCACCTCCCAGAACACCTCGAGCCTCTCGCGCGTCAGCACCGACATCGCGATGCGCCGGCCGCGGCCGCCGACCAGCAGGCCGGCGGTCACCATCGCGAGCGGCCCCGACGTGTGCAGCCGACCCGCGAGCGCGTAGCCGCCGGTCGCCACCGCGAGCGTGATCAGGATCTCGACCTGGTAGCGGTCGATGCGCCGCATCATCTCGTTCGCCGCCCACCCGAGCGCGGCGCCGAAGACGACGCCGCCGACCGCCTCCTCGGCGAAGAGCAGCGCGACGTCGCCCGCGCCGATCGTCGCGTGCGCCGCGGCGCCCGCCGCCTGCATCGGCACGGCGAGCGCCGGCGCGGCGACGACGCCGAGGATGAGCGTAAAGAGCACGACGCCGACGCCGTCGTTGAAGAGCGATTCACCGGTGATCGTGGCGAGAACGCCCTCCGGCGCGCGGGTGCGCCGCAGGATGCCGAGCACGGCGACCGGGTCGGTGGGCGAGATGAGCGCGCCGAAGAGGAGCGCGGAGCCGAGGCCGAGGTGGAGGCCGACGGCGGCCGCGGCCGCACGCATCAGCAGCGCGACGGCGGCGGTGGAGATCACGGTGCCGGCGGTGGCGAGCGTCAGGATGGAGCCGAGGTGGCGGCGCAGGCTGTCCACGTCGACCTGGAGCGCGCCGGCGAAGAGGAGGAAGCTGAGCAGCCCCTGGAGCACGATCGTGTTGAAGTCGATCGCGCCGAGCGTCTGGCGCAGCGCGTCGGCACCGATCCACCAGTGGGTGAGCGCGATGGCGAGCAGCGACGTGACGAGGCCGCCCACCGTCGCGCCGATCGCGGTGCCGAGGCGCAGCCAGCGCTCGTTCGCGTAGCCGAGCAGCGCCGCCAGCGTGAGGACGACGGCGAGCAGCTCGTACGTGGTCATGGCCGCACGGCGTCTACAGCCGCTTCAGCTCCGCGATCACCTTGGTCAGCGAGGCGCGCGCGTCGCCGAACAGCATGCGCGTGTTGTCGGCGAAGAAGAGCTCGTTCTCGATGCCTGCGAAGCCCGGGTTCATGCTGCGCTTCAGAATGATCACGGTGCCGGCCCGGTCCACGTCGATGATCGGCATGCCGTAGATCGGGCTGCTCGTGTCGCTGCGCGCGGCCGGGTTGACGACGTCGTTCGCGCCCACGACCAGCGCGACGTCCGTGTGCGGCAGCTCCGAGTTGATCTGCTCCATCTCGAACAGCTTCGGGTACGGCACGTTCGCCTCGGCGAGCAGCACGTTCATGTGGCCGGGCATGCGGCCGGCGACCGGGTGGATGCCGTACTTGACGTCGACGCCGCGCGACTCGAGCAGGTCCGCCATCTCGCGCACCTGGTGCTGCGCCTGCGCGACCGCCAGGCCGTAGCCCGGCACCACCACCACGCGCTTCGCATAGCCCAGCAGGATCGCGGCGTCCTCCGCCTGCACCTCGTGCACCGACTGGCCGGTCGCCGAGACCGCCGCGGCGCCCGGCGCCGGCGCGGTCGCGCCGAACGCGCCGAACAGCACGTTCGTCAGCGACCGGTTCATCGCCACGCACATGATCCGCGTCAGGATGATCCCCGACGCGCCCACCAGCGCGCCCGCGATGATCAGCACGTTGTTCTCGAGCACGAAGCCGGCCGCCGCCGCCGCGAGCCCGGAGTACGAGTTCAGCAGCGAGATCACGACCGGCATGTCCGCGCCGCCGATCGGGATCACGACCAGCACGCCCAGCACCAGCGACGCGCCCATCAGCACCCAGAAGAGCGGCGGCGTCACCGGACCGAAGGCGAGGTAGAGCGTCAGCGCGACGATGCCGGCGAAGATCAGGCCGTTCGACGTCTTCTGCAGCGGGTACGTCACCGCGCGCCCCGTCACGATCTCCTGCAGCTTCCCATAAGCGACGAAGCTGCCCGAGAACGTCACCGCGCCGATCAGCACGCTCAGCGCGATACTCAGCCCGATGTCGCCGCGCAACCCCGAGCCGAGCGGCGCGCGCAGGTACTCGTCCGCGGCGACCAGCGCGGACGCGCCGCCGCCGAAGCCGTTGAACGCCGCCACCATCTGCGGCATCGCCGTCATCTTCACCTTGCGCGCCGCGACCGCCCCGGCGATCGCGCCGATCGCCACGCCCACTACGATCGCCCAGAAGCCCACGATCTGCCGGTCGAAGAGCGTCGCCGCGACCGCGATCAGCATGCCGATCCCGCCGATCACGTTGCCGCGCCGCGCCGTCGCCGCCGAGCTGAGCTGCTTCAGCCCGACGATGAACAGCACCGCCGCGATCAGGTACGACAGCTCGACCGCGACGCTCATGCCGCCGCTCATCGGCCGCCTCCCGCCGGCACGCTCGCCGCCACCTGGCCGCCGCCACCCGCGCCGCCACCGCCCGCCGCCGGCTCCGGCTCACTGCGGCGCCGGAACATCTGCAGCATGCGGTCCGTCACCATGAAGCCGCCCACCACGTTCACCGTGCCGAAGGCGACCGCGATGATGCCGAGAACCGTCGCCACGTTGGACTCCAGCCGGCCCGCCACGATCACCGCGCCGATGAGCGAGATGCCGGAGATCGCGTTGGACCCCGACATCAACGGCGTATGCAGAATCGTCGGCACCTTCGTGATCACCTCGAAGCCGACGAACATCGCGAGCACGAAGACGTAGACGCCGATCAACAACGACTCGAGCATGCGTCCTCCTTGAATGATTCCTCTTCAGCCGCCCGCTTCCACTTCAGCCGCCCGCTTCCACCGTCGCGCGCACCCGCTCGTTCACCACCTCGCCGCCGTACGTGACCAGGCAGCCGGCGGTGATCTCGTCCTCGACGTCGACGTGCAGCGTACCTTCCTCGTCGACGAGGTGGCCCACCAGCTCGATCACGTTGCGCGAGTACATCTGGCTGGCGTGGTACGGCAGGTCGCCCGGCGCGTTGAGCAGGCCGACGATGCGCACGCCGCCGTGCTCGACCGCGCGGCCGCCGTCCGTCAGCTCGCAGTTGCCGCCGCTCTCCGCCGCGAGGTCGACGATCACCGAGCCGGGCCGCATCGCCTCGACCATGTCGCGCGTCACGAGCACCGGCGCGCGCCGGCCCGGCACCTGCGCCGTGGTGATCACCACGTCCGCATTGCTCACGTGCTTGAGCAGCAGCTCCTGCTCGCGACGGTGCACGTCCTCGCCGACCTCCTTCGCGTAGCCGCCCGCGGTCTCCGCCTCCTCCATGACGATCCCGACGAACGTGGCGCCGAGGCTCTCGACCTGCTCCTTCACCGCCGGCCGGATGTCGAAGCCCTCCACCACGGCGCCCAGCCGGCGCGCCGTCGCGATCGCCTGCAGCCCCGCCACGCCCGCGCCCAGCACCAGCACGCGCGCCGGCGGGATCGTGCCCGCGGCGGTCATCAGCATGGGGAAGAACTTCGGCAGCTCCGTGGCCGCGACGAGCACCGCGCGATAGCCGGCGGCGGTGCTCTGCGACGACAGCGCGTCCATCCGCTGCGCGCGCGTGATGCGCGGCACCAGCTCCATCGCGAAGGCGGTGACGTCCGCGGCGGCGAGCGAACGCAGCAGCTCCGGCGAGGTGAGCGGCTGCAGCAGCCCTATGAGGGCGCTCGAGGCGCGCAACGCGGCGATCCGCGCCGCCGGCGGCGCCTGCACGGCCAGCACGAGGTCGGCGCCGGCGAGCAGATCGCGCCCGTCCGCGACGATCTCCGCGCCCGCCTCCACGTAGACGGCATCCGGGTATCCCGCCGCCGTGCCCGCGCCCGCCTCCACGCGCACCTCGAGCGCGCGCGCCGCGAGACGCGACACGCCGTCCGGCACCAGCGCCACGCGCCGCTCGCCGCCCGCGACCTCCTTCGGGACCGCTACGATCATCGCTTCCGCCCACAGCTCGAGGAATCGCTACCGACGACGGCGCCGGATCGGGCGACGTCGCCCCTGTTCGTCACGCGGCGGCCTAGAACGAGACGCCGATGGCGACCGCGCCGTGGTCGCCCGCGCTGCCGGCGAAGCGCAGCAGCCAGCCGGAGCGGAAATCGATGTCGACGCCGAGATCGACGCTCACGCCCAGGTGCGTGCCCGCGCCCGGGTCCGGCGAGTCCGAGCCGCTCATCGCGAGATCGAGCGTCACGCGCGGCGCGACGTACGGCGTGAACGCGACCTCCGGCTCGGAGAAGCGATGGCCGAGCGAGAGCTGCGCGGGCACGCCGACGATCACGCCGTCGCGGCCCACGCCCGCGCCGACGCCCACGGCCCAGCCGATGTCCAGCGGGAAGGTGCCCGCGCTCGCCGCGAGGCGCGCCAGGTCGATGCCGCCGAAGACGCTGACGTCGTTGTTACGATCGTTCACGACACCGAGGCGGAAGCCCACCTCGGAGCCGCCCGGCCGATACGTGCCGAGCACGCCGAGCTTGCCGTACGTCGCGTCGATCAGGTAGAGACCGGCGCCCGCGGGTGGGGCCGGCGGCAGGAGCAGCGGCGCTTCCCAGGCGACCTGCGCCCGTGCGCCGCCGAAGCAGAGGAGGACCGCCGCGAGGCGAGCGGAATCGTACGGAAGCGCATACCGTTCCCTGTGCGGGTTTGCCCGTGACGGGGGGGGTATAGTCGGACTTGTGGACGGCCGGCACAAGTGGACGGCGGAACGGCGGCTGGGCGCGGAGGACCGCCGCGACTGCGCGTCGGCGCCGCCGGTCCGGCGTGCATGCGTGCGGTCGCGGGAGCCTATCGGTCAGCGCGACCCGTCTCCCCCGGCGCCGTCGCTCGGAACGCCATAGAGGACATTGTAGAGCGCGAGGCCGTGTTGCACCGCCGCGGCGATCTCTTCACCGGCGAACGTCGGCATCCGGCCGATGTCGCCCGCCTGCAGCCTGCGCACCGCGCGGTCGGTCGGCTGGCCCGGCGCGAGCCCATGGAAGTCGGCCAGGAAGCCGGTCGCGATCGCCTTCTCCACCCAGGGCTTCGTCTCGACGGTCGCCTTCGTCACCCGTGCGCTCAGGACGGTGCCATCGGGAGCGACGGTCAGGCCGACCTCGAACGGTCCGTGCTGCGTGTTCACCTGTGGGAAGAGGACCACCCCCTGCATCGCGCCGGAGCCATCCTGTCCGTAATAGAACCGGACCTTCGGCTCCTCCGGCTTGAAGCCTCCCTCCCTCTCGATCCGGGCGAGGTCGCCGCGGCCGATCTGGACCGTCTTGACGAAGAAATGGCTCGCGCCGGGAAGCGTGGCGCGGATGACGTCGGCCTGCTTGCGCAGCACCACGGTGGGCGTGATGTGGTTCGGGGCGGCGGCCATCAACGGGATCGCGAGGAGCGCCGTGAGGGCGCCCGCGCGGCGGAGGCGCGCGGAGCGGCGCCCTCGGGCGGGACGGGCGGCGACGATCGCGCCGGCCGCCGTGCCGTGGTTCGTCATGTTCTCGATGCTCATGGTGTCGACATCTCCTGTTCCGGGACCCTGGAATCTCTCCTGGTCAGAACCGCTCTCAATGTTCCGGCGAGGACCACGACGTAGACGGCGGTCATGAGCCAGCCGGACGCGATGGTGAGCCATGCGAAGCCGCCGATCCCCGCCTTCATGAGCCACTGCCCGGCGAAGTCGAGCGCGCCGGATCCGAACGCGCACACGATCACCAGGTCACGCCACAGGGCAGGCCACTCCAGGCCGAGAACGATCAGCGTCTCGAGTGCGGCCACGATCGCGTAGATCATGATGTGGATGTGACTGTCCTGGATGAGCAGCGTGGTGTCGACGCGGTGGTGCTCCTGCTGGAGCGTCGACAGGTCGAGCGCCTGCGTCTCGCTGCTCGAGTGCATTGGCAGCGCGGAAGCCTCGACGTCCGCCGGCACGTACGTCGCCGAAACATCCTCCGGCGTCAGCCCCGCGAATCGCTTCACCATCAGGAACGCGAAGACGTAGGAATAGCCCAGCACCAGCAGGAACAGCACCGCGGCCAGCTTCACCGAGCGGTTCGACCGCCGCAGGCTGTACAGCCTCGTCTCATTCATTGCACATCTCCTCGCCTCGCCCCCACGGGGGCTCAGAACGTCACCACCGCCTCGGCCAGGTAGCGGATCGCCCCGCGTGCGGGGCCGTCCGGACCTTCGAAGAAGTCGACGCTCGAGTGGTCGTAGCGGATTCCCGCGCGGATCTGGATCCTGGGGATGCGGAAGGTCGTGTGCTCGACGTTCGCGAAGATCCCTTCCCGGCCCGTCCCCACGAGGTAGACCGGCGCCAGCGTCAGCGACCGGAGCGTCTGTACCTCGCCCGTCCGCGCGCCGTCCCGGTCCCGGAGCGCCTCGCCTCTCGCCGTGATGCCCACGTGTGGGGAGAGCCGGCCGAACAACGTCAGCAGACCGCCGTACCAGACGGCGTCCGATCCGCCTTCCAGCGCGCCGCGGTCGCCGCCGTAATTCGCCTCGCCGGCGACGATCACATCCGACGTCGGCTCGAGCGCGTAGTCGAACGTGAGGAGATAGCGGTCGAGCGTCGCGCCGGCCTCGCCTTCCGGCCCGAACAATCCCGCCACGCCGAAGCTGGTGTGCTCGGTCGGGATCGCGCCCAGCCGCAGACCCACCGTCTTGCCGTGATTCGGATCGATCTGGCTGTCCCAGCCGTTCGCGACCCAGCCGGCGACGTCGAACGCCGGCGACACGCTCCACCGCCCGATCAGGCCCACCATCTTCGCCGGCCGCGCCAGCTCGAAGTTGAAGCTCTCCGTCGGCGCGAGGTTGAGCGGCTCGTCGTCGCGCTCGAAGCCGATCGGCGTGTCGAATTTGCCGAAGCTGATGTTCACGTTCGTCGCGCCCGGCGGCGTGAAGGCGACGAGCAGGTTGTCGATCTCGATCTCGGTGGGCACCGCCCCCTCCCCTGCGTCGCCACCCTCCTCGGAGAGCGCCGTCGTGAGCTGTCCGAAGAACCAGAACGAGTCGCTCAGTTCGCGGAACAGCGCCACCGCCAGCTTGCCGGCCGCGAACGTGTTCTCGCTCGTACGGCCGCGGTAGGTGTAGTCGCCCACACCGAAGCCGGTGACCTGAAGTGGATTCGCGCTCTCCGCGGTCAGGTCCGTGAGCCCCTCGCCGGCTCCCGACTGCGAGAGATCGAGCGTCTCCACCCGGCTGCGCGTGGTGTCCCTCTGCTGCGCCCGCGTGCTCACCGGCGTCAGTGCAAGCAGGCCGAGGAGCGTGCCGATCGCCACCGCCGGAGCCGATCTCCCCCTGAATGACATCAACCCTGAAATCAAGAGTCCCTCCCTTCCCCGCGCACCGCCCGTTCGGCGGCGCGGCGTAGAAGACTTCCCCGCCGACGCGCCACGGCGGGAGCCCTGGTCTCGCCGCGCGGCGGGGACCGGGCGCCCGGCCGGGTCGCCGGAGCTCGTTCATGGAAGAGGACGCCCGGGGCCGGGCGCCCCGAAGGATCAGGCGCGCGGAGGAGGAGGGTGCGGTGCTTCCGACGTCGCAGAAGTCGCCGGCGCGTCGGGCGCGGCGACGGCACGGGACGACGCAGGCGACGGCGGCACGTGAACGACCGCGGCGACCTCGGCCGGCGCGAGCGTCTGCTGCACCTGGGTCTGTTCCGCGGTCCACACGCCTGAGCGGTGGCAGTCCGGCCGCATCACGGCGACACGATCCGAAGGGGACGGCATCGCCCGGCCGCGCAGGAGCAGACAGTGGAGCGGACACACGAAGGCGGGATTCAGCAGGATGCAGGAGACGAGCAGGAGCGCCCCCGAGTGCCGCCGTACGCGGTCTCCCGTGCGGAACGCGATCGATCTCCTCCTGCTGCGCTGCGACATTCCCCGTCCTGAGATGGATAAGGAAACGGGCGCTCCACCCGATCCTGCGGCGCCACCCGCGGTGCCCGCGCTGGGTTCACGTGGCCCGCGGCACGGCGCCCGAAGCGCCTCGACCTGAGAGGATACGGCCGGCCCGCCGAGCGGTCAATGCGCGGCGCCGACCCGCTCAGAGAATCGCTTCCGCCTCGATCTCGACGCGCATCGCGGGATCGACGAAGCCGGCGACCTGGACGAACGTCGTCGCAGGACGGACCTCGCCGAACACCTCCGCGTGGGCGCGTCCGACGTCCGGCCACTCAGCGGCGTCGGCCAGATAGACGCGCGTGCGCACGACGTGCTCGGGGCCCGCGCCCAGCTCGCGCAACGCGCCGGCGACGATCTCCAGGATCCGCTTCGCCTGCCCGTACGCGTCGCCCGGCGCGACCACCGCGAGGCCGTCCTCGCTCACGGCGGCGGTGCCGGAGACGTGGATCGTCGCGCCCGCGCGCACGGCGCGCGAGTAACCCACCGTATCCGCCCAGCGTGCCGGCGTCTCCACGCGCGCGCGCGACGTCATTCCGACCGCGCTCCCGCGCGCGTCATTCCGCGCGACCGCGCTCCCGCGCGCGTCATTCCGCGCGGCTCCACCGCCACCCGGCGATCGGCGGCGTACGGTTGCCGGCGCGCCCGCGAGCGACCCGCACGCTCACGTCCCACGGTCCGGAACGAGCGCGACGGCGCGCACCGGGGCGCCGCTGCCGCCGGCGATCTTCATCGGCAGCGCGACGATCAGGAATCCGCTCGCGGGCAGCGCGGCGAGGTTGGTCAGGTTCTCGAGCGCGGGGACGCCGGCCTCCGCGAGGATGCGGTGCACCTGGAAGTCCTTCGAGGCGCCGATGTCGGTCGACGCGACGTCGACGCCCACCGCCGCGACGCCGCGGCGCACCAGCAGAGCGATGGCGTCCGCGCCGAAGCTCGGGAAGTGCAGGTCCGACGCCGAATCGCCGCCCAGGTAGTAGCGCGCGTCCGGCCAGCGCGTGGACCAGCCGGTGCGCAGCAGGACGACGTCGCCCGGACGCACCTCGCCGTGCGCCTTCTCCCACGCCTCCACGTCCGCCGCGCTCGCCGCGTAGTCCGGGTCCGACGCCGCCTGTCGCGCGATGTCGATCACGACCGCCGGAGCGATCAAACGCTCGAGCGGCACCGCCGCCGCGCCGTCGCCGCGCCGGTCGAAGTGGTACGGCGCGTCCAGATGCGTGCCGCCGTGCTCCGGCGCCGCGAACGCCTCGGCCGCGTAGAACCAGCCGCCCGGCGTCTCGCCTCGCGCGAGCGTGTCGAGGCGGAAACGGCGCGGCGGAGATGCCGCGCCGCCCCGGCCCGCGCCGGCACGGCCCGGCCGCCCGCCGCGCCCGCCGGCCGACGTGTCGGCGACCGGCCAGTAGACCGTGCGCGCGTCGAACGCGTGCGTGAGGTCCACCATGCGGTAGCGTTCGAGCGCGAGCCGTGCGTCCGCGCCGAAGCCGAGCACGCCGCCCGGCCGCCGGCGCGGCGGGTTCGGCGCGATCTTGCAGGCGCCGAGGAGGACGGCGGCGGTGAGGCCGACGAGCGCGATGAGGCGCATGAGGCGGATCGGGGCTCCGGTGGTCCGGGGAGACGGTGGGGAAGAATGGGGCGGGGGCGTGGGGCAGAGCAAGCGTGGATTGCCAGAGGAGGCCTGGCATGGTCCGCGGGCCACTCATGCGGCGTGGTTGGCGCGCGGGCGGGAAGGCCGGTAGGATTCGGGCGTGACCGACGACACCGATCCGCCGGGCGAGGCACGCGAGGGGGATGACGTCGCCTCGGCTCCGGCACCGGACGACCGCCAGCGCGCGGTCGACGCGCTCACCCGCCTCTACGCCGAGGACCGGCTGACCGACGTGGAGCTGGAGGAGCGGCTCGACGTGGCGTACGCCGCCCGCACGATGGCGGAGCTGGGGGCGGTCCTCGACGACCTCCCTCCGCCCGTGCCGATCGCCGCGGACGCGCTCGCCACGATGGGCCCTTCCGCGGTCGGGGCCCGCGCCGGGCCCCAGCGCGTCACGGCCTTCCTTTCCCGACGGCAGCGCCGCCCGGACGGGCCGGTGCCGAGGCGGCTGGAGCTGCGTGCCCGGCTCGGCTACGTCGAGCTCGACCTCACCCGCGCCGCGCTCGCGCCGGGCGTCACGGAGATCGACGCCCGCGCCCTCTTCGGCTTCGTCAGGATCGTGCTGCCGGCGGGCGTTCGCGTCGAGAGCGATGGCGGCACCTTCCTCGGCTTCTTCACGTTGAAGGGCGACGCCGCGCGAGAAACGGCGCGCGACGCCGCGCGAGAAACGGCGCGCGACGCCGCGAGCGGCGCCGGCGGCGCACGTCCGCCCGCCGCCGCGGCGTCGGCTGAAGAAGCGCCCGTGATCCGCCTCACCGGGCGCGCCATCTTCGGCTTCGCGGAGGCCTGCGTTCGGGCTTGGACATAGCGGAGGCGGCGGTTATCTTCACCGCCTCGGGACGTAGCGCAGCCCGGTAGCGCACCTGAATGGGGTTCAGGGGGTCGCGGGTTCAAATCCCGCCGTCCCGACTGTCGGAATTGTTGCAAGAGAAGAAGTCCGAATCGTGACTTAGGGACGGCCGCTGATGACTAAGCTGGCCGTCCCTAAGTTTTTCACTAAGGTCAGTCCTGCGCACTTGCCTCCTCCTCGTCGTTCGGCCGGGTCGGATCAGGCACACCCAGCACCTCCAGCACGCGACGGAGCAGTTCCGGCTTGGCGACTGCCAGGCTCTGTGCGACTGCGCCGCGAAGCGCTGTAGCGTCGCTGATCCTTCCCGACGTCAGCGCCTCGCGAATCGCAGTGCGGCCGCGACTGGCCTCACGGATCGCGCGTTCGTCTTCCTTGCTCTGGTAGACCTGCTCGGACATGCGGCTGCCACGGGCGTGACTTGAGAGCACCTCCTTCGCTCTCTTTGTCTGCAGAGTCTGCTCACCCAGATCGGCCCACAGGCGACGGAGTCCGTACCATGCGCGTCCGTCCTGGTGCTCGATGCCGGCGAGCGCCTCGAGCTCGTGGAACCATTCCAGCATTCCGCGATCCGATGCAGGTTTGAGGTACTTGCGGTTCGGGCGGACGGGGATTGCGCCGCCTACGAAGCGCCCCTGCGCGAACAGCGCATAGTCGCTGATCTTATCGGTGCCGCTACTCTGATACGCGGCCTCACAGTCCCGCAGGTAGCCGGCGTCGAGTTCATACTCGATCTGCGCCCGCAGCGCCGGGTCGATGTCGATGACGCTCCCCTTTTTCTTGCCCCTGCCGCGGACGCGCAGTCTACCCAGGCCGAATTCACCCACAGGGCTCAAGTCCAGATCACTGCGCATGGAGCGCGTGACCTGTCCCGCACGTAGGCTGTCGCCGCCGCACATAATGTGGAGACGAATACGGGGATCGACCTGCGGGTCGCTCAGCCTGACGAGGATCCGCTTCGCCTCGTCCGGCGTGTGGCGCAGCCCTTCCAGTTCTTCGGCAGCGTCGAGATCGCGGCCGGTGAGGCGGCTCCAGTCCACGCGGAACTCGGCCTGCCAGTTGTCTGGGCGCTGGCATACGCCCGACGGGATCTTCCCGCGCGTCTCCAGCCAGTTGGCGCAGGAGAAGAAGTGCTGCACGCAGCGCCGAGCCCAAACCGAGCCGTCGCTCTCCCTGGACCGGGGTGCCGTGATGCGGCGGACCTTGCTCTGCCGTTTGGGCTCCGCAACGCCGGGACGTTCGTGTGCGTTCTCGGCCGCGAAGCGCTTCTGCACGTAACGCCAGATGGTCTCAGCGGCGGACATGGAGACAACTCCCGCCCACGTCGATGCCTCGCCCAGTGCAGCCACACAGTCGTCGCCGGCGCGGACGAGGTCACTGCGGGCCGAACTGCCCGGTGGGTAGCGTCCAGCTGGGCCAGTGTACAGGCCGAAGCCTTCGCGGATCGTCCGTCCCGCCCGCTCCTCTTCCTCGCTCTTCTTCCGATGTTCGACCTTTGTCGCACCGGGCTCGTTGCCGGCCAGGAGATCAGCATGCCACTGCTGCGCGAGCTTGATGACCTCCTGCTCGAGCGAGGGATTGACCTGCCCATCCCGTGAGCCGTCCGGATAGCGGATGGAGATACCGGTCGACTTCGTCTTCGGCGCCCCCTTGCCTCCCCGCGCGTGGGGGTCGTACCGTCGACCTGCGCGAGCTGCACTCCGCGCTCGTCTTGCCTCCCCGCGCGTGGGGGTCGTACCAGTGGGCGATCACGATCGTGCCGTTCTTGCCGACGGACTCCTTGAGCGTCAGGCGGGGGCGCGCCTTGATCGCGTAGGCCCAAGCGCCGAGGGCAATGTGCTCGTTCTTGGCGGGGGTCATGCGGCCGCCCGCTTCAGGAGGCTGTCGCGGTCGATCTCCCAGTCACGCGCGCCTACCTTCCGGGCGACGACCAGTCGCTCGCGGCACCAATAGCGGACCGTGCCTTGCGGGCGACGCGCGATGACGGCCGCCTCTCGCACGCTGATCCAGCGGTCCAGCTCGACCGCGTTCTCCAGTGCCTCAACCAGCCGGGCGCGAACGGCCACAAGCACGGCCGCGGAGTTCCGGTCATACTGCCGGCGCGCGTCGTCGAGAAGCTCCGCCAACAGTGCCAGCAAGGGGCCCGTAGCGGCGATCTCGCTCTCGGCCAGCTTCTCGACGCGTTTGGCCAGTCCGTCGATCGTGGATTCGTTCACTCAAAGCTCCGTCGGTTCTGGTGCTGCCCTCGTCACACCGTGAGGGACTTGCGTTCGCGACTGCCAGGGCCGGTGGGTCCGGCCCAGGTGGCACACCATACCCGACACGGATCTCCCTCCAGATCTTGAAACCTCGAGCCCAGGTTGGGACTCGTTGATAGTTGTCAATGCACTGCCGCATATAGAGTTATGCGGTCAGCATGGCATTCGGCCTCTCTTGCCAAGCCCACTCCCCACATCGCAAATTGATGGGTATGATCTGTCCAAAATGCGGGGGGACGCGGATCTGGAGGCACGATCAGCGACGGTCGTCGGAAGGGATCGTGCGCGTCCGCGTGCGGTGCGCCGGCCCAGCCTGCGGTCACCGGTTCACGGTTAGCGGCGGCGTTCGGAATGCGAAGGCGGAGGCCGAGAGGCGGCGCGCGTTTTTCGAGACCTTGATTGCGTTGACACCGCTCGTCGGGATCGCGCGCGCGCGGGATCGGGCGATCGAGGCCAGCGGGATTCATTTCACAACAGCAAGCCGTCATTTGGCGAGAGGTGTGATCGGATCCGAGTTTCGCCAATACCGGGGGGAAGTCGGCTACTACTCAGTGTTGGAGCAGGTCGTGCGGGTATACGGCCTCGCCCATCGGAGGCAGAGTGATTTTCCGGCGCGCGACCCGAAGCGCCCGGATCCGGCCTTGAAGAAGGTTCACCACCATCTGATTGTGGCTGCTCCTGTCGCGGGCACGCGGGATTGCGGCTCTGGTGCTGGGCCTTCCTCAACCAGCATTTGGCGAACCGGCGCCGGCCGCTTTCCCTTCCTGGATCGACCGAGGCGCGCGTGGCATCGACCCGTTACGAAGGCACTTCCCGCCAAGCCGGCACTCGTGTGCTACTGAAATACTGGAGTATCTGCACCGAACCGTGGTGGCTGAAACGCCCGATGGGTACTGGAATTCTCCGGCCGCCAGGGATTGGCTACGAACGAAGGTCGTTCCAGCAATGTCCCTGGTGTCCCGTGGAGAACAAAGACTCTGGGGAAGAGGCGCTGAGCCCCAACACGCGGATCAGTGGGAGCCCTATGTAGAGGGGCTGAACCAGGACCCGCCTCCTGTCCCGGATCCGAGCTTGGTGCTCCGGCTCCTCGACAGGGAAGTGCGGGAAGCGAGGCGTCTTTCCGCCGACGCGCTTGTCGAATCTGTCGATGATGGCCTGCGATATTGGGTCGAGACGACCGGAACCGGGACCGTTCTTCGCGTCAGGGTGACTCTTGGCCGACGCACAGTGGGACGAGCTGAGGCGCAGGTAACAAGGCCGTTTCGTAAGGCCGATAACGCCGCACGGTTGCGGCTCCTTACGGAAGACCGCAAGGGAAGTATGGTGAAGCTGCTCGTTGGAAGGGAGAGGGTGAATCTTCCCTGGCGTTCGCCGGCTGGGGCCGACTCCGAACTCATGGAGCAGCTCGCGTCGCTGCCCGCTCCTGCCGATCTACAGTCGGACCGGTGAACTTGGGAGACGAACTAGAACTCCCGGCCGAGCTAGTGGCCGAAATGGCTGCTACGTTCGAAGACCCGGAAAGCGGCAGGCGCTTGTTGCATACCGGCGTGGCCGATCTCGGCGGCGAAACGCCTTCCGCGCTGGATACGCCTCGGTCCCTTGGCCACGATCGGCGCAGCCGACTGCAGCTGGCCTGGAGATCCAGGCAGACGCGCTCAAATGGGTCGGGCGACTCATCGCCCATCCTCCACCCAGTCCGGTAGTGCGTCGGGCGGCCACGGCTCCGCGTTTGGAAGCGCGGCGAAATAGGCCGGCGCCAGCGCAGGATCGACCGCTTGGCGAGCAACCCACCATCGGTTCGCACGCCACCTCGGCCACCCATACGCACGGCGCCCGGCAATGGTACGGAACGCGCGCTTCAGCGCTCGCTCTGTCGTCCTCAGCCTAACCGCGGCCTCATGCAGCGTCAGCCAGTCCGGATCTCTGTCTGGTATCGACGGACGCAGATATTCCAATGCGCGCCGGAGTACGGCCTGTTGATCTGCGTCCGTCATCGCGACCAAGCGGTGCCGAACGATTGCGGCTGCCGATCGCCCTGGGCTCACGGGAGCTACTGCCGCCTCCGAGGCGATGGAATGCGCGAGATCGTCGAGCTGTGCTGGAGTCATGAGCAGGATAGTGCTGGGTTTCTGTTGTGTCGACTTCCACACACTGCGAGGCCATCCGGACCCAAGCCAAGCTCAGGGGTGCGGGCGACAGGCCGATGTGCCGCCCGATTCTCTGCCGATCCCCGAGAGAGTCATCATTTGTCCGACTTCTGCCTGTTGTTCATCTCTATCATCTAGCGGCCTCTGATACGAGTTAGGGATGGGGGAAGTACTAGCAGGACAAAACCCCCTCAGCCCTTCATGCTCATGCGCCGCCCGCCGAGAATCCCTCAACGGAAGGTCAAACTCTCGACCCCGTACCGAGTGCTTCCACACGAACGTGCGGCAACTCGCCGGCCGACAGGCACTCCTGACCTGCGGCACCCCCCCACCCTGCACGGCCCCGCATGTTCTGTCGGGCTACTCAACGTCTCCGGAGGGCTCCTGGCGGAGGTCGCAGGACGCAGACTTACAACGGATACAAGGGGGGCTACCGGCAGCAGGAGCAACTGGCCTACCGTGCCGGAGCACCCTGAGTGCCTATTCCGGTGAATCCGTCCACGAGTTCCGGAGGAAGCCGTCCGGCGGTTCCGGCGCAAGCCGTCCACCTGTTCCGGTCCATTCCGTCCACCCGTCGGAGCGAATCGACGCTGGCGTGTTCAGGACTCGGCGACGGCGGCGGTCTGACTCTTCTTCCGCCGCATGGAAGCTCCTTTCAGAGTGATGGTGTGGGCGTTGTGGACGAGCCGATCCAGGATGGCGTCGGCGAATGTGGCGTCTCCCATGACCGCGTGCCAGTGCTCGACGGGCAGCTGGCTGGTGACGAGGGTGGCGCGTCGGCCGTAGCGGTCTTCGAGGACCTCGAGGAGATCGCGGCGCTCGGAGTCGGTGAGTGGAGCGAGGCCGAAGTCATCGAGGATGAGGAGCTGGGTCTTCGCCAGGCGGTCGAGGAGCTTGGCGTAGGAGCCGTCGGCCCGGGCCAGAGCCAGCTCTCCGAGGAGCCGGGAGAAGCGGTAGTAGCGGGTGGACAGGCCCTGGCGGCAGGCGCTGTGACCGAGGGCGCAGGCCAGGAAGCTCTTGCCGGTGCCCGTGGCGCCGGAGATCAGGACGCTCTGGTGGTCGCGGATCCACTGGCCGCTGGAGAGCCGCAGGATGAGGGATCGATCCAGTCCTCGGGGGCTTCGGAAGTCCAGGTCCTCGACGGCGGCTTGAAGATGGAGCCTGGCCACTTGGAGGAGACGGGTGAGCCGCCGGTCGTCGCGAAAGGTGATCTCCCGTTCCAGGAGGAGGGCCAGCCGGTCGTCGAAGGCGAGGCTCTCCACGTCGGGCATGCGCATCTGTTCTTCCAGGGCCTGGGCCATCCCGGTGAGGCGGAGTTCGTGGAGTTGGTCGAGGGTCTGGTGCGTCAGCATGAGAGGGCTCCGTTGGCGGCGGCGGCGTAGTAGGTTCCGCCGCGCAGATGTTCATGGTTCTGGGGCAGCGCGAGGCTCGCCTGCTCTTCCAGGGGGAGGCGGTCGAGTCCACTCTGGAGGATGGACTTGACCGAGCGATAGGAGACGCCGCCGATCCGGAGCGCGCGGGCGCAGGCAGCCTCGAGCCGTTCGGGAGAGTGGCGATCGCCGAGCCTCAGGAGGCCGAGGCAGGCACGGTAGCCCTGCTCCGGGTGCGGCTTGCTCTCGAGGATCTGCCGGGCCAGCTCGCCCGTGGCGGGCCCCGTCTTCTCGGCCCAGGCGACGATCCGCGAGGGCGTCCACTCGAGGTGTTTCTGGTGCGCCTTGGGCCGGTGTCCGGGCTCGGTGGTGAAGCCGCCCTTTCGGTGGCTCCGCAGATGCGCCGCCACCCGGCGGCCGGAGTGCAGGACCTCGACGCTCGTGCGGGTGATGCGCACGTCCACCTGCTGGCGGACGAGGGTGTGGGGCACGCTGTAGTAGTGGCCGAGGACATCGATGTGGTAGTCGATGTTGACCCGGGCTTTTTTCCAGCGGGCAAACTCGTAGCGCTGCTCGGGGAGCGGGAGAAGCGCCGGCCGGTCCAGCGTCTCGAAGAGCGAGCGGCGGCTTCCTTCCAGCTTCTGGAAGGGCCGGTCGTTCAGGAGGTCCAGCAGGCGACGGATCTCCCGGTTCAGCTCGGCCAGGCTGAAAAAGGTGAGCTTGCGGAGCCGGGCCAGGATCCACCGCTCCACCAGGAGCACGCCCGCTTCCGCCTTCGCCTTGTCCCTCGGCTTTCGGACCCGGGCCGGCAGCACGGCCGTGCCGTAGTGCACCGCCAGCTCGTGATACGTGGGGTTCAGGTCCGGCTCGTAGTAGCAGGCGTGGCGGACCCCCGCCTTCAGGTTGTCGGGGACCGTGAGCTGCGGGACGCCGCCGAAGTACTCGTACATGCGCACGTGCGCCCCGATCCACTCGGGCAGCTCCTGGCTCCAGCACGCCTCGGCGTAGGTGTAGTTGCTGGCGCCCAGCACACCGACGAAGATCTCGGCCTCGCGGATCTCCCCCGTGCCCCGGTCCACCACCGGCACCGTCTGGCCGGCGAAGTCCACGAAGGCCTTCTCCCCGGCCCGATGCTCCTGCCGGAGCACCAGGTCCAGCCCGCCCCGCCACCGGCGGTACCGCTCGCAGAACTGGCTGTACTGCAGCCCGTACGGGTGCTCCTCCTTGTACTCGAGCCAGAGTAGCTGGAGCGTGATGCCGGTCCGCTTCTTCGCCTTGAGCTCCCGGTGTACCTCCGCCCAGTCCGGCAGCGGACGCGCCACGTTCGACGGCCGCGGCGGGGGAAAGAGCCGGGCCTCGAGCTCCGCCTCCGTCAGACCCTCCGGCAGCGGCCAGCCCAGCTCCGCCGCCTCGGCCCGGCTCAGGTACTCGCGGACCGTGCTGTGCGCGATCCGCAGGCTCCGGGCGATCGCCCGGTTCCCATGGCCTGCGGCCTTCAGCCGCAGCACCTCCTTAATCTTCCGCATGGACAACCTCTCTGCCGCCATCTCTCCTCCGGGTTCAGGACCCGCACAAGGTGGCGGCTGTTTCGGTTCAGGTCATCCAGCGTCGGTTTCGCTCCCCCAGGGTGGACGGATTCCGCCGGAATGACAGGACGGAATCCCCGGAATCGGTGGACGGATTGCTCCGGAACGGGTGGACGGAATCGTCCGGAATCAGTGGACGGCTTGCTCCGGAATCAGTGGACGGATTCGCCCGGAATACGCACCCTGAGCCCAGAGCAGCGACATGAATGTGCAGGCATACCTTAAAGACGACCGTATCAGACCCCTTCTGCGGTACTTGGACCCGGATCTGCCGGACACGCAGAGAATGGCCCTTCTGGCGGTGGCGGCGGGCTTCAGTCCGAAGCAGTTCCACGCCCTGCCCGGCCTTGCCCATCCCGGTCGCACGAAGGGCGCGCTTCGCGAACTGGAGGCTGCTGGCCGAATCCGGCCACGCCGGCGCAGGGGGTGGGAGGCCGTGCCGGGGCCGTTCGCAACGCAGGCCGAGGTGGAAAAGTGCCTGAAACGGTCAAAGAAGGTCCGCATGGCGCTGAATCTCCTCGCGGACCCCGCGGAAGCGCTCCGCGCGCGTGGCCTCGGCCATCTCGGGACCATGCTCGGCCAGACACTTAGTGCCGCCTTGGACGCGCTGCTGAGAAGGGTGGATAAT
The DNA here is from genome assembly GCA_963816355.1 of uncultured Gemmatimonadales bacterium. Lineage (GTDB taxonomy): Bacteria > Gemmatimonadota > Gemmatimonadetes > Longimicrobiales > RSA9 > CAWFKH01. Next base: position 311,193 of record CAWFKH010000006.1, on the reverse strand, counting down.
GCCACGAAGTGGGACCAGCAGGTGAGGAGTCGGCACCGCCTCCCCATCCTCGCGTTCGTCGAGCGCCGGCTGCCGCGAGACTATGCGGCCCGTATGGCCGGCCCGGGCAGGCCTCCGAGTGCCCCCGAAGACCTTATCGAGCAGACGCTCCAGCTTCTGGCCGTGGGCATGAGCGCCGAAGTGCAGCACGTTCGCGAGAAGCAGATCCTGAAGCTCTACCGGGTGCTGTCGTCGCGCGAGGACGTTCTGGCGCACTGGTGGCAGATTCTATCCGCCCTCTGGGCGGAGGGCGCTCGCGGAAAAATCCTCTGGAAGGAGTGGCGCCTTCGATTGGAGGCGTACCTCCTGCGCCGCGGGTTGTGCGTGCAGTCAGAACTGCGGGTCAGGGGGATCACACCACGCCGCATCAAGGCCATGTACCCAGTACCGGACTGTGGATACGGTCCATGGGTGGAAGAAGAACTGCGGCTTTACCGCAGGTTTCAGCGGCGGTACCGGCCAGCCTTCGGTCCGTTCGCACGGGATCTCTGGGTTCGCAGCCATGAGGCCGTCGCCGCGCGCCTGCGCGGCGACTATGACGGCGCCCGACCCCACATGGTCAGACAGGCCCTCTACTCCAAAATGCTGTTCGAGGCCGCCGACGAGCTGTCCAGGCTGTCACCCCACATTCTGGAGGAGATTCGTGCGGGCCGCTGCCCGGCCGAGGTCCGGCAGCTCCGTCGTCGCGCGGAACAGGAATGGGTGGAAATGCCGCTTCGTCTCGCGGTGGCCAAGGCAGCCAATGAAACGGCACGGATGGACCGATCAGCGGAGGACAGAGCCTGGGCGATCGAGCTTCTGCGTATCGCCGCTGAAAGGGAGGCCGGCAACACCATTGACGAGGAAAGGCTGGCAGACCTGATCAAGTTCTCGAAGGCGTTCGGACGTGGTGGCCGGCGCGTACGGCGTGTCGAGTACGGAGGGTTCGTGCTCGGTATGCTTATGATCGACCTCGAGACTCGCCCGGCTGTGCTCGCGCCCAACGAGCAGTTCCCGATCTCAGCGATTCGGATCCCGGTCGAGAAGGCGCTCCGACGCGTGCTCGATCAGGAGAACGTCTCCGCTTCCGAACGTGCAGCCGCGGTGGAGCGAATCGAGACCTTCCTGCGGCGCCGCGCACGCATGCGAGTCGTGTATTCGGGAGGCCACGTTGAAGAGAAGACCATCTCCCTGGCGACGCGGCTCATCGAGGATCAATCGGCCGAGCGCGAGATCGCCGAGATGTTCGCGAATGCGCGCAGGAGGCTAGCTGGTAACGTCGCCCCGTAGACCGCTACTGCCCAGAACTCTAGCGAATCCTTCTTCCCGGCGGTGCCGCTCCGCTACGAACCTTGTCGTGCGATCGAACCAGAACGCGACCCGACAGCCGCGATCGCTCGTTCCCTCGTCGGCTTGTCTCCATGCTCCAGAATCGGAGCGAGCCAAGAGGGTTGTGGCGCCTTCATTCGATGCCGCTCGCTGTCAGCCTGGCCTTTGAGCTCAAACCCGTTCAGGTATATCTCGACAGCGGCTGCCGGTGCGATCTCGGCCAAAGCCTCGAACGCTGCGGCCTCACCCTCGGGTGCAGCCCAGTACAGCTTGAGCCAGCGGAGCTGGCACGGCCCCAGAATAGGGCTGTCGACGTTATCGCGATTCTTCGAGAAGATCGCGAGCCGCACATGCTCCGGATCGAGAACCTCCACGTTGACGCTCCACGATCGCTCCTCCTCCTGGAGCGGCAGCGATGCCGCCACGAAAGAGCCCGAAAGATCGGTGGCGACGTGCGTGACCAGAGTTCCAGACGGAGCGCCATACAAACGGGCTCCAGCCGCCCCGGCAGCGTGCGCCCCGGTCCATTCGTGCAGCGTGCGTCTGTCGATGGGCACGAATAGCGAGTATTTGCGTGTGTCCGGTCCGCCAACGAGGCGAGAGCCCTTCACGCTGTAGGGCCGGTGTCTGGTCCATCCGAACGAGAGGCACAGAATCGGGACTGCCCGAGTTTCGCGTGTGCGGCGGCCGGCGCTCACAGCGTCTCCTCACCGGCGAGCGTCGTGCGGCAGGCACGAAGAAATGGGTAGGCTACCGTAATTACCACTGCGACTTTGAGCATTCGACAGGATCCTTGATCGGATCCGGGGAGAGGTGTCAGGAACGATAACGCATCGCTAGCCGGCGGCCAACCCGTTACCGTGGTGCCGTCCGCTTCCCTCGTCGCGTATCGTACCGGGAGACGAGGTTCTACGGCACGCAGTAGTGCTCGGGCGGGAAGATAATGCGTCATTCCCGCCAGGGTCCTGCTGAGGGCACACCGATCGACCGATCCAGGTCATCCCTCGCCATCACATACACGGCTCCAGGGCCGACCTGCTCATCCAGCAGGCGAATGAGCGCCCGGTCTGCCGAGGCCGCGACGATTGCGGCAACGCTCGCGACATCGCCGGCGCGCGTCCCGGAGGTGATCAACTCGACCAGATAGCGGAGCACCTGGTCGTGGACCCGCAAATGGAATCCGAACGCAAGGAATTTGTCCACGACCGCCTGCAGCTCTGTTCGTAGGGCCGCCCCGACGGCGGAGGTATCCAGCGAACCGACCTCGATCCATGTGAAGGCTGCGAGGGCGTCCGCCAGCGGCCGGGCGATCCCCCAGAGCTCCATCGCTTCCGCGTCCGGCACGGCGTGGTCAGCCCGTCGAGCTGCGCGGTGGCGATCACCAGCGCCCGCTTGCTCGGCCACAGGTACCCACCCCTCATCCTTCGACACCGGGACCACTCCCTCGCCCGCAAGGGGGCAGAGACTGAGGGCCTTCCCCTCGCGGTAATCGCGGGTGGCTGAGCTCCCCGTATAGGCGCCGGGCACGCGTACCCGCTCGAGGTGTGTGAGCAGAACGCAGGCGCGCTCCACGATCCGAGGGACAGAAGCACGGGCGTACCGCTGCTCGAGCTGGGCATAGAGCCGCTCCAGAAAAAATGAGAGGTCGCTTCCCCTCCAGTTGGTCTCGGCAAGGGAGCCGATGTCGATCTCCAGGAACGGCAGGTCGAGCGCCTCGGCGAGCGTGCGGACGACCGTGATCTTTGTCTGACTGTCCTCGCCGCTCAACAGGACCCGGCCGCCGTATCCCGACAGGTGTCGGACGGCCGCGAGGGCGAGCGACCGAGCCGTCTCCGCCGGCGTGCCCCTGGGCCGAAGCGCCTCGCGCACGAGGTCGTAGAGCGCGCGCCGGTCCGCGGGTGTTCGAGGCTCCAGGAGTTCGATCGAGCTGGGCCGGTCAGGGTAGCGCATCCGCACCTCCAGGGTTCGGGATGCGGCAGCCTACCCGGCGTCCGATGGCCGCGGGATTATATCCGACCGGGGATGAGCCGCCTGCGTGGCGCCGCAGAGCGCTACCGTCGAGGCCCACTCCGCACCGGCGGACCTGGCGCGGCTGACGGTTCTGCAGTGCTCCCGGAGGCCAGCGCCCGACGAAGGGCCACGACCTGCTCAGGAGTTCCTGGATCTGCAACTTCAACGTGGCGATCCGCTCCTGGTCGAGGCGTCGCTCGATCAGGTGGTCGGCGAGGGCCTCCTGGGTGTGCCGGAGTCGGGCTTCGAGGAGGGCGAGCGCATCGGCGGGCAGCAAGATGTGGACGGGACCATCGAAGAATCGGAGTGGACATGGCGAGGTAGGGGGAGGGAGCGAGCCGGGTCGGCCGGGCCCGCCCCTTCTGATCCAGCGCCCGGGTCCAGGCCGCCGCAAGGCCTCATCCAGCCAGTGCGTTTAGCCGCTGGCTCCTCCGTGGACGGGCGTCGATCTCCGCCAGGGCCCGCGTGAGGGCTTCGCGAGCGCACTACCTCCTCCGACGACATCCTGACGCCCACCTTCACCGTTAGCACGAACCCCTTCCCCCTCTTCCGCCGCTTCACCGCCGGATGGACGACCGTCGGACGCCGGCTTTCGCCGCGCCGTGCTCCTTCGCCTTCCGCTGCATCGCCTTGAGGGCCCGCACTCTTGCCCGAAAATCGTCCTGGCTCAACGCCTTGTACAGCAACGACTTGGACGGCTTGTCCACCGAGTGGACAAGCGGCCCGAGGGTGGCGTCGTCGAGCGCGTCGGATCGTCAGGTAGTGTCCGAGCGATGTCCGGCCGAGCGGAAGCACGCCTCCAGCTCCCGGAGCGGCACCTCCTCGCCGCTCCCGGCGCACATCGCACGGTGCGCCGCGCCGACGATCCGAGCGGTGTGGAGCACCGAGTACGGCTTACGGTGGAAGTACTCGGCCGCGACGAACTTCGCCGCGTCCTCCTCGCTGATCCCCTCGAGCACGTAGACGACGATCTCAGGGTCCACCACCCCTTCGGCGGCCAGGTGTCGCCAGGCGTAGCAGCGCCTGTGTCCGGCGAGGATCACGTACCCGCCGTCGATCGTCCGCCGCACCAGCGGCGGCTCCAGCATCGTCCCGAGCTCGCGGATCGAGTTCGCGAGGTCGACGACGTTCTCTCGAGCGTGGCGGCTCGCGGGCTGGAGGGGATGGGCCTCGAGCTTGAAGACCGAGATCCTCCGCTCCCGGGCCTTCCTACGCGCCTTCCGCTCGTTCTGCGTCGGCTTCCCCCTTCGTCTTGCTGAGGACGGGTCCGTCGCGGGGCCTCCGCTCCGGCGACGCTCGCCGGCATCTTCTTGCTAGGCATCGGCCAACTCCCTCGCGACGCGGCGGATGTCCTCGGTCAGGGCGTGCCGGGGGGCGTATTCGACCAACGGCTGCTGCCACGCCGCGCTCTCCGGGACGACCACGCTCTCGCGAATCCGCGCGTCGAGCAGCAGTTCCGGGCCCTCCCGCGCCTCCTCCGCCAGCTTCCGGTCGATGACCCGCCGCTCATCGAACCGGCTGAGCACGACGCGCAGGTAGGGAGGGTCCAGGCCGGCGTCGTCCCAGGCGTGGCGGAACCGACGCACCGCCCGCAGCGCCGAGGGGTTGTCCACCGGGAGCACTGTGATGGCGTCCGGCGCGGCACGCCAAGCGGCAAGGACGAGGCGGCTGAGGGCCGGCGGACAGTCGATCACGACAGCGCGGTAGCGGCGGGACCGAACCGACGCGATCGCCGTCCAGACCGCGTCGGGAGAGACGGAATCGAGCACGTGGCTGACCGCCTCTCCGCCCGGCGCCACGTCCAGCCCCCATTCGGTCGCCCGGATGGACGCGTCCAGGCTGGCGCGGCCCACGAGCGCGTCCGCCAGCGCCTGCCCCGTGTCGTCGTTGATCCCCAGAGCGGCGGAGGCGTCCGCCTGCGGGTCCAGGTCGATGAGCAGCGTCGGCTGCGTCTGCCCGTACGCGGCGGCCACATTGACGGCCAGGCTCGTCTTCCCCGACCCGCCCTTCCGGTTGCTCACTGCGATGGTCAACATCTTCGTCTCTCCATGGTTGTGCGCCCGTCGGGCATACGACGGCCCGCACAGTTCCTGTGACCCTCGGCTCCTTCACCGGGTCGACCAGCACGCTGAAGGACCTGGCGCACTGGCGACCACCCGGCTGCGCTACCCGGCGCGGCGCCGGGCCCGTGCGCCCTCGAGGACCGAATCGCAGCAGCGGACGCGCGATCGATGAGGTCGTGCACGAAGACGAGGAGCTCCTCGTCCGTCAGGTGGTGTACGGCCAGCGCAGTGCTGGTGACGGCTTCGGTGCCGAAGGCCGCGCGCACTGCGGGGTCGCGGCACCATTCGGCGATCCGTGCGCGGTACCACTGAGGGCTCGGGTGGCACCTACGTGTTCCGGGACGCGTCGAATGCTACGGGCCGATTAGCGCAAAGTGGGCGAGGTGCTGTCCCGAGTGCCAGATCGACGGCCTCGAGCTGCTCGATTACTTCTTCGATCTGCGAATCCTGATAGGGCTTCTGCGTGAGTTCGATTACGTGGTCGCGCATGGTGCCTCCCGGGGTTGTCGGGTCCGTGGTTCGGGCCCGTTGAGCCACGCTACCGGGGACGAACGGCGGCACCGGATCCCGCCGGGGGCCAGGCACCGGTCGCCGTTGGCATCAATGGGCCTGAGGGCGGCTCGACGCACCGGGTCCCGCCTGCTGTCCGGTCGCCTCAGAGAAACGCACGGATGACGCATGACGTAACTCGTCATTGCATTTCGCATCGGGCTTGTTAGGTTCACCATGGAGTGGGAGATCCTCGACGATGAACTCGCCGACATGTATACGAACAAGCGCTACGGCGGCCGGTCCTCGCAGGCGATCGTCAAGGCGTTCCGGAAGTGCATGCAGGTGATCGACAACGCCATGGATGAGCGCGACCTGTACGCTATGAAGTCGCTCCATTTCGAGAAGCTGCAGGGGCGGGAGCCTCAGAGATCCATGCGCTTGAATCAACAATGGAGGCTGATCATTGAACTGGACGAAACGGGAGCCCGTAAGAAGGTCCGGGTGATAGGAATCGAGGATTACCACTGATGACCGAGGAGGATTACATGGCTGAGAAGCTCAGTCCCGCCGAGGTCTTTTCCCCTGGGGAGTTCCTGAGCGATGAGTTGGAAGCTCGGGGATGGTCGCAGCAGGAGTTTGCGGAGATCATCGGGCGGCCGCCGAACCTGGTCAGCCAGATAATCAACGGGAAGAGGGCGATCACGCCTGGAACTGCCAAGGAGCTGGCCGCGGCCTTCGGAACGAGCCCGATGTTCTGGCTCAATCTGGAAGCGGCGTACCGCCTCCACCAGGCCGACGAGGCGCCCGACCGGATTGCTGTGCAGGCCCGCCTGCGCGGCAAGTTCCCCGTGCGGGACATGATCCAGCGCGGCTGGATCGAGGACGCGGAGGACCCTGAGATCCTGGAGCATCAGGTCCTGTCGTTTTTCGGAATTCGCTCGGCTGATGAGAAGCCGACGCTCGCTTTCGCTGCCAGGAAGGGGCTCGCGGGGTCGCTGGACGTCGGGGATTCACCTCAGCAGCTGGCGTGGGTGTTTCGCGTCAAGCAGTGCGCGGAAGCAATGCAAGTCGGCAAGTACTCAGAGTCGTTGCTGCGTAGCCGGCTGGCTGAGATCGAAGCCTTGATGTCGGAACCGGAGGAGACCCGGCGAGTGCCGGCGATCCTGGAGGCCTGCGGAGTGCGATTTCTCGTAGTGGAGCCGCTCGCTGGATCGAAGATCGACGGCGCGTGCTTCTGGCTTGACCCATGGCGACCCGTGGTGGCCCTCACGTTGCGCTTCGACAGGATCGACAACTTCTGGTTCGTCCTGAGGCACGAGCTCGAGCACGTCCTTCGACAGGACGCGGCGATCGACTCGGACATGAGGCCGGACACTCACGCTCTCACGGAACAGGAGGCGGCGGCGAACTCGGCAGCAGCCTCGTTCGGCGTAAAACAAGAGGATCTGGAGCACTTCATCCTGCGTGTCCAGCCGCTGTTCTCGGAGCGGAAAGTGATCGGTTTCGCTCGGCGGCATGGTGTGCACCCGGGAATCGTAGTAGGGAGGCTTCAGTACCGTATCGAGCGCTACAACTGGCTGAGGAAGCACTTGGTCGGCATCCGGGAGTTCGTCACCTCGGCTGCCATGACGGACGGATACGGGCACTTCTGTCCTGTTTGACGATCTCAGAGGAGATGCGAGGAACGATGTCAACGAAGCAGGAGCAGCTCCAGAGGATCGTGCGGACATACCGAATGTCCGGCAACCCTTGGCCGGCGGAGGCCCGCGTCATGGCGGAGTGGGCAATGAACGCCGGGCTCTATCGGCCACACCCGCAGGCGGCGGTGCGGCAGTGTGCCAAGGAGATCGCACGGGCGTTGCGTGAAGAGTACTATACCGACGACAAGAACAGACGTGTGCGCACGATGCACGCTGTGCGCTCGGGACAGACGGTTCTTTGGGACAATATCCGCACGGCGCCACGGCAGCACATGCAGGTGGCATTTCAGCAGAGACGTGAGAGAATCGTTGACGACTGCCGGCAGTTGAAGACGGACGTGGACAGCTACAACGACTCGAATCCGGACAGCGCGCCGATTCAGCTCGTGTTCGACTTCACCGAGGACTTGGCCGAACTCGAGATGTTGAACGCAGCGTAAGGCTCGGGCCTACACTCTCATTTCCAGCACTGTGCCACGCGAACGATTCTCCCAGCGGCGAGGCTTCTCGACCAAGCCCGTCGAAATCACGATCCGGAATGATGCGCCTCAGCACGTGAGAGACGCGGTCCTTCAGATCGCGTTGGACGTTGGCTACCGCCCTAGCGAGCTCCGCGGTGTGATCTGCAGAGTTCTGCGCGTTGCGCCTGATGACTACAACTGGTCTGAGTTCCCGAATATCTGGGGTGAGGTGCAGAGCTTGATGGCTTCGGCGGAGTGGTTTCGTGCGTACGACATCATCGAAGCGATTGCGCAGCATGCAGAGGGCTCCGATCGCGCAGACTCATTCGAGCGCGAGGTCAACCAGTACTTCTCCGAGGCTGGTGTCGGCTGGCACTTGGTGGATGGCGGGATTGAGATTCGTGGTCCTGAGCACTTCGAGGCCGCCGTGAATGCGGTCGCAGGAGAACTTGCCGGTCCGTCGCGCCGCACTGCCCAACGCGAGTTCCACGAGGCGCTACTGGACTTGTCGCGACGGCCGGAGCCTGACGTGACAGGCGCCGTGCAGCACGCGCTCGCCGGCCTCGAATGCATTTCACGCGATGCCGTCGGTGACTCATCCGCCACCCTGGGGGCGATTCTCAAACGGTATCCGAACCTCGTTCCGAGGCCTCTCGACTCCGCATTGGAAAAGGTCTGGGGGTACGCGTCAGAACGAGCGCGGCATATCCGCGAAGGCGGCGCAGTCGAGCAGGCCGAGGCCGAGCTCATTGTAACGCTCGCCGCGGCGGCCGGTGCGTACGTCGCGCGGAAACGTGCCGACGAGGGAGCAAACGACTAGCGACCCGACGCAGTGTCGTGTAGGTACTGGAGGGGCATGACGATCACAGCACACATACCCGCATTCGAGCCGGAGGAGTTGTCACACCTGCATGCGCTTCGTCGCGCCGCGGCCGAAATCTTCGACTCGACTATCATCCGGGCGGGTGGCGACGTCGGCGTCTCCATCTCAGTCCGCACCGGAGCGCCAGTCTCGATCTCGCGTCGGGGCCACGACAACGAGCGATTCCGTTCGTTCATGATCGCCCTCCGCAGAACGTACGCACAGAGCGATGGGGCAAATCTCCTCCGGTCGCTCAACATTCTGTCGAAGTGGTGCGAGGAACGCCGGCCGCAACTGGCCCGTGTGCGGGACAGCTACCTCGCCGTGGTCAGGAGCAAACAGGTCGAGATGGATGGAATGGGCCATGAAGCCGTTTTCGAGGCGTGGCTGTACGGCTCGGTCTTCCACGATTATGATGCCGAACTGCGGAAGAGATGGGAGAGTCTTTCCGGAAACCCGCTGATGGGTGCCGTCGCCAACATGATCGTCCAGTCGACGGCCATACAGCTTGCGCACCACGTACTGGCGCTCGATGACATTATCGCGGATGTGTTGCGTGAGGAGCCGCTGCCGCAGCTCCCGGAGAACCAGCCGCCGCCGACACCCGCCGAGTCACGTCCGAGTGCCTTTGTTCGCGTATCGGTCAGGCCCCATAGGCAACAAGGCACGCTGTGGATCGACTTCACGAATGACGGCGATGCAGAGGCGAGAAACGTTACCTTGGATGCCTTCAAGCCCCTGGACGAAGGTGAAGAGGACGTCCTGATCTCCGGGGAGGCAGAACGGAAGTTCCCGGTGTCAAAACTCCGGCCACGAGAATGCGTGTCTCTAATGGCGGCCCCCACAATGGGCTCACCGACCGAGTTCGAGGTCGTAGTCGGGTGGGAGGATCCCTCTGGTCACAGAAGTCAGGAGGACTTCAGGATCGACCTCTTGGCGGTGTGACTGGGGGGATTACTGCCCCGCCGCCCGCACCGCCGCCCAGGAACCGCGGCTCGCCTTGATGTCTTCCTCGGTGACGAGCAGGTACTCCCACCTCCCACCCATCTCCGCCGACGCGTGCCGGGCCCAGCGCTTCGCAGCATCCTTCTTCTTCTGAACGATCTCATTGGATACCGCCTTCGCCGCTTTCACCTCGACCAGGAGGTGCGTGCCGTCCTTGAGCACGATCAAGAAATCGGGGTTATAGTGGTTCTCCCCCGACGTATACATAATCTTCAGGTCGCCCAATGTGAGCCGCACCCAGAACTCCACGGTCTCGGCGTCGTCGGCAACGCGCGCCAATCGAAATTCGGGATCGGAGTCGAACCAGACCTGCGGGAAGTAGCTCTTCTTCCACCCTTCGTAGCCGACACCCTTCTCGAACTTGCCCGCGAGATTCCGGCTAGTCTGCGCCCTACCTTGACGCGTCCGGCCTAACGCGCGCGTTTCGAATAGCTCGCCGATCTGGGGCTTCGCGTGCAACGACCGCTGTGCCGCCTGGAGTTCTTTCCGGAAAGCCGCGACGGCCCGCAGCGGGAAGGCGCCGAGCACCTCCTCGGCTTTGTCGCCCAGGCCGCTCACGTACGCGTTCACCAGACCGTCAAGGAAGGTCAGTTCCTTCCCTCGGGCGGGTACCTCGTCTGAGCCCCCGATAATACGCCGTATGGACGCCAAGCTCTCCTGCAGAGGCACGTCGATCTTCGATCCGGCGACCTTGTCCGCCGCAGTCCGAGTCACGAGCCGCACGTTCCGTCCGTCATCGCCCTCCGCCTCGGCGGAAATGACGGTACGGAGAAGCAGCGCTTCGGGATCCGCCGCGTGCCGCTCGCCTAGCTTCCGGAACACCTCCGGGTCGACATTGGCGAGGGAGAACTCGCCTTTGACCGCCGTCATGGTCACGATCGGGATGACGACATTGGTAAACTCCGGCAGCGCCTCAATTACCGTCTGCAGCCCCTCCACCTGCTGCGAGACCGCCTCTGTGCGCTCCTCGAGCGATGTGATCGTGAAGCCACCCTGCTGCTCCATGTCCCCGGCATTGGAAAAGCCGGGCTGCCGTTCCCGGACCGCGCCCCCGCCGTGACCGGCTCCGGACACAAAGATCTCCGGCCGGACCTCTTGGACTTCCGACGTGGTGCCGGCGAGGTCTGCATTGCGGGCCTGCAGCGTCCGGTAGTCGATCAACTCCTCCTTCAGGATGTCGGCGCGCTTCAGCAGGGCCTGGTAGCTCTCGTGAGCAACTACCTCGAGGGTATCCAGCATCTCGATTCCGGTGTAGCGGCCGAAAGGCAGGCGCAGGCCGCGCCCGAGGGTCTGCTCCGTGAGGATCTCGGACACGGAGGCGCGCATGGACGCGATTACGTAGACGTTCTTGACGTCCCATCCCTCCTTGAGCATGCCGATGGAGACGACGATCCTGAACGGGCTGTTCGGCCGCTCGATCTTCTCGAGGTCGGCGAGGGCCGCATCACTCTGATCCGAGTGGATCGTTAGCACACGGCCCCTGAAGCGGCCATCCATGAACTCCGGCGATTGGAGCAGGTCGGCGTACTCCTCCGCCTCATTGATGGTCCGTGCGATCACCAGCATGATCGGGTTCACAGGTTCCAGGCGGTTCGCGGCGGCGAACGAGCGTACCGCTTCGGCTTTGAACTCGAGCAGGCGCGCACCGTCGGCGAGCTTGGTCCGAGCGTCATCTCGGTCGTCGCGCCGGCCAACGATTACCGGCGTCTTCACGTACCGATCAGCGATCGCCGCGGCCAGAGGGTAGCGGTAGATTATCTGCTCCCGTGGCGTCCTCTGGTGCGGAGTGGCGGTCAAACCGATCAGGGCGTAGGGCTTCAGATCACGGATCGCGCGAGAGAAGGCCGGACCGTAGTAGGTGTGGTGCTCGTCAGCGAAGACGATCAGATCGGGCTCCGCGACCAGCTTCTCGTAGAAGGCCTCGCCCAGCGCTTCACGGAACTCGTGCGTGCGGCGGCCCTGCTTGGTCGTCGGCTTTAGCAAGGATTGGACTGTAAAAACGTATAGCTTCGTCGCCTGGTGATCTTCCATCTGCATGGCGACCATGGGGCTGTCGAATGTCTCGGCCGTGATCAGTCCCGGCTTCACGTTCATCCCGCGAAGCAAGCTCTTGGGGTTACCCGACGTGAAGTTCAGCACCGTCTTGTCCAAGATCGTCGATCCGGGGGCGATCACGGCGTAGTGCTTGAATCCAAGGGCCGTGAAGTACTCGATGGCCGCCGCCATAACGTAGGTTTTCCCTACGCCTGTGGCGACGTCCACAACGCCCTCGAATGGCGGCTGGCCACCAGCATCGTAGTGGCGGCTGAGTGCGTACGTGATGGAGAGGAGCGCCTGCTTGTTAGGCTCCCTCAGGTCCAACCGCGCCGCAACCTCATCGGCCAGGTCAAAGTCGAGGAGTGCGTCAGGCATTCGCGGTCACCTGTTCGGTGCCGGGCTCCGGCGCCGGCTCGATGCCGAGTTCGGAGCGGCGGCGGGTTCGGTACTGGCGCCGGTATCGGTCGAGGATCGAGCTGGGGATCTTCTGGAGCCGGCTGCCGCGGGGAAGAGCATCGCGTGCGGCGGGGTCCAGGCTCGTCGCGCAAATGAGCATGGTCTCGTCATCGTTCAAGAATCCAGACAGCATCTCGACTACCGCTCGGTTCACGCGGCCATCAACTACGGCCAGGCGACAGCGGCCCTTACGGGCGCAGAACGGTAATAGCTCCGGGCGGTAAACGAACCCAAGCTGCGCCGCAGCCGCGTCCGCCAGTTCGCCACCAGACGCCCACTCGGCCAGAACCACGACATCATTGACCTCAGCGAACATCGATGGCGCGACGTCCACAATCTTGAACGAACCGCCACCCTTCCAGTCGACCGACGCGGTGATTCCTCCGGCATCCTCGCCACTGACTACCGCGTGCAGGCGCGGAAGCGTGTAGTCCGCCACCGTCTCCTCGCTCCGCTCAACCGCTATCCAGCGACGGTTCATCTTGTGCGCAACTGCCGCAGTCGTGCCCGATCCTACGAAGAAGTCCAACACGAGGTCTCCTGGGTTCGTGGCGATATGGACAATCCGCTCGAGCAGAGCCTCCGGCTTCGGCGTTGAAAAAGGCGGGAGGTCGGGGAAGAGCGCCATGACTTCAGCCTTGGCCGTCCCCGTTGTGCCCACCTCGCCGTGTGGCCAGATGCTGGTTGGCACCAGCCCAGTCTGCACCTCCGACAGGAACTTCTTCACGCGGGGCACGTTTTCGCCATCTTCCCGAACCAGATTCGGCTGTCACACACCATCTCCTCAAAACGATCCTGAGTGTACAGCCAACATCTGCCCTTCGGCGGTCGCACCACCCGGCCAGACGGCGTCGTAACATCGTAATACTGCTCAGCTCGGCGGCCCTTCTCTGCTTTGGCGTGCGCCGGAAGGGAGGCCCAAGGGCCACGTGGATCGTCGTCAGGGTTGGTATAACGAGCGAGCTGGGTATTAGACGCGGGGAGCAGGTTCCGCGCGGACTTCCAGACTGCTTTATCACGGGCGTAAACGTGAATGTAGTCGTGCGATACGGATATGTCCGTCCGATTCTCACGCGTGTGTGTCTTCTCCCAGACAATGCTGGCCACAAAGTTATCGCGCCCGAGGATCTCATCCAGAAGGACGCGAGCGTACGCCGATTCGGAGTCGTCGAGGTGCACCCACACAGACCCGTCTATCGAAAGCAAATCCCGCGTCTGCAACAGCCTATCCCGCATCATCGTCAACCAGACCGAGTGCTCGAGAGCGTCGTCGTACTGGAGGAATGACTGCTGGGTATTGAACGGAGGGTCGATGTAAACGAGGCGTACCTTGCCGGCGTACTTCTCCTGATACTCAGGCAGCGCGGAGAGGCTGAGCAGCGAGTGGAGCGCGTCACCACGGATCAGGAGGTTCTCGGGCCCATCGCCCTCATCCTCGTCGCCGACCCGTCCGGCATCCCGGAGCAGGCGAACCTCCGCAACGCGATGATCGGAGGGCTCGACCCATTCGTAGGACCCGTCCTCGTGTGCGAGCAGGCGCAGGTGCTTGTTGGTCCACGTGAGCTCGAGGCGCCCTACCGGCTTCGGTGACTTCACTGGTGACAGGGGTTCAGGTCTGCGTAACGACGGATGCCGCCAACTGGCGTGGATAATGGGATGTTGGGAGGCGGAACGCTACCGCCTCTTCGGATAAGAGATTGTGGCATAGCCTATTACGCGGACCGTACCTGCCGAGCGAGACCCTCGTGGCGAGCGGCTAGCGTCAACCCAGATAGCACAGATTGACCACGCTCCCCAGGGGGGACCGAGAACCCCGACACGCTCCACGCGTGCGGTGAGTGCCTCCGAGCGGGGGTCATGCCTCACTTCTCGTCTCCCCGCTGCAAGTCCTCGATCTCCCTTTCGACGCTTGTGAGGATCGCATCCACTGCGCGATAATGCGCCTCCGCCTCGCGGCAGCGTTCAAGGGCTTCCGTAGGGTCAAGGTCCCCGCTCTCGAGTTCCCGGCGGAGCCCTTCCAGCGCAGCCATGTGCGTACCGAACTCCGTCACGGGAGTCCGGTTTCCATTCCTGCTTGTCGCGATCATTCGTGCTCTCCTATGCGGTCACTGGTCAAGGGACCCGCAACGACGGCTGCGACCTCGCCGTCGGGCAGTCGGATCTGAAGAACGTCTCCGGGCCTGACTTGATCGCGGCTGCGAACAGTTCGCCCGCGGATGTCCAGAACGAGAGCGTAGCCGCGCGCCAGCACATGCTCGGGCGACAGCGCCTGAATAGCCCTGCGAATCTCCTCGAGCCGACGCCGATCGGTCCGGATCGCGGCCTCGCCATGCGTTACGATCAGATCGGGCGCCAAAGCGGATGCGCGGCGCCGTTGTTCACGTACCAGAACGGTGGTGAGCCGACGAACGCTGGCGCGAGCAGCATGAGACGTTTCCGATCAGACCTGAGCAGCTGCACCAGCGTCGCACTCAGTGAATGGGGGGCCACGCGCTGCACCTTTTCACGCTCGAGGCGGATCCGGTGCCGGCCCGCCCGTTGCGTCGCTTCGCGGACATGGTTGCACCGGACGCGCGCAGCAGAGCAGACAGCGTGGGCGGCCGCATGCAAGCGGCGGCGATGTTCCAGCACCTCGCGCCGGATGACCTGTCCGTCGGGTACGGCTGCCTCCGCAGCGGCAGTCGGAGTCGACGCCGCATGGTCCGCGGCACGATCGGCTAGCGTGGAATCGCCCTCATGCCCGACGGCGACGATGATCGGCAGCTGCGACCTCGCGACCCGCCGGACCACTGCGGGGTCATCGAACGGATCAATGCATCAGGAGCGCCCCCGCCCCGCGTCAGGAGAATGAGATCGGCACCGGAGACGTCGGCGGAGTCGAGCGCAGCGACGATCGAGGCCGCGGCGCTACGGCCCTGAACGACGCAGCTGTGGAGCGAGATGCCGACCCAGGGAGCTCGACGGCCGATGGTCGCACGCACGTCTCGCATCGCGGCACTGTCGGCAGACGTCACCACGGCAATCTTCGCCGGGAAGCGAGGGAGGGGGCGACTCGGGCGGTCCAGCACGCCGTCGGTCCGCAATCGTCGCTCGGCGGCCTTCCTTCGTTCGGCCCGCGCGCCAGTCAGATCCGTCGGAAGCAATGGGCCGCAGGCTGTGATCTGGAACCTGCCACCACGGTCCCAGATCTGTAACCGGCCTCTGACCAGCACCAACGAACCAGTCGGGGGCAGTTCGTAATTGCGTATGAACCGCGGGGCCACGTAGACATCGATCCGTGCATTCTTCCCTCGCAGGACACCGAATCCGTGGCCACCCGCCGCGATCACGAGATCGACAAGCTCGCCTTCGAACCAAAGGTCATACGC
This sequence comes from uncultured Gemmatimonadales bacterium, assembly GCA_963816355.1. GTDB lineage: Bacteria > Gemmatimonadota > Gemmatimonadetes > Longimicrobiales > RSA9 > CAWFKH01. The sequence continues at coordinate 295,392 of CAWFKH010000006.1, read as the reverse complement.
GAACCTCTTCCCGAGCACCTTCCCCGCTCCTCGCACTGCGAGTTCCACCGGGACAGGCCGTTCCGGACGTCGCCCCAGCTTCTCACTTACAGGTGTGGACGAACACCCGGCGGCAGCGCCGGCGGGAGGTGAGCCGGACCCCGTGCGCCTGTCCATCAGGGGGTCCACCGCGCTCTGCGGTGGTCCGACGCGAGCTTCCACAGTCGGCGGGCGGCAGCGGCGAGGCGCAGAACGTCCCCGTCAGAAGCATCGCTGTCGCCGCCGACTACGACCTCGACAAACGAGCCCACTACATCGTCGACGGCGTGACCCATGATCTCGACTCGACGGTTGGGCAGATCCTTATCCGCGTGAAAGGGCAGCGGAGCAGGCGTGGGCAGCTCATTCAGAACAGACCGTCTGGGGCTCGGCATGTGACCTCCGGGTTCAGGTTGCCGGAGACAGCCATACCGGGCCGCGGCGGCTTCGCCGATTTCCGCGCCCCCGTCTCAGGCCGCCGCGCCTACCTTCGCGTGAATAACCGTTATCAGCTCGGCAACCTGCTCCGTGAGGCTGGAGACCTTCTCCGCCAGAAGGACGCTCCGGTCTTCGGCCGACTGCCTGGCCGCACGTTCCTGCTCGAGCTCATCCCGAAGTCTGTCCCGTTCTTCGAGTACGGCGGACGAGGCCGGAAGCCGCTTCCGGGCTTCCGCCCGGAGCACTATTCCGCCGCTGCTTTCGTCCCGGCCGGAGTACAGACGGATTGTGAAACCCGGATCGGTATGTCCCAGGAAGAGAGATGCCATCTCCGAACGTGACTGGCCGACCCAGTACGATCCGAATAGGAGCCGGATCACGTGCACACCTGTCGCGCCGTGCAACTTCCGGAGACGATGCCAGTCCAGACCGAGCCGGCCTGCATACCGTTTGACCAGCCGCCGGAACCAGGCGGTGACCGACGGCGCACGCCAGGAGCTCTCCGAGCGCCGATTTTCGCCCTGCTTCTTTCCGTACCGGATCGGCGCGGGAAACACGTACCGGGACTTTATCGCCGCCTCGTTCTCACTCGGCGTGAGCAGGGTCTCCCGTGCGCCGCCCGGCCGGAAGTAGGCTTCGAGCAGCATCCGGAAGGCGTCCTCTTCAGCGTCCGGATCGCCGACGTCTGCTTCGTGGATGAACGCCGGGCTGAAGTCGCGCCGATGGGTCTTCATCTTCGACTGATCGATGACCCACTGGATCGCGGCCTCCCACTTCTGCAGGCGTGATACAGGCGTTCCGTCGACGCTGTGATTGCGCCACTCGGACATCTCGAACAATGACAGCGTGCGGGCTCGAAGCGGGATCTTCCGCAGGCAGTGGATCAACACCGCGTCCCGGATTCGAAGCGCCCACGTGTACGAAGGCGTGAAGGAGCCATCACGGAGCGCCGCGACCGCCTCTTCCAGGTTCCGGCCTTCCAGGTCGGCCGCGTCCTGGAGGATCAGATCGACGAGATCTATCAGCCGGAGGTAGCCGTCCCGGTTACCGACGCTCCACGCCTGATAGACTTCGCGGATGATCTTGACCTCGTTCTCGATCGGCTTCCGCTCATAGCCGCGGATCTTCAGGGCCTTTGCGGCAGCCTGCATCGTGTCGGCCACCTCCTGGAACCCGCGGGCCAGCGCCACGGCCTCGCAGAAAGGGCTGGCGATCCGGCTCATGTCCAGGGCGAGTTGGTCGCGCCCCTTCACCTTTCGGGCGGCCTCGGTCTCGGGATCATAGGACGACTGGGTCGGGTGCGTCTCCCGCCATTCCTCATAGGCCGCAAAGCGCTCATCATCGAGGATGAAGCGGAAGTCATGGAAACGTGGGTTGAAGCCCATCCCCCTCATCCAACCAGCTATCAGGGAGATCCGGGCGAGTCGGGAGCGCAGCGTGGTCGGCCGGCAACGGAACAACTGCTCCTTCCGTCGCCTGGCCCTCCGCATCTTGCCCTCCTGGCCTTCGTTGGGCCGCGGCCAGGCGCGTGGCGGCAGCCCGTGGTGCTCGAGTTGGGATGGCTCCAACGTCACCCAGGTCACCCACCGGCGAAGCCCGAACCGGCTCTCGATGAACCCGCGCATATATTCTCCGCGATCGTCCACGAAGCCGCTGAAGTCCCACCGTTTCGGAGCCGCCGGATTCGCGGTCACGCTCTCGACGAGCCGCGCAATCGCCTGATTAGAGAACAGCCCGACGCGGGTGTCGCGAGCAAGCGACCAGACCTTCCGCTCCTGGAGCTCAGGGAGTCGCCGCCACACGTACCGGGCAGCGTCATGGTGATGCGCCGGCAGGCCGGTTCGCAGGTCCGCTGAATCCTCCTCCGCGTCCCGCCAGATTCGGTAGTCCCTCGTTATCTGCTCCCGGGCCGTGAGCAGGGCTTCATGATCCCATTGGTGGACCTGCATCCGGGTGAGGTAGCGGCCAAGAACCTTGAGCCCCAGCCGGACCGTCGCCCGGTTCGCCTGCGCGTCCTCCTTCATGATCCGGCCTTCGAAGTGGACGACTTGGGTGTGGAGTTCGCCGGCGTATGCGGTGGCGGCCGGGAGCGCGGACGGAGTGCTGCGCTCGAGCAGGCCGTGGGTGGCAGCGACGTCGCACATGATCTCGGCGCCACGAACCTGCTTCGCTCGGCTGTTTGGCGTGGCATGACGAAGCCACTTTCGCAGATGTCCCAGGATCGTCCAGTTCCCGGTTCCACCATCCGCCGCCGGATCCCAGGTGAACCACACGTTGTCCACGCTGGCCGGTGTGCCTTCGCCAGCGTGTTCGGCGACCGTTCCGGCTGCCCAGCGGACCAGGTCCAGTTCGCCCTTGGTCAGCTCCTTTACGTTGCGCTCCTTGTCCAGGCCTTTGCGCCCCCGACGCTGCTTCCGATGCGGCTTCGCCTCGCCCCGGAGCTGGGGAGTGTGGGCAACGCAGAGAGCGACCAGCTCCGCGAGCGTCACCCGCTGCCGCATGGCGCCCTTCCAGTACCAGCCGAGTCGTACGCCCAGGTCAACCACGCGTCCCTGGTGTTCGAGGTCGTGCACGATTCGCGAGACCGGGTCCTTGTAGCCGAGCCCTATTGTCTCAGTGGCTCCCGCGATCGTGAATCGCCCGTAGCGCGCGGACTGCTCCTGTGCGTACGCGCTGACGTCGCTGCGGAGCTGGTCAAGCCTGGTGGGCGTCCAGACGACTGGTTCGGCAGGTTCCGGATCCGGGCGATCCAACCCGAACCACACCCAACGACGTTCCTTCGTCAGATACCCGACCAGACCCTCGTCCTCCATTGCCCGTACGATCGCAGCGACAGGCTGGCTGTTGCGTTTCCCGACCAGCCCGGCGGTTGCCCCTGAGATGGTGAATCCGCCCAGTGCCACGGTCGTCTCCCGGGCGTGTTGCTCCACCTGCTTTCGCAGGTTGGTCATGGCCTCCGGTGTCCAGATCGCGGGGCCCTTGCGTCCGGCGCTCACCTCAGGCCCCTCCACGCCGGTGGCGCGGTAGCCGAGCGAGGCGCCGAGTCGTTCCGCCCGGCCGTTCTCCGCGAGACGCCTCAGAATGGGCTTCAGTACGTTCCCAGGGACCTCCAGTGCCTCGGCGGCATTCTCGCGGGTGAAATGGCCGTGCTCTCGCGTGCGCCGGGTGGCGAAGGAGAAGACCTGGGTTTCGAGCGAGATTAGAGCCTCCGGAGTCCAGCGAGACGGCCTCGACTTTCGCCGGACCTTGCCGGGCGTCACGCCGAGCCAGCGGAAGCCCAGCCGGCCGTGGCGTTCGACCAGCCCCTCGATCTCCAGTTGCTTGACGATCGATGAGACCGGTTCGCGGTTCGTGTTCCCTTCGAGGAGCGCGTCCGTCGCCGTCGTGATTGAGAAGCATCCGTTCCTCTCCGTTTCAGCTTGAGCCCACCGCTCGAGCTTCGCCCGAAGCTCGGCTAGGGCTTCATCCGTCCAGCGGAGAGCCGCGCCGGGCCTAGACATCCGCGGCCTCCAATTCGATCCGGCTGCAGTCTACGGGGCTGCTCGCGGGACGCCGGAAACCGCTGGACGTGTTGTCCAAGCGTTTCGCAGCCTGCCTCAGCATCCCGGTCGAGAAGCAGTGGTGTGCCGACAGGTCTTCGAAGCGTCGCCGCTCCATTCTTTCTGTGGTGGCTCTGCCCCGGGAATGACTACAGCGGATTGGAGTGGCGGCCGCGTGCAGGGGGAGAATCGCGGATTTCATTGTCCCAGCGTCTCCTGCGTGGCGCAGGGTCGCATGCGATGTAGTGGAGTCGACGAAGGGCATGGGAAGGTAGGATTCGATAATGGAGGGAGGCGACTATCTGGTTGGGGCCCAACAGCTTGAGCGCGGGAGTTCCGCTCGGAGGGAGGACGACGGGAGCCGAAAGGAAGGGCGGGCTACTCCACGGAAGCGGGCTCGACTCCAATTTCCCGGCGGTACTCAGCGGCGCCCCACGCCTCGCAGGCCTGTCGGGAATAGGTCCAGTCGCTGCCGAACCAGGACACCCCGCCCCACTCCGGCACGACGAGGATGTGCTCGCGCGAGAAGGCGCGCTCCTGGGCCCGAGTCAGCCCGTGAGGCGGCTGTCCCAAGCCACTCGTCGCCCGGTCGTAGATCTTCTGGAGCCTGCGACGGACACGGTTGAAACCGCCTGGATAGGGAAGGCGAAGGACGGCGGCGGCCTCGGGTGGGGTGAGGCGGTCTGTGGCTTCGGCGGGTCCTGACATGCTCAGCCGGGGACTATGAGGAAGGTGAGGGGACAGCACGACGGTGGAAGAGCCGCTCAGCCCGGCGCAACCAGTCTCGTTTGGCCCGCGTGGAGAGTCCACTTGCCACACCCCATGGCGTACGCTTACAGTAGCTGACATGAAGACGACTCTAGGAGAGCGGATCCGCGAACTCCGGGAAGCTGCGGACATGTCGCTCCGCGAACTGTCGCGAGAGGTCGATGTCTCTGCGGCGTTCATGTCCGACATCGAACTGGGCAAGCGCTATCCTTCCGATGACGTGCTCGAGAAGATCGCCCGCAGCTTGGGAACGACCTCGGAGGCGCTGGACGAGTATGACACGCGACCGCCGTTGGACGAGATGAAGCGGAAGTCGCACACGAACCCCGCCTACGGATTCGCGTTGCGGCGGATGGTAGAGGAGGACGTGAGTAGTGAGGAGCTGCTGAAGATGCTGGACCGGCTGAAGAAGAATCGGGGCGCCGAGTGACGCCCCGGCACGGAGCCGGCCCCAAGCGCCCCTACTACTCCCCCAGGGCGGTTGAGCGGCTCGCTACGGATGCGCTCGAGTCGACCGGCCTCCTGCCGACATCTCCAGGTCCGGTGCGCATCGAGCGATTCGTCGAGAAGCAGTTTTCCCTGGCGGTCGAATCCGAGCCGCTGGCGGCCGGAGTACTCGGGTGCACCGTTTTCGAGGATGGGCGTGTGCGCCGGATAGTCGTCTCGAAGCACCTCGACGAAGACCCGTCCCGCGTGGCTGAGCGTCGGCTGAGGACGACGCTCGCACACGAAGCAGGGCATGGCCTGATGCACGGGGCTCTGTTCAATGATTCATACGAGGCATCCTTGTTCGACAGCTCGGAGGACGTTCAGGGCGAGAAGGTCCTGTGCCGGGATGGCGAAGCGGGGTCTCGCTACAACGGAAAGTGGTGGGAGGTTCAGGCCAACATGATGATTGGGCCATTGCTTCTTCCAAAGCTCCTCGTCATCGAGGCGTTGGTAGGCTTCACCGTCGAATCGGGCCTTGGAGTTCGTGTTATGCCGGCCGAGAAGCGGCACGCTGCGTACCTGGAAATCGCCGACATCTTCAACGTGAACCCGGTCGTCGCAGAGATCCGGCTGGACGCCATCTTCCCCCTCGCCTCGACTGACCAGTTGACACTCTGAATTTTTTTGGCTACTATGTCCGCTGACGGTAGCTTACACACGGAACAGAGGAGGACGGGATGCCGGAAGCCGCTCGCGCACATGAGCCTGAGCAGGGGGATGGGCCGAAGTACACGCTCGACATCGAGGGGACGCCGGTCCCCTGGAACGCCGCGACCATCACCACCGAGCAGATCATCCAGCTCGGCGGTTGGGACCCGTCGCAGGGCGCGATCCTGATCGACAAGGACAACGTCGAGCGGACGCTCGGCCCGGGAGAGGTAGTCGAGCTCAAGCCCGGCATGGGCTTCTCGAAGAAGGTGCGCTTCAAGCGCGGCTGATGATCATGGACGAGCGAATCGAGCAGGAGCTGGCACTGTTACGTCGGCACTACGAGCAAGTCGAGTACGTGGCGGAGGGCCGGTGGGTGCGGATCTGGCCTGTGACGACTGGACTCGGCTGGAACGAGGATCCTGTCGCCGCCGCCTTCCAGATCCCGACGGGGTTTCCGGGTGCACCTCCGTACGGCTTCTATGTTCCTGTCGGACTCGTGCACAATGGTAAGGAGCCGCAGAGCTACCAGGCCAAGGCGCAGTCGCAGCCTCCTTTCGAGGGCGAATGGGCGATGTTCTCGTGGGCGCACGATGGGAGCTGGCGGGCGACTTCCGACCTCAGTACCGGCTCCAACCTCTTCAACTGGTCGCGCTCGTTTCGGGACCGATTCGCGGAGGGCTCCTGATGGCGGGGCCCGTGATCTCGCTCACCGAAGCGGACCGTGAAGCCCTCTGGGCGCACCTCCTCGATTCCGGGCGTGGCACCGAAGAGGTCGCGTTCCTCTTTGCCCAGTACGATGGCGCCAACGGCGGCGCGTTCCGTGTGGTCGAATGGTACGCCGTGCCGCCCGAGGGATTCGCGTTCTGCTCGGCCTGGCACTTCGAACTGAGCGACGAGACCCGCGCGTATGTGATCAAGCGCGCACACGACTTGGACGCGTCTCTGATCGAAGCACACTCGCACGATGAGCCCGACCCGCCCGCGTTCTCGCCAAGCGACCTGTATGGTTTCACGGAGTTCGTTCCACATGTCTGGTGGCGGCTGAAGGGACGACCGTACAGCGCGCTGGTTGTATCTCCGGGAGGTCTCGACGGGTTCGTCTGGCGGCAGCGGCCAGACGTGCCGGAGCGACTCGTGGCCGTGGAGGCCGAAGGCAGAATATTGGGGGCATCGCACCGGTCTGTGTTACGGTGGACCAGCGACATGGAGAGGTACTCGGATGGATGACCGTTTCGCCCGACACATGCCGCTCTTCGGAGCTGAAGGGCAGGAGAAGATCCGGGGGACGCGGGCGGCCGTCATCGGAGTCGGAGGCATCGGCAGTCACATTGTACAGCAACTCGCTTTCATCGGCGTGGAGGATTTCCTGCTGGTGGAGCCGGAGGAGCTGGACGAGACCAACCGCAATCGCTTCATCGGATCACGGCACGACGACCCAGTCCCGGGAACTCCAAAGCTCGACATAGCCGAGCGGCTGGTGAAGTCGGTCCAGCCCGCAGCGCGGTTGCAGCTTGTATCGGATACCTTGGTGAGCGATGCCGGGTACGACGCAGTGAAGGCGGCGGATGTGGTGTTTGGCTGCTTCGACAAGGAGGCGCCCCGCCTGATCCTCACGGAGCTGTGCTCTGCCTACAGCCGGAACTACATTGATGTGGCCTCCGATGTGATCCCGGGCTCACCGCCGGAGTGGGGCGGGCGTGTATGCACAAGCTGGAACGGTAACAGCTGTCTCATTTGCCTGGATGAACTGGATGTCGACGAGGCCGGTAGACAACTCGCTGGTCCGGAGGGCGAGGCACGGCGTCGGGCCATTTACGGAGTCGATGAGACGCATCTCGACGGTGGCGGGCCATCCGTCGTTTCCGTCAATGGTGTCGTTGCCTCGCTCGCCGTAACGGAGTTCATGGCGGGTGTGACGGGACTGCGTGAGCCGGTCCCAATGCTGATGTATCGCGGATGGTCGGGAATCATCACCAGGCGCGCCGATCCGTTAGCCGGCTGCTACTACTGCAGCAGTGTGCGTGGAAAGCGGGAGGCTGCGGATGTCGAGCGTTACATCCGCGATGGCGTGGGTGAGTATCTCTAGCCCGCAAGCGCTGCATGGACACTGATGGAGCCGATCCGCTCCGATAGCGAGGCAGACACTGCTAGAGGGCGGTGAAATTGTTCACACGGCGCGCGCAGATGGTGCACAGCGGCGTGGAGCTCATGACAAGGTACGCGGCGATAGTGCCGCCGCTTTGTCCAATGTCGGACCACGCAGACTGTACCAGCCGTCGTGACGGCTCTGTCAGCGCCGTCGGGGCACGCCGCTCATGAGCACTCGTAGCGCGGCAATGAGCGCCAGCCATTTCGCGGCACCAGCTAGACGCATCCTGTTTGTCAGCAATAACATCCGCTGATATGTGCGCTGCGAACGCGAAGGCCGCTCGGGCAGCCCTGCGAGGCCGGTGAAGGAGTCCAGCGACGCCACCCCGGCTACTCGCGCGGTCTCCAGCAGTAAAGGCTTCATGCGATCGAGCAGCTCCCGCGCGTGCTCGGCGTCCAAGGGCCGTTTCGCGATTGAGAACGAGAAGCGGCCGTCGGATCGGTCGGTGACCGTGAACGGCTTGGCAGGCCGGCCCTGGCGCAACTTCGAAGGCATGGCTGTTGTCAGATGTAACGCGCATGCCGCCGAGTCGCCTCCATCCTCCTTTACCTGTCTGATCTGCCGCAGCAAATCCGTCTTGGCGGCCGGCCTGAGGCTGGCAAGCCGATGAAGGGTAGTTCCTGGCACCTCCTCCAGATCACCTTCCGAGAGGCCGTTCTGTACGAGCAGCTGGTTAGGAAGACCTTCTTCAATCCTTCGCGATCGCGAAACGGTGGAGCCGTTGCAGCCGAGATACCTTCCAACCTCGGCGTTGGTGCCGGTGCCGCCGTTATCGCGGTCGAATTCGCGCACCCATTCGACGAGTCTCGCCGCGTGGATGGCCGGCAGCTCAGCCGGTGGAAGATTGGCGAGCAGGGTGATGGCTGCGGCCGCCCCGTCCTCGGCGTGTACGATTACGGCGTCGATCAGGATCTGCCCCTCATGGCGCTCCGCCTTGAGCCGACGCTCGCCGTCCACAAGTTCGTAGCGGCCGGCCTTCGCGGGTCGCACGATGACGGCGTCGACCCACCCCAGCGCCCTGATCTGCTGAAGGAGGGGCACCATTGATTCCGCAGCATTGCGGGACTCCGGACGCCAGAGCGCGCGCGTGGCAGGGATGTCGATCAAGTCGATCGCGATCTTCGCCGGCTCGGTCAATAGTCTCATTCGCACGTGGGAGGAGGTGACCTGGCGGGACTGTCTGCCCCGCCGGGGACATCTCCACCCTACCCGACCTTGCTGGCTGGTGAGCAGGGGGCCGCGTCCCAGCGCGCCGTCCCTACTCGATACGCACGAGGCCGGAAATGCGTTTGATCCCGTCTATAGCCTGTCGCTGGAACGTGATCGGCCTCACGTTGCAGCGCTGTGCATGTGCTCGTGCCTTCATCATCAGATCGATTGGGAGGCTCAAGAGTGAGGACTGGTCCTACCGCCGTGACACCGTTTTTCCCGTCCGACTCCCCAGGAGAAGCCGTAATCGGATCGGTGCAGATGGATGCCCGCACAGTCGATTGGACTCTTCAAGCCTGCGCCGCTGCAGAACGGAGTGGTGTGGGGGAAGTACTCACCGGCGCGAGGGTCACGGTCCGCGTGCTCGGCCTGCACGCGCTTCCGTCACTACACAGCGAGATGTGGCACTCTGCTGTCGTGGATCGGCAGGTAAAGCTGGCTCACGCGGACGCTGATCCGACCGGAGCCGGCGCTCCCGCCGAAGTGGTTCGCGTCGTCGCGGACTGGGATGGGATTCGCGTGCTGATCGACTATAAGGGCCGGAACTACGTAAGCCTCGTCCTCGACGTGCCGTATCTCATGGCCTTGGGAGTAATGACCAGGGGGCCGGACGCGCGACTCGTCGAGCTCTTGCTTCGGCTTGACGCAACGGACCCCAAACTCGCGGCGGCCTGCCTTGGTCAACCCCACGAATCCGTGCTGGGCAGCGCACCCGTGCCAATCGCCGGCCTGGAGGACGAGCTCATCGCCGACCTCCTGACCGCGGGGAGTTCCGATCTTCGTTCTCGTGTCATCACCGTCCTGGGCGAGCGTAGGTAGGCGGGGCGCGGCGGATGGGGGCCCACCTTTCGCTCGGCTTCATTCATCGGCTCCGCATTGATGGCTGTGGTCTATGGGCCAACCTGCGCCTCAAGGAGCATCGGCGATCGCGCCTTGCGTGTGTGAGTAGGGCATGATAATAGTGGAGGGCGACACTTGGCCGCTGTCATTCCAGACGTCGCCGCTTCACTAAGGATTTCGCTAAGGTTCCCGTCAAAATCGTCAAGGAATCTGTGCGAAGTCAGCCAACGACAGGTGCGCCATAGGGCGTTCTTGTGCGAACTTAGATGGTGACGCCCTCCGGCTCAGATGTATGGGGTTCAGGGGGTCGCGGGTTCAAATCCCGCCGTCCCGACTGGGTTTCCGAAAATCGAGCAGCCGTCGAGTGCACAATCAGTGCGCAGGCGGCTGCTCTTTTTCATGCGTCCTCGACGTCGCGACGCTTCGCCGCCGGGCGCGAGAGCGCCCTCGCCCGCTCATCCAGCACGTGCGCGAGTGCCGGCACATCGCGCGGCGGTGGTCGGCTACCTCGAGGTACGGGAGAGCGCCTAGCGCCGCAGCGGCATGACCCCCGTCATCGTCCCGGTTCCGCCTGGACCACAGTCACACGACCGTTCTGGACATAGAAGTAGGCGTACTCGTAATTGTACATCGAACGCATCCGCCGGAAGGCGTATTGATCGAGAACACCGCCAGCGGTCGTGGTACGGTTCACCGCCTCTGGCGGCCCTAGTTCCGCCCATGCTGTCAGCGCCTGCTCCAGGGTCATGCCCACCAGGACTCTGCCATCAACGATTGCCTGAGCAACGGTGTCGGACAGTTCGGACCGGTGCTGCGCGACGTAGTCGACGCGGCCAGCGGCGAGTTTGCGATTCAGGTCAGCCCGAATCGCCGAGCTCGACATGGATGCGCAGCCCGTCAATCCGAGCGTCATCAAGAGAATGAATTTGCGCATGAATCCTCCAATGCCCATGAATGCGGAGCCACAGCGCCGTCGCCGCCCCACTCTTACGCCTGTGCCTGCCCTCAGACAACCCCCACGCCTTCAAGCTTGACTTCCCGATTCCTGAAGTTGTCGCCGAGGTCGGCGACAGGATCCAGTTCCATCCCCGGAAAGGCCTGATCCTCAGCCGGCAACTTTCGCCCGCCGCCGTTACATTGCTTCGCGCCCACTTCCTCCGGGTCCTTGGCCTCCTCGACCGGGAAGATTCCTAGGGTCCAGCGGAACTTCGCCGGCTGAAGTAGCCCACCCGCAGCCGACCTGCTGGACGAGCTGGAAGAGGAGGCGCGCGCGACAGGCGGCGAGCACGGGCGGGGCGAAGCCTCAGCTCAAGGAAATCTTTCCGGTAGCTGAACGTGGCGAAGTCCGCGAGAAGGCGGCCGAGATCGAACCTTCCGGCCAGATTTTCGGGAAGTTGGATGATGGCCGCGGGCGTGAGCCCGTTCAGGTTTCGAGGGCGGTGACGCGGGCGTGCAAATCGGCGATGTTAATCTCGAAGAGCGCGAAAATCGCATCGATGTCTAGGAGCACGGCGTTGAACTCGCCGGCCGTCACGGCTCGGTCAGGAGCATCGGCGGCCAAGCGATCCGGCTGGACCGGAAACTCGCGCGCGTTCCGAAGGCGGTCTACGAGTACGTGTTCGTCCACGAGCTTTGTCACCTCGAGCACCGGGTTCACTCCCCGGGGTTCTGGTCGCCTGTGACGCGAGTGTTGCCGGACTGCCAGGAGCGGAAGGAATGGATCGAGGCGCACGAGGTGGCGCTCGGGTGACGTGCTGATGAAGGTTGCGGGAGCAGGCGCCGAACGGCTCGCTGCATTGGCGCAGCGTCAGACCAAACCGAGGCACCTTTTCCCGCTGTTTGAGCTTGAAACGGATCACCATAAGTGACGACCGGGGCGCCGAATCGCACGCCGCCGCTACAGCTCCACCTGCGCGCCCAGCTCCACCACGCGGTTCGGCGGCAGCCGGAAGAACGACGTCGCGCTTCGCGCATTCCGGCTCATGAACGCGAACAGCTTCTCGCGCCAGAGCGCCATGCCCTGCACCCGGCGCCGCGCGATGAGCGTTTCGCGCCCGAGGAAGTAGGTGGTCTGCATCGGCTCGAGCTCGAGGGCGTTCCGGCCGTCGAGCGCCGCGAGCGCTCGCGGCACGTCGACATCCTCCATGAAGCCGTAACGCAGCACGAGGCTGAAGAAGCCGTGGTCGTGGACGCGCACTTCCGCACGGTCGACGCGCGCCACGTGGGGCACTTCCTCCGTGAGCACCGCCAGAAAGACCACCTGCTCGTGCAGCACCTTGTTGTGCTTCAGGTTGTGCAGCAGCGCCGGGGGCGTGCCTTCCGGGTCGCCGGACATGAACACGGCGGTGCCGGGGACGCGCTGCGGCGGACGCGGCGCGATGGACTCGATGAAGTGCTGCACCGGCAGCTCGCCCGCCTTGACGCGGGCGGCGAGGATCTGTCGGCCGGTCTTCCACGTCGTCATGAGCGTGAAGACGAGGCCGGCGATGAGGAGCGGGAACCAGCCGCCATCGGGGATCTTCACCAGGTTGGAGCCCCAGAAGGAGAGGTCGATGACGGCGAAGGCACCAGCGACGGCGGCCGCGAGGGGCGCGGACCAGCCCCATTTCTCGCGAGCCAGCACGTAGAAGAGCACCGTCGTGATGACCATGGTCGTGGTGACGGCGACCCCGTAGGCGGCCGCCAGGTTGCTCGAGCTGCCGAAGCCGATCACCAGTCCGATGCACGCCACCATGAGCGCCCAGTTCACGGCCGGGATGTAGATCTGGCCGATCTCGGTGGCCGAGGTGTGCTCGATGTTCAGGCGCGGGCTGTAGCCGAACTGCACGGACTGCATGGCGAGCGAGAAGGAGCCGGAGATCACGGCCTGCGACGCGATCACGGTGGCGGCGGTCGCGATGGCGACCATGGGGTAGAGCGCCCAGTCGGGGCCCATGCGGTAGAACGGATTCTCGATGGCGGCGGGGTCGCGGATCAGCAGCGCGCCCTGGCCGAAGTAGTTGAGCAGCAGCGCGGGCAGCACGAGCGCGAACCAGGTGAGGCGGATGGGACGCCGCCCGAAATGGCCCATGTCCGCGTACAGCGCCTCGCCGCCCGTGACCACAAGGAAGACGCTGCCCAGAACCAGGAACCCCTTGCCGCGGTTGGCGGCGAAGAAGCCCGCGGCGTGCAGCGGGCTCACGGCGGCGAGGACGCCGGGCTCCCGGGCGATCTGGTAGACGCCCAGCGCGGCGAGGGTGAAGAACCAGACCAGGGTCACGGGACCGAAGATGCGCCCGACTCCCCCCGTGCCCCGGCGCTGGAGCAGGAAGAGCGCGATGAGGATGCCCACGGTGAGGGGCACGACATAGGGCCGGAAGACCGGCGTCGCCACCTGGAGGCCCTCCACGGCGGAGAGCACGCTGATGGCCGGCGTGATCATGCCGTCGCCATAGAGGAGCGCGGCGCCGAAGAGGCCCATCAGGATGAGCAGCCATTGGCCGCCGCGCCGGCCGGCCTGCACGGGCGTGACCAGCGAAGTCAGAGCGAGGATCCCGCCCTCCCCGCGATTGTCGGCGCGCAGGACGAAGACCAGGTACTTGACCGAGATGACCAGGACGAGGGCCCAGAATATGAGCGAGAGCACGCCCAGGATGTTGGCGGGCGCGACGGCGAGGCCGTAGCTCTCGTGGAAGCTCTCGCGGATGGCATAGAGCGGGCTGGTGCCGATGTCGCCGTAGACGACGCCGAGCGCGGCCAGCGACAGCAGGAAGAGCCTGCGGCCTGTGGGCTCGCCGGCGTTCGGCTCGAGCCCCGGCGATGCCATCGTCTCCGGCTCGCGCGGAGGTCGCGGCGCCGGCACGGCTCCGGACACCGGTGGACTCAGCGGCTGCCGGCCTGTTCCGCGGTGGGCGCCTTGCCGGCGATCGGCTCGGCGGGAGGCGGCCAGAGCGGAGAGGTGCGCTGGGACGGCGGCTGCATCGACCGCTGAAGCTGGTGGAGCGCCGGGCCGTACGCGGGGTCGAGGGCGAGCGCGACACGGTAGAACCGCTGTGCATCCCGCCGGTCCGAGCGTGCCTCGGAGACCACGCCGAGAAGATGGAAGGCCGCCGGCGCGCCGGGATCGGCCCCCGCGGCCGAGCGCGCGAAGGCTTCCGCCCCTTCGAGGTCATGCGCGTCGAGGCAGCCACGTGCGCGCTCGATGAGCGCTTCGTACCCGTCGCGAGCCGGATCCACGGTCGTTCCTGCGTCCCTTTCCTGAGTCTGCCGAGCACTGGATGGTGGCACCGCGGACGTGAGGATCGCACAAGGATCGGGGTCGGCGGCACAAAGAAAACACAAAGAACTCCTGATCGATCCACGCGTCCTCTGTGCAGCCGCCGTCCGGGGAGCGAGATTTCATGGGGATCCGGGAAGGAATGGAGCGGAATGGAACGAGACGGGCCGTCGGTCGCGCTGGTGGTGGATGACGAGCCGCACATCCGCCGCGCGGTGCGCAACGCGCTGGCCGAGGAGTTCGACCGAGTCGTGGAGGCGGGGTCGGCGACCGCGGCATTGGACCTCGCGGCGGCGCAGCGCCCCGCTCTGATCGTGCTGGACCTGGCGCTGCCGGATGGGCAGGGCCTGGCGGTCTGCCGTGAGGTGCGGAAGTGGTCGACGGCGCCGATCATCGTCCTGTCCGCCCGTCACGGCGAAGGCGACAAGATCGCGTTGCTGGAGGCGGGTGCCGACGACTACGTCACGAAGCCGTTCAGCCCGGGGGAGCTGCGGGCCCGGGTGCGGGCGCAATTGCGCCGCGCGGCGGCGTCGGCGAATCCGGGCGGCGAGGGCCCGGTCGTGGCGGACGGACTGCGCATCGATCTCGGCGCGCGCACCATCGAGCGTGACGGCGAGCCGATCCACCTGACGCCGACGGAGTGGGAGCTGCTGCGGGCGTTCGTGCGCAACGCCGGCCGGACCATGACGCACGCGAGCCTGTTCAACAGCGTCTGGGCGCGCTCCTCCGGCGATCCGCAGCAGTATCTGCGCGTCTACGTGGCGAGTCTGCGCCGCAAGATCGAGCGCGAGAGCGTTCGGCCGCGCCTGATCATCACGGAGCCCGGTGTCGGCTACCGCTTCGTCGCCCTCGACTGACGCGTCCCGGGCACGCACCCGCGTGCTCCTGGCGCTGCTGCTGTGGCTGGCGCTCGCAGCGGCGGTGACGCTCGCGCTGCACGAGCTGCGCGGCGAGCTGGACAAGGCGCACATGGCGCTGGCCTACCTGCTGGTCGTGCTCTTCGCCAGCGCGCGCTCGGGACGCGTCGTCGGTTTCGCCGTCTCCGTCGCGTGCTTCCTCGCCTTCAACTTCTTCCTGCTGCCGCCGTACTACACGCTGGCCATCGAGAACCCCGTGGACTGGCTGGTGCTGGGCGCATTCCTCGTGACGGGCGCGGTCGCCGCGGAGCTGCTGCACCGCTCACGGCGGGAGGCGGAGCTGGCGCGGCGCCGCGCGGCCGAGCTGGATCGCCTGGCGACGCTAGGCGCCGAGACGCTGAGCGTGGCGCGCGCCGAGGACGCGGTGGCGGCCATCGCGCGGGTGACGCGGAGCGAGCTGGGCGTCGCCTGGTGCGGCGTGTACCTGCGCGACGGCAAAGGCGAGGACATCCGCCTCCTCGCGGCCGCCGGGGGCGATGACGATGGCGACGCGGCCGCCCCCCGCGTGCGGGGCGAGAGCGAGCTGTTCCGGCTGGTGACGGAGAAGGGCGTCGTCGCCTTCGAGCGGCTGGACGGCACCTCCCATCTGCGTCCCCGGGGCGAAGGCGTGGAGGCGGCGCTGCTGGCGGCCGGCGAAGCGCGCGTGGTGCTGCTGCCGCTGCGCGCACGCGAGCGCGTGGTGGGACTGCTCCGGCTGGAGGATGCCCGCGGCGTCCGCCTGCTCGTGGATCAGGCGAGGCTCGCCGCGCCGCTGGCGTACTACGCCGCGCTCGGCGTCGAGCGGACGCGCCTCGCCGCGGAAGCGGAGCACGCAGCCGCGCTGCGCGAAGCGGATCGGCTCAAGGACGCGCTCATCGCGACGGTCTCGCACGACCTGCGCACTCCGCTGACGACCATCAAGGCGCTCGCGAGCGACCTGCGGGCAGGCGGCGACGAGCGCGCGGCCGTCATCGAAGAGGAAGCGGACCGCCTCAACCGGCTCGTGGCCGACCTGCTGGACCTTTCGCGCGCCCGCTCGGGCGCGCTGCCGCTCGACCTCGAGCTGAACGCCGCGGACGATCTCGTCGGCGCCGCGCTGCAGCAGCTTTCGGCGGCAGCTGGCGCGGACCGGCTGAACGTCGACCTCCCCGGCGACGAGATCCTCGTGGGCCGCTTCGACTTCGTGCACGCGCTGCGCTCGCTCGTAAACCTGCTGGAGAACGCGCTGAAGTACTCGCCGGCCGGCTCGCGCGTCGAGCTGCGGGTCTCGAGAGCAAGGAGACGAGCTGGTGTTCGCCGTCGCGGACCGCGGCGCGCGGTGTCCCGGCGGAGGAGGCGGAGCGGATCTTCGAGGCGTTTCATCGTGCGGTCGAGCCGCCCTCCGGCCGGCAGCCCGGGACCGGCCTGGGGCTCACGATCGCGCGGACGCTCGCCGAGGCGCAGGGCGGGCAGGTGCGCTACGCGCCGCGCCCCGGCGGGGGCAGCCGGTTCGAGTTGCGGCTCGTAGCGGTGGAGCTCGTCCAGGGCGGCCTACCCGCGGCCTGATCCCCCGGTCTGATCTCCCGGTCTGATCTCCTGCCTGATCTCCTGCCTGCACCGCCGCCGCCGCGCCGTCGAACCTCGCCCCGGCGCGCCGGTTCTGACCCTTTCGGAATTCTTCACGACATCCTTGTAGCTCCGGGCTCGATCCTCACGCGATCTTGAGGCGCCGAGTGGCAGATTGAAGCCGCAACCGAGCGAGCGGCCTCGCCGGTCGACCGGAGTGGGTTCAATCAATTCGGAGGCAATTCGGATGGCGGATCTTGCCTTCACTGCCCTCGCGGCCGCGTTCTTCGCGGTCTCGTGGGGCCTTCTGCGGATCGCGCGGAGCCTGCAGGGGCGCCCGTGACCGCGGCGTACTGGATCGGCGGTGGCCTGGCGCTCCTGCTCCTGCTCTACCTGACGGTCGCGCTGCTTGCTCCGGAGCGCTTTTCGTGACCGGAAACGGTTGGGCGCAGATCGCGCTGTACGTCCTCGCCGTACTGGTCCTGGTGAAGCCGCTCGGCGCTTACATGGCGCGGGTCTATCAGGGCGGCCCCGTCTTCGGGCTCGAGCGCGCGCTGGGGCCGCTGGAGCGGCTCATCTACCGGCTGTGCGGCGTGGACCCGGAGCGGGAGATGGAGTGGGGCAGCTACGCCGCGGCATTGCTGCTCTTCAACGCCTGCGGTCTGTTCTTCCTTTACGCGCTGCTGCGCGTGCAGGGTCACCTGCCGCTGAACCCCGAACACGTGCCGGACGTCCCGCCGCACACCGCGTGGAACGTGGCGGTCAGCTTCACGAGCAATACGAACTGGCAGAGCTACGGCGGCGAGAGCACGCTGAGCTACCTGACGCAGATGGCGGGACTCACCGTCCAGAACTTCGTCTCCGCCGCGACGGGAATGGCCGTGCTGGTGGCGCTGGTGCGCGGGCTGGCGCGGAAGCAGGCCGCGACGATCGGCAACTTCTGGGTCGACCTGACCCGCGGAGTGCTCTACATCCTGCTGCCGCTGGCGCTGATCCTGGCGGTCGTGCAAACGTCGCAGGGGGTGGTCCAGACGCTGCGGCCGTACGCCACCACGCGCGCCCTTGACCCGGCGCCGGATGCGGCGGCCGGCGTACAGCGAATCGCGCTCGGCCCGGCGTCGTCGCAGGTGGCCATCAAGCAGCTCGGGACGAACGGCGGCGGCTTCTTCAACGCCAACTCGGCGCACCCGTTCGAGAACCCGACGCCGCTCTCGAATTTCCTCGAGCTGCTGGCGATCCTGCTCATCCCGGCGGCGCTCACGTACACCTTCGGCGTGATGGTGGGCGACCGGCGTCAGGGCTGGGCGGTGCTCGCGGCGATGACCGTGCTGTTCGTCCCGCTGCTCGTCGGCACTGCGGCGGCGGAAGGCCGCGGCAATCCCCGGCTGGAAGGCCTGGACGTCGCGCAGCACGCGAGCGCGACGCAGCCCGGCGGGAACATGGAGGGGAAGGAGGTGCGCTTCGGCGTCGCTGCGTCCGCCACGTGGGCGGCCGCGACGACGGCGGCCTCGAACGGGTCGGTGAACTCGATGCACGACTCGTACACGCCGCTGGGCGGCCTCGTCCCGATGGCGCTGATCCAGCTGGGCGAGGTCGTCTACGGCGGGGTGGGATCCGGGCTGTACGGGATGCTGATCTTCGCCATCGTCGCCGTGTTCGTGGCAGGCCTGATGGTCGGCCGGACACCGGAGTACCTGGGCAAGAAGATCGATCCGTTCGACATGAAGATGGCGGCGCTGGCGATCCTAGTCCCGCCCGCGGTGGTGCTGTCGAGCACGGCGATCGCCGTGGTGACACCGGCGGGGGTCGCGGCCATGCACAACCCGGGGCCGCATGGCTTCTCCGAGGCGCTGTACGCGTTCTCGTCCATGGGCAACAACAACGGCAGCGCGTTCGCCGGTTACGGCGCGGGCGCGCCGCTCATCGACACGTTGGGCGGCCTGACCATGCTGTTCGCGCGCTATTGGGTGCTGCTGCCCGCGCTCGCCATCGCCGGATCGCTGGCGGCCAAGAAGAAGGTACCGGCCGGCGCGGGCACGCTGCCCACGCACACGCCGCTGTTCGTCGCCATGCTCATGGGCGTGGTGGCGATCGTGGGCGCGCTCACGTTCATCCCGGCGCTCGCGTTGGGGCCGGTGGCCGAGCACTTCCTGCTGCACCCATGAGCTCGCCCCGAATCTCGACGGCCCCGCGGCGCGGGCGCGACGTCATCGACATCGCGGAGAAGAAGGCGGCGGGAAGCGCGGAGCGCGCGGAACGGAGGGGTCTCTTCGATCCGTCGATCGTCGGCCGGGCCCTCGTTGAGGCGTTCCGCAAGCTCCACCCGCGCCACGAAGTGCGAAACCCGGTCCTGTTCGTGGTGTGGGTGGGAAGCGTGGCGACGACCACGCTGTGGCTTGCATCTCTGGTGAGCCACGGCGGAGAGCGGCCGGGCTTCGTTCTGGCCGTCGCGCTCTGGCTTTGGTTCACGCTGCTCTTCGCGAACTTCGCGGAGGCGATGGCGGAAGGCCGCGGCAAGGCGCAGGCGGAAGCGTTGCGACGCGCGCGCACGACCACGGTGGCGAAGAAGCTGCGCGACCCGTCGGACCACCTGGAGTTCGACGCCACGAACGCGACGGACCTGCGCAAGGGCGATGTGATCCTGGCCACGGCCGGCGACACCATTGCCGCCGACGGCGAGGTGATCGAGGGCGTCGCGTCGGTGGACGAGAGCGCGATCACGGGCGAGAGCGCGCCGGTCATCCGGGAGGCGGGCGGCGACCGCAGCTCGGTCACGGGCGGCACGCACGTGCTCTCAGACTGGCTGGTGATCCGAGTGAGCGTAGACGCCGGCGAGTCCTTCCTGGACCGGATGATCGGGCTGGTCGAGGGCGCGTCGCGGCAGAAGACGCCCAACGAGATCGCACTGGACATCCTGCTCGCGGCGCTCACCATCGTGTTCCTGCTCGCGTGCGTGACGCTGGTCCCGTTCTCGATCTACAGCGCCGCGGCGGCGGGCCGCGGCGCGCCGATCTCGCTCAGCGTCGTGGTGGCGCTGCTGGTCTGTCTGATCCCCACGACCATCGGCGGACTCCTCTCCGCCATCGGCATTGCCGGCATGGACCGGATGATCCAGGCGAACGTGATCGCCACGTCCGGCCGTGCGGTGGAGGCGGCCGGCGACGTGGACGTGCTGCTGCTGGACAAGACGGGGACCATCACGCTGGGCAACCGGCAGGCATCGGAGTTTCTGCCGGCGCCGGGGGTCGAGCCGTCTGCGCTGGCGGACGCGGCCCAGCTCGCGTCGCTGGCCGACGAGACGCCGGAGGGCCGAAGCGTCGTGGTGCTGGCGAAGCGCGAACACGGCATCCGCGGCCGGGACATGGAGCAGATGCATGCCCAGTTCGTCCCGTTCAGCGCCGAGACACGAATGAGCGGCGTGGACGTGGACGGGCGCAGCATCCGCAAGGGCGCGACGGACGCCATCGAGCGCTACGTCGAGGAGCAGGGCGGCCGCTTTCCACGTGCCGTACGAGAGCGCGTCGAGGAGGTGGCCAAGGGTGGCGGCACTCCGCTGGTGGTGGCCGAGGGGATCCGCGTGCTCGGCGTGATCCACCTGAAAGACATCGTGAAAGGCGGTATCCACGAGCGCTTCGCGGAGCTGCGCGGCATGGGCATCAAGACCGTGATGATCACGGGGGACAACCCTCTGACCGCCGCCGCCATCGCGGCCGAGGCCGGCGTGGACGACTTCCTCGCCGAGGCCACGCCCGAGGCGAAGCTGGACCTCATCCGCAGCTATCAGACCGGGGGGCAGCTCGTGGCCATGACCGGGGATGGGACCAACGACGCGCCGGCCCTCGCCCAGGCCGACGTCGCCGTGGCCATGAACTCGGGGACCCAGGCGGCGAAGGAAGCGAGCAACATGGTGGACCTGGACTCGAACCCGACGAAGCTCATCGAGATCGTCGAGATCGGGAAGCAGCTCCTCATGACCCGCGGCGCGCTCACGACGTTCAGCATCGCCAACGACCTGGCGAAGTACTTCGCCATCATCCCCGCGGCGTTCGTGGGCATCTACCCGCGTCTGGGCGCGCTCAACGTCATGGGACTGAGTAGCCCGTCGAGCGCCATCCTCTCCGCCGTGATCTTCAACGCGCTGGTCATCGTGTTCCTGATCCCGCTGGCGCTGAAGGGTGTGCGCTACCGCGCGCATCCGGCCGCGCGGCTGCTGCGCGACCACCTGCTGATCTACGGGCTCGGCGGGCTGGCCACGCCGTTCGTCGGAATCAAGCTGATCGACATGCTCCTCGCGGCGCTCGGATGGGCGTGAGATGACGAAGTCGCGCAATCCCCTCCCCGAGCTCGCGCGCGCGGCGCTCCTCAGCCTGCTGGCCTTCGTGCTCCTGACCGGCGTCGTCTATCCGCTGCTCGTCACGGGAATCGCGCAGGCGATCTTCCCGCACCGGGCCAACGGGAGCCTGCTCGAGCGCGACGGCATGGCCGTCGGCTCGGCGCTGATCGGCCAGCGCTTCACGAGACCGGACTACTTCTGGAGCCGACCCTCCGCGACCTCGCCGGTGCCGTACGACGCCGCGGCGTCGGCCGGCTCCAACCTGGCACCCACGAACCCGGCGCTGCTGGACGCGGTGAAGGCGCGGGTGGCGGCGCTTCGCGCCGCGGATCCGGGCAACGAGGCGCCGATCCCCGTGGACCTGGTGACCGCCTCCGCCAGCGGGCTGGACCCGCACGTCTCGCCGGCGGGCGCGCTCTGGCAGGTGGGCCGCGTAGCGCGGGAGCGGGGGCTGGATGAGACGGTCGTGCGGAGCCTCGTGCGGAGGCACGTCGAGGGCCGGTGGCTCGGCATCTTCGGCGAGGCGCGCGTGAACGTCCTGGGGCTCAATCTCGCCCTCGATTCTCTGTCGACCTCCAGCGCCCAGCGCTGATGCCCACGGAGGATCGGCGTCCCGATCCCGACGCGTTGCTCGCGCACCTGGAGGCCCTCGAGCCGGAGCGGCATCGAGGCCGACTCACGGTGTTCTTCGGTGCCGTCCCGGGGGTGGGCAAGACGTACGCGATGCTGGAGGCGGCGCGCGAGCGGCAGCGCGAGGGGCTGGACGTCTTGGTCGGCGTCGTGGAGACGCACGGCCGCTCGGAGACCGAGGCGCTGCTGGCGGGGCTCGAGGTGCTGCCGCGACGCACGATCGGGCACGGGGGCGTCACGCTCGAGGAGTTCGACCTGGACGCGGCGCTGGAGCGCAGGCCGCCCATCCTGCTGCTGGACGAGTTGGCGCATACGAACGCGCCCGGAAGTCGTCACGCAAAGCGTTGGCAGGACGCCGAGGAGCTGCTCGGCGCCGGGATCGACGTCTACACGACGCTGAACGTGCAGCACGTCGAGAGTCTGAACGACGTCGTCGCGCGCATCACGCACGTGAAGGTGCGCGAGACGGTGCCCGACGCGCTGCTCGAACGTGCGGACGAGATCGCGCTCGTCGACATCTCACCGGAGGTCCTGCTCAAGCGGCTGCGCGAGGGAAAGGTCTACGTTCCGGAACAGGCCCGCCGCGCGGCGGACCACTTCTTCCGGCGAGGCAACGTCATCGCGCTGCGGCAGATCGCGCTGCGACAGACCGCGGAGCGGGTGGACGCGGACCTGCGCGTGTACCGGCGGGCCTTCGGCGTGGGCCGGACGTGGCCGGTGCGCGAGCGGATCGTCGTCGGCGTCGGCCCGGCGCCGTCGTCCCAGCGTCTGGTGCGGGCGACGAAGCGGCTGGCGGACGGCCTCGGCGCGGAGTGGAGCGCCGTCTTCGTGGAGACCCCCGAGTACGCCGGCTGGTCCGAGCCGGACCGCGACCGCGTGTGGGAGACGCTGCGGCTCGCCGAGAAGCTGGGCGGAACGGCCGTGACCGTGGGCGGCCGCGGCGTGGACGAGCTGCTGGAGTACGCGCGGCGGGACAACGCAACGAAGATCGTGGTGGGCAAGCCGACGCACGCGGCGTGGCGCGACCGGCTGCTGGGGTCGAAGCTGGAGGACGTCGTGCGGGGCAGCGGCGACGTCGACGTCTACGTGATCACGGCGCCCGGGGAGGAGACCGGCACGGCGCCGCGCCGCGCCAATCGGGATTCCGGGCGGGCGGCGCCCCGGGCCTATGCGGCGGCCGCAGCGGCCATTGCGCTGTGCACGGCCCTCGCCTTCCCCCTGCGGCCGCACGTCGCGCCGTCGATCGTGCTGATGCTGTACCTCGTGACGGTCGTGTTCGTCGCGAGCCGCCTCGGGCGCGGCCCGTCCGTCGTGGCGGCGGTGGGTGCCGTCGCCACGTTCGACGTCGTGTTCGTTCCCCCGTTCTACACGTTCGCCGTCGCGGACACCCAGTACTTCATCGTCTTCGCCGTGATGCTGCTGGTGGCGCTGGTCATCACGACGCTGACGGACCGGCTGCGCGGGCAGGCGGCAGTTTCGCGGCGACGCGAGCGCCGCACGGCCGCGCTTCTCCAGCTCAGCGCCGAGCTGGTGCGGACCAGCGATCCGCGCGAGTCGCTCCGTGTCGGCGCGCGACACGTCGCATCGACCTTCGACGCCGACGTGGTGATCCTGGCGCCCAACGCGCTGGGCGAGCTGCGATCCGTCGCCACGGGCGACCCGGGAGGGGGGCCTCACCCCGCCGCGGGCGCGTCCCTCGAGCCGTCCGCACGGGCGACGCGCGCGCTGCGCACGCGAGAGGACGCGGTGGTGCGCTGGGTCTTCGACCACGGGCAGGCGGCCGGCCGCGGCACGGAGACGCTGCCCGAGGCCGAGCATCTCTACGTGCCGCTCAGCGCGTCCGGCCAGCGGCTGGGCGTGCTGGGAATCCGCGCCGGGCGCGGCGTTCGCGATCCCGAGCACATGCACGTGCTCGAGGCGTTCGCCGAACAGATCGCCACGGCCGTGGACCGCGCGAGGCTGGTGGAGGAGACGCGTCGGGCGGCGGAGCTGCTGGAGACCAGCCGCGCCCGCGCCGAAGTCTTCTACACGGCGGCGGAGGAGCTGCGGGCGCCGCTCGAACGTCTGGAACGTGAGCTGGATCGCGCACGGCCGGCGGCGAGCGCCGAGCCGCTCGGAGGGGGTGGTTCGGCGGCCGGTGCGGCCGGCGAGATCCGCGCCGTCGTGGACCGGCTCGCCAGCGCCGCGCGCGCCGGAGCCGGACACGTGTCACCCACGGCCCGCCCCATCTCCCCCGCCGCACTGATCCGGCACGCCCGCCGCCACTGCACGGCGGCGAGTGAGCCCGCCGGACCCGCCGTCGACGTGGAGATCGAGCCGGGACTGCCGCAGGTGCTTTGCGACGCGGAACGCGCCTCCGGGTTGCTGTCCACGCTCCTGCGGCGGGCGCTGCGGCGGGCCGGCCGCACGGGCCGGGTCGTGGTCGCGGCCGATCGCGTGGGCCCCTGGGTGCAGTTCACCATCGCCGACGACGGTCCGCCCGTAACCGCCGAGGGCCTCGCCGCGTCGACCGAGACCGCCGGTACGAGCCCGCTCGACCTCGCGGAAGCCCGCAGCGCGGCCCGCGGCCTCGGCGGTGAGTTCTGGATCGATCCCGGCCCGGGGGCGGGGCTGACCGCCGCGTTCACGCTGCCGGTGGCGAGCGAGTGACTAGCTTCCGTCCGCTCGCCCATAGCGGGCTCGATCGACCCCGGCAACACCTGGCAAGGAAGGGCCGGAGGCGGATCGCCCCCGGCCCCTCTTCCGTACCGCCGCGCGCCGCGGCGCCCCTTCAGCGCGACGCGCCGGTCTCGACGCGATGGCCGCCGTCGCCGGCACGGACCTCGATGCGGCGCGGCTTGACCTTCTCGCTCTTCGGAATCGTCACGTCCAGGACGCCGTTCTCGAAGTTCGCCTCGATGCGCTCCGGCTCCACCTCCTTCGGCAGGACGAAGGAGCGGCTGAAGCGGCCGTAGCGGCGCTCGGAGAGATGCCAGCGGTCCTCCTCGCCTTCGTCGCGGACTTCCCGCTTCTCACCGCTGATCGTCAGCACGTTCTGTTCGAGGTTCACCTCGATGTCGTCGGGACGCAGCCCCGGCAGCTCCAGCATGACGCGGATCGCGTCGTCGTTTTCCACGACGTCCGCGTTCGGCGCGCGCAGCAGGTCGATTCCCGCCAGGCGGCCGCTCGAGCGCGCGCCGAAGCCGGGAAGGTCGTCGAAGAGGGAGCGGAAGAGGTCCGTCGTCGGCGTGTAGGGAGTGATGGCCATGGGTTCCTCCTGATGCGGCAGTCTCACTGTGAGGTTGATCTCCGGCGCGGCCCGTCCCCAGTCGGACCGCGTCCGTCCCGAAGTGCATGGCCAGTGCCATTCCGGGAGCGGTTTCGAGCGCCAAAATGGCACCGGCCAGGCACGATCCGCGGACAGGATCCTGCCAATTCGACGCACGCGCGACGCGGCTGCGGCACGAGCAAGGCGGGAGACCACGGCGCGGCTGCGGCAGCTGGCCGCGGCGCTGGCTGCGGCGGCTGGCCACGGCGCTGGCTGCGGCAGCCGGCCGCGGCGCCGGGTCAGTGTGCCCCTTCCGGCACCTCGCCCCGGCGATGCACGGGAGTTTGACGAGCGACTCCGCCTATTCGCGGGCGGAGGGCGAATACGTCAAGGCGGCCTCCAACACGGGATCGCGTCCGGCCAGGAAGTCGCTGGAGGACACGGCGACCGCGACATCGGGCTCCACGGCAGGGGGATCGGCACCGTGGATGAGACGCCACATCCTCTTCGAGTACGTCACCGACAGCCGTGAGTTGGGCAGGACGAGGATGCCCACCTCGCCCGGCGCGTTGGGCTTGCCGCCGGTCGGACGCGAGGCCCCACCCACGTTGCGCCTCAGATCGAAGACCACGCGCTTCGGACGCCGGATGCGGATCGTGTCGAGAACCTGGTCGGCGAAGCGGTCGAAGGGCAGGTCTTCGCGGTCGTAACAGAGGTTGTAGGCAACGTAGAGGACCTGGTCGCGTGAAGGTAGGCCATCCAGTAGTTGAGGCTGGGGTTCCTCCGGTAGAGCGGCAGGTCGATCGGCTCCGCCGCGGACGGCCGGGGGTCTTCCAGCGCCACGGCGACGTCCAGGTCACGGCCGTCGGGCATCACGAGGCCAAAGGTCACGCTCGTCGAGTCTCTTGCGATCCCCACGGCGTGGAGCAATTCCGGCAGCCGCAGGAGGCCCGGCAACTCGGTCCGAAGGCCCCACTCGTTCTCGTGTGACACCAGGGGGGTGAGCAGGGCAAGAACGGTGTCGATGCCCTGCCCGTCGACACGGGCGAGCCTGCCCCCCACCGCGGTCGTGTACCCCGAACCGGCCCATCGCTGCGTCGAGATCGCGGCGTCGGGCGGACGTTGGGGCACGCTCGCGCAGGCGGATGTGACGAGGATGGCGACCACCGGCCCGACCGAGTGGAGCGCGGCGCGTCCGGCAGCGCGCCCCCGCCTGCGCCTACGACCTCTCGGCGCGGCGGCCGATGGCGTATGATGAAGGGCACGGTCCTGGAGGACTCGCAGGACGAGGAGGTCCGGCATGTCGGGAAGCAGGTCCATGGGCCCGTGCCGGGTGGACGATAGCGCAAGATAGTCAACGGCTCCCCACCAGAGGTAGGGGCTTGAGAACCCGGCGTTGGGCCGCGGCCGCGACGAACCGAGGAGGGGTTGTGGACGCTGCATTCGAAACCGCCCTGCGCAGCGGCGACGTGGAGGGCGTCCGCGCCCGGCTCGACGCCGGCGTGGACGTCGACTCCCGCGACCGCCACGGCCAGTCGGCACTGATGGTCGCGAGCCACCGCGGTGACGCGGCGATCGTCGCCGCGCTCCTGGACCGCGGCGCCGGCACGGACGTCACGGCCAAGTACGGCCTGAGCGCGCTCATGCTCGCCGTCGTCGGCGGCCACGGGGAGGTCGCCCGGATGCTGGCGCGCGCCGGCGCCGATCGATCGCTCCGCGGCAGCGGCGCGCCGGGCTTCGCCGGGAAGACGGCGTACGATCTGGCGGTCGCCCGCGCCTGGCCGGCCGACGTCGTGGCCGAGCTGAAGCCGTAGAAGCGGCAATCGCCGTCGTCGCGGAGGTGTGACGCCACGCGCACGGCGGAGTTGACGCGCGCGCGGATCGCCTACTCGGCGCGCAGCGCCGTGATCGGATCGACGCGCGTGGCGCGGCGCGCGGGCAGCCACGCGGCGAGGGCGGTGACGCCGAGCAGCAGCGCGGCGGCGGCGGCGTAGGTGAGAGGGTCGGTCGCCGCGACGTCGTAGAGCAGGCTGCGGAGCACGCGCGCGGCGGCCCACGCGCCGACGACGCCGACCGCGACGCCGGCGGCGGCGAGGGTGAGGCCGCCACGGACGACGAGGCGCACGACCTGGCGCGGCGCGGCGCCGAGCGCCATGCGCAGGCCGAGCTCGGACGAGCGGCGCGAGACGGCGAACGCGACCACCGCCCATACGCCGGTGCAGGCGAGGAGCAGCGCGAGGAAGGCGAAGGTGGTGAGGAGCGCGCCGAGCACGCGGGTGTCCGCGGTTGCGGTGGCGGCGATGTCGGAGATGGTGGCGACGTCGTGGATCGGCAGATCCGGATCGAGGCTCGCGAGCGCGGCGCGAACGGCCGGGACGACGGCGAGCGGCTCACCGCGGGTGCGGAGGACGAACGTGCCGTAGCCGGTCTCCTGGCGCTCGCTGATGTACGCGTCGGCCATGACGCCCTCCTCGGGGCGGTCGTAGAGCACGTCGCCGACGACGCCGATCACGTCCGCGGAGCTCCCCTGCTCGCCGGTGAGGTCGGTGCCGATCGCGATGGCGCGGCCGACGGCGTGGCCGCCGGGGAAGAGCGCGCGCGCCGCCGTCGCGCCGAGGACGACCACCGGGCGGGAGCCGGCGCGGTCCGTGGCGGTGAAGGTGCGGCCTTCGCGCACGGGGACGCCGAGGGTCGAAAAGTAGTCGTCGCTGATGTAATTGACGCCGATCCGCGGGCGGCTGCCCTCGCTCCAGCGGCGATCGCCGGCGCGGCGCACCTCCGTGATCATGCAGTGGCCACCGAGCGGCGCGGTGCAGGATACGG
Source organism: uncultured Gemmatimonadales bacterium (assembly GCA_963816355.1). Classification (GTDB taxonomy): domain Bacteria; phylum Gemmatimonadota; class Gemmatimonadetes; order Longimicrobiales; family RSA9; genus CAWFKH01. Next base: position 267,562 of record CAWFKH010000006.1, on the reverse strand, counting down.
CGGCGGAGCGGACGTCGGGGAGCGCCTCGAGCCGCTCGATGAAGCGCTCGTGGAACGCGGCCACATCGATCGAGTCGCGGCCATCGCGGGGGATTTCGAAGGAGAACGCGAGCAGGTTCCCCTGCCGGAAGCCGCGGTCGACCGCGTCGAGCTGGCGCAGTGAGCGGACTAGCAGGCCCGCGCCGACGAGAAGGACGAGGGCGAGCGCGATCTCCGCCGCCACGAGGCCGCCGCGCAGGTCCCATCCGCCCCATCCGCGGCGCGTCCGCGTCCCTCCGGTCGAGCGAGCACCAAGCTCCCGCGCGGGGTCGACCTGGCTCACGGACAGCGCCGGCAGGAGGCCGAAGAGGAGCCCGGCCAGGAGCGCCACGAGAACCGTGAATGCGACGACGTCGCCGTCGACCGTAACCGCAGAGAGATCGAGCGCGCGCACGTTCCACGTGCCGTCGAGGAAGCGGGCGGGCCATGCCGCCGCGAGCGCGCGGGCGCCGACGCGCGCGACGAGCACGGCGACGGCCGCGCCGGCGCCCGCGAGGAGGAGCGACTCGACGAGGAACGAGCGCGCCACGCGCCAGCGCCCGGCGCCGATCGCGACGCGCACCGCCGCCTCCCTCGCCCGGCCGCCGGCGCGCGCCATGAGCAGGCCGGCCAGATTGGCGCACGCGACGAGCAGGAGAAGCGCCGCCGCGACGCTGAGGATGAGGAGGGAGCGGCGGGCCTGGTCGTTGATGCGCGCGGAGAGGAGCGAACGCGCGGCGCCGGAGCGAGCGACGGTCGGATCGGAGGTCGGGTAGGCCGCCTCGACCGCGCTGCCCACGCTACGCATCCGCGCGTCCAGCGCGGCCATGGAGGCGCCGGGCGCCAGGCGACCGACGCTCGTCAGCCAGTGCGCGCGCGCGGCGTCGACCAGCAGCGGCGCGATCAGGGCGGCGCCGGTGTGGACCGGAATGAAGAGGTCGGCGCGGCCACTGAGGCCGCGGAAGTCAGGTGGAGCCACACCGGCGACCTGGACAGCGCGCCCGCCGAGCGTGACGCTCCGCCCCACGACCGAGGAATCGCCGCCGAACCGCTCGCGCCAGAGGCCGTAGCCGAGGATCGCGACGGGGGCGGAGCCGGCGACGTCGTCCCCGGCGATGAAGCTGCGTCCCGCCACCGTAGCGACGCCGAGCAGGCGCATGTAGTCGGGCGTAACGACCTCGGCGGAGACGTACGCCGGGTCACCCCGCCCGGTGAGGGTGAGCGAGCGCACCGCGTACGCCGCGACGGCCTGCAGCGGCAGATCCTTCGTCGCGGCCAGGATCTGGAACTTGGGATACGACCACGGCATCGCGCGCGGCGCACCCGGCGGCGCCGTCGACGCCTCCGTGAGGTCGAGCAGGACGAGGCGCTCCGGGTGCGGGTACGGCGGCGGCGTGAGGAGCGCGGCCTTCACGGCCGAGAAGATCGCGGTGTTGGCGCCGATGCCGAGAGCGAGCACCAGTACCGCGGCCGCCGTGAAGGCGGGGGTCCGTCGCAACGCGCGTGCGCCGACGCGCGCGTCCAGCCACCATTCGCTCGCCGCCATGCCGTCGACTCCGTGGCAGGTTCGCCGCTCTCAGCCCATGACACACTTTAGATGATCGGGCGCGCGCTCGCGTTGCACGGCCGAAAACGAAGCCGGCGGCCGTTCCCCGCCGCCCGGCCGCCGCGGCGTCATTTCCTGCACCATCTTCTGCTGTCTGGCGTCGAGCAGCTCGAGGACGGCGTCCATCGCGGTCTGCGTGTTGGACCGCAGCTCCCGCATCATCGGACCCATCTCCTCCCGCATCTTCGCGCGCTCGTCGTCAGTGGGCGGGTTGCCGTACTTCGCGCGCGCCGCCTGTACCTTCTCCATGAGCGGATCGTTCTTCTTCTGAAGATCCGCCTGGATCGCCTGGATCCGCTTCACCTGGGCATCGCTCAGCTTCAGCGTGTCCTTCTGCTCCAGCACCATCTGCACCGGATCGCGCCGCATCATCCCGCGTTGCCGTTGCGGCGGGTTCTGTGCGAGCAGCCCGGCCGGCAGCAGCAAAGTCGTCGCCGCGGCCAGCATCCACGTCTTCCTCATCGGTGCACGCTCCTTTCAGGGTTTCGATACGTGCCCGGGATGAGACCCGCGGCAGGCAGCGAATGTTCACGCGGGGGACGCGGCGGACGTGGCCCCTCCGCGCCCACCGCGTCCTCCGCGTGAAACCGCTGTTCGCGAGCGCCGCCCGACCGCGAAGCGGCGCTACGCTGGCCGCGGCCGTCGGCCCACCGCCGACCTCCACCGCCCCCGCGCCCTCCTCACTCCGAGCGTAGCGCATCCTGCGGCTGCACGCGAGTCGCGCGCAGCGCCGGAACGAAGCTGGCCAGGACGCCGGTGAGGGCGAGCGTGGTGGCGACGGCGATGAAGACGAACGGGTCGCGCGGCTGCACGTCGAAGAGGATGATCGCCAGCAGGCGGGAGATGCCGATCGCGAGGGCGAGGCCGATCGTCATGCCGACGGCGAGCTGGACGATCCCCTGGCGCAGGATCATGCGCACGACGCGGCCGGTCCGCGCGCCGAGCGCCATGCGGATGCCGACCTCGCGCGTGCGGCGGCTCACGGAGAACGACATCACCGCGTAGAGGCCGACGGCGGCGAGGAAGAGTGCGACGGCGCCGAAGATCATGAACATCGTGCCGAAGACGCGGACGAACCACAGCTCCTTGGCGATCGCCCGATCGAGCGGCATGATCCAGTAGAGGGGCAGGTCCGGCTCGAGCGCGGCGGCCGCGTCCCGGATCTGCGCGGTGAGCGCCATCGGCGAGCCGGCGGCGCGCGCGGAGATGTAGACGAAATTGGAGTGGGCCTGGGCCAGCGGCCGGAAGACGACCGGCGGCCGCGGGTCTTCCGGGTCGCCGCCGAAGATGTCGGGGACGACGCCGACGATCGTGATCCACGGCTCCTCGCTGTCTGCTCCGCCGAAGCGGATGCGGCGGCCGAGCGCGTCGCCGTCCGCGAGGTAGCGGTCGGCGAAGTGCTGCGTGACGACGGCGACGGGCGCCGTACCGTCGCGGTCGCCGTCGTTCAGGAGCCGGCCGCGCGCGAGCGGGATCTGGAGCGTGGCGAAGAAGGAGGGCGTGACCGAAGCCGTGCGCGTGAGCGGGTAGTCGGACGGGCGGGCGTAGCTCTTCCCGTCGATCGCGAAGCGGCCGCCGCCGAGGCCCTGCGACGCGCCGGGCAGGCCGGAGCTGATGGCCGCGGCGCGCACACCCGGGATCGTCGCGAGTCGCTCGTTCAACTGCCGGAAGAAGCGCTTCTGGCGCAGCGTGTCGGTGTACGCCTCGGGGTAGCCGATGCGCGCGGTGAAGACGGAGGCGGTGGCGAAGCCGGGATCCATGTTCCGCAGCCGCATCACGCTCTTCACCATCAGGCCGGCGGCGAGGAGCAGGGCGCAGGAGAGCGCGATCTCCAGCATCACGAGGCCGCGGCTCAGGCGGCCGATGTGCAGACCGGAGGAGCCGCGCGATTCGTCCTTCAGCACCTCCGCGACATCGGTGCGGGAGGACTGCAGGGCGGGGATCACGCCGGAGGCGAGGCTGGCCAGCAGGCCCGCGCCGAGGGCGAAGAGGAGGACCGGCGGGTAGAGGCCGATGCGGATGTAGGAGGGGACGCCGGTGTCGGCGATCGCGCGGTTGAAGGCGTGCACGCCGAACCAGGCGAGGACGACGCCGAGGGCGACGCCGGCGAACGCGAGCACGCTCGACTCCGTCAGGAAGAGGCGCACGACCTGCGCGCGCGTGGCGCCGAGCGCGGCGCGGATGCCGACCTCGCGCGTGCGGTGGGCGGCGCGGTCGAGGAGCAGGTTGGCGACGTTCGCGCAGGCGATCAGCAACACGAAGATGACGGCGCCGAGCATGGTGTAGAGCAGGTGTCGCGGCTGCGGCCCGATCGACCAGTCCGGGTACGTGAGGGCGGTGGCGGTGAAGGCGCTGTCCGCCTCCGGATACTGGACCGCGAGGCGGCGCGCGGTGGCGGCGACGTCGGCCGTCGCCTCCTGGAAGCTCACCCCCGGCTTCAGCTTGCCGATTCCCACCAGGAACTGCCCCTCGCCGCGCTTGCCGGCGAGCGGGTCGGTCTGCAGCGGCAGCCAGATCGTGGTGCCGTCCGGGAAGTCGAAGCCCTGCGGCATGACGCCGATCACGGTGTACGGATCGCCGTTCACGCGGAGAGAGCGGCCGAGGATCGAGGGGTCCGATGCGTAGCGCTCGCGCCAGACGTCGTAGCCGAGCACGACCACCTTCGCGCCGCCCGGGGCGGCCTCCTCCGGGCTGAAGGTGCGGCCCAGCAGCGGCGGCACGCCGAGGGCGCGGAACACGTCCGCCGTCGCCCACGTGCCGTCGAAGCGCTCCGCCCGCTCGGTGCCGCTGACGTTCACCGTACCGGAGGTGTAGCCGCCGAGCGCGGTGAAGCTCCTCTGCTGCGCGCGATAGTCGTAGAGGTCCTGGATCGGGAGCGAGCTGCGCTGGACGCCGCGCGCCTGGCTGGAGCGCATCACGACCGCGATGCGGTCGCCGCCGGGGTACGGCAGGCCCTGCATGATGCCGCCGTAGATGATGCTGAACATCGTGGTGGTGAGGCCGATCCCGAGCGCGAGGGCGACGGCGGCGACGAGGGCCGGTCCCGGCGTGCGGGCGAGCGTGCGGACGGCGTAGCGCAGGTCGGCTCGCAGCGTGTTCATCGCTACTCCTCGCGCAGGATGTGGGCTGGATCGACGCGCGTGGCGCGAAGGGCGGGGATGGCGCAGGCGCCGGCGGCGACGAGGGCGAGGACGAGCGGCGCCAGCAGCAGCGTCGTCGCGTCGGTCGTGCTCACGCCGAAGAGGAGCGATCGCATGAGGCGCGTGAGCGCGAGCGCGCCGAGCAGCCCCAGCGCCAGGCCGGAACCGGCCAGCGCGAGGCCGTTCCCCAGCACCATGCCGAGCACGTCGCCGGCTTGCGCGCCCATCGCCATGCGGATGCCGATCTCGTGGCGCCGCTCGGCGACCGAGTACGCGAGGACGCCGTAGGTGCCCACGGCGGCGAGCGCGAGCGCAAGCGCCGCGAAGAGGGCGAGCAGCAGCGTGAGGAAGCGCGGCTGCTGCAGCGTGTCCGCGATGTTCTGCTCCATCGTCTGGAGGTGCGCGACGGGGAGCGAGGCGTCCATCTCGCCCACCACGCCGCGGACCTCGCCGGCGAGCGAGAGCGGCGGTCCCGACGTCCGCACCACGATGTTCATGGTGCGCTGCGGGATGCCGGCGGCCGCCACCTGCGGGGCGTTGAAGTACAGCTCCGTGCCGGTCTTCTCCGAGAGGCCGCCCTGCTTCACGTCCTTCACCACGCCGACGATGGTGAGCCAGAACGGCGCGCCGCTCGGCTGGATGCGGCGGCCGATCGGGTCGCGGTCCGGATAGTACATGCGCGCGAGCGTCTCGTTGATCAGCAGGACGGGCGCGCCGTTCGCGTCGTCGCCGGGCTGGAAGCCCCGGCCCGCGACGATCGGGATCCCCATCGTCGCGAAGTACTCCCCCTGCACCGTCTGGTAGTAGTCGACGTTGAAGGGGCGGTCCGGCGAGCGTTCGACCCCCTCGAACTCGGTGTCGTTGGCGTCCACGTTGCGCAGCGGCGGCAGGCCGCTCATCGCGGCGGCCGCACGCACGCCGGGCAGCGCGTCGATGCGCTGGAGCAGCGACGCGTAGAAGGCGCTCGCCGCGGCCGCGTCCCGGTAGCGCGCCGGCGGGAGGTAGAGCTGGAACGTGAGGAGGCCGCGCGCCTCGAAGCCGGGGTCGACGCGCTGCAGCGTTCCCAGGCTCCGGATGAGCAGACCGGAGCCGACGACGAGCATCGCGGCGAGCGCCACCTCCGCCACGACCAGGCCGCGGCGCAGTCGCTGGCGGGCGTGGCCGGCGGTGCTGCGCCGGTCGCTCTCGCGGAGCGACGTCGCCATCGAGCCGCCGGTGAGGTGGAGCAGCGGCGCCAGGCCGAAAAGCAGCCCGGCGACGAGCGACACCGCGAGCGTCGCCAGCAGGACGCGGCCGTCGAGGCCCACCTCGCCGGTGCGCGGAATGCTGTCTCCGGCGCGCGCCAGCAGCAGGTGCAGCCCGCCCCAGCCGAGCAGCAGACCGAAGCCGCCGCCGATCGCGGCGAGCACGAGGCTCTCGGTCAGGAACTGCCGGATCAGACGACGCCGCCCGGCGCCGATCGCGACGCGCACGGCCACCTCGCGGCGCCGCCCCTCCGAGCGGGCGAGCAGCAGGTTGCCGACGTTCGCCACCGCGATCAGCAGCACGAGGCCGACGGCGGCGAGGAGCAGCAACAGCGCCGTCTGCACGCCGCCCGTCATCTGCACCTTCAGGCTGCGCATGCGGATCGGGTGACGCTCCGGATCCGGCACGTGACCGGCGGGAACGACCTCGCGCCAGCTCGCCAGGAGCGACGCCATCTCCGACCGCGCGCCCTCCAGCGTGGCGCCCGGAGCGAGACGGCCCACCAGGTGCAGGTAATGCGAACCGCGGTTCGTGGGATGGGGGCCGATCTGCGCGGGAACCCACACGTCCACGCCGGCGTCCTCGATGTCGAAGCCGGGCGGCATCACGCCGGTGATCGTCGTCGGGGCGCCGTCGATCTGGACGCGGCTGCCCACGAGGCCCGGATCGCCGCCGAACGCGCGCCGCCACAGGCCGTCCGAGATCACCGCGACCGCGGGTCCGTCCGGGCGGTCCTCGTCCGCGGTGAACGCGCGCCCCCTCTCCGGCGAGACACCGAGCGCAGTGAAGAGCTCCGCGCTCGCGATCGCGGAGGTGACGCGGAGGGGATCCTCCGCGCCGGCCACGTTGACGCGCCCGGTGCGCCACGCGCCGATCGAGCTGAACGAGCGCGCGCGCTCCTGCAGGTCGCGGTACTCCGGCGGCGAGACCCAGAACTCGTCGAAGCCGAGCGTGGGGAACTGGCTGTAGAGGTAGACGAGACGGTCCGGCTGGCGGTACGGCAGCGGCCGCAGCAGCACGCCGTCGACCACGCTGAAGATGGCGCTGTTCGCGCCGATGCCGAGCGCGAGCGTGAGGAGCGCCACCGCGGTGAAGCCGGGACTCCTGCGCAGCGCCCTCAGAGCGAAGCGGAGGTCTTGGCGAACGCTGGCGAGGATGCCGCCGGATGAGGCCATGGTCCTACCCGATCGGAAGGGGCCGGCTGGTTCCGGAAGCCGTACGGCGCCCGGCCGCGATCGGTTTCAACGGCGGGTCAGCCGGGCGAAGGCGGGCGGAGGCGGCGGCGCCGGCTTGCCGCGCGTGGGGCAGACGGGCCATGATGACTCCATGATCGATCCGATTCGAGCGTTCTTCCACCGGCGGATCTCGGCCGACGCCGCCGCCGACCGTCCGGCCGGCTCGGAAGACGAGGAGCACCGCCGCGTGCACATCGCCGCGTGCGCGCTGCTGCTGGAGCTCGCGCACGCCGACGACGAGTTCAGCGACGCGGAGCGGATGCACATCGAGGCGGTGCTGCGCCGCCACTTCGCGCTGGACGAGGCGACGGCGCAGGAACTGATCGAGCTGGCGGAGGCGGAGCGCGCGTCGGCGATCGACCTCTACCAGTTCACGCACCTGGTGCGCACGAACTACGACCTCGGGCAGAAGACGCTACTGGCGGAGATCATGTGGGGCGTGATCCTCGCGGACGGCCGCATCGCGAAGCACGAGGCGTACCTGCTGCGCCGGATCGCCAACCTGCTGGACCTGCAGCCCGGCTACCTGTACGCCGCACGGCAGCGCGCCGCCGAGGAGTGAGGCGGTGGCGGCGCGCCCCCCTCACCAGCCGATGCCGTAGTCCTCGCCGTGATTGCTCGAGCCGCCCCACATGCTGTGGTGCGCGGCGTCGAAGAAGATCGCGTTGATCGGGCCGGAAGTGCGCGGCGCGAGCTGAAGCGTGTAGCCCATGGCGCGCAGCGCGTCGCGCGTGGAGTCCGGCAGCGACGTCGCCACCAGCATCCGCCCCGGCCGGTTCTCGTGCATCCCGAACGACGACAGCATCTGAAAGCTGTTGATGTTCGGCGCCTCGACCGCCTGCTGCACCGTCATGCCGAACTCGACCACGTTCAGGAAGAACTGGAGCAGGTTCTGGTCCTGCGAATCGCCGCCCTGTACGGCCATCGCGAGGTACGGCGCACCGTCCTTCAGCGCGATCGTCGGCGTCAGCGTCACGCGCGGCCGCTTGCCCGGCTCGATCACGTTGTACGGCCCGTCTTCGGGGCGCGTGACGAAGCTCTGCGCACGCTCGCTGAGGCCGATCCCCGTGTGGCCGGCGATCACCGCCGGGACCCAGCCGCCGCTCGGCGTGATCGACACGATCCAGCCCTCCGCGTCCGCCGCTTCGATCGACGTGGTCCCCGCGTAGAATTCGGCCGCGTGGGCGGAGTCCGCCGGCGTCGCGTCCTGCGGCAGGAATTCGGCGGTGCCGGACATGCGCTCCGCGCCGGCGGCGCCGCGCGCGCCGGTGGTGTCGCGCTCCGCGGCGGTGGTGTCGCGCTCCGCGGCGGTGGTGTCTCGGGCCGCGCCCGGAGCGCGGTCCTGGCCGCCGCTCCGCGTGCGCTCGTCGGCGGGGACGAAGCGCCGCGGGTCCCAGGCGGCGAGCAGCTCGGGGAATGGATTGGTGCCCTCCTGGAACCGGTACGGATCACCCGGCTTCACGTCCGGGTCGTTCCTCTTCCAGTCGATCTCGCCGAAGCGCGCGCGGGCGTAGTCCTTCGACAGCAGCCCGGCGACCGGCTCCGCGGGCGGGAAGTAGGGGTCGCCGTAGTAGAAGTCGCGGTCGGCGTAGGCGAGGTTCATCACCTGGTAGAGGGCGTGGATGTAGCGCGCCGAGTTGTAGCCGAGCCCCTTCAGGTCCGGCACGTTCTCGAGCAGGTTCAGCGCCTGCAGCATCACGGGACCCTGCTGCCAGATCGGGAGCTTGTAGACCTCGATCCCCTTGTAGGACGTGTGGAGCGGCTCCTCGATCTTCACCTTCCAGCGCGCGAGGTCCTGCATCGTGATGAGGCCGCCCTCCTCCTGCGCGCCGCGCACGAGCTCGCGCGCGATGTCGCCCTTGTAGAAGCGGTCGTAGGCGGCGTAGATCGCTGCCTTGCGGTCCTTGCCCGCCGCCAGCGCCTGCTGCTCCGCCTCCACCAGCTTTCGCCACGTTTGGGCCAGGTCCTTCTGCACGAAGATCTCGCCCGGCCGCGGCGCCTCGTAGGCGGAGCCGAGGTGCGGCAGCATCGTCGCGCGCGAGTACGTCCACTTCTTCAGCCAGTCCTTGTAGTGCTCGATGGTATGGGAGAGCTGCGCCTCCATCGGGTAGCCGTCCGCCATCTCGATCGCCGGCGCCAGCACCTCCTTCAGCGGCAGCGTGCCGTACTCCGCGAGCATCGTCAGCATGCCGCCCACCGTCCCCGGCGTCACCGCGGCGAGCGGCCCGTACTCCGGCGGGAAGCGATACCCTTTCGAGTGGTAGAAGTCCGCGGTCGCGCCGGTCGGCGCGACGCCGAGCGCATCGATGCCGATCACCTTGCGCGTGTGCGGGTCGTAGATCAGCGCCTGCGTCTCGCCGCCGCACGACAGCGTGTCCCACATCGTGCAGCCCGCCGCGAGCATCGCGACCGCGGCGTCCACGGCGTTGCCGCCCTTCGCGAAGACGAGCGCGCCCGCCGTGGCGGAGAGCGGCTTCCCGGTGATGGCGAGCCAGTGGCGCGCGTGCAGCGGCGGCTTTTCCGTCTGCGACGCGCGCGGGTCCTCCGCCTGCCGGGGCTGCGCCGGCCGGCCGGCGCCGGGCCGTCCCTGCGCGCGCACGGCGGGCGGCGCGAGCAGCGGGGCAAGAGCGAGGAGGGCGACGGCGACGAGGTGGCGGCGGTGTGGCATGGCGGTTCCACTCGGTTCGAGAAGTCGGGACGGAGTGGCGGGCGGCCGGTGGGGGCGCGTCCGCGACCCGGCGAATCTGCGGACGGGTGGGGCGCGGCGCCAGCGGGACGGCGGCATTGGACTGCGGGATCGGCCTGCGGGATGGGGCTGCGGGATGGGTGCTTGACATGGGGCGCGCGGGCTGCCACTTCGCGAGTATACGACCAACGGAGGAGGTGTCGATGAGCACGGAGGGGCGCTTCGTCTGGTACGACCTGCTGACGACCGACGTGGACGCGGCGAAGGCGTTCTACATGGACGTGGTCGGCTGGTCGCTGCAACGCTGGGACGGCGGAGGCAAGCCGTACTTCATGTGGGTGGCGGGGGAGGCGCCGATCGGCGGCATGATGGAGCTGACGCCGCAGATGCGTCAGGCCGCCGCGCCGCCGCACTGGATGGCGTACGTCGCCGTCGACGACGTCGACGCCGCCGCCGCGCGCGCGAGCGAGCTCGGCGGCCAGATCCGCCTGCCCGGCACGGACATCCCCGAGATCGGCCGCTTCGCCGTCATCACCGATCCGCAGGGTGCGGCGATCTCCCTCTTCCGCGCCGCGGGAGAGCCGATGCCGGCGCCGGACCGGATGCGCACCGGCGTCGTCGGATGGCACGAGCTCAACACGACGGACCAGCCGGGGGCGTGGAGCTTCTACTCCGACCTCTTCGGCTGGCGGCACGCCTCGTCGTTCGACATGGGCGAGGACGGCGTCTACTTCATGTTCCGTCAGGCGGACGAGCCGCAGGACGCGGCGGCCGGCGGCATGTCCGAGATGGCGAAGCGGCTGAACGTGCCGCCGCACTGGCTCTACTACTTCAACGTCGCGGACCTGGACGGCGCGCTCGAGCGCGTCGCCGCAGGCGGCGGCCAGGTCCAGAACGGACCGATGGACGTGCCCGGCGGCGGCAGGATCGCCCAGTGCATGGACCCGCAAGGCGGCGCGTTCGCGCTCTTCGAGCCGGCGCGGTGAGAAGCCGGCGGCGTCCCCCGTCCTCCGCGCGGGGGACGCCGCTCAGGCGCGGACTGAGGGGCCGTTCCGGCCTAGGGGGATCGGGGCCGCTGCTAGTACAGGATCCGCGTCGCGCGCGCGACCCAGCGGAGGAAGAAGCTGCGCTGCGGGAGGTAGCGGTGCAGCTCGTCGACGGTGTCGACCCACGTGCAGAGGCTGGGCAGCAGCACGAAGTCGGTGGTGCCGACGGCGGCGCCGTAGTGGGAGAGCAGCAGCAGCACTTCGCCGTCGAGCAGCGCCGAGCGGTAGTCCTCGTTCTGCGATCCCATCATCAGGTAATAGACGACGCTGTCGGGCCCCTCGGCCGCCGCCTGGCGCTCGAAGATCCGCGTCGCCGCCCGCGCGGCGCCGTCGCCGGGCTCGATGTGGTAGTACGAGGGCGGGTGCGGCCGGCGCGCCCCTTCGGCGGCGCGGGCCCGCAGCGACCGGGACAGCAGCGCGCCCCAGCCGTGCCAGCGCAGCAGGTCGTCGTAGCCCTTCGCTGAAGAGAAGAACTGCGCCTTGATGTGCAGCTTCGGGTGCTCGCCGCCCTCCGCCTCGCTGCCGATCTGCGAGCCGCTGCCAACGTCGAGGTCCTTGCTGGCGTCGCGCGCGGCGACCTCGCCGTCGCGCTCCGCCACCGGCGCCCGGCGCAGGTCGCGCGCGACGGCGTGCAGCGTGTCGATGACCTCGCGAGAGAACGGCTCGAGCCGCCGCAGCCACGGGTTGCGCGCCCGCGTTGCGAGCGCGACGTCGATGCGGGCGGCGATGTCGTCGACGGGGAAGTCGACGTCGTAGATCCCCACGTGAAGGCCGCCGCCCGCGGCGGCGATCGCGGGGCCCAGGATGTGGCTCGCGACGATCATGCGCGCCAGCATCTCCTCGGCGAGCGACATCGCGGCGAAGTTCGGCGCCGGCGCGTTGCGCTGGGATGGCGACATGACGAGGACGCGCCCGCCGCGGAGCGCCTGGCCGACGAGCAGCGAAGCCCACAGGGGGTTGTTCCAGAGCGAGTCCGGGATCTTCAGCACGGAGCCGGCGGGCATCATCGTGTAGACGACCGCCTTCGCGATGGTCGCGTCCTTGGCGCCGTAGCCGATCTGGTTGTGGACCTGCAGCGCGCGCGCCGGACCGGCCTGGAAGGACGGGACGGGCGTTCGCGCGGCGGCGGCCGCGTCGTCGTCCACGGGACGGGCCCAGAAGGGGAGCCGCGTGCTGTCGACGCCCTGGCGGAGGAGCAGACGAGCGGCCGCGTGCGTCACCGGGTAGGCCGCCGGCCCCTTCACCACGGCCGAGCGGTCCTCCCAGCCGTCGTCGGCGTAGATCTCGCCCACGCCCATGCCGGCCACGATCAGCTCGCCGCGGTACGGGTCCGCCTCGCTCAGGTCGTAGAACGCGATCTTGTGATGGTCGCGCAGGACGTTGTCGGAGAGGCCGACGAGCGGAAGCACATCGCCACTCCAGAACGAGGGGTCGGCCTGTCCGGTGATGTGGACGCGGACGGAGACGCGCTCGTGCAGCCAGGCGGTGCCGTGCGCGCGTTCCTGCGCCCGCAGGCGGTGCGACGCCGCGACGGCGGAGCGCAGCGCGTCGCACAGGCTGTCGACCACCGCCTGCCACGACGGCGGCAGGTCCTCGATGCGGCCGCGCACCGAGAGCGGGTCGCGCAGGATCGTCATCCACAGTCGGCTGTGGTCCTTCTCGTAGTAATACTGATCGAGGAAGATGTCGTACTCCGGCAGCGCGGCGGTCGAGTCGTACGCTTCGACGCGGTCGATCAGCGCGCCCAGGTAGCCGTAGGCGAGCTGCTGGAAGGCGACGCCGTCCGGCTCGCCGGCGTCGTCCAGGCCGCGGAAGTCGTGGACCCAGAGCACGTGGTAGCTGCGCGCATCGTGGATCGAGCGGTACAGCTCGTACTGGAACTCCGCGTTGTGCGCGTAGGCAACCTGGTTGCTGTCCGAGAACGTGACGCCGGTCGCGCGCGTCACGAGCGCGTCGATCTGCGCCTGCGTCGCGTACGCATCCTGGCGGAGCGCGAGCTGCAGCGGCAGCCACGCCAGCCGTTCGTCGCCCCACCGCCTGCGCTGCCGTGACACCTCGCCGGAGACCGCATCCAGGAGGCGGGACATGAGCCACGTCGCGCGATCGGACGACGTCGCTCCGAGCGCGGCCGGCACCGCCTCCGCCTCGAAGCGGCGCAGCGCCGCGGCCGCGAACGGCGCCAGCGTCTCCGGCTTGCGCTTCTGCCCCAGCAGGCGGTCGTAGGGCAGGAGCACCTCGCCGAGGAGCACGGCGCGCGCCGAGTCCGCCAGCGCGCAGCCGGCCGCGCTCACGCCGACGGCGCGCGGATCGAGCGCGAGCGAGAACGCGCGGTCGAGGCGGTCGTGGTAGTCGCGGAGGACCTGGACCGCGCCACCGTGCGCCGCGACCTCGCGGGCGAGCGTGCGCAGGCGGCCCGTGAAGCGCGCATCGTCCGGCCGCTTCGGCGAGCCGGCGCGGCCCAGGTCCGGAACGACGACGTCGGCGACGCGCTCGGCGGCGGCGGCGAGCGCGTCGGCCGCGCGCGCCAGCGCCGCGTCGGGCGCGGGGCCGGGCGGCACGCGAGGCGCCGGCGGAACCGCGAGCCGCACGTGGTCGAGCCGCGGCCGACCCCTCCCCGCGAACGGCTGCCCGACCGGCACGGCGAGGCCCAGCCGCAAGCGGTCGATCGGGCCGAAGGTCCAGGTGGCGTGCAGCTCGCCGCCGGGGAAGAGGAAGCCGCCGCGCCGCACCGGGTGCATGATCGAGACGTAGGGCGCCACGCGCGCACGCGGGAACACGGCCTCGACACCCAAGCCGAGCCGCAGGATCGGGCTGCGCAGCCCGAGCGCCAGGTCCACGTCCGGCGTGCGCTCGCGCGAGGCGCCCAGGTAGCCCTCCGCCTGCACGCCGAGGATGCCGGCCGCGGGATTCAGCAGGTCCTTGTAGACGCCGCCGCCGACCCACGCCGCGGCACCGGCGGCGACGCCGCCCCCCGCATAGCCGCCGACGAACGGGCGGTAGCGCGGCGGCAGGCCCAGGCGCGGCGCGGCGAGCGGCGGCAGCGTGTCGGGCGGCACGGAAGCCGAGCGCGCGTCGCGGACGGCGGGATCGGAAGGACGCGGCGGACGCTGTGCGGCGGCACCGGCGGCGAGGACGGGCGCCGCGGCGAGGAGTTGCAGCAGCGCGAGCCAACGGCGCGGACGCGCGCGGCGGGCGCGGCGATGCGATCGTCGCCTTCCCTCCCCCGGTGTGGTCCGCGCGTCCATCGCTTGCCCGCTGCCTCGTTCCGGACGGCTCGACGGCCCCGCCCCGCGGGACGTCCGGGTTCCGCGGCGGACCGGTGCACGGAGCAGCCGTGCAACGCCGGCGCATTACGCAAGGCGCCGGCCACCGCCGGGGGGCGACCTCCGCGTGCAATCCTTCCGGTGCGTCGGCCGCGCCGCGCGCCATCGGAAACGTGGCGTTCGCGGCGATTCGTCGCCACCGCGGCGTTCGCGGCGAGGGCGGCTCCGAGGTTTCACGCGCAGGGCGCGGGGGACGCGGAGGGCGGACCGGCGCCGCGCCGCTTCACTGCACGGCGTGCTACACCTGGCGCAGCATCTCGACCGGATCGACGCGGGCGCTCCGCCACGCGGGTACGGCGACGGCGGCGAGCGTGACCAGGAGGAGGAGCAGGAGCACGCCGGCATAGGCGGCTGGCTCGGTTGGCGCGGTGTCGTAGAGCTCGGAGCGCAGCATCCGCCCGGCCAGCAGTGCGGCCGCAAGGCCCAGTGCGACGCCCGAGCCGGCGAGCGCGCCGCCGCGGCGCACAACGAGGCCGACCACGTCGCGCGCGGGTCCGCCGAGCGCCAGCCGCACGCCGATCTCCCTTCGCCGCAGCGCCACGAAGTGCGCCATCACGCCGTAGATTCCGATGGCGGCAAGGAGGACGGCCAGCCCGCCGAAGAGGACCATGACGCCGAGGACGAGGCGCGGCCCCGCCACCGCCCGGTCCAGGCGCTCGGTCATCGCCTCGACCGTCGGCACCGGCAGCTCCGGATCCACCGCCCAGATGCGGCTCCGGATCTCCGGCGCGATCGACGCCGCCGGCCGCGATGTGCGCAGGACCAGCGTCATCCAGGGCCAATCGCCCGTCTCCGGCATGTAGAACAGCGGCTGCGCCCGCTGTGTCGCGTCCACGTCCTGAACGTCCTCCACCACGCCGACCACGGTCCGCCAGTGGAAGTCGCTCGTACCCATCGCGACGCGGCGGCCCACGGGATCCACGTCGGGAAAGAAGGCACGCGCGAACGACCGCGTCACGACCACCGCTTCGGCGGCGTCAGGGGCGTAGTCCGAGGCACGCAGGCGGCGCCCCGCCAGCAGCCTCACGCCGGCCGCCCGGAAATAGCCGGGCGTCACCGAGCGCCAGCGCGCGAAGCGGGAAAGGCCCGGCCCCGTCGGCTGGCCCTCCACCGAGAGATCCACCACGGTGCCGGCGCCCGAGAGCGGCGCCACGTTCGTCGCGCCGACCGCCTCCACCCCCGGCAGGCCGCCGATCGCCGCCTCCGCCCGCTCCAGGAAGCGCCAGCGCGTACCATCGTCGTAGCGCGGTCCCGCGAGCGAGACCGGCACCACCACCACGTCGCGCGTGTCGATCCCGCGGTCGCCCCCCCGCAGGCGCACGAAGCTCGTCGCCAGCAGTCCCGCGCCCACCAGCAGCAGCGTCGCGAGCGCCGTCTCCGCCACCACCAGGCCGTCACGAAGCCGGTGCGACTCCCGCGTCGTCCGCCGATCCGCCATTCCGAGGATCGAGCGCAGGTTCGGCCGGCTGACCCGCAACGCCGGCGGAAGTCCGGCCAGCAGCCCCACCGCGACCGAGACGACGATCGAGAAGAACAGGACCGCGCCATCCACGTGGATGTCCCCCAGGCGCGGCGTCGTCGCCGGCAGAAGCCGCTTCAGGACCGGAAGCCCCCAGACGGCGATCAGCACCCCGCCCGCCGTACCCAGCCCGGCGAGCAGCAGGCTCTCCGTCACCAGTTGCCGCGCGATTCGCCCGCGCCGCGCCCCCAGCGCGGCACGCAGAACCAGTTCGCCCTGCCTGGCGGCCGCGCGCCCCAGCAGCAGGCTCGCCACGTTCACGCACGCCAGGAGCAGGAGGAGCGACACGGCACCGGTCAGGATCCAGAGCGTGCCCCGCGTCTTCGCCCCGACCACCCCGTCCAGCAACGGCGCCACCCGCACGCCCCAGCCGCCGTTCGACTCCGGGTACAGCCGCGACAACCGCCGCGCCACCGCCCCGAGCTCCGCCGAAGCCCCCGCCACACTCGCCCCCGCCGCCAACCGTCCGATCAGCATCAACGAGTGATCCCCCCGGCCCCACTCCGGGCTCCCCGCCAGCGGCACCCACGCCTCCGGATCGCCCGGCGCCTCGAAGCCCGCGGGCATCACCCCCACCACCGCGTACGACTCGCCGTTCAGCCGCACGCGACTACCCACCACGCCGCGATCGCCCCCGAAGCGGCTCACCCAGATGCGGTGCCCCAACACCACCTCCCGCTCGCCACCACGCGTCGCGTCCGCCGTCAGCACCCCGCCCAGCGCGGGGGCCACACCCAACACCCGGAAATATTCTGCCGACACCGCCTGCGCCTTCACCCGCTCCGGCACACCCTTCCCCGTCAGCGCCAGCGCCCGCTCGTCCGCCGCCGCCAGCCCCGTCAGCAGCCGCGTTCCCGAGCGGAAATCACGGAAATTCGGTAGTGACGCCGGGAAGTCGCCGCCCTCGGGCGTGCGCTCCCACACCTGCACCAGCCGCTCCGATCGCGGATACGGAAGTGGCCGCAGCAGCACACCCTCCAGCACGCTGAAGATCGTCGTCGTCGCCCCGATCCCCAGCGCCAGCGTCGCGACCGCCACGGCCGTGAAGCCGCGGCTCCGCCTCAATCCGCGCAGCCCGTAGCGAAGATCCTGGAACAGCGCCTCCACGACCCCTCCTCCTTCAGCGCGTCGACGCCCCTCCCGCCTCCCTCCCTCCGGCGCGGTGCATGGAAGAGCCGTTCCGCGTCCGGCCGACCGCCCCCAACGGACTGTACCCCAACGACTTGCGCCCCGACATACGCAGGTCGCGCCACCCCCGCCCGCCGCGCGCTCCCGGGAATCCGCGTCCCGCCCCCGGACGCCCACCTCCGTATGCCCCTCGGACACCCACCTCCGCTGCCCCCCGGACGCCCACTCCCCCCACTTACCCCTTGACGCCCGCGCCGCGGGGGGTGTAGATGTCCTACCTCCTTTGAACCGGGGTCGACGATGAACAGTGAGCGTGCGCGTTCCCGCATCGAGCTGCTTCAGGGTACGCTCGATCTGCTGATCCTGCAGACGCTGCGGTGGGGGCCGGGTCACGGCTACGGCATCTCGCAGATGATCCGGGCGCGCTCCGGGGATGTGCTGCAGGTGGACACGGGCTCGCTGTATCCGGCGCTGCATCGACTGGAGCGGCAGCGGTTCGTGGAGGCGGAGTGGGGGCGGTCGGAGAACAACCAGCGGGTGCGGGTCTACGCGCTCACGGCGGCGGGGCGGAAGCGGCTGGCGGCGGAGCGCTCGCGGTGGGATGCGCTGACGGCGGCGATCGGCGGCGTGCTGAAGCCGCTGCCGGAGGAGGGCGCGTGAGGCTGCCGTTTTTCGGTGGGGCTCGGCGGGAGGCGGAGCTGGAGGAGGAGATCCGCTCGCACCTGGAGATGGCGGTGCGGGAGCGGGTGGCGCGCGGCGAGGACCCGGTGGAGGCGGAGCGGGCGGCGCGGCGCGAGTTCGGGAGCATCGTGGTGGTGAAGGAAGTGACGCGACGTCAGTGGGCGGGCGCCTCGCTGGAGCGGGGCTTCCGGGAGGCGCGCCAGGCGTTGCGCGGGCTCGTGCGGGCGCCGGGTTTCGCGGGGACGGCGGTGCTGATCCTCGGCGTCGGGATCGGGATGGCGACGGTGATGTTCGTGGTGGCGGACGCGGTGCTGGTGCGGCCGCTGCCTGTGGTCGCAGCGGACAGGCTGGTGTTGCCGCGGACGCTGGATCCCGGCGGTGTCGACGTAGGGATGACGCAGGAGGAGTTGAAGCGCCTGGGCGAGGGGAGCCGCACGATGACGGCGGTGGCGGGGGTGGCGCACCAGGGTGCGTTCACGGTGGCGGCGGTGGATGGAGAGCGGACGCTCGCGCTGCGTGCGGCGTGGGTGACGGGCGACTTCTTCGACGTGCTGGGCGTACGGCCGGCGCTGGGCCGGCTGTTCGACGCGAGGGACGAGGTCCAGATGGGGTCGGCGGGCGACGGCGCGCCGGTGGTGCTCAGCTACGGCGCGTGGCAGCGCGAGTTCGGCGGCGACTCGAGCGTGGTGGGCCGGCGACTCGGCGATCCGTACACACACGCTTCGTCGACGATCGTCGGCGTCGCGCCGCCGGGGCTCGCCTATCCGGCGGGGACGGAGTACTGGACGCCGCGGGTGTACCCGATCCTGGACGTCGTCGCGCGCCTGGCGCCGGGCGCGACACCGGCGATGGCGCGCACGGAGTTCCTCTCGATCATGCGCGAGATCGACCGCCGCCGCATCGCCGCCGGGCGGCAGGGGGCTCAGATCGCATCAGCGGACGTGGAGGCGTTCACGCACGCGGTGCTGGGCGACGTGCGGCCGCAGATCCTCGTTCTCGTGGCGGCGGTCGCGCTGCTGCTGATGATCGCCGCCGCAAACGTGGGCAACCTGGTGCTGCTGCGCGCGACGACGCGCGAGGCGGAGATGGCGGTGCGCCGATCGCTCGGCGCCCGCACGGCGGACATCGTGCGGCCGGTGTTGTTGGAGAGCGTGGCGCTCGCCGTGGGCGGGGGCCTGCTCGGCCTGGCGCTGGCGCACGCGCTGCTCGCGGCGTTGACGCGCGTGGCGTCGCCCGCCGACCTGCCGCGTCTCGACGTGGTGCGCGTGGGCGCCGCGCCTCTCGGGGTGGCCGCGGCCGTGACGCTGGGGGCGCTGCTGATCGCCGGCCTCTTCCCGACCGTCGCGGCCGCGCACGCGGGACTCGCAGCGTCGTTGCGGCTGGACGCGCGTGCCGGCCGCGGCGGCGGTGGACGACGTCGCCTGAGGCAGACGCTGGTAGCATCACAGATCGCGCTGGCGCTCGTGATGCTGGCCGGAGCGGGGCTGCTCGTGCGCAGTCTCGAGCGGCTCGCGCACGTGCCGCTCGGCTACCGCCCGGAGCATCTGTCGGTGCTGTCGCTCGCGACGCCCGTGAACCCGGACAGCGCGATGTCGACCTTCGTCGCGCTGTACGAGCGCGTCGCGCCGGCGCTCCGCGCGCTGCCGGACGTCGTCTCGGTCACGCCGATCGCGATCGAGCCATTCTACGGCGCGCAGGTCTTCACCGCACGGTGGGCCGCCGCCGGCCAGACGGACGCGGAGGCCGCGGCGAATCCGCTGATCCCCTTCGAGGTGGGGGGCACCGACTATTTCCGCACCTTCGGCATTCCGCTCTACCGCGGACGCGCCTTTCTGCCTACGGACCGTGGCGGTGCGCCGCGGGTGGCGGTCGTCAGCCGCGCGGTCGCGGCGCGCTTCTGGCCCGGCGAGAATCCGGTGGGCAAGCAGATCCGACTGGTCGGCGAAACCGGTGCGGACCGCTGGCTGACGGTGGTCGGCGAGGCGGGCGACATCCGTTACCGCGCGCTGCGGCGCGCGACGCCCACGATCTATGTGCCGTGGCGCCAGTTCTTCTTCCAGGGCGTCGTCGCGATACGCACGCGCGCGCCGCTCGCCGCGCTGTTGCCCGCGCTGCGCGACGCCGTGCGGTCCGCCGACCCCGAGGCGACGGTCGCGCGCGCCGAATCGATGAGCGAGCTCGTCGGTCGGCAGCTCGCGCTGCCTCGCCTCGCCACGCTCGTGCTCTCCGGCTTCGGCGCGGCCGCGCTGCTCTTGGCGGCGATCGGACTCTACGGCGTCATGGCCGCCGCCGTCCGCGAGCGGACGCACGAGCTGGGCGTCCGCGCCGCGCTCGGCGCAACGCCCGGCCGCCTGCGGAGGGAGGTGCTTCAGCAGGCGGCGCTGATCGCCGTCGCGGGCGCCGCCGTGGGGGTCGCCGCCGCGCTCGTGGCGTCGCGCTTTCTGCGCTCCCTGCTCTTCCAGGTGACGCCCGCCGACCCCGTCGCGCTCGCCGGCGCCGCCGCGCTGCTGCTCGCCGTCGCGCTGATCGCCGCCTACGTGCCGGCGTGGCGCGCCACGCGCGCGGATCCAGCGCGGGCGTTGCGGGCCGAGTAGAACGCGTGCCGGCGATGGCGTCGCCGTCGCATGCTGTGGCGCGTCCTCAGCCGTGCCTCAGGACGCACCGCCGGCGGACTCGATCTCGTCGTAGCGCTTCTCGAGGTCCACGCGCACGAGCCCGGCGAGCAGGCGGGCGAACTCGGGACGGCTCCGCGCCAGCCCGGCCAGCTTCTTCGCATCCGTCGGCAGACCCAGCCGCTTCGCGGCCTTCTCCGCCCGCCGGTCGGCGAACGGATACACCTCGTCCCATGCGACCTGCACCTCGCGGAAGAAGATGTCGACGCCGACGTCGCCGATGCCCTTGAACGCTTTCAGCAGCCGGCGCTCCGCAGCCGGATCCCGCCCGGCCTCCTCGCGCAGCCGGCGCAGGTCGCCGCCGTAGCGGTCGAGCAGCAGCTTCGAGGTGTCGGCGAGCATGCGCGAGGTGCTCTCGTCGTAGCGCGCGTAGCCGGAGCGGTTGAGCACGCGCGTGCGCTGCGCCCAGGTGGCGGCGGCCATCTTCTTCGGCGTGGTCCAGCCTTGCTCGACGAGCGCGCGCGCCGCCCGGATCGCGAGATCGTGGCCGATCCGCGTGCTCGAGAGCAGCGCGAAGCAGAGCAGACGGAAGAGCGGCGATGGCGTGTTCCTGCCGACGTCGATGCCGAGCTCGCGCGCGAACGTGCGGCCGCAACAGCCGAGCACGGCGCGCGCGGTGGCGTCGCGGCTCTCCGGGCTCATCGGCTTCCTCCCTCTCTCGGTGGGACCCGATCCCGAGGTCCGCAAGCCGCGCGCCGGAGGGAGGCGGGCGCCGGCGTCAGCGCCGAGGAGTCGGGGCCGGCCCGATGCGGCTGTAGTAGCCGTCGAAGCCGACGCTCCAGTTCTCTCCGTCGGGCGAGATCTCCCAGAGCTGACGGACCCGTCCGTCGGGCAACGCGCTCCAGCTGATGCGGTCGAGGACGGCGCCCCGGGGCGTGGTGCGCGGCGACGTGCCGGAGAGGACCATCCGGCCGCCGTCGAGACCGCCCACGAGCCAGAGGGTCGTACCGTCGCCCACCCACCGCTGCGTCCAATGGCCGCGCTCCGCATCGTAGGTGTTCAGGCTCGTGCCGCTGCCACCGCCGGTGCCACGCCAGCTCTCGAGCAGCCCACACCCGCCCGCCACGCGACGGACCTCGTTGTGGCCGACCACATCGCCCGCCGCATTGCGCACCTCCCATTCCCCGAGCCAGAAGTCGAACTGGCGGTACTCCGGAGCCCGGCAGCGCGGCGCGACGTCGTCAGCCGCGGCCGCGACGCCCGCCGCCTGTGCGGCGAGTCCGGCCGGAAACGGCGACAGCGCTCCGGCGAGGAGGATCGGAAGGAGGACGCCGCGGGGGATCGATCGAGACACGGTACACGCTCCGGTGGTGGGGGCACGAGGGGAACGCGCGACGCGGTCGGGGCGTGACGCTGCCGGGCGTGACGCGCGGGGGCGCTCCGGAACCGCGGAGCGCGGCGTCGCCGGCGGGTCCAGGTGGGGGCCGGCGAGGGGCGCGGCTTGCGCCTCAGCGCCGCGCCGTCGCGACCTCGCCCGCGGCGGCCTCGTGGACCCACGGTCCATCCCGCAGCCACGTGCGGTCCCGTGGGGAGTAGAGGAAGACGACGCCGCCGTGAGCGATCATCGGGATCAGCCGCCGCGCGCGCTCCGGCTGCATCGCGGGACAGCCTTCGCTGCGGCCGGCGTCTCGGGCGGTCACGTACGGCGCGCCGTGCACGACGACGCCGCGCTCGCGGGCGTCGTCGTTGAAGCGGCCGGACAGGCCGCGCAGGCGCAGGCCGACGGAGTGGTAGAGGCGGCCGTTCGCGTGGCCGGAGAACGCGTACGTCTCCTGCGTCAGGAAGAGGCCCAGCGAGGAGGCGGCGCTGCCGGGCGCATTCGAGAAGCGCGTCGGGACGCCGTTGCGGCCGCGGGAGGAGCCGCGGCCGTGCGCCACCGTGAACGGTCCGTCGACCACGCGCAGGGCGTCCATGTCGAAGACGTAGCCGCGCGGCGTCGCGTTGTCGAGGCCGTAGTCGACGAAGTAGAGGTACGGGTTGCGGACCTCGTCCGGGTGCGCCGCCTTGAATGCGTAATAGGCGCCGAAGGCCAGCCGGAGCGCCTCCGGATCGCTCTGTCGCTTGACGACGCCGGCGAACGCATCCAGCGCGCGCTCGACGGGCCGCTCGCCCCGCGGAGCCGACACGGCCTCGCCCGCGCTCGCCGCGACGGCACGCGCGTTCGCGGCGACCGAGGCGACGGCTGCGATCGGGGCGCCGGGTGTGGACGGGCTCGCGCCCGCGGAGCCGTGCGCGACAGCGCTGGCGACTCCGACGGCGAACAAGGCGTACAGAGCGAGAAAGCCCGGTCTCGATAGCATGCGTCGGCGCGGTTCGGTCCGAGCGCCCCATCGGCGCTCGCGTACGTTCGTTGGCTGGAGTGGTCACGCCGCCGGCGGATCACGCGCGTCCAGCGCGGCGCCGACGGCTCGAAGACATAGACACCGCAATCGCGCTGACGTTCCGGAGCCGTCCCGGACGCGGTAGGACGGTCGAGGTGGAGGGGCGGCAGGGAGGAGGAACGAGGCCGCGCGCCGGATGAGCCCGGCTCGCGGCCTCGCTCCCGGACGTCAGTCCGCCTTCACATGCACGACCATCCGCATCCACGGGTGGATGCAGCACTGATACAGCTCCGTTCCCGACTCCTCCACGTCCTCCGTCTTCGAGCCGCCCGCCGGAATGAAATCGTCATCGGCCGGCGGCGTGCACTCGGCCGCGGGGACGGGGTTGCCGGAGAGCTGGTTCAGGCCATCGATGAAGCCGCCGCCGAACTGGTCGACCTCGGTGAAGGTGTGGGTTTCGCCGCCGCGGTTCACCACCAGCAGCTTCTCGCCCTCGTCCAGCGTGACCTCGGCCGGCGCGAAGCGCCACGCGCCCACCCGCTGGTGCGCTCCGAGCTGAGTCAGGAACTGGTCGAACGTCATGCCGCCGTTGCGCAGGCAGGTGCCGGGGCCGGCGAACGCGTCGAACGTGGCCGGATCGCACGCGTCCATCATCACGACGAGGCGCGTGTGCGGGCCCACGGGGTTCGCCGCGTGCGAGGGCGCGAACGCGCTTGCCACATCGCGGTCCGCGGTGGGGGCGGTCGTGGGATCCGCCTCGCTGCACGCCTGGGCGGCGGCCACGAGGGCGAAGAGGGACACCAGGGAGAGACGACGCATCGAAGCCTCCACGTCGAGAGGGTACGCGCCGGACCACCGCCGGGGTGCGCCGGCCCGGCTGTCCTTCCGGCCGCGGTTCGCCGCTCCGGCTCCGGCGGCACCCCGCGGCATCACGCCCCGCGAATCCGGCGACCGCCGCCGCGGTTCCCGGGAGCGGATCCGACCGGAGCCGCGAACCTTGTCATCCGGACCCACCGAGACGAAATTGTGGCACCCCGTTCAAAATCCATCCTCCCCGCGACCCGTCGCTCCCGGACGACGGGCGGCGCTCACATGGGGACGACGGCCCAAGAGCCGAACAGGAACGTGACGATGCTCTTACGACCGCCCCGGCGGCCTTCCGACCCTGCGGCCCGTTTCCCCCAGGGAGCGGCGGGCCGCACGCCTGCGCGGGGGCTCCGGACGCTCGCACTGCTGGCGGTCTGGCTCGGCGCCGCCCCGCCGCCCGGCTCGGCCCAGCGGATTCCCACCATCCCGATCCGGCAGGCCGTCCTTGACCTGAACGGCGACTTCGTGCCGGATCGGCTGGGGGCCACCGTCGCGGTGGAGGGCGTCGTCACCTCGGACGCAGTGAGCCTCGCCGGCAACGCGAGCGTCGCCAACGTGCAGGACGGCACCGCCGGCATCGTGTTGTTCAGCCGCGACACGGCGTTCCTCGTGCGTCACCTCTTCCGGGGCGACAGTGTGCGCGTCCAGGGGGTCGTGGGGCAGTACCGGGGTCAGGAGGAGCTGATCGTCGGATCCTACGTCCGACTCGGCAAGGTAGCGCTGCCGCTGCCCCGCAACGTCCTTGCCACGGACGTCAAGGGCGAGCGCTTCGAGGGGAGGCTCGTGCGGGTGGCGGGCGACCTCACGGTCCGCGAGAACGAAGCGGGCGAGATCCGGGCCGTGCTGAGCGACCGCTCCGGCTCGATCCTCGTCAACCTCGCGGACGCCTGGATCACCGAGCCGCGCTTCGCCGAGCACCTGCGGCACGGCGGCAAGGTGGAGGTCGTCGGGGTTCCGGGCCAGCGGGCGTCGTCGCCCCCCTTCGATGCGGGCTACATCCTCTACCCGCGCGACACCGCCGACTTCTCGTTTGCACCGATCCCGCCGTACCGCGAGATCGCGCTGGTGATGGCGCTGCTGCTCGTGCTCGCGCTGGCGTGGGCTCGCAGGCGTGCGGTCGAGCGCGCGCGTTCGATCGGCCTGCTGCTGGAAGAGGTTCGGGATTCCAAGGAAGCGCTGCTGGCGAGCGAACGACGCTTCCGCTCGCTGGTCGAGAACGCCAGCGACACCATGTCGATCCTCGATGCGGACGGCACCATCCGCTACCACAGCCCGTCCGTCGCGCGCATGCTCGGCTGGACGCCCGAGGATCTCGTAGGCACCCGCGCCACCACCCTCGTGCACCCCGACGACGTCGCTCGCGTCGAGGCCGAGCTCGTTGCGCTCGCGGCCGAGCCGGATGGCGTCCGCACCGTCGAGTGCCGCATCCGGCACAAGGACGGTGCCTGGCATCACCTCGAGATCACCGCCCGCAACCGCTTCGCGGACCCCACGATCCAGGGGCTCATCTGCAACTCCCGCGATATCTCGCGTCAGCACGCGCTGGAGACCCGCGTTCGCGAGTCGGAGCGGCTCGAGGCGATCGGACGACTCGCGGGCGGCATCGCCCACGACTTCAACAACGTCCTCACCATCGTGCGGGGGCACGCCCAGCTCCTCCTCGAGACGCTTCCCGCGAACGATCCGACGCGCGACGAGGTCCTGGAGATCGATCGAGGAGCCGAGCGCGCCGTTCGCCTCACGCAGCAGCTCCTCGCCTTCGGCCGCCGCCAGATGATGGTCGTGCGCGTGCTCGATCCCGCCGCCGTCGTTACGGGGATGGAGAAGATGCTGCGCCGGTTGATCGGCGAGGACATCGAGCTGCGCGTGGTGCCGGACGACGGAACTCATCGCATCCGCGCCGACCTCGCGCAGCTCGAGCAGGTCGTGATGAACCTCGCCGTGAACGCCCGCGACGCCATGCCGGGCGGCGGAACGCTCACGATCCGCGTCGCCGCAGCGGAGATCGGTGCCTCCGGCGCCGAAGACGAGATCCCGGGATCGCTGCGCCCCGGTCGCTACGTCCGCCTGTCCGTCACCGACACCGGTGCGGGGATGGACGCCAAGACGCGCCAGCACATCTTCGAGCCGTTCTTCACGACGAAGGAGATCGGCGCGGGCACGGGTCTCGGGCTCGCCACCGTGTACGGCATCGTCACGCAGAGCGGCGGGGCGATCGACGTCGCGAGCGAGATCGGCGAGGGGACGACGTTCAACGTCTACCTCCCCGCCGTCGACGCCGCCCCGGAGGAGCCGATCGCGCCCCCCGCGACGGAATCGCATCCCGTGGGCGGCTGCGGCGAAACCGTGCTGCTGGTAGAGGATGAACACGCGGTCCGACGGCTCGCGCGGCGAATCCTCGAGCGCGCGGGTTACCACGTGCTGGAAGCGGAGAGCCCGTCCGCCGCGCTCCGCCACATCCTCAACGAGCGCGAGACCGAGATCGACCTGCTCCTCACGGACGTCGTGATGCCGGAGATGGACGGTCGCGAGCTGGCGGAGCGGATCGAGGCGCTGCGCCCCGGCATCCCCACCATCTTCATGAGCGGCTACACCGAGGACGAAGTGCTTCGGCGTGGCGTCGCGACCGCGGTGGCGAGCTTCATCCAGAAGCCGTTCACCCCCGCCCAGCTCCTCGAGAAGGTGGGCGCCTCGATCGGGGCCGAGTTCGGCGCCTGAGTCGGAGTCGGCGCCTGAAGAGGTGCCTGAGAAGGTGCGCCGGCGCGAGCGAATCGCGCCGGCGTACGATTCAGCGCCCGCCCGTCGTGTCCGGAGACGGCGGTGCCGGCGGCGCCATCCGGGGCATCGGCGGCGCGCCGTGCTGCATGTCGAACCCGTCCGGCATCATGCCCCGTCCCATGCCTGGCATCATGCCCCGTCCCATGCCTGGCATCATGCCCGGCATCATGCCGCGCCCCATGCCCGGCAGCATGCCCGGCATCATGCCGCGGCCGCCCGCGCGGCCACCGAAGCCGGAGCCTCCTCGGTCGCCGTTGCCGCCCCGACGCATCGCGCGGAAGCGCGCCATCATGCGCCGCTCGACCCCCTGCATCCGGGTTCGCTGCTCGGGCGTCAGGATCGCGCGCGCGTCCTTCGCGGCCTGGAGCCCCGCGACGGCGGCGTCGATACGCAGCTTCGACATCCGCTCCAGGGCCGCGCGCGCGGCGCCCACGTCGATCTCGCCCTCGGTCGCCTGAAGCAGGTCGGCGCGGGCGCGGAGCACGTCTGCCGCGTGAGGCGTCGGCCGCGCCTGCTGCTTGCGGGCGAGCGCCTCGAGGCGCGAGACCTGGTCGTCGGTCAGGGAAAGGACTTCCCGCATCCGCAGCAGGCGCGCGGCCGGGCCGAAGCCGGCGCCCTGCCCGGGTGCCATGCGCATCATCGCGCGCGGCGTCCCGGCGCGCGGGCGGGGATTGGGGTTCGGCGTCTGCTGCGCCGACAGCGCTGCCGCGGACACCGCGACGAGCGCGAGAGCGATCCATGAGCTTCGGCTACGCATCGTTCCTCCGTGGGATGAGCGCCGGCGTCCTCGCCGGCGATGGGCGCCGCCGTCGCCACGGCGACTGCCGGCCTATGGCGGCGACTGCCCGCCTACGGTAGGAAGACGCGCGCGGGGGAGTTTTCGTTAAGGCGGCCGGCTGCGGCGCGCGGCCTCACGCCGGCTGCGGCGGGAACCGGGCGTCACGCCTGCGGCGCCCGGCGCGCTTCGCCCGCGGATGCGAGGCGACGGTCGAGCGCTTCCAGGTAGCGCTCGATCGAGGCGTTCATGTCCATGAAGAAGCGAGCGACGAAGCGGAACACCGGATTGTAGATCTCGCCGTCCTCCGTGATGGTGACGCGCGACCCGCTCGCCGCCGGCTCGATCGAGTACGTCCAGCTTCCGCCGAAAGGGCCGCCCGGCGCCACGCGCACCACCCACAGCCGGGGCGGCTCCACGCGCAGCTCGATGAACGTCGTCGCGCCCTGCGTTCCGTGCTCGGTCCACACACGACGCCCCTCCTGCGCCGGTCGCAGCGCGACGCGCTGCACGTCCGGTCGCCAGGACGGATACGCCTCCACGCTGACGAGTGCGCGCCACACATCCTCCGGCGCGGCCGCGAAGCTCCGGCTCCCGGTCGCCCGGTGACTGCGCGGCAGCACCAGCCCGACTCCCAGCACGAGCAGGATCAGCGCGCCGACGACGCCGGCGACGATCCACAGCCAACGCATGAGCTACCTCCCGCGCGAGACAGGGCCGGACAGCGTCGCCTACAGTTCGGCGTCGACGATGCGCGCGATCTCGTCCTCGCGGCGCCACGCCGCCTCGAGGCCACGGAGTTCCGCCCGCGCCGCGCGTCGCTCGGCGTCGTCGCTGAGTGCGATTTCGAGGGCGAGCACGCGCATCGGTCCGAGCCGGTGGAGCGAATGGCCGCTGGCGGCGAGCCGCTCGGCATAGGCGGCGGCGGAGCCGGCGTCCTCGATGTCGCGTGCGGCCCGCGCAATCGTGCGCTCGGCGGCACCGGCGACGTTCTGGTAGGCGAGCACGCGGCGCAGCAGCAGGTGGGCGTCGGGGCCGCCGATGCGGAAGAGCTTCTCCGGCGTCCATGGGTCGCACCGGGTGCACGGCAGGCCGATTCCCGCGCGGCCGTCGGAGCCGAGGACGATCTGCGCGTGCCAGGCGTCGTCGAAGTCGAACGCGCGCAGCACGCTGCCGCAGTGGCGGCATGCGCTGCGGCCGGCCCACGCTGTGCGGCCGAAGCGCCACCAGCGGACCGCTTCGCTGCCCGGCGAATCGTCCCAGGCGAAGGAGGGGATCCGCCGCGTGCGGCCCACCTTGCGGCCCAGGAAGGACACGCCTTCCCCGGTGTAGGCGGTGAAGCGCGTGATGGCGCTGCCGAAACGTGCGTGCCTGTGGCGCAGCACACGGCCGTACCGCCACCACGCCTGCTCGGCGAGCGGCGCCGGACCCACCCGCAGCACGCGATCGCCGCCGAGATCGAGCAGCGACACGTTCGCGGTGGCGGCGAGCTGTCTTCCGTGCCGGCGGACGCGTCGCTCGATGTCGTCGATCCGGGCGCCGCGCTCCTCGGGCTCCAACAGGTTC
The DNA here is from genome assembly GCA_963816355.1 of uncultured Gemmatimonadales bacterium. Taxonomy (GTDB): domain Bacteria; phylum Gemmatimonadota; class Gemmatimonadetes; order Longimicrobiales; family RSA9; genus CAWFKH01. The sequence continues at coordinate 238,956 of CAWFKH010000006.1, read as the reverse complement.
CAGCGGCGGCAGCGGGGGCAGACGTCCCATACCCGCCGCTCCTCGGTGTCGAACGCCACCGAGATCCCGGCGGCCGATCGCGCCTCGGCGCCGCTGCGCAGGGGCGAGCGGCAGAAGAGGCAGCGCCTCTCCGCTTCGCTCCGGTCGAGCGTATCGGTCGCGATTCCGGCCATGCCTCCCATGCCCTAGAACCTAACATCCGAGCCGGGAACCGACCGCCGCTGCGCCATGAGCCACGCCGGAAGCGGCTCCGTGCGGTAGGCGCGATCCCACGCGTTGTGGCCGACGCCGGCGTACAGCGTGAAGCGGGGCTCGCCGCCCGCCGCCCGCACGGCGGCGATCATCTGCTCCGTCTCCGCGGGCGCCACGACGTCGTCCGCCTCGCCGTGGAAGGCCCAGATCGGCATCGCGCGCAGCGCCTCTGCGCGGGCGACGTCGCCACCGCCACAGATCGGCGCGGCGGCGGCGAAGAGATCCGGATGCCGCGCCGCGATGCGCCACGTCCGAAGCCTCCCATCGAGACGCCGGTGATGTAGACGCGCGCGGGGTCGATCGCCAGCTCCGCGCGCGTGCGCGCCAGCGCGTCCAGCGCGATCTTCGCGTGGCCGAACCAGCCGTCGGAGCCGGGCGGCTTCTGCGGGAACACGACGACGAACGGCCAGCGCTCCGCGCGCAGCATGATGGCCGGTCCGAGTCCCACCGCGACCTGCTTCCAGCCGTCGGCGCCCTGCTCCCCACGGCCGTGCAGGAAGAGGATGGCGGGGATGGGCGTGCCGGGGTCGTAGACGTCGGGCACATAGACGACGTACCGGTGCTCCTCTCCCTCGCTGGAGAGGGTGCGCCGGAGGAAGCCGCGGTTCACGCGGCGCCGGAGGAACGGGGCGGCATGCTCTGACGCAGCATGTTCTCAATGTAATGTCTCACAACGAGATGCGGGAGTTGGCGGCGGATCGGCGAAACCGGCCCGGCCCGCGCGAGGGGACCGGGAGACGCCGCGCCGGGCGCAGGGAGATCCCCGCTCGCGGGAGCAGCCGCCCCGTTCCCGGGAGCAGCCGCCCCGTTCCCGGGAGAGGCCGCCCGGCCCGCGGGACGGGCCGTCGCGCACCGCTGGCGTGCGACTCGTGCGCCGTGCATCTTCCTCCCCCGTCGGCCCACCGTCGAGCGGGCGACGACGACCCCCTCTACCTTTTTCACGGGAGTGCTGGAATGCCTCGCATGCGTGCCCTCTTCCCCACGCTGGCGCTGGGCGCCTTCCTCGCTGGCTGCGGGATGCAGGAGAACCCGGACGATTCGGCAGCCGCGGAGAACGCGGCGCCCGCGACCACGCTCGCTCCTGCCCACGCGCTGGCGATCGCGGCCGCGGACTTCGCTTTCGCGGCGCCGGATACGGTTCCGGCCGGCTGGACTCGGATCACGCTGACGAACAACGGACCGTCGCTGCACCACGTGCAACTCGTACGCCTCGACGACGGCCACACCCTGGCGGACCTGCACCAGGCGATGACGAGCGCGGGACCTCCGCCGGCGTGGGCGGTGTTCGTGGGCGGCCCGAACGCCGCCGTGCCGGGCGCGTCCGCGGTCGGCGACGTGGACCTGAAGCCGGGCAACTACGCCATCATCTGTGTCATCCCGGATTCGACCGGCAGGCCGCACGTGATGAGCGGGATGGCGCGGCCGCTGACCGTCGTCTCGGGGCCGGAGACCGCGGAGCCGACGGCGGACGCGACGGTCAAGCTGGTCGACTACGGCTTCGAGGAGAGCGCGCCGCTGACGGCCGGACACCACGTGATCCGGGTCGAGAACGCGGGTCAGCAGCCGCACGAGCTGGTGATGGTGCAGCTCGCGCCGGGCAAGACGGCGCAGGACGTAGCGACCTACGTCGAGGGCAACATGCAGGGCGATCCTCCCGGCAAGCCGATCGGCGGCGTGACGGGGATCGTGCCCGGTGATGCGAGCTACTTCGAGGTCGATCTCACGCCGGGCGACTACGCGTACCTGTGCTTCTTCCCCGGACCAGACGGGAAACCGCACGTCGCGCACGGCATGATCCGTCAGTTCACCGTCAGCTGAGGCGAGCGCCGGGGGGACGCCGGTCTTCTCCGGCGTCCCCCTCCCGCCGGACCCATCCTCGCGAAAGAAGCCCGGCAGCGCCCGTCCACGACCGCTCCGCGCCCTTCCCCGGGAACACGGGCCGGGCGGATCGGGGTACGCTTGCACGACATTCACCCGACATGGATAGCGCATGAACCGCAGAACCGGCGTCCTCGTCCCCTTCCTCCTGGCGGCCGCCTGCGCGCCGCGAGCGACCACTCCCACCACCCCGCCGGCGCCGGGCCCGGCGCCGGCGCCGGCGACCGCACCGGCCCCGCGCGCGACGCCGGCGCCCGCGACCGCTCCGGCCCCCGCGGCGGCGCCGGCGAAGGAGCCGGCCGAAGGCTGGTGGCTCACCGATCTGAGCGGCGGCCGCTATCCGGGGATCGGCCTCGAGCGAGCGCGGACGCTGCTGGCGTCCCGCGAGCCGAAGCGGAGCGTCGTCGTCGCGATCATCGACTCCGGGATCGACACCACGCACGCGGAGCTGCGCGGCCACTTCTGGAAGAACCCGAAGGAGACGGTGAACGGCAAGGACGACGACGACGATGGCCTGGTCGACGACGTGCGCGGCTGGGACTACATCGGCGGCGCCCAGGGGGACGTCGAGCACGACACGTGGGAGGTCACGCGGCTCTACGCGGCGTGCCAGAAGCGGTTCGCCGGCGCGAGCGCCGACACGCTGAAGGGCGAGGCGCGCTCGGATTTCGAGCGCTGCGGCGAGGTGGAGGCGGACTTCCAGAAGCGGCGCCAGGAAGCGACGCAGACGCTGACGCAGATCGAGCGCATCGAGACGATGACGGCGCAGGTCGATTCGACGCTGAGCGCTGCGCTCGGCGGGGATTCGCTCAGCGCGGAGAGCGTCGCCTCGCTCGAGCCCGCGTCGCCGGGCGTCCAGCGGGCGCAGCAGATCTACCTCCAGCTCGCTTCGCAGGGGCTCACGGCCGAAGCGCTCGCCGAGGGCAGGGACCAGTACACCAGCATGGTCGACTACGGCTTCAACCCGGAGTACGACCCGCGCCACATCGTGGGCGACGACTACGCGAACACGAAACAGCGCACGTACGGCAACGCGGACGTGGTGGGCCCGGACGCGCTGCACGGGACGCACGTCGCCGGGATCGTGCTGAAGGAGCGCGCGACGGCGACGGGCGCCGGCGGGCGCACCCCGGACATCCGGGTGATGGTGGTCCGCGTGGTCCCCGACGGCGACGAGCGCGACAAGGACGTCGCCAACGGCATTCGCTACGCCGTCGACCACGGCGCCGACATCATCAGCATGAGCTTCGGCAAGGCGTACTCGCCGCAGAAGGGCGCCGTCGACGACGCGGTCCGCTACGCGGATTCGAAGGGGGTGCTGATGGTCCACGCGGCGGGCAACGACGGCAAGGACGTGGACGGCGCGCCGGAGTTCCCGAATCCGCACTACCTGAGCGGGGATTCGGCGGCGAACTGGATCGAGGTCGGCGCGTCTTCGTGGCGCGGCGTTGACAGCCTCGCCGCCCCCTTCTCCAACTACGGCAAGCAGGAGGTCGACCTCTTCGCGCCCGGCGTCGACATCCGCTCGACGGTGCCCGGCGGTTACAAGCGCGAGAGCGGCACCAGCATGGCGGCGCCGGTCGTGAGCGGTCTCGCCGCCGTGCTCATGGCGTACTTCCCTGATCTCGCGGCACCGGACGTCAAGCGGATCCTGCTCGAGTCGGCCGCCCGCTACCCGGACCAGGCGGTCGCGCGGCCGGGCGGCGAGGGCACCATCCCGTTCGACGAGCTGTCGCGCACCGGCGGCATCGCCGACGCTTACGCCGCTATCCGACTGGCGGCCCAGCGACACAGCGGAACCTGAGGGGAACCATGTTCGCACTCCTCCGCTTCGGGCTCCCGTGGGCGACGCGCGCGTCGCGATCGCCCGCGGGCGCGGCCGACCGGCACCTCCTCCTGCTCGCGGCGGCGCTCGTGCCGCTGTTCGCCGCCTGCGCATCCACAGGGCGCAGCACGCCGCCGCCCGGCGTCCAGATCTCCGGCGACTGGACGATCGACCGCAGGGCGAGCGAGGACCCGCTGACGCTGATCGGCGGCTCCGGCTGGCGCGATCCACGGCGGGGCCGCAGCCGCTTCGGCGGCGGCGGCACGATCGGTGGCGGGATGGGTCCGGGCGGCGGCTACGGCCCGGGCCGCATGGGGCCGGGGGAGGGCGGCGAGGACGGCGAGGGGCGGGGCGAGGGGACGGAGGGTCGCAGGCGGGGTGCGTCCGACGCGCGCCAGGCCTACGAGAGCGCCGGCGCGGTGATGGACGGCCTGCTGCATCCGCCGCGCGGCCTGCGCATCGAGCAGCGCGACACGGTCGTCCACATCACCTTCGATGATGGCGCCATCGCGATCGTCCCGACGTCCGGGCGGGAGGTGTCGGTCGAGTGGGGCGACGGCGCCACGGTCGACGCGAGCGCATCCTGGAAGGGGGACGCACTCGAGCTGAAGCGCCACGTGGGCGACCTCGTCCACGTCGAGCAGCGCGTCTCGCGCGCGCCCGGCACGAGCCGGCTCGTCGTCGTCACGAAGGCGAGCAACTCGGCGGGCGTGAAGCTCGAGTATCGGTCCGAGTACGCGCCGACCGCCTCCGCCGGCGGCTCCGACTGACCGGCTGGCCGACGCGTCGCGTCGCGCCTACCTTGCGTCCCTCCGCACTCGAACCGTCCGCACGGAGCGACCGATGCTCTACTCCGCCGCGCGCACGCCGTCACTGGCGCTCGCCGTCGCCTTCGCGCTCGCCATGACCTATCGGCCCGCCGCCGCGCAGCAGCGCGACTGGCCGGCGCCGGATCCGGCGCTGCTCGCCCGCGCCGACGCGATCCTCGCGCGCGTTCCGGTCATCGATGGCCACAACGACCTGCCCTCCGAGCTGCTGGAGAAGTTCGACGGCGATCCGTACGCCGCCCACCTCGACGAGGGCCAGCCGGCGCTTCAGACGGACATCCCGCGGCAGCGCGCGGGGCACGTGGGCGCGCAGTTCTGGTCCGCGTACGTGGAGAACGACTCGATCGCGACCGGCGCCGCCCTGCGGCAGGCCCTGCGCGAGGTCGACATGGCACACCGCCTCGTCGCCGCGTACCCGCGGGCGTACGAGATGGCGTCCACCGCCGCCGACATCGAGCGCATCGAGAAGGAGGGCAAGATCGCGTCCCTGATCGGCGTCGAGGGCGGACACGCGATCGAGAACTCGCTCGCGGCGCTGCGGATGCTCCACGAGCTCGGCGTGCGCTACATGACGCTGACCCACAACACGACGCTCGCCTGGGCGGACGCCGCGCTCGATTTCCCTCGCCACGGCGGCCTCACCGCCTTCGGCGACGACGTCGTCCGCGAGATGAACCGGGTCGGCATGTTCGTCGACATCTCGCACGTCAGCGCGGACGTCATGCGCGACGTGCTGCGCGTCAGCCGCGCCCCGGTCATCTTCTCCCACTCCTCCGCGCGCGCGCTGGTCGACCATCCTCGCAACGTGCCGGACGACGTGCTCGCGCGCATGAAGCAGAACGGCGGCGTCGTGATGGTGAACTTCTGCCCCTGCTTCACCGCGAAGGGGATCGGCGCGTGGAGCGCCGGGCTCGACTCGGTTCGCGAGGTGGCGAAGCGTTCCTCGGCGACGCGCGAGGAGGAGGAGGCGCAGGTCCACGCGTGGACCGAGGCGCACCCGCGGCCGCGGGCGACCACGGGCGACATTGCCGACCACATCGACCACATCGTGAACGTCGCCGGAATCGACCACGTCGGCCTCGGCTCCGACTACGACGGCATCGGCGGCGACTATCCGCTGGGGATGAAGGACGTCGCCGCCTATCCCGTGCTCTTCGCGGAGCTGCTGAGGCGCGGCTACACGGAGGAGCAGCTCGAGAAGATCGCGGGGCAGAACCTGCTGCGTGCGATGAAGGAGATGGAGGCGGTCGCGGCGCGGCTGCAGCGCGAAGAGCGGCCGCACGGCGGGTGAGCGTCGCGCCGTTGGCGCCGCGGCTCGTGCTGTTGGCGCTGCGCCTCGCGCCGTCGGCGCCGCGGCAGCTATCGCGGCCGCGCGGGCGTCTGGTGGTGGAAGGCGAGCTTCCAGCCGCCGTCGCGCTCGACGTACGCGCTGCTGACGAGCGCCTCGTACGGCACGCCCCGGCCCTCGCGCGTGGCGAGCGCGCGATAGGTGAGGACCATGGCGCCGTGCGCCAGCTCGGTGATGCGCGCTTCCGTGATGTCGACCGCCGCCCAGCGAGGCCCGTTCTCGATCCCCTCGATCGCCGCCTCGCGCGACAGCACGCCGACGCCGGGAAGGATCATGAGGCAGTTCTCCGACAGGTTCTCGCGGTAGAATCGGGCGTCCGCCCTCCAGAAGCGCTCCTCCAGCCGCACGAGCGTGCGCAGCAGACCGGAAGCCTCGTCGCCGCCGCCCATGCCTTCCGGCCCGCGCGGCTTCACGGCCGCGCCTGGGGAGCGAGAAGCGTCTCCGCGCGGGCGGTCACGTCTTCGAGGCGGTCGACGTCGATTTCGACGCCGATTCCGGCCCGCTCCAGCGGAACCCGCATCATTCCATCCTCCATCGTCCACTCCGGCAGCACGACGTCGCGCTCCCAGTAGCGCGCGCTGGGCGAGATGTCGCCGGGCAGCCGGAAGTTCGCCAGCGATGCGAGCGCGACGTTGTGCGCCCGCCCGATCCCGCTCTCGAGCATGCCGCCGCACCAGACCGGGATGCCGTGGTCGCGGCAGAGGTCGTGGACGGCGATCGCGGCCGCGAAGCCACCCACGCGGCCCGGCTTGATGTTGACGACGCGGCCGCTGCCCAGGGCGATCATGTCCTCGGCGTCCGCCGGCGACTCGATCGACTCGTCCAGGCAGATCGGCGTCGCGAGCCGGCGCTGCAGGGCCGCGTGCCGCACCAGGTCGGTGCCCGCGAGCGGCTGTTCGATCATCATCAGCGCGAGCGCGTCGAGCCGCACGAGCCGGTCCGCGTCGGCGAGCGTGTAGGCGGAATTCGCGTCCGCCATCAACGGCGCCTCCGGGCCCAGCGCGTCGCGCACCGCCGCCAGGAAATCGAGGTCCGCGCCCGGTTCGATCTTCATCTTCACCTTGCGGTATCCCGACTCGAGCGCGGCGCGGGCGCGCCGCACGAGCGCGGCCGGATCCGCCTGGATCCCGATCGAGATCCCCACCGGCACGCGCTCGCGTTCCCCTCCCAGCAGGCGCGCCAGCGGCGCGCCGCGCAGCCGCGCGGCCAGATCCCAGACGCCCATCTCCACCGCCGCCTTCGCCATCAGGTGGCCCCGGAAGTCGCGCTCCAGCACCGGGTGGACCTCCGCCGGCTCCGCGAACGTGCGCCCGAGGACGCGCGGCGCGATCCACTCACGGATCGCGAGCCACGCCGTGTCGATGGTCTCCGGACCGTAGTTCGGCCGCTCGCCCGCGACGCACTCCGACCAGGCGGACACGCCGTCCGCATGCCGCACCTCGACCACCAGGATGCGCCGGTCCCACACCTCACCCGACGAGATGCGGAACGGCTCGCGCAGCGGCAGGCGGATCTCGCGCAGGACGAGCGCGTCGACCCGGAGATCGGCCGCCGCCGCCGGCGCGTGCGGAGCGGCGTCGCCGTCCGTCAAGCCGCGCCCCTGCGGCGCCAGTAGCGCGCGAGGCCGCGCCAGTCGTCCTCGAGGGCACCGCCCGCCTGGTAGATCGCCGCGGTATCCGGCGCGAGACGACGCTCCAGGTCCGCGCGCATCCACGCCGCGAAGGCGCTCGCCCGGTCCGCGTCGCTGCGGTCCTCCGCCAGCGACACGCGCACCCACTCCGCGGCCGCGTGCAGGCGCGCTGCGTGGAAGTCGAGGTGCCACTCCGCGTCGGAGGCCGCGCCGAAGTGCGTGACGAAGAGGCGGTCCGCCCCCCACGCCCGGATGCGCGCGACGCTCTCCTCCCACAACTCGAGATCGATGTCCGGCGGCGGCGTGACCGGCAGCACGAAGGGCGCATCGTCGATGCGGATGCCTGCCGTGTCGCCCACGAACGCGAGCCCGGCCGATTCGTCGAGGTAGGAGACGTGGTGGGACGCGTGGCCCGGCGTGTACGCGACGGCGAGACGCCGCCCCGCCGGCCGGATCCGCTCACCTCCCCTCAACGCGACGATCGACGACGCCGGCACCGCCGCGACCTCGCCCCAGAGCCGGTCCATCGCGTCGCCGTAGATCCGCCTGGCGCTGGCCAGCAGCCGCGCCGGATCCGCGACGTGCGGCGCCCCCCGCTCGTGCACGAACACCCGCAGGCCGGGCTGCTCCCGCACGAGCGAGCCCGTCACGCCGGCGTGGTCCAGGTGGATGTGGGTGAGCACGATGGCGCGCACGTCCGCGAGCGAGAGTCCCGCCGCGGCGAGCGCCGCGTCGAGTCCCGCGCGCGCCGAGGCGGGCCCCGGATCGATCAGCGCCGCCCCGTCCGCGCCGCTCAGCAGCGCGGTGGCGATCCACCATGGGCGACCGAGGTACTCGAGGTCGAGGCAGGCGACGCCGTCGCCGATCGCGCGCACGCGCTCGAAGCCCCCTGCCCCGCCGCTCACGCGCGCCCGCCGCCGCTCACGTGCGCCCGCCGCCGCGAGCGGCGCCCGCCGCGCCGTCCCTCCCGCCCGCTTCGGCTTCCCCCTCCCCCGCCGCGGCGAGGACGCGCGACGCCCACGCGCCGAAGGCGGGCGCCGCGGCGTCGCGCAGCGCGGCGGAGTAGCGCGCGGAGTCGGAGCGAAGTGGCCCGGCGTCGAGGCCTTCCTCGCGCAGCTCGCCCGCGAACGCCGCCGCCATGTCGGCTACGAGCGCCGACGTGACCTCGGGGTGGAAGAGCGTCCCCCACGCGGCGTCGCCGTAACGGTACGCCTGCACCGGCGTGGCCGCGGAGGAAGCGAGGTGGACCGATCCCGGCGGGAGGTCGTACGCGTCCCCGTGCCAGTGGAGCGCCAGAAGCTCGCGCGGCGCCGCATGCCACAGCGGGTCCTCCGCCGCGGCCGCGCTGAAGCGCACCGGATGCCAACCGATCTCCTTGCGGCCGGTCGGCCGCACCTCGGCGCCGAGCGCGCTCGCCAGCAGCTGGCTCCCCAGGCAGATGCCGAGGATCGGGGCGCCGGCGGCGAGCACGCGCTCGGTCAGGCGCACCTCGTCCGTGAGGTGCGGAAAGCGCTCGCTCTCGTAGACGCCCATCGAGCCGCCCATGAGGACGAGGCCCGCCGCCGCGCCGAGCGAGCGCGGTACCGGCTCGCCCGCGAAGACGCGGACCGCGCGTAGACCGATGCCGCGCGCGACGAGCACGTCGCCGAGCGTGCCGGCCGTCTCGTACGGCTCGTGTTGGATGAGGAGGACGTGTGCCATGCGCGACAAGTTACCGCGCCGCCCGACGCCGCGTAAACCGGTCCATGCACCGACCGGGGCGGCGGCGGTGAGGGCACAGGCGCGCGCACGTCCGGGCACGCTTATGTTTGCGTGCCGTCGCTCCGGCGCGGAGGATGGCGGGCGGCGCTCACGCCGGCCGAGCCGCGCTCACGCCGGCCGAGCCGCGCGGACGCTCACGCCGTCCAGCCGCACGGATCCGCAGCCCTCGGGAAATGCTCGCATGGCATCACGACGCACAGCACGCCGCGGGAAAGGCGCGACGCCGGAGGGGCGCGGCCTGCTCGGAACGTGGGACGTCACGATCCGGGTCCGCCGTAGCTTCGTGCGCCGCCTCAAGCCGCCGCAGCTCTTCGTGCTCTCCTTCGCGCTGCTGATCCTGGCGGGCACGCTCGCGCTCGAGCTGCTGCCGGGGCTCTACACCGGCCCCGGCCTGAGCTGGCTGGACGCGCTCTTCACGGCGACGAGCGCCGTGTGCGTGACCGGGCTGATCGTCGTCGACACCGCCACCTACTTCACGACCGCCGGCCAGGCGGTGATTCTCCTGCTGGTCCAGCTCGGTGGACTCGGCATCATCACCTTCACGACGGTGATCATCATCGCCCTCGGCCGCCGCCTCTCGGTGCGCCACGAGACGCTCACCGCGGGACAGGCGGAGGTGGCGCCGCACGTCGACTACCGCTCGCTGGCGAAGCACGTGATCCGCTTCACCTTCCTGCTCGAGCTGATCGGGGCGGCGCTCCTGCTCCTCTCCTGGTTCCCCCGCTTTCCGCCCGGCCGCGCGGTGTGGCACGCCATCTTCCAGTCCGTCAGCGCCTTCTGCAACGCCGGCTTCTCCACGTTCTCCGACTCCCTCGTCGGATTCCAGACGGACCCGATCGGGCTGACGACCACCATGGCCCTGATCGTGCTCGGCGGCCTCGGCTTCCTGACGCTCGAGGAGATCTACCTGTGGCGCAAGTCGCGGGGCGCCGGCCGCCACCCCCGCGTCTCGCTGCACTCGCGCCTGGTGCTCGTCACGACCGGCGCGCTCATCGCGCTCGGATGGGTCCTCTGCTGCCTCTTCGAGTGGCACGGCGCGCTCGACGGCATGCCGATCTGGGCCAAGCTGCTCAACGGCCTCTTCATGAGCGTCACGCCCCGGACCGCCGGCTTCAACACGATCGACTACTCGAAGGCCGCCGACAGCACGAACTTCCTCACGATCCTGCTCATGTTCATCGGCGGCTCGCCCGGCTCCACGGCGGGCGGCGTCAAGACGACGACGTTCGGCCTGATCATCCTCCTCGCCTACGCTCGCCTGCGCGGCCGCGAGTACACGAGCGTGTGGGGCCGCACGATCCCCGAAGAGACGATCCAGCGCTCGATCGGGCTCTTCGTCGTCGCGTTCGGGCTCATCACGGCGGCGATCTTCGGCTACGTCAGCCTGGAGGCGTCGCTGCCGCCCGTCTCGCGGCACGGCTTCCTCGCCTACATGTTCGAGGCGGCCAGCGCGTTCAACACCGTCGGCCTCTCGATGGGCGCGACGGTGGACCTGTCGTCCTGGGGCCGCTGGATCTCGATCCTGCTGATGTACCTCGGCCGCGTGGGTCCGCTCACCTTCGCCGCCGCGATCGCGCTCGCCGAGCCGACCCCGGCCGGCGAGTTCCGCTACGCCTATGAAGACGTCGTCATCGGATGAGAGGGCGAGGATGAAACGCTTCATCATCGTGGGACTCGGCAACTTCGGCTCCGGCGTCGCCGAAGCGCTCTACGCCGATGGTCAGGAAGTGATCGCGCTCGACATCAGGGCGGACCTGGTCGACCGCATCGCGCCCTACGTCACGCGCGCGGCCGTCGGCGACGGGCGCGACCTGCGCGCGCTCGAGCGGCTCGGCGCCGCCGATGCCGACACCGGCGTCGTGAGCACCGGCGACGACATCACCGCCAGCGTGCTGACGACGCTCGCGCTGCGCGACATCGGCGTCGACGACATCTACGTGAAGGTGATCTCTCGCGACCACGCCCGCGTGATGGAGCGGCTGGGCGTGACGGAGACGATCTTCCCGGAGCGGGAGTCGGCCCTGCGGCTGGGGAAGCGGATCTCGAACCAGGCGATCCTCAACTACTACCGCCTCGGCCAGGGATTCAGCATCCAGGAGATGGCGGTGCCGGACGAGTGGATCGGTCTCTCGCTGCGCGAGCTGCAGCTACCCAAGGCGTACAAGATCTCCATCATCGCGGTGCACGACGTGCTCACGGACGAGATGCTCCCGATCCCGGACCCGGACGCCGTCCTCAAGGAGTCGGACACGCTCCTCGTCGCCGGCGCCGAGGAGCACCTCACGAAGGTCACCCGCCTGCGCTGAGCACCACCGCTGCGCTGAGGGCCACTGGCTGCGCTGAGGGCCACTGGCTGCGCTGAAGGCCACGCGCCTGCGCCGACCACCGCGCGGCGGGCGGGTGCGCTACGCCTCGACCGCCAGCCGGCGCAGCGCCTCGTCCTCCGCGACCAGCGCGCGGAGCTGCGCACCGTCGATCGTCTCCACCTCGAGAAGCTGCGTGGCGACGCGCTCGAGCAGATCGCGCCGCTCCTGCAGCAGCCGGCACGAACGCTCGAACGCGTCCGAGACGAGCCGCTGCACCTCCGCATCGATCCGCCTCGACGTGTCGTCGCTGCAGTCGCGCTCCGCCTTGCCGCCCAGGAGCGGCGAGCCCTGCGTCGCGTATGCAACCGGGCCGAGCGCGTCCGACATGCCGAACTCCGTGACCATCCGCCGCGCCAGATCGCTCGCGCGCTCCAGGTCGTTCATCGCGCCGGTCGACACCTTGCCGAACGCGACGAGCTCGGCGGCGCGCCCGCCCAGCAGCACGTCCAGACGATGGTGCAGCTCGTCGAGCTGCAGCAGGTTGCGGTCTTCCGGCACGTGCTGCGTGTAGCCGAGCGCCGCCAGCCCGCGTGGCACGATCGAGACCTTCTTGACCGCCTCGCCCTGCTCCGACGCGCAGCCCACGATCGCGTGGCCCGCCTCGTGGTAGGCTACGATCCGCCGCTCCTTCGGATTCAGCAGGCGGCTCTTCTTCTCGATGCCCGCGACGACGCGGTCGATGGCGGCGTCGATGTCCGCCATTCCGATCTCGTGCCCGTCGCGGCGGGCGGCGACGAGGCCCGCCTCGTTCAGGACGTTGGCCAGGTCGGCGCCGGTAAAGCCGGCCGTGCGCCCGGCGATGTCGCCGAAATCGACCTCCGCACCGACGCGGATGCGGCGGCCGTGCACCCGCAGGATCGCCTCGCGGCCCGCCGCGTCGGGGCGACCGAGCGCGACCTGGCGGTCGAAGCGCCCCGGCCGCAGCAGCGCCGGATCGAGGATCTCGGGGCGGTTCGTCGCCGCCATGACGATCACGCCCGCGGACGCCTCGAAGCCGTCCATCGAGACGAGGAGCTGGTTGAGCGCCTGCTCGCGCTCGTCGTTCGCCGCGGGTCCGCCCGCGCGGCTCTTGCCGATCGCGTCGAGCTCGTCGATGAAGACGATGCACGGCGCCTTGCCGCGTGCCGTATGGAACAGCTTGCGCACGCGCGCCGCGCCCACGCCCACGTACACCTCGACGAACGCGGAGCCGCTCATCGAGAAGAACGGCACGCCCGCCTCGCCCGCCACCGCACGCGCCAGCAGCGTCTTGCCGGTACCGGGCGGCCCCACCAGGAGGACGCCCTTCGGTACGTGCACCCCCAGCCGGCGGAACCGCTCCGGCCGCTTCAGGAACGCGACCAGCTCCTCCAGCTCCTCCTTCACCTCGTCGGCACCGGCGACGTCCTCGAAACGGTCGCCCGGCGCGTGGCCCGCCCCCGCGTTCCGCACCCGCAGCCGCGCCACGCCGTGCAACCCCGCCGTCGCGTTGCGCCGCTGGAGATAGCCGACGCCGAAGACGATCGTGAGCGCGCCGAGCAGGATCGGGATGGCGACGAGTGGACCCGGACGGTCGGAGCCGCCCTGATAGACGACGTGGTGCGCGTCGAGCAGCGTCACCAGGCCGGCGTCCTCCTGCAGCGGCACCGCGTCCCACGCGGCGGGCGCACCCGACTTGCGTGCGGCCGCCGTCGGCTCCGCCACGATCGCGCCCGGCGACACGCGCACGCTCGCGACGTCGCCCGCGGCGATGTGCGCCTTCAGTTCGCTGTAGGGAATCGATTCGCGCTCGCCGCCGCACGCGGCGAGCAGCAGCGGGGTGAGCAGCGCCAGAGAGGCGATCGTCCGGCGGACGAGGCGCGCGGCGCCCGAACCCTGGAAATGTCGCGACATCACGATGCTACGGTGCTGGAGGAGGTGGGCACGTGGAGGGCTGATACGATGTCCGCCGATGTTTGTTCCGGCGTTGCTTTTGCGCACACCTCCGAGGCGTGGTATCCATCCCGCGCCGCCGCTTCCTTTCACTCGCCGCCGGAGACTCGCGCATGCGAACCGCCGCCGCCGTCGCCGTCGCCGCGCTCGCCGCGGCCCTCGCGGCGTGCGGCGCCCCGGGCGACGGCGGCCGCGGCGTCGTCCTCCACGTGTCCGGCAGCGGGGTGGGCCGGGAAGCGCAGCTGCTGCGCTCGCAGATCGCCCGCTTCGATTCCCTCCATCCCGGCATCCGCGTCGAGATCCGCTCCACGCCCGACGCCGCCGACCCGCGCCACCAGCTCTACGTCCAGTGGCTCAACGCGCACGCCGACGAGCCGGACGTGCTCCAGCTCGACGTCGTGTGGACGCCGGAGTTCGCCGCCGCCGGCTGGATCCTCCCGCTCGACCGCTTCGCGCCGCCCGCCGACAGCTTCTTCGCCGCCACACTGAGCGCCGCGCGCTGGCGCGACTCCACGTACGCCCTCCCCTGGTTCGTCGATGTCGGCATGCTCTACTGGCGCACCGACCTCATGAGCCGACCGCCGCCCACCTTCACGGAGCTCGTGGCCGACGCCGATTCCGCCCGCCGCCGCGGCGTGCGCTACGGCTACGTCTGGCAGGGCGCGCGCTACGAAGGCCTCACCACCGTCTTCCTCGAGCACCTCGCCGGCTTCGGCGGCCGCATCCTCGACGACGACGGCCGCGTCGTCGTCGATTCCGACGCCGGCATCCGCGCCCTCACCTGGCTCCGCGACGCGATCCATCTCGACTCCATCTCTCCGCGGGCGGTGCTCGCCTGGCACGAGGAGCAGACGCGCCTCGCCTTCCAGGCGGGCGACGCCGCCTTCATGCGCAACTGGCCCTATGCCTACGCGCTCCTCCGCGACAGCGCGTCCGCCGTCGCCGGACGCTTCGCCGCCGCCCCGATGCCCGCGGCGCCCGGCGGCCGCTCCGCCGCCGCGCTCGGCGGCTCTCAGCTCGCCATCAACGCCCGCAGCCGACATCCGCGCGAGGCCTACGCGCTCATCGCATTCCTCACCGCGCCCCGCCAGATGATCGAGCGCGCGCGCGTCGTGGGGCAGTACCCCACGCGCCCCGCCCTCTACGCCACCGACGCCCTCTCCCGCGCCCTGCCTATGCCGGCGCACCAGGCCCTGGAGATCATCCGCCGCGCCGTGCCCCGCCCCGTCACGCCCGTCTACACCGAGCTGTCGGAGATCCTGCAGGTGTGGCTGCACCGCGCCCTCACGCGCCAGGTCGAGCCGGCCGCCGCGCTTCACGCCGCGGCGCGAGAGATGCGCTCGCTGCTGCGTCGCGTCGGCCTCGCACCAGGGGCGGCGGCACGCTCGTCCACGCCGAACGTCGCGCCGGCCGCGGGGAGCGGCGAGCCGGCCGCGCCGGAGGAGACCCGGTGAGGTCGCCCGCGGCGCGGCGCGAGGCGAGGCTCGCCCGCTCGCTGGTGGCGCCGGCGCTCGTCGTCATCGTCGTCGTCGCGATCTTCCCCCTCCTCTGGACCGCGTGGGAGTCGCTCCACCTGCACGACCTGCGCATGCCGTGGCGCGGCCGCCCCTTCATCGGCCTCGCCAACTACCGCGAGGCGCTCTCCGAGCCGCGCCTGTGGAGCGCCCTCGGCCACACCGCCTTCTTTGCCGCCACGTCGGTCGCACTCGAGCTGCTCCTCGGCCTGCTCTTCGCCCTCGCGCTCCACCGCGCCTTCCGCGGCCGCGGCGCCGTGCGCGCCGCCGTGCTCCTGCCGTGGGCCGTCCCCACCGTCGTGTCCGCGCTCGTGTGGCGCTTCATGTTCGACGGCGACGGCGCGATCGCCAACGCGGCCCTCGTCTCCACCGGCGTGCTGGCGCGGCCGCTGGCGTGGCTCGTCGACCCCCGCGGCGCCTGGGTGCCCATCATCCTCGCCGACGTCTGGAAGACCACGCCCTTCGTCGCGCTGATCCTCCTCGCCGGACTGCAGGCGATCGACCCGCGCCTGCACGAGGCCGCACGCATCGACGGCGCCTCACGTGTCCAGCGCCTCACCCGCATCACGCTGCCCCTGCTCCGCCCGGCGATCCTCGTCGCCCTGCTCTTCCGCACCCTCGACGCGTTCCGCGTCTTCGACCTCGTCTACGTGCTCACCGGCGGCGGGCCCGGCACCGCCACCGAGCCCGTCGCCCTCTACACCTTTCAGGCGCTGCTCCAGGACCTCCGCTTCGGCTACGGCTCCGCCCTCTCCATGCTCGTCTTCCTCCTCGCCTTCGCCCTCGCGCTGCTCTACGTGCGCGCGCTCGGCGGCGGCCTCACCGCGCCGGAGGATGCGCCGTGAGAGCGACGACGACGCCCGCCGCATCCGCCGCCCCCGAGCCCTCGCCGCGCGGCGAGGGCCGCGTGGCCGCACGACCCCGCGCCGGCGACGTCGCCTTCCGCTACACCGCCCGCGTAGCCTTCGCCCTCCTCCTCGCCGCGTTCGCCTTCCCGATCTACTGGGCCGCCGTCTCCTCACTGGCGCCCGAGAGCGCCCTCTTCAGCCACCCGTCGCTGATTCCCGCCCACGTCGGGCTGCAGCACTACCGCACCCTCTTCGAACAGCGCGACTTCCTCGTGCCGCTCCGCAACTCCGTCGTCGTCGCCGGCGCCACCACGATCCTCGCCGTGCTCCTCGGCGCTTTCGCCGCCTACGCGATCGCACGCCTCCGATTCCGCGGCAAGGCGCCGATCCTAGCCTTCATCCTCGCCGTCGCGATGTTCCCGCAGATCTCCATCGTGCCGCCGCTCTACCTCCTCCTGCGCTCCCTCGGCCTCATCGACACCTACCCCGGCCTCGTCCTCCCCTACCTCACCTTCGCCACACCCCTCGCCGTGTGGCTCCTCGTCGGCTTCTTCCGCCAGATCCCGACCGACCTCGAAGACGCCGCCCGCGTCGACGGCGCCTCCCGCCTCCGCGCCTTCCGCCACGTCGTCGCCCCCCTCGCCCTGCCCGCCCTCGCCACCACCGCCATCCTCACCTTCCTCTACTGCTGGAACGAGTTCCTTTTCGCCCTCTCCTTCACCCTCGGCCCCGAGCGCTACACCGTCCCCGTCGCCATCGCCCTCTTCCGCGGCCACTACCAGCTCCCGTGGGGCGACGTCCTCGCCGCCGCCGTCGTCGCGACGCTGCCGATCGGCCTGCTCGTCCTCGCGCTGCAGCGCCGCATCGTCGAAGGCCTCACCGCCGGCGGCGTCAAGGGCTGAGATTGCGATGATGCGGGTCGCGGCGCGGGTGACGAGCGGGTCTTGCGCGCCGTAGCTTTGCGCGGCAAAGTACATGGGACTGTGAACCCTGGAGGCGTTCGTGACGTCCTTGACCGAGATCCTCTACCCGCTGCCCGACTACCGTCGCACGCCGCTGTCACTGCTCGTGTGGTGGGAATCGAGGCGGCTGCTCTACAACGCGGTGGTGGGTGCGACGGGGGTGTTCTCGCTGGGGATGGTGGTCTTCTTCGGGCTGCTGCCGCCACGCCCCGCGCATTTCGCGGGGCTGTGGATGCCGGTGGTGGCGTATGCGCTGCTCGCGAACCTCTGCTACAGCTCCGGCTGGCTGCTGGAGTTGTCGGCGACGCGGCTGTGGGGCCGCGCGGCGCCGGAGGTGGGGCCGCTGCTGTTCCGGCAGGGGTTGATCTTCTCGGTCGGCCTGACGCTGCTGCCGATCGTGATGGCGGTGCTCTCGTGGCTGATCCGGATCGCGCGCGTGCTCTGAGCGGAGGGCGCGGAGCGGCGGAGGGCGCGGAGCGGCGGCGGGTGCGGAGCCGCGGCGTGTGCGGAGCCGCGGCGTGCGGCGCCGCGCAGGGTGGCCGGCGTGGAGCAGCCTCCTGCAGAGCGAGCAATTTCTCGTAATGGACGTCCGCTCCCGGATCGCCATCCGGATTTGTCTCGGAAAGCGAGCACAATCTCGAGAGAGATCCGGTGAGCGCCCGACCATTACGAGATTCTTCCCGGATTCCGAGAAAAAACCAGATGGCGATGATCGGACCGGCGTCGATTACGAGATTCTTCTCGCTGGGCCGCGGGCCCGGGCTCTCGGGGTTTGAAGAGTCGCGCAGAGGGCGCGGATGCGACAGTGGCCGGCGGCGCCGCGCATCCGCGCGCGTGGAAGCGCCGGCAGCGCGACAGCCGGATACACAGGCGGCGTGCCGACCGGGCGGGTCGTGACACTGCGCGGCGAGGCTTCCCGCCGAGGCATCCACGACCGACCCCTCCTCCGTGCCCTCCGACTCTCCGACCTCTCCGCGACGAGAAGTCGCTCCGCGCCCTCCGCGCCCTCCGCGCCCTCCCCTCCCTCCGTTATCTCCCCGAACGGCTGGAATCAGCCGCCGCGGCCGGCTGCGCCGCGCCCACCGCGCCCACCGCGCCCTCCGCGCCCGCCCCGCGCCGGACGAGGTCGTGGTACTCCTGCGCGCTCATCTCGCCCTTCTTGCGGACGAACGCGACGAGGCTCCACATCTCCTCGTCGCTGTGCGTGGCGCCGAAGGCCGGCATGCCGGTCATCTTGATCCCGTTCTTAATCATCCAGAAGAGGTCGGCGTCGCTCCAGTCGTCGGTGCGGCGGAGGCGAGGCGGGCGCGGATAGAGGCCCTGCGCGATCGCGCTCCGCTCGTCGCTGCCGGGCTCGCCGTGGCAGACGGCGCACATGTCGTCGTAGTGCGCGGCGCCTTCGGCGAGGTCGGCGCGGTCGAGCGGCGACGCCTGGATCGCTGCCGCGTGGTGCTTGATCGAGCGGTCGGTCAGGATGCCGATCAGGCGTCGCACCGGGCGCGTGTGCGGCGACGTCGCCCCGATGTCGTAGGAGCCGGAGAAGACGAAGGCGAGGAGCAGGATGCCCACGCCGATGATCGTCAGGAAGAAGGTGATGATCGACCGCCGCATCTGTGGATGCCTCCCGTTTAGCGGAATCGTGGCGCGCCCGTGCGCTTTTCGCCTCGCGCGGCGAGCATTGTAACCGGCTCCCGTCCGGAACGCGAAGCCCCCGTGACACGGGCGGGTGGACCCTCGCCGCGATTCGGGTAGATTACCCCGGCGACGGACCGACCCCCGACTCGAGACTCGTGATGACGACGCCCATCCGCCCGCACCCGTGCTCCACCCTCGCCCGCGCCGCGCTCGGCGCCCTGCTGCTGGTCGCGGGCTGTACGTCGGCACCGGGGCCTTCGCCCGCGCCGCGGGCGGCCGCGTCAGACACCGCTTCACCCGCGTCCGCGCCCGAGGCTGCGTCCGCGCCCGCGGCCGCCGCGCCCGCGCTGGCGGAGGCGGAGCTGCCGCTGCCGACCGGACGCCGTCTCGACCCGACCGGAGCGCGCACGGACCTGGGTTCGCTGCCGCTGTCGATCGCGCTCGCCCCGGGGGGGCGGGAGGCGGTCGTGCTGTTGAGCGGTTGGCGGGACCAGGGGCTGCAGGTGGTCGACCGCGCATCGGGCCGCGTCGTGCAGACGGTGGTGCAGCCGGCGGCGTTCCTCGGCCTCGCGTTCGCCCCGGACGGGCGCACGCTCTATGCCTCCGGCGGAAATCAGGACGTCGTCTATCGCTACGACTGGAACGGCGGCAGGGCGACGTTGCGCGACAGCCTTCGTCTGGCGCCGCCGACCACGGTGCGTGGCACCGCGCCCGGCGAGCCGCGGACGCGGACGCAGCGGCGTCAACTGGGCGTGCGCTACCCCGCCGGCATTGCGCTTTCGCCGGACGGCCGGCGGCTCTACGTCGCAGAGAACATCGCCGACTCGCTCGCCGTCGTGGACGTCGCCAGCGGCGGCGTCGTGCAGCGGCTCGCGACGGGGCGCTACCCGTACGGCGTCGCGGCCGCCGCCGACGGCACCGTCTACGTGTCGGCGTGGGGCGGCCACACCGTCTCCGTGTTCGCGCCGGCGGCCGGCGGCGCGCTGCGCGACGAGGGGCGCATCCTGGTGGGCCGGCATCCCTCCGCGCTGCTTCTGGGCGCCGGCGGCTCGCGGCTTTTCGTCGCCTCCGCGACGACGGACCGAGTGGTGGTCGTCGACACGCGGGCGCGCCGCGTGCTCACGGAGCTGCTCGACCCGCCGCCGGCGGGCCCCGGCGAGGGGAGCACACCGAACGCGCTCGCGCTCTCGCCGGACGGAACGCGGCTCTTCATCGCGGAAGCGGACGTGAACGCGGTCGCGGTCTTCGACCTCTCGCCGCGCACGTCGGGCACCGGCTCGGGTCCCGGCACGGACCGGCTCGCCGGCCGCCTTCCGGTCGACTGGTATCCGACGGCGGTCGGAGTGAGCGGCGACACGCTGCTCGTGGTGTGCGGCAAGGGCACCCGGACGGGGCCGAACCCGTCCAACGCGCAGCCGGGCGAAGCGCGCCCGCGCGACAGCCGCAGCTACACGCTCGGCCAGCTCTCGGGCACGCTGCGGACGATCGCGACCGGCGCCTCCGCCGACTCGGCGACGCTGGCGGGCTACGCGCGGCGGGTCGCGGCGGCGAACGGCTGGGACCGGCGCCATTCCGCCGGCGCCACCTACCCGCCGTTCGAGCACGTCGTCTACATCATCAAGGAGAACCGGACCTTCGACCAGGTGTTCGGCGACGTGCCGGAGGGCGATGGCGACAGCGCGCTCGTCTTCTTCCCACGAACGGTGTCGCCCAACCACCACGCGCTCGCCGACCGCTTCGGCCTCTACGACCGCTTCCTCGTCAACGCCGAGGTGAGCGCGGACGGGCACAACTGGTCGACCGCCGCGTACGCCACCGACTACCTCGAGAAGACCGTCGAGTCGAACTATTCGGGCCGGCGCGCACCCTACGACTACGAAGGCACCAACCGCGGCGTCGTGCCCCAGCTCGACGAGGACGTGGCCGAGCCCGCCAACGGCTACATCTGGGACCTCGCCAACCGGGCGGGCATCACCTTCCGCAACTACGGCGAGTTCGTCGTGCCGGACGACGTCGACGCGGACGACCGCATGCCCGCTGGCTACCGCGGCGCGAAGCCGTTCCTCGCCGCGCACACCAATCGCGACTTCGCCGGCTTCGACCTCGCCATCCCCGACCAGCGGCGCGCCGACATCTTCATCGACGAGCTGCACGGCTTCGAGCGCGCCGGCCGCATGCCGCAGCTCGTCGTGATGCGGCTGCCCAACGACCACACCGCCGGCGGGCGGCCGGGCGAGCCGACGCCGCGCGCCTACATGGCCGATAACGACCTGGCGCTGGGGCGCGTCGTGGAGGCGATCTCGCACTCCCGCTTCTGGCCGCGCACCGTCGTGTTCGTCGTCGAAGACGACGCGCAGAACGGACCCGACCACGTCGACTCCCACCGCGCCCCGTTCCTCGTGATCTCGCCCTACAGCCGGCCCGGCGTGAACCACCGCTTCGCCAACACGACGGACGTGATCGCCACCATCTCGGAGATCCTCGGCCTCGGCAGCCTCTCCCAGTTCGACTACTACGGCCATCCGCTGCGCGACGTCTTCACGGCGACGCCCGACGCGCGTCCCTACGACGCGCTCCGCCCGGGCGTCCCTCTCGACGAGCGCAACGCCGCCTCCAATCCCGGCGCGCGCGACTCGCGCCGCCTCGACCTCCGTTTCGAGGACAGCTCCGACGACGACCTCTTCAACCGCATCCTCTGGGACGTCGTCAAGGGGAAGGACACGCCCTACCCGGGCACGCACCGCATGTCCACGCTCGAGTGGCAGCGCGCACACTGAGGAGACGACCCATGGCACGGACGACCCCGACGCTCACCGCCGCCGCCCTCGCGCTCGCCTGCGCCACCGCCGCACCCGGCACGTCCGTGGACCCCGGCGCGCCGGTTGCCCCCGGCGCGCCCGCCGCAACCGCGACGCCTACCCCGCCCACGCCCGGGGCGGCCGCGGACGCGACACCGCCGCGCCTCCTCGTGCTGCTCTCCGTCGATCAGCTCCCCGCCTACCTCGTCGCGCGCTACGATTCGCTCTTCACCGGCGCCTTCCGTCGCCTCCTCGACGACGGCGTCGTCTTCACCGACGCGACGCACGACCACGCCGCCACCGAAACCGGTCCAGGGCACGCAACGCTCGGCACCGGCGTCTACCCGTCGCACAGCGGCATCGTCGCAAACGACTGGCTCATGGGCACGGAGCCGGGCGCCGCGAGAATGTACTGCGTCGAGGACACGAGCGTCGCCATCGTGGGGGCGCCCGGCGAGCAGGGCCGCTCGCCGCGCAACCTGCTGCACAGCGGCTTCGCCGACTGGCTGGTGGCGCGTTATCCGGCCGCGCGCGCCGTGTCGGTCTCGGGTAAGGACCGTTCGGCGATCCTGATGCTCGGGAAGGCACACGGCCAGGCGTACTGGTTCGACCACGCGACCGGTCGCTTCGTCTCGTCGACGTACTACATGGACACGCTGCCCGCTTGGGTGAGCGCGTTCCAGGAAGAGCGCCTGCCGACGCTGCTCGGCGACTCCGTCTGGCGCGACTCGGTGCCCGCGCGCTGGCGCCCGCTCACGGAGGGCGACACCGCCACCTGGGAAGGCGACGGCGTCCACTCCGCCTTCCCGCACCGCTTCGCGGACGAGGGCCGCCACGGCCGGCCCGGCGCCTTCGCCGAGTGGGTGGGCGGCACCCCGTTCGTCGACCGCGCCGTGCTCGGACTCGCGCGCGCGGCGATCGCCAACGACCATCTCGGCGCCGACGACGTGCCGGACTACCTCTCCGTCGGCCTGTCGCAGACCGACTACGTCGGCCACGGCTACGGCCCCTTCAGCCGCGAGCAGCTCGACAACCTGCTGCGGCTCGACCGTGAGCTGGGGGATTTCTTCGCCTACCTCGACCGCACGGTCGGCCGCGGCCGCTGGGTCGCGGTGCTCTCCGCCGACCACGGCGTGCTGCCGCAGCCCGAGGTCCGCGAGCGCATGGGCGAGCCCGGCCGCCGCGTCTCCAGCGCCGAGCTCCGGCAGGCGCTGCAGGCCGCGCGCGCCGCCGAGGCGGGCGACGACGCCGCGGCCGGGGCCGCCGGCGAGCCCTCGGCCGCCGCGCAGGAGCGCGCGGCGAGCGCCGCCGAGCGCTTCGACTTCGTCGCTGACGCGATCACCTACCGCGAGCTCGAAAGCGGCGCGCCCGCGGATTCCTTCGTCACGCTCTTCCGCCACTCCTTCCGCCGCGACCGGGTCCCGGACGCGTTCGGCTCGATCGGCATCGAGATCCGTCTGCAGCCGGGTGACATCCTGAGCGGCGCGCCTCGCGGCACCACGCACGGCTCGCCGTACCACTACGACCGCTGGGTTCCGCTGATCTTCCTCGGCGACGGCATCCCGGCCGCGCGCGTGCGGCGCCACGTCGCCACCGTCGACATCGCGCCGACCCTCGCGCGCCTCGCCGGCGTCCCCGTCCCGGACGACCTCGACGGCCGCGCGATCCTCGATGCCGACGGCGCGCCGAGCACCGCCTCGGGCGGCGGCGCGCAGGAGTGAAGCCGCGCCGTCTCGACGCCGCACCGGCCCGGCGTTGAGACGGCGCGCGAGGCCTTGCCGATCGCCGTTGGCCGCGTCAGTATTCAGCCACCCCAACGAACAGCAACGGTGGATGGCTCGATGAAGCGACTTCGCCCAGTGCTTCGGCGCCTGGAGGTGGCCGCGGCGGCGACGGCCGTGCTCCTTTCCATGGCGGCGTGCGGACGCGATCGCCCCGCTTCGACGGAGCGAGAGGGCCGTCGCGGCGGGACCGTGGTGATCGTCTCGCCGACGGATCTGGACGCCGCGAATCCCCTGGTCGCCGCCGACGCGTACGCCCAGGAGGTCAACCGCTATCTCCTCTTCCTGCCGCTCCTTCGCTACACGCCGGACCTCGAGTACGGGCCCGCCCTGGCGGAGTCGTTCGACATGAGCGGCGACACGGCGGTCGTCTTCCACCTACGCCGCGACGCGCGGTGGACGGACGGCGAGCCGGTGACCGCCTACGACGCGGCATTCACGATCGACCGCGCGCGCGATCCGGCGACGGCATATCAGAGCGCACAGTACTTCGCCGCCTGGGGACCGTCGCAGGTCGTGGACTCCTTCACCGTCCGCTTCCCGCTGAGCGCCGTAGCGGATCCACTCGTCGGCGTGCCCCTGCTGCCGATCGTGCCGCGCCACGTGCTGGACACCGTCCCGCCGGAGCGCCTGCGGCAGACGCCGTTCAACCGGGCGCCGGTCGGCGACGGCCCGTTCACCGTCGCGTCCCAGTCGGCGAACGACCGCTGGGTCTTCGTCGCGAACGAGACCTTCGCGCCGTCGCTGGGCGGCCGGCCGAACCTGGACCGTATCGTGTGGCGCGTGGTGCCGGACGCGAACGCGGAGATCACCGAGCTGCTGACCGGCGGCGCGGACCTCGCGCTCGTCGTGCCGCCCCAGCGCCTGACGGAGCTGGACGCGCGGCCGGGGCTGCACGCCATCGTGCGGCCGTCGCTGCGCTACGGCTTCGTCGGCTGGAACGGGAAGCGGGCGCCCTTCGACGACGCGCGCGTGCGGCGCGCGCTGACCATCGCCATCGACCGGGCCGACATCATGAACGCGCTGCGAGCCGGAAAGGGGCAGCTCGCGTCGGTCCCGGTGCCGCCCTCCTACTGGGCGTACGACAGCACCGCGACGCCGCTTCCCTACGACACCGCCGCCGCCGTCCGCCTGCTCGCCGAGGCGGGCTTCCACCGCCGCGCCGACGGCGCCATGCTCGGCCCCGACGGCAAGCCGTTCCGTTTCTCGCTCGAGATTCCGGCGGGCAACGACTTCAACCGCGACGCCGCCACGATGATCCAGTCGGACCTCGCCGGGATCGGCGTGCGCATGGAAGTCGCGCCGACCGACTACGCGACGCTCATCCAGGACGCGCTCTCGCCCCAGCGCCGCTTCGACGCGGTGCTGCTCGCCTGGGACGCCGACTTCGGCCTCAACCTCCACGACCTCTTCCACTCCGCCGCGCTCGGCAACCCGGAGCAGATCGCATCGTACGCGAACCCGCACGTCGACACGCTCCTCGACAGCCTCGCCGTGATCGCCGACCGCGATCGCGCGCAGCCGCTGTGGAACCGGCTGCAGTCGATCCTGCGCGAGGACCAGCCGTGGTCGATCCTCTTCTACTACCCGATCCTCTACGTCGCGCGCGACCGACTGATGGGCACCGACATGGACGTGCGCGGCACCTTCATCAACGTGAAGGAGTGGTGGGTGACGCCGGCGGAACCGACCGCGGCGGATGCCGCCGGTGCGCCGGGAGACGGGGGCGCACCGGCGGTCGATTCCGCTGGCGCGGCTAGTGACTGATGATATCCTGCAGCAGCTGCACCACGCGCGGGTCGTCCGCCTGTGGCGAGCGGCCCAGCCAGAAGATCGCCATCTTCCGCAGGTCGACATCCTTCTCGGTCCGCACGATGTCGATCAGCTTGTCCACCGCCGCCATGTCGCGGCGCTGCGACAGCGCCATGATCAGCTGCTGCCGCATCTCGCGCTCGGGCATGGCCTCGTAGAGCGCCGCGAGCTCCGCTGATCCGATGTCGTCGTGGCGCTGCGTGGCCATGAAGAGCGCCTGTCTGCGCAGGGCGACGTCGTTCTTCCGATCGCGCGCGATGGCGAGCAGCCAGCGTCCGTTGTCGGTCGAGTCCATCTGACCGAGCGCCTGGATGATCACCTGCTTCTCCTTCATCGACGACGCCTGCGCGAACAGCCCGCGCAGCAGCTCGGCATCGGCCGGACCCGGCCGCTGGCTCAGCGCGAGGATCGCCCGCACCCTGAGCTCCTCCGGCACGCCGGTCCGCGTCACATAGCCGCGAATGATCGCGGACGCCTCCGGCTCCCTTCGCTGAGCGAGCGCAAACAGCGCCTGCCCCTGCATGTCGACGTCGTTCGATCCGCGCAGGATGGACGAAAGCGCCGCCAGCGCCGGCTGCGATGGCGCCTGCGCCAGCGCAAAGACCGCCTGTCGCCGCACCGCTTCGTCCGGATCGTGCTGCGCCGCGTCGATCACCACGTCCACCGCATCCGAGCTGCCCTGCTGCGCGAGCAGGAAGAGCGCCGTCCGGCGCAGCGGCGTCGAGCACGAGTCGCGCTGCGCCACCACGCCTTTCAGCACCGGGAGCGCGCGCGCGGCATTCATCTGTGCCAGCGCGTTGAGCGCGGCGCTGCGCACCTCGTAATCGTCCCGCTCGCAGCCGTCGGAGAGACCGGATCTCACGCGCACTGCGCTGGCACTGCCTGCGGCGATGCGCGCCTCGCTCGCACTACCTGCGACGATGCCCGCTTCGACTGCCCGCCGGCGGGCCTCTCTCGCGCTCGCCGAATTGGCCTGCTGCGCCGCAAGCAACTGCTCCCGGATCCGCGCCCGCGATTCCGTCGCGTCGACGTCCGCCGCCGATGCGACGGCGGCGGCCGCGGCGGCATCGCCCGTGCGCGCGAGCTCGCCCTGGATGCGAACCGCGAGGGCTTTGGCATCACCCCGCGTCGCCGCGTGCGGATACAGCTCGCCCTGTCTCGCGAGCGCTTCCAGCGCAGCGTGATACGCGTCGCTCCCGCCCATGCGGTAGCGCGTGAACGCGAACCAGTAGAGCGCATCGCCCGCGTACGA
Organism: uncultured Gemmatimonadales bacterium; assembly: GCA_963816355.1. Lineage (GTDB taxonomy): Bacteria > Gemmatimonadota > Gemmatimonadetes > Longimicrobiales > RSA9 > CAWFKH01. The sequence continues at coordinate 212,556 of CAWFKH010000006.1, read as the reverse complement.
CGACGTCGGGTACCTCCCCGGAATTCGTGCGAACGCCCGCGCCGCGGCGGCGTAGTCGCCACGGTTGAGGGACTCGCGCGCTGCCCGGTACAGCGAGTCCGCCGGATCCGCCTGCGCCCATCTCGCCGCACCGGTTTCCACCTCCACGCCCGCGGCCGGAGCCGGGAGCGCCGTCCACAGCGCCGCCACGACGGCCGCGATCGTCAGCGCCCGTGGCGCCGCCCTCACGGAATCTGTCATCGAGCGTCTCCTTCGTCGGATTTCGAGTTCAGCTCCCCACGACGCCGCGGCTCGGCGGTACCGCCGAGCGCAGGCGAGGCAGCACGTCGCGCTGGCGCACGGCGCCGTCGATCAGCTCGCGCCCGGTCTCGCGGTCGTCGGCCAGCTCCACCACCTGGACGAGTACGAGCTCCAGGTCCGAGAGCAGCGGCCCGAGCGCGGGATCCGCCGCCGCCGGCGAGTCGAGTAGCAGTCGCGTGCTGGAGAGCACCTGCCGGCCCCACTCCGCCAGGCGGCGGTACTCGGCCGAGTCGGCGGCCGGCGCCGTCCGCACGGACGTGAGGAGGACCTCCGCCTGCACGAGCGTGCTCTGCGCCGCCACGCGGAAGAACGCCAGGCGGTCACGCTCCTCGCCGACGGCCGAGCGCGGCACCGCCACCATGCGGGCCGCCGCCGTCCCGCCCACCTCCCCGGACCCGCGTGCCGCCGCGTCCGCCACCACCGGCTCGCGGGCCGCGGCACGCCCGTCGGCGATCCCGCCCAACGATGGCGTGCCCCCAGCCACGGAGGTCGGCGGAGCCGCCGCCCTGCGCTCCGTCGCGGCCTCCTCGGCCGGGCCGCCGCCGGAGCGATCCGGGGAGGCGTCCACCGCGGCCGGCTGCGCGGCCACTTGCGACGGCGGGCCGCCGCTTCCCGACCGCTCCCCGCCCCACCGCAAATGGCCGAGCGCGAATCCCACCACGAGCGCCGCGGCGATGCCGCTCATCCAGAGCGCCCGGCGCGACACGCGTCGCGGCCGCAGCGGAACGACCGCGCGGGGCTCGGCCGGCGCCGTGGGCCCCGCCGCGCCGTCGTGTCCGACCGCGGCGGCGGCCTCCCGGCCGGCGCGCGCCGCTTCGATCCGCGCCCACATCGCCTCCCGCGGCGCCTCCGGCGGCGCGTTGTACCGGCGCGCCGCGCGTGCCAGCAACTCGTCGAATGCGTCGTCGTTCATTGCGCCCAATCCCCGGCGAACTCCTGCAGATCCTGTCGCAGCCTCGCGCGCGCCCTCGACAGCCGTGCCTTCGAGGTCCCCTGCGCGATGCCGAGGACGGCCGCGATCTCGTCGTGCTTGTAGCCCTCCACGTCGTGCATCACGAAGACCACCCGATAAAGGTCCGGCAGACCGTCGATCGCCTGCCTCAGTCGTTCCCGCAGGTGCGGCGTCGGCTCCGGCTCGCCGGCGCCGACCGCCGCCACCGCCTCGAGCGGCGCCAGGCGTGCGCGGCGCCGCTTGCGGCTGCGCAACCCGTTCAGCGCGACGGACACGGTGATCGCGTGCAGCCACGTGGCGAGCGCCGAGTCGCCCCGGAACCGGTCCAGCCGGTCGAAGGCGCGGATGAAGCTCTCCTGGGTGAACTCCGCCGCGAGATCACCGTCGCCGGCGAGCCGGTACGCGAGTCGATAGACCCGGTCGACGTGCGCGTCGTAGAGCTCCCGCGCCGCGGCGGGCTCACCCCCGAGCACACGTTCGATCAGCTGCCGTTCGTCCACCCGTCGTCCACGAGAAGGCTCATCTCGCCCGTTCAACCCCTCTGACACCGGCAAGCACGGGCGCGTTGCGGCGATCCCCACCGCATCGGCGCCACGACTCGCGCGCATGCGACCCGGTCGTCGTGTCGGGCACGCCGCGAGCGCTCGTGCGCGCCGCGCCCGCGAAGCCGAGCCGCTCCCCGGCACCTTCCTTGCGAACGCGGGGTCGGAACCCACAACGGGAATGTAATGAAGACGTTTGCGTTCAAGCTTTTCGTCTCCGGGCGCACGACCCGCTCGGCCCGGGCGATCCGCAACCTGCGCCGCCTCTGCGTGCACACGCTCAGGGACGACTGCGAGTTCGTCGTCATCGACGTGCTCGAGCAACCGGAGGCGGCCGAGAGCGAGCGGATCCTGACGACGCCCACGCTCGTCAAGCACAAGCCGGAGCCGTCGCGGCGCGTGACGGGGGACCTCTCCGACGACCGGCTCGTGCTCTACGCCCTCTCCATCGAAGCGATCGAGGCGGAGTAGCCATGGCGGATCGACCGCTCAAGCAAATCGAGAAAGTCCCTACCGGTATCGAGGGCTTCGACGTCATCGCCGAAGGCGGCCTGCCGCGCGCCCGGACCACGCTCGTCGCCGGAACCGCAGGCAGCGCCAAGACGGTCTTCGCGACCCAGTTCCTCGCCCGCGGCATCGCGCTCTACGACGAAGGCGGCGTCTTCATCACGTTCGAGGACGCGGCCGAGGACATCCGCGCGAACATGGCCAGCTTCGGCTGGGACATCCCCGCCTGGGAGGAGGCCGGCAAGTGGGCCTTCGTCGACGCCTCGCCGCGCGCCGGCGAGCGGACGCAGATCGTCGGCGACTTCGACCTCGGCGGCCTCGTCGCCCGCATCGGCAACGCGATCCGCAAGGTCGCCGCGAAGCGCGTCTCGCTCGATTCGCTCAACGCGCTCTTCGAGCAGTTCGACGACCGCGTCCTCCTGCGCGCCGAGCTCTTCCGCATTACCGAGCAGCTCGAGCAGATCGGCGTCACGTCCGTCCTGACGGCGGAGCGGAGCGACGATCCCGGCCCCGTCACGCGCCTCGGCATCGAGGAGTTCGTGACGGACAACGTCGTGATCCTGCGCCACGCCCTCGTCGACGAACGCCGCCGTCGCACGCTCGAGATCCTGAAGGTGCGCGGCGCCGGCCATCAGAATGGAGAGTTCCCCTTCACGGTCGACGCGCACGACGGCATCACGGTGATCCCGATCTCCGCCATGAAGCTGACGCAGCAGTCCTCCGACGTGCGCATCAGCTCCGGCAACGCGGACCTCGACGCGATGTGCGGCGGTGGCTTCTTCCGCGACTCGATCATCCTCGTCTCCGGCGCGACCGGGACGGGCAAGACGCTCACCGCCACCGAGTTCCTCGGGCGCGGCGTCGAGGGCGGCGATCGCGCGCTCCTCTTCGCCTACGAGGAGAGCCGGCAGCAGCTCTACCGCAACGCCGCCGGCTGGGGAGTCGACTTCCAGGCGATGGAAGAGGAAGGTCGCCTCCGCATCCTCACCGACTACCCGCACTCCCTCACGGTGGAGGAACACCTCCTGCGGATGCGCCGCGAGATCGCCGACTTTCAGCCCCACCGCGTGGCGATCGACAGCCTCTCCGCCCTCGAGCGCGTCGCGCCCCAGCGGATCTTCCGCGAGTTCGTCATCAACCTGACGTCGTTCATCAAGCAGCAGCAGATCGCCGGCCTCTTCACCTCGACCACTCCCTCGCTCTCCGGCGGAGCGTCGATCACCGAGAAGCACATCTCCACGCTCACCGACACGATCCTGCTGCTGCGCTACGTCGAGAGCTTCGGCACGATGAAGCGCGGCGTCACCGTCCTGAAGATGCGGGGCTCCTGGCACGAGAAGGAGATCCGCGAGTTCACGATCACCGGCCGTGGAATGCACGTCCGCGGCCGCTTCGCCCGCCTCACCGGAATCCTCGGCACCGGCGCGATGCTCGCCGCGCCGGAGCTGGACGTCGTCAACGAGGATCGCGACGGGGATCGGCCCACACTCCCCGCCGAGGCGGCCGCCTCCTCCCAGAGCGATGCCGTCAGACCCGCCGATGGACCGGGCCACTGAGCTCCTCGCCAGACTGCGCGCCGTCGAAGCCGAGCTCGAACAGAGCGAAGCCAGATTCCGCAGCATCTTCCAGCGCACGGCGGACGGCATCGTCATCCTCGGCGAGGACGGCACCGTCCTCTTCGTGAATCCGGCGGCCGAACGCCTCTTCGGCCGCCCCGCCGACCGGCTCGTCGGCGAACCGTTCGGCTTCCCCGCCGTGACCGGCGAGACGACCGAGATCGACCTCCTCAACGCCGACGTCGACGGCGGCCACGGCGCCGTCGCGGAGCTGCGTGTCTCCGACACGATGTGGGAGGGCGCACCGGCGCGCCTCGTGACGCTGCGCGACACCACCGACCGCAAGCGGGCCGAGGAACAGGACCGCCGCCTCATCCGCGAGCGCGCCGCCCGCGAGAACGCCGAGCGCGCCGAGCAGCGCGCCCGCTTCCTCGCCCGCCTCAGCGCGGTCCTCGACTCCTCCCTCGACTACGAGGCGACCCTCAACACGCTCGCCGAGCACCTCGTGCCCCACATGGGCGACTGGGTCGTCGTCGACGTCGTCGAGGAGGGCCGCATCCACCGCGTCGCCGCCACCCACCGGGATGCCGACAAGATCGCCCTGCTGCACGACCTCGGGCGCCTCTTTCCCCCGACCTTCGACGCGCCCCACCCCTCCAGCCGCGCCATCGTCGGCGGCGATTCCCTCCTCTTCGAGCGCTTCGCCGAGGAGTTCGACGTCGACGCTCTGGACCCGGACCACCTCGACCTGCTCCGCCGCCTCGGCACCGACTCCGTCATGGCCGTCCCGATCGTCGCCCGCGGCGAGATGCTCGGCGCCATCGTCTTCGTGTGCGCCGAACGCGGTTTCGACGTCCACGACATGCTGCTCGCGCGCGACGTCGCCAATCGCGCCGCGCAGGCGATCCAGAACACCCGCCTCTACCGCGCCGCCGTCGCTGCCAACCAGGCCAAGTCCGACTTCCTCGCCGTCGTCTCGCACGAGCTGCGCACGCCGCTCAACGCGATCATGGGCTACGCCGAGATCCTGCTCGCGGGCATCGCCGGCACCGTCTCCGACAAGCAGCAGGACCATGTCCGCCGCATCAACGCGAGCGCGCGCCACCTGCTGCAGATCATCGAGGAGATCCTCGCCTTCGCCCGCATGGAGGCGGGCCGCGAGCAGCTCCACCTTGGACGCATCGCGCTCGGCCGGCTCGTCCGCGACGTCGTCGCGATCGCGGAGCCGCTTGCGCGCGACAAGAATCTCGACTTCCGCGTCGACATCCGGGACGGGGATGCACTGCTCGAAATCGACGACGGCAAGCTCCGCCAGATCCTGCTCAACCTCGTCTCGAACGCGGTCAAGTTCACGCGGCGCGGCAGCGTCCGCCTCGCCGCACGCATCGAGGGCGACGACGCCGTCTTCACCATCGCCGACACCGGCATCGGCATCGCGCGCGAGCACCAGCGCTCAATCTTCGAAGCGTTCTGGCAGGTCGAGAGCGCCTCCACACGGCAGGCGGGCGGGACCGGCCTGGGCCTCAGCGTCTCCCGCGGGCTCACCCAACTTCTGGGCGGCTCCCTCGACGTCGAGAGCGAGATCGACCGGGGAAGCACCTTCACCGTGCGCGTGCCGATGAAGAGCGGCCCCGCCGGCCCCGAGGCCCACGCGCCGCGGAGGGAGCCGACCGAGGAGGAGCCCGCGGGACCGCAGGCGGCGGGACGTGGCACCGCAGCCGAGGCCGACCCGGAGGCCGATAACGCCTGATCGCTCCGGCACCCGGGAACCCGCGACCGCCCCGGCACCCGAGGACCCCCGATCCCCTCGGCTCCCGCGCCGGCCGCGGCGAGGAGCGGCGCTCCGCCTACTCTGCCGACCCCGTCCCCACGAGCAGCGCCACCGGAAGCGGATCGAACACGGCCGCCGCCGGCAGCAGCGGCCCCCTGGCGCCGCCCGTGGCCGCGACCACCTCACGGCCGCTCGCGGCGTCGCGCCACCGCGCCGGCGCGCCCGTGGGCAGGCGCAGCGCCAGGCCGGCGAGCGGACCCGCGGCGGCGAATCCGGACGCCTGCCACGCCACCGCGTCTCCGCCGGTGCGGGACGCCGCGCGATCCTCCGCCGCGGCCGCGCGCTCCCGCTCTCCCTCCGCGCCCGCCGCGAGCGCCCGGAGCCGCGCACCCAGCGTGCACGCGACGCCCCGCGGGACGGCCGTCACCAGCCACTTCGAACCGCTCCGCCGCGCGAACGCGATGACCCGTTCGTCCGGCGGCGGGAGCACCTCCTGCTCCACCTCCTGCTCCACCTCTCCTCCGCCATCCCCGGCCACGACCTCGAGCGGGAGGTAGTCGCCGCCCACGAACAAGCCGGGCCGCTCGCGCCGCAGGCGCAGTCCCGCCCGCAGCACGAGCAGCTTCACCGTGCCGTCCCGCCAGTGACGGATGGCGTCTCGCGCGGCAGCGAGCGCGTCGGCCGCGTCGTCGAGCACGGCGAGTCGGTTCGCGCGCGCTCCGAAGTCGACCGGGCGCCGGTTGTCCGGATCGACCAGCGAGAAGTTCCACAGCTCGGTGCCCTGATAGACGTCGGTGACGCCGGGCGCGCCGAGCCGCAGCGCGAGCTGGGCGAGCGAGTTCACCGCGCCGGCGGCGGCGAGCCGCTCGTGAACGGCGAGGAAGTCGGGGAGGAAAGCAGAGCCGCGCGAGGGGTCGAGAACGGCGTCCGCGAACGCGACCAGGTCCCGCTCGTACGCCTCGTCCGGCTCGAGCCAGCTCGTGTTGCGCTTCGCCTCGCGCGCCGCCTTCACCAGGTAGGCGCGCACGCGCTCGCCGAAGCCCGCGCGCTCGCCATCGTCCAGCGGCCACGCCCCCAGCAGCGTCTGATAGAGCAGCACCTCCTCGTCCGCGTCCGGGGCCGCGCCGCTCCTGCCCTCCGCCCGCGCCCATGCGTTCCAGCCGCGCCACCGCTCGAGCACCGCCGCCCACGCACCCGGCACCTCCGTCAGCGCGTGGAGACGCGCGCGGACGTCCTCGCTCCGCTTGGCGTCGTGCGTCGAAGCCGCGTTCATCGTGGCGGGCCACTCGCGGCCCCGCGCCGCGAGCCGCGCGTGGAGGTCCGCCGGAGCGAGCGCGCCGGCGCCCGGATCTCCGCCGACGTCGTTGAGCGAGAGCAACGTGTTGAACAGGTAGAGCGAGGTGTCCTCGACGCCTTTCGCCATCACCGGCCCGGAGAGCTGCTGCCAGTGCAGCACGAACGCGATCCACTCCGCCCGCGTCGCCTCGTCGGCGTCGGACGGCAGGTCGAGCAGCAGCACGCGCCGCAGCACCTCGTAGGCGACGTCGTCGACCGCCGGATTGCGCGCGCGCGCCGCGCCGACGGCCCTCTCGACTACCGCGCGGTCGCGCCGCGAGACGGCGCCCACCGTGTACGTCCGATAGACCGGCAGGCAGGCGGTGACCTCGACGATCGCTTGCTCGAGCTGGCGGGCGGGCGCATCGCGGCCGAACCGCGACGCGCGCGCGATCCGCGTCAGCCGCAGCGCCAGCGCGCGCAGCTCCGCCGCGAAATGCAGGCGGATCACCTGCCGCTGCTTCTCGTACTCCACCGTCGCGAACGGCCGCGCGCCGCCGCGGAACGCGTCGTAGGCGCGCTGCAGCCGCTCCAGACCCGCCGGCAGCACCAGCGCGCCGCTCACCAGGGTCAGGAAGTCGTAGCCGGTCGTTCCCGCCACCGGCCACTCCGCCGGCAACGTCTCCTCGCCCGTCAGGATCTTCTCGACGACGATGTACGGCTCCGCGCCCGCGGCCTCGCGCAGCCGGTCGAGGTAGCCGGCGGGGTCGAGGAGGCCGTCCACGTGGTCGATGCGCAGCCCCGCGACCAGCCCGCCGGCGAGCCACTCAAGGATGCGCTCGTGCAGCGCGGCGAAGACGGCGGGCTCCTCCAGCCGCACGCCGACGAGATCGGCGATGTCGAAGAAGCGCCGGTAGTTGATCTCGGGCGCCGCGATCCGCCAGTGCACCAGGAGGTATGGCTGGGCGGAGAGCAGCGCGTCCAGCGCGGTGAACGTGGCCGGCTCACCCGGCCGTCCGGCCAGCCCCGCGAGCGCCTCCTCGATGGCGAGGCGCACGCCGGGGATGTCGCGCAGCGCGGCCGCGAAGCGTGCCTTCATGCGCGCGGTCAGATCGCGCCGCGCCGCGGCCGCCGCGGGGTCCGTCGTGTCGTGCGGCGGCAGCGAGGCGAAGCCGGAGGCGAGCGTCCGCAGCGTCGCCGCGGCGCTCGCCTCGCGAGGAGCCCCGCCCTCCGCCGCGGCGGCGATCACGCGCCCCCACGAAGCCGGCTCGAGTGGCAGCGCGCGTTCACCGTAACGCACCTCCAGCCGGTCCTCCGCGAGCGCGATGCCCAACTCGCCCGCCTCCAGCACGCGCGCGTAGCGGTCGCCCAGCACGGGGAGGAGCAGCCGGTCCCGTACCGGGTCGCCCGGCGGGCGCCAGTCGATGTCGAAGAAGCGGGCGTAGGCGGAGCTGCGGCCGTGCTCGAGGACGTCGCGCCACCACGGATTGCGCTCGTCGGCCGCCATGTGGTTCGTCACGACGTCCACGAGCAGGCCCATGCCTCGCGCGCGCGCCGCCCGCGACAGCGCCACGAGCGCCGCATCGCCGCCGAGTCCGCTCGCGACGCGCGTCGGATCGACGACGTCGTAGCCGTGCGCGCTCCCCGGCCGCGCCTGCAGCAGCGGCGACAGGTAGAGCCAGTCGACGCCGAGCGCGTCCAGGTACGGCAGCAGCTCGCGCGCGCGGTCGAGCGGCAGCGTTTCCCGGAGCTGCAGCCGGTAGGTCGAAGTGGGCGCGCGCATCGCTCAGTCGACCGCGACGCCGACGCCTTCGGCGACGCTGCGGAAACGCTCGACCCACGCGGCCGCGGCAGCGTCGCCCGCGGCCGCGCGGGCGCCCAGCTCCGGAAGCTCCTCCTCGCGCAGCAGGTACACCGCGTTCTGCAGTTGCCACAGCCGCACCTCGAACGGCAGCGACCCCGCCAGCTCGACCAGCCCCTCCAACCGCTCCAGAAGCTGCGCCGACTGCGGCGCCGCCTCGAGCCGCTCCGCCAGCGTGTCCAGCGTCCCCGTGAAGGCGAAGCCGAGACCCGGCGCGTCGAGGACGACGTCCGCCATGCGCGCCTCCTCGAGCACCTCGCCCACCTGCCGCGCGTCGACCGACGCTCGCTGCAGCAGCGTGCGCAGACGCCCGTTCAGCACCAGCTCCGCCGTGGTGCGGAACACCGGCGGCTGCGGGAAGCCCAGCCCCGCGATGAAGCGCATCAGCGGCGTGCGGTTCTTGTAGATGCGCTCGTACACCTGCTCCGTCTCGACCACCTGGTCCGCCAGCAGGAGCTGCAGGATGCGATACTGCTCGTCCCGGAAGAGCGTGCCGAGCGAGTACGTCGCGCCGCCGAACGCCTGATCGATGCCGCGCACGAGCGCCGGGAAGTCGGACTTCCGGAACGCCGCCACCACGTCCGCCATCAGCTTCCGGTACGCCTCGTCGCCGCTGAACGTGCGCACCCCGCCGTACACGTTGTGGTCCCCGAAGTGCACCGCCGCGCAGCTCACTTCGAGCGACTCGAGCGTGATCTCGCTGCGTACGGAAACGCGGCTCAACTCCATGTGCGCCCGCCCCGACTCCTGGTCCGAGCGGTCGAGCACGCGAACGTCGTAGCAGTAGACGTGGTCGCGTTCGTCCGGCGGCTCGAAGAGCGACAGCACCGCGTGGTGCGCCGCGACCTTCGCCAGATCGACCGCCGCCGGCCGCACCCGCCGGTCGTAGACGTCGCGGCCGCTGCCTTCGTCCGGGATGTTGCTCTGCGCCCGCGCGAGCCGCTCGAGGAACCCCTCCTCGACGTGCACCTCGAAGAGCTCGTGCGCAAGCTGGACGACGCGCCCGGCGTACTGCATCACCTGAACCGTCTCGATGCCGGACAGCTCGTTGAAGAACCAGCCGCAGCTCGTGAACATCAGCATCGCGTGGCGCTGCAGCTCGAGCAGCTTCAGCGCCTGCACCCGCTCCGCCTCGCCGAGCTCGCTGCGCTGCTGGCCCGCGAAGAAGCGGTCGAGCGACGCGGCCGAGCGGTCGAGGATGACGTGGATGTAGGCGTCGCGCGCCCCCCACGGGTCCGTGAACAGGCGACCTGCGAAGCGCTCGTAGCGCGGCACGAGCGCGTCGCGAAGCCAGTCGAGCGCCTCCCGCAGCGGCGCCCGCCACGCCTGGTTCCACCCCGCCTCGCCGCCGGTATGACACCCGCAGTCGGAGCGCCACCGCTCGACGCCGTGGGCACAGCTCCACGACGTCCCCTCCACGATCTCCACCTCGTGCTCCGGCGGGTGCCGCTCGAGGTACTCGCCGTAGTTCGTCAGCTCGACGTCCGGTCGACGTTCGATCTGCGCCAGCGCGAACGCGAGCGCCATCTCGCCGTGGCGGTGGTGGTGTCCGTACGTCTCGCCGTCCGTCGCGATGTGGACGAGCTGCGGCCGCCCCTGGTCCGCCCGGAACGCGCCGAGCAGCCGGCCCGCGAAGCGCTCGCCGTTGCTCAGCAGCCGCTCGAACGCGACGCCCCGCGAAATCGGTCCGTCGTAGAAGAACAGGACGATCTCCCGGCCCGACGGCAGCCGCTGCAGGTAGGGCCGCGTGGGATCGATGCGCCCCCCGCTCACGTCTTCCCATGCGCCGCCGCCGAGCAGGCGCACGCGCCGCGCCTGCCCCGGCTCCAGGATCGTGAAGCGGATCCCGTGCGCCGCCAGCGCCTCGAGCGAGCGCACGTCCACCGCCGTCTCCGGCAGCCACATTCCTTCCGGCTCGCGGCCGAAGCGCTGCCGAAAATCCGCCACGCCCCACGACACCTGCGTGTGCACGTCGCGATCGTTCGCCAGCGGCAGGATCATGTGGTTGTACGCCTGCGCGAGCGCGGAGCCGTGGCCGCCGAAACGCGCCTGGCTCGACGCGTCCGCCTCCACGATCCGGGCGTACGTGTCCGCCGCGTTCGCCTCCAGCCACGCCAGCAGCGTGGGGCCGTAGTTGAAGCTGATCCGCTCATAGTTGTTGACGATCCGCACGATGCGGCCGCGCTCGTCGAGGATCCGCGACGCTCCGTTCGGCGCATAGCTCTCCGCCGTGATACGCTCGTTCCAGTCGTGGTACGGCGAGGCGGATTCCTGCCGTTCGATCGACTCCAGCCACGGATTCTCCCGCGGCGGCTGATAGAAATGGCCGTGGACGCACAGGAAGCGGTTCATGCCGCCGCCTCGCCGCCGCGGCGGCCCGTCTCGGCGCGGAAGAGCACCGCCACGCTCCCGGGAAGGTCCAGCGACACCGCGCCATCGCCGGCGATCCGCGGCGGAACCGCGCTCCCCGGGCCGCCCCACCGGGCTTCCGCCGAATCCAGCACCCGCCGCCACGCACCCGGCGGCGGCTCGATCCGCACCGCGCCCGCCGATCCGCCGACCCGGAGCAGGAGCAGCGTCCCGCCCTGGCGCGCCGCCACCACCAGCAGCCGCTCCCGCTCCAGCGGCCACGCCCGCAGCAGCTCGGACGCCGAACGGTCGCGGTCCCAGAGGTCCGCCCGCACCCGCATCAGCTCCGCGTGAAATGCGCGCAGGGAGGCCGCGCGCTCGCTCCCCTCGCCCTCCGTGCCCTCGTCCGGCCGCCGCAGGACCGCCGACCGGAACGTCGACTCCGCCTGCGGATCGGGCGGCTCGCCCTCCCAGCGGAAGGCCGAGAACTCCGCCGCGCGACCGCGCCGCACCGCCTCCACCAGAGCCGCATCGCCGTGGCTCACGAAGTACGGGAACGGCGCCCGCTCGCCGTACTCCTCGCCCATGAAGAGCAGCGGCACGAACGGCGAGAGCAGCACCGCCGCCGCCATCGCCTTCCGCGTCTCGAAGTCGACGAGCGTGTCCACGCGATCGCCGGCCAGGCGGTTGCCCACCTGATCGTGGTTCTGACAGCAGACGACGAACCGCCGCGCGGCCGCGCCGGCGGCCGCGCGGCCGTGACGGCGCCCGCGGAAGTCCGATCGCTCGCCGCGGTGGACGAACGGCCCTTCGAAGGCGCGGGCGAGGTCCGCGACGCGACCGAAATCCGCGTAGTAGCCGTGCCGCTCGCCGCTCGCGAGCGCGTGGAGCGCGTGGTGGAACTCGTCGGCCCACTGCGCGTCCAGTCCGAGTCCGCCCAGCTCCGCCGGACGCACGACGCGCGGATCGTTCGCGTCGCTCTCGCCGATCAGCCACACGCGCCGCCCTCGCCGTTCCGCCTCGGCATGCACCACGCGCGCGAGCTCCTCGACGAACGGCAGCGGCGACGGATCGACGATCGCGTGGATCGCGTCCAGCCGCAGCGCGTCGACGCCGCACTCCATCGTCCAGTACAGCGCGCTCTCGATGAAGAAGCGGCGTACCTCGTCGCTGCCCGCGCCGTCGAAGTTCAGAGCGTCGCCCCACGGCGTGCGGTAGCGGTCGGTGAAGTAGGGCCCGAAGTCGCGCAGGTAGTTGCCCTCGGGCCCGAGGTGGTTGTAGACGACGTCGAGCGCGACGGCGACGCCCGCCGCGTGCGCCGCATCGATCAGGCGCACGAGCCCCGCGGCGCCCCCGTAGCTCTCCTGCGCCGCGAACGGATAGACGCCGTCGTAGCCCCAGTTGCGAGCGCCGGGAAACTGCGCGATCGGCATCAGCTCGAGCGCGTTCGCGCCCAGCTCGCGCAGGCCTTCCAGGCGCGGGATGACCGCGTCGAAGGTGCCCTCGGACGTGAACGTGCCCACGTGCGCCTCGTAGAAGACGACGTCGCCCGGCGCCGGCATCCGCCACTGCGCCGGCTCCCGCGCCCGCGCCACCACGCGCGACGGGCCGTGCACGCCGCGCGGCTGCGAACGCGAGGCCGGGTCCGGGCGCTCCTCGCCCCCGTCCAGGCGGTACAGGTAGAGCGCGCCGGCCGTGACGCTCTCGACGTCGCCGGCGTGGTAGCCGTCCGCCTCTCGCCGCAATGTCTCCAGCCGCCCTTCTTCGACCGGCCGGCCCTCCTCGACCAGCCGCACCTCCACGCGCTCGGCACGGGGCGCCCACACTCGGAACCGGCAGGCGTCGGGCGCGATCGGCGTCGCCCCGAGCCTGCCGTCCGGCCACGCGGGCGGCGGGCTCACTGGCTCGGCTCCCGCCCCTGCCGGGGAGCGCGCAGGAAGAGCGCAGCGAGCGGAGGCAGCGTGAGGTTGAGCGACTGCATGTGGCCGTGGCTCGGCACCGGTGCGCTCTCGACACCGCCGAGGTTGCCGATCCCGCTGCCGCCGTAAGCCGGCGCGTCGCCGTTCAGGACCTCCTCCCAGCGGCCCGCGACCGGCACGCCGACCGGTAGTTCTCGCGCGGCGCGGGCGTGAAGTTGAGCGCGCACAGGATCGGCGGCGCGGCGGACGCGCGGCGGAGGTAGCAGAGCACGCTCTGCTCGGCGTCGCTGGCGTCGATCCACTCGAAGCCGTCCGGATTGAAGTCGAGCTCGTGCAGCGCGGGCTCCTCCGCGTAGCGGCGGTTGAGGTCGCCGATCCAGCGCTGCACGCCCGCGTGGCGTTCGCCCTCTTCGAGCAGGTGCCAGTCCAGGCTCTGTTCGTGGTTCCACTCGCGCCACTGCCCGAGCTCGCCCCCCATGAAGAGCAGCTTCTTGCCGGGCATCGACCACATGTAGCCGAAGAGCAGGCGGAGGTTCGCGAAGCGCTGCCAGTCGTCGCCCGGCATCTTGCCGATCAGCGAGCCCTTGCCGTGCACCACCTCGTCGTGCGACAGCGGCAGGACGAAGTTCTCGTTGAACGCGTAGATCATGCGGAAGCTGAGCTCGCCGTGGTGCCAGCGCCGGTGGATCGGCTCGCGCTGCATGTACTGCAGCGTGTCGTGCATCCATCCCATGTCCCACTTCATGCCGAAGCCGAGGCCGCCGACGTACGTCGGGCGCGACACCATTGGCCACGCCGTCGACTCCTCCGCCACCGTCTGGATTCCGGCCGCTTCGCGGTAGAGCCCCTCGTTGAGCGTGCGCATGAACGCGATCGCGTCCAGGTTCTCGCGCCCGCCGTGCACGTTCGGGATCCACTCGCCCGCCTTGCGCGAGTAGTCCAGGTAGAGCATCGACGCCACCGCGTCCACGCGCAGGCCGTCGGCGTGGTAGCGGTCCAGCCAGAACAGGGCGCTCGAGGCGAGGAAGGAGCGGACCTCGTTGCGGCCGTAGTTGAAGATGTAGCTGTTCCAGTCCGGGTGATATCCCTGCCGCGGGTCCGCGTGCTCGTAGAGGTGCGTGCCGTCGAAATAGGCGAGGCCGTGCTCGTCCGACGGAAAGTGCGAGGGCACCCAGTCGAGGAGGACGCCGATCCCGCGCTGGTGCAGGTGGTCGATCAGGTACATGAAATCCGCGGGACCGCCGTAGCGGCTCGTCGGCGCGAAGTAGCCGGTCGTCTGATAGCCCCACGAGCCGTAGAACGGGTGCTCCATCACCGGCAACAACTCCACGTGCGTGAAGCCGAGACGCTCCACGTGCTCCGCCAGCCTCGGCGCCAGCTCGCGATAGCTCAGCATGCGGTTGCCCTCCGGATCGCGCATCCACGACCCGAGGTGCACCTCGTAGACGCTCATCGGCTCCGCCGCGCCGTCGAGCGTCGCGCGCCGCGCCAGCCACGCGTCGTCGCCCCACGCGTACTCCAGGTCCGCCACCACCGACGCCGTCCGCGGCGGCACCTCCGCGCGGAACGCGAACGGATCCGCCTTGTCCACCACGTAGCCGCCGTGGCTCGACTCGACGTGGTACTTGTAGACCGTGCCCGCGCCGACGCCCGCGATGAACCCCTCCCAGATTCCCGTCGAGGCGCGCGGCGCCAGTCGCGTGCCCGCCCCCGTCCCATCCGTTGAAGTCACCCACGACCGACACCGCCCGCGCGTTCGGTGCCCATACCGCGAAGTGCGTCCCCGCCTCCCCTTCCACCTCCATCGGGTGCGCGCCCAGCTTCTCGTACAGCCGGAAGTGCGTGCCCTCGCTGAAGAGGTGGACGTCGTACTCCGTCAGCAGCGATGCGTCGTGCCGCACTCGGCCGCGCGGCCCCGCCGCGCCCGCCTCCGCGCCCTCCCGGCCCCCGCGCCGCACGCCGCCCCTTCGCCGTCTTCGTTCCCTGGCTCTCGCGATTCAAATCCGTCTCCCCCTTCACCTGGACCCTTCCCGACGATCCGTCGCGGCCTTCCCCGCGGCGGCGATCCGACCTCCAGTCCACCTCCGCCGCCACCCTCTTCAACCGGCCGTTCCGCCGCGAGCCGCCGCCGCACCCGGCCCTCGCGCAGCCGCCGCAACCGCGCCTCCACGCCCTCCACGGCCCCTGCCTCCTCCAGCCGGTGGGCGGCGCGGCCCCGCCAGTTCGGACGCTCCCGCCACGTGCCCGGCACGTTCTGCGGCCGCGTCTCCAGCCACAGGTCCTCGAGCGCCACCACGACGATCTCCGCGTCGCTCTCGCCCAGCCACCCGAGTAGCGCCGCAAGGACGGCGCCCGCGTCCTTCTCGCCGCCCAACCGGCCCTCGCGCAGCAGCCACGCCAGCAGCGATTCACGCTGCGCCGAACGACGCTTCCGCTCCTCCTCCGCCGCGGCGCCGTCCAGCCACCCGAGCGACTGCCGATCCGTGATGTCGTCACCGCGCCAGAATGCCGCGAACGGCGGCATGTCGTGGGTGTTCAGCGACGCCACCGCGTCCGGCGGCACGCGCGCCGGCGCCGCCGTCGCATCGGTGCCGAACTCGAACTGCGCGACGTACATGCGACGGACCCCGTGCCGCCCCATCGCGCGCCGCACCGACGCCGGCACCGTCCCCAGATCCTCGCCGATCACGACCGTGCCGTGGCGGTGCGACTCCAGCGACAGGATCGCGTACAGCTCGTCAGGCCGGTAACGGACGTAGACGCCCTCCGCCGGCTCGCGCCCGTGCGGCACCCAGAAGAGACGGTGCAGCGACATCACGTGGTCCAGGCGCAGCGCCGCCGCGTAGCGCATGTGCGTGCGCAGCGCTGCGATCGTGTACGCGTACCCGCTCGTTCGCATCGCGGCCGGACGCGGCGGGGCGAACCCCCAGCTCTGCCCCTTCGAGATGAACGGGTCCGGCGGCGCGCCGGCGGACATCCCCGCCGCGAACAGGCGCCGGTGCGCCCATGCGTCGTACCCGTCCGGATGCGCGCCGAGCGGCAGGTCGAGATACAACCCCACGCCCTGCTCCGCCGCGGCCCGCGACGTCGCCCCGAGCTGGCGGTGCATCAGGAGTTGCGCGTACAGATGGCGACGGCGCGCCGCGTCCTCGTACTCGCCCGCCGGCATCTCTCCCCGCCGCAGCGCTTCCGGCCACGCACGCCACGGCTCTCGCCGCCGCTCGACGATCGCACGGAACGTCGCGTAGCGCTCCGCCTCCGGGTACGCCCGCAGGAAACCGTCGTACTCCGCCGAGCTCTCGCCGCCCGCCTCGAAGAAGCACCCCGCGAGCAGATCGAGGACCGGCCGCCGTCGCGCGTGCTCCGCCGCGTAGTCGACCACACGCGATTCACGCGCCGCCACGATCCCCTCCTGCAGCGCCTTCCCGGAGAGGAGCGCGCGCGCTGCGGGACACGCGTCGAGCTCCGCCGCGCCCGTCAGGTCCGCGTACAGCTCGTTCCAGAAGAGCCGGCTCACCGGCGCGTACGGGCTCGGCTCGAGCGGCTCTTCGAGAAACGATGCCAGTAGCGGCAGCGTGCCCACCACTGCACCACCCCGCTCCGCCACCCACCGTGCCAGGGCCGCGAGCGAGCCCAGGTCACCGGTCCCCCAGCCGCGCTCCGTGCGCAGGCCGTAGAGCGGCTGAAAGACGCCCCAGACGCGGCGCGGCGGATCCTCCCCCCCGCCGCCGTACGCCCGCGCCGGCGCCGAGACGACCAGCGTCTCCCAGGCGCGGTCGCCGCACCTCGCGCGCAAGCGATGATATCCCGGCCGCACCACGCCGTCCGGCACCACCCGGTCGCGGCGGTACGCGATGCCTTCCACGCGCGTCCCGCCCACGGCATCCACGCGCGCCGCGATCGGCGTCCACCCGTCTTCGCCGTCGCCCTCCAGCCGCATGGCGAATTCGAGTCCGCCCGCCTCCGCGGGCCGCCGCAGCAGCAGCGCGGGCAGGCGGCCGTTCCACGCGACGGTGACCGGCGGAATTCCGCGTCGCCACAGCTCCGCCCGCCGCCGGCGCAGCGCGAACGCGACGTCCCCCGGCCGCTCGACCGGCGCTCCGAGCGCACGCAGCACTTCGAGCAGCGGCGCTTCTTCCGCGCCACGCGGGCGGCCCTCGATGTCGCGGTATTCCGGCTGAACGCCGTAGAGCCTCGCCAGCCGGCGGAGCGCGCCGCCGGGGCGGCTCATCCGTCGCGCAGCAGCTGCAGGATGCCCCGCGCCGGGATGACCACCCAGTCGGGACGGTTGTTCAGCTCGTAGCCCAGCTCGTAGACCGCCTTTTCGAGCAGGTAAGCGTCCAGGAGGAGCTCCAGGTCGGCGTCGTCGGCGGGCAGGAACGTCGAGCCCGCGGCCGCCTCGAGATAGCCACGCAGGTACGCCCCCGCCGCCCACGCGTACCAGAAGCGCACGAACGGCTCCAGCGGCTCCGCGCTGTCGCCGCGCAGCACGCCGGAGCGGGCGGCTTCGAAGCGCGCCGTGTAGACCGCGTAGTGGAAGGAGCGCAGCATGCCTGCGACGTCGCGCAGCGCCGACCGCTTCATGCGCCGCTCGCTCAGCGGCCGCGCCGGCTCGCCCTCGAAGTCCGTGATGACGAAGTCCTTGCCGGTGAAGAGCACCTGCCCGAGGTGGTAGTCGCCGTGGGTGCGGATGCGCACGACGTGAATGCGGCGGCCGAGTACGCGCGCGAAGCGGGCGAGGATCTCCTCTTCCGCATCCAGCACGGCGCCGACTTCGGGCGCGCGCGCCACCAGCTCGTCGCGGCGCGTCCCGGCCGACTGCAGCACCTGCCCGGTCAGGTTGCGCAGCGATTGGTAGAGCGAGCGCTGGTAGAAGACCGTGAACGGCTCCGGCGCGAAGGCGGGGTCGTCCGGCCGCCCGGAGAGCGCCGCGTGCAGCTCCGCGGTGCGCCGGCCGAGCAGACGCGACAGCTCGAGATAGGCGCCGATCAGCTCGCGCGCCTCCTCGCTCGGCTCGTTCTGCGCGAGCCGCAGCAGCGCGCCGGCGTCGACCGCCATGCGGGACGGCTTCGCCCGCCACGCGCTCGCACGCTCCAGGAAGACGCCGAGCTCGTCCAGCGTGAGCTTCCACGCGTCGCCCTCGTTGGCGACGTGCTGCTGCAGCAGCGCCATCGTACGCGGCTCCGCGGCGCCCACGCGGTACTCCAGCGTGCCTCCCACGCCCGGCGCGTTGGGGAAGGCGCGGTCGGTCAGGTAGCGACCCAGCTCGAGGTCCAGGCTCACGCCGTCCTCCAGCCGCCGGAACAGCTTCAGCACCCAGCGGTCGCCGTAGACGATCGACGTGTTGCTCTGCTCCGCCCGCATCACCGTCGCCGGCGTCGCCTCGCCGCGCGTCTCCAGCCGCCGGTAGGCGCCCGTACGTTCCGAGCGCACCTGGCCCCGCATGCCGCGCAGCGCGCGCCGCCCCGCCACTTCGCCGAGCAGCGCCGCCGCGATCTGCGGCTCCATCGTGGTGTCGTAGAGCGCACCCGGCTCCTCCGTGTCCGGCAGCCGCACGCGCGTCACGATCGCGGCGGGCCGCGTCGTCTCGATGCGCCCCGCGTGCGGCTCGAAGCCGAGCGGCAGCACGTACGTGTCCGATTCGCCGTCCACGAAGTCGACGCGCACCAGCAGCAACACCGCCCACGCGACGCCGTCGAGCCGGATCACGTCGACGACCGAGCAGCGGCGCACCGGGCGCGCCTTGCCGCGGAACCAGCGCTGCGCCCGCAGGTGGAACGGCAGGAGCGCCTCGAGGCGCTCCCCCGCGCGGCCGCGGAAGACGTCCTGCCACTCGTGCGGCACGGGGATCACCGTCTCGCGCGCGGACGCGGCGTCGGCGCCCCGGAGCTGCACGCGCGTCCCTTCCGGCACGATCGAGAACCAGTAGAACGTGTGCGGCCCCAGGGTCAGGAAATACGGCTCTTCGCCGATCGGCGGGAACTCCGTCTGGCCGAACAGCTCCACCGGCACCGCGCCGCCGTAGGCGGACAGGTCGAGCCGCACGTACTGCGTGAAGCGCGACAGGTTGACCACGACGAGGATGCGCTCCTCCTCGAGCTCGCGCACGAACGCGAGCACCTTGCGGTTCTCCGGCTGCAGGAACTCGATCGTGCCCCGGCTCAGCGCACGGTGGTGCTTGCGCATCTGGATCACCCGCCGCGTCCACCACAGCAACGACGACGGGTTGTTCTGCTGCGCCTCCACGTTGACCGACTCGTAGTGGTACTCCGGGTCGGTCACCACCGGCAGGAAGAGACGCTGCGGATTCGCCCGCGAGAAGCCGGCGTTGCGGTCGCCGCTCCACTGCATCGGCGTGCGCACGCCGTTGCGGTCGCCCAGGTAGATGTTGTCCCCCATCCCGATCTCGTCGCCGTAGTAGACCACCGGCGTGCCTGGCAGCGAGAGCAGCAGGCTCGTCATCAACTCGATCTTGCGACGGTTGTTCTCGAGCAGCGGCGCGAGACGGCGGCGGATCCCCAGGTTGATGCGCGCCCGCGGGTCCGATGCGTAGACGCGGTACATGTAGTCGCGCTCCTCGTCCGTCACCATCTCCAGCGTGAGCTCGTCGTGGTTGCGGAGGAAGATCGCCCACTGCGCCGTCTCCGGGATCGGCGGCGTCTGCTTCAGGATGTCGATGATCGGGAACCGGTCCTCCATGTGCACCGACATGAAGAGCCGCGGCATCAGCGGGAAGTGGAAGTTCATGTGGCACTCGTCGCCCGCGCCGAAATACGCCGCCGCGTCCTCCGGCCACTGGTTCGCCTCCGCCAGCAGCATGCGGTTCTCGAAGTGCTCGTCCAGATGCGCACGTAGCTCCTTCAACACCGCGTGCGTCTCCGGCAGGTTCTCGCAGTTCGTGCCCTCGCGCTCCACGAGGTAGGGGATCGCGTCCAGCCGCATCCCGTCGACGCCCATCTCGAACCACGCGTCCATCACCCGGTGCACCGCCTTGCGCACCTGCGGATTGTCGTAGTTCAGGTCCGGCTGGTGCGAGTAGAAGCGGTGCCAGAAGTACGCCTTCGCGACCGGATCCCACGCCCAGTTCGAGTGCTCGAAGTCCTTGAAGATGATGCGCGCCTCGGCGTACTTCTCCGGCGTGTCGCTCCACACGTAGAAGTCGCGCGCCGCGCTGCCCGGCTTCGCCCGCCGCGCCCGCTGAAACCACGCGTGCGCATCCGACGTGTGGTTGACCACCAGCTCCGTGATCACGCGCAGGCCGCGCTCGTGCGCTTCCCGCAGGAACGCGCGGAAGTCCTGCATGTCGCCGTACGAAGGATGGATGCCGGTGTAGTCCGCGATGTCGTAGCCGTCGTCCTTCAAAGGCGAGGGGTAGAACGGCAACAGCCACAACGCGGTGACGCCCAGCTCCTGCAGGTAGTCCAGCTTCTGTCGCAGCCCCGCGAAATCGCCGATCCCGTCGCCGTCGCTGTCGAAGAACGCCTTCACGTGGATCTGGTAGATGATCGCGTCCCTGTACCAGAGCGGATCGCTCGCCCCATCCCCCGGCGCCGCCGGCCGCTCCTCCCGCCGCGCCGCCTGCGCCCGACCTTCACCCGCTGCGCCCCCCTCCCATCCCTCACGCATAGTACTCGAACTCCTTCTCCGTCCTCACGCCGCGGTGGATGCGGAAGATGTGCGCCGGCAGCACGTGCGGGTTCAGCTCGACGAAGTTGCGCGCGCCGTGCCAGACGTAGCGGCCGTCGCCGAGCAGGTCGTGCACCCGGTACGGCTCGGCGGCGTCGATCCCGAGCTCCTCCAGGGGCAGCTCGATCCATCCGCTCTGCGTGTGGTGCGGATCGAGGTTGACCACCGTGAGCACGAGGTCGTGGCCGTCGTCGTGCTTGCTGTAGGCGATGAGCTGGTCGTTGTCGATCGGGTGGAAGCGCAGCGTGTCGTTGCGCTGCAGCGCGGCGTGCTCGCGACGGATCCGGTTCACGCGCGTGATGAAGTCGCGCAGGTTGTCCGCGCGCTCGAGATCCCAGGCGCGGATCTGGTACTTTTCCGAGTCCAGGTACTCCTCGCTGCCCGGCCGCAGCGGCCGGTTCTCCAGCAGCTCGTACGCCGGTCCGTAGATGCCGTAGCTCGCGGCGATCGTCGCCGCGAGCACGAGCCGGGTCAGGAAGGCCGGCCGGCCTCCGCTCTGCAGAAACTCCGTCAGGATGTCCGGCGTGTTCGTCCAGAAGTTGGGCCGGAAGAAATCCGAGACCGGGGGCCGCGTCACCTCCCGCAGGTACTCCTCCAGCTCCCACTTCGCGTTGCGCCACGCGAAGTACGTGTACGACTGCGAGAAGCCGAGCTTCGCCAGGCGGTACATCACCTTCGGGCGCGTGAACGCCTCGGCGAGGAAGAGCACGTCCGGCCGTTCCTCCTTGATCGCTTCGATCAGCCACTCCCAGAACGGGAACGGCTTCGTGTGCGGGTTGTCCACGCGGAACACCCGCACCCCCTGCTCGATCCAGTGATCGAAGATCCGCTTCAGCTCCTCCCACAGCGGGCGCCACTCCGCCGACTCGAAGTCGAACGGGTAGATGTCCTGGTACTTCTTCGGCGGGTTCTCCGCGTACTGGATGGTGCCGTCCGGCCGCGCACGGAACCACTCCGGGTGCTCCGTCGCGTACGGATGGTCGGGCGACGCCTGGAACGCGATGTCGAGCGCCACCTCGATCCCGTGCCGCTCGCGTGCCACGCGCACCAGCCGACGGAACGCCTTCGCATCCCCCAGCTCCGGGTGCACCGCGTCGTGGCCGCCTTCCGCCGCACCGATCGCCCACGGGCTGCCCACCGCCCCCGGCTCCGCCTCCACTTCGTTGTTGCGGCCCTTCCGGCGCGCCCTGCCGATCGGGTGGATCGGCGGCAGGTACACGATGTCGAACCCCATCGCCTCGATCTCCGGCAACCGCGCCTCGACGTCGGCGAACGTGCCGTGCCGCCCCGGCTCCGGCGAGGCCGAGCGCGGAAACAGCTCGTACCACGTGCTGTAGCGCCCCAGCACCGGGTCGACGACCACGGCCAGACCGGGGTCGTGCTCCGTCGCGTAGCGGCGGTCCGGATGCCGCCCGACGAGCGTCGCAAGCTCATCCGACAGCGCGACCTTCACGCCCTCGGGGCCGCCCTCGCGAAGCACCGCGCACAGCTCCCGCAGCCGCGCCGCATCCGCCGGCCGCGACCGGGCCGAGCGCTCCATCGCGCCCTCCGCCCACGCCGCGCCGATCCGCAGGTCCACCGCCACGTCCTGCCCCGCCTCCACGCGCTTGAACATGTCCTTCCGCCACGTGGCGAAATGGTCCACCCAGGCCACGATCGCGAAGCGGTAGCGGCCGAGCGTCAGCGCGCGGAACCTGCCCCGCCAGCGGTCGTTGCCGAGCGCGTCCATCGCCGTCTCCGTCCACGCCTCGTCCTCTTCACGACGGTGCCGCAGCACGCACGCGATCGAGTCGTGCCCGTCGGTGAAGGCGTCCGCCTCGACGACCACTTCGTCGCCCACGCACCGCTTCGCCCGGAAGCGTCCGCCGTCCACCACCGGCTGGACACTTTCGACGACGACGCGGCGGCGACCTTCGGCGGGGAGCGTGCTGGACGTGATCGGCATCTCGGATCGGGATGGGTTTCGGGTTCGCGACGGTGCGGCTCCCGCCCATGCAAGAGCCTTGCTAGAACGCGACGTCGCCTTCAGCCGTACCGGCGCTCGACGTAGCCATCGAGCAGCGCGAGGAACTCGCCGACGAGCCGCTCGCCGCGCAGCGTCGAGTGCAGCGCGCCGTCGACGTAGACCGGCGCCTTCGGCTCCTCGAACGTGCCGGGCAGGGAGATCCCGATGTCGGCGTGCTTCGACTCGCCGGGGCCGTTCACGACGCACCCCATCACCGCCACCTTCAGCTCCTCGACGCCGGGATAGCGCTCGCGCCACGACGGCATGCGCTCGCGGATGTGCGCCTGGATCTCCTCGGCCATCTGCTGGAAGTAGGTGCTCGTGGTGCGGCCGCAGCCGGGGCAGGATGTCACCTGGGGAGAGAAGGAGCGCAGCTCCAGCGACTGCAGGATCTGCTGCGCGACCCGCACCTCCTCCGCCCGATCCCCACCCGGTCGCGGAGTGAGCGACACGCGGATCGTGTCGCCGATCCCCCGCTGCAGCACGATCGCGAGCGCCGCGGTCGTCGCCACGATCCCCTTCGTCCCCATCCCCGCCTCCGTCAGCCCCAGGTGGAGCGGGTAATCGCAGCGGGCGGCCAGGTCGGTGTACACCGTCACCAGATCCTGCACGCCGGACACCTTGGCGCTCAGCAGGATGCGGTCGTGCCCGAGGCCCGTCGCCTCCGCCAGCTCCGCCGAGCGCAGCGCGCTCTGGACCATCGCCTCGATCGTCACCGCCTTCGCTTCCAGCGGGTCCGGGCGCCGTGCGTTGGCGTCCATCAGCTCCGTCAGCAGCTGCGCGTCGAGCGAGCCCCAGTTGACGCCGATCCGCACCGGCTTCCCGTGGTCGACCGCCACCTGCACGATCGTGCGGAAGTTCTCGTCGTGCCGCTTCGCGCCGACGTTGCCGGGATTGATGCGGTACTTGGCGAGAGCGCGCGCGCACGCCGGATGCCGCGTCAGCAGGAGGTGCCCGTTGTAGTGGAAGTCGCCGATCAACGGCACGTCGAGCCCCGCAGCCGTCAGACGCTCGACGATCTCCGGCACCGCCGCCGCCGCCGCATCCGTGTTCACCGTCACCCGCACCAGCTCGCTGCCCGCCAGCGCGAGCGCCGCCACCTGCCGCGCCGTCGCTGCCGCGTCCGCCGTGTCCGTGTTCGTCATCGACTGGACGACGATCGGCTGGCCGCCGCCGATCTTCACGCCGCCGACGTTCACCGTCGGCGTCGCACGTCTGCCGCTCATCGCCTCCGTCTCGCGCATCGCACCTCCCTGCGACGGATCGCCACGCGGCGTCCCGAGAACCCGCAATGTCGCCCCCGACGCGCCGACGACAACCTACTCCGCCCGACCCGCGGCGGCCACGACCCCGGCGCCCCCGCCCAGCTCGGCGTCCAGCGTGTCCAGCGTCGCGGTGCGCGCCCCGGCCCGCAGCATGCCGTCGAGCGCGCGGGCGACGTCGCCCGGCTCGACATCGATGCCCGCCACGCCGTCGAGCAGGAGAACCACCGCGAACCCTTCCCGCAGCGCGTCCCGCGCGCTCGCCTGCACGCAGTAGTCGGTCGCGATGCCGCCGACGAAGAGCCGCCGCACGCCCTGCGCGCGCAGCGCCTCGCCGAGCGGGCGCCCGCGGTCGTCCCGGCCCAGGAACGCCGAGTAGCTCTCGCCCTCGAAGCCGGTCCCCTTCGAGAACACCACCGTGCCCGGGGGCAGGCGGAGCGAGGGGTGGAACTCCGCGCCCTCCGTACCCTGCACGCAGTGCGGCGGCCACGGCCCGCCCCACGCCTGGAAGTGGCGCGTCTCGCGAGGATGCCAGTCCCGCGACGCCGCCACCGGCAAGCCCGCGACATGAAAACGCGCCGCGTACGCGCTCATCACCTCCGCGACCCGCTCACCGCCCTCCGCTCCCAGCGCACCGCCGGGACAGAAGTCGTTTTGCACGTCGACCACCAGGAGCGCATCCCCTCTCGCCATCTCCGCCTCCATCCTTCCGAGCCGCATCGCCGCCCGCCGGCGCCCGTCGGCGCCGCGGCCTATACTACGCGCCACCGACCCTGTACGTTCACACCGCGGACGCCACGACACCGCGACGCCGCGGGTGCCGCGGCGCCGCCCGGCGCCTCGCGACGCGCCGGCGACCTCACCCGACCGGAGAAGACGAATGCCCGACATGCCGCAAGCGGATGCGCAGGCCCCGGAGTTCACGCTGCGCACGGACGCCGACGAGGAAGTGAGTCTCGAGGATTTCCGCGGCCGCAAGGTCGTCCTCTACTTCTATCCGAAGGACGATACGCCCGGCTGCACCAAGGAGGCTTGCGCCTTCCGCGACGCCCACGACGAATACGAGGCGCGCGGCGTCACCGTCCTCGGCGTGAGCCCGGACACCGTCGCGTCGCACCGCAAGTTCCGCTCGAAGTACGACCTCCCCTTCACCCTGCTGGCCGACCCCGACCACGAGGTCGCCGAGCGGTACGGCGTGTGGAAGGAGAAGAGCATGTACGGCCGCACCTACATGGGGGTCGACCGCACGACGTTCCTGATCGACGAGGAGGGGCGCATCGCGAAAGTGTTTCCGAAGGTGCGGCCGGAGGGGCACGCCGCAGAGATCCTGGGCGCCGTCGTCTAGCCGTCGGCCGACCGGCGAACGCCGAGCCCCGCCGCGCTTCCGAACCACAGCGACCCGTCCGCCTCGAGCCGGGGTCCGGCGAACGGGTCCTCGGCCAGCAGCGCCGCGCCGTCGAGGTCCACCCAGTCCGCGAGCGGCGCGACCTGCATCGCGGCGGCGATGCCGAGCGTCGACTCGATCATGCAGCCGACCATCACGCCCATGCCGTGTGCGCGCGCGACATGCGCGATGCGTACCGCCTCCCTCAGGGAGCCGCACTTCGCCAGCTTGATGTTCACGCCGTCGACGCAGCCGGCCAGCCGCGGCACGTCGGCCGCGGTGCGGCACGACTCGTCCGCCACGATCGGAATCGACGAGCGCGCGCGCACCAGCCGCAGCCCGTCGAGGTCCCCCGGCGGGAGCGGCTGCTCGAGCAGCTCGACGCCGTGCTCGACCAGGAGCGGAAGACGCGCGATCGCCTGCTTCGCGCTCCAGCCGGTGTTGGCGTCCACTCGCAGCGTCGCGCGCGGCGCCTCCTCCCGGACGAGCGCCAGCACCTCCGCGTCCCGCGCCGTGCCCACCTTCACCTTCAGCACCGGATAGCCGCTCGCCTCGCGCACCTTGCGACGCATCGCCTCCGGCTCGTCGATCCCGATCGTGAACGACGACTTCGGTGCGCCCGCCGGGTCGAGGCCGAGCAGCCCCCACACCGGGATGCCGAGCCGCTTCGCGACCAGGTCGTGGAGCGCCGCCGAGACCGCCGCGTGCGCACCCGGATTGCCGCCGATCGCCCGCGCCGCCGCCGCCTCCAGCCGCTCCAGGCGGAGCAGTCCGGTCCCACCTTCATCACCGCGCACCCCCGCCCGCGCCACGCGCAGCGCCGCCTCCATGCGCGGCAGCACCGCCGCCACCGTCTCCGCCGTCTCCCCATAGTACGGCGTGCTCACCGGCGCCTCCCCCCACCCTTCCGCTCCGTCGTCGTCGATCACCCGCACCGCGACCGTCCGCCGCACCGCCTCCCCCGCAGCCCGCGCGATGTGGAACGCGTGCCGCGTCCGCAGCTCCAGAACCTCGTGCTCGATTCGCATGCCCCCTCCATTCTCCTTGCCGGCGGCCCGCGCCGCCGTCAGAATGGGGCTTCACCGTACCGCGTGCCACTCCACGTCGCCGACCGCCATGGACCCCGACGTCGATCCCCCGACCTCCGACCGCGCGCCGGCCGGCCGCCTCGCCGCCGCGCTCCGCGACCCGCAACTATGGGTTCCGCTGATCGTGCTCGCGATCGGCATTCTCGTCCTGCTCTGGATCGCGTGAGCGCCACCCGCGGCGGCGCCGCACCCTCGCGGCCGGGCCACACCGCGCAGCCGGGCCGCGCCGCGCACCGACCGCCCGGCCCCGCGCGACTGCAGGCGATCGGCGTCCTTTCCGGCTTCGCCGCGGGCGCCTGGCTCGGCGCCGCGGAGGCGCCCACCAAGCTGGTCACGATCGGCGTGCCGCCCGTCGTCGTCTCGCTGCTCATGGTGATCGGCGTTTTCCTCGCCCGCTGGAGCCTGCCGGCCCTGCTCCAGGGCACCGCCGGACTCCGCGACGAGGTGCGCCGCGCGCCCCACCTCGTGCTGTGGGCCGCCGTCGCCGGCGCCCTCTGGTCCGTCGCCAACACGCTCACCGTCTTCGCGATCCGCGACATTGGCCTCAGCATCGCCTTCCCTCTGTGGAACACGAACAGCCTGCTCGGCATCCTCTGGGGCTTCGTCTTCTTCAACGAGCTGCGCGGCGCCGGACGACGACGCTGGCTCGGCGTCGTCGGGGGCGCCGTCGTCATGTTCGCCGGAGCCACGCTCCTCGCCGTCGCCTCCTCCGGCGCATCCGCTGGCGCCGCCGCCGCCCGCGGCAGCGCCGCCGCCCTCGCCGCCGGCCTCCTCTGGGGCACGATGTACATCCCCTACCGCAAGGCGTACATCTCCGGCATGTCGCCCCTCGCTTTCATCGCCTTCTTCACTATCGGCGAGATCGTCACCATGGGCGCTCTGGCCATCACGCTCTCCGGCGGCGTGCGCCCGCTCGCCACCGCGCTCGCCGCCTCGCGCGACGTCGCGTTCTGGATCCTGCTCGGCGGCTTCGTCTGGGTGATCGGCGACCTGTTCCAGCAGTACGCCGCCAAATACGCCGGCATCAGCCGCGGCATCCCGCTCTCCAACACGAACCAGCTTTGGGGCCTGCTCTGGGGGTTCCTCGTCTTCGGCGAGCTGCGCTCCGCGCCCACCGACGTCCGCACCCGCGTCGTCGAGGGCTCCGTCCTCATGGCGATCGGCGCCGCAGCCATCGCCTTCTCCACCGCCGGCGCCGCCGAGCAGCGCCACTGGGGCGACGCTGCCGAGCGCGAGATCCGCCGCTACGGCCTCGATCCGATTCACGTCCACGCCGGCCGCGCCGGCCGCGCGGCCGACGCGCCGCCCCGCCGCGGCTGGCTCGACGCGATCCTCGTGCTCGCCGCCACCGCCGTCTTCGCCGCCGCCGCCCTCGTCGCCCGCCCGCCCGGCATCGCCGTGGACGCCGGCTGGATCGCCTTCCTCCTCGCGGCGATGCTCGCCCTGCTCGTCGGCTGCGGCGCCCTGCTCTGGCGCGCCACCCGCTTCCGCTGACGGCCCGCTCCACACCCCGACCCGTCCGTACGGGCCGCGAGCCGCAGCCGCCCGATCCCGCCCACCGCACCGCTGCGCGCCCCATATGCCGAACGGGGCCGCGGCTCGAAAGCCGCGGCCCCGTTGGCCGGGAGCGCACGCCGCGATCCGTCAGTCGACGAGCACCAAGCCCGCGCGAAGGAACGCACGCAGAATGCGCGTGGTCAGGGAGAGCGTCATCAGCTGCTCCGGGCAGTGAGAACCTACGGGGAGACTGCCCCCACAGACGCAGACCATTCCAGCACTCAAGTTTCGTGCCGCCCGTGGCCTTTCTCCCGGCGACTCGCTGGAATTCATCTGTTCACAAGGACTTCCACCCCGCCACCACAGCCGCCCCGAGCGCCCCACCGTTGTGGCGGCGCGGCCACAGCCGCCGCCTCAGCGCGACGCGCGCAACGCCGCCTCGAGCGCGGCGATGTCCGCTTCGTCGTTGTAGACGTGAGGCGAGATGCGGACGGCGCTGCCGCGCAGCGAGACGATCACCCGGCGCTCGTCCAGGCCGCGCCGCAGCGCCTCGATCGCGACGCCCGGCGGCATCCGCAGCCCGAACAGGTGCGACGCCCTGCGGTGCTCCGCTTCGGCAATGAAGCCGAGCTCGCGCGCCGTCGCCACGAGCGGACGGGCGAGCGCCGCGCAGTGCTCCTGGATCGCGGCCGGCCGCCACGCCTCCACCAGCTCCAGCCCGGCGACGAGCATCGGCATCAGGTGGAAGCTGCTGCGCTCGCCCACGTCCAGCCGCTCCGCGCCCGACCGGTACTCGTCGCGGTAGCGCACGAGTCCCTGAAAGTCGTCGCTGCCGGCGCGTCCGAGCCACGTCTCCTCGAGCGGCTTCGCGTCGTCGAAGCGAGCTCCGAAGTAGGCGAGGCCCAGGCCGTACGGCCCGAGCAGCCATTTGTAAGCCGCGCACACGACGGCGTCCGGCCGCACCCGCTCCAGCGCGAACGGCAGCGCGCCGATCGACTGCGTGCCGTCCACGACGAGCGCCGCGCCCACTTCGCGCGCCCGCTCGCCGACCGCCTCCAGGTCGAAGAGGGTGCCGTCGGTCCAGTGGATGTGGCCGAGCGCGACCACCGACGTGCGCGAATCGATCGCCTCCAGAATGCGCTCGTTCCACGCGTCGCCGCGCGCGCTCCCGGCCCCCTGCCCGTCTGCGCCCGCGTCCGGCGGCGCCACGGCAACGACCTCCAGCCCGCGTTCCCCGGCCAGGGCGTGCCACGGCAGCACGTTGCTGGGGAACTGCTCCGCCGCCACGACCACGCGCGTCCCGGCCGGCGGGCGTAGGTTGCGCGTGACGATCGCCATGCCGTACGACACTGCGGGCACGATCGCGATGCGGTCCGCCGGCGCGCCGATCACGGCTCCGAACAGCGTCCTGGCGCGATCGCTCTCGCGGAAGAAGTCGGCGACCGAGATGCCGCTGGGGTCGCGCTTGCGACGAACCCCGTCCACGCCCGCCGCCTCGACCCGCTTCGGCAGCGGCGACATGTACGCGGCGTTGAGGTAGTGGAGCCCTTCGGGGAGCGAGAACTCGCCCTTCCTCGGCGCGGGCATGCGAGCGCGCCGCTTACGCCGCGGCCGCCGGCGCGTCGCCGCGCACCCGCCGCAGCGCGCGCCGCACGTGCACCGGCACCATCGCCCGCCGCCACCCGGCGTCGATCACGATGTTCGTGAGCGGGTGGCACTGCTGGTACGCACGCTCCGCCACCGCCTCGATCACGTCATCGCTCAACCGCTCGCCGGCGACGATCTCGTCCACGCCGCGCAGCGCCCGCGGCCGCGCTCCGAGCGCGGAGACGACGACGCGCAACGCGACGACGACGTCGCCCTCCATCTCCGCCGCCACCGCGACGTTGAGCAGCGGAAAGTCGATCGCGTTGCGCTGGCGCAGCTTGACGAACGCCGTGCGCACGCCGGGCGCCGGCAGCGGCACGCGGATGCCGGTCACGATCTCGTCCGGACGCCGCTGCTCGTTCCACACGCCGTCGGCCACGAAGTACTCCGCGAGCGGGATCTCGCGCGTTCCCCCCGGCCCCTCCACGCGGGCCACCGCCTCCAGCGTCATGAGGACGGGCGGCGTGTCGGCCGAGTGGGCGGCGACGCACTTGCGCCCCACCTTCGTGACGTGGCACACGTCGCCATCCTTCTTCAGGCAGAAGCCGAGCGCGCTGCGCCAGAAGTGGGTCTGGTTGTAGTAGGTGCAGCGCGTGTCGAGGCAGAGGTTGCCGCCGATCGTGCCCATGCGGCGCAGCTGCGGCCCCGCGACGCGCCCGGCCGCCTCCGCCAGCGACGGCAGCCGCGACGCGACGAGCGGCGAGCGCGACACGGCGTCCAGCGTCTCCGTCGCGCCGAGCCACACCGCCCCCTCCCGCTCCTCGATCCCGCGCAACGCCTCGATCCCCTTCAGCGCCACCAGGTGCGACGGCGTGAAGAGCCGGTGCTTCAGATTCGGCACCAGGTCCGTTCCGCCCGCGATCGGCAGCGCGTCCCCCGCGTGCTCCGCCAGCAGCGCGGCCGCTTCGCGCACCGTGCGCGGCCGGTGGTAGCGGTACTCCGGCAGCCTCAGCACCGCCGCCTCACGCCGTCCACGTCGTCAGCTCGGAAGCAGGTATGCGCGCCTTCGGCGACGGCGTCTCCGCCGGCTCGCCGAGGTCCACGATCGCCACCAGTCGCTCCGACTCCGGTGCGCCGATCAGCGCGCGCAGCTCCGGCCGCTCGAGGATGCGGCCGGTGTGGATGTAGCCCTGCAGCCCCGCCTCGCGCGCCGCGAGCAGCAGGTTCTCGATCCCCATGAACGTCGCGTCACGATCCTCCTCGCGCGTCGCGGCGTCGTCGCTCTCCACCATCGCGACGACGAGGATCGCGGGCACCGCCAGCGTCTCCCGCTCAACTTTCTCCCGTACCCGTGCCGCCGCCGCCGCCTCCGCCACCTTCTGCGCCTTCGACTCCGCCTTCAAGGCGGCGTAGGCGCGACCCGCACGGGCGCCGAGGACGTAGAACCGCCACGGCTGCGTCATGCGGTGGTTCGGCGCCTGTGCAGCCGCCGTCAGCAGCCGCTCGATCGATTCCCGCGACGGCACCCGCTCCGTGAATCGCTTCACCGAGCGGCGCGTCGCGATCGCTTCCATCACGTCCATGCGTGGAGCTTGCGCGCCGCGTCCCCCCGGCGCAAGCGGCAGCCCGCGGCGGCGAGAGCCGCGGCGCGGGCCGTCGACGCGCGCTCCACCGGGCGCCACGCGCTTCGCTACCGCGCCAGCCACCAGCGCTCTATCCCCACCCAGTCCCCGCGCGCGTCCGGGTGCGCCCCCCTCACCCGGTCGCGGATGCCGTGGATCTCGTCCAGGAAGTAGAGCGGCGTGACCGGCAGCTCGCGCACGAAGCGCTCCTGATACCGGCGCCACAGCGACTGCGACGTCGCCGCATCCGTCGTCCGCGTGATCGAATCGAGCAGCGCGTCCGTGCGCGCGTCGCAGTAGCCGGACATCGCCGCGGGAGCGTCGCGCTTCGCGCACGAGAACAGCTCGCGGTCGTCCAGCCGGAACTCCGGCAGCCAACCCAGGATCGTCGCGTCGAAGTCGCGCCGCCGCGGGTCCATCGATTCCGCGATCAACGTGTTGAACTCCACCACCGCCACGCGCGCGTCCACGCCCACGCGCGCGAGATCCGCCTGGATGATCTGCGCCGCCCCGATCCGCTCGTCGTACCCCTGGGGCACGCGCAGCGTGAAGCGGAACGGCCGACCCGACGCGTCTTCCACCACGCCGTCGCCGTCACGGTCACGGTAGCCCGCCTCCGCCAGCAGCGCCCGCGCGCGCGCCGGATCGTAGCGCAGCGCCCCTCCGAGCGCCGCATAGTGCTGCGGAAAGACCGGGCTGATCGTCGTGTTGGCCACACGGCCGTGCCCGGCACGTACACTTCCCACGAGCGCCTCGCGATCGATCGCCAGCGTCAATGCACGCCGCACCCGAACGTCGTCGAACGGCCTCCGCCGGAGATTCCAGATCAGTTGCTCCACTCCCCGCCCCGGGAACGTCACCAGCCGCACGTCGCGCCCCCGCTCCACGCTCGCCGCCTGCTCCGCCGGCACGCGGTCGTAGAACTCCACGCCGCCCGTCAGAAGCTCCGTCAGCAGCGTCGCCGGCTCCGGCACCGCCCGGTAGATCAACCGGTCCACGTACGGCCGCCCTCCCAGCGCCGCCGGAAAATCCGGGTTCGCCTCGAACACCCACCGCTCCCCGGGCACCCGCGACACGAACCGGAACGGCCCGTTCCCTACCGGCGCCCGCGTCCCGA
This sequence comes from uncultured Gemmatimonadales bacterium, assembly GCA_963816355.1. Lineage (GTDB taxonomy): Bacteria > Gemmatimonadota > Gemmatimonadetes > Longimicrobiales > RSA9 > CAWFKH01. The sequence continues at coordinate 180,276 of CAWFKH010000006.1, read as the reverse complement.
ACGGCGCTCGCGCCAGATCCGACGGCGCCACCCCCTCCAGCACGTGACGCGGCGCCGCCGTGAACACCCGCCACACATCGAAGAAGCCCGCGTGCGGCCGCAGCTTCACCCGCCACGTGAACGAGTCCACCGCCTCCCCGGCGCCGTACCCGTCGAACATCGCCGCGTATACGTACGCCGTCCGCGGATCCCGCACGCGCTCGTACGTGAACTCCAAGTCGTACGCGCTCGTCTTCACCCCGTCCTGCCAGTACACGTCCTGCCGCAGGTGAAACGTGATCGACGTCGTGTCCGCACTGATCTCCCACGACCGCGCCAGCCGCGCCACCGGCCGCAGCTTCGCGTCGTACTCGATCAGCGGCAGAAACAGCACGAATTGCTGCAGGTACAGCGCGTTCTGCACGTGCCACGTCAGCGGGCTGATGTCCCCCACGTCCGCCGCCGCTCCGATCACCAGCGTCCCCCCGTAGCGCGCCCCGTCGGCCGACGCCGACGACCCCGACCCCGCCGCCGACCCCGACCCCGCCGCCCCGGCCGACGCTGCCGACGGCCCCGCGGCCGACCCAACCCCCGACCCCCGCGCGCCACCCCCCCGCCCTCCCGCTTCACCTCGCCCACACCCCGCCGCGAGCACCGCGAGGCCGAGACCGAGGATCCCCGCCGACCACGCGCCCCGCCCCACCCCCGATCGCCGGCGCGACGCCGCGCGCGGCCCCGCCGCTCCCTCCGGCGCATGGTTTTTCCACACCGATCCGTGGACAATCGCGTGGGCGAGTGTGGAGACGCCGTGGAAAATTTCCATAAATTTGTGAATTGAAACCGTTACAAAACCCGAACCCCTGCGGCGGCGGCGCTTTGCGTCCAGGCGGCTCGATCGCGCTTTTGTCATTATCGGCCTATGTTCCCGTATACGGTTGTGCTGCATGAAGTTACGAGATCAACCGGAATCCTTGACCGGGGTCTTCCGTGCCATTATCATTGTGTCAGACGTCAGCGGCCGGGCGGCCAACACGGCCGAGGGCGTCGCCTCCCGAAAGGACGCTTTTTCGGAGGCAGCTCGATGGAAGTTCGGACCCGTCGAGCCGACTGCGAGGTCACTGGCCGCAGTCGAAGCCCCTGGCCGGGGCAGCCGAGTCGCGAGGCCGCGCGGCGAGGATGAGAGAGTGGGATCTGGCCGAGCCTTCGGGCAAGGCACCGAACCTAGCGGAACCCGGCTCTCGCCAGTGTCTCGAACCCCCGACGTCGGACTTGTCCGGCGGCTGGGGGTTCTTGCATCCGGACGCATCGCGCGCCGCCGGATCGAGCGGGATCCCGCGCGGGCGGATGGCGACGCCGTCGAAAGATGGCCTCAAGGGCGGTGGGTGCGGAAGGGTGGCCCCCGCTGGAGCGGAAGGGTCTGTGTGGGTCGAGCCGGCGCCCGGGGACGTCAAAGCGCCCCCGCGCCGGACCCATCTAGGCGTGGGGCACACTGCACGGCTCCGAGAGCGGTCAACTCCGCCCCTCGCTTGAAGCCGCACCCTCGCGGGACCATTGCGACCGCGCCTCGCGCGGTCCGATCGGCCCCGCATCAGAGATGGCGGCCGCCGGGGGTGAGTTGACGGCGATCACGGACGCCGCGGAGCGGCCGTCGCGCAGGTTCGGGAGGACGGGAGACCGCGGCAGTCTGTGCGGCACCCGGCTTCCACGGCGGCTCGGTGCCCTCGGCGCCCGCCCTCACGCCCGCCCTTCCGCCCGCCCTCGGCGCCCGCCCTTCGGCGTCCGCCCTTCGGCGTCCGCCCTTACGCCCGCCCTTCCGCCGGTGCGGCGGCGTCAGGTCGCGGCGGAGGAGGAGGTCCGGGCTCGCTCCCAGCGCTCGCGTGCGCCGCCCTCCTGCAGGGCGGACCACACGCGGGGCGGGTCGAAGGGGATGCGGTCGAGGCGGACGCCGACGGCGTCGAAGATCGCGTTGGCGATCGCCGGGATGGAGGGGTGCAGCGGGCCCTCGCCCGCCTCCTTTGCGCCGTAGGGCCCCTCCGGGTCGTTCGACTCGACGATCAGCGACTCGAGCAGCGGGGTGTCGAGGGAGGTCGGGATCCTGTAGTCGAGTAGCGACGGCGCCGCGTGCAGGCCGGCCTTCCCCTCGTCGGCGCCCTTGAAGAGTTGCGCCTCCAGGATCGCCTCGGCCGCGCCCATGTAGGCGGAGCCTTCCATCTGGCCCTCGACGAGGACGGGGTTGATGGCGCGGCCGCAGTCGTGGGCGATCCAGATCTTGCGGACGTCGACGAAGCCGGTCTCCGGGTCGACGCTCACCTCGGCGACGTGCGCCGTGAAGGAGTAGGCGGGGGAAGCGCCGATGGTGCCGCCGCGGTAGTCGCCGTGGACGCCCTCCTTCGGGGTGTCGTACCAGCCGGTTTCGGCGAGCGTGCCGTGCTTCGCCTCGGCGAGGTTGAACGCCTGCGAGATCGGCATCTTGCGGTCCGTGTCGCGCGCGTCGAACGCCCAGCCGCCGGCGAGGGCGACGGCGGGCCGGGGGATGTCGAGCGCGGCGGCCACGGCATCGACGACGCGCACGCGCAGCTTCCTGGCCGCGTCGAGGCACGCGTTCCCCACCATGAGGGTCTCGCGCGACGAGTAAGCGCCGAGGTCGACCGGGACGAGGTCGGTGTCGGCGGAGACGGTGCGGACGTACTCGAGCGGAACGCCGAGCTCTTCGGCGACGAGGTAGGCGACGAGGCTGTCGGAGCCCTGCCCGATCTCGGAGGCGCCGCTGAAGACGGTGACGCGGCCGGAACGCTCGACCTGCACGTGGACCGCCGATTGCGGCATCTCGTTCGGGTAGATGGGATAGTTCGTGCCGGAGATGTAGCAGGAGCCGGCGACGCCGACGCCCCGGCCGAAGGGGAGCCGGCGGAACTTCTCCGTCCATCCGCTCGCGCGTTCGACGGCGGCGAGGCATTCGAGGAAGCCGTTCGACTGCACGCGCAGCTCGTTGACGGTGCGGGTGTAGCCGCCCAGGAAGTTGCGGCGGCGCAGCTCGATGGGGTCGACGTCGAGCGCTTCCGCCAGCTTGTCGAGCTGCACCTCGAAAGCGAAGCGCGGCTGCACGCTGCCGTGGCCGCGCTTCGGTCCGCACGGCGGCTTGTTCGTGTAGACGCGCGTGGAGTCGAAGCGGTACGACTCGAAGCGGTACGGCGCGGGCAGGAGTTGGCCGGCGTAGTAGGTGGTGACGAGGCCGAAGGAGGCGTAGGCGCCGCCGTCGATCAGGATCTCGTGGTCGACCGCCCGGATGTGACCCTCTGCGTCCGCGCCGAGGCGGCAGACGAAGTCCATCGGGTGGCGTCCGCGGTGCGAGTAGAAGACCTCCTCGCGCGTGTACAGGATCTTGACGGGGCGTCCGCTCTTCATGGCGAGCGCGGCGACGCAGAACTCGAGGTCGAACGGCTCGCTCTTGCCGCCGAAGGCGCCGCCGACGGCCGGCTGCACGACGCGGACGCGCGCCACGTCCAGGTCGAGCACGCGCGCCAGCTCGCGATGCAGGTAGTGCGGCACCTGCGTGGACGACCACACCGTCAGCTTGCCCGTGGGGTCTCTGTAGCCGATCGCGCAGTGCGGCTCGATCGGCGCGTGCGTCGTCCCCTCGAAGCGGTACTCCGCTTCGATCACGACGTCGCTCTCCGCGAGCAGCCCCTCCACGTCTCCGAACTCGAGGCGCACGTGCTTCGTGATGTTGCCGTTGCGCCCCTCCTTCTTCGCCGCGTGAATCGGCGTCGCGCCCTCGGCCGGGTGCAGCGCCGCGCGGGGATCGAAGAACGCCGGCAGCGGTTCGTACTCGACGTCGATCAGGTCGAGCGCGCGGATTGCGGTGTCCTCATCCACCGCCGCGACCGCCGCCACGCCGTCGCCGATGAAGCGGACGCGGTCCACGCACAGCGCCGTCTCGTCGCGCGTCCACGGAATGATGCAATACGGCGTCGGCATGTCGCGGCCGGTGACGACCGCGTGCACGCCGGGCAACGCCTCCGCGCGCGACGTGTCGATCGAGACGATCCGCGCGTGCGCGTGCGTCGAGCGCAGGATCTTGCCGTGCAGCATCGCCGGCAACGCGATGTCGTCCGTGTAGACCGCGCGGCCGCTCGCCTTCGCCGCTCCGTCGACGCGCGCCATGCGACGCCCCACCACGCGCAGCTCGCGCGCGACCAGCGCCTCGAGCGCCTCCGGGCTCACCGCCGACGCCGCCTGGCGCCCCCGCAGCTCCTCCGGCCTCATCGCTCCGCCTCCCGCGCCGCGTGCGCCGCAGCCTCCCGCGCCACCCGCGCCGCCATCTGGACGGCGTCGTAGATCTTCGTGTAGCCGGTGCACCGGCAGAGGTTGCCGGAGAGCGCCTCGCGGATCTGCTCCAGCGTCGGGTCCGCCTCGCGCGCCAGCAGCCCCGCCGCCGACATTAGGATCCCGGGCGTGCAGAAGCCGCACTGCGCTGCGCCGGTCTCGCCGAACGCCGCCTGCAGCGGGTGCGGGCCGCCGGGCCCCGCGAGCCCTTCGACCGTGGTCACCTCCCGCCCCTCCGCCTCCAGCACCGGCGTGATGCAGGAGAGCACCGCCTCGCCGTCCAGGAGCACGGTGCACGCGCCGCAGTCTCCCTTGTCGCACCCCTGCTTCGAGCCGGTCAGGCCGAGGCCGTAGCGCAGCGCCTCGAGCAGCGTGTAGTGCTCCGGGACGCCCACCTCGCGGTGGTCGCCGTTCACGAGAAGACGGACGAGGGTGAACATGCCCTGATGTTACGCAGGGGGGGACGCAAGCTCAAGCGAGGGGCAGATCGTGCAAAAAGTACCCGATCATGGATACGGAGTAGCGGCCGCGCGCCGGTCCGGCGGTGCGGGCGGCACGGCTGTAGGCGTCGCGTAAACGGCTGGAACGACCGGAGATATGATCGCCCCGCCAGGTACGGCGGCGGTCCGGGCACGGCGGCTGCAAGAGGGAGCGGCCGGATCGGCGTTCGCGCTCGATCCGACGATCACTGCTCAGAGCAAAGCCGCCGAAAGGTGGTGACGCAGAGCTACGGGGCTAACGCGGTGAGAAGGACGCGCCGCCACGCTCGCCGGGCCGCCAGTGGATCGACCGGTTCCCTCCGGGTCGACTGGCGGCCCGATGCGCGTCCCCGTGGATGGAGGAGGGATCGTGATCGATGCGGTGCTGCTTTCGGTGCTCGTTGTTGCGTACCTCTTCGTCGTCGGCTCACGTGTCTCGAACGTGGTGATCTGGCTCCGTGAGAGCCTCGCCTCCACGTCTCGCAGGACGCGGCTGACGCTCCGGACCGGCAGACTCCGGGTGCGATCGACGATGGTACACGAGCCCGCACTGCGATGAAGTGACTCGTCATGTACACCGTGTGAGGGGGTAGGCGCCCGTCCGGTTTCCTGGGCACCCGGTCGTGGTGGCCGATCCCCCTCCACGGTGCCTCTTCAGGCGGCGCGCATTCTTTCTGGCAGGGGAGATGCGCGCCGTTCCCCCGTTCGTCGGCAGCATGGCGGACGGGGGTTCTGTTTCTCCCCCCCCCCGCGTTGACGCGCTTCGCCCGCTCCGGCCATCTTACCGCGTCCAGTGGAGCGACGAGCGGGAGCGGACCCCGCGCGCGTCATCCTCGTGGCGGTCCGCCGACGAAAGGGGAACGAGCGTGCCCAGCCGGTCCAAGCGTTCGGCGCAGCCGCGCGCGGTGGCGGGGGTCGTGCTCGCGGCCGGTGGCTCGAGGCGGATGGGCGAGCCGAAGCCGCTGCTGCGCGTGGCGGGTGAGACGTTCGTCGCGCGCGCCGTGCGGCTGCTCCGCGAGGGCGGTTGCGCGGAGGTGCTCTGCGTCGCGCCGGCGGAGCCCGCCGCCGTAGGCACGGAAGCGCGCGGGGCCGGCGCCCGCGTCGTCGTCAATCCCGACGAGGGCTCCGAGCAGATCGACTCCCTGCGGCTCGCGATCGACGCGCTCTCCCCCTCCGCCGACGCCGTGCTCGTGCAGCCGGCGGACCATCCGCTGGTCGGCGCGGCCACCGTGGCCGCGCTCCTCGATGCGTTCCGGACGCGCGGCGCGCCGATCGTGCGGCCGCTGTTCGGCGGGACGGCCGGCCACCCCACGCTCTTCGCCCGCACCCTCTTCAGCGAGCTCAGGCAGCCGCAGCCGAGCGGCGCACGCGGCGTCGTGGCGGCGCACGCGGCGCGGATCGACGACGTCGCCGTCGACGATGCAGGCGTGACCGCGGACCTGGATGCGCCTTCGGACCTGCGGCGGTGGGGCGTGAGGTGAGCGGCCCCGTGAGCGCCGCCGACGCCGCCGCCGCGATCCTCGACGCGCTGCGCGGCGGCGAGACGGCGGCGGTCGCGACGGTGCTCTCCGGAGAGGGCACGCGTCCGGGGGCGCGGCTGTTGCTGCGGGCGGGCGGCGGGCGCGTCGGCACGACGGGCGAAGCCACGATCGACGCGGCGCTCTTCGAGCGCCTCGCCGCGGCGGTCGGGGAGGGCACGCCGCTGGCGCGGCGCGAGGAGGTGCGCGAAGGAGAGCGCGCGTGGAGCGTCTACGTCGAAGTGCATCGCGCCCCGGACGAGCTGCTGGTGGTCGGCGCCGGGCACATCGCCGCGGCGCTCGTGCCGCTGGCGGCGACCGTGGGCTTCCGTGTCACGGTGCTCGACGATCGCGAAGGCTTCGCCGCCCCGGATCGCTTTCCGGCGGCGAGCCGCCTCGTGCACATGGACTTCTCCGACCCGTTCCGTGACGTGGCCGTCGGCGCGGCGAGCTGGGTGCTGCTCGTCACACGCGCGCACCGCTACGATTACGACTGCCTGCGACGCCTGCTCGCCATGGAGCCGCCGCCGCGCCACATTGGGATGCTCGGCAGTCGCCGCCGCGTGCGAGGCGCGTTCGCGGCGCTGCTCCGCGAGGGCATCGGACGCGAGCGGATCGGACGCGTTGCGGCGCCGCTCGGGCTGGACATTGGCGCCGAGACGCCGGACGAGATCGCGGTGAGCATCGCCGCGGAGCTGATCGAGCTGCGACGCGGGGGCCGCTCCGGCGCCCGCCTGAGCGAACGGGAGCGGGTGCTGGAGCGGCTGTTGCCGGAGGAGCGCGATGGACGATGAGATCGTATACGTGGCGCTGGTCGCCGCCGCGGAGGCGGGTCGGACCGTCGTGCTGGCGACGGTCGTGGCGACGCGCGGCTCGGTGCCGCGGCACGTCGGCAGCCGCATGGTGGTCGAGGCGGACGGCAGCTTGGTCGGCACGATCGGTGGCGGCTGCGGCGAGGCGGACGTTCTGGAGGCGGCGCGCGAGGTGGCGCGCGGCGGCGAGCCGCGACTGATCCGCGTCGAGCTGCTCGACTCGCCGGATTCGTGGAGCCCCGCGGTGTGCGGCGGCGTCATGGAGGTGTTCGTCGAGCGCGTGGGCGGCCCGGCCGGCGAGGCGGCGGCGTGACGCCGTGGCGGCGCTGGGGCGCCTATCTGCGGCGCCCGCCGGAGCTCACTCTGGTCTGGCGAGACCGCGAGTCGGAGGCGCGCGGCTGGCTCGTGATCAACTCGCTGCGCGGCGGCGCGGCGGGGGGCGGCACGCGTATGCGCTCCGGACTCGGCGCGGCGGAGGTGGTCTATCTGTCGAAGGCGATGGAGCTGAAGTTCGCGCTGACCGGGCCGCCGATCGGCGGCGCCAAGTCCGGCATCGACTTCGACCCGCGCGACGCCCGCAAGACGGCGGTGCTCGAGCGCTGGTACGACGCGATCGAGCCGCAACTCCGCCTCCGCTACGGCACGGCCGGTGACCTCAACGTCGACGAGCTGCTGGAGGTGGTCCCCGCCGTGCGCCGCCTCGGACTGCCCCACCCGCAGGCCGGCATCGTCCGTGGCCACTACGATCCCGACGACGCAGGCTTCCAGAGCACGCTGCGTCGCCTCGAATGCGGCGCCGAGACGAAGCTCCGCGGCGAGCACGGCGTCGCGGGCATGGAGCTCGGCGTCGCCGACGTGATCACCGGCTACGGCGTCGCCGAGTCGATCCTGCGCTTCTACCGGCGCGCCGGCCGCGACATCGCCGGCGCACGCGTGCTCGTGGAGGGGTTCGGCAACGTCGGCGCCGCGTGCGCGCTTCACCTCGCCCGCGCCGGCGCCCGCATCGCCGCGGTCAGCGACGCCGAGAAGGCGCTCGTGGACGACGCGGGCATCGACGCGGCCGGCGTCGAGGCGCTGATGCGCGCCAGCCGCGAGCGGCTCCTGCCGGGCGACGACCCGCGCGTGCGCAGCGACGACGACGGCCGCCGCTTCCGCGATGTCCGCGCGGAGATCTTCGTCTGCGCCGCCATCTCGGAGAGCATCGACGGGCGCAGGCTGGAGGAGCTGGAGGCGCTCGGCGTGGACGTCGTCGCCTGCGGCGCGAACCACCCGTTCCGCGAACGCACGCCCGGCGGGACCGCGGTGCAGCGCGAGGCGGACGCACGCTTCGCGGTGATCCCGGACGTGCTCGCCAACTGCGGCCGGGCGCGCGCGTTCGGACATCTCATGGAGCCGAACGCGCGCACCGACGAGGCCGCGATCTTCGACGCCGTCCGCGCCACGATCCACGACGCGCTCGACGAAGTGCTCGAGCGCGCCGCGCGATCGGCGGGCCGCTCGGCGGCCGACGGCGCGGCGCGGGCGGGCGGCACGGTGCAGCCGACGGCGGCCCGAGGCGCGCCGCGGGGCATCCTCGCGGCGACGCTCGACATGCTGCTCGACCGGCTCGGCGAGCCGTGAGCGTCCTGCTCCTCGTCGGCACGAAGCGAGGCCTGTTCGTCGCGCGCTCCGACGCCGCCCGCGAGTCGTGGACGCTGGACGGGCCGTATCTCGAGGGGCGCCAGGTCTATCACGCGTTTCACGACCACCGCAGCGGCGACGCGTGGGCGGCGACGACACACGCGGTGTGGGGCTCGCACGTCCACCGCAGCGCGGACGGCGGCGAACGCTGGGAGCTGCTGGAGGCGGCGCCGCACCACGAGGACGGCCGCGGCCTCGAGGCGATCTGGACGCTCGCGCCGGGACCCGCCTCCCGCCCGCACACGCTCTTCGCCGGCATCGAGCCGGCGGGCCTCTTCCGCAGCGACGACCACGGCTCTTCGTGGCGGCCGGTGACGGCGCTCAACGAGCACCCTTCGCGCGCCACGTGGCAGCCGGCGGGCGGTGCGCTCGCGCTGCACTCGATCGCCGTCGATCCGCGCGACGACGCCCGCCTCTACTGCGCGATCTCCGCGGGCGGCGTCTTCCGCAGCGACGACGACGGCGCGAGCTGGCGGCCCATGAACGACGGTGTGCGCGCGGAGTTCCTGCCCGGCCCGCCGCCGCCGACCGGGCAGTGCGTCCACAAGCTGCGGCTGCACCCGGCGCGTCCGGATCGCCTCTATCAGCAGAACCACTGCGGCACCTACCGGAGCGACGACCGCGGCGAGAGCTGGCACGAGATCACGGCCGGCCTGCCCAGCGACTTCGGCTACGTGCTGGCGCTCGATCCGGCGGACGCGGACGTCGTCTTCGTGGTGCCGGAGGAGTCAAGCCACATGCGCACGACCGTCGGCGGCCGCCTCCGCGTCTATCGCACCGGCGATGCGGGCGGGAGATGGACCGCCGCGACCGAGGGACTGCCGCAGGAGCACGCCTACGTTTCCGTGCTCCGCGAGGCGATGGACAACGACGATGAGTCGCCGGTCGGCGTCTATCTCGGGACGTCGGGGGGGCACCTCTTCGCGACCCGCGACGGCGGCCGCACGTGGCGCTGCATCGCGGCCTACCTGCCGCGCATCCTCTCCGTCACGGCGTCGTCGATGGACGGCGGCGGCGGGCGTCCTCGCGGCGGACGCCGCGGCCCGCGCGCCCCGCGAACGCGGCGGACGGCAGGCGGCTCGTGAACGAAGCGCGGACCGGCACGACCGACGAGCGCCTGTTCCTCGCGCGGCTCTCCGGCGAGATCGCGATCAAGGCACGGCGCACGCGCAGCACGTTCCAGCGCCGCCTCGCCGGCAACCTCCGCGACGCGCTGGCCACCACGGACGCCCCCTTCTCGGTCGAGGATGAATGGACGCGCATCCTCTTGCGCTCCAGCTCCGCCCAGGCGGAGGAGGTCGTGTCGCGCGTCTTCGGCCTCAGCTCCATCTCGCAGGTCGACGCCGTCGTCCAGGCCGACCTGGAGGCGATCTGCAGCGCCGGCGTCGATCTCTACGCCGCCCGCATCGGCGGGGGCAGCTTCGCCGTGCGCGCGCGCCGCGCCGGCCGGCACGCCTTCGGCTCGCAGGACGTGCAGGTCGAGCTCGGGCGGGCGCTCAACCGGTTCGGCCGCGTCGACCTCGACCATCCGGACCTGACCGTCTACGTCGAGGTGCGCGACGAAGCCGCCTACCTCTTCGCGGAGCGACGCGCGGGACCGGGCGGCCTGCCGCTCGGCGTCGAGGGCCGCGCCCTCGCCCTCCTCTCCGGTGGCTTCGACTCCGCCGTCGCCGCCTGGCTCGTCCTCAAGCGCGGCGTGCAGCTCGATTACGTCTTCTGCAACCTGGGCGGCGACGCCTACGAGCGCGCCGTGGTGCAGGTCGCGAAGGTGCTCGCCGACGACTGGAGCTTCGGCTCGAGGCCGCGCCTGCGCGTGGTCCCCTTCGGCGACGTCGTGGACGCGCTGCGCGCGAGCGTGAAGCCGCGTTACTGGCAGGTCGTGCTGAAGCGGCTGATGTATCGCGCGGCGTCGCACTTCGCCGAACGCACGCACGCGGACGCCATCGTCACCGGCGAGGCGCTGGGGCAGGTCTCGTCGCAGACGCTGCGAAACCTGCGCGCGATCGAGCCGGCGGCCTCGCGACCGGTGTTCCGACCGCTGATCGGGTTCGACAAGGAGGAGATCATCGCGCGCGCGAGGCGGATCGGCACGGCGGCGCTCTCCGAGCAGGTGAAGGAGTATTGCGCGATTGCGCCCGGTCACCCGGTCACGTCGGCTTCGCCCGGGGCGGTGGCGAGCGAGGAGGCCGCGATTGATCCGGGCGCGCTGGCGGAGGCGCTGCGCAACACGCGCACCCTCGACCTGCGCGCGCTCACGCCCACCGACCTCGTGGCACCATACCTCTTCTCGACGGACGTGCCGGAGTCCGCCGTCGTGATCGACTGCCGCCCCGCCCCCGCGTACCGCGCCTGGCACTACCCCGGCGCCGAGCAGCACGAGGAGTGGGAGCTGCTGCGCGACTTCCGCCGCCTCGACCGCGACGCCACCTACATCCTCTACTGCGCGCACGGCGTGCAGTCCGCTTACATCGCCGAGCGCATGCAGCGCGCGGGCTACGAGGCGTACTCCTTCAAGGGCGGGCTGCGCGAGCTGGTCCGGTACGCGGAGGCGCGCGGAGTGGGGCCCGTGGGGCTGCGCTGAACGGAGCCGGTCGCGCGAGCGGCCGGTCGGGTCAGGCCTCCCAGCTCAGCACGATCTTGCCGAAGTTCTCGTTCGCCTCCATCGCGCGGTGCGCCTCCGCCGCGTCGGCGCACGCCAGCACGCGGTCGACCACGGGCCGCACGCGCCCGTCGGCCAGCAGCGGCACGATCTCGCGCTCGAAACGGCGCGCCGCCGCGATCTTCTGCTCGAGCGGCCGCGCGCGCAACACCGTTCCCACGATCGTCAGCCGCCCGCGCAGCACCCGCGAGAGGTCGATCTCCGCCTTCGCACCGGAGACCGTGCCCACGCACACCATGCGACCCAGCTCGGCGAGCGACGCCAGGTTCGCGTCGAGGTACGCCGCGCCGACGAGGTCGAGCACGGCGTCGACGCCCGCTCCGCCGGTGCACGCCGCGACCGCGTCCGCGATCGCCTCGCGCGAGACGTCGACCGCGGCCCGCAGCCCCAACGCCGCCGCCCGCTCCAGCTTCCACGCGGAGCGCGCCGTGCCGACCACGCGCACGCCGGACGCCAGCGCGATCTGCAGCGCAGCGGTGCCGACGCCGCTGCCGACGGCGTGGATCAGCAGCCACTCGCCCGCGCGCACGCCGAGTCGCGTCACCAGCGCGTCGTGCGCGGTCACAAACGCTTCCGGGATCGCCGCCGCGTCCGTGAGCGCGACGCCGTCCGGCACGGCGATCGCCTCCCGTTCGTGCACGACCACCGCCTCGGCGTAGGCGCCCCCGCCGACCAGCCCCATCACGCGCTCGCCGCCGCGCCAGCGCTCGACGCGCGCCCCGCAAGCGTCGACCGTACCCGCGTACTCCAGGCCCGGCACGTCCGCCGGCCAGCCGGCCGGCGCCGGATAGTGGCCGCGCCGCTGCAGGAGGTCGGCGCGGTTCAGGGCGGTGGCGTGGACGCGCACGCGGATCTCGCCGCGCCCCGGCTCGGGGAGGGGCGCGTCGCGCAGCTCGAGCACCTCGGGGCCGCCGGGGGCCCGGATGACGATCGCGCGCATCGGTCGGGCGGCGGCGGCGGAGCGCGGTCCGCTACAGTGCCTTGCGCCCCACGAGGTGGTAGACGAAGGGGAAGAGGAAGGCGCCGATCACCGCCCCGATCAGGGCGCCGACGCGCAGCGGCGTCGGATCGTGGAAGACGTACGCCGACGTGCCGAGCATGCCGCCGATGAACGTGCCGAAGAACGCGAACATGAACGTCAGCGTCCGCGTCGTCGCCGGCCCGCGGTACGCCGACCAGACGAGGATGGTGGCCACGACCGCGAAGGCGATCCACACGAGGAATCCGGCCACGTAGCTCATCGAAGGGGTCCTTCCAGGGGTTTTCGGTTTGCGCGCGCGGGAGGATAGGCCGGCGAGGTCCGCGAGGCAAGCCCGCCGCGGCGTCGCCCGAGGCCGGCGCGGGGCCGGCGCGCGTCGCAGCGCTTGCGCGGCCAGCTCCTGTGCAGGGAGGCGGTGGTCCTGGTGAACCGTTGCGGCGTACGGGTCCGCGCTACGCCTGCGCCCGCGCCGGCTCGCTCGTCGTGTTGCGCAGGCGGCCGGGGCGGGGGATCCGCATCGCGAGGAGAGCGGCGAGTCCGACGAGGATGGCGGCGACGTGGAACGGGCTGGTGATGCCGGTCTTCTGGAACAGGTACCCGGCCCATATCGGTCCGAGCACGCGGCCGAGCCCGCCGACCACCTGGCTGCCGCCGAGAATCGAGCCCTGGGACCCGGAGTCGGTGGCGCGCGAGACGAGGCTGGCGAGGGAGGGGAACAGCGTGCCCGCACCGAAGGCGTACATGCTCACGATGAGGGCGGACCACCAGGGGCCGGGGATCAGCGGGAACGTGATCATGGAGAGGATCAGCATGCCGGCGCCGAATACGACCGTTCGCGCCTCGCCGAAGGCGGCCACGACGCGTCCCAGCAGCACGCCCCGGACGACGACGGTGACGAACCCGGCGAGCGTCATCAACGCGCCCATGCCCTGGGCCTCGATGCCGAACGCGCGCTCGAGGTAGAGCGCGAGGATCGCCGTCATCGCCGTGAAGGAGCTGATCGCCAGGAAGTAGACGGACAGCAGCAGCGAGAGCGGATAGCGCAGGAACGACATCGCCCATTCGCGCAACCCGATCGGCTCCGCCTCCTCCTCGCTCCCCTCGCGCCTCCGGGCCGTCTCCGGCAACAGCACGATCGCCGCGATCGCGTTCGCGAAGCAGAGCGCGGCGGCGACGTAGCCGGGGACGCCGAGGCCCCAGCGGCTGAAGAAGCCGCCGATCGCGGGACCGAGCATGACGCCGAGCCCCGACGCCGCGCCGAGATGGCCCAGTCCCGCCGCCCGCTTCTCCGCCTTGGTCGAGTCGGCGACGTACGCCTGCGCGACCGAGATCGTCCCGCCTGCCGCACCTGCCGCCATGCGCGACAGCAGCAGCATCCAGAGCGAGCTCGCGAGACCGAAAATCAGATACGACACCGCGGACGCGAACAGCCCCGCAACCAGCAGAGGCCGCCGCCCACGACGGTCCGACACCCGTCCCCACAGAGGCGCCGCCGCGAGCTGCATCGCCGAGAACGAGGCGACGAGGAGCGTCACATCCAGCGGCGTCGCACCCATCGATTCCGCGTAGAACGGAAGCAACGGGAGGACGATCCCGAAGCCGATCATGTCGATCAGCACCGCGGCGAACAGCACGAAGAGCGGCGACTTCCTCAATGGAGCGTGTTCCTTCTCCCTCCCCGCGTGGCGCAGCCGTCGGACCCGGAGGGCAGCATACCACCCGGCGGACCGGCGCCGCAATCGAGCGCGGCCGTCCACGTGACCCAACCCGCCATGGCCGCCGCCACCCCTCGCCGCGACAATGAAGCGACGGCCCGCGCCCGCGACCTCACGGAGCGAACGATGCAGCGAGCGAACCATCCGGGATGGCCATTCCGCGCCGGACCCTCGGCGGTCCGCTGGCGGGCTTCCGGCCACACCTCGCCCGTTCCGCCGTCCGGCGCGGCCACCGCAGCCGCGCGCCACTCCGCCGTCGAGGACGCCTTCCGCGACATCGTCGACGTGGAGCCGCGGGACGCCCCCCGGGTCCTCGCCCGCTACCTCGTGCTCCGCGTCTTCACCGGCGGAGCCGCCGCGCCGCTCACGGCCCCGCTGCGGCGGAGCGCCGAGGCGTACGTGCGCCTGCTTCCGTCCGCCGACCGCGAACGCGCGGCGCTCACCCGCCTGCTCGAGATCGCCACCGATCCGGCGGCGGCGACGACGACGCTCTGCGACGCGCTCTGCGACGCGGGCGTGGAGGCCGTCCTCCGCGGACAGTTCCGCGGCGCCACGGTCCTGGCCGCCCGCGCGTGGCAGATCGCGAAACGGAAGCGCTCCCGGCTCGACGGCGCGAACGCGAGCGCGCTGCTCGGCTGGATCGCCAGCGGCCGCGGTGACGCGGCGCGCGCCGGCCGCTGGTGGCGCCGGGCGCGCGCCCTGCGCGCGCTCCGGCGCTGAGCCCGCCCGGCCCGCGATCGACGCGCGGAGGGCGCGGCCTTTTTCCGCGAGGGCGCGGCGCTTCTCGCGGAGGGCGCGGCGCTTCTCGCGGAGGGCGCGGCGTTTCACGCGGAGGGCGCGGAGGGTTTTCACGCGGAGGGCGCGGGGGACGCGGAGGGGGGACCGGCGTCGCGCGAGGTGCGCGGCACAGCTTGCATCGCGCTTTTTCGGTGGTTCGACGGCTGCGAACGGGCGTCGCGCGACGAGACCCCAATAATACCGGCGGCTGCAGTGCGATGCCGTTCGCCTCGCGGCACGAACCTTCCCGGCGGCGAACCCCTCCGCGCCCCCCGCGCCCTCCGCGTGAAACAAACCGGCGACCCGGCCTCGCCGCGAAGCGTCCACGAGCCCCCGGACCGCGGAGGCGGACGCGGCGGCCGGGCCGGGTGGCCCCTGAACCGTCGACCGGGGTCGCGGGCCCTCCGTCGCTACAGCCTGTAGCGGTAGCTCAGCTTCACGAAGAGGCCGTCAAGCTGGGTGGCGAGCGGTCCGAAGCCGAACGCGCTCGGCTCCGTCATGTCGCGCGAGTATCCGGCGTAGAAGACGCTGCCGGGCGACGGCTCGTACGCGAACAGCGCCTCGATGTGGAAGCGGTTGGAAGGGTCGGAGGCGATCGGTTCGCACGCGCCGTCGTCGTCGCACGCGATCAGCGGCATGCCGGTACCCGGATCGCGCAGGCCGTTCGTCTCCTGCGCCGAGTATTCGCCCAGCAGACGGACGTGAAGGGCGCGCGTGAACTGGTACTGGACGCGCAGGCGCGGGATCGTCGCGCTGGAGTAGCGGCCGCCGCCGCGGACGCGGAAGAGCTCCGCGTGCTGCACATCGAGCTCGAAAGCCGCGGCGGGCGTCGGCTGGAGCGTGAGGCCGCCGCGCACCGACAGCGAGCGGGCGAGGGCGACCGCGGGCCGCGCAGGCGCGGCGCCGCCGGGGGCGAAGATCGGCTGGCGGCCCCAGTCGACGTGCAGGTCCGAGCGCAGCCAGCCCAGCGAGCTGGCGGACACGTCGAAGGAGGCGCCCCAGAGGCCACCGTAGCGGGTGGTGGCCGGAATGTAGGCGCGCAGCGCACCGGCGCCGTCGCCGACGTAGAGGCCTGCGTAGTCGGCGGGGTCGTAGTCGTAGAAGCGCCGCTGCACGCCCGCGGAGACGAACACGTTGCCGCGCAGGCCGGCGCTCACGTCGAGGCCGATCTCGCCCTCGGTCGCGCCGCCGCCGCGCCAGAAGCCGGCGTGGCTCCAGTTGCGCTGGACCTGAAGTGAAGGTCCCCAGTCCTCGACGAGGTCGCCCTGTCCGCCGTAGCGGCGCAAGCGCACGCTGCCGCGCGCCTGGGCGTTGTCCGTTCGACGGATGAAGCCACTCGCGGTCGCGAAGTTCGGGGCGACATCCGTGACGCGCGCGTCGAAGGAGAAGGCTCGGCCACTGCGCGAGAGCCGCGCGAGGAGGAGAGAGCCGCCGAGCGGGCGCGCTTCGAGGCTGTCGCGGTCGAGCGAGCCGGCGGCGACGAGCTGCAGCGTATAGCGCCCGCCGAAGAGGAGCCTGGCGTCGGCCGCCGCGACGCGGTTGTAGACGCCGGCGGACTCGGTGCGGTCCGTGTAGAGGAGTCCGGCGTAGCCGTCGCCGACGTCGCGGCGCAGGCGTACGACGTCGAAGACGGCGTTCGGTCCGTCGGCCGGATCGTCGACGGCGCCGAGATAGCCGAGGCTCGTCGCGCCCACCTTGCCGGTGAGCTTCGCGCCGCCGATCGGGTTGCCGATGCGGCGCGTGTAGACGAGGCGCGTCGGCATGTCGAAGATTTCGGTGCCTTCGAGGAAGAACGGCCGCTTCTCGGGGAAGAAGAGGGCGAAGCGTTCGTTCACGGCGACCTGGCCGGCGTCCGCCTCCACCTGGGAGAAGTCCGGATTGTAGGTCGCGTCGAGCGTCAGGTTCGAGGTGACGCCGTACGTCGCGTTGAGGCCGAAATCGGGGCGAGCGTGGCCGCGGACGAACGCGGCGCGGTCCTCGTCGTACTGGCCCACGAGTCGCCCCGTGACGACCGGGTTCACCTCCAGGAACAGCCCGCGGTCGAGGCCCTCGAGCCCGACGAGGCGACCCGCCTGCGCGAGGCGGTTCGAGCGATCCTGGCTGATGGGCGCCCAGCTCGACTCGTAGCCGGAGCGCTCCACGTGACGCGCCACGTTGATCCCCCACGTCTGCGCGTCCTCGTTCGGGAAACGCAGGCTCTTGAGGGGGATGCGAAGCTCGACCACGTAGCCGTCGGCGGTGCGCCGGCCCGCGGATTCCCAGACGAAGTCGGGGCTGTAGTCGATCGGCGGGCCGCGTCCGCCGCGGCCTTCGATCCACAGCCCATTTGCTGCACGCCGCGCGGATTGACGTAGAAGACGTACGCGCGCTGCGCGTCGTCGTAGGTGTCGAGCGTGAGCCGGATCCAGTCGTCGCTGCGCGCGATGTGGTCGCGCTGCGCGAGCGTCGCCCGGATTCCGCCGGGGTCGTCGTCACGGGCGCGGGCGGCCATGTAGATGGCGTCGTCGTCGCGGAAGAGCAGAACGCGCGTCGGCTGGCTCGCGGAGACGCCTTCGAGCGGCTCGTACTGGGTGAAGCGGGTGAGGGTGGCCGCGCGACCCCACGCCGGTTCGTCGAGCACCGCGTCGATGTCGACGTTCGCGTCCTCGATGCGCGGAAGCGCGACCTGCAGACGGCCTGCCGCCCCGGGATATACGGTCAAGGAGTCGGGGGAGCCGGCGACGTCGGAGCGGGACGCGAGCGTGATCGCGCTGAGGAGCAGCAGTATGGATCCGGACATCGCCTCGGTCGCAGGGGGTCGAACGGCCCGCTGCCGTACCGATGCGGAGGCCGATTGTTCCGGCCTGCGGCGCGTCCGGAGGCACCCCGCCGGGCTCCGCCGCCGCGTCGCGCGGCCGACGGCGCCCTCCTATCTTCGGCGAATGAGGCAGGCCTACACGCGCGAGGAGCGCAACCGGATCGCGGCTGCGATCGCGGCCGCGGAGGGCGCGCCGCCTTGCCCCGCGTGCGGCCGCGTGGTGGCGGTGCGCGAGGTGCCCGCGCCGCCCGGCGTCGCCTACGTACGCACGCGTGTCCTGGTGGTGTGTCCGGGTTGCCGCCGATCCGCGGCCGTCGACGCGCGTCCCGGCCACCCTTGACGCGCGCCGGCCGCGGCTGCGCCGGATCAGCCCGCCGAGGTCCGCGGGGGCTTCTCGCCGCCACCCGGGTGGAGGCCGTCGGCGCCGCCGGAAATGAGGGTGGCGACATTGGCGAGGATCGCCGGCAGCGCGAGGCCGCCCGGCGAGGCGAGGTATTTCGGCTCCCAGACGGGGCCGAACTTTGCCTTGTACTGCCGCAGGCCCTGGAAGCCGTAGAAGTTCTCGCCATAGCGAAAGACGAGCGAGCCGACGCGGTTCCAGAACGGAGCGAGGGGCCGGCTCTCGAGACCGGCGAGCGGCGCCATGCCGAGGTTGAACCAGTCGAAGCCTTCCTCGCGGCTCCACTGCATCAGGTGCAGGAAGAGGAAGTCCATGACGCCGGGCGGCGCGTCGGCGGAGTAACGCATGAGGTCGACGGAGGCCTCGTAGCGGGTGCCGGAGAGCCAGAGTGTTGCGAAGGCGACGATCGTCGGGCCCTGGCGCACGACGGCGACCGGCAGCCGGCGGACGTAGCTGTCGCGGAAGGCGCCGAGGGAGAAGGCCTTCTCGCGGGCGTGCTTGTGGCGGATCCAGTCGTCGGAGACGCGGCGCAGCTCGGGGAGCAGGTCGTCGCTCCAGCCGCGGCGTAGCACGTCGATCGTGCACCCCTCTTTCTCGAGCTTGCGCAGCGTGTAGCGCAGCCCCTTCCTGGCGCCCCCTTCGAGGGTGAAGTCCGGGAGCCGCACGCGGGCCTCCTCGCCGAGCTTGGAGAGGGTGAGGCCGAGGTCGATGTAGAGCGGGAGGTTCTGGGCCTGCACCTGGTAGAACACCGGCCAGCCGCCGTGCTCGTGGGCGAGGCCGCGGAAGCGCCAGGCGAGATCGGCGCGCAGCTCGTCGTCGCCGACCGGGTCCCCCATCGCCACCCAGCTGCGGCCGGAGACGGCGTACATGAGGAAGGCGTCGCGATCGCCGAAGAGCAGCCGCTTGTCGCCCAGCAACGCGAGGAAGGCGTGCGTGTACGGCTGGCGCTCGATCGCCGCCTCGGCACGGTCGAGCGCCGCGGGCGTGGGTGCCGCCGGCTCCGGCCGTGCCGGCCGCATCAGCCGCATCGCGGCGAAGATCAGCAGGGCGCCGACCGCGCCGACCGTGGCGCGCAGGAAGCGAGGCGCATCCGCGTGCAGGGCGAAGCGCCACCACAGCTCCGACGAGTAGGCGACGTGCTTGTAGGCGAAGAAGCCGAGCCAGATCGAGCCGCCCACGACGACGCAGACGGCGACGATCCATTCGGTGTCGAACGTCTCCGCGGTGAGCGACGTCGGCCGGTAGAAGGAACGGCGAGAGGCGACGAGCACGCCGAGCATGATCGTGAGCGCCGTCGCCTCCTCGTAGTCCAGCCCCTTGGCGAGCGATGCGACCACGCCGATCGCGAGAAGGAGCACGGTGAGCTGGTAGGCGGCGTCCAGGCGGCGCTGCAGCCCCCAGGCCAGCACGAGGAGGGCCGCGCCCACGACGCTGCCCAGGAAATGCGACAGCTCGATCAGCGGCAGCGGCACGATGTGCGACAGCTCGCGGAAGCGCTCGACGATCGGTGGCGTCGCCCCGGAGAAGAGCAGGATCGCGCCGCCGAGGAAGACCGCGCCCGCGAGGAGCACGGGCGCGATCGCGTCCCACCCCCCGCGCAGCACGCCCACGACGCGCTTGACGCCCTCGCGCCGGCGCCGCAGCTCGGAGACGCCGAGCGCCACGATCGCGCCCGCCAGCGGCAGCAGGTAGTAGATGGCGCGGTAGGCGAGCAGCGCGCCCACGGCCCCCGGATTCGTCGCCTGGCCCGGCAGTAGCAGCAGCACGACCGCCTCGAAGACGCCCAGCCCACCCGGCACGTGGCTCACCACGCCCGCGAGCTGGGCGGCGAGGAAGACGGAGAGGAAGATGGGGAAGGAGACGCCGCCCGGCAGCAGCACGAACAGCACCCCCGCCGCCACCACCCAGTCGACCGCGGCGAAGCCGAGCTGCGCCGCTGCGAGGCCGGGTCGCGGCGGATCGAACGTCCACTCCCCGCGACCCACCGCTCGCCGGCCGAAGACGCTCCACGCGACGTACAGCGCCACCAGCAGAAGGAAGATCGCGCCGATCAGCCGGGTCGGGAGGAACCGCGTGTGCAGCAGCGGCACTCCGGGCGGATGCAGCACCAGCGCGAACCCCGCCACCAGGAGATAGCCGAGCCAGAAGGTGATCGAGTAGAACGCGACCACCTGCGTGATCTCCACCGCCGAGAGGCCCCACCCCGAATACAGCCGGTAGCGGATCGGCGCCGCCGTCAGCAGCGGGAAGCCCAGCGCCTGACCGATCGCGTATCCCGCGAAGGCGGCGAGCGCGCTCTTGTGGTACGGCAGGGGCCGCCGGATGTAGCGCAGTCCCAGGAAGTCGTAGCCGGTCAGCACCACGTAGTTCAGCGCCGTGAGACCGACGGCCTCCAGGATCTGCACCGCACCCAGGCCACGC
Organism: uncultured Gemmatimonadales bacterium; assembly: GCA_963816355.1. Taxonomy (GTDB): domain Bacteria; phylum Gemmatimonadota; class Gemmatimonadetes; order Longimicrobiales; family RSA9; genus CAWFKH01. The sequence goes on along the minus strand of CAWFKH010000006.1, from coordinate 159,735 downwards.
AGCGCCGCCACCACCTCGCTGTAGCGGTAGTGGCGCAGCTCCCTTTCGATCAGCCACAACGCGACCGCGAAGAAGAGCAGCGCGAGCGCCGCCGCGAGGATGCCGTGCCGGCCTCGGACCGCCTCCGCCTCCGTCGCTGCCGTCGGAGCCGCGTCGAGCCCCGTGTTCGTCGGCTCAGCCATGCGCCGTCGGCGCCTCCGCTCCTCGCCGGTGCCCGCTCCGCACTCCCCCCTTCCCCACCCGTTCTTTCAAGTCTACGCGCATGCACCACCACGCGGCCAGCGCCCGCCGTTTCGGCATGCGCACCCCACCTCTCCCCGTCGGCCGCTCATCGGTTGACTTCTCCGCCCGCGCGGACCAGAATGTCGAGCGTCGCGGCCGCGCGCGCGGTCCCGCCCACCAGCCGACCCGGTTCTTCCATCGGGTCACCCGCTTCCTGGATTCGTGAGGATCCGATGTGGACGATGAACCATCGCCGGAGCGCACCCGTCCTGGTGCTGCTCTGGCTTGCCACCGTATCCGCTCTCGCGGCGCAGACAAAGGTCACCACCCCGGTCACGTTCTTCGGCCACGAGATCGGCGCGGATTACGTGCTCCCGGACTACGACGATCTCAGCGCGTACTGGAAGAAGCTGGCGTCGGAGTCGGACCGCATGAAGTTGGTCGAAATCGGGCGCACGGCGGAGGACCGGCCGCAGTACATGGCGATCATCAGCGCGCCGGAGAACATCGCCCGTCTCGATCACTACCGTGAGATCTCGCGGCGTCTGGCGCTGGCGAAGGGGGTGACGGACGAGCAGGCGCGGGCGCTGGCGCACGAGGGGAAGGCGGTCGTCTGGATCGACGGCGGTCTTCACGCGACGGAGGTGCTCGGCGCGCAGCAGCTGATGGAGACCGTCTACGAGCTGGTGAGCCGGGACGACGCGGAGACGCGCCGCATCCTGTCCGACGTCATTGTGCTCGCGGTGCAGGCGAACCCGGACGGCATGCAGCTCGTCTCGAGCTGGTACATGCGCGAGCCGGACCCGACGAAGCGCTCCACGGACGGCATCCCGCGCCTCTACCAGAAGTACGTGGGCCACGACAACAACCGCGACTTCTATGCGCTCAACATGCCCGAGACGCGCAACATGGAGCGCGTGCAGTACCGCGAGTGGTTCCCGCAGATCATCTACAACCACCACCAGACCGGCCCCGCCGGCACGGTGATGTTCTCGCCACCGTTCCGCGACCCGTTCAACTACGTCTACGATCCGATCGTGGTGAACGAGCTCGACCTCGTGGGCGCGGCGATGCACACGCGCTTCGACGTCGAGGGCAAGGGCGGCGTGACGACGCGCAGCGGCTCGAACTACTCGACGTGGTGGAACGGCGGCCTGCGTACCGCGGCGTACTTCCACAACATGGTCGGCCTGCTCACGGAGACGATCGGCAACCCGACGCCGATCGAGGTGCCGTTCCTGCCCGCGATGCAGCTGCCGCACGGCGACCTGCCGCTCCCGGTGAAGCCCGGAAAATGGCACTTCCGCCAGTCGGTCGACTACTCGCTCACCGCCAACTACGCGGTGCTCGACGTCGCGCAGCGCTACCGCGAGAGCTTCCTCTACAACGCCTACCGGATGGGCGCGAACGAGATCGAGCGCGGCAGCCGCGACAGCTGGGTCGTGACGCCGGACCGCATCGAGGAGACCCGCGAGGCGCTCGCGGCGGATCGCGACGACGGCGCCGGCACCGGCGGCGCGAACGGCCGCCGCTTCCGCGCCGCGCCCGACTCCGCGCGCTCGGCCCGCTACTACGCGATGCTCCACCGCCCCGGGATGCGCGCGCCGCGCGGCTACATCCTGCCCGCCGACCAGCCGGATTTCCCCACCGCCGCGAAGTTCGTCCACAAGCTGATGCTGGCTGGCGTCACCGTCGAGCGCGCGACCGCCGCCTTCACCGTGGGCGGCAAGCGCTATCCGGCGGGGTCGTTCGTCGTTCCCACGGCGCAGGCGTTCCGCCCCTACGTCCTCGACATGTTCGAGCCACAGGACCATCCGAACGACTTCGCGTATCCGGGCGGTCCGCCGATCCCGCCCTATGACAACGCCGGCTGGACCCTCGCGCTGCAGATGGGCGTCCGCTTCGACCGCATCCTGGACCGCTTCGACGGTCCGTTCCAGCCGATCCAGGGCGACGACGTGCCGCTGCCCGCCGGCGACGTCGCGAGCACACCCGGCGCCGTCGGCTACGTGCTCTCGCCGCGCTACGACGACGCCTTCCGCGCCGCCAACCGGCTGCTCGCCGCCGACGCTCCCGTGTATCGCCTGAAGAGCCCCTGGAGCGCCGGCGGCCACACCTTCGAGGCGGGCTCCTTCTACGTGCCGGCAAGGGGTCGCGCGCCGGCGCTCGTCCGCAACGCCGCCGCCGACCTCGGCCTCCACTTCGACGCCGTCGCCGCGCGACCTGCCGGCGAGCAGTACCGGCTGAAGGCGCCCCGCATCGCGCTCTGGGACCGCTACGGCGGCTCCATCCCGTCCGGCTGGACGCGCTGGATCCTCGAGCAGTGGGAGTTCTCCTACCAGCGCGTGTACGCTCAGCAACTGGACGCGGGCAAGCTGCGCCGGAAGTACGACGTGATCGTCCTCGTCGACGGCGCGGTGCCGGGTCCGGACGGCGCGCGCCGCGGCTTCGGCGGCGCGCCGGACTCCTCCCGTGTGCCGCGCGAATACTGGCCCACGATCGGCTCGCTCACGGTCGAGAAGACGGTACCCGCGCTGCGCGAGTTCCTGCGACAGGGCGGAAGCATCATCACGATCGGCAGCTCCACCGTGCTCGCGAGCGAGCTCGGCCTGCCAGTGGGCGACCAGCTCGTGAAGAAGCTGCCGGATGGGACGGTCCGCCCGCTCACCCGCGAGGAGTACTACATCCCCGGCTCGCTGCTCGAGATGCGGCTGGACACCGGCCAGCCGCTGACGTTCGGAATGGACGAGCACGCCGACGTCTTCTTCGACAACTCGCCCGTCTTCGCCATCGCCGACTCCGCCGCCGCCGCCGGCGTCCGCCGCATCGGCTGGTACGACAGCGCCCAGCCGCTGCGCAGCGGCTGGGCGTGGGGCCAGCAGGTGCTCGAGGGTGGCGCCGCGGTCGCGCAGGCGGACGTCGGCACGGGGACGCTCTACCTGTTCGGCCCCGAGATCCTCTTCCGCGCGCAGCCGCACGGCACCTTCAAGCTCTTCTTCAACGCGCTCGACCAGAGCGCCGCCGCCACGAGCGGGGTGAAGTGACGACGCCGGGCCGGCTCACCCGCGCGCTCGCGGTTTCGCTCCTCCTCTCCCCCTCCGCCGGCTGCTACGCCTACCGGCGCGTCGACCTCGCCGACGTACGGCCCGGCCAGCAGGTGCGCGCCCGCGTCACTCCCGAAGCCGCCGCGCACCTCGTTCCCCTGCTCGGCCGGAATTCGCCCGTGTTGCAGGGCTCGGTGCTCGTCAATACGAGCGACGCCGTGATGCTCCTCGTCCCCGTCGCGGTGCAGTCGGTGGGCGCCGCGGGACTGCAGACGATCAACCAGCGCGTGAGCGTCCCCACGCCGGACTTCATCGAGGTCGAGCTCAAGCGCCTCGACCGCACCCGCACCGCGCTCCTCGTCGGCGCCGGCGTCGCGGCCGCCGGCGTCTTCGTGGCGTCGCAGTTCAACCGCAGCGACGAGAGTCCCGCCGCGCCCGGCCCTCGCGCCCGACGCGTCCTGCCGCTGCGCTTCGAGCTCCTTCTGCCCGGCGGTCCCTGAGCCACGGCCGCGCCGCTCGGCGCGCGGGGCTCCGGAACGATTGTGGCGGGTCTGGACGCACGGCGGCCGATGCACTACCTTAGGCCTTAACGTGGGCGGATTGTCACGGAGCTTGCGGGCGGAACGAAATCGGTACCAATTTCCCCGAGCCGCGGGGCGAGATCGGGATCCGGGGCCCCATCCTGGATCCCGTCGTTATTTTCACGGGGGTTTGTCTATGGTCGAAGTGAAGCTGGGCGAGAACGACCGGCTCGATTGGGCACTCAAGCAGTTCCGGCGCAAGGTGATCCGATCCGGGTTGTTCAAGGATATGAAGAAGCGCCGTTTCTACGAAAAGCCGAGCGAGGCAAAGAAGCGGAAGGCGGCGGCTGCGCGCCGACGGAACGCCCGTTCGCGCAGGCGCGGCCGCTGACGAGCGCACGGCCCGCGAGAGATCGCGGCGCCGGAACGAACGGCCACGCCGGCGGCGTCGGAGCGACGTCGTCCGCCGTGGCGGAACTTATCCACCCTGCAGCGGACGAGGATTTCGCGCTCGTGCCTTCGTCTACGCCTGCGGGGCTATTTCTCATCTCGGAGCAACGGTAATGGCTCGCATCACCGGCACGGTCAAGTGGTTTTCGCAGGAGAAGGGGTACGGCTTCATCCGTCAGGAGGAGGGGCCGGACGTCTTCGTCCATCACACGTCGATCCAGGGTAGTGGATTCCGCACGCTCAACGAGGGTGAGCGCGTGGAGTTCGACGTCATCGAGGAGCCGAAGGGTCTGAAGGCGCAGAACGTGGTCCGGCTGGACGCGCCGGAGGGCGGCGCGCCGGAAGGTCCCGGGGCAGCGGGCGGCCGTGGGCGCGGCTTCGGCGGCGAGGGCCGCGCGCGGAGCGGCGGCGGGCCGCGGGGCGGTGATCGCGGCGGCTACGGCGGGGGTCAGCAGGACCGCTGGTAGCACGCGATGTCCGGCGGCGGCTGCCGCCGGCGCGGAGTCGAGAGTGCGGGTGAGGGAGCCCGACCGTCGGATCCGATCAGGAAGGGGCGCGGCGTGCCGCGTCCCTTCTTTGCGTCTGCGGTGTCCTAGATCCGCTACCGGTAGTTGCCGAAGCGAAGCTCGACGCCATAATCCTCGCCGCGCAGGAACGCGATCACTTCCTGCAGCGTGTCACGGACGGGCGCGGAGACGCGGAGCTCATCGCCCTGGATGGCGACCTGCACCTTCTTGAATCCCTGCGCCTTGACGGCCTTCACGATCTCGCGCGCGGTCTCCGTGGAGATGCCCTGCTGGAGCTGCACCTCCTGGCGCGCGCGGCCGAGCCCACCGTGGTCGAGCTTGCCGGGCGTGAGGTTCTTCAGGGGGACGCCGCGGCGCACGAGCTTCGACTGGAGCACGTCGAAGAGCGCGGAGAGCCGGTACTCGTCGTCGGCCTCGAGCCGTAGCACGGCCGCCTTGCGGTCCAGCTCGATCGTGCAGTTCGTCCCCTTGAAGTCGTAACGGTTGGCGACCTCCTTCATCGCCTGGTTGACCGCGTTGTCGACTTCCTGAAGATCCACTCCGGTCGTCACGTCGAAAGAGTTCTGGTTCGCCATGGCCGGCAAGCTAGCGATGCGCGGGCGAGCCTGCCAGGCCGGCCGCGTTCGAGGGGGCGCGGCGGCCGACCTTGGAATCGCCAGGTGGGACGACGCCGGCGCGCGACATCTCGGCGTTCCTCGACGCCGCCCGCGCGCCTCCGCGAGGATATCCTCCGCGTCCTCCGCAAGAAGCCGCGCTGGGGACGCTTCGCGGCGAGGCCGGGTCGCCGGTTTGTTTCACGCGGAGGGCGCGGGGGGCGCGGAGGGGTTCGCCGCCGGGCGGGCTTCCTCTCCTCAGCCGCGCAGCTCGCGCAGGAACGCCTCGCCGTAACGCTCCAGCTTGGCCGGGCCGACGCCTGGCACGTCGAGCATCTCGACGGCGGTCGCGGGCCGCCGCTCGACCATCTCGCGCAGGACGGCGTCGCTGAAGACGATGTAGGCGGGGACCCCCTGCTCGTCGGCGAGGTGTTTGCGCAGCGCGCGCAGGCGCTCGAAGAGCGGATCGTGCGACGCGGGCGCGGCACGCTCCGCGACGGTGCGGCGTGTGCCGCGGGAGCGTACCGCGGCCGCCGTCGCCTGCTCGACGAGGTCAGCGACGCCGACGCCGGTGCAGACATCGCACGCATCCGCGCACGGCTCGATCGACTCGTCGAAGTGGGCGAGGATCGCCTGGTGGCGGCAGAGCGGTCGCTCGAGGAGATCGAACAGCTTGAGGGTGGCGGCGCGCTTGGAGCGCTTCAGCTCGACGTCCTCGATGCCGGAGAGGAAGCGCTCGTGCAGCTTGACGTCGGCCCACGAGTAGAAGAGGAAGCAGTCGCTCGGCTCGCCGTCGCGGCCGGCGCGCCCGATCTCCTGGTACCAGGACTCGACATCCTTCGGCATGTCACGGTGCACGACGAAGCGCACGTTCGACTTGTCGATGCCCATGCCGAAGGCGATCGTCGCGACGATCACGTCGACCTCGTCGCGCGCGAAGGCGTCCTGGTTGGCGGCGCGCTCGGCGTCGGGCAGGCCGGCGTGGTACGGCAAGGCGGGGATGCCGCGGGCGCGCAGGAAGGACGCGGTAGACTCGACGGTGCGGCGGGACATGCAGTAGACGATTCCCGGCTCACCGCGCCGCTCGCGGATCAGCGCAAGGATCTCGCGACGGGTGTCGCCCTGCCCTTTCTTGCGGCAGCGGATACGCAGGTTGCGCCGGAAGAAGGAGCCCTTGTATCCGCCGGGCCTGCGCATGCCGAGCTGGCGCAGGATATCGCGCGCGACCTGGCGCGTGGCGGTCGCGGTCAGGGCGAGCACCGGGATGCCGCCGAGCTCCTCGCGCAGCCCCTGGAGGCGCCGGTACGAAGGGCGGAAATCGTGGCCCCACTGTGAGATGCAGTGCGCCTCGTCCACCACGAGAAGCGCCAGCGGGCAGCCCCGCACGAAGTCCCTCAGGCTGCCGTCGAGCGCCTCCGGTGCCACGTACGCCAGCTCCAGCGCACCCGACCGCAGCGCATCCAGTCGACGACGGCGCTCCGCCGGCTCGAGCGTCGAATTGATCTCCGCGGCGCGGAAACCGAGCGTGCGCAGCGCGTCGACCTGGTCCTTCATCAGGCTGATCAGAGGTGAAACGACGAGCACGGTGCCGTCCAGGAGCTTCGCCGGCAGCTGGAAGGTGAGCGACTTGCCGGCGCCGGTGGGCATGACCGCGATGCAGTCGCGCCCGTTGAGCACCGTCTCGATCACCTCGCGCTGACCTGGGCGGAAGCCGTCGTAGCCGAAGACCTCCCGCAGCACCGCGAGAGGATCGCGTTCGTTCATCTGCTCCGGAGGTCGGGGTTCCCGTTCCATGAGGCGCCGTGGCCGGCGCCATCCGACGCTGGCGCGCGCACGCCCGGCCGTCCATGGCCGCCGCGCGCCGAAAGATAGCCGGAACCGCCGCGGGCGTGCACCCGGATGGCATGGATGTCGGCTGGCGCGCGCGAAGCTCTAGCCCGTGCTCTGCATCGCGGCGGCGATGCCGTTGATGCTCAGGAGGAGCTCCTGCGAGATGCGCTCTCGCCGGAGCTCTTCGCGTTCCGACCGTGATCGGCGCAGCAGCTCCACCTGCAGCAGGTTGAGCACGTCCGTGTACGGGTTGCGCAGCCGGATCGACTTCTGGATCACGGGGCTGTCGTCGAGCAGGGCGGACTCGCCCGTGATGCGCAGGATCGCGGCACGGGCGCGTTCGAAGTCGCGCGTGACGACGGCGTGGAAGTCTCCGGCCGGCGGAGCCGCTGCGGCGAGCGACGCGTAGCGCGCGGCGATCGGGAGTCGCGCGCGGCCCATCTCGAGTTGCGCGTTGTCGAGTACGGCGGCGAGGAAGGGCCACTCGCGGTAGAGGCGGGCGAGCGGCTCCCGGCCGAACTCTTCGATCGCCGCCTCGAGCGCGCCGCCGATGCCAAACCAGCCGGGAACCATATAGCGCGTCTGCGTCCAGGCGAAGTTCCACGGGATCGCGCGCAGGCCCTCGAAATCGACCTCGCCGCCGCCACGCGAGACGGGACGGGACGCGATCGGCAGCCGGCTGATCTGTGCGATCGGGGTCACCGCCGTGTACCACGCCCAGAAGCCGGGGTGGTCGATCAGCTCGCGGTAGGCGCGCATCGAGGCTTCCGCGACGCCGGCGGCGAAACGGCCGCCGCTCGCATCTTCGTCGGCGACCGCGCCGACGGGGTCGCCGGGATCGAGGGCCCGGCCGTCGATCATGGCGCTGACGATCTGCTCCATGTGGCGGTGAGCGATCTCCGGCACGCCGTAGCGGAAGGAGATCACCTCGCCCTGCTCGGTGAAGCGGATGCGGCCGTTGTGGACGGCGCGCGGCATCGCCGCGATGGCCCGGTTCGCGCGCCCACCGCCGCGGCCGACGGTGCCGCCGCGGCCATGGAAGAGGCGGAAGTCGACGGCGGCCTCGCGGCAGGCGTCGGCGAGGCTTCGCTGGGCGCGGTGCAGCGCCCAGTTGGCCATCCAGTAGCCGCCGTCCTTGTTGCTGTCGGAGTAGCCGAGCATGATCTCCTGGAAGTCGCCGCGCGCGGCGAGGTGGCGGCGGTAGAGCGCGTCGCCGAAGAGATCGCGCATGCGGTCGGCAGCGGCGGCGAGGTCCTCGATGGTCTCGAAGAGGGGCACGAAGTCGAGCGGGCAGCGCACGGCGCCGTCCCGGCAGTGCCAGAGGCCGGCCTCGCTGGCGAGCAGCATTGGCTCGAGCAGGTCGCTCACGGAGTGCGTCATGCTGACGACGTAGCTGCCGATGCTCTCCGGCTCGCGGGCGTGCGCGTCGCGCAGGGCGCGGAGCGCGTCGAGCGCGGCGGCGGTGGCGGCGCTCAGCTCGGCGTCCGGCGCGACGAGCGGGCGCGGGTTGTCGAGCTCGGCGACCAGGACGCGGACGCGGGCCGCTTCGTCGAGCGAGGCGTAGTCGGCGGCGACGCCGGCGCGGGCCAGGAGCTCGGCGACGGCGGCTTCGTGGACGCGGCTGTGCTGCCGCACGTCGAGCGCCGCGAGGTGGAAGCCGAAGGTCTCGGCGAGAAGCGTGGCGCGGCGGAGGCGGCCGTGACGGGCGACGTCGGCGAAGCCGGCCTCGTCGAGCCAGCCGCGCAGCGAGCGCAGCTCGGCGAGGTAGCGGGTGCCGTCGTAGCCGGTCGGGGCGCTTTCGGGTTCGCCCGCGAGGCGGCGCTCCTCCTCGGCGAGGCGGGCGCGCAGCCGCGCGATCAGGTAGCTGATCTTGAGGCGGAACGGCTCGTGGGCGAAGGCGCGCTGGACGGCGGGGCCGAGGTCGATGTCGGCGGCGTCCGCGTCGATCGAGGCGCGCAGGCCGGCCGGCGTGGCGGCGAGGCGGTCGGAGAGGCTCAGCTCTCGCCGCAACCCGATCAGCTCGTCCACATGGAGGGCGAGGGCGGCGCGGCGATGGGCGGCGAGCGTCCAGCGGGTGACGTCGGCGTTACGGCGGGGTTGCCGTCGCGGTCGCCGCCGATCCAGGACCGGAAGCGGAGGAACGCGGGCAGCTCCGCGGGCTCGCCCCAGCATTCGGCGAAGGCGCGCTCGGCGTCGCGGTGGATCTCCGGCACCGCTTCCCAGATCGTGCCCTGCAGGAAGTAGAGGCCCTGCTCGACCTCGTCGCGCACGGTGGGCCGCTCGGCGCGGATCTCGTCGGTGGCGAGGAGGAGGGCCACGTGGCTGCCGATCTCGTGGAGCGCGGCGTCCTCCTCGGCGGGGGTCGCCTCTCGCTGCAGCGTGCCGAGGAGCGCGGCGATGCGCTGCTGCTTCTGCAGGATGGTCCTGCGCCGCGCCTCGGTGGGGTGCGCCGTGAGCGTCGGCTGGATGTCGAGGCGACGGAGCAGATCGAGGGCGGCGGCGCGGTCGAGACCGCGTCGGTGCAGCGCGTGGATCGCTTCGGCGATCGACTCGCGGCGCGCGCGGGCGCCGGCGGCTCGGGAGGCGATGGCGCGGTCTCGGTTGATGCGGATGATCTCGCGTTTCTCCGCCTGGTTCACCAGATGGAAGAAGACGGTGTAGGCGCGCAGGAGGCCGGCGATGCGGTCGACGTCGAGCGCGGCGATGCGGCGCTCGGCCTCCGCGCGCGCCTCCACGTGGTCGTCGGTTTCGGCGCTCTTGCAGAGGCGGCGGAGCGACTCGACCAGATCGAGCATTGGCTCGCCGTCGTGGCGCCGGACGGCGTCGCCGAGGATCGAGCCGAGCAGGTCGACCTGGCGGCTGAGGGGAGCGGTGATGCCGCCGCCGCGCGCCCGGACGTGGAGGCCGGGGGCGTCGGTGGCGGGTCCAGATTCGTCGGCCATGCTGCCTCCGTCGCGCGGGGAGCGTCACGCGCGGGTGTTTCCAGTTCCATGCCACTCCTATCTTGCGGGGTTCGCGGTCGTCGCGCACGCGTCGGAGGAGGACGATGGAAGAGTCGATCGAGGCGGGAGCGCGCGTGAGGGCGCCGGCCGGGCCGCCCGCGTGGCGGACGCGCGGCGCGCCGGCGCTCGCGCGCCTGCTGTCGCTGATCGGCATCGTCGGCATCGTCTACGCCCTGACGCTGCCGTTCCCGGGGGTGGAGGGGCCGGCGTCGGCGACGATGCGGCTCGGCTTCCTGCTGGTGGCGGCGTACCTCGCGGGGCAGGTCGCGCGGCACGGCGGCCTGCCGCAGATCACGGGCTACCTACTTCTCGGGTTGCTCGTGGGGCCGTACGCGCTCAGCATCCTCACGCACGATACGGTCGAGCGGTTCCGCCTCGTCGACGAGATCGCGCTGAGCCTGATCGCGCTCTCCGCCGGCGGCGAGCTGCGGATCCCGTCGATCCGCGAGCGGCTGCGCAGCATCGGCACGATCACCGCCGTCCAGGTCGTGCTCGTCTTCACGACGGTTTCCGTGCTCGTCTACTTCGCGCGCGACCTGATCGGCTTCCTGAGCGGCCGCCCGGCGCGCGCCGCCGAGGCGGTCGCGCTGCTCTTCGGGCTGGTGGCGGTGGCGAACTCGCCCGCGACGACGATCGCGGTGATCACGGAGGAGAAGGCGGACGGCGTGCTGACGCGCACGGTGCTCGGGCTGACCGTCGTGAAGGACGTCCTGATCCTGATCCTGATGGCGCTGCTGATCCCGCTCGCCGCGGCGATCATGGACCCCACCAAGCCGTTCGCGTTCGCCGCGGTCGAGCAGGTGATCTTCGAGATCGCCGCCTCGCTCGCCGTGGGCGCCGCGTTCGGCCTGGCGATCGCGCGCACGCTCCACCACGTGGACACACGGCAGGTGCTCGTCGTGCTCGCCGCGGCGTTCCTCTCCGTGGAGCTCGCCGAGCGCTTCGGGCTGGAGTACATCCTCATCTCGATGGCGGCCGGCTTCATGGTGCAGAACTTCTCCGGCCAGGGCGACGAGCTGGTGCGCGCGCTCGAAGCGAACTCGCTGCCGATCTACGCGCTCTTCTTCGCCGTCGCGGGCGCCGGCCTGGACATCCCGGCGCTGCGCGAGGTGTGGCCGATCGCGCTCGTGATCATCGTGGCGCGCCTCGTCTCCGTCGCCGGCAGCACGTGGATCGGCGCGCGTCTCGCGGGCGACGGCGCCATCGTCCGGCGGCACGCGTGGAGCGGCTTCGTCGCCATGGCCGGCGTCACGCTCGGCATCGCCAACCTGATCCGGGACCGCTTTCCGGAGCTGGGCGGCAGCGTCGCCGCGATCATCATCGCGATCATCGCGGTGAACCAGTTCATCGGGCCGCCGATCTTCCGCTACGCGCTGGTGCGCTCGCGCGAGAGCCAGGCGCGCCGCTGAGCGGGCGGGCAGGCAGGAGGCAGCGCCGGGACCCTTCGCCGCGCGCCCGCAGAGCCGCCGCGCAGGTCGGCTCGCCGGCGCCTCGCCGGCGCGGGCCGCCGGGATGACGAAGCGAGGAAGGGCAGGATGCCTATGAGCGATTTCACGCCGACTCCGGAGCTGCTGTACCTGCTGAGCGGCGACGCGGCCGACCTGGCGGAGACGGTGGCGTCAATGCGGAGCGCGGACATCGCGGAAGCGCTGAACGACCTCGCGCCGGACGCGGCGGCGCGGGTGGTCGCGGGGCTCCCGTTCGACACGGCGGTGCAGGTCATGGACCAGCCGGAGCTGGTCGATCCGGCGGAGCTCTTCCGGCACCTGGATCTCGAGGTGGCGGTCGCGCTGGCGGAAGCGATGGCGGCGGACCAGCAGGCGGACCTGATCGGCGAGATGGAGGAGCCGGACCGGTCCCGCATCCTCCGCGCGCTCGGGCGCGAGACGCGCGAGGACGTCAGCATGCTGCTCAGCTACCCGCCGACGAGCGCGGGCGGCCTGATGACGACGGAGTACGTGGCGGTGCCGGCCAACCGCACGGTCGGCGAGGTGCTCGGCCACCTGCGCGACGTGGGGCACGCCAAGGAGACGGTGTACACGATCTACATCGTCGACGCCCGCGACGAGCGGCTCGTCAGCGTGGTGGGACTGCGCGACCTGGTCGGCGTAGCGCCGGAAACGCTGGTGGGCAGCGTGGCCGACCGGCGCCGGCCGCTGAGCGTGCCGCCGCTCGCGGACCGCGAGGACGTCGCGCGCCTCATCTCGAAGTACAACCTGCTCGCCGTGCCGGTGGTCGACCCGCGCGGCCACATTCTGGGCATCGTCACGGTGGACGACGTGCTGGACGCGCTGGTGAAGGAGCTGACGGAGGACGTGCAGCGATTCGGCGGCGTCGGCGCGCTCGAGGAACCCTACATGACGATCGGTGTCGGCGCGATGATCCGGAAGCGCGCCGGCTGGCTGAGCGCGCTCTTCCTCGGCGAGATGCTGACGGCGACGGCGATGGGCCACTTCGAAGGCGAGATCAGCCGCGCCGTCGTGCTGGCGCTCTTCATCCCGCTGATCATCAGCTCAGGCGGCAACTCGGGTTCGCAGGCGACGTCGCTCATCATCCGTGCCATGGCGCTGCGCGAGGTCGAGCTGCGCGACTGGTGGCGCGTCGCGCTGCGCGAGCTGCCTTCGGGTGCGATGCTCGGCACGATCCTCGGCACGATCGGCATCGTGCGCGTCATCGCGTGGCAGGCGCTCGGCTGGTACGACTACGGTCCCCACTACCTGCTCGTCGCGCTCACCGTCGCGTTCGGCCTGCTGGGCGTCGTGACCTTCGGATCGCTCGCCGGCTCGATGCTGCCCTTCCTGATGCGACGCCTCGGCTTCGACCCCGCCAGCGCGTCGGCGCCGTTCGTCGCCACCCTCGTCGACGTGACCGGCCTCGTCATCTACTTCACCGTGGCGACCCTGCTGTTGCGCGGGAAGCTGCTGTAGCGGGTCGCGATCTGCCGCCGATCTCGGGCCGCGCGACGTCGCCCCGCCAGCCGCGGAGCAGGTAGATGCGACGTACGTCGAGCAGTTCACCGCGCGCGCGCCGCTCCACGTCCGGACCGACGGTCAACGCGGCGAAGCGGGGCGCCAGCGCGGCGACGGTCGGCGGCAACGCGCCGCCGTCCGGGTGGGGCCCCGGATAGAGCACCAGCGCGAGGTCGTCGCCCGGCTTCGCGATGCGCTCGAAACCGGGCCACACGTCGTACTGGCTGGGGCGCCGGTCCACACTGACGACGAAGACGCGCGGGTGCCCCGGCAACTCGAAGGCGAGCTCCGCCGCCTCCTGATAGCGCTGCGTCCCGATCCACACGCGACGGCCGATTCCCCCCCGCCCGCCTTCGAGCACGGCCACGGCGCCGTCCACTTGTGCCGCCATTTCCCGCCAGCCGAGTGCGCGCGACACCGGATCGCGTCGCGCGCGGATCGGCAGGAAACCGCCGAGCGCCTGCGCGTAGACGAGCGCGACGAGGACGCCCCCGAGCCAGAAGCCCGCACGCAGCCAGCGCCCGGGACGCGACGGGATCGGCACGCGGACCGCCATCACCGCGAGCACGACCGCCGCCGGCACGTAGGCCGGTGCGGGCCAGTTCGCCTCGACCGGCCGCCGCAAGGCGCTCACGACGAAGACGCCGAACGTCACGGCCGCGGTCAGGGCGAGGGCGCGGATCGTGGCGGACGCTTCGTCCGCCGCTCCCTCGCGACCGGCGCGCGGCCGGCCGGCGGCGCGGCCGACCGCCGTCGCGAGCAGCACGAACAGGATCGGCGAGACCAGGCCCGCCTGGCCGCCGATCAGCTCGATCTCGCGGCCGGCCGGCGAGCCGCGAGCGGGGCCCAGGCCGTGCCGGAGCTGGAAGGCGAAGGAAGCCCAGTCGTGCGACGCGTTCCACGCGACCACCGGCCCGAAGAGCGCGAGCGCGAGCGCGCCCCCCGCGAACGGCCACGGCGAGCGCAGCCGCCGGCGCAGGCGGGCGTCCGCGAGCATCGCGACCAGCAGGCCGAAGGGGATCAGCACGGCGGTGTACTTCGAGAGCAGCGCCGCGCCGAGCGCGACGCCGCCGGTGAGCCACCACGCGCCGCGGGCCCCGGTGCGCGGCGTCGGCTCGAGCGCGCGCACGACCGCGTACACGGCGAGCGAGAGCGCGAACAGGAGCGGCGCGTCCGGCGTCGCCAGGACGAGGCCGGCGCCGGCGAGCGGCATCGTGGTGAAGAGGAGGGCGACGACGAGTGCGGCGCGGTGGCCGGCCGGCTCAGCGCCGGCTGCACGGCGCGCGGCCGCGGCGAGCACGATCGCGGTGGCGGCGCCGGCGAGGATCGACGCCAGCCGCACGCTGAGCGGATTCGCTCCGAGGAGCGCCGTGCCGGCCCGTACCAGCGCGGCGATCGCGGGCGGATGGTCGAAGTAGCCGGCAGCCAGGCGCCGCGACCACTCCCAGTAGTACGCCTCGTCCGGGAAGAGCGGCAACAGCGCCCCGAGCAGCAGCCGGAGCGCGGCGCCCGCGGCGATCACGCCGAGCGTCAGACGCCAGGACGCGCCGGCTCGGTGCCGTTCGGAACTCATCGCGGCAGTTTCGGACGCAGCCCCGGCTACCGCAAGCGCCGCAGCTCCCCCGGAACGCGAGGAGCGGCACGCCGCGGAACGCGAGGAGCGAGGCGCCGCGGAACGCGAGGAGCGAGGCGCGCCGCTCACGCGACGCGCCCCGCGTCAGGCGTTCGTGAGCCGCGGTGGGCTCAGACGACCGGTCTCCGGCCCGAGATCACGCGGATCAGGACCAGGATGATCGCCGCGATGAGCAGCACGTAGATGAAGCCGCCGATCGTGTAGCCGGACACGAGGCCGAGCAGCCACAGGATCAGCAGGATGATTGCGATCGTCCAGAGCATCTGTCGCCTCCCTTGAGTGAAGGCGGCAATGCCCGGGGCGACCCGTGACGGGGGGCACCCCGGCCGCACCGCCGTCGGTTCCCTTCTCTGTAGTGCACACGGCGTGCCGCGGGCGCCGTGCGGACCGCAGCGCCGGCGCCTCAGATGGGTGGGCTCCGGCCGCCCTCATCCGGCGCCTCCGGCTCGATGAAGATGCGGCTGATCCGCGTGTCGCGGTCGCGGATCCGGCGCTCGATCCGGTTCATCGCGCGCGCCACGTCCGTGGCGGAGCCGGCGTCGTGGAAGCGGACGCCGAGGTTGAGCAGGATCTCATTCGGCGAGAGGTGCATGGTGAGGAGGCGGTTGACGGCGTCGACGTCGGGGTCGGCGAGCGCCGCCTCGCGCACCGCCTCCTCCAGTCGGTCGTCGGTCGCTTCGCCGACGAGGAGCGCCTTCGTCTCGTAGACGAGGAAGAGCGCGACGGCACAGAGGATGAGGCCGATGAGGATCGAGGCGGCGCCGTCGTATGCCGGCTGGTGGAGCCGGTGTGAGAGGAAGACGCCGGCGAAGGCGACGAGGAGCCCGGCGAGCGCGGCGGTGTCCTCCGCGAGGGGCATGAAGAGCGAGGGGTCCTTGCTGTGGTGGAACGCCTGCAGGAACGGCCGGCCGGCGTAGCGCTCGCGGAAGTGCGCGAGCGCCACGGCCCAGGAGATCCCCTCCGACACGAACGCGACCGCGAGCACGACGTAGTTCCACGTCGGATCGCCCGGCTCGCCGCCGGAGAGCAGCGCGTGCACACCCTCGTAGATCGACAGTCCGCCGCCGACGGAGAAGAGCACGATGGCGACGATCAGGCTCCAGAAGTAGAGCTCGGGGCCGTGCCCGAACGGGTGGCCCTCGTCGGGCGGCTTGCGGCTGCGGTGCAGGCCGAGGAGGAGCAGCGCCTCGTTGCCGGTGTCGGCCACCGAGTGGACCCCCTCCGAGAAGAGGGCGGAGCTGCCGCTCGCCACCGCGGCGGCGAACTTCGCGACCGCGATGACGAAGTTGGCCGCCAGCGCGGCGACGACCACGACCTTGCTTTCGCCGGAGGAGTCGGATCCCACGTGTCCTCGGTGGCCACGGGTCGAAGAGCCGGGACCGGGCCCGGGACCGGGCGCGGCGCCGGCGCGCGCGGCGGAGGAGCGGGCAAGGATCAAGCCGACCGCGGTTGGCGCCTCCACGGCTCCCGCTGGCGCGTGGAGGGCGTGCCGGCGACGTTCCCCGCGTGAGCGCCCGCCCCCCCATCTCCGTCCTGCTGCCGGCGCGCGACGCCGCCCCGCACCTGCCGGCCGCGATCGAGTCGCTGCGGCGCCAGAGCTGTGACGCGTTCGAGGTGATCGCCGTCGACGACGGCTCGCGCGACGGCACCGGCGCGCTCCTCGAGGCGTGGGCGGCGCGGGACGGCCGGGTGCGGGTCATCCGCGGCCGCGGCGCGGGGATCGTCGCGGCCCTCGAGGTCGCCCGCGCGGCTGCGCACGGCGCCTTTCTCGCCCGCATGGACGCCGACGACGTGGCGGCGGACGACCGCTTCGAGCGCCAGCTCGCCCGCCTGGAGGCGGACGCGTCGCTGGCCGGGTGCGGCTGCCCGGTGCGCTACTTCCCTCGCGCCGCGGTGCGCGACGGTGCGCGCCGCTACGAGCGCTGGCTCAACTCGCTGACGACGCCGGAGGCGATCGCGCGCGACGTCTTCGTCGAGTGTCCGATCGCGCACCCCACCTTCTTCCTGCGCGCCGACGCCGTCGCGGCGGCGGGCGGCTACCGCGACGCCGGCTGGGCCGAGGACTACGACCTGCTGCTGCGGCTGTGGGAGCGCGGCGGCCGCTTCGGCAGCGCGACCGAAACGCTGCTGCGCTGGCGGGAGCGGCCCGACCGGCTCTCGCGCACGGACCCGCGCTACGCGCCCGACGCGTTCCGCGCGTGCAAGGTGCACTACCTGCGCCGAACGCTGCTGCGCGGCCGCGACGGCACGGTCGTGTGGGGGGCGGGCCCGACTGGCAAGGCGTTCGCGCGGGCGCTGCGGCGCGGAGGCGTGGCGGTCCGCGCCTTCGTCGACCTCGACCCGCGCAAGATCGGGCAGCGCATTTACGACGCGCCCGTGATCGCTCCGGGCGACGTCGCCGACCACCGCCGCTCCCTGGTCGTGGCCGCCGTGGCACAGCGCGGCGCGCGCGCGGCGATCCGCGGGGTGCTGCGGGAGGCGGGACTGCGCGATGGGGTGGACTTCATCGCCGTCGCGTAGCGGAGTCGGCAGACAGCCGACCGCGGCGTGCCGATATTCACCACAGAAAGCGCGGCGTTCTCCTGACAGACTGTGGCCTACGACCGGACATAGCTTCGTTCCATACGGGTGCAGTCGCACCGCCGCAGGAGACGAAGTCATGTTATCGGACACAGCGGAGTACGCGCTGCGGGCGGTGCTCTACATCGCCGACAACGCGGATCGGCAGCCCGTATCCGTAGACGCCGCGGCGCGCGCGCTGACGGTTCCGCGCAACTATTTGTCGAAGACGCTCAACCAGCTCGTCAAGCGCGGGATCCTCCATTCGCAGCGCGGTCCGCACGGCGGTTTCTGGCTCGCGGTCGATCCGGCGGCGCTGCCGCTGCTGCGCATTGTCGAGGTGTTCGACGAGATCGGTCCCGGCCGCAAGTGCCTGCTCGGCCGGCCGCAGTGCAGCGACGCCACGCCGTGCCCGGCGCACGTGCGGTGGAAGGAGGTCGGCGAACGCATCGCCGTGTTCTTCCGCGGCACCACTGTCGAAGACCTGCTCCGCACGCCGCCCGCGGAGCGGAGGCTGTCACCCTCGGCGGAGTGAGAGGCGCGGCCGGATCCGCGACGTGCCGTCCCTACGAACCCCGGACGACGCGCTTCACCCTCGTGCCGGCGGGGATCGTCGACGAGCCGTTGTCCACCTGATTGATGATCGCGAGCTCCTCGATCGGCACGACGGAGGGGTAGCGCGTGTTGAAGGCGGCGAGCGTCTCGGTGCGGTCGGCACGCACGATCTCGATTCGGTTCGGCTTCACGGCGAGCGCGGCGGGGTCCGTGAGCGGGCGGAAGCTGCCGAGCGTCCGGCTCAGCGTCGTCGCGTATCCGGAGAAGGCGCCGGTCGTGGCGTAGCCGAGGATCTGGTAGGTGCGGCCGTCGTAGTCGACGAACACGGCGAGGCCGTGGATGGCGGCGCCCTGGCTCGTCGTCGCGTTGAACTCAGTGGCCGTGGCGGGCAGGCCGTTGATGCGCTGTCGCGACGGCGCGGACGCGCTCACGCCCTGCTGCGAGACGAACGCGTTCGCGGCCGCCGACGACGACGCCTCTCCGCTCAGCGTAACCTGGACCGCCGCGTCCTGCTGCGGGCTCGTTCCGACCACGGCCTGCGGCAGGTTCTGCGTGGCCCAGCCCTGCGGGAAGACGAAGGTGAAGCGCAGGTCCGGGTGCAGGAATGTGGTGCCGTCGAAGTAGCCGTTGCGCGGGTTCTGGCCGTAGATGAGCCCTTCAATGTGGGCGAGGTAGTCCGCGCGGCCGACGCGCGCGGAGTCGGGGACGGAGCCGAGCTGCGCGATGCGCTGCTGCACGACCTGGATCCGCTCCTGCGTCGCCGGGTGGGTCGAGAGCCAGGACGGCAGCGGGCTCTGCCCCTCCTGCTCGCCGATCCGCTGCAACGCCACGAAGACGTCCGCCATCTCGCGCGGGTCGTAGCCGGCCTGCTGCGAGTAGCGGAAGCCGAGGTCGTCGGCCTGGCGCTCGTCGTCGCGGCTGTACTTCAGGAAGAGCAGCTGCAGGCCGGTGCTCGCGAGGCCGCCGAGCTGCTGCGCCTGGGGGAAGATGACGCTGCCGAGGCCCACGCCGATCTGCGCCAGCTCCGCCTTGCTGAGCTGGCTCACGGAGTGACGTGCGGTGACGTGGCCGATCTCGTGGCCGAGGATCGTCGACAGCTCGGACTCCGAGTCCATCAGGTCCATGAGGCCGCGCGTGACGAAGACGAAGCCGCCCGGCAGCGCGAACGCGTTCGGCGTCGGGTCGTCGACGACGTGGAACTCCCACGGCAGATTCGGCCGCTCCGTCGTGCGGGCGATGCGCACGCCGACGCCGTTCACGTAGCGCTGCAAGGAGGAGTCGGGCACCAGCCCGACCGACTGCTCGACCTGCTGCGCGCCCTGGCGCCCCATCTCGATCTCCTGGCTCTCCGAGATGAGCGCAAGCTGCGGCTTGCCGGTCACGGGGTTCGTCGCGCACGCCGCCACCGCGCCGAGGGCGAGCGCCCCCGCCATCGCGAGCGCGGCCGTGCGGACGCGGAGCCGCGTCGCGAAGCCCGCGCCACGCCGCGCGCCCACGCGGGCGCCAGGTCCTGCGCCGACGCGCGCGGCGGGTCGTTTCGTACGTCCACAATGCTTCATCGTCGTCTCCCCGGTCGAGGTCCGCCGACTTACGCTTCAAGGACCGTGCGAGGACGCGGTGGCCGCGGCGAGCCGCACCGTCCGTGGCCGCCTGCGGCGGTGGCGAGAGCGGGGACGCGGAGGCGGGGAGAGGGGCGCAGGCCCCGGGGCGTCGGCGCTCAGCACGATCCGTCGAGGATCTCGAGTCGGTCCGGCGCGTTCGGCACGACGCAGAGGAACTCGAACGGACCTTCCACGACCTCGTAGGAGTGCGCAACGCCGGCGGGGATGAAGAGGGTGTCCTCGGCGACGACCTCGTGGACCGCATCACCGATGCGGATGCGCGCGCGTCCGCGAAGCACGAACTGCTCGTGCTCGACCTCGTTGGTATGCAGCGGGATGCCGCCGCCGGCCTCCATCGTGAAGCGCCGCAGCACGAAATTCGGCGCGCCTTCGGCCGGACCGAGGAGGACGCGCATGCGCGTGGCGTTGCCGGCGGAGACGACGGCGGCTTCGACGTCGGCGGAAGGACGGACGACCGGAGTGGGCTCTCGATCGGGCATGGTCGCGCACCTCCGTGCGGGGAAAAGCCTGGACCCAGTGGGAAGGTACAGCGACGCGTGTGCCGGCGCATTGCGGTTGCGTCGCACCGGTCACGCCGCGAGGCGAGCAACCGCCAGCAGGACGAAGGTGTTGCCGCCCTCACGCCGGCGGCGCCGCGTTTGCGGCGGTCCGCGGCGCGTCGCTAATCTGCACGCCCACCGAATGGAGGTTTGCGGCATGACGCCGTCCCGGCGCGCCTTCCAGGGCGCATCCCTCGGCTGCGTGGAGCGCCACCGGCCGCCGCGCTTCTCCGCGGACGAGGCCGCCCGCGTCGCGCTCGAGCGCTTCGACGTCGCGGGCGAGCTCGAGCCGCTGCCGAGCGAGCGCGACCAGAATTTCCGCGTCACCACGGGCGCGGGCGAGCGCTTCGTGCTGAAGATCTCGCAAAGCGGCGAGGATCCCGCGCTGCTGGCGTGTCAGGAAGCGATGCTCGACCGGATCCGCGGCGGCGGCGCCTACACCTTCCCGCGGCCGCGGCCTCTGTCGGGAGGCGAGGGCGGCACGATCGCGCACGTCGTCGGCGCCGACGGCGCGCGCCACGCCGTACGCCTGCTCGAATGGGTGCCGGGCCGGCCGCTCGCCGCCGCGCGGCCGCATTCGTCGGCGCTGCTCCGTGAAGTGGGGGCGATGTTCGGCGCCATCGACCGCGCGCTCGACGCCTTCGACCACCCCGGCGCGCGGCGGCCGCTGCACTGGGATCCGCGCCGCGGCCTCGACGTGATCGCGGAGAACCTCGCGGCGGTCGGCGATGCCGCGCGCCGCGCGCTCGTGGCGCACCACGCGGCCATCTTCCGTGAGCGCGCCACGCCGCACCTCGGCGCGCTGCGCGAGGCGGTGATACACGGCGACGGCAACGACCACAACGTGCTGGTCGCGCGCGCGGCCGCTGAGGATCCGCTCGCGCCGTGGCGCGTCGCGGGCCTCGTCGACTTCGGCGACGTGATGCGGACGTGGCTGGCGGCGGAGCCGGCGATCGCGGCGGCGTACGCGATGCTCGGCAAGCGGGACCCGCTCGCGGCCGCGGCCGCGGTCGTCGGCGGCTACCACGCGGCGAATGCGCTGCGCGAAGCCGAGCTGGCGGCGGTGTGGCCGCTCGCCCTGCTGCGCCTGTGCACGAGCGTCGTGCTCTCCGCGCGGCAGCGCGCGGAGCGGCCGGACAACGAGTATCTGTCGGTGAGCGAGGCGCCCGCGTGGGCGCTGCTCGAGCGGCTGGCGGGCGTCGATGCGTCGTTCGCGCACTACGCGCTGCGCGACGCGTGCGGCCTCGAGCCGTGTCCCGCCGCGCCCGCCGTCGTCGCATGGCTGCGCGCGCACGGTGGCGGCGCGGCGCCCGTGCTGGAGCCGGACCCGCGGACGGCGCCCGCCGTCGTCTTCGACCTGAGCGTCGGCTCGCTCGAGCTCGACGCCGTGCTCGGCCGCGACGACGACGCCGCCGCGTGGGCCGAGGCGATCTTCGGCCGCATGCGCGCGGAGGGCGCGACGCTGGGCGTGGGGCGCTGGGACGAGGCGCGGCGCTGGTACGCCTCCGACCTCTTCCGCGTCGACGGCGACGAGGGGCCGGAGTGGCGCACGGTCCACCTCGGGATCGACCTCTTCGCCGAGCCGGGCGCGCCGGTCTTCGCGCCGCTCGACGGCACCGTCCACTCGTACCGCGACAACGTCGGACGGCTCGACTACGGGCCGACGATCGTGCTGCGCCACGAGCCGGAGGCGGGCGGCGTCGCCTTCCACACGCTCTACGGCCACCTCGACCCGGCCTCGCTCGACGCCCTCGCGGTGGGACGCGCGGTGCGGCGCGGCGAGCGCATCGGAAGCGTGGGTGCTCCCCCGCGCAACGGCGGCTGGGCGCCGCACCTGCACTTCCAGATCGTCGTGGACACGCTGGGCCGCGAGGGCGACTTCCCCGGCGTCGCGCGCCCGTCGGAGCGCCGCACCTGGCTCTCGCTCTCGCCCGACCCGAACCTGCTGCTGCGCGTACCGGCGCTCACGCCCGAATGGGACGGGGAGGGCGCCGGCAGCGGCACGCCGCAGGCGGACGGCCAACGCGCCGTGGCGCACGTGGGCGCCGGGGACGTCGACGCGGCCGGCATCCTCGATCGGCGACGTCGCCTTCTCGGACCCTCGCTCAGCGTGGCATACCGGCGGCCGCTGCACATCGTGCGCGGCTGGATGCAGCACCTCTACGACGCCGAGGGGCGGCCGTATCTCGACGCGGTCAACAACGTCGCGCACGTGGGCCATTCGCACCCGCGCGTCGTCGAGGCGCTGCGGCGGCAGGCGGCGGTGCTGAACACGAACACGCGCTACCTCCACGAGACGATCCTCCATTACGCCGAGCGGCTGACGGCGACGCTGCCGGAGCCGCTCCGCGTCTGCTACTTCGTCTGCTCCGGCAGCGAGGCGAACGAGCTGGCGCTGCGCTTGGCGCGCGCGCACACCGGCGCCCGCGATGTCGTCGTGATCGAAGGCGCGTACCACGGCAACACGTCGGCGCTCGTCGACATCAGCCCGTACAAGTTCCACGGCCCGGGCGGCGCCGGCGCGCCGCCGCACGTGCGCATCGCGGCGTTGCCGGATCCGTATCGCGGGCGTTACCGGGGCGCCGGCGAGGAAGTGGGGCGACGCTACGCCGACGACGTCCGCCGCGCGCTCGACGCGCTGGCGCTCGACGGCCGTCGTCCGGCCGCGTTCTTCGCGGAGCCGCTGCTCGGCTGCGGCGGCCAGATCGTGCCGCCCGCCGGCTACCTTGCCGAGGCGTTCCGCCACGTGCGCGCCGCGGGCGGCGTGTGCGTCGCCGACGAGGTGCAGGTGGGGTTCGGCCGCGTCGGCACGCACTTCTGGGCGTTCGAGTCGCAGGGCGCGGTGCCGGACATCGTGACGCTGGGCAAGCCCATCGGGAACGGCCATCCGATGGGGGCCGTGGTGACCACGCCGGAGATCGCCGCGTCGTTCGACAACGGCATGGAGTACTTCAACACGTTCGGCGGCAATCCGGTCTCCTGCGCCGTCGGCCTCGCCGTGCTCGACGTGATCGAGGCGGAGGGACTGCAGGAGCGCGCCCGCTGCGTGGGCGGCCGGCTGATCGACGGGCTGCGAAGCCTCATGGAGACGCACGACGCGATCGGCGACGTCCGCGGACTCGGCCTCTACGTGGGGGTCGAGCTGGTGCGCGGGCGCGAGACGCGGGAGCCGGCGCCGCGCCTCACCGCCTACGTGGCCGAGCGGCTGCGCGACCGGGGGATCCTGGTCGGCATCGACGGGCCGGAACACGATGTGTTGAAGGTGAAGCCGCCGCTCGTGTTCGGAGAGGAGGACGCGGAGCGTCTGGTGGGGGAGATGGGGAGGGTGCTGGGGGAAGTCGGGTAGGGGCGAGGAGTCTGGGGCGTGGGAGGGCGAGGCTGAGTAGGTCGGTCTGGGGTCTGCGGAGGGGGTCTGGGGGGGGTCTGGGGTACGGGGGTCTGGGGGGGTCTGGGGTACGGGGGTCTGGGGTACGGGGGTCTGGGCCGAACATGGCCGGCCGAGCGCCGCGGGGGCCGACCCGCGTAGACGGATCGGCCCCCGGAGCCCGGCGCCGGAGCCCTGCCTCGTGGCCCCGGCCCCCTGGCCGGATCAGCCGCCGGAGCCGCGCTTGGCGGGCGCGCGGTTCGGCGGCGCGGGGCGGGCGGGCAGGTGCTGCGGATTCTGCTGCATCTCCTTCAGCACCTCCTGCACGGCGCGTTCGAGCTGCGGGTCGTCGCCGTCGATGACCGACTTCGGGTCGTTCTCGACGACGATGTCCGGATCGACCCCGTGGCCCTCGATGATCCACGAGCCGTCGACGCCGATGAAGCCGAACTCCGGCACGTTCACGCCGCCGCCGTCGATCAGGGGGCCGTGGCTGGTGATGCCGGTCACGCCGCCCCACGAGCGCTTGCCGATCAGCGGACCGAGCTTCGCCTGCTTGAACATGGCGGGGAAGATGTCGCCGTCGGAAGCGGAGGTCTCGTTGAGCAGCGCGACGAGCGCGCCATGGAAGATCGGGCCGCGCGGGTACGTGTCTGGGAAGTCGCTGTTGCGCGAGTAGCCGGAGGCGAGGAGCGTCTCGCTGAGGCGCTGGATCACCATCGAGGAGATGTTGCCGCCGCCGTTGCCGCGCACGTCGACGATCATCCCCTCCTTGCGGATCTGCGGATAGTACCACTTGACGAACTCGTAGATGCCGTCGGCGCCCATGTCCGGCAGGTGCATGTAGGCGACGCGGCCGTTCGTCATCTTCTCGACGCGCTCGCGGTTCTTCGCCACCCAGCCGTAGTAGACGAGCTTCTCCTCGCTGGTGATCGGCTTGAAGGCGACGGTGCGCGCGCCTTCCATGTTCGGGCGGTCGTTGAGCGTGAGCGCGACCGGGTGGTCGGCGCGGTTGCGCAGCAGCCGGTACGGGTTGTCGGGCGCCTTCAGCTCCTCGCCGTCGATCTCGAGGACGTAATCGCCCACGCGCGCGTCGACGCCGATCTCGGTCAGCGGCGCGCGATACTCCGGCTCGGCGTTGTCGCCGGTCATGATGGAGGCGATGCGGTAACGGCCGGACGCGGCATCGAGCGCGAAGCGCGCGCCGGGCAGGGCCACGCGGGCGCGGTCCGGGAGCCGGTGATCGCCGCCGGAGATGTAGGTGTGCGAGTTGCTCAGCTCGGCGATCATCTCGTTGAGCACGTAGTCGAGATCGGAGCGGTCACCGACGTACTGGAGCAGCGGCCGGTACTGCTCGCGCAGCGCCTTCCAGTCGTAGCCGTTCATGTTCGAGACGTAGAAGAAGTCCCGGAAGCGGCGCCACACCTCGTCGTAGATCTCGTTCCACTCCTGCTTCGGCACGATGTCGGCGTCGAGCCCGGCGGTCGACACGGTCTTCTTCGAACTCGCCCCCCCGGCGATGCTGTAGAGATTGAAGCTGCGGCCCTCGCGGACGAGGATCTTCGAACCGTCCGCGGAGAGGGCGTAGCCGCCGATCCCCTCGGCGAGCGTCGTCGGCTTGCGCTCCTTCATGTCGAAGAGGATCAGCGCCGGCTCCTGACCGGAGTCGCGGCCGTAGACGAAGGGGCCGCCGCGGGAGTAGACGAGCTTGCCCTTCACGGCGAGAAGACCGCGGTAGTTGTCCGCCTCGACGGGCACCCGCTCGACGCGGGCGGCGAGGCCGTCGAAGTCGATGCGGACCGGGGACGCGGCGCCCTTGCCCGCGGCGGGCTCCTTCGCGCCGTCCTTCGCGCCGCCGTCCTTCGCGCCTTTCGCGCCGCCGTCCTTCGCGCCCTTCGCGCCGCCTGCCTTGCCGGCCGCGCTCGCGCTGTCGATCTCGACCTCGTCGCTCTTCGGCGGGAACGGCGGCGGCACGTCCTTGCGCAGGGCGAGCGCGTAGATGCCGGTTGTGCGCGTCGTCGCGAAGTCCCACTCGGCGGAGCTGATCTGCGGCGCGTACTCGCGGTCGCTGAAGAAGAAGAGGTAATCGCCGTCCGGACCGAAGACCGGCTCGAAGGCGTTCGTCATGCCGTCGGTGACGCGGTGCGGCGCGGCGTCGTCGAGGCCCCAGATGTAGAGGGAGCGGAAGCCCGCAGCGTCGCCCATGCTGAAGGCGAGCCAGCGGCCGTCGGCGGACCAGTTCTGGTCGAACATCGTGCCGCCGGTGTCGCGCGCGACGAGCGTGCTCCGGCGGCTCGCGGGGTCGAGCACCCAGAGGCGGCCGCGCGCGTCGGAGAAGGAGATGTGCTTGCCGTCCGGCGCCCACTGCGGCGTGTTGCGCATGACGTCGCCATCGGTGGTGAGGCGCTCCGGCTTGCCGCTGCCGTCCTGGTCGATCAGGTAGAGCTCCTCCTCACCGCTCATGTCCGAGATGAAGAGGATCTTGCGGCCGTCCGGCGACCACGCCGCGCCCTTGTCGTGCGCATTGGAGGTGTGGGTCAGGTTGCGCGTGGGGCCGTCCTCGATCGGCGCGGTGAAGACATCGCCGCGGGCGACGAAGAGCGCGCGCTCTCCCTTGGGGCTGAGGCTGAACTCCTCCATCCAGCGCGCGACGTTCTCGTGGCGCGGGCGGGCGGCGAGGCCGTCGTCGGGGACGGTGATGTCGAGCTTGCGGTCCTGAGCGCCCTTCGTGTCGAAGACGTGCAGCTCGCCCGCCAGCTCGTAGACGATGCGGCCGTCCGCGTCCGCGCTCGGCCAGCGCACGTCCCACGTCGTGCCGTGCGTGAGCTGCTTCAGGTCGCTGCCGCCCGGGTCGACGGAGTAGAGATTGAGCGTGCCGGTGCGGTCGGAGTCGAAGTAGATGCGGCCGCCGATCCACATCGGGTCGCGATCCGTGCGCGGGTCGTTCGTGATGTTCTTCGCGTCGTGACTGGCGAGGTCGAACACCCACAGGTCCTCGGCCCAGCCGCCCGAATAGCGCTTCCACGCGCGGAAGTCCCGGAAGAGCGGCGAGTAGAGGACCTGACGGCCGTTCGGGGAGAAGGCGCCCGCGCCGGCGCGCGGCATCGGCAGCTGCACCGGAAGGCCGCCCGCCGCCGGCACGGTGTAGAGGTGCTGCGTCGCCAGATCCCAACTGTCGCGACCGGAGCGGAACAGGATCCCCTTCCCGTCCGCGGTCCAGCCGTAGACCTGGTTGTCGTAGCCCCAGCGTGGTGGCAGCGGACCGTTCGCCGGATAGTACGTGAGCTGCTTCGGCACTCCGCCGCCCGCCGGCATCACGTACACCTGCTCGTCGCCGTCGTACTGCCCGGTGAACGCGATCCACTGGCCGTCCGGCGAGAACTTCGCGAAAAGCTCCTGGCCGGGCGCGGCCGTGAGACGGATCGCGGTCCCGCCATCCGCGCTCGCGCGCCACAGGTCGCCCGCGTACGTGAAGACGACCTCGTCGCCGTGGATGTCGGGGAAGCGGAGCAGCCGCGTCTGCGCGGCGACGGGGAGTGCGGCGACGCACCAGAGCAACGCCGCCGCCAGCGCCGCCAGCGCGACGCGCGGCCGGATCGACTCCATCATCGACTCTCCTCTCGGATTTAACTGAAATGCGCCGGGTCGCTCACGCTCGACGGCGCGCCGTGGACGACGCTGGCGAGCAGCCGCAGCGCGCCCATCGCTTCGCGCCGACACCAAACGGCGGCGCCGGCGACACGCGGGTCCAGCGGACCTAGAAGGCCGCGCGGGCCCAGTGGGCCCCGGACCCCGGGCCCAGCGGGCCCAGCGGGCCCCGGACCGCGGGCCCGGCGGGCCCAGCACCCCCAGCGGCCCCAGCGGCCCCAGCGGCCCCAGCGGCCCCAGCGGCCCCAGCGGCCCCTCGAAGTCATACGCCGAGGCGGCCCGGGTTGTTTCCAGGATGCACGGCGGGCGGCGCGGTGTCCGCAGCGCGGCGCGGCGTCCGCGGCGCGGCGCGGCGTCCGCGGCGCGCAACGCGTTGCGGGCGGCGCCGGGGCAGGGGCGCGACACCGTCGACGCCGCCAGCCGAACGCATGCGTTCGAGGGAGAAGGAGTTGCAGAGGCGCGACGTGCGACGCGGCTCCACGACGATCCCGGCGGGCTCCTGCCGCGGAGCCGGCTGTCAACGCAGGACAATGTCCCACCAGCGCCGCGTGAACAATGTCCCAGGCTCGGCGGGGGTGACGAGCCCGGTCAGCCGGTCGTGATCTCCTTCTTCCTTCGGGCGCCGGGGTGAGGGGCGGCGGGCTCGGTTTCGCCGCGCAGGGCCTGCGTCGAGGCGCGCTCGTAGCGCCGCGTCATCAGCTGTAAGAAGAGCATGGCGCCGGTCCGGGAAATGGGGAGATCGCCGATCTCGGCCACCACCGGGAGCGCGGGGTGCGTGAGGACCTTCAGGCGTTGTTGAAAGCGGCAAGCGGCCTCCGCCTCTTCCAGAGACGTGATCAGGTCGGCAATCGTGCCGCAGTAGACCCGCCGGCCATGCTGGGCCGCGGCAATCGCCAGGCTGCTGGCGAGGTCCGTCATTCCCACGCCGGGTGGGGCCCAGGAGGATCAGCTGGATCTGGGCTCCGAGTCAGATACGGACGGCAGGCCCGTGCCCGGACGCCCCAGGGCGCTGCGAAACGGAGAAACTCCGCATTCTCGACCAGCGGCCCACTGTCCGGGCGGAGATCCCGGACCACCACGGCCCACATTCTGGTTGAAGAGCAGCTCCTTCGGCACACCGCCGAAGAATCGGAAGGCTTGCTCCAGCCCGCCCATGAGAGTCCGGGATTAGAAACTAAGGCTCTTCCGGATTTAGCGTGGGTCCATGTTCAAGCCGCCGCAGTGAAAGAGGATGGCGATCCGGAAGTTGTCGCGGTTGCGGTAGCCTCGAGCGCGGTGCTTGATGAGCTGGATCTTGGAATTCATGCCCTCGGTCCTGGCATTGGTGAACGGGTGTCGGGCGTACTGTAGGATCCCGTAGAGGTAGCGCTTCATGGTGCGGGCGGCTCGCTTCATGGGCTCGAGCCGTGAGCGCATGGCCCAGCGGTACCACCGCTGGAACGCGCGGAGTGCAGTCTCGGCTGTAGCACACTCCCAGAGGCTCCGCGCCGCCTCCTTCAGGGCCCAGGCGCGCCCGACCTTGAAGCCTGAGCGACGCAACGCGGTGAGTTCCGCCTCATCGGCGGCCGTGCGCTTGGCGGCGCCCCGCACCAGGACAAAGCGTTTGCCTTTCAGTTGGGCGGCACGGGCCCCCTCCCCGGCTCGGCGAAGATCCCGCTGCTCGGCCTTGCGGACCTCGCTCACCGCCGTTGTCAGGTGGGCCGCCACGTGATACCGATCGAAGACGATTTTCGAGAGGCCGTGGGGCACACAGTCGCGCGTGGCGGCGATGTAGGGATCCCACATGTCCATGACGATGGCCCGAAGCCCACGCAGCTCTTCCTCCGGCCGGCTCTCCCAGAATTCACGAAGCGTGCTCTCCCGCCGGTGATCGCCCACCCAGAGCACCCGATCCCCCTCGAGGTCATTGACCACCGTCACGTACTCGTGCCGCTTCTGAAAGCTGGTCTCGTCGATCCCCAGGACCCGAACCGGTTCCTGGGAACGGCGCGCCAACCCTCGATCCACGGCCCGCCGCTGGATGTGAGCCACCTCATCCCAGCTGAGGCCCAGGAGCTCCGCCACTCCCGCCACCGTCGATTCTCTCAGCAGCCGGATCGCCCACGCCTCGAACAGCGCCGTGAAACGGCCTCGCGGCTCCGCCCAGGGCACGGCCACCTGCGCGGACCCCATGCGCTTCACATTCCACGCGAGGGACTCGCGCGTGGAGGATCGTCCGGTATTGCATCGTATCCAGGTGTCGCCACCGCCGCTCCTCCGCCAGATCATAGCCCGGGCTCTCGCGGCCGCACTCCGGGCAGGTCAGCCGCGCCCCGGCCCGCGCACCGACTCGCGACCCGCACTTCCTCCCGCTCAGGTCGCAACTCTACGGACTCCACTACCCACGGCTCCCTCAGCCCCAGCAC
This sequence comes from uncultured Gemmatimonadales bacterium, assembly GCA_963816355.1. GTDB lineage: Bacteria > Gemmatimonadota > Gemmatimonadetes > Longimicrobiales > RSA9 > CAWFKH01. The sequence goes on along the minus strand of CAWFKH010000006.1, from coordinate 130,252 downwards.
CGCGCTGGTAACAACCCGCGATCGTCCATGAACGCCTCCTTTCGGAAGCACTCATCCTACCTCGACCCATGGGAAACCCGGAAGAGCCGAAACTAATTGTCCGCGGGAGTGTGCGAAAATCTCTGTAGTGTCGCCTGAGCTTCGGGTGGGCGGCGGTTCTGGCAAGGCGAAGAGCCACGCCAGATCTTCTGGGAAACTCGAAGTCCAAGCGCGGATAGCTGCCCGCAGAACCAAGGAGATTGGCAATGCCCCTCCGACAGGAGGGTAGCGCCGGCGCGAGAGCGGAACAAGTCTCTGGGGAGCCGCCCGAGGACCTGCTGAGAGAAAGGCTTCGCGGCCTGGTCCAGGAGACGATTCAGCAGGAGTTCGAGTCCTTCATGGCGGAGCCGGGAGCGAGAGCTGAGGTGCGGTGATGGAGGATGTCGTGAAGCGAGGACTCACGGATGTGACGGACAAGGTCTCTAACGTCTGTTGATGATCCAAGAGAGGAGGTGTACCCTGCGATCACCAGCGTGGTGCGCGGCGGTCCTGACCGCGGCGCTCGGGGCAGGATGCGCATCGCCGTCGATTCCGGAAGACATCGTCCTGGGAGCGCTCGTGGACGGTCTCGGTCCTAATGTCACGGTCGTCGTCGACGGCCGGACCCTCGACGTGACGATCTCCACGTACGGCAATGGCTGCTATTCGGGCGGCGGCACGCAGTTCTCGATTTCCGGTTCCACGGTGACCGTGGTTCCGCACGACAGGTTCCGCCGCGACCCGGTCGGCTGCACCCTGGAGCTGCGAAGGTTCCAGCACTCCGTCCGCGTCGAAGTCCCGGCGGCCGGCGAGTACACGGTCGTGGTTCGGGGTCGCGAGGAGCCGTCCCACAGGGAGATCGAGCTCCGCCGCAGCGTCGTCGTCGACTGAGCGACGGCGACGCCTTCAGCCCAGGCCGCCCGCCGCCTCGATCTCGTCGAGGACGCGCAGCACGAACGGCCACAGCGCCGGTGCCGCCGACCGGATCGGCTCCATGCGCCCGAGCACCTGCGCGCGCGTGATGCCGTGTTCCCGCCACGTGCCGCCGGCGTTGTGGTAGTTCTGCAGCAGCGGCTCGAGCCGGTCCAGCGCCGTCGCGAAGCGCGCCTCCGGCGTGCGCCCCTCCTCGAACTCCTCCCACAGCTCGCGCAGCGGCTCGCCCTGCGCGCCGGGCAACAGGCCGAACACGCGCTCCGCCGCGCGACGCTCCCGCTCCTGCTTCCCCTCGCTCGCATCGGCGTCGTAGCAGAACACGTCGCCGGCGTCGATCTCGACGACGTCGTGCACCAGAACCATGGACACCGTGCGCAGCAGGTCGATCCCCTCCGGCGCGTGCTCCGCCAGCGCCAGCGCCATCATCGCCAGGTGCCACGAGTGCTCCGCGCTGTTCTCCCGACGCGAGCCGTCCAGCAGCGACGTCCGCCGCACCACCGCCTTCAGCCGGTCCAGCTCCGCCACGAAACGGAGCTGATGCTCCAATCGCTCGTCCATGCGCGCAAGGTAGCCGACGACGTCGCGCGCCTCCAGTGGCGATCCGCCTTGCGTGCGGACGCGGAGGGCGGGCGCGGGGGGCGGGCGCGGGGTACGGCCACGCTCTGGCGTGGTGCCGCACGCGGAGGGCGGGCGCGGGGGGCTTGAGCGGGCGCGGAGGGGGCGCGGGGGGCTGGAGCGGGCGCGGATCGTGACGTTCCTCTGGCGCGACGCCGGCCGGTGATCCAGGCGCTGTCAGCGTCGAACGGAGGGCGCGGGTCGAGCGGCCTCCCCGCACCGAGGAGGTTTGCGGCGCGGAGGGCGCGGAAGGCGCGGAGGGGCGCGGTATGATGGCCGAGGGCGTGGCGGTTCCGACGGCGTGGCAGTTCCGACGGCGGTGGCGGTTCCGACGGCGTGGCGGTTCCGAGGGCGTGGCGGTTCCGACGGCGTGGCGGTTCCGAGGGCGGGGGCGGTTCCGAGGGCGGTGGCGGAGAGCGGCAGATCGCGGGGGCGTGGGAGCGCTGCGCATGGCGCCGGTGCGTAGCATCCCCCTGCAGAGCGAGCAATTTCTCGTAATGGACGTCCGCTCCGAGATCGTCATCCGGATTTGTCTCGGAAAGCGAGCAAGATCTCGAGAGAGATCCGGTGAGCGCTCGACCATTACGAGATTCTTCCCGGTTTCCGAGCAATAGCCGGATGACGACGATCGGATGGGCGTCGATTACGAGATTCTTCTCGCCGGGCCGCCGGTCCGGGCTCTCGTGGTTCGCCGTGTCGCGCGGAGGGCGCGGAGGCGGCGGTGGCCGACGGCGCGCGCTTCCGATGGCCCGCGGCGTGGCTGCCTCGCCGGAATGAGTCATACGCGGAGGGCGCTTCCTCGGGCGTCCTCCCCCTCGCGTCCTCCGGGTGAAACCCGGCGCTGCTCCTGCCGCGTCGGTGGGCGACACGGCCTCGGCCGCCGACATCACCGGTGGGAAACGGAATGGCGGCGGAGGGAAAACCCTTGACAGGCGGCCGAGGTGCCACTAGACTATGCAGATATCGCGAGCGCAAACCCGGAAGTTCCGGGCCAGAGTTACCCAAAGGACCTGGACGCAGCCGTCTCGGTCCTTTTTTGTTGCCCGCGAGCGTGGCGTGGGGCGCGTCTCCCACGCGAGATCGATGTTCCGTTGGTACGGAGATACCGCACCTCGACATTGGTTCAAGTTCATTTGGAGGAATGGTATGCGTACCACCGGAACGGTGAAGTGGTTCAACGACCAGAAGGGCTTCGGCTTCATTACGCCGGAGAGCGGGGAGAAGGACTGCTTCGTCCATCACTCGGCGATCCAGGGCAGCGGCTTCCGCACCCTCGCCGAGGGTGAGCGTGTCGAGTTCGACGTCGTGCAGGGCCAGAAGGGCCCGGCGGCGGAGAACGTCGTCCGTCTCGGCTGAATCCGGACGCGCGGGCTCGCCCGCGTACCGCAAGTGGAGAGACCGGTCCGACGCGAGTCGGGCCGGTCTCTTTTTTCGTCCGCGCGGCGCACGGGGGTTCCGTTTTGCCGTTCCGGAGGTACCTTGAACCGGGCCGAACGTGGGCAGATCGTCGTCCTGTCCACGAGGGATCGTCCTGAGGCCGATGCGCGACCGCTGACACCCGGACGACCGCGCGCTGAGTGACGGCTCCTCCGCTCTTCACGACCGACGCTCCCGACCCTCATTACCGACCGCTCACCTGGACGATGACCGATCGCTCTACCCCTCGGGGACCGGCCGCCGCGGGCGCGTCGCGCCGTGCGCCGGCCGCGCCGGCCGCGCCGGCGACGTCGTCCGCCGCGGCCGGCGATGCCGCCGCGGGCGCGGAGCCGCTGATCCCGGCGGCGCAACCGGCTGCGCGTCGCTACGACCGCTCGATCGTCGAGGGGCCGCTGACGCCGGCGGTGTGGCGGCTGGCCTGGCCGACGATGCTGCAGAACGTGATCGGCGGCATGCAGGGAATCGTCGACCACGTGATGGTGGGGCACTACGTCGGTTACACGGGGAACGCCGCGATCGGCGTGAGCTGGCAGATCTTCCTCGTGGTGGTCGTGTTCATGTCGTCGCTGTTCACGGGGATGAGCGTGCTGGTGGCGCGCTTCGCGGGGGCGGAAGACCACGACAAGGTGGACCGCACGGTGTACCAGGCGTTCCTGACGTCGCTGGTCCTGGGCGTGGGCGTGCTCGCGCCGCTTGGCTACGTGCTCGCGCCGAAGCTGCTCGACCTGATCAACGCCGCGCCGGCCGTGCAGGTGCAGGCGCTGCCGTATCTGCGCATCATGTTCGTCTTCAGCGTCGGCTCGCTCATCTTCTTCATGCTGGGCGGCGCGCTGCGCTCCGCGGGCGACGCGCGCACGCCACTGCGTCTCGGCGTCGCGGTCACCGCGCTCAACATTGTGCTGAACGTGATCCTGATCCGCGGCCTCGGCCCGATCCCGGCATACGGCACCGCGGGCGCGGCGATGGGGACGGTGATCTCGGCGAGCCTCGTCGCGGTCTACGCGCTCTACCGCCTCACGCACGGCGGCTGGGTGGTGCGCTTTCCGCGCGACGGGCGGCGCGGGCCGGACCCGGCGATCATCCGCGAGATCCTGCGCTTCGGGCTGCCCACCGGCATCCAGGGCGTGGCGATGAACGTCGGCGGCGTGCTGCTGCTCGCCTTCGTCGGCTCGCTCGCCGAAAGCGCCGCCGCACAGGCCGCGTACGCCGTCTCCTACACGCAGCTCTTCTCGTTCGTGACGTGGACGTCGGTCGGCCTGATGGGCGCCGCCGCCGCCGTCGCGGGACAGAACCTGGGCGCGCGCCAACCGGAGCGCGCCGAGGCCGCGGTGCACGTGGCGGCGCGCATCGGCATCGCGGCCGCTGCCGTCGTCGGCGCGCTCTTCCTGCTCGCGCCGCGCGCGCTGCTCGCGGTGTTCGGCATGCAGGAGCCGGTCGTCGTTCACTTGGGCGTGCAACTGCTGCACGTGCTCAGCCTGTCGGGATTCTTCATCGCCGTCGCGCTCACCTACACCGGCGGGCTGCAGGGCACGGGCGACACGAAGAGCCCGCTCTACATCTCGCTCGTGTCGCAACTCGTCGTGCCGCTCGGCATCTGCTGGACGCTGCAGCGAATGGGCGCGCTGCACGCGATCGACATCTGGATCGCGATCCTGCTCGGCCACGTCGTGCGCTGCATTCTCAGCGTGCTGCGGTTCCGGCAGGGAAAGTGGCGGGACATCACCGTCCACATCGCGAGCTGAGGCGGAGGCGGACGCGAGCCGCCTTCGCCGAGGGCGAGGAGCGTGCGGGCCCGCGATAGTCGCGCTCCGCGCCCCGCAGAGCTACGAACGCGGCCGCACGTAGCGCTCGGTCGCGCGCGCGACGCGCTCGACCACCATGTCCACGCTCACCCGCTCCATACCGCCGGGCCGCGTCTCCGCGACCACCGCGTCGTGCGCCTCGCCGCGCAGGTGGAAGCCGTCCGCGACGAGGTCGCGGTAGCGGCGCCACGGCCCCACGCGCGCGGGGTTCGTGTAGCCGTAGATGCCGATCACGGGGACGTCCATGGCGTGGGCCATATGCAGCGGCCCGGTGTCCGGCGCCAGCACGAGGTCGGCGGCGGAGAGGCGCCACAGCACTTCGCGGATGCCGTCGGCCAGGCCCCAGATCGGGGGCGACGCCGCCGCCTCCGTGATGCGCCGCGCCGCTTCCACCTCGCGCGCGCCCGGCCCGCCGACGAGCGCGACGCGGTAGCCGAAGTCGCGCTCGAGGGCGTCGACCACCGGCACCCATTGCTCGACGGCCCAGTCCTTGGTCGGGATCTTCGACGCCGGCACGACGGCCGCGAGCGGGCGGCCGCCGGTCCCGGCACGCAGCGCCGCGGCGCGCTCTCGCTCTGTGGGCGTCGGTTCGAGGCGCCACTCGACCGGCTCCGCGGCGAGGCCGAGCGCCGGGGCGAACTCGAGGAAGAGGTCCTGCGTGTTGCCGTGCGGCCGCGGCGGCAGGTGGCGGTTCGACGCCAGCCACACGCCCTCCCGCGTGCGGCGCCGGTCGATCCCCAGCCGCAGCGGCGCGCGCGAGAGCAGCACCGGAAAGACGCTCTTCGAGTAGACGTTGAAGTTCAACGCGATGTCGAAGCGGCGGCCGCGCATGTCGCGCGCGAGGCGGCGCAGCCCGCGCAGGCCGTGCGCGCGGTGGAAGACGGCGACGTCGTCGACGGCGGGGTGCGGCGCGAGCAGCCCGGCCGCCGGCGGCTCCACGACCCACGTCACGTGAGCGGTCGGGTCGTGGCGCTTCAGCGCGACGGCGATCGGCATGCCGTGGACGACGTCGCCGACGCCGGTCAACAGCACGATGCAGACGCGCGCGCCGCGCGGCAGCCGGACCACCGCGTCGGTGGCGGCCGCTCCGGCCGGGGCCGGCTCCGCGGGGAGCGGGTCGGAACGGGGCGGGTCGGGGATCATCGCATGGCGCGGCGCGTGAGCGGGCTCGGAGCGGTTGAAGATGCGCGCGCGAGAGGCGTCGAGCCAGGGCGGCGAGCCAGGGCGGCGCGCGGAGGGCGGCGCGCGGAGGGCGGCGCGCGGAGGGCGGCGCGCGGAGGGCGGCGGCGGCGGGCGGCCGAGTCGGGCCGGTGCGGCTCCGGGCCGCGGCGGCTCCGACCCGCCCGCCCGCCGCCGCCGTTCAGCCGCGGTCGTCCGAGCCGCCGGGACTGTCGGCGGTGCCGGTGAAGGCCGGCTTGCGCTCGGGGGAGGCCTGGGCGAGGCCGCGTCGCACGCCTTCCGCGTCGCGGTCCGCGGTGTAGACGGGCGTGCCCGGCTGCTGGCGCCACGACTCGTCCAGGCCGCCGGCATCGACCGGATCGAAGCCGAGCTCGTCGACCAGACCCATGACGACCGCCTTGTCCGCCTCGTCGTCGCCGGCGACCGGCAGCGCGATGCGGTCGGGGTCTCCCAGCGGCCTGCCCATCTCCATGAGGTGACCCGCGCGGATGTTGTTGAACGCCTTCACGACGTCGTGTCCGATCTGCTCGGAGACCCAGCGGCTCTCGGGCGTCCCCTCCTCGATCGCCTCGATGCGGCCGTCGCGCTCGCGGGGGTAGTAGTTGCCGGTGTCCACGACGACGACGTCGTCCGCAACGCCGTCGAAGAGGTCGTCCGGCAGCTCGCGCACCGCCGCCTCCGGGATCGTGATGACGACGACGCGGCCGGCGCGTGCGGCGTCGCGCGCCCACACCGGCGTCGCGCCGGTCTCCTCCGCCAGATCGCTCAGCGTGTCCGGAGCCCTCGAGTTGGCGACCGCGACGTCGTGTCCCAGCTCGGTGAGCCGCCGCGTCAGCGTGCCCCCGATGTTCCCCGCTCCGATGATGCCGATCTTCATCGTGCCCTCTCTTCCGGATCGTCTGTTCGTGGTCCCGGCCCGCCGAGGGTTGCGAATATCGCGCCGCCCGCGCGGACGGTACGGCGCGAGCGATCTCCCTCTCGCTCGGCGATCGCGCATCGTGTAGCGGCCGTTCCGGGCATCCTTGACGCGGCCGCCCGGCGGTGCGCAGATGCGGGTGTCGTGGAGTCGAGGATGCGACCTTCGCGCGAGCGCGGGCCGAGCACCGAACGGGAGGGCGTCCGATGAGAGTGGCACGGTCCGCGCCGGCGGGCGCCACGTACCGATGAAGCCGCGCATCACGGTGATCACGCTGGGCGTCGACGATCTCGAAGCCGCCGTCGCCTTCTACCGAGATGGCCTCGGCCTGGCGACGAAGGGGGTCGTGGGCACGGAGTACGAGCACGGCGCCGTCGCATTCTTCCCGCTGCAGCACGGAGTCCAGCTCGCGCTGTTCGCGCGCGACGACCTGGCCCGGGACGCGGGCGTCGGCGTCACGTCGTCGAGCCCTTCAGAGTTCGCGCTGGCGCACAACGTGGCGAGCCGGAAGGAGGTCGACGCGACGATGAGGGACGCCGAGCGCGCCGGCGCCAGGATCACGAAGCCGGCGGCGCCGACCTTCTGGGGCGGCTACGCCGGCTACTTCCAGGACCCGGACGGCCACCTGTGGGAGGTGGCGTGGAATCCCGCCTGGCGGATCGAGGAAGAAGAGCCGCACGCACAGCGCCCGTCCTGAGCCGCACGCCGCCTCAGCGCGTCAGGAGCACCTGCAGCAGGAGCACGGCCGCGAGCAGGTCCGGGCCGCGCGCGAGGGAGATCACGAGTTCCACGGGGAAGAGGCCGAACGGCGTCTCGAACACCGCGCTGCCGTAGGAGATCGGACCGCGGGTGGCGGCGCGGTAGGCGGCGGCGACCGCGCCGAGCGGCAGCAACAGCGCACCGGCGCCGGCCGCCGCACCGCCCGCGCCGGCCGCGCCGGCCAGCGCCGCGGCCGCGGGCGCCGTGACCGCCCACCAGAGCAGCGCCGCGAGCGCGGGCAGGACGACGTGGGAGAGCCGCAGCGTCCACTCGTCGCCGCCGAGCGCGCGCCGCAGGCCCTGCGAGCGCGCGACCACGCGCAGCCCCCCGGCGAAGCGGCCGGCGGCGAGGTAGGCGCCGATCACCCGCGTGACGCCCGCTGCCGACGGGGCGACGACCGCCACTGCGTACTGCGCGAGCGCGAGCGCGCCCCACACCGCGATCGCCGACGGCCGCCGCGCCACGCGTCGCAGCTCCACCCACAGCAGCGCCGGGACACGCCCACCCGGCCACGACGTCAGCGGACGCGCTCGGACCCGCGCCACGCGACGCCACCGCCGCACCTCCAGGAAGCGCGACAGCAGCGCGGGGTCGACCCAGATCGTCGCCGTCATCGCGACCGTCGCGAGCTGCGCGCCGGCGCTCAGCGCGGCGATGTCCAGAGCCGGCAGCGCGCGCGACGCGAGCGCGAGCGCGGCCGCGGCGAGCGGCGCGCCCACGAGCGCCGTGGGGAGGCCGATCGCCGCGGTCGGGGTCGGCAGGAGTCGGCCGCCGTAGTGCGCGACGACGACGGCGGCCGCGGCCGCCGCACCCGCGGCGAGCAGCGCCGCGCCCGGCAGCGCGGGCCAGCGGCCGCCCGGCGGCCGCTGCGCGACGACCGCGGCCGCCGCCGCAAGCGCGCCCCACGCCGCACCGGCGAGCACCGCGCTCCCCGGTGATCCGCCCGTCACCGTCGCGAGCGCCACCGCGCCAGCCGCCACGCCCGCGGCCGCGGCGCTCGCCGCGACGAGCAGCGCGAATCGTGGCAGCAGCCACGCGCGCCGTTCGATCGGGGTCGCGACGCCCCACGCCTGCTCGGCGGGCGTGGCGAGGAGCGGGCCGAGCGAGCGCAGCCCCTTCCAGGCGAGCCCGCCACCGCCGAGAAGCGCGGCCGCGCCGAGCCACCACCGCTCCGCGTTCGTGCGCGGCGCGCCGGCCGTTGCGGCGAGGTGCTGGCGCAGCGTGACCGCGAGCGTGCCACCGTAGATCGCGACGATCCACAGCAGGATGTAGAGGTCGGTGAGGCGCTCGCCCAGCGGACGCGTGTGGTGCGCGCGGCGGCCGCGGCGCAGGCGCGACCGCCACTCCCGCGCGCGCGGCGCCGCGGCGGCGGCGGGGCTCACGTCCCGAGCTCGAGCCGGTGGTCGGCGATCGAGGCGACGAGCGCCGGGTCGTGCGACGCGACGAGTACGGCGGTGCCCGCGGCCTTCTCCGCGAGCAGGCGCTCGGCGAGCCAGGCGCGGCCGCGCTCGTCTAGCCGCTGCTCCGGCTCGTCGAGGATCAGCAGGCGCCGCGGGCGCACGAAGCAGGAGGCGAGCGCCAGGCGGCGGCGCTGGCCGGAGGAGAGGGTGGCGGGAAGCTGGTCGCGCGCGGCGTCGAGGCCGAGCTCGACGATCACCTCCTCCACTCCGGCGCCGTCGCCGCCGTGCGCGAAGGCGAGCAGCGCAAGGTGCTCGGCCACGGAGAGATCGGGGAAGAAGTCGATGTCGTCGAGCGCCGCAGCGACGGCCGCGCGTACCCACGCCTGCGTCTCGTCCATGGGGCGCCCCTCCAGCAGCACCTCGCCGGCGTCGGGCCGCTCCGCGCCCACGATGCAGCGCAGCAGCGTCGTCTTGCCGGCGCCGTTCGGCCCCGTCACGCCGACCACCTCGCCGGCCGCCACCGCGAAGCCGACGTCGTCGAGCACCCGAAGCGTGCCGTACGTGCGTATCAGCCCTCGAACCGTGAGCGTGTTCAAGCGACCTCCGGATGACGATGATCTTGACGAGGCAAGCTTGCGCGCGACGCGCGATCGCGCCACCCGCCGGACGCACGGCGCGGCTCCGCGACCGCCGCTGCGCGGGCTCGCCATGTGCGACGGTGCGTGCGCTTCTCTTCACGGCCGGGCCGCCCTGGATCGGGGCGTACGACCGCCTCGCCGACGGCACGACCTCCGGCCGCGGCGTACGTGGCCCTTGAGCGCGCGGGGCGCCGTCGCGTAATTGGTCTGTGACGGTCGTGGCGGTTTCACGTCTGGAGAGCGCGCATGAACGGGGTGGCGGTCGGGCTGCTGGGTCTGATCTATTTTCTCGCACCCGCCGGGGCGGCGGTCTATTTTGGTTGGCTCGGGTTGCGGTTCGTGCGGGCGAAGGAGCGCGCGGCCGAGCTGCGGGGCGATCGCTCGGACCTGTTGCGGCTGGAGGAGCAGATGCGGGAGCTGCGGACGGAGATCGAGACGCTGCGGGACCGCCAGGACTTCACCGACAGGCTGCTCCAGCGCCCGGCGGGCTCACCTGAATAGGCGGCGACGCCTCGCGCGGCACCGCCGCGGCGGAGCGGACCTGTGTCCGAACGCGCGACGCGTCGCGGTGTACGGGACCCCACGGTCCGGCTAGCGCGCAGCACCCACTCTTCCGTGGCGCCATGTACTCGACCTGCGTCTTCTGCAACCAGCCGCTCGGCACCAACGAGAGCGTCGACACCTTCCCGGTGGGCCGGCGCCTCGCGTTCGATCCCGCCCGGGGCCGCCTGTGGGTCGTGTGCCGCCGGTGCGAACGCTGGAACCTGTCGCCGATCGAAGAGCGGTGGGAGACGATCGAGGAGGCGGAGCGTCTCTACCACGACTCACGCCGGCGCGTCGCCACCGAGCACGTCGGCCTCGCCCGCCTCCACGACGGCACCGACCTCGTGCGCATTGGCGAGCCGCTGCGGCCGGAGTTCGCCGCCTGGCGCTACGGCGATCAGTTCGGACGACGTCGCCGCCGCCAGATCCTCTTCGCCGGCGCCGGCCTCGGCGCACTCGGCGCGATCGTGATCGGCGGCGCGACCGCCGGCGTCGGTCTCGGCGCCTTCGGCTATGGACTGACCCAGATCGGGCAGGCGGTCGTCCACGGACGTGGCGAATCGGTGGTCGCCCGCGTGCGCACGGAGGACGGTCAGCTCCTGCGGGTGCGGCGTCGCCACCTCGCAGAGACCCGCCTCATGCGCGGCCAGGACGGCCCGCTCGCAATGGACCTCCGCTTCGCCGGCGGCCAGACGCACCTCGACGGGCCCGAGGCGATGCGCGTCGCGGCGCTCGTCGTGCCGAAGGTCAACCGCTTCGGCGGCGCGCGCGGCACGGTCGCCGAAGCGGTCGCGACCATCGAGGAGCGCGGCAGCCCCGAAGCTTTCCTCGACCGCCTCTCGAAGGACGCCCACATCCGGACCACGCCGGCCAAGGTGCGCCGGCGCCGCAGCAACTGGAACAGCAAGATTCGCCAGCACGGCCTGTTCGGCCTCTCCACCGTCGACCGGCTCGCGCTCGAAATGGCGCTCCACGAGGAAGCCGAGCGCCGCGCCCTCACGGGCGAGCTGGAAGAGCTCGAGCGCGCGTGGCGCGAGGCGGAGCAGATCGCCGCCATCTCGGACGACCTGCTGCTGCCCGGCTCGATCCTCGAGCGCATCCGCCGCTGGCGCACCACCTGACTCCCAGTCGCCAGAACCACGAGACACATGAACGAACCAACCGACCTCTTCGCCAACAACCGCGCGTGGTCCGCCGAGATGACGCGGCGCGACCCGGCGTTCTTCCAGCGCCTCGCGCGCCAGCAGACGCCGCGCTACCTATGGATCGGCTGCTCCGACAGCCGCGTCCCCGCGAACCAGATCGTGGGCCTGCTCCCGGGCGAGATGTTCGTGCACCGCAACGTCGCCAACGTCGTCGTCCACAGCGATCTCAACTTCCTCTCCACCCTGCAGTTCGCCGTCGACGCGCTGCGCGTCGAGCACGTCGTCGTCTGCGGCCACTACGGCTGCGGCGGCGTCCTCGCCGCGCTGCGCGACGACCGCATTGGCCTCGTCGACAACTGGCTCCGCCACGTCCAGGACGTGCGCCGCAAGCACGCCGCCGAGCTCGACGCCCTGCCCAGCGAGCCGCAGCGCCACGCCAGACTGTGCGAGCTGAACGTCGTCGAGCAGGTCGCCAACGTGCGCGCCACCACGGTCATGCAGGACGCGCTCGAGCGCGGCCAGGACGTCGCCGTGCACGGGTGGGTGTATGGGATTGAGGATGGGTTGCTGCGGGAGTTGGTGTGAGGATGGGGGCAAAGGGATGGCTGGCGGCGGTCGGTCTGGGGTCTGGGGAGGGGGTCTGCGGGGGGTCGGGGGTACGGGGGTCTGCGGGGGGTCGGGGGTCGGGGGTACGGGGGGTCGGGGGTCTGCGGGGCGCGGGTCTGGGGTACGGGGTCTGTGGGGTGCGGTCTGGGGTCCGGGGGCCGGGGGGCGACGGGGCGGCACGGTGGAGAACCTTCCGCAGGTGTGGTTCCGGGGCGCGAGATGGGAGCGTTGGCGCCTGCATCCGAGGTCAACCCTCCCTTCTTCCACAACCCAGGTCCAGCAGGGGAGGGTTCGCCCCGCCAGGCGGTGTGAAAGCTCCAATCGTCGATCGCCGACGTCGCCAGTGGCAAGGTTTCCCTCGCGCCGACGGTCCTCGGAGTTCCGGCCTCACCGCCCTGCCTCGCCACCACCCTCTGCGCGGTCGCCCTCGGCGCCCGACGCGCGTCCTCAGTACCCGAGGCGTCCCCGCTACCCAGAGCCTGCGCCATGGGCGCCCAGCGCGCGGGCCCCTCCTCCGCGCGGCGCCCTCGCTGCACCCGCTCGCGCCGCCCGCCCGGCCAGCGCCGCCCCCACCCCCGCTCCCCCCTTGACGGCGGCGTGCTACGGTTGTAGCATGGTGCTACGGACGTAGCATAGGCCGGTGGCCGCGGGGCGCAGCGAGGGGCCGCGGGGCGCGGCGACCGGCGAGCAAAGGACGAGGAGGCGACGGTGGAATCGACGGGGACGCACAGGAACCTGACGCGGCGGGAGCGGCAGATCATGGACGTGGTCTACCGGCTGGGCCGGGTGACGGCGGCGGAGGTGCAGGCGGAGCTGCCGGATCCACCCAGCTATTCGGCGGTGCGGGCGATGCTGCGGAAGCTGGAGGAGAAGGGTCACTTGGTGCACGCGGAGGATGGACCTCGGTACGTGTACCTGGCGACGATGCCGCGGGAGGAGGCGCAGGCGTCGGCGGTGGAGCGGCTGGTGCGGACGTTCTTCGAGGGGTCGACGCTGGAGGCGGTGGCGGCGCTGCTGGACCGAACGGAGGAGATTCCGGAGGCGGAGCTGGACCGGCTGGCGGCGCTGGTCGAGCGGGCGCGGAAGGTAGGCCGGTGATGGCGGGCATGGTGGCGGCGGCGAGTTGGCCGGCGGCGCTCCTGGGCTGCGCCCTGAAGGGGCTCGTGCTGGTGGGGCTGGGCGCCGTGGCGTCGCTGGCGCTGCGGCGCGTGTCGGCGGCGGCGCGCCACCTGGCGTGGGTGCTGACGATGGTGGGGCTGGTCGCGCTGCCGCTGGTGTCGGCGGCGGTGCCGAGCCTGCCGGTGCCGGTCCCGGTGCCCGACGCGATGCTGCGGGTTTCGGCGCTGGCGGCTGCGGCTCCGGCCGCCTCCGCTGCGGCGACGCGGACGGCCTCGGATCCCGCCGGGGCGCTGGCGGCGGAGGCGGAGGCGGTGCGGACGGCCTCGGATCGCGCGGCGCTGCCGGCGGAGGCGGCGTCCTCGGCTGGATCGGCGAGCGGCCCGGCGGACGTGGACGCCCGCTCGGCGGACGTGGACGCGCGCCCGGCGGACGTGGACGCGCGCTCGGTGGACGTGGACGCGCGCTCGGCGGCGCCGGCGACCGCGGGCGCGGCCGTCGGCCGGCTCGCCGCCGCGCGGCGCCTGCCCTCTCCCGCCACGCTGCTGCTGCTCCTGTGGGCGGCGGGCGCGGCGGTCGTGCTGGGCGCGCTCGCGCTCGGCGCGGTGGGCGTGCAGCGGCTGGAGCGGCGAACGCGGCCGGTGACGGACCGGCGTAGGCTGGAGGTGGCGGCGCGCGCGGCGGACCGCGTCGGATTGCGGCGGGGCTACCGGCTGCTCGAGGTGGACGGCGGCGCGATGCCGATGACGTGGGGGATCCGGCGCGCGACGGTGCTGCTGCCCGCACAGTCCGCGTCGTGGTCGGCGGCGCGACTGGAGTCGGTGCTGCTGCACGAGCTGGCGCACCTGCGTCGCCGGGACCATCTGGCGCAGCTCGTGGGGGCGCTCGCGTGCGCGATCCACTGGTTCGACCCGGCGGTGTGGATCGCGGCTCGGCGGCTGCGCATCGAGCGGGAGCACGCGTGCGACGACGCCGTCCTGGCGGCCGGCTCGCGCGCCTCCGACTACGCGGCACAGTTGCTCGACGTGGCGCGCTCGCTGCGCGCCTCGCGCTCGACGTCGCTGGCGGCGATGGCGATGGCGCGGCCGACGCAGCTCGCGGGGCGGCTGCTGGCGGTACTGGACGCGGGGCGGCCGCGCGCGGCGCTGTCGCGGCGGCGTACCTGGCTGGCGGTGGCGTGCGCTGTGGCGGTCGTGCTGCCGCTCGCCGCGATGACGCCGCGCGGACCTTCCGCGCCCGTGGCTGCGCTCACACCGGCGGCGCGATCCGGCGCGGTGCCGGGCGCGCGGCCGGAGGCGGCGGCGTCCGGCGCGGTGCCGGGCGCGCGGCCGGAGGCAGCGGCATCCGGCGCGGTGCCGGGCGCGCGGTCGGAGGCGACGCCATCGGGCGCGGCGGACATCGGCGCGCCGGCCGGCCCGGGCGGCCTGGCCACGGCGCCGCTGGACGAATCGCGCCCGGCCGGCAGCGCGCCGCGGGCGGCGCCCGGCAAGGCGGGGTGGCCGGATTGCCACGGCGAGTCGCAGTCGATCAGCGTCAACAGCCACGACGACCGGCAGCACATCGCGTGGAAGTCGGACGCCTGTGACATTGAGGTGTGGATCGACGGCGATGTCCGCTTCACGGACGACTTCGGCGCCATCGCGTCGATCTCGAAGGGCGGCTCGCTGAAGATCGACGCGACGGAGGAGGGCGTCCGGCGGCGGCTCGAGGTGAAGGGCGATGGGGCTCGTCTCGCCTACGACTACTCGGTCGGCGGCCATCCGCACGCCTTCGACGCCGAGGCGCGACAGTGGCTCGCGGCGTTCCTCACGGCGCTGCCGCGCGAGACGGGCTTCGGCGCCGAGCAGCGGATCGCGTCGCTGCTGCGCAGCGGCGGCCCCGACGCGGTGATCGCCGAAGCGCGGGGCATCACGAGCGACTACGTCATGTCGCTCTACCTCCGCAAGCTGCTGGCGCAGGAGAAGCTGAGCGACGCCCGCATCCGCCGGGTCGCGGAGGTCGGCGCGGCGGGGATCCAGGGTGATCACGAGCTGGCCGAGCTGCTGATCGCCGTGTCCGCGGCGCACCCGGTCGACGCGTCCCTGCGTCCGACGTTCCTGCGCGCCGCCGGCACCCTGCAATCCGACTACGAACACGGCCGCGTGCTGAAGGCGGTGCTCGCGGCGGGTGGGCTGACGCCGGAGGACGTCGCTGAGCTGCTGCGCTCCGCCGGCTCGATCCGCTCCGACTACGAGCAGGCGGAGGTGCTCGTGAGGACGGCGGCGGCGTACCCCATTGAGGGGCCCGCGCGCGCCGCGTACGTCGCCGCGTTGAAGGAGATCGGATCCGACTACGAGCGCGGCCGCGCTGTGAAGGCGCTGACGGCGCGGGGCGGGATCGCCCCTGAGGATCAGCCGGCCGTGATCGACGCCGTGCGCACGATCGGCTCCGACTTCGAGCGCGCCGAGGCGCTGATCGCCGTCGCGCCGCAGGTCGACCTGTCCCGGCGCGCCACGCAGGACGCCTTCATCCGCGCCGCCGCGGGCATCGGCTCCGATTACGAGCAAGCGCGCGTGCTGAGGGCGCTCCTGCAGGGCGGCCGGCTGGCGCCCGAATCGCTGGCGATGATCCTCGTCTCGGCCCGCTCGATCGACTCCGACAACGAGCTGGCCGAGCTGCTCCTGCTCGTGACCTCGAAGTACCGCCTCACCGGCCCGCTGCGGGACGCGTTCATGAAGACGCTCGACGGCGTCGGCTCCAGCTACGAGCACGATCGCGTCGCCGCCGCCCTCCTCGCGCAGGAGCGCGGATAGCCGCATACGCCGCGCCGACGGCGTTCCGACCACATTCCAACGATCCAACAGGAGGGGGCCCGGCGCGAGCCGCGTCCGCGCCCCCCGGGGGGAGCTCATGCCGAGATTTCGCATCCGACGCGCCTCGACCGCCTTCACCGTGCGCGGCACGCGCGCCGCCGTCCGCCTCGCCGCCGCGCGTTGCCGCTCGGCCCTCGCGACGTCCGCGGCGCTGGCCGCGCTCCTCGCGCCCGCGGCCCCCGCGCGGGCGCAGACGACGGACCACGCTCCGGGCCGGATCGCCGCGGATGCGTCGCCGGCCGCGGATGCGTCGCCGGCCGCGGATACATCGCCGGCAGCGGAGCGTGCCGCGCCGGGCGCTGCCGGGAAGGAGGCGGTCGCCGCTCCCGCGGCGCGCGCGCCGACGATCGACGGACGTCTCGACGACGCCGCGTGGGCCGCGGCGCAGCCGATCAGCGGCTTCGTGCAGCGCCGCCCGGACGAAGGCGAGGCGGCGACGTCGCGAAGCGAAGTGCGCTTCCTCTACGACGCCGACGCGCTCTACGTGGGCGCGCGGCTGTTCGAGGACTCGGCGCAGGTGGAGACGCAGGTCAGCCGCCGCGACCAGCCGGGGGGCGCGGAGGAGCTCGAGATCTCGCTGGACACGTACCGCGACCGGCTGACGAGCTACACATTCGGCGTGACCGCGTCCGGCGTGCGCCTCGACTGGTCGCACCCGGGCGACGCCTGGGAGCCGTACGACGAGTCGTTCGACCCGGTGTGGGAGGCGCGCGTGCACCGCGACTCGCTCGGCTGGACCGCCGAGATGCGGATCCCGTTCACGCAGCTCCGCTTCAACGACGGCGGCGCGCCGATCTGGGGACTCGAGGTCCGGCGCTGGGTCCCCAACCGCAACGAGGAGGACCTGTGGGCGCCCATCCCGACGAACGTCGAGGCGTGGGCATCGCGCTTCGGCACCCTGTCCGGCATTCGCGGCGTCCGCCCCAGCCGCCGCATCGAGCTGCTCCCCTACGTCGCCGCCGACGCCACCGCGAACGGCGTGCGCAGCGCAGCCAACCCGTTCGATCGCCACTACGACGCCGGCGTCCGCGCGGGCGGCGATGTGAAGATGGGCCTCGGCCCCAGTCTCACGCTGCAGGCCGCGATCAACCCGGACTTCGGCCAGGTCGAGGCGGACCCGGCGGTCGTGAACCTCTCCGCGTTCGAGGTCTTCTTCGACGAGAAGCGGCCCTTCTTCACCGCCGGCTCCCACTTCTTCGACACGCCCGGTCCCACCTACTTCTACTCTCGCCGGATCGGCGCGGCTCCGCCCGGCAGCGCGCCCGGCGACTTCGTCGACGCGCCGCAGACGAGCACCATCCTCGGCGCCGCGAAGCTGACCGGCCGCTCCGCCGGCGGCACCTCGATCGGGTCGCTCACGGCCGTCACCGCGAGCGAGGACGCGCGCTTCTTCGACGCGGCGACCGGCGAGGAAGGCCGCGCGGCGGTCGCGCCGCGGACGTGGTACGGCGTCGCACGGGTGCGCCGGCAGCTCGGCCCTTCCGGCTCCACCGCGGGCGTCGTGATCACAGGCATGCGCCGCGCCATGGCGGCCGCCTCGCCGCTCGCCGCGCAGCTCGACCGCGACGCCGTCAGCGGCGGCGCCGACGGCGAGCTGCGCTGGGCCCGCGGCGACTACGTCCTCGGCGGCAACGTCGGCTTCAGCCACATCGACGGCGACCGCGCCGCCATCCTGCGCCGGCAGCGCTCGAGCGCGCGCTACTTCCAGCGGCCGGATGCCTCGTACGTCGACGTCGACTCGACCCGCACCGCGCTCGACGGCGTCGCCGGCGGCGCGTACTTCGAGCGGCGCGGCGGCGGCCACTGGCTCTGGCGCCTCGCCGGCAGCTTCACCTCGCCGGGCTTCGAGCTGAACGACGTCGGCATCCTCGGCACCGCGGACGACGTCTTCGCCAACGCCACCCTCACCTACCAGCAGACGCGCCCGGGGCCGCTCTTCCGTTCGTGGAGCGGCAGCGTGCGCAGCGAGAACGACTGGAACTTCGGCGGCGAGCGCACGTGGCGCTCGCTGCGCACCGATTGGGCGGCGACGTTCCGCAACTTCTGGCGCCTCGACGCGACGGCGTGGGTCGACCTCCACTCGCTCGACCCCGCGGCCACGCGTGGCGGCCCACTCCTGCAGCGCGGCATCGGCCGCGTCACGATCTTGCGCCTGCAGAACGCCGCCAGCGCGCGCACGAGCTGGAGCGCCCGCGTCTACTACGGCACCGGCGAGACCGGCGAGCTGACCTACCGGCTGAGCGGCAGCCTCTCCGTCCGCCCCACACCGCGCTGGAAGGCGTCCATCTCGCCCAACTTCCTGCGCTTCCGCGATCCGCGGCAGTACGTCGCCACCCTCGGCGACGGCCCCGCCGCGACCTTCGGCAAACGCTACATCTTCTCCTTCATCCAGCGCACCGAGATCTCCGCGCCGATCCGCCTCACCTACGCCTTCACGCCGGACCTCACGCTCGAGGGCTACGTCGAGCCGTTCGTCGCCAGCGGCCACTACTATCGCCCCGGCCAGCTCGCCGCCGCCGGCTCGCGCGACCTTCGCTTCTACGGCGAGGACCTCGGCTCGCTCTCGCGCGACGACGACGCCTTCACCGTCACCGGCGACGGCCCCGACTTCTCCTTCTCGGCCGCGGACTTCGACGTCGCCTCGCTGCGCAGCAACGCGGTGCTGCGCTGGGAATGGCGGCCCGGCAGCACGCTCTTCCTGGTGTGGCAGGAGGACCGCGCCGACGAGGATCCGGTCGGGAGCCGCGTGGGCTTCCGCGATCTCGTCGGGGCATTTCGGGCGCCGGGTGCCCACCGGCTGGCGGTGAAGGTGACGTATTGGGTGCCGGTGAGGTGAGTCGAGGTGGGATCGGGGGTGGGTTGGGGGCGCGTGTCGGTGGGAAGCGATCGGTCTGGGGTCTGCGGAGGGGGTCTGGGGGGGGTCTGGGAGACGGGGTCTGGGGGGCGGCGGGGCTGCGCCCGCCGGGTCTGGGGGACGGGGTCTGGGGGGCTGCGGCCGGGGTACTTCGCGCTTGCGGCGTGAACTTCGACGTGCTGGGCGGCGGCGGCGTCGCTATACTGGAGCGGCAGGGGCGCAGCCTGGAACACGACGACGAGGCGAGTGAGATGGGCGCGAGCGCGACCACGCGAGGGGCTGCGGCCCCCGATCCGGCGGTGCTGACGGAGCTGCGGACGATCCCGGGCGTGGGCGAGTCGATCAGCCGGGACCTGTGGGCGCTCGGCATCCGCTCGGTGGCGGCGCTTCGCGACCGCGACCCGGAGGAGCTGTACGCCCGCCTCTGCCACCTGCAGGGCACGTCCATCGACCGCTGCATGCTCTACGTGCTGCGCTGCGCGGTCCACTACGCCTCGACGACGGTGCGCGACCCGGACCTGCTCCTCTGGTGGAACTGGACCGACGAGCGGATGGACGCGCGGCGCGCGCCTCGCGCCGCCGGCCCGACGGCATAGCTCGACCGGCGACCGCGGCCGCCTCGCGCCCGCCGGACCGCGGCCGCCTCGCGCCGCCTCGCGCCCACCGACGCACCCTCCCGTGAAACCAGCCGCACCCGCCGCCCGTTCCTGACAGGAGCGGCGCTCCGCCACGCGCCCGATCCGATCCGCCACGGAGGCGACGTGCACGTCATCGAGACACGAGGCCTGACGAAGCGCTACCCGAAGCAGCTCGCGGTCGACCGCATCGGCTTCACGGTCGAGGCGGGGCAGGTGTTCGGCTTCCTCGGTCCGAACGGCAGCGGCAAGACGACGACGATCGGCATGCTGCTCGGCATCGTCACGCCGACCGCCGGCGAGATCGAGCTCTTCGGCCTGAGCGGCCGGCGCGGGCTGCACCGGGCGCGGCAGCGCGTCGGCGCGACGCTCGAGAACCCGAACTTCTACCCGTACCTGAGCGGCCTCGACAATCTGCGCGTGGTGGCCAACGTGAAGCGCGTCGGACGACGCGACATCGACGCGGCGCTCGCGCTCGTCGGACTCACGGCGCGACGCAAGGACCGCTACGCCACCTACTCGCTCGGCATGAAGCAGCGCCTCGCCGTCGCCGCCACCATGCTCGGCGACCCCGAGCTGATCGTGCTCGACGAGCCCGCCAACGGCCTCGACCCGGAGGGGATGCGCGAGATCCGCGACATCATCGCCGAGCTCGCGTCGCGCGGGAAGACGATCTTCCTCTCCAGCCACCTCCTCTTCGAGGTCGAGCGCACCTGCACGCACGTGGCGATCATCCGCCGCGGCCGCATCGTGCGGCAGGGCAGCGTCGCCGAGATCGTCGCCGGCAACGTCGTCGCCGAGCTGAGCGGAGGCGGGGCGACGTCGCCCGCCGCGCTCGCGGCGCTCGTGAGCGAGTACCCGGCGGCCGCCGGCGTCACGGTCGACGGCGACGTCGTCCGCTTGCGGCTCGAGGACGACGACCTCGCCGCGCTCAACCGCTTCTGCGTCGAGCGCGGCGTCTACCTCTCGCACCTCGCGCTGCGGCGGCAGTCGCTCGAGGAGGCGTTCATGGAGCTCACGGGGGCGGACGCGCCGGCGGACGCGGTCGCGCTGGAGGGGGTGGCATGACGATCGGGGTGCTGACGCGGAACGAGACGCTGAAGACGGTGAAGCGGCCGGCGGCGATGGTGACGGTCGGCCTCTTCGCGACGATCACGGCGCTGAGCCTCTTCTCCACGGTGCGGCAGCACGCGCGCCACCCGGAGCTGGGTGCCTTCGCGCTGCCCACCGCGTGGCCGGACCTGGTGCACGAGCCGTCGGTGCCGGCCGGCTTCTTCTCGGCGATTCTGCTCATCCTGCTCGTCGCCGGCGAGTTCTCCTGGCGCACCGCGCGGCAGAACGTGATCGACGGCCTGTCCAAGGATCAATGGTTCGGCGGCAAGCTGCTGCTCTACCTCATGCTCGTCGTCACCTTCTTCCTGCTCCCGATCGCGCTCGGCGGCGCGACCGCCCTCGGCGTGGGCGGCGCCGCGGGACCGGTCGTGCGCGCCGGCGACCTGCGCCTGATGGGCGCCGACCTGCTCCTCGTGGCCGGCTTCTCCGCGATGGGCTTCTTCGCCGCCTTCCTCGCGCGCAGCGCCGGACCGGCGATGGGCGTGCTCTTCTTCTACGTCGCCGTCGCGGAGCAGCTCGCGCGCGCCGGGCTCGGCCGCCTCGGGGGCGCCTGGGCCGACGCGACGAAGTTCCTGCCCGTGAACCTCTTCACGGACCTGATCGAGCCGGCGCGCTACGATCCGGCATCCTACCAGCGGCTCGTCGCGCAGCTCGCCAAGATGAACCGCCCCGCACCGGTCTACGGCGACAGCGGCGTGCTCGCGGCGGTCGGCGTCGCCGAGACGCTGCTCCTCCTCGCCCTCGCCTACGTGCTGTACCGCAGACGCGACCTGTAGGGCCGGGCCTTGCCGCCGGGCGGTCACGCCTCGCGCGGTGAGGGCGCGTAAAGCTACATTGGACCGCCGGACGATCCCGCACCGGAGCCCCGCCATGGTCCCGAACAATCCGCGCGACATGATGTCCGCCGTAAGCGACTCGATGAAGGAGCGCACCGGCCACACCGTGGAGGCGTGGGTCGCGATCGTGCGGCGCAGTGGCACCGATCCGCTCGACCAGGCCGCCGTGCGGCACTGGCTGAAACAGGAGCACGGCGTGCCGCAGAACTCGCGGTGGGCGATCGCCGACGCCGCCGCCCGCGACGCCGGCTGGACGCCGCCCTCCCTCGACGAGCAGATCGACCGCCAGTACGCCGGCGACAAGGCCCCTCTGCGCCGCATCTTCGACCGCCTGCGCTCCACCCTCGAGTCCTTCGGCGACGACGTCGCCGTCGAGCCGCGCGGCACCTACATTCCGTTCGTGCGACGCCGCCAGTTCGCCGCCGTCGCGGCCGCGACGAAGACACGCGTCGACGTCGGGCTGCGCTACGTCGAGGCTCCCCGATCGCCGCGGCTGACGCCCGCGAACGCGCCCGGCCAGGCAACGCACCGCCTCTCGCTGACGTCCGCCGAGGAGGTGGACGGCGAGGTCGAGGAGCTGCTGCGCGAGGCGTATCGGCAGAACGGCTGAGCGGATGGAACGGATGGCCGGGGCGTCCGCCGGCGTGCAGCTTGCCGGGACGTCCGCCGGCGCGCGGCGTGCCGGGGCGTCCGCCGGCGCGCGGCCTGCCACGGTCGACGTCGTCGTAGGATCCACCTGGAGGAGCGTGCAATGGCGGAAGCACTCGATGTAGGTCGCGGCGCGCGTACCCCTTGCACACCGATTCTTCTCGCCCTGGCGCTCGCGGCGCCGATCGCCTTCGCGGGCTGCTCGGACGTGAGCGCGCCAACGGCGTCGGTCTCGGGCTTCGTCGACCTCGTCGACCAGTTCGGCGACGCGGTCCCCGACGCGAGCGGCGTCACCGCGACGCTCAACTCGATCGGCTTCGCCGGCACGGTCCTGACCGGCACCGACGGTTCCTTCCATTTCGATGGCCTCGCGCCGGGCGAGCCGTTCAACCTGCACTTCGAGAAGGACGGCTTCGTGCCGCTCGACGTGTCCGCCGAGAAGCCGGGCGCCGGTCCCATCGCCGCGCGCCTGCTCCAGCGCTCCACGATCCACATGGTCGATCTCGACGCCTCCGTCCAGTCGTGCGGCGAGCCGTGCCTCGACATCACCTTCCGCGCGACCAGCTTCCTCACCGATCCACCGCACCGCCGCCTGCTCCGCCTCTTCATCGGGGCGCCCGGCGAGGCGACACCGGCGTCGTTCGACCAGGCGATCGTGCTCGTCGTCGCGCCGGACCTGCCCGGCCTCTCCGTGCACGGCGACACCGCCGTCGTTCATCTGACTTCGATCTTCCCCGACTTCGCGCGATTCGACCCCGGCGCGGCCCTCGACGTCGCCGTCTACGGCGGCACCGAGAACGACCCGGCCGTCGACGCCCGCGGCGACGCGCTCGCCACGCTCTCCGAGTCGCACGCGAACGCGAGCATCGCCGCGCCGGGCGGAGGCTGACGCGGGCGTCGCTCACGCGACGGACCTCAACTCCTCCCGCAACAGCTCCGCCAGATCCGTCCGCGCAGCGCGCGCGACGCAGGCGGCCGCGGCGCGGCGGCGATACCCGCGCGGCGCGGCGGCAACCCGTGCAGCGGCGGCCCGTGCGGCGCGGCGCGACCCGCGGCGCGGCGGCGATACCCGCGCGACGCGGCGCGACCCGTGCGGCGAATACCTTACCACTCGGGCCCGTCAGAGCGCGCCTGGGAGCGTTGACTTCGCCATCCGATGTCAACACTCCCTCCTCCCCCGACCGCTCGCCAGGAGTGGAGGGTTGACCCCGTCCCACGGCGTCAACACTCCATCGACGAGTCCAGGCGCAACGAGTGGCAACCTTTCCCTCGCCTCACGACCGACGCCCGCCGCCGCCGAGCGCCGCGGGTCTCCCTCGCCTCACGGCCGCCGCCCGCCGCCGCCGAGCGCCGCGGGCCTCCCTCGCCTCACGGCCGCCGCCCGCCGCTGCCGAGCGCCGCGGGCCTCCCTCGCCTCACGGCCGACGCCCGCGCAACCACTGCGATTCGCCGCCGCCCCACCGCTGCCCTCCGGCCCCACACCGAAATCGCGCGGTCCGATGCTGCCATGGAATCGCCCTGCGACCCCCCTCATACTCGACCATGCCCATACGCACGTCCTCCGCGCACTCGCCCCGGCCGGACTCCGTGATTCAGGACATCGCGGCCCGCCAGCACGGCGTCGTTTCGCGCGCGCAGCTCCTGGCCGCGGGGGTCGGCGCCGGCGCACTCGACCGGCGCGCCGCCGCGGGCCGGCTCGTCCGCCTTCACCGTGGCGTCTACCGCGTCGGGCCGGTGGTCGCGCCGCGCGCGCCGGAGATGGCCGCGCTGCTGGCGTGCGGCGCGTCGTCCGTGATCAGCCATCACAGCGCCGCGGCGCTCCACAGGCAGTTCCCTCCACAGGGCGAGCCGGAGGTCTCGGTGCCATGGCGAAGTCGGCTTCAGCGCCCCCACATCCGGATCCACCGCGCCGCCTCGCTCCCCTCGGAAGACGTCACGCGCCTCGACGGACTGCGCGTGACGACGCCGTCGCGCACCCTGTGCGACCTGGCCGGCGTCGTCGCCTTTCGCGACCTCGAGCGCGCGTTGGCCGTCACGTTGAACGAGAGCAGGACGACGCCATCGCGCATCCGCGCCGTGCTCGACCGTCAGCCGCGGCGCAGGGGCAGCCGCCGCCTGCGCGCGCTTCTCGACGCCGACGTGTCGCCGGCGCTCACGCGCTCCGAGGCCGAGGAGGCCTTCCTCACGCTCATCGCTCGGACGCCTCTATCGCGGCCGGAGACGAACGCCCGCGTCGCCGGGATCGAGGTGGACTGCCTGTGGCGCGCGGAGCGGCTCGTGGCCGAGATCGACGGCTTCGCCTACCACGCCTCGGCGCGTCGCTTCGAGAGCGACCGCCGCCGCGACGCCGTCCTCGTCGGCGCCGGTCTGCGCGTCGTGCGCGTCACGTGGCGCCAGATCGTCGGCGAACCGGAGGCGCTCCTCGTGCGACTCACCCGCGCGCTCGGCGGCTGAACCCACGCCGGGCGCCGTCTCCGGGCGCGATCCGCCGGGTCGCTCCGCCGTGTGGCGCACGCCGTGTGGCGCACGCCGTGTGGCGCACGCCGCCCGCCGACGATATCGTCCCGATAGACGACACCCAAGGAGGATCGCATGCCGGAGCGCCGCTTCCTGGACGACGACGTCGTCCGCGTCTACGACCGCGCCCATTTCCAGCAGACCGGCAAGAAGCAGATCCTCGCCACTCTCTTCTGGGGCGACGAAGTGCGCGTCGCCGGCAAGGAGGGCGACTTCTGGCACGTCCTCCAGCTCAAGCGCGTGTGGAACGAACAGGCGCACCACGACGAGTGGCTCGACGGCCTGATCCCCGCCGCCGCCCGCTTCCGTCCCGCGCCGCTCCTCAAGGTGCGCTTCGTCGACGTCGGCCAGGGCGATGCCGCGATCGTCGAGACTCCCGGCGGCCGACTGCTCCTGATCGACGGCGGCGAGGAGATGCACCTGACGCGCTACGTGGGGGCGGCATGGTCGTACAGGCTACGTACCGCCACGCTCGGCGTCGACGCCATCGTCGTCACGCACGGCGACGCAGACCACTTCGCCGGCCTCACGAAGCTCGCCCACGCCACCCGCCCCGGAAAGAAGGGGCCGATGATCAGCGCGCGCCGCGTCTACCACAACGGCCTGGTCAAGGCGGGGTCGAAGAAGCCGGACGGCAAGCGGCGCGGCGACACCGAGATGTTCGGCGCCCACGTGAAGGCGGACGGCCGCACCTGGGCCACGCAGCTCGAGGACGACCTGCGCACCGTCCCCGACGCCCGCATGAACGAGGACTTCCAGGCGTGGAAAGCCGCCCTCGTCGAGCTCGGCCAGCGCGATCCGCAGCTCGAGGTCCGGCGCGTCGAGTACAGCGACGAGGCCGCCTTCGACTTCCTCGCCGGCGACGTGGGCGTCGAGGTCCTCGGGCCGCTTCCGGGCGACGTCGCGGGGACGCCCGCGCTCGCCTTCCTCCACGCCGAGGGCGGCGGATCCCTCTCCGCAAGCCACACCATCAACGGCCACTCCATCGTCCTCAAGATCACCTTCGGCAACGTCCGCTTCCTCTTCGGCGCCGACCTCAACGCCGAGTCCGAGACCGGCCTCCTCGAGCGCACCCGCGACGACGGCATTTCCCTCGCCGCCGAGGTCCTCAAGGTCCCCCACCACGGCTCCGCCGACTTCAACCCCCGCATGCTCGAAGCCGTGCGCCCCGTCGTCAGCGTCGTCAGCTCCGGCGATGAGAACGCCGCCAAGGAGTACATCCACCCCCGCGCCGGCCTCGTCGGCGCCCTCGGCAAGTACTCCCGCGCCACCGTCGAGAAGCCGCTCATCTACGTCACCGAGATGGTCGCCTTCTTCGCGCGCCTCGGCCCGCGCTTCGTCCACGAAATCACCGACGCGGGCCACGAGTCCGCCAGCGCCGAGCGCGTCCAGAACTGCTACGACAAGACCACGTTCGGCATCGTTCACATCCGCACCGACGGCCAGCGCGTGCTCGCCGTCACCCACAGCGGCCGTGACGACCGCAAGGAGAGCTACGCCTTCACCGTGGACGCCGTCGGCGAGATCGGGTGGGGCGAGGAGGTGCGGGTGGTGTGAGGGAGGTGCCGGTGGTGTGAGGGAGGGGGAGGCGCGCTCAGTCAGCCTCACCCGCCTGCGAAGGCCACACGCGCGGTTTCCAGACCCGGACCGCGACCGAGCCCTTGCCCTAACACTTCGATATTTGTAGAATTATGGAATGAATGGAAAGGGATGGAGCATGGCGCCTACGAGGATCCCGCAGACACCGATCGACGACGATGCGCTGAGCCGCGCCTTCCGCGCGCTCGGTCACCCGCACCGGCTGACGATCGTACGGGCGCTGCTCGGACGCGCGGTCGCGTGCTGCTCCGGCGCGCGCGCGGCGGAGTGCGCGCTCGATCCGGCGAGCTGTAACGTCGGCGAGCTGGCCACGCTCGTCGACGTCGCGCCGTCGACGCTGTCGCACCACCTGAAGGAGCTGCAGGACGCGGGCGTGATCGAACGCGCGCGCCAGGGGCGCTACCTGTACTGCCGCGTGAACGAAGCACTGCTGGAGGATCTGGCCGCTCTGCTGCGGGGCGACGCCGCGGCGCGGCGCCTGGCCTCCTGAGACCCACAGTTCGGATCCACGGCCGCGCGGCGGACGACGTCGCCGGCCAGGGGCATGGCCCGGGAATGGAGGGGAGCACGATGCGAAGGTTCTGGAGCGGAGCAGGGTGGGGCGTCGTCGCGACGCTCGCGATGTCCGTGCTGATGATCCTGGGGCTGGTGAGCGGCGCCTCGCCGATGCCGAAGCCGATCCCGGCGGCGATCGTCGGCAAGCTGACGGGCGGCGGCCTGCCGAAGCCGGCGCTGATGGCGGCGGCGGCGCTACTGCACCTGGCGTACGGCGGCTTCTGGGGCGGCGTTCTGGCGGCGACGACGCGGCGCGTGACGGTGGGTCGCGGCATCGCGCTCGGCGTGTTCCTGTGGCTGCTGATGCAGGTGGTGGTGCTGCCGTTCCTCGGCTGGGGGGCGTTCGGCACCGCGGTGACGCCGATGATCGCCGTGGCGACGCTCGTCCTCCACCTCGTCTACGGCGGCACGTTCGGCGCGCTCATGGACCGCGGCCCGGCGCCGGTCACGCCCGGCGGCACGGCCGGGGCGGCCGGGGCGGCGTCGTGAGCGCGGACGCCGCACAGGTGCGGCGCATGATCCTGCGACGGGTCGGAACACTCGTGTTCGCCGGCTGCGTGCCGGGGCGGCGCGCCTTGCGCACCGATCCGATGCAGGCGCTGCGCTACGAGTAGGCCCTACTTCCGGCGCAGCTCGTAGACGACGATTGCGCGCGCATCGCCTCGCGAGATCCCCTCCTCCGTCCCGGCGCCGACGAGGTCCCAGCCGTCCGCGAAGCGGCGCCCGACCTCGGCGCGGTCGATGCCGCGCGGGCCGCCCTTGCCGCCGGTGGGGAAGG
This sequence comes from uncultured Gemmatimonadales bacterium, assembly GCA_963816355.1. Taxonomy (GTDB): domain Bacteria; phylum Gemmatimonadota; class Gemmatimonadetes; order Longimicrobiales; family RSA9; genus CAWFKH01. The sequence goes on along the minus strand of CAWFKH010000006.1, from coordinate 102,758 downwards.
CACCGAGGATCATCGTGGCGCCGGGAGCGGCGGCGGCGGTTACGTGGCCGACGTAGGCGTCGCGCGCCTCGTCGGAGAGGCCGTGCAGCAGGCCGCTGTCGACGACGAGGCGGAAGCCGTCACCCACGCCGGCCTCCGGCAGGCGAGCGACGTCGGCACGGACGAAGCGAACGTCGACGCCGGCGGCCTCCGACTTCGCGCGGGCGCGGTCCAGCGCGCGCTCCACGAAGTCCACGCCGGTCACCTCCCAGCCGTGCTTCGCCAGGTGGATCGCCGTGTCGCCGGTGCCGCAGCCCAGATCGAGCGCGCGGCCCTTCGCCGGAGCGTCGGCGGCGACGCGCAGGCGGGACGGGAGGGGATGGCCGTCCCAGGGCGTGAAGCCGAAGCGGTACATGAGGGTGAACATCAGGCGTTGAAGCATGGGCGTGGGGGGTGAGGGTTGGGATTGGACCGCGGGATTGGACCGCGGGATTGAACTGCGGGATTGGACCGCGGGATTGGACCGCGGGATTGGACCGCGGGATTGAACCGCGGGATTGAACCGCGGGATTGAACCGCGGGAGGGTCGTGGGTTCGTGGTCGAGGGGGGGCACCGAGGGGATACGGTGATGCTCGCGCCCGCGGGTCCCCGCCGTCCGCTGTTGGACCCGTCCCGCAGTTCGGTCCCGCAGTCCCGTCCCGCAGTTCGGTCCCGCAATTCCGTCCCGCAGTTTCGGTCCCGCAGTTCGGTCGTACTCACCCGCCGGCAAGCGCGCCGAGCACGACGAACGGCTCCCTGCCTTCGGCGACCGCCGCCGGCAGCGGCGCGTCCGCGCTCTCGTGGGAGAGGTCCTCCTCGCACGCGAAGAAGCGGACGAAGTCGCGGCGCCGCAGCGTGACGTGGTCGCGGATCGTGCCGCGCAGCACGGGGAAGCGGGTTTCGAGGGCGTCGAGGACAGCGCGCTGCGTGACCGCGCCCTCCACCTCGATCTCGACCTCGCTGCCGACGCGGGCGAGGGTGCGAAGGTGGGGCGGCAGGACGAGGCGCACCGATGCGGCGGATTCCGTGGCTCTCATGGCAGCGTCTGGACCTCGACGGAGAGGACGGACGGCAGGTCGCGCACGATCGCGGTCCAGGAGTCGCCGCCGTCGGCGGAGCCGTAGACCTGGCCGCCGGTGGTGCCGAAGTAGACGCCGCACTCGTCGAGCGTGTCGACGGCCATCGCGTCGCGCAGCACGTTGACGTAGCAGTTCTCCTGCGGCAGACCGGTGGTGAGCGCCGCCCACTCGTCGCCGCCGGTGCGGGAGCGGTAGACGCGCAGGCGGGCGTCGGGCGGGTAGTGCTCGGAGTCGCTCTTGATCGGCACCACGTAGACGGTCTCCGGCTCGTGGGCGTGGACCTGGATCGGGAACCCGAAGTCGCTGGGCAGGTTGCCGCTCACTTCGTGCCAGTGGTCGCCGGCGTCGTCGCTGCGCATCACGTCCCAGTGCTTCTGCATGAAGAGGACGTCGGGGCGCGAGGGGTGGAGCGCGATGCGGTGCACGCAGTGGCCTACGTCGGCGGTCGGGTCCGGGATGTACTGTGAGCTCAGGCCCTGGTTGATCGGGCGCCACGACGCGCCGCCGTCGTCGCTGCGGAACGCGCCGGCGGCGGAGATGGCGATGAAGATGCGGTCCGGGTCCGTCGGGTGGAGCAGGATCGTGTGCAGGCAGAGCCCGCCCGCGCCGGGCTGCCAGCGCGGGCCGGAGCCGTGGCCGCGCAGGCCGGCGAGCTCGTGCCACGTGGCGCCGCCATCGGTGGAGCGGAAGAGGGCGGCGTCCTCGACGCCCGCGTACACGGTGTCCGGGTCGTGGGGCGAGGGCTCGAGGTGCCAGACTCGTTTGAACTCCCACGGGTGCGGCGTGCCGTCGTACCACTGGTGCGTGCCGGGCACGCCGTCGTAGGCGAACTCGTTGCCGACCGCCTCCCACGTGCGGCCGCCGTCGTCGGAGCGCTGGATGAGCTGGCCGAACCAGCCGGTCGACTGGGAGAGGTAGATGCGGTCCGGGTCGGTCGGCGATCCCTTCGCGTGGTAGATCTCCCAGCCGCCGAAGTGGGGGCCGTCGACGGACCAACTCCGCCGCGTGCCGTCCGCCGTCAGGACGAACGCCCCCTTGCGCGTGCCGACCAGCACTCGAACGCCACTCATGCGTCATCGCCTTTCCCGGGGCCGCCCCCGACGCGGTGCGTGAGACCGCCGTCCGCGACGGCGGCGGTGAATGAGAATCGCATCGTCGCCCCTCCCGGCGGTAGGGGTTTCGCGACGACGGCGCCGCTGCGACGTCGCGCACCCCTCACCCGCCCTGCCGCTTCGCCGGCGCGCCCGGGCCTCACGAGCCCTGCCGCTCCGCCGCCTGCGCGCGCAGGCGCTCCTCCTGTTCGCGCAGCTCCGGGGTGAACGCCTCGCCGAAGTCGTCGGCTTCGAAGACCTGGCGCAGCTCGAGCTCGTCGCCGTCCTCCATCGGCGCGCGCTTGAACCACTCGATCGCCTCCTCCCTGGAGCGCACGTCGATGAGCCAGAAGCCGGCGATCAGCTCCTTCGACTCGGTGAAGGGGCCGTCGATGACGGCGCGCTCGCCGCCGGAGAAGCGGATGCGCGCGCCGCGCGACGTCGGATGCAGCCCCTCGCCCGCGAGCATGACTCCGGCGTCGGCCAGCTTCTCGTTGAACTTGCCCATCCTGGTCAGCATCTCCTCGCTCGGCAACACGCCGGCTTCGCTCTCGGGGGTCGCCTTGACGATCACCATGAAACGCATCGTGTCTCCTCGGTACGGGGTTCCGGGGGCGGGTTCCGGCTGCTCGCGGCCGGCGCGTGCGCCCCGCCTCCATCATGGCGACGAACGGGCACTCGCGAAATCGACAGGGGTGATTCGGGGGCGCCGGCGTGGCGAGCTGCGCGCCGCTGCGGCGGCCAGGCGCAACGCGTAGATTCGGGCGCGGGAGCGGTTCGCCGCGGCACCCTGGTGATCCTCCGGCGGAGGCGACGATGGCGGAGTCGTTGGATCCCGCGGCCGCCGGCGCGCGGCTGCTGGCGACATGGCGGCGGGTGCGTCGCTGGCCGCTGGGCGGCCGCGTCTTCGGCTGGCTCGTGGGCCGCATGGCGCCCTACAGCGGCACCATCGCGCCGACCGTGCTCGAGCTGGAGCCGGGGCGGGCGCGCGTGCGCATGCCGGACCGGCCTCGGCTGCGCAACCACCTCGGCTCTCTGCACGCGATCGCGCTCACCAACCTCGGCGAGCTGACCACCGGCCTCGCACTGACCGCCGCGCTGCCGCCCGGCGTGCGAGGCATTCCGACCGCCCTCTCGATCGAGTTCGCGCGCAAGGCCCGAGGACCGATCGAGGCGGAGTGCGCGTGCGTCGCGCCCGACGTCGGGGACGGCGTCGACCACGACGTTTCCGCCGTGCTGCGCGACGCCGCCGGCGAGGTCGTGGCGCGCGTGACGGCGCGCTGGCGGCTGTCGCCCGTCTGAGGAGCGCCGCGCCCGCCCCGCCGCACGCGCCGGCCCGCCTCGCCGCACGCGCCCGCCCGCCTCGTCGCACGCGCCGGCCCGCCTCAGCCCACGCGCCGGCCGAACCGCCACGCGAGGATCGCGAGCGCCGCGGCGTGGACGACGAACGCGGCCACGACGGTCAGCGCCGCGCCGGAGCCGACCAGCACGCGCACGAGCCAGTAGTGCGGGCTCGGCGACGCGAGCGCCTGCAGCGGCCATGGCGCGAGTACCGCGAGGGCGCCGACGCCGATCAGCACGCTCCCCACCTTCGCCAGCGCCATCCCCTCGATTTTCGAGGGCGCGAACGCGCCGACGAACAGCGCGAGCAGCGGCGCCTCCATACCGGCGAGCAGCGCGAGCGCGACGAGGCGCGTCTCGCCGACGTCGGCCAGGCCGGCGACGCGCAGCACGACCACGCTCGCGCCGGCGGTCCACGCCGCCGGCGCGACCATGCGGTAGGCGAGGAAGCCGCGCTTGCCGACCGGCGTCACGGCGACGGCGGCCAGCACGCCCTCGTCCCGCTCGTCGAGAAGCAGCAGCGCCGCGACGAATCCGAAGAGCATCGGCGTGATCAGGAGAAGCGCAGCCGCCGCGGTCGTCGCAACAACGCCGGGCGGCGCCGGCAGCAGCGGCGCGAGGCGCGGCATCGCGAAGCGGAGCGCGAGCGCCAGGGCCGGCGGCACGACGGCGAGCGCGACGAGGATCGGGTCGCGCGCGAAGCGGCGCAGGTCGGAGAGGAGCGGATCGCGCGTGAGGCGCCGGAAGTCGGCGACGCGGAGCTCGAGCGCGCGGCGGCGCACGGCGGCGAGGAGCCGGATCGGTGCGCGCGCCGGTCTCATTCCGGCCGCTCGATCGCGCGCCGCGCCAGCAGGAAGGCCGGCACCGCCCACGCGGCCAGCAGCGCGGCGAACAGCGGCGGCCCCGCGCGCGCCAGACAGAAGAAGCCGACGGCGTCGGCGAAGAGAAGGAGCGCCGGCTGCGTCGGCACGAGCACCCACAGCGGCGACGGCAGCACCCCCAAATACGGAAGCACCGGCAGCGCGAGCAGCGCACTGAAGAGGCCGCCGAGCAGGACGAACCGTTCGAGCGACGACGCGCGCGCCGCGAACGCCACGCCCAGCGCCGTGAAGACCGCGGACGTCAGCGCCGCGGCGACGGTGAGCTCGATCGCGTGCACGCCGAACGGGGCCGTCGCGAGTGTCACGGCGAGCGCGGTGAGGCAGGTCAGCGTCGCGAGCGTCACCATCTTCGACGCGATGTAGATGGCCGGCGTGAGCGGCGTCACGGCGAGCGCGTCGAGCGTGCCATTGCCGCGCTCGAGCAGCAGCAGCGTGCCCGCGAAGAAGAAGCCGATCACCGAGCACTCCGTGAGCAGCAGCGGCGGCAACGCGAGCGCGCGCGTGGCGGTAGGCAGCGCGCGCAGCAGGACGATGTAGGCGACCGCAACGAAGGCGTAGGCGCCGTAGAGCCCGTGGCGCAGCTGCAGCCGCAGGTCGTTGCGCAGCAGCGCGAGGCCGCTCGTCATGCGAGCCGCCTGCCGGTCACGGCAACGAAGACGTCCTCGAGCGTGGCGTCCAGCGTGTGCATCGTCTCGAGGCGCTCCTCCCGGATCAGCGCGAGGAATGCGGCGTTCTCGGCGAGGCCGTCGAGCTCGAACTCCGCGGTCGCGAGGACGCCGCCGCGGCGGTACGCGACGCGCAGCGTTCGCTTCCCGTGAGCGACCATGAACGCGCGCGGCGTGTCGAGCGCCGCGATGCGGCCGTCGACGATGAACGCGACGCGGTCGCACAATTCCGTGGCAAGCGTCATGTCGTGCGTGGTGAGAAGGACCGTGGCGCCCGCGGCCCGTCGAGCGCGCACGATCTCCTTGATGCGACGCGCGTTCTCCGGATCCTGCCCCCCCGTCGGCTCGTCGAGGAAGAGAAGCTCCGGGTCGTGCAGCAGCGCGCGACAGAAGTTGAGGCGCATCCGCATCCCACGCGAGTAGGCGGCGACGCGCCGGTCCGCGGCGGCCCCGAGGCCGACGAGCGTGAGGAGTCGTTCGGGCGCCGTCGCGCGGCGACCGTGGAGCGAGGCGAAAAACTCAAGGTTCTCTCGCCCGGTGAGACGGGCGTAGACGTTCGGCACCTCGAAGGACACCCCGATCCGGTCGTAGAAGCCGCGGCCGTGCGCCGCCGGCGGCGCACCGAAGACGCGGACCTCGCCGGTCCAGCCGTGTAGGAGACCGGTGAGCACGCTCTGCGTCGTCGACTTCCCGGCTCCCGACGGCCCGAGAAAGCCGAAGATCTCCCCCGCACCGACCTCGAAATCGAGGCCGCGCAGAGCCTCGTCGGCGGCGCCTGGATAGGCGTAGCGGAGCCCGCGAACCTCGATCAAGGGCGCTGACGGCTGGAGGAAGATGCGTGGCCGGATCAACATGGCAAAATGGGCGCAGCGCGCAGCGGCGGGCAAGCGCGGGCGCATGCGATGACCGGAGCGATGCCTCGCACGCGCGTCGCCGTGGCGCTCGGTTCTGCGGAAGTATGGGTGCCATTCTGGCAGGATCTCCGCGGGCGGCGGCGGACGCCACGATCGAGGGACGTCCCATGCGCTCCGAACCCGTGGGGCTCTGTTCGCGGAAAGTGTTGGTGTTTCGCAAGTGAATGTGCTGCAAGGCGCTGCGACGCGCCGACCGGGCTCTCCCGTTGGGACCAACACTTCTTGCGAACAGAGCCAGACGGTGTCCCGAGGAAGGGTGCGGGTCCCTTCCGGGGGGGCGCCGCCCGCCGTCGCGGCCTGCCCGCCGCCGTCGCAGCCCGCCCGCGGCCGTCGCGGCCTGCCCGCCGCCGTCGCGGCCCGCCCGCCCGCCGTCGCGGCCCTCCGCCCTCGTCCTGGCGCTCCCGCCGCCGGCAGCGCTGCGCTGCTGGGTGCGCCCACCTCGACCCGGCATCGCCGTGGCTTGCGAGCAGCCTTCGCGGCCCGCCGCCGCGGGAATTGCTTGACTCCGCGCCCGCACCCGTGGAGCTTCCGCGGATGATCGATCCCGCCGACATCGCGCTCTGCGCTTCCGCGGACACCCTCGAACCTGCAGCCGATCCTGGCGCCCGCGACACGGCCGCGGATCGGGGCTCGACGCCGATCTCGACGCTGGGCTCCACGCCGGCCTCGACGCCGGGCTCCACGCCGATCTCCACGCCGATCTCCATGCCGATCGAGCAGTCGGCGCTCTTTACGTTTCCGGACTTCGCATCGCTCGTCGCGGGGCTGGGAGCGGAGCGGCAGAGGGCGGTGTACTCGCGCGGGCGGAACCCGACGGTGGCGGCAGCGGAGCGGAAGCTTGCAGCGCTCGAGCGCGGCGAGGCGTGCCTCTGTTTCGGCTCCGGGATGGCGGCGATCAGCGCGGTGCTGCTGGGGTTTCTGCGCGCCGGCGATCACGTCGTCTTCGTCAACCACGTCTACGGCCCGACGCTCGAGCTGGCGGCGCACATGCGGCGCTTCGGCATCGAGCACGACGTGGTGCTGGACGGCCGGCCGGAGACGGTCGAACGGACGCTGCGACCGACGACGCGGCTGCTCTGGCTGGAGAGCCCGGGGACGATGCTCTTCGGCGTGCTCGACGTGCCGGCGCTCGCGTCGCTCGCGCGCGGGCGCGGGATTCTGACTTGCCTTGACAACAGCTGGGCGACGCCGCTGCTGCAGAAGCCGCTCGCGCTCGGCGTCGACGTCGTCGTACACAGCGCCTCCAAGTACCTGGCGGGCCACAGCGACCTGATGGCGGGCGCGGTCGTGAGCACGGCGGCGCGGATCGAGGAGCTCTTCCACGGCCCGTACATGCTGCACGGCGGCGTGCTGGCGCCGTTCGACGCGTGGCTGCTGCTGCGCGGGCTGAAGACGCTGCCGGCGCGCCTGCGGCAGCACGGGGAGGACGCGCTGTCGGTGGCGGAGTTCCTGCGCTCGCATCCGGCCGTGCGCGAGGTGTTCCACCCTGCCTTCGCTGCGGCGCGCGACGTCGTCGATCGGCAGCTCGCCGGATACTCCGGGCTGCTGAGCTTCGCGCTGGAGCGCGACGATTTCGAGGGCGTAAGCCACGTGCTCGACGCGCTGCGCGTGATCCGGCTCGGGGTGAGCTGGGGCGGGCCGGAGAGCCTCGCGCTGTCGCCGAACCACGGCGGCGACCCGTCGTCCCTCGACGCGCAGGGTATCCCGCGAGGGCTGATCCGGCTTTCCGTCGGGCTCGAGGGCGCGGACACGCTGATCCACGACCTGTACCGCGCGCTGGGGTCGGCGTGAAGCGGGCCGGCGGAGTCGTCGCGGCGGGACCGGCGCGGGCGGCGGAGGCATTGTGAGCGACGCGGGAGGCCCGCGCGAGCCGCGGCCGCTCAGGGTCGGCGAGGCGCGGCCGCTCAGAGTCGGCGAGGCGTTGCTGCCGATCGCGGCGATGCTGGCGCTGTTCGCGGCGGGAGCGGCCACGCTGGGGGTGAGCGCGGAGCTGCTGATCGCGGTGTTGCTCGGCGCCGCGGCGGTGGCCGGCTTCGTCGCGGCGCGGCACGGGCACGGCTGGGACGAGATCCAGCGCTCGACCGGGGCGAAGCTCGCGGAGGTGCTGCCCGCGCTGCTGATCCTACTCAGCATCGGCATGCTGATCGCCACGTGGGTCTTTTCGGGGACGATCCCGTACCTCGTCTACTGGGGGATCCGCCTGGTGCGGCCGCAGTATCTGGTGCTGACGGCGTTTCTCGCGACCGCGACGATGTCGCTCTTCACCGGCACGTCGTGGGGGTCGGCGGGCACGGTGGGAGTGGCGCTGATGGGGACGGCGGCCGCGCTGCACGCGCCGCTCGGCGTGACCGCGGGCGCCATCGTCTCCGGCGCCTACTTCGGCGACAAGATGTCGCCGCTGTCGGATTCCACGAACATCTCGGCGATCGCCGCCGACGTGCCGCTCTACCGTCACATCCGGCACATGCTCTACACCGCGGTGCCGTCGTTCGCGCTGTCGCTGGCCGTGTACACGCTCGTCGCCCACGGCGCGGGTGGAGAGGGCGCGGCGCAGCTAGGCGCCGGTGCGAGCGGCGCGGCGCAGCTGAGCGCCGCCGCGGGCGCCGGAGCCGCCACGGCCGGCGCCGCGTCCTCTGCCGTTCCCGGGCTGCCGGAGAGCGCGCGCGTGCTGCTGCGCGACATCCGCTCCGTCTATCATCTGAGCTGGATCGTGCTGCTGCCGCCGGCGATCGTGGTATGGAGCATCGTGCGGCGCGTGCCGCCGGCGCTGGCGATCGCGGCGTCGTCGCTGGTCGCGGCGGTGATCGGCGTGGTGCTGCAGTCGTTCGCGGTCCACGACGCGCTGCTCGCTGCGGTCGCGGGCTTCCGCGTCGACATGGTGCGCGGCGCGGGCGTCGATCCCGGCGCGCTCGGCGTCGCGTTCCACACGCTCACGGAGCGCGGCGGGCTGTACGAGATGGCGAACACGTTCGTGGTGATCCTGGCGGCGTTCCTGCTCGCGGGTGGCATGGATGTCTCCGGCGCGCTCGACCTGCTGATCGACCGCATGCTCGGCGCGGTGCGCTCCGTGTTCGGACTGATCGGCGCGACCATGGCGTCGGGCGCCACGATGATCGCGCTCACGAGCCACGGCGGCGTGACGGCGCTCGTCGTCGGCGGCCTCTTCCAGCGGGCCTATCGCGAGCGCGGGCTGGCGCCGGAGAACCTGTCGCGCTCGCTCGAGGACTCGGTCACGATCACCGAGCCGCTGATGCCGTGGACGGTGTCGGCGATGTTCATGGCGACGACGCTCGGCGTGCCCACCGTGCGCTACGCGCCGTGGGCGGTCTTCTGCTACGGCGGCCCCATCTTCTCGCTGCTGATCGCCGCGACGTGGAGGTGGACCGGCTACGGCATCAGGACGCTGGCGGGCGCGCGGTCGGGGGCGGAGGCGGACGGAAGCGCGGCGGGGGGCGGGCGCGGACTTAAGCGCGGACGGGGGCGGGCGCGGACTTAAGCGCGGCGGCCGGCGCAGGGGCGGAGGAAAACGCGGCTAGCGGCGCGGCGCCCCGGCCGGACGCCGTTTCCGCGGCCGCCGCAGAGGGTGCGCCTCGGTGTTGAAGACGACGTCGTCGAGCCCCAGCACGGAATCGGGCGCGAAGAGCAGCCACGCGTACTTGAACGTCTCGGCGAGCAGGAAGGAGTGCATGCGGTCGCGCTTCTCCTTCGTGCGCACGTCGGCGAGGCCGGCGAAGGCGGTGGGGGTGCGGGTCCAGCGCACGATGCGCTCGAAGATGTCCTTTCCCATGGCGCGCCAGCGCTCCTCGCCGGTCGTGCGCCACAGGTAGAACGCGGACTCGAGCGCCTCCGGCCGCAGCGGGTAAGCGCCCTCGACGACCGTCATCGACTCGTAGTCCATCACCTCCGGCTCGACGTCGAACGTGCTCCACATGCGGTAGACGGACGCCATGAGCCGCGCGGCGCGCGCGGTGTCGCCGGAGAGCGCGAGCAAGCCGGGCAGGAAGGCGTCGAGCGCGCCGAAGCGCGTGGCGGTGCGCTTCCCGCTCTCCATGTCGGCGTGGCCATACCAGAGGCGGCCGTCGTGCGTGTCGGCGAGGTAGCGGTTCACGGGACCGATGCTGGCGTCCCACATGGCGCGGAAGTCGTCGTCGCCGAAGAGCAGCCACGACTTGTACAGGTACTCGTAGTACGAGTCGATGTAGCCCCCGACGTGGCTCTCGCTCGACAGCCACTCGCCGGTGCGCACGTCGATCCGCTCGCCCACGAGGCCGATCTTCGAGCGACGCTGGAAGAGCGCGGCGACGGCGCGCTTGGCGACGTCGTAGAACTCGCGCCGCCCGGTCGAGCGCGCGAGCGTGCCGAACTCGAGCATCAGCGATCCGATCTCGGCGGGGTTGCTCGCCGAATCACGCACGGCGCCGGTGCGCAGGTTCACGAAGCGGTACGGCATCCCGGTGGGCGAGTCGAAGGCGGGCAGCAGCCGCTCGCCGAGATCGGCGGCGAAGGCGAGGAAGCGGGGGTCGCCATCCATCTCGTAGGCGCTGAGCAACCCGCCGACCAGCCGGATCGTGACCTCGAACACCTGCACGCTCGTGTCCCGATCGAAGGAGAGGCGGTCGAGGATCAGCCGCTTCGCGTCGGCCGCCTCCGCGTCCAGCCCTATCAGCAGCATCGTGTCGTACGCGTCGATCGGCGTCATCAGCACCGGCTCGCCATACCAGTCCCGCGTCGAATCGCTGAGCGGCCGCACTTCGTCGTGCCCCCACGCGTAGCGGCGGTAGCCGTCCCACGCGTGCAGGAACGCGCCGCGCACCTCCGCCCGCATCGCGGGCGCAGCGGCGGGGTCGAACGGCGGGAGTGCCGCGGCGCCCCGCGACGTTGCCGTGGAGGACGACGCCGGCGCGCCGGACGCCGCCGCGCCGGCCTCACGGCCCGGAGACGGCGCGGGCGCCGCCGCGGGCCCCGCGGACGCGCACGCGGTGGCGAGCAGGCCGAGCAGCGGCGGGAGGATCCGGGCAGGAGTGCGTTGCATGCGCGCAAGCTGCGGCGGCGGGGACGGATGCGCCAGGCAGCGGGCGCCTCAGCGCGCGAGCGGCGTATCCAGCGCCTTCAGCAGCGGCGGGTCGCGGCGGTAGACGTCGCGGTAGAAGTGGAGCGTGCCGGCGCGATCGACGGCCGCGGTCCAGTAGAGGACGACGACGGGGAGGGGCCGGCGCACGGCGATCATGCGGGTCGCGCCGGTGGCGATGGCGGCGTCGAGCGAATCACGGCTCCAGCGCGCGTCGTCGAGGACGAGCTCGGCGAGGTCGACCGGGTCCTGAACGCGGATGCAGCCGTGGCTGCACGCGCGCTCCTCCAGCTCGAAGAGCGCGGGGGCGGAGGTGTCGTGCAGGTAGACGTTGTACCGGTTGGGGAAGACGAGCTTGATGCGGCCCAGCGGGTTGAGCGGCCCCGGATCCTGCCGGAAGACGTAGGGAAAGCTGCGCGCGGAGTAGCGCGAGAAGTCGATCCGCGACGGATCGACGCGCCGCCCCGACCGGTCGATCACGCGCATCCCCTGCTTGCGCAGATAGCCCGCGTCGCGCCGGACCGCGCGCAGCACCTCGCCGACGATGCCGGGCGGCACCGTCCACGTCGGATTCAGCTCGACGCTGCGCAGATCCGCGCGAAAGAGGGGCGTCGCCGTGCTCGGCTTGCCTACGACGGCCCGCGTTTCCAGCCGGATCGCGCCGTCACGGACGAAGTAGACCGTGGCGCCGGCCACGTTGACGACGACGAGCGCCGGCTCGCGTTCGCGCGGCAGCCAGCGCGCCCGCTCGAGGTTCGCGCGCACCTGTGCGACGCGCGCCGCGACCGGCAGGTCGAGCTGCGCCAGCGTCGCCGGCCCCACGACGCCGTCGTCGTTCAGAGCGTGCCTGCGCTGGAACGCGCGCACGGCGTCGTCGAGCGCCGCGTCGAAGCGGGCGCCCGCCGTGTCCGCGGCGGCGGAGAGGTCGCCATTGATCGCGAGACGGCGGCGCAGCGCGAGCACCCGCTCGCCGCTCGACGACGACTGCGGCGCTGCGCCTTCGCGCCGGCCTTCCGCCGCGGCCGTAGCGCTGTCGGCGCGCACCGCCACGCCACCTTCCGCCCGCAGGGTCACGCCACCTTCGGCGCGCAGCGCCGGCCCCGTCCCGACGCGCGGCCAGCCGCCCGCGGCGGCGATGCGTCGCAGCCGTGCGAGCGCGTCGAGCAGCCCAGCGTAAGCGAAGTGCGCCGGCCGCAGCGCGCGGACCCGTGCGTAGATCGCGTCCGAGCGGGCGAGCGCCGCGATGTCGGCGGCCGGGTCGTCGCCGAACAGAGCGCCGGCCGAAGTCCAGGTTCGGCGCGAGCGAGGCCGCATCGACGCGGCCCCGGCGCAGGTGGTCCGCGAGGCGAAGCAGCGCGTCGGTGCGGAGCAGATCGAGGTCCGCCGCGCGCTCCGGCGATAGACCGGCCGCAAGCGTACCGGCGGCCAACGTACCAGCCGCCAACGCTGCGGGCGACGGCGCGCCGGGAGACGGCGCGCCGGGCGCCAACGCTGCGGGCGCCACCGCTTCAGGCGACGGCGCGCCGGCCGACAGCGCGTCGATCCCGACCGCGTGGTAGTCGCGCGGATCGAGCCCGTCCTCGGCCGCATCCGCGATCAGCCGACGCAGCTCGCGCGCCGGCGTCGGCGCGGTCCACAGCGGCTCGAATGCTCGCCGCGCGTAGATCGCGTCCAGCACCGCCGAACGCAGGAGCGCCTCGCCCGCAACGTGGATGACGCCCTCCGCGCGCAGCCGCGCCAGGCGAGCCTGCAGTTGCGACGCGACCGGCGAGGACGCGACGCGGCGCGTCGACGCGGCCGGCGAGGACGCGCGCGGCGCGTCGACGCGGCCGGCAGTGACGCGACGCGGCGGCCGAAGCCGGTGGTAGACGCCGCGGCGAACACCGCGATGGCCCCGATCGCGACGATGGCCTGGCGTCCCGCTCTTGCCGTGCGCCGTCGTACTCGATCGACCATGGACCCTCCTCGCGCCGTCACGAATGCATCGTACCCCGCGCCCGCGCCCCTGCGCGTCGGGAGTTCGCTGATGCCGTGTCCGGCAGAGCCCGCATGAACTGCGGGCGGGACCCAACGGCAGGATATAGCTGCGGGACGCAACTGCGGGATTGAACCGCGGGATTGAACCGCGGGACCCAACCGCGGGATTGAACCGCGGGATCCTCGAACCGCGGGATTGAACCGCGGGATTGAACCGCAAACTGCGGGATTGAACCGCGGGAACGTCGGGATCTGGTCCTCCAGATGCGGCGCACCCGTCGTTGCCGCCGTCGAATCCCGCAGTCGAATCCCGCCGTCAAATCCCGTCGTCGAATCCCGTCGTCGAATCCCGCAGTCGAATCCCGCCGTCAAATCCCGCCGTCAAATCCCGCCGTCAATCAATCCCCGCCTCTCCTCCCAACGGCAGGCGCAGCCAGAAGCTCGACCCGTTCCCGGGCTCGCTCTCGGCTCCCAGCTCGCCGCCCATGGTCCGGGCGAGGCGGCGGCTGATCGCCAGGCCGAGTCCGGCACCGCCGTAGCCGCGCGTCAGGCCGCCCTCCACCTGCACGAACGGCTCGAAGATCTCCTCGAGCCGGTCGGGCGGGATGCCGATTCCGGTGTCCGCCACGACGAAGCGCGCTTCGCCCTCGCCGTTGCGCCCGCGCGCCGCCATCTCGACGTCGATCGAGCCGCCCTCCGGCGTGAACTTGACCGCGTTCGAGAGCAGGTTGATCAGGATCTGCCGCACGCGGTGCGGGTCGCCCTGGTAGAGCACGTCGTCGCCTGCGTCCCGGATGCGCAGGGCCACGCCCTTCCGCTCCGCCTCCGGCCGCACCACGGCGGTGGCCGCCGCGACCGCTTCCCGGCCGGAAGAGACGGCGCATTCGACGCGCAGGCGGCCGGACTCGATGCGGGCCAGGTCGAGCACCTCGTCGACCAGCGTCGTGAGGTGGCGCCCGCTCGCGCGCAGCCGCTCGAGCTGCTCGCGCTGCCCCTCGGAGAGCGGCCCTCGCGTCTCGTACAGCAGGAGGTCCGTGTAGCCGAGAATCGCGTTGATCGGCGTGCGGATCTCGTGGCTCATCGTCGCCAGGAACTCGGACTTCGCGCTGCTCGCGCGCTCGGCCTCCTCGCGCGCGCGGTCGGCGGCGGAGAAGGCACGCTCGACGTCGCGCGCCATGTCGCTGAAGGCGTGCGCCAGAGCGCCGAGCTCGTCGCTGCGGTCGACGTCGATGCGGCGGTCGTAGTCGCCAGCGGCGAGATCGGTGGCGGCGCGGCTCAGCGCCTTGAGCGGGCGTGTGATGCTGCGGCTCAGCACCCACGCCCCGACGAGGCCGAGCACGATGAGCACGACCGTCCCGCCGAGGAGCCGGCGCAGGAACGCGTCCGGCCGTGCCATCACGGCGCTCATCGGAGTCTCGGCGACAATGGCGTACGGCGATTGCGGCACGAGCGCCGCCTGGGCCAGGTAACGGACGCCACCCCGTTCGTACGTCGTGAGCCGCCCGGGCTCCAGCACCGGCGGGCCGTCCCGCACCACGTCGCCGTTCACCCGGACCCATGGTCCGCCCGCGCTGTCGGTGAAGAACACCGTGAGCCGGGAGCCGATCAGATCTTCGATCTGCGCGGCGGTGGATCCGCTCCCCACGCGGCGCAGCTGCACGAGCCGCCCGACCTTGCGGCCCCGCACGCGGATCGGAGTGGCCATCCAGGTGAGCGCCCGCGAATCCACGGTGAAGATCGGGCCGATGCCGGAGTCCGGGACCACCGTGGCGGAACGCGCCTGACGGCGAAGGTCCGCCCTCCACTCCATCGGATAGCCTCCGAAGCCGCCCGCGCGACCGCCCACCGCATTCCACACCTCGATCGGCAGACTGCTGTCGCCCGGCAGCGCGAGGCGCGCCAGCGCGCGACGCACCGCCGTCGCGGTGTCCGGCGCCCCGCCGAGCAGCGCGCGCACGTGGTCGTCGCCGGCGACGTCGTTCACCAGCGCCATCCGCTGCGTCACCCCCGCGCGTGCGAGCTCGGCGAGCTGCGCCGACACCTTCCCCAGCCGCTCGGCGTTCGCCACGATGGCCGCGCCGCGAACCTCGCGGTAGGCAAGCACGGATCCGATCACGATCAGCCCGAGCAACAGGATCGCGATCAGGAGCGGCAGCTTGTACTCGAGCGAGAGGCCGCGGCGCGGCCCGTCCGTAGCCATCGCGTTTCGTTTCCGTCCGTCCTGGGGGTACAGCGGCAGAAGGCAAGAAGGTTGCCATGGACTCGCGGGCCGCGCCAGGGGGCGATCCTCCGCGCGCAGCCGGCGTGCTCGCTGGAGGCTCAGTGCGATGTCAGTGCGATGAACGTCGAGCGCGCGGCGGGTGCGGCGCCCGAGCGTTCCTGGCCGCGCCGCGTGTTTACGTGGGCTTTGGGTCGCTCGAGCATCGAGCGGCACGCGACGCACCTGCGCGCCCGCGATCCGTTGCACGGCCGAGGGTCCCGGCTCGCGGCTCAGCGAGAAGAAAGTCGTAATCGACGCCGATTCCAGCCTCGTTATCCGGATTCTTCCCGGAAACCGGGAAGAATCTCGTAACGGCCGAGCGCCGACCGCATCGCGCTCGACATTTTGCTCGCTTTCCGAGACAAGACAGGATGGCGATCTGGGAGCGGACGTCCATTACGAGAAATTGCTCGCCCTGCAGGAGGGATCCTCCGCGAGACGTGTGATCAGGTGGCCCGCGGGGTGGCCGAGCCGCACGGGCGGCCTCGTGCTTCGGTCTGAGCCGGCGCACCGGCCCTGAGCTCGAGCCGCCGCGCGGTCCGCATACTCGTCGCTCGTCTCCCCCCGTCCGCGCTGCGATCTGCGGCGAGCGGTTGCCACGACGGAGCGGTCTCACCTACGATCCCGGCCATGGTATACACCACCCTCGGCGCCACGGGCGTCACGGTCTCCCGCATCTGCCTCGGCTGCATGAGCTACGGCTCGCCGCAGTGGCGGGAATGGGTCCTCGACGAGGAGGCGGCGCGGCCGTTCTTCCGCCGCGCCATCGAAGCGGGGATCAACTTCTTCGACACCGCAGACATCTACTCCGTCGGCGTGAGCGAGGAAATCACCGGCCGCGCGCTGCGCGAGTACGCGAAGCGCGACGAGATCGTCCTCGCGACGAAGGTCTTCAACCGCATGGGTCCGGGGCCGAACATGGCCGGTCTCTCGCGCAAGCACATCGTGCAGGCGTGCGAGGCGAGCCTGCGCCGGCTGGGCGTCGAGACGATCGACCTCTACCAGATCCACCGCTTCGACGCGAAGACGCCGATCGAGGAGACGCTCGCCGCGTTCGACCACCTCGTCCACGCCGGCAAGGTGCGCTACATCGGCGCCAGCTCCGGCTGGGCGTGGCAGCTCGCGCGCGCGCTCGCCGCTTCCGAGCGCAACGGCTGGGCGCGCTTCGTCTCCATGCAGAACCACTACAACCTGGTCTATCGCGAGGAGGAGAGGGAGACGATCCCACTCTGCCGCGCGGAGGGCCTCGCCGTCCTCCCCTGGTCCCCCCTCGCTCGCGGACTCCTCGCCGGCGCCCGTACCGCCCTCGACGACCGCCAGTCGACCCCCCGCGCCGCCACCGACGAGTACGGCCACAGCCTCTACGGCGGGCCCGGCGACTGGGACATCGTCGAGGGGGTGGAAAACCTCGCCACGGAGCGCGGCGTCTCGCCCGCCGAGGTGTCGCTCGCGTGGCTGCTGTCGAAGCCGGCGGTCACCGCGCCGATCGTCGGCGCGACGAAGCTGCCGCACCTGGACGCCGCGATCCGCTCGCTCGAGCTGCGGCTGGAGCCCGCCGAGATCGAGCGGCTCGAAGCGCCGTACCAGCCGCACGAGGTCCGCGGCCACCACTGAGCGCGGGAGGAGCCCGCACCCGCGCCGCGGAGCGCGACTTGCATGCTCGTCGTCTGATCCGAAGGCGACCGGGACGAGCGTCCCGGCGGAAAGAGGAGGACACGATGACGAAGTTCGCGATCGCAATCACGGCCGCCGGCGCACTGGCGGCGGCACCGCTGTCCGCGCAGCAGCCGGGCATGGGCCGCGGCGGCGCGCCCGCCGAGTGCCAGGCGCTCATGGCGATGCACATGGAGATGCTGGGCGGCCCCGGGGTCGGCCCGATGGGCGGCGGCATGGGCGGCAACGGCCAGCACGGCGGCCGCGCCATGGGCGGCGGCGCGATGGGCGGCGGCGCCATGGGCGGCGGCGCCATGGCGGACCACCAGGCGATGATGGCCATGTTCGTGCCGCCGCAGGCGCTGCTGTCGCAGCGACAGGCGCTGGGCCTCACCGACGACCAGGTCTCGCGCATCGAGCACCTGCAGCACGAGCGCGGAGAGGATGTTCAGGAGTCGCGCGACGAGCTGGCGGAGCAGCGACAGAAGGCGATCGCCGCTCTGCGCGAGGACGAGCCGGACCTCGACGAATACGAGCACGCGCTGAAGGAGCTGAGCGAGGAGCGCATCGAGGCACACGTCGCCATGCTCAAGGCGGCGATGGAGGCGCGCGACGTGCTCACCGACGCGCAGCGCGCCAAGCTGCCGCAGGTGGCGCAGCAGCTCTACGACGCCTGCTCCGGTCCCGCACGGCGCTAGCGCCCGTTCACCGCGGCGGCCGCGCGCCGGCTCACACGCCGACCGCGCGGCCGCCGACGAGCGGCATCACCTCCTCCGCGAAGCGCTCCATCTCCTCGTGCTGGGGGCTGAACTGGAGGAGGAGCAGGTCGAGGCCGGCCTCCTCGAAGGCGACGATGCGCTCGGCGACCTGCTCGGGCGTCCCTACGAGGCCGCTGCGCAACCCCCGGTTCGACACCGAGTAATCCTCGAGGCTGACGCGCTGCTCGAGCTGCGTGTTGGCGATCCAGTCCTGGTAGTTCGCGTAGCCGCGCGCACTCTGACGCACGTCGGTGATGCGCTGGATCTCGCGGCGCACCTCCGCCTCGCTCGAGCGCACGACGGCGTAGCCCGCGGCGCCGAAGCGCAGTGGCGGCAGACCCGTCGCCGCACGCCGCTCGCGCATGTCGGCGACCTTCGCGGCGATGACGTCCGGCGGGTCCCCGTGCGTGAGCCACGCGTCGCACTTCTTCGCGATCATCGCCTTGCCCGCCGGTGATTCACCGCCGGCGTACAGCGTGGGCCGCGGCCGCTGCACCGGCTTCGGCTCGAGGATCGCCTCCTCGACGTCGTAGAAGCGGCCTTCGTGGCTGAAGACCGGCTCACGCCACATGCCGTCGACGACATCGATCCATTCGGCGCTGCGCGCGTAGCGCTCGTCGTGGTGGTCGAAGGCCACGCCGTACTTCCTCGCCTCGGTCGCCCACCAGGAGGAGACGACGTTGAGCGAGAGGCGGCCGCCGCTGATGTGGTCGATGTTCGCCGCCTGCTTCGCGAGCAGCGCGGGCGCGTGGAAGGTGGGCCGCACCGCGACCATGATCTCGAGCCGCTCGGTCACCGCGGCGAGCGCCGCCGCAGTGCTCCACGCGTCGAGCGACGGCGCGTCCATCCCCTTGATGTCGTTCAGGTTGAGCTCGGCGAGCAGCGTGACGCCGAAGCCGATCCGCTCGCTGCGCTGGGCGAGCCGCGAGACGTACTCCCAGCTCGTCTCCATCCCCTCGTCCTCGACGTTGCGCAGCCAGCCGCCGAAGACCGGGAGCCAGTAGCCGTATCGCATCACGCCACCTCCGCGGCCGGCGCCACGGCACGCCGGGAGCCCGCGACGGCGACGTCGGCTTCCCGCTCCAGCCAGTCCGCCAGCCGCGCGAACGGGTCGAAGCCGATCACGCGCGGCGCGTCCGCCACGAAGTTCGAGAGCGCGTTGACGTCGTAGTAGTAGAGGCGGCCGTCGCGCTCGTCGACGATGTACTCGACGCCGCCGATCTCGATGCCGGCGGCGGCGACGATCCGCTCCACGTCGCGGACGACGTCGGCGGGCGGCTCGTAGCCCTCGACGCGCAGGCCGTTCTTTGGAGCGTCGGCCGCGCACGCCGCGCGCTCGAGCGCCACGCCGTCCACCGTCTGGCACACGTCGGCGGGGCAGAGGTTGAACGCGTCGCCGGGGGTGTAGACGCGGATCGCGTAGAGGTAGGCGCCGTCGAGCACCTCGACGCGCACGATGCGGCCGCCCGCCGCCGGGATGAACTCCTGCACCAGCGCGGTGTCGTCGAGGCCGAGGTCCAGCGTGCCGGCTTCCGCCGCGCGGCGCAAGGAAGCGGCGTCGTCGAACCTCACCACGCCGGCGCCGCTGCCGCCGATGTTCGGCTTGACGACGACGGGGAAGCGCAGCCCCTCGGCCGCCGCGGGCGCCGTCGCCGGATCGTGGATCACGCGCGCGTGCGGAAACGGCAGGCGGAGGCCGTGCAGCAGCGAGAGCTGGTACGCCTTGCTCACCTCCGTGCGCCACGCTTCCGGGCCGTTGACCACGCGCACGCCGTGGCGGCGCAGGTGCGTCAGGTACTGGCCGGTGAAGAAGATCTGCCGGGCGCCGCCTCGCAGGTAGGCCGACGGGCTCATGCGGTTGAAGACGAGCGCGTACGGCGGCGGCGCCGACGACGGATCGTACCACGTCTCCGACGCGCGCAGCTTCTCGTACCCAACGCCTCGCCGGTCCAGCTCGGCGAAGAGCGGACGGAACCAGTCCGGGTGCTCGTAATAGATCGCCAGCGGGCGATCCCTCGTGGTCGACATCGCGCGGCCTCCTTTCGTGCGGCGGCACGGGACGAAAAAAAACCGGGCCCTCCCGCGAGAGAGGGCCCGGATACGCGGTCGAAAGAGACTTCGACTACACTCCCGGCGGCCTCCCGCGGTGCGAGAGTCCGGACATACAACAGCAGGGACAGCCGCAGGTGAGCGCGCCGCGGACGGAGGTGTCGGGAGCCTGAGCCATCGGGTGGGTCCGGGTCATGGTGTCCGGGTGACGGGTCCGTTGCCGGCGGGACCATACGCGGCGGATGGGCCAGGCGTCAAGACGACGCCGAGGGCCGGCCCCTGCCGGGCCGGCCGAAAGCGGCGGCCGGAACGCCACCCGTCGAGCGGCGTGAGCGCCCCGGCCGCCGTTGCGATCGAATCACGCCCTCGCCGCCGCCCGCCGCAGCGCGCCGGTCGCCGCGATCGACGGCACCGCGCCGTAGACACCGCCGACCACGCCACCGTAGACGATGTGACCGACGAGGCTGCCGAACGCCAGCACCACCGAGCCGGAGAAGACCGGCATCCCCATCATCGGTATGACGGCGAGCTGCGCGAGCAGGAACGGCGCGATGCCGTAGAGCGCGCCGCGCGCGACCGGCGGGCCGACGAGCCGTGGCGCGACGATGGCGTAGCCCACCGCCAGCACGACGCCGATCATGAAGTGCGCCATCCAGCCGAGCGCCAGGCTGCCACCCATCGGCCCCGCCAGCATCCGCGCCGGGTTCATCGCCGGAATCCCCATCAGCGGCGCCACCTGAGTCCCGACCACCGTCATCACCACCGTACCGGCGACACCCGCCGCCACCGCCCGCCCGATCCTGATGCTCATCGTCGCCTCCCTCGCTCTCGTGGGGACCGGAGCTCGATCGCTCCGACCGGCGCGGACCGTTCCGCGCTTCACGAGGCTCAACCGGGAGCGCGGGAGGACGGTTCCCGCGACACCCCGCGATCCCAACCGACATCCGCGTCCGGATGCGGGCGCCTCCGTCCCGGGGCCGGACAATCGCCGCCGCGAGCCGCGCGCCGGACCACCCGCGCAACTCCCCGCGGATGAACCGTTTGTCCGATTCTCCGTGGCCGGCACGCCGGTTGCCCCCGGGTACGCGGTCGCCTCCGGGCGCTCCTCGATCCGATCCGCCTTCCGAAGGGGATGACGACGATGACCCGCACGCCACGTCGTGCTGGCCGATCGCGGCTCGCCGCCGCGCTCCTGGCAACTTCTCTCGCCGGCGCACCCTCCGCTGTGCGCGGCCAGGCGCCGCGCCAACCCGCGACCCGCACCGACACCACCGCCGAGGTCTACGCGGGCACCCGCGTACCGGCGCCGTACCGCTGGCTGGCGGACACGGCGAGCACCGACGTGCAGGCGTGGCTCGATGCGCAGAACCGCCTTGTACGACGCAACCTGGACGATTCGCCCCTGCGGGCGCGCATCGCGGCCCGGCTGGACGCGTTGCCGGCATTCGAGAACGTCGGCTTCCCGAAGCGCGGCGGCGAACGCGTCTACTACTCGGTGTCGCAGCCGGGCGATTCGCGCGCGGTCGTGTACGCGATCGTGCCCGGTGGCGGCGCGCGGGCCGGTGGCGCACGGGATGCGGGGACGCCGCGCGCCGGCGAGCCGGTGCCGGTGATCGACGCGACGCGGCGGTGGCCGGACGACTCGACGCGCCTGATCGGCTACCGCACGTCGCCGGCCGCCCGCCTGCTCGTCTACCAACTCCACTCGCAGCGCACCGGCGAGAACAGCTTCCATCTCCTCGACCTCGGGACCGGCCGCGATCTGCCGGACACGTTGCACGACGTCGAGCGGGCGTCGTCCTATTCGTGGTCGCGCGACGGGCGCGGCTTCGTGTACGACCGCCCCGTGCCGGGCGGCAACGCCGAGCCGCCGTCCGCGGACAACGAAGCGTACTACCACGTGGTCGGCACGCCGCAGAGCGCCGATCGTCTGGTGTACGCGGAGCACGACCGGCCGGAGGTGTACGTCGGCGCCGGGATCACGGCTTCCGGGCGCTACCTGATCCTCAACCTGTGGGACACCAAGAGGGGCGTGAACCGGATCTCCTACATCGACCTGGGAGACCCGCTGCACCCGGACGTCGGCGGCGCGATCCGCCCCCTGCTCACGAAGGAGGACGGCACCTACATCTGGCTACGCGAGATCGACGACGAGCTGCTGATCCAGACGACGAAGGACGCGCCGAACGGCCGCGTCGTCGCGGTGCCGTTCGGCCAGGGCGCGGACCCGCGGCAGCGCATCGTCGTTCCGGAGAGCAAGGAGCGGCTGCGGGAAGCGAGCGTGGTCGGCGGCCGCGTCGCGGCGCTCTACGACCACGACGTCGCGAGCCGCATCGTCGTCTACTCCACGGCCGGCGAAGCGCTCGACACGGTGGCGCTTCCAGGCATCGGCACGGCGTCCCTGATGACCGGCAGCAAGGACGCCGCCGAGTTGTTCTTCCGCTTCTCCTCGCCGGTGCGGCCGGCGGCGTGGTACCGCTACGACCTCGATCGCCGCACGCTCGAGACGGTGGGACCCGCACCGACCCTGCTCGACACCACCCGCTACGAGACGCGCGAGGAGTTCGCCACCTCTGCGGACGGGACCCGCGTGCCGATCTTCATCAGCAGCCGCAAGGACGTGCCGCTGGACGGGTCCAACCGTACCGCCCTCAATGCCTACGGCGCGTTCGGCACCAGCGTGTACCCGCAGTTCGTGGCCGAAATCGTGCCGTGGCTCGAGATGGGGGGCGTCTACGCGCAGGCGGCGGTGCGTGGCGGCGGCGACTACGGCCAGGCCTGGCACGAGGCGGGGATGCGCGAGCGGAAGCGCAACGCGGTCGACGACGTCGTGGCCGCCGCGGAGCACCTCGTCCGGCGCGGTTACACGGACTCGACGCACCTCGCGCTCATGGGCGTGCAGGCGGGAGGGCTGCTCGTCGGCGCCGCGATCGAACGGCGGCCGGGGCTGTTCGCCGCGGCGTACGTGCGCTCGGGTCTTCTCGACCTGCTCGGCTACGACCGCTCCGCGCCCGGCTCCGGCTGGACCGACGAGTTCGGGTCGGCGCGGGACTCCGCCGCGCTGCCGTGGCTCCGCGAGCTGTCGCCGCTCCACAACGTGCGCCCGGGCGTATGCTACCCGGCCCTGCTCGCCACCGTCGCGGAGCGGGATCCCCGCTCGACGACGGCCTCCGCCTCCTACCGCTTCGTCGCCCGGCTCCAGTCGGCGCAGGCGTGCGACCGGCCCGTCCTGCTCCGGACCGACGAGGGCACCGCCCGCGTCGCCGGCGAGCCGCTGCCCGGCGGCCGCCCGGCCGACGCGTGGGGCTTTCTCGCACGTGAGACCGGACCCGAAGCGGCCGGAGGCGCGCGGCCCGGGGATGGAGCGTCGCGGCCCGGGGATGGAGCGTCGCGGCCCGCGGACGGAGGCAGCCGGCCCGCGGGCGCCCGGAACGGCCCGCGCCCAGGAGGGTAGCAGGACCCTCCTCCGCGTGGGCCCCTGCGGGCCCGCGTACCGTCCGCCCGCGGCGCGGTCCACCGCGGACGCGCGGCGCGCCCGCTTCCACGCGACCGCCTCGGACCGGGAGACAGATCGGCATGGGAAAGGCGAACAGCGCCAGGAGACTCCGCGGAGCCGACCTGCACGTGAACCCGGAGAATCGGCCCGGCTGGGTGAGCGGCAAGGGCCGCGCTCCGTCCGTCGGGGAGTCCGTCTACTGCGTCGCCGGCGAGGGCACCGTCGCGTCGCTCCACGGCAAGACGGGCGATGGCAGCCGGCTCATCCAGATCCGTCTCGAGGAGGAGGGCGCGCCGCCCTTCTTCGCCGCCGCTTCGAACGTGCTCGTCACGCCGGTCGCCGGGGAGCAGCCGCCCGCGCGGCCCCCCCGCGCGAAGCACGGGCCGGCACCCGCGCTCTGACCGATCCGCGCCCGGCTCACCCGGGGAGCGGCTCGAAGACCCCCTCGTCGCGGTTCTTGCGCACGTCGTCCCACGGAAAGCAGCGGCCGTTCATCGCGATGTAGACGCCGGCGGGCAGCACCTGCGCGAAGGAGAGGGCGCTGCCGAGGTTGAAGAGGCCGTCAGAGCTGCCGAACGCGTAGGGGATCATCGCCCCCGTCAACACCACCGTCTTCCCCCCGATCCCGGCCGCGAGTGCGCGCGCGGTGTCGACCATTGTGTCGGTGCCGTGCGTGACGACGACGCGCGTCTCGGCGCAGCGGCGGCAGTGCTCGACGATCGTGGCGCGGTCCTCGTCGGTCATGTCGAGGCTGTCGACCATCATCAGCGTGCGCACGGCCACGTCGAGGCGGCAGCGGCCCAGCTCGAGCATCTCCGGCACGTGCGTGTCGTGGAAGTCGAGCGTGCCGCGGTGCTCGTCGTACTCCTTGTCGAACGTGCCGCCCGTGACGAAGACCCGGATCGGCATCGTGGTCGTTCCGGGCGCGTCGCCGCGCCGCTCCTCTGCCACGCGGGCCACGCCGTCAGCGGCCGCCGCCCGCGCCGCGGCCGCCGCCCGTGCCGCCCGTGCCGCCGGGGTGGACGCGGTCCGGCGCCGCCGGCTCCGCCTTCAGCCGCATCGGATTCGCCTCGAGCAGTTTGAGCGCCTCGGCGACGGCGCGCTCGAGCTGCGGATCGTGTCCGGCGAGCTGTTCGGCGGGCGTCTGCTCGACCGCGATGTCGGGCGCGACGCCGATGTTCTCGACGTCCCACTCGCCCTCGCGGTTGAAGAAGCCGGTGCTCGGTGCGGAGATGAAGCCGCCGTCGAGGAGCGGCGGCTCGCCGCCCCATCCGACGAGGCCGCCCCAGGTGCGCTCGCCGACCAGCGGTCCGATCCCCTCCTGGCGGAACAGGTAGGGGAACATGTCGCCGCCGGAACCGCTCATCTCGTTGATGATCATCACCTTCGGTCCCCAGATCCCGGCGCCCGGCACGGTCACGGGGCGGTGCGAGCCCGCCCGCTGGTTGAAGTAGCCCTGGAGCTTGCGGCCCATGATGTCGATCATGTAGTCGGCGACGGTGCCGCCGTGGTTGAAGCGCTCGTCGATGATCGCGCCCTGCTTCTCCTGCTGGGCGAAGTAGTAGCGGTTGAAGCTGGCGTAGCCCTCGTTCGACGTGTTCGGCACGTAGACGTAGGCGAGGCGGCCGCCGGAGAGGCGGTCGACCTCGCGTCGGTTCGCCTCGATCCAGTCGCGCGTACGCAGCCCCGCTTCGCTCGCGATCGGGACGACGGTGACGAGCCGTGAGCCGTCGGCCGTGGGGCGGTCGTTGACGCGGATCTTCACCTGCCGTCCGACGGTGCCGACGAACGCGGCGTACGGGTTGGCCGGCGGCGTGAGCGGGCGGCCGTCGACGGCCAGGATGTAGTCGCCCTCGCGCACGTCGACGCCGGGCGCGGAGAGCGGCGCGCGCAGGTCCGGATTCCAGTTCTCGCCGGTGTAGATCTTCGCGATCCGGTAGCGGCCGTTCGCGACCTCGAAGTCGGCGCCGAGCAGGCCGACCGGCAGCGCGTCCGGACGCGGCACATTGCCGCCGCCGACGAAGCTGTGACCCACCGACAGCTCGCCCTGCATCTCGTCGAGGAGCTGCGTCAGGTCCGCGCGGTGCTTCACGTAGGGCAGGAAGGACGCGTACCTCGCGCCGACCGCGTCCCAGTCCGCGCCGTTGAGGTTCGACACGTAGAGGTAATCGCGCTCGATGCGCCACGCCTCGTGGAAGATCTGCCGCCACTCCGCGGCGGGGTCGACCTCCGCGCGCAGCGCGTTCGTGCCGAGCGTTCCCTTCCCCGGCGCCGGCGGCTGGCCGGTCGCGTCGACCACCGACCACGTGCCGTTCGGCCGACCCTGCTCGGAGACGCCCTCGTAGAGCAGCTTGCCGCCGTCCGCCGAGAGGGCGTACTCCGAGGCGGCCTGCGGCAGGAAATCGATCGCCTCGCGCTTCGACAGGTCGTAGCGGTGCAGCACGGCGGCGCGGTTCGGCACCCGCTCGACGTAGTAGAACATCCCCTTCTTCCCCGCCTTCAGCGCCACGTAGTCCCGCGTCGGCACGTCGAGCGAGAGGATGCGCTGCGAGAAGCCGGCGAAGTCGATGCGCACCGGCGCGGCGGCGCTGTCGCGCGCGGCGCCCCCACCCCCCGCGGTGCGCCCGGCGGCGCCCTTCCCCCGCGAGGAGGAAGACGACGACGACGCGCCGCCCGGCCGTGCGGAGTCGGCGGGCTCGTCGCCCGGCTCGGGCAGCAGCGGCGACGGCTCGTCCTTCGCGAGCACGGCGAGGTAGACGCCGCGGCGCACGGGGCGCTCGAAGGAGCTCATGTCGAGCCAGCCGGTGTTGAGCGCGAAGTCGGTCGAAGCGAGGAAGAGGAGGTACTTGCCGCTCGCGCCCCACGCGGGCGAGATCACGTCCGAGAGGCCGTCGGTGAGCTGGTGCGTGGAGCCGTCCGCGACCCTGTAGACGAAGACGGCGTGGAACTGCGATCCGGGCAGCCGCTTGGTGTAGGCGATCCAGTGTGAGTCGGGCGACCACGTGGGGTACATGGTGCGGTCCGGCCACGTGTAGTTGCCGGTGTCGACGCGCGTCTCACGGCCGCTCGCGAGGTCCACCATGCGCAGGTGCATCTCCGCGTC
Organism: uncultured Gemmatimonadales bacterium; assembly: GCA_963816355.1. Lineage (GTDB taxonomy): Bacteria > Gemmatimonadota > Gemmatimonadetes > Longimicrobiales > RSA9 > CAWFKH01. Next base: position 76,404 of record CAWFKH010000006.1, on the reverse strand, counting down.
GGTGAAGAGGATCCGCTTGCCGTCCGGCGACCACGCGGGGTCGTAGAAGTAGCTCGGCTCCGCGAGCGTGTACTCGCGCGCCGAGCCGGTGCCATCCTGCGGCGCCACTTCCAGCCGGTACTCGCCCGACGCGTCGCTGAACCACGCGATGCTGCGGCCGTCCGGCGACCAGATCGGCGCGCGGTCCGCCACGCCCGGCGTGCGCGTCAGGTTGCGCCAGGTCCCCTTGTCCTCCGGCACCGTGAAGATGTCGCCGCGACCCTCGAAGAGCGCGCGCACGCCGGTCGGCGAGAGGCGCGGCTCGCGCAGCGAGCGCCCCACCTCGATCGCGTGCGGCATCGCCCACGGAAAATCGCCCGCCGCGTGGATCGCCAGCTTGCGGTCCCGGCCGCTCGCGGGGTCGTAGACGTGGATGTCGCCCGCCTGCTCGTACACCACCGCGCCGGCCCCGGCGTCGAGCGACTCCACCTCGAAGCCGTCGTAGTGCGTCACCTGCGACAGCGCGCCGGACGCGGTGTCGTAGGACCACACGTTCGGCGTCCAGTCGCGGTCCGAGATGAAGTAGATCGTAGCGCCGAGCCACGCCGGGTCGCGGTCGCGGCTGTCCGTCCACGGCAGCTTCCGCATCGCGTGCGTCCGCAGGTCGATCACGCGGATCGGCTGATTCTGGCCGCCGCGGTAGTTGCGCATCTCGGTCTCCCACGGCCGCACGAGCTGGTAGGCGAGCGAGCCGCCGTCCGGCGACAGCGAGCCCGCCTGCGCCCGCGGCAGCGGCAGCCGCTCCGGCAGTCCGCCATCCACCCCCACCGTCCAGAGCTGCGGCTCACCGTCCGGCATGCCGGTGCGCGGCGACACGAACACGACGCGCCCCTCCGGCGTCCAGCCGCGCGCCTGGTCGGCCCCCGGGTGCCACGTCAGCCGCTTCGGCTCGCCGCCCGCCGCGGGCATGACGTACACGTCCGCGCCACCGTCGTATTGGCCGGTGAACGCGAGCCACCGGCCATCGGGCGAGAAGTGCGGATCCGTCTCGACCCCTTCCGACGACGTCAGACGACGCGCTTCGCCGCCGTCGCGCGGCACGACCCACAGGTCGCCGCCGTACTCGAACGCCACCGAGGTGGCGCTGACCGTCGGCTGGTGGAGCAGGCGCGTCGTCGTCTCCTGCGCGCGGAGCACCGGGGTCGCTGCGACGAGCGGCGCGAGCAGCGCCGCGGCGGCGAATGCGAGCTTCATGGCGTCATGGGGCAACGGGGGGCGTCTGGTGGACGGTGAAATCTAGGGCGGCCCGCCGGTCGGCGCACGCCCAACGCGCCGGTCCGCGGGTCCCACCCCGTTCCGCCGTGCGGACGGCGACCGGCCCGGCTAGCTTCCAGCCATGGAGATCGGAGTCTACAGCTTCGCCGAGACGCCCGTCGACGCGGCGACGGGGCGGCAGATCGACGCCGGGACGCGCCTTCGCCACCTGCTCGAAGAGATCGAGCTGGCGGACCGTGTCGGGCTCGACGTCTTCGGCGTCGGCGAGCACCACCGGGCCGATTACGCCGTGTCGACCCCCGCCGTCGTCCTCGCCGCGGCCGCCGCGCGCACGGAGCGGATCCGCCTCACCAGCGCCGTATCCGTGCTCAGCTCGGACGACCCGGTGCGCGTCTTCCAGGACTTCGCCACCCTCGACCTGATTTCCGGCGGCCGCGCCGAGATCATGGCCGGCCGCGGCTCCTTCACCGAGTCGTTCCCCCTCTTCGGCTACGACCTCGCCGACTACGACGCCCTCTTCGCCGAGAAGCTCGACCTGCTCCTCACCCTGCGCCGCGACCCCCGCGTCGCGTGGAGCGGCCGCCACCGCGCGCCGATCGACGACCGCGCCGTCTACCCGCGGCCGCTGCAGGACCCGCTCCCCGTCTGGCTCGCCGTCGGCGGCACTCCCGCATCCGTCGTCCGAGCCGGAACCCTCGGCCTGCCGATGGCGCTCGCCATCATCGGCGGCGCCCCCGAACGCTTCGTCCCCGTCGTCGAGCTGTACCGGGAGGCCGCCCGCCGCGCCGGCCACGACCCGGACACGCTGCCCGTCGGCATCAACTCGCACGGCTTCATCGCGGACGACGACGCCGCCGCCGCCGACCTCGCCTTCCCTCCCTTCGCGGAGACGATGACCCGCATCGGCCGCGAGCGCGGCTGGCCACCCACATCCCGCCGCCAGTTCGACGCCGAGACGACGCTGCGCGGCGCGCTCTTCGTCGGCGGCCCGGACCGCATCGTCGAGAAGATCCTCTTCCAGCACCGCCTCTTCCACCACCAGCGCTTCCTCGTCCAGCTCACCGTCGGGCCGATGCCCCACGACGACGTGCTGCACGCCATCGAGCTGCTCGGCACCCGCGTCGCACCCATCGTCCGCCGCGAGACCGCCGGCGCCGGTGGGCGGTAGGAACGCGCGGAACGGCACAGGGCGCGGAACACGCGGAACCGCGGAACACGCGGCCCGGCCTCGTGGTTCCTATTCACGGCATGGCCGTGCCCGCATCCGGGCTCGAGCCGAACCTTCGAGGAGCGAAGCCGATGATCGGACGAGGGAAGATCGGAATTCTCGGGGCACCGGTGGCACTCCTGCTCGCCGCGGCCGCCGGGCCCCGCGCGTGGACCGGCGGCGCGCCCGTCGCGCTCCGCGGTGGGCTGCCCGCCGCGCGCCAGGCCGCATCCCGCGGGACCGCCGGCGCGCCCGCCCCCGCGCCGGGCACGCTGCGACTCGTCGTCGCCGGCGAGGGCAACGAAGCCCGCTACCGCGTGCGCGAGCAGCTCGTGCACGTGGACCTGCCGAACGACGCGGTCGGCGTCACGCACGGCGTCACCGGCGGCATCGTCCTCGACAGCGCCGGCCGGATCGTCCCCGCGGAGTCGAGGTTCGTCGTCGACGTCACGCAGCTCGCGAGCGACCGCGACCGCCGCGACCGCTACGTGCAGCACCGCACCCTGGAGACCGCGCAGTACCCCTCCGTCCAGTTCGTGCCGAAGGAGCTGCGAGGCCTGCCGTCGCCGTTGCCCACGTCGGGGAACGCTTCCTTCGACGTGATCGGCGACCTCACCGTCAGGGGCGTGACACGGCCCGTGACGTGGCACGTCGACGCGAAGCTCGCGCAGGGGCGGATCACCGGCACCGGATCGACCGCGTTCACCTTCGCGGACTTCGACCTGCCCCGGCCGCGCGTGCCGGTGGTCCTCAGCGTCGCCGACACGATCCACCTCGAGTACGACTTCGCGCTCGCCACGCCCTCGAGATAGGATGCGAAACGCGGCCCGCCCCTCTCCGGGACCGTCGGCCGCGTGTCGTTGCGCTCCGTCGCGCGCGCTCCCCGTTGTAGACGCCGGCGGCCCCGCCCGCTAACGGGGACCGCCGGCGCTCACACCCGCTCCGGCCGATTCAACGCGCCGGAGCCGGTGCGGCTCATTCGCCGTTCCCGTCAGGCGCCCGAGCCGGTGCTCGGCTGCGCCGTGCCACCCTCGCCGTTCTCGCCGTTCTTCGGCTCGAGCTTGTCGCCGCTCGGCGTGATCAGGTACCACTCGCCGTCGAACGCGTGGACGTCCTCACCGGTCGTCGCGCCCGGATTCGCGTCCTTCGCGAAGTAGTAGAGCGGGTGGCCGTTGTAGGTGACCTGCGTCTGGCCGTCCGGCCGCACGATCGTCCCGATCTGCGCCTGGTCCAGCCCCTGCCCGTTGACCGTCGCCGACTGCGCCAGCACCGGCGGCCACGCCTGCGCGCACGCGTCGGTGCACGCGCTCTGGCCGTTGTCGTCCTTCGTGAACAGGTACACCGCGCGCCCGTCCGAATCGACCACGTAGGCGCCCATGTCCGCCGACTGCGAAACGTTCAGCGCCACCGTCGCCGGCGCCGCCATACCCTGATCCGCCGGCTGCTCCTGCGCCGCCGGGGGCGTCGCTGCCGGGGCCATCTCGTTCTGATCCCCCAGATCCTGGTTGTCCGCACCATTGCCGCATGCCGCCACCGCCAGAATCCCAATCGTCACTGCCATCGTCCGCCTGAGCATTCTCGATCCCTCCGTCACGAGTGTCACAGTCCGACGGACGGCCTTGGTGCAAGACCCGTGCGTGAAGACGTGGGGCGGCGCCGGGATGCCGGCCCCGCCCCACTGTAACCCATTGCAACACAACATGTTATGGACGGTATACCGCCCCGTCCCTCGCACCCTACAACGTCTTCAGGAACTCCACCAGGTCGCTCCGCTGCGCCGCCGACAGGCCGAGATCGAAGAAGGCGTCGTAGCGCGCGACGACATCCGCCAGCGTCGCCGCCGAGCCGTCGTGGAAGTACGGCGCGTGCCGCAGCAGCCCCCGCAGCGGCGTGGTCCGGTACTCGCCGGTCGCGCTGCGCTCGGCCCACGACGGCTCCACCGGCACCTCGCTCGGCGCGTGCAGCCGCGGTGCGTCCGTGTAGGTGGGCGGCACGTGGCAGCCCGCGCAGCCGGCGGCGCCGTCGAAGAGTGTCCTGCCGCGCGCCGCGGCGGCGGCGTCGTATTCACCGCTCTGCGGAGCGGGAGCGGCGAGGCTGAGCTGATACTCGCGCAGAGCGGCGAGCTTCGGCTGCACGAGGTCCGGGCCGTCCGGGTGCACGTGGATGCCCAGGCGCGCATCCGAGAAGGCACCCTGGCCGTGCATCTGCGTTACCGCCACGTACGCGTTCCAGTACGACACGGGTCCCTCGCCCGTGTACGTCTCGAGCGCGACGTCGCGCAGACCGTACGCGGGCGGAATCACCACCGGGCCGTCGGTGCGGCCGTCGAGGTTGACGCGCGCGTCGTAGAAGCCGGGGCCCCACGTCGCCAGGTACTGACCGAAGGAGCCGCTCGCCGGGATCGCCGGCGATGCGCCGACGATGGCGCCCACCTGCAGCTCCCGGTTCGGCCAGCCGTCCAGACGATGGCCGATCCCGCCCGTGACCGCGTCGTCCACCGTCGAGTGGCAGAGGGCGCACGTGATGCCGAGGCTCGTCACGTGATCGCCTTCCACCGTCGCCGTCACCCCGACGACCGCGTTCAGCGACAGCAGCGCCCGCGTCGTCGCGGGATCGCTCAGCAGCGCCGGATTCGTCAGCACCGCGTCCAGGACCGCCGGCGGCACCGCGTCCACGTCCACCTTCAGCCCGAGCCCCAGCGCCTGCAGCGGCGTAAGCGTCTCCACCACGTCGTTCAGGTGCAGCGTCCCGGTCCAGAAGCGCGAGTCGCCGAAGTCGTCGTAGCGGAAGATTCGCTTGCCACGCGCCACGAGCTGCGGATTCAGCGGCGTCCGCATCGTGCCCGAGCCCATGTTGAAGCGCGACGTGGCGGCCGCAGGCGACGTCGTCGGATCGGGCGCGTCGCATGCCAGCAGCCCCGCCATCAGCAGCGGCGCCAGCAGGACGAGCCGCCCCTTCATGCGCCCCCCTTCCCGAGCCGCTCCCGGATCACCTTCGCGCGACCCAGATGCGCTTCCACCGCGCGCGCCGCATCCTGCAGCAGTTCCTTCAGCTCCGCGTTGTCCGCGTTCGGGATCAGCGTCTTGTTCAGCGCGTCGAGCACCGCCTGATGGTACGCCACTTCACGGTCCATGTACGCCCGCTCGAACGCCCCACCACTCAACCCCTCCAGCTTCTGCCGCGCCTCCGCCGCCCCCTTCTGCAGACTCTGGCTCACCGCGTTGTCCTCCGGGGTCAGCTTCAGCCGCCCCGCCAGCGCCGCCGCCCGCTTGTTCACCGCCGTGTGGTCCCCGATCATCGTCTTCGCGAACCCCGCCACGTCCTGCGACGCATCCTTCGTCAGCGCCAACTGCGCCATCGCCACGTCGATCGCGTTCGCCGTCACCGCGATGTGCGCGATCACCGCGTCGCTCGGCCCCGACGAGGCCTGCGCCCCCTGCGCCCGCAGCGACGACGGCGCCGCCACCGCCAGCGCCAGCACCGCCATCCCCGTCCCCGCCCTCGCTCCCTGTCGCAACGTCCACCGGCTGCTACGCATCCTTCGCCTCCTTCTTTTCGGGTCGACGCACCTGTGCGCGGGGCCCCGCGGCCCCGCCACCCCAGGATGCGGGGTGGACGGCACTTTGTCAATACATTAATTGTATAAATTGCCATTGCCCACGCCCGGGATTAGCTTGGCGGGCGGAGCGCCGCGGAAGGGGACGGCTATGAAGAACTGGTTCGAAACGCTGATCGGGACGACGCGCGGGCGGCTGCTGAGCCTGCTGCGGCGCTCGGAGCGCTCGGTGGGGGATCTGGCGTCGGAGCTCGGCATCTCGGGCAACGCGGTGCGAGGGCACGTAGCGGGGCTGCAGCGGGACGGCCTGGTGGAGCCCGCGGGTGTGGAGCGGGAGACCGGCGGCAAGCCGGCGAGCCTGTACCGTCTGACAGCGGACGCGGAGGAGTTGTTTCCGAAGGCGTACGCGTACGTGCTGAGCGGGCTGGTGGGGTTGCTGGAGGAGCGGCTGGGTCGGGGCGGAGTGGAGTCGTTGCTGGAGGAAGTCGGCCGGCGTGCGGGGGCGGATCGGGCGGCGGTTGATGGGGCGGTGGCGGGGAAGAGGGGGGGTAGCCGGGAGGGGGTGGAGCGGGCGGCGGCCGCGCTGCGGGCGCTGGGCGGCGACATTGACGTCGTGGCGATGGAGGGCGGTTGGCGGCTGGTGGGCCACGGCTGCCCGCTCTCGTCCGCGGTGGGCGAGCACGCGGCGGTGTGCGCGGTGGTGCGCGCGATCGTGGCGGAGCTGGGCGGGGGCGATGTGCGCGAGTGCTGCGATCACGGACCGCGGCCGAGCTGCTGCTTCGAAGTGCTGGCGGAGCGGGCGTAGCGTGCTGCCGGCAGCGCGGCGGGCGGCGGCGCGGCTGCGGCGAGCCGCACGCGCGCGCCGCGTTCGCGTTCTCCGCCTCCTCGGTCCGGTCGCGCTCGCGGCGACGGTGCAGGCGGGCTGCGGCGCCGGCGGCGGCCCCGACACGGCGCCGCTGCCGGACTCGACGCGCGCGGCGCTGCTCGAGCTTCGGCGTACGCACGACTATTTCCGTCTGGCGGACCGCATGCGCGAGCTGGACGAGCGTGGGAATGCGTGGTCGATCTACCTGCGCGCCGCGGTCGAGGGCGCGTTCGGCCGGCGGGCGCGCTCGGAGGAGCTGCTCGCGCGTCTGGAGGCTTCGCCGGAGCCGACGCCGGACTCGGTGACCTTCCTGGCGGCGCGGCTGCGGCTGCACAACGAGGTGGGACTCTACCGCTACGGCGAGGCGCTGGCGACGGCGCGCCGCCTGGTCGCCTCGCCGCTCGCCGATTCGGCGACGCGCGCCGACGTCGCCAACACGATCCGCCTGCTCGAGGCGCTGCGGGGGGTGCCGCCGCAGGCGGTCGAGGCGCGGCACGGCGCGATCATCCGGCCACAGAGCGGAGCGATCCCGGTGGTCATCGACGGACGCGGCAAGCGGTTCTTCTTCGACAGCGGCGCGAATCTGTCGGCGATCATGGCGTCCGAGGCGGCCGACCTCGGGTTGCGGACGCGGGCTGCGGGCGTGGAGGTGGGCACGTCGACGGACGTCACGGTGCGCGCGGACCTCGCCGTCGCCGATCGCGTCGAGGTGGGGGGCGTGGTGGTGCGCCACGTCGTCTTCCTGGTTCTGCCGGACTCGCTGCTGACGTTCGCCGGCGGCTTTCGGATTCCGGGGCTGCTCGGCTTCCCGGTGCTGGACGCGCTCGGCGAGGTCGGCTACCGGCGCGACGGCACGTACCGCGTTGCGGCGGAGCCGGGCGGCGGCCGCGGCGGCACGCTGGCGCTGGACCAGTACTCCCTCTTCGTACCGGTGGTGCTGCGGGGCGACACGCTCGCCTGCCAGCTCGACACCGGCGCCGGCACGACGACGCTGTACGCGCCGTACTACAGGGCGCACCACCTCGACGTCGAGCGCGTCGGCCGTGCCGACACCGTGACGCGCGGCGGCGCCGGTGGCATGCGGCGCTTCCCCGTCTTCATGCTGCCGCCGACGGTGCTGGAGGTCGCGGGCACGCCGGTGCGCATGGACAGCATCGAGGTGTACACGCGCTCGATCCGCCCCGCCGCGCGTGACGATGTCATGTGCAACCTCGGCCGTGATGCGCTGAGCGGCTTCGACGAGTACGTTCTCGACTTCCGCTCGATGGCGCTCGAGCTGCACTCACCGCCCGCAGGGGGAGGTAGGAGATGAGCCTCGCCGACACCGACGAGCCGTGGTCGGCGTGACCTCGCGCGCGCTGCTGCTGCCGCTCCTCGCCGCGCTCGCGGCCGGCGGCGCGAACGGCGCGAATCCCGGCCGGCCCGCAGGCGCGGCGGGCCGGGCCGGCGAAGGTCCGGGGGATCCCGGCGCCGACTCGACGTACGGCGTCTACGCCATCCGCTACGCCACCATCCCCGGCTTTCCCATTCGCGCGCTGATCGCGGACGCGGACTCCGGCCGCACCCTCGACCTCGCGATGATGGTGTGGCTGTTGAAGGGTGCGCGGGGCAGGAACGTGCTCGTCGACGTCGGCTTCCACCGCCAGCGCTACATCGACCGCTTCCATCCGCGCGACTACCGCACGGCGGCCGCAGCCGTCGCGGCGGCGGGAGTGGCGCCGGAGCAGGTCACGGACGTGATCCTCTCGCACATGCACTGGGACCACGCGGGCGGGCTCGACCTCTTCCCGAACGCCCGCATCTGGGTGCAGAAGGCGGAGTACGACTACTACACGAGCGGCGCCGGCGCGAGCGGCAACACCGGGGTCGACCGCGATGATGCAGCCCTGCTCGTAAAGCTTCACGAGGAAGGACGCGTCACGCTGGTCGACGGCGACGACCGGGAGATCCTGCCGGGCATCCGCGTCTATACCGGCGGCCGCCACACCTACGCGTCCCAGTACGCGGGCGTGCACACCGACGCCGGCACCGTCGTCGTCGCCTCGGACAACGTCTACCTGTACGAGAACCTGGAGCGCCACGTCCCGATCGCGCAGACATTCGACGCCGCGTCCAACCTGCGCGCGCAGGACCGCATGCGCCGGCTCGCCGCCGACGTGCGCTTGATCGTACCCGGCCACGATCCGGAGGTGTTCGTCCGCTTCCCCGAGCCGGGGAACGGCATCGCGCGCATCCGCTAGCGCCGCCGATCGAGGGCCGATCGCGTCCGTCGCGAGCCCGTTCGGGCAGTCGGCGCGGGCGGTCTGGGGCGGGTGCCCGTTCGAGCGACTCCTTCCCGCCGTGAAACCGCTGGAACCGTCCGTCGCGACGTCCGGTTGGGTCGGTACCCCCGGGATCCCGGGGCGCACGATGCGACGAAGGAGAGGGTGGAATGAGTCGGGAGGCTCTGTTCGACCGCGTCCGCATGGCGTGGGCGATGCTCGCCGGACCGCGACACGACGACGTCGCCCCCGGCCGCGCGCGCGAGGGGACGCCCCCGGCGCGGGGCGACGAACCGGAGCTCGCGCGCGACGGCTTCGCCGAGGAGGCGCTGCCGTGGCTCGACGCGGTCTTCCGCTTCGCGCTCCGACTCCACCGTGGGGACCCGGACGCGGCGGAGGACCTGGTGCAGGACACGTTCCTGCGCGCGCACCGCTTCTGGCACACGTTCCAGCGGGGCACCAACGCCAAGTCGTGGCTGTTCACGATCTGTCGCAACACCTATCTCCACCAGAAGGAACTGGTGCGCAATCAGCGCGAGAGGCCGGCGTCGGATCTCGACGCGGGCATCGAGGCGCTCGCGGCGGCGTCGGATTTCGAGAAGCCCGGCTCGGACCCGGAGCGTGAGTTCTTCGACCGGCTCGTCGATGACGAGGTAGTGGAGGCGATCGACGCGCTACCGGAGGATTTCCGGGATGTGCTCGTGCTGAGCGACCTGGGCGACCTGAAGTACGGCGAAGTCGCCGAAGTGCTCGGAATCCCGCTGGGGACGGCGAAGAGCCGTCTCTTCCGGGCCAGGAGAATGCTGCAGGGGCAGCTGCGGGAATTCGCGGTTCGCTCCGGCTACGTGCGCGAGGAGGCGACGCCATGATGGAAGCGATGGGAATGATGCGTTGCGAGGATGCGCTCGCGCGCCTGTGGGACTTTCTGGACGGCGAGCTGCCGGCGGGCGAGGAGAACGCCGTGCGCAAGCATCTCGAGGTGTGTCACCGCTGCTACCCGCAGTACGACTTCCAGCGCGCTTACTTCGAGTACGCGCGTCAGATCCGCGAGCGCGACGTTGCCCGTCCGGAGCTGCGCCGGCGCCTGTTTGAGCGGATTCTGGAGCAGGAGGCGGGGTGAGGGAGGTGAGGGCGGGCGGATCGCCCGCCCTCGATCGAGGAAGCCGTTCGAATTTCCCGCTCGCGCGCAGCGTCAGTGCGTCTCGACCGCGCTCTGCTCCCACATCGCGTGGATGAAGCCGCCCGGGCTGGGGAGCTGCACGCCCATCCCGTCCTTCGGACGCAGCATCACGTGGACCTCGCCCATCGGCCGCTGCGTGCAGTTCCAGCACTGGTAGGCGTATCCCTGCGACGCGTCGCCGCGCGTGCGCGAGGTGACCATGATGTGCGTCGGCTCAGCGTCGGTGACCAGCTTGCCGTCCTTCCACACCCTGCTGAGGCCCCACAGCGACACGGCGTCGCGCACCGTCGGGACGAGCGGCACGTTCATCCCGGTCGAGCCGTGCGAAACCCAGTCGGTGACGACGCCGCCGAAGTGCGGCAGCATCGGCTCGTCCTTCGTCGCCAGGCGGTCCGTCACGACGCGCCACTTCGCACCCTGCGCGTCGGTGAACTCCGCGACGGCGTTCACCGCGTCGCCGCTCGCGCCGGCGTCCGTCGCCTCCATCCGGAACGTGCCCGTGACCGCCTTCGCGTTGTTCGAGAAGGGGCCCATCTTCGCCATCATTCCCATCATCTTCTGCGCTTCCGGCGGCATCTTGGCGATCACCGCCGCGGCGCTGTCCGCCATCGGGGCCGGGCCGGGATAGATCATGATCGCCTCGCGATCAGCGCGGACGGTGATCGTCTTCGTCTGCGCGTGGAGCGCCGACGAGGGAAGCGGCAGGGCCGCCGCCGCGGCGAGCACGATCGCGGCCAGGGTAATGGTGCGCGCCATGCGGGTCATCCGCCGGCGGGCGAGCGTGCGCGTGTTCATCCGGATCTCTCCTGATCGGGTCGCGTGCTACCTTCCGGCCGGCCCAACCGGAGAGGCGCCGCGAGCGTTCCCTCGCGTCCCGTTCGGGGGTGGCTTGCTGGCTCGCTGCCTTTGCCTCCTCGTTCGCTCGACGGCCGGTCGGCACCGTCCGTGATCGCCGCCAAACTCACCCCGCCGGCCGCCATTTCCGATCCGGGGCGGATCGGACAGCGCGAGGCGCGGTCGCAATGGCCCCGCCCGGACGCGGCTTCGGGCGAGGGGTGGAGTTGACCGCTCTCGGAGCCGTCCGGTTTGCCCCACGCCGGGAGGGGTCCGGCGAGGGGACGAGTTGACGTCCCCCGGCGCCGGCCAGGACCGACGCAGAGCGCCAAGCAGCCTTTTTCGGGCGCTCCGTCCGCCGGCCGGCATGGTCTTCGCCGCGATCCGCCGCAGTCCTCGCCGCGATCCGCCGCGGACCTCGCCGCGATCCGCCGCGGACCTCGCCGCGGACCGCCGCAGTCCTCGCCGCGATCCGCCGCGGACCTCGCCGCGGACCCACGCGGTCCGGCGCGGCGGGAACCGTCCCCGGCCGCGGGGCGGTTGGGGCGCCGAGGGGTGGATCGCGCGGGACCCGCCGCGCACCGTTGGATCGGGAAGAGAGAGCGAGGGAGAGAGTCCATGTACGAGCAGGCATATCGGCAGGGAAAGACGTTTGGCGAGTTCCTGGGCGGCGCGGTCGCGAGCCGCGACCTCTGGATGGCCGTCGCGGCGCGTGTGACGCCTCCGAAGGCGGCCCTCGACCGGGTCTCGGCGACGCCGGGGCGCTGGCGGCTCCTCGCGCTCGCCGACGACTGGTGCGGCGACGCCGTCAACATCCTTCCGGTCGTGGCGAAGCTCGCCGAGGCGGCGGAGAACCTCGAGCTGCGCATTGTCGGCCGGGAAGAGGTCCCGGGTCTGATGGAGCGCCACCTCACGGGAACCAGCCGCGCGATCCCCGTCTTCGTGCTCCTGGACGAGGAGGGCACGGCGCGTGGCTGGTGGGGTCCGAGGCCCGGCCCGCTGCAGCGCTGGTTCGAGGTGGAGGGCCGACGGCTCGATAAGACGGAGCGCTACCGCGAACTGCGGCGCTGGTACGCTCGCGACCACGGTGCGACGACGGCCGGCGAGATCGCAGACCTCGTCGCGTGCGGCGCGGCGGGAGACGAGCCGCCGTACCGGGGGACGTGCCCGTGCGCGAGCCTGCGCGCGGCTTGAGGGGGATGCTGAGCTACGGATGACCGTTTCCTACGACAATTCGAGGATCGTCTTCGAAGGGATCAAGGCCGCCGGGATCCGCTCGATCTCGGCGCTGCCGGAGACGTGGCTGGGCCTGCTGCTGCAGCGCGCGGAGGACGACCCGGAGGTCTCGCTGGTCCAGGTCGCGAAGGAGGAAGAGGCGATCGGCATCGCGGCGGGCGCCTACTTCGCGGGCGAGCCGCACCTGCTGCTGATGCAGAACCACGGCTTCCTCGCCGCCATCAACGGCATCGTCTCGCTCGCCCAGCTCTACCACATCCCGCTCTGCATGCTGATCGCACTGCGCGGCCACTGGGGCGAGCCGTACCCGTGGCACACGCGCGGCGGCACGGTGACGGAAGCGGTGCTGCGCGCGCTGTCGATCCCGTTCGAATACGCGCGCGACCCGGCGAAGGTCGGCCGCCAGATCCGCGAGGCGTACACCTTCTCGCAGAGCTCCCTCTACCCGGTCGCGCTCCTGCTGACGCGCGACCTTATGGAGGACTGAGATGGGGCCCGGCACGGGAGAGGAGCGCTGATGGAGCGGGCGGCGTGCCTCGAGATGATCTACCCCGAGCTGGAGGACCGGCTCGTCGTCACGATCATGGGCGCCTGCGCCCAGGAGCTCTACGACCTCGGCCACCGCGACAACTTCTTCTACCTCCAGCACGCGATGGGGCTCGCCTCCTCGATCGGCCTCGGCCTCGCGCTGCACCTGCCCGGCGAGCGCGTGATCGTCCTCGACGGCGACGGCTCCGTGCTCATGAACCTCGGCTCGCTCGCCACCATCGCGCGCTACCGGCCGCGCAACCTGGTCCTCGTGATCTTCGACAACGGCAGCCTCCTCTCCACCGGCGGCTTCGACACGCATACGACGTCGGGCCTCGCCGACCTCGCCGCGATCGCCCGCGGCGCCGGTGTGCCTCACGTGGCCGAGGCGGGCACCGCGATGGAGTTCGGCGAGGCGTTCGTCGCAGCGCTCGAGCGCGAGGACCTCGGCGTCGTCGTCGCGAAGGTCCGCGCCACGGGGCCGGACCACTACGGCATGGACCTGCACCTGCCCGAGAACGCGTTCCGCTTCAGGCGCGCGGTCGAAGCGATGAAGCGACGCCGCGCCGGAAACGCCGACGGCTCCGTCGCCACGTGAGGGTCGCCGCGGGCGCGAGATACGCACTTCGTCGAACCCCCATCGAGAAGGAGAGACCGTCTTGTCCCTGCTCGCCACCCTCGCCGCGGCGCTCGCCGACGGCTCGATCGAGGTCGTCGACCTGACGCAGCCGCTCGGCCCCGACACGCCGGTCATCGGCCTGCCGGAGGTCTTCGCGCCGTCCCCGCCGCTGACGATGGAGGTGATCAGCCGCTACGACGAGCGCGGTCCCGGCTGGTACTGGAACACGCTCCACCTCGGCGAGCACACCGGCACGCACTTCGACGCGCCGGTGCACTGGGTGACGGGGAAGGACCTGCCGCAGAACCGCTGCGACACGATCCCCGCGCGCCGCTTTCTCGGACCGGCGTGCGTGATCGACGTGAGCGCGGACGTGGCGGAGGACCCCGACTTCCTGCTCACGCCGGAGCGGATCGAGCGCTGGGAGGAGGAGCACGGCCGCATCGCCGCCGGCTCCTGGGTGCTGCTGCGCACCGACTGGAGCCGGCGCACCGACCCGGTGGAGTTCCTCAACGTGGCGGAGGACGGACCGCACGCGCCCGGCTTCCGCAGGGACGCCTCCGAGCTGCTCGTCGCGCGCGACATCCTGGGCGTCGGCGTGGAGACGATCGGCACCGACGCCGGACAGGCCGGCACCTTCGATCCGCCCTTCCCCAACCACGCCACCATGCACGGCGGCGGCAAATTCGGGCTCGCCAGCCTCTGCAATCTCGACCGGCTTCCGGCCACTGGCGCCATCGTGATCGCGGCCCCGCTCCGTATCGTGGGCGGGAGCGGCAGCCCGGTGCGCGTGATCGCGCTGGTGGAGTAGGGCCGGCCGATTTCCGCGCCGTTCCCGCCGTCGGGTATCCCTCTTGCACTAGGGGGGGGTTAGGGGGCCCGACGTCCGGGAGGAGGAGGAGCGATCCAGCGGCTACGGAAGCATCGGATGCATAGCCCGAGTGGAGCGACTATCTTGCAACCGCGTACTGGTCGTGCCTCTTCCCCTGTCCCATCGCCCCGATGACCGAGTCCGCGCCCACGGTTTCCGAACAGGACGATTCCGCTCGCCCGAACCTCGTCGCCATCGGCGCTTCGGCGGGCGGGATCGCCGCGCTGCGCCGCTTCTTCGAGGCGATCCCCGAGAAGACGGGGATCGCCTTCGTCGTAGTGATGCACCTGTCGCCGGAGCACGAGAGCCAGCTCGCCGAAGTGCTGCAGCCGCACCTGCGGCTTCCCGTCCGCCAGGTGCGTGAGCGGACGCCGCTCGAGCCGGACCACGTGTACGTGATCCCGCCCGACCGCAACATGGCGGTCACGGACGGGCACCTCGAGCTGTCGGAGTTCTCGGAGCCCAGGGGCCGGCGCTCGCCGATCGACGCGTTCTTCCGCACGGTCGCCGAGATCCATCCGGACGGCGTGGGCGTCCTTCTCTCCGGCTCGGGAACCGACGGCGTGGTGGGTCTGAAGGCGATCAAGGAGCTGGGCGGAATCGTGATGGCCCAGTCGCCGGAAGAGGCGGAGTACGATTCCATGCCGCGCAGCGCCATCAGCACCGGAATGGTGGACTTCGTGCTTCCGGCGCGGGAACTGGGCGAGCGGGTGGTGCAGCTCAGGTCGAACGGCGTTCCGTGGCAGCTGCCGGCGGATGGCGCCGCGCTGGCGGATGACGAGGCGGAGACGCTGAGGCGCATCCTGACGCAACTCCGGAATCGCACCGGCCGCGACTTCGGCGGCTACAAGAAGAGTACGGTGCTGCGTCGCATCGCCCGCCGCTCGCAGGTGACCGGCAACCGCAGCCTGCAGGAGTACCTGGAGCAGCTCGAGCGTACTCCGGCCGAGGCGCGCTCCCTCCTGAAGGACCTGCTCATCAGCGTAACCAGCTTCTTCCGCGACCCGGAAGCGTTCGATGCGCTGGATCGGGACGTTGTCCCGACGCTGTTCCGGGAGGCGGCGAGCGGAGAGATCCGGGTGTGGATCGCGGGGTGCGCCACCGGCGAGGAGGCATACAGCGTCGCCATGCTCCTGCTCGAACACGCCGAGGCGCTGCGGAGCGGGCCTCGGATCCAGGTCTTCGCTACGGACCTGGACGAAGAGGCGATCGCCTTCGCCCGCGAGGGCCTCTACGCGGGCGCCGTCGCCGCGGACGTGGGAGAGGAGCGGACGCGCCGCTTCTTCGACCGGGAAGGCACCTACCTGCGGGTCAAGAGGTCGCTCCGCGAGCACATCCTGTTCTCCGTGCACGACCTGCTTCGCGACCCGCCGTTCTCGCGCCTCGACATGGTCGCCTGCCGCAATCTCCTGATCTATCTGGAGAGGGGACTGCAAGGTCGCGTGCTCGACCTGTTCCGCTATGCGCTGCGGCCAGACGGCTTCCTCTTTCTGGGCGAATCGGAATCGATGCCGGAGGGCGGCGCGTTCGTCGCACTGGACCGGGAGCATCGCATCTACCGCCTGGGCCATAAGTCGAGGGAGGCGGAGCATCGCCTGCCGGAGCTGCCGCTGGACGGCGCCTCCGGCTGGAGCGGCCGCTTCTGGCCCCGCGGTGCGAGCGTCCAGCAGAGCGCGGCCGATGCGGAGCTCCACCGGCGTACCCTCGAGAGCTACGGCCCCCCCACCATACTGGTCGACCGGGACCACATCATCGTCCACGTCTCGGAGACGGCCAACCGCTACCTGCAGTTCACCGCGGGCAGCCCGTCCGCGAACCTGCTGAAGACGGCGCGCCCGGACCTCCGCATGGAACTTCGCGCGGCGCTCTTCCAGGCGCTCGAGCACGGCAGCGCCGAGCGCACGCGCCGCATCCCGCTCGAGATCGACGGCGAGCCGCGGCACGTGCAGATGTTGGTGGCGCCCGTGGCGGGTGACTCGGCGCTGGCGCTCGTCACCTTCCTGGAGGATGGCGCCGAAGCCGCGGAGCCGCAGGACGAGCTGGAGCCTGGTTCGGTCGGCCGCCTGGCAGACGCGGAAGCGGAGTTGGCGACCGCACGCATGCGAGTCCAGGAGATCGTCGAAGCATCGGAGCAGCGGCAGGAGGAGCTGAAGGCGTCCAACGAGGAGCTGCAGTCGATCAACGAGGAGTACAAGTCCACGCTCGAGGAGCTGGAGACGAGCAAGGAGGAGCTCCAGTCGGTGAACGAGGAGCTCAAGACGGTCAACGACGAGCTCAAGACGAAGGTCGAGGAGCTCGGCCATGCCAACGACGATCTCCGCAACCTCATGGCGGCGACGGAGATCGCCACCCTGTTCCTGGACCGCGAGCTCCGCATCAAGCGCTTCACGCCCGCGTTGACGCAGATCTTCAACGTGCTCCCGGTGGACGAGGGGCGCCCGCTCGCGCACGTCACCCACTCCCTCCACTACCCACGGCTGAGCGCGGATTGCGAGCGGGTGCTCTCGGCATTGCAGCCGGTCGAGCGCGAGGTCGGCGGCGACGGCCGCGCCTGGCTCGCGCGTATCACCCCCTACCGCACCGCCGATGAGCGCATCCGCGGCGTCGTCTGCACCTTCACGGACGTGACGCGCATCCGGCAGGCGCAGAAGCACGTTGCGCAGAGCGAGGAACGCTTCCGCGCGCTCGTCGAAGCCACTGCCGAGATCGTCTGGACGACGGCACCGGACGGCTCCGTTGCGCAGACCTCACGCTCCTGGCACACCTTCACCGGCCAGACTGCGGAGGAGGCGCAGGCGTGGGGATGGCTCGATGCCGTGCACCCCGATGACCGCGCCGAAGTGGAGGTGGCCTGGCGCCGCGCCGTCGAGACGCGCACGCTGCTCGAGCACGAATTCCGCCTCCGCCGCTCCGCCACCGACGAGTGGCGCGTGATGGCGGTCCGCGCCGTACCGATCCTGCGCGCCGACGGCTCGCTCCGGGAATGGGTCGGCATGGCGAGTGACGTGACGGAGCGAAAGAAGGCCGAGGACACGCTCCGTAGTGCGAAGCGCGCGGCCGAGCAGGCCGCGGAGGCCAAGAGTCAGTTCCTCGCGACGATGAGCCACGAGCTGCGCACGCCGCTCACCGCCGTGATCGGCATCTCGGACCTGCTCGAAACCGACGTCGTCGGCTCGATGACGGACGCCCAGCGGAAGTATCTCGCCCGCATCAAGTCCAGCGCCTGGCATCTGGTGTCGATCATCGAGGAAGTCCTCACCTACTCCCGCGCCGAGGCGGGGCGCACCGAGGTGAAGCGCGGCACGGTGGACGTGGCGGAGATCGTGCGCGATGTCATGGCGATGGTCGAGTTCACCGCGCACAGCAAGAATGTGGCGCTGGAGCTCGATGGAGCCGATACGCCGCTCTACATCTTCTCCGATGGCGGCAAGATCCGGCAGATCCTCACGAACCTGGTCGCCAACGCCGTGAAGTTCACCGAGAACGGCAAAGTGTCGGTGAAGCTGGTCGCCTCCGCGGATGCCTTCGCGCTCCGCGTCAGTGACACCGGCCCCGGCATCCCGGCGGACCAGCGGGAACGGGTCTTCGAACCGTTCGTGCAGGGGGACAACTCGACCACGCGGCACAAGGGAGGATCCGGACTCGGCCTGGCCGTGTGCCGCCGGCTCGCTCGCCTGCTCGGTGGGGACGTGACGCTGGAAACCGGTCCGGGCGAGGGCTCCACCTTCGTGCTCCGGCTGCCGCTCCAGCAGCTGCCGGACGCACAGAGGATCGAGATCGTCCGCTCCGATCCGGAGACGCAAAGGGGCGCGTAGGACGGCGACGGATGGCCGTCCTGCCCCCGCAGATCCCGCTTGCTCCGCGCGTCAGCTCTCCGTCAGTTCCTCGCGAGCGCCTCGTCGAGCGAGCGCAGGTCGGTCTCGCCGAGCGCCCACCCCGCGGCCGCGGCGTTCGAGCGCACCTGGTCCGGGCTCGTGGCGCCGGCGATCACCGACGCCACCACGTCGTGCGCCAGCAGCCAGGAGAACGCCAGCTCGAGCAGCGTGTGGCCGCGCGCCTCGGCCCAGCGGGCGAGTCGCTCGACGGTGGCGAGCGCCTTGTCGGTGAGGCGATCGCCCGCCCAGCCCTCGGTGATCCGCGTCCCCTCGGGCGGCGGATGGCCCTCCCGATACTTGCCGGTGAGGAGGCCGCTCGCCAGCGGGAAATAGGGGATGAACGCGACGTCGCACCGCTCGCACTCCGCGAGCACGCCGCGCTCCGGCTCCCGATCCAGCAGGCTGTACTCGTTCTGGACGCTGACGAAGCGGAGGTCGATGCGCTCCGCCGCCGCCTCCGCCTCCCGAAGCTGGGCCACCGAGAAGTTGGAACAGCCGACCTGCCGCACCTTCCCCTCCTCCACCAGCTCGCGCAGCGCACCGAGCGTCTCCGCGATCGGCACGGCCGGGTCCGGTTTGTGGAGCTGGTACAGGTCGATCCGCTCCATGCCGAGCCGGCGCAGGCTCGCGTCCGCCGATTCGCGCACCGTGTCGGGGCGCGCGCCCGCCGGCATGCCGCGGCTGCCGGAGCCGAACTTCGTGGCGACGACCGCTTCCCCACGCCGCCCGCGCAACGCACGCCCGAGGAACGTCTCGCTCTCGCCGCCGCCGTAGCTGTTGGCCGTGTCGAAGAAGTCGATGCCGGCGTCGAGCGCGGCCGCGACCACCTCGCGCGTGCCCGCCTCGTCCAGGCGGGTGCCGAAGTTGTTGCAGCCGAGCCCCACGACGGACACCTCCAGGTTTCCGATCCTGCGTCGCTCCACGCTACACCCTTCCCTTTCCGTCCCGTCCCCTGCGCTCGTCGTCGGCGCCGCCGGCACCGGCCCGGTCGGGCTGGCTCGGAAGGCAGCAAGCCGCGTTCCGAGTGAACCCGACGTCCGGCACGAGCGCCGCTCAGGCCGCCGCGCGTTCTTCATCCCTGTGGCGCGCCGCGACCTCGCCGTCGTAGTTTTCCTCCACCGTGAACAGATTCCGAGCCGTTCGACGCTGGGTGGTTGTCGCCGGCGTGCTGGGCACCCTCGGGGTCGCCCTCGCCGCTGTCGCGTACGTGCGCTGGGTGCGGACGCAATCCCTCGCCACGGCCACGCGCCGCGTCTCCGACCGCGCCACCACCTTCCGCGGCGACCTCGTCGCCTGGCGTACGCGGCAGGTCGAGGCTGCCGGCCAGCTCGGCGCGCTCATCGGTGCGCTCGACAGCACGCGCGCCGTCGCGGGCGTCCTCGAGCGCCTCCTCGCCGCCCGCTCGGACTCCGCCGAAACGCGCCTCGCCGATCCGCTCGGCTCCGGACTCCGTCCCGCCGCCGCCGCGGTCGTCCGCCGCGCGCTCGCCACGGACTCGGCCGCGGCACGCTTCGGCGAGGCCGCGGACGGACGCCGCGTCCTCGACATCGCCGTCCCGGTGGGCGACGCGAGCCGTGTCAGCGCCCTCTACCGCGCCGAGCCGATGCCGCGCGCGCCGTTCGACAACGCATCCCTGACCTTCGGCACGGCGGTGGTGCAGCGACTGGGGGACAGCGTCCTCGTCCTCGCCTACGACTACCAAGGCCGGCAGCTTCCGCCCGCTGTGCTGCTGCTGGCGGACGCGCCGCCGCGCATGCGCGCGGCGCTCCGTCCCGGGATCGCGACCGGCACGTCCGGCGGCAGGGAGCCGATCCGCTGGGCCGCCGGCGGCGCCACGGACGCCGGCTGGGGCGTCTTCGTCCGCTTCGCCGACGCCGAGCTCCTCGCCGACGTCGCCGCCGCTCGACACCGCGCCACCGCGCTCGCCGCGGCCGCGCTCCTCTTCATCCTCGTCGGCGCGCTCGCGGTCGACCGCGGGCTGCGCGCGCGCCGCTTGCGCCGCCTGGCTGAGTCGCGCGCGCAACTCGCTCACGTCATCGCCACGGCGCGGGACGCGATTCTCACGGTCGACGGCGAGGGGATCGTGCGACTCGCCAACGAGAGTGCCGGAGCGCTGTTGCGCTTCGATGCCGCGCGCATGACGGGCGAGCCGATCGTGCGGTTCGTCGCGGCCGATCCGCCCGATGCGCTCGCGCCGCTGCTCCGTCCGGACGGTGTCGAACGGCGTCTCGAGTTCGGACCGGAGGATGGCGTGCGCGGCCTGCGCGTCGACGGCACGAGCTTCCCCCTGGAGGGGACGGCGACCTCCACCCGGTTCGCCGGCGAACCTCTGACCACCTTCATCGTGCGCGACGGCTCGGAACACCGCCGAGTGGAGGCACGGCTGCGCGAGGCCCAGAGGATGGAGGCGCTCTCGCACCTCACCGGCGGGCTCGCTCACGACTTCAACAACATCAGTACGGTGCTGACCGCCGCCACGGACGCCCTCCTCGAGGACGCGCACGGCGGCGCCGCGGCGAGCCGACCGCTGGTGGAGGAGATCCGGCGGGCGGCGAGCCGCGGCACCGCGCTCGTCAACCAGCTCCTCTCCTTCGGTCGCCGCCAAGTGCTGCGCCCCGAGGCCGTCGACGTCAACGCTCTGCTCGTCGGTTTCCGGCGCACCGCGCGCCAGATCGTCGGACCCGAGATCGAGCTCTCCCTCGAGCTTGCGCCGGCACCCCCCCACGCATGGGTCGACCCCGCCTCCATCCAGCAGGCGCTCGTCCACCTCGTGCTCAACGCCCGCGACGCGATGCCGGACGGAGGACGCCTCCGCCTGGCCTCCTTCCACCGCGACGACGACGGCGGCGCGTCCGTCGGCATTGCCGTCCGCGACGATGGCGTCGGCATGAGCGACGCCGTCCGCGAGCGCGTCTTCGAGCCGTTCTTCACGACCAAGGAACGGGCGAGCGCGAGTGGCCTCGGTCTGTCCACCATCCACGGCATCGTGCACCAGAACGGCGGCGAGATCCGCATCGAGAGCGCCGTCGGGCGCGGCACGACCGTCCGCGTGGCATTCCCCGCCGCCGGCCGACCGCGCGACGAACCCGCGCCCGCCGGCGAGCGCCGGCCCCCGCGATCGCAACGGCCGCCGCCGGGGGAGCCGCCGCAGCGCCGGCGGCCGACGGGCGAGGTCGATCTCCCAGGGGCCCCCGATGCGCCAACGCCGATCACGACCGTGCTCTTCGTAGACGACGAAGGCGGCATCCGCCGCCTGATGTCGGCGGCGCTGCGCCGCCTCGGCTACCGCGTCCTCCTCGCCGCCGACGGCGTCGAGGCGCTCGCGTGCGCCGCCGAGGCCGACGGTGGAATCGACATCCTCGTCACCGACGTCGAGATGCCGCGCGTCGGCGGGGCAGAGCTCGCCCGCCGCCTCACCGCCGAGCGTCCGTCGCTGCCAGTCCTCTTCATCTCCGGATACGCCGAGGACCAGAGGGTGCGCGACGAGCTCGGGCGCACCCCCCACGCCTTCCTTCGCAAGCCGTTCGACCTCCACGAGCTGGTGCGGGCGGTGCGGGACCTGCTCGACCGGGGCGCCGCCGAGCGCGGCTAGAGCGCCGTCGCCCCTCCAGCCGCCAGCCGCCGGCGCGGCGAGGCCACGGGCGCTACGGCTCGCATCGTCGCGGTCACGCCCCGCACCCGCTCGAGATCCTCTCGCACCGCACGTCCCCGCGCGCCTCCCCGAGCGGCTGGTGGACCGCCCCCGCGCCGTCTACTATGGCCGTCTTCCGACCCCATCCGGAGACCGGCCATGGCACGCCTCACCCGACGCATCCGCGCCCTCCCTCTCCTCGCGCTCGCGCTGTTCGCCGCAGCACCCGCTGCCGGCGCGGAGGCCGTCCGGGATGTGGCGGGACCCCGCATCCTCGTCACCTTTCCGGCGTCGCTCGACGCCGGTCCGATCACCGGGCGCGTCTTCGTGATCCTGGCCACGGACTCGGTCCCGGAGCCGCGCTTCCAGGTGGGCGGCTGGTTCGGGGTGGCGCCGCTGTTCGGTGCGGACGTGAGCGGCTTGAAGCCGGGCGAGGCGGCGGTCGTGGGTGGATCCGCGGCGGGCTACCCGGTGCGCTCGCTCGCCGGCCTGCCGGAGGGCGACTATTACGTGCAGGCGGTGCTCAACGTCTACACGCAGTTCCACCGCGCCGACGGCCACACGATCTGGGCGCACATGGACCACTGGGAGGGGCAGAACTTCGTCGTCTCGCCCGGCAACTTGGTGAGCAGCGTGCGCAGGGTGCACTACGACCCGAAGGGCGGCCCGATCCGCATCGCGCTCGAGCGCAAGCTCCCCCAGGTGAAGATGCCGGACGACACGAAGTGGGTGAAGCACGTCAAGATACGCAGCGAGATGCTGTCGAAGTTCTGGGGCCACGACATGTACCTCGGCGCGACAGTCCTGCTGCCCCGCGACTACGACACGGAGACCGACCGCCGCTATCCGGTCGTGTTCCAGTTCAACCACTTCAACCTGCGGCCGCCCTTCGACTTCACGACCGATTCCGTCGCTCTGCCGTCCTCGTTGCGGGCGTTCATGGCCTCCCTCGGACGCGAAACGCCGTTCCAGCTCTACAAGCAGTGGGTAAGCGACGATTTCCCCCGCATGATCGCGGTGACGATCCAGCATCCGACGCCGTACTTCGACGACTCCTACGCCGTCAACTCGGTCAACAACGGCCCCTACGGGGACGCGATCCGGCAGGAGCTGATCCCCTACCTGGAGCAGCACTTCCGCATGATCGGCAAGCCGTGGGCGCGCGTCCTCACCGGCGCATCGACCGGTGGCTGGATCGCGATGGCGCTGCAGGTCCGCCATCCGGAATTCTTCGGTGGAACCTGGGTCTTCTGTCCGGATCCGATCGACTTCCGCAACTATCAGCTCACCGACATCTACCACGACGCCAACGCCTTCATCGCACCCGGCGGCGACCGCTGGAACACGCCGGAGCGCTTCATGATGCGCACCCCCGGCGATGGGCAGCCGATGGTCACCACGCGCCAGATGAGCCAGCTCGAGGACGCGCTCGGCACCCACGGCCGCTCGGGCCAGCAGTACGAGATCTGGGAAGCCGCATGGGGGCCGATCGGCGACGACGGCTACCCCGTCCCGCTCTGGGACAAGCGCACCGGGGTCATCGACCACGACGTCGCCGAGTACATGCGCGCCCACGGCTTCGACCTGCGCGACTACCTCCAGCGCAACTGGGCCACCGTCGGGCCTCACCTGGTCGGCCAGATCCACGTCTACGTCGGCGACGTGGACGACTTCTACCTCAACCTCGCCGTCTACCGCATGCGCGACTTCCTCGAGTCCACCACCGACCCGTACTACGCCGGCGCCTTCCACTTCGGCCGCCCCGCCAAGGGCCACGGCTGGCAGGGCCAGACCACCGCCTCGCTGCTGCGGAAGATGGCGCGCCACATCGAAGCGTCCGCTCCGGGCGGCCACCTACCGAAGCTGTAAGGCGGGAAGCGGACCACGCCGCAGACCCACCGGTTCATGAGCGTGACGATCGTGCGCCTCGGCAGCCCGCGCCTCCCCGGCGAGGGGCTGCGCATCGGCACCGTGCGCCGGCCGCCGCGGGGCGTGCTGAAGTCCGAGTTCGCCGCGCGAGACTGGTACGACGTCTGGTTCCCGAACCTTGCGCCGAGCGCGGAGGCGGTGAAGCTGGCGCAAGCGGCGGAGTCGCCGTCGCAGTGGTCGCAGTTCGCGAAGAAGTACCGCGCCGAAATGGCCGCGCCCGGCGCGCGGCACGATCTCGAGCTCCTCGCCGCGCTGTCGCACGCCACGGACTTCTCCGTCGGCTGCTACTGCGAGGAGGAGAGCCGCTGCCACCGCTCCATCCTGCGCCAGCTCCTCGTCGAGAACGGAGCGGACGTCGCGGACGCCCCGCGGAGAAACGCCGCGCCCTCCGCCTCAGCGATCCGAGGGCCTGAGGACGCTTCGCGGCGAGGCTGAATCGCTGGTTTGTTTCACGCGGAGGGCGCGGAGGGCGCGGTGGGGTTCGCTGCCGGCAGGGCTTCCCGCGTGGGGTGCGGCGTCGCCCCGTAGGCGCTGGTCTTGTTGGGGTCTCGTCGCGCGACGCCCGTTCGCAGCCGAAGAACCACCCAGAAAAGGATGCAGGCCGTGCCGCGCACCTCGCGCGACGCCGGTCGCCCCTCCGCGTCCCCCGCGCCCTCCGCGTGAAACCCCTCCGCGCCCTCCGCGTGAAACGCCGCGCCCCCCGCGTGAAACACCGCGCCCTCCCGCCGCGACCCTTGACGCGCGCCTGCGGCGGGGCAGTTATGCGATCGTGCGGGGAAACCGCGGAAGGGAAGACCGAGATGAACGAATTCGAAACCCTGCTCGTCGAGATCCTCTTCATCGCCCTCTACGCGGCGCCGTTCGTCGCGGTGTTCCTCGTGGCTCGATGGGCGGCGCGGATCCGACGCGCCCTCGAAACCGCGGCCCCCGCAGACCTGCGGCCACTGCACTCCCAGATGGAGAGGGTGGTGGACAGCCTCGACGCGATCCGACGGGACCTGGACACCCTCGCCGCCCGGCAGGGCGATGCGGCGCCCCGCCCCTGACCCGTCCGGCGCGTGCCCCGCGCGGGGCACCTCGGCCTCACGCGGCGCGCAGGCCTCCACGGGGTCGACGCGACGCTAGCGGCAGCAGGTCGCCAGCCGGACGCTCAGTCCCCTTCCTGTCGCCGGCGCAGCAGCTCCTCGAGGAAATCGACCTGCCGTTGAAGCTGCTGGACCTGCTCCTCGAGTGCCTCGATGCGACGCCGCGACTCGTCCATCTCGGGCTGAGCGGGCGGCAACGCCCGGGCGGTGTCGAGCGCCACGGCAGGCAGCGCCATCATGTGGTCTACCACCTGGCGCAGCATGCGGACGGGTCCGAACGCGCTCGCGACCTGGTTGGCGGGGGCGTCGACGAGCGCGAGGGCGGAAGCGACCTTGCTGGCGTCGTGGCGCTGCAGCAGCAGCCGGTACTTTTCCGCCGCGGCGAGCACGCGCACGCGCCCGCGAAACGGGCCGATGCGGAGGGTGACGCGCGTGATCTCGCGCACCGGCACCTCGAGCTGCCTCCAGCTCGAGCGCGCACCAGAGCGCAGAAAGAGGAGCCGCCGATCGGTCACGACGACGAGCCAGGCGCGGCGCATCCAGCGCATGCGCGCGATCCTCGCGCGCCCGATCGCGAGGATGCGCTCCTCCTCCTGGAGCACCGCGGGGAGGTGCCGCAGCTCGCGCACGTCCCACCAGTGCGAACCCTCACCGATATCCTGGAGCTGCTGGTCGACGGCTCCGCGATCGACGGGCATACGGCCTCGGGAAAGGGAAACGGAAACGCCTCGCCGGTTCACGGCCTCGCCGCTCCGACGGCGCGGCGACGTGGCGTCCATGGCTCAGATGGGGCGCCTCGACCGGCGCACGCAAGGCGGCCGCCGCACCACCAGTCCTTGACCGGCCGCTCGCGACGGCCGATCCTTCGCCACCGCCCTCGCGGCGCTCTGATTGACCACCCCGACAGGCTGAGAAGATGACCTCCACATCGACGGGTCGTTCCGCCGCGGCGGCCGCGGCCGCCGGCGCGCTGTGCGTGCTCCTCGCGGCGCCGGGCGCGTCCGCGCAGCAGACGAGGCCCGCGGCGCCGCCGGCGCCGGCCGGCGCGGCGACGAAGGCGGCGGAGGCGTCGTCGTCCGAAAAGCTGCCGCCGCTGCCGCCCGACGCGGGCGTCGACCAGACGATCCAGGTGAACGGCCGCACGCTGCGCTACAGGGCGACGGTCGGCACGATCCCGGTCTACGGCGCCGACGGCACCAAGACTGCCGAAGTCGTCTACACGTCCTACGTGGTGGACGGCCCGAACCGGCCGGTGACGTTCGCGTTCAACGGCGGTCCGGGCGCCTCGTCGGTCTATCTGAACCTGGGCGCGATCGGCCCCAAGCACATCGCGTTCGGCGACCAGGGAGACAGCCCGTCCGATCCCGCGACGCTCACCGACAATCCGGGAACCTGGCTGGACTTCACGGACCTCGTCTTCATCGATCCGGTGGGCACCGGCTACAGCCGCTCGCTGGAGGCCGCCGACGCGACGAAGCGCGACTTCTACAGCACCGACGGCGACATTCACTACCTCTCGCGCGCCGTCTTCGACTGGCTCGTCAGGAACGGGCGGCTGCAGTCGCGGAAGTACCTGACCGGCGAAAGCTACGGCGGCTACCGCGTGCCGCGCATCGCGCACTGGCTGCAGAGTCAGGTCGGCGTCGCGGTGAACGGCATCGTCGCGGTGTCGCCCTACCTGAACCCGGCGATCGACGAGAACGGCGACCTCTCGCCGCTGCCGTGGATCGTGACGCTGCCGTCGATGGCCGCGGCGAACCTCGAGCGCCGGCACGCGCTCACGCCGCAGGCGATGGCGGACGTCGTCGCCTACGCGCGCGGCGACTACGCGACGACGCTGCTCAAGGGACGCTCCGATCCGCAGGCCCTCTCGGCGATGATCGACCGCGTGACGGAGCTCACGGGGCTCGACGAGGACTTCGTGCGCCACGCCGGCGGCCGCATCGACATCGGTGCCTACCTGCGCGAGGTGCACCGGGAGCAGGGCGCCATCGGCAGCGTCTACGACTCGAACGTGACCGCGCCGGACCCGTTCCCGTACGCGCCGCAGCAGCGCAGCAACGATCCGCTCCTCGAGAGCATCATCGCGCCGACCACGACCGCGATGGTCGACTTCGTCACGCGCGTCGTCGGCTGGCACGCCAGCGGCCCCTACCACGCCCTCAGCTACGA
Source organism: uncultured Gemmatimonadales bacterium (assembly GCA_963816355.1). Taxonomy (GTDB): domain Bacteria; phylum Gemmatimonadota; class Gemmatimonadetes; order Longimicrobiales; family RSA9; genus CAWFKH01. The sequence goes on along the minus strand of CAWFKH010000006.1, from coordinate 49,301 downwards.
GGTGAACGGGCAGTGGGACCGCGACAGCCGGTCGCTGCGCGCCGGCGCGGTGCCCGACCTCCGCGAGGCCGTCGCCGCCGACCCGAAGCTGCGCGTCATGATCGTGCACGGCTGGAACGACCTCTCGTGCCCCTTCATGGGGTCGGTGCTGACCGTGGACCAGATGCCGGTGATGGGCGACTCGACGCGCGTGAGCGTTCACGAGTACCCCGGCGGACACATGTTCTACACCCGTTCCGACAGCCAGGCCGCGCTCCACAAGGACGTGGAGGCGATGTTCGCCAGGCACTGAGTCCTCGCGAGGCGCCCGCGCGAAGCACCCGCGCGAACGCCGCGCGACGACGCTCAGTTCATCGACGGGTCGAACGGGATCCGGGCGAGGGTCGCGTAGCGGGGGCCCTTCCGCTCGAGCACGCGACGCCACAGCGAGCCCGGCTCGGCGGTGAAGATGTCGCCGGCGTCGGCGTCGTCGACGATCCACGCGTCGCTCGCCAGCTCCGCCTCGAGCTGGCCGGGACCCCAGCCGGCGTGGCCGACGTAGACGCGCGCGCGGCGCACCTCCGGCTGGACGGCCGACGGCACGTCTCCGGTCAGGAAGCCCACGGACCCGAACACCGGTACGTCGAGGACGCCGGCGTCCGCCACCTCGACCAGGAGCACCGCCTGGTCCGGCTCCACGGGGCCGCCGCGGAAGAGCGCCTCCCCCGGACCGGCGAGGCCGGCGAGCGCGGGGACCGCCCGTTCCACGCTGACGTCCAGCGGCCGGTTGAGGACGACTCCCACGGCGCCGCGTTCGTCGTGCTCGCCGATCAGCACCACCGTCTGGCGGAAGTTCGGGTCGAGCAGACGGCCACCGGAGACGAGAAGCCGGCCCTTCAGATTCTCCACGCTCACTCCCTCCTTCGTTGCGCCCGCTCGCCGGACGGAGTCGGACCCGCTTGCGACGACGCCGCGCGCGGCTCAGCCGGGCCCGCAGGATGTGACGCCGCCGCGGCCGTCACACCGCGGGCGCCGGAAACCGGCCGTCCACGACGAACGTCTCCCTCTCGAATGCCACCGCCCGACGGCCGAACCAGTCCAGCTTGCGCAACTCGACCCGCGCGCGCGTCGCCACGCAGTGCCATGTCTCGAACGCCCGCGGCGCGCGACGCCCGACCGCCGACGGCGCCAGCACGCCCACGTTGACACCGCCGGCCGGGTCGCGCGCCGAAGGGTAGCGGAACGCCTCCACCCCCGCCCCGCGCATCGCCTCGCCGAGCGCCTGCGTCGAACGGTACGATGCCGCCGAGGCGATCGCCGCGCGATGCTCCCGGAAGCAACCGGCAGCCAGGTCGACGCCCCGGTCCGTGCGTACGTCGGCGCGAAACGCCGTCACCTCCGTCGCCACCCCGTCCAGTTCCGCCGCCGTCCCCTCCAGGAACAACAGGCGGTAGTACGCAACCTCCGCGAACGCGCCGTCCAGCGTCTCCGCGCCGTACCAGATCCCCGGCTCGTGGCGGCCGCTGAAACGCGATCCGTGCCGCAGCGGCGGGTAGCGGAACGGCGTCGCCAGCAGATAGTGCAGGACCCCGTCCGTCCGGTCCGGCGGCTTCACTCCCTCGATCAGATCCTCCAGAACCGCCTGCTCCGCGTCGCTGCCCACCAGCTTCCGCGTCGACACCCTGTGCTGCGCTTCCACGACCCGCCACGGCTCGGACCGCAGCGCCCGGAGCTCAGAGTCGCCCGCGCATCGCGTCCAGATACTGGACGACATCGATCAGCCCCTCCACGCTCCGGATCCGCACCGCCGGCACCCCGCCCACGTGCCGGTTCTCCGCGTGCAACCACGCCCGCGCCCGCGCTTCGTCCCCGCCCACCAGCGCGTCCAGGCTCCGGAACAGCCGCAGGAACAACAACGCCAGCTCCCCTTCCTTCGTCCCCGGATCGATGCCGCGCCCACCCTTCAGCCGCGACACCGATGCCTCGCTCGTCCCCAGTACCGCGGCGAGGTCGCGGTTGCGCAGCCCCAGCCGCACCGCCGCCGAGCGGACCGCCCGGCTCACGATGCTCGCCGGCTCCGGCGCGGCATGGGCGCGGCGGTGCATGGGCCTCCTGGTGCAACGATTGATCCGATTATTTTCACATGAAATCTAACCGCCGCGCCGCGCAGCGCAAGCGCGTCGGGCTGCGCCGCCGGCCCGCCGCGGCGGGGCTGGGCGGCCGGGCTGCGCCGCCGGCCGCCGTCACCGCCCATCCGTCCGACGCGGCGCGCTCGGGCCGCCCGAGTCCGGGAGCGCTCACCCCTTCGGCTCAGGATCGCGGCCCGACCGCGGACGGCACCGCGCAGTTGGAGACGGCCGCGATGGCGGCCTCCGACGTCGGGAAGAATTTCCGCTTCCACCACAGTGCGACGTTCACGAGCGCGATGAGGACCGGCACCTCCACGAGCGGTCCGATGACGGCCGCGAAGGCGGAGCCGTGGGCGATCCCGAACGTCCCCACAGCGACGGCGATCGCGAGCTCGAAGTTGTTCGAAGCCGCGGTGAAGGACAGTGTGGCCGTCTGCGGGTAGCTGGCCCCCACGGCGCGGCTCATGAAGAACGTGATGGCGAACATGGCCAGGAAGTAGATGAGCAGCGGGACCGCGACGAGCACCACCCTTGACGGCTGCTGCACGATCGCCTTCCCCTGGATCGAGAACATCACCACGATCGTGAACAGGAGCGCGATCAGCGTCAGCGGGCTGATCTTCGGGATGAACCGCTGGTGGTACCACGCCCTTCCCCTCGCCCGAACCAGCACGAAGCGGGTCAGCATGCCGGCGAGGAACGGGACGCCCAGGTAGATGGCGACGCTGGCGGCGATCTGCCCCACGGTCACGTCGACGACGGTGCCCTGAAGCCCCATCCACCGGGGCACGACGGTGATGAAGACCCAGGCGTAGACGGAGTAGAACAGCACCTGAAAGATCGAGTTGAAGGCGACGAGGCCCGCCGCGTACTCGTTGTCGCCCTCCGCGAGCTCGTTCCAGACGATCACCATGGCGATGCAGCGGGCGAGTCCGATCAGGATCAGTCCCACCATGAGCTCGGGGTGGTGCCGCAGGAACAGGACGGCGAGAGCGAACATGAGCAGCGGTCCGACGATCCAGTTCTGCACCAGCGACAGGCCGAGCACCTTCCAGTCCCGGAACACGTCGCCGAGCTCCTCGTAGCGCACCTTGGCCAGCGGCGGGTACATCATCAGGATCAGTCCGATGGCGATCGGAATCGACGTCGTCCCCACCTGCGTCGCCGCGGCGATGGCCGTGACCGGCGCCGGCCACAGATACCCGAGGCCGACCCCCACGGCCATGGCCAGGAAGATCCACGCGGTCAGGTACCGGTCCAGGAACGACATCCGCCGTCCCACGCTCGGCTGCTCCGCCATCATCGCTCTCCCGCTCCTCGAGCCACGTCCGCGCGCCTGCATGCCGTCAACCGACGTCCCCGGCGCGAGGGTTCGGCAGGCCGCCCGTCTCCAGGTGCGCCGCGAAGTCGTCCGGCAGACCGCTCCCGCGGATCGCCTCCGCCGCCCGCTCCAGGTCGTACTCGACGCGGGCGAACTCGACGCCCACCGCTTCCCCGCCCAACTCCACCCGCACGTATCCCGCGCGCCAGTCGCCGTCCTTCGGCCGCCCCACCGAACCGGCGTTGACGAAGTGGATTCCGTCCACCACCCGGTGCCACGGCCTGTGCGTGTGGCCGAACGCCACCACGTCGCCCGCCCTGCCGCCCAGCCGCTCGGCCATCTGGAGACAGAAGGCGTCGGAGCGGTCCTCGCTCCAGTAGACCGTGTTCAGCACCGGGTTGCCGTGCACGAGGATCAGCCGCGGACCGGCGGTGTGGCCGCCCAGCGGCCGGACGTCGATGCGGAACGGCAGGCCCGCGAGCCAGCGCTTCGTCGCCGCCGAGACGTGGGCGCGGGTCCACGCGTAGCTGAGGTGGCTCAGCTCCGCCTGCCAGGCGTCCTCGTACATGCAGCCGCAGTGCTCGTAGTCCGTGGCGGTGGTGGAGTCGTAGTTCCCGGCGACGCCGGGGATCGACCGCTCCCGGAGCGTCGCCACCACCTCGTTCGGCCACGGCGCGTAGCCGACGAGGTCGCCCAGGTGGTAGACCGCCTCGACGTCGTCCCGCCCATCGAGATCCGCCAGCACCGCCTCCAGCGCCGGCAGATTCCCATGGATGTCACTGATCAGAGCGTACTCCATCCGGGATCACTCCAGCGCCGCCGCGGACGGCCTCAGCGGCTTCCGCGCCCGCACGAACGCCGACATGAACCGACCTTCGACCGCGTCCCTGAACGCGTCCACGTCCAGGCCGGCCTCCTCCAGGAACGACCGCGCGTCCTCCGGCTCGTAGATCCGCGTCGGCTCCAGGGTCGCCTCCTCGAACCCCGCCTCCACGAGCAGCGCCTCGAACTCCTTCTCCTCCAGCGCCCCCGCCACGCAACCCACCCACAGCTCCATGCTGCGACGGATCTCCGCCGGCACCTCGCCGCGCACCACCACGTCCGACACCGCGAAACGGCCGCCCGGCTTCAGCACCCGGTACGCCTCCCGCAGCACCTGCCGCTTGTCCGCCGACAGGTTGATCACACAATTGCTCACGATCACGTCCACGCTGGCGTCCGGCAGCGGGATCGCCTCGATCTCCCCCTTCACGAACTCCACGTTCTCCGCGCCCGCCTCCGCCGCGTTGCGACGCGCCAGCGCCAGCATCTCGTCCGTCATGTCCAGGCCGTACGCCTTCCCCGTCGGCCCCACCCGCTTCGCCGAGAGCAGCACGTCGATCCCGCCGCCGCTGCCCAGATCCAGCACCACCTCCCCCTCCCGCAGCTCCGCCAGAGCCGTCGGGTTGCCGCACCCCAGCGACGCCAGCACCGCCGATTCCGGCAGCGCCGACGTCGTCACGGGGTCGTAAAGGTCCCGCGTGATCGGATCCGCGAAGCCGCCGTCCGCCTTCGCCTCGCCCCACCCGCACGACGTCCCACAGCACGTCCCCTTCTCCCCCGCCACCACCCGCAGCGCGGCCTCCCCGTACTTCTGCCGCACCACCGCCTTCACATCCTCGCCCATCATGGCCTCCGCATCAATGAATGTTGATATATCGGCGCAAGAAAAAAACGCGCACGCCGCGCCGCCGCGGCTGCAGCACGAAGCGCGCGGCCGCCCCCCGCTCAGTCGCAGCAGGAGTCGCCCTGCCGCACCACCGGCAGCCACCCGTCGCGCGGCTTCACCTCGCCCAGAAACGCGCGCATCTCCTCCAGGGCATCCGGCACCAGCGAGTAGTGCACCCAGCGCCCGTCGCGGCGGTCCGCCACGACCCCCGCATCCTTCAGCTTCTTCAAGTGGAAGGAGAGCCGCGACTGGGCCGCACCCAACTCGTCCTGGAGCTCACAGACGCAGCGCTCCCCTTCGGCCAGCAACTGGACGAGGCGGAAGCGCGTCTCCTCGGCCACGGCCTGGAAGCGCTGGAGCAGCGCCTGCCGCGGCGGGGTCGAGGGCGCCGCGGTCGGCGAAGGCGCGGGATCCGGCGAAGGCGCGGGATCCGGCGAAGTCGCATGGGTCGGCGAGATCATCATGGGCGATGATACATCAACATCGATAGATATGTCAAGGCCGGCGCGCGGCGCCCCCGTCGACCGCGCTCAGCCGCCGAGCCCCTCGTCGGCCGAAGGTCCGTACATGCCGGGCACCGGCAGGTCGAGGAGTCGGAGGTAGACTCCGATCTGCGCGCGATGATGGATCACCCTCAGCCGGCTCGCCGGCGGCCCGTCCACAGCCGGACCGCCTGGCCGACGAGGCCCGGCAGCGCGGACAGCGGCAGCACGATCAGCCACTCCTGCCAGCGCAGCGGCCGCGTGTCGAGCACGGCGGTCAGGGGCGGCGCGTAGAGCGCGAGGAGCTGGAGCAGCACCACGAGTGCCACGGCGCCCAGCGCGTAGCGGTTGGAAAGCGCGCCGCGACCCAGCACGGCGCCGTGGCTGCGGGCGTTGCCGAGATGGAAGGCCTGAGCGAGGGCGAGCGTAATGAAGCTGATCGTGAGCGCGCGCTGCGGGTCGGCGAGCGGCCCCGCGACCGCGAGCCAGAAGGCGAGCAGGGTCGCGGCGGTGATCAGCACCGCATAGAACGCGACGGCCCGGAGGAAGCCGGCCGAAAGGATGGCGGCGTCGGGCCGGCGCGGCGGTCGTCGCATCACATCGGGCTCCGCCGGCTCGAGGGCGAGCGCCAGCGCGGGGAACGTGTCGGTGACCAGGTTGAGCCAGAGGATCTGCAGCGGGGTGAGGGGCAGGGGCAGCCCCGCGAGCCCCGCGCCGAGCAGGACCAGCACTTCGGCCAGATTGCAGCTGAACAGATAGAAGACGAACTTACGGATGTTGTCGTAGATGACCCGCCCTTCCTCGACGGCCGCCGCGATCGTGCGGAAGCGGTCGTCCTGCAGCACGATCGCCGCGGACTCCTTGGCGACGTCGGTGCCGCGGATCCCCATCGCCACGCCCACGTCCGCCTTCTTGAGCGCCGCCGCGTCGTTGACGCCGTCCCCGACCATCGCGACGACATCGCCGCCCCGCTGGTACGCCGACACGATCGCCAGCTTCTGCTCCGGGCTGACCCGGCTGAAGACGGCGACACGGCCGATCCTCCGCGTCAGCGCCTCCTCGCTCAGCCGCTGCAGGTCGCGGGCGCCGAGGACCTCGTCGTCCGTTCCGCCCAGGCCCAGGTCGCGCGCGATCGCGGCCGCCGTCGGCGCCTGGTCCCCGGTGATCATCACGGTCCGGATCCCCGCGCCCCGGAGCGTCTGGATCGTCTCGCGGACGCCGGCCGCCGGCGGATCGGCCAGGCCCACGAGCGCGACGAACGCAAGGCCGTGCAGCGCATCGTCGGACGCCGCAGCGACACCTCCGCAGGCCAGGCCGAGCACGCGCTGTCCGCGCCCGGCCATCGCGACGTTCAGCGACTCGATCGTCCGCCGCCGCTCGTCGTCGAGCGCTCGCTCGCCGTCGCGCGTGAGGACCCGATCGCACACGTCGAGGATCCGGCCGGGCGCCCCCTTCGCGTGCGCCACGAGCGCGCCGTCCGGCCCCTGGTTGAACGCCGCCATGAGCGCGCGTTCGCTCGAGAACGGCACCTCGCCCAGCTCCGGCCAGGCCGCCCCGACCGATTCCCGGTCGACGCCGCCCTTTCGCGCCGCCACGAGCAGCGCCGCTTCCGTCGGATCGCCGCGGAAGCGCCCGCCGCCCGCACCCTCCTCGAGCCCGGCGCGATTCGCGAGCACTGCGGTGCGAAGGGCGACGTCGCCGATCGGATCCTCTCGAGGGTCCACCGCCCGGCCGTCTTCGAGGAACTCGCCCTCGAGGCCGTACCCGGCCCCGCTGATGCGCAGCTCGCGGCCGTCCAGCCACAGCGCCGTGGCCGTCATCTCCCCGGCCGTGAGGGTGCCCGTCTTGTCGGTGCAGATCACGGTGACCGAGCCGAGCGTCTCGACGGAGGGCAGCCTCCGCACCAGCGCTCGCCGCCGCGCCATGCGGCGGACGCCGACGGCCAGCGCGATCGTGGCGACGGCCGGAAGCCCTTCGGGTACGGCCGCGATCGCGAGCGCGATGCCGGTCTCGAGCATCAACGCGAGCGGCGTCCCCTGGAGGATGCCGACCCCGACGACGACGGCGGCGACGGCGAGGACCAGCAGCACGAGGCGTCGGCCGAGCGCGTCCAGACGGCGTTCCAGCGGCGTCCGCTCCTCGGGGATGTGCTCCACCAGCTCGCCGATCCGACCCAGCTCGGTCCGCATCCCCGTGCCGACCACCAGCGCGAGCGCCGCTCCCGCCACCACCGCCGTGCCCTTGTAGAGCATGCTCGCGCGGTCCGGCAGCGGCGCGTCGAGCGCGACGGGCGACGGCGCCTTCGACACCGGCATCGACTCCCCGGTCAGCGCGGCCTCGTCCACCCGCAGATCCGTTGCCCCGATGACGCGCGCGTCGGCCGTCACCGACTGGCCGGGCTCGAGCCGCACGACGTCGCCGGGGACGACGTCGCGCGCGGCGATCTCACGGGGCGCGCCGTCGCGCAGGACCACCGCGCGCGGAGCCTCCAGGCGCAGCAGCGCCTCCATCGCGCGCCGGGCGCGCATCTCGGTGACGAAGCCGAGGAGCGTGTTGAGCAGGAGGACGGCGGCGATCGCGCCGGCGTCGAGCGCATCGCCGCTCGCGACCGCGACGCCGGCGGCCCCGGCCAGGAGCAGCACCACCAGGCTGCGCAACTGGTCGACCAGGATCTTCCACGCCGGCCTCGGCCGGGCCGGCCTCAGGACGTTGGGCCCATAGCGCGCGAGACGGGCCTCCGCTTCCGCCGATGAAAGCCCGTCGCCGCCGCTGCTCAGGCGGGCGAGGGCGCTCGGGACATCGAGCGCGTGGTACGGGGGCCGATCGGCATCCATGACCGGATCGTACAATCGCGACGCCGCCGCCGCGAACCGCCGCGGCCGCCGCGGCCGCCGCCGCGAACCTCTCGCCCGCCGCCGCCGCGAAGCTCTCGCCCGGCCGCGGGAAGACGGCTATCGTCCATCGGGTGAAGAGCCGGGGCCATCGAGGGCATCCCGGCGCGCAACGAACTGCAGGGAGGCGAAACGATGGACCTACAGCTCACGGGCAAGGTCACCCAGGTGCTCGAGGAGCAATCCGGCGAGGGCCGCAACGGCCCCTGGAGGAAGCAGGAGTTCGTCCTGGAGACCGAAGGCCAGTACCCGAAGCCGGTGTGCATTGTCCAGTGGGGCGACAACATCGAGCAGTTCGCCGTCCAGGAGGGCGAGAGCCTCACCGTCCACATCGACATCCAGAGCCGCGAGTACAACGGCCGCTGGTACACGGACGTCAAGGCGTGGAAGGTGGAGCGCGCGGAGGCGGGCGGATCGAAGCCCGCCGGGCCGCCGTCGCGCACGGGAGAGCCGACCCCGACGGAGCCGTGGGGAGAGGGGGAGGACGACGACCTGCCGTTCTAGGAGGCGGCCGTCACGCGACCCGCTTAGACCGTGAAGGCGCCCCTGGCGGGCGGCCGGCTACGGGCTCACGGACGATTCCGCGCCGCGCCGAGCTCGTTCATGAGCTCGATCTGCACCTTCTGGATCTCCACGAGCCGCTCCCACTGGTGGTAGAGCAGGTGGTCCATCTTCTCGTGCAGATGCCGGATCTCGAGCTCGGCCTTGAGATTGACGCGATAGTCGTGCTGTCCGCGAAGCCGGTCCTTCGCCTCCTGGCGATTCTGGCTCATCATGATGACCGGCGCCTGGATCGCGGCGATGCACGAGAGCACCAGGTTGAGGAGGATGAACGGGTAGGGGTCGAAGGGGCGGGTCACCAAGAGCACCGTATTGATCCCGATCCACACCACGAGCGCCGCCAGGAACGCCGCGATGAAGCTCCAGCTCCCGCCGACGTCGGCGATCCGGTCCGCCAGGCGGTCCCCCACGGAGAGGTCGCGCTCGAACTCGGCGTCGACATCCTGGGCCAGCAGATCGTGCGCGCGCAGGCTGCGGACGACCTCCTCCTCCAGCGAGGTGAGCTCGCCCTTCTCCTGCTCGAGGAGCGTCTGGATGTATCGCGTGCGGAGCTCGTTGAGGTCACGCAGGCAGATCCACCCCTCGGCCCGCCAATCCGGATGGTCCTGGCGGATCACATCCTCGATCTCCGGCCGCACGGCGCCGGCCGGCACGAGATCGCGCCGCTGCAGTGTCCGTCCACACAGCCCGCAGCTCGCGCTCGCCGTCGCACCCCGGCTCATGGCCACCTCCTGAACGAGGGATCCGCGTTGACCCTCCCACCGAAGCCTGCCGTCGCGAGCGTTCGGCCCACCACCTCGCGCGCCGCCGTTCACCTCGCGGGGAGAGACCGGCGCTCGATCGGGAGCGCGTTCACGCCGAACGCATTCCTGCGGTGGCGCGGCGATGTGGACGCGGGCGCATTGGATGGGCTCCGGTCGAAGGGGCCAGCGGGCTCGAATGATGCGCCGGCGCGACCCCCGGACACAAGGACGCGCGGCGCACCATCTCCCGGCTCGGACCACCCCGATGCCGCACGACGCCCTCGACGCCCTCCGCCCGAAGTCGCGGTTCCGCGCGGTCCGCGCCGGGTTGCGGGGGGACGCGCCGCCGGGCCACATCGTCGGGGGCCGGGGCGACGCACGGCGCGAGCGGTGGCATGGGTCCCTGCGCTCCTCCTGGCGGCCTGCGCCGGTCCCGCGGCTGTAGCCTCCCCTCCCCTCGCCTGCGCCGGGTCCGCGCATGGCCCAACCGGCGCGGCTCCGGACTCCGCGCCCACGAACGCGTCCCACGGCCCACCGCTCCGCCTCCTCCAGGACGTGCCCCTGCCCGGCAGGCCGGTGCGATTCGACTACCAGAGCCTGGATCCGGCGACGGGCCGGCTGTGGATCGCCCACATGAACGCCGGGACGATCCTGGTCTTCGACACCCGGACGGACGAGGTGGTGGCGGACCTGCCGGGCTACGCGTCGGTCCACGGCGTGCTGGCGGTGCCGCAACTGGGCAAGGTGTACGCATCGGCAACGGGGGACCACGCGGTGGCCGTGGTGGACGCGGCCACCCTGCGGTCCCGCGCGCGGCTCGGACCGATTGGCTACCCGGACGGACTCGCCTACGCCCCCGGTCCGAAGCGCGTGTTCGCCTCGGACGAGTCCAGGGCAGGCGAGGAACTCGTGATCGACGCAGCCGCCGACACGGTCCTGGGGCGAGTGGATCTCGGCGGCGAAGCGGGCAACACGCTCTACGACCCGGGCTCGAGGTGCATCCTGGTGGCGGTCCAGACGCGGCGGGAGGTGGTCGCCATCGATCCCGCCACGGGCAGCATCGTGGGCCGCTACCCTATCGACGGCGCCCGGCACCCCCACGGCCTGGCGATCGATCCCGCCCGGCGGCTGCTCTTCGTGGCCGACGAAGATAACGCCACGCTGATGGTGGTGGACCTGGCCACCATGGACGTGATCTCCCGCCACCGGGTGGGCCGCTCCCCCGACGTCCTCGCCTTCGACCCAGGCCTGGCGCGCCTCTACGTGGCCGCCGAGGCAGGCGTGCTGTCCACCTTCGCCCTCCAGGGCCGGGCCGTCGTACCTCTGGGCGAGCTCCGCATCCCCCACGCCCACACGGTGGCCGTGGACCCGGCGACCCATCGCGTATACCTGCCGCTGGAAGACGTGAATGGGCGCGCGGTCCTCAGGATCCTGGCGCCGGGGTGACGCGTGGCTACCCCGGGCGGAGCGCCTGAGGCAGGCGATCGCGCGGGCGGGCTATGGGGGCGGGCGGGCCTCTCGGGCGGGCGGCCCTCTCGGGCGGGCGGGCCCCTCGGGCGGGCGGGCCTCTCGGGCGGGCGGGCCTCTCGGGCGGGCGGGCCCCTCGGGCCGTGAGCTGCACCCCACCACCGTCCGCGCGGCGACCGGGGGCATTGTGACCCTCCGTGACGTCGTCAGGTCGCCCCCGGCAGGCCCGTCCAGCCGCAGTGGGGTCGAGTCTACTGCCCCTGCTCGGGCGTGGACGGCCCCGGTGCCGACGGATTCTCCATTGGGGAAGCGCTCACGTGGCGCGACGGCACGCGGTGATCCCGGCCGGCCGTCCCGCCCCTCGGCGCGGCGGGCCGAGGTCCCACGGCCTCTCTCGAAGCACGCCCGCCTGGGCGCTCAGGCCTACCGCAGGAGGGCCTACGCGAAACCTGGCCCGCCCGGGCGCTCGAGGCTACCTCACCAGGGCCTGCGCGAGCCGGACGACCGTTGCAAGGCGCGCCTCGGTGAGGTCCGCCCAGGTGAACCGCATCACGCGGTATCCCGCTGCCACCAGCTCGGCGTCCCGCCGGCGGTCGTTCACGAAAGAACGCGTCGAAGAGTGGAATGCGTACCCATCCACCTCCGCCACGACGCGTGCGCTCCGCCACAACGCATCCACCTCGTGGCCGAGCACCCTCACGTTCAGCTCCGGGAGCGGCAAGCCGGCGACCCGCGTGATCTCGAGCAGCTTCTCCTCCCCTTCGGAGCGCGTGAAGCGCGGGCCCCCTTCGGCGTCCAGCAACTGCCGCAACAGCGGCGCTCCGCGATGGTTGGGGTGGCGTTCCAGCATCAGCCGCACGTCCTGAGGGGCAACGAGACCCATGCGTAACGCCTTGGCCAGCGCCTGCTCCACCTCACGGGAGGGCAGCGTCTCCGCGATGTCGAGCAGCGTTCGCGCGGGCGTCGTCACTCGAATGCCTTCGTGGACCGTCATCTCGTCCGGTCGCAGGTCCCGAACGCGGTGGATCCGAACCCCCTTGATTCGACGTCGCTTTCGGCGCGGCACGCTCACCTCCACGATTGGGTGAGCAGGGGCCGAATCCAGTACACCCTGCAATGCCGCCGCGCTCACGTGACTGATTCTGCTCTCCTCACCACACGCGAGCACCGCGGCGGATTCCGCGGCACGCGCGACCGGCAGCACGCCGATCTGGTACACGCCGCGCCACAGCACCACGAGTCGGCCGGCGCGCACCATACCGTCGATCGTATGGGCCGTCAGTCCGCCCGCCAGCAACTGCGCTCGCCTTGCGACGCCGTGCTGCGCGATGGCCAGGTCGCGCAGGATGCGCTCGACCTCTACTCGCGCTGTCATCCATCCACCGTTCTCGTTTCTCGCCGGCCATCCAGCCACGCACACGCACGTATCACGGACCCGGCATCCCCTTTCGCGGTACCTTCCTTCCCCCTATCGCGGACCGGGCCTGCCGCTCCTGCGGGCCGGGGTCCCCCTCTCGCGGACCCGCCCATCACGCTCCCGCGGGCTCGGGCCTTGCCGAGCACGGCTCGACGTGAGCCGCACCCCCCGACGTCTTACGCGGTGCCCGGGGCCCACGTGACCGCTTCTGGCGAGGCCACGCCGGCCCCGACGACTCGCATGGAGGGCTACGGGGACACCTTCACCTCACTCGGCACCGTCGCGGTCGCCCCAGCCCGGAAGAACCCCGCGTCGGGGCACCGCCGACGTTGCGACGCTACCGCGTCGTTTCATCGGCGGCCTCACCGGAAGAACCCCGCGTCGGGGCACCGCCGACGTTGCGACGCTGCCGCGTCGTTTCATCGGCGGCCTCACCGGAAGAACCCCGCGTCGGGGCACCGCCGCGCTCTCGCGCACCGCCGCGCTCGAGCACCGCCGCGCACCGGGCGCCGGCGGCCGAGACTTCGCTGCGCACGATGGTACCCGCAGCGGGGCAGAGCCATGGCGATGGGGGTCAGGCGGCATGGGATGCGGCAGCCCGAGACGATTCTCGTGCTACGCGAGATTCGAATCGGGGCACGCGAGAGGGCACGCGAGAGCGCACGCGAGTGGGCACGCGAGAGCGCACGCGAGAGCGCACGCGAGAGGGCACGCGAGAGGCGGGACGGTGGGCGAGGCTGACGCGGATTGACGACTTGTATTAGCTTACCTACGTCGCGGTGAAGGAGCGGCCGAGCATCCACTCGCTGGCGCCGCCGCCGCGACTCGGCCCGCACGGCAGAACTTCAAGGAAACCACCCCGGAGGATACATGCATATGCGCCACGCCACGCGTTTCTCGCTCGCGGCGATCGCCGCGTTGACCGCGCTCGCCTGCAGCGAGCCCACGGCCCCGTCGACTTCCTCCGCCAGCTTCACCCAGGTGGCGAAGCCGGGCGGCACCACCGAGCTGCCTGGAACGATCGCCTCCTGCGGTGACGAGATCACGGCCCTGCACGGTGCGATCGCGGGCGCGACGACGTTCGCCAATGAACGGGACCAGACGAACCTGCTCCTGAAGACGGTGGACGCGGCCAACAAGATCAACGATGGGAAGTTCGCCGACGCGCTCCAGAAGCTCGAGGACATCGGTGCGGCGCTCGACTCGTGGGCCGCCGGTGTCGGTACCCGGAAGGCGAAGATCGGGGCGGACGACTTCAACGCCATCAGCTCGGCGCTGGTTGCCGCCGAGGCGTGCGTGGCCGGGCTGCTGTAGGGTCCGCGCGTAGCGTGCGAGGCACGCCGCAGCGGTCTGCGCGCCTTGCACGCGCGACGGCAGCGGGGCCCCGCCTTCGAAGGCGGGGCCCCGCTTTCTCTTTGAAGCTACGAACGCGCAGGGGCAGGGGCTCGGCCGCTAGAACCGGTGGAATCGCACGAGGTCCCCGTTCAATCCGGAGCCGTACAGCCGGCCCTCGAGCTGGCCGCTCCGGATCGTGCCTTCGAAGTCGATCGGGGAGTAGAGGGCGAACTCAAAGCGGAGCGAGAGATCCGAGCCGCGCCTGTCGCCGCTGACGAACACGTCATCGCGGCCCCAGCGGCCGTCTCCCCGGATGTCGCCGGCGCGGTCCCGCAACGTCACGCGGACCTCTTCACCCCCGAACGTCGCGCGCCAGTCGCCATCGGCCGACCGGCCGCCGAGGCCCACAATGTCGCTGCAGCCGCCGAAGAGCAGCGCGAGAAGCAGAGGGAGCAGGATGAACCGTCGCATGGAGCCTCCATGTTCGTCTGGCGTGGGAAGACGCGACATCCGACGGAGTCACGCTCCGTGCCACGCCGGACGTCGGGAGGGAGCCAGCAAAATCAACGGTTTTCGCGCGGCGTCCCGCGAGATCCGGCGGCCGGCCGGCCATCCGGAGTGACGAAAGGATGTCTCATTCCGGAGACAGTCGGCCGCCGCCACCCGTGGGATCGCGACGGCGTCGCCGCGGGCAACGGCGGCGCGGCAACGGGCGCCGCACGCCGGGCGCCGCACGCAACGGGACGCCGCACGCAGCGGACGCCTTCACACCAGCACGGAGGGAGCTCATGAGCGCTCGCGCGGGCCGGCGAACCGTGTGGCTCGGATCCCTGGCGGTGGCGATCGTCGCGGGCGGGTGCGCGTCGCGGCACGGCTCGCGCGGGGTCGACGCATCGCCGGACACCACCGCGGTGGCGGCGGTGCTCGATTCGCTTCATCGCGACGCGTCGCGGGCCGACGAGGACGCTTACTTCAGCCTGTTCGCGCCCGACGGCGTCTTCATCGGGACCGACGCCACGGAGCGCTGGACGGTGGACGCGTTCCGGGCCTACGCCCACCCGATATTCCAGCAGGGGCGGGGCTGGACCTACGTGGTGCGGCCGGGCACGCGCCACATCGCGTTCGATCCCGGCGGCACCGTGGCCTGGTTTGACGAGCTCCTCGACAACGAGAGCTACGGCGAGACCCGCGGAACGGGTGTGCTCCGGCGCGTGGATGGAGCCTGGAGGATCGCGCAATACCACCTGACGATCCCGGTGCCGAACGCGCTCGCGGACAGCGTCGTGGGAATGATCCGGGCCCGCCCGCAGCACGAGCCGTGACCCCGGGAAGCGACCGAAGCGGGCGGCCCTACGGTCCGCGACTCCGCCGCGCCGCGGTCAGCACCCGGTCGAGCGTCGCCGCGAACGCCTGCTTCTCGCGCGCGCCGTACGGCTTCGGCCCCGCCGTCTCCACGCCGGCGCTGCGCAGCGACTCCATGAAGTCCCGGATGGACAGCCGCTCGCGCACGTTCTCCTCGCTGTAAAGCTCGCCGCGCGGGTCCAGCACCACGACGCGCTTGTCGACGAGGATCGCGGCGAGGGGAAGATCGGCGGTGATGGCGACGTCGCCCGGCTCCGCGTTGTCCGCGATGTAGCCGTCCGCGACGTCCGGTCCGCCTTCGACGCGAACCGCGCGCACCTGTGCGTAGCCCACCGGCGGCGACAGCCGCTGGTTGGACACGAGCACCGCTTCCAGCTCGAGCCGCTTCGCGGCGCGGTACACGATCTCCTTCACGTCCCGCGGCGCGGCGTCCGCGTCCACCCAGATCCTCACTCTCGCGCGCCCGATCCCGTCGACCGTCCCATGGTGATCCCCCCGGGCGCTCCCCCGGCGCTCCGCCTGCCGCGCCGTCGCCTGCCGCAACGCACGCGCGCTAGACCCTCAGCGAGCCGCGGAACCCCCGCGCGGCGTAGTAGGACTCCGCTCCGTTGTGATACAGGAAGACGTGCCCGTAGCGACGGTCGCAGAAGACCGCCCCGCCGCGCTCCCGGATGTCGGGAGGCGTCTTCACCCAGCTCGACGTCTTCGTGTCGAAATCCCCGAGCTCCTGCAGCGCCCGGTACTCCGCCTCCGTCAACAGCTCGATGCCGATCGCCGCCGCCATGGTCATCGCGCTGTCGGCCGGCTTGTGCTCCTTGCGGGACTCCAGCGCTTCGCGGTCGTAGCACACGCTCCTGCGCCCCTGCGGGCTCTGCGCGGAGCAGTCCACGAAGATGAGCTCACCCGTCGCTTCATCGCGCCCGACGACGTCCGGCTCACCGCCCGTTCTCTCCATCTCGTGGAGGCACCACAGCTTCGCGGTGTTCCCTTCCAGCCGCGCCCGTACGTCGGCCCAAGCGAGCCCCTCGTGGCGGCCCGCGTTCTCCTCGAATCGAGCCTGCAGCGCTCCGAGGAGCGCTTCGCGCCGGTCCGGCGACAACTCCCGTTCGGGCATGGTGGACAGCGTAGGTCGCGACCGACGGCGGAGCAAGGAGGCCGGCGCGGCGGTAGTGGCCCACTACCGACGCGGCCCGCCGCCGGGCCTCTACCTTCGCGGCGTCCAGGTCAGCGCGAGGGAGCCGTACCAAGCGGCGTGGTAGGGCGCGGGGATCAGGTAGCCGTCGCCGTGGCCGCCGTCCTCCTCGAGCGCGAGCCCCTCGATGTCGGGGCCCACGAAGAGGAAAGCGTAGTGCGTGCTGCTGGTCAGGTTGTCGGCGCCGGCGAAGAGGTTGACATTCCACCGGTCGCTCAGCCGGCGCTGCACGCCCGCCTTCACGCCGAGCAGGTCGTAGCCGTTGACGAACGTGGAGTTGTCGAACGTGACGGGCACCTTGTCGACCCACCGGTACGTCGCGTTCGCGTAGATGCCGCCTCGAACGGCCACGTCGAGGCCGGCGCTGAGCGCATTCTTCGGCACGCGCGGCACCGCGTTGCCCGAGAAGTCCACCGTCGCGGCAGTGCCGTTCAGGTCGCTCCGGAAATCGACGAATTCCGCGTCCGTGTATGCGTACGTCAGCCACGGCCGCACGCGCGACAGCGGGGCCGCCGGATGGTCGACCGCGAGCAGCGACACGGACAGCTCGGCGCCGCGATTGCGCTGCTTGCCCGCGTTCGTCGTGTACGTCACGGAATTCGACGTGGCGGACACCAGCTTGTCCGTGTTCTCGATGTCGAACAGCGCGACGCTGCCGGACAGCCGGTTCGCGAACAGAGAGCCCTGCGCGCCCACCTCGTACTGCACCGCGCGCTCGGGGTCCAGCGCGAGGTTCACGGAGCCGTCGTTCGCCACGGCGTTGCTCAGCAGCGGCGGCGCGTAGCCGGAGCTCACGGATGCGTACACGGACGCGGAGCCGCCCAGCCGCTTCGCGATCGAGACGCGCGGCGTGAACACGGCGTCGAACGAGCGCACCCTCACCGTCGCGCTGTCGAAAAGCTGGCCGTTGCGCAGCATGTCCTGGATTCCGAACTCGTCCCAATGGACTCCCGCGCCCGCGGTGACCCAGGTCCCCGCCGGCAGGTCCAGCGTCCATTCCGAGAAGAGCGACGCGTTCGTCGCGTAGTTCTGCTGGTCGGTCGGCCGCGTCGGACGCGACGGGATCGGGATGATGAAGACGCCGTTCGTCGTGATGTCCGAGCGCTGCAGCGCGCCACCCAGGCTGCCGTTGACGCCGACGCCGGCGCCGATTCGGCCCGTGTAGCCGAACACCGTCCGCGCGCCGAAGCCGAACTCCGTGTTGTCCGTCACGCCGTGCGCGAACCGCACGTCCGACGTCCGACCCGAGCCGTACACGGTGGTTCGGTTCGAGAAGCGGTCGCCGAGCCGCATCCTGTCCGTCGCGCCGGCCACGAAGC
The DNA here is from genome assembly GCA_963816355.1 of uncultured Gemmatimonadales bacterium. Lineage (GTDB taxonomy): Bacteria > Gemmatimonadota > Gemmatimonadetes > Longimicrobiales > RSA9 > CAWFKH01. Next base: position 31,395 of record CAWFKH010000006.1, on the reverse strand, counting down.
CGTTCACCGCCAGGTGCGAGTCGTTCCCCAGATAGAAGGCGTTGCTCCGCGGCTCGCGCGCGTAGAGGTCCTTCGCGTCGATCTCCCCCGCCAGCTCCTCGAACGACCGGTCGTACGCGAAGAACGTCGAGATCGTCTGCCCGTCCGCCACCCGAAAGTCCCCCGTCGCCGTCACGTAATGCTTCTGCGACGCGCTGTGCGGTCGAAACGAGTCGTACGCCTGCCACCCGTAGTTCACCATCAACGCCGAATGGTCCGTCGCCTTCTGAAACGTCGTGTTCGTGCGCAGCAGGCCGTAGCGCCCCCCCAGCACCTGCTGGCGCAACGACGCCTCCCCCGGCGCCGGCCGCTCCGTCGTGAACCGCACCGCCCCGCCGATGTAGCTGCCGTACTCCGTCGACGCCGGCCCCTTCACGATCTCCACCCGGCCGAGCGTCGAAAAATCGATGTCGTCCAGGATCGTGACGCCCGCCGCGTCCGTGATCGGGATGTCGTTCAGGAAAACCCGGTAGCCCAGCCCGTTCGAGTTCGGGCTGTTCCCGCTCGTGCTCGGGTAGTAGCCGCGGATCGTGATCCGCGCACCGCCCCACGGCGTCCGCGACTGCATGAACACTCCCGGCTCCGTGTTGACCGACGTCTCCAGCCGCAGCTCGTTCCCCCGCTCCAGCTCCCGCTGCGTCAGCACCGCCGCCCCCGGCGTCGGCCGAACCGTCACCACCCGGATCCCCGGCACCGGCACCGCCGCCGGAACCAGCGCCACATGCAGCACTTGCGACGCGTCCGCCACCGTCACCGTCCGCGTCTCGTACCCGATGCTCGACACCGTCACGCTCGACACCGGTCCGCCCAGGCGCAGCGTGAACGCCCCCGCTTCGTTCGTCACCGTGCCGACGTCCGTCCCCGTCACCCGCACCGCCGCGCCCGTCAACGGCGCCCCCGTCTGCTGATCCGTCACCGTGCCGCGCAGCAGCACCTGCGCCCGCGCGCCCGCCGGCCCGCCGAGCAGCACCCCCAGCAGCAGCACGCCGGCCGTCGCGATCCGTTTCATGTGCGGAAGACCCCCCGGTGAATTCATGAACATTTCATGAACAGCGATCCTAGGGGCGGCCCCGGCACGAAGCAAGAGGGCGGGGACGCGCCGGTGGGCCCAGGGCCAGGCGAGGGACAGGGTGACGGGACTAGGCGAGGGGCAGGGTGACGCGGAACTCGGTGCGGCCGGGCCGGGAGTCGACGAGTGCGAGGGAGCCGCCGTGCAGCTCGGCGATGCGGCGGCAGATGGAGAGGCCGAGGCCGGCGCCGCTGGTGAGCGTGCTGCGGTCGCGCGAGCGTGCGGCGTCGACACGGAAGAATCGTTCGAAGATGCGCTCACGAGACTCGGCGGGGATGCCGGCGCCGTGGTCGACGACGGAGAGCTCGCAGGCCGCGGCGCCGTTCTGGCGGACGGTGACCTCGACGGCGGCGCCGGCCGGGGAGTGGCGGATCGCGTTGTCGAGCAGGTTGAGGATGAGGCGGCCGAGCAGGTCGGGGTCGCCCAGCATCCGGGCTTCGGCGACGTCGCCCAGCTCGACGCTCACGTGGCGCTCGTCGGCGATGGGGGTGACGGCGCGAACGGTGTCGCGCACGAGGTCGTCGAGGTAGACGGCGTCGGGGATCATGACGAGGTGGCCGGCGTCGGCGCGCGCGATGAGGAAGACGTCGTCGACGATGCGGGCGAGGCGGCGGGACGCGTCCTGAACGATGGTCATGGAGGCGCGGTACTCGTCCTCGTCGCGGTGTGGGCGGGCGAGGGTGACGTCGGCTTCGGAGCGGACGATGGCGGTGGGGGTGCGCAGCTCGTGGGAGGCGTCGGTCATGAAGCGGCGCTGGAGCTCGAAGGAGCGCTCGAGGCGGTCGAGCAGGTCGTTGAGCACGCGGGCGAGGTCGCCGAGCTCGTCGGCGGCGCCGACGGGCAGGCGCTCGTGCAGCGTGCTGGCGCCGATGGCGGCGGCGTGGGCGGCGATGGCGGCGACCGGCCGCAGGCTCCTCCGGGTGAGGAAGGACGCGCCGGCGGCGGCGGTCGCGATGATGAGCGGGATGGCGATGATGAACAGGCGTCGGATGCTACGCAGCATCGCCTGCTCGCCGGCGAGCGGGTGGACGGCCGCGACGAGGAGCGTGCGGGCGCCGGACGGGTGCGACCTCACGAGTACGCGGAAGGCGCGGCCTGCGGCGCGGACGGTGCGCGGCTCGCCGGGCGCGAGCGCGCCGAGGCGTGCGAGGTGCGCGGCGTCGATGCGGGGCGGCGCGGGCCGGCCGGCGTCCTGTCCGTCCGCCTGGCTCGAGCCGAGGACGCGGCCGGCGTCGTCGAGGATGACGAAGTCGACCTCGCGGAAGCGCACTTCGCGCAGCGTACGTCGCGCGACCACGTCGAAGTCGGGGCCCGCGCGCCGCTCGGCGCCGAGCTCGCGGGCGAAGACGGTGAGGGCGTCGCCGACGAAGGCGTCGGTCCGGCTGCGCACGGTGCTCGAGAAGATGAGGTAGGACGCGACGGCGAAAGCGACGAGCGGGACCGCGAGCGCCGCCGTGTACCAGAGGGTCAGGCGGGTGCGGACGGAAGTGGCGGCGAAGCGCACCGTCAGGGCTCGGTGCGCGGGGCGCCGCCGTCGGCCTCCTCGGCGTCGGCCGCGTCCGCGGGCGAGCGCAGCACGTAGCCGACGCCGCGTCGCGTGGCGAAGAGCGGCGCGTCCTCGCCGTCGTCGATCTTGCGGCGCAGCCGGCTCGCGTAGACATCGATGACGTTGGAGTGCGCGTGGCTGTCGTCCCAGACGTGCTCCATCAGCTCGGCGCGCGTGACGACGCTGCCGGCGTTGCGCGCGAGGTGCAGCAGGAACGCGAACTCCTTCGCGGTCAGCTCGATCTCCCGATCGCCGCGGCGCGCGGTGCGGCGGCGCGTGTCCACGACGAGGTCGGCGACGCGGATCTCGGGCGGCGGCGGCTCGCCGCGGCGGCGGGTGAGCGCGCGCAGGCGGGCGAGCAGCTCGCCGAAGTCGAACGGCTTGGGGAGGTAGTCGTCGGCTCCCGCGTCGAGTCCTTCGATGCGGTGGTCGACATCGTCGAGCGCGGTCAGCATGAGAATCGGCACCCAGTTCTCGTGGGCGCGCAGCTCACGGCACACCGCCATGCCGTCGCGGCCGGGGAGCAGCACGTCGAGCACGACGCACTGGTACGCGCCCGCGGCCGCCATCGCCGCCGCCCTAACGCCGTCGCCCGCCTCGTCGACTTCGTAGCCGGCTTCGCGCAGCCCGCGCGCGACGGCGGTGCGGAGCTGGCGGTCGTCTTCGACGAGCAGGATGCGCATACCGACAAGCTACGCGCTCGGGGCGGGGGCTGTCACCCGCGCCGATTGCGGCGGCCGGCGGGGCCCCGTACCGTACCGTCTCCACACCCCGCAACCGGAAGAGGACGAGCGGCGATGGCGCACACGACGAGAGCGGCAGCCCACCTTCGTACGCTCCTCCTGCTGCTCGCGCCGCTCGCGTGTGGCGGCGGTGGAGACGTGGCGGCGCGTGCCGGCGAGGCGGCCATGGCGGCGCGCTCCGGCGGGGCAGCCGCAGCGGCGGACTCGGCGGACTCGGTGGACCTGAGCCGCGTCGTGTGCGTTTCGAAGCAGCTCAACGAATTCATCTACGCGGTCGGTGCGCAGGATCGACTCGTCGCCGTGGACCTGACGTCGATCTACCCGCCCGAGATCGAGCGGCTTCCGAACGTCGGCTACCATCGCGCGCTGAGCGCGGAGGGGATCCTGTCGATGAAGCCGACGCTCTTTCTGACGGACGGCAACGTGGGTCCGGACGCGGTGATGCAGCAGGTGCGGAGCGTCGGCATTCCGGTCAAGGTGATGGAGCCGGGGCGTACGCTGGACGGCGCGCAGGATCTGCTGCGGGACGTGGGTGCGCTGTTCGACCGGCGCGCGGCGGCGGACAGCGTGCTCGCGGCATGGCGCGCCGGCATGGACCGGGTGTGGGCGGACACGGCGCGGTGGAGCGAAGGCGCGAAGCCGCGCGTGCTGTTCATGCACTTCGGCCAGCTCATCAACAACTACCTCGCCGTGAACTCGGGGGGCCCGGCGGGGCAGGTGCTGCGCTGGGCCGGCGGCGAGAACGCGATCGACTCGATCGGCGGCATGACGCGCCTGACGCCGGAGTTGATCGCGCGGCTGAAGCCGGACGTGATCATCGCCACGGAAGTCGGCTTCGACCGCGTCGGCAGCCCCGAGTCGTTCGCGAAGCTGCCGGGCGTGGATCTCACGCCCGCGGCGAAGAACGGCCGGATCTACAGGATCGAGGAGGACAAGATCATGTACTTCGGCCCGCGCACGCCTGCGGCGGTGCGCGAGGTCGCCGCGATGCTGCACCCGGCGCTGAAGCGCGAAGGGAAGTGAGCCTGGCGGCGCGGTGCTGAGGCGGCTGCCGGACGGCGCTGCGCACCTGCTGCTGGCGACGCTGCTGCTCGCGTCGCTCGTCGCGTCCGCCGGCATTGGCGCGCTGTCGTTCTCACCGGCCGAGATGCTGCGCTACGCGGCGCAGGGGCTCGGCTTCGCGCCCGCGAGCGCGGCGGACGCGCTGGGGAGAAGCATCTTCCTGCAACTGCGCCTGCCGCGCGTGCTCCTGGCGGGGCTGACCGGGGCGGTCCTCGGCGTCTCGGGCACGATCATGCAAGGGCTCTTCCGCAATCCGATCGTCGAGCCCGGTCTCGCCGGTACGTCGGCGGGAGCCGCCCTCGGCGCGGCGCTCGTGTTCGTCTTCGGCGGCAACACGGCGCTGGACTTCACCTCCCCGCTCGGCTCGTTCGCGGTGCCCGTGCTCGCCTTCGTCGGCGCGTTCGCCGCGACGATGCTCGTGTACCGCCTGTCCACCTCGTACGGCAAGGTCAACGTCTTCACGCTGCTTCTCGCCGGCATCGCCGTGAACGCCGTGTGCAACGCGGGCACCGGCTTCCTGTCCTACATCGCGCGCGACCCGCAGGCGCGCAACATCACGTTCTGGAATCTGGGCACCTTCACGACGGCGGACTGGCGCGGCGTGGCCATGGTGGCGCTCTTCTTCGTGCTGTGCTTCGCCTGGACGCTGCCGAAAGCGAAGGCGCTGAACGCGCTGATGCTCGGCGAGGACGAGGCGAGCTACCTCGGCTTCGACCCTCGCCGGCTGATCCTCAGCATGCTGGTCGCGAACACGATCATGGTCGCCATGGCGACGGCGATGGTGGGCGTGATCGCGTTCGTCGGCCTCGTCGTGCCGCACGTGTTGCGAATGGCGAAGTCCGCCGACTACCGCTACCTGGTCCCCGGCTCGGCGCTGTTGGGCGCGATCATGATGGAGGTCGTGGACATTGTCGCGCGCGTCGTCGTGCCGCCGGCCGAGCTGCCGATCGGCATCATCACGGCGATCGTCGGTGCCCCCGTATTCCTGGGGATCCTGCTGCGCGAGCGCGGCCACGGCGCTGGCGGGTTCTATGGTTGAGCTGCAGCGCGTGAGCTACACCGCCGGGGGCGCCGTCATCCTGGACGACGTCTCGCTCACCTTCCGCCCCGGCGCCTTCAACGTGGTGCTCGGGCCGAACGGCGCCGGCAAATCCACGCTGCTGCGCATCGCGACGGGGCTGCTCCGACCGACCGCCGGCCGCGTGCTGTACGACGCCGCGGCGGTCGACGGCATCGGCGCGGAAGCGCTCGCGCGCCGCCGGGCCGTGCTCTCGCAGCACATCGAGCTCGCCTTCCCCTTGGCGGCGCGGGAGGTGGCGATGATGGGGCGCTACCCGCACTATGAGCGCGCACCCCGTGCGCGCGACCGCGCGATCGTGGACCGCGCGCTCGACATCGTCGGCATCGAGGGCCACGCGGACCAGCCGTACCCGACCCTGTCGGGCGGCGAGCAACAGAAGGTGCAGCTCGCGCGCGTCCTCGCGCAGATCTGGAACTACGATGAGCCGTCCGGCCGCAAGCTGCTCTTCCTGGACGAGCCGACCACGTCTCTGGACGTTCACTACCAGATCCACCTGCTCGACATCGCGCGGGACCTCACCCGGCACGACTGCACGGTCGTCGCGATCCTGCACGACATCAACGTGGCGCTCGAGTACGGCGACGACTTCTTCGTCCTCGACCGCGGCCGCCTCGCCCACCACGCGGATTCCGCCGCCGACGTGCCGACCGCGCTGATCGAGCGCGTTTTCCGGGTGAAGGCGCGCAGGATCCCCGACCCGGAAGACCGCCGCTCCCTCTGGCGCTTCCGGCTGTAGGTACGGCGCGGCGTGATCCTCGGGTCACTCCTCCGCCGGTCGCGTCAGGGTCTCTCCGACACGGCGACGGAGTTGGTCCGCATCTCCCAGCGCACCCGTGCGCCGACGAACAGGGTGAACTCCCGCGAGACCACGGCGGCCCCGCTCGTTTGGCGTGCGACCAGTTGATAGGCGCCCTGCAGATCCCTGGACTTGTAGGTCAGCGCGCGCTCGCCGCCCGCCGGAACCGTACCCAGCGTCGTCTCGTCGCCCCCGGTCCGGCGGATCTGGATCGTCATGGCATCCGGCGGGTCCAGGTCGTTGCGGACGGTGATGACCGCGCTCTCCTCCGGGCCCCGGCTACCGAACATGCCAAAGCATCCGGTACTCAGGGTCGTCAGCACGAGCGCGAGCAGGAATGTGAACGGGCGCAACTTCATGATTCCTCCACGGTCAGAGAGGAACCATCAACGCGTATCTTGTGCCATGCGCAGGCGGCGGGCCCGCGCCCCGTCGACCCGAGGCGCATCGGCACCCTCCCTCGACGTCCGCTTCGCTCGTGTGACCGGCCGCCGCGCGCCGTCGCATTGCCAGGCATTGTACATTGGTCGGAGAAGGAAGGCCCCGCGCAGCGGCGAAAGGGGTGGCCCGGCGCCGGACCCGAGCCGCCGCGCGCACCGGTCCTGGAGAAGGGTGAGACGATGAGCCCGATCTGCACGCACCTCGACCAGATCCACGACGTGGCGCCCCGCACGCCGGACGGCTGCGAGGAATGCCTGCGCACGGGCAGGCGCTGGGTTCACCTGCGGCTCTGCCTCGCATGCGGGCATGTGGGCTGCTGCGATTCCTCGCCCAACCGCCATGCCCGCAAGCATGCACATGACTCCGGCCACCCGATCGTGCAGTCGTTCGAGCCGGGTGAGAGCTGGAGGTACTGCTTTCTCGACGACGTGGAGGTCTGAGCGGCCATGATGCTCGATGCCGCCGGCGCCGACCGCTGGCCCCCCCTGCCGCTCGACGAGTGGCGCGAGACCTACGAGACGCTGCACATGTGGACGCAGATGGTCGGCAAGACGCGCCTGGCACTCGCGCCACCGGTGAACCACTGGTGGCACGTTGCGCTCTATGTCTCGGCCCATGGTCTCACGACGGGACCGATGCCCTTCGAGGGCGGCACGCTCGACGCCGAGTTCGATTTCATCCGGCACGAGCTCGTGCTGAGAACCGACGCGGGCGACGTTCGGACGATCCCGCTTCGCGCGCGCGCCGTGGCCGACTTCTATGCCGACTACCTCGCCGCCCTCCGCGAGCTGCGCGTCGCTGTCCGCCTCTGGCCGATGCCGGTGGAGGTCGAGCGGCCGACCCGCTTCAGCGAGGATCGCGTCCACGCCGCCTACGATCCCGACTACGCGAGCCGCTTCTGGCGCATCCTCGCCCGCAGCGACGACGTGCTCAAGCGCTTTCGCGGCGAATTCCTCGGCAAATGCAGCCCCGTCCACTTCTTCTGGGGCGGCTTCGATCTCGCCGTGACCCGCTTTTCGGGACGGCGTGCGCCGCCCCGCCCCGGCGCCGACGCGGTCCAGAGCGAGGCCTACTCCCACGAGGTCATCAGCGCCGGCTTCTGGCCCGGCGGCGGCGCGACGCCCGAGCCGGCGTTCTATGCCTACGCCGTGCCCGAGCCGGAGGGGCTCCGGGATGTGAAGCCGCGGCCGGCCGCCGCTCGCTGGGACGCGACGATGGGCGAGTTCATCCTGCCGTACGAAGCCGTGCGGTCGGCGGCCTCGCCCGACGAGGCGCTGATGGAGTTCCTGAAGAGCACGTACGAAGCGGCCGCGGAGCGGGCCGGATGGGATCGCGCGGCGCTGGAGCGGCCGGCGTCAGCCGCACGATAGTTTCCATGACCTGGATCCGTCACTCGACGGCCTACTTGCGAAGGTCACTCAACCGGCGCTCGTATTCGTCGCGCTCGATCTCGCCTTGTGCGTAGCGCCGCTTGAGGACGGCCTCCGGTGACTCCTCGGCGGGCCCGCGCCCCGACCCGGACGATCGCGTCGCACGGGCCACCGCCCAGGCGAGCACCAGCAGCACCACGACTCCCGCGATCCACCAGAGCCACATCCAGCCTGGCGCAACGCAGGCTTGGTCGCGGGGCATCCTCGCCATGACCAAGTTCCTGCAGCACCTCAAGCAACGCAAGCTGGTGCAGTGGACCGTCGCCTACGTTGCCGCGGCGTTCGCGCTGCTGCAATCCCTCGACATCGTCGCTCAACGCTTTGCGTGGCCCGACTCGGTCGAGCGCGGGCTGATCATCGCGGCCTGTGTCGGGCTGTTCGTCGTGCTCGTGCTGGCGTGGTACCACGGCGAGCGCGGCGCGCAGAAGGTGTCGGGCACGGAGTTGCTCCTGCTCGCGCTCGTGCTCGCGATCGGCGGCGGCGTGCTATGGCGATTCGCCGCGGCGCCACGTGGCGGTGTGCCCGCAGCCGACGCCGCGGCGCCAGCGCGCGCCGACGCGCCCACGACGCGGACTTCCGCCGCGACGGCGACCCCAGACAAGTCGATCGCCGTGCTGCCGTTCGTCAACCTGAGCGGCGATCCGAAGAACGAATACCTGAGCGACGGCATCACCGAGGAGATCCTCAACGCGCTCGCGCAGATACCGCAACTGAAGGTCGCCGCGCGCACGTCTGCGTTCGCCTTCAAGGGCAGGGCCGCGGACCTGCGCGCGGTCGGCGAGACGCTCGGCGTCGCGACGGTGCTCGAGGGCAGCGTGCAGAACGCCGGCGACCAGGTGCGCATCAACGCGCAGCTGGTCGATGCGCGCAGCGGCTTCCAGTTGTGGTCTGCGAAATACGACCGCAAGCTGACCAGCGTGTTCGCGATCGAAGACGAGATTTCTCACGCGATCGCCGACAGGCTGCGCGCCCAGTGGAGCGGCGACCAGCCGCTCGTGCGCAGCGGCACGCACGACGCGCAGGCGCATTCGCTTTACCTGCAGGCGCTCGGCGCGATCGCCGCGCGCGGCGGCGCGCTCAGGCAGGCGGCGACGCTGCTCGGGCAGGCGACCGCACGCGATCCCGAATACGCCGCGGCGTGGGCGCAGCTCTCCCAGGTGCAGGAACTGCTGCCGTGGTACGAGCTCGCCCCGTGGGACGCGTCGCTCGACGACGCCGAGCGCAGCGCGCGCCATGCGCTCGCGCTCGATGCGCAGTCGGCCGAGGCGCACGCGGCGCTGGCGAACGTGCTGCGCGACCGTTTCGTCTTCGCGGAGGCGGGGCGCCAGTACCGGCGCTCGCTCGAGCTCAATCCAGGCTTGTCCGAAGTGCACAACCAGTACGCTCAACTGCTCGATGCGGTCGGGCGGATCGATGCCGCGATCGCCCAGGAGCGCATCGCGATCGCTCAGGATCCCCTGGCCCCGAATCCGCAGTACATGCTCGGTCTCATGCTCGACAGCCGTCGCCGCCACGACGAGGCCTCCGCCGTGCTCGAGAACGTGATCCGGATCGCACCGCATTTCGCCTACTCGCGCGACCAGCTCGCGTTCAGCCGGATCTACGCCGGCGACTACGCGCGGGCGCAGGACGTCGCTGGCACGGCAGCCGAAGCGGTTCCCGACCGGCGGGAGGAAGACCGGCAAGTCGTCGCCACGCTGATCGCGGCGGTCGCCGAGCCCGCGCGGCGCGCGCGGGCGCTGCCGCTCGTCTCCGGCCTGCACCGCATCGGCCATGCGAACCTGGGCGGGCTCGCACGCGCGTTCTGGTACAGCTTGCTGGGCGCACGCGAACAGGCCCTGAGGGAGTTGCAGCAATGGTCGCAGACGGCAGCACAGGGCCAGCGCTTCAACGGCCTCCGCTTCCTGTGGATGCCGGCGTTCGATCCGATCCGGGAGGACCCGCGCTTCAAGGCGTTGCTCGCGGGTTTCGGCCTGCCGGACCTGTCGGTCGATGCGTTGCGCGCGGGCGGCGCGCGCGCGGACGATGCTACCGGCCCGTAGGCTCTCAAGGAAAGCGCCGGACCGGACACCCGTGGTGCCCCCGACCCGGCGCTTAGCGTCCATGCCTTCAACGGCCCGTTCGGACGCGCCGAACGGCCAGCGGATCGCTAGGGTTCGCGACGGCTCCGCTCGGCCGCCTTGCGGCTGGCCTCGCCGAGCTTCTTCTCGACACGGCCTATGCCCTCGCGGATCGCACCCTCCGCCTCCGTGGAGCGGTCCTTCGTGATGCGGCCGGCCTCGCGCTCGACCTTGCCCGCACCCTGGCGGACGGCACCCTTGATCTCGTGCTCGAGGCCCTTCCGCTCCATGTCGCGGCGCACGTCCTCACGCGCGTCGTTGCCGGTCGTCTTGCGCTGGCTGTCAGCCATCTGGCACTCCTTCATGGGGGTTGCCGCCCGCTCGATCGCTTCTCTGTGGGCGGCAACCCATTGTCAGTGCATGCTTTATGCCGTCCCACGCGCCATCGCCCGCGGGCTCGGCCTGCGGCGGCCCGCGGCCGTACCCTCTGAGCTCGTCTCCGGAGACGTAGCCCGGGTGCGCGTCTTGCGCGTTGACGACGGGATCGATCTCGACGCCGCCGCCCACCCGGCTCAGATCAGTTGTTTCCCCGGTGAGTACGAGGAGGGATCGACGTGACCAGGATGCAGCGGCTGTACGACGAGCAGGGGCAGAGTCCGTGGCTCGACAACCTCACGCGCACCTACCTTCGCGACGGCACGCTGGCGCGTTACGTCGCCGACGGCATCCGCGGGGTGACGGCCAACCCGACGATCTTCGCCAGGGCCATCGAGGGCTCCGACGTCTACGACGAACAGTTCGGCGCGCTGACCGCCGACGGCAAGTCGGTCAGCGACGCGTACTGGGACCTGGTCGTCGACGATGTCCGCGAGGCGCTCGGCGTATTGCGGCCGGTGCATGAGGCCAGCGGCGGTACGGACGGGTTCGTGTCGATCGAAGTCGCGCCTGAGCTCGCGCGCGACACCGAGGGCACCATCGCCGCGGCGCGCGACCTGCACGTGCGGATCGATCAGCCGAACCTGTTCGTGAAGATCCCGGCCACGGCCGAAGGCATCCCCGCCATCCGCGCCATGACGGCCGAGGGGCGCAGCATCAACATCACGCTGATCTTCTCGCTGTCGCGCTACCGCCGAGTGATCGAGGCCTACCGGTCCGGCCTCGAGGAGTACGCCCGCGGCGGCGGCGACCCGAGCCGCGTGCACAGCGTCGCCTCGTTCTTCGTCAGCCGGGTCGACACCGAAGTCGACCAGCGCCTCGATGCGATCGGCACCCCCGACGCCCTCGCCCTGCGCGGCAGAGCGGCGGTCGCGCAAGCGAAGGTCGCGTACCAGGTGTTCATCGAGCGGTTCGCGGACGAGCGGTGGGCAGCGCTCGAGGCCCGCGGCGCGCATCGGCAACGGCCGCTGTGGGCGTCGACATCGACGAAGAACCCCGCCTATCCCGACACGCTCTATGTCGACAGCCTCGTCGGGCCCGATACGGTCAACACGCTTCCGGAGGCGACGATCGCCGCATTCGAGGACCATGGCACGCTCGCTCGCACCATCGACGCCGGCGCCGACGAGGCGAGCGCGGCGCTCGACGCACTCGCGACGCTGGGGGTCGACATGGAAGACGTCGGCCTCACGCTCGAATCCCAGGGCGTGGCCAGCTTCCACGAATCGTTCGCGCACGTCCTCGACACGCTCGACACCAAAGCCCGCCGGCTGGCGCGACGCTGAACCACGGACCGGGCCGGCGGGGCGCCGTTCTACAGTGACTTCAGATACGCCACGAGATCGGCTTTCTGCTGCGCGGTGACCGAACGTCTCGAACCGGAACACCTGCTGGCCGCTGTCCGCGAGCGCGGCCGACTGCGCTGTATCCAATTGCGCCATATCGGACTGCGCTGCATCCGACTGCGACGAGGCCGGCGGTGCGCCGGGGCGGCCGCAGCCGACCCCTGGGCCGCTTGTCCTCGAACTCACCGTTCTCGCCCCACAGCGGAAATACCGGCGCAGAACGCGGCGTCCGTAACCTCCCTGCCCCAGCCGGGTAGCCTTCTTTCGGCCAGCACGGTCGCTCCGGTCTTCGCCAAAGGACGATGCGCTCCATGACGATTCGGCAATAGCGCTCCCGTACGTTCGAGCTCTTCTCCGGCCGACGCGGAGCTCCGGCCGGGACGAGCGCGTGGCCGGTCCGATCCGCGGTGTGCTCCTCGGCACCGATCAGCTCGCCGAAAAGGCCCGCGCCGTCGCCCGCCGCGAGGGCGCGCATCCCCCCACCCGGGCGCGCCGCGAGGCCGCCCTGCTCCTTCGCCTGGCCCAGACCCGACGCATCCTGGACGAAGCGCACGCGGCCCTGTCCGCGGGCGCGGCCCGCGACGTCGACGTGGGCCCGGCCGGCGAATGGCTGCTGGACAACTTCCACATCGTGCAGGAGCACATCCGGGAAGTGCACGAGGCGCTCCCGCGAGGCTACTACCGGGAGCTGCCCGAGCTGGCGAGCGGGCGGCTGGCCGGGTACCCGCGCGTGTACGAGCTCGCGATCGCGCTGATCTCCCACTCCGAAGCGCGCATCGACGTCGACAACCTGGACCTCTTCGTCTCCGCCTACCAGTCGGTCACGCCCCTCGCGATCGGCGAGCTGTGGGCGCTGCCCGCCATGTTCCGGATCGCGCTGATCGAGAGCGTACGGCGCATGACGCTGCGTACCATGCGCCGGATGCGCGAGATCGAGGAGGCGGACGCGTGGGCTCTGCGCATCGAGACCGCGAGCGAGCAGGGGGCGGCCAAGCTGAGCGCGGCCCTGGGTGCGTTCGTCGAGGCGCCGCCGCGCCTGACGGAGGTGTTCATCGCGCGCTTCCTGCGCCAGTTGCGCCTGACCCGCGGCGCGATTCTCCCGCTCGTCGAGATCGAGGAGTGGATCGGCGAGCGCAGGGTGAGCGACGAGGTGGCGTCGGCGCGAGCGGCGCAGCACCTGGCCCTCACGCAGGTCATGATGGCCCACAGCATCACGAGCCTGCGCACGATCGCACAACTGGACTGGCGCATGTTCGTCGAGCGGCACAGCGCGCTGGAAGCCGTCCTGCGCGCCGACCCGGCGGGGTACCATGGCCGCATGACGTTCGAGACGCGTGATCACTACCGCCACGTGGTCGAGCGCATCGCGCGCCGGACGCATCATCCGGAAGAACACGTGGCGCGGATGGCCGTCGATCTCGCCCACGCCGCGTCGCAGGACCACGGGCCGGAGCACGTCCGCGCCCACGTCGGCTTCTACCTCGTGGACGACGGGCTCCGGGAGCTGGAGGTCGCCGCCGGGTATCGGCCCCGGGCGCGCGAGGCGCTCCACCGGTGGGTGCTGAGGCACCCGGGCACGGTGTTCGCCGCGAGCCTGCTCACCGGCTTCGTCGCGGCACTCGCCGCCGTGCTGTGGCTGGCCGGGCCCGAGGCCCGCGGCGCGTGGATTCCGATCCTCGTCCTCGCGCTCATCCCCGCGAGCCACGTCGCCACCGTCGTCGTCGACCAGCTGGTCACGGTGCTGCTGCCGCCGCGCACGCTCCCCAGGCTCGACCTCAGCGCTCGCGACGGCGTGCCCGCGGAGCTCCGCACGGCCGTCGTCGTGCCCACACTGTTCGACGGCATCGCGGCCGTCGACGAAGCGTTCGATCACCTCGAGGTCCAATTTCTCGCCAACCGGGGAGCGCACCTGCATTTCTGCGTCCTCAGCGACTTCACCGACGCGGCGGAGGAGAGCCGCGAGGACGATGCGGCGATCGTCACCGCGGCCGTGGCGCGCGTCCGCGACCTCAACGACCGCTACGCGCCCGTCGGCCGGGACGCGTTCCAGCTCCTTCATCGGCCCCGACGCTGGAACGCCTGCCAGGGCGTCTGGATGGGCTGGGAGCGCAAGCGCGGCAAGCTGGCCGAGTTCAATCGGTTCCTGCGCGGCGGAGCGCGGGATGCCTTCGCCATCACCGCCGGCGACGTGGAGGTGCTGGGCTCCGTTCGCTACGTCATCACGCTCGACGCCGATACCGTGCTGCCTCCCGGCAGCGCCGCGGAGCTGATCGGCACGCTGGCGCACCCGCTCAACCGCGCCGTGTACGACGCGCGTCGGGGCCGCGTGGTGCGCGGCTACGGCATCCTTCAGCCGCGCGTGGGCGTCACGCTGCCCAGCGCGCATCGATCCCATTTCTCGTCCATCCACTCCGGGCACCCGGGCGTCGACCCCTACGCGACCGCCAGCTCCGACGTATACCAGGACCTGTTCGGCGAGGGCAGCTTCACGGGGAAGGGCATCTACGACGTCGACGTGTTCGACCAGGCGACCCGCGGCCGGTTCCCCGAGAACACGCTGCTTTCGCATGACCTGATCGAAGGCAGCTACGCCCGCGCCGGGCTCGTCACCGACATCAGGGTCTACGACGACCACCCCGCGCGCTACCTCACGTTCACCCGACGGAAGCACCGCTGGATCCGGGGCGACTGGCAGCTGCTCCGCTGGCTGTCGCCGCACGTGCCGGGGCCCGACGGGCTCGAGGCCAACCGGCTGCCGCTCCTCTCGCGCTGGAAGATCTTCGACAACCTCCGACGAAGCACGGTCGAGATCGGGCTGTTGCTCTTTCTCTTCGCCGGCTGGCTGCTGCTCCCAGGCTCGCTGGCGGGCTGGACCGCGCTGACACTCGCCATGGTCGCGGCGCCCTGGATCGTCTCGGTCCTGCTCGCCGCGCTGCGCCCGCCGCTCGACCGCTCCTGGCGCGCCTACTATGCGTCCGTCGCCCGGGACGCGCGGACGGCCGCGCGGCAGCTCTTCCTGGCCCTGGCCTTCCTGCCCCATCAGGCCTGGGTGTCGGCCGACGCGATCGTGCGCACCCTCTGGCGGCTGGGTGTCACCAGGCGGCACCTGCTCGAGTGGCAGACCGCATCGACGGCGGAACGGGATCCGCGGACGGGCCGCGCCCTCGTGTGGCAGGCGATGTCGCCGGCGGCAGCCGTCGCGGTGGCCGTCGCCGCGATCGCGGTCGTCCGCTCGGCGGGCGGAGGTCGGGGCACCTTCGGGTGGCCCGACGCGGTGGCGGCCGGCTCTCTCGCCCTGCTGTGGGCGGCGTCGCCCGCCATCGCCCACGCGCTCGGCAAACCGGCCGTGCCACGGCGGCGACAGCTCACGGCGGCACAGGCCGCCGCGGCCGGGGACCTCGCGCGGCTGCACTGGCGTTACTTCGACCGCTTCGTCGACGCCGGCACGAATTGGCTGGTGCCGGACAACGTCCAGGAAGAGCCCGGCGCCGCCGTCGCCATGCGCACGTCGCCGACGAACATCGGCCTTCATCTGCTCGCCATCGCGAGCGCCCGCGACCTCGGCTTCATCGCCATCGACGACATGACGCGGCGGCTGGAGCGGGTGTTCCGTTCCCTGGAGCGGATGCGGCGCTTCCGCGGGCACTTCTTCAACTGGTACGACCTGCACGATCTGAGCGTCCTCGAGCCGGCGTACATCTCCACGGTGGACAGCGGCAACCTCGCGGGCCACCTGCTCGCCGTCCGGCAGGCGTGTCTGGATGCCCGCCCCGGGCCCGGAGACGATGGGGCGACCGGCCGCGAGCTGCGCGCCCGGCTGGACGCGCTGGCCGACCGCGCCGGCGATTACGTGGCCGAGATGGACTTCCGCTTCCTCTTCGACGAGGATCGCGAGCTCTTCTCGATCGGCTATCAGCACGCCAACCGGTCGCTGGATGGGTCGCACTACGACCTGCTCGCCTCGGAGTCGCGCCTCGCGAGCTTCGTCGCCGTCGCGAAGAACGACGTCCCGCTCGACCACTGGTTCCGGCTCGGTCGGTCGCTGACCCGCGCGTCGGGCGCCACCGTGCTCGTCTCGTGGAGCGGCAGCATGTTCGAGTACCTGATGCCGGCGCTCGTCATGCGCTCCTATCCGTCCACGCTCCTCGATGAGACGTACCGGGGCGCGGTTCGGCGCCAGATCGCCTACGGCGCCCGGCGGAAGGTGCCCTGGGGCGTGAGCGAGAGCGCGTACAACCTGCGCGACCATCGGCTCACGTATCAGTACCGGGCGTTCGGCGTGCCGGACCTCGGCCTCAAGCGCGGGCTCGGCCGCGACCTCGTGATCGCCCCGTACGCCTCCGCCCTGGCGCTGCGGGTAGAGCCGGACCGCGCGCTGGAGAACCTTTCCGTGCTCGCCGGGCTGGACGCCCTCGGGCCGTACGGCTTCCGCGACGCCATCGACTACTCCCGCCCGGAACCGGGCGGGGACCACGCCGTGGTCCGCAACTACATGGCGCATCACATCGGCATGAGCCTCGCCGCGCTGACGAACTTGCTCACCGACGACGTGTGGCAACGACGCTTCCACGCCGATCCCCTCGTGCGGTCGGCCGAGCTCCTGCTCCACGAGCGGATCCCGCGCCGCCTCGTGCTGCAACCCGCCAGGCGGGCGGCCGCCGCCGCGGCGCCGTCACGCCCCGAGACCGAGAATCAGGCCGTCCGCGAGATCACCCGGCCGGACACCCCGCGGCCGCACGTCGCGCTGCTCGGCCGTCAGCCCTACACCGTGATGGTGACGCACGCGGGGTCCGGGTTCTCCCGGTACGAGGATATCGCGGTCACCCGCTGGCGCGCCGACGGCACCACGGACGCGATGGGCCAGTTCTGCTACGTGAGGGACGTTACCGCCGACCGGCTGTGGTCGACGGCCCACCAGCCGGTGTGCGCTCCAGCCGACGCGTACCGGGCGCTGCTCGCCAGCGACCGCGTGAGCTTCAACCGCGCCGATGGAGACATCGAGACCCGCACCGAGATCACCGTGGTGCCCGACGACGCCGCCGAGGTGCGCTGCGTGACGCTCACCAATCATGCGCAATCCGCGCGGGAGATCGAGCTCACGAGCTACGGCGAGGTGGTGCTCGGTCCGGCGGACGCCGATCGGGCGCACCCGGCGTTCGCCAACCTGTTCGTCGAGACGGAGTGGCACGAGTGGTGTTCGGCCCTCACCGCCACGCGGCGGCCGCGGTCCGCGCAGGAGCCGTCCCTGTGGTGCGTGCACGTGATGGACGCCGGCACCGCGCGGGTCGGACCCGTCTCGTACGAGACGGACCGCGCGCGCTTCGTCGGCCGCGGCCGGACCACGCGCGCGCCCGCCGCCCTCGACGGCGCCGCTCCGCTCTCCGGCACCACCGGTGCCGTGCTCGACCCGATCTTCGCCCTGCGGACACGGCTCCGGCTCGACCCGGGAGAGTCGGCCACCGTTACCTTCACCACGCTGGTCGCCGCCACACGGGAGGACGCCTTCGAGCTGGCCGACCGGTACCATGATTCGCACACGGCGCAGCGGGCCCTCGACCTCGCATGGGCGTCCCAGCAGGTGGAGCTGCGCGAGCGCGACCTGACGCCCGCCGACGCGGCCATCTTCCAGGAGCTCGCCGGCTGCCTCCTCTATCCCCACCAGGATCTCCGCGCGACGCCGGAGGAAGTACGACGCAACCGCGGCGCGCAGCCGCTGCTGTGGTCCGCCGGCCTGTCCGGTGACCGCCGCATCGTCCTCGCCACCATCGATGGCGTGGACGGACTCCCGACGTTGCGGCAGGTCGGCGCCGCGCATCAATTCTGGCGCCGCCGCGGCCTCGTGGTCGACCTGGTCATACTCTTCGCCCAGCCCGCGTCTTACCTGAAGGAGCTGCAGGACCGCATCATGGAGACGCTGTTCGCCATCGGCGGCACGGCCCTCGATCGGCCCGGCGGCGTCTTCCTCCGGAACGTCGCGTCGCTGGATGCGGAGACGCTGCTCATGCTGCGCGCCACGGCCCGGCTCGTCCTCCCGTGCGACGGCCGATCGCTCACGCACCTCGCCGGCCTGCTCGTGGAGCCGCCGACCGCCCGGCCCGACGCCGCGCCCTCCGCGCAGGTGCCGCGGATCCTCGAGCGACAGGCGACCCCTCGTTCCGCCCTCGAGCGCTTTACGCACACCCGCCGGCCCCTCCGACCACCGGCAGGCCGGCCGACGCAGCCTGCCGCCGTCGAGAGGCCGCGCGCCGACCTCACCTTCGACAACGGAACCGGCGGCCTCGACGCGAACGACGATTACGTCATCCGCGTCGCGGGCGACGCCCTGCCGCCCGCGCCGTGGGTCAACGTCGTCGCGCACGAACGCGGCGGCTTCATCGTCAGCGAGCGCGGGGCGGGCTGCACCTGGGCGGACAGCAGCTACTTCTTCCGCCTCACCCCCTGGCACAACGATCCCGTAAGTGACCCGATCTCGGATGTCCTCTATCTCCAGGACGAGGCGTCCGGCGACACGTGGAGCGCCACGCCCGCACCGCTCGGACACGACACCAAGTACGCGGTGCGCCACGGCGCCGGCGCCTCGGTGTTCGAGGCCGAGCGGAGCCGCATCGCCACCCGCCTCACGCTCGGCATGGCCGCCGACGAGCCGGTGCGACTGTCCATGCTGCGAGTCACGAACCGCGACGCCGTCGAGCGACGGATCCGGCTGACCGCGTACGTGGAATGGACGCTCGGCGCGCAACGCGAGCGGACGCAGCACCACGTGCGCACCGCCTTCGAGCCGGAGCTCGGCGCGATCTTCGCCCGCAACCACTTCGACCCACACTTCCACGAACACGTCGCGTTCTGCACGCTGAGCGAGCCCCTCACCGGCCACACCGGCGACCGCCGCGAGTTCCTCGGACGGAACGGAAGCGTGCAGGGGCCCGCCGCCCTCCTGCGCCCCGAGCTCTCCGGGACGACCGGCACCGGCCTCGACCCGTGCGCGGCACTCCAATGCGTGCTCGCCCTCGCCCCCGGCGAGTGCCGCGATGTGGTCGTGTCCCTCGGCGCCGGCGGCACGGATGCGGACGCGCGCCGACTCGCGACGCGGTTCCGCAGCGTCGACGCCGCCACGGCCGCCCTCGCCCTCACCGTCGAGCAGTGGCGCCGGCGCCTTTCGGCCATCACCGTGCGCACCCCCGACCCGGCCTTCGACGCCCTGCTCAACCGCTGGCTGCCGTACCAGACGCTGTCCTGCCGGCTGTGGGGGCGCTCGGCGCTCTATCAGAGCAGCGGCGCCTACGGCTTCCGTGACCAGCTACAGGACGTCCTCGCCGTCGTCCACGCGGAGCCGGCGCTGGCGCGCGAGCACATCCTGCGCGCCGCCGCTCGCCAGTTCCTCGAGGGCGATGTCCAGCACTGGTGGCACCCGCACACGGGCGCCGGCGTGCGCACCCGCTTCTCCGACGACCTCGCCTGGCTGCCCTGGGTCGTCGACGAGTACGTCACCCGGACCGGCGATGGCTCGGTGCTCGACGAGCACGTGCCCTTCCTCACGATGCGCCCGCTCGAGCCGGAGGAGGTCGAGATCTACGACCTGCCCGGCACGAGCGACGAGCACGGCAGCGTCTACGAGCACTGCCTGCGCGCGCTCCGACGCGCCTCCACCGCGGGCCCCCACGGCCTGCCGCTGATCGGCACGGGCGACTGGAACGACGGCATGAACCGCGTCGGCGTGGAGGGGCGCGGCGAGAGCGTATGGCTGGCGTGGTTCCTCATCGCGACGCTGCGCTCGTTCGCCGTCCGAGCCGCGGAGCGCGGCGATCAGGAGGTCGCCGGCGAGCTGCGGCGACGCGCCGACGAGTACGCATCGGCCGCGGAGACGCACGGCTGGGACGGCGACTGGTACCTGCGCGCGTTCTTCGACGATGGGTCGCCCCTCGGCTCCAGCCGCAGCGACGAGTGCCGCATCGACTCCATCGCCCAGAGCTGGAGCGTGATCTCCGGGGCCGGCGGCCCGGAGCGCCAGGTCCGCGCCATGCGCGCCCTCGAGGAGCACCTGGTGGACGAGGATGCCCGACTCATCCGCCTGCTCACGCCGCCGTTCGACAAGTCCCCGCGCGATCCCGGCTACATCAAGGGCTACCTGCCCGGCGTGCGGGAGAACGGCGCCCAGTACACGCACGCCGCCACGTGGGCCGTCCTCGCCACGGCGCGCTCGGGCGACGGCGGCCGCGCGCTCGAGCTGTTCCAGATGCTCAACCCGCTGCTGCACACCCGCACCCCGGACGAGGTCGCCCGCTACAAGGTGGAGCCGTACGTCGTCGCGGCGGACGTCTACACCGCGCCCGGACACGTCGGCCGGGGAGGCTGGACCTGGTACACGGGCGCCGCGGGCTGGATGTATCGCGTGGGTCTCGAGGCCATCCTCGGCTTCGACCGACGCGGCGACGTGCTGCGCATCGCGCCGCGCGTGCCCGCCGCCTGGCCGGAGCTGGCCATCGACTACCGATTCGGCGCCGCCCGCTACCGTATCGTCGTGCACGAGCCCGGCACGTTCGGCGACGACACGCGGGCGGAGGTGACGCTCGACGGGCGCGTCCTCGAGGGACCGGACATCCCGCTGGTGGACGACGGGATCGAGCACCGGGTGATCGTCCGGCGCGCCCCTGACCGCGACGTCATCCGGCTTACTACGTGAAAGGTCGCCCGAAAGGGTGCCGATCCCGCCCGCTCGTCAGCGTGACTGCGACACGGCGAAGGAATTCGTCCGCATCCGCCGCCGCGCCTGCGCGCCGGCGGTCCTCTATTTCGACCCGGTGAGCCCGTGGCTCAGCGAATAGACGTAGGCGCCGAGCGCACACACCTCCGCGGCACTCAATTGAGCGCCGCCCATGGGGGGCATCGGTGCGGGATGCTGCTTCGGCTGCGGAACGCCGGTCCTGATCAGCTCCATGATCGCCGGCAGGCTGCCGTCGATCTGGATCCAGGTGGTGTCGGTCAGGTTGGGCGCGAGCGGGGTGCCCTTGGCGTTGGCGCCGTGGCAGGTGTAGCAGTTGCCGCCGCCCCTGAACATCTTCTTCCCCTGCCTGGCCAGGTCCTCCGTGAGCTTCGGGCACGGCGCGACGCTCGCCGCCGGAGTCGTGGTGGCGGGGCGATCGTGCGCCGGGGCGGCCGGCATCTGGGCCGCGCCGGGGGCGGCCGTCAGCAGGACCACGGCGGCGCAGGCGAGGCTCGCGCAGGCGACGATCTTGAAGCTCGACATCGCTTCTCCTTGCAGGGAGGGAGGCCTCGGCCCGCCGGCGTGCGGCGGCGGGCCGAGGCGTTCAGCGTCGTGCGACCGACTCAGAACACGAGCCAGGCCAGGAGGTAGAGCGTGTTGTTGTCCGACGCGCTGCGGCCGGCACCGTCGTAGTTGGCGTTCGAGCCGTTGAACTTGCTGTACAGCACGTATTGCGCGGCGAGGCGGGTGTTCAGCCAGGGATTGAAGTCCAGCTCGGCGGTGACGCCGCTGCTGTTCGGGTGCCCGGTGACGCTGCCGTCCACGTCGGCCGCGGGGTAGAGGCCGGTGTCCGCGGTCCCGGAGCTGGCGAAGAAGCCGAGTCCGGGCGCGATCCCCGAGGGCAGGACGAGCTCGGCGTCCGCCTTGAAGGTTTGCAGCACGTCGGTCGGATTGGCGGCGTCGCCGGTCTGGAACGAGGCGTCGAGGGTCTGGTGCTCGTGGATGTAGGTGGTATGCGCGGTGAGGTTGGAGCGACCGAAGAAGTACTGGTACTGAGCGTCCAGGCCGAGGTCCGTATAGTGGTTCGTGAAGCCGCCCACGCCGCTGGGGTACTCGCGCGTGGCGAGGCCGAAGGTGCCGACCTCGATGGACTGCGTGGGCATTTCGTGCGAGAGCGCGACTCGCCAGTAGGGGCTCACCCCCTTGATCGTCTGCTCGGCGCTCGCGTCCGCCGGGTGCGGTCCGCCCTGCGGCGCCGAGCGGTACCCGCTCAGCTCGGCGTAGAGCAGGCTGTTCCAGAAGATGTAGCCGCCCAGCCCGGCCACGCGCTGCGCGAGGTCGCCCTCGATCGCCGTGGCGGCCGCGGGCGTGGGCGCGACGCTCGACCCCGTGAAGGGCCAGCTCCAGGCGGGCGTGCTGTTCCACACGTCCTGCACGGACGGACTGTTGTTCAGCGTCACGCCGTAGATCAGCGAGCGGCCGGCCAGGGTGGCGTGGTCGGCGAAGCGGATGTCGGCGTTGTCCCAGCCGAAGGAGCCGTCCGGCCCCGAGTACGTGAACTGCAGGAAGGTCCCGATCCGCGGCGTGATCGCCTCCCCCACGAACAGGCTCAGCTGGTCCGGGAACTCGGCCTGGTCGTTGGCCGTGCCCGGCGGAGCCTTCGCGACGTGCGTGAGCGACGTCTGCACCATGACCGAGAGCGGTGGGATGAGCTCCAGCGAGAGCCCCCCGGCCGCGGCGCCCTTGCCGGCGGTCACCTTCTCGATTCCGCTCAAGGTATAGCCGTTCAGCTTGAAGAGGCGGCCGAAGTTCGTCAGCTGCAGAAACGCCGTGTGACACACGTTGCACGCGAGCTTCGTCTGGCGCGAGAAGCTCGGGATGGACAGCGGGTGCGTGGCCGAGAGCGTGACCTCGCGGCCGCCCATCCAGAGCCCTGCCCGGTTGCCGGGCCGCCCCGCCGCGAATGCCGGCGTCGCCCCCATCCCGAGGAGCAATCCGACGAGGACCATGAGGCCGCTGCGCTGTCGAAATGCATACCGCATGAAGCACCTCCGGAACGGTGGGAAATGGGTGTTGCGGGCCGGTCAGCCGAATTCAAGATGCACGACCGCGGCGGGCGTGTCACGTTCCAGAGCCCCTACTCCTCCGGCGGCGGCATGGGCGGCTCGAGCGGCGGCTCCACGGGGCGCGCGGGGCCGATGCCGTCGGGGTCCAGGTGCTTCGGGTGCTTGAGGATCCGGTTGTACGACCAGGCCATGAGACCGAGGACGAAGACCCAGCTCAGGGCCATGAAGATGATGGCGGTGGTCGTCATTGCTCGCCTCCCTGCAGCGGTCGATCCTCCTGGACCGGGAAGCCGGCCCGGTCATCGTACCCGTTCCGCTTCCAGGCGATTCGGATCAGGACCAGGAACGTGACCACGATGGCGACCATCACCAGCCGGGAGAGCAGGATGTAGGGCTCGTCGCCCGGCGACAGGATCCCGCCGCCCGCCCCCTTCCGGTCGAGCAGGATCGGCAGCGCGTCCGTGGCGCCCCACCAGATCAGGATGAAGAACAGGTACGCCGGCGTGACGACGGTCATGATGAACTTGAAGACCTTCGGGATGCGGATGTCGGCGCCCAGATGCAGCTCCCTCCACGCGTTCTCGGGCTTGAACACCCACACGAAGATCACCGTCTCGATCACCGCGAAGACCACCAGGCCGAAGGTGCCGGCCCAGTAGTCCCACTCGTCCAGGAACCCGTGGCCCAGGAAGAGAATGTGCAGGATGCCGATGGCCACGACGATGGCGCACAGACTCCAGGCCACGCTCTCGCGCCGGAACCCGAACTCCTCGCGCATGAACGCCATGACCGGCGTCGCCATGGCCACGGAGCTGGTGATGCCCGCGAAGAACAGCAGGCCGAACCACATGAAGCCGAGCCCGGCGCCGAACGGCATCTGCTGGAAGATCACCGGCATGGTGGCGAAGCCCAGGTTGTAGGACCCGGACTGCGCCACGGCCACGGCGCCGGCGACGCCGAAGAACGTCACGGCCGCCGGGATCGCGATGGTGCCGCCCAGCACGACTTCCGTGGCCTCGTTGGTCGCCGCCGTGGCGATGCCCGAGAGCGCGATGTCGTCCTGTGACGACAGGTACGACGCGTACGCCTGCAGCGTGCCCATGCCCACGGACAGCGTGAAGAAGATCTGGCCCGCCGACGCCAGCCACACGCTGGCGTCGCCCAGCTTCGAGAAGTCCGGGTTGTAGATGAAGTTCAGCCCCTGCAGCGCCGTGTGACCATCGGGGCCCGGCGGCTGCATCAGCACCGCGATCACCAGCACCACCGCGAAGCCGAACAGGATCGGCATGCCGATCTTGGCCAGCTTCTCGATGCCGCCGGCAATGCCCTTGGAAACCACGTAGAAGTTGATCAGCACCGTGACGAGGAAGAACACGAACGGCTCCCAGAACGCGTGCGCGCCGGGCACCACGTTCTGGAACGACTCGAGGTACTGCACCATGGAGGCCTGCGTCGTGTGGCCCCAGTAGCTCTTGGTGGCGCTGAAGACCGTGAAAGCCAGCGTCCAGCTCTCGATGTAGGCGTAGTAGATCAGCACGATCGTCGGGATCGCCAGTCCCAGCACGCCCAGATACTTCGCCGCCGGGTGCTTCCACAGCGACGCGAACATGCCCGGTATGTGACCCTTGCGGTAGCGCCCGCCGTGCCGGCCCACCCCCCACTCGATCCACATGAGCGGGATGCCCAGCAGCAGGAACGCGACGAAGTACGTGATCATGAATGCGCCACCGCCGTTCACGGTGGCCTGGCGCGGGAAACGCAGGAAGTTGCCCAACCCCACGGCGTTGCCCGCCATCGCCAGGATCAACCCGATCCGACTGCCCCACGCCTCGTGCGATGTGCTCTGTTTGCTCACGCTGCCCCCTCTTCCACCGGAACCTCCTCATCCTGCGGAAAAGCCGCTGCCCCGCGGAGTGAAACCGGGGCCCAATGTACGGGCGGGAAGCTCCGCTCGCACAGAACCCTCGACGTGCGCGGATCGATGCTGCGAGCGGACACATCGAGGGCGAGCGCCTGCTGCGGGATCTCCAGGCGCTGCACCGTCGGTACGCGTGAGATGATCCAGCGGCGTTTCTGGCTTCTCGGCGGCGATACCTGGTGGTGGCGCACGCATTGCTCCACGTCGCCACGCTGGCCCTGACGTAGACAGGAGCGGGGGGCGCACCCTCGGGACGCACGCGCACGAGGAGAAACGCATGAAGGTCTTCATCGCCGGCGCCACGGGCGCCCTCGGCCGCCGGCTGGTGCCGCTGCTGGTCGAGGCCGGCCACGACGTCACGGGGATGACGCGGACGCCCGTGAAGGTGGAGCGGCTCCGGCGACTCGGCGCCACGCCCGTCGTCGCGGACGCGCTGGACGCGGCGGCCGTGGCCCGAGCCGTGGCGGAGGCGGCCCCAGACGTCGTCCTGCACCAGCTGACGGCGATCCCCGACGCGCTGGACCCGCGCCACTACGACCGGGCCCTCGCCGCCACGAACCGCCTCCGGACGGACGGGACGGACCACCTGCTGGGGGCGGCGCGGGCCGCGGGAGTGGCACGCTTCGTCGCCCAGGGGTTCGCCGGCTTCACCCTCGCCCGCACCGACCGGCCGGTGACCACCGAGGACGACCCGCCCCACCCCAGCCCGCCCGCGCCCTTCCGGAGCACGATCGCCGCCCTCCACCACCTGGAAGCCGCCGTCACGGGCGCGGACTGGACGGAGGGCATCGTCCTCCGCTACGGCCTGTTCTACGGCCCCGGGACCAGCATCTCGCTCGACCCGGTCGGCGCGCAGGTGGCAGCCCTCCGCGCCCGGAAGCTCCCGCTCGTGGGCGACGGCCGCGGCGTCTGGTCCTTCCTCCACATCGACGACGCGGCTGCCGCCACCCTCGCGGCCGTGGAGCGCGGCGGCCGGGGCGTGTACACCGTCACGGATGACGACCCGGCCCCCGTCGGCGACTCGCTCCCCTTCCTCGCCCGCGCCGTCGGCGCCCCCCCGCCCCGCCATGTCCCGCGCTGGCTCGCGCGCCTGCTGGCGGGCGCGGCCGTGACCGCGATGATGGTGGATGCGAAGGGCGCGTCGAACGCGCGGGCGAAGCGGTCGCTGGGGTGGGCGCCGTCGTATGCGAGCTGGCGACGGGGCTTCGTGGAGGGGCTGCGGTGAGCGGCGGCGGAACCGCCCCGGGCGGTACGCAGCGGGCTCGGGGGAGACCCTACAGCCCCAGGAGATCCGCCAGGGCCAGGCGCGTCTTCGGCATCAGCCGCGACTCGTCGAAATAGCGCGTGACGATCGCCAGGGCCTGGTCCACCGTGCCGACATCCAGGGATCGGAGCAGGTATCGCACGTCGTCGAGGTCGCGGAACTCCTCGCCCAACCGCATCGCTGCGCACTTCATGGCGAGCAGGTACTCCGGCCGAGCTACGAAGACGCGGAGGTGGGGCAGGTCGAGGAACGGATCGTAGTCGCCCCGAGGGCTCAGGTACCCCTTCACGGCGTCGTTCAACCACGCGTCCGGCACGCCCGCGCGCGCCGCCACGCGGGCAGCCGCCTCGCGGATCTCCCGCGTGGGGGCGAATGTCGCGTCGACGTCCCGCGTCGCATCTCGCGCTTCCAGCGCCAGACACATGACCGCGCCACCCACCAGGTACAGCTCCCCCTCGACGCTCCCCGCCGCCAGCTCCTCATCCAGTAGCTCGAACAGCTCCAGGATCTCCGCGCGTGTCAGCTTCACCGGGAACTCAGACACGGTCGCCCACCGTCGCGTCCACGAACAGGTTCCGACGCCTGAACGCCACCGGCGACGAGCGCAGCAGATGCTCCCGCAGGCTCTCCAGCGCCGTCGCGAAATACGGCTCTTCCAGCGGCGTCACCCGTACCGTCCACTCCGGTGGCGCCACCCCCTTCATGTACGCCGCCTGCTCCACCATCGCCGCGGCGTAGTTGGCCTCGAACGGCGGGAGGGCGGCCACGTCCGCGCCCGACACCGCCGCCGGAAACTCCGCCGGCGAGAGGCCGGACAGCAGATCGTTCAGCTCGGCCAGCACGTAGCCGCGGCCCGCGCCGGCCCTCAGCGCCTCCACGATGCCCGCGAACGCGACCGCAGCCGATGGCAGCGCCCGCGACAGCACGTAGCTCGACACGTCCTGTCCCGCTCGCGCCGCCCGGCGCTTCAACTCCGCCTTCTCGGCCGGCGTGATGCGGATCTGGAGCTGGGTAGACCTGGTTCCCATGAGGGGAAGCTGACCCCACGCCGCGACCGTGTCAATACGCCGTATTGACATCGCTCGATCTCATCGCGTGTGGTTCTGTCTCGCTCCGACGCGATTCATCTCGAGCCACGCGGATAGGCGTCGTCCACGCGCTCCACGGGGTCGACGACCAGATCCAGGGGCGGGCCGTAGTCGTCGTCGATATGCCATGCATACATGTAGGTGCCCTCGGTCAGGGTGACCGAGACGGCCCACGTGTCGCCCGTACGGCTGGCCGGGATCTCGTCGTTGGAGAAGTCGCTGAACAGCGCGACCTTCCCGGCGCCGGGTGCGTGCACGGCGAGTGTGACGGTGTCGCCGTACTGGCGGCGGATCAGCAGGCGATGATCCGGATCGAGCCGAACGCCCTCGATCGGACCGACCTCCGGCACGACGAGCGTGTCTTTGCGGGCCGTCAGTTGGATGTGTCGACGCAGGGCGCCGAACCGCGTCAACACGAGCACGTCCAGCGGGAGACGGAAGACAGCGCCCGTCTGGCTCAGTACGATGCGGTCGCCCTCGACGCGCGCGTCGATGTCGGGAATCGTCTTGCCGTGGAGCCAGGGTGCGAGGAACGGCCTCACGTCGTGGCCGGCCGCCGCCGACATGGCGGCGGAGAACTCCTCCAGACCCGCGGGCCGGCCGGCGGGAATGGCCATGTAGCGGCGCATCCCCGCGTCGAAGATGGAGTCGCCCAGGGTCTCTTCGAGCATGTGCAGGATCCAGCTTCCCTTATTGTACGCAACGCCGCTGTTGCCGGGATCGTCGTCGATCCGCTCGGTGCCGTCGTAGCCGCTGCGCTCATACCAGGTCCGGTAGCTCTCCCAGAACCGCGGGACGACGGCCGGGCCGTAGATGGGCGCGAGCATCAGGGGCTCGGCGAAGCTGGCCCATCCTTCGGCGAGGAAGTTGCCGCCAAGACCGGTCGGGTGCGTCCAGCCGTGTGAGACCTCGTGGGCGAGGAAGGCCCTCGGCCGCGCGCCGCCCCTGTCGAACAGGCCGCCGCCGGCACCGGCGACGATCAGGTCGTTCGAGCGGAATGCCCACCCCTGTCCGCCGCGCGCCCGCGCCTGTGCCACGGCCAGATAGCGTCCGCCCGGCTCACCGAATGCCGGCAGCAGCGTTTCGTACGCGTGGCTGATCGTCGCCACGATCCGGGCGGCCGTCGGCTGGAAGTCGGGCGTCGCGAAGATCTCGACACGCATCGATCCCACCCGTGTCCGCACCGGACGCCAGTCCCGGTCGTACATCAGCGTGAGCGCGAACGTGGGCTGGGACGAGCGCCCCGTGACGATCCGGTCCGCTCCGACGACCGTGTCCGTCTGCTCGAGGCTGGTTGCGACGTGGTACGCGCGGGGCACGCGCGCGGTGAGGCGGAAGTCGGCGAGGTCGCCCACCGAGTGGAAGTCGTAGAAGGGGTGCCACCAGTACTGGTTCCGTGCGTGTCCGGCCGCGTCTTCGAATCGTCCCGAGTTCGCGTTCGTGGCGGAGTCCCGTCTCATGTCGAGCACGTAGTCGAGCGCGAGCCGGCGTCCGTCTCCTGCCGGTGCCCGAACCCAGAGGAGGCCGCCTCCGAACCGGTGCTCGGCACGCTTGCCGTCCACGCGTACGTCGCGGATGTCGGCCACGTGGTTCAGATAGACCCAGAAGCCGTTCGGGTCCCGTACGTCGACCGTGAGCGTGTCCCGCACGTCGAGACCCCGCCCGGGGTGGATGCGGACGCCGAGGGCTTGCTCGCGGATCCGGTTCACGCTGTCGATCGCGATGCGCGGGCCGAGGCGCCACGACCCGTCCGCGCGGCGCGCCTCGTAGAGACCCGAGAAGTCCCGCGCGACCGTGGTCTCGGAGCCCGAGTTGCCGAAGGCGACCCAACCCGACAGCAGCAGCACCGCGCGATCCTCCGAGGACGCGATCACGACCGCGTCTCCGGGCCGGCGCTCCCCGGCGTTGCGGCGCGCGAACGCAACCAGGGCCCGTCCTCGTTCCCCCGGATACACGCTGTCGAACGCCTCCTGCGTCCCCGCCGCGAAGCGCCCGACCACCAGCTCCGCCAGGGCGGCCGGCGTCTCGGCACCCACGGAGCCGAGGCGGCCCGGGGCGTCGGCCCCGCTCTGTGCCGCCGCGGGAAGGGCGGCGACGGCCGCCCACGCCGTCAGGGCGGAGAGCGTCCTGCTCGCGCGGAACGTCCATGCCCGCGCGGTCGTCCGCCTGGCCCCGTACTCACGGCACTCCCGCTCATCCCGCATCGCCCCACCTCCTCACGCCCGGAAGGCCGCGGCCGCCCCGATTCCAGGGGGGCCCCGCGGCGGCGAGTTCGAGCCCGCAGGTTAACAAGATCGGCTTCGTCCGGTCAACGGCACCGGGGCGAACCGCGCGTCGTGCACTTCGAGTCGCTCCGAAACTCTTCGGGAAGCGCGCCGCGAAGTGGCGCAGCGGCTCTTCCGAACGTGCGCGGCGGGGCGAGGTTCAGGCATTTCACGCGGAGGGCGCGGGGGGCGCAGGGGCCGTTCCCGGGGGTGGGCGGCTTCGCGGCGGTGCCGAGGCCGTTTCGCCCGGAAGCCGGCGGCTTCTTTGTGGCTTCGACGCGCCGAGCGCGCTACGGGGCGGCGCCATCCTCCGCCGCAGAGCTAACTCCAGGGCACGTTCAGCTACACGGCCGGAGTACGTGCCGGCGGTGACGTGAACGGGCGCATCGTCTTCGGGCAGGGAATGGCGGGAGAGTTGACCGTGCGCGGGAAATTCGCCGACGGCCGGCTCGCGTACAACGGCCGGGCGGGCCCGAACGTTCAACGCGGGACACCCACGACGCCGCGGCACTCGCGTCTTTCATCGACCAGGACGCGAACCTCGTCATGCACAACCTGCCGGCGGCGGTCGGCCGGGCGGCCATCGAATCGTGCTGGCGCCGCTATTTCGAGGCGCAGGAAGCGGGGCGCCGCCTGAATCTCGAGGTCAACCATCAGATACTGCTGGGCCTCCCGCTGGCGGGATCCATGGGCGGGCGGGCCCCGCCCGACGCCGCCGGCCCCGCCAGCAGCGAATCCGAATCCAGCGCCGCAGGCGCAGCATCCGAATCCGACGCCGTCAGTCGCGCTCTTCTCTCTCCTTGAACAGCTGCAGATACCTATCGAAGCCGAAGAGGCGATAGCTCTTCTTGCCCGTCATCTCGCGGAGCACGCCAATCTTCTCCATGGCATTCGTCAAGGCGTTCGCGGCCGGTTGAGAGAGTCCGGTCACCTCTTCGACCCGCTTCACATTGACGACCGGGTTGCGAAAGAGGTGCTCGAGCAGTTGGAGCCCGGCGCCGGCTCGGCGCCCGAGATCTTGCCCAATCCGCGCCCTTTCCTCTTCACGGAGATGCACGATCTGACGGGCCGTCGCAGTCGCCTCTTTCGACACCTCAGCGACGCCCTCGAGGAAGAACGCGAGCCATGCCTCCCATTCTCCGCTATCCCTGATCGCCTGCAGCCGATCGTAGTAGTCCTGCCGGTGGCGCTTGAAGAAGATCGAGAGATAGAGGATTGGCTCCCGGAGGACTTCTTCATGGACGAGAAAGAACGTGATCAGCAGGCGGCCGACTCTACCGTTACCGTCGAGGAACGGATGGATCGTCTCGAACTGAGCATGGGCCAGTCCCACCCGGATGAGGGTCGGCAAGTCCGAAGCGTCGTGAAGAAATCGTTCCAACTCGTGCAAGCAACGGTGCATCTCGTCCACTGGCGGTGGAACGAAACGCGCCGTCTGCGGGGTCGGGCCGCCGATCCAGTTCTGGGATCGGCGGAACTCACCCGGCGTTTTCGCGGCTTCCCCGCCTCGCACGCCCGTCATGAGCCGCTCGTGGATCTCGCGAATCAGACGGAGCGAAAGGGGCAGCTCGTTTACCCGGGCAAGGCCGTACCGGAGCGCTTCGATGTAGTTTGTGATCTCGCGCACATCCACACGCCGCTCGAGCTTTTCCATCTGGGCTTCCCACTCGAGCAGGTCGACCAGGGATGCTTCCGTCCCTTCGATCTGGCTCGAGAGGACGGCTTCGCGGCGCACGTACATGTAGACGAAGAGGTCAGGGTCCGGCAGAATCTCGGCAGCCCCCACCAATCTTCCGAGTGCGAGGGTCGCTCGCTCCAACAACTCCTGAAGGCCCTCCGTATTGAGGTCCGCCGGTGGGAAGGGGGCTGGGACAAACGCCGCGTGCCCGGCCGGCTCACGGCGGAACGCTCCTGCGCGTTCAGATCGAGAGGCCATGATCTCCTCGGGAAAGCTGCCTTATGCGAGGCAATGTAGCGCATAAGGATAGGCCCGCAACCTTATGCGCCCGTACCGCTGGCATAAGGCAGATTTGCGCACCGGGTCGC
>CAWFKH010000005.1:0-404073 GCA_963816355.1 uncultured Gemmatimonadales bacterium | reverse complement strand
GCCCCCAGCCGAAGCGTCCGGACACCTCGACCGTGAGCCAGATCGCGAGCGCGGTGAGGGCGAAGCCGAGCGACGTCTGCAGCGTGAGCGCGGTGCCGACGGCGTGCCTGGGCGCGACCTCCGTGACGACGGCGCTGAACTGGGCGGAGTCGGCGACGATGGCGAAGCCCCAGACGAGCGCGATGGGCAGGACGATCGCGGCGGGCGCGGCGAGGAGCCAGCCGATGGCGAGGGAGCAGGCGCCGCTCACGGCCATGGCCCAGATGGTGACGCGCTCGCGGCCGAGCCGGTCGGCCCACGCGCCGGCGAGGACGGCGCCGAGGCCGCCGATCGCGATCACGGAGAACCCGACGAGGTTGGCGAGGCGCGGCGCCGCCGTCGGCGTGCGCGGCGAAGAAGTCGGTGAGGAACGTCGTCACGAGCGCCCACATGGCGTACAACTCCCACATGTGGCCGAGGTATCCGGCTATGGCGAGGCGCGTCTCGCGGTGGCGGAGCACGGTGCCGACGAGGCCCCAGGAGAACTCGCGGCGTTCGAACGCGTGTGGCCCGTCGCGGTACGTGAGGCCGACGACGAGGGCGGCGAGCACGGCGCCCGCGGACGCGGTGAGGACGACGGAGGCGATGCCGGCGGTGGCGAGGGCGTGGACGAGGTACGGCGTCGCCTTGCCGATGGTGAGCGCGCCGACGATGGCGCCGATGGCGAGGCCGCGCGCGGAGCGGAACCAGGTGGCGGCCATCTTCATGGCGGGCGGATAGACGCCGGCGAGGAAGAAGCCGGTGAGGAAGCGCAGGGCGAGGC
Organism: uncultured Gemmatimonadales bacterium; assembly: GCA_963816355.1. Classification (GTDB taxonomy): domain Bacteria; phylum Gemmatimonadota; class Gemmatimonadetes; order Longimicrobiales; family RSA9; genus CAWFKH01. The sequence continues at coordinate 403,271 of CAWFKH010000005.1, read as the reverse complement.
CGGTGGCGTAGCCGGGGGCGACGAGGAGCGCGGCGTTGGCGGCGGCGCCGAGGAGGGCGGCGCCGGCGAAGTAGAAGCGGTCGGGGGCGAGGTCGGCGAGGTTGAGCAGCGCGGCGAGGGCGGTGCCGGTGACGAAGCCGAGCTGGACCAGTGTGGTGAGCCACGCCGCCTGTCCGGGCGAAAGGCTCCACAGGCGTTCGAGCTGCGGCGCGACGGCGCTGGCGGTGAACCAGAGCGACATGCCGAGCAGCTCCGCGGCGCACAGCAGCGCGAGCACGCGCCAGCGGCCGCGGGGCTCGGCGGCTGCGACGTCCGCCGCGGCGGCGCCGGCGGCGTCGCGGGCGCCCGTCGCGGCGCGGGCCGCGGCTTCGCCGTTCCGGCTCAACGATCCTGCGGGCTGGCGGGCGCGCGCGCCGCAGCGGGCAGGAGCGCGGCGACGTCGGCGGCGCGGAGCAGCGGCGGCGGGGGGGCGCCGGTCGTCATGAAGAACGCGAGCGAGGAGCGGGTGCGCAGCGAGCCGTGGGTGCCGGCGACGTCGACGAGCAGGTCGGCGCCGGGGTCGCCGTGATAGTAGCCGGGCGCGTAGCTGACGATGACGTTTGCGGGGTGGCGCACGCCGCCGTCGAAGGCGTGCACGATGCGGCGTGGCGCGTCGACGAAGGGGCCTTCGACGGTCGCGTCGAGCCACGCGTCGTCGCCGGCGAAGCCGTCGCGGTCGAGGCGGCCGGCGGCGCGCAGCTCGGCGAGCGCGGGGGCGAGCGAGAGCGGGTCGCCGGAGGCGGGCGCGTAGCGGTACGCCCGGCCGCGCCGCTCGATGAGCGCTTCGCCGCGGCGCCCGAGGACGTGGACGCGGCCGGCGTCGTCCTGATAGAGCGCGACGTCGACGCCTTCCTGCCGCGCGAGCGTCGAGGCGACGGCGCGTTCGTCGGCGGGGCGGCAGTAGAGGAAGCTGCCGCCGACGAGGCCGAAGCGGGGCAGCACGACGTCGCGCGGCCGCTCGAGCCGGCGCGTGAGCCGGAAAGCGGCGCGGCGCAGCGTCGCGGCGGTGGGCGCCTGGCGGGACGGCAGGTAATCGTTGCCGTGGTCGGAGAAGAGGATCACCTCGAGGCCCGGGAAGCGGGCGCGCAGCTCGTCAACGAGCGCGTCGACGCGGCCGAGCGCGTGCGCCACGCCGGCCGCGCCGGCGCGGTGGCCGAGCGCGTCGGTCGCCATCACGTAGGCGACGACGGCGGTGTCGCGATCGGCGCGCTCGAGGATGGCGTCGCGGATGTGCGCGAGCTCGACGTCGGCGAGGATCTCGGGTGCGAGATAGCCGAGCGTGGCCGCGGAGCCGGCGAGCGCGGCGTCGACGTGGCGGTGGAACGCCGGCGTTTCCGCGCCGCCGCTCACGTGGTCGAGCAGGCCGCCGCGCACGCGGTTCGAGGCCGCGTCGAACCAGAGGTCCTCGTAGCCGGGGGGCGGCGCGTCGTCCCACTCTTCGGAGAAGGCGACGCCGGTGATCGAGGGGAAGCTGCTGACCACGCGGGCGGGGCGGCTGAAGGCGGCGAAGCGGCCGGCGTCGCGCAGCGAGTCGACCAGCGCGAACGGCACGCCGTCGAGCATGAAGACGACGGTGCGCAGCGCGTGCGGGCGCGGCGCGTGCGTGCGCGGCGCGGCGGCGGCGGACGGCGCGCACGCGGCGGCGGCGGCGATGGCGGCGGCCGCGAGGATGCCGGCGGCGGTCGGGCGGCGATGTCGATGCATGGCTGCCTCTACCCGTCCGCGTCCCGTCTGGGTTCCAGCGTTCCACCGCGCACGACGGCGCCGTCGCCGAAGCGCTCGCGCACTGCATTGACGGCGCGCGTGAGGGAGCGGTCGCGCTCGCTCTCGGCGGCGGGGGCGTGGCCGTCGAAGAGCGGGAGCTGTGCGCCGCCGCCATCCGCCTCGCCTTCGAGGTGGGAGAGCGCGACGCCGAGCAGGCGCGCGCCCGTGCGCCGGGCGGCGCGGAGGCGGTCGAGCAGGGCGCGGGCGGCGTCGTGGATCGCGCGGTCGGAGCGGACGGGGCCGGCGAGGGTGCGGCTGGCGAGGCGGGTGCGGAAGTCGTGGTCGCGCAGCTTGACGGTGACCGTGCGCGCGGACAACCCTTCGTCCCGCATGCGGGCGGCGGCGTGCGCGGCGAGCGAGAGCAGCGCGCGGTGGAGCGCGTCGTCGTCCTCGATGTCGCGCGCGAACGTCTCCTCGCTCGAGATGGAGCGGGCGCGTTCGCGCGGGCGGACGGGCGTGCCGTCGATGCCGCGGACGCGCCGGAAGAGCCAGCGGCCTTCGCGGGCGCCGAGCCAGCGGACGAGCGTGTCCTCGTCGTGCGGCAGCGCGTCGACGACGGCGCGCATGCCGAAGCGGGCGAGGCGCTCCGCCGTGCGCGGTCCGACGCCCGGGATGTCTCGCAGCTCGAGGCCGCGCATGAAGTCGGCCTCGCCGCCGGGCGGGACGACGTGGACGCCGGCCGGCTTCGCGAGGCGGACGGCGAGCTTGGCGACGAGCCGGTTCGTGGCGGCGCCGATCGAGATCGAGATCTCCGTTTCGGCGAGCACCGCTTCCCGGATCGCGTGGCACGTCGCCTCGAGCGGCTCGTCACGGTAGAGCCGCTCCGTGCCGCTCAGGTCGAGGTAGAACTCGTCGATCGAGGCGGGTTCGACCACCGGCGCGTGGCGCTCCAGGACGTCGCGCACCATGCGGCTGCGCCGCACGCACTCGGCGCGCGGGACGGGGACGAGCGTGGCGCCGGGGCAGAGGCGGAGCGCGCGGGCGGAGGGCATGCCGGAGCGCACGCCGTACGGCCGCGCCTCGTACGAGGCGGAGGTGACGACGCCGCGCCGCTCGGGACGCCCGCCGACCAGCAGCAGCGGTGCGCGGCCGGCGCCGTCGGGGTCGGCCAGGCGGGCGACCTGGACGAAGAAGGCGTCGCAGTCGGCGAGGAGGAGGCGGCGGGGCATGGGGGGGGAATTTAGGGGGGTTGGTGGTGGAGAGGCAGGGGTGGGGACAGGGACGGGTGGGAGGGGAGCGGTCTGGGGTCTGCGGAGGGGGTCTGCGGGGGGTCTGGGGTACGGGGGGGGTCTGGGGGGGTCTGGGGGACGGGGGTCTGGGGGACGGAGGAACGGCGGGGGAGATGGCGGACGATCTGGTGGTTTCGGAGGATCTGACGATTCCGGGCGGGGAGCTGGAGTTCCGGGCCACGCGGGCGGGCGGGCCGGGGGGGCAGCACGTCAACACGTCGGCGACGCGCGTGGAGCTGCTGTGGAACGTGGCGGAGTCGCGGGCGCTCCCGGAGGAGTGGCGGGTGCTGCTGCTGGAGCGGCTGGCGAAGCGGCTGGACGCGGCGGGCACGCTGCGCATCGTGGCGGCGGTGCATCGGAGCCAGCACCGCAACCGGGTGGAGGCGATGGAGCGGCTGCGGGGCGTCGTCGAGCGCGCGTTGCGGCCGCGTCGCAAGCGGAAGCGGACCGCGGTTCCGCGCCGGGAGAAGGAGAAGCGGCTGCGGGAGAAGAAGAAGCGGGCGGAGTTGAAGCGGAAGCGCGGGCGGCCGCGGCCGGAGGAAGAGTAGGAGCGCGATGAGGAGGCGCAGGGCCGCGACGAGGAGGCGCAGGGCCGCGACGAGGGGGAGGGCCCGCTATCTCCCGCCGCGCGCGCGCCACGCGCGCCAGCCGTAGAAGACGGGGATGCCGACGAGGATGACGGCGAAGTCGAAGGCGGTGGAGAGCGGCTGGCGAAAGAGCGCGTTGAGCAGCATGAGCACGCTGGCGAGGAGGAAGACAAGCGGCACGACCGGGTAGCCGAGGGTGCGGTACGGCCGTTCGAGGTTCGGTCGGCGTGAGCGCACGAGGAAGACGGCGCCGACGGCGAGCGCGTAAAAGGGCCAGATGCCGAGGATGAAGGCGTCGGCGAGCTGCTCGAAGCTGCGGATCGAGACGTAGGCGATGCCGAGCAGGGCGGCGAGCGCGATCGCGACGTGCGGCGTGCGGAAGCGCGGGTGCACGGCGGCGATGGGGCGGAAGAGCAGGTCGTCGTCCGCCATCGCCCACAGGATGCGGGGGCCGGTCATCATCGATCCGTTGAGCGTGCCGAAGGTGGAGAGCATGACGAGCGCGGCGATGACGGAGGCGCCGGCCTGGCCGAAGATGCGGACGGCGGCGTCGGCGGCGACGAGCTGGGAGCCGGCCATGTCGGCGAGCGGCAGCACGTAGAAGTAGGCGGCGTTGACGACGAGGTAGACGGCGAGGATCGCGAGCGTGCCTCCGAGCAGCGCGCGCGGCAGCGTCCTCGACGGGTCCTTCACCTCGCCGGCCATGAACGTCAGGTCGGCCCAGCCGTCGTAGGCCCACAGCACGGCGATGAGCGCGACGCCGAAGCCGGACCAGCTCGAGGGCGAGAACGCGATCGCGCCGGCGAGCGCGCCGCGCGACGGGTCGCCGAAGGCGAAGGCGAGGACCGCGACCGCGACGAGCGCGAGGACCTTGGCGAGCGTGGTCGAGTTCTCGATCGCGGCGCCGAAGAGGACGGAGCGGTAGTTGGCGGCCGCGACGAACGCGATCGCGGCGGCGGCGACGAGGTGGACCCCGACGTCGCTCATCGGCACGAACGTCTGCAGGTACTCGGCGAAGATCATCGCGATCGCGCCGTACGCGGAGGGCCGGATCACCAGCAGCTCCGTCCAGCCGAAGAGGAAGGCGGGCAGATCCCCGTAGCCCTCCTTGAGGTAGACGAAGATGCCGCCGGAGCGCGGGAAGAGCGTCGCGAGCTCGGCGATCGTGAGCGCGCCGAAGAGGGCGACGCCGCCGCCGACGACCCAGAGCAGCGCCGCCGCGCCGACCGTGCCGACGTCGCCCGCGACGGTGCTCGGGACGCGGAAGATGCCGCTGCCGATCGTCGAGCCGACGAGGACGGCGGCGGCGCTCCACACGCCCAGGCGGCGGGGCAGGCGCTCTTCGCGCGTGGCGGCGCTGCCGGCGGCGGCGGCGTCCGGCGAGGACGGCGAGGACGGCGACGATCCGGTCACGGCGTCAGCGGGAGGGGATGCTCAGGGCGATGCCGGTCGCCGTGATCGACAGGCGCGGCGCCGCGCCCTCGCGCGTGGAAGGCGCCCGCGCGTCGTCGTGGCGGCGGAGCCAGAGGATCGTCGCGCGCGTGGTGACGACGCCCACGAGCGCGCCGCCGACCACGTCGCTCGCCCAGTGGTTGTCGCTGTAGATGCGCGACCAGCCAACGACGCCGGCCGCGCCGTACGCGAGCGCCGCCGGGAGCACGCCGTGCACCTCTTCCGCGAGCGCGGTGGCGAGCGAGAAGGCGACCGCCGTGTGCCCGGAGGGGAACGACTGCCACGCGTTGTCGAGCTCGAGCGGGTGGAACGCCGCGCGCGCCCCCGCGACCTTCGGGCGCTGCCGGCCCACGAGCGTCTTCATCGCGCCGTCGACGATGCCGGTCGCGAGCAGGCCGGCGACCGACTGGCCGACGCCGCGCGCGATCGCCGGCCGGTGGAGCAGCGCGCCGACGCCGGCGAGGACGGCGAGCGGAGGCAGCGTGTAGAGCGGGTTGCCGAGGTGGTTGCCCACGCGCTCGACGCCGGAGAGGCGCGTCGAGCGCTCGACGAACAGCTCCTCGCGGGCTTCCCCGTCGAGCAGCGCCGCGGCCGTGAGCGCCGCTGCCGCGCCGATCCACGCGGTCTGGTGCGGCAGCAGCGACGGCGACGCGGAGGCCGGAACGCGGTCGGCGGGGGCGGGCGGCCGAGCGGGCGGCGCCTGCGCGCGCGCGGGTGCCGTCGCGGCGAGCAGGGTGACGCACGCGCCGGCGAGGCGAAGCGGCGTGGTGCGTCGCGAGCGGGATCGGTCTCTCATCGGACGGGCCGCGTCAGTGCACGCGTTCCTGCAGGATCTTGCGTTGCGCGGGGTCGAGGAGCGCGACGACGGAGTCCATGGCGGCGGCGCTGTTGACGCGGACCTGCGTCATCAAAGGGCGGACGCGGGTGAAATCGGGGCGGACGTAGGTGCGCGTGCGGGTGGCGGCGGTGTCGTCGTCGCTCGCCCGCTGCGCGCGCATCCTCGCCAGCTCGGCGGTGATCTCCTTCCACGCGGGCGCGTTCCTCGCGTCGAGCGCCTTGCCGATCCTGTCGATCCGCGCGCGCTGCTCCGCGGTGAGGTGGAGCTCGTCGCCGCTGCGCAGCAGGTCCAGAACGGGATTCGGTACGCCGCCGCCGAAGGTCGACACCGGGGCCGGCGGCGGTGGCGGCGGCTGGCGCGGCTCCTGCGCGCTCGCGCCCGCAGGCACCGCCAGCCCGGCGGCGGCGACGGCCGCCGTGAGGAGGAGTGCAGCGCATCGCCTCATCGATCTGCTCCTTGTGCGTCGGGGAGTGTGAGCGTTTCATACTGCGGCGGTCGCAGACGATGGATGCCGCCGCGGCGCCGATCGGTTGCCGGTCGCGCGGTATCGGCGAGGCGGCGGGGCGTCGCGTGACCGGCGGCGAGGCGTCGCGTGACAGGCGAAAGGGGAGCGATGGGCTGGGTCGAAGCGATGGAGTTCCTCGCGCTGGGACTCGGCGTCGGGGCGTACGGCACGCTGGTGGGCGCCGGCGGCGGCTTCCTGGTGGTGCCGGTTCTCCTGCTCCTCTATCACGCCGACCCCGCGCAGGCAGCCGGCACGTCGATCACCGTCGTCTTCCTGAACGCCGCGTCCGGCTCGTTCTCCTACGCGCGCCAGCGGAGGATCGACTACCGCGCCGGTCTCGCCTTCGCGCTCGCGACGGTGCCGGGCGCGATCGCGGGTGCGTTCCTCGCCGAGCTGTTCCACGGCCGCACGTTCGAGATCGTGTTCGGCGTGCTCCTCCTCCTGATCGCGGCGCTGCTGATGTGGCGCCCGACGACGGCGCGGGCCGGCGTCCCGCCTACGGAAGGCGGGCCGCCGCCGCGATGGTACCACATCGAGCACCGCTTCGCGGACGCCGGCGGCGAGAGCTTCCACTACCGCTACAACATCCTGATCGGCATCGTGCTCAGCATCGGTGTCGGCTTCCTGTCGAGCATCCTCGGCATCGGCGGCGGCATCATCCACGTACCGGCGCTCGTCTTCCTGCTCGGCTTCCCGCCCCACGTCGCGACGGCGACGTCGCACTTCATCCTGGCGATCTCCGCCTTCGTCGGCGCCTCGACCCACCTCGCGCTCGGCCACGTCCTGCTCGGTCCCGCCGCGTTCATGGGACTCGGCGTCGTGGTCGGCGCCCAATTCGGCGCCCGCCTCTCCCGCCGCCTCCACGGCGGCGTGGTCGTCCGCCTGCTGTCGGTGGCACTGATCGTGGTCGCGTTCCGCCTCCTGTTCGCGTAAGGCAGCCCCCCCAGACCCCCGTACCCCAGACCCCCGCAGACCCCCGTACCCCACACCCCCCGCAGACCCTCGTACCCCAGACCCTCCCCAGACCCCCTCCGCAGACCCCAGACCGGTCCGGGGTACGCCGCGCCCTGTACCGTCCCGTCCCCGCCGCCCCAAGTCCTCGCGCCTCCCCACCCCCTCACGTCACCACAACCCCCTTCGCCGTCATCTTCTCCTGCAGCCGCGGCAGCTCCGTCTCCAGAATCCGCTCGAACTGCGCGCGGGCGGCGTCGAGCCGCTTCTTCAGGATCTCGTGCACCTCGCGCTGCTGCTGGGTGGGCGCGAAGTCGGCGCCGTTGGCGAAGACATCGCTGGCGAGCGCGGAGATGCGGCCGTAGAGCTTCATCGGGTTGCGAAAGGCGTCCTCACGCGAGCCGGTGAGGTGGACGTCGAAGAGCTGTGCTTCGACGTCGACCACCTGCTCCTCGAGGTCGCGCGCGGCGGCGACGACGCCGGCGGCGGAGGAGTCGCCGGCGAGTTGCGCGCGCGCGTCGCCGAGCTGTTTCCGCAGCCATTCGAGGCGGTCGATCATGCGTGATACGTCGCCGAGCTCGTCGCGGAGCTGGAGGCCGAGGCGGACCTGCGCGGCGATCTCCTGCGCGGTGCCGGCGGAGTGGGGGTCCTTGAGCACGGTGAGCGGCTGCGTGTAGGTGTGGCCGGCGACGGTGAGGCGGATGGTGTAGCGGCCCGGGGGGGCGAGCGGGCCGATCTGGCCGCCGACGAGGTCGAGGTCCCACGTCACGAGCGGGCGCGTCTCGTCCTCGCGGAAGCGGACCCACGGCTTGTCGGGCGGCGTGGTGCGGAGCGTGGGCCGGGCGGGCGGCTCGTAGCGCAGGTCCCACCACGCGCGGTTGATCCCCTTCCGCTTCGTCGTGCGGAGTGTGCGGATGACGGAATCCGCCTGCAGCACCTCGAGCTTCACGTCGCCGTCCGGCGCGGCGCCGAGGAAGTAGTCGATGTCGGCGCCGTAGCGGGGGCTGCGGCCGGTGACGTTGCTGTTCGGCGCGCTGGAGACGGAGTGGATCGGCTGGAACCGGTAGGCGTCGCGCGGGGCGAAGAGGTGCGCGTCGGCGGCGAGGGTGGCGGCGTCGAGGCCGCGCAGGGCGCCGACGTCGTCGAGGATCCAGAAGCCGCGGCCGTAGGTGCCGACGACGAGGTCGTCGAAGCGGGGCTGGATCGTGAGCCAGTAGACGGGCGCGGGCGGCATGTCGTTGCGCAGCGGGTTCCAGTGCGCGCCGTCGTCGAGGGAGAAGTAGGTCGAGTTCTCGGTGCCGGCGTAGAGCATCCCTCTTCGGCGCGGGTCCTCGCGCACCACGTGGACGTAGCCGAAGACGGAGCGTGGCAGGTCGCCGCTGACGCGGCGCCAGGTGTGGCCGAAGTCGGTGGTCTCGTAGATGTAGGGCTCGAAGTCCGCCATCTGGTGGCGGTCGACCGAGATGTAGGCGGTGCCGGCGTCCCAGCGCGAGGGCTCGACGTTGCTGATCGTGCCGTAGGCGCCGAGGCCGCGGAGGTTCGCCGTGACGTTGGACCAGGTGCGGCCGCCGTCGCGCGTGAGGCTGAGCTGGCCGTCGTTCGTGCCCGCCCACACGACGCCCGCCTGCACCGGCGACTCGGCGATGGCGTAGAGCACGGAGCCGTCGAACGTCATCAGGTTGTCGGTGGTGACGCCGCCGGAGCTCTGCTGGCGGCTCCTGTCGTTGAGCGTGAGGTCGGGGCTGATCACCTGCCAGGAGGCGCCGCCGTCGGTGGTGCGGTGGACGTACTGGCTGCCGACGTAGACCGTGTTGTGGTCGTGGGGCGAGATGGCGATCGGGAACGTCCAGTGCCAGCGCTCCTTGAGCTCGGCGGGCGGCCAGCCGTAGCCGGCCTCCGGCCAGACGCGGACGTTGCGGCTCTGGCGCGTGGCGGGGTCGTAGAGCTCGAGGCCGCCGTCGTAGCAGCCGGACCACACCTTGTCGCCGCCGGCGGTGTCGGGGATGGCGAAGCCGCTCTCGCAGCCGCCGACGGAGTGCCACATCCCTTCCGTGATGGCGCCCGAGAGGCTGTTGCTCGGGCCCTTGTAGGAGTACCCGTCCTGGCGGTTGCCGTAGACGTTGTAGGGGATCTCGTCGTCAATGTGGACGTGGTACATCTGCGCGATCGGCAGCACGACGCGCTGATAGCTCTTCCCGCGGTTCAGCGTGATGGTCGCGCCGCCGTCCGAGGCGACCATGTAGCGGTCCGGGTCGGTCGGGTCGATCCACACGTCGTGGTTGTCGCCGCCCGCGCCGAAGCCGCGCTCGCCGAGCGTCTCGCCGCCGTCGCGCGAGATGCTGAAGCGAACGGAGACGAAGTAGAGGCGGTCGGGGTCGCGCGGGTCGACGGCGAAGCGGGTGTAGTAGGGGGCGCGCTCGGCCATGTCGTGGTCGCGGCTGACGAGCCGCCATTCGTGGCCGCCGTCGTCGGAGCGGTAGAGGGTGGGGTCGTGGCGCTCGAGGAGTGCGTAGACGCGGCGGGAGTCGCTGGGCGCGATGCGGACGGCGACCTTGCCGACGGAGTCGCCGGCGGCGGGCAGGCCGTGGCCCGCGATCTTCGCCCACGTGTCGCCGCCGTCGCGCGAGACGTAGACGCCGCCGGAGGCGCCGCCGCTGGCGAGCTTCCACGGGTCGATGCGGAGCGGCCACATGCCGGCGAAGACGACGCGCGGATCGTTCGGGTCGACGTCGAGGTCCGCGCAGCCGGTGTTCTCGTCGACGAAGAGCACCCTCTCCCACGTGCGGCCGCCGTCCTTCGTACGGTAGACGCCGCGCTCCTGCTGCGGGCCGAAGCCGTGGCCGAGCGCGCACGCGAAGACGACGTCCGGGTCGTTCGGATCGACGTCGATGCGCCCGATGCGGCCGGTCTTCTCGAGCCCCATCCGGCGCCACGTCTCGCCGCCGTCCGTGCTCTTGTAGATGCCGTCGCCGATCGAGAGCGCGGGCCGGATGATGAACGTCTCGCCGGTACCGGCCCACACGACGTTGTGATGGACCGGGTCGACGGCGAGGGCGCTGACGGAGGAGACGTCCTGGGCGTCGAAGACCGGCCGCCAGTCGACGCCGCCGTCCTCGGTCTTGAAGAGGCCGCCCGAAGCCGCGCCGACGTAGGCGACCATGGGGTTGCCGGGCTCGCCGGCGACGGCGATGGCGCGGTTGCCCTCCGGTCCGATGAAGCGGAAGGGCAGCCGGTCGTAGAGCGTGGTGTCGATCGCCTGTGCGCGGGCGGAGGCGGGGGCGGCGAAGGCCACGAGGAGGGCGAGCGCGGCGAGCGCGACGGGGGCGCTGCGCGATGTCGGAGTGCGATTGCGCGGCATGGCGTTCACCTCGCTGGCGTTCTAGAGCTCGACCTGCATGCCGAGCTCGACGATGCGGTTCGGCGGCAGGTGGAAGAAGGCGGTGGCCGGCTGCGAGTTGCGCGAGAGGAAGGCGAAGAGGTGTTCGCGCCATATCGCCATCCCCGCCTTCTTCGTGGCGAGCAGCCGCTCGCGGCCGAGGAAGAAGGAGGTCTGCATCGGCTTGTAGTCGAAGCCGAACTTCTTCGCGCGCATCAGCTCGCGCGGCACGTTCGGGTCCTGCATGAAGCCGTAGTGGATCGTCATCACGTAGAAGCCGTCGCCGAGGTCACTGACGTCGAGGCGGTCGTCCGGCGCGACGTGCGGGATCTCCTCCGTGACGACCGTGAGCAGGATGATCCTCTCGTGCAGCACCTTCGTGTGCTGCAGGTGGTGCAGCAGCGCCGGCGGCGTGGTGTTCGGGTTGCCGGTCATGAACACGGCGGTGCCGGGGACGCGGATCGGCGCGTCGGCCAGGACGTTGCGCTTGAAGAAGTCGATCGGCACGGCGGCGGCGGAGAGGCGCCCCTGCAGGATCTGGCGGCCGCGCTTCCACGTCATCAGGACGGTGAATACGATGCCGGCGACGAGGAGCGGGAACCAGCCGCCGTCGGTGACCTTGAGCAGGTTCGCGCCGAAGAACGAAAGGTCGAAGCAGAGGAAGAAGACGCACAGGGAGCCCGCCTTCAGGACGCTCCAGTTCCACAGCCGGCGCGCGACCACGTAGAAGATGAGCGTCGTGATCACCATCGTCGTGGTGACGGCGACGCCGTACGCGGCGGCGAGGTTCGTGGAGGACTTGAAGCCGAGGACCAGGCCGATCGTGGCGAGCATCAGGATCCAGTTGATCGACGGGATGTAGATCTGGCCGATCTCCTCCGCCGACGTGTGCTCGATGTTGAGGCGCGGGCTGTAGCCGAGCTGGATCGCCTGCATCGTGAGCGAGAAGGAGCCGGAGATCACCGCCTGCGACGCGATGATCGTGGCCAGCGTCGCCAGCGCCACGAGCGGGTAGAGCGCCCAGCCGGGAGCCATGCGGTAGAACGGGTTGTGCGCCGCTTCCGGGTTGGCGAGCAACAGCGCGCCCTGGCCGAAGTAGTTGAGGAGCAGCGCGGGCAGCACGATGGCGAACCAGCCGAGCCGGATCGGACGGCGGCCGAAGTGGCCCATGTCCGCGTAGAGCGCCTCGCCGCCCGTGACGACGAGGAAGACCGCGCCGAGCACGAAGAAGCCGGGCAGCCCGTTGCGCACGAAGAAGACGGCGGCGTACGTCGGGCTCACCGCGGCGAGCACCGCCGGGTGGCCCGCGATCGAGACGACGCCCAGCACGGCGAGGACGGCGAACCAAACGAGCGTGATCGGGCCGAAGATGGCGCCCACGCTCGCGGTGCCGCGGCTCTGGAAGAAGAAGAGCCCGATCAGGATGACGATCGTGATCGGGATGATGTAGGGGTCGAAGAGCGTGGTGGCGACGCCGAGCCCCTCGACCGCGCTGAGCACCGAGATCGCCGGCGTGATCATGCCGTCGCCGTAGAGCAGCGCGGCGCCGAAGATCCCCATTGCGACGAGGATCAGCGCACGCTTCCCGCGCGCATCGCGCGCCGGCGCGACCAGCGACATCAACGCCAGGATGCCGCCCTCGCCGCGGTTGTCGGCGCGTGTGATGAACACGAGGTACTTGAAGGAGATGACGAGGATCAGCGACCACAGGATGAGCGAAAGCACGCCGAGCACGTTGGCGTGGCTGACCGGGATGCCGAACTCGCCGTAGAAGCACTCGCGGATCGCGTACAGCGGGCTGGTGCCGATGTCGCCGTAGACGACGCCGAGCGCGGTGAGCGTGAGCAGGTAGAGGTACCTGCCCCTCGGCTCGGAATCGTTGGCGGCGTGCGACGTCGGCTCGCTCGGCATGGGTCGCTGGCGGGGGCGCTCGCGGAGGCTCGCCCGTTCTCCTGCCGCGGGCCGGGGCGCCCGGCGGCCGGAGGAAGATAAGCGAGGGCGGCCGGGTTCGCATCACGGCGCGGCTGCGCGCGGCGAGACGGCGCGCGCGGTGCCATGGAGCGGCGGAGGCGGCGGCCCGTGCGGGCTCAGGGCGACGGCGCCGGGGGGCGGCGGTGGACGACCCACGTGCCGCGCGCGTTCGCGCCGGTGTCGACGTGGTGCGAGTCGAAGGTGCCGTAGACGGAGTCGCGGGCGACGGTGCCGTAGAAGCGCGTCTCGAGGAGGCAACCGCACGCGGGATCGCGATAGGGCGACAGCGCGCCGGCGACCCGGCCGGCCTGCGCGCGCACGAAGGCGATCGTGAGGAGCTGCGAGCGGCCGCGCGTGGGAGCGGTGAGGACGATGCCGCCGTCACGGTCCCGCCTCCACTCCGGGCGCGGCTCGCCGGGCGGCAGCATCAGCACGTCGCCGCGCGCAGTGTCGCCCACCTCGACCAGGCTGAAGGCGATGTAGCCGGAGCGGCCAGTGTCGCGGCTCGAGTACTCGCCCTCCCACGCGCCGATCAGGGCGGAGACGTCGCCGGGCACGCCCTCGAGCGGCACCGGCGGCGGGGTGTAGCTGCACGCCGCGAGCGCAAGCGCCCCGGCCGCGGCGATCGCCGTCCGCCTCGCGAAGTCGCTCATTCGTAGCGTAGCGCGAGGATCGGGTCGAGACTCGCCGCGCGGCGGGCGGGCCACATGCCGAAGAAGACGCCAACCACGCCCGCGAAGCCGAAGGCGACGCTGACGGCGGTGGTGGAGACGGCGATGTTCCAGCCGGCGATGTGCTGCATGACCAGGGCGCCGCCGATGCCGAGCGCGCTGCCGAGGAAGCCGCCGGCGAGGCAGAGGGTGAGCGCCTCGACGAGGAACTGCAGCAGGATGTCGCGCCGGCGTGCGCCCATCGCCTTGCGGATGCCGATCTCGCGCGTACGCTCGGTGACGGAGACGAGCATGATGTTCATGATGCCGATGCCGCCCACGAGCAGCGACACGAGCGCGATCCCGGCGAGCAGGAACGTGAACGTCTGGGCGGTCTCCTGGAACGTGTTGAGGAGCGTCGCCTGGTTGCGGATCGTGAAGTCGCTCGCCTCGCCGGGGCGGAGCCGGTGCTCGCGGCGGAGCACGCGGTCGATCTGCGCGAACGCGGGGTCGAGCGCGCTCTCCGATGTCGCCTGCACGAGGATCGAGGAGACGCGGTCGGTGCCGAAGACGCGGAACTGCGCCGTCCCGAGCGGGATGTAGACCGCCTCGTCCGGGTTGTTGAAGCCCTCGTCGCCCTTGACGTCGAGGACGCCGATCACCTCGAAGGGCACGTTCTTGATGCGGATCGTCTGGCCGATCAGCGCGGCGGTCGACGCGGCTTGCAGCCGATCTCCGACGGAGGCGCCGAGCACCGCGACGCGGCGCCGGCCGCGCTCTTCGCCCGGCGTGAACAGCCGGCCGGCGGCGAGGTGGCTGTTCTGGATCGGGAAGTAGTCCGGCCAGATGCCGTAGACCTGGAGGTTGGCGTTGCCGCGCTCGTAGACGACCTGCAGGCGCCGCGACATCTCCGGCGAGACCGCGCGGATGTCCTCCGGCTCCCGGAGCAGCGCGTCGGCGTCCCGCGCGGTCATCTTGTTGTCGCCGCGGTCGACGCCACCGAAGAACTGCGCGCCGGGGCGCACCGTGAGGACGTTGGTGCCCATGCTCGCGAGGCGGTCCTGGACGGACTTCTGGGCGCCCTGTCCGAGCGCGACCATGGCGATCACGGCGGCGATGCCGATGATGATGCCGAGCATCGTCAGGAACGAGCGCATCTTGTTGGCGCGGATGGCGCCGAACGCCACGCGCAGGACTTCGCCGATGACCATGGCGCTACCGTCCCCTGCGGCCGCCGCTGCTGCCGCCCAGAGGACCGCTCGCGCGCTGGCGGATCCGGTTCGTCAGCTCCTCCTGCTGCTGCTGCATGCGGGCGACGGACATGAGGATCACCTTGTCGCCCGGCTCCAGGCCGCGCAGGACCTCCGTGAAGTCCCAGTCGTTGAGGCCGAGCATGACGCGCCGCGGCTCGGGGCCCTGGGCGCCCGAGACGAAGACGATGCCGGGCCGTGGCGTCACGCCCACCCCGCTCTCCGAGACCTGCGCGCCCGCGCCGCTCGCGCCGCTGCCGGCGCCGCCGAAGGCGCCGTCCGCGCCGCCGCCGCCGGCCCCGCGCGCGGCGCGGAAGGCGGCGCGGCATTTCTCCATCAGGGCCCGGTCCGCCTCGGAGAGGCTGCCCGCCTGCATCTTCTCGCGCAGGCCGCGGCACTCGGACGGGATGCCGTTCGACGCGACGGTGCCGGCGGCGCCCGGGCTGGCCGGAGCGGCGGCCGCGCTCGCGGCGCCGCTCCGCTGTCCGCCGGCCTGCGCGGCGTCGCCGTTGCGGCCGTTCGGGCCACCGGCGAAGGCGCTGCGCAGCGTCGCCGGGTCGAGGCCGAGCGTCGCCGCGGCGGCCGCGGCGTCGCGGGGGCTGACGACCGCGGCGTTGGGCACGGCGACGACGCCGGGCCGGTTGGCGATCTCGATGGTGACTTCGGCGTTCATGCCGGGGTTGAGCAGCCCCTCGCGGTTGTCGAGGCGGACGAGGACCGGGAACATGGTCACGTTCTGATCGAGGACCGCCTGCGGCTCGATCTTGAGGACCGTCCCGACGAAGCGGCGTCCGGCGTAGGCTTCCACGGTGACGGTGGCCGACTGGCCGGCCCGGATGCGGCCGATGTCGGTCTCGTCGACCAGCGTCCGCACCTGCATCTCGGAGAGGTCGGCCATCTTGAGCAGGGTCGTGCCGCCCGAGATGTTGTTGCTGGCGGAGGCGATGATCTGGCCCACCTCGACGTCCTTCTCGATGATCGTGCCGTCGAGCGGGGCGCGGATCGTCACGTCACCGCGGCGCTCCTCGGCGAGCTGCAGGTTCGTGCGCGCCTTGACGAGTTGCGCCTGGGCGGTCGCCTCGTCGAGCTTCGAGGACTCGAACTCCTGCTCGGTCACGACCTTGGCGGCGAGGAGCTGCTGCTCGCGCTCGCGCTGCTCCTTCTTGGTGTCGTAGTTCGCCTCGGCGACGGCGAGGTCCGCCTTCGCCTGGTCGAGCGCGTTGCGGACGTCGCGCGGATCGACCTCGGCGAGGAGCGCGCCCTGCGCCACCTTGTCGCCGGTGTCGACGTGCAGCTTCAGGATCTCGCCCGAAGCCTTCGACTTCACCTCGACGACGCGGATCGGCTCGATCGTGCCCGACGCCTCCGCTTCGACGTTGAGGTCGCGCTTCTCGACCGTGGCGATCTCGGCGGCCGGGCTCTGCTCGCCCGAGGCGTTGCGGCCGCACGCGACGACACCGAGGGCGCCGGTGCCGGCGAGCAGCGAGGCGGCGAGCAGCGAGCGAAGCCGACGCCGCTCCCGCCGCGGCCGCCGCTCGGCGGCGCGGTCTCCGTTGCGTCCGATCATCAGAGTTCCCTTCCTACCAGCGCCTCGATCTGCGCGCGCTGGATCTGGTAGTTGTGCTTGGCGTCGACCAGGTCGGTCTCGGCCTGGACGAGGTTGATCTGGGACGTGATGCGGTCGAGGATCGTCGACGCGCCGAGGCGGTAGCGCTCCTCCTGCACGCGCATGTCCTCCTGCGCGACCGCGAGTGCCTCCTTCGCGAGGTTCACCTGCTCGTTCGCGAGCTCGAGCGAGGCGAGCAGGCTGGCGACCTGCGCGCGCGCCTGGCGCCGCGTGTCCTCCAGTCTGTAGCGGGCGACGTCGGCGTCGATGCTCGCCTGCGCGTTCGACTGCTCGCGCTGGAACCCGTTGAAGATCGGGTAGGAGAGCGAGAGCCGCATCGACCAGCTCTTGGTGCCGTTGGCGAGCGCGGCCACGTTGTTGAACCAGTCATAGCCGCTCGACAGCCGCACCGAAGGCAGGTACTGCGCCCGCTGCGCGCGCACCGAGGCGTCCGCCGAGCTCACCGCAGCCTTGGCGGCGACGACCGTGGGGGCGTCGCCGACGACCAGGGCGACGATCTGCGAGTCCGGCAGCGCCAGCGGAGCGGGTTCGTCAAGCGTGCCGCCCAGCGCCTCCACCGGACCCTCGGTGCCCACGAGGCGGCCGAGCGCGAAGGTGGCGGTCTTCTTCGTCGTCCGCGCCTGCAGCAGCGAGCTGCGCGCGGTGGTCAGCTCGAGCTGCGAGCGCAGCACGTCGGAGCGCGTCGCGGTGCCGACGTCGGACCTGCGCTGCGCGGCGGTGAGCGCCTCCTGCGCCTGCTCGATGCGCGAGTTCGCGACGCGGATCAGCTCGTCCGCGCTGAGCACGTCGAAGAACGCCTGCTTCGTCTGCAGCACGGTCTGGAACTGCTGCTGCACGAGGCTCGCCTCGGCCGAGTTGGTCTGCGCCTTCGCCTGCTTCAGCTCCGCCATGCGGCGGCCGCCGGTGAAGATGTCGATCGACGCCGACGCGCTCGCCGAGTAGCTGTCGGACGAGCCGCTCGTGATCGTGTTCGTCTGCGAGTTGAAGCGCTGCGTGCTCGCCTTCGAGGCGCCGGAGTTGACCGACAGCGACGGGAGGAAGTTGCCGATGGCGGCGCGCTCTCCCCAGGCCGCGGATTGCACCGCGCCCTCGCTCTGCGCGATCGTCGGGCTGTGCTCCAGCGCGAGGCGCACCGCGTCGTCGAGGGAGATGCTGTCCCCCGGCTGCGGCGAGCCCGGCTCGGTCTGGGCGAGGACGGGTGCGGCGGCGATCAGCGCGGCCGCGGCGGCGAGCGCGAGCAGCGCGCGTCGTCGGGTGCGTCTATGCTCCATCACTGCGGTCTCCTCCCGGTGCCATCATGGTCCCTGTCATGGTAATAGGCGCGTCGCTCGGCGCGGATGCGCTCCTCCTTCTGGCGCTGTTCGGGCGTGAGGATCGCGCGGATCTCCTGCCGCGTCGAGTCGACGACGGCGCGCATCCACGGTCCGTGGTCTTTCCAGAACGCGTCGAGCTGCGCGTGCCGGCGCTCGAGGATCGAATCGGCCTGCGCGCGCTGTGCGGCGGTCAGGTCGAGCCGGTCGAGCAGCGAATTCCTCTGCCCGCGCGCGTCGTCCCGATCGCGACGCTGCGCCGCGGTGGGCTCGCGGGCGCTGACGACGCGGATCGTCGCGGCGCCGGCGAGGGCGCCGACGAGGAACGTCGCGAGCAGCAGGCCGAAGCCGAGCCAGCGGGTGCGGCGCGGGGCATCCTTGCCGGTGATCACCGTCCTCCTCCTTGTTCGATGGCCGCGATGAGGTCCCCCTTCGTGGGGTCGCGGTCCCCTGCGATCCAGGCGTCGACGGGCGCGGGCACATTGAGCGCCTCCGCCATGCCGGGTGTCGGCGCCGCGACCACCGTGGCCAGTTGCATCGTCGTGGGTCCCGCGCCGCGGCCGGCGAGGCCGAGCGCGGCGGCGGACGCGAGTGCGATCACCGCCGCGGCGGCAAGCATCGGCCGCGTCCACTGGGTCAGCACGAGCAGCGGCGTGGCGCGCAGCCCGGCACGCCGGGCGAGCTCGGGGCCGGCCGCGGCCATGATGCCGGCGACGAGCGACTCGAAGCGCGCTCCCCTGCCGAGCGGGTCGAGAGGCGTCAGGTCAGTGTCGGTCATCGAGCTCCTCCGCCATGCCGGGTCCGAGCGTCCGCCGCAGCGCGCGGCGGGCGTGAAACAGGTGCGAGCGCACGGTGCCCTCGGGCAGCCCCATTCGGTCCGCGATCTCGCGGTGGCGCCAGCCCTCCAGGTCGTGCATCAGAAAGACCTCCCGCTGTGTATCGCTCAGCACGTCGAGCGCCGAGATCAGTCGCTCCCGCGTCTCCGCGCGCGACGCTTCCGCGAGCGGGTCGTCCTCCGTCGCTGCGGCGCGCAGCTCGTCGAGCGGCTGCGCCTGCCGCACGTGACGGCGGCGGCGCAGGCTGTGCGCCCGGTTGCGCGCGATCCGCAGGACCCACGCTCCGAAGCGGTCCGGCTCGCGACACTCCTCCAGCCGCTCGAGGGCCGTGATGAACGCATCCTGGACCGCGTCCTCCGCATCGGCCGGCTCGCCCAGGGCGGCAAGCGCGACGGCGTAGGCTCCGCGCAGGTGGCGTCTCACCAACTCCTCGAAGGCCGCCGCGTCGCCCGTACGGGCCCGCTCGACGAGTCGACCGTCCGATTCCGTCATCGCCATAATGACGCCCTGGTTGGGGAGAACGTTGAGAGCTCGCTGCGCGTGGCGCTCGCTTGCGCGAGGGAAGCTTGCTGCGCGAGGGAAGCCGGCTCCGCCGGGGAAGCTCGCTGCGCGAGGGAAGCCGGCTTCGCCGGGGACCTGCTCTGCAGGGGAAGCCCGCTGCGCGAGGGAAGCTCGCTGCGCGAGGGAGGCCGGCTGCGCCGGGGCCCGCTGCGCGGGGGAAGCTCGCTGCGCGAGGGAGGCCGGCTTCGCCGGGGGCCCGCTGCGCGGGGGAAGCTCGCTGCGCGAGGGAGGCCGGCTGCGCCGGGGCCCGCTGCGCGGGGGAAGCTCGCTGCGCGAGGGAGGCCGGCTTCGCCGGGGCCCGCTGCGCGGGGGAAGCTCGCTGCGCGAGGGAGGCCGGCTGCGCCGGGGCCCGCTGCGCGGGGGAAGCTCGCTGCGCGAGGGAGGCCGGCCGACGCGCGACCCTCGCCGCAGGCGAGCTTCCCCCGGCGCGAGCCCGGGCCCTCGCCGCAGGCGAGCTTCCCACGCCGCCAGGCGAGGCCCTCGCCGCAGGCGAGCTCCCCTCGCCGCAGGCGAGCTTCCCTCGCCGCCAGGCGAGCTTCCCTCGCCGCCAGGCGAGCTTCCCTCGCCGCCAGGCGAGCGCCTTGCGTCCCGGCCGAGGATCGGCAGATTCCGTGGCATGTTCTTCTGGATCGGTGCGGCGGCACTGGCGGTGATCGGGGGATGGCTGATCCGCTCGCGGGCGCGGGCGGGGCGGGGCGGTGCGCCGAGGGTGACGGACGACGTCGTCCGCAGCATCGAGCGGGGCGATCCGGTCGAAGCGGGGGAGGAGCCGCTCGATCGCGAGTCGATCCGGGAGGAGGAGGAGCGCTTCTGGGACGACTGGGAGCCGGACATCGAGGAGTGGTAGCGCCCCATGAACGAGGGCGCGCCGACGAGCGAGGGCGCGCCGACGGGCCAGGGCGCGGCGACGAGCGAGGGCGCGCCGACGGGCCAGGGCGCGGGGACGGGTGAGCGTGCGGCGACGACGGCATCCACGGAGGCGCGGGGAGGTGGCGCGATGCGACTGAAGTTCCTCGGGGCGGCGGGCACGGTGACCGGGTCGAAATACCTGGTCGAGGCGGGCGAGCGTCGGGTGCTGGTCGACTGCGGCCTCTTTCAGGGCCTGAAGCAGTTGCGGCTGCGCAACCGCCGGCCGTTTCCGGTCGAGCCGTCGTCGATCGACGCGGTGGTGCTTACGCACGCGCACATTGACCATACGGGGTACCTGCCGCTGCTGGTGCGGGAGGGCTTCAGCGGCCCGATCTACTGCACGGCGGCTACGCGGGACCTGTGCGCGATCCTGCTGCCGGACAGCGGCCACCTGCAGGAAGAGGAGGCGGAGTTCGCGAACCGCCATGGCTTCAGCCGGCACCACCCAGCCCTGCCGCTCTACACGGAGGCGGACGCGAGGCAGTCCCTGCAGTCGTTCCGGGCGGTCGAGCGCGGTGTCGACTTCGAGGTGGCGGCGGGCGTCACGGCGCACCTCGAGCGCGCGGGCCACATCCTCGGCTCCTCGCTGGTGCGGCTGCGGGCGAGCGGCGGAGAGGTCCTTTTCAGCGGCGACCTCGGGCGGCCGGACGGCGCGGTGCTGCTGCCGCCGGCGCAGCCGCGCCACGCGGCGAACCTCGTGCTCGAGTCGACGTACGGCGACCGCACGCACGGCGGCGAGGACGCGCAGGCGTTGCTGGGCGAGGTCGTGCGGAGGACGGCGTCGCGAGGCGGCGTCGTCGTCATCCCCGCCTTCGCCGTGGGGCGCACGCAGGTCCTGCTCTACCACCTGCACCGGCTGGCGGCGGAGAACGCGATCCCGCGCCTGCCGATCTTCCTGGACAGTCCGATGGCGACGAAGGTCACGCACCTGTACGCGCGCTATCCGGACGAGCACCGGCTCACGGCGGAGCAGTGGCGCGACGTGGAGGCGGACGTCCAGATCGTGAACGGGGTGGAGGAGTCGAAGGCCGTGGATCGGCGACGCGGCCCGATGATCGTCGTTTCGGCGAGCGGCATGGCGACCGGCGGCCGCGTCATCCATCACCTGAAGGTGTTCGCGCCGGACCACCGCAACACGGTCCTCTTCGCGGGCTACCAGGCGGCAGGGACGCGCGGCGCGGCGATGCTCGCGGGCGCGCAGACGATCAAGATCCACGGCCAGCACGTGCCGGTGCGGGCGGAGGTCGTGGCATTGCACGGCCTGTCGGCCCACGCCGACGCCGACGAGCTGATCGCCTGGCTCGGCCACTTCGAGGCGCCGCCGCGTCACACCTACCTGACCCACGGCGAGCCGGAGGCGGCCGACGCGCTGCGGCGCCGCATTGAGGAGACGCTGCACTGGTCGTGCAGCGTCGCGGAAGAGGGGGAGAGCGTCGACGTCGGCGGCTGAGACCGCGGAAGCCGCATGCCGGCCGCGGACGCCGCGTGCCGGCCGCGGACGCCGCGTGCGACGGCTGCGGATCTGGTCGCCGAGCGGGGCGGGAATCGATCGAACGGGAGGAACGATGGCGAAGTCACTGGAATTCGAGCATTGCGTCGCCTGCCGGCCGGACGCGCCGGCGGTGAACGCGGAGGAGAAGTCGCTGCTGCTGCCGCAGATCCCCGAATGGCGGATCGTGGAGCGCGGCGGCGAGGAGCGGCTGGAGCGCGTCTTCACCTTTCCGGACTTCGCACGCGCGCTGGAGTTCACGGACCGCGTCGGCGCTCTGGCTGAGGAGGAGGGCCATCACCCCGCGCTGCTGACGGAGTGGGGCCGCACGACCGTGACGTGGTGGACGCACGCGATCGGCGGTCTGCACCGCAACGACTTCGTGATGGCCGCGCGGACGGACGATCTCTTCGCGTCCTGAGGCGACGCGGCGGGCGGCCGCGCGGCGGGCCGGCCGCGGGCGGGCCGGCGGCGGGACGGAGCCGGACGGTGGCCGGCATGACGGTCGGCGGGCGGAGCGGGTGGGGCGCTGCGCCGTCCCCCACCCGCGGTCGCCGGCTCAGGGCACCGTGATCTCCTCGATGGCGCCCGACCCCGCGTCGCCGGTGCCGCCGTCGGCGATGCGGTGGGCGGCGGAGCGGAGGACGGCGGTCACGTCGATCCCCATGGCGGCGGCGAACTGCTCGAGCAGCGCGAGCGAGGCGACGACGCGCTGATTGGCGGCGTTGCCGAGCCCCCTTCCGTCGCCGGCGTCGAGCACGACCATGCGCTCGATGTCGATCCCCTTCACGGCCTCCGTCGTCATCTGCATGAGCTGCGGCAGCTTCTCCGCGAGGAAGACGGCGAAGCCCTGCTCGCCGCCGGCGCGGATCTGGCCGAGCAGGAGCTGGAGCACCGCGACCTGCGCCTTGCCGCTCTCGAGGATCGGGGCGGCGGCGGCGCGGGCGCGCGCTTCGGCGGCGGCGCGCTCCGCTTCGGCGGGCGTGACGACGTCGGCGTTCAGCCGCTCGCGCTCGGTCTCGGTGCGGCGCTGCTGCAGCTCGCGCTGCGCTTCGACCTCGGCGCGCTCGGCCTCGACGCGGGCCACCTTGTCGGCGGTCTCGGACTCCTGACGGAGCTGCGCCTGGCGGACCTTGAGCTTGTTCTGCGCTTCCGAGATCTGGATGTTGGCCTCCGCCTCGGCGATGGCGGCGGACTGGTCGGCGGCGGCCTTGGCGCGGCGGGTCTCGGACTCGTTCTCCGCCTCGGCGACCTCGGCCTCCTTCTTCACCTGCGCGGTCTTCTTGCGGCCCATCGCGTCGAGGTAGCCGACCTCGTCGGTGACGTTCTGGATCTTGAGCACGTCGAGGCTGAAGCCGAGCTTCTTCAGGTCGTTCTCGGCCTCCTCGGCGAGGTTGCCGGCGAACATGAGGCGGTCCTCGTTGACCTGCTCGGGCGTGAGCGTGGCGAGGACGCCGCGCAGGTTGCCCATGAGCGTCTCCTGCGCCAGCCGCTTGATCTCGTCCGCCGTCTTCCCCAGCAGCCGCTCGACCGCGTTGTTGAAGTCCGTCTCCGGCTCCGAGGCGATCTTCACGTTCGCGATCGCCTGCACGTTGAGCGGGATGTTCCCCTTCGAGAACGCGTTCTGCACGGTGATCTCGAGCGGGATCGTCTCCAGCGAGACGTAGTCGACGCTCTCGAGGATCGGTACGCGGATCGTGCGGCCGCCGATCACCGCGCGGTAGCCGACGGCGCGGCCGTCGTCCAGGTGGCGGCGCCGTCCCGTGATGACCGCTGCCGCGTTCGGCGGCACGATGATGATGAGGGCCTTCACGGTCCACAGGATGACGAGGATCGCGACGAGGACGATCAGTCCCGCCGTCATGCCGAGTGTCTGTATCATGGCTGCGCCTCCCGTGCGCCGCGTTGATTGAGGTAGGGTGAGCCCCGGTGCATCACGGCCGCGTCACTCAGCCGGTTCGAGCCGCGTCACTGCGCCGACTCGAGCGGGGCGACGAACGCCGTGCCGTCGCGCATGTCCACGATGACGACGTCGCCCCAGCCGGCGCTATCGCCCGCCTCCGTCTCGAACGGCCGCGCGCGCAGCTCGTACTCGCGGTCACCGCGGCGCACGACGACACGTCCCGAGCGGCCGGCGGCGAGCGGGAGCACCACGCGCGCCGGCAGGCCGACGAAGCTGGCCTCGCCTGCCGTCGCGCCCGCCTCCGTGCGACGCAGCCACCCGAAGATCGCGACGCTCAGCGCGCCCGTCGTCGCCCCCACGAGCGCGCTCGCGACGAACGCCGGGAACGGGCGGAACCCCGCCCACGACGCCGTAAGCAGCAGGCCCGTCGCGCCGAAGCCGAAGAGGAAGTAGGTGAGCGTGCGCAGCGACAGGATGCGCGCCGCGTGCGGCGTCGAGTCGGCTCCGTGCGCGCCGGCCGCCGCGTGGCCCATCGCCGCACCCGCCCCCTGCACGCCGTCGCCCGCCTCGAGGTCGTGGCCGCCGACGTCGAGGTCGTGGCCACCCATGTCGAGGTCGTGGCCGCCGGCCACGTCGGCGTGGCCGCCGAAGAGGTCGCCGAGCGTGGAGACGGCGAGAATGCCGCCGCCGACGATCAGGCTGAACCAGTAGAGCGCGAGCATCGGACCGCGTCGCTCAGAACTGGACCTTGGGGGTCTCGCGCTCCTCGTCGCCGGTCTCGAAGAACTCGCGCGGCTTGAAGCCGAAGGTGTCCGCGACGAGGTTCGACGGGACCTGCGCGATGCGGGTGTTCAGGTCGCGCACGACCGCGTTGTAGTAGCGGCGGGCGCTCTGGATCGACTCCTCGAGGTGTTGCAGCGACTGCTGCAGGCTGGTGAAGGACTCGACGGCGCGCAGCTGCGGGTAGTTCTCCGAGAGGGCGAAGAGCGACTTCAGCGCGCCGGTCAGCACGTTCTCGGCCTTCGCCTGCTCGGCGGGGCCGGTCGCGCTCATGGCGGCGCTGCGCGCGTTGACGACCGCCTCGAGGGTGCCGCGCTCGTGGCCGGCGTAGCCCTTCACGGTCTCGACGAGGTTGGGTACGAGGTCGTGGCGCCGCTTGAGCTGGACGTCGATGTCGGACCACGCGTTGTCCGCGCGCACGCGCAGCGACACGAGCCGGTTGTACATGACGATCGCCCACAGCACGATCAGCACGAGAAGGAGGGCGAGCAGCAGCAGTCCGCTCATCGTCGGGCTCCTCGTCGGAGGGGACGTGACGTTGGATAGCCGGCACAGGGGTACCGATGTCCAAGATAGGATGCGCGCGCCGCGGCCGCACGGTCCGCGCGCGGCGGCCGCATGGTCGGCGCGGACGGCCGCGTGGTCGTGGTCGGCGCGCGCCGGCCGCGCGAGCTACTCGCCGGCGGCGACCGGCTGCGGCTGCCAGTGCGGCCGCTCCCGCTCCTCGCCGGCGGCGCCGCGGCGCCGCGTGAAGCGGCGGCCGGCGCGGTGCTGGAACGCGTCGAGGTAGGTGTAGACGACGGGCGTCACGTAGAGCGTGATCACCTGCGAGAAGGCGAGCCCGCCGACGACGGCGATGCCGAGCGGGCGGCGCGCCTCGGCGCCGGCGCCGGTGCCGAGCGCGATCGGGAGCGCGGCCATGAGCGCCGCCATCGTCGTCATCATGATCGGGCGGAACCGGATGCTGCACGCCTGCAGGATCGCCTCGCGCGCGGGCTTCCCCTCGTTGCGCTCCGCGTCGAGCGCGAAGTCGATCATCATGATCGCGTTCTTCTTGACGAGCCCGACGAGCATGATGACGCCGACGAAGGCGTAGACGTCGAGCTCGGTGCGCGTGAGCAGGAGCGTGAGGAGCGCACCGAAGGCGGCGAACGGCAGCCCGGAAAGGATCGTGAGCGGGTGGATGAAGCTCTCGTAGAGGATGCCGAGCACGACGTAGATGACGAAGATCGCCATGAGGAGCAGGAAGAGCAGCCCCTGCTGCGTGTCCTGGTACGCCTGCGCGGTGCCGGAGAAGGCGGTCGTGATCGCCGACGGCAGAACCTCGCGCGCCGCGCGCTGGATCGCCGCAGTCGCGTCGCTGAGCGAAGCGCCGGGCGCGACGTCGAACGACAGCGTGACGGAAGGGAGCTGCCCGGAGTGGTTGACGGTGAGCGGTCCCAGGCTTTTGCTCAGCGAGGCGACGGAGTTGAGCGGTACGAGCGCGCCGTTCTGCGAGCGGATGTAGAGCAGGTTGAGTGCGGCGAGGTCCTGCTGGTACTGCGGCTGCAGGCCCATCACGACCCAGTATTCGTTGTTCGGCGTGTAGATGGTGGAGACCTGGCGCGCGCCGTAGGCGTCGTAGAGCGCGCTCTCGACCTGCTGCGCGGTGACGCCGAGGGAGGCGGCGCGCTCGCGGTCGATCTGCACGTCCACCTGCGGGTTGCCGATCTGCAGGTCGCTCGTCACCTCGACGATCTGCGGGATCCGCTTCATCCGGTCCAGCAGGCGGTCCGACTCGGCGTAGAGCGTGGCGATGTCGGCGCCCTGCAGCGTGAACTGGTAGAGCGACTTGGAGGTGCGGCCGCCGATGCGGATCGGCGGCGGGTTCTGCATGAAGACGCGCACGCCGGGGAACGCGTTCAGCTTGGGCGTCAGCTCGCGGATCACCTCGTCGGCGGAGACGCGCTCGGCGCGCGCCCTGAGGTGGAGGAACATGCGGCCCTGGTTGCCGGTGCCGCGGCCGCCTCCGATCGAGGACATGAAGTCCGCGACGTTGGGGTCCTTCGCCACGACGGCGGCGACCTCCTGCTGGTGTCGCAGCATCGCGTCGAAGGACGTGCCCTGGGCGAACTCGGTGGTGACGGAGATGCGGCCGGAGTCCTCGCTGGGCAGGAATCCCTTGGGAACGAGGAGGAAGAGCACGACGGTCGCGACGAGGATGGCGGCGGAGAAGGCCATCGTCGCGCGCCGGTGCCGCATCACGCCGGCGAGCGTGCGCTCGTAGAAGCCGAGCAGACGCTCGTAGGCGCGCTCCGTCGCCTGGTAGAAGCGGCCGTGGCGCTCCGTGCTCTGCCGCTTCAGGAAGCGGCTGCCGAGCATCGGCGTGAGCGTGAGCGAGACGAATCCGGAGACGAGGATCGCCGCGCCGATCGTGACGGCGAACTCGTGGAAGAGGCGGCCGATGATGCCGCCCATGAAGAGGATCGGGATGAAGACGGCGGTGAGCGACAGCGTCATCGAGACGATGGTGAAGCCGATCTCGCGGGCGCCGTCGAGCGCCGCCTGCATCGGCGGCTTCCCCATCTCCATGTGGCGCACGACGTTCTCGAGCATGACGATCGCGTCGTCGACGACGAAGCCGACGGCGAGCGTGAGCGCCATGAGCGA
The DNA here is from genome assembly GCA_963816355.1 of uncultured Gemmatimonadales bacterium. Taxonomy (GTDB): domain Bacteria; phylum Gemmatimonadota; class Gemmatimonadetes; order Longimicrobiales; family RSA9; genus CAWFKH01. Next base: position 376,595 of record CAWFKH010000005.1, on the reverse strand, counting down.
GAGGTTGTCGAGGCTGTAGCCGAGCAGGTACATCACGGCGAACGTGCCGACGAGCGACATCGGCAGCGCGAGGCTCGGGATGACCGTCGCCGAGACGTTGCGCAGGAAGAGGAAGATGACCATCACCACGAGGGCGAGGGTCAGGAGCAGCGTGAACTTGACGTCGCGCACCGACTCGCCGATCGACTCCGAGCGGTCGTACAGGTTGTGGATGTGGACGCCCGGCGGGATCTGCGCCTGCAGCCGGTCGACCATCGAGCGCACCGCGCGCGCGACGGCGACGGTGTTGGTGCCCGGCTGCCGCTGCACCGCGAGCACGATCGAGCGGCTGCCGTCGTACCAGCTCGCCGACTTGTCGTCCTGCACGTCGTCCTTGATCTGGCCGACGTCGCGCAGATGGACGGGGGCGCCGTTGCGGTAGGCGACGACGAGGTCGCGGAACGCGGCGGCGTCGTGGAGCTGCCCGCTCGCCTGCACGGTGTAGGCGCGTTCGGGCCCCCACAGCACGCCGGAAGGCAGGTTCACGTTGCCGCTCGCGATGCCGCCGGCGACCTCGTCGATGCCGATGCCGCGGTCCGCGAGCGCGGCGGGGTCGAGCTCGACGCGGACGGCGTACTTCGCGGAGCCGAACACGTTTACGGAGGCGACGCCGGCGACGGTCGAGATGCGCTGCGCGAGCACCGTCTCGGCGTACTCGTCGAGCTGCGAGAGCGGCATGACGTCCGTGGTCAGCGCCATGTACATGATCGGCGCGTCGGCCGGATTCACCTTCTGGTACGAGGGCGGGACGATGTCGCGCGGCAGCTGGCGCAGCGTTTTCGAGATCGCGGCCTGGACGTCCTGCGCGGCGGCGTCGATGTCGCGGTCGAGCGAGAACTGCAGCGTGATGTTGGTCGAGCCGACGCCGCTGCTCGACGTCATGTTGTCGATGCCCGCGATCGTCGAGAACTGCTTCTCGAGCGGCGTCGCGACGGCGGCCGCCATCGTCTCCGGGCTCGCACCCGGGAGCGATGCCGAGACGGAGATCGTCGGATAGTCGACGTTCGGCAGGTCGCTCACCGGCAGGCGGCGGTACGACATGATGCCGAAGAAGAGGATGGCCAGCATGACGAGCGTCGTCATCACCGGCCTGCGGATGAAGAGGCCCGCGATGCTCATCGCGCCGCGCCTTCCTCCGTCGCGCCCGGCGCGGCGGCGGGCACGGTGCGGATGACGACGCGGTCCCCGTCGGCGAGGCGCGACTGTCCGTCGGTGACCACGCGCTCGCCCGCCTGCACGCCAGCCGCGACGATCACCTGGTCGGCGAGCGGGCGGCCGGGCGTGATGTCGCGCTGGTGCGCGACCTCCGCCGAGTCCACGACGAACACCGAGCTGCCGGTCTGCGTCACGATGATCGCCGACGCCGGCACCACGATGGCGCCCTGCTCGACGTAGAGCTGCAGGCTCGCCGTGACGTATTCTCCCGGCCACAGCAGGCTCCGCTCGTTGGCGAAGCGCGCCTTGAGCAGCACCGTGCCGGTCTGCGGGTCGACGGCGTTGTCGACGAAGCTGAGCTCGCCGGTGATCGGGTCGCCCTGGTCGCCTTCGGCGACGGCGACGGAGACCGGCAGCGCGCGGCCTGCCGCGTGCCGCTGTACCTCCGGGAAGTCGCGCGCGGCGACGGGGAAGCGCACCAGGATCGGCCGGATCTGGTTGATCACGACGAGCGGCGAGCCAGTCGCCCTGGCCACGTTGCCCTCGTGCACGAGCAGCGAGCCGGTGCGCCCGGCGATCGGCGCGCGGATCACCGTGTAGGCGAGGTTCAGCCGCGCCGTCCGCACCGCGGCGCTGTCCGCCTTGACGGCGGCCGCCTGCGCCACCGCCGTGGCGGCCGCCTGGTCCGCCTGCGCCTGCGTGACGTAGTCCTGCTTCACCAGCGTGCGGTAGCGCTCGGCGTCGCGACGCGAGTTCTCCGCCTGCGCCGCGTCCCTGGCGAGCGTCGCCTCCGCCTGCTGCAGCGCGGCCTCGTACGGGCGCGCATCGATGTGGAACAGCGGCTGCCCCGCGCGCACATCGTCGCCCTCGGCGAAATCGACGCTCGTGACGATCCCGTTGACCTGCGGCTCCACCGCCACCGTCTGCAGCGGCTCCACGACGCCGTTGGCGGTGATCGTGAACGGCGCGGCGCGCCGTTCCGCGACCGCGACCGTGACGGGGACCGGCGCCGCGCCGCGCTGCGGCTGCCGGCCGCAGGCGCCCGCCAGCGGCCCGACGAGGAGCACCGCCCCAACGGCGCGAAAGACGCGCGCGCCAACGCGCGCGGCGCCCGCAGGGCCAACACCCGCGGCGCCCGCAGGGCCTACGCCCGCGGCGCCCGCAGGGCCTACGCCCGCGGCGCCCGTGGCGCCCGCAGTGCCCACGCCCGTGTCGCCCGTGGCGCCGGCGCCCGCGGTGCCCGCAAGAGATCCATCGCTGCGCATGCTCATTCGTGCGTGGGGGGCGAGAGGGGGATGGGCGTTTCGCCGGCCGGCCCGAGGACGCCGACGTCGTAGGCGAGACGGGCGAGGGCGGCGTACCAGTCCCAGCGGGCCTGTACCTGCTGCGCGCGCGCGTCGGCGAGCGCCCGCTGGGCGGTGAGCAGGTCGAGGATGGTTCCGACGCCTTCGCGGTAGCGGCCGGTGGCCACCTCCTCAGACTGCGTGGCGCTGGCGAGCAGGTCGTCGCTCGTGTGCGCCCGCTGCGTCGCGGTCTGCAGCGCGTAGTACGAAGTGAAGACCTGGTTGACGACCTGCTGCCGCACGCCCTCCGCGCGCGCCCGGGCCGCGTCCGCCTCGGCCCGCGCGGCGAGCGTCGCGTAGCGCAGCGAGAAGCCGCTGAACACCGGGACCTGGACCGTGAGCGAGAGGTTGTAGTTGTTGCCGCTGAACTCGGGGAGGTCGCTGTAGACCTCGCCGGCGTTGCCGGAGAAGGAGAGCGTGGGCAGCGACGCGCCGCGCGTCCGGCGCACCGCCGCCGCCGCCTGCCGCGCCTGCGCCGCCGCCGCCGCAAGGTCCGGACGGCTGCTCACCGCGGCCGCGATCAGCGAATCGACGCTCTCCGCGACGTCGCGCACCTCGACGGGCGCCGCGGGCGGCACCACGTCGTAGCTCACGTTCGCCGGCAAGCCCATCGCGACGGCGAGCGCGCCCTGCGCCGCGCGCAGCTGACCGCTCACGGTCTCGAGCGCGAGCTGCGCCTGCGACGCGGCGGTCTTCGCCTGCAGCACGTCCGCGATCGTGGCGAGGCCGACGTCGTGGCGATGCTGCGCCGACTCGAGGTTCGCCTGCGCCTCCCGCACGGACGCCTGCTGCGCGTCGAGCAGCGCGCGTGTCGACATGTAGTCGAAGTACGCCGTCTCCGCCTGCAGCACGACCGTCTGGAGGACGCTGTTGTGCGTGAGGCCGGCGGCGACGGCGGCCTGCTTCGCCGCGTCCACGGCGCCGCCGCGGCCGCCCAGGTCGAAGAGCACGTACGAGAGGCTGACGCCGGGGTTGAGCTGGCGGCGGCGGCCGCCGAAACGCGTCGCGGTCGAGAGCGACTGCGTCTGCGTCGCCGCCACGTTCAGGTCGAACGTGGGAAACCAGCGCCCGCGCTGCACGCCGTACGCGTCCGCGGCCGCGATCGCCTGCGCCCACGAAGCGCGCGTCGCCGGGTTGCCGCGCAGCGCCAGGTCGACCACGTCGGCGAGGCGCAACTGCCGCACGCGCGCGGCGACGTCCGCCGGAAGCGGCGCCGGCACCGCCGCCGGCATCGGCACGAGCGACGGTTCGACGGCCTCCGCGGGCGGCGTCCACACGTCGTGCGGCGTGGCGGGCGCGCCCGCCACGCCGGCGACGGAAGGCGGGCCATGGACACAGCCGGCGAGCAGCACGGGCGCGAGCACGCGTCCGGCCGAAATCTTCATCCTCGTGTGGCTTCTCCGTTCGAACGCGGCTGCGCCGGGCGAGCCCCGGCGTCGTCGCGGCACCAGTCGCGCATCCAGGTTTCTGACGCCGGGGTGGCGAATAACGTTGAGAGCCGATCTCCTACTCCGGAGCCGGGCCGCGGGTCCGCGGAGAGCGCTCGGGGGGGCGCGCAAGCCGCCGGCGGCAGAAGCGCGCGATCTCAGGCCGGCGGACTCGTCCGCGTGTGGCGCCAGGCGACGCCACGTTCCGCCAGCCGCTCGACGACGAACTCGAAGCAGCCGGGCTGCGCACCGACGTATTCGGGCGGCGAGACGCCGGGCCGCCGGTAGAGCCCGCGCTCCAGCAGGCGGACGACGGCGGTGCAGGTGTAGCCGGTCGTGCGCGCCATCGACAGCGTGGCGGTGGCGTCGTCGTACCGATCGAGCAGCTCCCAGGTGTGGCGCACCGGCTCGCCGGCCTCCGTCCCATCCACCTCGATGCGCATCACGGTCAGGTCCGCCTCGCCCGGCTCGAACCGCCACGCCTCGAAGAGCAGCCGCGCCGTCACGTCGAGCGGCCGCACCGGCGTGCCCGCGACGTCGATCGCCGCGGCGTCGAAAAAGCCGCTGTCGCGCAGCATCCGCATGCGGTCGGCGTGGCCGGGGTAGCGGAGCGTCTTCTCCGCCAGCTCCGGCGTGCGCGCGGTGCGGAGCAGGGTGCGCAGGCCGTCCGTGTTGAACGCCTCCAGCGTGCCGACGCCGTCGAAGTCCACGAGCTCGACCTCGGACAGCGCCGGCAACACCACCTCGCGCCCGCCGCGGCGCAGCCGGGCCGGCCGCGTGTACTCGGCCAGCACGTCGATCGGCGAGAACGGCGCCCGGTACTCGTACGGCCAGCGGCGCACGCGCGGCAGCCCGCCCACGACGCAGCGGAAACGCGCCGTCGTCTCGAGCGTGGCCTCGAGGTGCCCGAGCACGAGGTTGCTGAAGCCGGGCGCGACGCCGCAGTCGACGATCGCCGTGCAGCCCCGCTCGCGCGCGAGCGCGTCGAGCTCGAACGCGTCCTCCTCGAAGAACGAGATGTCGACGACGTCGTGGCCGGCCTCGAGCGCGCTCCGCACCGTCTCGAAACCGATCGGGCCCGGCACGGCGCAGACGACCAGGTCGTGGCCGGCCGTCACGTCGGCGATGGCGCCGGGCCGGGAGAGATCGGCCGCGACCACGCGCACGCCGGCGCGCGCGATCGGCTCGAGCGCGCTCGCGTCGGCGTCGGCGACGCTCAGGTCGAAGGCGTCGTCGTCCGCCAGGTCGCGGGCGATGGCAGCGCCGACGCGGCCCGCGCCGAGGAGGATCACGCGCATGATGGGCTGCTCCGTCGTGGGTCGGTCCGGCCCGGGGTGGCGATGATGAGGGAGGCGGGCGGGTGGCGCAAGCGCGGAGCGCTCGCCTGCGGCGAGGGAAGCCGGCTGCGCCGGGGAAGCTCGCCTGGCGGCGAGGGAAGCTCGCTTCGCGAGGGAAGCTCGCCTTCGGCGAGGGGCCGGCTGCGCCGGGGGAGCTCGCCTTCGGCGAGGGAAGCTCGCTTCGCGAGGGGGAGCTCGCCTTCGGCGAGGGGCCGGCTGCGCCGGGGGAGCTCGCCTTCGGCGAGGGAAGCTCGCTTCGCGAGGGGGAGCTCGCCTTCGGCGAGGGGCCGGCTGCGCCGGGGGAGCTCGCCTTCGGCGAGGGGCCGGCTGCGCCGGGGAAGCTCGCCTGGCGGCGAGGGGCCGGCTGCGCCGGGGCAAACCGCCTTGGTTAGGGCTCACGGGGACATGGATCTGGCCGGGCAGGGAGTGGATGTTGTGATGACGGACGGAGAGGAGGAGGGTTTGGGCGCTGAGTATGAGGGGCTTGCCGTGCGGCGGCTGGCCGAGGGATTCGCGGCGGCGGCGTTGCCGATCGTCAATCGGGTGAGGCGATCGTGGCCCGCGTTGAGCGACCAGCTCGATCGGGCGGTCGATTCGGCGGTCCTGAACGTGGGCGAAGCGATCGGTGAGTATCGGCCGGCGGAAAAGGCACGCATCTACCGAATCGCCCGCCGCTCCGTCTCCGAAGCGGAGAACGCATTGGCGCTGCTCGCGATCAAAGGCATCGAGCCCGCCGAGTCGCTCGCCCCGTGCCGGGCCGCCGCGCGCCGTCTCGGCATAGTGCTCGTCCACCACTGCCGCGCCATGCAACGTCGGGCCTCCTCGGATCGCCCCTGACCTGAAAGACCCGCAGGCGGCCCCCCGCCGGAGGCGAGCTTCCCTCGCCGTCAGGCGAGCCTCCCCGGCGCAGCCGGCCCCCGCCGGAGGCGGCTTCCCTCGCCGTCAGGCGAGCCTCCCCGGCGCAGCCGGCCCCCGCCGGAGGCGGGCTTCCCCCGCCGCCAGGCGGGCTTCCCCGGCGCAGCCGGCCCCCGCCGCAGGCGGCTTCCCCCGCCGTCAGGCGGGCTTCCCCGGCGCAGCCGGCCCTCGCCGCAGGCGAGCTTCCCTCGCCGTCAGGCGAGCCTCCCCGGCGCAGCCGGCCCCCGCCGGAGGCGAGCTTCCCTCGCCGTCAGGCGAGCCTCCCCGGCGCAGCCGGCCCCCGCCGGAGGCGGCTTCCCCCGCCGCAGGCGGGCTTCCCTCGCCGCAGGCGAGCTTCCTTCGCCGCCAGGCGAGCTTCCCTCGCCGAAGGCGAGCCCCCGGCGCGTCCCTTGCATTGCATCCCATCACAATCTGGTGTCCGTTGACCGGGAGGATAGCGCATGTTGAGGAAGATCGGGACCTTGATCGGATACACGAAGGCGCCGAAGGCGACGTTCATGTTGAAGCATCCCGTGAAGGGGGCGGTCGCCTATACGGCGTACCACAACCTGAGCCGGACGCAGACGGCCGGTCTCGCCGCGGCCGCGCTCGCGGTGCCGGTGGGTGCCTGGTTCCTGCTGCGCCACTGAGGCGCTCGCCGCGGCTCGGTGGCCGCGACGCGACCGGCCGGGCGTAGCGCCGGCCGATCGGCTCCCGGGCCGACGTCCGGGACAATGCGAGAGGCCGGCGCGCGATGGCGTGCCGGCCTCCTCGCTTGACAGTCGTCGTCGGCGCCGTCCAGAATGATGCCTCGCGGAGGTGCGGATCGTTACGAGCATGCGGTCCGTTGGGAAGGGAGCGGAAGGGAGCCCTTGGATAGTTTCGGCTGGCAGCCGCTGATCTGGACGCTCGTCGTCGTCGCCTTCGTGGGCGCGGCCGTGCTGTATGCGCTCCTCCGGCGGCGGCGCGGCGCGGCCGGGGCGGCGGCGCCGAAGCTGCGGACCGCGACGCCGCCGGAGTCGGAAGCGCCGCGCGTACCGCAGCGCCGCAGCTTCGAGGAGCTGACGTCGTCAGCGCCGCTGCGTGAGGCGCTCGAGGCGCGCGGGTGGTCGCGGCCGACGCCGGTGCAGTCGGCGGCCACGCCGCAGATCGGCGCTGGCCACGACGTCGTGGTCATCGCGCCCGCCGGCGCCGGCAAGACCGGCGCCTACATGCTGCCGGTCGTGGAGCGGCAGGTCGGGAGGGAGGGGCTGCGCACGCTGATCCTCTGCCCGGGCGACGCCGCCGTCGCCGCCGTGGGCGCTGAAGCGGAGGCCCTCGCCGGCGAGACGCACCTGTGGATCGGCCTCCTGCACGCGGGGGTGCCGCCGGAGCGTCAGCTCCGCGACCTGCGCGCGGGCTTCGATCTGCTGGTGACCACGCCGACGCGCGCCGCCGAGCTCCTCGGCTCGGGCGACCTCGACCTGACCGAGGTCGAGGTGCTCGTCGTCGACGACGCGGATCGCCTCGGCTCCTCCGCCCGCGATCTCGATCCCGTCCTGGCGGCGCTGCCGGCGTCGCGCCAGACGGTGATCATCGCCTCCGCCCGGAGCGACGCGGTGGGCGAGCTGGCGCGGCGGGCCGCGCAGCGCCCGGAGTGGATCGAGGCGACGTCGTCGCCCGAGATGGCCGGCGCCGGCAGCGCCCGCGGCGGGCGCGGCGGCGGCACCGACGGTGGCGATGGCGACGCCCGTGGCGGGCGCGGTGGCGGCGATGGCACGGGCGGTGGCGGGCGCGGTGGCGGCCGGCGTTCGGGCGGCGGGCGTTCGGGCGGCGGGCGTTCGGGCGGCGGGCGTTCGGATAGCGGGCGCTCGGGCGGCGAAGCGGAATCGGCGCCGGCGTCGTCGAAGGGATCCGACGCGGGGGAAGGGCCGCGCGTGCGGCAGACCGCGTCGGACGCCGCGACCGCCGCCGCCGCCGGGCCGCGGATCGGCGGAACGGTCAAGTGGTTCAGCGACTCGAAGGGGTTCGGCTTCGTCACCCCCGAGGATGGCGGTGACGATTGCTTCGTCCACTACACGGCGATCGTCGGCGAGGGCTTCCGCACGCTGGACGAGGGCGACCGCGTCGAGTTCACGCGGGTCGACGCGCGCAAGGGACCGGAGGCGGAGAACGTCGTGAAGCTGTAGAGCGCGCGGCTACTGCGCGGGCGCGACGGTGATCGACTCGATGCGGACCTCCTCGACGGGCCGGTCGCCGCGGCCGGTCGCCACCTTCCCGATGCGATGCACGACGTCCATCCCTTCGCTCACCCTTCCGAAGACGGCGTGGCGGTCGTCGAGCCACGGCGTGGCGGCGAGGGTGACGAAGAACTGGGAGCCTCCGGTGTTCGGGCCGGCGTTCGCCATGGAGAGCACGCCCTCGGCGGCGTGGCGCAGCTCCGGGTGGAACTCGTCGGGGATGGAGTAGCCGGGCCCGCCGCGGCCGGTGCCGGTCGGGTCGCCGCCCTGGATCATGAAGCCGTCGATCACGCGGTGGAAGATCGTGCCGTCGTAGAAGCCCTCCTCGGCGAGCTTGACGAAGTTGCCGGTCGTCTTCGGTGCGCGCTCCTCGAAGAGCTCGACGGCGAAGCTGCCTTCGGTCGTGTCGAATCGGGCGGTGCGGTTGGGCATCGCGTCTCCTGGTCGGGCGGAACGGCTCGCGTACGACGTCGCACGCGCGGCCAACATAGGCGGCCGCCCGGCGCGGCACCACCCGTGACAGGGGCGTGCGGATGGGCGGCGACGTGAACGGGGCGGGGCGGCATCCCCGGGCGTCGGGGGCAGGTGGAGGCGCCGCCCTGCTGGGCCGTTTCGGCTGGTACCGCCGGCTGCAGGCGTGGCTGCTGGCGCGCACGACCGAGGCGTACGAGCGCGAGGTCGAGCCGCGCAAACGGGCGCTGCTGGGCGGGCTGCGCGGCCGCATCGTCGAAGTGGGCCCGGGCATCGGCGCGAACCTCCGCTACTACGCGAGCGATGTCGCCTGGATCGGCGTCGAGCCGAACCCGTTCATGGAGCGGGGGCTGCGGCGGGAAGCGGCGCGGATGGGGATCGATGTGGAAGTGCGTCGCGGCGTCGCCGAGGCGCTGCCGCTGCCGGACCATTTCGCGGACGCCGTCGTCATGACGCTCGTCCTGTGCAGCGTGCGGGACCCGCGGGCGGCGCTGCGCGAGGTGCGGCGGGTGCTGCGGCCGGGCGGCCGCTTCGTCTTCGTCGAGCACGTGGCGGCGCCGCGCGGCAGCGGTCTGCGGCGGCTGCAGCGTTGGATCCGGCCGCTGTGGCGCATCGCCGCGGATGGCTGCGAGCCGGACCGTGAGACCGCGGGAGCGATCGAGGCGGCGGGGTTCTCGCGGGTCGAGATCGCCCGCTTCCGGGTCGCCGCGCCGGTCGTCGCGCCGCACATTGCCGGCGAGGCGGTCGAGGGGGTGGCGCCGCCGCGCGACGGCTGACGGCGCGTCGCGGGTGCCCGCCGCCCCTCACATCTCGCGCAGCACCCGCGGCAGCTCCCGGAAGTCCTCGATGGTCAGGAAGCTGCGCTCCCGCACCGCGTGCGCCGGCACCTCCTCGTGCGCCCACGTCTCCGGGTACGGGATGTGGACGGCGGCGGCGCCGGTCTCGAGCACCGGCAGGATGTCGGAGCGGATCGAATTGCCCACCATGACGAACGCGGCGGGCGGGACGCCGTGCGCGTCGAGGATCCGCTCGTACGTGCCGCGGTCCTTGCGCGAGACGACCTCGAGGTGCGCGAAGTGGTCGCCGAGTCCGGAGCGCGCGAGCTTCGTCTCCTGATCGAGCAGGTCCCCCTTCGTGATCAGCGCGAGCGTGTGGTCGTGGGCGATCTCGGCCACCGTTTCGGCGACGCCGTCGATCAGCCGCACGGGCGCCATCAGCATTCTGGCGTCCCAGCCGCAGCACCTCGCCGATCTCGCGCGCCGTGACGGCGCCGTCGGTCAGCTCGACCGCGGTCTCGATCATCGACAGCGTGAACGCTTTCACGCCGTAGCCGAAATGGGCGAGGTTGCGGGTCTCGGTCTCGAAGAGGCGCTGCTCAATGATCGGGGGCTCGACGTAGCGCGACAGCAGCGCGCGGAAACGCGCCTGCGTGTCGGTGAAGAGCGGCTCGTTGTGCCAGAGCGTGTCGTCGGCGTCGATCCCGATCAGCTCGATCATCGCGAGGGGGCGAGCGCGTGGGCGGCGAGCGGCGGCAGGGTGGCCGGATCGACACCCGCGTCGGCGTCGACGATGCGCACGCCGGGATGGCCGTCGATGGTGACCTCCTCGGCGGCGCCGGCGCGGTGACGCCGGGCGAGGATGCGCTGGTAGGCGCGCGCGAAGCGGAAGGCGGAGTGGCCGTCGTCCCAGACGACGTACCAGACGAGCGCGTGCCGGGCGCCGTCGGTGAGCAACACATAGCGATCGCCGCCCCAGCCGTCGGCGAGCGCCTCGGACTGCAGCCCGAGGTGCTCCATCAGCAGGACGGAGAGCTGGAACTGGCCGAGTGTGTTCACCTCCACGGCGTGCGCCCGAAGCGTCTGGACGTAGCCGCCGCCGGCGATGTAGGGAAAGACCATCGTCTCGCGGACGATGCGCGGCACGGATTCGCGCATGGCGGCGGGGACGGCCGGGACCATCCCCATCATCGCGCTGAGGCCGATCAGCTCCGAGGCGTCGACCGGCCGGTGCAGCCGTTCCCCGAGGTCGACGAGGACGCCGGTGACGAGCGCGTGTCCCTCGACGGCGGCGCGCACGGCGAGGGAGTGGTCGTCGTCGGAGGCGTGGGCGAGGAGCGAGTCGAGGTGGAAGTTCTGGTCCTGGATCGCGTGCGTCATCTCGTGGGCCACCACCTGGTGGAGCGTCGCGAGCGGGCCCCCCTCGATGACGTATAGCGTGTCGGTCTTCGGGTCGTAGTAGCCCGCGAGGGCGGTCGTGTCGATGTCGACCGCGGAGGCCGCGACGGTGAACGTGTCCGGCAGCAGGCCGAGCGCGCGGAACGCCGCTTCCTGCGGCTCGATCTCGTCCTCCAGGTGCTCCTCGATGCTCGCGCGCAGGAAGACCGCGAGCTGCGCTCGCGAGCGCCACGACGCGTGGATCGGGCGTCGCGCCTCGAGTCCGCTCACGCGCTCGACCACCGGCAGCAGTCGCGCGACGAGGCTCCGCAGCTCCGTGTCGCGCCGCGTCTGCGCGCTCGCGGCGACCGGCACCGCGAGGAGGAGGGCGAGCAGCGTGGTTCTCGTCATCGGCTTCGTGCCAGCGAGGGACGTCGCAGGGGGAGGGGAGCAGCCGCGCGGCGCCGCCGCCGCGGTGCGGGCCGCGCCGCGCCGTGCTGGCGCGCGCCGTCGCCGCGGGTCCAGATTACCCGCGTCCTCCACGCGAATCAAGACGGAGAGTGGCCATGACGGATCCCCGCAGATCCACCGCCGCGACCGCCGCGGCCATCGCCGCCGCGTCCATCTGGACGGTGGCGGCGATCGCCCCCGCGCCCGCGCTGGCGCAGGCCTTCACGCTGGAGCAGGTCCTGAGCGACCCGTTCCCCACGGACCTGACGGCGTCGGCGGACGGCCGCGCGGTGGTGTGGGTCCGCGACGACCGCGGCATGCGGAACGTGTGGGTGGCCTCGGCGCCGGAGTGGAAGCCGCGGCGCGTCACCGCCTACGACCGGGACGACGGCCAGGAGCTCACCGAGCCGGCACTCACGCCAGGCGGCGACGCCGTCGTCTACGTGCGCGGCGGCAACGCGAACCGCGCGGGCGAGATCCCGAATCCGACGAGCGATCCCGAGTGGCCGGAGCAGGCGGTGTGGGTGGTCCGCCTGGACGGCGGCGCGCCGAAGAAGCTGGGCGAGGGCCGCGAGCTGGCGGTGTCGCCGGGAGGCGACGTGGTCGCCTTGGTGCGCCGCGGCCAGATCTGGACGGCGCCGCTCGACGGCTCGGCGGCCGCGAAGCAGCTCCTCACCATCCGCGGCTCCGCGGGCGATCTCGCCTGGTCGCCGGACGGCGCCCGGCTCGCCTTCGCCAGCCGGCGCGGCGACCACGGCTTCGTCGGCGTCTACGATCTCGCGGCGAAGCGCGTGCGCTACATGGCGCCGAGCACGGACCACGATCGCGCCCCCGTGTGGTCGCCGGACGGCCGGCGCGTCGCGTTCGTCCGCGTGCCGAACGAGAAGGCGCCGCTGCCGTTCATCGCGCGGCGAACGGCGCTGCCGTGGTCGATCGTGGTCGCGGACCCCGCGAGCGGCGAGGGCCACGCGATCTGGAAGGCGGACGAGGGACCGGGCAGCGCCTTCGCGTCGAACGACGAGGGCGGCCGCATCTTCTGGACGGCGGACGGCCGCATCGCGTTCCCGTGGGAGAAGACCGGCTGGCTCCACCTCTGGTCGGTCCCGGCGGTGGGCGGCGCGGCGGTGGACCTGACGCCCGGCGACTTCGAGATCCAGCACGTCGCGCTCACGTCCGACCAGCGCGGCTTCCTCTTCTCCTCGAACCAGGGCGACATCGACCGCCGCCACCTGTGGCGCGTGTCCAGCGCCGGCGATGCCGCGCCGCGCGCGCTGACGAGCGGAGAGGGGCTGGAGTGGTCACCGGTCGCTGCGGACGACGACGTCGTCTTCCTCGCCTCGGGTCCGCGCACGCCGGCGCACGCGGAGGTGCTCGCCGGCGGCGGGCGGCGCGCGATCTCGGGGCCCCCCGCGGACTTCCCGAGCGCCGACCTGGTGGCCCCGCGGCCGGTCGTCTTCTCCGCCTCCGACGGCGTGCGCATCCACGCGCAGCTCTTCCTGCCGAAGGGAATCAAGCCGGGGGAGAAGCGGCCGGCCGTCGTCTTCTTCCACGGCGGCTCGCGGCGCCAGATGCTGCTCGGCTTCCACTACATGTACTACTATCACAACGCGTACGCGATGAATCAGTACCTCGCCAGCCGCGGCTACATCGTGCTGGCCGTGAACTACCGCAGCGGCATCGGCTACGGCCTCGACTTCCGCGAGGCGCTCGACTACGGCGCGCGCGGCGCCAGCGAGTACCGCGACGTGCAGGGCGCCGGCCTCTACCTGCGCTCGCGCGACGACGTCGACCCCGACGGCATCGGGCTGTGGGGCGGCTCGTACGGCGGCTACCTGACCGCGCTCGGCCTGGCGCGCGCCTCCGACCTCTTCGCCGCGGGCGTCGACCTGCACGGCGTCCACGACTGGAACGTCGTGATCCGCAACTTCGCTTCCGGCTACGACGCGGCCGCGCGTGCCGACGTGGCGAAGCTCGCCTTCGAGTCTTCGCCGCTCGCGGCGGTCGACCGCTGGCGCTCGCCGGTGCTGCTGATCCAGGGCGACGACGACCGCAACGTGCCGTTCAGCGAAACCGTCGATCTGGCGGAGGCGCTCCGCCGGCGCGGCGTCCACTTCGAGGAGCTCGTCTTCCCGGACGAGGTCCACGACTTCCTGCTGGAGCGGAGCTGGCTGGCCGCGTACCACGCCGCCGCCGACTTCTTCGACCGCATGCTGCGGCAGGGCGGCGCGGAGAAGCTGCGGGCCGATGGCAGCCGCTAGGAGGCGGCGCGCGTGACCCGCCTCACCCGCGATGCGGGCATCGAGATCCCGCTCGTCTGCGGCGCGATGTTCCCGTGCAGCAACCCGGAGCTGGTCGCCGCGGTGTCGGAGGCGGGCGGCATCGGCGTCGTGCAGCCGGTCAGCCTTACGTACGTCTACGGCTACGACCTGCGCGACGGGCTGCGCCGCATCCGCTCCCTGACGACGAAGCCGATCGGCATGAACGCGCTGATCGAGTCCTCCTCGCGCCGCTACCACGAGCGCATGGTCGCCTATGTCGACGTCGCGCTCGAGGAGGGCGTCCGCTTCTTCGTCACATCGCTGGGCAAGCCGCGCTGGGTCGCCGACGCCGTGCACGCGGTCGGCGGCGTCGTCTATCACGACGTAACGGAGCGGAAGTGGGCGGAGAAGGGGCTCGAGGCCGGCGCGGACGGCCTGATCGCGGTGAACCGCCGCGCGGGCGGCCACGCCGGGCCGAAGAGCGCCGCGGAGCTGATCGACGAGCTGGGCGGCCTCGGCGTGCCGCTCGTGTGCGCGGGCGGCGTCGGCGACCAGGCCGGCTTCGTCGAGGCGCTACGGCTGGGCTACGACGGCGTCCAGATGGGCACGCGCTTCATCGCGACCACGGAGTGCGCGGCGAGCGACGCCTACAAGCGCGCCATCGTCGACGCCGCCGAGGACGACATCGTGCTCAGCGAGCGCATCACCGGCGTGCCGCTCGCCGTCATCCGCACGCCGTACATCGAGCGGATGGGAACGCATGCGGGTCCGCTCGCGCGCTGGATGCTGCGCGGCCGCCGTCGCAAGAAGGCGATGCGGACGATCTACGCGCTGCGCTCCGCGTGGCGTCTCAAGCGCGCGTCGCTCGACCCGCGCGGCACGAAGGACTTCTGGCAGGCCGGCCGCAGCGTCGCGGCGATCCGCTCGATCGAGAGCGCCGGCGCGATCGTCCGGCGCTTCGGCGCGGCGTGGCTCAGCCGCCCGACCTGACCCGCTCCAGCTTCGCCTTGACGCGGTCGTTGTTCGGCTGCAACTCGAGCGCCTTCTCGTAGAACGGGATCGCGCTCGCCGGCTCCTTCTTCAGCAGGTAGACGTCGCCGATCGCCTCGTAGGAGGGCATGAAGTCCGGGTTCTGCTCCGTGTTCAGCTTCAGCATCGCGATCGCCTCGTCCATCTTGCCGCCGCGTGCGAGCGTCTCGCCCAGGTCGTTCAGGCTGCGCGGACCGAAGTCGAAGACGCCCTGACCGTAGTAGCGCTCCCTGAGGTCGCGGTACTGCGCAATCGCGCTGTCGGCCCCCGCCCGCGCGACCGTCTCGGCGAGCACGTCGTCGAGCTGGCGCGGCTTCGACTGGCCGTGGTGACACGTCACGCAGCTCACGCGCACCGGCGGGTCGGAGCGCCCCTCGAGCCCCGCGAGCGTCGTGTCGTTGAGCATCCGGACCATGCGCAACATGAAGCGCGCCTTGCGCTTGTGGATGCTGCTGTCCGCCTTGAAGTCGACGCCGCGCAGCGACGTGCCGTCGCCACCCACGTGGCAGAAGTTGCAGCGAACGCCCAGGCCCAGCGAGAAGCCCCGCATGACGCCGATCAGCTCCTGCCGGCTGATGTCCTTCCGCAGCACCTTCAGATTGACGAAGGTGTCCGGAATCTGGGCGCGCGCGGGCGCCGCCGCGCAGCAGAGAAGGGCGGCGATGGTCGCGCCGCGCGCGAGGGATCGCGTCCAGGACGTAGGATGCATGGTCGTCTCCATTCGGTGTCGTACGTCGGAAAGGGTCCGGAATCGCGAAGCCGCGACGGTCTGGCACGGTTCCCCGGCGCCTCGCGGATGCTCAGGGTATAGCCGGGAACCGCCGCCGTCGCAAGCGCCGTGAGGGCGGAAAGATAGCGGACGCGCGGGCCCGCCGTGGGGTAGGGCGGGACGGTGCGTTGCGGCGGCGGTACGGGCGGCCCGCGGGCGGTGTCCGGCCGCTCGCCCCCGCACGATCCGGTGCGGCCGTCGGTCGCCGCCGGCCGACCGCCGCCGGCTCAATCCTCGGGGGCGAGCTCCACGCGGGCGGAGCCGTCGTCCTGGTAGCGGACGCGGACGTGCCACGGCCGGCAGCACACGGGGCAGTCCTCGATGTAGCGCTGGTCCGCGCCGCCGCCGGGATCGAGCGCGAGCTCGACCGCTTCGCCGCAGTACGGGCAGAGGGCGGCGCCGCTCGTCTCGGCCGTGCCGTCGCCGAGCGGGAAGCGCTCGTCGAGCGGGTCGTGGGCGGGGAGGATCATGGACGTGGAAGGCGGCGCGGCGGCCCTAGCGACGACGCCGGCGCCGGATGCGCGTGGCGGTGCACGCGCTGTCCTCGCAGCCGACGCGGCGCGCGACCGCCTTCCACACGGGGCCGTGGCCGCGGTCGCCGTGGCGCATCCACGCCTCGACGTGGGCCATCTCGTGGAGCAGCGTGTCGACGAGCTCGCGCTCGTTCTCGGCCAGGAGCAGGTCCGCGTTGACGGCGAGCTCGAGGGCGATGCGCTCGCCGCGCTCGCCGTTGTGGAGCTGCACCTGGCCGAAGCGGCGCGACATGCGGAAGCTGATGCGGAGCGGCAGGTCGTCGGGAAGGCGGCCGCGGAAATGGACGCGGTTGAGGCGCAGGTAGAGCGAGCGCAGTCGCCGGTGCTCCTCCATCGCGACGCCGTCGCGCGTGGCGCCGGCGCGCGCCGCGGCCCGGATCGCGGCGTCGCGCGCCCGTCGCCGGGTCTCCCGGATGGCGGCGACGCCGCCCGGCCAGGAGCGGATGCGTTCGAGCGCCTCGCGGTACTCGGGGCTGCCGCGGCGCGCCTTGAGGAAGGCTGCGATCGCGTCGAGTACGGAGCGCGGCGCGCGTGCGAAGCAGCGGTGCGCGTTCAGCGTGGAGCGGTCGCGCGAAACCGAGAGCAGCACGTGCCGGTTCTCCTTGAAGCGCACGTGCCGGATGCGGCGCACGCCGCGCGCGTGCAACGCGGCGAGGAAGGTCTCCCCCCTCTTCACGTCGTCGTCCATCTCGACCTCCGGCGGATCCGGCGATCCGCTATAGCGAACGGAGACCCGCCGCGCCCATGCGCGCGGCCCCTTTCCTCCCGGCTTCCTCCGGCTCGGGCGTGAAATCCTCACCCGGGTTGATGAAGCTGTCCAGCTCCGCGCGGTACTGCGTCTCGTAGAGGCGCTGGTAGAGGCCGCCCGCGTTGCGCAGCTCCGCGTGCGAGCCCCGCTCCACGATGCGACCGTCGTCGAGGACCAGGATCTGGTCCGCGCTCTGGATCGTCGAGAGCCGGTGCGCGATCACGAACGTCGTGCGGCCGCGGCGCAGCGAGCGGAGCCCGTCGCGGATCAGCGCCTCGCTCTCGCTGTCGAGCGACGACGTCGCCTCGTCGAGGATCAGGATCCGCGGGTCGGCGAGGATCGCGCGCGCGATCGCGATGCGCTGGCGCTGGCCGCCGGACAGCTTCACGCCACGCTCGCCCACCACCGTGTCGTAGCCGTCCTCGAAGCGGCCGATGAACTCGTCGGCGTGGGCGATGCGGGCTGCTTCGCGCACCTCTGCAGGAGTCGCGCCCGGCCGCGAGAAGGCGATGTTCTCCTGGACCGTGCCGTCGAAGAGGAAGTTGTCCTGCAACACCACGCCGAGCTGCGCGCGGTAGTCGCGCAGGCGCACCGCGCGCAGGTCGTGGCCGTCGACCATGACGCGCCCCGCCGCGGGCGTCTGGAACCCCATCACCAGCCCGATCAGCGTGCTCTTCCCCGACCCGCTCGGCCCGACCAGCGCCGTCGTCGTGCCCGCCGGCGCCCGGAAGGAGACCGATCGCAACACCGGCGTGTCCGGCCTGTACTCGAAGTCCACCTCCTCGAAGACGACGTCGCCCTCCACTTCGCCTATGCGCGCGCGCTCGCCGTCGCTCGCCACCTCCGTCGGCATCTGCAGCAGCTCGCGGATGCGGTCGAGGCCGGCGAACGCTTCGCTGATCTGCGTGCCGATCCCCGCGATCTGGACCAGCGGCGCCACCATGATGCCGACGAAGATCGTGTACTGCACCAGGTCGCCCACCGTCATCGTGCCCGCCTGCACGGCGCGTCCGCCCACCACCATGATCAGGATGCCCACGCCGCCGACGATCACGGACGACACCGCCGAGATGGCCGAGGCGCCGGTGATCGTGCGCGCGATGTTGCGGAAGAGCCGGTGCACGTTGCGCCCGAAGACGCGCTCCTCGCGCTTCTCGGCGGTGTAGATCTTGACCGTACGAACGCCGCCCAGCGCTTCGGCCAGGCGCCCGGTCGTCTGCGCCGTCAGCTCGCCGCGCTCGCGGAAGATCGGCCGCAGGTAGCGGAACGCGAACGTCATGGCGCCGGCGAAGGAGAGCAGCAGCACCAGCGTCATCGACGTGAGACGCCAGTTCAGGTGGTAGAGCCAGGCGAGGGCGATCGACGCGGTGATCAGCCCGCCCACGAGCTGCACGATCCCCGTCCCGACGAGGTTGCGGATCCCCTCCGGGTCGGTCATCACGCGCGAGATCAGGATGCCGGACTTGGTGTTGTCGAAATACGACGCCGGCAGCCGCAGCACGTGCGCCTCGACGCGGCGTCGCATGCGCGCGATCGCGCGCTGCCCGGCCACGCTCACCACCTGCGACAGCGCGAAGGAGGAGACCGCCTGCACCAGCGTGGCCGCGAGCGCCGCCATGGCGAGCGGGATCAGGAGGTCGGAGCGGCCGCGGCCCAGCACGTCGTCGACCACGTACTTCGAGCTGACGGGCAGGACGAGGCCGGCGAGCCGGTTCACGAGCATGATGGCGAAGCCGATCGCGAGCGGCCGCCGGTGCGTCCACATCAGCGCGCGCGCGTCGCGCCGCACGCTCGCGTCGCCCAGCCCCCGCTTCTTTCCGTTCTCCTTCATCATCGGCTCCGCCGCCCTCAGCCGCGCTCGGGACCTTGTGCCCCTGAGCTACCGGATACCCCCGCCGCCGCCGGCGTTCCCCCTCCGATCAGCGGCCGGCCGATCGCGAGGATGCCGCCCACGATGAGGACCAGCGAGAGCGCCACGCCGACGAGCTGCCGCCGGTAGCCGCGCCCATCCGGGCGCCGCCGGTTGATCGCCACCGTGACGTGGGCGACGGCGGCGGCGAGCACCATCATCGTGATGTGGCCGGCCAGCGCCGGGAAGAACGGACGCGTCAGCAGCGTGAGCACGCCGAGCAGCACCTGCAGATCGACGACGCCGACGAAGACGCGCATGAGCAGCGACCCCGCGCGGTCGTACGGCCGGCCGCGCGCGGCGGCGACGAGCGCCTGCACGAGAACGGCGACGGCCGCGAGGAGCACGAGGTAGCGGACGCCGGAGTGCGCCATGAAGAAGAACGACATCGTCACTCGGGTTTCGGGGAGCGATCGGTCCGTCGAGCAAGATAACGCCGCCGCCGCCACGCCGCGTGGTGGCCGCCGTTCGGGCCGCGCCGCCACGCAGCCCGGCGGCCGCCGCAGCGGGCGGCCGGGTGGCCTCGGCGCCGTGCGCGCGGCGTGCTAGAACGACTCTTGCGCACGAAGCCCCCGGACCGCTGGCGGGGGGCCGGTGGTGGAACCGCAGGGACGAAGGAGTCGGCCGTGCGCGTTGGGGTGGCTGTCGCGTTGGCGCTCGCGCTTTCGCAGGCGGCGGTGGCCGCGGGCCGGGCTCAGGCGGTCGAGCACCCTCGCATCGTGTCGATCCGGTTCAACGGCGTGCACCGCATCGACGAGGACCAGTTGAAGCAGGCGATCGCGACGCACGCCTCGCGGTGCCGCAGCGTGCTGATCGCGCCGTTCTGCTGGATCAGCGACTCGCCCAGCTTCGTCGAGCGCCACTTCCTCGATCGGGCCGAGCTGACGCGCGACGAGTTGCGCCTGCGCGTGCTCTACTACGAGCGCGGCTATCGCGAGGCCGCGGTCGCGTCGCACGTCGTCGGAGGCGCGGACGCCGACGAGGTCGATGTCGTCTTCGATGTCACGGAGGGGCCGCCCACGCTCGTCGCGCGGAGCCGCGTCGTGCAGCACGACTCCGTGCTGCCGTCCGGCACCGTGCGGGGCGCGCGCGTGCCGCGGCCGGACGAGCGGCTCGACCTGATCAAGCTGGACTCCGCCGAGCTGAAGCTGCGCAACGCGTTGTGGGACCGCGGCTACGCCGACGCGCTCGTGACGGACACGATCGCGATCGCGCCGGACTCGCGGCGGGCGGAGGTGCGCGTCTACCTCGTTCCCGGCGCGCTGACGACGGTGGACACGATCGTGGTGCGCGGCAACGAGAACGTCAGCGCCGCGACGATCCGCAACCTGCTGACGCTCGGACCGGGCAAGCTCTACCGCCTGAAGGACGTGGTGGAGAGCCAGCGCAACCTCTACACGTCGGACCTCTTCCGGCTCGCGACGATCGAGGTCGCGCCGCAGGGGGACTCCTCCAAGCAGGTCGTCGTGAGCGTGCACGAGGCGCCAATGCACGGCGCGCGGCTGAGCGCCGGCTTCAACACGCTCGACTTCGGCCAGGCGGAAGCGCAGTACACGGCGTACAACCTGGGCGGCGGCGCGCGCCATCTGGAGCTCCGGGGCGTCTTCGGCAACCTGCTCGCGCCGCAGCTCAACGGCGCGGGTATCTTCCAGCACAGCGTCGCCAGCGGCTTCATCGCGGGCGCGGAGCGCTCGTTCCTGGTGCCCACCTGGCAGGCGAGCGTCGAGGTGAGGCAGCCGTGGTTCAACTCGCCGCGCAACTCGATCGGCGTGAGCGTGTTCGCCCACCGCCGCATCGTGCCGGGCATCGTCGTCGACCGCGGCTACGGCGCCAGCGCCTCCTTCACCCGCCACGTCGCCAGCGACATCACCGCCAGCCTCGACTACCACTTCGAGGTGACGCGCGTCGCCGCGGGCGACGTCTACTACTGCGTCGACTACGGCATCTGCGTGCCGCAGACGATCGAGGCGCTGCGCGGCTCGCGCACGCTGTCGCCGCTCACGCTCAGCTTCAACGCCGCGCGCACCGACCAGCCGCTCGACCCCAGCTCCGGCTACCGCATCCGCGTCGACCTCGAGCACGCGTCCCGCTTGACCGCCTCCGACTTCCGCTACGACCGCGTCGCGGCCGAAGGGACGCGCTACCTGCCGCTCTCCGGCGGCCGCGTGCTTGCCGGCCACCTCCGCTTCGGCTGGATCGGCCCCCTCTCCAGCACCGAAGCGGCGCTCGGCGTGAGCGGGGCGGCGGACCTCGTGCACCCGCGCAAGCGCTTCTACGCCGGCGGCTCCCGCTCCGTCCGCGGCTACGGCGAGAACCAGCTCGGCCCCCGCGTGCTCACGATCGATCCCACGGAGCTGACCGACACCACGCGGGCGAATCCCTGCACGATCGAGACGATCGCCGCCGCTACCTGTGATCCGGCCGGCGTGCCTTCCAGCGCCTTCAACCCCGCGCCGCTCGGCGGCAACAGCGTGGTCGAGGGCAGCATCGAGTACCGATTCCCGCTCTTCGGCGCGCTCGCCGGCGCCGTCTTCCTCGACGCGGGCGCCGTGGGCAACGCCGGCAACCCGTTCCGCGGCGGCCACGCCGCGGCCACCCCCGGCTTCGGCGTGCGCTATCGCTCTCCGGTCGGCGCGATCCGCGTCGACCTCGGCATCAAGCCGACGCTGCGCGAGCGGCTTCCCGTGGTGACGCAGGTGCCCGGCCCCGACGGCACGCTGCAGCTCGTGCGGCTGCAGCAGACCAAGCTGTTCGACCCGATCGGCGGTGGCGGCGGCCTCTTCCGCCAGGTCATCGACCGGCTCCGCCTCCACCTCTCCATCGGGCAGGCGTTCTGATGCGGCGCGCCGCCCGCGTCGGGCTGTACGTGATCGGCGGACTGCTCGCGCTGGTCGTTGTCGCGATCTTCGTGCTGACGCAGACGCGCTTCGGCCACGAGCGCATCCGCCGCCTCGCCCTTCAGCAGCTCGAGAAAAGCGTCCACGGCCGCGTCCACATTGGCGGCGTGAGCGGCAACCTGCTGAACGGCATCACGCTCACGGATCTCGCGATTGCCGACAGCGCCGGCCGGCCGTTCCTCAGCGCTGACACGGTGGCCGGACGGTACCGCCTCGCGACGCTGCTGTCGCGCCGCCTCGACCTGCAGGGGCTGCGGCTGGTGAACGCGCGCGTCGTGCTCGACAAGCGGCCCGGCGGCGAGTGGAACTACGCGCGCATCTTCCCCGGCAATGCGAGCGCGACGGGGCCGAAGACCGGCTTCGCCGCCAACATCCACATCCACGACCTCGTCCTCGACGACGCGCGCTTCACGCTGCGGCGCCCGTGGTCTCCCCCCGACTCGCTCGGCGAGGCGACGCGCCGCGCGGCCGTCGCGGCCGCGCTCTCGGACAGCACGCGCCTGCGCGTCGAGCGCGTGCCCGGCGGCCTGCAGCAGGTGATGCTCTTCCGCGATGTGTACGCCCGCCTGCCGCTGCTTCGCCTCGTCGACCCGGACAGCGCCGGCATCCGCGCCGAGATCGCGCGGCTGCGCATGATCGCCGCCCCGTGGCTGCCGCCCGTGGCTCACGTCCAGGACCTGCGCGGCGCCATCACCGTGGTCGGCGACACGCTGCGCATCCACGATGTGCGCGTCCGCCTGCCCGCGTCCGCGATCGCGCTCGACGGCGCCATCAACACGGCCGAGGGACGCGTGAGGATCGGCGCCGCCGCCGACCCCGCCGCGCTCGCCGACCTGCGCTGGGCCTACCCGGCGCTGCCGGACAGCGGCACCGCCGTCTTCCGCGGCACCTTCCGCCGCGGCCAGCGCCTGATGGAGGTCGTGGCGCGCGACTCCCGCGTGCGCATCGGCGATGCCCGCGTCGAGGGCGACCTCGGCGTCGTCTTCGGCGACACGCTCCGCTTCCACGACACGCACCTGAGCTTCGGCCACGTCGGCACCGCCCTGCTCGAGCGGCTCGTGCCCGCGCTCGATTTCCCGCGCCGCGGCGCGCTCGCGGGCGACGTCCGCCTCGCCGGCACGCCGCGCGCGCTGGCCGTGAACGGCGACATTGTCTTCGACGGCGCGCGCTCCGGCCGCAGCCACGTCGCCGCGAACGGCACCGTCGGCTTCGGCGGCGGCGTGGAGGCGCGGGCGCTGCGCGTGCGGCTCGAGCCGCTGCAGGTCGACCTCGCCCGCGTCGCGTGGCCGGGGCTGCCGCTCGGCGGCACGCTCACCGGCACGGCCACGCTCACCGGCTCGACTAGGACGCGCCTCGCCGCGGACGCCGACCTCGTGCACCGGAACGGTTCGCTGCGCTCCCACCTCACCGGCCACGGCACCGTCGCGCTGCATCCGACGCGCATCGACCTCGCGCTGCGCGCGCAACCGCTCGACCTCGCCGTCGTCAACCGCTTCGCGCCCGGCGCGCGGCTGCGCGGCGACGCGACCGGAACGCTGCGAGCCCGCGGCGCGCTCTCCGACCTGAGCTTCACCACCGACCTGGCGCTCGCGCAGGGCGGCGCCATCGAGGCGCAGGGCAGCGTCGGCCTCGGCGGTGGGCCGGTGCGTTACGACGTCGCGACGCAGCTGCGCGGCGTGCGCACCGACGCGCTGTCCGAACGCGCGCCGGCGGCGTCGCTCACCGGCCGCATCGTCGCCCGCGGGCGGGGCTTCGACCCGGCGACGATGAACGCGCACGTCGACGCGGACCTCGCCCGCTTCTCCACCCGCGGTGTCGCGGTCGACACGGTCCTGCTGCGCGGCTCGGTCGCGGACGGCCTCGCCGTCGTCGACACCGCGCGCGTCGCGCTCGCCTCCGGCACCACCTCGCTCGACGGCCGCTTCGGCCTCGTGGGCGGCCGCACCGGCACGCTGCACTACGTGGTGAACGTCGACTCGCTGCGCGATTTTGCGGCGTGGCTGCCCGGCGACACCGGCGTGGTGAGCCCGCGGCCGGCGATCGCGCGCTCCCGCATCGAGAGCGCCCGCGCCGACTCGGTCCGCATCGCCAACGCCACCGCCGTCGCGCGCGCCGCGACGAACCAGGCGCCGCCGCCGATGCCGCCCGTCGATACCGTGACACCCCTGCCGAAGGACTCCCTCGCCGGCGCCTTGCGCGCCGAGGGCACGCTCGCCGGCAGCCTCGACGGCTTCGACCTGCACGGCCGCGCCCGCCTCGACCGCGTCGTGATCGCCGGCAACGCGGTGCGGGCGGGAGACCTCGACTACGCGTGGCTCGGCGTGAGCACGTCGGCGCAGCGCGTCGAGCTGGACGCGCAGCTCGACTCCGTATTCGCACTCGGCTTCGCCCTCGACAGCGTGCACGCACAGGTGGGGCAGAGCGGCTTCCCCTCCAGCCCGGGCGGCGGCACGGGCACTGCCAAGGTCGCCATCTGGCAGGACACGCTGCGCGACTACGAGCTCGCCGCGGACTACACGCTGCAACTCGACCGCCGGGACGTGCGCCTCCACGACGTCGCGCTCCGCTTCGACTCCACCCGCTGGCACTCCGCCCACCCGGGCGCCGTCACGTGGCGCGGCCGCGGCGTGGCCGTCGACTCGATCGAGCTGCGCGACGACGCGGGCGGCCGCATCTACGTCGACGGCCGCCTGCCCGTGCAGGGCCCGTCGCGGCTCGATGTCGCGATCGACCGCCTGCAGGTCGGCCACGTCCTCGCCCTGCTCCAGGACTCGATCCCCGCCCGCGGCATGCTCTCGCTCCACACGCGTCTCCGCGGAACCCGCCAGGCCCCGCTCTTCGACGGCAGCGCGACGCTCCTCGGCGCCGCCTACGGCGAGCGTCCGCTCCCCGACCTCGTCGGCCCGCTTCGCCTACGCCGACCGGACACTGCGCGCCGACGCCGGCCTCTTCACGCCGCTCGCCGACACCGTCGCCGCCCGCCTCGCCGCGCGCGCGGACACCGCCGGCGCGTGGAGCCGGCCGCCGCTCGACCTCGCCGACAGCGCCGCGCCGCCGCCCGTCCTCGCGGGCGAGCAGCGCATCGCCCGCCTCCGCGGTACGATGCCGATCGACCTCGCCTTCACGGACCGCACCGGCCCGCTGCTGCCCGACCGGCCCGTGGACGCCGAGATCGTCACCGACAGCCTGCCGCTCGAGCGGCTGCCGGACGTCTTCCCCGCCATCAGCGCCCTGCGCGGTGTCGTCGCAGGCGACGTGCAGGTCGGCGGAACGGTCCAGGCGCCGAAGCTCGACGGCGAGGTCACGCTGGGCCACGGCGGCTTCCGGATCGAGCCGCTGGGCGTCGCCCTGGACGCCGCCGTGGGACGCCTCGAGTTCGCCGGCGATTCGATCGCGGTCGACTCGCTCGTCGGCCGCAGCGGCGGCGGGCTCGTTCGTGTGACCGGCGGCATCGGGCTCGCCTCCCTCGCGAATCCGCGCCTCGCCCTCGCGATCACGACGGACGAGGCCGTCGTCCTGGACAACGAGCACGGCCGCCTGCGCGCCGATCTCGACCTCGCGATCCGCGGCCCGCCCGATTCCGTGCGCGTCACCGGCGACGCCCGCATCGAGGGCGGCACGCTCTACCTCGACCAGACGCAGCAGCGGCTCATTTCGGACGACGACCCCGCGCTGATCGCGCTCGCGGACACGACGGTCGCGGCGGAGCGCGTGCTGCTGCCACGCTACGCGTCACCGCTCCTGCGCAACCTGGATGTCGCCGTGGACATGACCGTCGCGCGCGACACGTGGGTGCGCACCAGCGCGGCCAACGTCGAGGTGTACACGCCGGAGGAGTTCGGCCACGTCGCGGTGCACTACGCGCCGAGCGGCCGCGGCCTGCAGCTGAGGGGTGTGGTGGCGACGGAGCGCGGCGACTACACCTTCATGGGCCGTCGATTCCTGCTCAAGAACGGGTCGGTCCGCTTCATCGGCACCACGCCGGTCGATCCACAGGTGCAGATCACCGCGGCCCACCAGGTGCAGCTCCCCGGCCGCGAGGCGCTGGAGATCCGCATCCTCGTGGGCGGCACGCTCGACCAGCTCCGCGTCTCCCTCGATAGCGACGCGCAGCCGCCGATCTCGCAGTCCGACCTGATCAGCTACCTCGCGTTCGGCCGCTCCTCCTCCTCCCTGCTGCAGCAGCAGGGCTCGGCCCTCTCCGGACAGGGCACGAGCAGCGGACAGCTCGTCGGCTCCGTGGCCGCGCTCGCGACGCAGCAGCTCACGACGGTCGCGTTCGGCGCGCTCGTCGGACAGGCGCAGCGCAACGCCACCCGCGGACTCGGCCTCGACGTCTTCAGCATCACCCCCGCCGACCTGCCGCCCGAGCTCTCGCTCGGCGGCTTCGGCACCGTGCTGCGCGGCACCGAGTTCGACGTGGGGAAGTACCTCACCAGCGACCTCTTCCTCTCCGCGCAGGTGCGTCCCACCGCCGTCCAGCCCGGCCTCCGGCTCGAGTACAAGACGCAGGGCGGCTACGGCGGCCGCGTATCCTTCGAGCCGCGCTTCCTGCCCAGCGCGCCGTCGCTCGTGCGCTTCAGCTCGCCGATCACCACCGGCGTGTTCGGCCTCTTCGTCTTCCGCGACTGGAGATTCTGAGCCCGTGCGGCGCTATGCGATGCGCGGTCGCGGGTTGCCGCCGCGGGCCGGCGCGGCGCGATGCGCCCGCCGGTGGCGCGGCCGCCTTGCCGCGGGCTGGCGCGGGGCGATCTGCGGCCGCGGTGGCGCGGCTCGCGGGCCGTCTTGCTGCGGTTGGCGCGGGGCGATTGCCTGCGGGTTGCCGCCGCGGCGCGCTTTTGATAGCGTCCCCCCTCTCGACACTACGTTCAATGGAGGCAGCGATGATCGAGGTTCTCCGGAGCTTCCACGGTCGCCCGTCCGCTCGCGCGGCCATGCTCGCGCTCGGCTCGATCGCGACGCTCGCGGCTTGCGGCGGCGCGTCCGACGAGGGCGGCGCGGGTGGCGCCATGGCCGCCGACACCGCCGGCGGTGCGATGATGGCTGAGTCTACGCCCGCGGATTCACTCACGATCGACGGGTTCCAGACTCCGGAATCCGTGCTGTGGGACTCCGTCGCAGACGTCTACCTCGTATCCAACATCAACGGCCAGCCGCTCGACCGCGACGACAACGGCTTCATCTCGCGCGTGCGGCCGGACGGCTCGATCGAGTCGCTCAAGTGGATCGACGCCGCCTCCGACAGCGTCACGCTCAACGCGCCGAAGGGCCTCGCCATCCACGGCGACACGATCTTCGTCACCGACATCGACTCCGTGCGCGCCTTCGACCGCAACTCCGGCGCGCCGCTCGGCGCCATGGCCGTCCCCGGCGCCACCTTCCTCAACGACGCCGACGTCGGGCCCGACGGCACGCTCTACGTCACCGACAGCGGCCTGAACGCGAGCTTCGGCTCGACCGGGACCGACGCCGTCTACCGCTTCAGCGGCGGCCGAGCGCAGGCGGTCGCGCACGGTGCCGCGCTCAAGGGGCCGAACGGCGTCCTGGTCGACGGCGACTCGCTCGTCCTCGTCCCGTTCGCCGACAGCACGGTGATGCGCGTCGCCAGCGCCGTCGGCGCCAACCCCTCTCCGTCGGCCGGCGCCTCACCCTCGATCGGCACCGCGCTCCCGCACGGCCAGCTCGACGGCGTCGTCAAGCTGCCCGACGGATCGCTGCTCGTCTCGAGCTGGAGCGGCCAGGCTGTCTACCGCATCCCGGCCGGAGGCGGCGCGCCGACCACCGCCGTCTCCGGTACGCCATCCCCCGCCGACATCGGATGGGACTCGAAGCGGTCTCGCGTGCTCATCCCGATCTTCCAGGGGAACCGCGTCGAGGTGCGGACGGTGCGCTGAGCCGTCTCGCGCCGTCGTCGCCGAGGTTGCGGGCGATGCGCTGAGG
Source organism: uncultured Gemmatimonadales bacterium (assembly GCA_963816355.1). GTDB lineage: Bacteria > Gemmatimonadota > Gemmatimonadetes > Longimicrobiales > RSA9 > CAWFKH01. The sequence goes on along the minus strand of CAWFKH010000005.1, from coordinate 349,024 downwards.
GGCAGGCGGTGCGCTGAGCCGTCTCGCGCGATCGTCGCCCAGGTTGCGGGCGATGCGCTGAGGGGCAGGCGGTGCGCTGAGCCGTCTCGCGCGATCGTCGCCGAACGCAGGTGAGCGATTGCGGGGCGGGCGCTCCAATCGGGGCGTCCGCCCCGCTTGCGTCCGCCCGGCTTGCGTCCGCCCCGCTTGCGTCCGCCCGGCTTGCGTCCGCCCCGCTTGCGTCCGCCCGGCTTGCGTCCGCCCGAGCATGCGTCCGCCCCGCTTGCGTCCGCCCGAGCATGCGCGTCCACTCTGCCCGGGCTACACATTGCGGTGGTCCTCCGTGGGCGAGGGTTTCCCGGACTCGCGGTCGAGGTCGAGCACGTCTCGGCCGGTTCGTGCTCCGAGAAGTGAGCAATTTCTCGTAATGGATGGCGTCTCGGGGATCGCTATCCGGTTTTGTCTCGGAAATCGAGCAATATCTCGTTTGCGATCCAGGACCAGGGTGTTCGTTACGAGATTCTTCCCGGATTCCGAGAAAAATCCGGATGGCGAGCATCCGACCGGCGCCGATTACGAGATTCTTCTCGCACGGGCCGTCCTCGACGCGGCCGAATCCCAGCCGTTCGCCGTGAGTCGCGAGAACGGTTGGGTTCGTCCGGCCGGTACGCTTGCGTTGAACGCCCTGGGCCCCTGCGCCCCAGGCGCCGATGCGGCGTTGCGACGACGTCGCCTGCGATGCGTTGCGACGACGTCGCCTGCGATGCGTTGCGACGACGTCGCCTGCGATGCGTTGCGACGACGTCGCCTGCGATGCGTTGCGACGACGTCGCCTGCGAATGCGTTGCGACGACGTCGCCTACGACGCCTCCCGCGGGGTCGCGGCTTTGCGGGCCCGGGCGAGAGCGAGGATCTGACCGATCTGGACGGCGGTGGGCATCGCTTCGCGCGTGATCTGCCTCCAGGTGAGGCGGATCACCTCGATGCCGCGGGCGCGGAGCCATGCATCCTTGCGGCGATCGCCCTCGAAGCGGCCGCGAGCGGAATGGTATGCGCGGCCGTCGATCTCGATGGCGATCCCCTCCACGGGCCAGAAGTGGTCCAGCTCGTAGGGTCCGATCGGCACGTTGGAGTGCGGCCGGGGGATCCGGGCGGCGTCCAGCATCTCGAGACATCGGTTCTCCGCCTCGGAGCGCGTGAACGCCGGCTCCGCGAGCCGCTGCGTCACTTCTCGCAACAGGCCGATGCCGGGACGGCTGCGGTAGCGCTCCGGAAGCGCGGCGAGCTGCTCGTGATCGATGAGGCGTTCCCGTTCGGCGCAGGCGACGGCGTGCTCGATCTCGCGCCGGCCCAGCATGCCGGCGATGTCCACGAGCGTGCGTCCCGGTGCCGTGATGGGAATGCCGTCGACGATCGTCCGCTCGTCGTCGGCGAGGGCGACGCGGTGGAAGCGTATGCCGGGCCTGCGACTCCGGCCCGCTCCCGGAACGCTGACGTGGATCGGCCCCGGGACGTCCGGCCGCGGGCGCAACCCGGAGAGGCTCGCTGCGGAAAGGTGGCTCAGGGTTGCGGCGGGCCCGCCGGCGAGCACGGCAGCCATGTGGGAGGCGCCGGGAAGCGCGAGCGGCCCCAGCTGATACACGCCCCGATGGCGCGTCTGCAGCTGCCCGCGCATCACCTTGCGACCGATGGCGGCCGAGGAAAGGCCCGCCCGAACGAGCTGGTTGCGGGTGACCACCCCGTGCTGGCTTGCGGCGACGTCGCGAACCCGCTGCTCCACATCGGCGCGCATCGAATCGGACCTCCCGAACGCTCTCGCGGTCATCCTCGCGACGGCGCTCCAGCCGCTCCGTCGACACGCCATGATGCACGGCGCGCCGGGGCATTCCCATGGCCAAGCGGGCCGCTCCGCGGCGCCCGGGCCAGATCCGAGGAGCGCGAGGCCGCGCTGAAGGAATTCTCATGGCCGAGCGGGCCGCGCCGCGGCGCACCTGCCGCCGGGCCGCGCCGCCACGCCGCCGGGCCACGCCACGGCGCTTGACCGCGCCTGGATGCGCGCCCCGGCTACGCCTTTTCCGCCGGCTCGTCGTCACGCGCCTCGCGGGCGGCGACGACGCAGGTGGCGTTCAGGGCGACGTCGCCGATCCACTCGCCGCCGACGCTTGCGCGGAAGAGCGGGATGAAGGGGCGCGCGATGTCGAGGTGGTCGCTGAAGCGCTCGTTGAAGGCGAGGTCGACGAAGGCGTGAATGGAGGTACCGTCGTCGAGGTGGACGGCGACGGGGGTGAGCATCGGCATGGCGGCGAGCGGCGTGAGCGGGATCTGGCCGTCGGTGGAGCGGACCCAGCGGATGTGCTGGAGCGGGACGGCGAGGTGCTCGAGCGGGCGGTCGTCGGACCAGTGGGCGCGCACGTCGGTGAGGTTGATCAGGATGCGGCGGGTGGCGAGGTAGCGCACGAGGGTCTGGCCGCTGCCTACGGCGAGGCGGCCCTCGACCTCGCGGCCGTCGCGCAGCACGATGTCGACGGGTCGCGGGTCGAGCCGCTCGATCTCCTTGCCGCCCTCAGGGTTGTTCGCCATGGCACCTCCCGATCGTTGGGTCGCGTCGTCGACGGGCGCGAGGATGGGCTCGAGGATGAGCTCCGAGGATGAGCGCGGATGCGCGGTCAGGTGCGCAGCGCCGGCAGCGCCCTGCCCTCGGGCACGAAGCGCAGCGCGACGCCGTTGTTGCAGTAGCGCTTGCCGGTGGGCGGCGGACCGTCGTCGAAGACGTGCCCCTGGTGTCCGCCGCACCGGGCGCAGTGGTACTCCGTTCTCGGTGCGATCAGCTTGTAGTCCTTCTTGAAGCCGAGCCGCCCGTCGATGTGCGTGTAGAAGCTGGGCCAGCCGGTGCCGCTGTCGAACTTCGTCGCGGCGTCGAAGAGCGGCAGGTAGCACGCCGCGCAGATGAACGTGCCGGGACGGTGCTCGTCGTTGAGCGGGCTGGTGCCCGGCCGCTCCGTCGCCTCGCGGAAGAGGACGGCGAACGCCGCGGACGGCAGGAGCTTGCGCCATTCCCCATCCGACTTCTCGAGCTTCGCGATCCCCTGCTGCGGGGGCATCGCCGTGCGGCTGCCGGCCGCGCTCGACGTGGCACGCCGCGCCGCCGCCGCGTCCGTGCCGGGCAGGCGTCCGAGGCGCTCGAGCAGCCCGCCCGTCGGCAGCGCCAGCGAGAAGAGTCCCAGCAGGAAGTGCCTGCGCTCCATTCCGATCCTCCGGATCCATTGTGACGACCGCGCCGATCGTCGTATCGAACCCGAGCCGGCCGGCCGGGTTCCTCGGAGCGTCGAGCCGCGGGTGCCGGTCCGCTCTGGAGGCCGGCCGAGGATCGCGTCGCGCAGCGCGATCAGCGTCTGGCCGAGCGGCTCGATGCTGAGGAAAATGGAGTCCCGCTGGGCCGTCGCGGCTCGCCGGCGAGAAAGGGACGTCCGGGACGGAATGTGCGCGGCGGCGCGCGATCCGACAAGCGCGCGAGCAAGCGCTCAATCAAGCGCGCGAGCAAACGCTCACGCAAGCGCTCAAGCAAGCGCCCGAGCAAGCCCTCGAGCAAACACGCGAGCCTCCATCGGGCGGCGCGGCATTGCGTTCCGTACGCCGGCGCCCCACTCTCTCCACTCCGACCCAACAGGAGAGGGCTCATGAAGCGGTTTCCCGCGTTGCTCGCGATCGCGGCGATCGTCGCGACGAGCGGCCTCTCGGCGCAGCAGCCGAGCTCCACCGGGCGCGCCACGGCGTCGCCGCGCCAATCGTCCGACCCGTTCCGCTGGCTCGAGGACGTCGAAGCGCCGCGCTCGCTGGCGTGGGTCAAGGCGCAGAGCGACTCGACGATGGCGGTCCTCGGCGCCGACCCACTCTACCAGCCGATCTACGAGCGCACGCTGCGCATCTACGATTCGCACGACCGCATCGCGTTCCCGTCGATCCTCGGCGACGCGATCTTCAACTACTGGCAGGACGGCGACCACCCGCGCGGCATCTGGCGCCGCACCACATGGGACGCGTACCTGGCCGGCTCGCCGCGCTGGACCACCGTCCTCGACGTGGATTCGCTCGCCGCGGCGGAGGGCGTCGACTGGGCGTGGAAGGGCGCGAGCTGCCTGCCGCCCGCGTACCGCCGCTGCCTCGTCCGCCTCTCGCGCGGCGGCGCCGACGCCGTGCAGGTGCGCGAGTTCGACGTCGAGCACGCCGCGTTCGTCGACGGCGGCTTCGCCCTTCCGGAGGCGAAGCTCGGCGTCGCCTGGCTCGGGCCCGACGACGTCCTCGTCTCGACCGACTTCGGGCCGGGCACCCGCACCACGTCCGGCTACGCGCGCATCGCGAAGCTGTGGCACCGCGGCACGCCGCTCTCCGCCGCGCGCACGCTGCTCGAGGGCGACACCACGGACGTGCTCGTCGGCGTCGGCGCCACCCGCAGCGGCGGCCGCACGTGGGGCCTCGTCGTCCGCTCGCCCACCTTCTTCGAGACGATGTACTACGTCTTGCGCGGCGACTCGCTGGTGAAGCTCGACGTGCCGCTCGATTCCGACATCTCGCTCGTCGGCGACCAGCTCGTGCTGCGGCTCCGCTCCCCCTGGGACGTCGGCGGACACACGTTCGCCGCCGACGCCCTGATCGCGACCGGCATCGACGCCTTCCTCGCCGGCGGCCGCGACTTCCAGGTCGTGCTCCAGCCGGACCCGCGCGCCACGATCGACGGCGTCAGCAGCACCGAGAACTACCTGCTCGTCGACCGCCTCGAGAACGTGCGGCCGTCGCTCCTCCGCTTCCACTTCGACGACGGCACGTGGAGCGCCGACACGATCCCGGTGCCCGGCATCGGCAGCGCCGGCGTGGTCGCGACGTCGCCGTCGAGCGACCGCTTCTTCTTCACCTACAGCGCGTTCACCCAGCCCTCCACGCTCTACTTCGCCGGGGACGACGGCGCGGTCCGCGAGGTGAGCCGGCTGCCCGCCCAGTTCGACGCCGCCGGCCTCGTCACCGAGCAGCACGAGGCGACGTCGAAGGACGGCACGAAGGTGCCCTACTTCATCGTGCACCGGAAGGACATCTCCCTCGACGGGAACGACCCGACGCTGCTCTACGGCTACGGCGGCTTCGAGATCTCGCTGACGCCGAACTACAACGCCGCAAACGGCGCCGACTGGCTCGAGCGCGGCGGCGTCTACGTGGTCGCCAACATCCGCGGCGGCGGCGAGTTCGGGCCGACGTGGCACCGCGCCGCGATGAAGGAGCACCGGCAGCGCGCCTACGACGACTTCATCGCCGTCGCCGAGGACCTGATCGCGCGCCGCATCACCTCGCCCGCGCACCTCGGGATCATGGGCGGCAGCAACGGCGGCCTGCTGATGGGCGTCATGCTGACGGAGCGGCCGGACCTGTGGAACGCCGTCGTCATCCTGAATCCGCTCCTCGACATGAAGCGCTTCAACCACCTCCTCGCCGGCGCGAGCTGGATGGGCGAGTACGGCGACCCCGACAGGCCGGACGAGTGGGCCTACATCAGCGAGTACTCGCCGTACCAGAACATCAGCCCGAACGCGGACTACCCGCGGCCGTTCATCTATACGACGACGCGCGACGACCGCGTCCATCCCGGCCACGCGCGCAAGTTCGCCGCGCGCATGAAGGCGCTCGGCCACCCGGTCTGGTTCTACGAGAACACCGAGGGCGGCCACGGCGCGGGCGTCACCAACGCACAACGGGCGCGCGAACAGGCGCTCGTCTTCACGTACCTGTGGAAGCGGCTGCGGTGAGCGCTCGCTGCGCGAGGGAAGCTCGCGTTGCGAGGGAAGCCGCGCTGGGCGCGGGGAAGCTCGCTTCGCGAGGGAAGCCCGCCTGCGGCGGGGGGCCGCGCTGCGCGCGGGGAAACCGCCTGCGGCGGGGGCCGCGCTCCGCGCGGGGGGGCCGCCTGCGGCGGGGAAGCTCGCCTTCGGCGAGGGGAGGCGTTGCGCTCGGAATCCTCGGCATGGTGGGCGGGCTCTGGCTGGGGGGGTGCGCGGGCGGCCGCGCGGGCGGGGGCGGGGGGCGGGGGTTCGAGCCGGTGGAGGCTACGATTCCGGGGATCGAGGCGGCGATCCGCTCCGGTGACGTGACGTGCCGGGGGGTCGTGCAGGCGTACCTCGACCGCATCGCGGCGTACGACGACTCGACCGGGCTCAACGCGATCACCGTGGTGAATCCGAACGCGCTCGCGCGCGCGGACTCGCTCGACCACGCGCTCGCCGACGGGCGCGCGGGCGGCGCGCTCTTCTGCGTGCCGATGCTGGTGAAGGACAACTACGACACGCACGACCTGGCGACCACGGGCGGATCGGTCGCGCTGCTGCACAGCCGGCCGCCGGACGACGCGTTCGTGGTGCGGCGAATCCGCGACGCGGGCGCGGTCGTCGTCGCCAAGACGAACATGGCGGAGTGGGCGTTCAGCCCACGGCAGACGGTCAGCTCCTCCTTCGACACGACCGCCAACGCGTACGCGCTCGACCGCGTGCCGGCGGGCTCGAGCGGCGGCACGGCCTCGGGCATCGCGGCCAGCTTCGCCGCCGTCGGCCTCGGCACCGACACCGGCAACTCGATCCGCGGGCCGTCGTCCCACCTCGACCTGTTCGGGATCCGCTCGACGATCGGCCTCGTCAGCCGCGACGGCATCGTGCCGCTCGCCTTCGACCGTGACGTCGCCGGGCCGATGGCGCGCACCGTCGCCGACGCCGCGCGCGTGCTCAACGTGATCGCTGGCTACGACCCGGCCGACCCGTACACCGCGGCCGGGCGCGGCCACGTCGCCGCCGACTACACGGCCTTTCTCGACACCGCGGGCCTGCGCGGCGTCCGCATCGGCGTGCTGCGCGCGCTCGCGGATCCCGCAAGGAGCGACACCGCGGTGCTCGCGCTCTTCGACCGCGCCGTCGCCGACCTGCGCGCGCACGGCGCCGGCATCGTCGACCCGTTCGTGGTGCCCGACCTCGAGGAGGACCTGCGCTCGCGCGACATGTTCTGCCCGCGGTTCCGCTACGACATGCACCGCTACCTCGCCTCGCTCGGTGCCGGCGCGCCGATCCACGACGTCGCCGAGGTCCTCGAGTCCGGCCAGTACTCCTCCTACGTCGAGGAGAGCCTGCGCTCGCTCGTGAAGCAGCCGGCCGACACGCCGCCGTCGGAGTGGGACCCGCCATGCCCCGACTTCGCCGACAACGCGCCGCGCCAGCGCTTTCTGCGCGACGTCGTGGCGGCGATGGACAGCGCGCGCGTCGACGTCGTCGTCTACCCGACGTGGACGTACCCGCCCGCGCACCTCGACCGCGCGCGCGAGGAGTACCGCGGCGACAACAGCCAACTCATCGCGCCGGCCACCGGCATGCCCGCCGCCACCGTGCCCATGGGCTTCACGTACGGGAACCTGCCCGCCGGCCTGCAGATCCTCGCCCGGCCGTGGGCGGAGGGCACCATCTTCCGCGTCGCGTACGCCTACGAGCAGGCGACCCGTTGGCGGCGGCCGCCGCAGCGCTTTCCGCGGCTCCCTCGCTGAAGCTGCCTCGCGGGGCGCCTTCCGTCAGTCCCTCTTCGGGCTCCGTCAGCCCCGCTTCGGATACACGCGGACCTTCTGCCACGCCCTCAGCCGCACCTCGCCCGGCGCGAAGCCGCGCGGCTTGCTCACGTCGGCCACCCGGCAGAGGTGCACCTCCACCTTGCCGCGCGCGTTGCGCGCCTTCGAATGCCACGCCGCCAGCTCGGCCGCGCGCTCCGCCACCTCGCGCGGCAGCTCCGCGACGCCGGCCGGGTTGCGCACCACCACGTGGCTGCCCGGGTAGCCCGCCACGTGCAGCCAGAAGTCGCGCGGATCCGCGGCGCCGAAGGTGAGCGCGTCGTTGTCCTTCGCGCCCTTGCCCACCCGCACCTCGTAGCCCGCCACCTCGTGCGTGCGCCAGCCCGCAGCGCCGCCCGCGCCGGCTTCCGGCGGACCGCCCTCCCCGTCTCGCGTCATCGTCTTGCCGCCTCTCCCGCTTCGTCCCAACTTGGCGCGTCCCGTGTCCGGAGCACGGCGGCCGCTCTTCCGCGCGTCACCGGCCCGGTTCCTAGCCCCGTCGTCCGACCGCAGGAGACGCATGCGACATCGCCTCGTCCCGCCCTCGCCTTCCGCGCGCGGGCGCCGCTCCCGTCTCACGCCGCCCTCGCCGGAGACATCATTCGCGCCGGCGTCCCGCCCGGCGCCGCACGCCGGCGCGACCCGCGCGCCGCTCCCGTGGGCGATCGCCGCGGCGCTCGCGCCGCTCCTCGGCGTGGCCCTCGCGCCGCGCGCGGCCGCGGCCCAGACGACGCCCTACGCGCCGGACTCCGTCACCGCGGCGGCGTACGCGCGCGCCGAGTCGTTCCTGGCTCGGGCCACGCGGCCGCTCGTCGCGGGCGACAACGCCGAACCGAACTGGCTGCCGGCCGACCGCGCGGACCGCTTCTGGTACCGGACCTCGATCGCAGGCGGCCACGAATTCGTCCTCGTCGACCCGACGAAGCGCTCGCGCACCCGCGCCTTCGACCACGCCCGCATTGCGGCGGCGCTGTCGGCGGCGGCGGATACCACTTTCGAAGCGCTCGACCTGCCGATCACCGAGCTCGTGCTGCCCGCGGCGGGGCAGACCTTCGGCGTCACGATCCACGGCCGCCGCTACACGTGTGACATCCACGGCGCCCGCTGCGCGCCGGCGGAGCAGGAGGACGCCGTCTCCCGCCGCACGCGCGCGATCCGGCGCGGCGGCCGGCGCAGCCCGTTCGTCCTGTCGCCCGACGGCCGCCGCGCCGCCTTCATCCGCGACTGGAACCTGTGGGTGCGCGACTTCGCGACCGGCGAGGACACGCAGCTCACGACCGACGGCGTGGAGGACTACGGCTACGCGACGGACAACGCCGGCTGGACGCGCAGCGACCGCCCGATCGTGCTGTGGTCGCCGGATTCCCGCAAGATCGCCACGTTCCAGCAGGACCAGCGCGACGTGGGCGAGATGTACATCGTGCACACGGCGGTCGGTCACCCGACTCTCGACGCGTGGAAGTACCCGCTGCCCGGCGATAGCGTGGTGACGATGATCGAGCGCGTGGTCGTCGACCTCGACGCCGCCGCGGGCCGCCGCATCGTCCGCCTGCGCATGCCGCCGGACCAGCACCGCTCGACGATCTGCGACCACGTCGCCTGCCGCGGCTCCGGCTTCTCGGACGTCGAGTGGAGCCCGGACGCCGCAAAGCTCTTCTTCGTCTCCACCTCGCGCGACCATCGCCACGAGACGCTGCGCGAGGCGGACGCCGCGACCGGCGCCGTGCGCGACGTCCTCGAGGAGTCGGTGCCCAGCTTCTTCGAGTCCGGCGTCAACCGCGTGAACTGGCACGTGCTGCCCGGCTCGAACGAGGCGATCTGGTTCTCCGAGCGCAGCGGCTGGGGCCACCTCTACCTGTACGACCTCGCAACCGGCCGCCTGGAGCACCCGATCACGAGCGGCGACTGGAACGTGCTGCAGGTGCTGCGCGTCGACCCGCGGCGCCGCACCGTCTACTTCCTCGGCGCCGGCCGCGAGCCCGGAGACCCCTACTTCCGCTACCTCTACAGCGTGCGCCTCGACGGCTCCCGGCTCCGCCTGCTGACGCCGGACAGCGCCGACCACGAGGTCTCGCTCGCGCCGGACGGGAAGTACTTCGTCGACAGCTACTCGACTCCCGTCACGCCGCCCGTCAGCGTGCTCCGCGATGCCGCCGGCCGCAAGCTGCTCGACCTCGAGAAGGCCGACATCTCGCGCCTCCTCGCCGCCGGCTGGAAGCCGCCGACGCCCATCACCGTCAAGGCGCGCGACGGCCGGACCGACCTCTACGGCCTGCTCTTCCGGCCCACGCGCTTCGATCCGTCGAAGCGGTACCCGATCGTCAACCGCGTCTACCCCGGGCCGCAGACCGGCAGCGTCGGCTCGCGCTCCTTCACCCCCTCGCGCGGCGACGCACAGGCGCTCGCCGAGCTCGGCTTCGTCGTCGTCGAGATCGACGCCATGGGCACGCCGATGCGGTCGAAGGCGTTCCACGCCGCCTACTACGGCGACATGGGCGACAACGGCCTGCCGGACCAGGTCGCCGCCATGAAGCAGCTGGCCGAGCGCTACCCGTGGATCGACCTCTCCCGCGCCGGCATCTACGGCCACTCCGGCGGCGGCTACGCGACCGCCGACGCGATGTTCCGCTACCCGGACTTCTTCAAGGTCGGCATCGCGGAGGCCGGCAACCACGACAACCGCGAGTACGAGGACGACTGGGGCGAGAAGTGGCAGGGGCTGCTCGAGACGCACCCGGACGGCACCACGAACTACGACAACCAGGCCAACCAGCTCGTGGCGAGAAACCTGAAGGGGAAGCTGCTCCTCGCCTACGGCACCGGCGACACCAACGTGACCGCCGTACAACACGCTGCTCGTCGTCGACTCCCTCATCGCCGCCAACAAGGACTTCGACCTGCTCGCGCTGCCGAACCGCAACCACGGCTTCGGCAACGAGCCGTACATGGTGCGACGTCGCTGGGACTACTTCGTCCGCTGGCTGCTCGACGCCGAGCCGCCGCAGGGGTACCGCATCGAGGCCGGCCGCTCACGCTAGCGGCCGCAGCGCCCTCGCCGGGATCAGCCCCGCGCCGAACCCGCGTGCCCCCGCGCCGCGCCATCCGCCTCGATGGCTTCCACGATCGCTTCGACCAGCTCCGCTCTGCCGCCGCCCTCCAGAATCGCGGCTCCGATCCGGAGGTCGTACGCCCGCGCGATGGTGCGCAGCTTGCCCTCGTCGAGCGCGTTGAGCTGCCCGCGCAGCACGGTGTCGCCTTCGGCGTAAACGGCGAACGGATCGAGGACCGGGCGCAGCTGGGCGTCTCTGTGCGGCCGCCGTGCACGGTGCTCGGCAGGGCCGGCGAAGTGAGGTGCGGCGTCGACCTCCTCCGATGGCGCGGGCGCACGCGCGGGCGAGAGCGCCCGCCGCAGCGCTCCCTGGAGGTAGGCGGCCGTCAGTCCGGTCGCCCAGTACTCGGCGTCGGTGCGCTTCGGCTGCGTCGTCTCGCGACCGGTCCGCAGCGCCGCGCCGCCGTCCGTCGGCATGAACTCGATCCAGCCTTCCCACAGGCCGCCGCGCACCTCGCGGGCGCACGCCTGCGCCTCGAATCCACGACCGTCGCTCGCCTCGAATCGGCCGACGTACTTCACCAGAACCTCTGCCATGATGCAACTCCGGTACGGGGCGCTGATGCGCCGTGTACCGGGAGCCCACTGCAAGCCACCGGCCCGCGGTACGGCCACGGAGCGGCCGGCCTAGTCGATCGGCTGCAGGTTCGCCTCGATCTCGGCACGGTGCGGCTCGAGGAACGGCGGCAGGGCGAGGCGCTGGCCGAGCGTCGCCGCGTCCTCGTCGACGGCGAAGCCCGGGCCGTCCGTCGCGATCTCGAAGAGGATCCCGTTCGGCTCGCGGAAGTAGAGACTGCGGAAGTAGTAGCGGTCGATCTCGCCGCTGTTCGGCACGCCCAGCGAGTTGAGCCGCTCCGTCCAGGCGTGGTACTCCTCCTCGTTCGGCGTGCGGAACGCGACGTGGTGCACGCCGCCCGCGCCCTGCCGCGTCGCCGGCAGGTCCGGCTGCACCGCCACGTGCAGCTCCGCGTGCGCGCCGCCCTCGCCCATCTCGTACACGTGCACGTTCGGCTCCGCCGCGTCCGGATGCGCGTAGCCGCGGACCGGCCGCATGCCGAGCACGCGCGTCAGCACGTCGTCGGTGCGCGTGATGCTCGGCACGCTCATGACGATCGGGCCGAGGCCGCGGACCTGGTGCTCCGCCGGCACCGGGCTGCCGCTCCACACGCGGGACGCGGGGCCTTCGCCGCCGTCGTCCACCAGCGCCAGGCGCTGCCCCTCGCCGTCCTCGAAGTCGAGCGTCAGGCGGCCGTCCCTCTCGACGACGTCACCGCTCACGACCTCGTGCTCCGCGAGCCACTCGCGCCACCAGCGCAGCGTGGCGGCGCCGCTGACCCGCAGCGACGTGCGTACGATCGCGTGCGTCCCCCGCCGCTCGCGCGCCACCGGCCAGTCGAAGAACGTCACGTCCGTGCCCGGGCTGCCCGCGGCGTCGGCGTAGAAGAGGTGGTAGGCGCTGACGTCGTCCTGATTGACGCTGCGCTTGACGAGGCGCAGACCGACGACCTGTGTGTAGAAGCGCAGGTTGTCGCCGATCCTCGCCGAAATCGCCGTCAGGTGGTGGATCCCCCGGAGCTCCATCGTCTCACCTCAGGTCCGCTTCGATCTCGACGGCGTCGCCGACGTGCAGCCCCGCCATCGAGCGCAGGCTGACGACGCACATCAGCTCGACCGCGTCGAGCGCGCCGCCCTCCAATTCCGCCTCACGACTCGCCGGCCGCATGAGGAGGCCGTCGAACCCCGCGACGCGGCACCGCTGGAACAGCAGCTCGTCCTCGCCGCAGGTCCCCGCCGGCAGCACGAAGCTCGGCCGCAGACGCACCGCGCGCGGGAAGCGCACGTTCAACGTCCCCGGGAACAGGACGAGCTGCGACTCGCTCTCGATGCGCTCGTGGCACGACGCGAGCTCGCGCGCCGCCGACCCCACCCCCTTCTCGACCCTCGCCCTGTACTTCCTCAACTTGAACCTCCCTTGCGTGCGTCGCGGGCTTCGACCAGGAGCCGCACCGCCGGAGCTACGCCGCGCCGACTCCGTAGCGCTCGTCCAGGATCGCGAGGTGGTGCAGCTCGTGGCCGAGCACGATGTAGGGAAGCGCCCGCGCGCTCACCGCTTGGCCGTTCGCCTCGCCGCGCCGCGTCCACGCCTCCGCCGGCAGGCCGCGCGCCAGCGTCACGGTCGCCGCGCGCACCGCCGCCAGCTCGGCCGCCAGCGACGCCATCGTGCGCGCCTCCGCGCCCGACGCCGGCGCGTACGCCGCCTCGTCGAAGCCGGCGAGCGGCGTCGCATCGCCGCGGCCGATCCGCAGCAGACGATAGCTCATCACGCGCTCGGCGTCGCACAGGTGCAGCACGACCTGCTTCACGCTCCACTTCCCCTCCGCGTAGCGGAACGCCGCCCGTTCCGGCGACACGCCCGCCAGCAGCGAGAGAGTGCGCTCGCCCTGCGCTTCGAGCAGCGCAAGCACGTCGCCGTCCGGCACCCGCGCCACGTACCCCGCGTAGAACTCGGCGTACTCGCCGGCGCCCGGCCGATCCGGTTGCGCCGCTTCCCGATCCGCGCTCATCCACCACCTCCACCGTACTCGAGGATCTCCAGTCTCACCGGCACGACGCCGTCGTCGATCGCGTCCAGCGCCTCCGCCGCCCGCCGCGACAGATCGATGATCCGCTCCTCGTGCCCCCAGGGCCCGCGGTCCACGATGCGCACCACCACCTGCCGCTCGTTGCGCAGGTTCGTCACCCGCACGATCGTGCCGAACGGCAGCTCCCGATGCGCCGCCACCAGGGAGTCCGGCTCGTACGGCTCCCCGCTCGCCGTCGCGTTGCCCGCCAGCGCGTCCGCGTAGTAGCTGGCGTCCCCCTCCTCCACCGCCAGCACGACCGCCAGCGCGCGCAAGCGCACCTCCGGCGAGCCGGGCGGCGGCAGATCCGGCGGCACCGGCTCGGCCGCCAGCGGCGGCAGACGACGCGGCCGCTTCGGCGCCGGTGGGCGCGCTTTCGCCGGCGAGCCGCCGCTCGCGCACCCCATGGCCAGCAGCGCGATCAGCACGAGCGGCCACCCGCGCGGCCGCGCGGACGTGGCACCCCGCCGTTCCGCGATCATGCTTCAGGCTAATCAGCGGCGCGCCCTGCGGAAAGGGCGGCCGAGGCGGAGGTGGAGCGCGGCGCGAGGCCGGATGGCGGGTGGGTGAGACGCGGCGTCGCGCCTCACCCGACCGCGGGAGCGCCGTGCGGCATCACACGGGCGCCCGGGCCCCGCCGGGATCCATCGCCGCCACCGGCGTCATCGGCGTCACCGGCCGAACCTCTGCCAGATGCCAGCTATGCGCGTGGCCGCGTCAGAAGGCCACGCGCAGGCCGGCGCTCAGCCCGATGTTGTGCGCGGTCTTGCCGTCGACGCCGCCGAAGCCCGTCGCCTCGCGAAAGTCGAACTTCCCCACGTAGTCCTTCGCCATCAGGCGCAGCGTCGCGTTCGGCAGCACGCCGACGTCGACCCCGAGCCCGGCGTTCGCGGCGAAATTCGTCGCCCGCAGGTCGATCGGACCCGCGCTCACGGAGTTGTGCACCGCCCCCGCCCCGAGCTGCAGGAACGGCGACGCCGCCCCGATCCGCGCCGGCGCACGCAGCTCCAGCCCGCCGTCGTAGAGCAGCATCTCGTTGCGCCCGAAATCGACGCCGCCCAGGATCGGCAGCCCGATCCGCAAGGACGGATTGCTGTACGCGACGTTGCCGTACAAGGAGACGCTCCTCCCAAGCGGCAACCCCATCTGGATGCCGTACAGCGCGCCGCCGCTCGTGGTCAGCGACGTGTTCAGCGGCCCCGACAGATAGTCGCTGGTGATCATGTAGCCCGCGTAGGGCGCGAGCTCGATCGAGCCACCCGAACCGCCGTCCATCCGCTGCGCCCGCAGCGGCGCCGCGGCCATCACGAGGCCGACGATCACGCCGACCCGAACGATGCGCTGTACCATTGTCGCCTCCATGCGTCCGTTGCTCCCGCAGCCGTCCATCGCTGAGCCCGAGCTGCGCTCCACGTTCATGGAGGCACGCCCGGTGCCGGGGCTGCGTGTTGGCGAACGGGTCTGCTAAGTGTATGGCGTGGCATAAGTTAAGGACCAGTAGCAGGCCGCGGGCCCACGCCCGCGTTGTCCATGTTGGAGGACACCTTTCCGTCCGCTGGAGGGGAGGCAGAAGGGGCCAGGGCGCGGCGGGGGGTGACGGAGGCGTCGTTGCCAGGCGCCGTCGGCCTTACGCCCGCGCCTCGTCCCGATGCTCCCCGCCGGGGCGACGCCCGTTCCGGCGAACCGTCTCGGGCACGAACCGCCAGACGACTGCGGCGCCGAGCAGGGCGAGGGCGCCGCCGACGAGGAAGGGCAGCTCGAAGGAGGCGACGGCGAGGATGCCGGCGAGGAGTGGGCCTACGGCGATGCCGAGGCTGAAGCCCATGGTGACGATGCTGAGCTGGCGGCCGCGACCGCCCTCGGTGGAGAGTTCGGCGGCCATTGCGAAGGCGGGCGCGGCGATGGCGGCGGAGGCGAGGCCCTGGAGCACGCGGGCGCCGGCGAGCTGGAGCGTGGAGGCGACGATGCCGAGGAGCGCCGTCGCGGGGGCCATGAGGAGGAGGCCGGCGATGACGACTGGCTTGCGGCCGACGCGGTCGGAGAGGGAGCCGAGCGGGATTTGGAAGAGGAGCCGGCTGACCATGAGCGCGCTGAACGCGATGCCGAAGCCGAAGGCGGCCTGGTCGAGGCGGGCGTTGAACTGTTTCTCGAGCGAGACCATCTCGGTGAAGGCGGCGGCCATGACGAAGGTGGCGAAGCCGAGGCCGAGGATGCCGCGGGTGAGCAGGCGTCGTTCGAGCAGGCGGAACGGAGTGCCGCGGTGGATCGAGACGTCGGCAGGCTTCTCGTGCACCCAGAGCTGGACGAGCACGAGGCCGGCGGCGACGAGCGCGGCGCCTGCGATGAAGGCGGCGTCGAAGCCGACGTGGTCGAGGAGGTAGCCGCCGACGAGGGGTCCGATCGCGAAGCCGGCCATGCGGGCGCTGGTATAGATCCCCATCGAGCCGCCGCGCGAGCGCTGGTGGGTGGCCGTGGCCATGATCGCGAGCGAGGCGGGGATCGTGAGCGCGACGCCGACCCCCTGCACGGCGCGGATCAGGAGGAGGTGGACGAAGCGGGTGGCGAAGATGAAGGCGAAGGTGCCGGTCGCCATGATGGCGAGGCCGGCGACGATGAGGGGTTTGCGCCGGCTCAGGCGGTCGGCGAGCGCGCCGACGAACGGCTGCGCGAAGGTGTTCACCAGGCCGTAGAGCGACACCAGGATCCCGACCAGCACCGGCTCCGGCAGGTGGATCCACTCCGAAGGGAGCCGCGCGACGTAGAGCGGGATGACGATGAACAGGATGCTGTTCCCCATCGCGTCGGCGAGGCGCGCGACGGAGAGGGCGAGCACGATGCGGTTGGCGCCGATCCTGTCGGCGAGGGGACGTGGCAATGCGCTGTGGGGACGGAGGGTCGTGTGGGTGCTCGCGTTCGCCGCGGGCGCGTCGCCTCAGGAGCTGCCCCTGCGAAGAACGCGCCGCGCGCCCAGATCGAGCGCGTCGCCGGCGTCGAGGAAGAAGAACGACTCGCCGTCGTCGCCCCGCCCGGCGTTGTAGACGGCCATCCGGCTGCGGCCGAGCACGACGGCGGTGTCGCCGTGCACTTCGATCGCGGTGCCCTCGTCGAGGCCGAGGCCGAGCAGCTCCGGGTGCGCGACGACGACGTCGAGCATGTCCCGCTCGCGGTGGCGCGTGATCAGGTGCTGGTCGACCGCGACACCGCGCAGGAAGCCGAAGCCCTGTTCGTGCCCCGGCGCCATCATGATCGAGTTCCCCTGAGGCGCGCCGCGCACCATGTACGACGCCTGCACCGACGCGCCCGCCGAGCTGCCGCCGATCACGCCGCCGCGCTCGAGCAGCCGGTGCAGCTCACGCTCCGTACGCGTGCCGAGGTAGGCGTCGGTCAGCCGCCACTGGCGGCCGCCCGGGATCCACACGCCGGTCGCGTCGCGGATCGGCCGGACGAACTCCGGCGATTCCGCCGTCGCGCGGTCGCGCGTGTGGAGCACCGCGATGTGGCGCGCGCCCGCCTGCCGCAGCGGTCCGCCCACGCCGCCGCCGTCCGGGAAACTGTCGCCCTCCGCCGCCGTCGGGATGACGACGATGCGCGCGTCCGGTCCGCCGGCCAGCGCGACGAAGCGGCTCCAGATCTCCGGCCCGAGCTGACCTCCGCCCGCGACGATGAGCACGCCGTGTGCCGGACCGACGCGCGGCGTGGCGGCCGCAGCGGGCGCCGCGGCGGGCGCCGGCGCGCCCGCGCCGGCCGGCGCCGCCGGAGGTGTCGGCGCGCCGCGTGATGCGCAGGCCGCGAGCGTCGCCGCGAGCGACGCAACCAGCGACATCGCCAGGAGCAGGGCCCGGATTCTTCCACGTCTCATGATCGCTTCACCTCGTCGGAGTCCGCCCTCACCAGCCGAGCGCGCGGCCCTCGGCCTCGTCAACGGCCGGAGGCGCGCGCGGCGGCGTCCACCCTCACCAGCCGAGCGCGCGCGCGACCTCGTCCGCCGCGGCCGCCACCGCTTCCGGCTCGAAGCCGGGCGGCAGCGCGTGCGCGGGGTCCTTCAGGCCGTGGCCGGTGAGGACGCACACGCAGCGGGCGTCCGGGGCGACGTCGCCGGCCGCGACCGCCGCGCGCAGGCCCGCGACGCCGGCGGCGGACGCGGGCTCGCAGAACACGCCCTCACGCCGCGCCACTTCGCGATACGCCTCCAGGATCGCGGCGTCCTCCGCCGCGACGATCGCGCCGCCGGAGTCGCGCGCCGCGTCCAACGCCGGCTGCCACGTGGCGGGCCGGCCGATGCGGATCGCGCTCGCGACCGTCTCCGGGTGCTCGATCGGCCTGCCCGCCACGAGCGGCGCCGCGCCGGCCGCCTGCACGCCGAGCAGCCGCGGCCCGCGCTCGATCGCGCCGCGCTCGGTCGCGCCGCGCTCGGTCGCGCCGCGCTCGGTCGCGCCGCGCTCGCGCCAGCGACGGAAGCCCATCGCGTAGGCCGTGATGTTGCCCCCGTTACCCACCGGCAGCGCGAGGAGGTCCGGCGCGCCGCCGAGCGCCTCGCAGATCTCGTACGCCGCCGTCGCCTGACCCTCGAGCCGGTGCGGATTGAGCGAGTTGACGAGGACCGCCGGATGCTTCTCGACGAGCGCGCGGGCGATGTCCAGCGCGCCGTCGAAGTTGGTGGGGAGCGAGAGGATGCGGGCGCCATGGACGACCGCCTGCGCGATCTTGCCCGGCGCCACCTTGCCGCCCGGCAGCAGGACGACGGCGCGCAGTCCCGCGCGCGCGGCGTAGGCGGCGGCGCTCGCGCTCGTGTTGCCGGTCGACGCGCACAGCACCGTCCGCGCGCCCGCCTCCATCGCCTTCGCCACGGCGACCACCATACCACGGTCCTTGAAGGAGCCGGTGGGATTGAGGCCCTCGTACTTGAGGTGCAGCTCCCGAACGCCCACCCACTCCGCCAGCCGCGGCGCGGCGACGAGCGGCGTGTCCCCCTCGAGCAACGTGAGGCGAGGCGTCGCCCCGCTCACCGGGAGCAGCGCCGCCCAGCGCGCGATCACGCCGGCGTGCGCGGCCGCGCTCATGCCGGGCGCCTCACGCCGCACGTCATGCTTCCTCGGCGCGGCCGAGGAGGCGGACGCCGTGGAAGTCCGGAGCGGCGGCGAAGGCGACGACGCCGGTCGCACCGACCTCGCGCGCGAACGCCTGCCCCATCGCCGCCGCGACCGCCTCCGCCCTCTCCGGCCGCGTCGCGGCGATCAGGCCGGTGCCGCTGCCGGAGACCGTCGTCGCGAAGGCGCCCGCCGCGGCGGCGGCGGCGATGACGGCGGCGGCGCCGGGGATCAGCGGCAGCCGGTAGGGCACGTGCAGCTCGTCGGCGAAGCCGATGCGGAGGGCCTCCGGATCGCCGGTCGAGAGCCCGCGCAGCAGCGCGACGACGCGCCCCGCCGCGCGCGCCGCGACCGCGTGGGGCACCGTCGCCGGCAGCGCCGCACGCGCCGCCAGCGTGGACAGCGTCGCGCCGGGCGCGGCGTAGGCGAAGCCCAGGTGCTCGGAGAGCCCCAGGCGCAGCGCCCGCGCGCCCCCATCCTCGCCGCGCACCACCGCGATCAGACCCCCCAGCAGCGCCGGCGCTACGTTGTCCGGATGGCCCTCCCACCGCTCCGCGGCGACCAGCGCTGCGCGCCGGTCCGGCCGCTCGTCGCCGCTCGCCGCAGCCGCCAGCGCCAGCCCCGCCACCACCGCGGCTGCCGAAGAGCCGAGGCCGCGCCCCACCGGGATCTCCGAATCGACGACGATCCGCCCCGCCACCTCGACCGCGCCGCGCCGCTCCGCCTCCGCCCGGAAGACGCGTACGACGAGGTCGTCCGCCGCCGGCCCCGGAAGCGCCTCGAGCGCGCCGCGCCGGATCAGCACGAGCCCGCCGTCGCGAAGCACGACGCCGCCGCCGGGCGCGAGGGTGCGTTCGCCGGGCGCGAGGGTGCGTTCGCCGGGCGCGAGGGTGCGTCCGTCCGGCTCGAACGTCGCCGTGAGGTGGCGCCGCAGCGCCAGACCGATGCAGTCGAAGCCGGCGCCCAGGTTCGACGTGCTGCACGGCACCCGCACCGCCGCGGAGACGAGCATCAGCGAGTCACGTTCCTTCCCCTGTTACGCGGCCGCGTCGCGAGCGTGCTCGCGGCGCGAGGTCTGCCACCGGGAGCGCACGTGCACCCGGGCCTGGGGCCGCGCGATCGGGCGCACGTTTGCGCGCGCGCCTTCGGGGCCGCGCGATCGGGAGCACCTGTGCGCCGGGCCCCCGCGGCGGGGCGATGGGGAGCACCTGTGCGCCGGGCCCCCGCGGCGGAGCGATCGGGGGCACCTGTGCGCCGGGCCCCCGCGGCGGGGCGATGGGGAGGCGGCCGGCCGCGCACCCGGAGAGCGGAGCGAGCAATTTCTCGTAATCGGCGCCCTCTCGCGCATCGGTATCCGACTATTTCTCGGAAAGCGAGCACAATATCGTAAGCGACCAGCCGCGCGCCCATCCACTACGAGATACTTCTCGCATTCCGAGAATAAATCGGATGGCGATCGTCTGACCTGCGTCCATTGTGCGATTCTTCTCACCCGTCTGTCGGCCGGGGGCAGCACCCACCCTCGCAATGCGAGGGCCGACCCCGCGGTGCCCAGGAGCAGCTCCACAATGCGAGGGAGCGACCCACCGTGCCCCGCGGTCCACCCCGCCCGACCCGCGATCCACCCCCGCCCGACCCACGATCCACCCCGCCCGACCCGCGGTCCACGCTGCACGACGCGCGAGTCCACCGCACGACGCGCGGGAGTCGTCGCGTCGGCCGTGCGCCATGTCTTCGCCGGCCTCCGGCGGTCGGTGACGTGGACGGGGCGCCGAACCCGTCGCCCGCGCGCTCGCCAGCCTCCGATGAGTTTGCCGGTCCGCCCGACGTGCGGCAACCTGCGCCCCTGCCCCTGCCCCTGCCCCTGCCTCTGCCCCTGTTCCACGCCCCCCGCCACTCGCGCCCCCTGCGTTGTCCGCGGCGGCGGATCGCCCTACACTCAGACGACCGCGCCTGCGACCGCGCCTGCGACCGCGCCTGCGACCGCGCCTGCGACGCCTGCGACCGCGCCTGTGACCGCGGACCGCGCCTGCAACCGCGCTAGGACCGCGCCTGCGACCGCGCTAGGACCGCGCTGTGACCGCGCTGCGAGGCTCGCGCATGGCACGCACGGAAGGTGCAGTATCTGCGCGCGCGGCGGCGGCAGCGAGGCGCCACCCGCGGCTGCGGCTGCGGCTGCGGCCGCGCGGCGCGCGAGATGCGGGCACACGACGGCATGCACACGACGATCACCATTCCGACGGTCCTTCGCGAGCACACGGCCGGCGTTACATCGCTGGCGGTGTGCGCCGCCACGGTGGCGCAGGCGCTCGATCAGCTCACGGCGGCGCATCCGGCGCTGCGGCGGCACCTCTTCACCGAGGAGGGGCGGCTGCGCCCGAACGTCAACGTCTTTGTCAACGACGAGGACGTGCGCGCGCTCGCGGGCGTCGAGACGACGATCGGGCCGGAGGACACGGTCACGATCCTGCCCAGCATCGCCGGGGGCTGAGACGGGGGGGCGCCGCGAGCAGGGAGGCCGCCCGGACCATCGCCGTGCGCTGTCCGATATCGCGATCCCGGCCTCTCCGCTGCCGCACGGCGTCCTCGCCGGGACCGGCGGAGCTGGGCGACGCGCCCGCAGTCCAATCCCGCAGCCCAATCCCGCAGTCCAATCCCGCAGTCCCGCTGGCCCCCACCCCTCCCCCGCCCTACTATCCCTCGCGCCCGCGGAACCCGTCCGCGTGGCCCACGCTCGCACCCGATCTGCGCGCCATGACCGATCTCGACCTGCTCTCGATCAACACGATTCGCTTCCTCGCCGCCGACGCGGTGGAGAAGGCGAATTCAGGCCACCCCGGCCTGCCGCTGGGCGCCGCTCCGATGGCGTACACGCTGTGGACGCGGCACCTGCGTTTCAACCCGCACGACCCGGAGTGGTTCGACCGCGACCGCTTCATCCTGTCGGCGGGCCACGGCTCGATGCTGCTCTACGCGCTGCTGCACCTGACCGGCTACGACCTGCCGCTGGAGCAGATCGAGCGGTTCCGGCAGTGGGGCAGCGTGACGGCGGGGCACCCCGAGCGCGGGCTCGCGCCGGGGATCGAGGCGACGACCGGTCCGCTCGGACAGGGTTTCGGCAACGGCGTCGGGATGGCGATCGCGGAGCGTTTCCTCGCCGAGCGCTACAACCGGCCGGACCACGTCGTGATCGACCACCACACCTACGCGATCGTGTCGGATGGCGACCTGGAGGAGGGCGTCGCGTCGGAGGCGGCGTCGCTGGCGGGCCACCTGGGACTCGGCAAGCTGATCTACCTCTACGACGACAACCACATCTCGATCGAGGGCGACACCGGCATCGCCTTCACGGAGGACGTCGGCGCTCGCTTCCTCGCCTACGGCTGGCACGTCCAGGCGGTCGAGGACGGCAACGACGTCGACGCGATCGACGCAGCGATCGCCGCCGCGCGCGCGGAGACCGCCCGGCCGTCGCTGATCCGCGTCCGCACCCACATCGGCTATGGCAGCCCGAAACAGGACACGGGCGCGGCGCACGGCGAGCCGCTGGGCGAGGACGCGCTGCGCGCGACGAAGGACAAGTTGGGCTGGCCGCAGGCGCCGCGCTTCCTCGTGCCGGACGAGGTACGCGCGTCGATGGGCGAGGCGGTCGCACGCGGCGACGAGATGGAGTCGGAGTGGCGACGTCGCATGGAAGCGTACGCGGCGGCGTTCCCGGATGCGGGCGAGGAGCTGCGCCGCGCGATCGCGCGCGAGCTGCCGCCCGGCTGGGACGCGGATCTGCCTCGTTTCGAGGGGGACGCGAAGCCGATCGCCACGCGTTCCGCCTCCGGCAAGGTGATCAACGCGCTGGCGAAGCGGGTGCCGAATCTGATCGGCGGATCGGCGGACCTGGCGCCGTCGACGAAGACGCTGATCGACGGCGGCGGCGATTTCGACGACGGCGCGGGCGGGCGCAACCTCCATTTCGGCGTACGCGAGCACGCGATGGGCGCGGCGGTGAACGGCATGGCGGTGCACGGCGGCGTGTATCCGTACGGCGCGACGTTCCTGATCTTCTCGGACTACATGCGGCCGTCGATCCGGCTGGCGGCGCTCATGCGGGCGAGCTCGATCTTCGTCTTCACGCACGACAGCATCGGCCTCGGCGAGGACGGCCCCACGCACCAGCCGATCGAGCAGTTGATGAGCCTGCGGCTGATCCCCGGCCTCACGCTGATCCGGCCGGCGGACGCGAACGAGACCGCCGCGGCGTGGCGGGTCGCGTTGCAGCGGCGCGGCCCCGTCGCGTTCGCGCTGACGCGCCAGAACCTTCCGATCCTCGGCCCGGTTGGGCACTCGATCGCGGACGGCGTGCCGCGCGGCGCGTACGTGCTGCGCGAGGCGGAGGGCGGCCCGGCGCGCGTCGTGCTGCTCGCCACCGGGTCCGAGGTGCACCTGGCGCTCGCGGCGGCGGACGCGCTCGCGGATCGCGACGTCCGCGCTCGCGTCGTGTCGATGCCGTCGTGGGAGCTGTTCGACGAGCAGGACGCGGCGTACCGCGACGAGGTGCTGGGCGACGCGCCGCGTCTCGCGATCGAGGCGGGCCGCACGCTCGGCTGGGAGCGCTGGGTCGGCGACGCGGGCGCCGTGGTGGGAATCGATCGTTTCGGCGAGTCGGCGCCGGGAAAGGTGGTGATGGAGAAGATGGGGTTCACCGTGGATCACGTGGTGGAGCGGGCGCTCTCGCTGATCGCGGGCGGATGACGTGGCGGACCTGCGCACCGGCCGGCCGGCGTTCGGCGCGCCGGGGATCGCGCCGCGCTGGACGCACGGCGGCAAGGACGGCGTCGGCACCGCCTACAGCGCGTCCTGCCGTGTCTGGTTCACGCTCTGGAACGGCATCGTCACCGAGGTCTACTACCCCCGCGTCGACCGCCCGCAGCTTCGCGACCTGCAGCTCCTGATCACCGACGGCGAGAGCTTTTTCCACGAGGAGAAGCGGGACCTCGTCTCGACGACGGAGAGCTTCTCGCGCAACGCGCTCGCCTACCGCGTCGTCAACGCCGACCCCGAAGGCCGCTACCGCATCACGAAGCAGGTGATCACCGCGCCGCACGGCCCGTGCGTGCTGCAGCACGTCGAGCTGAGCGGCGAGCCGGAGCTGCTCTCGCGGCTGCGCATCTACGCGCTCTGCGCGCCGCACCTCGAGGTGGGCGGCTGGGACAACGACGCGCGCGTCGTCACCGTCGCCGGCCGCCGCATCCTCGCCGCCAGCCGCGACGGCACGTGGCTCGCCCTCGCAGCGAGCCGCCCGTTCACTCGCCTCTCCTGCGGCTACGTGGGCGCGAGCGACGGCTGGACGGACCTGCACGAAGACCTCACGCTCGACTGGGAGTTCGACTGCGCGCTCGACGGCAACGTGGCCCTGACGGGCGAGCTGGACGGCGCCGGCGCGGGCGCGTTCACGCTCGGCCTCGCGTTCGGCGACTCCCTCGAGAGCGCGGCGACCACGCTCTTCCAGGAGCTCGCCACGCCGTTCCCGCTGCAGCGCGAGCGCTACCTCCGGACGTGGGCGTCGCACTGCCGGAAGCTCGAGGGGCTAGAGACCGCGTCCGGCGACGACGGCCACCTCTACCGCCGCAGCTACAGCCTGCTGCTGGCCCACGAGGACAAGACGTTCCCGGGCGCGCTGATCGCGTCGCTCTCGATCCCGTGGGGCGAGGCGCACGGCGAGGACGACCAGGGCGGCTATCACCTCGTGTGGACGCGCGACCTGGTGAACAGCGCGACCGGCCTGCTCGCGGCGGGCCACGTCGACACCGCCCGGCGCGCGCTCGTCTACCTCGCCGTCGCGCAGCACGGCGACGGCTGCTTCCCGCAGAATTTCTGGATCGACGGCCGCTCCTACTGGCAGGGCGTGCAGCTCGACGAGGTCGCCTTCCCGATCCTGCTCGCGTGGCGGCTCGAGCGTACCGGGTGCCTGGAGGAGTTCGACCCCTGGCCCATGGTCCGCGGCGCAGCGGCGTTCCTCGTGCGCCGCACGCCCGTCACGCAGCAGGAGCGATGGGAGGAGGAGAGCGGCTTCTCGCCGTCGACGCTCGCCGCCTGCATCGCGGGCCTCGTCTGCGCCGCCGCGATGGCGCGCGCCCGCGGCGAGGAGCGGATCGCGGACTTCCTCGAGCACCACGCGGACTTCCTCGAGGGCCACGTCGAGGAGTGGACGGTCGCCACGCGCGGCACGCTCCTGGCCAGCGTGCCCCGCCACTACGTCCGCATCGCGCCCGCCGCCGTGGACGACCCGCGGCCGCTCGCGGACCCGGACGACGGCGCGGTGTGGATCAACAACCGGCCGCCGGGCGCACCCGCCATCTTCCCCGCCCGCGAGATCGTCGACGCAGGCTTCCTCGAGCTCGTGCGCTACGGCGTGCGGCGCGCCGGCGACGCGCTGGTCGAGGACTCGCTGCGCGTCGTGGACTCGGTGCTGCGCGTGGAGACGCCGGCCGGCCCCTGCTGGCGCCGCTACGGCCACGACGGCTACGGCCAGCGCGACGACGGCGGCGCGTTCGTCGGCTGGGGCGTGGGCCGTGCGTGGCCGCTGCTGAGCGGCGAGCGGGGGCACTACGAGCTGGCCGCCGGCCGCGACGCCGGCCCCTTGGTGCGGGCGCTGGAAGGATTCGCGACCCCCACCGGCATGCTGCCCGAGCAGGTGTGGGACGCGCCGGACCGGCCGGAGATCTACATGCGGCTCGGCGGCCCGACCGGCGCCGCGATGCCGCTCATGTGGGCGCACGCGGAGTACATCAAGCTGCTGCGGTCGGTGCGCGACGGCGCCGTGTTCGACCGCGTCGCCGCCGTCGCGGAGCGCTACCTGGGCGACCGCCGCGCGGTGCGCGCGCTCGAGGTGTGGAGTGCCGCCTATCAGCCGCGCACCGTCGCGGCGGAGCGCACGCTGCGCGTCCTCGCCAGCGCGCCGTTCCGCCTCCGCTGGACCCGCGACGAGTGGGCGAGCGCCGAGGACGCCGGCTCCACGGCGAGCGGGCTGGGCATCGAGTTCGTCGACCTCGTCCCCGCGGCGGGCCAGAGCGCGCCCTTCCGCTTCACCTTCTTCTGGACGGAGGCGGGGCGCTGGGATGGGCGCGACTACGAGGTCGGAGTGGCGGAAGGATAGCGAAAGGAGCGTATCGTGGAGCTGGGCATGGTGGGACTCGGGCGGATGGGCGCGAACATGACGCGGCGGCTGCTGCGCGGCGGCCACCGCGTCGTCGGCTACGACCGCAGCGCGGAGGCGGTGGCGGCGGTCGAGGAGGCGGGAGCGACGGGAGCGGACTCGCTCGACGCGCTCGTGGGCGCGCTGCGCGCACCGCGCGCCGTGTGGCTGATGGTGCCCGCCGGCGCGCCGGTCGACGCGACCATCGACGCGCTGCTCCCGCTGCTGGCGGAGGGCGACGTCGTCATCGACGGCGGCAACTCCTACTACCGCGACACGCTGCGCCGCGCGCAGACGGTGGCGGCGGCGGGCAAGCGTCTCGTCGACGCCGGCACGAGCGGCGGCATCTGGGGGCTGGAGGAGGGCTACTCGATGATGGTCGGCGGCGACGCCGCGGTGGTCGAGCGGCTGCGGCCGCTCTTCGAGTCGCTCGCGCCGGCGCCGGACCGCGGCTGGGGCCGCGTCGGCCCGACCGGCGCCGGCCACTTCGTGAAGATGGTCCACAACGGCATCGAGTACGGCATGATGCAGGCGGTCGCGGAAGGCTTCGCCATCATGGACGCGAAGCGTGAATTCGGGCTCGACCTCGCCGGCGTGGCGGAGATCTGGCGCTTCGGCAGCGTCGTCCGCTCGTGGCTGCTCGACCTCACCGCGCGCGGCCTGCACGCGAACCCGTCGCTGGGCGGCATCGCGCCCTGGGTCGCCGACTCCGGCGAGGGTCGCTGGACGGTGGCGGAGGCGATCGACCTGGACGTGCCCGCGCCGGTGATCACGCTCGCCCTGCAGGCGCGCCTGCGCTCGCGGGTCGAGGACTCCTTCGCGGACCGGCTGCTCGCCGTGATGCGGAACGAGTTCGGGGGTCACGCAGTGCGCGAGGAAGGGAAGTGATGGCGGCGAAGTCGGACGTGCGGGGCACCGCGGCGGCGCGGGCACCGGAGGCGGATCACCGCGTCATGCCTCGCGAGCCGGTGCAGCCGCACCTGTTCGTGATCCTCGGCGCGACCGGCGACCTGACGAGTCGCAAGTTGCTGCCCGCGGTCGCCAGCCTGATCCTCCGCGGCGCGCTGCACGGCGAGTCCGTGATCCTCGGCGCCGGCCTCGGCACCGAGCCGGGCGAGGCGGAGTACCGGGAGTGGGCGGAGCGCTCCCTCGCCGACCGCGGCCTCGATGGGCACGACCTGCGCGAATGGTGCGACGACTGTCTCCACTACCAGCCGCTGGGCGACGGCGCCGCCGACGGCTACGGCTCGCTCGCGGATCGCATCCGGCGGATCGAGAGCGAGCACCACCTGCCGGGCAACCGCATCTTCTACCTCGCGCTGCCGCCGGCCGCGTTCCCCGGCGCGATCGAGGCGCTGGGCGCGGCCGGGCTGAACGACGGTCCCGGCTGGACGCGCATCGTGATCGAGAAGCCGTTCGGCCGCGACCTCGACAGCGCGCGCGCGCTGAACGCGCTCGTCCACCGCTTCTTCGACGAGTCGCAGGTGTACCGGATCGATCACTACCTGGGCAAGGAGACGGTCCGCAACCTCCTCGTGTTCCGCTTCGCGAACCCGATCTTCGAGGCGCTGTGGAACCGCGACCGCGTCCGCAGCGTGCACATCACCGTCGCCGAGTCACTCGGCGTGGGGCACCGCGCCGGCTACTACGACCACGCCGGCGCGCTGCGCGACATGGTGCAGAACCACCTGACGCAGCTCTTCACGCTCACCGCGATGGAGGCGCCCGCCACCTTCGACGCCGCCGCGATCCGCGCCGAGAAGGTGAAGGTGCTGCGCACCATGGACCCGGTCGATCCCGCCGACGTCGTCTTCGGCCAGTACGACGCGGGCGCCGTCGACGGCAGGAAGGTGCCCGGATATCGCGCGGAGCCCGGCGTCCCCTCCGATTCGAATACGGCCACCTTCGTCGCGCTGCGGCTGCAGCTTCCCAACTGGCGCTGGCAGGGCGTCCCCTTCTACCTGCGCACCGGCAAGCGCCTGCCGCGCCGCCTCACCCGCATCGTCGTCACGTTCCACCGGCCGCCGATCGCCCTCTTCGATCGCTTCGCCGCCTGCGACGTCCGCTCCAACGCGCTCGAGATCACGCTGCAGCCGCACGAAGGCTTCGGCATCGGCTTCGAGGTGAAGCGCCCCGGCGCCGACATCGAGCTCGCCAGCGAACGCCTCCACTTCGAGTACGCCGACGCCTTCGGCCCGCTGCCCGAGGCCTACGAGACGCTGCTCTACGACGTCGCCACCGGCGATCAGACGCTCTTCGTCCACGCCGAGGAGGCGGAAGCCTCGTGGCGCCTCTACGCGCCCGTCCTCGACCCCGCCGGCGCGCCGCAACCCTACCGCGCCGGGAGCTGGGGCCCCGCCCGGGCGGACCGGCTCCTCCTCGACGACGACGTGTGGCCCGAGGCGTGACGCGCGTCGTGCCCGCCATCACGCGCTTCTCGACGGCGCGCGCGCTTCTCGACGCCGCGCGCGCTTCTCGACGCGGAATGAGCGCGGCCCCGGCGCCTCACCTCGTTCTCCCGAGCCGGACGAAGCGAGCGGTGTTGTAGGCGTCCGATGGCTGAAAGACGTAGTCGTAGTCGTCCACGACGACGACGCTGCGCCCCTTCGCCGGCGGATCCCCCAGCGCGGCGCGGGCGTCCGCCTGGTTCCGGAAGCAGAACCAGGTCTCGCGGTCGTCGTCCGGGAAGTGGGGCAGCCTCGCGGCCGCCGCCGGCTCGGGGTAGAAGCAGAGCATGTCGACGGCCGGGTAGTCGGGGTGTGGCCGATACCGCCCCGCGAGCTCGATCTCCCCGGTGAAGTCCGCCGCTCCGTACCAGTGGGCCTGTCCCATCGAGCGCTGCGACGTCACGATCTGCAGCGTCATCTCGCCCACGCGCTCGCCGATCTCCGCCGTGTTCGGATCGAACCGGCTCACCACCGCCGCCGCGCCGGCGGAGTCGTCTCCGTCCGCCGCGTGGTCGCCGCCGCAGCCCGCGAGCAGGAGCAGCGCGCCGGCGAGCGGCGCGGCGATCAGGCGGACGCGCGT
Organism: uncultured Gemmatimonadales bacterium; assembly: GCA_963816355.1. Classification (GTDB taxonomy): domain Bacteria; phylum Gemmatimonadota; class Gemmatimonadetes; order Longimicrobiales; family RSA9; genus CAWFKH01. Next base: position 320,394 of record CAWFKH010000005.1, on the reverse strand, counting down.
CACACCATCTCCTCCACGCCGTGCCACAGGCGGAGCGCCCACGGCGGCCGGCTCATGAGGATGTCGCCGGCGAGCTGCAGCGCGAGCAGTCCCGCGAGCATGACGCGCAGCGGACGCGCGCCGGCGGCCCGGTCGGCGGGGCGCCGCGTCGCCCGATACAAGCGCCAGCCGAGCACGATCAGGATCGCCTCGGCGACGAAGTCGAGCACCGGGTGCGCGTAGAGGTTGAGCCCGATGAGGCCGGCGCCGGGCACCGTCGGCTTGAGGCCGGTCAGGTAGTCGAGCGGCAGGTGCGAGAGGTACACCGCGCCGACGACGCCCGCCGCGGGCGTCGAGCGGGTCAGCAGCAGCGCGAGGAGCGCGAGCATCGCGGCGGCGCCGAGCGCGGCGGGCAGGGAGTGCGAGAGCATCGCGTGGTCGCGGACTCCGCCGGTCATCTGGAGCGTCTCGAGCCAGTCGCAGCCCTGCGCCGCGAGCACGAGCAGCCAGAGCGGGACATCCCGCCGCACGCCCCGCACGCCGAGCGCGACGGCCACATGGCCCACGTACATCAGCGGCGTCGCCCCGGGCGCCGCTCGATCCACACGACGAGCAGCCCGGGCAGGAGCAGCGCCGCCATGAAGGCGAGGCCCATCATCCTCATGTCGTGGACGGCGCCGGCTCGGGGTGCCCCGCGCGCGGCGGCCAGCGCAGCCGGAAGCGCTCCGCCGCGCCGCCCAGGATCGCACCGCCGTGGCCGAAGCACGCGGCGTCGAACTCCAGCGACGACACGCGCCGCAGGCTCTCGAGCCCCAGCGCGACGTCCTCGTACGCGAGGCTGAGGCCGAGCCGCAGGACGTTCCCGGCGACGTCGCCCGCGAAGAAGATCCCGCCCTTCCGCGGCAGCAGGAAGCAGAGGTGACCGGCGGTGTGACCCGGCGTGTGGATCGCGTGGATCCCCCCCGCGATCGGGACGACGTCGCCGCCGTTCACCTCGTGCTCGACCACCGCCGGCGGCACCTGCGACATGGCGCCGGAGATGAAGACCTCGTAGAGCACGCGGTTGAGCAGCCCCGGCGCGGGCCGCAGCGGGCGCAGCCCTTCGCCGCGCCGCACGAGCGCGGCGTCAGCCGGGTGCATGTAGGCGACGGCGCCGCTCGCTTCCTTCAGCGAGGCGAGACCGCCCGCGTGGTCGGGATGGCAGTGGGTGACCAGGATGTGCCGGATCGCCGCCGGCTCGCGCCCCAGCGACCGTGCCGCGGCGAGGATCGCCGAGGCCGCCTCCGGCGTGCCGCAGTCGACTGCGATCAGGCCGTCGTCGGACTCGATCAGATACGCCTTGGCGGTCCCGACCCGGACGGAATGGACGCCGGCGCCGAGCGCTCGGACGCCGCTCATCGCGGCCGAGAGCGACCAGCGGCGGTCCGCGCCGGGGCGAACGGTCGGGACACCGCGTCGCTGCATTGAACCCTCCGATCGGATCTGCGTCACCGCGCGAGCCGGTCGCCCGCCGCGGCGCGTCGCTTCAGAAGATTCAATATGACACCCGGCGCCTTACGACGTCACGCCTTCGGCCCCGGCGAGCGGCGGCGCGGGCGGTTCGGTGGCGGGCGGTTCGGCGGAGGGCGCCGGGATTTCGCGGCGTGCCCGCAGTCCGAGCAGCAGCAGGGCGGCCACGCTCGCCGAGAGGCCCAGCAGCTCGAAGCCGAGGCGGCCGCTCCCCTGGATGAGCAGCTCCGCGGAGCGGGCCGAGGCGCGGTCGGCCAGCGGAGCCAGGATCATGACGATCCCGTTGTTCATCGCGTGCAGGATCACCGACGTCCAGATCGAGCCGGTCATGTAGACCGCCGCGCCGAGCACGAGCCCCATCAGGAAGCGGCTCACGTTGCCGATCGCGAGGCCGTGCGCGAAGCCGAACACCGCCGCCGCGGCCGCGATCCCCGCGATCGGGCCGAGCCGCCGCTCGAGCGTGCGCTGCACGTAACCGCGAAAGACGAGTTCCTCCAGGAGCGGCGCGAACACCACCGCGAGCAGCGACAGCGGCAGCCACCCCCACGGCCGGTGCGCGTACTGCTCCAGGAACTCCGCGCCGCGCAGCGTCGGCGCGTGGCCGATGCTCGTGAAGACCGCGGCGCTGCTTACGCCCAGCACGAAGAGCGGCAGCGCCGCCGCGAGCGCCCACGGCACCGCCGCGCCCGGCGGCCGCAGCCGCAGCAGCGTGCGTTGTGGCGCGCGTCCCTCACCCAGGTTGCGCGCGATCAGCACCCGGTAGAACGCGAAGATCAGCACCGCCATCCACGCTGCGGATGCCACCGGCGGAAGCAGCAGCACCGGCACGATGCCCAGATTCCAGAGGAGGAAGATCCCCAATCCCTTGGCGATCGTCGCGATGCTGCGGAGCCATGGTCGAGTTGCCATCACGATCCTGCCGTCGTCGAGTCGTTCCCGGGCACGCCTTCGCATTGCATGGCCCGGGCCGCGGCACGCGCCTCAGCGCCCGCCCATCTGCAGCCCCGTCAGCCGCCACTCCCCCGACGGCGTGGGCTCGAGACTCCCGACGTAGCGAAGCTCGTTGTCGACCGTACGGTTCTCGTTGTGGAAGGAGACGCGCACGACGAACGCCGCCGTCGCGCCGTCCGCCGTGAAGCGCGGCCGCTCCGACGACTTCAGTGTGACCCGGAACTGCGTGACCTGCGGTGACTGCAGCAACTGCCGCCAGGGCGCGCGCGCGTCCGACGGCATCAGCGGAATCACGTCGGCGACGCGCCGCGCCGAGAACGCCGCGACGAAGCCGCCGATCGCGCGCCCGATCGACGCCGCGTCCGCCGCGTCGCCCCTCACACGCGTCGCCGGAGCGGTCGCCGCGGCCGCTCCGGCCGCCGGAGCGCCGCCCGTGCCGCTCGCATCGCCCGGAGAAGCGGGCTGCGGCGGCGGCACGCCCGGCGTCGTGCGAGTGGGCCCATCGCCGCCCGCCGGCGCCGCGCCCGTTCGCGTGCCGTCACCGCCGGCCGGCGCCGGGCTCGAGACCCGCGGGCTCGACGACGTCGGCGCCGCCGCGCCACCGGCGTCCGCCGCGTTCGCCGCGCCGCGCGTCGCGCTTCCGGTCGCCGGCTGGGGGGTGGTCCCTGTCACCGGCGACCGGCCGCCGTCCGTCGCCTGCCGCGGCGAGGTAGCGGCGAGCCGGCTCGCCGCCGCACCGGCGTCGCCCGCGCCCGCACCGGCGTCGCCCGCGCCTGAGGCCGCGTTCGCCGCGCCCGCGTCCGCAACGCGATCGCCGCCGCCGTCCGCCGCGCCGTCCGCCGGCGGAGTGGCGGGCGCCGTCGCGGCCGCCTGCGGCGGCTCAGCCGGAGCACCGCCGCGCCGCGAGAGCACCACGACGCCCGCGCCCACCACGACCACGACGGCGGCGGCGAGGGGAAGCGCGCGGCGAAGGCGGCCTCCGACCGGCCGCCCGGCGTCCGCCGGCTCCCCGTAGCGCTCTGTTCGCGAAGAATGTTGGTCCTGGGGGCGGCCGGCGCCGGGCGCCGCCGCCGTGGACACCGCTGCCGCGGCCGTATCCGGTGCGGGCGTGGCCGGCATGGCCTGCGCCGGTGTGGCGGCCGCGGGTGTGGCCGGGGCCGGCGCCGCCGGAGCGGCGTAGGTGAGGGTGGAGCGCTCGATCTCCGGCTCCGTCACGGTCAGCGACACGGCGGCGGAGATCTCGCCGCTGGAGGCGGTGATCACGGCCGTGCCGGCGCCGACCGCCTCGACACGGCCGTCGAGCGACACGCGGGCGATCGACGGATTGCTGGAGGTCCACACCACGGCGCGCTCGCGCGGTCTGCCGCCGCCTCGCGGACGCGCGCGCGCCGACAGCTCGATCGAGTGACCGCGCGGGACCTCGCCCGCCGGCGGCACGACCTCGAGCGATTCCACCGGATCGGCGGCGACGGCGACGTCAAAGACGTCGTAGCGGTTGCCGCAGCGGGCGGCGATGCGCGAAGAGCCGGGGCGCAGCGCGCACAGCGCGGAGGTCTCCGTCACCACCGCGACGGCCGGTTCGGACGACTCCCAGAAGATGCGGCGGCTCTCGAGCGGGTTCCCCGCCGCGTCCCACACGATGGCGCGCAGCGGACGCGCCTCGCCTTCCCGCAGCTCGGTGGGCGGATCCTCGATAGCGATCCCCGCGACGTGCGTCGCGTACGCCGCCATGCGTTCGAGCACCGGGTCGCCGAGGCCGGGCAGCGTCGCGCCCATCGCGCCGATCGCCGCCGAGAGGCCCGGCCAGCGCGCGGCCGGCTCCTTCGCGAGCATCCGCTCGACCGCCGAAGCCAGCTCCTCCGGGCAGTCCGGCCGCACGTCGCGGATCGGCCGCGGCGGCTGCGCGACGTGCGCCTGCAGCACCGCGATCGTGTTGCCGGAGAAGGGGGGCGCGCCCGTCAGCATCTGGTAGGCGACGGCGCCCAGAGAATACTGGTCCGAGGCGCCCTCCACCTGCCCCGTCGTGCACTGCTCCGGGCTCATGTACGCCGGCGTGCCCACCAGCATGCCCGTGCGCGTCAGGCTCGGCTCGTCCGCCACCTTCGCGATGCCGAAATCGGTGACGCGCGCGTTGCCGTCGCCATCGAGGAGGATGTTGCCCGGCTTGATGTCGCGGTGGACGATCCCCGCGCGGTGCGCGTAGGCCAGCGCGCCGCCCACCTGCGCGAGCCACGCCCGCACGACGTCGATCGCCAGCGGCTCGACCAGGTCCCCCAGCACGTCCCCGAGCGAGCGCCCGGGCATGTAGCTCATCGAGAAGTAGTGGAGCCCCTCGCGCTGCTCCACCTCGTAGATCGTGACGATGTTCGGGTGCGAGAGCTGCGCGATGGTGCGCGCCTCCTGCTCGAAGCGCTCCACCAGCCGCGAGTCGACCATCAGCCCCGGCGCCATCACCTTGACCGCCACCCGCCGGCCGAGGCGCGGGTCCTCCGCCAGGAACACCGCCGCCATGCCGCCGTATCCCAGCACGCTCTGCACCCTATAACGCGGCGCCGTCACCTGCCGCAGCTTCTCGAAAACGGCGTCCCACGGCGGCTCCAGCGCCAGCCCCGAGCCGCCTACCTGCGGCGCCGCGTGCGCGCCACCCGCGCCCGCGACGCCGGGCGGCGGTGTCCCGGGCGGCGGCGTCCCGGGCGGCGGCGTCGCGCCGGTGGCGGGCGTCCGGCGACGTCGGCTGGACTGCGCCGCAGCTCGGACACCGCTCGTCGTCGGCTCCCATGACGGAGCGACAGGCGATGCAGAGGCGTGGAGAGCTCATTCTCTCGAAGGACGCGCGCGTGGCGGAACGCGATGACAGGGAAGAGGAACGATGCGCCAGCGCGCCGGTTCACGCAATCCCGCCGTGCGCCGGGGCGCGGCCGCGCTGCGCGCCGGGGCGCGGCCTTGCTGCGCGGTGTCGGCGCCGCTGCGGCGCGCCCGCCCGCGCGTTGAGCCACCGTTGCGCCGGCCGCCCGTGCGCCGTAACTATCGCCAACCCGGCAACCCCGACGATGGGAGAGATCGAATGCGTCGATTGATGGCGGTTCTCGCGCTGCTCGCCGTGTCCTCAGGTACCGTTCGCGCCCAGACCCTCAGCGATCACGTCACGGCGCTCTTCACCTTCGGCTCGTGCGGTGAGCCGCTCTGCCTCGACGTGAACGCCGCCGTCCACGGCGCCCACTTCAATCCGAGCCTCGTGCAGGGGCAGGACAATCTGCTCGCCTTCCTCAACAGCGCGATCGCCACCAGCCTCGGCAACGTGCCGTTCACGACGGCGAACAGCGGCGTCACCTTCGGCTTCCAGAACGGCGTGCCCGTGGCGACGTCGGTCTCCGCCGGCCCGATCTTCGCCGACCGCGCGCAGACGCTCGGCCGCGGCCGCTTCCTCGCCGGGTTCGCCGTGAGCGGCATCAAGCTGGACCGCATCCGCGGCGTGCCGCTCGACCACATATCCTTCCGCTTCCCCCACCAGAACGTCGGCGCCGCGGCCCTCGGCGACCCGACCTTCGAGAACGACGTCATCGACGTCACGACCAACCTGGACGTGTCGATGCTCGTCGCCTCCTTCTACGCGACGTACGGCCTGTTCGACCGCATCGACATCGGCATCCTCGTCCCCTTCGTCCGCTCGTCCGTCAGCGGCACGAGCACCGCCGTGATCGATGTCTTCCAGTTCCCCTCGCCGCACGCGTTCGGCACCGAGGCCAACCCGTCCCTCACCGCGACCGCGAGCTCGAGTGGCTCCAAGACCGGAATCGGCGACGTCGCGGTGCGCGCCAAGGCCCAGCTCTACCAGGGCGACCGCTTCGGCTTCGCCGCGCTCGCCGATGTGCGGCTGCCCACCGGCGACGAGGACAACTTCACCGGCGGCGGCGAGACCTTCGTGCGCGCGCTCGGCATCCTCTCCGGCCGCTTCGCCGACTTCTCGCCCCACCTCAACCTCGGCGGCGCGTTCCGCAGCAGCGAGCTGCAGAACAACTCGATCATCGGCGCCGTCGGCTTCGACCAGCTCCTCGCGCCGTTCGCCACCCTCGCCGTCGACCTGGTGACCGACATCCAGCTCGGTGACTCGAAGCTCATCCTGCCGCCGCCGGCCGTCTACACCGCGCCGGTCGTCCGCACCGTCACCCTCACCGACATCCCGGACCGCAAGGACAACCACCTCGACTTCTCCTTCGGCGGGAAGCTGCAGACGTCGGCGGGCTTCCGCATCGTCGCGAACGCGCTGATCCCGCTCGCCGACGCCGGCATGACGCCGAAGGCGCTCTGGACCCTCGGGGTGGAGAGAAGCTTCTAGGGGCGTTTTCGGGGGGTGGGTGCTCTCCGGCTTGTCGCAGGGTTCGGCCGGCGGGTGTACGGCGGACCGGTCTGGGGTCTGCGGAGGGGGTCTGCGGGGGGTCGGGGGGACGGGGTCTGGGGGGCTCGCGGCTTCGCGCTTCGCGGGGGGGCTGCGGTCTGCGGGGCGCGCGACTCCGTGTGGTGCGGGACGGATCGTGTCCGCATTCCGGACACGATCCGTCTTTTCGTGTGCCCGCGCGACCTGCGGCCTGGGCCGGGGCGGCGGTGGGCCGGCCGGGTGGGGTTCAGGCCAGGGCGTCAGTTGAACGGCGCTCCGGCCAGGATCCAGGCGGCGATGACGGCGATTTGGTTCCCCGTCAGCGGTGAAGCTGGCGCGGTGCGGCATCTGCCGCGTGCCCGCACGGCGAGCCGCCGTGCGATCCTGCAGTAGAGCTCGCTTCGCCGCGGGTTCCCCGGGGTGACCTGGCCGTTTGCGTACATGTGGGCCGCCGATGCGTTGTTCGCGAAGTGGCAGCTTGAGCAATTCGGCCCAGAATCGAGTACACGTCCGTCGTGAAGCTTCGCACCGTGAACGTCACGCCCACGGCCTTCGACGCGACGCCGGAGATGTCGGTCGATATGGTGATGGTGGCGGTGTAGGTGCCTTCCGCGAGCGCGCCGGTGACCGGCTGCACGATGAGCGTGGCGGGTGCGGTGGTGTTGCCGCCCTGCCACGTGAGCTGCAGCCAGCCGGCGCCGTTGTCGTACGACACCGTCGACGACAGTCCGCTCAGCGTGCCGCCGCCGCTGTTCGTGACGCTGACGCCCTGCGGATTGGGCTGGATGCTCGCCCCCTGGAACGAGCTGAACGCGAGCGACGCCGGATTGACGGCGATCCTCGCGGGCGGCGCGATGTCGAGCGTCACTTCGACGGCGAGCGGACTGTTGCTCGCCACCGGCGAGGAGAGGGTCACGGTGGCGGTGTAGGTGCCCTGCGGCAGCGAGGCGGTGGCGGGCGTGAGCGTGAGCGTCGTCGGCGCCGTCGTCGCCCCGAGCGCCGCCGCGAGCCAGCCGGTCGGCTGGCCGGCCCCGTACGTCACCGGCGAGATCGCCAGCCCGCTCAGCGTGCCGCCGCCGCCGTTCGTGACGGCGACGTCGACCGGCGCGGCGTCGGTGCCGGGGCTCGCCGCCAGGTGGACGGCGGTCCGGTCGAGGTGGATCGCCGGTCCGGGCGAGAGCGTGAAGTGGACGGCGATCGTCTTCGCGGCGACGCCGGCGAGGTCGGAGGCGACGGTTACGGTCGCGTCGTACGTGCCGAGCGGCATGCTGCCGGACGTCGCGCGCAGCGTGAGCGTCGCGGGCGCTGCGGTCGCGTCGAGCGTCGCCTCCAGCCAACCCTGCGGCTGCCCGGCGGCGTAGGCGACGCCGGCGCTCAGGCCGGTGAGCGGACGGCCGCCGCCGTTCGTGACGTCGATCGTCTCCTCCACGGTCTGCTCCGGGATCGCGCTCATCGGGACCACGCTGCGCGACAGCGCGATGCTCGGCGGCGCCAGCACGCGGAACGTCACGACGACGTTTTGCGGCGAGTTGTCGACCCCCTGCGCGCTCACCGGCACGACGGCGGAGTAGGTGCCGAGCGGCAGTCCGGCGGCGGAGACGCCCACCGTGAGCGTCGCGGGCGCCGTCGCCCCGCTGAGCTGCGCCGACAGCCACCCCTGCGGCTGCCCCTCCGCGTACTGGACGGCGCCGACGGCGAGCCCGGCCAGCGTGCCGTCGCCGGCGTTCGTCACCGCCACCGTCTGCGGCGCGGGATCGGCGTCGCCCTGTGTCACGTCGAAGGCGAGCGTCGGCGTGGCGAGCGCGATCGCCGGCGGCACCGTCACCGTGATCGTGGCGGAGGCGACCTGCGCCTTGCTCACCGCGCTGATCGTCGCGACGCCGCGGCCCTGGGCGGTGACGAAGCCGGTCTCCGGCACGACGGACGCGATCGTGGCGTCGCTCGACGACCACCGCACGGTGCCGGGCGCGTCCACCGCCGTGAGCTGCACCGTCTGCCCCACCAGCAGCGGAAACGAAGCGGGGTCGACGTGAAAGTCGCCGGACGGGCCGATCGTGTCGCCGCCCGCGCACGCGGCGAGGAACAGCGCGCTGAACGCGCGCGCCGCGAAAACCGCACGCGCCCGCAGCGCGCGCGCGCCCGACCGAGCGATGAACGTGCCCATCGTCCGTCCTTTCGTTGTTTCCGGATGCTCCGCCACGCACGAGAACGTCGGTGGCCGGCGGCCTTGACAGTCGTGGCCCTGACGCGACAAATCAAACCGGCCGGGTCACCGGTACTCTCGATGGAGGTGATCTCCCGTGTCGTTTCGCCATCCGCGCGGGCGCGTGACCGCCCTCGCCCTCGCCGCCGCCCTCGCCGCCGCCGCGACGCACCCGTTGCGGGCGCAGACGTCGAAGCCGCGCATCGCGGTGCTCGCTCTCGACAACAACAGCAGCTTCAGCTTCTGGGGTGATCGGCTCGGCCTCGCCGCGGCCGACGAGATCACGACCCAGCTCGTCAATTCCGGCGCGTTCGCCGTCGTCGAGCGGCGCCAGGTCGAGAACCTGCTCGCTGAGCAGCACCTGGGCGCCAGCGGCGCCGTCGATCCCGCGACCGCCGCGCGCATCGGCAAGCTCCTCGGCGCGCAGGCGGTGCTCGTCGGCTCGATCACCAAGTTCTCGATCGACCGCAAGTCCGCCGGCATCGGACGGCTTTCCGCGTCGTTCGCCGAGGCGGAGAGCAGCCTCGACATCCGCGTCGTCGACACGAGCACCGGCGAGATTGTGCTCGCCGGCGAGGGTTCGGGCAAGAAGCGCTTCGGCGGCGCGGCGTACAAGAGTTACAACTTCGAACGCGACTTCGACCAGGGCGTGGCGCAGGAAGCGCTGCGGCCCGCGGTCGAGGACGTCGTGAAGAAGGTCGTCGACGGCAAGGCGAAGCTCGCCGCCATCGCGCCGCCGGCACCCGCAGCGAAGGTCGTCGGCTCGCGCGGCGGCTCGATCTACATCGACCGCGGCAAGAACGCCGGCGTGAAGGCGGGCGACCGCTTCGACGTCATGCGCGTCGTCGACCAGATCAGGGACGCCGACGGCAACGTGCTCGACCAGGTCACCGACAAGGTCGGCGTCCTCGAGGTCGTGCGCGTGCTCTCGCAATCTTCCATCTGCAAGATCGTGGAAGGCAAGGCCGCCGAAGGCGACGCGGTCAAGCCGGCCGCCGGCTGAGCCCGCCGTCCGCTCGCGCGCGCCGGCGCACCGCCGCCCGCTGGCGCCCGACCGGCCGCGCCTCCCGCTACGGCCCGCGCGTCAGCCGCAGCACCTCCAGCGCCGCCCGGTTGGCCGCCTGCGTCGCGGCGGCCGTACGCGCCTGCAGCGGGTCGGCGGCCAGCTTCGCCGGGACGCCGCCGCCACCGACGCGCTGCGTGGCGGTGCCGAGCAGGCGGCTGGAGGCGGCGTCGTACACGCGCACCACCATCGTCGCAGAGCCGCTGTAGAAGCCGCCTACCGACGCGACCGCCTGCGTCTGCAGATCCGCCAGGACGACGACGCGCGCGCCGCCGCGGCGGCCGAGCGACGCGACATCCGCCCCGCCCGCGCCCGGCGCGTTCGCGTCGACGACGTCGCGTCCCGAGTCGCCGAGCCGCCCCATCAGCGCCGCTTCCGCGGCGTCCGCCGGCGCGTCCCCCTCGCCGCGGACGAGCACCAGGATCGTCGCCTCGTTCAGCGGCTTCGCGAAGGCCGCCGGGGCGGCAGCGGCGGTCGGCACGGAAGCGGTCGGGGCGGCGGCGAGGCGCGCGTCCGGCCGCGCCGACGCGGCGGCCGTCGGCGTCTGCTCGGCCGCCGTGGTGCTCGGGGCGCCGGCCGCGGCGTCCGGCGCGGCGCCGCTGGCTTCGGACGGCAGCGACTCGGCGCTGCGCGAGACGGCGAGAACGCCCCACACGCCCACGGCGACCGCCGCCGTCGCGAGCCCCCACGCCGCGGGCGATCGGAGCGCACGCCAGCGGCGGCGTCTCGCCTCGACGGGCGCCGGCGGGTTTGGCGCTGCCGGGGGCGGTGCCTTGTCTGTGCTCTGCAGCGCCGCGGCGACCCCCTTCAACTCGGCGATCGCGTCGCCGAGGTCGGCGAAGCGGTCGTCGCGGTCCTTCTCGAGGCAGCGGCCGATGCACGCGGCGAGTTGGGGCGGGCACTCGGGCGAGATCTCGCGGACCGGCGTCGGCTGCTCGTGCGCGATGCGGTAGAAGATGGCGCTGATGCTGTCGGCCTGGAACGGCCGCCGATAGCTGACCAGCTCGTAGGCGAGGACGCCGAAGGAGAAGATGTCGGCGCGTTGGTCGACCTCCTGCGCCATGAGCTGCTCGGGGGAGAGGTAGCCGGCGGTGCCGACGCTCATGCCGACCTGCGTGAGCTGCCGCTCCGCTTCGATCAGCTTGGCGATGCCGAAGTCCATGATGCGCACGCGACCGTCCGGTGTGATGCGGACGTTGGCCGGCTTCACGTCCCGGTGGACGACGCCGTGCGCATGCGCGTGGCGCAGTCCTTCGGCCACCTGGACCAGCCAGTCCACCTTCGTCGCAAGCGGGATCGCGTCGCCGCGCTCGATCTTGGCGTCGAGGTCCTCCCCCTCGAGGTACTCCTGGACGAGGTACGGTTCGCCGTCGCCCTCGCCGAAGTCGTAGATGGTGACGATGTTGGGATGGCTGAGGCCGGCGACGATCTCCGCCTCGCGGATGAAGCGGTCGCGCAGTTCGGGCGTCTCGAGCGTGCACGTCTTGATGGCGACGGTGCGCTTCAGGACCGGGTCGTAGCCCCTGTAGACGCGGCCGAAGCCGCCCTGCCCGATCTGCTCCAGGACCTGATACTTGCCGAAGGCGGCCATGATGCACAGACTAGCGTGGAACGCCCCGCCGCCGCCAGACGCATCTCGACTCCTTCAAGAGCGATCGCCGATGACGCGACTCCGCCTGGCCACCGTCGCCGCCCTGCTCGCCCTTTCGCCTGCCGCCGGCGCGGCGCAGCGCAGCATCGTGATCCAGAGCTTCGACGTCCTCCTGCGCGTCCAGCCGAACGGGGACGTGCAGGTCACCGAGACGATCCGGCCCCATTTCAACGGGTCGTGGAACGGCCTCTTCCGCGATCTCTCACTCGAGCACCGCACCGCCCAGAACGAGCGCCGTCGCCTCGACGTCGACGTCACCCGCGTCACCGACGGCGCGGGCTCGCCGCTGAAGGTGGAGGCGAGCTCGCGAGGCCGCTGGACGCGTCGCCTCAAGATCTGGGTCCCGGACGCGCACGATGCGACGCGCACCGTCGTCCTCCACTACGTCGCCCACAACGCGATCCGCTTCTTCGACCAGGACAGCAACGTCGGCCCGCTCGACGAGCTGTACTGGAACGCGACCGGGAACGCGTGGGAGGTGCCCATCGAGCACGCGACGGCGCGCGTCGTCCTGCCCGGCGTCGAGCCGAAACAGTACGCCGCCTACACCGGGGCCGCCGGCTCGACGGAGCGGGCGGTGCGCACGCGCGCCAACGGCAGCGTGGTGGATTTCGCGGCTACGCGCGCCTTCGCGCCCGGCGAAGGCCTGACGGTCGCGGTCGGTTGGCCGCCCGGCGTGGTCGCGCGGCCGACGCCCGCGAGCCGCCTCTCCCGCGCCATCGCCAACGGCTGGCCCGTCCTCCTGCCGTTCCTCGTCTTCGCCCTCGCGCTGCGTGCGTGGATGCGGAACGGCCGCGATCCGGTGGCACGCCCGGTCGTCGTTCAGTACGAGCCGCCGGACTCGCTCAGCCCGGCCGAGGTCGGCACGCTGGTAGACAACAAGGCCCAGATGCACGACATCACCGCCACGCTCGTCGACCTCGCCGTGCGCGGCTACGTCCACATCCAGAAGCGGAGCGACGAGCACGTCCTCGGCCTCTTCTCCACCACGGAGTACGTCTTCCACCTGAAGAAGCCGCGCGAGGCGTGGGACGGCCTGCGCTCGCACGAGGTGCTCTACCTGAGCGCCCTCTTCAAGTACGCCGAGCCTTCGCTGAGCGGCGCCGCCTCGCTCCTCTCCGCGGGCGGCCATGGCGGCGGCGTCGGAATCGGCGGCGACGACGGCACCGCCCGCGACGGCGGTGTCGCAGCGGTGGATGGCGCCGGGCCCGGCCCCACCTACGGCAGCGTCGAGCTGTCTTCTCTCAAGAACCGGTTTTACAAGGATCTGAAGGGGATCCGGCAGGCGATCTATGCGGAGCTGGTGCAGAACGACTATTACCGGCGCGATCCGCAGAAGGTGCAGAACTCTTGGATCGCGGGCGCCGTCGCCACCCTCGTGGTCGGCATCCTCGCCGCCGGGTGGCTCTCCGACCATGCGATCGTGCCGGTCGAGCCGGTGACGCTGGGTGCCGCCGCCGTCGTTTCCGGCATCATCCTCTTCTTCTTCGCGCTGATCATGCCGGCGCGAACGGTGTCCGGCGCCCGCACGCGCGAGAAAGCCCTCGGCTTCCGCGAGTTCCTCGACCGCGTCGAGGAGGACCGCTACAAGCGCATGATCACTTCGCCCGAGATGTTCGAGCGCTTCCTGCCCTTCGCCATGGCGTTCAAGGTCGAGGAGAAGTGGGCGAAGGCGTTCCGTGAGATGTTCACCGAGCCGCCGCAGTGGTACAGCGGCTACGGCGGCGCCGGCTTCAACGCGGCGGCCTTCTCACACGACATGCACGCGATGTCCAGCGCGGCGTCCAGCACGATGTCCTCGAGCCCCTCCGGCTCCGGCGGCGGCGGCAGCAGCGGGGGCGGGAGCGGCGGCGGCGGCGGCGGCGGGTTCTAGCCGTCCGTCGCGCCCTGCGGGCGGGCCGCCCGCTACAGGTTCACGATCGATTCGACCTGGAAGGTCGACACGGTGAACTGCACGCCCGCCTCGAGGCCGAACCCTCCCCATGGGCTGCCGAGCGAGAAGATCTGAGGCTCGGCGGCGTGCATGTCCATGCCGAGCGTCTTGACGATGTCGGCGATCTGGCCGTTGTACTTCAGAAGGGCCTTGCCCGCCTTGATGCCGCGAACCCCGCTCCGGCCGTACTTGGCCGCGAACCTGGCGAGCGCGTCCGCGGCCTTGGCGTAGCGTGCTCCTCGGATCACGGAGTCCACCTTCGGTCCGATCGACAGCGAGAAATCGCCGCCGCCCGTCATCATGTTCGAGAGCTGGCCCGGCGAGCGCATCGACGTGATGAGGACGACGATCGGACCGCCGCTGGCTCCGATCCCCAGGGCGGGGAAGCGCGTTCCGGACACGGTCGCCGTGAAGCCGCTCCTGCCGTCGGCCGCGACACAGACGATCTGCGTGGTCTCGATCCCCACGACGCCGAACGTCGTTCCACCCTTGAATCCGCCGCCGAACCAGACGCCGGTGGGTGTGGGAGCGTTGGCGGTGATCACGAACGGATCGTCGAATTCGATGTGCGTGGTGCGATGGGGGATGGCGAGCTTCTCGTTCCCCTGGAACACGCGGTTCAGCCGGTCGTGCGTCTCCGGGCAGTTGAACTCGACGTGGTGGTGCAGATACCAGTTCACCACCGGCGGCACGATCCGGTCCCGCACCACCGTGCCCGGGAAGTTGAACGCGAGCAGTTGCTTCACCGTCACGCCGCTGGCGCTCGCGACGGTGTCGAGCGTCTCCCTCCGGCCCTGCTTCGTAGTGTAGTAGCGCGCGACCTCGCCGGGCGGCGGCCGATAGCGGATGAGGTCGGCCTGACTCCCGACGTCCGGATCGGGCGCGTGTTCGATCGCCATCGCGGTTCCTCCGGGGTGGCTTGGGACTTCGCCGCCGCCGCGCGCCGGAAGAGTGTGCGCGGCACCGGCCACGGGTCAGGGCGAAAGGACGAGGACCTTCACCTGGCTCGGAACGAGGCGAGCGCCCGGGCAGTTGGTCGAGTTCTGCAACGCGACGCTGGTCAGACGCGTCAGCGGCATGCCACCGATCAGGACCGTGAACGCGGCCGTCAGGTGCCGCGCGGGGCCCATCACCGTCGCCGATGCGACGCCGGTCGCCAGCCCGGCGTTGTCGCCGTTCGTCATGGGGATCGACGTCCCCATGTTGTGTGCGGGCGCGCACATGAAGAGCACCTTGTAGACCGCGTTGAGCGCCATCGGGCCCGCCGCGATGTTCGGGTACGGCACCGGGATCGGCGGCGCGGGCGGCGCGGGCGTCAGGCACACGTCCGGGAAACCCGTGTCCACGCCCGACAGCTGCGTATTGGCGAACATTCGCTCCCCCCTTCTCAGCCGATGTGGATCTGCTTGCCGTCCGCTTTCACCAGCTCCCGGGCGGTGATCAGCGTGTTCTGCGCGTGCAGCCTCGCGTTGCCCGCCGCGGCGTGGTCGATCTGGCCCGCACGCAGGTGATCGATCTCCTCGACGCGCCGGAAGACCCGCTTCACCGACTGCGAAAGACGCTCGAACGTCGCGTCGACCACGCGGGCCACGACGCTGATGCTGCCCACGAGGAGGCGGCTCTCCCTCGCGCGCGCCTCGAGCCGGTCCGCGGTGAGCGACACCGTTTCCTTCGCCACGATGTCGACGCCTCGGGCCGCGGCGATCGTGAAGCGCCCCGAGGGCATCTCGAAGACGACGTCGCCTTCGACCGCGATCCGCCTGGCGCGGCCGTCCGGCCGGGCGAGCACGGCGAGTATGTAGGACGTGCCGGCGCACGGGCCGGCGAGGAGCACCAGGTCACCCTCCTCCGGCGCGACGAGGCAGCTCACCGCCCGCCGCGCATCCACGACGCCTTCCGGCGTCCACACGCGGACCCCCGTGGCCGCCGTCTCGATTACGGTGCCGGTCGTCTGGGCGGCATCCGCCGTCTCCATCGTCTGCATCGCGTCCATCGTCTGTCCTCGCTTCAGTAGAGCGTCGGCCACTCTTCGGCCTCCGCCAGGTCCGGATCGTCTCCGAGCGCCTCGCTCCGATCGGTGAAGAGGGTGCCGGCGTCCGTCACGCGGTGCAGGACCGCGCGGAACAGCTTCGCACCCGAGAGGTCGGCGGCGCTCAGGTCCGCGTGGGTGAAGTCCGCGTAGGTGAGGTCGGCGCCGGCGAAGACGGCGTGGTCGCAGCGGGCGCGTGAGAGGTTGCACTGCACCATGGTCGCGCTGGAGAAGTCGGCGCGCGCCAGCTCCGCCTCCACGAACAGCGACTGCGTCAGCAGGGCGCCGCGCAGGCTGGCGTCGGAGAGGGTGGCGCCGATGAACAGCGCGCGCTCGACGTTCGCGTTATCCAGCCGCGCGCCGCTCAGGTCGGAGTCCTTGAAGTTGCACTGCGACAGGGTCGCACCGCCGAGCAACGCGCCGGACAGGTCGGCTCCCACGAACTGGCACATTGAGAAGACGCGCCCGCTCAGGTCCTGCCCGGCGAGCTTCGCCTCGATGAAGATCGCCTTGTCGGCGCTCACGCCGCTCAGATTCGAGCTCGTCAGGTCCGCCTTCAGGAGGGTAGTGCCGTCGAGGCGCGTGCCGGACAGGTCCATGCCCTGGGTGCGCGACTCGACGAGGGTCGTGCGGTCCAGCTTCGCGCCGGCAAGACGCGCGCGTTCGAGATTGCACTCCGCAATGGCGGCGATCGTCAGGTCCGCGGCGCCGAGGTCGCCGTCGGAGAAGTCCGTCCGGGCGATCTGCGCGGCGGACAGCGTCGCGCCAGCGAGCCGCGCCCGTGCGAAGTCGGTCTTCATGATGGAGGCGTGGCGGAGATCCGCGCCGCTCGCGTCGGCGTCCGTGAAGCGGCAGTCGACCAGCACGCTCTCCCGCAGCGTCGCATCCCTCAAGCTGCAGCCGGTGAAGTCGACGCCCTCGAAATAGCCGCCGGCGAGCTGCGCTCCCGAGAGATCGATCCCCGCGAGATCGAGTTTCGTCAGGACATCGCCCCGCGACACCGCGGCCTGCAGCTCGCTCGACGTCATTGCCGGGGTCGCTCCGGCAGCAGCCGCGCCTTCTTGCGGTTCGCGTCCTGGACGTTCGTGCCCTCGTCCGTGACGACGCGCGAGAGGTTCGCCTGGAACAGGTTGGCTCCGCGCAGGTCCGTGCCGGAGAGGTCGGCGTTCTGCAGGAGCGCGTTCATCAGGTCCGCGGACGCGAGCCGCGCGCCGGACAGGTCCGCCTTGATCAGGAGCGCGTCGCGCGCGCGAGCCCGCAACAGCGACGCGCCGGACAGGTCGCATTCGCTGAGGTCCGCCCCGTCGAGCGACGCTTCGGAGAGGTCGGCGCCGGACAGCTTCGTGCTCCGCAGGTTGACGCGCGTGAGGACCGCCTTGCGGAAGCTCGCGCCTTCGAAGCTGCACCCCTCGACGAAGCGGCACTCGGTCATCCGCGCCCCGTCGAAGGTCGCCCCCGCGCCGTTCGAGTTCAGGAACGTGCTTCCTTCCAAGTTGGCGCCGCTGAAGTCGACGCCGTTTACGTCCACCTCGATGAAGGTGCACTGGCCGAGATCCGCACCGACCAGGCGGAAGCCCGTCAGGTCGTTCTTCATGAAGATGGCGCCGGTCAACGTCGCCTGCGTGAGGTCGCTCGCGCGCACCTCCGCCTCCGTCCAGTCGGCACCGTCGAGCAGCGCTCCGCGCAGGCTCGCCTCTTCGACCTGGGCCCTGTTCAGGATCGCCTCCGAGAGCGTCGCGCCATCCGCACGCGTGCGCAGCATCCGGGACAGCCCCAGGTTCGCCTTTCCCAGCTTCGCGCCGGTGAGGTTCGCGTCGGTGAGGTCCGCGCGCGCGAGAACGGCCTCGGAAAGGTCCGCCCCTTCGAGGTCCGCGCGCGCGAGATTCGCGTTCTCGAGCCACGCCCCGCTCAGGTCGACGCCGCGAAGGTCGAGCCCGGAGAGGTCGAATCCCGTGAGGTTCGCCCGCGCGAGGTTGCCCTGGCTCTGCAGCGTGGCGAGGGCGGCGGAGCGGGACCGAGCGGCATCGTCGCCCGAAAAGCGCTCCGCGGCGTCCTGGTCGTGCGCCATCTGCCGGTAGGCCTCGCGCATGTTCTGCTCGGCCTCGGCGAACATCCGGTTGTACTCCGGCGAGTCGGCGTATTCGTCCAGCTCGTCGACGGGCGTGCCCATCGCCCTCATCTCGGCGGAGAGCGCCCGCAGCTTCGCGATCTCCTCCGCGGCGGTGAACAGCGGCGGGCCGCGCACGGCCTGCTCCGCCTCCGCGAGGATCGCGTCCGCGTCCAGGCCGTCCGCGAGGAGCAGCGGCCGCAGCCACTCGTTCCTCTCCTTCTGGCGCTCCTTCTCCTCCTCGATCCGCTTCTCACCTTCCGCCTTCAGCCGTGCCGCGACGGCCGGGGCTTCCTCCGGCGCGGGAAGGTCGGGCTCCGGCGGAAGCGAGGGTCCATGCAGGTCCGGGTCGAGGCCGAGGCTGGCGATGAACGCGCGTCTCTGCTCGACCTCCTGCTCCTGCCTCAGCCGCTGGTGCTTGCGGAGAAGACCCTCGGTCTCGACGAGGCCCCGCATCTCCTCCAGCGCGGCGTCCGGCTCCTCCGGCAGGTTCGGCGGCAACAGGTCCGATTCGCGCAGCGAGTGGACGGCGCCCTCGTCCGGGTCGAGCCGCTGCGCGAGGACCGCCCGGTAGTGTTCGCTGCCCTTCGGCTCGCCGGCACGCTCGGCCGCAATCACCGCCTGCAGCACATCCGCGCCGTCCTCGTCGCGCACCTCGCGCCAGCCATGGTAGACCAGCAGGTAGCGCTCGGCGTGGGGGAACAGCCACACCGTCGTGAGGCGCGTCTGAACCTCTTCGAAGACCTCGCCCTCGTCGCTCGCCGCGTTGACGTAGCACCGGGCGACGAGGCCCGGAAGCCTGCCCTCCAGCCGCGGCCGCTGCGGGTGCATGCCATCCACGACGACGACCTCGTCCCCGCGGAACGGCGCGTCCTGCTGCTGGTCCTCCGCGGCGATGTTGAAGATCGACCAGTCCATGTCCCGCGCGAAGCCCGGGAAGAGCTCGGCGAGCCAGCGGGCGTCATACGTGCCCGCCTTCGCTGCGCGCTGTGGCCACGTGAAGTCGATCGGGCCGAAGCACGCCGGCTCCGCCGTCTCCGGCGAAGCGGTCGAGTGTCCGGGCAGCTCGACGTTCGCCAGCGGGAAGACGACGCCCTCCTCCGTCTCGATCGGCGCGTAGCCTTTGCCGCGCGGATTGCGATCGAAGCCCTCCCCGCCGAACGCCGTCTCCCAACCGATCGGCATGCGCGTGAACGGCGCGGGCTCCGTCGGTGCGCGCCCCAGCACGCGGTCGGTTCGCCAGTAGCGGTCGCCGTACACGTTGAGCGTCTTCTGCAGCGTGCCCACCTGCACGCGTACGGCCGCCGTGGCGGCGGGCGCTACGCCGGGGGGGAAGGCGTAGCCGGTCGCCAGGAACTCGCCGCGCGACTTCGGCATCCCCGCGTCCGGCGCGCCGTCCTGGCCGAGCTCGCGGGCGAGAAACGTCCACATCTCCATCTCGCTCACGATCGCGCCGCCGAAGCGGTGCATCGCGAGGACGCCGAAACCCATGTAGAAGCGACGCTCCTGCTCGAAGCAGCGCGTCACCATGGCGAGCTTCTGCGGCTTGACGACCTTCATCTCAGAGTCCGATCGTCAACTGCTTGAGCGCGGGGTCGACGATCAGCTGGATGGTGGCACCCACCGTGAGCCGTCCCAGCAGGACGACGGGGACCCACTCCGTCACGGTGACCTCCTGCGGCGAGACGCCTCGCGCCCGCACGCTCACGCGGACCCGGCGCATTCCCTCCCGGCGCTCGTGGCGCAGCACTTCGACGGCCTCGATCACCGCGGGTATCGGCGCGGAATTCATCATCGCCACCACCTCCGGATCGGGTGCCGCGTCGGCGCCGGCACAGGCGACGACGCACGCGAGCAGCGCCGCCAGCGGCAGCCGCAGGCGGGCGTCGGAGCGGCAGCGCGGGATCGCGCCTACGTGATCGAATAAAGGCCGCACGTGATCAACGCGACGGCTTTCTGCTTGATCGTCGTCACGTCCTTCTCGAGGTTGATCACCTTGTTGTCGATGTACATGCCGGTCGTGCTCACCTTGAACGCCGTGAGCTGGGTGTCCCAGCCGGCCACCTGGAAGCGCTGCGCGAACGTGGCCGTGATCTGACCGGTGACCGCGATCGCCTGTGCGTAGGCCGTGTACTTCTTCAGGCCGGTCTGGTCCCAGAAGTTGTCCACCTGCGTATGTCCGCCCGGTGCGATCACGTTGATGCCCGCCGGCGCGACGATCTTCACTCCGGCCGCGGCGGTCATCTGGATGTCCGCGGGCGTCGTCACCTTGATGCCGCCGGTCACCGTCTGCTCCAGCTTGCCGGTGATCGTCTGCTTCACGTCGCCCGTCACCGTCTCCTTGATGCCGTCCGTGACGTTGCGGGTCTCGCCGGCGTCGATCGTCTCGTCGACGGCGCCCTTCACGTGCACGGTGCGGTCCCCGTCCACCGTCATCTGCTGGTCTCGGCCGACGGTGTGGTTCTCGTCGGTCTGCGCGTGGATCCGTAGCTCCTCCGCGCCCTTGTCGTCCCATACGCTGATCTCGTTGGCGCCGCCGCCCCCCTTCGAGCTGCGCGACTTGATGCCCTGCTGGATCCCCTGGCCGGGCAGCTCGAACGGGGGCACCTGGTCCGCGTTGTAGACGCTGCCGATGATGATCGGACGGTTCGCGTCTCCGTCGAGGAACTGGACAACCACCTCGTTGCCGATGCGGGGGATGTGCGCCGTGCCGTACCCCTTGCCGGCCCACGGCTGCGCGACGCGGATCCAGCAGGAGCTGTTCTCGTCCTTGCTGCCCTCGCGGTCCCAGTGGAACTGCACCTTCACGCGGCCGTGCCGGTCCGTGTAGACTTCCTCGCCCGCCGGCCCGACCACGACCGCGGTCTGCGTGCCGTAGACCGTGGGTGCGGGCGTGACGCGCGGCGGCCGGTAGGGGATCGACGTGGGGATCGCCTGGAACTCGTTCTCGTAGCTGAAGCCGGAGTGCGTCCCCGCGCGGTAGCCGCCGGCGTCCGCGCGGTGCTGGACCTCGGTGAGGATGTACTCCCCGTTGAGGTCCGCGTTGAAGTGGTCCTGGAGCTTGAAGCGGGTGCCGCTGACGAACGCGCGGCAGTCGCTGCGACCCTGCACCACCTGCTGCTTCGCCTCCTCCGCCTCGATGCGCAGCCGCGCCTGCCGGTAGCCGTCGTCGTCGGTCGTGTAGTCACCGGGGAAGTCGTAGATCTCCTCGCCGAATCCGGAGTCGACGGAATCCACGCTCGGGCTCAACGACATCGGCGGCTGCAGGTAGTCGTACGACTTCAGCGTGACCTTGCTCGTGTGCACCGCCTGCTCGCGGTACAGGCCCAGCACGACGTCCTCGTCCTCCTGCGGCTCCAGCGACATGCGCACGCTGTCCTGCTCCGGACAAGCCGGCACCGCGTTGCTCGCGTCGGCGATCAGCAGCACCTCGCGCTCGCCGCCGTGGTCGAAGAGGTAGAAGATCCCCTCCTCCTCCATCAGACGCGAGATGAAGTCGAGGTCCGATTCGCGATACTGCACGCAGTACTCGCGCTGCGGATACTGCGCCGTGCACTTCAGCGAGTAGTCCACGTCGTGCTTCTTCAGCACCTCTTCCAGGATCTCGGGGACGGTCTTGTTCTGGTAGATCCGGCAGTCGCGCGCGAGGCCCGCGAACCAGAGCCGCGGCACCAGCTCCGCCCGGTAGCGGATCACGTCGTCGTGCTGGCCGAGCTGCACGAAGCGGTTGAACCAGCCGTGGATCTCGCGCGTCCCGCCCCCGGCCAACGCCAGCGTGATCGTGCCCGCCGTCCGCAGCAGGTCCGCGCCATCGATCGCCGGGTCCTCGGAGAAGAGGTCGAGCGTGAAGCGGAAGGGGCGCGACACCGCCTCCGCGCCCGTCAATCCGTGCACGAGCAGCTTGTCCGGACCCAGCACGGTCGTGAGCTGAATCGGCCTGTCCTGCTGCAGATAGGTTGCCATCTTCGCGGTCGACAGCTTGAGGGAAAGGTGATCCGAAAGGCGTCCTGCGCGATCGGAAGACGATGGGACTGGCGCGGAGGCCCGTCAAGCGACGACGGAGGCTACGAGCGACCGGCGGCCGCACCGCCATCGCCAGGCCCACGCGCCGCGGACGGGGCGGGAGACGAGCGCTCTCGCCTCCCGTCTCACCCTCACGCCGGCAGCGGCGCCGACTGCGCTTCGTCCGGCGTCACGTCCGCGCCGCCGCCGTCTCCGCTCGAGTAGACGAACTCGCCCGCCCCGCCCACCCCCACGCGGATCTCGCCCGGCCGCACGCCGTCGACGATCGAGCGGAGCAGCTGCCGCGAGATCGCCGGCAGCATCGTGTTCGTCAGGATGTTGTCGACGTTGCGGGCGCCGCTCTCGACCTCGGTGCAGCGGGCGGCGATGGCGTCGATCACCGGCTCGTCCACGGCGAACGTGACGCGGTGCGTCTCCAGCAGGCGCCGCTCGATCTTGCCCAGCTTGAGCCGGATGATCGTGCGCAGCGCCTCGTCGCGCACCGGGAAGTAGGGGATGATGACGGTGCGCCCGAGGAACGCCGGCTTGAACGTCTTGTCGAGTTCCGGCTTGAGCGCCTTCACCAGCCCGTCATGGCCGGGCATCGTCTCCGGGTCCGCGCACAGCTTCATGATCGTGTCGGTGCCCGCGTTCGTCGTGAGCAGGATGATGCAGTTCTTGAAGTCGATCTGCCTCCCCTCGCCGTCCTCCATCCTGCCCTTGTCGAACACCTGGAAGAACAGCTCCAGCACGTCCGGGTGCGCCTTCTCGATCTCGTCCAGCAGCACCACCGAGTACGGCCGCCGCCGCACCGCCTCCGTCAGCACGCCGCCCTCGCCGTATCCCACGTAGCCGGGCGGCGAGCCCTTCAGCGTCGAGACGGTGTGCGCCTCCTGGAACTCGGACATGTTGATGGTGATCAGGTTATGCTCCCCGCCGTAGAGCAGGTCCGAGAGCGCCAGCGCGGTCTCCGTCTTCCCCACGCCGCTCGGTCCCACGAGCAGGAAGACGCCAACCGGCTTCTGCGGATCCTCGATCCCCGCCTTCGACGTGCGGATCCGGTGGCTGATGATCTCGAGCGCGTGGTCCTGCCCGATGATGCGGCGGCCCAGGTGCTGCTCGAGCTCGAGCGCCATGCTCACGTCGTCGCGCAGCATCTTGCCCACGGGCACGCCGGTCCAGCCGGAGATCACCTGCCCCACCAGCTCCGCGTCGACCGTCACGGGGATGAGCGGCGCCTCGCCCTGCAGCGCCTCCAGCTCGTCGTTCAGACGCGACAGCTCGACGCGCAGCGCGTCCGCATCCATCGTGCGGACGTCCGCGTTCGGGTCGTCGCCGGCCGCGTCGTCGTCGTCGGCTTCGCCGGCGGCTCCAGCCTCCGCGGCGTCCGCGCCGGTCTCCGCCTTCGCGTCGTCGACCGGCTTCTCGCCGGTCGCGAGCTGTTCGAGGCGGCCCCGGATCGCACGCACGCGTGCGACGAGCTCGCGCTCGCTCCCCCACCGTTCCATCAGCGCGGCGAGGCGGGCCTCGGTCTCGGCGCGCGCGTCGGCGATCTCGCCGAGGCGCTCGGAATGGTCGGCGCCGACGGCGACCTCCCGCTCGAGGACGCGCGCCTGCACGACGAGGTCGTCGAGCCGCCGCGTGGCATCCTCGATGGCGGCGGGCGTCGCGTTCTGGCCGAGCGCGAGCCGCGCGCAGGCCGTGTCGAGCACGCTGACCGCCTTGTCGGGAAGCTGGCGATCGGGCAGGTAGCGGTGCGAGAGGCGGACGGCGGCGTTCACGCCCGCGTCGAGAATGCGCACGTTGTGGTGGTGCTCGAGCGAGGGCACGATGCCGCGCATCATCACCATGCACTGCTCCTCGACCGGCTCCTCGACCTTCACGACCTGGAAGCGTCGCGCGAGGGCGGGGTCCTTCTCGAAGTACTTCTTGTACTCGGACCAGGTCGTCGCCGCGACGGTGCGCAGCTCGCCGCGCGCGAGCGCCGGCTTCAGCAGGTTGGCAGCGTCGTTCTGGCCCGCCTGGCCACCGGCGCCGATCATCGTGTGCGCTTCGTCGATGAAGAGGATGATCGGCGCGGCGGAAGAGCGCACCTCCTCGATCAGCCCCTTCAGCCGGTTCTCGAACTCGCCCTTGACGCCCGCGCCCGCCTGCAGCAGCGCGAGGTCGAGCGTGCGCAAGGCGACGTTGCGCAGCGACGGCGGCACGTCGCCCTGCGCGATCCGCATCGCGAAGCCTTCCACGACGGCCGTCTTCCCCACGCCCGCCTCGCCCACCAGGATCGGGTTGTTCTGGCGGCGGCGGGTCAGGATGTCGACCACCTGGCGGACCTCGAAGTCGCGGCCGAGCACCGGGTCGAGGCGACCCTCGCGCGCGCGCGCCGTCAGGTCGACCGTGTACTGGTCGAGGTTGGGCGTCTTGCCGCCCGGCCGCTGCGGCGCGCCCGGTTCGCTGCCGTCGGCGCCCGCGTCGTCGGCGTAGGCGGCGGCGCTCTCCTCCGCGGAGGCGCCGGTGATCGCGCCGAACTCCTTGCGCAGCTCTTCGGGCGAGACCTTCTCGAGCTCCTTCGTGACGCCGCGGACGAGGCGGGCGAGGTCGTCGTCCGTGACGAGCGCGATGATGGCGTGGCCGCTGCGGATGCGGGAGGCGCCGTAGTCGACGGACCCGATCGTCCATCCCGCCGTGAGCATGCGGACGAGCGTCGGGCTGAGCGACGGCGTGCGCGCGTTGCCGGACTTCAGGCTATCGAGGCTCTTCGTGAGGTCGCGCGCGAGGCGCGAGCGGTCCACGCCGAAGTGGCGGAGGATGTAGGCGAAGTCGCTGTCGGTCACGTCGAGCAGCTTCATGAGGAAGTGCTCGACCTCGACGTCGTAGTGCGTGCGGGAGAGACAGAGTCCCGCGGCGGCGTCGAGCGCGCTGCGCATCTCGTCGTCCAGCTTCCCGATGAGCGAGCGGAGGTTGACGTTCATGGCTCCGACTTCCGTCTACAGGGTGAGCGTCGTTTCGTCGGCGTCGCGGTCGAAGCGCGCCGTGCGGATCCACGTGCCCCAGCCGAGCGGCTGCTCGGCCGCGTCGTCGCCGACGACGAAGCCGGGCACCTCCTCCTTCGAGAGCACGAGCTGCAGCTCGAAGTCGTACTGGTCGTGGGCGAAGAAGCGCGCGAGCGCACGCAGCGCCTCGTGCGCGTCGCCGGTCGGCAGGAACGCGTCGAACTGCGCGCGATCCAGCGGGCCGAGCCGGATGCGGACGCGGCCCTGCGGATCCCAGATCTCGTCGCCCGCCACCGCGCCGCGCCCCAGCCGGTTCGCCGGGTCGTCCTCCTCCCCGACCGCGCAGCGGTCGTGCGACGACAGGCGGTACCAGCCGCCGACGAACTGCTCGATCTCGACCGGCACCTCGAAGTAGTCCTCGATCAGCTGCTGCAGCGCCGCGGCGCCCCGCGGCATCGGCGCGAGCAGACCGGCCCGCGAGAAGAGCGCGGTGTCGGGGAACGGCAGGCGGTCCGTCTGCGCGCCGAGCCCGAGACCGACGACGTCGGCGAGGTGCTCCGCGAGCCGATCCTCTTCGCCCGCCTCGCGCGCCACCTCGAAACGGTGCTTGCGCCACGCCCGGTAGAAGAGCGAGATCGCGCGGTGCTGGAAGATGTTCAGGAAATCGGCGGGTGCGGTGTCGCCCTCGCGGAGCCGCGAAGCGACGAGCCGCGTGTAGTCGTACGGCAGCACGCCCAGCGGGCCGATCAGGCCCATGAAGTTGACGCGCATGCGGGCGGGCTCGTCCCCCTCCCCCGCGTCCAGCGCGCCGATCTCGCTGGCGGGGAAGGCGAGGTCCGCGGGCACGGAGAAATGGACCGCCTCGTCGAGCGGATCGGCGAAGATGCCTACCGGCTTCCGCTCCGGCCGCATGCGCTCGAGCAGCGAGACGGCCTGAAAGAAGCCGAACGTCTGCGGCTGCTCCGCGAGGATCTCGGGCAGGCCGGGCAGACGCTCCGGCGCGACCGCCGCGGCGTCCGGCGAGGCGCCGGCCGTCGCGTCGGCGGCGGCCGGCGCCTCGCCGCCGCCCGTGCGGTCGTCGTCGTCCGCTCCCGGACGCGGCACGAGCTCGAGGTCGCCGTCGCTCACAGCAGTGTCTTCCAGCCGGCGCGGGGCGGCCATTCGCGGACGAGCCGCTTCCGCTGGCGTGAGCGCACGGCCAGGATCGAGAAGCTGTTGAGGGAGGTGTAGAGCGCGAGGAAGCGCTCGAGCACGCTCGCCATGAGGTAGATGCCGCCGCCCGCGAACTCCTCCTCGTCGAACTCGATCTCGACGCGGTGGCCGCGGGCGAAGGTGAGGCCCTGATCGCTGTCGATGCGCGAGTAGCAGGGGCCGGTGCTGACGTCGACGAGGCCGGCGATCTGGCGGTCGCCCGCAGCGCTGTCGCCGGCGTTGTGGAGGTGGAGCAGCTCGCGCAGCGACTGGGCGCCCGCCTCGACGAGCGAGACGTAGTTGAGCGAGAGGAGCGATACGAGGCGCCACAGGAGCGGCTTGCCGATCGGCGGATGGACCACGCTCGTCGGCTTCACGAGCGCGACGACTCTGCGGATCGGGCCGCCGCCCGCCATCTCGAAGTCGCCGGACGGGTCGCCGAACGGCAGGCGCGCCGGCAGGTCGCCGTTGTGGCAGAGCAGGCGGACGGTGACGGCGTCGTGGTTCGGATAGACCGTGCGGCCGGACGCGTCGACGAAGGAAAGGTGGAGGTCCGTCCCATCGTCGGGGCGCCAGTGTCGCGGGCGCCGTCGCGTGAAGTAGTACGGCCGCGGTGCATCCCTGCGCTCGCCGTGGCGGAACGAGTAGAGCGGCTCGAAGTGGAGCGGCTCCGCGGATCCGGGCGTCACCGCGACGACCTCCTCGACGCCGAACACCTCGGTCGACTCGCGTCGGCGGGCGTCCGGCACCACCACGTACTCGCGCTGCCGCTGGTCGAGCAGGATCGGCTCGGAGGTGCGCGGGAAGAGGTTCACGACCGGCGTGCAGCCCAGCCGTATCGTCTCCGCGGAGACGCCCGCCTCCAGCATCGAGCGGCGGTCCGCCTGCTCGAAGGAGCGGATCAGGAAGACGAGCTCGACGCTCCCGCCGAAGCCGGAGCCGCGCAGGCGCTCGAGTCCGGTCAGGTCGACGAAGTCGAATTTCTGTGGGAACGCGAAGTACTCCTGCAGCAGGCGGTAGCCGACGAAGCTGCGGCGTGGCGGCGGGAGGAGGCTCTCGTCCGGCTCGAAGCCGACCGGCCGCAGCGCCGAGGCGGGCAGCGTGATCGGCTCGCGCTTCGCGCCCGCGCCGGTCTCGCGCACGAGCACGCCGACGCAACTGTTCAGCAGCAGCTCGTAGAGCGCGCCGGCGAGACGGCCCTCGGCGGCGAGGTGGAGGCGGAGCGTGTCGATCTCGATGGCGTCGAAGGTGACGTCGGGCAGGCAGCGCAGCTCGACGCGCAGCGCCGCCACCGCGTCGGCGTCGCGGACCGGCGGGCGCAGCTCGTGCGGCGCGACCCACGCCGCGTCGACCACGTCGAACGGCCACAACGTGGTGTCGTAGCAGGTCCGGAACCGGCACGGCGCCCCGCCCACCGGCCGCGAGTGAAGCGCCGTTCCGCGCGGGATGCGCAGGCCGGTCGTGAGCTTGCCCTGCTCCGGGTCGAGCTCGATCTGGATCAGCGAGAGCGAAGGCACCGGCCGCACGTAGTCCGGATAGAGCAGTCCGAGGAGCGCCTCGCCGAGCTCCGGCGCGTCGTCCTCAATGCGCAGATGGATGCGCGCCGCGAGGAAGGCGAAGCCCTCGAGCAGTCGCTCCACGTGAGGGTCGTCGCACTTTGTCGCTTCGAGCTGGAGCCGCGACGCCACCTTCGGGTAGCGCTTCGCGAACTCCGCGCCCGTGCGGCGGAGGTAGACGAGCTCGCGCTCGTAGTAGTGGAGGAGGTCGTCACGCATGCGCGTCGTCGCCCACGTGGAACTCCCCGCTCGCCGTCTCGAGCACCGTGTCGAACGCGATGCGCTGCGGCTCCGGCTCCATCTGCAGCATCCCCTCGATGACGAAGTGGACGCCGCGAGCGTCGGCGGCGGCCTCCGCGAAGGAGACGCGCACGCCGGTGAGGCGCGGCTCGAAGAGGCGGATGCACTCTTCGACGTTGCGCAGGAGCCGGCGGCGGACGGTCTTCGAATCGCCGCTCAGCGACGTGATGTCCGGCAGCCCGTAGTGGTAGAGCGAGCGCTGCACTTCGGGAAACATGTCGTCGGCGGGCTCCGCGATCTGGCGCGTGTTGAGCAGCCAGTCGAGGTCGCGCAGCAGCGCCCGCTTGTGGGCCCGCAGCGATTCGGCGCGATCGGGCGTGGCATCGCCGACGCCCGGCGCGTCGTCGATCAGGCGGTCGAGGACCGACGGCCGCAGCGGTGGCGGCTCACTGCGACGGCTGCTCATCACCCGCCTCGCCCGCCGTGATCTGCATCGCCTGGAGCGGGTCGAGCCGGCAGACGCGCAGGTAGAGCTGCTCGCGCAGCGAGCTGTCGCCGTCGAGGCGCTTGATGCAGCGGAAGAGCAGGCCGAGCGGGTGGGCGATCGTCTCGCCCGCCTCCCACTCCTCGAGCTGGTGCCGATCGATCTGCTCCATCATCTCCTGCAGGATCGGCATGGCGATCGCCTCCAGCCCCCGCTCGACCATGATCGCCGCGGCCTCGGACCGGCGCAGGAAGCGGGCGCGGTCGCTCTTCTCCTGCGTTGCCGCGCGCATCAGCAGTTCGATCGCCTTCTGCGGCTCGCCGCCGCGCAGCCGCTCCATCGCGCGACGGTGCAGCGCATCGCCGCTCTCCTGCCGCGGCGCCCGCTCCGGCGCGGGCGCCGGCGCCTCGCCGTCGAGCAGCCCCTCCGCCTGCAGCCACGCCCGCGTCTCCGCGTTCGCCGTGGGCGAGTCGTCCATCAGCGTCGCGTCGGGGAGCGTCGGCACATCCCGCAGCAGCGTGTGCAGCGCCCCGCGCAGCGCGTCCGCGACGCCTTCGTACTCCGCACCCAGGCCGTCCACCGCGGTGAGCTCGTAGCGCTGCAGGTCGAGCCAGCCCCGCCCCTGCGGCGCCGCCATCACCTCCTCGCACGCCGCCAGCAGCTCCGGCCAGCGGCCGTCGAGCAGCATCGTCTTGAGCCGCGTGCGCACTTCGGTCGTCGGCGCCGCCAGCAGCCTCGGGTCGAGCACGGGACCGGACGCCCTCAGCTCGCCCCAGCGGAAGCCGCGCAGCATCAGGTACGGCGCCGGGCTGGTGGGATCCTGGGCGCGCAGGTAGGCCGCGGCGGCGGCGATCCAGCGCGCCGCCTCGTCCGCCGAGCGCGGCGTGGCCGAGGGGGCCGGTGCGGCGGCCGCGCCGGCGCGAGGGCCGGTGCCGCTTCGAGCGTCGGCGGCCGGGTCGGCCGCGCCGCCCGCCGCCGCCGGATCGCCCGCGTCCGAAGGATCCTCCCCGGCGTCCGGCTCGAGCACCTGCTTGCGCGCGAGCAACTGGCCCGCGAGCTGGCGCACCTCGCGGATCGCGTCGCGCAGGGGCAGATAGCTCGGCGCCACGTCGCCGAAACGCTCGTCGCCGATGCGGTCGAGATCGTCGATCGCCGTGAGCGACGCGTCGAGGTCCTCGACGAGCTGCGAGTACCATGCCTTCGACGTCCCGCCGAAGCCGGCGTCGAACTCCTCCGGCGTCAGGCGGCCCTCCTCGACCGCGCGGCCGCGCGCCTCCTCCTTGCCGCTGTCGGATTCCGCTTCCTCGCGCGTGGGCACGGTGCGCGATTGCCGGTAGTCGAAGAGGGAGTGGCCTTCGCCGTCGATCGGCGCCAGGTGCACCGCCACGTCGAGCTTGCCGCCCACCCAATCGAGCGGCCCCGCCCGCATCTCCGCATCGCCGTCGTCGATCTCGGGGTGTACGCCGTCCCAGAAACCCTCGAGGAGGTCCCGCAGCAGCTCGAGTCCGCGGCGCAGGCCGGCGAAGCCCTCCCGGTGCAGCGCCGCTTCGGTCAGCCAGGCCGCGACCTGCACATCCTTCGAGCGCCTGCGGAGCACCTCCTCCGCCAGGGCCACCACGCGCGGCCAATCGGCCGTCTTGCGCGAGGTCTCCCACGCGCCCTGCGGCAGGTCCGGGTCCTCCCGGCGCGCTTCCTTGATCTCGTCGTAGACCGGGTCGTAACGCAGGTAGGGGCCGGCGGGCTCGTCGCCGGGGATCGGGGCCAGCAGATCCGCTGTGGAGGACATCGGGGTCACGCGGGTTCGTCTCGCTCGACCCACAGCTCCCGCAGTTCGAGGATCGGCAGCTCCTCGTCGTCCAGCAACAGCAGCTTCTGTCCGACCGGCGCCTCACCGCCGCCGGCGAGCGGCTCGAAGTCGGTGAGGCGGCCCAGACGCACGGCGGGCTCCGCGTGCCGCCACGCCAGCGGCGTCAGCACCGGCATGAGCACCTCGCCGAGCTCCATCTCGCGGAACTCCTCGGCCGGCTGCACCACGGCGGGCGTCCACAGCAGGTCCCGCAGGCGCTTCGGCGGCTCGATGCGCACGGCGGCGACGTGCGTGAGCGGCAGCCACGTGTACTGCCCGGCGACGAACAGCTCCAGCCGGCCGCCGATGCGCGGATCGGCATCGCGGATCGCTTCGTAGCGCGTGCCGTTGACGGTGCCCGCGACCGGCGGCGCCGCCGCCGTCGAAGGCAGCATGCCGCCCTCGCCGAAAATCCCGGCACGCAGCCGCTCCGCGTGCAGCGCGCCGCGGTAGAGCAGGGCGCCCATCTCCGCGTCGTGGTCCTCGGCGGCGAGGACGTCGAGCTGCTTTTCGGCGCGATCCCAGCGCCCGGCGAAGCAGAGCAGCTCGAAGAGGAAGGTGCGACGACGCGCGTCCGAGGGATTCTCGCGCAGGGCGGCGCCGAGGGCGTCGATCGCCTCGTCCAGCTGACCCGCCTGGTAGAGCTCGGTGGCGTTCATGCGCGCGTCGTCCGTCCCCTCAGACCTTCTTGTTCGCCTTCAGGTCCCAGCCGGTCTTGACCGGGGAATCGAGCGTGCCGTCCGGCTTCTGCGGCTTGTACTCGAACTCGATCTTGCCGAAGTTCAGCGAGATGCTCTCGACCGGAAGCTCGCCGCCGCCGCTGCCGCCGGTGGAGTAGGAGGTGACCAGCACGTCGCTGAGCGTGACCGTCATGTACTCCTGCTGCTCACCGCCCGCCTTGCGCGCCACGAGCACCGCGGACTTGATGTGGTCCCCCGTGGAGCACGCCAGCAGCAGCTTCGGGCTCGACTTGTTGACGTACATCGAGAAGGTGAGGTCGCTGTAGTGGACCTTGCCGGCACCGCCGCCGCCGCCCATCGACTGGGTGCCCGTCTGCTGCGACCCGAGCGACCAGCTCAGCACCTCGATCTCGCCCTTGTGCTTGTCGTCGGTGGACTCACCGTCGATGCCGTCGATCTTGATGAACACATCCGCTGCCATCAGCCACCCCTTTCGTAGCTACTTCCAGAGCCGTTGACCCGCCGCCGTTCAGCGGCGGGCGATGAGCGTGAGCGGTCGGGCGCGCGGCGCCGCGACCGGCCTACTTCGCCGCCTGCGGCAGGTCGGCGACGAGTCGCAGCGAGACGTTGAGCTCGTCGAGCTGGAAGTGCGGCCTCAGGAAGGCGACGGCGCGGTAGGCGCCCGGCTTCCCGGGGATCTCCATCACTTCGACGCGCGCCTGCTTCAGCGGGTGCTTCGCCTTCAGCTCGAAGCCGGCGTCGTCGTTGGCGATCGTGTAGTTGTTGATCCAGTTGTTGAGGAACCGCTCCGTCTCCACGCGCGAGGTGAAGCCGCCGATCTTGTCGCGCATCATCGACTTCAGGTAGTGGGCGAAGCGCGACACGGCGAAGATGTAGGGCAGCTGCGCCGAGATGCGGGCGTTGGCGGTCGCGGCGTCGTTGTCGTACACCTTCGGCTTCTGCGCGGACTGCACGCTGAAGAAGGCCGCGTTCGGCGTCCCCTTGCAGTGCACCAGCGGCGCGAAGCCGAGGTCCGCCATCTCCTTCTCGCGGCGGTCGGTGATCGGCACCTCGGTCGGGCACTTCATCGCGACGTCGCCCTCGTCGGTGCGGAAGTTGTGGACCGGCAGACCCTCCACGAGGCCGCCGCTCTCCACGCCGCGGATCGTCGCGCACCAGCCGTACTTGCCGAACGCCTGCGTGACGCGCGCGCCGAGCGCCCACGCGGAGTTGCCCCACAGGTAGCGGCCGTGGTCGGTGCCGTCGACGCCCTCGTTGTAGTCGAACGCCTCGACCGGCACGGTGTCGCGGCCGTACGGCTCGCGCAGCAGCATGCGCGGCGCCGTCAGCGCGACGTAGCGCGAGTCGTCGCTGTCGCGGAACGCCTTCCACTTCGCGTACTCGGTGCTCTCGAAGATCTTGGCCAGGTCGCGCGGCGCGTCGAGCTGCGTGTAGTCCTCGAGGTTGAACATCTCGGGCGCGGCCGCGGTGAGGAACGGCGCGTGCGCCGCGGCGGCGACCTGCGAGACCTTCTCGAGGAGCTCGATGTCCTGCGGACCGCGGCCGAAGTCGTAGTCGCCGATGATGGCGCCGAAGGGGTCGCCGCCGAAGACGCCGTACTCCTCCTCGTAGACCTTCTTGAAGAGGGCGCTCTGGTCGAACTCGGGCGCCTTCTGCAGATCCTTGAGCAGCTCGTTCTTCTTCACGTTGAGCACGCGGATCTTCAGCATCGTGCTCGTCTCGGTCTGGCCGAGCAGGTACTTGAGCCCGCGCCACGTGCCTTCGAGCCGCTGGAACTCCGGGTGGTGCAGGATCTCGTTGAGCTGCAGCGAGAGGAGGCGGTCGATCTCCGCGATGCGCGCGTTGAGCATCGACTCGGTGTCCGGGTGCACGGTGATCGTGCCCTCGAGCAC
Organism: uncultured Gemmatimonadales bacterium; assembly: GCA_963816355.1. Lineage (GTDB taxonomy): Bacteria > Gemmatimonadota > Gemmatimonadetes > Longimicrobiales > RSA9 > CAWFKH01. Next base: position 287,692 of record CAWFKH010000005.1, on the reverse strand, counting down.
CTCCGAGACGAAGCGCTTGATCAGGTTGCGGCCGCGATCGCGCGAGGCGCTCTCCTTGCCGAACCGCCCCTGGTCGACGATCTGGTCGAGGAGACTGACCTCGGTCGTCTCCGCCGCGGCCGCCTGCTGGGCCTTGGCTTCAGGATTCGCCATCGGAAGCTCCGTCGGATTCGAGTTCCTTCTGAATGCGGTTCAACCGCGCCGCGTCGTTGACCGTCGCCTGCAGGATCTCCTCGAGCTTGTCGTTGCCCTGGAGGCTGCCGCGCAGGTCCGCGAGCTGCTGGCGCAGCTCGAGCAGCTTGCGCAGCGGATCGACCTGCTGGGCGACGCGCTCGGGAGAGAAGTCGTCGAGGCTCTCGAAGCGCAGGTCGACGCCGATCTTCCCGGCGTCCGGCTCGTCCGACAGCGTGTTGTCCACCTTGAACGCGATGTGCGGCTTCATGCTCTTGAGCACGTCGTCGAAGTTGTCGGGCGTGACCTCGACGAACTTGCGATCCTTCAGCCGCGCGAGCGGTTCCTCCGGCTGACCGGTGAAGTCCGACAGGACCGCCATGACGAAGGGGAGCTCCTTCATCTGGATCGCGTCACCGACCTCGACGTCGTACGTGATGTGGACGCGCGGTGCTCGGACGCGTTCGAGCTTGCGGTGGATGCTTTCGGGCATTGCGGAGCTCCTGTTCAGCGAGTCTGAACTGGCGTCCCCATGGTCTGGGCCGTCCGGCTGGGGAATGCTGTAGGGGGCGGTCTCGATCGAGGGGCGAAACCGTTCCGCATTATCTGCGGCGTCCCGCCGGACTGTCAAGTGCCGCCGCCGCCGCGCGCGCCCCGCGTCGGCGCGGCGCGGCCCCGCGTCGGCCCGACCCGAACTCCGCGGCGCGCGAGCCTGCTCCGCGCACCACCGCCTCTTCCGCCTTGCCCGCGCGCACGGTGGGCGGCCAACTTAGGGGCGCTTGCAGCCGGCGAGAGCGGGACGGGCCGGCGGCGGAGACGGACGGCACGGGGAAGAGGTCGCGATGAGGCAGCTGCAGAACGTGCTGTGGACGAAGGGCGTGCTGCTGTCGCCGCAGCACCTGCAGGCGCAGGACCGCTTCCACGAGGAGCTGCTCCAGTTCCGGCTCGCCGCCCTCTCCTTCTGCCCGTGGGGCTTTGCGCGGCTGGAGATCGACCGCGAGGCGCTCGCCGCCGGCCGCCTCGCGCTCGCGGACGCCGCCGGCGTTTTCCCGGACGGCCTCCTCTTCGACATCCCCGAGGCCGACGAGCCGCCGCCGCCGCGCCCGCTCGAAGAAGTGTGGCCGGGCGGCGATGCCGACGCCGTGACGGTCCACCTCGCCGTCCCCGAGCACCGTGCCGGCGGCCACAACGTGTCCCTCCAGGGGCGGCCCGCCGCGACGCGCTACGTCGCGGAGCCGGCGCTGCGCCGGGACGAGAACACCGGCCAGGCCGAGAAGCCGATCCTGCTCGCGCGCAAGAACCTGCGTCTGCTCGGCGGCGACGAGCCGCTCGAGGGGAGCGCGACGCTGCCGCTGGCCCGCGTCGTCCGCTCCGCGACCGGCGAATGGGACCTCGACCCGCACTTCGTTCCGCCGCTCGTCGACATCGGCGCCAGCGAGTACCTGCTCTCCCTCAACCGTCGCCTGGTCGAGCTGCTTTCCGCGCGCAGCGCCACGCTCGGCGGCATGCGACGCCAGCGCAGCCAGGGGCTCGCGGACTTCGGCGTCTCCGACATCGCCAACTTCTGGCTGCTCTACACGGTCAACACCTACCTGCCGGAGCTGCGGCACACCTTCGAGGTGAGACGCGGCCACCCGGTCGAGCTGTTCGAGACGATGAGCGAGCTGACGGGCGCGCTCACCACCTTCTCCTCCTCGATCCAGCCGCGCGACCTTCCCGCCTACGACCACACCGACCTGACCGCCTGCTTCACCCGCCTCGACGAGATGGTCCGCCACCTGCTCGAGACCGTCGTGCCGACCAACTACGCCGCGCTGCCGCTGCGGCCCACCGAGCCGGCGATCCACGCCACCGCCATCGACCAGGACCGCTACTTCGAGGGGCGTCGCTTCTTCCTCGCCGTGCAGGCCGGCGTCGACCGCGCCGCGCTGATCCGCCGCGCGCCGCAGCTCCTCAAGGTGAGCTCGGCCGATCAGATCGAGCGCCTGATCAAGCAGGCCCTGCCCGGCGTCCCCCTCCGCCACGCCGCCTCGCCGCCCTCCGAGATCCCCATCAAGCTCGACCACCAGTATTTCGAGCTCGACCCCTCCGTCGACGACTGGAAAGCGGTGCGCCGCGCGCGCAACCTCGCCGTCTACGTCCCCTCGGACTTCCCCGACCCGAAGCTAGAGCTGATCGTCGTCCTGCCGCCGAACGACGGCTGACGCCGCGCGCCCGCCGGCACCGCGCCGCCGCCGGTGCCGATCCGCGAGTGCGGAGCGGTCCGCGCCGCGGCGTTCCGCCGGTCAGTGGGCGAGCACCGCGAGGACGACGATGAGCGCGATCGCGGCGAGCGCGACCGCCGCAATGCCGATGTAGAACCGCCGGTTCGACGGACGGCCCGGCGCCTGGCCCTGCCACGGCGGAGCGCTGCGCGGCGCCGGCGGCTCCTTCGGCGCGGGCGCCGAGTAGCCGCGGATCACCTGCGTGAAGGAGCCCGGGCCGCCCGAGCGCGGTGGCGGCGGTGGGGGCGGCGGGGGCGGAGCGGGCCGGCCGTAGCCCTCCACCGGCGGCGACGGGGCTCGCGCGCCGGGAGGCGCGGAAACTTCGCGCGGAGGCGCGGAAGCGGACCGCTCCGTCGAGCCGGGCGGGGCGTTCAGCCGCGACAGATAGTCGCTTTCCGCGTCGAACAGCGGGCGTCCCCCTCCGGAGGGAGGCGCCTGTGGCGGCGGCTGCGGCGCCCTCGGCGGCGGCTCCGGCGGCAGGCCCGGGCGGCGAAAGAGCTGCGTGAAGCGGCCGGTACCCCGCGACTCCCGTCCCCCCGGCCGCGGCTCGCCGCCCGTGGAGAACAGCTCGGTGAACCCATCCGGCGGCGACGGCGCCTCGCCTCCGGATGCGGGGGCCGGCGGCGGAGGCGCGTCGGCCGGGGGCGGTGGCGCAGGCGGCGGCTCCCGCAGCGGCGGCGGGGAGGTCGGCGGAGGCGCGTCGCTCGGGGGCGCCGGCCTGCCGAACATGCGGGTGAACTCGCCCGGCTCTCGTGGAGAGGGCGGGGAGCCGGGTGCGTCCGCCGGCGGCGGCACCGGGGGCGGCGGTGGCGGCGTGGCGGGCGCGGACGGCGCAGGCGGCGCGGACGGCGCAGGCGGCGGCGCGGACGGCGGCGCAGGCGGCGCGGGTGGCGGCGCGGACGGGGCGGACGGTGGCGCGGGCGGCGCGGATGGTGGCGGCGGGGGCGGGGGCGCGGATGGCGTGGCCGCACCGGAGGGCTCCGCCTCGCTGGCGGCGGCGCGGAGGTCGGGCGCCTGGAAGAGCCGCGTGAACTCGCCGGGCTCCTTCGCGGGGGGCTCGGCCGTGGGCGGCTCCGTGGCCGGCGGCTCCTTCGCGGGGGGCTCGGCCGCGGGCGGCTCCCTCGCGGGCGCCTCGGTCGCGGCGCCGGAATCGGCGGCCGGCCCGGCCGCGGCGGGCTCGCCCGCGGGCGGCGGCGTCCGGAAGAGGCCGGTGAACTCGCCGCGCGGCTCGGGGACGGGGGGAGCTGGTGATGGCGCGGGCGGCGGCTCCGCCGGGGCCTCGGGCGACGCTCCCGCGGCCTCCGCGTCGGGCTGGCCCGCGGTCTCCCCCGGAGCCTGGAAGAGCGCGGTGAAGCCGATGTCGGCGCCGCCGGCTGGCCCGGCCTCGGCGGTTGGCGGCGCGGTCCGCGCCTCGCCGAGCCATGCGTCGAGGTCGTGGAAGTCCATGATGAAGCGGGTGACGACGGCGGGGACGCCGCCCTCGTCGACGACCTCGACGACGCGCTCGGCCTTCTCGCCGGTGAGGCCGCGGACGCGCTCGAGAACGGCGCGGTTCGCGGCGTCGTCGCCGTCGAGGAAATGGACCATCACGACGGCGCCGGTATCGGCGAGCGCGTGGTGGGTCCGGACGGGTCCGGAGGTCACCTGCTTGAGGAGTTGATAGCGTCCTGCGAAGGAGTCGCCGGCCATCGGGGTCCGGGTGGTCGTGAGCGAGGAGCGCGTGGCCGCGTGGTTCCGCGGGCGGCGCGCTGGGAGCGAACGGCGCGGCGGAGGCGCCGGTTGTTGTGTCCGTCGCGCCCGTGTTATTCTACCCGTCGACCGTCCCACCGGCAAAGGTTCTCCCCGTGCGGTCCGCCGGACCCGGAGCCGACGTGGGTCGGCTCCCCCCAATCGAAGCGGTCAGGCCGAGAGGCGCGATGAGGTCTCTGTCCCGGGTCGTCTGGCGTGAGGGCATGCACCTCGCCCAGCACCACTTCCAGTTGCAGAGTCGCTGGGTCGAGGAGTCGGCCGCGTTTGCGCTCGACCAGCTCTTCTTCCGGCCCTACGGCGTGGTCGCCTGCGAGCTGGACGCGGACGCGCTGCTGAACGGCACCGCGTCGCTGATCCACGCGCGCGGCGTCATGCCGGACGGCATCGCGTTCCAGTTTCCCGACGACGCGGCGCCCGCGCCGCTGCGCGTGGACGAGGCCTTCGCGCCCACGGACGAGAGCCGGCGGTTGCTGCTGACGATCGCGCCCTACCGGCCGGGCGAGCCGAACTGCGCCCTGGAGCCACGCTCCGCCGACGGCCTGCGCTACACGGCGGTGACCCAGACGCTGCGCGACGACACGCTGGGCGCCGACGAGAAGCCGGTCGCGCTCGCGCGCAAGAACTTCCGCCTCGAGCTGGACCCGCCCGGGGAGGGCCGCATCGCGCTGCCGCTGGCGACGATCCGGCGCGACCACGCCGGCCATTTCGTCTACGATCCGGAGTACGTCCCACCCGTGGTGCAGGTGAGCGCGAGCCGGCGGCTCCTCGAGATGCTGCGGCGCCTCATCGACATCCTGTCGGCGAAGGCGGACTACCTGGCCGCGCAGCGCCGCGCGTCGGTGGGCACGGAGGAGTACGGCGCGCGCGAGATTGCGGGCTACTGGATGGCGCACGCGGTGCACACGGGCCTGGCGGCGCTGCGCTGCGACTACGAGACCCGCAACCTCCATCCGGAGCGGCTCTTCCGGGACATGTCGCGCCTCGCGGGCGCGCTCTGCACCTTCTCCCTGCAGGCGGACGCGGGGGCGCTGCCCGTCTACGACCACGACGACCTGGGCGGCTGCTTCGGCGCGCTCGACGCGCAGATCCGCGCCCACCTCGACGTGGCGTTGCCGGAGGGCGCGCTGCGGGTGACGCTCGACCCGGCCGAGCCGCTCTACTACCGGGGCGTCGTCGCCGACCGGCGCGCGCTGCTGCCGCCGTCGCGGTGGTATCTGGGATTCCGCTCCAGCGCGCGTCAGGCGGACGTGCTCGACGGCGTCCCGAAGCTGGTCAAGCTGTGCTCCGCCGCCCACATTTCGAAGCTCGTCGAGCGCGCCTTCCCGGGTCTCGAGCTGGAGCACGAGCCGACGCCGCCGAGCGCCATTCTGCCGCGCGCCGGCTTCCAGTACTTCGCCGTGCGCAGGAGCGGCGGCTGCTGGACGCTCCTCGAGAACGCGGACCCGATCGAGGTGGGCGCGTACGTGCCCGGAGCGCTCCCGGACGCAGAGCTCGAGCTGCTCGTTCTGATCCAGGAGGGTGCATGACCACGGCGACCGCGGCCTTCGCCGCGCCGCAGCAGGAAGCCGCCGCCCGCGACCCGCGGCGCGGCGCCCTCGCCCTCGCCCTGCAGGAGGCGTTCACCGCCGCCGTCCGCCTGCGCGCCAACCGGCAGGTGGCCACCGACTCGGCAGCCTTCCGCGCGCACGCCAAACGCCTGCTCGCCGCCGCCGACGCCGCGGCGCGCCAGGCGGGCTACGACGGCGCCGACGTCAAGCTCGCCGTCTACGCCTACGTCGCGTTCCTCGACGAGAGCGTGCTCAACTCGCGCCAGCCGATGTTCGCGGACTGGCCGCGCCAGCCGCTGCAGGAGGAAGTGTTCGGCGACCACATGGCGGGGGAGACGTTCTTCCTCTACCTGCGCGAGCTGCTCGGGCGCCAGGATTCCTCCGACCTGGCCGACCTGCTCGAAGTCTTCGAGCTCTGCCTGCTCCTCGGCTTCCGCGGCCGCTACGCCGCCGGCCACAGCGGCGAGGTGGACTCGCTGATCGCCGCGACGGATGAGAAGATCCGCCGCATCCGCGGGTCCGACGAGCCGCTCTCGCCCGCCTGGATGCCGCCGCCCGGGGAGCGGGCGCCGGTCGCGCACGACCCGTGGCTCGGCCGCATCGCCGCGCTGGCCGGCGGCCTCGCCCTCGTCGCGCTGCTGCTCTTCGTCGGCTTCTCGCTTTCGCTGCGCGGCGCCGTCGGCACGGTGCGGCAGGAAGCCGCGCAGGTGACGCGATGAAGGCGCGGACGAAGGCGTGGTCGTTCTCCACGGCCACGTTGCTGATCTTCGTGGTGGCGAGCTTCGTCATCGCCCGCCTGATCGGGCTCGCGGGCGGCCTGCGCTGGATCCTCTGGGGCGGCCTGTGGCTCCTCGGCCTGATCGCCGCCGCGCTGCTGTACCGCCGCTACCGCCTGCTCGCGCGCGCGGAGATCCCGGACACGGCGTCGCAGGAGATCGACGACGCCATCGCCGAGGCGACGCGCCGGCTCTCCGCCGCGCGGCCGGTGGAGGGCGCCCGGATCAGCCGCCTCCCGGTCGCGCTCTTCCTGGGGCCGCCCGGCACGACGAAGACGACGTTGATCGCGAACTCCGGGCTCGATCCGGAGCTGCTCTCGGGCGAAGTGTACCGCGGCGACGGCGTCGCGCCGACGCCCTCGGTGAACGTGTGGTACGCGCGCGAGGCGGTGCTGGTCGAGGCGGGCGGCGTGCTGCTCGACGATCCGGCCCGCTGGGCGCGGCTGGTGCGGCACCTCACGCCGCAACGACTCGGCGCCGCGGTGGCGCGCGGGCCGCAGGCGCCGCGCGTCGCCGTCGTCTGCTTCGGCTGCGACGAGCTGGCCGGCCCGGGCGGCGCGGAAGCCGCGGTGGCGGCGGCGCGCCGGCTGCGCGACCGCCTGCAGGAGGTCGCGCAGTGGCTGGGCATACGCCTGCCGGTGTACGTCCTCTTCACCAAGGTCGACAGCATCCCCTACTTCGCCGACTACGCGCGCGGCATGACGGACGCGGAGGTCGGCGAGGTGCTGGGCGCGACGCTTCCGCTCGACGACGCGGCCGCCGGCACCTACGGCGAGCGCGAAGCGGCCCGCGTGCGGGAAGCGTTCGGCGGCCTCTTCCGCTCCCTCGCGCTGAAGCGGCGGCGCCAGCTCCGGCGTGACGCGGACCCGGAGATCCGCGGCGGCGTCTACGAGTTTCCGCGCGAGTTCGGCAAGGTGGAGGACGCCGCGAGCAAGTTCCTCGTCGAGCTGTGCCGCCCCAGTCAGCTCGGCGTGAGCCCGTTCCTGCGCGGCTTCTATTTCGCCGGCGTGCGGCCGGTCGTGGTCCGTGACGCGGCGGCCGCGGCGCCGGCGCAGCCGCAGATGACGGCGGACGCGGGCGGCATCGGCGCGACGATGGTGTTCCAGGCGCCCAGCGTGCCGCTGGCCGCGCCCTCACCCGCGAGCGGCGGCACCCGCCGCGTGCCGCAGTGGGTTTTCGTGCGGCGCTGGTTCTCCGACGTCCTCCTCGGCGACCCCACCGCGCGCGCCGTCACCGGCGGTGGCACGCGCGTGAACTTCCTGCGCCGCGCGCTGCTCGGCGGCGCCGCCGCCGTCGCGTTCGTCCTGTCGGTCGGATTCGTCACGTCGTGGCACTACAACCGGCGCCTCGCGCTCGACGACGCGGCGGCGCTCCAGGGCCTCGGCGCGCAGGGCGCGGCGCCGGCGGCGCTCACCGTCGAGGGTCTGCGCGCGCTCGATTCGTTGGGGGTCCGGCTCGATCGCCTGCGCGCCTACGAGCGGGACGGCCGACCGCTCCACCTGGCGTGGGGCCTCTACCGCGGCGACGCGCTGCTGCCGGCGCTGCGACAGGCGTACTTCGCCTCGTTCGACCGTGCGCTCTGGGCCTCGACGCGTGCCGGGCTGCTCGACTTCCTGCGCGGGCTGCCCGCGACCGCCACGGACAGCAGCGACTACTCGACCACGTACGACGCGCTGAAGGCGCACCTCGTCACGACGCGCTATCCGGACCACAGCACCGCCGCCTTCCTCACTCCGGTGCTGCTGCGCTACTGGCCCGCCGCCGGCTCCGTCGAGGGGGAACGGCGCGACCTCGCGCGGCGGCAGTTCGACCGCTTCGCGAGCGAGCTGCCGTTCGGCAATCCGTACACCGCCCCCGAGCAGGAGGCGGTCGTCAATCGCACGCGCGACTTCCTGCGCAGCTTCGCCGGCGTCGACCGCTTCTATCAGCAGATGCTCCTCGCCGCCTCGCGCGGAGCGCGGCCGGTCGAGTTCGCGCAGCGCTTCCCCGGCTCGACCGGCTTCGTGCGCGACGACTACAGCGTGCCCGCCGCGTTCACGCCGGAAGGCTGGGCGTACATCAGCCGCAACATCGGCGACGTGTCCCACCTCTTCGCCCAGGAGGATTGGGTCACCGGAGAGGAGCTGCTGAGTCCGCAGCAGCTGGCGCAGATGGCCGCCGAGCTTCGCGCGCGCTACGTCGCCGACTACATCGCGAGCTGGACGCGCTACCTCCAGCACGCCGCCGTCGTGCCGTTCGGCGGCGCGGCCGACGGCGCCACTCGACTCACGCGCCTGAGCGGCAACCAGTCGCCGCTGCTGGAGCTGATCTCGCTCGCCGCGCACAACACCGCCATCGACAGCACGCTCGGCGGCGAGCTGGACCGCGAGACCGTGATCGGCGCGTTCCAGCCGGTGCACGTCGTGATCCCCGCGGACGTGACGGACCGCTTCGTCGTCGACGCGAACAAGCCGTACATGGACGCGCTCGGCCGGCTGCAGGCCTCCTTCGACCAGGTCGCGCAGGCGGGCGGCGATCGCGGCCGCGCCATCGACCAGGCGGCGACAGACGCCGACCAGGCGCGCAACGCGTTGCGCCAGGTCACGCAGGGCTTCAAGGTCGACGGCCAGGCGAGCGCCGTGGGGGCCGCGGTGCAGTCGTTCCTCGACGCGCCGATCGTGATGACGGACCGCCTGCTGAGCCGGCTGCCTTCGAGCGACGTCAACGCGGCAGGCGCCGACTTCTGCCGCGCCTTCTCGCCGATCTCCGGCCACTACCCGTTCAGCCCGCGCGCCGGACGCGACGCCTCGATGGACGACGTGGCCGCCGTGCTGAAGCCGGGCACAAGCGTGCTGTGGACGTTCTATCAGGACGCGCTGCAGCCGTTCCTCGCCAAGCAGGGGTCGGAGTACCGCGCCCGGCCCGGCGCGCGGCCGCAGCCGACGAGCGCGTTCGTGCGCTTCTTCAACCGCGCCGCGCACGTCTCCGAGGGTCTCTTCCGCAGCGACGGCAGCGGCCCCGCCGTCGACTTCCTGCTCCGTCTCGAGGCCTCGCCGCAGCTCCCGGAAGTGGTCGTCTCGATCGACGGTCAGACGCAGCGCTTCACCCGCACCTTCCTGCGCTCGCAGCGCTTCACCTGGGATGGCACGCGCGCCCGCAGCGCGAAGATCACCGGCACGGTCGGCGGCGGCGAGGTTCCGCTGGTCCAGGTGGACGACGGGCCGTGGGCGCTCTTCCACCTGCTCGGCCGCGCCGAATGGCACGCCATCGGCAACGGTCGCTACTCCCTGCGCTGGCCCGTACCCGGACAGCAGTTCGACCTCACCGGCGAGATCACGCTCGCCAGCGGCATCCCGATCTTCGACCCCGGCTACCTGGCCGGGCTCGACTGCGTCTCGACCATAGCGAGGTGAACTCCGTGATCTCCATGCGACGTCGCCACTCCGACGCCAGCGCCGCCACAGCGGCGCGCGGCGCTCTCCTCGCGCTCGCCTTCGCCGCGGCCGCCGCCGCGTGCGCTCACGGCGGCGCCGCCCCGCCGCCCCTCTCCGCGGTGCTCGGTCCCGTCGCGCCCGAGGCGCGCCTCTACTACGACGACGCCGGCGGATTCCCGGACTCCGCGCGCATCGTCGTCCGCGAGGCGGCGCGCTGGCGCGAGATCTGGCAGCAGGCGACGTCGAAGCGGCCGTCGCCGCCGCCCATGCCGCAGGTCGACTTCGACCGTGACATGGTGGTCGTCGTCGCCGCCGGGCGCCGCAAGGCGGAGGATCAGATCCGCGTCGACAGCGTCGGCGTGCGCAAGGAGCGCGACGCCGCGGGCAACGAGCACGATGCGCTCGCCGTCGTCGTGCGCACGATCCAGGGCTGCGGCAACTTCAACGCCGACGCGTACCCGGTCGAGGTCGTGCGCGTGCGCCGCTTCACAGGGCCGGTCACCTTCATCGAGCGCCAGGACCGCGCCACCGACTGCGGCCCCGCCGACCGCTCCCGTTAGCTCGTGGACGAAGCGCGGAAGCCCGGCGCGGCGCGGACGCCGCATGAAGGCGGAGCGGAGCCGGCCGCCGATCCGCTCGTGGGCGGCACGCTCGCCGGCCGCTACCGCGTGGTGCGCAAGCTCGGGCAGGGCGCGATGGGCGCCGTCTACCTCGGGGAGCACCTGCGCATGGGCCGCGAGGACGCGATCAAGGTCCTGACGCGCTCCTTCGCCCGCGATCCGGAGGCGCTCGCCCGCTTCACCCGGGAGGCGCGCAACGCCTCCTTCATCAGCCATCCGAACGTCTGCGCCATCTACGACTTCGGCGAGACCGCCGACGGCACCGTCTTCCTCGCCATGGAGTACGTCCCCGGCGAGCCGCTCGGGCGCATCCTCGAGCGCGACGGGCCGCTGCCGCTCCCGCGCACCATCGCCATCGCTTCCAGCGTGGCCGCGGCGCTCGCCGCCGCCCACGAGCGCGGCATCGTCCACCGCGACCTGAAGCCGGACAACATCATGATCGCGGCGGCGCCCGACGGCCGCGACCGCGTCAAGGTCGTGGACTTCGGGATCGCCAAGGCGATCGGGGGCGACGAGCCGGGACAGGACGTCACCCGCCACGGCTTCGTCGTCGGAACGCCGGACTACATGAGCCCGGAGCAGCTCACCGGCGACCCGGTCGACGGCCGCAGCGACATCTACTCCCTCGCCGTCGTCGTCTATCGCATGCTCACCGCCCGGCTGCCGTTCGAGGCGGAGACGTCGCAGGACCGCATGATCAAACGCCTGACCGACCGGCCCATGCGCCTCGACGCGACCGGCGCCGGCCCCTTCCCCCCCGCCCTCCAGAGCGCGCTCGACCGCGCGCTCTCCCGCCGCGCCGACGACCGCTGGGCGAGCGCCGGCGACTTCGCGGCAAGCCTCGAGCGGGCGGCGAGCGGGGAGCGCACGGGCACCGCCGGGACCGGCCGCGTCGCGGATGCCGGCACCGCCGGCGCGGTCCGTGGTGCCGCGGCCACCGGGACCGCCGGGGCCACCGGCACTGCCGCGGCCGCCACCGCGGACGACGTGCCGGCGACGCGCGTCGCGCCGCGGCAGGCGCCTCGCCGCCTGCCGGTGCGTACGCTCGCCCTCGCCGCCGTCGCGCTGGCGACGGTGAGCGCGGCGGGGGCGGCGTTGTTCCTCCGCGGATCGGACGACGGGGGCGGACGGTCGAGCCCGGACGGTCCGCTTCAGGTGGTCACCGCGGACAGCGCCTCCAATGGCGGCGGCGCCGGCCCGGACGGCGGCGGAGACGGCGGGGCCGACAGCGTCGCGCCTTCTCCCGTGCCGCCGGCCCCCGCGCCCCACGACGGCCGCGGCGAGCGGGCTTCCACGGCGATCAATGCGGGCAACGCCGCGGACGTGCTGTACCGCGCGCTCGACCGACTCACGCCGCCGGAAGGGGGCGCGGTCGCGTCGCGCGTGGTCGCCGCGGCGGCGGACACCGCGCGACTCGCGTACGACGCGCCCGGGCTCGAGGAGTGGCAACGCGGCCTCGCGGCGTTCGTCTACGCGAATGCGCTCGACAAGCAGGGGGACGTCGCGGGTGCGATTCGCTGGACGCGGCGCGCTCTGGCGCACGATTCGGTGCGCCTGGCGCGCGGCTATCGCAGCTATCTCGAAGCGCTCCAGGGGAGCCACCGATGAACGAGGACGCCGTAGCGAGTCCCGCCATCGACGTCGCGGTCTTCGGCCGCAGCGACCGAGGGATGAAGCGGGCGGAAAACCAGGACAGCTTCCTGGTCGCGAACCTCTCCCGCGGCGGCGCGGGCTACCGCCTCGACTCGAACGTGGAGCCGCCACCCGACGTGGGCTCCGGCCGCTTTCGGCTGGGTGAGCGGGGCGCGCTGCTCATCGTCGCCGACGGCGTGGGCGGCGGCGTGGCCGGCGGCGTCGCGAGCGCGCTGGCGGCGAACTACATCGGCGAGCACCTCGCCCGCACCTGGATGGCGGAGGATGCGCCCTCGGCCGAGCGCTTCGCCACCCACCTCCGCGACGCGGTCGAGGAGGCCAACGCCCGCATCGTCGAGCGCACGCGGGAGCAGCCGGAGTTCGGGGGCATGGCCACCACTGCGACGGTCGCCGGGCTCTTCGGCGACCGGCTCTACCTCGCCCAGGTCGGCGATTCGCGCGCCTACCTCGTGCGCGACGGCGTCGCCGTCCAGCTCACGCGCGACCAGTCGGTCGTGCAGCAGCTCGTCGACGAGGGACACATGACCCCCGAGCAGGCCGAACGCGCGGCGATCCGCAACCTCGTGCTTCAGGCGCTCGGGACGAAGGACGAGATCGACGTCGTCCTCACCCATCAGCCGCTGCGCCGCGGCGACGCGATCGTCCTCTGCTCCGACGGCCTCTCCGGCCTCGTTCGCCCGGCCGAGATCGCGGCGGCGGTGGCGGCGGCGGAGCCGGACGCCGCGGCGCGGCGCCTGGTCGAGCTCGCCAATGAGCGCGGCGGCTTCGACAACATCACCGCGGTCGTCGCACGCCTGGACGGAGAGGGCCTGCCGCCCGCGCGTCCCGACGACGACGTCCGCCACAGGCTCTACGAGCTGCCGCCTTCGGCTCCCTGAGCCGCCTCCGCGATGAATCTCCGGATCAGCCTCCGCACCGGCGGGCGAGCGGGCCTGGTCCGCGATTTCGCGGGCGACCGCGTCACGATCGGTCGCCGCGCGGACGCGGATCTGCAGCTCGATCCGCAGCGCGACCTCGCCGTCTCCGGCCTCCACGCCGAGCTGCGGCGCTCCGGCGACGGCTGGGTCCTGCGCGACCTCGGCAGCCGCAACGGGACCTTCGTCAACGGCCGGCCGGTCGAGGGCGATGTGGCGCTCCGCGACGGCGACGAGGTGCAGCTCGGCGCGGGCGGCCCGATCGCGGCGTGCTCCCTCTCCGCGGCGCCGGCCTCCGCGGCGCCGCCCTTCACGCCGTCGCCGCGCCCCACGGAGCGGATCCGGCTGGAAGTCGTGCGCCAGGCGCGCCGCTGGCGACGCGCCGCGGCTGCGCTCGCCCTGCTCCTCGCCATCGCGACCACCGCGCTCGTCTACACCGGGATCGCCACCCGGCGCGGCGCGCGCCAGCGCGCACGCGTGGAGGCGCGCACGGACAGCGCGCTCGCCGCGAGCGCGGCCGCGCTGCGACGGCTGCGTGGGGAGGCGGCCGGACTCCAGCAGGTCCTGGAAGCCTCGCGGGAGCGAGTGGGGAATCTGGCCGCGGAGCTGGAGCGCGCCCGCTCCGGCGACGGCTCGCGCGTGGCGGAGCTGCAGCGGCGACTGCAGTCGGCCACGACCGCACTCACGCGGCAGCAGCTCGCCGCGTCGCTCGACTTCGACGCGATCGGCGCGGCGAACCGCCCCGCAGTCGCGGTCATCTACGTCGAGCTGGAGGACGGGGAAGTGGATACGGGGACGGCGTTCGCGGTGCGCGCGGACGCGCTGCTCCTGACCAACCGCCACGTGGTCGCGGGCGCCGACGGCGAGCGGCGGCCGCGTCGCATCGCGATCCAGTTCGCCGGCTCGGACCAGGTCTGGTCCGCTCACCTCGTCGCCACCGCCCGTGACGCCGACCTCGCCGCCGTGCAGGCGGAAGGCATCGTCGGCGACGTTCCCACGGTGCGCGCGGTGAACGCCAGGCCCGACACCCTCGCCTCCGGCTCACCGGTGGCGATGATCGGCTTCCCGCTCGGCGGCGACGCGGCGTCCGGCTCGTCCGGCTCGCGCGCGGCGCCGCGACCGCTCGTCACCGCCGGCGTGCTGGCGGCGCACACCGCCGACCGCCTCGAGTTCTACGGCTATGGCGAGCGCGGCGCGAGCGGCAGCCCGATCTTCGACCGCGACGGTGCCGTGGTGGGGATCCTGTTCGGCGGGAGGATGGAAGGCGGCGAGCGCGTCGTGCTCGCCGTTTCCGCTTCGGCCGCCGAGCGTCTGCTCGCCGCCCTCCCGCGCGAGCGGCTCAGCCCGCGGTGAGCTGGCGCAGCGCCGCCTTCGCTTCGGTCATCTGCGGGAAGCGGTCGACGATGCGGCGATACAGCTCGATCGCCTGCTCCTTCTGGCCCCCGTCCTGGAAGACCTGCGCGCGCGAGTAGAGGGTCACCGCTTCGGCGGGGATCTCCCGCTTCTGGCGCGCCTGCCGCTTGGCGACGGCGAGCGGCGGCAGGTCGACGCCGGCCGTAACCTGCGACGCGAGTCGCACCAGCATGTCGTACATCTTCTCTCGCTTGTCGCGCACGCTCTCCGTCTTCAGCACCTCGCTGGTCTCGCCGTCCACGATCCGCGCGTCCATGCGGACCTCGCCGAACAGGTCCGTGAAGGAGCCGGTCACCACGTAGCGTGCGCCGACGAGCTTGCCGATGCGCGCCGCCGTCTCGGCGTCGACGCGGCCCGACGATCCCAGGTCCTGCTCCTGCATCAGGTCGCGCAGCTTCGTTCGCTCGACGATGCGCAGCGAGTCGTTCTGCGCCAGCTCCGTCAGCAGCATCTGCTGCAACCCGACCTTCAGCGCATCGAAGTCCTCCTTCTCCTTTCCGTACGACCCGCCGTAGTCGAACGGGAGCACGGCGATTCCCGGCCGCGTATCCGGCGTCGCCTGCTGCGCGCGCGCGAGGGCGGGCGTCGCCACGAACGCGGCGGCGAGAAGGAGGAGGATCGCGCCCGAGGCGCGCAGCGATCGTGCGACTGCCATGGTTTCGACTCCGGATCCAGAGGTTCTCACGGGCCGAGCGTGACCACGTTCGAGAAGTCCGAGCAGCCCGCCGGGTTGCAGGCGGTGATGCGGTAGAGGAACGTCGACGAATCGAGGTTGGCCACCTTTTCCTGATAGCTGCGGACGTCGCTCCCCACGACCGCGATGAGCGAGAAGACGTTCTCGAAGCTGAGCTTGCGCTCGATGCGGAACTCGGTCGCGTTGTCGCCGGTGGTGGTCCACGTGAGGTCCGCCTGCACCGGGATGCCGTCGATGTCGCGCTCGAGCGTCCCGTCGAGCACCGGAGCCGGAGGAAGCGTGTACGGCTCGGTGAACGTGATCGTCTGGCCCGCGACGACGACGCCGCCGTTGGCGGCCACCGCGCGCACCGAGTAGGTGAACCCCTCGCCCGGCGAAACCATCTGCGAGAAGGGGACGGGGGCGGCGCCGGGCGGAATCGGCTGGTGCTGCGTCGACCGGTCGAGCGCCGTTCCGAAGCCCCACTCGAACCACGCCTCCACCGGACCGTCGAACGGCGTGACGGTACCCAGGAACGTCGCCGTCTCGGGCCCGAAGCCGGTCGGCGCGAGCGTCGCGACGATCGGCGCCTGCACGACGGCGAGGCTCGCGTCGCCCGTCTTCGCGTCGACCGTCGCGTGGACCACCGTGGCGCCCGGCCGCACGGCGCGGGCGACGCCCTGCGCGTCCACGGAGGCCACCGCCGCGTCGTCCACCGTCCAGACGGCGGCGCGGCCGACGATCGGGTTGCCGTTGCGGTCCTCCGGCGTAACGGCGAACGCCTGCGTCCCGCCCACCGCCAGGCGCGCGCTCGCCGGCGCGACCGTCACCGTGGCGACCTCCGCGTGCACCCGCACCGAGGCGGTGTCGGCCGCGCCCGTGGGCGTGCCGGCGACCACCGCGCGTGCGACGATGCGCGCGGTTCCGTCCGCGTGCGCGACGAGCACGCCCGCCTCGCTCACGGTCGCGACCTGCGGATCCAGGCTGCTCCACGCGACGCTCGACCCGGGAATGCTGTCCCCGGTCGCGAAGACCGCCGTCGCGTGGAGCTGGACCGGCTCCTCGTAGGCGGCGACGTCGCCGGGAGCGTCGATCGCGACGCCGGCCGCGATGGGGCTCAGCGTGATCGTCGTGCCGCCCGTCTCGCCGGGGCGCACCGTGAGACTCCCGGAGCCGGCGAAGAGCGGCCGGCCCTCCGCCAGGACGACGACGTCGACCGTCAGCGCTCCGCCGTCTCCCACGTCGACGTTCACCGCGACTTCGGACTGGTCGCCGCTCAGCGGCAGCGTCTCGTCGTACAGCACGCCGCCACTCTGAGACGTGACGCGAACGGTGATCGCGTCCGCGGCCGCGAACGCCTCGGCCGGACCGCCTTCCACGCCGTCCGGCGGCGCCGCGAACGCGTAGGAGATGCGCACGTCCGCGGGCCCGCGCTCCGCCGGCCGGAAGAAGAGGTCCCCGCACGCGGACGCGGCGAGCGCGACGCAGACGGCTGCGCACGTCGCGAGGAATCGCGTGGCGCCGCCCCTCATCGCCGCCCCCCTTCACCGAAGCGGATCGCGCCGCCCAGCGCGAACCCGGCGAAGCCGCTCGTGTTGCCGGCGCTGACGTCGACGCTGCCGAAGCGCGCCTGCACCTGCGGCGCCAACGTCGCCCTCTGGAGCGCCCACTCGATCGACGCGCCGACGGAGGCGGTGTAGCCCTGGCCGAGGCCGTCGGAGCGGGCGAGCACGCGCAACTGCGCGGTGGGCACGAAGGTGGCCCGCCCCGAGGGCAGACGCGCGCCGCCGCCCACCACGAGCAGGTTGCGCGAGGGGGATCGCGTCAGGTCCTGCAGGTAGCTGCCCTTCTGCCGGTGCAGCGCGCCGCCGTAGACGATGCCGCTGGAGCGCGCCGCGAAGGGGAACGCGTAGGAGGCGAGGACCTCGAGGCGGTCACCGGAGCGGAAGAGGTTCTGGCCGTCGAAGGCGTCGTCACTGAAGCGTTCGTAGCTGAGCCGCAGCGAGCCCTTGCCGTAGCCGACGGAGTGGTCGATCGCGGCGTTGACGCGCAGCGCATCGCCCGGCTGGTAGCTCGCACTCTGGCCGTCGAGCGGCTCGTACTGGAACGCGACGACGTAGCCGACGCTCGCGCCCACGCCGAAGTCGCCCAGCGGCCGCGCGAGCGCGACGCTGCCTCCGGCGCCGCCGCCGCTGCCCCAGTGCGTCACCGCGAACGGGAGCAGGTCCGCGGCCACCGCGCCCGCGAGCGCGTACTGCTCGCCGGTCAGGCTCTTCATGCCCGTCGGAAGGACGACGAGGCCGGTCACGACGACGGCGTCGCGGCCGAGCGTCGTCGACGCCGAAAGCCGCGTGTCGGTGAGGCCGGAGATCGTCGTGCTCGTGCCGTCCGGCCGCTTCAGCGAGCCGCTCGCAAAGGCGCCGTCCAGCCGCAGCGCGATACGCGGCGACGCCTGCACCCGCGCCGCCACCGGCACCGTGAAGAGCGACAGGCGGTCGATGCCCGCCGCGGCCGCGTCGGAGAAGGAGTACAGCTCGAAGAGCGCCCCGAGGCTCGCGCCGCCGCCCGCCGCGCCGCCGGCGGCGGGCGCCGCGCCGCCGGCCGCCTGCGCCGCGCCGGCCGCGGGCGCCGTGAACAGGGCCGCGGCGGCGAGCAGCGCGGCCGCGCCCCGGCCCCTCCGTCCGCCGCTCACGGCCGCCTCAGGATGATCTGGATCAGAGCGCGCGTCGTGGCGAGCCCCTCGACGCCGAGCAGCTCGACGGCGGGATCGCGCTCGAGGCCGGCCGGGAGGAGCCGCTCGACGTCGTCGAAAGCGATCCGCCGCGACCACCAGTCGAGCGTCGCGGCGCCGGGCCCGCCGGCCGCCCCCGCCCCGGGGCCGCCGCCGGAAAAGAAGCGGGAGTCGCCGCGCAGCGCGAGCGCGCCGATGTCGGTCGAGGACGCGGCGCCGAGCTGGTCCGAGGCAGCGGCCCGGCGGCGGGCGTCCTCGAAGCCGGGGTCGAGTTGCACCGCCCGGCGGAACTGCCGTGCGGCCTCGTCGAAGTCGCCGCGGTCCTCCGCCTCCAGGCCGAGGCCGTAGGCGAGGATCGCCTGCAGATTCTCCGTGGGACGATGGGCGATCCGCTCGCGCTCGGCGGGCGTGAGTTGCACGCCGAGCCGCTCGAAGATGCCGAGCGCGATGCGCTCCTCGGCGGCGAAGAAACGGCGCGCGGCGTCGCGCTCGCCGAGCACCGGCGGCGCCCGCCCTCCGCCCACGGGGACGACCGCCGCGGAGAAGGTGAGGCTCTGCTCACCGCCCGCGATCTGTCCGCGCACGACGTGGCCGGCGCCGAGCAGGAACCCGGCGCGTGGCGCGGTCGCCGAATCGAGGCGGCCGCCCTGTCCCAGCGCGATCTCGTCCAGCAGCAGTTGCACGCGCAGCCGCTCGAGGACGCGCAGCCGCTGCGTCGTCGCAAGGTCGGTCACCAGCATCTCGGCCAGCGCGCGGCCCAGCGGCTCCAGCGCCGCGTCGGTGCCGACGTAGCGGAAGGGGAACACGGCGATCGTGCGTGGCTGTGGCGGCGTCGAGCGGAGCCGCGCCTCGTCCGCCAGCGCCAGGCGTACCGCCGCGTCCAGCGCGCGCCGGTGGACCAGGGGGACGCGCGCCGCGATGTCGTCACGCAATGGACCCGCGCCGCCCAGTTCGACGAAGCGCGCGTAGAGGCGGCCCGCGTCCTCGTAGCGGCTCAGATCCTCGTACGTGAGGCCGAGGAAGAAGACGGCAGGCGCGCTCGTGGAGTCGATGCGCACCGCCTCCTCCAGCACCTTGCGCGCGTCCTCCTCGCGACCCGCCGCACGGTACGCCTCGCCGAGACGCGCCATCACGGCGACGGCACCGGGCCGGCCGCGGAGCTGCGCCTCCAGCGACGGGATGTCGGCGGCCGTCGCCGGCGCCACCGTGGCGCGGGGCGCGCAGGCCGCGGTGATCAAAGCGGCCGCGGCGATCAGGCGGTGGAGCGCAGGGCCGTGATGGGAGCGGCGAGCGGCGGGCGACGACCCGTCGGCCGGGCTCGGCTGGGCGGGTCCGGGCAGCGTTGCTTCGACCATGGGATTGCCTCGCTGGGAAACACGGGCGGAGGCAGGGAGCCGCCCATCCCACTATACCCTTTCCGCGCCGGACCCTGCAATAGCCCGGCGCGGCGGAGGGGGTTCCGGCGCGCCGGAGCGTCGGTCAGTGCTCCGCCGCCGCGGCGGTCCAGGCGTTGTCGGTGCGGTCGACGTCCGGGAACGCGCCGGCGGCGTCGATCGTCGCCGCGGCGAGGCGATCGGGCAGCGTCGTCGTATAGACGTAGTGCCGCCCGCGGTACCAGACGAACGCGGGCAGCTCAACCAGCCGGGTGGCGCCGCCGGCGAGGGTGAGCGAGAGGTCGACGGGCATGACGAGCGGCGTCTGACTCTCGAGCTGGACGCTCACGGACCAGCGGCCGTCGGGGAGCCGCTTCTGCTCGACGCCGGTGATCGCCTGGTCGAGCTGGTCGGTGGTGAAGAGCCACTCGCGGAAGAACCAGTCGAGGTCGCGCCCGGAGACGTCCTCCATGGTGCGCATGAAGTCGGCGGGCGTGGGGTGCCTGAACGCCCAGCGCCGGACGTAGGTGCGGAAGGCGAGGTCGAAGGTCTCCGGCCCGAGCACCTGGTCGCGCAGCAGGTGGAGCACCATCGCGGGCTTGCGATAGCCGACGAGGCCGAGCGCCTGCGGGTCGATGCGGTCGGGGGGCGTCATGATCGGCTCGTCCTCGCCCTGCTCGAGGCCGCGGAAGTAGGCGGCGAGGTACTGCGCCTTGGTGTCGGTGCCGGGATAGCGGCGGTCGTTCGGCCAGGTGTCGATGAAGGTGTTGAAGCCCTCGTCCATCCACGCGTAGCGGCGCTCGTTGGAGCTGACGATCATGGGGAACCACTCGTGGCCGTGCTCGTGCGCGATCGTGCCGAAGACGCCGCGGCTCGGCCCGCCGCCGTGCACGAAGACGATCATCGGATACTCCATGCCGCCGACCGGCCCGGCGACGCTCGTCGCCTGGGGCCACGGGAAGGGGAACCAGCGGTCGGAGAACTCGTCGATCGAGAAGCACGTCATGTCGGCGGCGGTAGCCCACGCCGTGTCGGCCGCCTGGTAGTACGACTGGCAGAGGACGCCCCGCTTGCTCGTCATCGCGTCCCAGCGGAAGGCCGGCGACGCCGCCCACGCGAAGTCGTGCACGTCGTGCGCGCGGAAGCGCCAGGTGAGGGTGCCGCTCGTCGCCGGCCGCGTCGCCGCCATGCCGGCCTCGCCGGCGGCGATGATCGCGACCTGCGACGTCGCTCGCGCCGCCTTCGCGAGCCGCTCACGCTCCGTCGCCGTCAGCACCTGCTGCGGATTCTGCAGCGTGCCGGTCGCGGCGACGACGTAGCTCGCCGGCACCGTGACCGCGACGTCGTAGTCGCCGAACTCGCGGTAGAACTCGCCCTGGCCAAGGTAGGGGTCGACGTTCCAGCCGTGGACGTCGTCGTAGACGACCATGCGTGGGAACCACTGCGCGACCTCGTAGAGCGAGCCCTGGCGCCCCATGCGGTCCGAGCCGTGCTCCGGTACCGGGAACGACCACGCGACGCCCAGCGAGACGCTGTCGCCGGGCGCCAGCGGGCGCGGCAGGTCGACGCGCATGTCCGTGTCCTGGATGTGCGGCTCGGCGGCCGCGCCGTCGACGCTCACGCGCGCGATGTCGATGCCGCCGGAGAAGCCGCCGCCGCCGAAGCGGGCGCCCTCTGGGAAGAGCGTCGCGCCCCAGCTGTCCGGGCGGTACAGGTTCTGGTCGATCTGCAGCCAGACGAAGCGCAGCGTGTCCGGCGAGTGGTTCTCGTAGCGGATCGTCTCCTCGCCCGAGACCGCCTTCTTCACGGTGTCGAGCGACGCGCGGATCGAGTAACTCGCCCGCTGCTGCCAGTACGCCGGTCCCGGCATGCCGGACGCGGAGCGGTAGCGGTTCGGCGCCGGCAGGTCGAGGCGCCGGAACATCGACAAATCGGCGTTCTGGACCGGCGCCGCCTGCGCGGCCACGATCCGCGGCGCCGCCGAGAGGTAGAGCAGGCCCAGCGCCGCCGCGGCCACCAGGCGTGGCGCCGCCGCGGGGATCGTCATCCGCACCGCGCCCGCCACGCGCTCCGTCGCACTCGCACTCGTCATCGTCGCTCCGATTTCCGATAGCCGCTCCGCGGCCGCGCGCATCGCGGCCCGAGCCTTATTCGCGCGGGGAGGCCGCCGGGTTCCCCGCGGCGTCCGTCGCCCCGGCGTGACGAGCGGCGACGACCGCGCTCGCGAGCGCGACGAACGCCAGCCCGGCTGCCGGCGCTTGCCGGCGTCGGAGCCGGGAACCCACGCCGCGCGGGGTGCGATTCGTGAGGCGCGATGCGTAACGCTTCCTCCAAGCCGCCGGTGACCCCGATGAGCGCTTCCCGACGCCCGTCCCGCTTCGACCGCCGGCCAGCCTGCCGCACGCGACCGACCGCCGGCGCGCGGCGGCCTCCACGCACGGGGAAGATCCCGCGATGGCGCGCGATCCCGGGTGCGTGGCGCGTCACGGCCACTCTCCTGTTCGTCGCGGCGGCGGGATGCACGCGGCAGGACGCGACCGCCGTCGCCGTGGTGCGGACGACGCTGACGGCGGAGGGCGCGCCGCTCGCCCGCACGCTGCGCATCGAGCTCGATCGCGCCGCCCCGATCACGGTGGAATACCGGGAGGAGGGTGGCCCGCGCTTCGCAGTGGCGTCGCCCGCGGCGCGGGAGCACATGGTCTACCTCGCTCGCCTGCACGCGGGTCGCACGTACCACTACCAGGTGGTCGACCCCCACGCGAGCGGGACGTTCACGACGGATCCGCTGCCGCCGGACCTCGCGGCGCTCACCTTCGACGTCGAAGGGGAGCTGTCGATACCACTGGCGATGGTTCACGCCTACGACCCGACCGGCTTCAAGGGATACGTCGCGATCGACGGAGCCGGTGAGGTCGTGTGGTACTGGAGGACGGTCGACTTCCCGTTCGGCTTCGCGCGGCGGCCGAACGGCGATTTCGTCTTCATGGACAAGGGGCGCGGTCTCGTCGAAGTGACGCCGGGCGGCGCGGAGCCGTACGAGCTGCCGCAGGATACGGCGGCGCGCGAGATGCACCACGACGTGATCGCGCAAGGCGACGACGCGCTTCTCTTCATCGCGTTCGACGCGCGGGATCTCGACGGCTCCGGGCTGGAGGGGGACGCGATCTGGTCGTGGCGCCCCGAGGCGGGGACGGCCGAGCGGATGTGGACGTCGTGGGACCACCTCTCGCCGGTCGCGGATCGTGGTCCACTCCTCGGGCGCGAATGGCTGCACGCGAACGCGCTCGGCATCGGGCCGCGGGGCAACGTCACGATCAGCTTCCACCACCTCTACCAGGTGGCGTCGATCGCGCCCGACTGGCGCACGTTCGAGTGGCGGCTGGGCGGCACCGGGGCCAGCGTCTCGGTTCCGCAGGCGGAACGCTTCTCGGGGCAGCACGCGGCGCGCGAGGTTCGGACCGGCCACGTGCTGATATTCGACAACGGGATCGCGCGGGGCGGCTACTCGCGGGCGGTCGAGCTCGCCTTCACCGCCGACTCCGCACACGTCGTATGGGAGTGGCGGCCCGAGCGTGACAACTTCGCCTCAGCGGTCGGCTCGGCCCGGCGCCTCGAAGACGGCGCGACCCTCGTCGCCTTCGGCATGAGCGCGGGGCTGGCTGGCTCGACCGGCCCGGCCGAGGCGTACGAGGTCGCGCCGGACGGCCGCGTCCTCTGGCATCTGGTGGTCGGCGGCGCACAGGTCATGTTCCGCGTCGAGCCGCTCGCGTCGATCGCCGGCGAGGTCGCCGCGGGCGGCTGATCCGGCGGCGCGCCGCTACTCCACGCCGACCGGCGTGGGGGTGCCGTGCGGCTCCGGCTGCGGCTCCGGCGCGTGCTTCTTGCGCCCCACCTTTCGCAGCACCCACTCCTTCCACTCGTCGAGGATCTCGTAGAACGTCGGGATCGCAATGAGCGTCAGGAACGTGGACGTGATGACGCCGCCGATGACGGCGCGGCCGAGCGGGGCCCGGAAATCGGCGCCCTCGCCGGCGCCGATGGCCACGGGGGTCATGCCGGCGATGAGCGCGAAGGTGGTCATCAGGATCGGGCGCAGCCGGATGCGGCCGGCCTCGATCAGGGCGTCGCGGCGGCTCAGCCCCTGCTCGCGGCCCCACTTCGCGAAGTCGATCAGCAGGATCGCGTTCTTGGTGACCAGCCCCATGAGCAGGATCACGCCGATCAGGCTCATGATGTTCACGGTGTCGCCGGTGACGATCAGGGCGACGACGACGCCGATCAGCGAGAGCGGCAGCGACATCATGATGGCGATCGGATCGATGAAGCTGCCGAACTGCACCACCAGGATCAGGTACATGAAGAGGATGGCGATGCCGAGCGCCTTGAAGATGTTGGTGAAGACCTCGACCTGGCCCTCGACGTCGCCACCCATCGTGATGCGGTAGCCGGGGGGCAGGTCGAGCTTGCCGAGGCGCGCGTTGATGTCGCGCGTCACCTCGCCGAGCGAGCGGCCGGAGGTGTTCGCCTGCACGTCGACGACGCGCTCGCGATCGAGGTGGTCGATCTGCGCGGGGCCGATCCCCTGCCGCACCGTCGCGATCTGGCCGAGGGGAACGATCTTCGGTCCGCCCGCGCCCGCCGTCTGCACCACGAGCGGCAGGCTCGCGAGGTCGGCCGGGCGGCGGCGCGCCTCCGGCACGAGGCGCACCTCGACGTCGCGCGTCTCGCCGGTCGGGTCGACCCAGTCGCCCGCGTCCACGCCCGCGAACGCGACGCGCAGCGCCTGCCCCACCTGGGCCGTGTTGATGCCGAGGTCGGACGCGAGGCCACGATCGAGCTGCACCTCGAGCTCCGGCTTCTGTCCGCGCGTCGAGAGCCCGACGTCGACGGCGCCTTCGACCTGCTTGACCTCCGCCTCCGCGCGGTCGGCGATGGCCGCGAGCGTCTTCGCGTCCGTGCCCCGGATCTCCACCTGGATCTGCTTCTGACCGCCGCCGAACATGCCGGAGAAGATCGCGAAGTCGGCGCCGCCGATCCGCTCGAAGCGCTGGCGCAGGCGCTGCGCGAGGTCGAGCGCGCCGACGCTGCGCTCGCTCTTCGGCAGCAGCCGGATGTAGAGCATGCCCTGGTCGACCGCGCCGCTCGAGCCGCCCACCGTGACGAAGGTGTAGGCCACCTGCGGCAGCGAGCGCGCGAGCGTCGCGGCCTCCTCGCCCTTGATCTTCGTGTACTCGAGGTTGGAGCCGGGCGGCGTCTCGAAGTTGACGGTCAGCTCGCTGCGGTCGCTGTCGGGGACGAAGCCGGCGCCGCCGATCGTGGCCTGCAGCACGAGCGCCCCGACGAGGGTGCCGATTGCGATGAAGACCATCGCCAGGCGGTGGTCGAGCGCCCACGCGATGACGAGCTTGTAACGGTCGGCCTGCCGCTCGAACCACCCGTTGAAGCGCTCGAGCTGGCGCGAGATCCAGTTGCGGTGCTCGCCCTCCTCGAGCTGCGGATCCGGCCAGTACGCCGAGAGCATCGGGTCGAGCGAGAAGGAGACGAAGAGCGAGACCAGCACCGCCGCCGCGATCGTCAGCGCGAACGGCTTGAACCACTGGCCCGCGACGCCGTACATGAACGCGACCGGCACGAAGACGGCGATGATCGAGAAGGTCGTCGCGGAGACCGCCAGGCCGATCTCGTTCGTCGCCTCCTGCGACGCCACGTAGTGGTCCTTCCCCATCTGGATGTGGCGCACAATGTTCTCCCGCACGACGATCGCGTCGTCGATCAGGATCCCGATCGCGAGCGAGAGGCCGAGCAGCGACATCGTGTTGAGCGTGAAGCCCAGCGCCCACACGGCGACGAACGCGGCGAGCACGCTGATCGGCAGCGCGAGCCCCGTGATCACCGTCGAGCGCCACGAATTCAGGAAGAGGAAGACGACGAGCACGGTCAGCAGCGCGCCCTCGAACAGCGTCTCCTGCACGTTGCGCACGGAGTGCTCGACGCGCACGCCGGCGTCCTGCACGATGTCCAGCTTCGTGCCGCCGGGCAGCCGCTGCTGAATCGTGTGCACGCGGTCGCGGATCTCGCTCGAGACCGCCGTCGTGCTGTACCCCTTCGATTTCAGGATCTCGATGCCGACGGCGGGCCGCCCGTTGAAGAGCGCTGCGGTGCGCGGCTCCTCGGTCGCGTCGCGGACGTCGGCGACGTCGCCCAGCCGGACCACGCGGCCGTTCCGCTCCGCGACCACCACGCGCTGGAACTCCTGCGGCGTCTGCAGCCGCCCGCGCAGCCGGATCGTGCGCTCCTCCAGATCCCCGGTGACGCGCCCCACCGGCGCCGCCAGGTTCTGCGTCTGCAGCGCCTGCACCACCTCGCCCACGCTCACGCCCGCCGACTGCAGCGCGGCCGGCCGCAGCAGCACCGACATCTCGCGCTCGATGTTGCCCGCGATGCGGACGTCGGCAACGCCCGCGACCGACTTCAGCTCGCGCGTGATGCCCGGATCCGCGATGCGCGACAGCTCCTCGGTCGTCTGCCGCGTCGAGGACAGCGACAGCGACAGGATCGGGAAGTTCGACGGGTCGAAGCGCGTCAGCACCGGCTCCTTCATCTCCGGCGGCAGGTCCGAGCGGATCGCCGAGATCTTGTCCCGGATCTCCTGCGACGCGACCTGCGGGTCCTTCTCGAAGTTGAAGAAGGTGATGATCTGCGCGAAGCCATCCATCGAGGAGGACTGCATCTTGTCGACGCCGCTGATCCCGGCGATCGCCTCCTCGACGGGATCCGTGACCTCGCGCTCGACGCCCTCCGGCGAAGCGCCCGGATAGGCGACCGAGACGGCGACGACCGGCTGCTCGATGTCCGGGAACTCGTCCGTCTGCAGGCTGAAGAGCGCGAAGAGGCCGAATACGACGAGCGCGAGCATCGTCACCACGGTGATGATCGGCCGCTTGATGCTGAAATCCGAGATGAACATCGCTTCGCCTCCTCAGGAACGCGGCGCGGACTGCTCCGCTCCGCTCTGCACCCGCACTGGCGTGCCGGGCGAGACGCCCTGCGCGGCGCCCACGAGGAGCGTGTCGCCCGCCGCGAGATTGCCGGAGACGATCACCATCTCCGCCCGCTCGTCGCGCAGGCCCACCTGCACGGGCACCTGCTCGGCCTTGCCCTGCTTCAGCCGCAGCACCGAGGGCGGGCCGCCGGACTCCATCAGCGCCGACGACGGCACGATCAGACCCTCCGCGCGCTCGGCCTCGACGCGCCCCTCCGCGTACAGCCCGCCGACAAGGTCGCCGCCGGCGTTGGGCAGCGACACGGTGATACCGACCTGCCGCGTCGCCGGGTCCACGATCGGCGCGATGCGGCGGATGCGGCCCTCGAACACGCGGCCCGGATAGCCCCTCACCTCGAACGACACCGACTGCCCCAGCTTCAGGTTCTGGAGATACTGCGCCGGCACCGACGCCTCCAGCTTCATGCTCGTCGGGTCGACGACACTCACCACCGCCGTACCCGGCTGCACGACGTCGCCCGCGTCGATCGGCCGCTCGCTCACGACCCCGGCGAACGGGGCGCGCAGCGCCGTCTGATCGAGCTGCTTGCGCGCCAGGGCGAGCCGCGCCCGCGCATCCGCGAGCTGCGACTCCGCCGTCGTCGCCTGCGTCCTCGCCGCTTCCAGGTCCGCTTCCGCGATCGCGCCCGCCGCCTCCAGCTTCTCCGACCGCTCGAGATTCCGCTTCGCCACCGTCGCCGCCTGCTGCGCCGTCGCCACCTGCGCGCGTGCGGAGAGGTACGAGTCGCGGATCGCCGTGTCGTCGATGCGACCCAGCACCGCGCCCGCCGCCACCCGCTCCCCCACCTCGACGTTCATCGCCACGACGGGGCCCGACACCTGCGCGCGCACCGTCGCCTGCCGCTCCGGCGTCAGGGAGCCGGAGACCACCGGACCGCTCGAAAGGGCACCGCTCCGAACGACGTAGAGGTTCTCCGGACCCACCATCACGGATTCGGACCCCGGCTCGGCGGTGGCCTGCCCGCCGCGCCCACAGCCGGCCGCGGCGAGCGCCATCCAGCCGATGCCGGCGGCGGCGACCGCGTGCCGCACGGCCGCCGCGCCCGGCGCGGCGCGCCGCGCGTGGCGTCCTCGCTCCGTCGCTCGCACCGCCGGCCGCCCCGCGCGCCTCGTCACTCCGTTCACGGACGTCGTCATCTATCCCCGCCCCCTGTTCTGTTCGCCTGGATCGCCTGCGCGCTGGTCTGCGTCGCGCGCTGCGCGGCGGTCGGCGTCTGCGCCGGCGTCGCCGCTCCCGGTACGCTGCCCGCGCCCCCCTGTCCCGCCGAAAACGACGAGGACCCCGACACGGTGCCGAGCGGCAACAGCGGCAGGAGCGCCATGCGCACGCGCGCGACTTCCAGCTCCCGCGCCGCCACGGCGCGGTTCGCCTCCGCCTGGCTCAGCATGATGCGCGAGTCCGCCAGCTCGAGCTGCGTCGAGATCCCCTCCTGGTAGCGCAGCTCCGCGATCTGATACGCCCTCGTCGCCTGATCGACGGTGCGCGCGTTCGCCCGCCACGTCGCCTGCGCCGCCTCCAGCGCGTCGAGCGCGCTGCGCGTGTCGAGCTGCGCCAGCTCCCGCGTCTGCTTCAGCCGCGCCCGCGCCTCGGTGAGGTTCGCGCGCGCGACCATGCGGTCGCCAGCGATGCGGCCGCCCGTGAAGATCGGTAGCTGCAGGCTCACACCGACCGTCCAGTTCGTGCGGAACTGGTCCCACTGCGGCAGGCCGCCGTTCGGGTAGGCGACGCGCGAGTAGTTCGTGCTGACGACAAGGCTCGGCAGCCGCTCGCCGTTGGCCGCGTGCAGCGCGCTCCGCTGCGCCTGCAGCGCCCGCACCGCCTGCCGCACCGGCGCGCGCAGCTCCGTCGCCGTGTCCGCCGCCGTGTACGTCGCCTCCTCCGCCGTCTCGGCAAAGCTCGCGAGCCGTGTGATCGCCTGCGGCAGCGGCGGCAGCGAGTCCCCCAGCTCACTCGTGAGCCACAGATCCGCGTCGAGCGGCAGGTCGAGAAGCTGCTTCAGCCGCAGGTGCGCCTGCTGCCGCTGTGACCTCCGCTCGATCACCGTCGGTTCCAGGTTCGCCACGGTCACCTGCGCGCGCAGCAGGTCGAACTCCGGCTTGTTGCCGACCTGCCGCGCGAGCTGCGTGTGGTCCAGCGTCCGCCGCGCCTGCTCCAGCGACGACGTCGCGATCGCCAGCATGCGATCGCTCAGCAGCGCGTCGTAGTACGCCTGCGTCACGTTCAGCGCGAGCTGCGCCCGCGCCGAGGTCAGCGTGATCCGCGCCGTCTCGTAGCCCGACTCCGCTTCGCTCTTCTGCGCCCACAGACGACCACCGGCGAACAACGTCTGCGACGCGCTCAGCCCCAGCGACCACTGGTTCGCCCGCCCGAACGGCAGGTTGCGAAACGCCGAGAACGGATTCGCCGTCGTCGCGCACTGCACCGCGAACTCCAGCGAGTCCAGCCGCTGCTCCGGCGTAAGCCCCGGCGTCGGCTCGAAGAAATCCGGACAGCCGTCCGGCTGCGTCGGCGTCGACGTCGTGTCCGGCGCCGACTGCAGCGACGAGAACTCCGTCGCCAGCGTGCGCGTGTAGCCCGCCGTCGCCGTGATCTGCGGCAGGAGTTGCGAGCGCGCCTGGAAATACTGCCCCCGCGCCCGTTCCACCCCCGCCTGTGCCATCTGCACCGACTCGCTCGCGTCTTCCGCCGCCTGCAGCGCCTCCGCGAACGAGAGCGGCCGCCGCTGCGCGGCGGCAACCGAGTCGCGCGGCGTCTGCCCGCTCAAGGGCGCCGCCACCGCCAGCAGCGTTCCGCCCATCGCCAACGCCAGCGCCACTTTCGCCGGCGCGCGCACGCGCGCCCGCCCTCGAACTCCCATCGTATTCATCACTCGCCCCTCGATTCCGGTTTCTCGCTCCCCCGTCCTACGCGCCGCGGCCACCTGGCGTGTCACGGCTCGGCCTCCTCTCCGCCGAGCGCGGTCGGGCGGCGCTCTTCGCGTCCTTCTTCGCGCGCTTCTTCGCGGCGCTTCTTCGCGGCGGTCCCCGCGCCGCCCTTCGCGGCGGTCTTGGCGCCGGTCTTCGCGCCGTCGTTCGCGCCGTCCTTCGCGGCGGTCTCCGCGCCGTCCTTCGCGGCGGTCTTGGCGCCGGTCTTCGCGGCGTCGTTCGCGGCGGTCTTGGCGCCGGTCTTGGCGCCGTCCTTCGCGGCGGTCTTCGCGCCGTCCTTCGCGGCGGTCTCCGGACGCTTCTTCGCCGCGGTCCTGCGGCCGCTTTCGGCCGCGGAGCGCGCGCCTGCGGAGGAGGGTTGCTTCGCGTGGATCACCGTCGCGGAGCGCCGCTCCGAGGGGGCCGCGCCGATGGCGTGGAGAAACAGCTCCACATACGCGTGGGCGGCGCGCGCCAGCGGCTTCGGAAAGACGTCCGGCATGATGTCCCGGCTCATCGCGTCCGCGAACAGCGCCCCCACCAGCATCAACGACGCCGATCGCGCGTCGACGTCCGCACGCGCCAATCCTGCCTTGCGCAGCCGCTGCACGTACCGCTGCAGCTCGACGGTCACCCGCCGCGGCCGCTCCCCCGCCTGCGTGCTCAGCTCCGCGTGCTCCTCGCATTCACTCAGGCCCGTGCGGATGACCGAGCTCATCTCGTAGAGGTGCTCGAGGTGCGCGCGCGCCCATTGCCGCAGCTCCGTCTCCGGCGCCACCGGCACATCGGGAAGGTGCGGCCACTCCGCCTCCGGCATCGCGCATTGCAGCGCATCGTGGATCAACTGCGCCTTCGAGCCGAAGTGACGGAACAGCGTCACCTCGTTGACGTCGGCTTCGTGCGCGATGCGCCGCGTCGTCGCCCCCCGGTACCCGAACTCGCCGTACACCTTGAGCGTGGCCTGCAGGATCTGCCGTCGAATGTCCATGGCGCGGAGGGTAACGGCGTGCGCTCCGGACCGCAAGTGGTTGCTTGCTTGCTTCCGGGTGCCTCTGGAGCGGGCGTGGCCGGGCGCCGGAGGCGGTGGGCGGTGAGGGCGGATCTCTCGAGCGTCAGGCGCGGGCGCAGGTCCGGCGGAGGAGCCATTGGACGCGGAGGCCCAGGAGGAGGGCGACGGCGGCGAGGCCGCTGCAGAGGCCGATCCAGATGCCGGAGGGTCCGCCGTCGGAGGAAAAGGCGAGGAGATAGCCGGTTGGGACGCCGAGGCCCCAGTAGCCCACGGCGGCGATGGCCATGGGGATGCGTGTGTCGGCGGCGCCGCGGAGGATGGAGATGCCGGCGACCTGGGCGCCGTCGAAGACCTGGAAGATGGCGGCGAAGAAGAGGAGGCGGGTGCCGAGGCGGACGATGGCCGGGTCGTGGGAGTAGAGTCGGACGAGCGAGCCGGGGATGAGGAGGAAAGAGAGGGCGAAGAGGGCCATGCAGCCGACGGCGAGGAGGTAGGTGGCGGCGGCGGCGTGGCGAACGGCTTGCAGGTTGCCAGCGCCCACGTGGTGTCCGGTGCGGACGGAGCCGGCCATGCTGATGCCGAGGGCGACCATGAAGGTAGTGGAAGCGATGTTGATGGTGACCTGGTGCGCGGCGAGGGGCAGGGGCCCGAGCCAGCCCATCATCACGGCGGCGAAAGCGAAGAGGCCGATCTCGAGTCCCAGCTGGGCGCCGATCGGCGCGCCGACGTGGAGGAGCCGGGCGAGTCGTGCGCGTTCGGGGAGTCGTCGGGCGACGCGGAGCGGATGCAGGTCGGGTCGTGCGGAGACGAACACGGCGGTAGCGGCGAGCATGGACCAGCGGACGGCGCTCGTGGCCCAGCCGCTTCCGGCGACGCCGAGCGCCGGGATCAGGGGAGGCGCGCCGAAGATGAGGATCCGGTTGAAGCCGATGTTGAGGCCGAGGCCGAGGAAGGTGATGAGCATCGTGGGCCGTGTGATGCCCATGCCCTCGAGGAACTGGCGGAACGCGATGAACGCGAAGAGGGCGGGAACGCCAGGGGCGAGGGCGCGCAGGTAGGCGCCGGCGAGCGTGGCGACGGCGGAGTCCTGTCCAAGCATGCGTACGATCGACTCGCCAAAGAGGCAGACGGCGACGACCGGTACGCTGAGGGCGAGCGCGAGCCAGAGGCCCTGGATGAGGACGCGCCGCACCTCGTCACGTTCGCCAGCGCCGAACGCCTGGCTGACGAGCGGTGACATTCCCATCAGCACGCCTTGGCAGAGCACCGTGGCGAAGACGTAGACGGCGCTTCCGATGCCAGCCGCGGCGAGGGAGGTGGCGCCGAGGGGGCCGACCATGATGGTGTCTGCGGTGTTCATGCCGACGGCGCCGAGCTGACCGAAGACGAGCGGCCCGGCGAGGCGTCCTACGCCGCGGAGCTCGGAGGAGAAGCGGGAGTGGCTCACGGGAGCCGGTGTTGCCGCCGCGGGGCCGGCCGCGTGGCGTCGGTTCCAGCCGAACCCTGGACCCCGGGTCGTGAGGAGGAGAGAATAGGTACATGGATGCGGACCTTCTCCCCAGCGACCCGCTCGCCGCCGAGCGGGTTCTCGATCTCCTGCGGGATCTGATCCGGCGGCCGTCCGTGAATCCCGCTCTGACGCCGCGGGGTGGGGCCGGCGAATCCTCGATCGCGCGCTTCGCGAGGGATTGGCTCGTGGAGCGCGGCGTCGAGGCGTGGATCGAAGAAGCGGCACCCGATCGTCCCAACGTGGTGGCCCGGGTCGGCGCCGGCAAAGGTCCGGTCCTGGTCGTGTGTGCTCACCTCGACACCGTCGGTGTCGCCGGGATGGAGATCGAGCCGTTCGAGCCGACGGTGCGTCATGGCCGGGTGTTCGGGCGAGGCAGCTACGACATGAAAGGTGGCGTGGCCGCGGCGTTGAGCGCCGCAGCTGTGCTCGCGCGAGAGGGGCTTCCCGGGACGTTGCTCCTCGCCCTCGTGGCGGACGAGGAGTACGCTAGCGCGGGGGCGCGGCACTTCGTCGCGAATCACGCCGCGGATGCCTGCATTCTGACGGAGCCGAGCGAGCATCGCCTGATCCTGGGGCACAAGGGGTTCGTCTGGATCGAGATCGCGGCTTCGGGACGCGCCGCTCACGGCAGCCGCTGGGATCTCGGCGTCAGCGCGATCGGCAAGATCGGCCGTGTCGTGGCCGCGCTCGAGCGCTTCGACACCGACATCTTGCGCTCGCGAGTGCATCCTCTGCTAGGGCCGGCGTCGATGCACTGCGCGATGATCTCGGGCGGGTCGGGGCTGTCGACCTACGCGGATCGGTGCACGGTGCAGGTCGAGCGGCGCACGCTGCCGGGCGAAACGGCGGCAGGCGTGCTCGCCGAGATCGACGCGATCGTCTCCGCGGTGGGCGAGACGGCGACGACGCGCGTTCTCCTCGAGCGCCCCCCCTCATCTGCCCGTCCAACGCGCGCGTTGCGGCGTGCGTGCGGGACGCCGTCGCTGAGGTGAGCGGGAGCGTTCCCGCCGATGCCGGCGTCGCATACTGGATGGATGCGGCCATCTTCGCCGCGGCGGGGATTCCGACCGTGGACTACGGACCCACCGGGGCGGGCGCCCACGAGGCGGTGGAGTGGGTGGATCTGGCGTCCGTGGTGGAGTGCGCCCGCGTGCTCGTGGGAGCCGCCCGGCTGTTCTGCCAGCCGGCCGATCCGGGATCACGAAGGTAGGCCCCCAGCCGCGAGCGGCGCCTGCGGCGTGGGTGGCGGGCGCGGCGTGGGTGGCGTGCGCGGCGCGGACGGCGTAGGCGGCGTGGGCGGCAGCGGCGCGGTGTCGTTGATACGCAACGATCGCCGCGCATCTCGCCGTCGCCCGGGCCCGGTCGCCGCCTTCGCTGCGCGCCTCCGCCGGTCCTCTGCGAGTCGATGTCCGCCGCCCGTAGCGCTCTGTTAGCGGAGAGTGTGGGTGGCGCCTCAGCCCAAGCCGCATTGCTCGGGTGGGCTTCGCCCCACCTGGGCCGCGTCCCGGCGGCCTTCCGACTCAAGACAGCGATGCCATTCCAGGTATCCTTCCAGATAACGTGAGGCGACGCCGCGGAATCGCCGCATCCAGGTCATGAAGCGTCGTCGATAGCCGTGCACGGTGCGACCGCCGGCGAGAGCCTGGCGGAGCCGCTCCGGCCGGCCGGCTTCGAAACGAAGTCCGTTACGCCGCGCAAAGAGCGCCGCCGGGCCGAGGCGGCCGTGGTCGGCCGTGATCGTGAGCAGGCTCCTTGGTACCTCCGAGCGCTGCTCGATCGCTTGGGGGTGCTCGATCGCTTGGGGCCGCTCGATCGCTTGAGGCCGTTCGATCGCTTGAGGCCGCTCGATCGCTTGTAGCTGCTCGAGCTCCCGGCCCCGCTCGAGTGCCGGGAGCAGCAGTTCGTCGAGAGCCGCTCGCGTGATCCGCGGAGAGGAGCGTCGGGTGGGGTTGGCGGTGATTCTGGCCAGGCGTCCGCCACCGCTGGCCGCGGCGAACAGAAGGCCGACGCCGAGTTGGTCGGGGGTGCACGGTCGTCGCAATCCGCGGCGTCGGGGCGCTCGGTTGGCGGGTTGGCGACCCTTTTCAGAATGAGCGATCCAGTGCGAATCAAGCTCGACGCGGCCGGTCAGGGTGCACGGCCGGCGCTCGATCAGCATCGTCAGGAGCTTGTGTCGCCACCGGAACGCCGTGCTCGTCTGAATGCCGAGAAGAGCTGCGGAACGACGGAGCGGCATGCCGTCGGGGAGCGCCTGGGCGAACGCGACCAGAAGCGGCAGCTTCTTGACGTAGGCGATCGGCGTGCCCGTGCGAGCGTTGAAGGTTCGTGTGCAGTTGGGGCAACGATAGCGTCGTCTGCCGCGGAAGCTGCCCCAGCCTTGGACGTGGCGAGAGCCGCAGCGGGGGCAACGGAGTGGACCGCCTGCTGGCGGGTCGCGAAGAGCCTCGAGGAGCGGGGCAGCGTCCAGGGCACGGTCGTCGATGCGTGCCCGGGCGACGTCGGGCGGAGCGCCGATGGGGTCGGAGGGGTTGCTCATGGGGAGAGAGGGTGCAGGGTGCGGACGGGCGGCGGAATAGCGGAAACGGTCTCCGATGCAGCCAACACTTCCTCGGAACAGAGCCGGACGGACCGCAGAGAACGGACACCCGCATGGCGCGGCTGGGGGCCGCCCATTTCGGCGCGGGCCCGCCGGGCCGCCAAGTTGGCAGCGGTGCGCGGAGTGTCCTGGTGAGCGGCATGCTGGCCCGGCGCTTGCGCGGGCGAAATGCGATGGGATCCGATCGCCACACGACGTCCGCCGCCGCGCATCCGACGGAAAGCGCCATGCGACGCCGTTCGGCCGCGCTCGCGGTGGGCGCCACCGTCGCGGCGGGGGCGATGCTGCTCACATACGCCTTCGCGATCGAGCCGCGCTGGCTGCAGCTCCGCCGTGTTCGCATACACGCGCCGACGCTCCCGGAGCCGCTCGAGGGCTTGCGTATCGCGCTCCTGACGGACCTTCACGCGGGCGGCTCGACACCGCTCTCTCTCATCCGCCGTGCGGCGCAGCTTGCTCGAGCGCAGCATCCGGATCTGGTCGCGATCACCGGGGACTTCGCCGTCGACGACGCGCCGGACTTCACCGGCGTCATGGATGCGCTGAGCGCGATCGATGCGCCGCTCGGCGTGTATGCCGTGCCGGGGAATCATGATTACGTGGTGGGCATCGGTCGGTGGAAGAGCGCCGTCTCCGCGCACCGCACGATGCACGACCTGACGAACCGTTCCCGGCTGATCGACGTGCACGGCGCACGGCTGTGCATCGCCGGCGTCGACGATTACTACCGGGGACGGCCACGTCTGGTGACACCGCCACCCGAGGCGCGCGACTTCACGATCCTCCTGGCCCACTCGCCGGACCAGGCGGAGCGCTCCCGCCGGGCCTGCGACCGCGTCGACCTCGTTCTCAGCGGGCATACGCACGGAGGTCAGCTCAGGCTTCCGATCCTCGGTGCGCCGGTCACGTCTGCGGATCATGGCGATCTGTACGAAGAGGGATTGAGGCGTCGCCCATGGACGCAGGTGTACACCTCGCGGGGAGTCGGCACGGTCGGTCTGCCGGCGCGGCTCTTCGCGCGACCGGAGGTATCGCTGCTCGAGCTGACGTCGGCACCCCGGCCTCGCTGGTCCTCGCTCAAGGCCGTGCTGGGGCGGGCGCCCTCGACCTCGTTCGGGCGCATTCCGTGGCTCCGTCGCTGGCTTCCGCTCCGCACTCGTGGCGCAGGGAAGCGGGGCGGCATTCCGCTTGCGGCACGGGGCAGCCGGTGAAGGAGGCATTATGAAGCGATTCGTGACCGGCCACGACCGCGCGACGCGGCTGCTCTGGACGGCGAGCTCTACGGCGGCGGCTGTCGTGATCGGAGTGGCCGTGCGTCAGGTGCTCGAGAAGGGGTGGCAGAGGTTCCGCCACGAGGATCCCCCGCGCAATCCGGCGGATCCGTTCACCGACTGGCCCGCGGCCCTCGCCTGGGGCGCCGTGGTCGGAATGGGTGTCGGGATCGCACGTGTCTTCGCGCGGCGCGGTGCGGCCGGAACGTGGGAGCGCCTCGCGGGACACGAGCCTCCCGACATCCGTCGGCCGAGCCGAGCCCGCCGCTACATCCGCGACCGTCTCACGATCTGAGCGCAGTCTGTCAGGTGCGGCGTCGCGGTGAGCAGCGTGATGCGGTGCGCAGAGCGGCGTGACGCGGCGCGCAGAGCAGCGTGATGCGGCGCGCAGAGCAGCCCGACGAAGCGCGGGGGTTGTGCGCCTACACGGCCGGGTTAACTTCCTGAAGAATACCCCATCTATTTGAGGTAAAGGGAGTTGGCCTGTCGTGGGAACCGCCGCAGCGGCGCCGCCTCCCACCAGTCCCGCGGGGAGCCCAGGATGCCCCCTTCTGCGAAGCACGACTGCTACGAGACGCTCGGCGTCCGACGCGACGCATCGGCGGAGGCCATCAAGAAGGCCTTCCGGCGTGTCGCGCTTCGCTACCATCCCGACCTGAATCCCGACTCGGCCGACGCGGAAGAGCGGTTTCGTCTCGCCACGGAGGCGTTCGAAATCCTGCGGGACGAGCGCCTGCGCGCCATCTACGATCGCTTCGGCTGGCGCGGGATCGACGAGTTCGCCACCGGGCACGAGGAGGATCTCAGCGTTTCGGCGGCGCTCGCGCTCTTCGTGCAGCACTTCAGCGGCTTCACCAGCCCGGTCGCCGGCGTGGCGCATCCCGCGAGGGGCGACGCCGGTGCCTCGGCCTCCGACCCGGATCCGGAAGAAGCGGCGCCTCCGGGCACCGAGAGCCGCGCTGCGGCCGCGCGCGACGCCAGGCCTCGCGGCGCAGGGCGTGGCGGCGCGCGCGCGGAGGACGCGGACGCGACCGCACCGGCGCAGCGATCGCCCGGGACGCCGTCACGATC
The DNA here is from genome assembly GCA_963816355.1 of uncultured Gemmatimonadales bacterium. Classification (GTDB taxonomy): domain Bacteria; phylum Gemmatimonadota; class Gemmatimonadetes; order Longimicrobiales; family RSA9; genus CAWFKH01. The sequence continues at coordinate 250,971 of CAWFKH010000005.1, read as the reverse complement.
CAGCGGCAAGCGGCCGCGGCCGTCGCGAGCGCGATCCGCCGGCGCGCCGTCGCGGCCGGTGGCGTCCTCGTCGCGGCCGGTGGCGTCCTCGTCGCAGCCGGCGGCGTCTCCGTCGCGGCCCGCGGCGCCTCCGTCGCGGCCCGCGGCGTCTTCGTCGCAGTCGGTGGCGTCTTCGTCGCGGCCGACGAAGCCGTCGTCGGAACCGGCTTCGCCGCCATCGCCAGCGACGGACGCGGCGCTCGTGGCGGCGCCCATCGACGAGCGCCCGAGCGCCGACGACGCGAGAGAGATCCGCATCCCCGTCCGCATCACGCTGAGGGACGTCCAGACGGGGGGGCGGCACCGCATTGCGCTTCCGTGTCCGGACTGCGAGGGCAGCGGGGAAGTGCCGAGCGCGGTGCGCACGAGCTGCGTCGAGTGCGGAGGGTCGGGCCGTGTCCGTCACGTGCGGGCCTTCCTCCTCGGGCCCGACGCGGAGGACGAGGTGGTGTGCTCGCGCTGCGGCGGCGCCGGGAAGCGCCCGTTCCGCGCGTGCTGGACGTGCGCCGGGAGCGGCGTGGATCCCGGCCTACTCCCGCTCGAAGTGACGCTGCCGCCTGGCGTGGAGGACGGCGAGGTGCTGCGCGTGGAGGCGCGACGCGGGGATCATTCGGCCGCCGCCGGCCCACTCGTCACGGTGGAGGTGGAGGTCGAGCCACATCCGCTCTTCGCGCGCGATGGCGCCGATCTGTACATGGACCTGCCGATCTCGGAGCGCCAGGCCACTCTGGGTGGCACGCGCGAGATCGAGACGCTCGATGGCTCCGTCCTGCTCGACGTGCCGCCCGGCAGCGGCTTCGGCGATACGGTGCGGGTCGCCGGCGCGGGCCTGCCGCGTCCCGAAGGGGGGCACGGCGATCTCGTCGTCCGTCTCACCATCTTCTCGCCGTTCGTGTTCGAGCCCGAAGGAGGGGACGACGACGGCGGCGAGGAGACCGCACGGCTGGACGTGGGTGCGCGCTTCGTCGTGCCGCGGCTCGCGCGCGGGCGGCGCCGCACCCGCGTGCTCGCGACGGTCGGCGTCCTCGGCGCGCTCGGCGTCGCCGCCGGCATGCTCTTCCTGCGTGGTTCGGACTCGCGCGGCGGCCCCATCCAGATCTCGAGCGGAGAGGCGATGACGCGGACGACCGGCGGGGGGGACGACCGCTTCTCCGGCGGGGTGGGCGATCGCGCGTCCGGCGGGGAGGGCGCGGGCGTCTCGAACGGCGTGGCCGGCGCGAACGGTGCGGCCAGCGCAGGCGGCGTGGCCGCCGTGGCCGCCGGCGACGTGCCGCTCGCAGATGGGAGCGCGACCCCTGCCGGGGCGCCGCGGCCCGATGAAGCAGCGGGCGCGGGGTCTCCGTCCGCCGGCGTGGCGGTGCCGGCGCGGATCGAGGCGGCCGGCGGCGATCAGCAGGCGGGCGCGGCGGGCGCGCCGCTCCCGGATTCGCTGACGGTGCGCGTGCTCGACGCGTCGGGCCGGCCGGTCGGCGGCGTCCCCGTCGTGTTCCGAGTGGTCGCGGGTACGGGGGCGCTGTCTCCGGAGCGGGCGCGCACGAACGCCGCCGGCGAGGCGCGCACGGAGTGGCGCCTGGGGCGCGCCGGCCAGCTGGACGCCGCGATCGCGCTCGTAGAGGGGACGAGCCTGCGCGAAGCGATGTTCACGGCGAGTCGTGGCGCGGCGCGCGCCGCCAGCATGCGCGTGATCGGCGACACCGCGGTCGCCGGCGTCGCCGGGCAGCGGCTCGAGCGGCCCGTCGCCGTCAGCGTGGCCGACGCCGGCGGCCAGCCAGTCGAAGGCGCGGACGTCGCCTTCGCCGTGGCCGCGGGCGGCGGCCGCGTCACGCCGGCCTCCGCCAGGACGGACGCGCAGGGCGTCGCACGCGCGCGTTGGACCCTCGGCCGGCCCGGAACGAACGCGCTGCGCGTGGTCGCCGAAGGGGCCCGCCCGGTGCGCATCCGCGCGGAAGCCGCGCCGCCCGCGCTGGCCGTGCGCGCCGGCCTCGCCTCGGGCGGCACGCACACCTGCCGCCTGCGAGCCGACGGCACCGCGACGTGCTGGGGCGGTGGCGACCAGGGCCAGCTCGGCACCGGCTCCGCGTCGCGTCGCGCGGCGCCGTCGGCGGTCGTGGGAAACCTGCGGCTCGCCCGCCTCGCCGCCGGCCTCTCCTTCACCTGCGGCATCGGCGTCGATGGCACCGGCTACTGCTGGGGCGCCAACGGCGACGGCCAGCTCGGCGACGGCGGCACGACCCGCCACGACCGCCCCGTCCAGCTCGACGGCGTCGCCGGCCTGACGCAGATCGCCGTCGGCGCGTCCCACGCGTGCGCGATCGACTACGACGGCGCCGGCTACTGCTGGGGCAACAACGTGAACGGCCAGCTCGGCGACGGCACGCGCCGCAACCACGCCTCGCCCGTCCGCGTCGCCGGCGCGCCGCCGCTGCGCGCGCTCGCGCTTGGCTGGTCCCACACCTGTGCGCTGGCGACCACCGGCAACGCCTACTGCTGGGGCCGCAACGCGTTCGGCCAGCTCGGCACCGGCGCCGCGGCCGACGCCGACCGCCCCGTCCGCGTCGCCGGCGGCCACACCTTCAGCGCGATCGTCGCCGGCGCCTCCCACACGTGCGGCCTCGCGGCCGACGGCCGCGCCTTCTGCTGGGGCCAGAACACCTACGGCCAGCTCGGCGATGGCACGACCGCCAACCGGGCCGCGCCGACCCCCGTAGCCGGCGACCTCCGCTTCACGCGGCTCGTCGCCGGCAGCGTCCACACCTGCGGCGTCGACCGCAGCGGCGTCGCCTACTGCTGGGGCCGCAACGTCCACGGCCAGCTCGGCGACGGCACGACGCAGGATCGCGCGCGGCCGACCCCCGTCGCCGGCGGCCTCCGCTTCGGCGCGCTCTACTCCAGCGGCGCGCACACTTGCGGAACCACGGGCGACGGCGTCGACTACTGCTGGGGATACAACGTCGATGGCCAGCTGGGCGACGGCAGCCGCGCCGACCGCGCGCAGCCCGTGCGCGCCGCCCGGCGCAGCGGTTAGCGGAGAGTCGGCATGCGTCAGCACAGCTTCGCCTCGGGGGCGTCCGCGCCGCGCCGCACCCGCCGCGCCCGCCGCACGCGCCGGGCCCGCCGCCCCGGCCCCTGCGCGCTCGCCGGCGCGGCGGCGGTGGCGCTCGTCGCGGCGTTCGCCGGCGCCGCCGCCACGCCCGCCGCCGCGCAGAGCCTGCCGCTGAAGCGACAGCTCTCGAGCGGGCCGGTGGAGGCGTGCCCCACCGACAGCGCGCGGCCCGCCGCCCCCGCTCCCGGAGACGCAGCCGAAGCCCGCCGCCTCTCCGACGCCGCCGCCCAAGCGTCGATCGTCGGCGACCTCGGCGGCGCGCGCGACCTGCTGCAGCGCGCTGCGCGCCTCGACCCGACGAGCGAGGATGTCGCCTATCACCTCGGCCGCGTCCTCGAGCAGGCCGGCAGCGCCCGGGACGCCCTGGCGCAGTATTGCCGCTTCCTCGCGCTCGCGCCGCAGAGCCCCGACGCGCCGGACGTGCGCGATCGCGTGACGTCGCTCTCCTCGCGCTCCGGCCCGGTCGCGCCCGCCGCCGCGCTGCAGAGCTTCCGCACCGGCGTGTCGGCGTTCGATGCCGGCCGCCTCGATCGCGCCGACGTCGCCTTCACCGCCGCGATCCGCAGCGCGCCCGAGTGGCCGGAGCCGTACTACGACCGGGGCGTCGTGCGAGACAGCCTCGGCCGTACGGAGGCCGCCGCCGACGACTTCCGCGCCTACCTCACGCTGGCGCCCGGCGCGCCCGACAGCGCCGACGTCGCCGCGCGCCTGCGGCCGCCCCTCGCCGTGCTGCCGCGCACGCCCGGCGCGCTCGGACCCGCGCCGGGGGGCGTGCTGCTCGGCGGCCTGATCGTGCCGGGACTCGCGCAGTTCCGCACCGGCCGGCCCGTCGGCGGCGTTCTCGTGCTCGGCGTCGCCGCGGGCGGCGTCGCCTTCGGCGTGCTCACGAAGCGCGTCAAGGTGCGCTGCCTCGGCGTGCCGACGAACGGCGTCTGCCCCCCCGACCAGCGGGGCGGCGAGACGACGGAACGTCCCTACCTGCTGCCCGCCGTCGGCGTGGCGGCCGCGACGACCATCATCGCCGCCGTCGAGGGATTCACCCACGCGCGCTCGCGGCGCAGCGCCGCGGAGGGCCAGCGCCTCGGCGCCGCGCTCGACGCGCCCGCGCCGCTCTCGCTCGCCGTCGACGCCGGCCCCGATGGCGGCGTCCGGCTGCGTCTCCTCCGACTGCGCTTCTGAAGCGTCCGCCGATGCATCCTCTGAGCCGGGTCCTGCCGCGGGCCCTCGCCCTCTCGGCCGTCGCCGCGATCTCGATCGCCGTCGGCTGCACGGACACCGTCACCGAAGTGGTGGCCGCCGCCGCCATCGAGCTCCGCCCCTCTCCGGCGGCCGTCGAGGTCGGCGGCTCGCTGCAGATGCAGGCCATCGTGCGCGACGACGCCGGCAACGCCCTCGCCGACCGCTCCGTCTCCTGGTCGAGCGGCGCACCCGCGATCGCGAGCGTCGACGGCGGGGGCGTCGTGCGCGGCGTCGGTGCCGGGCAGACCGTCATCACCGCGACGTCCGGCGGCGTATCCGGGGACGCGACCGTCACCGTCACCGGCGCCGCGCTCTCCGTCCAGCCGGCGGCGGTCGCGTTCAGCGCGGGCGTCGGCGGCGGCGATCCCTCCGCGCAGACCGTCGACGTGAGGGCCAACGGCGACCGCGAGCTGAGCGGCATCAGCCTCTCGATCGACTACGGCGCCGGCCAGCCCGGAGGCTGGCTCAGCACCTCGCTCAGCAGCACCACGACGCCGCTCGTCCTCACGCTGCGCGCCGCCGTCGCCGCTCTGGCGGCGGGCACGTATCAGGCGACCGTGAGCATCGCCTCCGCCGGGGCGGCCGACGCCGCGCACGTCGCCGTCACGTTGACGCTGATCACCGGCGCGCCGGCCGCGCCCTCGGGCCTGCAGGCCCACGCCGTCTCCGCCAGCCGCATCGACCTCGCGTGGGTCGACAACAGCGCCAACGAGACCCGCTTCCGTGTCGAGCGCCGGGCCGGCGCGTCCGCCGAGTGGACCGAGATCGCCCCGTCGCTCCCGGCGAACGCGACGTCGTACAGCGACATCGGCGTCACCTCCGGCGCCGACTACCACTACCGCGTGCAGGCGTGCAGCGCGCAGGCGTGCTCCGCCTTCTCCGCCGAGGCGACCGCCACGACGCAGGCGTTCCCGCCCGCCGCGCCCACCGACCTCCGCGTCTCCGCCATCGCGACCGACGTGGTATCGCTCCTGTGGAACGACGCCAGCAGCAACGAGGACCACTTCCGCGTCGAGCGCAGGACCGGCCCCGCCGGCGACTGGGTCGCCATCGCCGACGCCGTCGCCGCCGGCGCCACGACCTACGACGACCGCACCGTCGCCGCGGAGACCGCGTACGCCTACCGCGTCCAGGCGTGCAACGCCGCCGGCTGCTCCGCCTTCTCCAACGAGGCCGCCGCCACCACGCCGCCGAAGCCCGCGTTCGCGCCGGCCGCGCCCACCAACGTCGCCGCCACCTCCACCGAGTTCGACCACGCGACCGTGACCTGGGAGGACAACAGCACGACGGAATCGCGCTTCGAGCTCGAGCGCCAGACCGGCGCGGCCGGCACCTTCGCCATCCTCGCCGGCGCGCTCGCGCCCAACACCACTTCGTACGCCGACGCCGGCCTCGCCGCGTCCACCGAGTACCACTACCGCCTGCGCGCCTGCAACGACCTCGGCTGTTCCTCCTACTCGAACGAGGCCGTCGTCACGACCGCTGCCCGCGCCGCCATTGCGCTCGGCTCGAACGCCGTGACGTTTAACGCGATCCAGGGCGGCGCCAACCCCGCGGGCCAGAACGCCGCGATCACCAACGCCGGCGGCAGCACGCTCGACGGCCTCGGCGCCAGCGTCGCGTACGGCCCCGGCGCCACCGGCTGGCTCATTGCCGGCGTCAGCTCCACCACCGCGCCTTCCACGCTCACGCTCTCCGCGAGCGTCGGCGCCCTCGTCGCCGGCACCTACACCGCGACCGTGCACGTCGCCTCCGCCGCCGCGACCAACTCGCCGCAGGACGTCGCCGTTACGTTCACCGTGGCGCCGCCGCCGCCCACCATCTCGCTCAGCCCCAATCCCGTCGCGTTCACCGCCGTGCAGGGCGGCGCGGATCCGGCGAGCAAGGCGGCGAGCGTGACGAACTCCGGCGGCGGCTCGCTGAGCGGCCTCTCCGTCGGCCCCGTGAGCTACGCGGGCGGCGAACCGACCGGCTGGCTGCCCGCCCCGGTCCTCGGCGCCGGCACCGCGCCGACGACTGTCACCTTCAGCCCGGTGACCGGCGCGCTCTCACCCGGGACCTATCACGCGTCCGTCCAGGTGTTCTCCACCGCGCCGAACGTCACGAACAGCCCGGCGGCGCTGAACGTCACGTTCCAGGTCGCGCCCGCCGCGCCGACGATCGCCATCGACCCGACGGCGATCGACTTCACCGTGACCAAAGGCCAGCCCGACCCCGCGACCCGGACCGTCGCCGTGACCAACGCCGGCGTCGGCACGCTCGACAACCTGAGCACGAGCATCGTCTACGACGCCGCGCAGCCCACCGGCTGGCTCGCCGCGCCGATCGGCCCGACGACGGCGCCCGCGACCGTCACGCTCTCCGCCAGCGCCGCCACGCTCGATCCGGGCACCTACGGCGCCACCGTGAACGTCGCCTCGACCGCGACCGGCGTCACGAACAGCCCCCAGCCGATCCGCGTCACCTTCGCCGTCGCCGCACCGCCGCCCACGATCGCGCTCGCCCCGAATCCGGCGACGTTCAGCGCCACGCTCGGCGCCGCGAACCCGGCCGACGTCGTCGTGGACGTCACCAACTCCGCCGGCTTCGGCAGCGTGCTCGATGGGCTCAGCCTCGGCACCATCGCGTTCGACGCCGGCGAGACCGCGGGCTGGCTCTCCGCCAACCTCCCCGGGACGACCGCGCCCGCGACGATCACGCTGCACGCGAACATCGCCGCGCTCGGCGCCGGGACGTACCACGCGCACGTCCCCGTGCAGTCGAGCGCGGTGGGCGTCACGAACAGTCCGCAGACGCTCGATGTCACGCTCACCGTGACGCAGCCGCCGCCCTCCATCGCGCTGAGCCCGAACCCGGCCGCGTTCACGGCTGTGCTGGGCGGCGCGGACCCGGCCGACATTCCGGTGAGCGTCACCAACGGCACGCCGCTGAGTCCGACGCTGGACGGCCTCACCATCAGCGCGACGACGTACCCGCCGGGCGAGCCGACCGGCTGGCTCACCAAGACGACGCTCGCCGCGGGCACCGCGCCCACCACGATCACGCTCGGCGTCACGCAGGCCAGCGCCTCAGCCCCGCTCGCCGCCGGCGTCACCTACCACGCGTCGCTGCAGGTTTTCTCCTCCGCGACCGGCGTCACCAACAGCCCGCAGACGTTGGCCGTGACGCTGACGCTTTCCGCGCCCCCGGTGATCGCGCTCGGTGCCGCGACGGCGACGTTCAGTGCGACGGCCGGCGGCGCCAATCCGCCCCCGCAGGGCATCCCCGTCACAAACAGCGGCGGTAGCACGCTCGACAAGCTGAGCGTGGGGACGATCACGTATGGCGCCAGCGAGCCGACCGGCTGGCTCGATGCGGCGGTCGGATCCACGGCTCCCACGAACGTCACGCTGACGCCGAACATCATGGGGCTCGCGGCCGGGACCTATCACGCGGCGGTGCCCGTCGCCTCCGCCGCCGACGGCGTCACGAACAGCCCGCAGACCGTCGACGTCACGCTGACCGTGAATGCCGCGCCCGCGCCGAGCATCGCGCTCGCGTCGTCGACCGCAGGCTTCGGCGCCGTCGAGACCGGTGCGGACCCGACGCCGCAGACGATCGCCGTGACGAACTCCGGCACCGGCAGCCTCGACAACCTGAGCGTGGGCGTGATCAGCTACGGCGCCTCGCAGCCCACGGGTTGGCTGCTCGCGGCCGTAGGCGCCTCGGCGCCGACCGACCTGACGCTGACGCCGAGCACCGGCGCGCTGCCGGCCGGGACCTACACCGCGACCGTGCCGGTGGTGTCCGCGGATCCCGGCGTCACGAACAGCCCGCAGCCGGTGGCGGTCACCTTCACCGTGACGGCCTCTCCGGTGATCGCGATCTCGGACGCGGCGCCGGCGTTCACGACGAGCGCCGGGGCGAACCCCGCCGACCAGACGATCACGGTCACGAACGGCGGCGGCAGCACGCTCGACAACCTCTCGCTGTCGGCGGTGACGTACGACCAGCCGGCCGCGGCCGGCTGGCTCACGCCGACCCTCCAGGCGACCGCCGCGAATCCCGGCGCGGACATCACGCTGTCGGTGGACGTGGTCACGGGAGCGATCCCGGCCGGGACCTACACCGCCCACTTCGATGTCGCCTCCGCCGCCAACGGCGTCGCGAACAGCCCGCAGACCGTCGACGTCACGCTGACCGTGAATGCCGCGCCCGCGCCGACCATCGCGCTCGCGTCGTCGACCGCGGGCTTCGGCGCCGTCGAGACCGGTGCGGACCCGACGCCGCAGACGATCGCCGTGACGAACTCCGGCACCGGCAGCCTCGACAACCTGAGCGTGGGCGTGATCAGCTACGGCGCCTCGCAGCCCACGGGTTGGCTGCTCGCGGCCGTAGGCGCCTCGGCGCCGACCGACCTGACGCTGACGCCGAGCACCGGCGCGCTGCCGGCCGGGACCTACACCGCGACCGTGCCGGTGGTGTCCGCGGATCCCGGCGTCACGAACAGCCCGCAGCCGGTGGCGGTCACCTTCACCGTGACGGCCTCTCCGGTGATCGCGATCTCGGACGCGGCGCCGGCGTTCACGACGAGCGCCGGGGCGAACCCCGCCGACCAGACGATCACGGTCACGAACGGCGGCGGCAGCACGCTCGACAACCTCTCGCTGTCGGCGGTGACGTACGACCAGCCGGCCGCGGCCGGCTGGCTCACGCCGACCCTCCAGGCGACCGCCGCGAACCCCGGCGCGGACATCACGCTGTCGGTGGATGTGGTCACGGGAGCGATCCCGGCCGGGACCTACACCGCCCACTTCGATGTCGCCTCCGCCGCCAACGGCGTCGCGAACAGCCCGCAGACCGTCGACGTCACGCTGACCGTGAACTGAAGGCCCGCGGCCGCGCGGGGACGACGACCCGCGCTCGCCGGCGACGGCGAGTCCCGGCGCTCCGAGCCCCGGCGATATCCGGGCCGCGAGCCCCGGGGGCTTCGAGCCGTGAGCCCCGGCGGCTTCGAGCCGTGAGCGCCGGCGGATCCGGGCCGTGAGCCGCGGCGGCGTCCGGGCCGTGCAACCCGGCGGCATCCGACCCGTGAAACCCCCGCGCGCCGCGGACCGTAGGGACCATCGGACGCAACCGTTACCGCGAGGATGAGATGAGCGGAATGATGATGAAGTCGGCGACGGCGGTCGGACTGATCGTGGCGGGCCTGATGGCGATCAAGCTGATCACCGGTCTGCTGGGAGCGGTCTTCGGAATCGCTTCCTTCCTGCTGTTCACGGTGCTGCCGCTGGCTTTCATCGGCTGGCTGATCGTGTCCGTGGTCCGCCACTGGCGCCGGCGCCCCGCCGAGTAGCCGCCGCCAGCACCAGCGCCCCACCCGAGCGCCGCGGCCCCCGCGCCGCGGCGCTCCCGCATCCCCGGCGCAGCCGGGCTTCCCCCGCGCAGCCGGGTTTCCCCCGGCGCAGCCGGGCTTCCCCCGCGCAGCCGGGTTTCCCCCGCGCAGCCGGGTTTCCCCCGCGCAGCCGGGTTTCCCCCGCGCAGCCGGGTTTCCCCGGCGAAGCGGGCCCCCCGGCGCAGCCGGGCTTCCCTCGCGCAGCGAGCTTCCCTCGCCGAAGGCGAGCTCCCCTCGCGCAGCGAGCTTCCCTCGCCGCAGGCGAGCCCCCTGGCATTGCTCATGCATTCGCGCCCTCGACGTACAGGCGACCCCGTCCGCCCGTCGAGGTGAAGATGCACGCGAATCCCCGCGCCCCGCGCCGCACCCGCCGCGCCGCCACGGGCGTGCGCCGGTCCGCCGCGCTCGCCGTCGTGCTCGGCCTGCTCTCCTGCACCGACACCGTGACTACCGTCGTTCCGGTCTCGCATCTCGAGCTGCAGCCCGCGAGCGCCGCCGTCGACGTCGGCGCCACGACCCAGCTCACCGCCCACCTCTCGGACGCCTCCGGAGACGACGTCAGCGGCCGGCAGATCACCTGGAAGAGCGACGACCCCGCGCTCGCGGCGGTCGACGGCAGTGGCGTCGTCCGCGGCGTCGCGCCCGGCAGCACGACGATCCGGGCGCGCGCGGAAGGCGTCGAGGGGACGGCGCACGTCGTCGTCAACGGCTCGAGGCTCTCGGTGAGTCCTGCCGCCGTCGACTTCCACGCCGTCGCCGGTGCCTCCAGCGCGGGATCGGAGGACGTCCACGTGAGCGCCGCCGGCGACGCTCCGCTCAGCGGCATCGCCCTCACCATCGACTACGACGGCGCCGGCGGCTGGCTGAGCGCGGCGCTGAGCAGCACGACGACGCCGCTCGTCCTCACGCTCCGCTCGACCGCCGCCTCGCTCCCCGCCGGCAGCTACGACGCGACCGTGAGCGTGACCTCGCCGTTGTCGCCGGACACCGGCCGCATCGCGGCGCACCTCGTCGTCGATCCGCCGCCGCCGGCCGCGCCTTCCGACCTCGCCGCCACCGCCGTCGGCGCCGATCGCATCGACCTGAAGTGGCGCGACAACAGCGACGACGAGACCCGCTTCGCGCTCGAGCGGAGCGCCGCCGGCGGCGCCTTTCAGTCCGTGAACGACTCGCTGCCGCCCAACACGACCACCTTCTCCGACACGCAGCTCACGGCCGCGACCGCGTACCGCTACCGCGTCCGCGCCTGCAGCCCCTCCGGCTGCTCCGCCTTCTCCGCCGAAGCCGGCGCGACCACCGCCGCGTTGCCGTCGATCCATCTCGCCACGTCGGCCGTCTCGCTCTCGGACACCGCTGGGTCGACGGCGCTCGCGCGGACCAGCGTGGCGATCACGAACGCCGGCGGCGGCACGCTCGACGGCCTCGCCGCGGCGGTGCACTACGCCGCCGGCGAGCCGACCGGCTGGCTCTCCGCCTCGCTCTCGACGCCGCTCGCGCCCGCCACTCTGACCATCACCGCCACGCCCGGCTCGCTCGACGCCGGCACCTACGCCGGCAGCGTCGAGGTCGCCTCTCCGGTCGCCGACGGCGGCTCCCGCTCCGTCAGCGTCATCTTCACCGTGGCCCCCGCCGCGGCGGCGCCTCCGCCGCCGGAGCAGCCCACCATCTCGCTCGGCGCCACCACAGTCGCCCTCTCCGCCACCGCGCTCGGCGCCGACCCCGCGCCGCAGACGGTCGCGGTCGACAACGGCGGCACCGGCACCCTCGACGGGCTCACCACCACCGTGGACTACGGCGGCCTGGCCGGAGGCTGGCTCACCGCGACGCTGGACGCCACCACGGCGCCCGCCACCCTCACCCTGAGCGCCCACACCGGTCTGCTGCTGCCCGGCAGCTACGGCGCGACCGTCACCGTCGCCTCCTCCGTCGCGGGCGTCTCTCCCGCGACGATCGCCGTCACCTTCGACGTCGCCGCCGCCCCCGCGCCGAGCGAGCCGCCCGCCGCTCCCTCCAACCTCTCGGCCAACGCGACCTCCTCGAGCACGATCGTCCTCACCTGGAGCGACAACAGCGCCGACGAGACGCGCTTCCGCGTCGAGCGCCGGGACCCGCATGGCGATTTCCGGTCGATCGCGGAGTCCGTCCCGCCCGACACGGAGAGCTTCACGGACTCCGGACTCGAACGCCGCACCGACTACGAGTACCGCGTCCAGGCGTGCAACGGCGCCGGCTGCTCGAGCTACTCCAACACGGCGAACGCCAAGACGTCCGGCGGCGGGGACCACAACTGATGGCGGGACGCCTCGACGGCCAGGTCGCGGTCGTCACCGGCTCCGACTCCGGCATCGGCGCCGCCACCGCGGCGCGCCTCGCCCGGGAGGGCGCCGACGTCTGCGTCGTCTATCATACGGACGACGCCGGCGCCGCCCGCACGCGGAGCGCGGTCGAGGACGCCGGCCGCCGCGCCGTCGTCGTCGGTGCCGATGTCCGCTCCGAGGACGATGTCGCCCGCATCTTCGCCCGCACGTGCGAGGCGCTGGCGCCGCCGACGATCCTCGTCAACAGCGCAGGCGTCAACTTCAGCGGCACGCCGGCCGTCGATCTCACTCTGGAGGCGTGGGACCTGCGGCTGCGCACCGACCTCTACGGGCCGTTCCTCTGTGCGCGCAGCTTCGCCCGCATCCGGCGTGAGCGGGGCGGGGGCGGACGCATCGTCAACATCACCTCGGTGCACGAGGAGACACCCATCCCGAACGGCGCCGCGTACAACGCGGCGAAGGGCGGCCTGCGTAACCTGACTCGCTCGCTGGCGCTCGAGCTCGCCCGCGACGCGATCACCGTGAACAATGTCGCCCCCGGCATGATCCTCACGCCGATGAACGAGGAGGCGGTCGAGGATCCGGAGGTGCGCCGCCGCGCCGTCGCGCACATCCCGCTCGGGCGGGCGGGCGAGCCGCGCGACGTCGCCGCCGTCGTCGCCTTCCTCGTCTCCGACGAGGCCGGCTACATCACCGGCGCCTCCGTCTTCGTCGACGGCGGCCTGCTGCTCACCGCGGGGCAGGGCGCCTGAGGGCGGCCTACAGGATCTTGTAGAGCCCTCCGAGGATCGCGCCGTAGGTCACGTGGGCGAGCAACGTCACGAACGGCGTGCGGCGGCCGTAGTGGAGCGCCAGGAACCCGGGCGGCTGGATGCCGCGCTCGAGGGAGGGCCCCTGCTGCTCGCTCGCCATGCGCGGGTGGAAGCTGGGCAGCAGCGGCATGAGCGCGGCGAGGACGAGAAGCCCCTGCACCAGGCCTAGAGCTCCCCCCAGCCACACGTTGGAGAAGCCGAGGCTCTCGAAGACGAAGCCGTAGAACATCGCGAAGGCCCAACCGTCGATGAAATGGATCACGGCGCCGATCAGGTGCGCCCGTCGCCGGCTGGGCGTGAAGATCGAGCCGATCACGAACGTGATGCTCATGCGCGAGAGGCCCATCTGCTGACTCGCCATCATCATCCCGGTCAGCACGAGCGTCGCGACGAACCCCCACAGGAAGATGCTCCCCCAGCTCATAGCTCCCCCTTCTGCTTCCCGGCGCCCACCTCCGTCGGGGTCTCGCCCCGCTCCACCCGCGTGATCGTGTTGGCCGCGTTGATCAGCCCGACGTGCGTGAACGCCTGCGGGAAGTTCCCCCGCAGCTCGCCGGTCGCCGGATCGATCTCCTCGGAGAAGAGGCCGACGTCGTTGGCGTATCCAAGCACGTGGCGGAACGCCTGCTTCGCCTCCTCCAGCTCCCCCTGCCGGGCGAGCACGTCCACCGCCCAGAAGCTGCAGATGCCGAACGCGGCTTCGTCGCCGCCGATGCCGTCCTCGTGGCGATAGCGATAGACGAGGCCGTCCACGCCGAGTCGCTCACGGATGCGGCGTGCGGTGCTCCGCATGCGCTCGTGCGTCGCGTCTTCGTAGCCGTAGAGCGCGAGCAGCAGCAGGCTTGCGTCCAGGTGCTCGCCCTCGAAGCGGGAGGTGTAGCACTGCAGGCGATCGCTCCAGCCGTTCTCCTCGATCGCCCGCCGGATCTCGTCGCGCTGCCGCTGGTACTTCTCGACCGGCACGCCGGAGACGGCCCCCAGCTCGTGCAGCTTGAGCAGCGAGTCCAGCCCCACCCAGCAGAACGCCTTCGACAGCGTATGGTGATGCCGCTGCCCCCGCTCCTCCCAGATGCCGTTGTCCGGCTCCGTCCACACCTCGCAGATCGTGTCGCCGAGCCCGCGCAGCATCTTCGCCTCGCCGGCATCCAGCTCGCCGCCCCGCTGCACGTAGTCGAGGCCCGCGGCGAGCACCTCGCCGTAGACGTCCACCTGGAGCTGGTCGTGCGCGCCGTTCCCGACCCGCACGGGCCGCGAGCCACGGTACCCTTCCAGGTGGTCCAGCGTCCTCTCCTTCGTGTGCGTGCCGCCGTAGAGCGTGTAGAGCACCTGCAGCTTCGGCCACGTCAGCCGCGTCGCGTGCAGCAGCCAGCCCATGAACTGCTCGCCCTCGTCCGTGATCCCCTGGTCGAAGAGCGCGCGCAGCGTCATGGCGCCGTCGCGCAGCCAGCAGAAGCGGTAGTCCCAGTTGCGTCCGCCGCCGACCACCTCCGGCAGCGACGTGGTCGGCGCCGCGAGCACCGCCCCCGATGGCGAGAAGATGAGCAGCCGCAGCAGCAGCACGCTGCGCAGGACCTCCTCCCGGAACGGCCCCTCGTAGCTGCACTTGCCGGCCCACTCCGCCCACCAGTCCTGCGTCCCGCGCAGCCGCCGCTCCGCGTCTTCGCCGAGCGCCGCGACCACCGCGGGACCCTGCTCCGCCGTCAACGAGACGAACCGCCGCTCCCCCTGCTTCAGGCGCGCGCGCCCGCGCAGGCCGCCGCCGTCGACGCGCGCCAGCGCGATCGCAGAATGCAGCGCCAGGATCTGGCCCTGGTCCGTCGCCACCCATCCGACCGGCGGCTGCCATTCCAGCCGCGGCGCGCGCCGGCCGTAGTCGAAGCGCGGGTCGAACACGACCTCGACCTCGACCTCGCCCTCCGTGCATTCGACGCGCCGCAGCACCTCATGATCGGGCAGCAGCTCCCGCCGGCGGTCCGACTCCTCCGGGATCGGCATCGCGTCCGTCACCCGCAGCACGCCGCCCGACGTCTCGAACGTCGTCTCGAGAACGTTCGTCGGCCCGACGTAGCGGCGCGTCACCTCGAAGTCGCCGGTGGGTGCGATGCGGAATCGGCCGCCCCGCTTGCGGTCGAGCAGGGCGCCGAACACGGACGCGCTGTCGAAGCGCGGCAGACAGAGCCAGTCGATGGAGCCGTGCCGCGAGACGAGCGCCGCGCAGCGCCCGTCGCCGATGATCGCGTAATCGCCGATCGGGGCATAGCCCGAGCCGTCGTCGCCCCTCATCCGCACCGCGGCCGGATCAGGTCCCGTGCGCGGCGCCGGAGGCTGGCGCGGGCGCGACCACGCGCGGATCGCCGTCCGAAACGTAGCGCGTGCCGTCGCTGTCGAGCCGGTCCAGCGTGCGGCGGAGCGCGTCCCCCGTCACCTGCACCCGGGGCAGCCGCAGCGGGTCGAATCCCGGCGCGTACGGACTCGGCGCCGGCGGCCCCGCGACCAGCAGGATCGCGTCGAAGCGGTAGCGAACCACGCGACCGGAGATCGTGTCGCGCCACGCGCCCGTCCGCGCCAGCTCCCGGTTGCGCGGAAACACGCCGAGCGGCAGCGCCATCGTGCGCACCCGGTAGCCCGGCACCGCCGAGTCGATCGCCAGCTGCGCGCGGGCGATCTGCTCCTGCACCACCGCGTCCGGGTACTTGCCCAGGTTCGCGTGCCAGAGTGTATGGTCGCACAGCTCGAATCCCCGGTCCACGAGAAAGCGCAATTTCTCGAAGCGCCACGCCGTCTTCTGACCCTCGATCTCCTTGTTGCCGAAGAAGCTCCGCCCCGCCTCCGCGTTCGGCAGCACGCAGAACGTGGCGCGGTCCGACCACCCCGGCCGCCGCTCGTGGAACGCGAGCCAGATCCCGACCGCGCTCGTCGCGTCGACCACGCGCCGCCCGCCCCGCTCCACGTAGCGGAACTGCGACGGCGACGCGTCGTCGAACGTGATCACCACCGGCGACAGGCCCGCCGCCAGGTCGATCTCCCGGTTCACGAGCTGCGACACCGTGATCGGCCGGTAGCCGCGCGCGTACAGCAGCTCCAGGTCCCCCCGGAACGCCGCCGTGTCGCGCTGCCACCGCGTGTCGCCGCCGCCGAACAAATGGTACTCCAGGATCGGGATCCGCCCCATCTCGTTCGGCACCCGCGTCGCCGGGGGGCCCGGGGCCCCCGGCGCCCCCGATCGCACCGCCGACGCCGCCGATCGCGCCGACTTCGCCTCCAGCCGCGCGGCCAGCGCGGCCAGCGCGACGAGCGCGGCCAGCGCGCACAGCGCCACCACTCCCGTCGCCACCGCGTATCGCTTCTTCTTCACTTGCTGCTCGTGCCGGGCTGCGTCCGAATCGTCTCCGCGAAACGCTGAGACGCTGCAAGGAATCTGCCGAACTCCGGCGGCCGCGGGCAGGGGCGGGGCCGATCGGCGTTTGATCGCCGGCCCGCCACGCCGCACATTCCCGCCGATGAAACCGCTCACCACGCCAGAGATCCGCGCGCGCTTCCCCGCGCTCGACCGTCGCCACGCCGGCCGCGCCGTCGCCTACTTCGACGCGCCCGGCGGCACCCAGGTGCCCCGCGCCGTCGCCGACGCCGTGCGCGACTACCTGCTCCGCCACAGCGCCAACACGCACTGGCGCTATCCGACGAGCGTCGAGACGGACGCCATCATCGCCGCCGGCCGCCTCGCCCTCGCCGACTTCCTGGGCGGCGCCCCCGAGGAGATCGCCTTCGGACCCAACATGACGGCGCTCACCTTCCACCTCTCGCGCGCGCTCGCCCGCCGCTGGGAGCCGGGCGACGAGGTCGTCGTCACGGACCTCGACCACCACGCCGACATCGACCCGTGGCGCGAGGCCGCCGCCGAGCGCGGCGCCACCGTCCGCGCCGTCCCCTTCGACCCCGCCACGGGCGAGCTCGAGCCGGACGCGCTGCGCGCCGCCCTCGGGCCGCGCACCCGCCTCGTCGCGATCGGCGCCGCCTCCAACGC
Organism: uncultured Gemmatimonadales bacterium; assembly: GCA_963816355.1. GTDB lineage: Bacteria > Gemmatimonadota > Gemmatimonadetes > Longimicrobiales > RSA9 > CAWFKH01. The sequence continues at coordinate 234,062 of CAWFKH010000005.1, read as the reverse complement.
GCTCGGCACCATCACGGACGTCAAGCGCGCCGCCGCCCTCGCGCACGACGCCGGCGCGCTCTGCTTCGTCGACGCCGTCCATCTCGCGGCGCACGAGCGCATCGACGTCGCTTCGATCGGCTGCGACTTCCTCGCCTGCTCACCGTACAAGTTCTACGGCCCGCACCTCGGCGTCCTCTGGGGCCGCCTGCCGCTCGTGGAGGCGCTCGACGTGCCGCGCGTCGCGCCGGCACCGAACCGCACCGCGGAGCGCCTCGAGACCGGCACGCAGGCGCACGAGAGCATCGCCGGCGCGACCGCCGCGGTCGACTTTCTCGCCTCGGTCGCGGGCGCCGGCGCCGGCGAGGCGGACCGGCGACGTCGCCTGGACGCCGCGTTCGCCACGCTCCACGCGCGCGGCGAGGCGCTGCTACGCAGGCTGTGGCAGGGGCTGGAGTCGATCGAAGGCGTCACGCTCTTCCCGCCGCCGCCCGAGCGCCCACGCACGCCCACGGTTTCGTTCGTCGTCAGCGGCATCCCCGCCGCCGACGTGGCCGCGCGCCTGGCGGAGCTCGCCCTCTTCCTGTCGCACGGCGACTTCTACGCCGCGACGGTCGTGCGTCGCCTCGGGCACGAGGCGGACGGCGTCGTGCGCGCGGGCTGCGCCTGTTACACGACGGAGGCGGAGGTCGACCGGCTGGTGGAAGGGGTGCGGGGTCTGCGCTGAGCGCGGGCGGGTGCGGGTCGCGGCGCGCCTTCAGAATTCGCCGATCATGCCGATCTCGGGCGTCAGCTCGTGGCCCGTTTCGCGCGCCACGGTCTCGCGGGCCAGATCGATCAGCGCGCGCACGTCGGAGGCCGTCGCGCCGCCCAGGTTGACGATGATGTTGGCGTGCCGGTGGAAGATCTGGGCGTTGCCGAGGACGCGACCCTTGAGGCCGCACGCGTCGATCAGACGGCCGGCGCCCACGCCGTCGATCTTCTGGAAGATCGAACCCGCGGACGGATAGAGCCAAAGGTCGGGGTGCCGGTCGTCGCGCCACTTCAGGTTCTCGCGCATCACCTCCCGCAGCTCGGCTTGTGGCCGGCTCCGCAGCCGGAACGTGACCGCGAGCACGACGTCGCGCCGCTCGTGCAGGATGCTCCAGTCGTAGCCGAAGCGCAGGTAATCGACGCCGACCGTCCGCCGCTCCCCCTCCTCGCTGAGCAGCTCGCACGCCTCGACGACCTCTTCGATGAAGACCGTGCGCTCGCGGTCCGGCGCCAGGAAGTGCAGGTTCTGCCAGATCGCGCCTCCCACCGTGCTCGGGATCCCCACGTAGTGATGGAGCCCGCCCAGCCCCCGCGAGACCGTCGCCTCGATGAGGTCGTGGAAAACGACGACGCCGCTCTCCGCGCGCACGCGCTCCTCCTCCACCTCGACGCCGCGGGCCTCGTTGCGGATCACCAGACCGCGGAAGCCCCTCTCCCCCACCAGGATGTTCGCGCCCGCGCCCAGCAGGAAGTGGGGAAGCGCGGCCTCCCGCGCGAGCGCGACGGCGTCCGCGAGTTCGTCCGCGCTGCGAACGCGCAGCAGCAGGTCCGCCGGGCCGCCGATGCGGAACGTCGTGAGCGGCGCCAGCGGCACGTCCCGCTCCAGGCGCTCGCGGCCGAAGCGCGCGCCGAGCGCCGCCGCCGCCGCCGTCGTCAGCGCCGCCGCCGCCGTCGTCATTGCCGCCGCCTCACTCCTCCTCCGGACCGACGGTCGTGCCTGTCGGAGTCCATGCGGGAGGATCGCTCGCCGGGAACGACTCGTCCGACGCCTCGTCGACCGTGTTCCACGGCGGGACCCTTGCCCTCGCCGCGGCGGCGGCGGGCGCGGAACGGTCGTCGACCGTCGTGTCGATGTCGAGCGCGTCGTAGACCTCGCAGTGGCCGGTGAACGCCCGCTTGAGCAGGAAGGCGCCCGCCGCCGCGGCGCCCAGACCGATCATGCCGCGGCCGCGCACGCCCGCCAGCGCGAGCATGCCGCCGAGCAGTCCGGACGCCCAGCGCTCCGTCTCCCCCACGTTCTTCGACCCTCTCGCCGCTTCAGCCATGGCTGCCACCTCTCTTCTTCTGCTGTCGCCGGAGGCCGCGCGCTGCGACCGCCGCCGGCGCTGAGACGCGCAGCCGCCGTGCCACCGCCCGGCGTTGACGCTCGCGTCGGCTCCTCCCAAGATAGGCGCGTCCGCAGAGCCGGCACCACCGGGATCGCGCCGGAGCACCGGCCGCAACGACTTCCGCGGAAGGATCATCATGGCAGGAGCGCTCGTGGGCGTGATCATGGGATCGCGCTCCGACTGGGAGACCATGCGCCACGCCGCCGACACGCTCGAGCGGCTCGGCGTTCCCTTCGAGACGCGCGTCGTCTCCGCGCACCGCACGCCGGACCTGCTCTTCGAGTACGCGGAGAGCGCCGAGCGGCGCGGTATCCGCGTCGTCATCGCCGGCGCTGGCGGCGCGGCGCACCTGCCCGGCATGACCGCGGCGAAGACCGCTCTGCCGGTCCTCGGCGTGCCGGTCCAGAGCCGCGCCCTCGACGGCATCGACTCGCTGCTCTCCATCGTGCAGATGCCCGCGGGCGTCCCGGTCGCCACGTTCGCCATCGGCCGCTCCGGCGCCGTCAACGCCGCCCTCGCCGCCGCCGCCATCCTCGCCCTCTCCGACGACGCGATCGGCGTCGCGCTCCGCCGCTTCCGCGCCGAACAGACCCAGCGCGTCCTCGACGAGGCGGATCCCGCCGCAGAGCCTTGAGAGTCGGCATCCTGGGCGCGGGCCAGCTCGCGCGCATGATCGCCCTCGCCGGACACCCGCTCGGCTTCCGATTCCGCCACCTCTCGCCCGAGCACGCGCCGCCCGCCCGTCCCCTCTCCGAGCCCGTCGTCGGACCCTACGACGACCGTGACGCCCTCGACCGCTTCGCGCGCGGACTCGACGTCGCCACCTACGAGTTCGAGAACGTGCCCGTCGACGCCGCGCGCCACCTCGAGCAGCACGTGCCCGTCCTGCCGCCGCCCGCCGCGCTCGAGGTCGCCCAGGACCGCCTCGCCGAAAAGCGCTTCTTCCGCGCGCTCGGCATCGGAACCGCCCCGTTCGAGCCGGTCGACTCCGAGGCCGACCTGCGTGCCGCCGCCGCCCGCGTCGGTCTGCCCGCCATCCTCAAAACCCGCCGCTGGGGCTACGACGGCAAGGGTCAGGTCCGCATCGCCACGGACGCCGACATCGCCGCGGCCTGGCAGACCCTCGGCGAACGGCCCCTCATCCTCGAGGGCTTCGTCGACTTCCGGCGCGAGCTCTCGATCCTCGCCGCGCGCGGCCGCGACGGCGCCTGCGCCTTCTACCCCCTGGTCGAAAACCACCACGAAGGCGGAATCCTGCGCCTCAGCATCGCGCCCGCCTCCGGCCTCGATGCCGCCCTCCAGGAGGAGGCGGAGCGCATCGCGCGCGCCGCCCTCGAGCGGCTGGACTACGTGGGCATGCTCGCCATCGAACTCTTCCAGCACGGGCCGCACCTGCTCGCCAACGAGATGGCCCCCCGCGTCCACAATTCCGGCCACTGGTCGATCGAGGGCGCCGCCACCAGTCAGTTCGAGAACCACCTCCGCGCCATCCTCGGCCTGCCCCTCGGCTCGACCCGCGTCTTCGGCCGCGTCGCCATGCTCAACCTGATCGGATCCGTGCCCCCGCTGCCTCGTCTGCTCGAGGTCCCCGAATGCGCCGTCCACCTCTACGGCAAGGACCCCCGCCCGGGCCGCAAGCTCGGCCACATCACGCTGCGCGCCGCGGACGACGCTGCGCTCCACGACCGCATCCGCCTCTGCCGCGACCTCTCCGCCTCCTCCTGACTCCCCCATGGATGCGAGAAAGCCGCGGAAGCTCTCGCCTCCACGGCCCTCCAAGCACGCGGATGCCGCGCGCGACCGCGCACTTTCGAGCGCTTACGCCGCCTGCATCGCCTTTGATGGCGTCTCACCGGTATCCGGCTCCGCCGTCTCGTCGTCCCGCGTCAGCGCCGTGCTGTCCGCGCCGTGCGCGATCACGGGCGCGCAGAAACGGCGGCCCACCAGCTCCAGGTTCGCGCGCTCCATCTTCGAGAGCGCCGGGTAGCGGCCCGCCATGTATTCCACGGTCTCCTTGAGCCACTCGTTCTGCTGCTCCTCGTTCGCCTGCAGAACGCCGCAGCGGTGTACCAGGCTCATGAGCTCGTCTCGTGCGCGATCGAAATCCGTCTTCTCATGCTTCCGTCCCAAAGCGCCTCCTTCTGCCGTCGATGTCGTGTAAGCTATTCCCATACACTATCCCGCTGCTGCCGTTCCGGCAAATCACGCTCCGGACCCGGCACGAGCCGCTCCGCGCACGCGCACCCGGATGCGGGCCGAGCCGCCCCGCGTCACCACGCGGTGCTCGAGGGTGGCCCACCGCAACGCGAGCGTGTGCTCGCCCGGTGGGAGGACGAGCGTCCAGGCGAAGTGGCCGGCGCCGCTGGCGCGCAGATCGGACGCCCCCGCCATGCGCGCGACGTCGTCCACCATCGCGTGCACGTGCCATGCCCCGGCGAGCCAGCCGCGCGGCGTCAGCTCGAGGGGAGCGTCGGTGCGGAAGACCAGCACGAGCGCGTCGCCGTCGACGACCGCGCCGTCGCGGGGCTCGAGGAGCGTGAGGTTGCCTGGAGGCGAATCGACGGCGGCGCCCGCGGCCTGCCGCTTGCCGACCCAGTAGCCCATGACGAGTATTAAGGCTCCGGCCACGAGCAGCGAGACGACGAGCGGCGCGATGGAGCGTCGCGGCTCGGCGGCGCCGGGTCGCGGTTCGCGCGCGGAGAGGCCGTTCATTTCGGTCCGCCTCCTCGCAACCGATGACGATCGGCGCTGGTCGCCGCTTGCGTGGTCCGAATGAGAGAATCGATCTGGTTCTGGGTGGGGTTCGGTGGATTGATCGTCGGCATGCTGGCGATCGATCTGGGCGTGTTCAACCGCAATCCGCACGCGATCTCGATCCGCGAGTCGATCCTCTGGACTCTCGTCTGGGTCGCTCTCTCCCTCGCCTTCAATGGCTTCATCCTCGTCTTCGAGGGGCACCAGCCGGCGCTCGAATTCCTCACCGGCTACGTGATCGAGAAGTCGCTGAGCGTCGACAACATCTTCGTCTTCGCGCTCATCTTCACCTATTTCGGCGTCCCGCGGAAGTACCAGCACAAGGTGCTCTTCTGGGGCATCATCGGGGCGGCGGGCATGCGGCTCGTCCTGATCCTGCTCGGCACCTCGCTCATTCGCCGCTTCGACTGGATCACCTACATCTTCGGAGCGTTCCTGCTCTACGCCGCCGTGCGCATGGCCCTCGGCGTCGAGGAGCGGGTGGAGCCGGATCGCAACATCTTCGTGCGCGCGGCGCGGCGCCTGCTCCCGGTCTCCCGGACCTATCACGACGACCATTTCTTCGTCCGCGAGGGCGGCCGCCTTCTGATCACGCCGCTCGTCCTCGTGTTGATCGTGGTCGAGACGACGGACGTCCTCTTCGCGCTCGATTCGATCCCCGCCATCTTCGCGGTGACGACGGACCCGTTCATCGTCTTCACGTCGAACCTGTTCGCGATCCTGGGGCTGCGCGCGCTTTACTTCGCGCTCGCGGGCATGCTGGAGCGCTTCGAGTACCTGAAGTACGGCCTCGCGGTGGTGCTCGCGTTGGTCGGCGTGAAGATGCTGCTCGCCGAGCTGGTGCACGTGGAGACGTGGCTGATGCTCGTCGCGGTCCTCGCGCTGCTGAGCCTCTCGCTGTTCGTGTCGATCCTGATCGAGCGCCGTGAAGCGCGGCGGCGACGCGAGCCGGCGGACGAGGATGGCGGAGCCGCACCGCCGCCGGATGCGGGCGAGGCGGAGGCACCGGCCCGGGGCTGGGGCGCCTAGCCCGCCGCTGGAGCGCCTAGCGGTCCCGCTGGGGCGCCCAGCGCGCGGCGCTCAGTGCACGCCGTGGAAGATGCGGTGCCAGCGGATGTCCTGCAGCCACGGTACGATGTCAGCCGCGTCCGGGTCGTAGGAGAAGTAGATCCCGAGGACGCGCCCCTTCACTTTCGTCGCGTCGACGAAGCCCCAGTATCGCGAGTCGAGGCTGAGGTCACGGTTGTCGCCCATGGCGAAGAAATGGCCCGGTGGCACGACGATCGGCCCCCAGTTGTTGAGCGTGGGGTGATACGTCGCCGGGTCCACGCCGGGCGCCAGATACTGCTTCTGCCACACCATCCAGGGATGGTAGCCGTCCGCGTCCGGGCTGACGTGCTGCACGTACGGCTCCGTCTGCGGCTTGCCGTCGAGGTAGAGGACCGCGTTCCGCATCGACAGCGTGTCGCCCGGCAGACCGATCAGCCGCTTGACCAGGTCGAGGTCCGGCGCGTGCGCCGCCCGGAAGACGATGACGTCGCCGCGCTGGAACTCCGCGTAGCCCGGCAGCCGCTTCCGCGTGAACGGGATCTCCGCGCCGTACGCCGCCTTGTTCAGCACGAGGAAGTCGCCCACCAGCAGCGTCTTCTCCATCGAGCCCGACGTGATCACGAACGTCTGGATCAGGAGCGTGCGGATGACGATGAAGAGGAGGACCGCCCCACCCAGCGACTTCGTCCACTCCCAGAGCCACTGGGCCGCGCCTCCGGCCCCGCGCGCCGCCGACTCCGGCGCCTCCGCGCTCGCCGACCCGGCCCGCGGGGCCCGCTGGCTTTTCGGTTTGCTTGCCATGGCTCACATTACGCGCGAGCGCGCGAAAGGTTCAGCGCGTGCGGCGGCGACGTCGGTGCGTCTCCTCCTCGTCGTGCTGCGCCACCTTCGCCGAGATCAGGCCCGCGATCGCGGCGATCACCGCGTTGCTGACCTGGTGAAGCACCACGCTGCGCAACTCGTGCAGGAAGGAGTGGTGCGCCGCGTGCGCGTGGTCGTAGGAGGCCATCTGGGCATCCGGCGGCGCCTCGACGTAGACCGGCACCTCGCGCTCGAGGACCTCGGCCCCGTCCGCATCCCCGCGCCGGCTCCCGCGCAGCAGGCCCACGACGATGCCCGCGGCGAACGCGACGCCGAGTGTAGGCAGCGGACTTTCGCGTACGCGATCCCGCAGCGGCCTTACGAAGTCAGCCTTCTGCCGCAGCTCGTCCCGCTTCTGCTCGAGCTGCTCGCCGATGCGGTCGAGTGTGCTCGACAGCCGCTCCCGCGTCTGGTTGATCTCGTGCCGCATCTCCTCCGGCGACAGCGGGCGCTGCCCGTTGCCCCCGTGGACCTGCTTCGCGTGCTGGGCTTCCGTCATGGCGTCGTCCTTTCAGGATCCGCGAGAAGGTGACGCAGCGTTCGTTCCGCGCGCAAGGGCCCCTTCGCGGCCCGCCTCGCCCGACCGGCGCCCCTCCCACACGGCCGCGACCTCGCCGCCGAAGAGGATCGCGAGCGCGGTAAGGTACATCCAGAGCAGCAGCACGATGATACCCCCCACCACGCCGTACGTCGCGCCGTAGCTGCCGAAGTTCGAGACGTAGACGCGGAAGAGCATCGTGATGCCGATCCACAGCGCCGTGCCCACCACCGCGCCGAGCAGCGCTTCCGCCTTCACGTCGCTCTGATCCCGGTTCGGCAGCCAGAAGTAGACGATCCACATCATCGTCACGACGAGCAGCACGGCGAGCGGCCAGCGGATCCAGCGCGCGGCCAGGCCCACGCCGAGGCCGCGCAGGATCTCCGGACCGGCGACGATCAGCGCCGCACCGCCGCCCAGCAGGACGACCGCGATCGCCGTGACCGCCAGCGCGACCGCCTTCTTGCGCCACCATCCGCGGGACTCGCGGATGTCGTACATCGTGTTGAGGCCATCGGTCAGGGCAGAGAAGACGTTCGACGCGGACCACACCATCAGCACGACGCCGATCGACAGCGCGTCCGGCCGCGGTCGCGACGTGACCTGCCGCGCGAAGCCGGAGAGGAAGTCGGCGGTGGTCGGCGGCGCGGCGCGGCTGATCCGGCCCATGATCCAGTCGAAGGCGGCGTCGCCGCCCACCAGCCCGGTCAGCGCGAAGACGGCGAGGAGGAGGGGGAAGAGCGAGAGGAAGAAGTAGTAGGCCGCCTTCGCGGACTCGCCGGTGATGTTGTCGGCGAGGGCCTCACTGAAGATCGCCTTGATGTGCTCCATCTCTCGCTCCCGGGCGGTTCGATTCCGGCCGGAAGCGGGCGCAACCGATGTGCCAGCGAGTCGCTCTACTCGCCGTATGGCACCCAGAATGTTCTTGACCTGCGTTGAGCGTCGCAGGAACTCGCCGCTCGCGCCTTCGGCGGCGTCGCGCCACTCCCGCGCCACGCCGTGCGCGCACCACGTTCGCTTCATGTTGCCTGTCGACAGCCGTTCGACGACCTCGTCCCCCTCCGCCGGGCCGAAGTGCCAGACCGCATCGACGTCGTCGTGGGCCGCGAGCACCGGAGTCAGGACGTCGCGCGCGCCCGTCACGATGTTCACCACCCCGCCCGGAACGTCCGACGTCTCGAACACCTGGTACAGGTCCGTCGCCGGCAGCGGCCACCGCTCCGACGGCACCGCGACCACCGTGTTCCCCATCGCCACCGCGGGCGCCACCGTCGACACGAACGCGAGCAGCGGCGCCTCGTCCGGACACACGATCCCGATCACGCCGATCGGCTCCGGCATCGCCAGCGTCACGTTGCGGAACGGCGTGTGGTGCACCGCGCCGTCGTACTTGTCGGCCCACGCCGCCCACGTGAACAGCCGTTCCACCGCCGCCTCCACTTCGGCCCCCGCCGCCGCCGCGTCCCCGCTCAGCGCCGCGATGCGACCGCTGAACTCCCGCGCCCGCGCCCACAGGTTCTCCGCCACGTAGTAGAGCACCTGCGCCCGGTTGTGCGACGTCGCCCGCGCCCACGACGACGCGCGGTGCGCCGCCTCCACCGCGTTGCGTACGTCCTTCCGGTTGCCGACGCCCACCTGCCCGACCACCGCCCCGCCCGCCCCCACCACCTCCCGGCTGTACCCCTGGTCCGGCCGCACCTGCTTGCCGCCGATGTACAGCTTCGCTGTCCGGTCGATTGCCGGAGATCCGAAGCCCACCGCGCCGGCCGCGCCGCCGCCGGCCGCCGCACCGCCGCCGGCTGGCGCACCGTCGTCGCCGTCCGCGCCCGCCACGCCAGCCGCCGCGTCCGCGCCCGCCACGCCACCGGCCGCGTCCGCGCCGCCACCCGCCGCCGCGCCACCGGCCGCGCCCGCGCCGCGGAGCGCCTCGACCAGGTACTCCTCCATCCCCTCGCGGCCGCCCTCGCGGCCGAAGCCGCTCTCCCGATAGCCGCCGAAGCCGGACGCCGCGTCGAAGAGGTTGGTGCTGTTCACCCAGACGGTGCCGGCCTTCACCTTCGGCGCGATGTCGAGCGCCAGGTTGATGTTTTCCGTCCAGATGCTCGCGGCCAGGCCGTAGCGCGTGTTGTTGGCGAGCGCGACCGCCTCCGTCGGGGTGCGGAAGGTCATCAGCGCGACGACGGGACCGAAGATCTCGACCTGCGCGATCGTCGCCGCGGGGGCGACGTCCGTGAAGAGCGTGGGCGGGAAGAAGAGCCCTTCCGCCGGGCAGCTCCACGACGGCTGCCACATGCGGGCGCCCTCCTCGACGCCCTGCCGCACGAGGCGCTCGATCTTCTCGAGCTGCACCGGCGCGACGATGGCGCCGATGTCGATGCCCTTGTCGAGCGGATCGCCCACGCGCAGCGTCTCCATGCGCGCCTTCAGCTTTTCCGTGAGTCGCTCCGCGATCCCCTCCTGGGCGAGGATGCGGGAGCCGGCACAGCACACCTGCCCCTGGTTGAACCAGATCGCGTCGACCACGCCTTCCACGACGCTGTCGAGGTCTGCGTCGTCGAAGACGATGAACGGCGACTTGCCGCCCAGCTCGAGCGACAGCTTTTTGCCGCTGCCGGCCGTCGCGGCGCGGATCAGGCGGCCCACCTCGGTGGAGCCGGTGAAGGCGATCTTGCGCACGTCGGGGTGGCGCACGATCCACTCGCCGGTGCGCCCGTCGCCGGTCACGATGTTGACGACGCCGCTGGGCAGGCCCGCTTCCGCGCACATCTCCGCGAAGCGCAGCGCCGTCAGCGGCGTGAACTCCGCCGGCTTGAGCACCACCGTGTTCCCCGCCGCGAGCGCCGGCGCCACCTTCCACGCCAGCATGAGCAGCGGGAAGTTCCACGGAATGATCTGGCCGACCACGCCGATCGAGCGGCGGCCGGGGAACTCCCGCTCGAGGAGCTGCGCCCAGCCCGCGTGGTGATAGAAGTGCCGGGCGACGAGTGGCACGTCGATGTCGCGCGACTCCCGGATCGGCTTGCCGTTGTCCAGCGACTCGAGCACCGCGAAGAAGCGGGCGTGCTTCTGCAGATGCCGCGCGAGGGCGTACATGTGCCGCGCCCGGCCGTGGCCGCCCAGCGCCTGCCACGCCGGAAACGCGGCCGCCGCCGCCGCGACCGCCGCGTCGACGTCCGCCTGAGACCCCTGCGCGACCTCCGCCAGCGCCTCGCCGGTCGCCGGGTTCGTCGTCTCGAACCGTTCGCCGTCGGACGACTCCCGCCACGCGCCGCCGACGAAGTGGCCGAAGCGGCGGCCGTGCGCATCCAGCCACGCCACTGCCTCGCTCCGGCTCTCCGGCGCGGGGCCGTATTCCATCGTCTCGAAGATCTCCGCGACTCTGCTCATGGTCCCTCCTCCTACGCCATCGGATGGCGGTGGGCCGCCGAGTAGCGGCCGGTCGCGAAGTGCTCGAGCTGCCGCTCGATGTCGCCGAGCAGCGAGCTGGCGCCGAAGCGGAAGAGCGCCGGCGTGAGCCACGGCGCGCCCAGCTCCTCCTTCATCAGCAGCAGCCAGCTCAGCGCATCCTTCGCCGCGCGGATCCCGCCCGCCGGCTTGAAGCCGACGTCGCACCCCGTGCGCTCGCGGTAGGCGCGGATCGCGCGCGCCATGACGAGCCCCACCGGCAGCGTCGCGTTCACCGACTCCTTCCCCGTGGACGTCTTGATGAAGTCGGCGCCCGCCATCATGCACACCAGGCTCGCGCGGGCCACGTTGCGCAGCGTGCCCAACTCGCCGGTCGCCAGGATCGTCTTCAGGTGCGCATCGCCGCACGCCTCGCGGAACGCGCGCACCTCGTCGTAGAGCGCCTCCCATTCCCCCTCGAGCACGTGCGCGCGCGTGATCACCACGTCGATCTCCTGCGCTCCCGCGTCCAGCGAGGCGCGGATCTCGGCGAGCCGCTGCGGGAACGGGTTGAGCCCGGCGGGGAAGCCGGTCGAGACCGCGGCGACCGGGATGCCGCTGCCGCTCAGCGCGGCGACCGCCGTCTCGACGTACGCGTGATAGACGCACACGGCGGCGACGCGGATCGGCAGCGCCGAGGCGCCGAGCGCGTCCAGCACGTCCGGCCGCACCGGCCGCCGCGCCTTCGCGCACAGGCGCCGCACCGTGCCCGGCGTGTCGTCGCCCGAGAGGGTCGTCAGGTCGATGCAGGTGATCGCGCGCAGCAGCCACGCCGCCTGCCACTCCTTCTTGACCGAGCGGCGCGTCGGAATCGTCGCCGTCCGCCGCTCGACGGCGCTCCGGTTCACCCGCACTTCGCGCACCCAGTCGAGCTCGAGCGGCATGCCGACGTTGCGCCGCGGCGCGGCGGGAGGCTCGTGAGTCGCCCCGTCGCGTGCCGCCACGGCCGGTGCGCGACCCGACGCCGGCACGGACCTCCGATACGGCTTCTCCGACTCCCGCGTCTGGCGCATCCTCGCCTTCCCGTCGTCGTCCGTTGATCGCACCCGCGAAAAAGATAGACCCCGCCGCCACGGCCGCCAAGCGGAACCCCCCGGACGTAGCGCCTCCCGCTCAGCCGCCGAAACGCAGCCCCGCATAGATCGAGCGCCGCGGCGCCGGCTCGTAGTAGCGACCGCCGAAGGCGTTGACCGTGACCGAGCCCACGTAGGCGCGGTCGAGAACGTTGTCGATCGCGAGGAACGGCGTCGCGCGAGCGGCGCCGAGCGCCAGCGGCGGCGCGTCGAACGCGAGGTCCACCACGACGTACCCGGGACTGCGCGCGGCAGCGGCGTCGTCGACCGGCGTGGCGCCGACGAAGCGCGCATCGGCCGCGGCGCGGACGCCGGCGGTCCTCCACGCGGCGCCGACGTCGAGCCGTTGCGGGGCGACGCCGGGGACGCGATGCCCGTGCAGGTCGACGCCGTCCAGCCGGTACGCGTCGAAGCGGGCGTCGGTGAGGGTGTAGGCGGCGTGCGCCTCGAGGCCGCCGGACAACGCCACGCGCAGCAGCACCTCGATCCCCCGGTGGACCGCGGAGCCCGCGTTGCGGAAGTACTGGCGGCCCGGCACGGCCTCGACCTCGAACGGCACCAGCTCGTCACGCACCCGCGCACGGTACGCCGCCAGCTCGTACAGGACGCGCCCGCGCAAGAGCCCCTTCGCGCCCACCTCCACCGACACCGTGCGCTGCGGCTGCAGCTCCGCATTGAAACCGCCCGCGCCGCTCGGCCTGTTGGTCAGCTCGGACGTCGTCGGCGTCTCGAACGCCGTCCCCGCGTTCGCATACACCGCGAGCGACGGGGCGAGCGCGACGTCGACGCCGAGCGTCGGGCTCCACGCCGCCATCGCACGCCGCCCCGAATCGTCCGGATCGGTCGCGCTCACGAGGTGGTCGATCGCGCGGAAGCGGTAGGCGTCGTAGCGCAGCCCCGCCAGCACGCCCACATGTTCCGCCGCACGCGCGTACACCCGCGCGAAAATTGCGCCCAGACGCACGCGCTCGCGCTGGTCCAGGACGACGTCGCCCCGAGCGCCCGCCTCGTTCGCGAAGTTGCGCCGCAGGTCCGACTGCTCACCGAGCTGCACGCCGGCGATCCACGCGATGGGGCGCCCGCGCTCCTCCGGCCCGCCCTCCCCGCGACCGCGCTCCGCCCGCCTGCCCTCGTCGCGCCCTTCGCTTCCACCTCCGCCCTCGCCGCTCGCGACGCGCGCCTCCACGCCTCCCACGCGGCGGTCGACCGCCACGACGCGCGTCGGAATCGGGTTGTCCACCCGGCGCAGCCGGCCGTAGCCCGTCACGTCGAGGCGCGCGGCTCCGAGCGGCACCCGCACGTGCGCGGCGAGCTGCGCCGCGTCCGCTCGCTCACCGGTGTCGTCCCTCACGTTCGTCGCGAACGCCGCGCGCGGGTCCTTCGCCAGCAGCGAGTCGGAAAGCGAACCCGGGTTCTGCGCGTCGTACGTCGTGCCGTCGAGCGCGATGTCCAGCGCGGCCTCCGCCCCCATCGCCAGGCGGGCGCGCGCGTGCCCGCGCCACACGTCGGCGGCCGCGTGCCGGCGGAACCCGCCGGAACGGACGCGACTCACGGCCGCGCGCACGCCGCCGCCACCCCCCCACGCCGCGCCGCCCTCCGCCGCGATCCGTCGCACGCCCCACGAGCCCGCAACCGCCTCGCCCCGTGCCGAGGTGCCGTGCGACGGCGGCGGCCGCGTCTCGAGCAGGAGGACGCCTCCCGCCGCGTTGCCGTAGAGCGCGGAGGCGGGGCCGCGCAGCGCCTCCACGCGATCGAGGAACGCCGGGTCGATCAGGCTCAGCGTCGTCTGTCCGTCCGGCAACGTCAGTGGAACGCCGTCCAGCCGCACGGCCACGCCACGGACGCCGAACTGGGAGCGCGCGCCGAAGCCGCGGATCGAGATGCGATCGCCGAGCGCGTGGTCGTGGCGGTCGTCCACCTCGACGCCGGGGACGGCCGCCAGAGTAGCCGCGAGGGAGAGCGACGGTGCGGAAGCACGCGGGAGGGGCGCCGCCACCACGGTGACGGCGTACGGCGCCCGCGTGACGGGCAGCGCGGGTCCGAGGGCATGCACCACGATCCGCGGCAGCGGGAAGATCGTGTCGCCCGCCGACGCGGGCGTCTGTGCCGCGGCTTCGGCGGCCGCGGCTTCAAGCGCCGCGGATCCCCGCGCCGCGAGCGGTGCCGCCGCCGCGGCGAAGCCGCCAAGGCCCAGCGCGGCGGCGAGCGCGAAGCGGAGCAGCGGAGGGGTGGGGTGGGCGCGGACGCGGCGGCCGCCGGACGGGTCCGGCGGCCGCCCCTGCGGCAGGCATGACGCGTGCGGCCGCTACTTCGGCTCGGTGTAGGTCGGCTCCGGCGCTTCGGGCCCGATCGTCGCTCCGTGGCCGGTTCGCCGCAGCACGCTGTGGCTGCGGCCGTACACGAAGTAGATGACCAGTCCGATCAGCATCCACACGATCAGGCGGACCCACGTGTCGATCGGCAGGAACCACATCATGAAGCCGCACACGAGGATCCCCATGATCGGGACGAACGGCACCCACGGCGTGCGGAACGGCCGCTCGCGGTCCGGCTCGTGGACGCGCAGGTACCACACGCCGCCGCACACGATCACGAACGCGAGCAGGGTCCCGATCGACACGAGCTCGCCGAGCAGCGCGATGGGGAAGAAGCCGGCGATGAGCGCCGCCGTGAGCCCCGTCACGATCGTCGTGATGTAGGGCGTGCGGAACCGCGGGTGCACCTTCGAGAACACGTCCGGAAGCAGCCCGTCGCGCGCCATTGTGTAGAAGATGCGCGGCTGCCCCATCAGCATCACGAGCACCACCGAGGCGAGGCCCGCGATCGCGGCGATGTTGATGAAGTACGTCAGCCACGCGAGCGCCGGGCCCGCGGCCGCGACCGCGACGTACACGGGGTGCGGCACGTCCAGCTGCGTGTAGTTCGCGAGGCCGGTCATCACCAGTGACATCAGAATGTAGAGCACGGTACAGATCGCCAGTGAGCCGAGCATCCCGATCGGCATGTCCTTCTGCGGATTCTTCGCTTCCTGGGCCGCCGTCGAAACCGCGTCGAACCCGATGTAGGCGAAGAAGACGACCGCCGCGGCCCGCACGATGCCGGTCCAGCCGTAGTGGCCGAACTCACCCGTTCCCGGCGGGATCAGCGGGTGCCAGTTCGCCGTATTCACGTGGCTGAAGCCGAACACGATGACGAGCACCACGATGCCGGTCTTCAGGAACACGATCACGTTGTTGAAGCGGGCGGACTCCTTGATCCCGATCACCAACAGCGCCGTCATGCACAGGATCAGGGCGATCGCCGGCAGGTTGATCACGCCGCCCGCCGTGCGCACCAGGGTGTGCGTCCCCACCACGTCCAGCGGCGCCTGCGTCCATCCCGCCGGCAGATCGATGCCCAGCTCCTTCAGGAACGCGACGAAGTACCCCGACCAGCCCACCGCGACCGTCGCCGAGCCGAACAGGTATTCCAGGATCAGGTCCCAGCCGATGATCCACGCCACGAACTCGCCCAGCGTCGCGTAGCTGTACGTGTACGCGCTCCCCGCGATCGGGATCATCGCCGCGAACTCCGCGTAGCACAGCCCCGCGAGCGCGCATCCCACGCCCGCGATGATGAAGGAGATCACCACCGCGGGCCCCGCGTACTGCGCGGCCGCCGTCCCCGTCAGCACGAAGATCCCTGCGCCGATGATCGCGCCGATGCCGAGCAGCACCAGGTTCGTCGCCGTGAGCGCGCGCCGCAGCGAGTGCTCGTCCTCGGTGAACGCCTGGGCGCGCAGTTCGTCGATCGACTTGCGGACGAACAGGTCCACGGTGCCTTCCTTGTTGCGGTGAACGGTTCGTGTGGGTTGCATTGTCGGGAGAATCGCGACAATCTGGCACCACGTAGGGAAATCCGCCACACGGCTCGGCCCGCGCAGCCGCGAGCCGCCGCACGCGTCCCGCGCGTCTACCCCTCTTCCGCCTCGCCCCAGCCGCCCCCGCCCGGCGTGCGGATGCTCAGCACGGCGCCGCGCTCCAGGCGCAGCGTGCCCTTGCCCGCGAGCGGCTCCTCGCTCCCGTGCCGCAGCAGCACGTTCTCGCCGCGCGCGCCATCGGCCCCGCCTGCCCGGCCGGCCGGCGCCCGCACGCGCCGCTCCGTGAGCAGGCTCACCGTCGCGTCGCTCAGCAGCTCGATGTCGCGACGCACGCCGTCGCCCCCCGCGTGCCGCCCCGCGCCGCCGGTGCCGCGCCGCACCGCGTAGCGCACGACACGCAGCGGATAAGCGTGCTCGAGCGCCTCCACCGGCGTGTTCCGCGAATTGGTCATGTGCACGTGCACGGCCGACAGCCCCGGCCCCTGTGCCCCGCCGCCCTGGCCGCCCGCGATCGTCTCGTAGTACGCGAACGGCTCACCGCTGCGCGGGTCGACGCCCCCGATCGTCACGTTGTTCATCGTCCCCTGCGACTGCGCCGGGATCTGCTCCGGCAGCGCCTCTCCGAGCGCGAGCAGCACGACGTCCGTGATCCGCTGCGACGTCTCCACATTCCCCGCCGCGACGCTCGCGGGCGGCTCCGCGGCGACGAGCGTGCGCGGCGGCAACACGAGAGACAGGCACGACATCTCGCCGCCCCCCGCCGGCAGCGCCTGCCCGATCAGCGCCTCCACCACGCAACGCACCGCGTAGCGGACGCACGATGTCGTGATCGCCGCCACCGCGTTCACGCCGCCCGCCGCCTGCGGCGCCGTGCCGGTGAAGTCGAATTCGATCGCGTCGCCGCGCACGCGTACGGTCACGCGGATCGCCAGCGGACCGGAGCCGAAGCCGTCGTCTTCGATCGCGTCCTCGGCGACGTATGCCCCGTCGGGGATTCGGGACACGCCCGCGCGCGCGAGGCGGTCCGCGTAGGCGAGCAGCGCCTCCATCGCCGTGACCACTTCCGCCACGCCGTGGCGGGCGACCAGCTCGTGCAGGCGGCGCTCGCCGGCGTTCAGCGCCGCGAGCTGCGCCGACAGGTCGCCCTGCCGCTCCCGCGGCGTGCGCACGTTCGCAAGCAGGATCCGCCACACGTCCGCGCAGCGCTCGCCACGCGACAGCAGCCGCACCGGCGGCAGCCGCAATCCCTCCTGATAGATCTCGCGCGCGAGAGGCATCGAGCCCGCCGCCATCCCGCCCACGTCCGCGTGGTGCGCCCGCGCCGCGAGCAGCGCGAGCGGCTCGCCGCCCTCCGCGCCGGGCACGAAGACCGGCGCGACGAGCGTGATGTCCGGCAGGTGCGTGCCGCCGCGAAACGGGTCATTGAGGGCGACGACGTCGCCCCGCTCCAGCGGCCCGAGCGCCGCCATCGCCGCCGCCACGCTCGCCGGCATCGCGCCCAGGTGGACCGGCATGTGGTCGCCCATCGCGACCACCCGCCCCCACGCGTCGAAGAGCGCGCACGAGTAGTCGCGGCGCTCCTTGATGTTGGGCGAATACGCGGAGTGCCGGAGCGCCGCGCCCATCTCCTCCGCGAGCGCGGTGAAGAGGTGGCGATAGATCTCCAGGCGGACCGGATCGAGGCTCGGCATCGGCGGTTGCATCCAACGGGAGGGAAGGTATATTCCGGTCGCTCAAACCACCCATGACATGGCCGCCGTCCGACGGCTCCCTCCGCGACGGACGCGGCCGCATCCCTCGATGTGGAGGCTGCCTTGGCGCGCAACCATCAGACGACCGCGCTCGAACGCGCTCGCGACGAGCTCTTCAGTCATATCCACCGCTGTGGGGTTCTCGACGCCAGCGACGAGCAGAAGCAGGAGTGGATGGGGGAGACGATCGACTTCATGGCCGAGCGCTACCCGAGTCTCGGCGAGACGGACCTCGCACAGCTCCGCGAGATCGGCCTCCGCTTCTGCGCCCCCGTCATCCCGCACGGCCGCCAAGATATTCCGGCCGAGGAAGAGGACGCAAACGCCGCCTGAGACCGCGACGGTCCGGAACGTGCCCCCTGCCGCCGCGTATCAAGCCACGACGCCGGCGGGGGGAGTCGCATGATCGATCGCAGGACGAAGGTGGAGCAGCCGCGCTCGCAGCGGAAGCGACGCGGCACGTGGGCCCGCGTCGTCATCGCCCTCCTCGTGCTCGTCCTCGGCTACACCCTCTACCACGTGCAGGTCGCCTCCGCCGCCCGCTACGCGCTCATGGCGAAGGAGAACCGCATGCGCCCGATCACCGTGCGGGCGCCCCGCGGCACCATATACGACCGCCATGGCGACGTCGTCGCGGAGAACGTCGTCGGCTACCGCGTCCTCCTCATGCCCGCCCCCATCGACTCGCTGCGCGCTGAGATCGCGCGCCTGCAGCCGCTCCTCGCCATGAGCGACGACGAGGTCGAGGCCGCCTTCCGCCGCTACCGCCGCGCCCCCGCCTTCCCCATGGAGGTGCTCTCCGACGCCGCACCCGGCGTGGTCGCCCGCATCGAGGAACGCCGCTACCTCTATCCCAGCGTCCTCATCCACGAATACCCGAAGCGCCACTACCCGGCGGGGAGCGCCATCGCGCACCTCATCGGCTACGTCTCCGAGATCAGCGAGGCGGAGCTGAAGCGGCCGGATTTCGCCGGCTATCAGCAGGGTCGCTGGATCGGGAAGGCGGGCCTCGAGCGCCAGTACGAGCGCGTCCTCGGCGGCGAGCCGGGCGTCCGCTACCTGGAAGTCGACGCGGCCGGCCGCATCAAGCGCTGGCTCCCCGAGGAGATGGGCGAGCCGCCGATCCCCGGCCACGACCTGCAGCTCTACCTCGACCTCGACCTGCAGAAGTACATCGCCGCCATCTTCCCCCGGAACCTCAACGGCGGCATGGTCGCGCTCGACCCCAAGACCGGCGGGATCCTCGCCTACTACAGCCACCCCTCCTACGATCCGAACCAGTTCGTCGGCGGCATCAGCGCCACGCTCTGGAAGCAGCTCAACACCGATCCGAACAAGCCGCTCCTCGACCGCGTCGGCGGCTCCGCGCAGCCGCCCGCATCCACCTGGAAGCTCGCCGTCGCCGCGATGGCGCTCGACCTCGGCGTCCTCGATCCCGAAGCCCACATGCCCGTCCCCTGCACCGGCGGCATGAGCTACGGCGGCCGCTACGCCCGCTGCTGGGGCGTGCACGGCTACCAGGACCTCGTCGGCGGCATCAAGAACTCCTGCGACGTCTACTTCTATCAGGTCGGCATCAAGATCGGTCTCGAGCGCTACATCAAGACCGGGCTCCGCTTCGGCTTCACCCAGCGCACCGGCATCGACCTGCCGAACGAGATCGCGAACACGTTTCCCGACGGCCTCGACTTCTGGCGACGTCGCTTCGGCTACACGCCCGCCGAGAACGAGATCATGGCGCTCTCCATCGGACAGGGCCCGCAGACGATGACGCTGCTCCGCATGGCCGAGATCTACGCCGCCATCTCACGCCCCGACGGCCGCGTCCCCTCGCCGCGCCTCGCCATGGGTAGACCGCCCGCCGACACCTTCCATATCAACCTCGACGCCCGCGACGTCTGGTACCTCGAGGCCGGCATGCGACGCGTGCTCTCGCCCGGCGGCACCGCCTACCTCAGCCGCCTCCCTGACTGGGACATCATGGGCAAGACCGGCACCGCGCAGGCCCCTTCCGGCCCCGACCACGCCTGGTTCGTCGGCCTCGGCGGGCCCACCGGCCGCCCGGTCGACATCGTCGTCGCCGGCTTCCTCGAGCACGGCCAGCACGGCACCGAAGCCTCCGGCCCCGTCGCCGAGGCGATCAACTTCTACCTCGACCGCAAGTACGGACACCCGTTCCAGATGTACGCCACGCCGCGGCTGCGCGGCGAGCACGGCCTACCCGTCGACTGGTCGAAGCTCGGCCGACCCGTCGTCGACCCGCCGAAGCCGCCCGCCCCCGCACCGCACTAGTGGTGCGCCTCGCCCGGGGTAGCCCGCGCGCGATGCCGACATTACATTGTTTCGAGCCGGCTCGATCCACCGGCTCCCTCCCCGACGACCCCGACAACGCAGTCAGGAGGCACGGACCTCATGGCCACTCCGTTCCTCAGCGCGGAAGAGTACGACGAGCGGGCCCACCAGCTCTACAACAAGGGCGAGTACGACGCCGCTCTGGAGACGCTGAAGGAGGCGATCCGCCTCTACCCCAACTCCGTCGACCTCTTCGTCGGCCTCGGCTACGCCCGCCTCGCGCGCGAGGAGTTCGCATGGGCGCGCGAAGCGTTCGAGAAGTCGCTGGTCCTCGACGCGGAGCACGAGGACGCGCTGGTCGGCCTCGGCGAGGTGCTGCTCCGCATCGGCCGCCGCAATGAGGCGCTCGTCCTCTTCCAGCACGTGCGTGACATCGTCGCCGACGACGACCTCGAGCTCCTCCTCTCCATCGGCCGTGCGCTCTACCGCGAGGAATTGTTCGAAGAGGCCCGCGAGGCCTTCGCCGAAGCCGCGACGATCCGGCCCGACAGCGCCGAAGCCGCCGCCGCCCTCGGCTACACGCTCCACCGCCTCGGCGAGACCAGCGCCGCCCGCCGCCTCCTGCGCCGCGCCGTCAAGCTCGACGCTCGCCACTACGAGGCCGCCGTCTACCTCGGCCACATCCACTACGACCGCGGCGAATGGGAGCTCGCCCTCGGGCAGTACGAGAAGGTGCCGCCCGCTGAGCACTGGGATCCCGTCGCACTCTGGCGCATCCTCGAGCTCAAGCGCGCCCTCCAGGGGCGGAGCGACGACGCCTCCGAGATTCGCGTCTGGGCCGATCGCCTCGACGAGATCGAAGCCTACGACGACCCCACCGAGGAACTGCTCGCGCGCATCGAGCAGGAAGCCTCCGAGCCGCCGCAGCTCGAGCTCTTCGATCCCGGCGACGCCACTCCGCCGCGCCACCTCCTCCATCAGGTGCGCGGCGACGACGGCCGCGTCTTCGCCGGGACGTGGCTCGACATCGTGCGCCAGATGCGCGACGCCGCCGGCCGCCCCGACGAGACCGTCGCCGAATTCATGCGGCGCTTCGCGCGTGCCGCGACGCCGCCCGACGCGCGCCGCATCCCCGCTGACGACCCGGAGGCGTTTCTCCTCGGACTCGCCCGCGTCGGACGCGTGAGCATCGATCGCTGACCGCATGATCGATCCGTCCCGGGTGCTCCTCCCCCTCGACGAGGCGGAGGCTGCGGTCCGGACCCTCCACGGCTATCGCGGCACGGACGAGCTCGCCGCCGCCCTGCAGACCGTCGCGGCCGCCATCGAGCACACGCTCCGGCTGCTGCTGCGCGCCGACGTCCGCGCCCCCGAGGCGCTCCGCCTCTCCGCCCTCGCCCCCGACGCGCTCCCGCCCGCCGAGGTCGTCGACGCCCTTCGCTCCAGTGATCTCCTCTCGATCGATCTCGCGGGCGCCATCCACCAGACCCGGGCCGCCGCCGAGCGCGCTGCCGCGGGCGACGTCCGGGCATCGGACGCCGACGCCGCCCTGCACGCCGTCCACAGCCTGCGTGACGCCGTGCGGGCCGCGGCCGCCGCGCCGCCGGCCGCGGCGGGCGGGTCCGGAGGTGCGGCCGCCGGACCCGGAGGTGCGGCCGCCGCCACCTCCTCCGCCGAGCCGACCGCGGCGGGCGGCTCCGGACCCGGCACCGCGGGCGAGCCGGCCGCGGCGGGCGGCGCTGCCGTTCCGGCCTCGCTGCGCGCCGGCACACGCGCGCGCGGCCTGTGGCTTCTCGGCGCCGTCGCCCTGATCGCCATTGTCGCGATGGTCCTCCTCGCGCGCCGCTCATCCGCCACGGAACGCGGGATCGCCGCCTTCGCCGACGGCCGGATGGCGGCTGCGGAGCAGCAGTTCGAGCGCGCGGTCCAGGACGACTCGACCGACATCACGGCGCGGCTGTACCTCGCGCGCATCTTCCGCCGCCAGCAGCGCTACGCCGACGCCGTGGGTCAGCTCCGGATCGCGGCTGCGCTCGCTCCGGACGATGCTGACGTCCGCCGCGAGCTGGGCAACTTCTTCTTCGAGCGCCACCGCTACGACGCCGCGGCGGAGCAGTACCAACGCGCACTCGAGCTCGATCCGTCGACGAACCTCAACTGGATCGGGCTGATCCGGGCACTCCGCGCCGCCGGCGACCCGCGCTCGGCCGAGATCCTCCAGAACGCGCCCGCCGAGGTGCGCGCCACGCTCGGACAGCCGTGACGCGATCGCTCCCACCCATCCACGGAACGCCCCGCAATGAATCGTGAAGTCGTCGCGCGCCTGCACCGCTTCCTCGTCGGCGCGCTCGAAGGGAGCCGTCCGACCCCGTTCGACCAGCCGATCACCGTCGCCGAGATCTACCAGGACCTCGCGCCGTACCGGAACGCCCGTGAGGTGATCGGCGTCGACCTCAACGCCGACTACGAGCACGCGCTGCTCGGCCTCCTCTCCGGCCTCGACGACCGCGCGCGCCTCGAGCCCGAGGGGGCCCGCGACGAGGTCCGCCGCGAGCTGCAGTCGCCCAGCCCCAACGTGACACTCTACCGCAAGTTCGCGGCGTGCGATGTCTGGATCCGCCCGCTGCGGGAGGGCGGCGGCGTCAGCTCGGCGACGACGCCCGATCGAGCGGCGAGCGAGCCAGCGCCGGCGCAGGAGCCAACCGCACCCGCACCCGCACCGGCGTCCGAGCACGTCGCGCCGCCTCACGCGCTTCCCCCTCCCGGCCCGGCCTCACCGCCGGCGCCGCACCCCGGCACCCCGGCCGGCCCGCCCGCCTCCGCACCCGACGCCTCTGGCGCCGGCGTGCCGGCCGGCGCCGGCACCGCACCCGACGCCTCTCGCGCCACGCCCCCGGGCGTCGTCCGTCCCGCACCGCCCGACGGCCCTCGCACCGCGCCCCCGGGCGGACCCCGCGCCGCGCCCCCGGGCGGACCCCGCGCCGCGCCGCTGGGCGGACCCCGCGCCGCGCTGCCGGGCGGACCCCGCGCCGCGCTGCCGGGCGGACCCCGCGCCGCGCTGCCGGAAATCGCCGGACCCACGCCGCCCCGCGGACCCCGCATCACGCCGTCCGGCGGACCTGGGGTTTCGCAGGGCGGCCGCGCGGCGGTCGCGGCCGCGAGCTGCCCCGCCTGCCGCGGAAGGCTGCCGGCCGCACGCGCGGTCCACTACTGCCCCCACTGCGGCGTGGACCAGCGGACCCGCCCCTGCGGCTCCTGCGGTGAGCCGGTCGAGCCCGGCTGGAGCTACTGCATCGCGTGCGGCCGACCGGTCCGTCCGCCACCGGCTTCCTGACGCCCACAAGGCCCAGCGCCTCCCGCGGGCCCGCGCCCCGCGCGCTCCGCGCCCCGCGGCTCCGCGCGCCCCGCGGCCCCGCGCGCCCCGCGGCTCCGCGCGCCCCGCATGCGCCGCATGCCCGCGCGCAGGACGCCCGCCCGCTCACCCACCGAGCGCGGGGAGCGCGCTTGGTCGTTGAGTCGTGCCCTTTCGGCAAACAAGCACGCTCACCGAGCACGGGGAGCGAGCACACGACCTCGGCGGCAGACTCCTCCCGGGTGAGCCCTGTTTTGGGCCGCCTCGCAGTTCTGTGTGGGTCGAGCCGGCGCCGGGGGACGTCAAAACGCCCCGTCGCCGGACGCATCCCGGCGTGGGGCACACTGGACGGCCCCGAGCGCGGTCAACTCTGCCCCGCGCCCCAAGCCGCACCCTCGCGGGGCCATCGCGACCGCGCCTCACGCGGTCTGATCTGCCCCGGACCGGAATTGGCGGCCGGCGGGGCTGAGTTGACGGCGATTGCGGGCGGCGCGCGCGCCCCCCGCGGCGGGGCCGTCGAGCGGCCCGCCCCGCGCCTCGCCGACCCGGCCGCCGCGCCTCGCCGACCCCCGCCCCGCGCCTCGCCGACCCGGCCGCCGCGCCTCGCCGACCCCCGCCCCGCGCCTCGCCGACCCGGCCGCCGCGCCTCGCCGACCCCCGCCCCGCGCCTCGCCGACCCGGCCGCCGCGCCTCGCCGACCCCCGCCCCGCGCCTCGCCGACCCGGCCGCCGCGCCTCGCCGACCCCCGCCCCGCGCCTCGCCGACCCGGCCGCCGCGCCTCGCCGACCGGCCGGTCGAACCCCCGTGAGGCAGCGAGAGCCCCGTTTTCGCGATCGGCGTCCACTCCACGCGGTCCGGAGTCTCCCGTGCGTCCGTGGCTTGCGCCGGATCGCCAAACCGGATGCGCCGACTGCTTGACGCTTCCCGCGAGGCTCCTCTATCTTCTCGCGCCCTGGCAAGGCGATTGCAGCGGCGTCCTGATCGGCGCGGCAACTTCAGAGGCGGGCCACAACGGAGGAGGAGGAGATGCGTACGAGCAAGTGGAGTCTGGTCGTAGCCGCGCTCGGTGTGAGCGTGACGGCTGCGGCGTGTGGCGGTGGAGGCGACCAGCAGGGGGCGGAGACGGAGCAGCCCGCGGCTGAGGCGAGCGCGCCCGCAGCCGATGCGAACCAGATGGCGTCGGCCACGACGCAGCAGGGGCCGGAGATCGGTGAGATTCCGGAGGGTGCCACGGCGGAGGACGTACAGCAGGGCCAGCAGATCTTCAGCGGCGTGGGAAACTGCTATACCTGTCACGGTCCCGACGCGAAGGGCACCGCCCTCGCGCCGAACCAGACGGATTCCGTCTGGATCAACATCGATGGCAGCTATCAGTCGATCATGAGCACGGTCAAGACCGGCGTGCCGAATCCGAAGGAGCACCCGGCCCCGATGCCGCCGATGGGCGGCGCCCAGCTCACCGACAAGCAGATCCACGACGTGGCGGCCTACATCTACGCGATCAGTCACCACAAGTCCTGACTTGTCCGGCCGTCGAACGACGCCGGAGCGCGCCGCCGCGGTGCGCTCCGGCGTCGTTTTTTCGATCCTCGCGGCGGGCCTGCTCCTCGGCTGCGGGCGTGGCGCCCGGGGAGGCGCAGAGGCGGGGGGCACCGTCGAGCTCGACAGCGGGGTCGTCACGCTGCCGGCGGGCGCCCGCGTCCACGACGTGCGCCTCAGCGGCGGTGACGGTCGCGAGCGGATCGACCCGGCCTCCGTCCGGGCCCGTCCCGGCGACGCCGTCCGCTTCGTCGCAGGAGACGCGCTCACCCACGCCGTCGCGTTCGACACCGCGGCGATGCCGGCCGTCGCTCGCGCCTTCCTCGCGCGTACGAACCAGGTGAGCGGCCCGCCGCTCATCGAGCGCGGCGCCACGTGGGTGGTCGCGCTCGACGGCGCACCACCCGGGGATTACCCGTTCCAATGCCTCGCCCACGGCGGCGCCGGCCGCCTGACGGTCGCCGCGCCTGAGCGGTGAAGCGGCCCGCCGCGCCTGAGCGGTGAAGCGGCCCGCCGCGCCCGAGCGGTGAAGCGGCCCGCCGCGCCCGCGCGTCTCGCCCTCGCCCTGCCCGCCCCTGGCCCCGATCCTCGGTAGCACCGCGCTTCGGGCCTCGCTATCTTCAGGCGTGGCAAGGATCGCCGTCATTCCAGGGGACGGAATCGGGACGGAGGTCGTCCCGGAAGCCGTGAAGGTGCTGCGCGCCGTCGCGCCGCTCCACGCCCTCCATCTCGACTTCGACGCATGGGACCTCGGCGCGGAGCGCTACCTGCGCACGGGCGTCTCCGTCACGGACGACGAGATGGAGCGCCTCGCCGGCTACGACGCGGTCTTGCTCGGCGCCCTGGGCGATCCGCGGGTGCCGGACAGCGCGCACGCGCGCGACATCCTCCTCGGCATGCGCTTCCGGCTCGACCTCTACGTCAACCTGCGGCCCGTCCGCCTCTTCGACGCGGCGCTGTCGCCGCTGCGCGAGCCGGAAGGGATCGACCTGGTGATCTTCCGCGAGAACACGGAAGGGATCTACGTCGGCGTCGGCGGCAGCTTCAAGCGTGGCACGCCGGACGAGCTCGCGTTCGAAGAGGACGTCAACACGCGCAAGGGCGTGGAGCGGATCGTTCGCGCCGCCTTCGACCACGCCGCCGCCCGTGGCCGCGGTCGCGTCACGCTCGCCGACAAGGCCAACGCGATGCGCCACGCCGGCGACCTGTGGCGCCGGGTCTTCCGCGAGGTCGGAGCGGAGTACTCCGGCATCGAGCAGGAGGCGCTCTACGTCGACATGCTCGCGATGGACCTCGTGCGCCGGCCGCAGCGCTACGAAGTGATCGTCGCGGGGAACCTGTTCGGCGACATTCTCAGCGACCTCGCGGCGGGCGTGGTGGGCGGGCTCGGGCTCGCGCCTTCCGCCAACCTGCACCCCGGGCGTATTGGCGTCTTCGAGCCGGTGCACGGCTCGGCGCCGGACATCGCCGGGCAGGGCCGGGCGAATCCGCTCGCCGCGATCCTGAGCGGTGCCATGCTGCTCGAGCACGTCGGTGCGCTCCCCGCGGCCGCCCGCATCGAAGCGGCGGTCCGCCGCGCGATCGCCACGCGCCACACCACGGCGGACCTCGGTGGCTCCCTGCGCACCGGCGAAGTGGGCGACTGGGTGGCGGAGGCCGCCACCGCCGCCATTGAACCGACACCCTGAACTCGGATCTCCGGGAGACTCCTGATGGCTACCCAGAATCAACCGACCGACGTCGTCTTCCTCGCCGCGCGTCGCACGCCGTTCGGCACGTTCGGCGGAACGCTGAAGGATTTCACCGCCACGGACCTCGGCGTCGAGGCCGCGCGCGCCGCGCTCGACAGCGCCGGCGTCTCCGCGGACATCGTCGAGCACGTCTTCTTCGGCAACGCGCTGCAGACCTCCGCCGACGCCATCTACCTCGCGCGCCACGTGGGGCTGCGCGCGGGCGTTCCGAACGACGTGCCCGCGTTGACGGTGAACCGGCTGTGCGGCTCCGGCTTCGAGGCGATCGCGCAAGGCGCGATGCAGATCCTGCTCGGGCAGGCGGAGGTCTGTCTCTGCGGCGGTGCGGAGTCGATGAGCCAGGCGCCGCACGTGGTGCGCGGCGCTCGCTGGGGCGCGCTGCGCCTCGGAGACGCGGGCGGCTTCTTCGAGGACCTGCTGTGGCAGGCGCTCACCGATACGCAGTGCGGCCTCTCCATGGCCCAGACCGCGGAGCGGCTCGCCGACAAGTACGGCGTCACGCGCGAGGAGGCCGACGAGGTCGCGTTCCAGTCTCAGCGCCGCGCCGAGGCGGCGTGGGCCGAAGGCCGCTTCGACGCCGAGATCGCACCGATCATGGTCAAGACGCGCAAAGGCGAGGTCGAATTCCGCACGGACGAGCATATGCGGCCGGGGACCACGCGCGAAGCACTCGGCGCGCTGCGCCCGTACTTCAAGAAGGACGGCCTGGTCACCGCGGGCAACGCGAGCGGCATCGGCGACGGCGCCGCGGCCGTCCTCCTCTCCAGCGCGGCATGGGCGGAGCGGAACGGCGCGAAGCCGCTCGGCCGACTCGTCTCGTGGGGCGTGGCCGGCGTCGATCCGGACATCATGGGGATCGGCCCCGCCCCGGCGAGCCGCCGGGCGCTCGAGAAGGCGGGGCTCGGCTTCACCGACATGGCGATCGTCGAGGTGAACGAAGCGTTCGCTCCGCAGGTCGCCGCCGTCGCCCGCGAACTCGAGCTGGACATGAGCCGCACGAACGTCGACGGGGGCGCGATCGCCTTGACTCACCCGTTGGCCGCGTCCGGCGCTCGCATCACCGTCCACCTGCTGCACGAGCTGCGGCGGCGCGGCGCGCGCTTCGGCCTCGGCAGCGCGTGCATCGGCGGCGGACAGGGCATGGCCGTCGTCGTGGAGGCGCTCTCCTGACGGGGCGGGGCGCATCCCTGGCGAGGCGGGGCGCTCCCCTGACGCGGCGGGGCGCTCCCCTGACGCGGCGGGGCGCTCACCTGGACGGCACCCGCGGACGGCCGCGCGGCCCGACGGAGCGGCCACGAGGCGACGTGAACGAGCGTCGCCCCCTCTTTCAGCGAAGGAGCTGAATCATGCTCGAGCTATTGATCCCTGCCGGCATCTTCGCCGCCGGGCTCGTCCTGTCGAGTCTGCGCGTGCTGCGCGAGTACGAACGGGGTGTCGTCTTTCGTCTCGGGCGCCTCACGCGGCCGCGCGGGCCGGGGCTGATCTTCCTCGTGCCGCTGGGCGTCGAGCGCATGGTGAAGGTGCCGCTGCGCATCGTCGCCATGGACATCCCGCCGCAGGACGTGATCACGCGCGACAACGTCTCGGTGAAAGTCAACGCGGTCGTCTACTTCCGCGTCACCGACGCGGTGAAGGCGGTGATCGAGATCGAGGACTACCTCTTCGCCACGAGCCAGCTCGCCCAGACCACGCTGCGCAGCGTGGTGGGCCAGGCGGAGATGGACCAGCTCCTCTCCGAGCGCGAGCACATCAACAAGATCCTGCGTGAGATCATCGACGAAGGCACCGATCCGTGGGGCATCGATGTCACCGCCGTCGAGGTGAAGGACATCGACCTGCCGCAGGAGATGAAGCGAGCCATGGCGAAGCAGGCCGAGGCCGAGCGCGAGCGGCGCGCCAAGGTGATCGCTGCGGAGGGCGAGTTCCAGGCTTCCGCGAAGCTCGCCAAGGCCGCCGTCGTCATCGGCCGCCATCCCGCCGCGCTCCAGCTCCGCTTCCTGCAGACCGTGTCCGAGATCGCGGCCGAGAACAACTCCACGACGCTCTTCCCGATCCCGATCGACCTCTTCACGCCGCTGCTGCGCAAGTTCGCGGGCGCCGAAGAGGCGGAGGCGCCCGCGCCGGTCCCCGTCGACGAGGAGCTCGAGGAGATCGAGCAGCTCGACGAGATCGCCTCCGGTCTCGTGGGCGAAAAGGGCCGCCGCCTGAAGTCCGGTGAGCCGCTCGACGAGGTCGCCAAGAGCCCGCCTGCGGGCGGCGACGCCGAGCTCGCCGGCGGTGACCCCCGCGCGCGCGCGCCGACCTCCGGCCGCGACGCGAAGCCGCCGCTGCCCAGCCCCTGAGCGCGGAGGATCCGATGGCCGAGCCCTCACGTCCGGGCGGGGAGGCGAGTGGCGTCACGCGCCACCAGATGGAGGTCGTGCTCCGGCGCGCCACGGAGCTCGCCACAGCCAACGTCGACTCCGAGGACCGCCTCTCCGAAGGGGAGCTGATCCGCATCGCCGGCGAGGTCGGGCTCCCGGCGCGCTACGTCCGGCAGGCCCTCTACGAGCTGCAGGCGGACGCGCGCGCCACCTGGAGCGACCGCCGCCTCGGGGCCGCGGTGATCGTCGCGTCCCGGGCCGTGCCCGGCGCGCCTGGCGACGTGCTCGACCGCTTCGCCGACTATTTCTCCGCCGAGGAATACCTGCGCCTCGTGCGGCGTCGTGAGGGGCGCGCCTCCTTCGCGCCGGCGGAGGACCTGCTCTCCAAGGTCGGCCGCGCCTTCCGCCGCGGGGCCGGCGAGCACGCTCTCGCCCGCGCCCGCGGCGTCTCCCTCACCGTCCGCTCGCTCGGCGACGAGGTCGCCGGCGCCGGCGAGCAGGCGGGCGACGCAGGCGCCCGCGAGGGCGGTCCCGACACCGGGGCCGTACAGCCTCCCCTCGAGCGATCGCACCTGCGCATTGACGTCGACCTCTCCGACCGCCGTCGCGCCGCCCTCGCCACCGGCATCGGCATCGGCGCCGCGGGCGGGGCGGTGGCCGGCAGCGCGCTCGCGGTCGGCATCGGCATCGCCACCGGTGCGACCTTTCCCGATCCCGTCGCCTTCTTCGGCGTGCTCGGCCTCGGCGCGACGCTCGGCGCGGCCGGCGGCCTCGGCGTGGGCATGGCGGCCGCGCGCGCCTGGTTCCGCAACCTCAAGGCTGGCTTCCGCAACGAGGCGGAAGGGCTGCTCGACCGCGCGGAGCGTGGCGATCGGCTCACGGGAGAGGCGCCGGCGTGGCGACGTCGCCTCGACCGCGCCCTGAACCCGCGCACCAGCCGGGAGTAGACCGCCCGGTTGAAGCCTGCACTCCGCCGCCGCATATTCCCACGCTCGACCGGAACCGAATTCACCGAACGGAGGATAGAATGGCGGAGATCGAACGGGTCGCCGTCCTCGGCTGCGGACTCATGGGGCGCGGCATCGTCGAGGTCTCGGCGCGCGCCGGCTACGAGACGTGGGTGCGCGAGCTGACGGAGGATCTCGTGAAGAAGGGCGTCGGCGCGATCGAGAAGAGCCTCGGCCGCGCCGTCGAGAAGGGCAAGCTGCCCGCCGAGGAGCGCGACGCCGCCCTCTCCCGCATCCATCCCACCACCGATCTCGAGGCGCTCGCCGGCGCCGACATCGTCATCGAGGCCGTCACCGAGGACCTCGAGCTGAAGAACACGATGTTCCGTACGCTCGACGATGCGTGCGGGCCGGACACCATCTTCGCGAGCAACACCAGCTCGCTCACCATCACCGCCATGGCCGCCGCGACCCGGCGGCCGGACCGCGTCGTCGGGCTGCATTTCTTCAACCCCGTGCCGGTGATGAAGCTCGTCGAGGTCGTGCGCACGATCGCGACGAGCGAGGAGACCTTCCGCCGCGCATACGACTTCGCGGCCTCGCTCGGCAAGGAGCCCATCGAGGCGAAGGACACGTCCGGCTTCATCGTCAACCGCCTCCTCGTCCCCTACATGATCGATGCGATTCGAGCGCTTGAGCAGGGCGTCGGCTCGATCGAGGACATCGACAAGGCGATGACCCTCGGTACCGCCTACCCGATGGGGCCCTTCACGCTCAGCGATTTCGTCGGCATCGACACGCTGCACCGCATCGCCGAGATCATGTTCGAGGAGTACCGCGAGTCCCGCTTCGCGCCGCCGCCTCTGCTCGGCCGCATGGTCGCCCTCGGCTACATCGGTCGCAAGGCCGGCCGCGGCTTCTATGACTACAGTGGAGAGGCGCCGGTCGCGATGAAGTTGGGCGTTTGAGGCGGGTCAGCCGGGGAGGGCGAAGAAGGCCATGCCGAGGATGACGTAAACGGCGAGGAGCTGGACGCCCTCCATGTAGTTCGACTCGCCGTCGTGAGCGATCGAGGAGATCACGGCGACGGCGATCGCCACGGCCACCACCTCCATGGTCGTGAAGCGCAGGTCCATCGGACGGGGTCCGACCGCGTAGCTGAGGAACACGAGCAGCGGGGCGACGAACAGCGCGACCTGGATCGACGAGCCGATCGCTATGTTGACCGCGGCGTCCATGCGATCCTGCAGCGCCATCAGCACGGCCGTCGAGTGCTCCGCCGCGTTGCCGATCACCGCCAGCAGAACGACGCCGACGAAGACGTCGTTCCACCCCAGCGCCCGCGCCGTCGCCGCCGTCGCGCCGACCAGCAGCTCCGCCATCAGGGCGACGCCGCCCGTCGCAAGCAGGAGCAGGAGGAGCGGAGACCACAGCGAGCCGCCCTCGGCGCCGCCCTCGGGCGCCGTCTCACCCGCGTACAGGTGGCGGTGCGTGCCGAGCGTGAAACGCAGGCTCACCACGTACGTCAGCATCAGCACCACCGCGATCTCCAGGCTCAGCTCCTGCTCCGCCGCGCCGCCTGCGACCAGGTGGAAGATCGCTGGGACCACCAGACCGATCGCGCTCAGCACCAACAACGTGGAGCCGAGGCTCGCCGCCGTCCGGTTGAAGCGCTGAACCGGGCGCCGCAGCCCTCCCGCCAACGCGCTCGCGCCGAAGACGAGAAGGATGTTGCCGATGATCGAGCCGGTGATCGACGCCTTCACCAGGTCGTAGAGTCCCTCGCGCAGCGCGAGGCCCGCGATGATCAGCTCCGCGGCGTTGCCGAACGTCGCGTTCAGCAGGCCCCCGATCCCCTCGCCCAGCCGCCGCGCCAGCCGGTCCGTGGCCCGCCCCATCAGCCCCGCCAGCGGCACGATCGCCAGCGCCGACGTCGCGAATACAGGGATCGGACCCGCCGTCGTCCATACCTCCAGCACTACGGCCAGCGGCACGAACACCAGCAACGCCAGCAGGCTGTCCCGCCCGCTCAGCCCCCGCCCACGCCGCGGCGCAGCCACGTTACGGCAGCTCCCGGCCGCGATGCAGCGCGTACGTGTAGCGGTGGTACTCCTCCTGATGCGCCAAATAGTCCTCCACCCACACCTCGAAAGGCGGCAGCGGCAGCTTCCCCTCGATCTCCTGCACCACCAGCATCGCGAGCTGCAGCCGGTCCCGCGCTCCGAAATCGATCGCCCGCCCCTCCAGCACCCGCCCCACCAGCCCCGCGAAATCCTCCGGCGCCATCAGCGAGATCAGGTGCGCCACCTCGTCGATCCGGTACGAGTCGTACATCGAGCGTAGATCCGACAGCGACGGCTCCACCTCCCCGCGCCCGAGGTCCGACACCAGCGACGCCGAGTGCCGTGACAGCAACTGCCGGAACCAGCGACGCGCATCCTCCGAGAAGCCGCGCCGCCGCTCGTACGTCAGAAGCGCCGACTCCAGAAGCGCCACGATCAGCGGCCGCCCCAGACTCCGCGCCCGCGCGCCGACCTCCGCCTCCGTCTCCTCCACGAACAGGTCCGCCGTCCGGATCACCGCCGCCGCCGCTCCCGCGCTCGCCGGCCGAAACGCGAAATAACCACGCCAGTCCTCGAGCCGCGACGGAAACGTCACCAGAAACACCGTCCAACGCTCGCCCGCTCGCTCCAGAAACGAGAACGAGCGGCACCGGCCCCCGGGCGGCAGCTCCTCCTCCAACTCCGTGGGCTCGAATTCCAGCAGTCGTTGATCGGGGTCGATCCTGCGCACCATTTCGACAATCGCAATCGGCGGGCGCGGCCGCGAGCGCGGCCGCCGTCCCAAGGCTATCGCCCGCGCTCCCCGAGCGTCAAGCCGGGCGCTCCGCCGGCGCCCGTCGGGGCGGCCACGGCGATCCCGGCTGCGCATCGCATCCTCGCCAAAATACATATGTTTTCAACGCGCCGACATGGCCCGTTCTCTCATGTCACGGTCCCGTAAACCCCTGCCACAATGCCGCCTTCCGCTTCTCGGCCTCCTCCTCCCCCGGATCCCGCATTGCCCCAAAATCCGTTCCCTAGCACGCTCCCGGAGGTTCGCCGTAACTCGTTGCAGCATAATGAGATGAGGCTAAGTCGTTGCAGGCGGCACGCTTAAACGTGGCCCTTGACGCGTGAGCGACACCTCCCCTACTTTGGCATGTCCGTCGAAGCTGCAGTCGCGCGAGGGCGCCCCCGGGCCCGGCCCGCGCACGGTTTCCTGTTTCCACACAATTATCCACAAAAAGCCGATGATGATCGAAGTGGATCGCTCCGTGGACAGCTGTGCCATCGATCTGCAGGTCCGGCTACCCCGCGAGCTGGCGGACGAGGTGAGGGAGGTTCAGGAACGGGATCCTGAAGCGTTGAGTCGGATTCTGGTGTATGGCCTGACGCGTCGGGCGATCTATCGGCAGTTGTCGCGGAGCGGGGAGGTGGCGGCGCAGAAGCGGCATGCTTGACGGGGCGGGGGGGTGCAGGTAGGCTGGTGTGCGGCGGCGGGGAGGTGGGAGCGCGGCGAGGGAGTGGTGATCCGGAGCCGATCCGGATCGGGGCGGGCGGAGGCCGTGCCGGCGCGGGGAGCGGCGGCGACGGTGGCTCTCCCCGGAACCCGGTCTCGCAGAGGCGATGGACGCGCAACAGCCCGAGGAAGTGCTCCGAGCGAAGTATCTGGACTGGTGTTCCGCGCGGATTGCGGATCACTTTCTCCAGTTGACGCCTGAGGAGATCTATCGTCTGGCGCACGCCGAGGAAGAGGGCGTGGGGTCGGGCGGCGGGTCGGAATCGGCGGAATCGGATGCGTCGCGAGATGCCGGCGCCGGGAATCGCCCGGGGCCGGCCCTTTCGTATCGGGACCTGGTGGAGCGCGTGACGGAGGCGCTGTCGCGGCGGCTGGAGCTGCCGCCTTTCGAGGAGTGGGAGCGTGGGTACCGGCGGGAGCCGGCGCGCTACGAGGCGGAGCTGCTGGGTTTCTGGAAGAGTTCGGCGAGGTGAGGCGGGTGGTGCACTGGCGGAGAGCCGACGCGTGGGAGGGCCTCGAGCCCGCGGGCCGGTCGCGGGCCCCTCAGTGTTCGTCGCGGAGCACGTGGCGCTGGTGCCACCAGGTGCCGACGATGGCGGCGCTTCCGGCGACGAGGAGCAGGGTCCCGATGAGGGTCCACGCGAGGCCCCAGTCGCCGCGGTCGTTGGCGTAGCCGCGCAGTCCGCTGACGAGGCAGGTCACGGCCATCGCGATCCAGAGCACGCCGACCAGGATGCCGCCGATCCAGGCGGCGAGCGTGCGCTCGTTGCGGGACGTGCGAGCCATCGTTCTTCCTCTGCGGAACGGGGATTCTCTTCGGCGGCGAATATAGGCGAGGCGAGGCGTGGGGCAAGGGCCGCGAGCCGTTGCGCCGTCCCTCGCGTCCTCCCTACGTTTCTCCGTGCAATCGCGCCTTTGCCGGCGCGCGGGCGCCCGCGGGTCTCCGAGGGGCGAGGGGCCGCGGCGTCGGGTCGCGACGTGCGCGCGGGCTCATAGCCGAAATCGCGAAGGAGTCTTGGACATGGCCGTACCGATCCCGGGGGTCCCCAGTGGAACGCGCGTGAAGGTGCGGCGCGCCGGCTATCCGATCGATCCCTCGCTGGTGGGCCGGACCGGCATCGTGGTGGCGG
Source organism: uncultured Gemmatimonadales bacterium (assembly GCA_963816355.1). Lineage (GTDB taxonomy): Bacteria > Gemmatimonadota > Gemmatimonadetes > Longimicrobiales > RSA9 > CAWFKH01. Next base: position 199,677 of record CAWFKH010000005.1, on the reverse strand, counting down.
CCAGCGAGTACCGGCCGAACCGCTGCGTCGTGGCGCTCGACGTGACGGGAGAGACGCACGAATTCGCGCCCGCCGAGCTGGAGGTCACCGACCACTTCGAGCTGCCGGCGGACCGGCGAGCGGCGAGCGCCAGGCGGGCGTTGCCCTGACCCTGCCGGCGGCGCCGGCGGCGCCGCTCAGAAGGGCAGGTCGTCGTCCTCGTCGGAGAAGGGCGAGTCGGCCGAGGCGGGCGCGTCGCCGCCGGTGCGGCTGCCGCCCCGCTGGGGCTGCGCGGAGCGGCCCTGCCAGTTGCCGCCTCCCCCACCGCTTCCGCCTTCGCCGCCGGAGCCGGCGCCCGAGCCGAGCATCACCATCTCGCGCACGACGATGTCGGTCCAGTAGCGCGGCTGTCCCTTGTCGTCCTCGGTCTGCGAGTACTCGATGCGGCCCTCGACGTAGAGCCGGTCGCCCTTGTGGATGTACTGCTCGACGAGGTCGGCGAGGCGATCGAAGAAGGTGAGGCGGTGCCACTCGGTCTTCTCCTGGGTCTGGCCGCTGCGGTCGGAGAAGCTGCGGTTCGTGGCGAGCGATACCTTGGCGATCTTGGTGCCCGATCCGGTCGAGCGGATCTCGGGCTCCGCGCCGACGTTGCCGATGAGCATGACCTTGTTGAGCGAGCGAGCCATCGCCGTCTTCCGTGTCGCGGGTGCCGTGTCGAGAGGGAGCGACGCCGCGCCGGCCGCCGCCAGGGCCAAGGCTACCGCTCCTCGGTCGTCGCGGCAAGGTCGCCCCCGACGGTGGGCGCCGCCATAGCCATACGGGCCCGCACGCCCTCCCCCCGACCCCCGCAGACCCCCGTACCCCAAACCCCCCGCAGACCCCCGTACCCCAAACCCCCCGCAGACCCCCTCCGCAGACCCCAGACCCACCTCCCTATCCACCTTCCGTCCAGGTCGCCCGCCCCATCTCCTGCCTGTACCTCTCCAGCACCTTCCTCCCGAGCGGCCCCGGCTCGCCGTCGTCGATCGGCTTGCCGTCGACCCGCGTGACCGGCAGGATTTCGGCGGTGGTTCCGGAGAGGAACAGCTCCTCGGCGTCGAAGAGGCGGTCGAGCGGGATGAGGCCCTCGCGCGCGGGGATGCCGAGGTCGGCCGCGAGCTCGAACACCTGACGGCGCGTGATCCCGTCGAGGATGTAGTTGCAGGCCGGGTAGGTCACGAGCTCACCGTCGAAGACCGCCCACAGGTTGGAGTGCGAGCCTTCGAGGACGATGTTGTCGCGCACGAAGAGCGCTTCGAACGCGCCGGCGTCGTGTGCGCGCTGATTGGCGAGCACGTTGGGCAGCAGCGACGTCGACTTGATGTCGCAGCGGGCCCAGCGGTCGTCGCCGACGAGGATCGCTTCGACGCCGAAGGTGAAGAAGTCGTCCGGGTGGGGTCGGAACGTGCGCGCGGCGACGTAGACGGTGGGCTCGACGGCGTCGGGGAAGGCGTGCTTGCGGGGAGCCGCGCCGCGGGTCACCTGGACGTAGATCGTGGCGTCGCCGTCGCGCAGGCGGTTGCGGTCGAGGAGCGCGTCGGCGGCGGTGGCGAGGGCGGCGACGTCGTCGTATGCGATGCGCAGCTCGCGCAGCCCGCGGCGCAGCCGGGCGAGGTGCGCCGCCATGGCGATGGGGCGGCCGCCGTGGACGCGAATGACTTCGTAGACACCGTCGGCGAAGAGGAAGCCGCGGTCGTCGACCGAGACGGTGGCTTCGGCGGCGGCGCGGAAATCGCCGTTGAGGTAGACCTCCACGTGTGCTCCCGTGCGAGGATGGAAGGAACCGGATCCGGTCGCGGCCCCTTGCAGGATGCGAGCCGCGGGTGTGGCGGTCAATCGAGGTCCGGCACGCCGCTTGCCCCTCGACCGCGGCCCGGATGAGCGCGTCCCGAAACCCCTGTGTGATGTCTCCCAGCCCTGCGGAGCCGCGTCTGCGGACGCACGAGCGCCGTCTCGACAACGGCCTGACCGTACTCGTTCGCGAGGACCACGCCTCGCCGGTCGCCGCCATCGTGACGCACGTCAAGGCGGGCTACTTCGACGAGCCGGACGCGCTCGTCGGCATCAGCCACGTCCTCGAGCACATGTTCTTCAAGGGGACGCGGCGGCGGGGCGTGGGCGACATCGCGCGTGAGACGAAGATCGCGGGCGGCTATCTGAACGCCGGCACGATCTACGACTACACCTCCTACTACACGGTGCTGCCGGCATCCTCGCTGGAGCGCGGGCTCGACATCCAGTCGGACGCGCTGCGCAATTCGCAGATCGACGAGGAGGAGCTGCGGCGCGAGCTGCTGGTGATCATCCAGGAAGCGAAGCGCAAGCTGGACAATCCATCGGCGGTCGCGTCGGAGACGCTCTACGAGCTGATGTTCGACGTGCATCCGATGCGGCGCTGGCGGATCGGGACGGAGGAAGGGCTGCGCCGCCTCACGCGCGGCGACGTGTGGAGCTACTACCGCGCGCTCTACCGCCCGTCCAACATCATCCTCGTGGTCGCCGGCGACGTCGAGGCCGAGCGCACCTTCGCGCAGGTCGAGCGCTTCTACGGCGACATGCCGGCCGGCGAGGTCCTGAAGCAGGCGCCGCCGCGGGAGCCGGAGCGGAGCGGGCTGCGCTTCCGCGAGATCGAGGGCGACATTGGCCAGGCGTACATCGAGTGGGGGTGGCGCACGCCCGGCACCGCGCACCCGGACACCGCGGCGGTCGGCACGCTCGGCGTCATCCTCGGGCAGGGCCGCGCCTCGCGGCTCTACCGGGGCGTTCGGGAGCGCGGCTACGCGAGCGCGGTGAGCGCCTACAACTACACGCCGACCGATGTGGGTGTCTTCGGCGTGAGCGCGGAGCTGCCTCCCGCCGACAGCCGCGGGTGCCTCGCGGCGGTCGGCGCCGAGATCGAGGCGGTGCTGCGCAGCGGCGTGACGCCCGCCGAGCTGCAGCGCGCGAAGAACATCCTGGAGGCGCGCCACCTGCGGCGTCACGAGACGGCGGAAGGCCAGGCGATGCTGCTCGCGAGCTGGCAGGCGCTGGGCGACTGGCGGCTGGCCGACCGCCACATGGAGCGCGTCCTCGGCCTGACGCCGGACGACGTCCACGCCGCCGCCGCCCGCTACCTCGCACGCGAGCGCGCGAGCGTCGTCGTCTACCGCCCGCGCGCCGCGCCGCTCGACCTCGACGCCGAGACGCTCGACCGGCTGCTCGAGGCCGGCGACGTCGCGCCCGCGCCGCCGCACGCCCCGGCGCTCCCCGGCGCGCCGCCGGCCGCGCCCGCGCGACGTCGCGCCACCGGCCACGCCGTCCCGCTCGCCGGCGGCACGGTGCACACGTACACGCTCGCGAACGGCGCCCGCGTGGTGGTGCGCCCGCGGCGCACGACGCCGCTCGTCGCGATCGGCCTCTGCTACCGCGGCGGTGCGCTCCACGAGAGCGAGCCCCAGGCCGGCGTCACGTCGCTGCTCGCGCAGGCGTCGCTGAAGGGGACCGCGACGCGGAGCGCGGACGACATCGCGGAGGCGACGGAGGCGCTCGGCGGCTCGATCGCGCCCGGCGTCTCCGCCGACCTGCTGACGTGGTCGCTGTCGCTCCCCAGCCGCCACTTCGCGCGCGGCTTCGAGCTGCTCGCCGACGTCGCGCTGCACCCCGCCTTCCCCGCGCGCGAGCTGGAGCGCGAGCGGGACGTCGCGCTGAGCGAGATCGAGCGCCTGCGCGACGACATGTACCACTACCCGTACAAGCTCTTCCTCGAGGGCGCCTTCGCCGGCCATCCGTACGGCGTGCCGGTCGCCACCACCGAGCGCGCGCTGCGCGGGCTCGGCCGCGACGAAGTCGCCGCGTGGCACCGGCGCGAGGTGCTGCACGGCGCGCCGTGGCTGATCGTGGTCGGCGACGTCGATCCCGACGACGTCGCCGCGCGCGCGGAGGTCGAGCTGGCCGCCATCGCCGCGGCGGAAGCGGGCTCCGAGCCGGCGCGCCCGCTCTGGCCGGGCGAGCCGGTGCGCCGCATCGAGCGCCGGGAGCGCGAGCAGACCGCGCTCGTGCTCGGCTTCCCGGGGGCCGCCCGCGGCGACGCCGCCATCTATCCGCTGCAGGTGCTCGCCAACGCGCTGAGCGGCCTCGGCGGCCGCTTCTTCGACGAGCTGCGCGAGCGCCGCTCCCTCGCCTACAGCGTCTCCGTCTACCCCGTAACGCGCTGGCTCGGCGGCGCCTTCGTCGCCTACGTCGCCACCTCGCCGGAGAAGGAGGAGGACGTGCGGCGGGCGCTCCTCGAGGGCTTCGAGCGGCTCGCCGAGGAAGGGCTGGATGCGGACGAGCTCGAGCGCTCGAAGCGCTACACGATCGGCGCCTGGCAGATCCGCAACCAGACCAACGCCGCCCACCTCGGCGCGCTCTCCGACGCGCTCCTCCTGGGCGCCGGGCTCGACGACCTCGCCCATCTCGAGGAGCGCATCGAGGCCGTCACCCGGGACGAGGTGCGCGACGCGCTCCGCGCCTGCTTCGACCCGGACCGTCTCGTGGAGGGGATCGTGCGCGGCGGCGCCTGATTGCCGCCTCCCGCGCCGCTCCCTACCTTGGCGGCATTCCGGCACGATCACCCGCACCGATCCCGAGCCCCATGCCTCCCGACTACCAGAACCTGTCGATCGAACGCGACGGCGACGTCGCCTTCCTGATCGTCTCGCGACCCGAGAAGCTGAACGCGCTCAACGACGCCACGATCGGTGAGCTGGACCACGCCTTCCGCGCGCTGGCCGCGGATGACGACGTCGGCGGCGTCGTCGTCACCGGCGCCGGTGAGAAGGCGTTCGTCGCGGGCGCCGACATCGCGGAGCTGTCGCGCATGGGGCCGCTCGACGGCATCCGGACGTCGCGCAAGGGACAGGACGCGTTCCGCTTCGTCGAGCGCATGGGCAAGCCGGTGGTCGCGGCGATCAACGGCTTCGCGCTCGGCGGCGGCCTGGAGCTGGCCCTCGCCTGTCATCTCCGGCTGGCGAGCGAGAACGCGCGCATGGGGCTGCCCGAAGTGAAGCTCGGCATCATCCCCGGCTACGGCGGAACGGTGCGGCTGCCGCGCCTCGTCGGCCGCGGCCGCGCGCTCGAGATGATCCTCACCGGCGAGATGATCGACGCCGCGGAGGCGCACCGCATCGGCCTCGTCAACGGCGTCACGCCGCACGCCGCCTTGCGCGAGGCCGCCGCCGGCCTCGTGCGCCAGATCCTCGGCAACGGCCCCGTCGCCGTCGCGCTCGCGCTGGAGGCGGTCGACCGCGCCGGCGACACCGGCACCGAGGACGCGCTCACGCTCGAGTCAAATCTCTTCGGGCTGCTGGCGGCGACCGAGGACATGAGGGAGGGGATGGCGGCGTTTTTGGGGAAGAGGAAGGCGGAGTTCCGGGGAAGGTGAGGGGGTTGGGACAGGGGTGGGTGGGTGGAGATCGGTCTGGGGTCTGGGGAGGGGGTCTGCGGGGGGTTTGGGGTACGGGGGTCTGGGGGGGGTACGGGGGTCTGCGGGGGGTACGGGGGTCTGCGGGGGGTACGGGGGTCTGGGGGGTACGGGGGTCTGGGGGGCTCGCGTTTGCCGGCGGGTCGGCGCGGGGGTATCTTTTCACCGGCCGATGAGCGTCCCGACGACCTTCGCGTGCTGCGAGCTCCGCTTCCGCGACTTCCGCAACTTCGCGGCGCTGGACCTGCGGCTCCCGCCCCAGGGCATCGCCATTGTCGGCGACAACGGCTCCGGCAAGACCAACTTCCTCGAGGGCATCTACTATCTCGAGATCTTCCGCTCCTTCCGCGGCGCCGCGGACGAGCAGCTCGTCCGCTTCGGTGCGGACGCGTTCCACGTGCGCGGCCGCTTCGAGCGCGCGGGCGACGCGACGCCGCACGAGGTCACTGCGGCGTTCGAGCGGCGCTCCCACAGGAAGAAGGTCACCGAGGCGGGCGTCGAGCCGGAGCGTCTGAGTGACGCGATCGGCCGCGTCGGCGCCGTCGTCTTCTCGCCCTCCGACGCGGCGATCATCGCGGGGCCCCCGGGCGAGCGGCGTCGCTTCCTCGACATCGTCCTGTCCCTCAATCGGGCAGGCTACATGGCCGCGCTGCAGCGCTACCGGCAGGTGCTCCGCCAGCGCAATGCGATGCTGCGCGAGGGCGCCTCGCCGACCCTGCTCGCCGCGTGGGACGATTCGCTCGTCGGCGCCGGCGCGCGCATCGTCGCCGAGCGCGCCACCTGGATCGCCGCCAACGCGGAGGGCTTCGCGCGCCGCACCGCGCGCATCGCCGGCGAGGGCGCGCCGCTGCACGTGCGCTACGAGCCCGCCGTGCCGCTCGCGCCGGAACGCGCCGGCGATGCGGCCGACGTGGCCGAGGCGTTCCGCGCCGAGCTGCGTCGCACCGCCTCGCGCGAGCGCGAGCGCGGCGTGACGCTCGCCGGCCCGCACCGCGACGACGTCGCCTTCTCGCTGGGCGCGGGCGAGGGGGCGGTCGACCTGCGCGGCTACGGGTCCGGCGGCCAGCAGCGCACCGCGGCGCTCGCGCTGCGCATGGTCGAGGCGGAGACGGTCCGCGAGGCGCGCGGCGGGGAGCCGATCGTGCTCCTCGACGACGTCTTCGCGGAGCTCGACCCGGGCCGCTCGCGCCGCATCCTCGAGCTGCTCGAGGAGGAGGAGCGGGGGCAGGTGATCCTCACGGCGCCGAAACCGTCGGACCTCGAGGTCCGGCACGGCACGCTGCCCCGCCTGAGGATCGAAGCGGGCAGGATCCACGAATGAGCGCGGAGCCGTCGAATTGAGCGCGGGGCCGTCGAAGAAGAAGCCGATGAAGGTCGGCGAGGCGCTGCAGCGCTACCTGGACCGCACGGGGCTAGCGGAGAAGGTCGAGGAGGCGGCCGCCGTGCCGGACTGGGCGGAGCGCGTGGGCGAGCGCATCGCCGGGGTCACGCGGCCGCTCACCGTCGCCGCCGGCACGCTCGTCGTCGGGGTCCGCTCCAGCGCGTGGCTCATGGAGCTGAAGCTGATGGAGCGCGAGATCCTGCGCCGCGTGAACGAGGGGAACCGCCGGGGCCGCATCGAGCGCATCCGCTTCGTGATGGAGCGGGATCCGCGCCCGCGCGACGGCACCTGAGGCGCGTCGAAGGGTAACAGACACGGCTGGCTCCGTCCCACTTCAGACAGCGAAATTCATGGCGAGCAACGAGAGCGGGAAGCGCCGGTCGAGCGACTACTCGGCCGGGCAGATCCAGGTCCTGAAGGGCCTCGAGGCGGTCCGCAAGCGTCCGGGCATGTACATCGGCTCGACCGGCCCGCGCGGGCTCCACCACCTGGTCTACGAGGTGGTCGACAACGCGGTCGACGAGGCGCTCGCGGGCTACTGCACGCGCATCGAGGTCGTCCTCGCCCCGGACGACGTGGTCACCGTCGTCGACGACGGCCGCGGCATTCCGGTCGACATGCACCCGGTCGAGAAGAAGCCGGGCGTCGAGGTCGCGATGACGACGCTGCACGCCGGCGGCAAGTTCGACAAGACCGCCTACAAGGTGTCGGGCGGGCTGCACGGCGTCGGCGTCTCGGTGGTCAACGCGCTCTCGGAGTGGCTCGACGTCACCATCCGCTGGCGCGACGGCAAGATCTATCACCAGCGCTACGTGCGCGGCGACAAGTCGACGGACCTGAAGGTGGTGGGGAAGGGCTCCGCCCGCGACACCGGCACGACGGTCAGCTTCCGCCCCGATCCGGAGATCTTCCCGGAGCGCCGCTTCAGCTTCGACACGCTGGCGAACCGCCTGCGCGAGCTCGCCTTCCTGAACAAGGGATTGCTGATCCGGCTGGTCGACCAGCGCATCGAGGAGGGCGAGGAGCCTCACGTCGAGGAGTACCGCTACGAGGGCGGCATCGTCGAGTTCGTCGAGTACCTGCGCGGCACCCGCAAGCCGCTCCACGCCACGCCGATCTACCTCGAGGCGGAGCGCGAGGAGGCCGAGATCGAGCTGGCCGTGCAGTACGACGACGGCTACAACGAGAACACGTTCACCTTCGTCAACAACATCAACACGCACGAGGGCGGAACGCACCTCACCGGCTTCAAGGCGGCGCTCACCCGCACGCTCAACGACTACGCCCGCAAGAACAACCTGCTGAAGAAGGAGTTGGATTCGCTTTCCGGCGACGACGTCCGCGAGGGGCTCACCGCCGTCCTCTCCGTGCGCGTGCGCGAGCCGCAGTTCGAGGGGCAGACGAAGACGAAGCTGGGCAACTCCGAGGTGCGCGGCGCGGTCGAGCAGGTGGTCAACGACAAGCTCGCCACTTTCCTCGACGAGCACCCCTCCGTCGCCAAGGCCGTGATCGAGAAGGCGGTGCAGGCCGCGCGCGCCCGCATCGCCGCCCGCAAGGCGCGCGACCTCACGCGCCGCAAGAGCGCGCTGGAGGGCAGCGTCCTCCCCGGCAAGCTCGCCGACTGCTCGATCACCGATCCCGCCGTGTGCGAGATCTACCTGGTCGAGGGCGACAGCGCCGGCGGCAGCGCCAAGCAGGGCCGCAACCGCTCCTTCCAGGCGATCCTGCCGCTGCGAGGCAAGATCCTCAACGTCGAGAAGGCCCGCCTCGACAAGATCCTTTCCAACGAGGAGATCCGGACGATCATCACCGCGATCGGAACCGGCATCGGCGAGGAGGACTTCGACCTCAAGGGCGCACGCTACGGCAAGATCATCATCATGACCGATGCCGACGTCGACGGCGCCCACATCCGCACCCTCCTCCTCACCTTCTTCTTCCGCCACATGCGCCAGCTCGTCGAGGAGGGGATGATCTTCATCGCCCAGCCGCCGCTCTACCGCGTCGCCAAGGGCCGCGAGGAGCACTACGCCTACAACGAGGCCGAGCGCGACGTCCTGATCGAGCGCCTCGCCGGCAACGGCAAGACCGAGCGCAACGTCAACATCCAGCGCTACAAGGGCCTCGGCGAGATGAACCCGGACCAGCTCTGGCGCACCACCATGGACCCGGAGAACCGCACCATTCTCCAGGTCACCCTCGAGGATGCCGTCGAGGCCGACCGCATCTTCACCACCCTCATGGGCGACGACGTCGAGCCCCGCCGCAAGTTCATCGAGGAGAACGCCAGGTACGTCAAGAACCTGGACGTGTAAGGCGGGCGTGGCGGGCCGGGAAAGTTCTGATCGGGGTGATGGAGAATAGATGGCCGCCTGTCCTCGCTTTAGGACAGGCGGTCAGAGTTTGCCGGCCGGCCCGGCCCCCAGGGCGCCCACCGGCGAACTCGGTCGACGCTCTCCCGCTCCACCCTCACCCCGATCAGCTGCCCACGGGAGCGAGCCGTATCAGTGCGCGAGGGGCGCAGTTCATGAGGGTGGGCGATCACCGCGACACGAGGCGCGCCGCGTCGCTACCGAAACGACAGGCGAGTACCAGCCGATGCGCGAAAGCTGCGACGGTTGCGCAAGCTGCTTGAATGTCGGCGCAGGCGCCGGAAGGAGAGGCACAGATACCCGTTTCTGGGAGAGGGGGGTCTCTTGTTGTCGGGGTGGATTACGCCTCGGCGATGAGGCGGACGTACTCGCGCACTTTTTCGGCCGCTTCCTGAGCCTCCGGCACCGAGAGCCCCTCCTGTTCAGCGAGAGCCGCAAACGGCTCGACCCAGTGATCGTGGACCACAACCTCGGGCGGCCATGGGTGCTTCGCACGAATGCGAAACGTCTCCTCGCACACCTCCCGGAGCTCCGCACTGGGCACCACGAGCTCACGCAGCACCCACAGATCCCACAGATCCCGGAAACGCTCGTTCGGTCGACCGCTCTCCAACTCCTCGGTCATGGCATGGAGCTTCTGCGCCACCTGCTTCACGAGCGGCAAGCACGGAAGACGTTCAGGGCCCTTCAGTCCGAAATCTGAGAGGCTGATCGCGGGCACGTGCTCGGCTGGCATGTCGGTGCCCTCGTAGGCCGAGATTTCCATGGTGATGGAAGACCAGACCCGACCAATGTACTCGACCTTGACCTCGATGCGGGTCATGTGGATCGTTTCCTGAGGCTCACCACCGATCCGAAACGTGAATCCCTCGTACGGTTCGGCGAAGGCATTCTCCAGAGACCGCAGGGCGGTGTCGCGCTCACCCCGGAACGTAGCATCGAAGTCCTTCGTGGCCCGTGAACGTAACCGAAGTCGCAACTCCAGGGACACGCCACCCTTCACGAGGAACTGCGGGTCGCTTCCGTCATCCACGATCCGGCTGAGCACGCCGCCAAGCACCATGAACGCGATCCATCGTTGAACGCGGTTCGGCGCAGCGCCGTGGAAGTCCGCGTACCGCTGGACCACCTGGAGAAGAGCCCGATGGCTCGGGGGCGGCGTCCTCCGCGGTGGCTTGAAACCAGATCGGGTCTCGCTGTCCTCGCTCACCGCCCCTCCCCCACGTGTGGAAGCACTTCGTCCTCGAGTTCCGCGGCCTGTGCGGCAGTCAGCCGCCCGGTCCGTCGGCCATCGTCGATCGCCTGGCGCAGTAGCGCGGGTCCAAGGTGCACGGCGTGGCAGTCCCGGATCGTCCGAGCGGCCGTAGTTACGGGAATGCCCTCAACGAGTGTGGTATCGGAAGGAATCAGGTCGGCGTGGTGGAGCACGTACTGCCGCGGCACACTCCGTCGGACCCTCATCTTCTTCGGAAGCGTGAGATGGATCCGAGCCGGGCTGGCGTCTGAAAGTCCGAGCAGCTCCAGCGCCGACTGATGCGAGATGACGCCACGGGCTCCCTGGGGCCACAACGTCGCCGCCATGTACGGCCCGAGGGTCGAAATGGGAATGAGCGGATTGCGGTACAGACCGTGGGCGACCCGCTCGATCGTCCCTCTTTTCGCCATCATCACGACGGCCATGGAAGCGACACCAGCCTCACGCGCCTGCTCCATCGTGAAATAGCCATGGTGATCGAGCGCGATCTCGTGAACGATTGCGAAAGCCTGTGTTTCCATGGGATGAAATATAACACACCGTTAGATTTTGTCCAGCCGTGGTGGGACAGAATATAACAGTCCGTTAGACTTCGTCCAGTACCCGCCGCTCCTGGATGACCGTCCCCTCGACGCCCCGATCGGAAACGACTCGAAGGCGTGTGCCGACGAGATAAGGCGGCGACAGGCGCAACTCACCCGGGGCAAAACGCGACCGCGACCGTACGAAGGAACTCGAACAACCCGAGCCATGGCAGTTTCTGTTCGGCAGCTGATAGCGATAGGTTCTCCCGCGTGGAGGTCTCCCAGTCGTTGGCGCCATGCCGATGGCGGTGCCGCTTGATTCTCGGCCCCCTCCTATCTACGACACAAAGACACGATCCGTTAGCTCTCATGTGCGCCGCCAGCCGATGTCTGGATGACGGACCGGACGGAGATCGGCGCGGCGCCTACAAAAGACTCCCGTGCGGCACCGTTTCGGTATTTCGGCGGTCCAGAGATTAGCCTTCGGGACCCCTTCCACAGTCCACCGGTTACAGGGCCGTTTCGTCACGCACGATGTGAGTAGCGCACCGCGGTTCGGCGCGAATGCTGGGACTACATCCACTCCATCGCGCCGCCCGGGCCGGATCGTTGCCGCGGATGACCGGATGTTGACGGAACGGCACCAGAATCCAATCCTACTGAGGACGCTTCGATCCCTGGAGTTGACCCGGTTTCGTGGACACCTCAGTAGTGAGGTCAACAGGAGGAGTCCACAATGGCAGGACATCATGCGGCGTACCCGCCGGAGTTCAAGCGCCAGATCGTCGAGTTGGTGCGCTCGGGGCGGAGCCCGGAGGAGGTGGCCCGGGAGTTTGAGCCCTCAGCGGGGGCGATCCGGACCTGGCTTAAGCAGGCTGACCTGGACGAAGGGGTCCGCAGCGACGGCCTGACGACGGCTGAGCGGCAGGAGTTGCGGCAACTGAAGCGGGAGGTCCGGCAACTCCGGCTGGAGCGGGACATCCTAAAAAAAGCCGCGGCCTGGTTTGCTCGGGAGAGCAACTCGATCCCGGATCGGGATTCGAATTCGTGAACGCCAATCAGGCCGAGTTCCCCATTCTGGCGATGTGCCGCGTGCTGGGTCTCTCCCCCAGCGGCTACTACGCCTGGCTGAACCGTCCCCCGTCGGAGCGGGCCAAGCGAGATGCTGAGCTTGTCACGAAGATCAAGGCGGCGTTCGAGGCGAACAGGAAGGTCTACGGCCACCCGCGGATCTTCGCGGAACTGAAGGAGGCGGGAGAAGAGGTGGGCGAGAAGCGCGTAGGCCGCCTCATGAAGCAAGAGGAAATCCAGGGCGCGAGTCGTCGCAAGCGCGGCCCCAAGACCACCAAGCGCAACAAGGACGCGCGTCCGGCTCCGGACCTGGTGGAGCGGGACTTCACGGCCGATGGCCCCGATCAGCTCTGGGTCGCCGACATCACCTACATCCCGACCTGGGCCGGCTTCCTTTACCTGGCGGTCGTCCTGGACGCTTGGAGCCGTCGGATCGTCGGTTGGGCCATGGCCACGCATCTGCGCACCGAGCTCGTCCTCGAGGCGCTCAACATGGCCACCTGGCAGCGGCGGCCAAAGCAGGTCATTCATCATTCGGATCAGGGCACGCAATACACGTCCATTGCCTTCGGCCTGCGCTGCAAGGAAGTCGATGTCCGGCCCTCGATGGGCTCGGTCGGAGACGCCTACGACAACGCGATGTGCGAGAGCTTCTTCGCGACGCTCGAATGCGAGTTGCTCGACCTGAAGCGCTTCAAGACCCAGGCCGAGGCGCGCATGGCGGTCTTCGACTTCATCGAAGGCTTCTACAACCCGCGGCGCAGGCACTCCGCGCTCGGTCAGATCTCCCCGCTCAACTTCGAACGTCGCCATGGCGTCGCGGCGTGAGTGGCCCAACTTTACTCCCCCGCTGCGCGGGGGAAGCTCCCCTCTCCAGCGGCTTTGGGGAGGGGGCTAAACCTCAGTGTTCACCCGTCCACGTAAGCGGGACAGCTTCACCCTCGTTCCCGTGGTCACCCTGGCATCATTGCCGACGTTCTCCGGTAGCGTTGGTGAGTCCCTGACCGACGACGGCCTGACTACACACCCGGGCGTCGTCACTGGGATCACGGCGCCGGATTGGCTTCGCCCGCCGGCACGTCTGAAATCAGCGCCGGAACGGGGACGGTGGGCGGTACCGTCTCAATAGTGCGGTCTCCACCAGTTGTGCCCCTGACCAAGGATGGCCCTGTGAGTGACGTGGCTCGTGTTCGGGAAGACGCCGGAACAGAACGGCGGATGCGTCTACGAGGACGTGCTCAGTTTTTCGACCTGGCCTACCAACGGCGATTGGTAGACTTTCTGGAAACGTCGCCAGAGCACAACGGCGGCGACGCACTGCCTCGGCCGACATGGCTGTTCGGCCGGGCGTTGATCGACTGGGAGCGGGGTTGGTCAGACCTCCTCCGCTGCCCGCGCTTCAGGTGGAGCACGCAACTGCCGCAGTGGCACCCGCTCGCAACGTACAGGCCCGGCGGCTTATCCGCTCATCCGGCCCACATCCCCGTACAGATTGCGTTCGTTCGCATTGCGCCGGGTGCGGATCCGCTGGACGCCTTCGAGACGACAGAGATACGCCTGAAGCGATACGAGCATAGCGACATGTCGTTCGACGCACGGCAGGCGGCCGGGGAGGCGTCGCAGTCGTTGATCATGAACGACACGAGCGACGCGTGGACGTTCGATGCGGACAGCCTAGTGCGCCTGTGCCTCGGGCTCGCCCCTGAGGTCTTTGACGCTCTCCTGCGGAGTGTGGAGGCGGCCGAGGGGTGCGGCGAATGGTCAGGCATGTTCAGTGTCCTTGGGAGCGTCGTACACCTCGAGTCCACGACGCGCCTGCATACGAGTCCTGTCGATGGCCAACGGCTCCGACAGCTTCAATGGGACTGGGAACTTGGCATGGCGTGGCGGCAGGCGCGCATCAGCGCCGTTCCGCTCCTGCCGGACGTGCGAAACTGGGTGGATTCGGACGAACATCGGGCGCTCATTGAGGCGGTGCCGGTATTTGCACAGAGGGCGCTGGCCGAGCGATGGAGCGACGAAAGGCGCTCACGTGCATTCGGCGCGTTCGTCGAAAAGATGCAGTCGTTCCGCTTGCGGCCCACACTGACGCGTGACGCTACGAATGAGTTCCGTGAGGCAGGGAGTGTGTCACATGAGGATGCCGAGCCGGGTGAAGCGGAGAAGGCGAACGACGCAGACAGGATCGAGGCACGACTCCTGGAACTCGGCTGTCGGGGGATCGATCCTTACAGCTACGCCGTCGCCGCAGGTCCGAGCGCGGATACCCTGAGTGAGTTCGCGTACCGGATGGACGGCTGCCCACCGATCGAGTCCGACCTTCTCTCTCGCAGGATCGTTCACGCGCTGCTCGTGGCGGAGACGGGTGCGTTCCTGCAGGACCTGTTGCCGGTTGGGTTCGGCCGCGGCACGAGAGGGGAAAGGTGGAGGTTCGTCCGGGCCTCGGCCGCTCGGCCGAGGGATCGCGACTATGCCAGGCAGGCCGACGTCAAGTGGTCGGTGGAGAAGCGCGATCGCATGGCTCGGGAGCTCGAGCGCTCGCGGATTCTGTGGTACCTTGTCCTTCAGCTGCTCGCGCTCGGCCTGGCAGGAAGCGTCGGCTGGTCATGGGCTGGCATCCCGGGCGCCGTCTTAGGCGGCTTGATCGGCACCGCCTTCGTCGATCACTGGCTGTCTCAGCGCGCGGAACACCGCGACCAGCAGACCCGTTTGGCGGACAAGATGCAGCTCGCCGTCATCGCGGCGAACTACGACGAAAACCCTTGGTCGCTCATCCTCCGCGCAATGAGCAGGGCCGCAAACGCGGGGGCCGCGTGGCCCGTCGCAGCATGGCGCATTGCCGAAGCCGAGCGGCACGCCGAACGGCAACGCTCGCGCGGGCGCGGCCACACCACAGCCGGTGAGCCGATCACCTGAGGCGCCCAGAGGACAGCCCGCGGCCGAGCGCGGGGCGGATGGTGCGCTTCCGCCCGTCCAGAGACTCGTCGAAAATCTGTCTAAAAACTTACGCGCAAGTGCCCAAAGACTTACGCGCCACCGCAGCACCGTGGCGGGCGGGGGGCGACGCCACCCGGCTCAGGCCGGCGTCTCCGCCGTCGTCGGATCGATGATCGTCTTCACCTCGAGCACGGCGTCCGCCGGGAAGCCGCCCTGGCGCGCGTGCTCACGGACGATCTCCTCGTTCGGCGCGATGTAGACGCAGGTGATCTTGTCGCCCGTGACGTAGCTGTGTACCCACTGGATCTGCGGGCCCAGGTTCATCAGCACCGAGCAGGACGTCTGCGAGATCCCCTGCAGCTCCTCCGGTGAGAGCTGGCCCGCCCCTGGAATGTTGCGCTCGATTAGATACCTCGGCATGGAATTCCTCCAGAAAGATAAGACACCGGACCGCGACGTCGGCTAATCTCGATCCCGCGCGGTCCCGCGGCAAGGCGGCGGGCTCGGCGCGGGCGCCGGCCGGCACGTCTCATCGCACCCGCATTCCCCGCGCACTGTCCCAGTGCAGCGGATGGTCGCTGCGCGCCAAGGGTGCCTCCGGCACGTCGCCCACGGCCACGCCGTACTTCCAGTCGGGCGGACAGATGGCGACGTAGCGGGCGTAGCCGCCCGTGCCGCCCTGCAACTCGGGGTACCCGATCGTCACCAGGCAGCCGGTGGGCGGCACCCGGTCCAGGTGCGCCACGCCCTCCGCCTGCGCGTAGCCGTGATGCATCAGCCAGTGCTCGCCCTCGAGCGTCGGCGTGGTGTCGGTGTCGAGCGGCTCGTGGCCGTGGAAGAGGATGTGGCGCTGCTCGTGGAGGAAGCGGAGCGCGGCGAGGGAGACGCCGGGGAAGATCCTCCGCGTCGACAGCGACGCCTCCGGCCACGCCTTCGACCAGTCGGAGCGGACCATGACCACGGAACCCTCCGGGATGCGGCCGTGCTCCGCCTCCCACTTCTCGATGTCGGCGACCTGGAGGTGGTATCCGGGGGCGGTCGCGAGCTGGTCGAGGATCGAGATCACGACCAGCGGCCGCACCGCGAACGTGGGCGGCAGCTCGTCGATCGACGGGTACTCCGGCGCCCAGTGCGCCGGCGGATCGAGTTGCGTGCCGTACTGGTCCGTGCTCAGCTCGTAGCGCGTCGCCTCGAAGCCGTCCTTCGCGTACGTGTACGGCTTGCCGGTCGCCGGATCCACGGTGGGACCGAACTTCGCCGGGCCGAACCCCCGCCACACCGGGATCGACGGCGTCAGCTTGTGCGTGAGGTCGATGTACTTCGCGCCCTTCAGCGACCGCGCGTACACCGCCCAGAGGCCCGGCGCCGCGTCCGAGCCCGCCGAACCGCTCGCCGCGTCCGCGATCCCGTCCGCGACCCCGTCCGCGATCCCGTCCCCGACCTCCGCCCCGCCGCCCGCCGGCTCCTGCCTGCCGGAGCACGCGGCGGCGAGAAGCGCGATCACCACGAGCCCACCTCGCGACCGTCTCATCCTCCGCTCCTTTCGTTCAGGTGCCGGGCTCGTCGCCGTCCGCGGCCGCAGCCTGCCCGATCCGGACGTGAAGGCTCCGTCCGGTCGCGGCGCGGTAGGCGGTCTCGATGGCGGCGGCGAGGCCGAGCATCGCGGCGAGCACCCAGAGCCGTGCGGGCGCCGTCGTCGCCACGTGCCACACGAGCGCGGCGAGCGCGAGCAGGCACAGCGCGGCGCCGCCCGCGCACGCCGCGCGACTCGCGTTCGCCTCCGCGTGCAGCTTCCAGCCGGCGGCGCAGACGGCCGCGAAGATGAGCAGGAACCCGGCGCTGCCCATCGTCGAGATGCTGGAGAGGTCGAACAGGTTGGCGACGGCGACGGTCACGATCGCCGTGAGCACGAGCCCCTCGACCGGCTGGCTCCACACGCGCCGCTCGAAAACGGCCGGCAGCTCACCCTCCTTCGCGATGATGTAGCTGACGCGGCTCGCGCCGTACAGCGTCGCGTTGATGGCGGACGCGGTCGACAGCAGCGCGGCCGCGGCGATCAGCGTGAAGCCGGTCTGCCCGAGCCGCGGCCGCGCCGCCTCCGCCAGCGCGTAGTCCTTCGCGGCCGTGACCCGCTCGGGCGCCAGGCTGCCCACGGCGACGAGCGACACCAGGACGTAGAGCAGGGCGACGAACGCGACCGAGGCGAAGAGGGCGCGCGGCAGCGTCGTCTGCGGCGAGCGCAGGTCTTCAGCGGTGTTCGCGATCAGCTCGAAGCCCTCGTAGGCGAGGAAGATGATCATGCCGCCCGCCGCCAGCTCGACTGGCCCCGCCCACTGCGCCGGCGCGACGCGCGGCCACGACACGCCGCCGAGCCCGACCGCGACGAAGAACGCCAGGATGACGAGCTTCACCGCCACGATCGCGTTCTCCGCCTCGCCCACCCTGCTGGCGCCGGCGGCGTTCAGCGCCGACAATACCAGGACCACGCCGGTGATCAGGACGTGCTTCGCGAGCGGCTGCGCGGCGGCGGAGAAGAAGCTCGCGCCGTAGCTGCCGAACGCGTACGCGTACAGCGCGAGCATCACCGCGTAGCTGATCCACAGCAGCACGTTCAGCGTCCCGGTGAGGATGCCGGCGCCGAAGGCGCGGTTGAGGAAGGCGACGCTGCCGCCCTGGCTGGGGAAGGCGACGGCGAGCCGGGCGTAGCTGTAGGCGGCCGCGAGCGCGACGAAGCCCGCGAGCGCGAACGCCACCGGCGTGCCGCCACGCGCGAGCTGCACGGCGAGCCCGAGGACGGCGAAGATGCCGCCGCCCACCATGCCGCCGACGCCGATCGCCGCGGCGGACCAGAAGCCGAGCGATGCTCCGCCCTCGTTCTCCGTTGGCACGGCGGCCAATGTAGACGCGGACGACGTCCGCGACCAACATCCGACCTCTCGCCCGCAGCCGGAGCGCAAGATGAAGCCTTCCCGTTCAGCCGTCGTTGTCGCGGCCGCACTGGTCGCGGCGGCGGGGATCCGTCCGTCCGCCGCCCGCGCGCAGCGCGTCCCCGCTTCCCTCTACGACGGGCTCCGCTGGCGCAACATTGGCCCGTTCCAGGGCGGCCGTGTCGAGGCCGTCGCCGGCGTCCCGGGCAACGCCACGACGTTCTACTTCGGCGCCGTGAACGGGGGCGTCTGGAAGAGCGTCGACGCGGGCCAGACGTGGCGGCCGAGCTGGAGCGGCCCGGACGTGCAGACGATCGGCGCGCTCGCCATCGCGCCCTCGGACGCCAACGTCCTCTACGCCGGCACCGGCGAGCCGGACCCGCGCACCGACCTCGCCTCCGGCGACGGCGTCTACCGCTCGGCCGACGGCGGCCGCACGTGGACCCACGCGGGCCTCGCACGCTCGCGGCAGATCGGCCGCATCGTCGTCGACCCGCGCGACCCGGACGTGCTCCTCGTCGCGGCGCTGGGCGACGTCTTCGCGTCGGACTCCGCGCGCGGCGTCTACCGCTCGAGCGACGGCGGCGCGACGTGGCGCAGGACGCTCTTCGTCGACGACCGCACCGGCGCCATCGACCTCGCCGCCGACCCGGCGAATCCGCGCGTGGTGTACGCGGCGATGTGGCAGGTGCGGCGCACGCCGTGGTCGCTGGTGGACGGCGGCCCGGGCAGCGGCCTCTACCGCTCGTCGGACGGCGGCGCCACGTGGCGGAGGCTGGAGGGGGGCGGGCTGCCCGGCGGCGTGTGGGGCCGCACCGCCGTGTCGGTCGCGCCGGGCGGACGCCGCGTCTACGCGCTCATCAACGCCGAGGACGGCGGCCTCTACCGCTCCGACGATGGCGGCGACGCGTGGACGCGGGTCAACGACGATCAGCGCATCCGCCAGCGCCCCTGGTACTACTTCCAGGTGAAGGCGGACCCGCGGGATCCGGACACCGTCTACCTGCTCAACTTCCACATGTGGCGATCGAGCGACGGCGGCGCGACGATCTCCCGGCTCGATCCGCCGCACGTCGACAACCACGCGCTCTGGATCGATCCGACGGCGCCCGAGCGCATGATCGAGGGCAACGACGGCGGCGCCACGGTTTCGCTCGACGGCGGCGCGCACTGGAGCACCGAGTCGAACCAGCCGACGGCGCAGATCTACCACGTCGCCACCGACGACCAGGTCCCCTACCGCGTCTACGGCGCGCAGCAGGACCGCGGCACCTATTCGATCGCGAGCGCCACGACCGGCGGCGCCATCACGGAGCAGGACTGGTACGACGTAGCGGGGGGCGAGAGCGGCTACGTGCTGCCGGTGCCCGGCGCGCCGGACACCGTCTTCGCCGGCTCCTACTTCGGCGAGCTGACGCGCTGGAGCCGCGCGAGCGGCGAGGCGCAGGACGTCACGCCGTGGCCGGAGAACACCGAGGGCCAGCCCGCCTCCGCCGTGAAGTACCGTTTCAGCTGGACCTCCCCGCTCGCCTTCGACCCCCACGAGCCGTACACCCTCTACTCCGGCGCCCAGTACCTGCTGAAGAGCACCGATGGCGGCCGCAGCTGGAGCGAGATCAGCCCCGACCTCACCCGGAACGACTCCACCAGGCAGCGCCTCTCCGGCGGTCCGATCACGCTCGACAACGTGGGCGCCGAATACTACGACGTGGTCTACAGCATCGCGCCCTCGCCGGCGGCCGCCGGCCAGATCTGGGTCGGCACCGACGACGGGTTGATCCAGCTCACGCGCGACGGCGGCGCGCACTGGAGCGATGTCACGCCGAAGGCGCTGCCCGCGTGGGCGCACGTCGAGCTGATCGACGCATCGAGGCGCGACGCCGCCACCGCGTACGCCGCCGTCAACGCACACATGAGCGGCGACGACGCCCCCTACGTCTTCCGCACCCACGACTACGGCGCCACCTGGACTCCGATCGCGGCCGGCCTCCACGGCTCCGTCTACTTCGTGCGCGCCGATCCGCTGCGCCAGGGCCTGCTCTACGCCGGCACCGATTCCGGCGTCTACGTCTCCTTCGACGACGGTTCCCACTGGCAATCGCTCCAACTGAACCTGCCGCCCACGTCGATGCGCGACCTCGCCTTCCACGGCGGCGACCTCGTGCTCGCCACGCACGGGCGCGGCTTCTGGATCCTCGACGGCGCCGGACCGCTGCGCCAGGCGACGACGGCGCTCGCCGACTCCGCCGCCTACCTCTTCGCGCCCGCCGACGCCGTGCGCTCTCCGCTCGGCGGCGGCCGCCGCGAGGCGGGGCCGACGTCCGGCGCCAACGCGCCCGCCGGCGCCACGATCGACTACTACCTGAAGGATGTGCCGGCCGGGGACGTGACGCTCGAGGTGGTGGACGCCGACGGCGACGTCGTGCGCCGCTTCGGCAGCGGGCAAGACGACGACGGCGGCCCCACGATCCCCGCGCGCGCGGGCCTCAACCGCGTCGTCTGGGACCTCGGCTACGCGCCGCCGCCGCCGCTGCGCGTGCCGGGAGGCCCGATCTTTGAAGCGGGCAGTCCGATGACGCCCACCGTGGTGCCGGGCCGCTACGCCGTGCGGCTGACGGCGGACGGAAGGACGTACACGAGACCGTTGGCCGTGACGCTCGATCCGCGCATCACGGCCACGGCGGCGGAGCTGGCGGCGCAGCTCGACCTGATGCGGAAGATCGAGCGCGCGGAGACGGAGGACCACCTCGCGTTCAACGCGATCGCGGGGCTGCGTCAGCAACTCGAGGGGATCGTGGGTCGGCTCGGCGAGGACTCCACGAAAGCGGCCGTCGTGGTCGCCGCGCGCCTTCTCGACCTGCGCGCCGACTCGCTGGCGGTGAAGTTCTTCCAGTATCGCGCGAAGGCGGCGAAGTGGCTGTTCATGAACTATCCGATCCAGCTCAACGCGCGCCTGGCCAGCCTCGGCCGTTCCGTCGGCGGCTCGGCCGACGCGCCCACGCGGCAGCACGTGGCGGTCTACCGCAAGCTGCGCGGCGAGCTGGACGCGCGCCTCGCCGAGTGGCGAGCGCTGCGCGAACGCGACGTGGCCGCGCTCAACGCGCTGATGCGCGAGAGCGGCATCGCGCCGGTGTACGTGCCGGACGGCGGGATCGAGTAGGATGGACTGGGGCTGGCTCGCGTTCCTGGCCGAGCCGTGGTTCGTCGTCGGATGGTACGCGTTCGGCGCCGCGGCGGCGGCGTGGGTGATCTACGACACGCTCCACGCCAACCGCCAGATGAAGAGCGCGATGAAGGCGCCGTTCCCGATCATCGTCTTCTTCTTCTCCATCCTGGGCCTCGCGATCTACGTCTTCTCCGCGCGCGCGCCGGGGATCGGCGGCAAGCAGGGCGAGGCGGCGAAGCAGGCGCACCGGGAATACACCTCCAATCCGCTGCGCAAGGTCACGGGGCCGGTGATCCACTGCGTGGGCGGCGACGGCCTCGGCATCATGACGGCGATGGTGATGGCGAGGATCGCGAACCTGAGCTTCTGGCAGGAGTTCTGGTTCGAGTACGCGGCCGGCTACGCCTTCGGCTGGTTCATCTTCCAGTACATGTCGTTCCGCAACATGGGGGACGGGCCGTTCGTCGCCTGGATGAAGGGCGGACGGGCCGAGTTCTTCTCCATGATCACCGTCATGGGAGGCATGGGCGCCGTGATGGGGCTCGTCACGCCGCGCGTCGTGGGCGCGCAGCCGGATCCGAGCACCGCCGCGTTCTGGGGATTCGGCTTCCTCGGCCTCTTCGCCGGCTTCGTCGCGACCTATCCGACGAACTGGCTCCTCGTGAAGATCGGCTGGAAACATGGCATGGGATGAGCCCCGGCGCGCCGCCATCGCGCTGGCGCTTCTCGTCGTCGCCGCCGCCGGTTGCGCGGGGGGGCGGGATGCGGACGACGCGCGCGCCGCCCACGTCGCCGGCGTGCGCGGCGCGCCGGACCTCGCGCGGGTGCGGCGCGTGGAGCTCCCGGATTCTACCGGCGGCGCGCCAGTCCGCGCCCTGATGAAGGGACTCGCCTACTCGATGGCGGAGGCGGCCCGCGCCCTCGCCGGAGGACGCCGCACGGAGGGCGTCCGCGCCGCCGACCGGGCGTTGCGCGCCGGAGAGGTGGCCGTGTTCGCGACGAGCGGCCGCGCCCAGGAGGCGGCCTCGCTCGCGTTCGAGGCGGTTCGCCGGGCGCGCCACGAAGTGCAGAACGGCGATCCCGCCTCCGCGCGCCGGCGCCTGGCCGAGCACGCGGCCCGCCTCGAGGCGTGGCTCGTCGTCGGAGGCGAGGCGAGTGGGCCGTCGCCGGCGTCCGCGGCGCGGCCGCGCGAGCCTGCACCGGATGGCGGACCGCCGGGCCCCGCTTGGGCGCTGGTGAAGGACGGCGCATACGACGGCGCGACGGTGATCAACGCGCGGGGCGAGCGGCTCGGCGAGGCGGTGGGGTTCGTGCGCGCCGGTGATCGCGTGGCGCGCGTCGTCGTCGGCACCGGCTTGCGCGACTTCCTCGGCTTCTGGGACCTGAGCGGCGAGCGGGCGAGCGTGTCGGCGGAGGCGATCGTGCTGGGGCAGCCGAGGGTGCTGGGGTCGACCGAGGTGGTCCTGGCCTCGAGCGTCACGGCTGCGGCGTTGGCGCGCCGCTGAGGAGGTCCTGCCGCCGCGTCAGAGGCTCGCCGTCCGCCCAGCGCCACCGTCGCAGAAACGGCTCGATGCGCCCCCACCAGCGCGATCGCGGCGACGGACCGTGGATGGTGAGGTCGAGGAAGCGGCCCCCGTGGGCCACCACGAGCACGGCCCCGTCGAACGTCTGACCAGCGGCGGCGCCGTAGCGGAACGGCACCTGTTCCACGCTCCACGACAGCCTCGCGTCCGGCTCCGCCTTCGTGTCGCCGAGGCCACGACTCACCGGCGTGCCGAGGTCGGAGACGAATCCTTCCGCCTGTGCCTCCGCCACCTCCCGCGGCGTGCCGAGCGGGAAGACGAAGACGTTCACGTACGTGTCGTCGCCGGGAAGGTCGAACCGCAGCCCGGCGCCGGGGCCGCCGCCTTCGTCGACGCTCGCTCGCGTGCCCACCGGCACTTCCGTCGCGAACGGGATGGGGAAGCCCGGCGGCGAGCGGTAGGACTCGGCCACCAGGCCCCCGCCACCCTCGCTCCAGCGCCACTCGCGAAGCATGAGGTCGATGCGCGGCGCCATGCCGTCCGCGTATTCCGCCGGATATTGCCAGATCACCTCGAAGAAGCGCCCCGCGTGCGAGGCGAGCGCCGCCAGCCCCAGCATGCACCGGGCGCCGGGACAGTCGCGGTCGATCCGCCGGGCTTCGAGCGCCCACGGGAGCCGCGCCGGATCCGCGCCGGCAGAGGATCCGGCGTACGTCGCGCCCGCCTCCGCCGCGCCCGCGCCGCGGAGCCTGGCGACGTCCGCGCGGAAGGCGGCGCGCGCATCCGCGTCGGACCCCGCCGGAAGGAACACCACCACCAACCGGGCGCGCGGCTCCGGCTTCCCCGCGAAATCGGCGACGACGCCGACCTCGTAGCCCGCGCCGGACGCCGCGCCCGTCACGATCATGTCCGCCGGGATGTAGGTGGTGAATGCGATCGGGGCCTCGGGGGGCGGGCGGTAGAGGTGGACGCGCAGCGGCTCCGCCATTCCCTCGATGCGGAGCGTGTCGGTGCGATCGGGCGGGCGCTCCGTCGCGGCCGAGCGGGCGCGTGATCCCGCTGGCGCCGTCGCCTCCGTGCCGCCGTCGCCGCGCGTCGCGGGAGGGTGGTCCGCCCGGCAGCCCGCCGTGGCGACGCACGCGACCGCGAAGGCCGCGACGATCCGACGGCGTGTGCTCACGCGGCGCACAGTGCGCCGGCGCGATGCATCAACTCGCGCGGCCTACAGGAGACCCGCGTACCCCGGATTCTCGGTGAGCGCCCCCTCGTCGAGGACCTGGCGGTCCCACGGGAAGACGATCGTGTCGTCCGTCTGCAGCGCGAAGTAGTCCGGCTGATAGCCGCCCAGGCGGATGAAGCTCACCGCCGTGCGTACTTCCGTCGGGTTCACGTTGCGCACCGCGGCCAGCGCCATGCGCAGCGTCTCTCCGGTCGTGCAGATCTCGTCCACGATCAGGACGCGCCGTCCCGCCACCTGACGCGGCGCCGCCGAGAGGATCTTCGGCTTGTCGCGGACCTTCTCCATGCCGGCCCTGCGGCTGATCTTCATCGAGAAGAAGTCGCAGCGCAGCATGGATGCGACGACCGCCCCGGGAATCACGCCGGCCTTCGCGATGCCGACCACCAGCTCCGGCTGGTATCCGCTGCGCGAAACCTTGAGGGCGAGCGCGCGGCAGAGCTCCCCGAACATCTCCCAGCCCATGTCGATCACGCCGTTGGCGCCCGAGCCGGTGGTGTGCGCGTGCGTCGGAAACGGGCTTCGAGGGGACATGGCTCTCTGCGGAACGGGGAACGGGATGGCAAGTTAGCGCGGAGCCGCGCCGCGGGGAAGTGGTTCTCGCCGCCGCCCGGCCGCCGCCCTTGCTTCGCCCGCCGCCCGCGCCCATTCTCGGCGCATGAGCGATCCCCGAGCGACCCCTCCCGCCGCCGATCCCGGTGCCGGCGCAGCGTCCGAGCGCGCCGCGGCGCGTCTGGCGGACACCCTCGCCACGGCCGGCGTGCAGGACCCGCGCGACGCGTACCGCACGGCGTTGAAGGCGTTCAAGGTCGCGCGGCCGGACGCGTTCGCCGACGCGCTCCGCCACTACTCCGAGGTGCTCGTCCCGCGCATCGCCGACCAGGGCGCCGAGCCCCTCGCGGAATGGCTCGCCTACGGCCACCGCATCGCCGAGCTCGCGGGCGGCGGCAGCTACTTCGTCATCGACGAAAGCGGCAGGGCGGAATCGGTCGGTCCGTCGAGCGCGACGGGGGCCGACGCGGCCGGTGGAGCCGGACGGGAGCTGCGGATCTTCGTGCCGCGGGACGCGGCGCTACCCGCCTTCGTGCTCGCCGCGCCCGCGGACCTGTCCGGTCCGCAGCGCGCGAGCGTCGAGCTGCTGGTGCGAGGGAATCTCGGCGGTCGCTAGCTGGTCCTTCCGCGATGCTCAGCCTTTCGCCATGCTGTCGAGGAACTCCTTGTTGCTCTTCGTGCGACGCATGCGGTCGAGCAGGAACTCGAGCGCTTCGGCGGGAGGCATGTCGCTCAGGAAGTTGCGCAGCAGGTAGACGCGGTTGAGCTCCGCCTCGTCGAGGAGCAGCTCCTCCTTGCGCGTGCCGGACCGGTTGATGTCGATGGCCGGATAGACGCGCTTGTCCGCGATGTGGCGGTCGAGCACGACTTCCGCGTTGCCGGTCCCTTTGAACTCCTCGAAGATCACCTCGTCCATTCGCGAGCCGGTCTCGATCAGCGCCGTCGCGATGATCGTCAGCGATCCGCCGCTGTCGATGTTGCGGGCGGCTCCGAAGAAGCGCTTCGGCTTGTGCAGCGCGTGTGCATCGACGCCGCCCGACAGGATCTTGCCGGAGTGGGGGACGGTCACGTTGTAGGCACGGGCGAGGCGGGTGATCGAGTCGAGCAGGATGACGACGTCGCGGCCGTGCTCGACGAGCCGCTTCGCCTTCTCGATCACCATCTCCGCCACCTGCGTGTGGCGGTCGGCAGGCTCGTCGAACGTGGAGGAGATCACCTCGGCCGAGACGTGCTCCTCCATGTCCGTTACCTCTTCGGGCCGCTCGTCGATCAGCAGCACGATCAGGTGGATCTCCGGATGGTTCTCGATGATCGAATTGGCGATCTTCTGCAGGATCGTCGTCTTTCCGGCCTTCGGCGGCGAGACGATCAGCCCGCGCTGTCCCTTGCCGAAAGGCGAGACGAGGTCCATCAGGCGCATCGAGAGGTCGCCGTCCTCCGTCTCCAGCTTGATGCGCTCCTCGGGGTAGCGCGGACGCAGGTTGTCGAAGGCGATCCGGTGCTTGGCGCGGTCCGGCTCGTCGCCGTTCACCGACTCGACCTTCAGCAGCGCCAGATAGCGCTCGCCATCCTTCGGCGGCCGCACCTGCCCCAACACCGTGTCGCCAGTGCGCAGGTCGAAGCGCTTGATCTGCGATGGGCTCACGTAGATGTCGTCGGGGCCGTACAGGTAGTTCCAGTCCTGCGAGCGGAGGAAGCCGTATCCCTCCGGCAGGATCTCCAGCACGCCCTCCCCGCGCAGCACGACATCGCTGTCCAGGAGGTTCTGCTCGATGCGGAAGATCAGGTCCTGCTTTCGCAGGCCCGAGTAGTTCGAGATGTTGAGCTCTTCCGCCATCTCGTGCAGCTCGGCGATGGATTTGCTCTTCAGCTCGGCTATGTCCACGGGACACTCCGTAGGTGGGTCATGGTGTTCGCTCAGTCAGGCCGTCGCGCCGTCGGGGGATTGCTGTCGATCGGTCGGATCAGGAAAGGTAGGTGCGGATCGGACCGGCGCGGGGACCGCGCCTCAACCAGTCGTCGGGGAGGTTGAGCTGTGGATGATGGCGCTAGTTTACCACGCGCCCCGGCGCCGGTCAAGGGATCTGCGGTTGACAGCCCGACGCCGCTCGCCGAAGATACGTCCCCCTGGCACAGCCGTCTTCGGAGGCATGCATGGCGCGCCACAATCGAGAGGGTACCGGTTCCGACCAGCGGGGCCACACCTACACGGTCGGCTATCAGCCGGACTGGCTGCGGCAGGTGAAGGTCACGCGCTCGCTCGAGAGCGGCCGGCAGTCGACGAAGACGCTCTTCCGCAATCCCGGCGAGCGGGAGGAGAAGCCGGGCCGCAGCGTGCGCACGCGCCTTTCCTCGTCCGAGCAGGGCCTCGACATCGAGCTCCTCGTGCGCGACCCGCGCCGCGTCGTGCGGCGCGTGATCGTGGAGACCGTGCTGCCCGGCAGGCCCGCCGACGACGCCACCATCGTCTTCACGATCGACAGCGATCCCTCCGCCTGACCCGCCCGCGCTCCTCCGATCCACCCTCAGAACACGTAACGCAGCGGATGCCGCTTCGCGTCCGCGACGAGCGAGTCGAGCGCGGCGCGCACGCCGGTGAGCGCCACGGCGAGGGCGCTGTCACGAGCCAGGCGCGGAAGCGTTCCGTCGGCGGCGCTGAAGCCGGCGCGTAGCGAGTCGAGCCGCGCGGCGAGCGTGCGGAGCCTCCCGGCGACGTCGCCCGCCAGCGAATCGCCGGCGGCGCGCTGCGTTCCCGACTCGGCCGCGGCCCGTGGCAACAGCGCCTCGAAGCGGGCGGCGCGCTCGCGCATGGCCGCCGAGAGCGCGGCGAGGTCGGCGCGCGCCCGCCGCGTTCCGGCGCTCAGCGCCGTGTCGCGCAGCATGGCGCCGACCGTGCCGCCGTCGAGCGCGCCGCGCAGCTGCGCGAAGGCGCCGTGCGCGTCGTCGACCGAAGCGGACAGGCGGCGCAGCGCGAGCGCGCGCGAGCGGGCGCGGCCCGCGACCGGCTCGAGCTCGCGGCGCAGGGAGTCGAACGAGGCGTAGACCCCGCTCACGCGCGCGATCAAATCAGTTGTGCTCGCGGCGGCGCGCGTCCGCAGCGTGTCGCCAGCGGAGAGCGGAGGCGCCGCCGGGCTGCCGGGCGAGATCGCGAGCACCGGGCCGCTGAGCGGGTTCAGCGTCGTCGTCCGCAGCCCGGAATCGCGCCGCAGATACGGCCGCACGCGCGTGGGCAGCTCGAGCAGGGCGGCGACGCGGGTGAGCGTGTCGCTGGAGACGGGAAGCAGGCGCACGGCGGACACGCGGCCGACCTCCTTGCCGCCCAGCCACACCGGCGTTCCGGGCAGTATGGCCTGTTCGCCCGGGAGCACCGCGACCACGGTGAAGCGGTCGACGAACTTGCGCTCGATCGAATCGAGGAAGAAGATCACCGCGCACGTGCCGACGAGCACGGCGAGGAGCGCCGCACCGGTCCACACGCGAGGCCCGCCCGCGCCGCTCTTCATGGTCCTCCGGCCATCGCGAAACGCATGATCCGCCTCGGTCACATCGAGTACAGTAACTGCTTCCCGGTTCACGCCGCGCTGCTCGACCGCGAAGAGGCGCCGGAGATCGACATCCGGCGCGGCATCCCCTCCGCGTTGAACGCGCTGCTCGCCGCCGGCGAGATCGACGTGGCGCCGTCGTCGAGCATCGAGTTCGCGCGGCACGCCGACCGCTACCGCATCGTGCCCGACGTCACCATCGCCGCCGACGGGCCGGTCCGCAGTATCCTGTTCGAGACGACGCGCGACCCCGCGCGCCTCACGGGTGCCGACGTCGCGCTGCCGACGGCGTCGGCCACATCCGTCGTGCTGTTGCGAATCCTGCTCGAGCTGCGCACCGGCGCGCGGCCGCGCTACCACGCCTTCGAGCAGTCGGACGCCGCCGATCCGATCGCCGCCGGAGCGGCCGCCGCTCTGTGGATCGGCGACGTCGCCCTGCGCCGCCCGCGGCGCGACGTGCTGCGATTCGACCTGGGCGCGGAGTGGCGCGAGTGGACCGGTCTGCCGTTCGTCTTCGCGGTGTGGCAGACGCCGCTCGGTCCCGAACGCGACGCGGAGCTGGCCGGCCTCCACGCGCGCCTCCTGCGCTCGCTCGACTACTTCGAGGCGAACGCGGCGGATCTCGCCGACCGTCACGCCGCCGAATTCCGCCTGCCGCCGGAGGTGCTACTCGACTACTGGCGGCAGCTCCAGTACCGTCTGGACGAGCGCGCGCTGCAGGGATTGGGCCGCTTCTACGAGCTCGCGCATCGTCTGGGCGAGGTTCCGTGCGCTCCGCGGCCGCGTTGGACGCCCCGTGGACACTGAGGGCGCGGCCGGCCTATCTTGAGCGGATGCTGGAATGGGTGACGACGCCGCTCGCCGCAATCGGCCGGGCAGCCACGGACGCGGTCGCCGGCTTCGGCCGCTTCGGCCACTACGTGACCGAGAGCGCCGGCGCGCTGCGCGACACGGCGACGTGGGGGCGGCTCTTCCTCGTCCAGCTCGCGCGGATCGGCGTCGACTCGCTGCCGATCGCCATCTTCATCGCCGGCTTCACCGGGATCGTGCTCGCGCTGCAGGCGTCCTACACCTTCACCGGCGCGATCCCGCTCTACTTCGTCGGCACGCTCACCGGCAAGACGATGATCCTCGAACTCGGTCCGGTGCTGACGGGGCTGGCGCTGGCGGGCCGCGTGGGGGCGAACATCGCGGCGGAGATCGGCACGATGCGGGTGACGGAGCAGATCGACGCGCTCGAGACGCTCGCCTACGACCCGCTCTCCTACCTCACGGTGCCGCGCGTGCTCGCCGGCCTGGTGATGTTCCCGGTGATCGTGATCTTCGCGAACGGCGTGGGGATCGTCGCCGGCTGGATCACGTCGCTGAACCTGCTCGACCTGTCGACCGCCGAGTTCGTGCGCGGACTGCGCCTCTTCTTCAAGCCGTTCGACGTGACGTTCTCGCTGATCAAGGCGGGCTCCTTCGGCGTGGCGGTCACGCTGATCGGCAGCTACTACGGGTTTACCACGATGGGCGGCGCGGAGGCGGTGGGCCGCTCGACGACCCAGGCGGTGGTGGTGAGCAGCATGCTGATCCTGGTCCTGGACGCCTTCTGGGCGGTCGTGCTCCTGTGAGGCGGCGCAGATGAGCATCGTGCTGCAGGACGTCGCCAGGGCGTTCGGCTCAAAGCCGGTCCTGATCGACGTGTCGCTCCACGTGGAGGAAGGCGAGACGCTCGCCGTGATCGGCTACTCCGGCTCCGGCAAGTCGGTGCTGCTCAAGACGATCGTCGGGCTCCTGCGGCAGGACGCCGGCACCGTCGTCGTCGATGGCCAGGAGGTGATCCACCTCACGCGCGACGCCCTCTACGATCTGCGCCGGCGCGTCGGGTACGTCTTCCAGTTCGCCGCGCTCTTCGACTCGATGAGCGTCTTCGACAACGTCGCCATGGGGCTGCGCCGGATGAGGATGCCGGAGGGGGAGGCGGCGGAGCGGGTGGAGGACTCGCTGCGGCTGGTCGAGCTCGACGGCTTCGGCCCCCGCATGCCGGGCGAGCTCTCGGGCGGGCAGCGCAAGCGCGTCGGCCTCGCCCGCGCGATCGCGACGCGCCCGAAGTACCTCCTCTACGACGAGCCGACGACCGGCCTCGACCCGGTGACCACCGCGGTGATCGACAACCTCGTGATCAAGCTGCGCCGCGAGCTGAACGTCACGAGCGTCCTCGTCACGCACGACATGAAGAGCGCGTTCCGCGTGGCGAGCCGGGTGGCGATGCTCTACCGGGGCTCGATCCGCTTCGTCGGCACGCCTCAGGAGACCCAGGAGACGGACGACGCCGTGGTGCGCGCGTTCGTCGAGGGCCGCCCGGATCTCGCACAGGAGGCCGCCTGATGCGCCGCTCGGATGTCGCCGTGGGCTTGATGATCGTCGTGGGCATCCTCATCGCCATCTTCGGCATCGTCTGGCTGAAGGGGAAGGGGCTCGGCCGCGACGAGGTGGTGCTGCAGGCGCGCTTCCGCGAAGTGGGCCAGCTGCTGAAGGGGAACGGCGTCAAGCTGCGCGGCGTTCCGATCGGCCGCGTCGAGGAGATCGAGCTGGATCCGGACGGGCAGACCGTCCTCGTCACCATGACCGTCCGCCGCGACGTCCACCTGCCCCAGGACGCGATCGTGCTCCTCTCGCCGGAATCGATGTTCGGCGACTGGCAGGCCGAGGTCTTCCCCAGGAGCCGCTTCCCCGGCTACGACTACGCCGAGCCGCGCGAGCAGGGCGTGCTGCCGGGCTACTCTCTGCCCGACATCTCGCAGCTCACCGCCGTCGCGGACCGCATCGCCGAGAACCTCGCCACGTTGAG
The DNA here is from genome assembly GCA_963816355.1 of uncultured Gemmatimonadales bacterium. GTDB lineage: Bacteria > Gemmatimonadota > Gemmatimonadetes > Longimicrobiales > RSA9 > CAWFKH01. Next base: position 168,896 of record CAWFKH010000005.1, on the reverse strand, counting down.
CGAGCGCATCCAGATCGCGTTCACGGAGGAGACCGCGCTGCAGTTGCGCGACGCGATCGAGAACATCCAGGAGCTGAGCTCTCAGCTCACCGGTCTGGTCGAGCGGCAGGAGTCCACCTTGAAGGGCGTCGCGGGCAACCTGAACGCGACCACCGAGACGATGAACGAGGCGGCCATCGCGGTGCGGCAGGTGGCGCAGCAGGTGCAGGCGGCGGTGCAGGGCGGGGAGCTGACGGACATCGTGCGCAACATGCAGCACGCGAGCGCGCAGCTCGACTCGATCAGCGGCTCGCTCGTCGGCTTCGGCGACCGGCTCAACCGCACGATGGCGAACGCGGACACCACCTTCGCCGCGCTCTCCGACGTCGCGACGATGGCGGCCCGTGGGCAGGGCACGGTGGCGCGGCTGCTGCAGGACTCGACGCTCTACGGTCAGCTGGTGCTGACGAACGCGCAGTTGCAGGCGCTGCTCGAGGACCTCCGCAAGAATCCGCGCAAGTACATCAACCTGCGCATCTTCTGAATCACGGCGCCTGGCCCTCGGCCAGCCGTTCGACGGCCGAGAGCAGGAGCTCCGGCGTGATCGGCTTCGAGAGGAACTCGGCGAACGGGCCCGCGCCGCCCTCGAACACGTCGCGTGCCGACGTGGCGACGATGCGGATCGACGCCGTCGCCGGGTCCGCCTTCAGCTCCGCCGCCGCCTCCCACCCGTTCTTCCGCGGCATGTCGAGGTCCATCAGGATGAGCGCCGGCTCTCGCTCGCGCGCGACCGCGATCGCTTCGACGCCGTCGCTCGCCTCGGCGATGGAGTAGCCGGCGCGGAGCAGCACGCGGGAGAAGAGCCGGCGGACACCCGGCTCGTCGTCCACGATCAGGATCGGCTTGCGGACCATCCGTGCACCGGAGAGCGTTCGAGGTTGGCGGTCGTCGCCTCGCGCGGCGGACCACGATAATGTTCGGCGCCGGCGGTGGCGGCGCAATGCCGGTGCCGTGGCTGCCCGTCTCTTGCATGAGTATTCGGCATGGCCCTGCTCGTCCAGAAGTTCGGCGGCACATCCGTGGGCGATCCCGAACGGATCGGCCGCGTGGCGGATCGCGTCGTGCGCGAGCGGCGTCGCGGGCTCGACGTCGTCGTCGTCGTCTCGGCGATGGGCCACGCGACGGACGAGCTGCTGAGGCTGGCGGCCGCGGTCGCCGGCGACGCCGTGCGGCGCCATCCGCGCGAAGTGGACATGCTGCTGAGCGCCGGCGAGCGCGTGTCGATGGCGCTGCTCGCCATGGCGATCCGCGAGCGCGGCGAGGAGGCGATCAGCTTCACCGGCTCGCAGGCGGCGATCATCACCGACGACGTGCACACCGGCGCGCGCATCGAGGAGGTCGGCGCGGCGCGCGTGCGGGAAGCGCTCGCCGCGGGGCGCATCGTGATCGTCGCCGGCTTTCAGGGCGTGAGCCGGCGCCGCGAGGTGACGACGCTGGGCCGCGGCGGCTCCGACACCACGGCGGTCGCGCTCGCCGCGGCGCTCGGCGCCGAGCGCTGCGAGATCCATACGGACGTGGACGGTGTCTATACGGCGGATCCGCGCGTCGTGCCGGAGGCGCGGCGCATCGAGCGGATCGATTATCGCGAGATGCTCGAGCTGGCGACCGGCGGCGCGCAGGTGATGCACGCCCGTGCCGTCGAGCTCGGCGCCCGCTTCGCCGTGCCGATCCGGGTGCTCTCCTCGTTCGAGGAGGGCGCGGTCGGCACGCTCATCACGCACGAGGAGCCACGGATGGAAGGACTGGAGCTCACCGGCATCGCGGCGGAGAAGGGGTTCGCGGCCGTTCTGCTGCGCGGCCTGCCCGGCGAGATGCGCTCGACCGCGGCCGTGCTCTCCGGCCTCTCCGCCGCCGGGGTCAGCGTGGACCTGGTATCGCAGATGGATCGTGTCGACGGCCTGCGCGATCTCCGCCTCACGGTCCCCGAGCGGGATCTCGATTCCGCCGCCGGCATCTGCCACGCGCTCTCCGGCGAGCTGGGCGGCCAGGACGTCGAGACGCACCCCGGCCTCGCCCGCGTCACCCTCGTCGGCAGCGGCATGCACGGCCGGCCCGGCGTCTACGCCCGCGCGTTCGAGGCGCTTCTCGCCGAGGAGATCGACGTCCTCGGCCTCTCGACCTCCTCGATCTCGATCTCCCTCCTCGTCGATGCGGCGGCCGCGGACACGGCCGTGCGCGCGCTCCACCGCGCCTTCGGGCTGGACGGCGCGCCGTGAAGATCGCCGTGCTCGGCGCGACCGGTGCCGTCGGCCGCACGATGCTGCACGTGCTCGAGGAGCGCGCCTTCCCCGCCGACGAGCTCGTGCCGCTGGCGTCCGAGCGGTCGGCGGGCTCACGCCTCACGTGGCGCGGCCGGTCGTGGGAGGTCCGCACGCCGACGCCGGAGGCGTTCGACGGCTGCGTCGTCGCGCTCTTCTCCGCCGGCGCCGAGCGCAGCCGGCGGTGGGCCGAGGTCGCGGCGGCGCGCGGCGCCGTGGTCGTCGACAACTCCTCCGCGTGGCGCATGAGTGCGGATGTACCGCTGGTCGTGCCGGAGATCAACCCGCGCCGCATCGCCGAGCGGCCGCGCGGCATCATCGCGAACCCGAACTGCTCGACCATCCAGCTCGTCATGGCGCTGGAGCCGCTGCGGCGCGCGGCGGGGCTGCGCCGCGTCGTGGCGAGCACGTACCAGTCGGTCTCCGGCGCCGGCGCAAAGGGGATCGCCACCCTGCGCGCGGAGCTGCGCGGCGAGGATCCGAGCGGCGTGTTCGCCGCGCCGATCGCCGGCAACCTGATCCCGTCGATCGGGCCGCTCGGCGACGACGGCTGGACGGAGGAGGAGCACAAGATGCGCGCCGAGAGCCGCAAGATCCTCGAGCTGCCGGACCTGGCGGTCGCGGCGACGTGCGTGCGCGTCCCGGTCGACGTGGGCCACTCCGTCTCGGCCACGGTGGAGACGGAAGAGGCGCTCGGCCTCGAGGCGGCGCACCGCGCCCTGGCCGGCATGCCGGGCGTGCGCCTTCACGACGCGCCGCGCCCGCCGCAGCCGAGCGATGCTGCGGGTCGCGACGAGGTGATCGTGGGCCGCATCCGCATCGACCCGGACGTGCCGCGCACGCTGCACCTCTGGATCGTCGCCGACAACCTGCGCAAGGGCGCGGCGACCAACGCGGTGCAGATCGCGGAGCGGGTCGTCCATGGCTGAGGACGCGCAGGGCCGCCGCAGCCGGCGCGGCGGAAGCCGCAAGGCGAGGCGCGAGACCAGCGCGGGCGGCGTCGTCTACCGCCACGGCGAGCCGCACTTCCTCCTGATCCGCGACCCGTACGGCAACTGGGGCCTGCCGAAGGGGCACGTGGAGGAGGGCGAGAGCGTACGCCAGGCCGCGCTGCGCGAGGTGGCCGAGGAGACCGGCCTCGACGACGTGCGCGTCGAGAGCGAGTTGCCGTCGATCGACTGGTACTTCCGCGACCGCGGCCGGCTCGTCCACAAGTTCTGCCACTTCTTCCTGATGGAGTGCGTCGCCGGGGAGGCGAGACCGTGCATCGACGAGGGGATCTCCGCGTGCGTCTGGCTCCCGTTCGCCGAAGCGCTTCGCACGATCACTTACGACAACGCCCGCCAGGTGCTCCTGCACGCCGGCTCGCTCCTCGGGCTCGCCGGCGACGGCGGTGGCTCGCACGCGGACGGCTGAGTCGACGCCCGGCTCCGGAAACGTTCGTCGCACGTGGGGTATTCGTTGCCCGGACCCCTTCTCACGCGTACCATCTCCGGCCGTGGAGCCGCGGCCGCGGTGTCGAACCAGGCGGTGAGGCGTTCGTTGCAACGGGCTGAAGCGAGAGACATTACCATCATCGGCGGCGGCCCGACCGGGCTGTTCGCCGCCTTCTACGCGGGCATGCGCGGCGTGAGCTGCCGTATCGTGGATTCCCTGCCGGAGCTCGGCGGACAGCTCATGGCGCTCTATCCGGAGAAGTACGTTTACGACGTCGGCGGCTTCCCCCGCATCCTGGCCAAGCAGCTCGGCGAGAACCTGATCGAGCAGGGGCTCCAGTTCGGCTGCGACGTGCGCCTCGAGGAGCAGGTCCGCTCCCTAGAGCCCGGCGAGGACGGCTTCCTCCTCGCGACCGAACGGACGCTCTACCCGACCCGCTCCGTCCTCATCGCGGGCGGCAAAGGCGCGCTCTGCCCCCGCCACCTCACCTGCCCGGGATACATGGACCTGCTCGGCCGTGGCGTCGAGTACCACGTCCGCGATCCCTCCCGCTACGACGGCAAGCGCATCCTCGTCGTGGGGGGCGGCGACTCCGCCGTCGACTGGGCGCTCGGCCTCAAGGACCGCGTCGCCGCCCTCACGCTGATCCATCGTCGCGAAGGGTTCCGCGCGCACCCACACTCGATGAAGCTGCTCGGCGAGGCGGTCGACGCCGGCGAGGTCTCGATGCTCACCTATCACGAGGTGCGCGCGATCCACGGCGCGAGCGCCGTCGAGGCGGCGACCGTGTTCGACAACCGGAGCGACGAAGACGTCACGCTGGACGTGGAGGCGGTGCTCGCGCTCATCGGCTTCAAGCCCGACCTCGGTCCGATCGCGTCCTGGGGCTTCGAGCTGGAGCGCAACAGCATCCGCGTCGACCATCTGATGCAGACCAGCATCCCAGGCGTCTTCGCCGCTGGCGACATCGCCGCGTACGAAGGGAAGCTCGAGCTGATCGCGACCGGCTTCGCGGAGGCCGCGATGGCGGTCAACCACGCCGTCCACTTCATGAACCCGAGGGCGCGCTACAACCCCGGGCACTCCACCAACCTGAAGCTCTTCCAGGATCGCGAGGAAGCGGCGTTTGCAGCGGGCGAGGGCGACGAGGCCTGATCCCCCGCGATCCCCCCCGCGGGCGCGCCGCCCGCGGCCTACGCCGCGTCCGCCTGCGTGCGTCGATCCCGCGCCCGCCGGAGCGCGGTCACGTGGGCGGGCAGGCGCCGCTGGTACCAGGCGTACGTCGCGGCGAGCAGCGCCAGGAAGGCGAGCTGCGCGAGCAGCGTCTCGACGATGGGGTAGAACCCGAAAAGCTGCGTGAGCGCCGGCACGCTCGGCAGCCACGCGACCGGGTGCGGCGCGAAGAGCCCGGCCTCCTGCAGGTTGTAGACGCCCTTGCCCACGAACGCGAACGCCAGATACAGGAGCAGCGCGTTCGTCACGCCGAAGACCCGTCGCAGCGGCAGCCGCACGCCGAGCCGGATGATGCCGTAGCCGATGCCGACGATGACCAGCACGCCCGGGAGGAAGCCGGCGACCACCGCCGCCGCCCCCGCGTCGTACATGAGCGCCTGATAGAAGAGGACCGTCTCGAACCCTTCGCGGAAGACGGCGGCGAAGGCGAGGGTGGCCATGGCGAGTGCCGAGCCGGCGGTCGCCGCCGCACCCGCCCGATCACGCAGGAAATCCTTCCAGTCCTGGATGTACGTCTTCTGGAACAGCCAGTTGGAGACGTAGAGCAGGACCCCCACCGCCAGCAGCGCCGTGATCCCTTCCATCAGCTCACGGTGCGCACCTCCGATCGGCAGGACGGTCCGCGCCAGCACCCACGTCCCGACCGTCGCCACGACGCCCGCCCCCATGCCGACGAAGATGTTGCGGCGCGCTCCGCGATCGGCGCCGATCGCCGTGAGATAGGCGAGGATCGCGCCGATCAGCAGCACCGCCTCCAGTCCCTCGCGCACGACGATCGCGAACGCATTGAAGACGCCGAACCAGAACGGCGCCCCGGCCGAGAGCGCGGCGTCCGCCCCGACCAGCTCCGCGCGCAGCACCCGCAGGTCCGCCTGCACGCGCGCGTTCGGTGCCCCCCGCGCCATCGCCGGGCGCAGAGAGAGGTGGATGATGCGCTCGATCCGCCCCGTCAGCTCCCGCGGAAGCCGCGACTCGAGCGGCTCGAATCCCTCGAGGTACGCGCGCTCCACCGCCGCGAGCGCCCGCGCTCCGTCCCCGGCCGCGTAGTACTCGCCCGCCGCATCCACCTGCGCCAGCACCGACGCGATCTCCCCCGTCTTCGGCCGCGAGGCGGCCGCGAGCGCCGAGCCGGACGCCGCGAGAGGCTCCGCCACCGGGCGCGTCGTGACCCCGCTCGCGACGACGGCGGCGCGAATCGTCGTCAGCTCGGCGAGGAGCGAGTCCGCACCCCGCACCGCCGCCGCACCGTCGCCGGCCTGCAGCGCGCGATGGAAGAGATCCTCCCCTCGCCCTACCGCTTCCGACAGCCCGGCCGCGGCGTACCGGCCGCCGACGCCGTAGAAGCCTTCGATGCGCTCGTAATCGTCCAGGTAGAGCCGCAGCGCCCGCCGGCGAAAATCCTCGACGTCCCCGCCCGCCGCCACGCCCCGCGCCGCACCCAGACCCGTATCCAGCGCGTCCAGCCACGCCAGCAGGTCACCCCGCGACGAGGCGCGGCTCGCCGCGCCCGCTTCCGGTCGCCCCGCTCCCGTCGGATGCGCGCCCGCCCGCGGCGTCAGGCGCGCGCCGGCCGCCTCAGCCTGCCGCAGCACCTCCCGGTACTGCGTCTGCACCGCCGCCACCGCGCTCGACACGGCCGCCGATCCCGGCGACGACGTCTGCAACAGCTCCATCAACGCGTGGAAACGCGTCTCCGCCTCCTTCACCGCGGCCGACAGCGGCTCGCCCGCGTACAGACCCCGCCCCGTCTCGTAGTACTGCTCGATGTACTCCTGCCGCGAGACGTACAGCGTCACCGCCGTCTGCATCGCCTGCGACGGCCGCGTCTCCGCCGTCGAACGCACCGTGTCCAGCCCCGCGATCACCTCCCCCACCCAGTCGCGCAGGTCGCCCGGCGGCGTTCCCGGCAGCACCACCACCGCGGCCGCGCCGCCCACCGCCGCGCCGCCCACCACCGCGCCTCCCACCGCCCCGCGATCCGCCGTCCCCGCCGCCGCGGCCCCAGCCGCCGCTGCCCCCGGGTTCGCGCCGCGTGCGCCGCCGCCGCGCGCGTCTCCGCCGCACGCGGCGAGGGTCGTCGCGATCAGCACGGCGGCGAAATGGCTGGAGCGGAAGCGATGCACGGTCTTCTCGTTGCGCTTGAGATTCGTTCTCAACTACGATACGGCGCACGCGCGCGGGGGTCAAGCGGGATCGGGTGTGGCGGTGCAGGAGGGGTGGAGAGGGGGTGGGTCAGACGGTAGCGCGAGTGATCCAGCGGTTGGCGGCCTGGAGCGCGGCGAGGACGCCGGCTTCCTCGGCGGAGCGGCCGAGTTCGGCGACGCCGACGAGGGGGATCGGCTGACGGCCCTCGAGGGCGTGGGCGGCGACGAGTACGTGGGCGCCGCGGGCGACGTCGACGAGGCTGACGCCTTCGAGGACGAGGTCGTGCTCGCCGGGTGCGCGATCGAGGGCGGCGAAGACGGCGCGGGCGCCGGCCTCGCAGCGGCCGAGGTGGGTGTCGAGGCCGTCGGCCTCGCCGACGAAGTCGCCGTCGGGGTGGCGGAGGGTGACGCGGCAGAGGACGGCGCGGGTGGCGTCGGAGGTGACGTCGAGGCCGGCGAAGACGAGGCGGGTGTCGGGCTCGGACGGCTGGGTCCGCGGGGGCGTGGGCGGTGTCGCGCGCCGGGGCGTGGTGGGAGCGGGGCGCGGGGTGGAGGCGGGAGCGTGGTGCTGCGGAGCGCCGGGCTCCGGAGCGAGGGTGTTGCCGTTGCGGGATCCGTTGCCGGAGACCTCCCTGGCGTCGGCCTGGGCGACGCTGACGATGCGGCGGTCGATGTCGAGGCCGAGGGCGGCGCTGAGGGCGGACTCGATGTTGCGCACGACCTGTTTGGCGTGGAGCGAGTCTTCGGCGAGGATGTGGATCTCCTCGGGCTTGCCGGCGGAGGAGACGACTACCCTGGCGGAGACGACGCCGGCGAGGGCGGAGAGCAGGCGTTCGATGTCGGTGGCGGACGGAGAAGGGATGGTCGGCTCCTTTGCGGGAGGTCTGTCTCATCGGACGCTGCCGGAATGTAATAGCGGACCTATTCGGGCGCTATGGCGGTTTCGATTGCAGGCCGCTTGTGCCGCGGTCTATACTTGGGGGAAGAAGATCGCACGGCGGGCGCGTCGAGCGCGGCGCCCGCGCAACCGTGGAAAGCGAAGAGTGAAGATGGCTGAGACGAGGCCGGAAGCGCTGGTGATCGTGGGGTCCGGCCCGGCCGCGTGGACGGCGGCGATCTACGCGGCGCGGGCGGACCTGGCGCCGCTGGTTCTGGAGGGGGAGCCGTCGCGCGAGATGATTCCGGGCGGGCAGCTGATGTGGACGACGGACATCGAGAACTTTCCGGGATTTCCGGAGGGGGTGGGGGGGCAGGAGCTGATGGCGCGGATGCGGGAGCAGGCGGAGCGCTTCGGCACGCGCGTGGAGATGAAGGACGTGGTGGCGGCGGATCTCTCGTCGACGCCGTTTCTCCTGGAGACGAGCGACGGCGGGGAGGTGCGGGCGCGGACGCTGATCATCGCGACGGGCGCGCGCGCGAACTGGCTGGGGCTGCACAACGAGGAGCGGCTCGCGCGCAGCGGCGGCGGGGTGTCGGCGTGCGCGGTGTGCGATGGCGCGTTGCCGTTCTACCGGGGCAAGCGGCTGGCGGTGGTGGGGGGCGGCGACAGCGCGATGGAGGAAGCGACGTACCTGTCGAAGTACGCGAGCGAGGTGGTGGTGATCCACCGGCGGGCGGCGTTCAGGGCGTCGGCGATCATGGCCGAGCGCACGCTGTCGAACCCGAAGATCCGGGTGGAGTGGAACACGGAGGTGGCGGACGTGCTGGGCGAGGAGGAGATCACGGGTCTGCGGCTGGTGGACACGGCGACGGGGGAGGAGCGGACCATGGAGGTGGGCGGCCTCTTCGTCGCGATCGGCCACACACCGAACACCGAGTTCCTGCGCGGCCAGATCGACCTCACGGCGCACGGCTACGTGCGCACGCCGCACGCGTGGCGCACCGCGACGAGCGTCGAGGGCGTCTACGCCGCGGGAGACGTGATGGACGACTACTTCCGGCAGGCGATCACGGCGGCCGGTACGGGCTGCATGGCGGCGCTGGAGGCGGAGCGCTGGCTCGCGCACCACGGCGACGCGCACGCGCAGCCGCCGGTGCTGGAGACGGCGGAGTCGTCGGTCGGCGGCGGCTGAGGGCGCGGCCCTCCTACGTGAGCAGTCTGCCGCCGTCCACCACGAGGACCTCGCCGGTGACGAAGTCGGCGGAGACGAGGTAGAGCACGGCGCCGGCGACGTCGTCGGGGTCGCCGATGCGCGCGAGCGGGATGCGGCGTCGCAGCTGCTCGATCTCGTCGGGGTCGTAGTCGTCGGGCGGCAGGACGGTGCCGGGCGCGATGGCGTTGACGCGGATGTCGGGCGCGAGGGCGCGCGCGAGGACGCGGGTGAGCTGCACGAGGCCGGCCTTGGAGGCGGCGTGCGCGGCGAAGCGCGGCCACGGCTGGAAGGCGGAGAGGTCGGCGATGTTGACGATCGAGCCGCCGTTGCGCCGCAGCGCGGGCGTCGCGGCGCGCGCGACGAGGAACGGCGCACGCAGGTTCACGGCGAGCATGCGGTCCCACGCCTCGGCGGTCGTGTCCTCGACGGTGGAGGAGTCGAAGCGAGCGGCGTTGTTGACGACGACATCGAGTCGGCCGAGCGTTTCGACGGCGGTGGCGACGAGCCGCTGGGGCCCGTCGGCGGTGGCGAGGTCGGCGGGGATCGCGACCGCTGCGCGGCCGAGCGAGCGGATCTCCTCGACCAGCTCCGCGGCGGCGTCCGCCGAGCGGTGGTGGTTGACGGCGACGTCGGCTCCGGCGCGCGCCAGCGCGAGCGCGATCTCGCGCCCCACGCGGCGGGCGCCGCCGGTCACGAGGGCGGTTCTGCCGGTGAGCTCCATCGGGGCGAATCATAGTGGCGGTGCCTGCGCGCAGCAATTAAACTCCGCCCGGAAGTGGGCCTCGGAGAGGGGGGATCTTGGCAGCGCGGAAGGACAGGACGGCGGTCGTCACGGGGAGCACGCGTGGCATCGGGCGCGCGATCGCGGATGCGCTCGTGGCGCGTGGCTGCCGCGTGGTGGTCAGCGCGCGCACGGAGACGGACGTGGAGAGGACCGCCGCGGAGCTGGCGCGGCGCGGCGGCGGTGACGGCGTGCTCGGCGTGCGGTGCGACGTGCGCGCGGCGCCCGACTGCGCTCGTCTGATGGCGCGCACGGTCGAGCGCTTCGGCGGCATCGACATCCTGGTGAACAACGCGGGCGTGGGCCGCTTCGGCGCCGTCGGTGAGCTGACGCTGGAGGCGTGGGACGAGACGATCGGCACCAACCTGAGCGGCGCTTTCTATTGCAGCCATCACGCGCTGCCGCACCTGCGGCGCAGCGATGACGCGTGGATCGTCAACATCGGCAGCCTGGCGGGCAAGAACCCGTTTCCGGGCGGCGCCGCCTACAACGCGAGCAAATTCGCCCTGGTCGGCTTCAGCGAGGCGATGATGCAGGACGTCCGGCACCAGGGCGTGCGCGTCACCTACATCATGCCGGGCAGCGTCGCCACCGACTTCGGCTCGGGCGGCGGCGCGGAGTGGAAGATCCAGCCGGAGGACATCGCCGCCCACGTGCTCCACCTGCTGGACACGCCCGCGCGCACGCTGCCCAGCCGCATCGAGATCCGCCCCTCGCGCCCGCCCCGCAAGTAGCCGTGCAGCTTCGAAACGAACGGGAGCCGACATGAGTGAAGGCGAATTCCGCGTCGAGAAGGACTCGCTGGGCGAGATGCGCGTCCCGGCGGACGCGTTGTGGGGCGCGCAGACGCAGCGTGCCGTCGAGAACTTTCCGATCAGCGACCTGCGCTTCCCGCGTCGCTTCATCGCGGCGCTGGGGCTGATCAAGAAGGCCGCCGCCGAGACGAACATGGCGCTCGGTCTCCTGGACGAGGCGCGCGGAGGCGCGATCGTGCGTGCGGCCGAAGAGGTGGTGGCGGGGCGTCACGACCGCCAGTTCCCCATCGACATATTCCAGACCGGCAGCGGCACCTCGACGAACATGAACGCGAACGAGGTGATCGCGCACCGCGCGATGGAGATCCTGGGCGGCGACGTGAAGGTCCACCCGAACGACCACGTCAACGCGGCGCAGTCCTCGAACGACACGATCCCGACGGCGATGCAGGTGGCGGCGCGCCTCGCGGTCCACCAGGATCTGATCCCGGCGCTCGAGATCCTCCACGCCTCGCTGGCGCGCAAGGCGGACGAGTTCGACGGCATCGTGAAGTCCGGGCGCACGCATCTCATGGACGCGACGCCGGTCCGGCTGGGGCAGGAGTTCGGCGGCTACGCGGCTCAGGTCGAGCTCGGCATCCGCCGCGTCCGCGAGGCCGATGGCGACCTCGCCGAGCTCCCGCTGGGCGGCACCGCGGTCGGAACCGGCATCAACACCCACCCCGAGTTCGCCCGCCGCACCATCGCGCGCCTTTCGCGGGAGACCGGCCTCGAGTTCCGCGAGGCGACGAACCACTTCGAGCGCCAGGCGAGTCGCGACGTCGTCGTCTACGCGCACGGCGCGCTGAACACGCTCGCGGTGTCGCTCACCAAGATCGCCAACGATCTGCGCTGGCTGGCCAGCGGCCCGCGCGCAGGCATCGCCGAGATCGCGCTGCCCGCCGTCCAGCCCGGGTCGAGCATCATGCCCGGCAAGGTGAACCCGGTCATCCCGGAGGCGGTGACGATGGTCGCGGCGCAGGTGATCGGCAACAACGCCACGGTCACGCTCGCCGGGCAGGGCGGCTATTTCGAGCTGAACGTGATGATGCCCGTCATGGCGTACGCGCTGCTGCAGTCGGTCGGGATCCTTTCGAATGCGTCGCGTATTCTCGCGGAGAAGTGCGTCGACGGGATCGTCGCGAACGAGGCGCGCTGCCGGGAGCTGCTCGAGGGGAACCTCTCACTCGCGACGGCGCTCGCGCCGAGCATCGGCTACGACGCGGCCGCGGCCATCGCGAAGCAGGCGTTCCGCGAGGGGAAGACGGCGCGTGAGGTGGCGCGCGAGCGCGGCGTGCTGGAGGATGCGGAGCTGGAGCGGGTGCTGGACGCGCGCGCGATGACGGAGCCGGGCATTCCCGGCGGCGAGCGGTAGGCTCAGGAAGCTTTCGGCTGGACTTTCGGCTGGACCAGCGAAGCGAGCGCGCCGGCATGGCGCGAGAGCTCCTCGTGACGGAGCCGGTTCAGCGTCCACAGGCCGTTCTTGCGGCGGTCGATGAGGCCCACGGACTCGAGGATGCCGAGGTGATGGGAGACGAGGGAGGCCGAGAGCCCGAGGCGACTGCCGATCGCGCCGCACGAGAGCTCGACGCAGGTCGCGAGCAGCTCGACGATGCGGTAGCGGTTCTCGTCGGAGAGCGCGCCCAGGACGCGCACGAGCTCCGTCGCAGCACCGCTCTTCGGGTCTTCCTGCACGCTTCGCCTCCATCGGGGTCGCCGGCACGGTGAAACCGTGGCGCACCTCATACCCGCATGCCGGAGGCTGGGTCCGTCACTCCGCTCCCGCGTGCTGCGCCACGTGGATCGAGCAGCCGCGCCGGCTCGTCGAGCCTCCCGCAAGACGGAAGTGATACGTTCCCGGGTGTGGGAACACGACGCGCTCGAGCGGCATCACGAGCCGCGTCTGCGGCGGCGCGTGGCCGGACGGCGCCGCCTTCACGTCGGTGTGGCCCTCGATGGTGAGGACCGTTTCTCCCTCTTCGTCGAGGAGGTCGGCGCGCAGCGGCTGTCGCCCCGCTTCGTCGTCGGACCATTCGACGAGGAAGACCGCGGTCATCGCGTCCTGGGCGGCGGGGAAGCCCGGCGCCTGCAGTTGGCTGAAGACGCCGGAGAGGTCGAGCCTGCCGTCGGGGCGCACGCGCGCCTGCTCGCAGATGGCGGAGAGAATCAGTTCCATGAGGGCGCGAAGATGCCGGCACCGCACGACGCTGTCAAACGACCCGTGACCGCACCGGCGCCGCCGCTCGCTCGCGGCCGGCCGTGGTGGGGAAGGTGAAGCGTGTCATCGATGAAGACGGTTCTGGTCGCCCTGGCGCATCCCGACGACGAGATCGGATGCGCCGGCACGATCGCCACTCATACGGACCGCGGGGACCGCGTCGTCCTGCTCTGGCTCACGCGCGGCACGATGACGCAGGTGCTGGCGGCGCACGAGCCGGAGGACGTCGCGCGCATCCGCACCGAGCACGGCCGCGAGTCGGCGCGCATCCTCGGGGCGGAGCCGCGCTTCCTGGACTTCCCGGACACCGCCGTCACCGCCACGCCGGAAGCGGCGGCGGACGTCGCGCGAGTGGTCGCCGACGTGAAGCCGGACACGGTGCTGACGTGGGGGGACGCGTGGGGCCGCGGCATGCGGCATCCGGACCACCAGGCGACCGGCAAGATCGTGCGCGACGCAGTGACGCTCGCCCGCATCGGGCGCGTGGTCGCGCCGCTCGAGCCGCACCGCGCCGACTCGCCGATCTACACGCTTCGAGACGGTCTCTCGACGATGCCCGTCGCCGCGATCGACGTGACCGGCGCGCTCGACCGCATCCGTGCCGTGGCGACGTTCTACCGCGAGCGCATCGGCTGGCCGGAGGACGAATGGCTCGAGGAGCGACTGAAGAAGGCGGGCACCCAGTGGGGCGTCGAGGCGGCGGAACTGTTCGACGCGTGGGAGACAACGCCCGGCCTCTCCGCCTACCTCATCTGAGGCGTCGCGGCGCTGGCGAAGTCGATCCGGTCGAATCGGCGCTCTCCGCTGAGCGCCCGCTCGAGCGCCGCTCGCAACGCATCCTCCCCGTCGCGGTCGAGCGTGGCGCCCGGCTCCATCACCGGAAACGACGCCAGCTCCGCCGCGCGCAGCCCCTGCAGCCGGACGCGCTCGCGGGACGCCGCCCGCGGGGCCGCCTGCGCCTCGCCGCCGGGCGCGCCGCCGGCTCCGGCGGGCGCGCGCGTGAGATAGCCGATCGGGATCGGCACGCGGGTGGCGTCCTCTCGTTCGACCACGCCGTAGCGCGGAAGGCCGGTATCGCGTTGCACGAGGAGGTCGACGACGCGGCCTGCGTGGACGCCGTCGGCCGCACGCACCTCCGCCCCGAGGACCGAGGCGGCGGGCCCGACCGCGGCTGCGGCGTCGTCATGCGCGGTCGCGGCGTCCGCCTCCGCCGCCGCGGCGGCCGCGGGCGGGACGAGCGTCGAGAGCGCGACGAGGCGGCTCCCACCGTCGGTCCGCGCGGCCACGACCGGGTGGAGCCCGGCGTAAAGCGCGTGATGGTCGTAGGCCGGGTGCGCGTAATAGCGCTCGCCGTAGAAGAGCGCGCTGTAGGCCGCGAGGACCACGCTTTCGTACGCCTCGTCGAGGCGCGGGTCGGTGCGATCGTAGGCCGGGATCTCGGCGAGGTCCTCGCGCATGGCGGCGCGCAGCCGTACGCGCGTGCCGTCCGCGTGGTCCTCGAGGCGAGTGTGGCCGATCGGCGCGAGAACGTGCCTCTCCTGTGCCCGTTCCGCGATGTCGAGGTAGCGGATGAGGCCGCTCCCCTCCTCGATCAGAAGCCCGTACACTTCGCCGACGGGCCGCTCGGCGACGTCGTCGACCGGCAGTCCGGCGAGGTCGCGGACGGCGTGGAGCGTTGCCGGGTCACCGGGACCGGGGCCGTAGATCAGAGGGGTCATCGTTGCACGATGCGAAAGGACGGGATCGGGTGAAGCGCCGCGACGGCTCGGGCCCGAGTGGCTCGGCGCCCCGTTCGTCGCGGGCGGTCCGCCACGACCGTGCCGCGGGCGTGGTGGTGCTCCGCGTTGCCCCTGGCGGTGTGCGCGTCCTGCTGCTTCGCTCGACGCGGACGCGGCGGCCGCTCTGGGAGTTCCCGAAAGGCGGCATCGACGGCGACGAGACCGCGATCGAGGCCGCCTACCGCGAGCTGCGCGAGGAGACCGGCCTCACCCGGGCCGATGTCCGCCCGGTCGACGGTTTCGAGCGCTCGGAACGCTACCGGTTCACGGTGGAGGCCGAGGCGGACCGTATCGTGGTCCACAAGGAGGTCGTCTACTTCCTCGCGCGGACCGACCGAGCGGACGTCTCGATCTCGGAGGCGGAGGCGTCCGACTTCGGCTGGTTCGAGCCCGAGGTGGCCCTGTCCCGCCTGCGCTACGCCGCCCGCCGTCGCATCCTGAAGGACGCTCTCGACCGCCTCGACGAGGACGGCGGGGACGGCACGACGCCCGACGACCGGCCCGCCCACTAGCGCGGAAGCGCCCGCCGCAGCCGCCTCGCCAGCGAGTGCTCCGGCAGCGCCAGGGCCTGCGCCAGCAGGTCGCCGATGCTCGCCCCGTGGAATGCTTCGACTCGCTCCGCCCGCGCCGTGCCGGTTCGGTCGACGAACACCAGGCGGCCGTGCCAGGCGCGGCCCTCGGCTCGGCACCGCAGCAGCGCCCGGAACGCCTCGCCGTTCGTCGTCACCTCGCGCAGCTCGACGTTCATGCCGGCGTCGGCGGGAGCGACCTGCCCGGGCGCAGCGACCGGCGGCGCCTCGTCGTCGTCGTGGGATCCATGCGGAAGAACGGGCGCCGGCGGCGCCGCGGCCGGGTGCGGGCGGGCGAGACCCTCCCAGCCGCAGGCGGGGCACCAGCGCCGCTGCAGCGGCGGCAGCCGACGCAGGCGGCGGTGGCGCAGAAGGGGTCCGCGCAGCCAGAGCGTCTCTCCGAGGCACGCGGGGCAGAACGGTCCCGAGGGAAGGCGGCGCAAGCGGACCAGGGCGACGACGACGAACGGGATGCCGGCGATCAGGAACAGACACGACAGGACGATCAGCATTCGCATGCACGACTCTCCGCGGGGCGCTTGTCGGCGGTACCTCAGGCGCAATTCGCGTGCCCTGCGCGCGCGCGGGCACGGGTGCGAATCCGCTCGTATCCGGGCGCAGCGCGGGGGGCGGGGCGGGGTCGTGATCTTCTTGACACGGGGGTCCGAGCCTTGCATACTCCACGCCCGGTGCGGCCGTTCATGGCATTTCGCGTTGTCCAGCGTTCACCGTTGGCAGCCGGCCGTCGCGCGCCGACACGGCGCGGGAACCCAAGCGACCCTCATCGGAGGATGAACATGAAGCGCTCGGTGCTCATGATGCTGGCGGTTTCGTTCATTGGACTATCTGCGGCTGCGTGCAGTCAGAAGCAGGAGTCCGAGGAAGCCCCGCCGGTCGAGGAGAACGTCCAACCTGCCCCGGCGCCCGCACCGATGGCCACTGATACGGGCATGATGGGCGCGGACACGATGATGGGCGACACCGGCATGGCGCCCGACACGAGCTCGATGTAAGGCGAGCCGCTCTCCCCGTGCGGAACGGGCGCGCCGGATCCGATCCTGGATCCGGCGCGTTCTTTTTCATGGCTGAAGCCCGGGTGCGGGGTACGAAGGCGCCTCGCGATATAGCCGCTCCGCCGCGCGTGGACAACGGCGCCGGCGCGGACGGTGGTGGCTCGCGGCGCGGCGGGCCTGGCGGCGTGGCGATCTTGGCTTCGCGGCGGTGCCGAGGCCGTTTCGCCGGAGAACCGCCTCATTTCTTTGTGGCTTCGCTGCGTCGAGCACGCTACGAAGCGAGCAACCACCAACAGAGAAGAATGGTTGCTCCGCATCGACCTGCGGCGCGCAGGTGCCCCTCCGCGGCCTCCGCGCCCTCCGCGCGAAACAGGTTCTGAGTGTGCACACCGCCGCGACCCTGATCACCGACGCCGGGCTGTACGATCGCACCGGCGCGACCTTCGCCTGCCGCGCTCTCCGTGCTGCCGACGCCGCGGCCCTCGCCGCTCCGCCTTGAGCCGCGGCGCCCTCCCTCCGTATAATGACTCCCCGCGGCAACCCACCGTGACCGCCGCGCTCTCTTCGCACTCTGTCCGTGGAACAAAGGAGGACCCGTGTTGCGCTCCCCACGAGGAGGCGCGGGGTCGTGGCCCCGTGCATGGACGCGTCTCGTCGCAGGCGCCGCAGTCGCGCTGCTCCCGGCGGTCGCTCCGGCGGCGGCGCAGACGCAGCCCACCGAGCCGACGATCCCCGGCCACTTCGCGATCACGCACGCCCGTGTGGTGCGCGTCTCCGGCCCCACGCTGGAGAGCGGGACCGTGGTCGTGCGGGACGGCATCATCGAGGCGGTGGGCGCCGACGCGGCCGTGCCGAAGGACGCGTGGGTGATCGACGGCACCGGGCTCACGGTGTACCCCGGGCTGATCGATCCCCTGACGACGCTCGGCCACGCGGAGCCACGCCCCGCCGCGCCCGCCGCGCGCGGCCCCGGCGGCGGTGGAGGCGCCGGCGCGTCGTCGCCTGAGATCCCCTACTCGTGGGGGCCGGAGGACCGGCCGGCGACGTTCACGTGGCTGAGCGGCGCCGACGAGCTCGACCCGACCGACGGCCGCATCGCGAAGTGGCGCGACGCCGGCTACACCTCGGCGCTCAGCACGCGCTCGCGCGGCATCTTTCCCGGCGCGGGCGCGGTCGTCGACCTGTCCGGCGAGCGCGGCGGCGACATGGTCGTGAAGCCGGACGTCGTCCAGCGCATCAACCTCGACGCACGCGGCTTCCCCGGCTACCCGAACTCGCTGATGGGCGTCTTCGCCTACATCAAGCAGCTCTACCTGGACGCGCAGCACTACGACCGCGTGTGGCAGGCGTACGACCGCAGCCCGCGCGGCCGGGCGCGTCCCGAGTACGACCGCGCGCTGGAGCCGCTGCGAGCGCCGCAGCCCGTGCTCTTCCCCGCCGCCGACCGCAAGGAGGTGGAGCGCGCGATCAAGACCGCGAAGGTCATCGGCGAGCCGCTCGTCGTCTACGGCGCGCAGGCCGCCTACGACGCGGCCGACGTGCTGAAGGCGGCCGGCGCGCCGGTCCTCGTCGACCTGGACTGGCCGGAGCCCTCGCGCGATGCCGATCCGGCCGACGAGCCCGCGCTGTCCCAGCTCCGCCTCTACGAGCGCGCGCCCACCACCCCGGCCGCGCTGCAGAAGGCGGGCGTGCGCTTCGCGTTCTACACCGGCGGCCTCG
The DNA here is from genome assembly GCA_963816355.1 of uncultured Gemmatimonadales bacterium. Taxonomy (GTDB): domain Bacteria; phylum Gemmatimonadota; class Gemmatimonadetes; order Longimicrobiales; family RSA9; genus CAWFKH01. Next base: position 150,820 of record CAWFKH010000005.1, on the reverse strand, counting down.
ATGACCCGGGCCAGGCCCGCGCCAGGGTGAAGCGCGCCGTCGACGCCGGGCTGCCGGAAGACGCCGCGATCCGGGCGCTCACGCTGGCACCGGCGCAGATCCTCGGGCTCGAGGACCGCATGGGCAGCATCGACGCCGGCAAGATCGCCAACCTGGTCGTCGTCCGTGGCGACCTGCTCGATCCGCAGGCGAAGATCGAGAAGGTCGTCGTCGACGGGCATCCGTACGACGTCTTCCACGCCGAGACGCTCGCGCGCGGCGGCGCCCGCGGCTCGGCGCCCGATGCCGGCGCCGACGGCGCGCGCCGCGCCGAGCCAGCGGGCGCGCCGGCCGATTCGGCGGCGCCCGCGCCCGCCGCCGGGCCCGGCACGCTCGTGCCGATGGCCGCCGACCGCGGGCCGTACCGCGAGGACGCCGTCACCCTGATCCGCAACGCCACCGTCATGACCGTCACGAAGGGGACGCTGCAGGGCGCGGACGTGCTGATCCGCAACGGCAGGATCGCGGAGGTCGGGAAGGGGATCGCGGCGCCGAACGGCGCGCACGTGATCGACGCCACCGGACTCTACCTGACGCCCGGCATCATCGACTGCCACTCGCACATCGCCACCGACGCGGTGAACGAGGGCAGCATCAACGTGAGCGCGATGGTCGGCATCAAGGACGTGCTCGACCCGAGCGACGTCGCGATCTACCGCGCCCTCGCCGGCGGCGTCACGACGATCAACGTGCTGCACGGCAGCGCGAACCCGATCGGCGGCGGCAACGCCGTCATCAAGCTGCGCTGGGGCGCCGACGCCGACGACCTCCTGCTCCAGGGCGCGCCGCCCGGAATCAAGTTCGCCCTCGGCGAGAACGTCAAGCGCGACCGCAACCCGGACCGCTACCCTGCCACGCGCATGGGCGTGCAGGACGTGATCCGGCAGGCGTTCATCGACGCCCGCGCCTATCAGAAGGAGTGGGACGCCTACCGCGCGCGGGCGAAAGAGGACCGCGACGCGATCCCGCCGCGGCGCGACCTGAAACTCGAGAAGCTGGCGCAGGTGCTCTCCGGTGAGCGGCTCGTGCACGCGCACTCCTATCGCGCCGACGAGATCCTGCAGCTCATGCGCACCGCGGAGGAGTTCGGCGTCCGCATCGCCACCTTCCAGCACGTCCTCGAGGGCTACAAGGTCGCCGACGAGCTCGCGCGCCACGGCGCCGGCGCCTCCACCTTCTCCGACTGGTGGGCCTACAAGGTCGAGGCCTACGACGCGATCCCCTACAACGCCGCCCTCATGACGCGGCACGGCGTCGTCGTCTCCATCAACTCGGACGACCCGGAGGAGATGCGCCATCTCAACCAGGAGGCGGGCAAGACGATGAAGTGGGGCGGCCTCTCCGAGAACGAGGCGCTCAAGCTGGTCACCATCAACCCCGCCATGCAGCTCGGCATCGCCGACCGCGTCGGCTCCATCGAGGTCGGCAAGGACGCCGACCTCGCGCTCTTCGACGGCGACCCGCTCACCGTCGACGGCCGCGTCCAGAAGACGTTCATCGACGGCAAGCTCTACTTCGACCGCGACCTGGACCGCGAGCGCACGGCGGCGATCGAGCGCGAGAAGGCCGCGCTCCTCGAGAAGTTCGGACCCGCCGCCCGGCGGGCGCCGGTGACCACCCAACAGGCGACGACGCCGAATCCGGAGGTGCAGCGATGATCGGCAGCAGAAGCTTCGGCGGCGCCGCGCGCGCGTTCGCGGCCACCGCGGCCCTCGCGCTCGCGGCCATCCTCGCCGCAGCGGCCGCGCCCCCGCACGCCGCCGCGCAGCAGGCGCTCGTCATCCGCGGCGGCACCGTGCACCCGGTCTCCGCCGCGCCGTTCGTCGGCACCGTCGTCGTACGCGACGGCCGCATCGCCGCCGTCGGCGCCGTCCGTCCCGGAACCCTCCGACGCGCAGGTGATCGACGCGACCGGACTGCACGTCTACCCCGGCCTCTTCGACGCCGCCACCCAGCTCGGCCTCACCGAGATCGGCGCCGTCGACGTGACCAACGACATCGACGAGCTCGGCGACTACACACCGCAGATCCAGGCGCGCACCGCCGTCCACCCCGCCAGCGAGCACATCCCCGTCGCCCGCGCCAACGGCATCACCCACACCATGACGATCCCGCTCGGCGGCCGCGGCGGCGGTGACGCGGGCTTCGCCGGCCAGGGCTCGATCATCGACCTCGACGGCTGGACGATCGAGCAGATGGACGTCCTGCCCTCCGCCGCCATGGTCATGAGCTGGCCCTCCATCCGCACCCGCCCCCGCGGCTTCGGCTTCTTCGGCGGCGGCCAGCCGCGCTCCTACCGGGAAGCGAAGGAGGAGCACGACAAGCAGGTCCACCAGCTCGCCGAATGGCTCGACGCCGCCCGCGACTACGCCCGCTCCGTCGACGCCGGCGCCAGCATCCCGCGCGACCTCCGGCTCGAGGCGCTCGCCCGCGTCGTCCAGCGCAAACTCCCCGTGCTCGCCCGCGTCGAGTCCGAACGCGACATCCGCGACGTCGTCGCCTTCGCCGAACGGCAGAACATCCGCCTCATCATCGGCGGCGGCAGCGAGGCCTACCGCGTCGCCGACCTCCTCGCCGCGAAGCACATCCCCGTCATCCTCGGGCCCACGCAGTCGCTGCCCACCGGCGTCGACCGCCCCTACGACGAGGAGTACGCCAACCCCGGCAAGCTCGCCGCCGCCGGCGTCCAGATCGCCTTCGCCACCTTCAACTCCTCCGACTCGCGGACCCTCCCCTACGAGGCCGCCACCGCCATCCCCTATGGCCTGTCCCGCGACGCGGCCCTGCGCGCCGTCACCGCCGCACCCGCCGACATCCTCGGCGTCGGCGACCGCCTCGGCACCATCGAGACCGGCAAGATCGCCAACCTCATCGTCACCGACGGCGATCCCCTCGAGATCCAGACGCACATCCTCCACCTCGTCATCGATGGGCCGCGAGGTCAGCACCATGAACAAGCACCTCCAGCTCTACGAGAAGTACCGCGCCCGGCCGCCGCTCGCCGCTCCCGCGGACTCCGCCGCCGGAGCGCGCACGGAGGGCTCCCCCGCGGGTGGTGCCCACGCGGACGGCTCCCACCCGGGCGGTGCCCACGCGGACGGCTCCCCCGCGGGCGATGCCAACGCGGGCGGCTCCCACGCGGGCGATGCCGCCGCGGTCAGCTCCCACGCGGGCGCCGGCTCGACGACCGGCGGGACGCAGCCGTCAGAAAAACGTCTCGATCCGTGAAATTTGTAGTCGCATCCGGCGCACCCGCCGGAGCCTGTGGAACGCCGTAAGACGTTGTAACGACGCGGTTTACTGTGTGCAGGCCCGGAGTGGTCCCGACCGTGCTAGAGAGAACGGGCGAGGGTACAGCCGCAGTGAACGGGAATAACAACGGGGAGAGCGCTGCGGTCTGGCGAACGGCCGTCGGAGGAAGTCACTCCGGCGGTCGTTTCGCTGTGGGGGTGCCCCGGACGGAGTCGGTGCGCTCCGCACCCCCGCGGAGTACTCGTCGACTTTCGGTCATGACCCAACCTTTCAAGCGTCGGAGCCTCCGCGTGAGCCCGATGTCATCCGAGGCTGAGCCGTGCCACTACAGCCCCGCATATGTGATTGGATTCTGCCCACGCGCCAGGTGAGCGACAGATTTCCACTGGTAGCGCTTACGCACAGGCGCGTCTGCCACGGTTCCAACAAACTCCCATCGGCCGGGTCTCTTCTTCGTTGGAAGGCCTTCGATCATCCTGGGGTATTCACCAGCGTGATAGAATGGGGATAGAACTGCCGGAAAGACCACATGGCGCATCCCCCGGCACCGCCGTAAGTTGGAATTGCGAGACAACACCTTGCGGACGGACGCCGAGAAACACGCCATGGGTGAATCCAAACTTACGCTTTTCCAGCCGGAATTCAACCGCTCGATCCACGTCGAGGCCCGCCCGGAGCGCCTGAGCTCCGATGCCGGTGCCGTGCTGCTGCGCGAACTCATGCGTCGCAGCGGTCTCAGTGCACTGCTGGAGGAGCATCTGCGTGATCCGCGTGATCCGACCAAGGTGATCCACCCCTTCGCCGAGCTGCTTCGCACGGCGCTGCTGCTCAGGGCCCACGGCTGGGCGGACCAGGAGGACGTCGATCTGCTTCGCCGCGACCCGGTGTTTCGACTGGCAGTCTCCAGGCGCCGGGGCGACGCTCCGCTGCGCGCGAGCGATGGAGAGGCGCCGGAGGGGCTTTGCTCACAGCCCACCCTTTCGCGGCTCATGGAGGCGTTGGCCAGCCCGGCGAACCGGGCAGGGATGGGCGAGATCCTGCTCCGTTGGGGTGAGCGGAAACTGATGAGGCAGGAACTCGATGAAGTCACCCTGGACCTCGACTCTCTTCCCCTTCTCGTGCACGGACACCAGCCCGGCAGCGCCTATAACGGCCATTATCGAGTGCGCTGCTATCACCCCCTCGTGCTCCGCTCCGCCTGCGGCGACTACCTCGCCGGACGGCTGCGCTCTGGGAGCGCCCATACCGCCGAGGGCGGACTCGACTTCGTCTTGCCCGCTTTGCGGCGGCTGCGCCCCAGTGTCCGGCGCCTGTGGCTGCGCATGGACGCCGGCTTCCCCGAGCCGAAGCTCCTCGACACGCTGGAGCAGGAGGACATCACCTACGTCGCGCGCCTCCGTGGTAATCGCCGCCTGAAGCGAATGGCCGAACCCTATCTGCGCCGGCCACCGGGACGGCCCCCGCAGGAGGGACGCACCTGGACTCACGAGCTGCGCTACCGAGCCAACACGTGGTCGCGCGAGCGCCGCGTCGTGCTCGTCCTCCAGGAGCGTCCTGGAGACCAGGGCCACCTCTTCCTCGACCACTTCTTCCTGCTGACGAACGCAGCTCCCGAAGAAGTCGGCCCCGAGGCGCGGCTCGAGCACTACCGTCAGCGGGGCACGGCGGAGAAGGATTTCGGCGAGTGGAAGAACTCGCTCGACCTGTCGCTCTCTTCGACGCCGCGCCCCAAGTCGCGAGCTATCCTCGAAAGTTGTGGATCGCCCCCCGGAGTGGGGGTGAGTTGGCGGGCGTGAAAAAGGCGGCGTACCCTTCCGTGTGACACCCATCACACGAGTCCCGGGTTGGCGCCCGGGGGAAGGAGCACGCCGCCATGCTGAAGGTAGTGGAGGAAGGGTTCAGGAGCGAGGAGGGAGCGCTTCCGAGGGACCTGGACGGATTGGCTCGAGAGGGTGCGAGCGGATGCTCGCGGTAGCCCTGGAGCTGGAGGTCGAGGCGTATCTGGCGAAGCATGCCGGGGCTCGAGACGAGCGAGGCCTGGCCCTGGTGGTCCGGAACGGGAAAGCCCGGGCCCGGAAGGTGACGGTGGGCTCCGGCACGGTGGAGGTCCAAGCGCCCCGGGTCCATGATCGGCGAGCGGGAAGGAAGTTCACGAGCCGGATCCTGCCGCCGTGGATGCGACGGAGCCCGAAGGTCAATGAGGTGATTCCGTTGCTGTACCTGCGGGGGCTGTCGACCGGCGACTTCCGCGAGGCCCTGCCGGCGCTGCTGGGCGAGGCGGCGAGTGGGCTGTCGCCGGCCAACATCAGCCGCCAGATCGGCGTGTGGGAGGCCGAGATCGCGGCATGGCGCACGCGTGATCTCTCGGACGTCGATTACGTCTACGTCTGGGCCGACGGCATCCACGTGAACGTGCGGTTGGGCGAGCAGGACCGGCTCTGCCTGCTGGTGCTGATCGGCGCGCGGCCGGACGGGACCAAGGAGCTCATCGCAGTGGAAGACGGCTACCGGGAGAGCACGGAGAGCTGGGCGCATGTGCTCCGGGACCTGAAGCGACGGGGGATGCGGGCACCGGCCCTGGCCACCGGGGACGGAGCCCTGGGCTTCTGGGCGGCCGTGGGCGACGTCTGGCCCGAGACGCGCGAGCAGCGGTGCTGGGTGCACCGGATGGCCAACGTCCTGGACAAGCTCCCGAAGCGGCTCCAGGGCCAAGCCAAGGCGACCCTGAGGGAGATCATGAACGCGCCGACGCGAGAGGACGCCGAGAAGGGCATCGAGCGGTTCGAGGCCGACTACGGAGCCAAGTACCCGAAGGCCATCACCTCGCTGCGTCGCGACCAGGACCGGCTCCTGAGCTACTTCGACTTCCCGGCCGAGCACTGGAAGCACATCCGCACCTCCAACCCTATCGAGTCCACGTTCGCAACGGTTCGGCTGAGGCAGCGCGTGACCAAAGGCCCGGGCTCCAGGATCCGGGGACTCACCATGGCCTTCAAGCTGATCCAGATGGCCCAGGACCGGTGGCGCAAGCTGAACGGCTCGCACCTGCTCCCGCTCGCGCGAGCTGGCGTTCAGTTCACCGACGGAGTGCAGGTCGAGCGGGAGGATACCGAGGAACGGAAGGCCGCCGCCTGATCACGTCCCGATCCACAACTTTTGACAATACCTCCCAAGTCGCACTACCAGGGCCGGCGCCTCGAGAAGCAGACCTACGTCCCACCGGACAGCTTCGCCGTCAACGAGGTCACCCTGCTCGTCAGCCTCCTTGCCGCCAACCTGCTCAGCCGAGGTGCTGCCCTGTTGCAAGCGGCCACGCGCGAGGCCTGCGGGCGCGAGCGCTTCCGCCACCTGCTGCTGAACGTGGCGGACCGCGTGCTGCTCGGTGGCCGTCAGATCACGCTCGTAGTCGAGTCCGCGCGCTCACCGCATTGGCAAGCCGTCTGGAATGAACTCGAACGTCTCCATCCGGCGCGGGGCTCGCCGGCCACGCGCACCCTGCCCGCGGCCGCGTAGAACACGAAATAGGGTGGGGAGCTCTGGAGACCGAAGCCGCGTCGTTGCCTGCGCCGCGGGGTAGGGGGCCTGTCCCAGAAACCCCCGCGCATCGACCGAACCCAGGCCCGCCCACGCGTTTCAGGTGATATCGGGACTCTCAAATCGCTTCGTGAATAATCGAGGCTGACGTGAGCCTCGGAGGTCACGTCAATAGGTGTGTAAACGGCATCAGGCGGCGGCCCTTTCGGACTGACTGGTGACGGGGATGCCGTCGACGTACTTCGCGCCCGCGGAAACGGCCGCGAGCAGGTGTGCGGCGTTGAGCCGCCGGAAGGTCTTCTCCGCTACGAGGAGCAGCTTCCAGATCAACGCCGTGGCGTTCTCGACCCGCTTGTAGCGCTTTGCGGCCGTGGTCCTGAGCCGCACAGAGGCGAAGGGCGACTCGACGATGTTGGTGGTGCGCAGGTGGACCCAGTGCTCGTGGGGGAAGGAGAAGAAGGTGACCATCCGCTCCCAGTCCCGCTTGAGCGCCGCCATTGCCTTGGGGTAGAGCCGCTCGAACTGCTTCACGCACCGCTCACGCGCTTTCTCGCACTCAGCCCTGCTCTCGGCGTACATCATTCCTCTCAGGTGCTGGCGTACGGCCGCCTGCTGCTTCCTCGGAACCTGGTCCAGCACGTTGACCATCTTGTGATTCCAGCAACGCTGCTCCTCGCACCGCGGCCAGATCTCGGGGACCGCGGCCCAGATGCCCAGGTGGCCGTCGGCGACCAGGAGCCGCGGCGCGTTCATGCCGCGGCCCTTCAGGTCGCGCAGTACGCCCAGCCACGACTCGCGCGACTCCCGCTGCCCGCTCTCCACGGCGAGCACGACCTTCTCGCCCTCGCGGGTCCCACCGATGATCACCAGGAGCGCCGCCTTGCCGTCGTCGATGCCGGCCTTTACGTACAGGCCATCCGCCCAGCAGTACACGATGTCGAGCTCGGCCAGCGAACGGCTCCGCCACTCCTGGAACTCGTGCCTATTCCGGTGAATCCGTCCACGAGTTCCGGAGGAAGCCGTCCGGCGGTTCCGGCGCAAGCCGTCCACCTGTTCCGGTCCATTCCGTCCACCCGTCGGAGCGAATCGACGCTGGCGTGTTCAGGACTCGGCGACGGCGGCGGTCTGACTCTTCTTCCGCCGCATGGAAGCTCCTTTCAGAGTGATGGTGTGGGCGTTGTGGACGAGCCGATCCAGGATGGCGTCGGCGAATGTGGCGTCTCCCATGACCGCGTGCCAGTGCTCGACGGGCAGCTGGCTGGTGACGAGGGTGGCGCGTCGGCCGTAGCGGTCTTCGAGGACCTCGAGGAGATCGCGGTTCTACAGCGTGCCCCACACCCTCGTCCGCCAGCAGGTGGACGTGCGCATCACCCGCAGCCACGGGCGAGCTGGCCCGGCAGATCCTCGAGAGCAAGCCGCACCCGGAGCAGGGCTACCGTGCCTGCCTCGGCCTCCTGAGGCTCGGCGATCGCCACTCTCCCGAACGGCTCGAGGCTGCCTGCGCCCGCGCGCTCCGGATCGGCGGCGTCTCCTATCGCTCGGTCAAGTCCATCCTCCAGAGTGGACTCGACCGCCTCCCCCGGGCTCGGTGGTGAAGCCGCCCTTTCGGTGGCTCCGCAGATGCGCCGCCACCCGGCGGCCGGAGTGCAGGACCTCGACGCTCGTGCGCCCCGTCTTCTCGGCCCAGGCGACGATCCGCGAGGGCGTCCACTCGAGGTGTTTCTGGTGCGCCTTGGGCCGGTGTCCGGTGGCCGAGGACATCGATGTGGTAGTCGATGTTGACCCGGGCTTTTTTCCAGCGGGCAAACTCGTAGCGCTGCTCGGGGAGCGGGAGAAGCGCCGGCCGGTCCAGCGTCTCGAAGAGCGAGCGGCGGCTTCCTTCCAGCTTCTGGAAGGGCCGGTCGTTCAGGAGGTCCAGCAGGCGACGGATCTCCCGGTTCAGCTCGGCCAGGCTGAAAAAGGTGAGCTTGCGGAGCCGGGCCAGGATCCACCGCTCCACCAGGAGCACGCCCGCTTCCGCCTTCGCCTTGTCCCTCGGCTTTCGGACCCGGGCCGGCAGCACGGCCGTGCCGTAGTGCACCGCCAGCTCGTGATACGTGGGGTTCAGGTCCGGCTCGTAGTAGCAGGCGTGGCGGACCCCCGCCTTCAGGTTGTCGGGGACCGTGAGCTGCGGGACGCCGCCGAAGTACTCGTACATGCGCACGTGCGCCCCGATCCACTCGGGCAGCTCCTGGCTCCAGCACGCCTCGGCGTAGGTGTAGTTGCTGGCGCCCAGCACACCGACGAAGATCTCGGCCTCGCGGATCTCCCCCGTGCCCCGGTCCACCACCGGCACCGTCTGGCCGGCGAAGTCCACGAAGGCCTTCTCCCCGGCCCGATGCTCCTGCCGGAGCACCAGGTCCAGCCCGCCCCGCCACCGGCGGTACCGCTCGCAGAACTGGCTGTACTGCAGCCCGTACGGGTGCTCCTCCTTGTACTCGAGCCAGAGTAGCTGGAGCGTGATGCCGGTCCGCTTCTTCGCCTTGAGCTCCCGGTGTACCTCCGCCCAGTCCGGCAGCGGACGCGCCACGTTCGACGGCCGCGGCGGGGAAAGAGCCGGGCCTCGAGCTCCGCCTCCGTCAGACCCTCCGGCAGCGGCCAGCCCAGCTCCGCCGCCTCGGCCCGGCTCAGGTACTCGCGGACCGTGCTGTGCGCGATCCGCAGGCTCCGGGCGATCGCCCGGTTCCCATGGCCTGCGGCCTTCAGCCGCAGCACCTCCTTAATCTTCCGCATGGACAACCTCTCTGCCGCCATTCTCCTCCGGGTTCAGCACCCGCACAAGGTGGCGGCTGTTTCGGTTCAGGTCATCCAGCGTCGGTTTCGCTCCCCCAGGGTGGACGGATTCCGCCGGAATGACAGGACGGAATCCCCGGAATCGGTCGACGTATTGCTCCGGAACGGGTGGACGGAATCGTCCGGAATCAGTGGACGGCTTGCTCCGGAATCAGTGGACGGATTCGCCCGGAATACGCAACTCGAGCTGCCACTGCGCCTTCAGCCGAGCGATCGAAGCGGCCGAAAGGGGAGCAGCGTCCCCCAGCAGCCCCCTCAGCGCGAGCTCGAAGTCGCCGAGCGCCAGCCCGTGCAGGTAGAGCTGGGGCAGGAGCTCGCTGACTTCCTCCGTGCGCCGCTTGAACAGCGGAAGGATTCGGCTCTTGAACCGCTCTTCCAGCCCTCGGACCCGCGGACGCCGAACCTTGATCGTGCCGTTCGACAACGCCAGCTTACGCGCCTTGTCGTAGCCGTTGCGGTAGACCGGCTCCGATCCGGGCTCTCGCCGCTCCGACTTCCGCCAGCCCAGGAGCCCTTCGACCTCTTCCTCGAGCAGCCGCTGGACGAATACCTGAACCGCTCGCGGGCAAAGCCCTCCAGCTGTCCCCATACCACGCTTGACGACGAGGACGCTTCCTTGGTTACCTTTGACACGGCGGTGGCTCCTTTCGTGCGGGCACGAGGCCCGTGGTTGATGGCTCAACCGAAAGGTGTCACCGCCTTCTGCTCGTTTCCACACCCTCTGAAGATACCTCTGAGCCTCGTCGTGCTTCCCTTCGTCACCATTGTGATTGGTCGTCTTCTCCTAGCAGTTGCGCATAACGTTCAAAGTTGCCGGCGCGGCTGAGCCGTCAGGCGAAGCCGTGCTCGTCGAAGTGAGCGTAGCGAACGAAGCCGGCAACTGTTTGTGGCTCTTCCGGATTTAGCGTGGGTCCATGTTCAAGCCGCCGCAGTGAAAGAGGATGGCGATCCGGAAGTTGTCGCGGTTGCGGTAGCCTCGAGCGCGGTGCTTGATGAGCTGGATCTTGGAATTCATGCCCTCGGTCCTGGCATTGGTGAACGGGTGTCGGGTGTACTGTAGGATCCCGTAGAGGTAGCGCTTCATGGTGCGGGCGGCTCGCTTCATGGGCTCGAGCCGTGAGCGCATGGCCCAGCGGTACCACCGCTGGAACGCGCGGAGTGCAGTCTCGGCTGTAGCGCACTCCCAGAGGCTCCGCGCCGCCTCCTTCAGGGCCCAGGCGCGCCCGACCTTGAAGCCTGAGCGACGCAACGCGGCGAGTTCCGCCTCATCGGCGGCCGTGCGCTTGGCGGCGCCCCGCACCAGGACAAAGCGTTTGCCTTTCAGTTGGGCGGCACGGGCCCCCTCCCCGGCTCGGCGAAGATCCCGCTGCTCGGCCTTGCGGACCTCGCTCACCGCCGTTGTCAGGTGGGCCGCCACGTGATACCGATCGAAGACGATTTTCGAGAGGCCGTGGGGCACACAGTCGCGCGTGGCGGCGATGTAGGGATCCCACATGTCCATGACGATGGCCCGAAGCCCGCGCAGCTCTTCCTCCGGCCGGCTCTCCCAGAATTCACGAAGCGTGCTCTCCCGCCGGTGATCGCCCACCCAGAGCACCCGATCCCCCTCGAGGTCATTGACCACCGTCACGTACTCGTGCCGCTTCTGAAAGCTGGTCTCGTCGATCCCCAGGACCCGAACCGGTTCCTGGGAACGGCGCGCCAACCCTCGATCCACGGCCCGCCGCTGGATGTGAGCCACCTCATCCCAGCTGAGGCCCAGGAGCTCCGCCACTCCCGCCACCGTCGATTCTCTCAGCAGCCGGATCGCCCACGCCTCGAACAGCGCCGTGAAACGGCCTCGCGGCTCCGCCCAGGGCACGGCCACCTGCCGGACCCCATGCGCTTCACATTCCACGCGAGGGACTCGCGCGTGGAGGATCGTCCGGTATTGCATCGTATCCAGGTGTCGCCACCGCCGCTCCTCCGCCAGATCATAGCCCGGGCTCTCGCGGCCGCACTCCGGGCAGGTCAGCCGCGCCCCGGCCCGCGCACCGACTCGCACCCGCACTTCCTCCCGCTCAGGTCGCAACTCTACGGACTCCACTACCCACGGCTCCCTCAGCCCCAGCACCGTCTGGTAAAACCCGCGATCGTCCATGAACGCCTCCTTTCGGAAGCACTCATCCTACCTCGACCCATGGGAAACCCGGAAGAGCCCTGTTTGTTAACTGACGTCGCGGCCACCTATTCCCTGCGAACCCCTACTTCGACTCCCAAGGGGCGGGATACTGAGCGCGCAAAGCCTCAAAGTCGTGCGCTGCCACGTCTGGATTTCGCCACTCGACCCAACTCCTTCGCTCCTCTCCGGACCATTCGGATCGCTGATAGGTTTGGTCGATGAAAGTCACAACCGCGTCGTGGGGACGCTCAACCGAGTCACCCTGGACGGTCCCGAAGAAGCGAGAAGTTCCGATCACCCAACCGTTGGGCGTGAGGTGCCATTCCGTCCGCAGATCATCAGCCGCCATCGCCGCGAGCCTCCGCAATAACAGGTCTTTGTCTCGTGCTCTCTTCAACATCTGTCCTGGAGCTCCCCCTGGGATTCCCGAACGCACCACTGAGACGCCCTTGCGACCTCATTCCGACGCTTGCCTGCGAGTCAACCGGCCCATATACGGCCACTCACATGAAGAACCGAAGTTGATAGGGGCGCGGAAGGAGGTCCGGCATTCGCCGCACAGTTCTGGCTAACACGCCCGCGTACGCCAGGGTCGCCGGCTCCCTGTCGTAGAGGTTGTCGTTATTCCAGTTCATCTTGGTCAGTGCCAGCACGTCCCCCGCATCTTCGAGCATCGGTCCGTGTCCGGCATACCGAGTCAGCAACAACGGAGACGGGATCGACTTGCCTTCCTTGTAGTAGTTCTTCCCCAGGGCCTCTGCCACGTTGCCTTGCGTCCACAGTAGGGCCTCTCGAGCTCCGAGTTGCAGTAGGGTGCCCCTTTCGCACGGGTAGGCTGCTGGTCGTCGTCGCGCCTCAAGCTTGGTGCCTCGCCAAAACACATCAATTTGGACGTGGAGAAGGCGCACGTCATCAACTGCAGCAAGGGCGTCTCCGCATCCGCTGACCTCGCCGTCTTTGAATTCGGTCGACTTGTGCACCACGACACGACTGGGGAGGCGGCCTCCGTGGCGTCGTTGGAACAACTCAAGGCTCCTCGCGATAACCCGTCGCATTTCCGTCCGGTCCAAGAACGGATTCCGCCGCTCTATGCGAACGTCTCGGGGCTGGTAGGTAATAAACTCCAATCCCGCACCATCAGCATCAAAGACCTGGCTGCAGCATGTAACGAACCGGGTCTCAGCACCTTCAAGCGGCTGCATGGCGTAGCTGATACCGATGAACGCGGTATCAACTCCCGTCGTGGCGAGCTTCCAAGGAACTCCCCCTGCTTTCGTGTAGAGAGCTATGCCAAGGCGCCAGCCGACGCTTGCCCGACACCGATACTGTAGAGCTCCATTGGGAGTGTCGTTTATGAATTGACAAGGGATGCCACGACTTGCGGTATCGGCCTTGAGGTAGTCGTGCAGATCGAGATCGTTCTCCTTGTCCTCGAAGGCCGTGGCCCACTCCTCTGGCAGGAGAACAATTACCACATCGAACTCACTTCTCCTTGCCTCAAGACCACGCACCGCCCGCGAAAGGAGTTCGCCCAGCTTCAGCACGGGCTGGGGGGAGTTAGCCAGTTGCTGTTCGGTATCAGCAGGCAACTCAACCTGTAGGTGTGCATCGGCCGTAACGAGGCCAACACCAAAAAGGCTGGAAAAGCCCGGATATTGTGGGAGGTAAGCCCTTCGCTCCCGGGGTTCCTGGGCCGATCGGAGCTCCTCCACAAGCCCGTCCACCCGGCGCCTCCATCCGGCAGGGCCGATAGAGGCGACTCGGATCGGGTCCATGAAGGGGTTCAGTAGAGACCGACTGTAGGCCCCGTACTGTAGCAGACCTTTGAGTGGATGGACGTGAACGTCGGTGTGCCGCTCAGGATGGAACAGGAGCGATGGCTCCGGAATCCATTGGTGGCCGGGCAGCTCAGACTCGTGCTGGTGAGTCATCGGGTCTCCCGTCTTGAGAAGGCCGTGACACCACTGACCGAAAACTCAGCGTCAACGCCCGCCGATGTCCCAAACGCGCTGATCGTCAGGCCCTGGCGGCCCTCAAAGAGGACTCCGCTCCAAGCCTCAAACAGGTCGTTCCATGTGCGGTTGTAACGGCTGGCCATGCGTTCGCGGACGAACTCGCGCGCTTGGGCTCTGGCAGCATCTTCTGCTTCGCGTAGACCGGTCAGGAAGATCGTCGGCTCAACAAGGAACCACAGTCGACCCAGGCGTTCCTCGAGTCTGACTCGGGCAGCTTCAAACCACTTGAGCTCAACGCCTGGGAGCGTTCCGCTCAGTGCCCCGCGCGTGGCGCGACGAAGAGCTGTGTAGCTAGGTCCGGCGGTGTCCGCCGGATCAACGAGGACGAACAGGCGGCGCCCGACACGTTCGACTAGGACAGCGCGGTTCCGCGCAAGCGCTATCCCGAGAGCATCCGTCAGTAGGCCCAAGTACTCTGGCCGCAGTTCAGGGATCGGGTGCAGATCCAAACCGGTGATATTGGCCCCAGCGAACGCCTTCCTGAAATCTTCGTCCCTACCGAACCCCACCACACCGCTGCGCTTTCGGATTCCGATCGCGGTTCCGCCAGAAGTCCGGAGAGCCTCACGCACCTCCTTCGTGCCACCGGCATCGCATCGAATGAGCCGGCACGTCTGCGGCCAGGAAGACAGAGGGTAGGCATTGAGTCGAACCGTTGGCCAGCCGCTCCCGGCCGTCGGTATCGGAGCGTCGGACACCAGGCTCCGGCGGGCCCCAACAGTCGACTCTAGCGTCCTAGTTGCCACATCGAACATCTGACATACGTCCGAGGCCAGCTCGTCGAAAGTAGGAGCCCGTACAACATGCGCGTCAATGCCTTGCTCCTGGGCGGCAGAGATGAGCGCCAACACCTCTGCGAGGAGTGGGTCGCCGTCACGGGCCATCCAGAAGAGACCACCCGGATACCCCGCGCCATCATGGATTCCTTGCCTTAGGGCGTCCATGACCGAGGTGTCCCGGCCGCTGTAGCCAGCAACCACGAGCCCAAACCGGCGAGCGGACTCCGCCAATACTGCACGCAGGGATGCGTCCTGCGCTCGAAGTTCCTCAGCGGTGTTCTTGAGGCGCCGATAGTGAAAGTCGCCGTGGAGTTTCACAAGAATCGGCCAACTCTCATCGCGGAAAGCGTCCGCGGCTTTCTCGGGAGCAGCCAAATCGGCGACGCGAAGGCCAGATATCGCGCCGGGGACCTTAGCACACGCTTCCTCCACGAGGCGATCAAAGTTGGTGGTCCAGACCACACGGACCAAGTCTGAGCCGATCAGCGCGGCGAGCGCAGCATGGCCCCAGGAAGGGCTGGCCGCAGAGAGGAAAGTCTCAAGGAAACGGCGCCTATCCCTTTCGTCTGGGTACGCCAACTCGAAATAGTGCGAGTACTCCGCCGGGTCGTCTTCGGGAGGCGCACTGCCAGAAGCGTCGAAGTAGGCCTGGAGCCGTGCCTTGGTGGTGGGGCTGCGGAGGTCGGACACGGTGCTCTCCGGACGACGGTGCTCAGAGCAGTAGATTCGACGCTTAAGCCGCCACACGACATCGTAGGCTGTTGGTATGCCAGCTGAGGAGGACGCCCCCGCACCCAAGAACCACATGAGGCGGGGACTTCGTACTTGGCACAACCTAAAAAACTGTGGGATGTCCATCAGGTCGGTATTCCAGTGAATTACGCCACAGCCACGACGGCCTACCTATGTCGCAGATGTTCGAGGTATGGGTTGAGAGAGGTAAAGTGCGTGGCGGCCTCTCGGGGCTCGTGCGCCGCATGGTCCCAGAAGACGACGTTGAACGTGATTCCCCGCGTTACAAGGCGCTCGTCGGTTGGGACGTAGTCGCTATCGCCCGCCACCAAGACGATTTCGTCCTGCGCCGGATCCATCAACTCGTAGGAGTCGGCCACGATGTCCGTCGCGATGTTCGTGTCAACCTTCTTCTCTCTATTGCGGATGTTCCGGTCGTGGACAATGACCTCGAAGCCCCTGGTCTTGGCGGCGTTCCAGAGGGAGTCGTTCGCCGGCGGTCGCGAGCCGTAGAGAACAGCTCTGCCTATCTGCGACCTCTCGCCTCCAGCGAACTCCAAGAGGCGTCCAAAGTCCAAGCGCCATCCGGAGTCACAGATGTGATTGTCCTGGGCGTCCCAAAGTGACGGAGCCAGTCCGTTCACCACGGCGCTGACATGCATGCCCTCTATCCAAACGTTTGAGTTGTCAGCGTAGACGAAGCTCGCCATCCGACTTCTCCCCCGCGCTTGGCGATGTCAGTTAACGTTTGTAGGTGAGCGACGCCGAACCGGAGGCGCCGCAACGCGGCGCTGAGGATTCGGTGTCCCCCGAGGGCCGGAGCGGCGAAGCCGCGCAGGCGCTCACCGTGTGTTATCTGATCCTGCCGTATTCACGAGTGAGGTAGCGGAGGGATAGTGTGGCCGGGAAGCCACATGGCGCATCCTTCGAAGTGGCAGTAAGATGCGGTTGCGAGACAGCATTGTTACCTGCTCCGACGAAGAACACGCCATGGGTGAAGAACAAGGTACGCTTTTCCGGCTGGATTTCAACCGTTCGGTGCGGGTGGAGGCGCGGCCGGAGCGGCTGACCTCGGACGCGGGCGCGGTGCTGCTGCGCTCGCTGCTGGGGCGGCTGGGCTTCCCCGCACTCGTGCGGCGGCACCTGCAGGATCTGCGGAACGCGGGGCGCGTCAGGCACGACTTCCTCGAGCTGGTGCTCACGCAGGTGCTCCTCTTGGCGCAGGGCTGGACGGACCAGCGGGATGCGGACCTGCTACGCGCCGATCCGGCGCTGCGCCTGGCGGTGTCGCGGCGGCGGGGGACGGCGCCGGTGCGGGGCGGGGCTGCGGGGGCGGCCTCGGGGCTGGCCTCGCAGCCGACCTTCTCGCGGCTGCTCGCAATGCTGGCCGGCCTGCGCAACCGGCGGGGGCTGTCCGCGCTGCTGCGGGCGGGGGCAGAGCGGCGGCGGGGCCGCCACGCTCCGCGCCTGGCAGAAGTCACGCTGGATCTGGACTCCCTGCCGGTGGAGGTGCACGGGCTACAGCCGGGGAGCGCCTGGAACGGGCACTACGGTTATCGCTGCTACCATCCGTTGGTGCTGCGTTGGGAACTGGGGGACTTTCTGGCGGCCGAGCTGCGGGAGGGGAACGCGCACACGGCGCACGGGGCGCTGGCGTTCGTGATCCCGGCCGTGCTCTGGGCCAGGACGCAGGCGGAGCGGGTATGGCTGCGCATGGACGCGGGGTTCCCGGAGAATGAGCTGCTCGCGACGCTGGAAGATGAGGGCGTGCGCTACGTGGCGCGCCTGCGCGGCAACGCCCGCCTGGGGAAGCTCGCGGCGCCGTACCTGAGGCGGCCGCCTGGACACCCGCCGGCCGAGGGTCGGGTCTGGACGCACGAGCTGGTCTACAGCGCGGCGCGCTGGGACCGCTCGCGCCGGGTGGTGCTGGTGGTGCTGGAGCGCTCCGACGAGCAGGGGGAGCTCTTCCTCGATCATTTCTTCCTGCTCACCAACGCGAGTGCCCAGGAGGTGGATGGCCCGGCGCTGCTGGAGCGCTACCGGGCGCGGGGCGAAGCCGAGCGCGACTTCGGCGACTGGAAGAGCACGCTGGCGCTGGCGCTCTCGTCCGCGCCGCGGCCCAAGCAGCACTACCGCGGGCGGACCATCGCCACCCCCGAGCCGCAGACCGACAGCTTCGGCGCCAACGAGGCGCGCCTGCTGCTGAGCCTCGTCGCGGCCAATCTGCTGCGCGCCGGCGCCGAGCTCGCCTCTGCGGACGAACGCCATGTCATGACCCGGCAGCGCTTCCGCCAGCTGGTGCTCAAGGCGGCCGGCCGCGTGCTCCTTCATGGCCGGCGCATCACGCTCGTCATCGAAGCCGCCCGCGCGCACGTGTGGCAGCGATTCTGGCGAGAGCTGAACCGACGTCACCCGGCACGCGGCTCCCCCGCCACCCTGGCCCTGCCCACGCCGGCGTAGCACCCTTGGGCGGGGAGCTGAGGAGCAACGAGCCGTCGGCGGCGCGCCCGGGGGAAAGGGGGCCTGTCCCCGAAATCAGCCTCGCCGCCACGTCCGCGGCGCTCCAAACTCGAAATCACGCCCTCAGACCCCTCAAGCTACGCGTGGTGAATATGGCAGGCTATGTGAGCCGCTGCCGGGGCTGGCCCACCCGCTGGGGAAGTCAGGCCGCCCTGAGCGGCGCCAATTCCGATGGTTCCGGGCGTCCCAGGCCGAGTCGGTCGAAGACGGCGTGGATCTCGTCGAGGGTGACGAATCCCGGCGAAACGATTTCAATCCCGAGCGGGGTGCCGTCGGCCGCGTAGTCGATGACGAGGTCGGGACTGACGTCTTCGGTCCGTGCACTCTTCTGGCCCGGCTTCGCAGCCAGGTAAATGTAGGCGGCAAAGGGCTCGCCTTTGCGGTAGGTCACTTGGACGGTGAGAGTTTTCATCGGCGGGCGTCTCGAAGGTAAGCGGTGACGATCAGAAGCACCTGTTCATCAGGATCGGGCTCAACCACGACGATCCACGGCGCGCCGCCAGAGCGGGTGCGGACCAGCCAGCGCCTCGGATTCCGGCTCTGCTCCAGATCCGATGCATCCTCGAGCATCTCGCGCAGATCGACCTCGGAGAATCCACGCTCCTCCATGCGTGCTTCGACGTGAGCCGTGAACGCGAGCTCCCACTCCCACCACTCGGGTCGCTCGAATCGCTCGCTCGGGCTCATCCGCCAATCTAATCACGTCGTGCGGCTCATGGCAGATAGACAAAATGGAAGGGCTGGCCTCCCGAGCTTACCGTGGGTTGATGCCCCGGTTCGCGGGAGTCACCAGAGCCACATGCGACGATGGTCGCAGCAACAGGAGACCAGCCCTATGGCTACATCAAATCTCTTCCTCGGTCTCGACGTCCACAAGGACTCGGTCACCATCGCGGTCTTCATCGGCCAAGCGGCTGAACCCGAGCAGGTGGACCGCCTCCCCAACGATGTGCACAAGCTACGGCGCTACTTCGAGCGCCTCGCGCGCCGCGGGACGGTGCACGCCTGCTATGAAGCGAGCGGCGCCGGCTACGTCCTGCAGCGCCACATGAGCGCCTGGGGCTACCCGTGCGAGCTGGCAGCTCCCTCTCTCATCCCGACGCGCCCCGGCGACCGGCGCAAGCACGACAAGCGGGACGCCATTCAACTCGGCCGCCTCTACCGCGCGGGGCAGCTGAGCCTGATCCACATTCCGACCGAAGTCGAAGAGCAGGTGCGGGACCTGGTCCGGTGCAGGGAGACTTTCCAGCGCGAGATCCTGAAGTCCCGCCACTACATCCTGAAATTCCTCCGGCGGCGAGGGTTCGTCTTCCGCGGCGGCACCAACTGGACACAGCGCCACTTCGTCTGGATCCGTCAGCTCCTGCGCCCCGAGGTCCTCTCCCGTGAAGACCGGCTCGTGCTCTCGGAATATCTGGCGCTGCTCGAGTACAAGATTGCCCGTCGCGACGAACTCGATCGGCAGGTGGAGCGGCTGGCGCTCGAGCCCCGCTACCGCCTCATCGTCGAACGCCTGCGCTGCTTTCGAGGCATCGATACGCACGCGGCGATGGTGCTCGCCACCGAGATCGGCGACTTTCGTCGCTTCAAGAGTCCGCGCCAACTCATGGCCTACTTCGGCCTCGTCCCCAGCGAGCACTCTTCCGGGGAACGCAGGCGCCAAGGCGCCATCACAAAAGCCGGCAACGCCCATTGCCGCCACGTTCTCGTTCAGGCGGCCTGGTCGTACCGCAACCGTCCATCCCAGAGCGCCGCGCTCACTCGACGCCAGAGCGCTCAGGATCCCGCCATCATCGCCCATGCCTGGAAAGCTCAGCACCGCCTTCACAAGCTCTTCCACCGCGTGAGCCACCGGCGTCCCTTCCAGGTCGCGGTCGTCGCAGCGGCTCGAGAAATGGTCGGTTTCATCTGGGCGGTGCTCCAGGACGAAGAACTCTACGACCAGCAGCTCCAAAACGCCGCGTGACACTCACAGGAGGCGGGGCACGAGAGGAGAACCCCCGAAAACGTTAGCAGGTACGGCGTTCCGCCCAATCCTGGTGTATAGACTGGGGCCGCTCCGGACGAATCCGAATTCTTGCCGCTCTGTTCCTCTGAACAACCGGCGTATATCAGCAGGATTCACCGTCGAAGCCGCCCCGCCTCCACTCGCTGCTTGACAGGCCCTTCCATATCAACGTTTCCAGGCTGGCGACCCGCCGCTCAATCGTCTCCAGCGCTGGGCCGCCTACGAAACTACAAGATCCTCACCAGCTCCCCGATGCCAACGGCGGGTTCTTCGGAGCGACCGAAGGGAGCGCAGGCGCCAGCCGTTTGTTAGACGCCGTGGCCCTCTCCCAACTGATGCTTTTCCTCTACCGCCGCCACTACATCCTCTATTGTTCCGGTTCTTCGGAAATCAAGACCGTTCTGACTGCAGTGCCGGAAGAATGCGAGCAAGTTGACGTCTGCCACCTGTGGTGCGTAACGACCCCACGGGCTTCCCTTCGTGCGTGCCTCCATCTCTTGAATTGCGATCCGAATCTGCTCATCGGATCCCAGTTTATCTAATCCAAGTCGAACCAGGGCGGGGGGACCCGAGTCGAGGTTGCGACGACGCATGTCGACGAATTCGTCCACCAGCTTCGACCGGAGCTCATAGAGTCGACGGTCCTCTTCTGCTGCTCGGTCGTGCTCCCGACGCTCCTGTTCCTGGATCTTACCGCGCTGTACCCCCGCAAAGTAGGTGAGTACTGCGAGGACCAACCCAGCGATGCCGATGACCAGTTCAAGGTCCACAGAACCACCTTTCTAGGTACGGCCACGGCATGGCGTCTAACGTTTCCAGGCTGGCGAAGCCGGCGCACTGAGACACTGACCAGCCCCACAACCTTCGATACTAAACGAGCCTCGATTTGCTCAGAGACGGCTGCGCCGGGTTTCTCCGGAGCGGCCGAAGGCCGCGGAGGCGCCAGCCGCTTGTTATCTGCCGTTGGGCTCTATCACGGACCAAGACCGTCGAGGAAATCCACTTCCTCATCCTCTCCACCGATTCCCAAGACAGGCATGAGGTCAAAGAATCCCTGCGCTCTTGAGAGCACGTCCTTCAGGTCATCCGCCCTGTAAACCTCGGTATGCAACTGCTCCAAGCCCTCGGTGATGCAGTCAATCGCGGCTCTTTCCCAGGTGCGTCGAGCCGGCCAATGCTGCACGCACTCGGCGAACGGAGCCGAACACCGGTGCTTTCTCAGCCGCCCTTCGAGATCAGTCGTGAATCCGACCTTGATCCGCCCCACATCGTGCTCCGGCTCCAACTGCATGATGTAGAAAACGCCCGAACCAGGTACCGCCTCGCTCCCGTTGCCTGATGTGGATGACGCTGTCGAAATCTCCTTCGCCACCGCTTCTGCTTCCGCCTGACTCAACGTGGCGACCAGCTGGTTTCCCCGATCAGGGTCCCTGACGCGACCCGGATTTATGCCGAGTCGTTTCGCTGCCTTGAAGACCGTCTGCTTGTAAACCTGCAGTTCGTCCGCAAGCTCAACGATCGCGATGTCACCCATAAGCGCTGCTCCTCAAATTGCTGCCCAGCGGTGCCCAATGGCAGATAACTGCTTGTTTCCGTAACGCCGTTTCGCTTCCCTACACGCCCGCCTCCGATCTGCGAACGCACGTTTCGCATTACTGCATGCCTCACCCCGATGGTCAAGGGTCGCGGGGCAGCGTGTCGAGCGGTCTCCCGCTGGAGGAAGCGCGAGGAGGAGGTGCGAGAATGGACGCACGAGAAGGCCGATGTGCGCGTCCCGTCGACTCGGCCATGTCGCCGGCGCCGCCGTTGCGCCGAGGTCCCTCGCCGGAGCCTACCCCGTGCGAGCGAGTTGCCAGGCTCCGGATGTCACCCCTGCCCGCCTCACCCGCGTTCGGCGGCGCGCTCGCGGCCATGGCCCGGCGCGTCGCCGCGGCTCCCCGC
This sequence comes from uncultured Gemmatimonadales bacterium, assembly GCA_963816355.1. Lineage (GTDB taxonomy): Bacteria > Gemmatimonadota > Gemmatimonadetes > Longimicrobiales > RSA9 > CAWFKH01. Next base: position 129,007 of record CAWFKH010000005.1, on the reverse strand, counting down.
GTCGCTCCATTTCGCACCTCCGTCCCCCGCTCGCCGCGTCCGTTGCCCCGCCAGCTCCCCACGTCCGCCTCCGCGCCCCCCCGCCGTCCTCCTCCGCGCCCTCCCCCGCGTCCTCCGCCGCCCCCTCCAAACCCCCGCCGCGCTTGACCTTCGCCGTCGTTCCGGGTAATTTTTGGCCAGTGGCGTGCTGAAGGGAATCATTTTTGAGCCGACACTACTGAAGCAGGGACCGACTTCTGTTCCGGACGTCACGCCCTCTGGGGAAGACGGCAAGGGACGGGGAGGTGACCACCCATTCATCGATGGGGCTTCAAAAACACCCTTCGGTGCGTCACCGGGCCGGCCCGCCGCGAGCGGGCCGGCCTTTTTCTTGGCGCATCGCGACGCGAACGCTGCGGCGATGCGGCGCGCCGCGCGGCCGCGGTTTGCGTCCGGCGGCGGGTGCACTATCGTTGAGCTTGGGCCGCCGCGAGGCCGCCGCGAGGCCGCCGCGAGGTCGCCGCGAGGCCCTCGCGGGGCCATGTGGGCGGGGCAGGCCCTCGATTTACCACGCCCCGGTGCGTGGGGCCGCCGCGGAGCCGGGTCGACGGGGCGCGCCTTCTCGCGGGTTGCCGATCCGCCGGATAGGAGAGCGAATGGCGAGAGTGAGAGTGACGCGCCGCGTGCACTTCAGCGCGGCGCATCGGTTGCGGCGGGCGGACTGGACGCCGGAGCGGAACGTGGAGGTGTTCGGTGCGTGCGCGAATCCGAACTGGCACGGTCACAACTACGAGATGGACGTGACGGTGGCGGGGGAGCCGGATCCGGAGACCGGTTTCGTGTTGGACCTGAAGCGGCTGCGGGATCTGGTGGAGGAGCGGGTCGTGCGGGACCTCGACCACCGGAACATCAACGTCGAGGTGGCGTGGATGGAGGGGGTGAATCCGACGACGGAGAACCTCGTGGTGGAGATCTGGCGTCGCCTGGTCGACCATCTGCCCGAGCGCGTGGACCTCGAGCGGATCGTGCTGTGGGAGACGCCGCGCAACTACGTCGAATACAGCGGGGAGTGAGCGGCCATGGCGATGGGGGAGCGTAGACCCGGGGGACTGGCGGACGTGCCGTTCGACGCGCTGGTGGCGGAGATGCTGTCGCGGCTGGGGGAGGACGTCGAGCGGCAGGGGCTGCTGCGCACGCCGGAGCGGGTGGCGAAGAGCCTGCACTGGCTGACGCGCGGCTACGGCCTCTCGGTGGAGAAGGTGATCGGCGACGCGATCTTCGACGAGGACCATCACAACATGGTGATCGTCAAGGACATCGAGATGTACTCGTTGTGCGAGCACCACATGCTGCCGTTCTTCGGCAAGGTCCACGTCGCCTACATCCCGAACGGCAAGATCCTGGGTCTGTCGAAGGTGCCGCGGGTGGTCGAGGTCTTCGCGCGGCGGCTGCAGGTGCAGGAGCGGCTGACGGAGCAGATCGCGGAGGCGATCTGGGAGGTGCTGCGGCCGGAGGGCGTGGGCGTGATCATCGAGGCGCTGCACCTGTGCATGATGATGCGCGGGGTGGAGAAGCAGAACTCGAAGACGATCACCAGCGCGATGCAGGGCGTTTTCCTGGACGACATCAGGACGCGCGAGGAGTTCCTGCGTCTGTGCGTGATGGGCAATGTCGTCGGCTGAAGCGGACGCGCTGGCGGGCCGCAGCGCGGTGGTTACGGGCGCCTCGAGCGGCATCGGCCACGCGATCGCGCAGGCGCTGGCGCGGCGGCGGGTGCGGCTCGTCGTCGTCGCTCGCGGGGAGGACCGGCTGCAGCGCGTGGCGCGCGAGCTCGGCGCGGAGGCGTTCGCGGCCGACGTCTCGGACGAGGGCGCCGTCGCGCGTCTGGCGCGGCACGTCGAGCGCAGTTTCGGCGAGGCCGCGCCGGACGTGCTCGTCAACGCGGCGGGCGCGTTCGCGCTGGCGCCGCTGGCCGCGACGCCGGCGTCGGCGTTCGACGCGCAGCTCGCGGCCAACCTGCGCGCCCCTTTCCTGACGATCCGGCGTTTCCTGCCGGCGATGCTGGAGCGCGGCAGCGGCGACGTCGTGACGATCGGCTCGGTGGCCGGGCGCCGGGCGTTTCCCCGCAACGGCGCGTACGCGGCGTCGAAGTACGGCGTGCGCGGCCTGCACGAGGTTCTCGAGCTCGAGCTGCGGGGCACCGGCGTGCGCTGCACGCTGGTCGAGCCGTCGGCGACCGACACGCCGCTGTGGGACGACGTCGCCGGCGCCGGCGACGCGGATCTGCCGCCGCGCGCGGCGATGCTGGCGCCGGCGCGGGTGGCGCGCGCGGTGCTCTTCGCGCTGGATCTGCCGCGGGACGTCGCCGTGCCGTTCCTTCCCGTCGGCGCGAGCTGAGCCGATGTACCGCGTCAACGTGCGCGCGTACTACGACGCCGCCCACGGCCTGCGCAGCTACCATGGAGCCGCCGAGCCGCTGCACGGCCATCGCTTCCTCCTCGAGGTGGCCCTGGAGACGGACGCGCTCGCCGAGGGAGGCATCGCCTTCGACTTCGTCGAGGTGGAAGCGCATCTGGACGCGCTGCTGGCGCCGTATCGCCACGCGAACCTGAACGAGACGCCGCCCTTCGACCGCGTCGAGCCGTCGGCGGAGAACCAGGCGCGCCACTTCTACGACGCGCTGAAGCGCCGCATGCCGGCGCCGCTCGCCGCCGCGCTCGTTTACGCCCGCGTGTGGGAGACGCCGGAGCAGTGGGCGCAGTACGCCGAGCACGACGTGGGCGACTGACCGGCTGAAGCCGTGCACATCCTGCTCACGGACGTCCTGAGCTGTCCACGCTGCGGCCCCGCGCACGGCCTGATCCTGCTCGCGGACCGCATCGCCGAGCGCCGCGTGCTGGAGGGGATCCTCGGCTGCCCGAACTGCCGCGCCCGCTACGCGATCGCGGGCGGCTTCGCCGACCTCCGCCGTCCGATCGACGAGGCCGCGGCGCAGGACGCGGCCGCGGCGGAGGCCGCGGTGCCGGGGCCGGACCGCGCGCCGCCGACGCCGGAGGAGGGGCCGCTTGCGGCGGCGGCGGGCGACGCGGCGCGCGAGGGCGCACGGGAGCCGGCGCCCGCTCCGCGGCCGGGCGGCGAGGCGGCGGCGCTGCGGCTGGCGGCGCTGCTCGGCCTCTCGCCCGGCCGCGCCATCGTGCTGCTGGACGGCGGGAACGGCGCCTTCGCGCCCGGGCTCGCCGCGCTGGTCGAGGGCGTGGAGGCGGTCACCACGGATCCGGCGCTGCGCGCGTGGCCGGAGGCGGCGGGCGTGAGCCGGCTGGCGTTGCCGGCGGGCGCGCTGCCGTTCACCGACCGCTCGCTCGCGGGCGCGGCGCTGCGGGGCGGGGAGGCGGCCGCGCGCGAGATCGCGGACGTGGCGCGGGCGATCGCGCCGCTCGGCCGGCTCGTGCTGGAGGGCGCCTCGGCCGCGGACGCCGCCGCGGTGGACGCGGCGGACCTCGACGTGGTCGCCTCGGAAGAGACCCCGGGAGGGGCCACGATCGTGGCCGCGCGCTCGCGCGTGGCGTAGCGCCGCCGCGCCTCCGCGCGCGATTGCGTCGCTCGCGCCGCGGCGCCTATCTTGAGGCGCGCCGCCGGCCGGCGGCCACCGATCTTCCCGCCCACGCTGCTTGCCCATGAGCTTATGGAAAAAGCTGTTCGCGAACGATCAGGACCTCGAGGTCGATTACTACCGCGAGGGTCTGGAGCTGATGCGATCGGGCAATCACCACGAGGCGTTGACGTCGTTCCGGCTGGCGCAGCGCGCGTCGCCGGACGACACCGCGGTGCTGCAGCAGATCGCGATCGCGTACACGCGGATCGGCATGACCGAAGAAGCGTCGAAGACGTATCGCGCGGTGCTCGCGCGAGAGCCGGACGAGCCGGGAGCGCACTACGGGCTGGCGTTCCTCCTTCTCGCGGAGGGTCGGGAGAGCGAGGCGCGCGATCATCTGCGCGCGTTTCTCGCGCGGCCGCCCGGCAGCGGCGAGGCGGAGGCGCATTTGAGGCACGCGCGGGAGACGCTGGAGCGACTGGAGGGTGGTGGCGTGGTGGATGGCGAGCTGGATCTCTCGGATCGGACGCCGCCCGAGGGGCGGGAAGCGGAGTGATGGCCGCGTTCACGCTGGAGTGGAGCGGGCGCGGCCTCGTCTTTTCCGGCGGGCCGCCGGACGGGCCGGTGCTGCGGATCGACGGGGACGGCGTCGAGGCGACGTCGCCGATGCAGACGATGCTGCTCGCGATCGGTGCGTGCACGGCCGCCGACGTCGTCGACATCCTCGCCAGGGGACGCGTCGTGCCGGGGGCGTTCGATCTGCAGATCGAAGGCGACCGGGTGGCGGAGCCGCCGCGCCGCTACACGCGGATCCGCCTCGTCTACCGGCTCTCCGGCCTCGACGCGGAGGACGAGCCGAAGGTGCGGCGCGCGGTGGCGCTCTCGCACGAGAAGTACTGCAGCGCGCTCGCTTCGCTCCGGGCCGACGTCGAGGTCGAGAGCGAGATCGTGCTCCGCTGAGCCCGACAGGGCTCCGCTTCATCCCTGCGACCTGCTGAAACGGAAGGATGTCGACGCGATCCGAGACGGCACGCCACGCGACGGCGGGGGGCGAGCCGTCCCCCGGCACGATCGTGCGCCACTTCCTCGACGCCGTGGACCGGTGGGGCGAGAAGGAGGCGCTGCGGCGGAAGCGGGACGGCGTCTGGTCCGGGATCTCGTACGCGGATCTCGCGGCGGACGTCCGGCGCCTGGCCGATGCGCTGCGCACGCTCGGTGTCGAGCGCGGAACGCGCGTCGCGATCCTGTCGGAGAACCGGCCGGAGTGGGCGCTCGCGGACTACGCCATGCTGTGCGCCGGGGCGGTCAGCGTGCCGGTGTACCCGAACCTGCCCGCGTCGCAGATCGTTCACCTGCTCGCCGACTCCGGGGCGCGGCTGATCTTCGTGTCCAGCCGCGCGCAGCTCGACAAGGTCCGCGAGATCCGTGGCAGCGCGCCGGAGCTGCGGCACGTCGTCGTGTTCGACGAGGTCTCCGTGGAGGATCGCGAGGTGCTCACGCTGTCGCAGGTGCTCGAGCTGGGCGGCAGCGCGGGCGCGGTCGAGGATCTCGCGACGTTCCGCGCGCGGGCGCTGGAGGCGGTGGGGCCGGAGGACGTCGCGACGATCATCTACACGTCCGGCACCACCGGCCGGCCGAAGGGCGTCATGCTCACGCACGCCAACCTGCACGCGAACGTGCGGCAGTGTCAGGGCGTGCTGCCGTTCTCGCAGGAGGACGTCGCGCTCAGCTTCCTGCCGCTCTCGCACTCGTTCGAGCGCACGGTCGACTACGTCCTCTTCGGCGTGGGGTGCGCGGTGGCGTACGCGGAGAGCTTCGAGCGCGTGGACGCGAACCTGCTCGAAGTGAAGCCGACCATCGTCGCCTCCGTTCCGCGGCTCTACGAGAAGGTCTACACGGTGGTGCTCTCGCAGAAGGGAGTGCGGCGCCGTATCGTGGAATGGGCGCGTGACGTGGCGCTGCGCTGGGCCGACGCGCGCACGAGCGGGGCGTCCGTTTCCGCGGGACTCCGCCTGCGCCACCGGCTCGCCGACGCGGCCGTCTACCGGCGCGTGCGCGAGGGCGTCGGCGGTCGCATACGCGTCTTCGTCTCCGGCGGCGCGCCGCTGGAGCCGGACCTCGGCCGCTTCTTCTACGCGGCGGGCATGCCGATCCTCGAGGGCTACGGTCTGACGGAGACGTCGCCGGTCACGAACGTCAACACGCTCGAGGCGCTGCGCTTCGGCACGGTCGGCCGGCCGGTCCCGTGGACGGAGGAGCGGATCGCGGAGGACGGCGAGGTGCTGGTGCGCGGTCCGCAGGTGATGAAGGGCTACCTGGGTCTGCCGGAAGCGACGCGCGAGGTGATCGACGGCGAGGGATGGTTCCACACGGGCGACATCGGCACGATCGACGGCGACGGCTTCCTCGCGATCACGGACCGCAAGAAGGACCTGATCGTGACGGCGGGCGGCAAGAACATCGCGCCGCAGCCGATCGAGAACCGCGTCAAGACGAGCACGTTCGTGACGGAGGCGGTGGTGCTGGGCGACCGGCGGCCCTTCCCGATCCTGCTCGTCGTCCCCAACTTCCCGGTACTGGAGACCTGGGCAAGGGAGGCGGGCGTGCCGGCGGCGGAGCGGCCGGCGCTGCTGCGGGACGCGCGCGTGCAGCGGAAGATGGAGGAGGAGGCGTTCCGCCGGCTGGACGAATTCGCGCACTACGAGAGGCCGAAGAAGATCGCGCTGCTGGAGCACCCCTTCACGGTCGACTCCGGTGAGCTGACGCCCAGCCTGAAGGTGCGAAGGCGGGTGGTGAGCGAGCGCTACGCGAAGCTGATCGAGGCGCTCTACCACGTCGCCCGCAGCGACGACGTCGCCGCCGAGAGCGAGCTCGAGTCGTGAGCGGCGGCTGTGGCGCGCGGCTCGCCCTGGTGACCGCGCCGGACGCCGGCGTGGCGGAGCGGCTCGTGCGCACGCTGGTGGAGGAGCGGCTCGTCGCCTGCGGCAACATCGTGGGCGGCGTCCGCTCGATCTACCGCTGGCGCGGCGAGGTGGAGGCGGCGCAGGAGGTATTGATCGTGCTGAAGACGACGGCGGCCGCGGTGCCGCGGCTGCTGTCGAGGATCCCGGAGCTGCACCCGTACGAAGTGCCGGAAGCGCTGCTGCTCCCGGTCGAGGGCGGAACGGAGGGCTACCTCGGCTGGATCGACGCCAGCGTCGGCGGCACGGCAAGGAAGGGCGGGAATGGACAGGAACCGGATGAGTCGTAGACGTTCACGCGCCACCGAGCGTGCGGGAGTCGCCGCCGGCGGGGCTGGCGAGGGTCTGGAGAACGAGATGTCGAGCGCGACGGAGCCGGACGACAGGCAGGATGAATCGCGGAATCAGGCGGAGCCGGGCGCCGCGGAGGCGCGGCCGGCGGCGCCGGAGGATCGGCGGCGCACGGAGCTGCGGGCCCGTGAGGAGGCCGGCGACGTCACGGGCGCGATCGACCTGCTGCGCTCGATGACGCTGGAGGCGCCGCGCGACCTGGAGCTGCGCGTGCGGCTGAGCCGCCTCTACGAGGAGACGGGCGAGACCGTGCTGGCGATGGAGCAGCTGCAGGCGGCGAAGGAGATCGACGACACGCACGTCGAGGTGCTCGCTTCGCTCGGCGCGGTCCTCGGCGCGCTCGGCCGCTACGACGTGGCGGAGCGGGAGCTGAAGCGTGCGCTGCGTCTCGATCCGGACCGCGCCGACGTACACGGCAACCTCGGCATCATGTTCTTCAAGCGCGGTCTCTACGCGCAGGCGGAGGCCGAGCTGAAGCGCGCGACGGAGCTGGCGCCGGAGTCGGCCGCCGCGCACTTCTACCGCGGCGAGGCGCTGAACCAGCTCGGCCGCGTGGACGAGGCGCTCATCATGCTCGAACGCTCCGTCTCCATCGATGCCCGCAACTCGAAGGCGTTCTACACGATGGGCATCCTGTACGACAAGAAGAACCTGCCCCACCAGGCGGAGGCGATGTACCGCAGGGCGCGCGAGGTCTCCTCGGCGTGATCCGCGTCCGCGTCGGCGAGATCGCGTCGAGCGGTGCGCGCGCGATCCTGCGGCCGGTCGCGGCGGATGGCTCCGCGGTGACGCCCGCGATGCGTCGCCTCGACGTCGCGGCAGGAGAGGAGCTCGGCGCGCAGTTCGCCCGCCTGGGCGAGCTGCCGGTCGGCTCCGCGGCGATCACCGGCGGCGGCGCCCTCGCCGCCGAGCTCGTGGTCCACGTCGTGGTCCGCTCCAGCGAAGAGGACGTCACCCGCGACGGCGTGCGACGCGGCCTCGTCAACGGGTTGCGGCGCCTGCGCGAGCTGGAGATCGACGACGCCGCGCTGGCGCCGCTCGGCACCGGCGCCGGCAACCTGGACGCCGAGGACGCCGCCGCCCTCATGGTGCCGCTCCTCCTCGAGCACGCGGACCGCGGCGGATTCCCCTCCGACATCACCGTGTTCGTCGACACCGACTACGAGCGCGACTGCTTCGAAGCGGCGCTGGCGCGGCTGGCGCCGTGACGCGGGGCCCGGCCGAGCGCGTCGCGGACCTCGAGCTGGCGCGTCGCGCGGCGCTGCTGGCGGGGTGCGAGGCGCTCGCCGCGTTCGGGCGCGACATGGAGGTGTGGCACAAGTCGCCCGGCCAGCCGGTGACGCCCGCGGACCTCGCCGCGAACGAAGCCCTGCGCGCGGCGCTCGCCGGTGCGCGGCCGGAGTACGGATGGCTCTCGGAGGAGAGTGAGGACGACCCGGACCGCGCCGCGCGGGAGCGGGTATGGATCGTCGACCCGATCGACGGTACGCGGTCCTACGTCGCGGGGCGCCCCGAGTACGCCGTCTCGGTCGGCCTGGCGGAAGCGGGCGAGGTCGTGGTCGGCGTCGTCTACAGCCCGTCCGGCGCGGAGCTCTTCCACGCCATACGAGGCCGGGGCGCGTGGCTGGAGCGGCTGGAGCCGGGCGAGAAGGGGATCGCCGCGGCGCTGCGGCTCGCCCCGGAGAGCGGCGCACGGACGCCGCTGCACGTGAGCGCCGGCGCGACCGAACGGCCGACGCTCCTCGCCTCGCGATCCGAGATGCGAAGGGGAGAGTTCGCGGCGTTCGAGGACTGGCATCTCCAGGGCTGCGGGAGCACGGCGCTGAAGCTGGCCGGCGTCGCCGCCGGCCGTGCGGACGCATTCTTCAGCCGCGGCCCGAAGAGCGAGTGGGACGTGGCCGCCGGCGCCCTGCTGGTGGAGGAGGCGGGCGGCCGCGCGAGCGAGCTCTCCGGCGCCTCGATCGGCTACAACAAGGCCGCGCCGGATGTGCGCGGCGTGGTGGCGACCAACGGAGCGTTGCACGAGCGCCTGCTGGAGCGTATCCGCGCGGCGGGCGCGGCTGGCGCGGCTGGCGCGGCGCCGGAGCCGGGATCCCGCGCGGCGGGCGCGGCGCGGGAGCCGGAATCCCGCGCGGGAGGCGAAAGGGAGGACGAATGATCGTGATCGAGATACTCGGCGCCGTGCTGGCGCTCGGCTTGGGCGTCTACATAGGGATCGGCTTCCCGGGCCTGCCGGGCGGCGAGGACCGCGTGATCCACCGGCGGCGCCAACGGCGGCGCAGCTTCACGCCGCTCGACTGGCTGAAGCCGCCGCGGCGATGAGCCCGGACCTGGCGGCGTACCGCTTCCGGCACGCCGTGGACGTGAGGTTCCGCGACGTGGACGCTATGGGGCACGTCCACCATTCGCTCGCGCTCGTGTACTTCGAGGAGGCGCGCGCCGCTTACTGGCGCGACGTCGCGGGTCAGCCCGGCCTCGACGACATCGGCTACATCCTGGCGGAGGTCGGCGTGCGCTATCACGCCCGCATCCGCTACCCTTCGCGCCCGCTCGTCGGCGTGCGCACCAGCCGTCTCGGCACGCGCAGCTTCACGATGGAGTACGCGCTCTGGCTGCCTTCCGGGACGCCGGGCGCAGAGGATCTGCTCGCGAGCGGACACACGGTACAGGTCATGTTCGACTACGCAGCGGGGGAGTCCTGCGTGATCCCGGACGACGTCCGCGGCCGCATCCGGGAATACGAGAGGGACGCGGGCGTCGCGCCTGCGGGCGGCTGACGCGCGCGTCCCGGGCGGCACAGGGACGCCGCGGGGCCCGGCGGCGCGCCCGTCAGCGGAGCAGCAGGTTGATCAGCACGGAGATGCCCCCGATCCCGGCGCCCAGGACGTAGCCGAGCCGCACGATCAGCTTCAGCTCGCGGGCGATGACGCCGCGGATCATCTCCTCCACGCGCCGCGGCGGGAACTCCATGATCTTCTCCTCGACGCGTGCCGTGAGGTTCACGCTCTGTACGACGCCGGGCGCCTGCTCGAGCACCCATCCCCAGAGCGGCGCGGCGACGGCGGCCTGCAGGCGCGCGGGCGCGTGCGGCGGGAGGTGGTCGGTGGGGCGGCCGATCGGGCGGTCGAGGAGGCGGTCGGCGAGACGATAGGCGGTGTCGCGGAACGCCTCCGCCGCGCGCTCGCTGCGCGCCGCGGCGACTAGTGCGTCGGCGAGGCTCTCGGGCGGGACGTGGCGGAAGACGTCGCCCCACGTCCGGCGTTCCGCGGCGGCGAGCGTCGCCTTCAGCTTCTCGACCAGGAAGGAAGCGGTCTGCTCGTCGCGCGCCACCCCGAGGAGCCAGCCGCGCACCGTCTGCTTCGCGTCGCGCACCGTGTCGTCCTCCGGCGCGCCGAGCACGCCGCGCACCGGCCGCCGCAGGAACTCGACGACCGCCTGGTTCACGCCGCGCGCCATCGCCTCGCGGACCGGCGGGTCGTGGAGCAGCTCGGCGAGCTTGTTGGCGCCTTCCGTCTCGACCGCGCGCAGCACGCGATCGACCGTTTCGGGCGTGATGACGAGGGCGGCGACGAGACGCTGGTGGAAGCGCAGGTCGCGCATGAAGCGATCGAGCACCTCGTGCAGGATGTGCTCGACGCGGTCGCGCGTGGCGGGGTCGTCGAGGAGGCCGCCCAGCCGCTCGATCGCCAGCGGCAGGTAGCCGGAAACCGCGCGCTCGAACGCGGCGACCAGGCCGGCCGGCAGGATCTGCTCGAACGTGCGGCCGGGCGCGAGCAGGCGTACCGCGCCGCGCTCGAGGTACTCGTCGACGGCGCGCTCGAATCCTTCCGACGCCGTCGCATCCGTGATCCACTTCTCCGCCGCATTGGCGATCGCCATGCCGCGCTCCTCCGTCAGGACCTCGCCGATCGGGCGCTCGCTCAGCTCGGCGGCGAGCGCCTCCGCCCAGCCGTGCGCGGTCTGGCGGAACTCGTCGCCTTCGAGATACGCGTGCAGCCGCTCGAGCAGCGTGTCGGAGAGCTCGCGCAGCAGGCGGCGCACCTCGCCCGCGAGCGGCTCCGGCAGCTCGCCAGCGAGGGGGCCGCGCTCGCGGTCGAGGAAGGAGGCGAGCACGTCGCCGAGCTTCGTCTGGAAGGCGTCGCGGAACTCCGGCCGGTCGAGCGCGGCGGCGAGATCGGTGGGCGAGAGCAGCCGCTGGCCGACGGTACGGCCCATCGCGCGGGCGAGGCGGTCCTTGTTCTTGGGGATCGCGCCCTGCAGCAGCCGGAGCTCGCGCCGGCCGATCCGCGGCGGCTCGTACGGGTGGAAGAGCATCCAGATCGCGACCGAGTTCGTGACGCCCCCGGCGATCGCGCCGAACGTGACGGTGAGCAGCGCCTGCAGCGTGTCCACGTCACTCCTCCCGGCTCGCGACGACGCCGGCGACGGCGTGCCGGATGCCGTCGATCGTCACGGTGCCGCGAACGCCGACGAAGCGGCCGTAGCCCGGCTGCGCGCCGTGTCCGATCCAGCCGGAGCCGGGCGGGCCGAGGGCGCCGGTGGTCGTGTCGCCGGCGGCGCCGAGCCGCCACGTCGAAGCGCCCGTCGGCGACAGGTGGAGCGGGGTCCCCGCGGCCAGCGTGCGAGCGGCTCTGGTGCCCTCCGTGGCGCGGTGGCGGGCTTCCGCTTCGAGCGTGAAGGGGCCGTCGTCGCCGCGCTGCACGACGACGATGTAGCGGCCGCCGCCCTCCGCGAGCAGCGCCTCCGCTGCGCCGGCCGACGCCGCGGCGGCGGTGTCGACGAGGACGTCGTGCGCGAAGAGCAGGGCGCCGTCGTAGGCGCGGTCGTCGAGGACGAGGCGGGCGGCGTACAGGCCGAGGCGCGCGGCGTCGCCGGCGTCCCAGGCGCGGATGCTGTCGTCCACGTCGAAGCGGAGGTCCGTCGAATCGCCCCTGGCGGCGATGGACTCGATGCGGCCGTCGTCGCCGAGCATCAGGCGGATGCGCCCGTGCGGCAGGATCATGGAGGTGTCCCGCAGCGGCGCGTCGCGCCACTCCTCGACGGCGATGGACCGCCAGCCGGAGCCGCGGCCGAGCCAGACGTGGACGCGGTGTCCGACGCGGTGGCCGGCGCCGCCGGCGGAGAAGTGCGCCACGGCGGCGATCGGAGAGTCGGCGCTCTCCCCCACGAAGAGCACGCGGGCGCGGTAGACGGGAGTGGAGAGCGGGACGTGCCGGAGACGGCTCCCGCCCTCGGGTTCGCGGCCGCAACGGGCGGCGCACAGGGGGAGGAGCACGGCGGCGAGCGCGGCGCGGCGGCTGGCTGTCATGGCCCGGGAAGGTAGCGGATGTTGGCGTGGACTCAAGCGCGCGGGCGTTGCGTGCCCGCGCGCGGCGGGCTTACCTTCGCCGGACCTCCGCCCGCGGCCGGACGTCCTCCCGGCGCGGCCGGGTCGCAGCCACCGTCGCCGGACCCCATGCCGCTCTACGTCAAGATCCTGATCGGGCTGATCCTCGGCGTTCTCGTCGGTCTCGTCGCGAACGTGTTCGGCGTGCTGTGGCTGCGCAGCGCGCTGCTGTCGATCGACTTCCTCGGCACGCTCTTCATCCGGCTGATCACGATGATCGTGATCCCGCTGGTGGTGGCGAGCCTGCTGGTGGGGACGGCGTCGCTCGGCGACATCCGCAAGCTGGGCCGCATCGGCGGGAAGACGATCCTCTACTACATGTCGACGACGGCGGTCGCGGTCACGATCGGCCTCGTCGTGTCGAACATTGTGCGGCCCGGCTCGCGCATCGATCCGGCCACGCGCGACCGGCTGTCGGCGGCGTTCGCCGGCCAGGCCGCGGACAAGATCGCGCTCGCGGCGCAGAAGCCCGGGATCAAGGACATCATCCTGAACCTGGTCCCGTCGAACCCGTTCCAGGCGGCGGCTCAGGGAGACCTCCTTCCGCTCATCGTCTTCACCATCGTCTTCGGCGCGGGGGTCAGCCTGATCGAGAAGCGGCGTCGCGACGCCGTGATCGACTTCTTCAACGGCGTCAACGATGCCGTCATGGTGATGATCGACTGGATCATGAAGTTGGCGCCGTACGCGGTGTTCGTGCTGATCGCAGGCGTCGTCGCCCGCTTCGGGCTCGACCTGCTCCAGTCGCTCCTCCTCTATACGCTCACCGTGGTCGTCGGGCTTCTGATCCACGCCTTCGGCACCTACGCCGTGCTCGTGCGCGTGCTCGCGAAGATGAACCCGCTGACGTTCTACCGCCGCATCGCGGAGGCGCCGCTCGTCGCCTTCTCGACGTCCAGCTCGAGCGCGACGCTGCCGATCACGATGGAGACCGCCGAGGAGGATCTGGGCGTGTCGAGCGAAGTGTCCTCGTTCGTGCTGCCGCTCGGCGCCACGATCAACATGGACGGCACGGCGCTCTATCAGGCGGTCGCCGTGATGTTCATCGCGCAGATCTACGGCATCCCAATGGGTCCGGCGCAGCAGCTCACGATCGTGCTCACCGCGACGCTGGCGAGCATCGGCGCGGCGGGTGTGCCGAGCGCCGGCATCATCACGCTCATCCTCGTCCTGCAGTCGGTGGGGCTCGGGGCGGAAACCGCCAGCGGCATCGCGCTGATCCTGGGCGTCGACCGCATCCTCGACATGCTGCGTACGGCCGTGAACGTGACCGGCGACCTCACGGCGGCGTCCTTCGTCGCGCGCAGCGAGGGCGAGCGGCTGGAGCCGCGGCCGGTCGACCACCCGGTCGCGATCGCGCCCGGCTAAGGGGACCGATCGCGGCGCGCGGTGTCGGCCGCGCGGGCCACCGGCTCCGTCGCGCCGCCGCGGCGGCTGCGGCGGCGGCGCGCGCGGCCGTCGAAGAGCGCGATCGCGAGCACGTCGTCCATGCGGTCGACGAAGCGGAACTCGATGCGCTCCTTCACGTCCGGCGGCACGTCGCGCAGGTCGCGCTCGTTGCCGCGCGGCAGAATGATCTCGCGGATCCCCGCGCGGTAGGCCGCGAGCACCTTCTCCTTGATGCCCCCCACCTCGAGCACCTTTCCACGCAGCGTGACCTCACCGGTCATGGCGACGTCGTGGCGCACCGCGCGGTTGGAGAGCGTGGATGCGATCGCGAGCGTGACGGCGATGCCCGCGGAGGGGCCGTCCTTCGGAATCGCGCCCTCCGGGAAGTGGACGTGCAGGTCCGACTCGCGGAACAGCTCGTCGTCGATGCCGAGCGCGTCGCCGCGGCTGCGCACGTAGGAGTAGGCGGCGTTCACCGACTCGCGCATCACGTCGCCGAGTAGGCCGGTGATGAGCAGCCGCCCGCTCCCCGGCATGCGCAGCGCCTCGATGAACATCAGGTCGCCCCCGGCGGCCGTCCACGCCAGGCCGGTGACGACGCCGACCTCCGGCGCGTTCTCCGCGACCGTCGACACGAAGCGGGGCGGCCCCAGGATCTCCTCGATGCGCGCCGCGTTCAGCTTCCACGTCGCCACCTCGCCCGCCGCCTTCGCGCGCGCCCGCTTGCGCAGGATCATCGAGAGCGCCCGGCGCAGCAGGCCGAGGCCGGCGTCGCGGGCGTAGCCGCGCGCAAGGTGGAGGAGCGCGTCGTCGTCGACGGCGATGTCGCCCGCCTCCAGCCCGTGCTCGCCGATCATGCGCGGGAGCAGCCGCTCGCGCGCGATGTCGACCTTCTCCTCCGGCGTGTAGCCGGCGATCCGGATCTCGAGCAGCAGGTCGCGCAGGTCGCGCGGGATGCGGTAGAAGTCCTGTGCGGTCGCGAGGAAGACGGCATCGGACAGGTCGACCTCGACGTCGAGGTAGCGGTCCACGAACGCGCTCCGGCCGTCCCAGTCGAGCGCCTCCTCGAGCGCCTCCGCCGCCTCCTGCTCCGCTTTCGGCGCGCCCAGCTCGTCGATCTCCTCGAGCAGGAAGACGGCGTCCCCGACGCCGGCGTCGCGCAGCGCCGCGACGATGTGGCCGGGCTCCGCGCCCGGCCGGGGGCGGCGGCTGCCGACGATGTAGGATTCGCCGCGGCCGCCGAGCTCGAGGCGTGCCAGGGGGCGGCCGAGACCGCGCGCGATCGCGCACGCGAGCGCCGTCTTGCCGACGGCGGGCGGCCCGACGAGGCAGGGGATCGGGCCACGCAGGTCACCGCGCAGTCGCGCGACCGCGAGGTAGTCGAGCAGCCGCTCGCGCGGCTCTTCGAGCCCGAGCAGCTCCGCGCCCAGCGCCTCCTGCACGGCTTCCAGGTCGATCGCCTCCGCCCCCGCCGTAGCGCGTGCCGTCCACGGGAAGTGCAGCAGCCAGTCCACGTAGGCGCGGATCTCCGCCGTCTCCGGCGACGTGGGCGGCAGCGCGCGCAGGCGCTCGACTTCCGTCCGGGCGCGGGACGCGACGCGAGCCGGCACGTCGGAGGATTCGATGCGACGCAGCAACTCCACGATCTCGCGCTCGACCGGGTCGATCTCGCCCAGCTCGGCCTGCATGAGCTGGATGCGGCGCTTGAGCGCCTGCGCGCGCTGGCGCTCGCCGCCGCGCTCCGCCGCCGCCTCCGGCTCCGCCTGCTCCGCCTCCTCGACCTGACGCACGCGGTGCAGCTGATGCTCCAGCTCCTCGGCGACGTACGCGAGGCGCCGTTCGACGTCCAGCCGCTGCAGCACCTCGTCCTTGCCGCGCGGGCTGAAGTTGGCGAGGGCCGCGACGAGGTCCGCGAAGCGGCTCGGGTCGGTGACGTTCATGCGCAGGATGCGCGTCACCTCGCGCGGCACGCGCTCCACGCCGACCGCGAGCGCCTCGAGCGCGGTGAGCACCTCCGCGATCAGCGCGTCGGCGCGCTCGCCGGCGACCGCCTTCTCGCGCGTGGCGGTGACGCGGGCGGTATAGTAGCCGTTCGTCTCGCGCGTCTCGCGGATGCGGATGCGCCGCAGCCCCTGCAGCGTCACCTGCACGGTGCCGCCGGGCAGGTTGAGGCGATCGGTGATGCGGGCGACGACCCCGACCTTGGTGAACGTGCGCGGATCGAACGCCTCGTCCGGCTCGCCGGGCGCGAGGACGATCGCCGCGAGCCGGTTCGGACCGCCGTTCGCGGCGAGCATCTCGAGCGTCGTGTCGGTGCCGATCTGCACCGCGACGACGCCGAGCGGATACACGACGGTGCTGCGCAGCGGCAGGACCGGCAGCTCGCTCGGCAGGGGCGGGTTCTTGCGGGGCGGCATGCGGGGCTCCTCGCCTCGGCTCAGAGGATGGCGGCGGCCGGCGGGGCGGCGCTCACGCCAACCGTACCGGAGCGGGCGGCTTCGCGCCGGGCGCGGCGGCGAGCGCGCCGTCCAGATGCCTGAAGAAGCGGGCGATCCGACGCGCGCTCGCGCCCAGATCGCCGCGGGGCGAGCGCGAGGCGGACGACGCGTCCACGCGCGTCTGCGCGTCCACGTCGAGCACGACGCGCACCTCGAAGTCCGCGACGGAGTTCAGCAGGGGCGTCGTCGCTTCGGCGTGGATCGTGCCCGCCAGCTCGTCCGCTTCGACGATCCGCCAGCCCCGCAACGCTCCACCCGTCAGACGCAGCGCCTCGCTCCACACGCGCTCGAACGGAACCGCGTACGTGCGACCGCGCAGGCGCGCCTCCTCGGCGTCGGCCGCCGTCGCGGCGCGGTTCACCGTCAGCGCGCGCCGCAGCCAGCCCTCGCTCATCGCGCCGGCCCGAGCGCGAAGCGGGCCACGACGGTCGCGCTCACCCGCGTCGTCCCCGGCTGGATCGGCGTGGGCGCCGCCGCTTCCATGCGCGCGGCGTAGACCGGGCCCGGGCCCACTCCGGCCATCGAGATCTGGATCGGATCGCCCAGCGTGTGCCCCGCGGCGGCGGCGAGCGCCTCCGCCTGCGCGCGCGCCGAAACCATGGCACGCCGCAGCGCCTCGATATGGGCCCGGCTCGGGTCCTTCAGGCCGAAGTCGAGGTTCGCGACGCGGTTGGCGCCCGCGCCGATGCCGGCGTCGATCGCCGCGCCCACGCGGGCGACGTCGTCGAGCGTGACCTGCACCATGTTGGACGCGCGATACCCCACGATCTTCGGCTGCTGCTGCTCCGGCGTGGCGTTCGGCATCGACGGCGGTTGGCGGTACTGCGGCTCGAGGTGATAGTCGATCGTGCGGATGTGGTCCGCCGCGACCCCGGCGCGATGCAGCGCGTCCATGATGTGCTGCATCTTTTCGGCGTTCCGGTTCGCCGCGTCCTGCGCGTCGCTCGCCACCGTCTCCACCGCCAGCAGCAGCGTCGCCTGGTCCGGCTGCGCCTCCACCGTCCCCGTCGCCGTGACGACGACGCTGGGTCGCGCCAGCCGCTCGAGCGGCGAGCCGCCCCCCTGCTGCGCGAGCGCCGGCGCCGCCGCGCCGCAGGCGAGCACCAGCGAAACGGCGAGGCCGAGCCCCGCGCCCGCTCGTCCGATTCCGTGCATCGATCCCTCCTTCGTCAGTCCCGCGTACGATTCCTCTACCCCGATGCCGTCCTCCTGTCGCTAGCCGCCCCCCGGTCCGGCGCCTCCTCACTCCTCGTCCGCCGAATCGGCGTCGACCGCGCGCTTCCGCGTCGCCTCGCTGATGTTGCGTGCCTCCCGCAGCTCCCGGAAGCGCTGCACGCGTTCGGCGCGCTCGGCGTCGCGGCCCGCGCCCACCGCCTGACCGTGGTTGACCAGCGCCACGAACACCACGCCGCCCACGATGTTGCCCAGCGTCACCGGGATCTGGAAGTGCGTCACCCAGTCACCGTAGCCGATCACGCCGCGGTTGGCGAGGTAGAGCACCTCGACCGCGCCGGCCACGCTGTGACTGAAGCCGGCTGCCTGCAGCATGAACGTCGCCAGCCACACGAGGGCCATCTGGCCGAGCACGCTGGCGCCGCCGTGCAGCATCCATACGAGCAGCGCGATCAGCCAGCCGCCGTAGATCGCCCGAAGGAACAGCTCTTGCCACGTCCCGTCGTACGCGTTGCGCGCCGTCTGCAGCAGGAGCGCGGGGTCGACGTGGGGGGCGACGGCGAAGGTCCCGAGCGCGAGCGCGAAGAGGAACGCGCCGGCGATGTTGGCGCCGAGGACGATCGCCCACAGGCGCAGCGTGTTGAGCAGGTTGCGCCGCGTGGGATCCGAGAGCACCAGCATCACGGGCGTGAGCGTGTTCTCGGTGAAGAGCTGAGCGCGGGGCAGGATGACGAGGATGAACCCGATCGGGTAGGCGACCGCGGTCCACAACGTGGCGTGCGCCGGTTGCTGCACCGCACCGAGGACGGCGGCGACCGCCACGAAGCCGAACCCGATGTTGAGGCCCGCCGCGAGACCCGAGAAGGCGAGTCCCGCCGTGGAGCGCCGCAGCTCGTCGCGCGCCGCGCTCTGCACGTTGCGGTGGATGTAATGCGCCGACAGCCGTTCGGCTACCTCGGCCATGAGAGTTCCTGTTCAGGGTCGGTCCACGCGGCCCGCCAGAAGCCGGAGGAGCGGATGCAATGGAGAGCGACGAGCTTCGGACACGTGATGGTGCTGCGGCCCGGTGACGAGCTCATCGACTCGCTGAAGCAGTTGGCCGATGAAAGAAACGTGCAAGCGGCGATGATCTCCGGTCTCGGGGCCGTAAACCACGTCGAGCTGGGCTACTACCGTCCGGCGGAGCGCCGCTACCAGCGACAGGTCTTCGACGAGGAGCTTGAGGTCCTCGGCATCACGGGCACCCTGTCGCTGCAGGACGGCGCGCCCCATCCTCACGTGCACGGCATCTTCGGCCGCCCCGACTTCAGCACCATCGGCGGCCACGTCTTCCGCGCCATCTGCTCGGTCACGCTCGAGGTCGGCATCGTCGCCGCCGGCGTCGCGATCGTGCGCGGGCCGGTCGACTACAGCGATCTCCAGCTCATGAAACCGGAGGCGACCGCATGAAGGTTGTGATCCCGCTCGCCGGGAAGGGCACGCGGCTGCGGCCCCATACGTACGTCACGCCGAAGCCGCTCCTGCGCGTCGGCGGGAGGCCGGTGATGAGCTACATCCTCGACGACCTGCGCGAGCTCGGCGTCCGCGAGATCGTCTTCATCACCGGCTACCTGAAGGAGGCGATCGAGGCGTACATCGCCGCCGAGTACCCGGAGTTCGAGTCGCACTTCGTCGAGCAGCCGGTGCAGAACGGCACGGCCGGCGCCGTGGACCTCGCGCGTCCCTACATCGACGAGGATGTCCTGATCCTGTTCGTGGACACGCTCTTCGACGCCGACCTCTCGATCGTGCGCGACCTGCCCGAGGACGTCGCCGGCGTGATCTGGGTGAAGGAGGTCGAGGACTACCAGCGCTTCGGCGTCGTGGTGACCGACGAGCAGGGCGACATGAAGCGGATCGTGGAGAAGCCGAAGGACCCGATCTCGAAGCTCGCCAACATCGGCCTCTACTACATCCGCGACTGGAAGCTGCTCTTCGAGGGGATCGCCAGCACGCTGGGCGGCCCGCGCGGCCCGGGAGAGGAGTACTACCTGACCGACGCGTTCCAGTACATGATCGATCACGGCGCCCGCCTTCGTACCGTCGAGGTCGCCGGCTGGTACGACTGCGGCAAGCCGGAGACGCTGCTCGAGACGAACCTCTACCTGCTGGGCCAGGGCCGTGCGCGGCGCCCCGACGGCGGCCGCTCGGTGCGCATCCACGACCCGGTCCGCGTCGAGGAGGGCGTCGAGCTGCACGAGTGCGAGATCGGCCCCAACGTCTCGATCGGCGCCGGCGCCCGCATCCACGGCTCCCGCCTGCGCGACGCGATCGTCGGCGAGGACGCCGTCGTCGAGGACGCGGAGCTGCACGACGCGCTGCTCGGCGACCGCGTCGTCGTCCGCGGCGTCCGCGGCAGCGTGAGCGTGGGGGACGATTCGGTGGTTCTCGGCGACTGAGATCGGGGAGGCGGCCCTCCCGCGCGCCGGTCGGAGGCCGCTTGCCCGCACCGCTCGTTGACACGGCTCCGCCGGCGCGGGCATCTTCCGGTGCGACCCTGAAATGCGCCGAGGCGAGCGATGCGTGAGCAGGACCTGATCTACGACTGGAACACGGTGGCCGACGCGTTCGACTACGCGGGGCTGCGGCCGGTCGAGCTCGACGACGAGACGCTGCGGGACGGCCTGCAGTCGCCGTCGGTGCGGGATCCGTCGATCGAGGACAAGGCGGAGATCCTGCGGCTGATGGTCGAGCTCGGGATCCATGCCGTCGACCTGGGGCTGCCGGGCGCCGGGCCGCGTGCGGCGGCGGACGTCGCGGCGCTGGCGGAGGTGATCGCGCGCGAGCGGCTGCCGATCGACGCGAACTGCGCGGCGCGGACGGTGCGCGCGGACGTGGAGCCGATCGCCCGCATCACGCAGGCGACCGGCGTCGCGATCGAGGCCGCGACGTTCATCGGCTCCTCGCCGATCCGGCAGTACGCGGAGGGGTGGACGCTGGAGCGCATGTTGAAGGCGGCGGAGGACGCCGTGCGCTTCGCGGTCGGTGAGGGGCTGCGGGTGATGTTCGTGACGGAGGACACGACGCGCGCGCGGCCGGAGACGCTGGAGCGGCTGTACGGTACGGCGATCGAGTGCGGCGCGCGCCGTCTGTGCCTGGCGGACACAGTGGGTCACGCGACGCCGAACGGGGTGCGGCAGCTCGTGCGTTTCGTCCGGCGCGAGATCGTGGAGCCGAGCGGCGAGGACGTGAAGATCGACTGGCACGGCCACCGCGACCGGGCTCTGGCGATCCCGAACACCCTCGCCGCGGTGGAGGAGGGGGTGGACCGCGTGCACGGCACGGCGCTCGGAATCGGCGAGCGCGTGGGCAACACCGAGATGGACCTGCTGCTGGTGAACCTCAAGCTGCTCGGCCTGCACGACTACGACCTGTCGCGCCTGCCGGAGTACTGCGAGCGGGTTTCGGTGGCGACGGGCGTGCCGATCCCGGCCAACTACCCCGTCTTCGGCGAGGACGCGTTCCGCACCGGCACCGGCGTCCACGCCGCCGCCATCATCAAGGCGCGGGAGAAGGGCGACGACTGGCTCGCCGACCGCGTCTACTCGGGCGTCCCCGCCGGCTTCTTCGGCCGCCGGCAACGGATCGAGATCAGTCACGTCAGCGGCATGTCGAACGTCAAGTGCTGGCTCGGCGAGAACGGCTACGACCCGTCCGACGGCGCCCTCTGCGACGCCGTCTTCGCGCTGGCCAAGACGACCGACCACGTGCTCACGGACGGCGAGATCCACGCGGCTTGCCGCGAGGTCACGACCCGTACGGCGAGCGCGCGGTGAGACGGCTCCACTTCGCGGCGCTCCTCGTCATCGCTCTCGGCGCTGCCGTCGCGTTCGCACTCTCCCACCGCCACGAGGGACTGCCGGTCTACTACGACGCGCCGGCCTTCTCGCTCACCGACCAGGACGGCGCGCCGTTCGACGGCGCCCAGCTCCGCGGCTCCGCCTGGGTCGCCAACTTCATCTACACGAACTGCCCCGACGTCTGTCCGCTCATGACCGCGAACCTCGTCGCGCTCCGCGACTCGCTTCGCGCGGCGGGCGCTCTGAAGGGGCTGCGCTTCGTCTCCTTCTCGGTCGACCCGGAGCGCGACACGCCGCCGGTCCTCGCCGCCTTCGCGCGCCGCTACCACATCCAGGGCGGCCCCGCCGAATGGGCTTTCCTCACCGGCCCCGCGGCGCGCCTCCGCTCGCTCCTGCTCGACGGCTTCCATGTGGGCGTGAGCGCCGGGGGCGCTCCCGCCGATTCGGCCCACGCCGAGGCGCCGACGCTGATCACGCACTCCAGCCAGGTGCTGCTGATCGACGGCCGCGGCCGCGTCCGCGGCATCTACGCCGGAACCGACCCCGCCGATCTGCACCGCCTCGCGCGGGAGCTGGGCCGGGTCCGCCACTGAGCGATTCCCGCCCGCGTGCTCCAACCGTTACATTCCGGACACCGTCCGTTGACGGGCCGGGGCTAACTCTTCGCCGAACCCTAACGACGCGGTGCAGCCGTGCGACTCCAATGGGGGGTGGCCGACGCCGGTCCGGAGATTCGGCCGATGAAAGCGAACGCGCAGCGAGAATCCGCGCCGCAGGTCCTCGTGGTCGAGGACGAGCGGGACATCGCCGCCCTCATCGCGTACCACCTGACGCGGGAGGGGTATCGGGTGCGGACCGTGGCGGCGGGAGACGAGGCGCTCGAGGCGATCCGCCACGAGCGCCCGGACCTGCTCGTGCTCGACCTGATGCTTCCCGGGTTGAGCGGCCTGGACGTGATCGCCGACATCCGACGGGGCGATGAGGCGCGCGATCTGCCGATCGTCGTGCTGACGGCTCGGCGGGAGGAGTCCGACCGGATCCGCGGCCTGGAGCTGGGCGCCGACGACTACCTGACCAAGCCGTTCAGCCCGCAGGAGCTGGTGCTGCGCGTGGGCGCGGTGCTGCGCCGGGCGCGCGCGGCGCCGACCGCCGGCTCGGCGAAGGTGCTGCGCGGCGGTCCCGTCGTCGTCGACCTGGACGCGCTGCGGGTCGTCGCCGACGAGCGGGAGGTCGACCTGACGCCCACGGAGTACCGTCTGCTCGTGTCGCTGCTCGAGCGGCGGGGCCGCGTGCAGTCGCGCAAACAGCTGCTGGAGAGCGCGTGGGACATCCACGTCCCGATCGAAACGCGCACGGTCGACATGCACGTGCAGCGGCTGCGCTCGAAGTTGGGCGACGCGGGCGACTGGATCGAGACGGTGCGGGGCTTCGGCTATCGTTTCCGGACTCGTGAGAGCGGCCTCTGACGTACGCGCTGCGCGGCCGCCGGGGCGTCTGAGCGTGCGCATCCGGCTGCGGCTCCTCTTCGCGGCGGCCGCGTCCTGCGCCGTCGTCATCGTGACGGTCCTCGCCTACCTCCTCCTGCCCCACGTCGTCACGCACGCGGTGCCGGGACTGAGCGCCGCCGAGGCCCGCGCGCTCGTCGACAATACGCGCGCGGGCGTGCTGTGGACCGGCGGAATCGCGCTGCTCCTCTCGCTCATCGCCGCCGGCCGCGTGAGCGGCTGGCTCGCCGGTCCGCTGGCGCGGCTGCGCGAGTCGATCGACCGGTTGCCCGAGCGGCCCGCGGCGGGGCACGCCGCGAAGGTGGTCGAGATCGACGCCCTCGCGGCGGCGGCCGAGCGGGCCGGCGGGCGCCTCCAGCGCCGAATCGACCGGCTGCGCGCGGAGAGGGACGAGCTTCGCCTGCTCCTCGACGCCGTCGGCGAGGGGATCGCGCAGGTGAACTCCGCGGGGCGGGTGGTGCGGGCGAATCCCGCCGCGGAGCACCTGCTCCGCCTGCCCCACGACGCGACTGGCCAGCCGTACGAGGCGGTCGTGCGCAGTCCCGCCCTGCGGCGGCTCGTCGCGCGGACCCTGAGCGAGGGCGCTGCCGCGGCGGAGGAGATCGCCATCGACGAGCGCAGCCTCTTCGTCGCCGTCGAGCCGGTCGCCGAGCCGGCGGCGGCCGCGAGCCTCGCGGGCGGCGTCGTCCTCACGCTGGTGGACCTGACGGAGATGCGGCGCCTGGAGACGGTGCGGCGCGACTTCGTCGCCAACGCGAGCCACGAGCTGAAGACGCCGCTCACCTCCATCCGCGGCTACGCCGAGACGTTGCTCGACGACGACGTCCCCGCCGACGCGCGGCGCCGCTTCCTCTCCACGATCCACGCGAACGCGGCGCGCCTGCAGCGCATCGTCGACGACCTGCTGGATCTTTCCCGCCTCGAGTCGGGACGCTGGACGCCGCGGCTCGCCGCCGTCGCGCTCGCGCCGGTCGCCGCCGCGGCGTGGCGCGCCCTCGAAGGGCGGGCGGCCGAGCGCGGCGTCGCCTTCCGCGCCGCGGTCGCGCCGGACGTGCACGTGCTCGGCGACGAGGGCGCGCTGCACCAGATCCTGTCCAACCTCTTCGACAACGCGTTGCGCCACACGCCGCCCGGCGGCTCGATCTTGGTGCGTAGCCGGCGTCTCGCGGGCGACGACGGCGCCGTCGCTCCCCGGCCGCGCGCGCCGGAGCTGCTCCGCCGGCCTTCCCCGCAGGCGCCCGCGGTCGTGGCGCCGGCCGGGCGCGTCGCGATCGAGGTCGAGGACACCGGCTCGGGGATTCCGCGCGACGCGGTCGGCCGCATCTTCGAGCGCTTCTACCGCGTCGATCCCGCGCGCTCGCGCGAGGAGGGCGGGACCGGCCTCGGCCTCTCGATCGTGCGTCATCTCGTGGAGAGCATGGGCGGCACCGTCGACGCCGAGAGCGAGCTGGGCCGTGGCACCGTCGTCCGCTTCGTGCTCCCCGCCGCGTCCGCGCCCGGCGACGGCGGAGCGGACGCGGCGATGCGCGAAGCCGGCGATGTCGGCTGAGCGCGGCGCGATGTTACATTCCGGCATGAGCGAGATCGGAGTGCGGCCCGACGACGGCGTGGAGGCGGAGTGCGGCGCCGCGGTGGTCGACGCCCCCATCCTCGAGACACGCGACCTGAGCGTCTACTACGGCCGCATGGAAGCGGTGAAGCGGGTCGCGATCGCGATCCCGGCGAACCGCGTCGTCGCCTTCATCGGCCCGTCCGGGTGCGGCAAGAGCACGCTGCTGCGCGCGCTCAACCGGATGAACGACCTCGTCCCCGGCGCCCGCGTGGAGGGGAGCGTCGTGTTCCGCGGCGTCGACCTCTACGATCCGAGCGTCGATCCGGTCGAGGTGCGGCGCCGCATCGGCATGGTGTTCCAGAAGCCGAACCCGTTTCCGAAGACGATCTTCGACAACGTCGCGTTCGGCCCGCGGCTGAACGGCTACGCGGGGCGGCTGGACGCGGTGGTCGAGGACGCGCTGCGGCGCGCGGCGCTGTGGGATGAAGTGCGCGACCGCATGGAGGCGAGCGCGCTCTCGCTCTCCGGCGGGCAGCAGCAGCGGCTCTGCATCGCGCGCGCGCTGGCGGTCGAGCCGGAGGTGCTGCTGATGGACGAGCCGGCGTCCGCGCTGGACCCGATCGCGACGCAGAAGATCGAGCAGACGATCTACGAGCTGAAGCAGGACTACACGGTGGTGATCGTGACGCACAACATGCAGCAGGCGGCGCGCGTCTCGGACCTCACGGCGTTCCTCTACCTGGGCGAGCTCGTCGAATACGGCGCGACCGACGACCTCTTCACCAATCCGCGCGAGGCCCGGACCGAAGCGTACATCACGGGGAGGTTCGGATGAGCCAGCGGCACTTCCAGGAGGAGCTCGATCGGCTCAAGGCGCGCCTCGTCGCCATGGCCGGCCTCGCGGAAGCGGCGGTGCAGGGCGCCGTCGCGGCGCTGCTCCAGCGCGACGAGGCGCGCGCCGAGGAGGTGATCCGGCGCGACCGCGAGATCGACGATCTCGAGCTCGAGATCGACGAGCTGGCGATCCATCTCCTCGCGCTGCAGCAGCCGATGGCGCGCGACCTCCGCTTCATCACCATGGCGATGCGCATCTCCAACGATCTCGAACGGGTGGGCGACCACGCCGTCAACATCGCCGAGAACGTGAAGTACATCCTGAAGGAGGCGCCGCTCACCTCGTTGCCGGAGATCGAGGAGATGGTCCGCCTCGTGAGCCGCATGCTCAACGACGCGCTCGATGCCTACGTCCGCGGCGACAGCGCGCTCGGGCGCGACATCGTCCGCCGCGACGACCGCGTCGACCGCCTCCACGAGAACGTCTTCCGCATTCTCCTCACCCACATGATGTCGGAGCCGCGCCGCATCTCGGCCGGCATGGACATGCTCCTCGTGTCGCGCAACCTCGAGCGCATCGCCGACCTCGCCACGAACGTCGCGGAGGACGTCGTCTACATGGTGGAGGGCCGCAACATCAAGCACCACGCCGAGCGGCGCGAGGCGCCACCCGCGCCCTGAGCCACGGGGCCGGGCCCGCCGCTTGCTGCGCGTCGGGGGCGGCGCGTACAATGTGCCGGCTGACACCGGCGGCGCCGCCCGCGGCGTCGGCCGGATTGCGCCGTCGCAGCGGACAGGAGGCGGGTGAGCGTTCGCGGTGAGGAGCCCATGGTCCCTTCTCTCGCCCGCGAGCCGGCGGGCGCGGCCGTGGCGCGGCTGCTCGAGGAGGTCGCCGAACAGCCGGACCCGGAGCCGGTCTTCAGCGGCCTGCGGGGACGCCGCGCCATCGTGACCGGCGGCGCGACCGGCATCGGCCGCGCCGTGACGCTCGACCTCGCCTCCCACGGCGTCGACATTGCGTTCAACTATTACGACGATGGCGACGGCGGCATGGCGGAGGAGGCGGAGCGAACCGCCGCCGAGCTGCGCATGCTCGAGGTGAACGTGCACTGCGCCGCGTGCGACGTGCGCGACGCCGACGCGGTCACGGAGTTCGTCGAACAGGCGGCGGAGCGGCTCGGCGGCCTGCAGATCCTGGTGAACAACGCCGGCATCGCCCGCGACCGGGCGATCTGGCGCATGAGCGACGAGCAGTGGCGCGACGTGATCGACACGAACCTGACGGGTGCGTTCAACATGATCCGCGCCGTGTCGCCCACGCTGCGCGCGCAGCAATACGGGAAGATCGTGAACGTCAGCTCGGTGCACGGAATCCGGAGCGAG
The DNA here is from genome assembly GCA_963816355.1 of uncultured Gemmatimonadales bacterium. Lineage (GTDB taxonomy): Bacteria > Gemmatimonadota > Gemmatimonadetes > Longimicrobiales > RSA9 > CAWFKH01. The sequence goes on along the minus strand of CAWFKH010000005.1, from coordinate 102,566 downwards.
TTCGGCCTGGCCAACTACGCCGCATCGAAGGCGGGTCTCCTCGCGCTCACGCGATCCGCGGCGATCGAGCTCGGCCCCGCCAACGTGAACGTCAACGCGGTCGCTCCGGGCTACATCCGGACCACACGCCTCACCGAGGGCGTCCCCGCCGACGTGCTCGATGGCGCGCGCGAACGTGCCGCGCTACGCCGGCTCGGCGACCCCCAGGACGTCGCGCACATCGTCGTCTTCCTCTGCTCGGAGCTGGCTCGCCACGTCACCGGCGCCGTCGTGCCGGTCGACGGCGGATACCTGCTCTGAGCCGGCGCGCCGTGCCGATCCGCCGACCCTCCGTACGCGCGCCGCTCCGCCGCCTGGCGCCGCCCGCCGCGCTCCTCTGCGCGCTCGCCGGGACCGCGACCGCGTGCGCTTCCCGCGCCGCTCCGACCCCCGAGACGCCGTCGCAGCCGGCCCCCGACCTCGGGGGCCACGGCGTGATGGTCCTGCCGGCGCAGAGCGGCGCCGCGGCGAGGCCGCCGCGCATCGACGACGAGATCCGCTACTGGCTCGCGCAGTCCGGCTCCCGCATCGCCTTCGTCTTCCCCGACCGCCTGCGGCGCGCCCTCGCCGCCTCGCCGGCGCTCTCCGACGTCCGGCTCGACGCGCTCGCCGTCGCCAGCTTCCGACGCGGCCGCGTCGAGCGCATCGGCGATCCGCTGTTCGGCGACCTGCGCCGGCTCGGCGCGGTCGTGGACGCGCGCTACGCGCTGCTTCCCGTGGCGGCCGCCTACGTGCCCGGCCCGGGGGGTGCGAGCGCGGGGCGCGTCGAAATCGCCGCGGCGCTGATCGACACGTTCGGCGGCGATGTGCTCTGGTACGGCGTGGTGGGGGGCGACCGCGGCCCCGCGGGTGACGCGCGCGTGGTCGCGTCCGCGGCGCGCGCCCTCGCGAAAGCGGTGGCTCGATGAGAAGACCGGCGACGCTCCTGCTCGTGCTCCTGCTCACGCTCCTCCTTCCGGCGTGCCACCGGTCGCCACGCGCGCCGCGCTTGCCCACGCCCGAGCAGGCGCGTGCGCTCTTCGCGCGCAACGCCGGCGTCGACAGCGTCGCCCTCAGCGGCAACGTCGTGCAGTACTGGATCCGGCAGCCGACGGGGGAGCTGCGGCGCGGCGGCTCGCTGTGGGCGCAGGTGGGGCCGTACGTCTATCTCTTCACGCCGTCGACGCGGCAGCTCTTCACCGACTACCCGGACGTCGGCGGCGTGCGCGTGGTGACGGTCGGGCCCGGCGGCGCCGAGATCGCGCGGGCGCTGCTGCCGCGGGACACGATGAGCGACATCCTGTGGCGTCGCAGCCTGAACATCCTCGGACACGCGCTGCAGGAGGGGACGAAGGACCCGGCGCGGCTCGACGATCTCGTCAAGTGGGGGGAGCGGCACACCTCCTATTCGTACAACCCCAAGTTCGTGCCCCGCTGAGCGGGGCGGGCAGGAGAAGAAGATGGCGACGGAGGTGACGCTCATACCCGGCGATGGCATCGGACCCTCGATCACGGACGCGACGGTGCGCGTGCTGGACGCGGCCGGAGCCGACATCGAATGGGACCGCCAGCTCGCCGGTGTCGCCGCCCTCGAGCAGCGCAACGCACCGCTGCCGGACGAGACGATCGCCTCGATCCGCCGCACGCGCGTCGCCCTGAAGGGGCCGCTCACCACGCCGAGCGGTGTCGGCTTCCGCTCCATCAACGTCGCGCTGCGCAAGGAGTTCGACCTGTACGCCAACGTGCGGCCCGCGCTCACGCTGCTGCCCGGCTCGCGCTACGAGGACATCGACCTCGTCCTGATCCGCGAGAACACCGAGGGCCTCTACGTCGGCGTCGAACACTACATCGGCATGGGCGACGACCCGCGCGCGGCGGCCGAGTCCGTCATGATCATCACCCGCTTCGGCTCCGAGCGCATCATCCGCTACGCGTTCGAGTACGCCGTGCGCCACGGCCGTCGCAAGGTGACGCTGGCGCACAAGGCGAACATCCTGAAGTACACGCAGGGCCTCTTCCTCGACATCGGCCGCGCGATCGCCAAGGAGTATGACGGGCGCGTCGCCTTCGAGGACCGCATCATCGACGCGACCGCGATGCAGCTCGTCCTCGATCCGTACGCCTTCGACGTGCTCGTCATGGAGAACATGTTCGGCGACATCCTGAGCGACGAGATGGCCGGCCTCGTCGGTGGCCTCGGCCTCGCGCCGGGCGGCAACATCGGCCGCGACGCGGCGATCTACGAGCCGGTCCACGGCTCCGCCCCCGACCTCGCCGGCAAGGGCGTCGCCAACCCGAGCGCGCAGATCCTCGCCGCCTGCATGCTGCTCGATCACATCCGGGCGGACGCCGCCGCCGCCGCCCGCATCCGCGCCGCGCTCGGCGCCGTGCTCCGCGCCCGCGAGACGCTCACGCCGGACCTCGGCGGCACCGCCGGCACGCAGGCGTTCGCGGACGCCATAATCGCGCGCCTGCGCTGAAGCGGCGACACGGGCAGCGGGCGGGACGCCGCCGCGACGGTGACGGCGCCGCCGCGCCGCCGGCGCCCGCGCCCACGATCCCATACACCCAGCAGAGACGGACACCATGGCATTCCAGGGAATCGACTACTTCGACGTCGACTCGCTCCTCGCTGAAGAGGAGCGGCTGGTCCGCGACACCGTTCGCGAATGGGTCGACGACAACCTCATGCCCGTCATCGAGGAGGCCTACATCGGGCGTCGCTTCCCGAAGGAGCTGATCCCGCAGATGGCGGAGCTCGGCTTCCTCGGCGCGAACCTGCCCGAGGAGTACGGCTGCGCGGGACTGAACAACGTCGCCTACGGGCTCATCATGCAGGAGCTGGAGCGGGGCGACTCCGGCATCCGCTCTTTCGCTTCGGTCCAGGGCGCGCTCTGCATGTACCCGATCCACGCGTTCGGCAGCGAGGAACAGAAGCGCGAGTGGCTGCCCCGCATGGCCGCGGGCGAGGTGATCGGCTGCTTCGGCCTCACGGAGCCGGACTTCGGATCCAACCCCGGCGGCATGCGCACCATGGCCCGCAAGGAAGGCGATGCGTGGATCCTGAACGGCGCCAAGATGTGGATCACCAACGGCTCGATGGCGGACATCGCGATCGTGTGGGCGAAGACCGGCGACTACGACGACGCCGGCTCGATCCGCGGCTTCGTCGTCCCCACCGATACACCCGGCTTCAGCGCCCGCGACCAGAAGGGGAAGCTTTCGCTCCTCGCCTCCGACACCAGCGAGCTCGTGCTCCAGGATGTGCGCCTGCCGGAGAGCGCGCTGCTGCCGGGGTCCGGCGGACTGAAGAGCCCGCTGATGTGCCTGACCCAGGCGCGCTACGGCATCGCGTGGGGCGCCGTCGGTGCCGCCATGGCGTGCTTCGACGAGGCGCGCGCCTACGCGAGGGAACGCATCCAGTTCGACGGCAAGCCGATCGCCGCGACGCAGATCCAGCAGACCCGCCTCGCCGACATGCTCACGGCGATCACCCAGGGGCAACTGCTCTCGCTGCAGCTCGGCCGGCTCAAGGACCAGGGCCGGCTGCGGCCGCAGCAGGTCTCCCTCGCCAAGCGCGCCAACGTCTCCATGGCGTGCGACGTCGCGCGCGAGGCGCGCCGGCTGCTCGGCGCCAACGGGATCCTGGTCGAGTACGGCGCGATGCGGCACATGGCGAATCTGGAGTCGGTCTATACGTACGAGGGCACCCATGACATACATGGGTTGATTCTGGGGCAGGATGTGACGGGGTTCGCGGCGTTTTAGGGGTGAGGCGAAGGCGTGGGTGGACCCCGGACCGGTCTGGGGTCTGCGGAGGGGGTCTGCGGGGGGTCTGGGGTACGGGGGTCTGGGGGCCTCGGACCGCGGGGCGGGGCTTGTTGCTGGCGGCGGGCGTCCGGGCGCGGTCAGTTGCCTGGCTCGCCTGGGCGCAGGCTGGCGGCGACTGCCACCACCGCGGCGCCGCCCCACGCGACGGCGGCGGCGAGCCAGGTGAACGTGTCGCCCGCCGTCCACTGCCGGGCCGGGAAGAGGGCGAGTCCCGGGCCCTGCCGCGGGAAGGCGAGCGCCGCGCGCAGGCCGTAGCGCCCGCTCCAGATGCTGCCGAGCGCGTTGCCCAGCGTCTGCGCTCCGACCGCTTGCAGGAGGGAGACGAGGAGCCCGTACGAGAGGATGATGCCGCCGAAGACCATCCAGGGCCGGTCGGCTCGGAGCGCCACGAGCGAGCCGAGGAGGTAGGCCACCGTTGCGTGGACGAACGGAATCAGCCATGTCCACAGAGGGAACGGCGTCACGACCTCCGACCGGACGCGCACGCCGCCGCTGGTGGTGATCTGCACCGCCCTCTCCACACCGAACGCTCCGCCCGCCAGGCGGTTCAGCATCCAACCCCACAGGATGAAGCCGGCCAGGGCGGCCATCAGCCACACCCACCCCGCAATCACGCGCGTGAGCGAGTGGAACCTCTCCCCCACCGGCATCGAACGGTGATAGTCCCGGCTCGACGGGCCGTCGCCCCGCCATACCGCGAGCGGAAAGAACAGCCCCACGAGCACGAGCGGCCATGTGTCCACGGGCGCGAAACTGAAACTGCCCCGATGCGCCCGGGCGGCGCCGATCCCCATCACCTGCAACAGGCTGATGAGCGTCACGGCCACCACGATCCCCCCTCCCACCAGCAGCGCCGGGCGCACCGCGAGGCCCGCCGCGCACAGCTGCGCTTCCGCCACCGCGGCCGGCTTCGCCGGCCTGGCCATCGTCGCATTCATGATCCCGCCTCCTTGCTCGACAGCAGCACGATCGTCGCCTCGTCCAGCGAGAGCTTCGCCGCGTCGCGCACCGTGGCTCCCGCCGACCGAAGCCGCTCCGTCACCTCCGCCTCCTCGCCCCACACCGTCCACTCGATTTCCGCGCCCGCGCGATGACTCCGCAGCACCGCCCCGTTGAGATCCGGCACCCCCGCCCACTCCGCCGGGACCTGAGCACGGTAACGCCGCAGCCGCCGTCGCAGCTCCTCCGCGGGTAGCTGGGCCTCCAGCACGCCATCCCGCAGCGCGCCCACGTGGTCCGCCATGCGCTCCACCTCGTGCAAGGAGGTCGACTCACGCACCCGAGACCACGACGCGGCCTTCGTCGCGGCCGCTACGGATGGTTTCACGCGGAGGGCGCGGGGGGCGCGGAGGAGATCACTGGCTGCGCGGGAGGCCGAGCGGTGAGCGAGGTTCGGCGCCAGGCCGGCTTCCTAGTTGTTCTGTTTGGTTCGTCGCAGGTCGGGCGGCCGGCGGGCCGCGGCCGCGTCGGCGCTCGGTACGCGCGACGCACCAACCAGGTCGTTCCTCCGCGTCCACCGCGACCTCCGCGTGAAGCGGATCGAAGTCCGAAGCGCCCTCGGAGCCGGACGAAGCGCCAGCGAGTCGGCGTCCGGCGTTGGAACGGCCAGGTGGGACGACTCTGGCGCGCGGCGTTTCGGCGGCGAGCGCGACCAGGAACGGGCGCTCTCGCGCGGCGCCGAGCGGGCGTCGCGTCGCGCCGCCCCTCCGCGAGAGAGTCGTTTTTCGAGCGAGGAGCGGGCATGGCCGTTGCAGGTCCTCCAGTTCCCCAAGTCGGCCACGAACAACTCGTTACGAAGGAGGCACGCCATGCGAGTCCGCGACATCATGACCGGGGATCCGCGCTCCGTCCGCCCGGAGGATACGGTGAAGGATGCGGCGCGCGTGATGCGCGACGGCGATTTTGGCGCGGTGCCGGTGATCGACCGCGAGAAGCACCTGTCGGGGATCATCACGGATCGCGACATCGCGGTGCGCTGCGTGGCGGAGGGCCACGATGGGAGCTGCACCGTCGCGGAGCACATGACGCGGCAGACGCGCACGGTGCGCTCCGACGACGACGTGGACCGGGCGATGGAGGTGATGCGGGCGGAGCGGGTGCGGCGCGTGCCGGTCGTGGACGACGAGCGCGTCGTCGGCATCGTGGCGCAGGCGGATCTGGCGCGGCAGGTGCGGGACGAGGGAGCCGTGGAGGCGACCGTGGAGAAGATCTCGGAACCGAAATGAGATCCGGCGTGCCGCCCGTGTCCGGACGCGGAATCGCCCCGGGCGGAGCGGCCCTGCACGGTTGACCCGATCGGCCGGGGCCGCTAGCATTCAATGCTCCGTCCGCGGGGTCGATCCGGCTCCGCGGACGGTCCGTTGGGGGGTACCTCCCCGAGCGGCGAGCGCCCGTAGCTCAATTGGATAGAGCGTTGGACTACGGATCCAAAGGCTGGGGGTTCGACTCCTCCCGGGCGCATCGGCCGTCCGGCGCGCAGCGCCGTGGCGGGTCTCGTTTCAAACGCAGCGTCGGCGGCGGTTAAGGCGCGGCTGTTTGACAAGGACGGGGAAGCGAGTGTGGATCGCGGCCGTGGACGGCGGCGTCGGGAGACCGGCGTCACGCGTTCCGCGGCCGAGGAAAGTCCGAGCTCCGCAGGGCAGGGTGCCGGCTAACGGCCGGGCGTCGCGAGGCGACGGAAAGTGCAACAGAGAGCAGACCGCCGATGGCCCCTCCGGGGGCACAGGCAAGGGTGAAACGGTGGGGTAAGAGCCCACCGCGGACCGGGTGACCGGGACGGCATGGCAAACCCCACCCGGAGCAAGGCCAAGCAGGGGGCGAGGCGCGGCCCGCGCCGTTGCGGCCGAAAGGCTGCGGAGCCCCGGGTAGGCCGCAGGAGGCGGCGAGCAATCGTCGTCCCAGAGAAATGATCCCCTCCGGCCACGCCGGAGACAGAACTCGGCTTATTCGCTTCCCCTCCATCGTCGCGCCCGTAGCTCAGTTGGATAGAGCGCGTGCCTCCGGAGCACGAGGTCACAGGTTCGAATCCTGTCGGGCGCATTCTGCGTAACTGGCGGCACCACACCGGCCCGGGCCGGTGCGCGCCGCTCCGTCCTCGACCTCCGCACCTTCGGATCATGCCCGTACTCCTTCTCGACGAGCACGCCGTCGCGCGGCACCTGCCGATGGCCGACTGCATCCCGCTCATGCGCCGCACGTTGGAGGCGCTCGCGCGCGGCGAGGCGCTGCAGCCGCTGCGCGCGGTGCACTGGCTGCCGGACCGGCGCGGCCTCGTCGCGACGATGCCCGCCGCGCTCGCGGATCCGCCGAGCTTCGGCGTCAAGGCGATCTCCGTCTTTCCCGGCAACGCCGGCACGCGCTACGACTCTCACCAGGGCGTGGTCCTCCTCTTCGAGGGGGTGCACGGCACCATCGCCGCGATCGTCGACGCCAGCTCGATCACCGCCATCCGCACGGCCGCCGTCTCCGCCGCGGCGACGGACGCCCTGGCGACCCCGGGCGCGGGGGACCTCGCGCTGCTCGGCAGCGGCGTACAGGCGACGACGCACCTCGAGGCGATGGCGTGCGTGCGGCCGCTGCGCCGCGTCCGCGTGTGGAGCCGAACGGCGGAGCACGCGCGCGCCTTCGCCGAGCGCGCGAGCGCTCGCGTGGACGTGCGCGTCGAGGCGATGCCGGATGCGCGCAGCGCCGTGGAGGGCGCCGACATCGTCTGCACGTGCACGTCGAGCCGCGACCCGGTGGTGGAGGGCGAGTGGCTCGCCGCGGGGGCGCACGTCAACGCGATCGGGGCCAGTCAGCCGGGTGCGCGCGAGCTGGACGCGGAGGCGGTCGCGCGCGCGCGGCTCTGGGTCGATCGCCGGGAATCGGCGGAGAACGAGGCGGGCGAGTACCTGATCGCGCGCGGCGAGGGCGCGATCGGCGAGGACCACATTGCCGGCGAGATCGGGGAGCTGTTCCTGGGCCGGCTGCCGGGGCGCCGCTCGCCGGAGGAGATCACGCTCTTCAAGGGCCTCGGCCTCGGCGTCGAGGACGTGGCCGCGGCCCACTTCTGCTGGGAGCACGCGCGGGGCGACGAGGCCGTGCCGCGCGTCGATCTCGGAGGAATCCGCCATGACTGAGCTGCGCCCGCCGACGCGGGACGAGATCGACGCGGCGCGCGGCCGGCTGCGCGGCGTCGCGCTGCGCACGCCGCTCGTGCGCCTCGAGTATCCGGAGTCGCCGCTCGAGGTCTGGCTCAAGCTCGAGTGCCTGCAGCCGATCGGCTCCTTCAAGCTGCGCGGCGCCTACAACGCGCTGGCGCAGGCGGGCGCCGGGCGTCTCTCGCGCGGCGTGTACACGGCGAGCGCGGGCAACATGGCGCAGGGGGTGGCGTGGAGCGCGCGCGAGCTGGGCGTGGCGTGCAGCGTCGTCGTTCCCGACGGCGCGCCGCGCACGAAGGTGGAGGCGGTCGAGCGGCTGGGCGGGCGCGTCGTCCCCGTTCCGTACGACGAGTGGTGGCAGGTGCTGGTGCGTCACGAGGCGGACGGCATGGAGGGCCTCTTCGTCCACCCGGTCTCCGATCAGGCGGTCATCACCGGCAACGCGACGATCGGCGCCGAGATCCTCGACGACCTGCCGGAGACCGCGACGATTCTGGTGCCTTACGGCGGCGGGGGACTGTCATGCGGCATCGCGGCGGCGGCGCTCGCCCGCTCGCCCGCCACGCGCGTGCTCGCCTGCGAGGTGGAGACGGCGGCGCCGCTCGGGGCTTCGCTGGCGGCCGGGTCGCCGCAGGCGGTCGAGCACCGCCGCAGCTTCGTCGACGGCATCGGCGGCAAGAGCGTGCTCGCGGAGATGTGGCCTCTCGCGAGCGCCCTGCTCGCCGGTGCGCGCACCGCTTCGCTGGAGCAGATCCGGGCCGCGATGCGGCTGCTCGCGCAGCGCGCCCGGGTGGTGGCCGAGGGCGCGGGCGCCGCGCCGCTCGCGGTGGCGCTGACTCACGCGCGGGAGATGGGGGACGGTCCGGTCGTGTGTGTCGTGTCCGGCGGGAACGTGGACCTGAAGGTGTTGGCCGCGATCCTGGGCGAAGAGGCGTGAAGCTCCGCGGCGCCGCCCGCCGGGCCGGCTGAGGGACGTGCCCTATCGCGTCCGGCGCCCGCGGTTGGTCCAGATGACGATCGCGCCGCAGCCCGGATGGAAGCCGGAGACCCAGTGCGGTACGTGCCTCGGATTGGTGTACACCTCGATCGCGTAGACTTCCTGGGGCTGCACGTAATCGTCGATCGACATCGATTCATCGAGCTGCGCCGGCGTGCCGTCGATCATCAGGTTCGGGACGCAGGTGATGTCCAGGTGGGTCAACGTGACGATCGAACGGCCGCCGCTGCCGTAACGAACGTGGACTCCCGACACCCGCTGCACGTAGTTCGACGCCCGCGAGAGGTGCAGCCGCTGGATCACATTGGGCGTGACGAAATGCCCGAAGCCCTCCCTCTTCCGCGCACTGAAGCCGGCGATGTCGCGATCGAAGCGCGTGCGCCGGACGTTGACGGTGAGCGCGTCGATCAGCACGGCCTCGGTGGAGAGGCGCAGCTCCACCGATAGAAACTGGTCGTCCGCCAGATCGACCGGCTTCGTCGTGACCTCCTTGTAGCCGATGCGGGAGGCGCGCAACCGGTAGGCCCCGGCCGCCGGCGCCTCGAGCACGAAGCCGCCTACGCTGTCGGCCGTGGCCGCGGCGACGGGCTGCGACAGCGAATCGAGCAGCACCACGCCCGCCGTCGCCACTCCCTCACCCGACGACGCGTCGATCACGCGTCCGGACACGACCTGCGCCGAAGCCGCCGCCGCCGTGCCGCCGAGGAGCGCCGCGGCCAGGATCGATCCGCCGACGAGCGCGAGCGCGGTCCCGTGCCCGTGTCGAACCGCTCGGAGCACCGGCTCCCTCACCTCGACCGGGCCGCGGGTCTCTCCATCACGGCTTCTCCGCCTGCGGCCGCCGGTCGGTCCACACCAGGATGGCGCCGCACCCGGTCGTCATCGTGCGGGATCCTTCGCCGACCCGTGTCATGTAGCTGCCCACCCACTGCGGCACCTGCCTCGGATTGTTGTAGACCTCGATCGCGTAGACATCGCCCGCGGGAATCAGGTCGTCGAGCGAACGCTGGTTGTCCAGCGGAATCGGGGCGCCGTCGAGGAGGATGATCGGCAGGCATCGCGTCGTGCCCTGTCCGCGCATGGTGACGATCCCGCGCCCGTGCGCGTGCAGCACGACGACGCCGGGCGTCGCGCCCACGTAGCTCGTGGCGAGGGCCTGATGGTGCCGTTTGATCTCCTCCGGCGTGATGAAGTGGCCGAAGCCCTCGCGCATGCGCATGTGGAAGCCCGCCATGTCGCGCTCGAAAGCGCCCGGCCGCGCGATGACGGTGAGCGGCGAGATCGGGACCGCGTCCGTGGCCAGTCGCAGTTCGACCGACGCGTAGCGGTTCTCCAGGAGGTGGACCGGCGGCGCCGTTACCGACGTGTACCCGATGCGGGTGGCCCGCAGCCGGTACACGCCCGCCACCTTCGCGTCCAGGATGAAGTAGCCGGTCTCGTCCGACTCGGTCGTCGCCACGGCCTGGTCCAGCGTATCGAGGAGCGCGACTTCCGCTCCCGCGATGGGAGCGCTCGATCCCGCTTCCCGGACGTGGCCGCCGATCATCTGGGCGGCCGCCGGCGTCGCGGCGCCGAGGAGCGTGAGCAGCGCGAGCCCCGCGGCGAACGGTGTCAGCGCGCGGTCATTCGAGATCGGCATCACCGGTTCCATCCTTGCCCTCTGTTGGTCCACACCACGACGGCGCCGCAGTTCGGCCGGAAGCCGAGGAAGTGCGGCGGCACGTCCTCCACTCGGCCGTACACCTCGACCGCGTGGACTTCGTCCGGGCGGAGCAGGTCGTCGATGGAAAGTGACCCGTCCACCGCGTAAGGCAACCCATCGATGACGAGGTTCGGCGAACACGTCCGGCCGGCGTGCGAGAGCAGGATGAGAGCGCGACCGCCCTGCCCGTACCTGATGCGGATCCCCGGCGCTCGCGCCAGATAGCTCGAGGCGCGGGGCAGGTGCATGCCCTTCAGCTGCTCCGGGGTCATGAAATAGCCGAAGCCGTCCTCCCGCGCGCGCCTGCGGAATCCCGCCATGTCGCGGTCGAACATCGTGGTGTTCGCCGTCACCGTCAGCGGTGCGATCTCGATCGCTTCCGTCGAGAGCCGCAGCTCCACCGGCAGCAACTCGTGCCGATCGAGGTAGATCGGCCGACTCATCGAGTCCTTGTAGCCGATCCGCGAGGCGCGCAACTGGTAGCGGCCGGACGCGGTGATCAGGAGCAGGAAACGGCCGGTGGTGTCGCTGCTCACGGCGTTGATCCGGTTGCCGAGCGTGTCGAGCAGCACGACGTCGGCGCCGTCGACCGGCTGCTCCGTCGCGGCGTCGATGACGATCCCCCTCACCCCTTGCGCCGCCGCGGGCACGGCTCCGGCGGCGAGGAACGCCGAGGCCAGGAACGCCGCGGCCGTCGCGGCCGCGGCCCGCGTGAGCGCGACGCAGGCTGGCCGAATCGCGCGGGCACGCAGCGATGGACGGCCGGGCGTGGCGGTGCGGCGTTGCATGCGTGCTTCTCCGCGTGGGGGTGTGAGTCGAGCGTAGCGGCGCCCGCGGCGCCCCGTCAACCCCGCTCCGTTCGGCCGCCGTGGCCGCATCCGCGGCCCATCGGGTCCGGCGGCCCCGCGCCACCGCCCGCGGCGTACCGGGCACGTGCGCGCGGCGCGCGACGCCACCCGAGGCCGGCAGGGCCCCTGTCGCTCACGGGCCGCTCGCATCCCGGGACCGAGTGTGATCCGGAGCCCGACCTGTCGGCCCGTCGAACCGGGGCCGCGACCGCCCGCGAGGCCGCAGCCGGGATGGTGCGAGAACGTGGATGCTGACACGGCGGTCTCGCGGCGGGAGTGGCGCCGGACGGGTCGGCCGGCGCTCTCGCGAACGCACGGGGGCGCCGGAACGTTGCGGCCACCTCGCTTGACGCGGCGGCGAACCGTGGGTAGCCATTCAGTGTATCTGCCCGACAGTTCGACCTGGCCGCGGTGCGGCGCCCGGCGGCGCCCGGCCGACGAAGTCCGAACGGAGAACCATGACCGTCGAGCCCATACCGCCGCGCCTCGTACGCTTGTCGTTCCTGCTCCTGTCGTTCTTCCTGCTCGTGAGGCCCGCGCCGGCCGCGGCGCAGGGGCCCTCGTCGGCGCGGGACCCGGCGCCGTCGTCGTTCGCGCGCTCCGTCGCGCCGTCGCCCGGCTTCATGGAGCGGCAGCTGGCGTATCGGCGCGTGCGCGAGGCGATGGCCGCGCGGCGCGGTCCGCTGATCGCCGCGTTCCGCGAGCGCGGAATCCCGTATCCACCCGCGGGCGTCTTCCTGCGTGTGTTCAAGCGGGAGCGGGAGGTCGAGGTGTGGGTTCGCCCCACCGGCAGCGATCGTTTCACGCTCTTCCGGCGCTACCCGATGTGCGTCCTCTCCGGCGAGATGGGACCGAAGCGACGCCGCGGCGACTACCAGGTGCCGGAGGGCTTCTACCACATCTCCTATTTCAACCCGACGAGCGAGTACCATCTCTCGCTCGGCATCGACTATCCGAACCGCGCCGACCTCGTGCGCAGCGGCGGCGCGCCGACCGGCGGTGACATCTTCATCCACGGCGGCTGCAAGACGATCGGCTGCGTTCCGATGACGGATGCGCAGATCGAGGAGATCTACTGGCTCGCGGTGGAGGCGCGCGCCGCGGGTCAGCGCTCGATCCCGGTCGACATCTTCCCGACCCGCCTCGACCGGCGCGGCATGGAGTGGCTCCGCCGGGAGTATCCGGATCCGGCGCTGCGTGCCTTCTGGACCAACCTGCGAAACGGCTATCTCGCCTTCGAAACGACGCACCGCCTTCCGGCCACCGCGGTCGACGGCGCCGGCCGCTACGTCTACGGCGCCGCCGCCGAGCGCATCCTCGCCGCGCGCTCCGACGAGCCGCCGCTCGTCGGCGCCGCAGTCGCGGCCGGCGCGATTCCGGTGACCGACGACGCGGCCGGCCCCGTCGCCGCCGCGGCTGCCTCCGCCAGCAAGACGATCCGCGTGAACGGTCGCCTTCTGCGCGCGCGCGTTTCGCCGCCGCCGCTGATCGGGAAGCCGGTGGAGCCGGCGGACACCACGGCCGGCGGCGGCGCGGGGAGCCACGGGGGCGGCGTCGGATGACGCTGCTGCTGGCGGTGCTCGCGGCGGCGGGTCTCCGTGCCGCGGCACCGGACACGACCGCCTTCCGCCAGGGCGTCTCCTACCGCATCGAGGCGAGGCTCGACGACTCCGCTCAGGTGCTGCACGGCCGCGCCCGCCTGCGCTATGCGAACCACGCGCCCGTCGCGCTCGACACCCTCTACGTCCACCAGTACCTGAACGCCTTCCGCCCCAACAGCCTGTGGGCGAAGCGGGAGGCGGAGTTCGGCGAATTCCGCTTCCAGAACCTCGGCCCCGGCGAGTGGGGCTACGAGCGCTTCACCCGCGTCGCCGTCGCGGGCCAGCGCATCGAGCCGGTCTATCCGCTGTCGCCGGACTCGACCGTCGCCGCCATCCCGCTGCCGTCGCCGCTCGAGCCGGGCGACAGCGTGGTGGTCGACATGGACTGGGACGCGCGGCCGTCGGTCGTGCCGCGCCGCCAGGGCCGGCGCGGCCGCCATTACGACTTCGCGCAGTGGTATCCCCGCATTGCCGCCTACGACCGCCACGGATGGGAATGGCATCCGCTCCTGCCGCAGGGTGAGTTCTACGGCGAGTTCGCGAGCTGGGACGTGACGCTCGACGTCGCCGCCGATCAGGTGATCGGCGCCACCGGCGTTCCGGCCAATGGCGATCCCGGCTGGGCGGCGGCCGCCGTCGCCGACCCCGCGGGCGACACCGTGGCCGAGGCGGCGGACGCCTATCCCGCGCCCGAGCCCGAATCGCTCGGCCTGCTCGCGAGCTCCGCGGCGGACGGCCGCAAGCGCGTGCGTTGGCGCGCGGAGGACGTGCACCACTTCGCGTGGAGCGCGGACCCCGCCTACATCTACGAGGCGGGCACCGCCGCGCGGACGGGGCCCGGCGGCTCCGGCAGCATCCTGATCCACGTCCTCTACCAGCCGGGCGACACCTCGTGGGCGGGCGGGAAGGCGCTTGACCGGTCGCGCACGGCGCTGGATTGGCTGCAGGGCGTGCTCGGCCCCTACCCGTACCCGCAGATCACCAACGTCCACCGCATCGAGCGAGGCGCGACCGAATTCCCGATGCTGGTCATGAACGGCGGGGCGTCACAGGGCACCATCACCCACGAGTTCGCGCACCAGTGGATGATGGGGATCCTGGCCAGCAACGAGTGGAAGGAAGCGTGGCTCGACGAAGGCTTCGCGAGCTTCCTCACCAACTGGTTCTGGGAGGAGCACGACCGCCCGGACATCTGGCTGCGGTCGCTTCGTGATCTCGCGGAGCGCGAGGCCGCCGGGCGGACTCAGCCGGTCGACACGCCTGCCGCCGACTTCGTGGACTTCTCGACCTACAACGCGATGTCGTACACGAAAGGGTCCGTCGTCCTCTACATGCTGCGCCAGTTGATCGGCGAGGACGCCTTCCGCAAGGGCCTGCTCCGCTACTCCCTCGACAACCGGTTCCGCCACGTCGAGGAGGAGGACCTGCGACACGCGATGGAGCGCGCGAGCGGTCAGGACCTCGGCTGGTTCTTCCACGAATGGCTGCACACCACCGCGCAACTCGACTACGGCATCGGCGACGCCGTCATCGTCCACCTCCCCGACGGCCGCTGGCTCACCCGCGTCGAGGTCCTGCGCCAGGGCGGCGCGTGGATGCCGGTCACCCTCCAGGTCAACGACGTCCGGCGCCATTCTGGATTCCCACGACATCCGCCAGTCGATCGACGTCGTCACCCCAGACCCGCCGCACCTCGTCACGCTCGATCCGGACCACGACCTCCTCGACGTCGACCCCAGCAACAACACGCGCGAGCTGAACGGCCGCCCGACGCCGATTCGCACCGACATCGGCGGCTGACCGGCGGGCGCCGTCCGCCGCCCCTTACTCGCGCGGGCGGCGCCGCCGCTCGGTGGTGACCCCGTCCGGCCAGAACGCGACCGGGTCGTCGAGGTGGCGGCTCAGCTCCAGCAGGACCGGGTGCATCGACGCCGGCCGCCGGCCGGGGTCGCGGTCGAGGCAGGCGACGATGAAGTCGCTGAGGTCCTCGCTCATCCCCTCGCAGTAGCGCCGCGGCGGCGGCGGCGGCGCCTCGCCGAGCTGCGGATGCTGCCGCTCCTCGCCCGGCCGCGCCTCGCGCTCGCTGTAGACGTCCTCGAACGGCCAGCGGCCGGTGATCATCTCGTACAGCACGGCGGCGAGGCCGTACACGTCCGCGGCCTCCGTGGGCGGCTCACGCAGCACCTGCTCGGGCGCCATGTACGGGGCCGTGCCCAGCGTGTCGGCGGGGCGCCGCTCGGAGTCGCGCCGGCGTGCCGCGTCGAAGTCGACCAGGACCGGCATGCGCCCGCGCAGCAGCAGGTTGGCGGGCTTCAGGTCGAGGTGCAGGTAGCCGTGGCGATGCAGGTGGTAGAGGCCCGCACCGACGTGGATGGCGGTGCGCACCGCGTCGATCACTTCGAGCCGCCGTTCGGAGCGATCCTCCAGCACGTCGAAGATGGAAGGACCGTCGAGGTACTCCAGCAGCAGGAACGGCAGACCGTCGTGGTCGCCTTCGCGATAGCTGCGCACGATGTTCGGGTGGTGGAGCCGTCGCAGGATGCGTGCTTCGCGGCGCAGCGCCGCGGGGGCTCGGCGGTCGTCGCGCTGGTCCGGATCGAGGATCTTGCACGTGTACGGGCACCACTCGCCGGCGCTCCACACCTGGTACAGGTGCCCCAGGCGGCCGACGGCGAGGTGGCCGATCACCGTCAGGTCGCCCGCGATGCGGTCCCCCGCGGCGTAGGGGAACGTGCGACGCTCGGCGAGCGCGCCGGAGGAGCCGACGCCGGACAGCAGTCCCATGCGACGCGGCTTCGCCGCGCGTCCTCCCTTCACGCGCGCGACCCCGCGAGCAGCTCCTCCACCTTCGACTCGATGGCGCCGAGCGGCGCCGGCTTCGCGAGGAAGGCGTCGCAGCAGCCGCTGCCGATCAGGTCCTCCTCCTCGACGAACTGCGCCAGCGCGCTGAGCGCCAGGATCGGGACCCGCCGCGGCTCCGCCTCCCGCTTGATGTAGCCGCCGATCAGCACGCCCGAGACGCCGGGCAGGTTCAGGTCGAGCACCACCAGCTCGGGGACGAACTCCCGCGCCACCACCAGGGCGACGTCGCCGCGCCCCGCCGTCCGCACCTCGTGCCGCTCCGCGAGCACGCTCTCGAGCACGTCGAGGAGGGTCGGATTGTCCTCCACGATCAGAATCCTCGCCACTCGTCCTCCGGGGTCGACGACGGTGAGCGCGAAGGGCGGCCGCGCTTGCCTCCGCGACCCCGCGCAAGCGACGTGCCCCGCCGCCGCTCAGCCGACGTCGTCGAGCAGCCGGCGCAGGCGCCGCAGCCCTTCCTCGAGCGCCCGCGGCTCCGCGCCGTAGCCGATGCGGAGAAAACCGTCCACGAGGAACTGCGAACCCGGCGCCACCAGCACGTCCTCCTCGCGCAGCAGCCGCTCCGCCAACGCTCCCGACGACACGTCGGCGTCGTAGCCGAGCCAGAGGATCGCACCGGCGTCCGGCGTCCGGTAGCGCACACCCCGATGGCCCAGCGTGCGCGCGACGACCTCCAGGTTCGAGCGCAGCAGGGCGCGCGTGCGCGCAAGCAGCCGATCCCGCGTCGTCGCCTCGAGCGCCAGCGTCGCCAACCGCTCCGTCAGCGGACCGTGCGAGATCGTGGTGTAGTCGGTGCGCGCCCACAGCCGCTCCGCCGTCGCCGCGTCCGACGCCGCCCACCCCAGCCGCAGCCCCGGCAGGCCGTACGCCTTCGACAGCGACCCGGTCGCGACCACCCGCTCCGCCTCCCCCAGGAACGACGGCGTCCGCTCCCCCTCCAGCTCCGCACCCGCGTACACCTCGTCCGCCAGGATCCACGCGCCCACCCGCGCCGCCGCCTCCACCACCGCCCGCCGCGACTCCGCCGTCAGAACCGTCCCCGTCGGATTCACCGGGTTCGTCACCACCACGACACGCGTCTTCTCGCCCACCGCCCGCCGCAGCTCGTCCGGGTCCGGCTGCCAGCCCAGCTCCTCCCGCAGCCACACCTCCCGAACCCGCCCCCCGAGCATCTGCACCACGCCCGGCGACTGCATGTACGCCGGCAGCACGATCGCCGCGTCTCCCTCCCGCTCCACCAGCTCCCACAGCGCGACGAAGTTCGCCTCCGCGCTCCCGTTCGTCACCGCGATCCGATCCCCGCCCACGCCGCCCCCGTACAGCGCCGCGATCCGCTCCCGCAGCGTCGCCGTGCCGTTCGCCCAGCCGTAGCCGAGCCGCACCTCCTCGAGCTGCGACACCTCCGCGCCGGCCAGCTCCAGCAGCTCGCCGACCGTCACCGGGTGCACTCCGCTCTCCGCCAGGTTGACCGCGACCCGGTTCTCCCAGGTCGACTGCCACCGCTCGAGATCGAAGGCGATAAACGTGTCTCTCATGCCGTGAGCATACGCGCGACAGCCGGGCCGGTCCAGGCCGCACCGGCGACCATCGTCCCATATTGCTATGCACTCTTCGCACGACGAGCTTGCGTCGAGCGAGGCAGGGCTCGACAATTCGGAGTCGTATTGCACGGCCGGTCCGGAGTACCGGCCGCGAAAATAGACCGTCCGCTCCGCGGGGGCGGGCGGTGCATCGTTGTGGAGGCGTTTTGAAGAAAAACCTGCCGGACGATCTCGTCGAGTCCGGCGAGACGCGCATCGTGCTGTGTGTGGCGGACGGTCTGGGCGGCCTTCCCTCACCGGAGACGGGGCGTACGGAGCTCGAGACGGCGCGCACGCCGAACCTGGACCGCCTGTCGCGGCGGGGTGCGGTGGGCCTGTCCGACCCCGTGGGCCTGGGCATCTCGCCGGGGAGCGGGCCGGGCCACCTCGCGTTGTTCGGCTACGACCCGCTGCGCTGGAACATCGGGCGGGGCGTGCTGAGCGCGCTGGGCGTCGATTTCGACCTGCGGCACGGCGACGTCGCGGCGCGGCTGAACTTCGCGACGCTGGACGCGACGGGTCGCATCGTGGACCGCCGGGCGGGGCGGCCATCGGACGCGGAGAACCGTCGCCTGGTGGAGGTGCTGCGGGAGCGGGTGTCGGCGCCGGCGGGGGTGGAGCTCTTCTTCGAGCCGGAGAAGGAGCACCGGCTGGTGATGGTGCTGCGGGGGGAGGGGCTGTCGGCGGAGTTGGGGGACACGGACCCGCAGGAGACGGGCGTGCCGCCGCTGCCGGTGCGGGCGACGGCGGAGTCGGCGGCGTCGACGGCGGGCATCGTCCAGGAGGTTCTGGACACGGCGCGGGAGGCGCTGCGAGAGGAGCCGGCGGCGAACGGCGTGCTGGCGCGCGGGTTCGCGGCACACGTGCGCTATCCGACCTTCGCGGAGCGCTACCGGCTGCGCGCTTCGGCGATCGCGCGCTATCCGATGTACCGGGGCGTGGCGCGGCTGGTGGGCATGGAGATCCAGCCGACGCCGGTCGCGGACGCGGACAGCGTGAGCCGTCTGGCAGAGACGTACACCGCCTTCGACTTCCACTTCATCCACTTCAAGTACACCGATTCGCGGGGTGAGGACGGGGATTTCGACGCCAAGGTGGGGGCGATCGAGGCGGTGGATGCGCTGCTGCCGCGCATCGAAGCGCTGGAGCCGGACGTGCTGATCGTGACGGGGGACCATTCGACGCCGTCGCGCATGCGGGCACACTCGTGGCATCCGGTGCCGCTGCTGCTCGCGTCGCCGTGGACGAGGCCGGCGGGCGTCGCCGGTTTCGGCGAGCGCGACTGCATGCGCGGCGAACTCGGTCGTTTCCCGGCGAAGCACCTGATGACGCTCGCGCTGGCGCATGCGCGGCGGCTCGCGAAGTACGGAGCGTAGCATGGAGGAAGTCCTACGGCAGGCGCTCGCGCTGGGCGACGAAGGCCGCTGGCAGGAGATGGCCGAGTTGCTCGCCGGCGCGCTCCGCGAGGATCCGGAGGATCCTTATCTGCTATGTTGGCTCGGTGTCGCGGAACGGGAACTGGACAATGAGGGTGCAGCGTACGAATATTTCAAGCGCTGTCTCGCGACCGATCCGCTCGATCCGCACCTTCTCGCCCTCGCCGGCTCCGGCCTCGCAGCGTTCGACGACCCGGATGCCGGCACCGCTCTGCGCGCCGCGGTGCTCACCGGTCCGGATCTGCCCGCGACGCGGCTGCAGTACGGCGCCTTTCTCGCCCGCCAGGGCCTCTTCGCGGAGGCGATGGAGCAGCTCGAGGAGGCGCTGGCGCTCGCGCCGGAGGATCCGACGGTGCACGGTGAGCTCGCGACGGCGCACGCGCTGAAGGGCGACGTCGCGGCGGCGGCGCGCGAGCTCGAGGCGGCGCTCGCGCTGGCGCCGGAGGACTCCTGGAACCGTGTGCTCCTCGGCCTGATTCAGCTGGAGCAGGGCGAGATCGAAGGCGCCGCCGAGGACCTGTTCCGGGCAGCGGAGGCGCGCGAGGACGACGCGGAGGTCCAGATCGCGGCCGCGCTCGCATCCGCGGCGGCCGGCTGGGACGACGCGGCGCGGACGCTTCTCGCGCGCGCCGCCTACGTGGTGGAAGGCTCGGACCGTACCCTGCTCGATCAGGCAGAACACCGCGTCGACGAAGGCGCAGACGCCGCCCGCGCCATGCTGTCGGAGACCGTGGCTCCGAGCATGCTGCACGAGCGGCTGATGCATCCACTCTGAACCGAAGCGGTCGCCGCCGACTGCGGCGCCTGCGTGGAGACAGTGTGATCGAAATACCGATAGAACGGTTCCGCCTCGACAACGGCCTGCGCGTCGTGCTGTCGCCGGATGCCGGCAATCCGGTGGTGGCGATCAACCTCTGGTACGGCGTGGGGTCGCGGAACGAGCGGGAGGGACGGACCGGCTTCGCTCACCTCTTCGAGCACATGATGTTCCAGGGCTCGGGGCACGTACCGGAGAGCGCCCATTTCGCGTTGATCGAGAAGGCGGGCGGCTCGCTGAACGGCTCGACGTGGCTCGACCGGACGAACTACTACGAGACGCTGCCGGCGAACTACCTCGAGCTGGGCCTGTGGCTCGAGTCGGACCGCATGGGATGGCTGCTGTCCGCGATGACGCAGGAGAAGCTGGACAATCAGCGCGACGTGGTGAAGAACGAGCGGCGCTGGCGCGTCGACAACCAGCCGTACGGGGACTGGGACGAGCGGATGCAGGAGATGATCTTCCCGCCGGAGCACCCCTACCACCATTCGGTCATCGGCTCGATGGAGGACCTGGACGCCGCGAGCCTGGACGACGTCGAGGACTTCTTCCGCACCTACTACGCGCCCAACAACGCCGTGCTGACGCTGGCGGGCGACGTGGATCCCGAGCGCACCATGCCGCTCGTCGAGCGCTACTTCGCAGAGATCGCCGCCGGTCCGCCCGTGCCGCCGATTCCGGGCCGCACCGAGATCGCGCGGACGATCGGCGCGGACAGCCGCATCGAGCTGCGCCAGGACATCTCGCTGCCCCGCATCTACGTCGGCTACCGCGTTCCGCCCTACGGCCACCCGGACTACTACGCCGCGGCGGTCGCCGCCCACGTCCTGGCGTGGGGCAAGGCATCGCACCTCTACCGTTCGCTGCTGCGGCAGCGGCGCCTGGCCCAGGACGTGGTCGCGTTCGCGTTCCCGATCGTCGTGGGCGCCGGCATGTTCGTCGCATGGGCGACCGCGCGTCCGGGCGTCGACGCGGCCGCCCTGGAGATGGCGTTGAAGGACGAGGTCGCGGCGGTGGCCGGCGCTTCCGACGGCGACGTCGAGCGCGCGGTCAACCTGATCGAGTCGCGGCAGCTGATCGAGCTGCAGCGCATGGACGAGCGTGCCGACCAGCTCTCGATGTACACGATGCTGTTCGACCAGCCGGAACGGATCAACACGGAGCTGGACCGTGTCCGCGCCGTGACGCCGGCCGACGTGCGCCGCTTCGCGGAAGGCTACCTGGGGGAAGGCAACCGCGCCACGCTCGTCTACGTGCCCCAGGCGGCGGGAGGGGGTCAATGAGCGTGGACCGCACGAAGGCGCCGCCGGCCGGGCCGGTGCGCCCGTTCGACTTCCCGCACGTGAGGCGCGGCGAGCTGCCCAACGGGTTGCGGCTCCTCTGCGCGCCCCACGGCGACCTGCCGCTGGTGACGGCCGCGCTCATCGTGGACGCGGGCGCCGAGTACGAGGGCGCGCACGAGGCGGGGCTGGCGCGCCTCACCGGCGAGGCCCTCGAGGCGGGGACCGGCGAGCTGAGCGCCGACGACGTCGCGTGGGAGATGGAGCGCCTCGGCATCGAGCTGAGCGTCGATGTCGGCTGGGACGCCGTCGTCGCGGGCGTGACCGTTCCCACCGAGCGGCTCGACGCGGCGCTGCAGCTCTTCTCCGCGATCGTGCGCGATCCGGTCTTCCCTACCGACGAGGTGGTGCGCCTGCGCGACGAGCAGCTCGCCGACCTGCTGCAGCGCAAGAAGGAACCGCGCGCGCTCGCCGGCGACATGGCCGCCCGCTTCATCTTCCGTCCCGAGACGCCGTACGCGCGGCCGGTGCTCGGCACCGCCGCCGCGGTGGGCGAGTTCGACCGGGAACACGTGCGGCGCTTTCACCGCGCGCACTACGGTCCCGCGCGCTCGACGCTCGTGCTCGTCGGCGACATCGCGGCCGCCGACGCGGAGCGCCTCGCCCAGCGCCATTTCGGCGACTGGAGCGGGCCGGCCCCCGAGAGCGCCGGTTTCGAGGTCCACGGCGCCGTCGATCGCACTTCGGTCTTCGTGGTCGATCGCCCCGGCGCCGTGCAGTCCGAGATCCGCATCGGCCACGTCGGCATCGAGCGCCGCCATCCGGACTACTTCCCGCTGCTCGTCATGAACACGCTGCTCGGCGGCGCCTTCACCAGCCGTCTCAACATGAGCCTGCGCGAGCGCCACGGCTTCACCTACGGCGCGCGCAGCTACTTCGCCCAGCGCCGGCGCCCCGGTCCCTTCGTCGTCCAGGTCGCCGTCGCCACCGAGGTCACCGCCGCCGCCGTGCGCGAAGCCGTCCACGAGATCCGCGGCCTCGCCGAAGGCGGCCCGACCGCGGAAGAGGTCGACGCCGCCCGCGACTACCTCGTCGGCGTCCTCCCGCTCCAGCTCCAGACCACCGACGCGCTCGCAGCGCGCCTCGCCGACGTCGTCGTCTACGAGCTGCCCGACGACTACTTCGACCATTACCGGGACCGCATCGCCGCCGTCTCGCCCGACGAGGTCCGCCGCGTCGCCGCCGAGCACCTGCGCGGCGACGCCCTCGCGATCGTCGTCGTCGGCGACGCCGCCGCCATCGAGGAGCCGCTCGCGGATCTCGGCCTCGGCCCCGTCGAGGTCCACCATGTCGACTGAGGCGACGGCCGGCGCCACGATCGGCAGCCGAAGCGTCTACGACGGGCGCATCGTCCACCTCTCGATCGACACCGTCCGCTTCCCCGACGGCTCGACCGGCGAGCTCGAGATGATCCGCCACTCCGGCGCCGCCGCGGTCCTGCCGCTCCTCGATCCGGTCGGCACGCCCGATCCTCGCATCCTCCTCATCCGCCAGTACCGCTACGCCGCCGGCGGGTACGTGCTCGAGGTGCCCGCCGGCCGGCCCGAGCGCGCGGGCGAGGATTGGAGCGTCTGCGCGCGCCGCGAGCTCGAGGAGGAGACCGGCCTCGTCGCCGGCTCGCTCCGGCCGCTCACCTCGATCCTGACGACGCCCGGCTTCACCGACGAGCGCATCCACATCTTCCTCGCGCTCGACTGCTCCCCGGGCTCGACCTCGTTCGACCCGGACGAGTTCATCGAGCCCCGCGAGACCCGCCTGAGCGAAGCGCTCGATCTCGTGCGCAGCGGTGGGATCGAGGACGCGAAGACGATCTGCGCGCTGGCGTGCGCATCGCTGTTCGTTTCCGGCACGGTCGACACGAAAAGCGGACGATCCATGTCCACCGGAGAGGACGCAGGGAGTGGAGGCGGTGGTGGAAACGCGGAGGTCTGAGCCGGAAATGTCCAGTATTCATGCGGGTTTTCGTGGGCGCGTGCTGGCCGGCCGCGCATGGTACGGAACGTGCCCTTTCGGCGGTCGGGGAACGGTCGGGTTGTGGCCGGTCGGGCACCGGCGCTGCAACCGGCCCACGCGCTGAGGGATCGATGCCGAATCCAGTCCGTGCGACGAAGCCTGCCGTGAAGGCGGTCACCCTGGCGGAGCCGAAGGCGCCCGCGGGGGACAGCGAGCTGGTCGCGCAGTTCCTCGCCGGCGACAAGCGCTCGTTCACGGTGCTTGCGGATCGGTACCAGGAGCGGCTGCTGAACTTCATCTACCGGATGATCGGGGACCGCGACCGTTCGGAGGATCTGGTGCAGGAGACGTTCGTCCGGGTTTTCCGGCACCTGCACCGTTTCGACCAGACGAAGAAGTTCTCGACGTGGGTGTACACGATCGCGAGCAACCTGGCGAAGAACGAGTTGCGCAACCGGTCGCGCAATCCGCTGGTGCTGTTCCAGGCGATCAAGACGAACTGGGACGCGGACCACCGGCCGCTGGAATGGGAGGACAACACGTACCGTCCGGACGATCTGTTCCGGAAGCGGCACCTGCGCGATCTGGTCGAGGATGTGGTGGCGGAGCTGCCGGAGCATCACCGGGTGGTGTTCCTGCTGCGCGAGATGGAGGGGAAGACGTACGAGGAGATCGCGGAGATCACCGGTGTCAATCTGGGGACGGTGAAGAGCCGGCTGAACCGGGCACGCAACAACTTCGCCCAGCTGATCGCGCCGATGCTCGACTGAGGAGGTTCTGCACTGGAGAGTCGACGGCCTCGCCGGCAACGCACCGGCGAGGCCGTCGACGTATGGAACACGCGCGGAGGCTCGACCGTAGAACGTTCGGTTGATGGGAAGGCAGGTACCGGGGAAGGGCACCACGAGTGGTTCGAGGCGCTCCAATGTGGGAATCGCGGGACTCAGAGGCGCGGTCGGCCGCGCCGGCGTGTGAGGCGTTCATCGCCCGGCACTCCGACTTCGTGGACGGGCGCATGACGGCGCTGGAGGAGATGCAGTGGCGCATGCACGTGGCGTCGTGTGCGTCGTGTTCGCGCTACGACCGCGTCGTGCGTCAAGGCGGCGAGCTGCTGCGCGAGCTCTCCGCCGTTTCTGTGTCGGCGGACTTCGGCGAACGATTCCGGGAGAGGCTGCTGCGCCTGCCGGAGGAGGAGCGCGAGCGTGACGTCGGCTCCGGCGGGAGCGCGGCGACGGCGCTGCTGGTGGCGGGCGTGATCGCTGCCATCGCGTGGAGTCCGCTGCTGCGCACGGGTGCGGACCGGCCGCCGCCGCCGTCGGAGATCGCGACGACGATCTCGACGTCGGCGGCGCGGCGGGCGGAGGCGCCCGGCGTCGCCACGCCGCTGTACGAGGTCGGGGGCCCCCTGGGCGGCTACGCGGTGCTGCCGGACCGCGTCCGCCCCCTGTTCACGGATGCGGCGGGTTCCTACCTTGATGGAGGCGACACGTATTCGCCGCTCGTGATCACGCCGCCGGTCTACCGGCTCACCTCCACCACGCGCCCGGCGTCCGGCCCCCTCGGCGCACGCTGACGGCGCGGCGAGTCGCCGCGACATGCCGCTGCAGACGTCCGACGCCCTGAAGCGTTCGCTCGCGCGAGGCGAGCGCGGGGGCGTCTTCTTTCTTTTCGGCGACGAGGAATTCCTGAAAGAGGAGCTTGCGGCGGAGATCGTCGCCGCCCACCTCGACCCCGCCACGCGCGACTTCAACTTCGACCAGCTCCGGGGCGGCGACGTCACACCGGAATCGCTCGCCTCCATCGTGCAGACGCCGCCGATGATGGCCGCGTGGCGCGTCGTCGTCGTGCGGGAAGCGCAGGGGCTCGCCACTTCGGCGCGGCTTCGAGAGACGATCGAGGCGCTGCTCGGCTCGGCGCCGCCCGACCTGGCGCTCGTGCTGATCGCGCAGCTGCCGCCCCGCACGAAGGCCCGCTTCTACGAGCGTCTCAAGAAGGAGGCGCGATCGGTCGACCTGGCCGCGCTCTCACAGGCGGATCTCCCCGGCTGGCTGATGGCCCGCTCCGGAACGGACGGGGTCCACCTCGAACCGGATGCCGCGCGCGCCCTCGCCGCCGCCATCGGCGCCGACCTCGGCGTGCTGATCCGCGAGATGGCGAAGCTCCGCGACTTCGTGGGCGACCGCGCCCGCATCACCGTCGCCGACGTCGAGAAGGCCGTGGGTCCGATCGCGCGCGAAAACCGCTGGGAATGGTTCGACCGGGTCGCCGAAGGCCGCTTCGCCGAAGCGCGTCGCGGCCTGCCCACCCTCCTCGAGAGCGGCGAGAACGGCGTCGGTCTCGTGATCGGCCTCGGCGTCCACTTCCTCCGCCTCGCGCTGGCGGTCGAGGGCGGCGAGCGCGCCCTTGCGGACGCGCTGCCGCCGCACCAGAAGTGGCTGGCCCGCCGCGTCGCCCAGCAGGCGCGGCGGTGGTCCGCCGACAGCCTGGAAGGGGCGCTCGACGACCTGCTCCGCGCGGATCGCCTCCTGAAGTCGGCGTCGCTCGGGGATGCCCCACTGATCGAGGAGCTTCTGCTCCGCTTCGAGGCCCGGGCCGCGTGAGTCCGCCGCGATTTCGATCGGCCCGGTTCCTCCCCGCGCTGGCCGCCCTTGCCGCCGCCGCATCCGCCGCCGCGCCCGCGAACGCCAGCGGCCAGACGCCGAGCCTCGCGCGCGCCGACTCCCTCGTCGCCGCCGGGGCCACCGCCCCGGCGGCCGCCGAGGTGGCGCGCTGGTTCGCATCGGCCGGCGACGCCTCCTCCTCCGCCGGATCCGCCGGCGAGGGCGGCCGCGCCCACGCGCTCCTTCTGCGCGCCTTGCTGCGCGACGACGTCGCCGGCGCGGAGGGCGACCTGCGCGCCGTCGTGCTCGGCTATCCGACCTCCGCGTACGCGCCCGCAGCGCTGCTGCGGCTCGCTCAGAGCCTGGCCGCCCGCGGCGACACGGCGCGCGCCGTCGCCTATCTGCGACGGCTCACGCTCGACTATCCGGCCGCGAGCGAGCGCGCCGCGGCCCGCCTCTGGCTCGACCGTCTCGCCGCCGCGGCCGCCGTACCGGCCGCGCCGGCCCCGGCCGCCGCGCCCGCCCCCGCCGCCCCGCCCGCCGCGCCGGCGGAAGGGCACGTCCGTGCCGGCGCCGCGCGCTTCGCGGTGCAGCTCGGCGCGTTCCGCGAGGCGGACAACGCGGAGGCTCTCGCCAGCCGCCTCCGGCACGGCGGCTTCGAGGCGCGCGTCGTCACCGTGGGCGACGGATCGCTCCGGCGCGTGCGCGTGGGACGGCTGGTCGAGCGCACGCAGGCCGCCGCGCTCGCCGCCAGGCTCGCCGCCGCCGGCTTCGTCGGCGACGTCGTCGACGACGCGGCGGCGGAGCATGGCGGAGACGGCTCGATCCCCGCCGCCGCGACGCGGGTCTGATACTTGCTTCCACCCCCGGCGTGATGCGAAAGCCGACTCGACCCATCCGCAGACACGGCGGAATCCGGATCCTCGTCGCCGAAGACGAGCCCCTGAACGCGCTGGCGCTCAAGTCCCAGCTCGAGGCGCTCGGCCATACCGTCATCGGTCCCGCCGCCAACGGCCGCGACGCCGTCGAGCTCGCCCGCAAGCACGAGATCGACCTCGCACTTCTCGACATCCGCATGCCCGAGCTCAACGGCATCGAGGCCGCCCAGCAGGTCTTCCTCCTGCGGCCCGTGCCGATCATCCTGCTCACCGGCTACAGCAATCCCGAATACATCGAGAAGGCGGTCTCGCTGCCCGTCTTCCACTACCTCGTCAAGCCCGTCAGCATCGAAGACCTCAAGCCCGCGATCACCGTCGCCCGCGCCCGCCACGCCGAGTGGCTGAAGTACCGCGATGAGTCCGAGTCGCTCGAGAAGAAGATCGAGGACCGGGCCCTCGTCGAGCGCGCCAAGGTCCTCCTCATGGAGACGCGCCATCTCACCGAGGCCGACGCCTACCGCGTCCTCCAGAAGGAAAGCCAGAACCGCAATCAGCCGATGGTCGACATCGCGCGCACCGTCCTCCTCGCCCAATCCGTCCTCAGGGAGGGCGAGCAGCGGCCGTAAGCGGCCAGCGCTCCGAGCGACCCGCGGCCCGGCTCGGAGCGGCCCCCAGCGGCCCCGTCGTCCGAGCGGCCCGGCGTGTCGATGTGACACACGGGCCGTCCTCACGGAGGGACGTCGCGGGCGCGGCAGAGGATGGGTCGAGTTCCGTAACTCCCGTATTTGCAGCCGTTTCCACGTCCCGTCGCCGATTCGGTACGGCTCGTGCACGAGGGCGCCGCAACCGCGGCTTTGCGCCGTGACGTACGGCTGAGAGGCGGTGACACGATGGAAACGGACGAGAGGGTGGAGAAGGTGGAGGTGGAGCGGGAGGTGCGGGGGATCGTGATATCGAGTGGAGTGCGGCGGGAGCCGGGGCCGCGGATCGCGGCGTTCATCTGGGGAGGGAAGGTGAGGCCGGTTCCGACGCTTCCGTACGGCCGCTGGAAGATCGTGGCCGGCTGAGGGAGGGTCGGTCGGGAGCGGGCTCCTGCCGGGAGAGGTGTGGGTCGGCCCGCGGCGCTGGTCAGCGTCGCGGGCCGTCGCGCGTGGGGCCCTGACGTCGTACGGAAAGCCGGCGAGGCCGGGCCGGGCGAGCGTTGCGCGGGGTTCGGGGCGGGCCGAAGTTGAGCGCATGGACGCACCAGGGGAGGCGAGCGGCCGCGCGGTCGGCGTGGTGGGAGCGGGTCCGGCGGGGCTCGCGGCGGCGTGGACGCTGGCGGCGGCGGGGGCGTCGGTGACGGTGTACGAGGCGAGGGAGGGGCCGGGCGGGCGGATGTGCACGCAGGACCTGGAGGGGGTGCGGATCGACGCCGGCGTGCAGCTCCTCGGCTCGTACTACGGCGATCTCTTCCGGCTCGCGGAGGCGGCGGGGGCGGCGGACCTGCTGGTCCGGGCGAGCGGCCGCGACGCGCTGTTGCGCGGCGGACGCATCCATCGCCTGACGTACGGATCGCCGACGACGATGGCGGCATCGGGCGCCCTGCCGACGGGGCTGAAGCTGCGCCTGCTCGCGCGCTACCTGCCGTTCCTCACGGGGCGCCGCGGCGAGTTGGACGTGGCGGATCCGTCCGCGGGGGTGGCGGCGGAGTACGACGGCGAGAGCATCGCTGCGTGGGGTGGGCGTGAAATGGGCGCCGACTTCGTCGAGTACCTGGCCTATCCGGCGCTCTCGTCCTACGAGAACATGCTGCCGGAGGAGACGAGCGCGGGCTATTACCACGCGCTTGCGTCGGCCGGGTTGGACGTGGCGCTGTACGGCGTGCGCGGCGGCGTGGGCGCGCTGCCAGAAGCCATCGCGGGCGCGCTGCTGGGCCGCGGCGTCCGCATGCGATACGGCACGGCCGTGTCCGGGGTCGAGGCGGTGCCGGATGGCGTCCGCCTGCGCGTCCGCGCGTCGGGGATGGGGTCCGGCGCCGGGATGGGGTCCGGCGCCGTGGCGGGGTCCGGCGCCGGGGAGGCGATGCACGACGCGGTGGTGGTGGCCGTTCCGCCCGGCGTGCTGGACGGCCTCGTCGATCCGGGCAAGCGGGCCGCGGATTGGCTCGGCGGCGTGCGCACGAGGCCGGCGGTCGCGCTGGCGCTCGTGCTCACGGAGGAGCCGGGGTGGGAGTGGTTCGGTCTCTCGGTGCCGCGCGATGCGGCGGTGGGGAAGCGGATCGCGGCGATCTGCAATCTCGCCGGCAAGCCGGGCGGCCTGGTGCCGCCGGGGCGGGGTGCGTTGGTGGTCCGGCCGACGCCGGGCGAGTGCGAGGCGCTGACGGGGGCGGCGCCGCGCGACGTGCTGGACCGGCTGCTGCCGGCGGTGGTCGAGCTGCTGCCGTGGGTCGAGCGGCGGGTGGCGCGGGCGCGCGTCTACGATTTTCCGGAGGGCAGCACGCTGCTCCCACCGGGATCGCTGACGCACCTGCGGGCCTGGGATCCGTCGTGGCTGCCGCCGCGCATCGCGCTGGCGGGAGACTATCTCGTATCGCCGAGCGTGGAGGGCGCGGTGCGGAGCGGCGGCCGCGCGGGTCGGCGGATCGTGGAGGTGCTGGGCGGAGCGCGCTGACGGCGGCCCCGCTCAGGGCGTGGTCGCGGAGCGGCGGGCCGCGGGTGATTCGTCCACGACGACGGTCTCCGAGATCTTGTCGTGGATCGCCTGGCGGTTGCGGTCCCACAGGACCTGAGCGAAGCCGAGCAGGCCGGTCGCGATGCCGGCGCCGTAGCCGCCGAAGCGCTCGAAGGCGGCCCACCAGCCGATCGGCTTTCCATCGAGGCGCAAGACGCGCATGCCGAAGATCCTCTTGCCCGGTGTCTGGCCTTTCCACATCGCGAGGAAGGCGGTGAAGTAGAGGCCGAGCCAGCCGACGCTGACGCCGAGGTCGTCGGCGGCCGAGCGGAGCGGACCCAGGATGCCGGTGTGCTCCACATCGCGCGACGCCTGCCGGGCGAGGCGGTCCGCGCGCGCGTCGGCCGCCTCGACGCGCCGTTCGAGGGAGTCGATGTGGGCCTGGATCTCGGGGCGGATCGCGGCAACCTCCGCAGGCGCGGCGGAATCGGCCGTGGCGGAATCGGCCGCGGCGGAATCGGCCGCGGCGCTGGCAGTGCCGGCGGTGGGCTCGGTGACGGCCACGGCGGCGCCGGGCGCGTCGGGTGCGGGGGGTGGGGCGTGGCTGTAGGGCGCGAGCGCCTGGAGCAGGGCGTCGACCTGGTCGGTTCCGAGGCCGAGCTGCCGGAGCTGGTCCGGCGGTGCGTCGGCGAGCTCGGTGGCGAGGTCGGCGAACTCCTCCGGCGAATCCATGTGGCGCTGAAGCGTGGCGACGAGGTCCCGCGCGCGCGTGCGCGCCTGGGCTGGAGAGCTGGCATCGCGCAGCCGCAGGTAGTCGCGGCCGGCGGCGCCGAGCATGCCGATCGCGCTGCCGACGGGGCCGAGCCGGGCGGCGTCGCCGCCCGCGTCCGAGCTGGCCACCGCGTCGGCGCCGAAGTCTGCGACCTTACGGTGCGTCCACACTCCGCCCATCAGAATCGCGACGAAAGCGGTCACGGCGGCGATGGCGCGGATCCAGAAGCGCGACCACCGCTGCAGGAAGCCCCGGTCGAGCTGGCGGCTGAGGCGCCAGAACACGAAGGCGGCGCCGATCGCGAGCAGGAAGCGGGGCATGCGGGTGAGGAGACCGGCGAGCGCCAGGTCCACGAGGATGCCGGCGAGGCGGCGCCACGGGCCGGCCAGAGGCATGCCGAGGAGCTCGGGCGCGATGGCGAACGACTCCTCGGTGATCTCGGTGCGTGGATCGAACGATTCCCGCGGGCGCTCACCAGCTCCGGCGGGGGGCGTGCGCTGCATCGGTCGTCGGGTCGCGAGGGCGAGCGTACGGGATCCGCGCTGAAGGTAGGGGATCGGGCGCCGGTCCGGAAGATGGACCGGCGCCCGATCCCGATGGGAGGCGGCGTGGCGCGGCTGCGGTCGCCGCGACGGCGGCCGCAGCCGGCGGGGCGCGGCCGCGATCTCTGTCAGTCGCGGGGCAGCGTGAGCGTCCGGTGCTCCTTCCGCCGCACGATCTCGATCTCGAGCGGCTTCGAGGCGGCGCGGCGGACCGCGGCGCGCAGGTCGCTCACGTCCTGCACCGGCCGTCCGCCGGCCTTCACGACGATGTCACCGGCGCGCAGGCCCGCGCGCGCGGCGGGCGAGGTGCGGGAAACGCGCGTGACGAGGACGCCGGTGTCGACGCCGAAGTAGGCGCCGAGGTCCGGATTGACCACGGCGAACTCGGCGCCGGCGACCGAATGCATGCCGGTCCGGATCTGCAGGTTGAGCAGGTCCGCCGGAGTGGTGAAGTCGAACGTCGAGTCCGTCGCGCCGTTGCGGAATACGAAGGCGTTCGGGCCGGCCCAGACGAAGTTGCGGCCGGAGGAGTCGACGTCGATCCACTGCGCCCGTCCGGCGCGGAGCAAGGTGGAGTCGGGGCCGGACCACCGGAACACGGTGGGGCCGAAGCCGCCGCCGAAGGCGGAGTCGGCAAACAGCCGCAAGCGGGCGCCGCTGCGCACGAGCACCGTGTCACCGTCCAGGTTCAGCGTCCACGCGGAGCCGGAGTCCGTCAGCACCTCGATGCGCGGGATCCGGATGCGCTCGACGGCCGTGCGTGCCGAGTCGAGGAAGACGCGCACCTGCTGGCGGATCGAGTCGCCGTCGAGGATCACGACGGTCTGCCGCCGCTTGAGCCAATCCGGCGGCGCCGCCGCGGTCACCTGGACGTCGCTCTGATGACCCTCCCGCTCGATTCGCAGGCGCACGGCGTCGCCGGGATCGAGGGAGGAGGAGAGCGAGCCGAGGAGCTGCGGCGTCGCCTTGATCCCGTTCACGCTGAGGATGCGGTCGCCAACGCGCAGCCCGGCGCGCGCGGCGGGCGAGTCCTCCTCCACGCGCTGCACCTCCACGCCCGGCCGCGGCTTCTTCGCGCCGTCGGTGCTCCGCTCCGCAGTGACGTAGGAGAAGCCGAGCCACGCCCGCGGCACGGACGAAAGCGTGACGGTGCGTTGGGCGGCCGCGGGCGCCGCGGCGGCGAGCGCGAGGCCGATCGCCGCCAGCGCGGCGGCTGCGAACCTCCGGCGCGGCGAGGGCCGCGGGGCTCGTGCGGCCGGCCGGCGCGCCCCATCGCGCCGAACGAGCGGCGCGGTCCCGGAGACGATTGCTGCGGACATGGACGTCCTCCTTCTCATCGGATGCTCAGAACCACGGCTCGTCGCGGGCGGCGGCGAGGCGCTTCAGCGTCGCCTCCCGCTGGGCGAGCGCGGTCAGATGGTAGCCATTGATCACGGGGTCCGCGGGCGCGCGGTCGAGCGCGGCCTGCGTGGTGAGGACGATCGCGTCGAGCGCGGCGAGGCGCGTGGGCGCGTCGACGCTGGATTCCGGCGCGACGATGCGGTTGTAATCCGTGAGCGCCGTGAGGTACGCCTGCTCCGAGAGACGAAGGCGCTCGCTCGCTTCCGGCGCGGTCATCGGCGGCCCCGCGGTCGCGACGCTCGCGGTGTCACGGGGTCCGCCGAAGCGAGCCTCGAGCACCGCGCCGGTGGCGCCGGAGGCGAGCAGGAGCGCGATCGTGGCGGCGTAGCGGAGCCAGCGCGCGGCGCGCGGCGAAACCACGCGGCGGCGCAGCAGCCCTTCGGCGGCGAGGCGCCGCTCGAGGCCGGACCACGCGGCGGGGTGCGGCTCGATCGCCGGCAGCTTCGCGAGAGCGGCGGTCTGCTGGCGCAGCCGATCGAGCATCGCGGCGCAGGCGTCGCATGCATCGATGTGGGCCGCTTCCAGCCGGTCGGGCGGCTCGTCGACCAGGCGAGCCAGCGCTTCCATATTCAGATGAGACATGCTTCTTCTCCGTCCTTCTCGATCGATTCGGTTTCGAGCAGCGACCGCATCCGGGCGCGGGCCTTGAACAGTTGGCTCTTGGAGGTCCCGGCGGCGATTCCGAGCAGCGCCCCGATCTCGTCGTGCGTGTATCCTTCGACGTCGTGCAGGATCAGGATCCTGCGCATTCCGTCCGGCAGTTCGTCGAGCGCCTCCTGCAGCTCGAAGCGCAGCAGCGGCTTCGCGGGCCGGGCGTCCTGGTGCGCCTCGAGGCGGAGCACCTTCTCGCGGCGCAC
Source organism: uncultured Gemmatimonadales bacterium (assembly GCA_963816355.1). Taxonomy (GTDB): domain Bacteria; phylum Gemmatimonadota; class Gemmatimonadetes; order Longimicrobiales; family RSA9; genus CAWFKH01. The sequence goes on along the minus strand of CAWFKH010000005.1, from coordinate 69,740 downwards.
GCGTCGCGTGGAGCTGCGCATGCCGTGCAGCGCGGTGTTGACGGCGATGCGGTGCAGCCACGTCGAGAAGCGGGACTCGCTGCGGAAGGTGGGCAGCGCGCGGATCGCGCGGATCCACGCCTCCTGGGCCCAGTCCTCGGCGGTCGCGTCATCACCCGCGATGCGGCGCGCGACGGCGTAGACGCGACCAGCGTGCATTGCGTAGAGGGAGCGGATCGCATCGGGATCGCCCGCCTTCGCCCGTTCGATGACGTCTTCTTCGTGCATTGCCCGCGCCGGCTGTCGTCGTCTGTGAGTACGATCCCGTTGCGGCCGTCAGGGTTGCCGCGAGGCGTGCTTGCGGTCCCGGCCGCGCCGCTACGGGGGCTGGGGCGCCGGGGCGCGGCGCGTCGCCGTCGTAAGTCGTTACGCGGTCTGGATCTTGCCCCCATCCGGCGGCGTCCGCAATACGGCAACGGCCGCCGGCAAGGGAAAGGTCCATCGCATGCACCCGGTTCTGCGTACCGGCTCCACCGCGCTGCTCGCCGCGCTCGCGCTCGCCGCGCCGGCCCGCGCGCAGCGCACGCTCTCTTCGGTGGGGGAGGACTTCGGCCACTTCTTCGGCGACTCGTGGCACGTCGTGACGTCGCCGTTCCGGATGGACGCGGGCGACCTGCCGGCGGTGGCGGGGGTGGCGGCCGGGTACGCGGCGACGACGCTGGCCGACGTCCCGATCCAGGACTGGATCCGGGGGCACGAGAACGCCGGCGTCGTGCGCGCCTTCGAGCCGTTCGGCGAGGGGCACCTGGCGCAGCTCGCGCTGACGGAGCGGCTGGAGGAGACGTCGGCGGTGTTGTACGTGCTCGGCTTCGCCGTGGATTCGCGCGACCTGCGGGACGCGGCGATCGGCTGCACGACGGCGGACGTGACCGGCTCGCTGGTGCGCCAGGGTGTGTACGCGGCGGTGGCGCGGGCGCGGCCGACGCTGACGGCGAGCGGCCAGCGCAACGAAGAGGCGGACCGGTGGTCGTTCCCCGGCCGGGGGTGGGACTACCATTCGTTCTTCGGCGGCCACGTCGCCAACATCATGTCGTGCGTCACGTTCTGGAACCAGCGCTTCCACATGGGCCTGGTGGAGCCGGCGCTGTACGCGTTCGCGGTAGGCGTCGGTGCGGCGCGCACGATCGGCGAGAAGCACTGGACGTCGGACACGCTTCTCGGCATTGTGTTCGGCTACGCGATCGGGCGGGAGGTGGCCCACCGCTATGCGGAGCGGGCGAGCGGCGGCGGGGCGGATGCGAAGGCGGCGTCCTCTGCGGCGCTCTCTCTTCCGGAGGTGAACCTCCTGCCCGGACCGCGCGGCGGCTCGGCCGTGTACGTCGGATGGCGATGGCGCTTCTGAGCGGGCGCGGGGTTTACCGGACACATGATACGGGGGAGTGGAGCGGATGCGGCGGATCATCGAGGTGGGGGGAGGGCTCCGATGAGCGCGACGGAGGCGGTCGGCGCGCGCGACGGCGCGGCGGCCGGCGTCGCGTTCCTGGAGTGCACGGCGTGCGGCGCGCGCCACGAGAGCGAGGCGCTGGTCCGGCTGTCGCCGTGCTGCTCGAAGCCGCTCTACGCGCGCTACGACCTGGCCTCGCTGCGGGGCCGCTTCACGCCGGCGTCGCTGCGCGGGCGGGAGCCGACGTTGTGGCGCTACGCGGAGGTGCTGCCGGTGCGCGACCCGGCGCGGCGGCTGACGCTCGGCGAAGGGTACACGCCCTTGCTCGCTGCGCCGAGGCTGGCGGACGAGCTGGGGCTGCGGCGGGTGTGGGTCAAGGACGAAGCCCAGAATCCGACGGGGAGCTTCAAGGCGCGCGGCCTCGTGATGGCGGTCGCGCGGGCGTGGGAGCTCGGCGCGAGGGAGGTCGCGATCCCGTCGGCGGGGAACGCCGGCTCCGCGACGGCGGCGTACGCGGCGGCAGCGGGAATCGGGGCGCACGTCGTGGTGCCGGCGGACACGCCGCGCCCGATCGTGGAGGAGACGCGCGCGTTGGGCGCGGACCTGCGGTTCGTGGAGGGACTGATCACGGACGCGGCGCGGGTGGTGGCGGAGGGGGCGGCGGAGCACGGCTGGTTCGACGTGTCGACGCTCAAGGAGCCCTACCGGGTCGAGGGGAAGAAGACGATGGGGTACGAGCTGTTCGAGCAGCTCGGCGGCCGGCTTCCGGACGTGATCGTCTATCCCACCGGCGGCGGCACGGGTCTGGTCGGCATGTGGAAGGCTTTCGAGGAGATGGAGGCGCTGGGCTGGATCGACGGCAGGCGGCCCCGCATGGTCTCCGTCCAGTCGGAGGGCTGCGCGCCGATCGTGCGCGCGTGGGAGGAGGGCGCCGACCACGCCGAGCCGTGGCGCGACGCCGCCACCTACGCGGCGGGCCTGCGCGTCCCGTCCGCGGTTGGCGACTTCCTCATCCTGCGCGCGATCCGCGACTCCGACGGCGCGGCGATCGCCGTGACGGACGACGAGATGCGCGAGTGGGTGCGCTCGATCGGCCGCACGACCGGCGTCTTCGCGGCGCCGGAGGGCGGCGCCACGGCGGCGTGCGTGCCGCACATGCTGCGCCGCGGCCTGCTCGGCGCCGACGAGGAGGTCGTCCTCTTCAACACCGGAAGCGGCCTCAAGTACATTGGGGGCTGATCGCGGGAAGGCGGGCGCGGCATGTTCCAGATTCTGCGACGGATCGGCATCGGCGGGCCGGCGCTGCTCGTGCTCCTGCTCGTCTCCCTGATCGTCGCCTTCTTCCTCGCCGTCGGCGCCGCGAACGGCCGCGCCCCGGCGGTCGATCTCACCGTCCGCGGTGGCGACGGCCGCTTCGCCGACAGCGTGCGCGCGCCGGCGGCGGTGGCTGGCCGCGAGCGCGCCGGCCGGCCCCTCGTGCCGCTGGTGCTGGCGCTGCACAACGCATCCGCCGAGGCCGTGCAGCCGGTGCGCATCTCGCTTCTGCTGCCGCTCGCATACCGCCTCCTCGTGCCGGAAGCCACGCCCGGCGTCACCGCGTCGATCGCGCCGGGGGAGCCGCTGATCCGTTACGAGATCCGCGGCGGCCTGCCGCGCGTGGAGCCCGGCGCGACGACGCCCCTGCCGCGGCCGGACACGCTCTGGCTCGCCGGCGACGTGCCGGAGATCCGCTGCGTCGTCGGCGGCGACTCGGTCCCCGGGTTCGAGCGCGTGGCGCGCGCCGGCGGCGCGCCGCTGCAGGACGTGCGCATCTTCTACTCGATCTCGGGTGGCGACGTCGCCCGTCGCCGCGCCGGCCGGCTCTTCGTGCGCGTGGACTCCGCGGCCGTCGTGCCGCCGGCGCGGCCGCCGCTGCCGCGCTACCCCGCGACGGTGCGACGCGGCGGCGTAACCTGGCCCACGACCGGTCCGCTGCGGCTCGTCGGCACTCGCGCCACGCTGTGCGGGCCGGTGGAAGCGCCGCAGCCGATGGCGACGACGCTCTGGCGCACCACCGGCGGCGGGCGGGTCCTCGCCCTGAGCCTCGGCGGCAAGCCCCGCAAGTACCTCTACGACCTCGACGGCGACAGCGCCGCCGAGCTCGAGGTGTGGGACCAGGACGGCGACGGCCGCTTCGAGGCGGAGCGCGCCGCCGCGCTGCCCATCCCCTCCTACCTGCTGCCGTCTCCGCCGCCGGCCGGGCCACCGCCGGACGCCACGATCCCCGTGCAGAGGGACACCGGCTCCGCGCGGGCGAGCGCGGACACGACGCGGGCGCAGCCGGACACGGCGCGGGCGCAGCCGGACACGACGCGGGCGCAGCCGGACACGACGCGGGCGCGGGCGGCGCCGACCCGGCCGGACACCCCACGCGCCAGGGCGGACACGATGCAGGCCCGGCGCGACACCACGCGCCGGCTCACGGCGAGCCGCGACACGACTCCAGGAGGAAGAAGCGAGCGATGACGGACGACCAGAGGAAGCACTTCGAGCAGCGGCTCCTGGAAGAGAGGGCGGAGGTCCTCGAGAACCTCGAGGAGTTCGACGACACGCTCATCAACCAGGAGGAGGGCGACGGCGACCTGACGCGCTACCCGCTGCACATGGCCGACGAGGGCACGGACACGATGGAGCAGGAGAAGGAGTACCTGCTCGCGAGCAACGAGGGGCGGCAGCTCTACCGGATCGACGACGCGCTGCGCACGCTCTACAAGGAGCCGGATCGCTACGGACGCTGCCAGGAGTGCGGCCGCGAGATCGACCTGGAGCGGCTCGAGGTGGTGCCGTGGGCGACGCTCTGCATCGACCACGAGCGCGCCTCGGAGGAGGAGGCCTGACCTCCACTCGCCTCGCGATGCCGCGACGCGCCGGGGCCGCGGCGGGCGCGCGGGCCGCCGCCGTGCTGGCGACGGCGGCGGCGCTGCTCGCGACGGCGCCGGCGGCGGCGCGCGGACAGGCGTTGCCGCCGCCGGGTGACGCCGGCCCGTCGATCTATCCGGGCTGGGTGGGCGAGTTCACGGTCTTCAGCGGCAACGTGCTGCTCGGCGCGTTGACGGCCGGCGTGTCCCGGTGGCTGCGCCACGGCTCCTTCGAGGACGGCTTCACGCGCGGGGCGCTGGGGGGCGGCGTCGTCTACGCCGGGAAACGGCTTGCCGTCGGGCGCTTCGACGGCGCCGGCCTGCTGGGGCGCGAGGTGGCCGCCGTGGGTTCGTCCGTGGTCGCGAACGCGGGGGCGGGGCGCGCGACGCTGGAGCGGATCGACCTGCCCGTGATGGTGGGGTGGGTGCGGCTGGACCGGGCGGGCGGGCGCACCCGCCTGGACGGGCGCATCGACCTCGTACCGCTCGCGGTGCTGGCGTACGGTGTGGCGCAGGACCGCCTCGACCTGGACGTGGCCGCGAGCCTGTCGGCGGGCGCGCCGGTCTTTCGCGCGAGCGGGCTGCTGTTCCGCTCCAGGCTCACCGGCGCTCAGCCGGCCACGGGCGTCGAGCTGGCGTCCTCGGTGTGGCTGAGCGAGGTGCCACGCTTCGGGATCTCCTACAGCCGCCGCGTCTTCGCGCACGAGCGCGTTCACGTCGCGCAGAACGACTTCTTCACGATCGCGTGGGGCGGTCCGCTGGAGGAGTTCATCCATTCACGGCTCGCGCCGCGCGGCGGGGCGCTGCGCCGGATCGGCGTCGGCCTGGGCGATCCGATCCTCAACGCGCTGTCGGCGCTCGTGCCGCACTACGGCCAGCGTCCGTGGGAGCTCGAGGCGAACTTCCTCGAGGGCCGGTGAGACGGGGGGCGCCGCCACCTGTGCGCGCGCGGCGGCGTCGCCCGGCCGAGGCCTTCGCGCGGATCCTCGCCGCGGCACCGGCCGAGGCCTTCGCGCGGATCCTCGCCGCGGCACCGGCTGCGGCACCGGCTGCGGCGCCCGCCCGTATCCGCGCCGCGCTCGCGGCGGCCGCCCTCGCGCTCGCGGCCGCGGCGTGCGTCGACTTCGTCACGCCGGAGGGGCCGGCGGGTCGCAAGCCGGCGGTGCTCGACGTCCGTCTGCACATCTTCGGCGACACGGCGCTCACGTGCCGCGGCGCCTGCGCGCCGGACACGGTCCCCGAGCTGCAGGGGGACGGCGGCCGGACGGCGCCGGCCGTGTGGCTGGAAGCTTCGCTCGCGCCGGGCACCGATCCGGCGGGCGACCCGCGCCCGGTGCCGGACGACCGCCTGCGCGTCCTGGGCGTGACGGTCGCACCGCTCGACACCGCCTTCGACGGCGCTCGCGCCTACGCCGCGCGCTGGCACGCCACGGTCGACGCGCCGGGCGCGCGGATCGTGCTGCACGCCCCGGTCGTGGCCGATCTGTCGGCGCCGGACCCGGCGGCCGCGTGGGGCCTGCCGTGGCGGGACGGGCCGGACAGCGTCCGCATCGCGGAGGGCGGCGACCTGCCGCTGCGCCTGCGTGCGCCGGCGGTGGCGGACGTGCCGGAGCCGACGTTCGAGGGCTGGCAGCTCGACATCGTGGGCAGCGAGCGGCGCTTCCGCATCGGCGCCGATGGCCCGGTGCCGGACACGCTCGACGTGCCGGCGCGCTTCCTCCCCGCGGGCGACACCGCGCTCACGGCGTTACTCTTCGCCTTCAAGGGACTCACCACGCAGCAGGGCGCGGGCGACTACCGGATCGTGCTCGTGGTGGACGTGAACCTCGGCTGGCGCGTACACGTCGCGCCCGCCACCACGCCGGAGCCGCAGTGAGCACGCCATCCCCGGAGCTGCTCGAGGCCACCCGCCGCCGCCGCGAGCGCGCGCTTTCCGCGCTGGGCGACGACGCCGCGCTCCTCCTCGCCGCGACGCCCGAGCTGCGCGTCGGCCGCGAGATCGAGCTGCCGTACGTGGTCGACCCCGAGCTCTACTACCTCACCGCCTACACGGAGCCGGAGGCGGTCGCGCTGCTGCTGCCGGCCGGCGCGCCCCGGCGCTTCGTCCTCTTCGTCCGCCCGCGAAACCCGGACGCGGAGCTGTGGACCGGACCCCGTGGGGGGCCAGACGCCGCGCAGGAGACGTTCGGCGCCGACGCCGCCTACCCGATCGACGAGCTGCGCAAGCGACTGCCGGACCTGATCGGCGACGTCGACACCCTCTACGCCCGCCTGCCGCTGCCGCGCAACGACGTCGACGCCACCGTGCGCGACACGCTCGCGGCGGCGCTGCGGGGCCGGCCCCGGCGCGGCGCCGGCGCGCGCGCCGTCGTCGACCCCGGCGTGATCCTCGACCCGATGCGCGTCGTCAAGGACGACTACGAGCTCACGCGGCTGCGCGAGGCGGCCGCGATCACGGCGGCGGGCTTCGACGCGGCGGCGGACGCGATCGCCGACGGCGCCGGCGAGTGGCAGGTGCAGGCGGCGCTCGAGGCGGAATTCCGCCGCCTCGGCGCCCAGGGGCCCGCGTTCTCCAGCATCCTCGCCTCCGGCCCCAACGCGACCGTCCTCCACTACGTCGCCAACGACCGCCGCATGCGCGCCGGCGAGCTGCTCCTCGTCGACGCCGGCGCTCGCGTCGACCACTACTGCGGCGACCGCACCCGCACGCTCCCCGTCTCCGGCCGCTTCACGCCGCAGCAGCAGGCGCTGCACGACGTCGTCGAAGCCGCCCACGACGCCGCCTTCGCCGTCCTCCGGCCGGGCGCGCGCGAGGCGGATCTCCACGACGCCGTCGTGCGCGAGCTCGCCGCTGGCCTCGTGCGGCTCAGCGTGCTCGACGGCGACCCGGCCGAAATCGCCGCCGATCCGCCCCGCTACAAGCCGTTCTTCCCGCACCGGACGTCGCACTGGATCGGCCTCGAAGTGCACGACGCCGGCGACTACAAGGTCGCCGCTGCGTCGCGCACGCTCGAGCCTGGAATGGTCCTCACCATCGAGCCCGGCCTCTACTTCGGCGCCGCCACCGCCGACCTGAACGTCCCTGACGCGCTCCGCGGCGCCGGCGTCCGGTTCGAGAACACCGTTCTCGTTACGGAGACCGGCGCGGAGCTGCTTTGACGCGTGCCTGGCGGCGAGGCGTCAGGCGATCGTCCGATCGACGGCTTGCCGTGCGGCGTCGGAGGCGAAGCCGCGCCGGGCGAGGTAGGCGTGGAGGCGGCGGCGTCGGGTGGGACGCGGCGCGCGGCCGGGTGGGTTGCGGGTGCTCCACTCGCGCGCGGCCCGTTCCGCCAGGGTCTCCTCCGACACCGCATCTTCGTCGAAGACCGCGTCGATCGCGTTCTGCGCACGCGCGGTGCTGACACCCTTGGCGCGAAGTTCGGCGATCAGCCGCAGCCGGCCGCGCGGCCGCATGCGGACGCGGTCGCGGACGAAGCTCCGGGCGAAGGCGTCGTCGTCCACGTAGCCACGCTCGGCCATTTCCGCGACGACGCCGTCCGCGAGCGCGGGCGCGAACCCTTTCCGCACCAGACGGTCACGCAGCTCGGCAGCGGCGCGGGCGCGGTGCGAGAGCAGGTCGAGGGCGGATTGGCGCGCCTTCCACGCGGTGTCGCGCTGCTGCAGCTCGGCGAGGCGGGCCTCGGTCACGTCGTCGCCCACGCCGAGCGCCGCCTCGAGCAGCACCTGGCGGGCCACGCCGAGGCGGAACTCGCCGTCGACGTGTACGCTCACGCGCTCGGCGGCGCGCTTCTGCGGCTCGATCGCGGTGATGCGCATCGGACCTCGGCTTCAGGGGAAGTGCCGCGCCGCGTGCCGGCGTCCGGGCGGCGGGGTGCCGCTGGCCGCTGCCGCCCCGGCGGGGTCACAGTATCGACCGGAGGGGCGGGCGCGGCAACGCCGGCCGACGCCCGCATGGCCGTCGCCTGCGGGCGCGTTCGGCTTCAGGGCTTGCGGACACGTTCGGCTTCAGCGCCTGCGGGCGCGTTCGGCTTCAGGGCCTGCGCGCGACCGCGCCGCGCCACCTTGCCGGCGGGCGGGAGCGCGTCTACAATTGTCGGTACAATCGATGGACGGCGGAGTGATTTGTGGCCGCTTGCGACCGCCGGACTGCGCGAAGGAGCACGTCGCGCGTCGAACAAACGCCTAAAGTGCCGGAAACGCGGTTTCCCACGAGCTTCCGACACCCCGGACCCGAGCGGTCGCGGGGTTTTTTCGTGCGGCCCGCGGCGGGCGCGCGCGGCGGGGGCGCGCGGCGGTGGTGACGGGGAAGCGGCGAGCGATGCGTCAAGAGGGAGAGGCAAGTTCGCATGGAGCCGAGTCGGTATCTGGAGACGCTCGCCGCGCGCGTGCTCGTCTACGACGGCGCGATGGGGACGAGCATCCAGGCGTGCGGCCTCGCGGCGGGGGACTTCGGCGGGGCGGCGCTTGAGGGGTGCAACGATCATCTGGTGGTGTCGCGGCCGGACGTGGTGGAGGAGATCCACGCCTCGTTCCTCGAGGTGGGCTGCGACGTGGTGGAGACGGACACGTTCCGGGCGAACCGCCTGACGCTCGCGGAGTACGGCCTGGGCGAGCGCGTGGTGGAGCTGAACCGGGAAGCGGCGGCGCTGGCGCGGCGGGTGGCGGACCGCTTCGCGACGTCGGAGCGGCCGCGCTTCGTGGCGGGGAGCATCGGTCCGAGCGGCCTGCTGCCGAGCACGTCCGATGCGACGCTGGGCGCGATCACGTACGAGGAGCTGCTCGACGTCTTCGCGGAGCAGGCGCGCGGCCTCGTGGAGGGCGGCGCGGACGTGCTGTTGATCGAGACGAGCCAGGACATGCTCGAGGTGAAGGCGCAGATCGCGGGGATCCGGCGCTTCTTCGCGGAGTCCGGCGCGTGGCGGCCGATCCAGGCGCAGGTCACGCTCGACACGTCCGGCCGCATGCTGCTGGGGACGGACGTGGCCGCGGCGCTCGTCGTGCTCGAGGCGCTGCGCGTCGACGTCGTCGGTCTCAACTGTTCGACCGGACCGGAGCACATGCGCCAGCCGGTGCGTTATCTGGCGGAGCACGCGACGCTGCCGATCAGCGTCATCCCGAACGCCGGCATCCCGCACAACGAGGGCGGCCGCGCCGTCTATCCGCTGACGCCGGAGGCGCTCGCCGCTGCGCACGAGGAGTTCGTCACCCGCTTCGGCGTGTCGGTCGTGGGCGGCTGCTGCGGCACCACGCCGGAGCACCTGCGGCAGGTGGTCGAGCGCGTGTGGGGCCGCGCGCCCGCGCCGCGCCGGGTCGCCGCCGCGCCCCGCGTCGCCAGCGCGATGAGCGCCTTCGACCTCGCCCAGATCCCGGCGCCGACGCTGATCGGCGAGCGCGTCAACGCGCAGGGCTCGCGGGCGGTGAAGCGGCTGCTGCTCGAGGACGACTACGAGGGGATCCTCGACGTGGCGCGCGGCCAGGTCGAGGGCGGCGCGCACCTGCTCGACGTGTGCGTCGCGCTGACCGAGCGGCAGGACGAGGCGGCCCAGATGCGCAGCCTCGTGAAGCTGCTCGCGCAGGGCGTCGAGGCGCCGCTCGTCATCGACAGCACGGAGGCCGACGTGATCGAGGCCGCGCTGCGCCAGTACCCGGGCCGCGCTGTGATCAACTCGATCAACCTCGAGAACGGCCGCGCCCGCATCGACGCGGTCGCGCCGCTCGCCGTCGAGCACGGCGCGGCGCTCGTCGCGCTCACGATCGACGAGGAGGGGATGGCGCGCACGGCGGATCGCAAGCTCGCCGTCGCACGCCGCATCTTCGACGTCTGCACCGGCGAGTACGGCCTCGACGCCGGCGCGCTGATCTTCGACGACCTCACCTTCACGCTCGCGACCGGCGACGACGAGTATCGCCGCTCCGCCCTCGAGACGATCGACGGGATCCGCCGCATCAAGGCGGAGCTGCCCGGCGCGCTCACGTCGCTCGGCGTGTCCAACGTCTCCTTCGGCCTGGGGCGCCACGCGCGCGCGGCGCTGAACTCCGTCTTCCTGCACCACTGCGTCGAAGCGGGGCTCGACCTAGCCATCGTCAACCCCGCGCACATCACGCCGTACGCGGAGATCGACGCCGAGCGGCGCGCGCTCGCCGACGACCTGATCTTCGACCGCCGCGACGACGCGCTCGCCCGCTTCATCGCGCACTTCGAGTCCGCCGACATCGAGGAGAAGGAAGCGCTCGATCCGACGGCGGAGATGACGCCGGAAGCGGCGATCCAGTGGAAGATCCTGCACCGCAAGAAGGAGGGGGTCGAGGCGCTCGTCGACACCGTCGTCGCGGAGCGGGGCGGCAGCCACGAGGCCGGCGTGTGGACGCTCAACCACGTGCTGCTGCCGGCGATGAAGGAAGTGGGCGACCGCTTCGGCGCCGGCGAGCTGATCCTGCCGTTCGTGCTGCAGAGCGCGGAGGCGATGAAGCGCGCCGTCGCGCGCCTCGAGACCTACCTCGATAAGGTCGAGGGGCGCAGCAAGGGGAAGGTCGTGCTCGCCACCGTCTTCGGAGACGTCCACGACATCGGCAAGAACCTGGTCCACACGATCCTCGAGAACAACGGCTACACCGTCTACGACCTCGGCAAGCAGGTGCCGGTCAACGACATCCTCGACAAGGCCGTCGAGGTCGGCGCGGACGCGATCGGCCTCTCCGCTCTGCTCGTCTCCACGTCGCGCCAGATGCCGCTCTGCGTGCAGGAGCTCCACTCCCGCGGCCTCGCCTTCCCCGTGCTGTGCGGCGGCGCCGCGATCAACCCCTCCTTCGTGCGCAGCGCGGCCTTCGTCGCGGGCGCCGGCGCCGGCTCGGCCCACGAGGCGCGCTCGGCGGGCGGGGACGGCGACCTCTACGCGCCCGGCGTGTGGTACTGCAAGGACGCGTTCGACGGCCTCCACGCGGTCGAGGCGCTCAGCGATCCGGAGCGGCGGGCCGCATTCGTCGAGGCGCGCCACGCGGAGGTGCGGCGCGGCGTCGCGCGCCGCGCGGAGCTGAAGGAGAAGGCGCGCGCGACCGCACCGCGCGCGCGGCGCCCCCGTCCATCCGGCGACGTCGCGGTGCCGGAGCCGCCGTTCCTGGGCTGGAAGCTGCTCGATCGGCTGCCGCTCGAGGAGCTCTTCCCGCTGATCGACCGCAACACGCTCTACCGGCTGCACTGGGGGGCGAAGAACGCCGAGGGCGAGCGGTGGGAGCGCCTCGTCGCCGACGAGTTCGAGCCACGGCTCGAGCGCTACCGCGCCCGCGCGCTCACCGGCGGCTGGCTGCGGCCGCGCGCGCTGTACGGCTTCTTTCCCGCCGCCGCCGACGGCGACGCGCTCGTCCTCTACGACCCGGCCGACCCGGCGCGGGAGGCGGAGCGCTTCGCGTTCCCGCGGCAGGCGGACCGCGACGGGCTCTGCCTGGCCGACTACTTCGCGGCGGCCGGCGACGGTCGTCGCGACGTCGTCGCGCTGCAGATCGTGACGCTGGGCGACGCGCTGCTCGAGCGCTCGCAGCGCATGATGAAGGAAGGCGACTACGGCGAAGGCTATTACCTGCACGGCTTCGGCGTGCGCCTCGCGGAAGCCGCGGCGGAGCTGGTGCACCGCCGTGTCCGGCGCGAGCTCGGCATCCCCGCCGGCCGCGGCCTGCGCTATTCGTGGGGCTATCCCGCGTGTCCGGACCACCGCCAGCACCTCCAGCTCTTCCGTCTGCTGCCGGCGCGCGAGCGGCTCGGCATGGACGTGACCGACGCCGGCGCGCTCGTGCCGGAGCTTTCCACTGCCGCGCTCGTCGTGCACCACCCCGACGCGCGCTACTTCAGCACGTGAGCGGGAGGCCGACGCCGATGCGCGATTTCCGCGAACTGCTCGAGGACGGCCGGCCGCACCTCTTCGACGGCGGCATGGGCACCATGCTCTACGCGCGCGGCGTCTTCATCAACCGCTGCTACGACGAGCTGTGCCTGCGCGAGCCGGAGCTCGTCGTCGACGTGCACCGCGCCTACGTCGCGGCGGGCGCCGAGCTGATCGAGACGAACACGTTCGGCGCCAACCCGGCCAAGCTGGCCGAGTTCGGCCTCGACGCGCGGGTCGAGGAGATCAACGCGCGCGCGGCGGAGCTGGCGCGCCGGGCGGCGGGCGAGCGGGCGCTGGTCGGCGGCTCGATCGGTCCGCTCGGGCTCCGCATCGAGCCGTTCGGACCCACCTCCGGCGAGGAGGCGCGCGACCTGTTCCGCCGGCAGGTGCGCGGCCTGCTCGAGGGCGGCGTCGACTTCTTCGTGCTCGAGACGTTCGCGGACCTCGACGAGCTGCACCAGGCGCTGCTCGCCGTGCGTGCCGAGTGCGACCTGGCGGCCGTCGCCCAGGTCACGCTGCGCGACGACGGCACCACGCCGTACGGCACCGCGCCCGAGAGCGCGGCCGCGCGCATGGCGGAGTGGGGCGCGGACGTCGTCGGCGTCAACTGCTCCGTCGGCCCTCACCTCATCCTCGCCGCGGTCGAGAGGATGGCGCCCGCTTCGACGCGGCCGGTCTCCGCGCAGCCGAACGCCGGCTACCCGCGCGAGGTCCACGGTCGAAAGATGTACATGGCGTCGCCGGAGTACATGGCCAAATACGCCCGCCGCATGATCCAGTGCGGCGCTCGCTTCGTCGGCGGCTGCTGCGGGACGACGCCGGAGCACGTCCGGCGCATGGCGGACGTCGTGCGCATGCTGGCGCCGGCGCACGCCTCTCCGCGCACGAAGGCACACGAGCCGAAGCCGGCGAGCGCGGAGCCGACGCCGCTCGCCGAGCGCTCGCGGTGGGGACGCAAGATCGCGCGCGGCGAGCTGGTCACGACGGTCGAGATCGTGCCGCCGCGCGGCGTCGACCCCTCCCGCATGCTGGAGGGAGTGCGGCTCCTGCACGAGGCGGGCGTCGACGGCGTGAACGTGCCGGACGGGCCGCGGGCGCAGATGCGGATGGGCGCGCTCGCGACGGCGGTGCTCGTGCAGCAGCGCGCCGGCATCGAGGCGGTGGTTCATTACGCGTGCCGCGACCGCAATCTGCTCGGCATGCTCTCGGACCTGCTCGGCGCGCACGCGCTCGGCCTGCGCAACCTGCTGCTCGTCACGGGCGACCCCCCCAAGATGGGACCGTACCCGGAGGCGACGGCGGTCTTCGACATCGACTCGATCGGCCTCACGAACCTGGTGAGCCGGCTCAACCGCGGGCTCGATCCGGGCGGCAACGCGATCGGCGAGCCGACGTCGTTCACGATCGGCGTCGGCGCGAATCCCGGCGCCGTCGACGCCGAGCATGAGATGGAGCGCTTCTACTGGAAGGTCGACGCGGGCGCCGAGTACTGCATCACGCAGCCGGTCTTCTCGCCGGAGCAGCTCGTCGCCTTCATCGAGGAGACGGAGAAGCGCGGCGTCCGCATCCCGGTCGTCGCCGGGATCTGGCCGCTCGTTTCCGCGCGCAACGCGGAGTTCCTCGCCAACGAGGTGCCCGGCATCGAGGTGCCGCAGGAGCTGATCCGCCGCATGCGGCACGCATCTGCGGGGGGCAGGGAGCACGCGCTCGAGGAGGGCCTCGCGATCGCGCGCGAGATGGTCGAGCGCGTGCGCCCGCACGTGCAGGGACTGCAGGTGAGCGCGCCGTTCGGCAAGGTCGACTTCGCGCTGCGCGTCCTCGACGGCTGGATCGAGGCGCCCGCCGCCGACGCGGACGCCCGCTGAGCCGCGGCGCCGCATGAGGGACCCCGCCACCCAGCGCGCCATCGACGCCGTGTGGCGCATCGAGTCCGCGCGCATCATCGCGCGCCTCGCCCGCATGGTCGGCGACGTCGGCCTCGCCGAGGACTTCGCCCAGGACGCGCTCGTCTCCGCGCTGGAACGCTGGCCGCGCTCGGGCGTGCCCGACAACCCGGGGGCGTGGCTGACCGCCGTCGCGAAGCGGCGCGCCATCGACCACCTGCGCCGGGGCCAGCGCGTCGAGGAGAAGCACGAGGCGCTCGCCCGCGAGATGGACGCCTCCGGGGCGGAGCCGGAAGAGGAGCTCATCGAGGCGATCGACGACCCCGTCGGCGACGACCTGCTCCGCCTCGTCTTCGTCTGCTGCCACCCCCTGCTCCAGCGCGAGGCGCGCGTCGCCCTCACGCTGCGCCTGCTCGGCGGCCTCGCGACCGACGAGATCGCGCGCGCCTTCCTCGTGCCGGTACCCACGATGGCGCAGCGGATCGTGCGCGCGAAACGTACCCTGCGCGACGCCGGCGTCCCTTTCGAAGTGCCACGCGCCGACGAGTTGCAGCGCCGCCTCTCCTCCGTCCTCGAGGTCGTCTACCTCATCTTCAACGAGGGCTACTCCGCCACCGCCGGCGACGACTGGGTGCGCCCCGCGCTGTGCGCCGAGGCGCTGCGCCTCGGCCGCGTCCTCGCCCGCCTCGCGCCGGACGAGCCGGAGGTCCACGGGCTCGTCGCGCTCATGGAGATCCAGGCCTCCCGCCTGCACGCCCGCGTCGGCCCGGACGGCGAGCCGATCCTCCTCATGGACCAGGACCGCTCCCGCTGGGATCCGCTCCTCATCCGACGCGGCCTGGCCGCGCTCGAGCGCGCGCAGACCGTCGGCGGCGACGTCGGGCCCTACACCCTGCAGGCCGCGATCGCCGCCTGCCACGCCCGCGCCCGCACCCCGGACGCGACCGACTGGCCCCGCATCGTCGCGCTCTACGACGTGCTCGCCGCCCTCGCGCCCTCACCGGTCGTCGCGCTGAACCGCGCCGTCGCCGTCTCCATGGCCGCCGGCCCCGACGCCGCCCTCGCGCTCGTCGACGCGCTCGCCGCCGAGCCGGCGCTCCAGGAGTACCACCTCCTGCCCGCCGTGCGCGCCGACCTGCTCGCGAAACTGGGCCGGCGCGACGAGGCGCGCGCGGAGCTGGAGCGCGCGGCGTCGCTCACACGCAACGAGCGGGAACGGGCGCTGCTGGCGGAGCGGATGCGGGCGCTCGGCGGGTGAGAGGACCGTAAGCGCCGGCCCGCGCGGGAAGTTGACAATGGGGTGCGGTTGTCATTGGATTGACGTAGGTTGACGTTGCGTTGAACTCCGGACGGACGGATGATGTGGCTATGCCTGCGGCGAAGGAGATGGCGGAAGAGTTGATCCGGCGGGCGCCGGACGCGGACTGGCTCCGCGAGCTGACGGATGCGCTGGATCGCAAGGTCCGGACACAGCCGCTGGATCGGCTGATGCGGCTCTGGAGCCTGTCGGGGGCGGAGGCCGCGCGCGCGTTCGGCGTCTCGCGGCAGGCGTTCGCGAAGTGGTTGGAGCGGGGAGTCCCTGCCGAGCGGGCGCAGGCCGTGGCGGAGATGGACGCGGCGACGGAGATCCTGGACCGGCGGGTCAAGCGGGAGCGGATCCCCGCGATCGTTCGCAGGGAAGCGCGCGCGCTGGGGGGCCGGTCGCTCTACGAGATGGCGAGGGCGGGCCGGCACGGGGAGGTCCTAGAGGCGGTGCGCGCGATGTTCGATCTGCGCCGGATCCAACCCTGAGGCCGCGCACGCTGGGGGTTCCAGATGGGCGGATCTGGCTGCGCGTCGCCGACCCGGACTGGTCGAACCCACTGGATCCCACATACGCCGAGCGGCACGGCGGCCGCTGGAATCCGCCCGGCTCTTTTCGTGCGCTCTACCTGAATGCGGACGTCCCCACGGCGCGGGCGCAGATCGAGGCAATGCTGGAGGGCCAGCCGGTCGGCGTCGACGACCTGGACGACGGCGCCTACGTGCTCGTGGCCCTCACGCTGCCGCGGCACCAGGAGTGCGCCGGCGCGGTGAGCGAGGCGGACCTCGCGGCCCTCGGGCTGCCGGCGAGCTACCCGCGGGACGCGGCGGGCGAGCCAGTTCCGTGGGCGGCCTGCCAACGGATCGGGTCGGCGATTCGCGAGCGTGAACTGCGCGGCATCCTCTGCCGTTCGGCCGCCACGCCGGACGGCCGCGGCCGTGAGCTGGCGTGGTTTCCGGCGACCCGGCGCTCGCGCGCGCACCCGGTGTGGCCGGAGCCGCGGGACCTAGGCGAATGGCGCGGCGCCCTCACCTGGCGGGACCTCGATCTCGACCCACAGCCGGCGGCGTGAACGCCCGCGCGAGCCGCTGGCGCGGGCTCAACGGCAGGGGCCCTGCGGCCGGCCGGTAAGCGCGCGCCGGACATCGGACGCCAGACCCTAGCGCTTCTTCTCCGCGTAGGCCGCCGCCTGCCGCCGCACGATGTCGACGAGGTTGCCCATGGCGAGGTTGGCGTCGATCAGGTGCAGGCCGAAGCCGGGCAGCGCGCCGCCGCCGACGTCGTCCGTCCTGGGGTCCGCCGCGTCGGCGTGCGCCGTGACTTCGAGGTAGGAGGCGCCGTCGCGCTCGGTGCAGCGCGCGCTGAGGAGGCCGGGCAGCGTCACCCACGGCGTCCCGATCTCCACGCCGCGCGCCCACGGTTCCGCCCCGGCGCGCGCGCCGAGCCGCCGCTCGAGTCCGCCACCGTCACGCGCGGCCGCGAAGTACGGCTTCAGCACGCCCTCGCCGCCCGCCAGATTCGCCGGGTTCGTGCACCCCGCGACGCCTTCCTCCACCCGGCCGAAGCGGCTCCGCGGTCCCGGCGGGTCGTCCGCCGCGAACGACGCGTACGTGATCACGCAGCCGACCTGCGCGGCGGCGCGGCAGAGCGGGATGTGCCGGAACGTGCCGCCCACGTCGCCGCCGCGCGGCACCGCGATCGCGCCGCCCAGCAGGATCGCGGACACGAGCCGGCCGCGCAGAACGGGTTCGTCGTCGATCTCCCTCTCGATCAGCGTCGTCAGCAGGCGCGTGCCCTGCGAGTGCCCGATCAGCACCACGCCGCGGCCGCGGTTCTCGTGCGCGATGTACTGCTTCCACGCGTCCAGCACGGAAAGGTACGCGACGACGCCGCTCACCCGCGGCACCGGCCGGCCCCTCAGGCTGCGCAGGAACGTGGGCAGCGTCACCTGGCGGTACACCGGCGCGTAGAGGCGGCACACCGAGCGCAGACGCGCCGCTTGGTTGCGCACCGCCCTGCCCTCGTACGCCTCGTCCGGGTCCAGGTCGCTGTTGGCGCCCCGATCGACCGACACCGTCGGATAGACGTAGAAGCAGTCGATCGGCGCCTCCGCGGCCGCGACGAAGCGCTCGACCCGCGTCGAACCGTCCGCCGCCACCACCGTCGCGTCCAGATCGACGTCGCAGAAGTCGTGGCGGCCGGGCAGGCAGAGCCAGTGCGCGGGGTCGGCGTGCGTCGGGCTGCGATAGCCCGGGTACGGATCGGCGACGTCGCCCGCCGCGGCGCCGCGGGCGCCACCCTCCGCCTGCGCGTCCACCCGCGCCCGCGCGCAGCCGGCCGGGGCGAGCGTGATCGTGAGCGTCATCGCGGCGGCCGCCACCACGGCGGCCAAGCGGGAGTCGAGCGGACGGGCCATGGGCGACGCTACGGTTGGCGCGCCTGCGCGTCAATGGAGTCGATCGCCGGCTTCGACCGGCCGGCCCGCACCGGGCCAGCTCATTTCCGTTCACGCCGGCAGATCGTCTCACGAGGCGCCAACTCCGTCTCCGATGCTTGACGGGATCGTGTCACGAACGTAAGGATGTAAACGTTTCCATAACGCGCGTCGACCGGGGCTGCGCCCTGGAGCATCCCGCCGCGAGGGGGGTGAATGCAGAGGAGGAGCGTGACGATCCGCGATGTCGCGCGTGAGGCGGGCGTATCGGTGGCGACGGTGTCGCGGGTGCTGAACGCGAGCGGGCCGGTGAAGGAGGAGACGCGCCAGCGGGTGTGGGAAGTGGCGTCGTCGTTGAAGTACGTGCCGAACCAGGCGGCACGGAGCCTGATCACGCGGCGCACGTTGACGCTGGGGGTGGTGCTGCCGGATCTGCACGGCGAGTTCTTTTCGGAAGTGATTCGCGGGATCGACCAGGAGGCGCAGCGGTGCGGCCATCACCTGCTGGTGTCCGGTTCACACAACCACCGGGACGAGATCGAGGCGGCGCTGCGGGCGATGCATCACCGGGTGGACGGGCTGGTGTTGATGTCGCCGGACCTGGAGGCGGAGACGGTGCGTTCAAGCCTGCCTGCGGAACTGCCGGTGGTGCTGCTGAACTGTCCGGTGAACGGGGCGGCGGTCGACGCGATCAACATCGACAATTTCGGCGGGGCGCAGGCGATGGTCCGCCATCTGGCGGGGCTGGGCCGTCGTCGCATCGCGTTCATCCGGGGGCCGGAGGGGAACCACGACGCGGCGGAGCGGCTGCGCGGGTTCCGGGCGGGCATGGTGGAGGTCGGGTTGGCGGGCGTCGCTGAGGCGCAGCGGGGCGGCGGTCTGTTGGAGGCGGCGGGCGACTTCCGTGAGGAGGGCGGCTACCGTGCGGCGCGCGAGTTGCTCGGCGCTGCGACGCGGCCGGATGCGATTTTCGCAGCGAACGACGCGATGGCGGTGGGCGCGCTGAGCGCGCTGCGGCGCGAGGGCGTGCGCGTGCCGGCGCAGGTGGCGGTGGCGGGGTTCGACGACATCCCGATGGCGGCGTACACGACGCCGCCGCTGACGTCGGTGCGGGTGCCGATCGCGGAGCTGGGGAGGAAGGCGGTGGAGCGCCTGGTGGCGCCGACGCGGGGGCCGCCGCTGCGGGCTGTGCTGCGGACGCGGTTGGTGGTGCGCAGCTCCTGTGGAGAGGATTCGGGGGGCGTGCGGGAGAAACCGAGGACGACCAGCAAAGGAGAAGGGGCATGAGGACGCGAGGCATCATGCGACACCGGCTGGCGACGCTGGCGCGTGCGGCGCTGGCGTGCGCGGCCATGGGGCTGTCCGTTGCGCTGCCGGCCGCGGCGCAGACGAGCACGGCGACAATCCGAGGAACGGTGCGGGATCAGTCGGGGGCAGGGTTGCCTGCGGCGGTGATCACCGCGGTGGACACTGCGAGCGGCTACACGCGGCAAGCCGTAGCCGGTCAGAGCGGCGCTTATGCGCTGCTGGGTTTGCGACCCGGTACGTATCGCCTTTCCGTGAGTTCAGTCGGCAACCGGTCGGCTACGCGGACGTTGCAGGTCCTCATCGGACAGAGCCTGATCGCCAACTTTCAGCTCACGACGGAAGCGATCGCGCTCGAGGGCATCACGGTGACCGGAGAGCGCGCCGTCGAAACGCGCACGTCGGAGATCGCCACCAACGTCGCACCGGTCCAGATCGAGCAGCTTCCGACGCCGACGCGGAACTTCCTCGATCTCGCGGCGCTCACGCCGGGCGTGACGGTGACGGAGGACCGCGTGAACGCGACGCAGTTCCGGACGTTTTCGGCGAACGGGCAGAGCCCGAATCGGGTGAATGTCTTCATCGACGGGACGAGCCTCAAGAACGACCTGACGGCCGGGGGCGTAGCGGGGCAGGATGCGAGCCGCGGCAACCCGTTCCCGCGCAACGCGATCCAGGAGTACCGGATCATCACCCAGAACTACAAGGCGGAGTACCAGAAGGCTTCGAGCGCCATCATCACGGCGACCACGAAATCGGGCGGCAACGTCTGGTCCGGCAATGCGCTGGTGGGCTTTCAGAACAAGAGCATGGTTCAGCTCGACACGTTCCAGATGGCGCAGAAGGAGGCCAATCCGGGCACGTTCAAGAAGCCGGACTACTCGCGTACGCTCACTGCGCTCAGCCTCGGTGGACCGTTGGTGAAGGACAAGGCGCACATCTTTGTGTCGTACGAAGGGAACTATCAGAATCGCGCGAGCCTGGTGAACTTCCCGACGATCCCGACCGGCTTCCCGGCGCTCGATGCGGTGGACTTCAGCCAGTTCCTGGGGTCCTTCACCTCTCCGTTCCGCGAGAACCTGTTCTTCGGCAAGGTGGATTACTCCGCGAGCCCGAAGTCGACCTTCGAGCTTAGCTTCAACAACCGCCACGAAACGGACATCCGCGACTTCGGCGGCACCACGGCATTCACTGCGGCGAACAACTACCGCCAGGATGTGAGCGTCGGACAGCTCGGCTACACGTACGCGCAGGGTGCAGTCCTCGACGAGGCGAAGCTTTCCTACACGCGGTGGCGCCGCCATCCGAGCCCGAACGAGCCGGGTCTGCCGGAGCGGCAGTACGAGATCCCGGGCGGCAACGTCGTCCTGGGCAGCGCGCGCAGCACGCAGGACTTCATCCAGAGCTCCGTCGGGCTGCGCAACGACTTCACTTACTCGCTCGACGGCGTGGGCGGGCAGCACGTCTTCAAAGTGGGCGGCAGCGCCGATTTCGTGAAGTACGACATCGTCAAGGACAACAGTGGAACGCCTCTGTTCCACTTCAACGAGGCGTACGATTACGCCACGCCGTACCTGCTCGAATACGGAACGGGCGATCCGAACCTGAACGCGAACAACACGCAGTTCGGTCTTTATGCACAGGACGACTGGACGCCGGTCGAGCGGCTCACCCTCAACCTGGGGGTGCGCTGGGACGTCGAGACGAACATGCTGAATTCGGACTACTCGACGCCGCAGTTCGTCCAGGACACGCTGCGGATGTACAACAGCCAGCTGATCACGCCGCTCGATCTGAATCGCTACATCCGGACCGGCAAGAACGCGATCTTCTACGGCGCGGTTCAGCCGCGCCTCGGCTTCTCGTACGCGGTGGACAAGAAGCAGCGGACCACGATCTTCGGCGGATGGGGGCTGTACTACGACCGCATCCCATTCGACCTGTACGGCGTGGAGCCGGTGCAGAAGATCAGTCATCCGGTCTTCTCCGTTACGTTCGCGAAGCCGGGCGAGACCCCGACCGGCAGCCAGGTGGCGTGGAACCCGTCCTATCTCACGGCGGATCGTTCCGTGCTCGACCAGCTCGTCCACACCAGCGGCAAGCCGGAGGCCTGGTTCATACCGAACGATCTGAAGCCGCCACGCTCGGTTCAGGCGAGCGTGGGAGTGCGCCAGGCGGTGCTCGGCACCCTGGTGACGCTCAACTACTCATACGTGCACGGCATGGACCTGCCGATCCTCGAGTGGGCCAACTTCGGTCTCAACGCGAACGGAAGCTGCTGCACCTCCTTCGACCTCGGCCCACACGGCTTCAGCAACTTCATCTTCGCGACCAACGACAAAGAAACGTGGTACAAGGGGCTGGAAGGAAAGATTCAGCGGCCGTACACACGGGGCGCGAGCAGCAAGTTCGGTTGGGGTGCGGGTCTCGCACTCACGTACGCCTGGCGCGAGGTCAAGGGCGTGGACAACCTGAACGACGACTTCGCCTTCCCGAACACGGCGGGGATCCCGAGGCACCCCGCGAACGACGAGCGGTACCGCATTGTCGCCAACGCGGTGACGGACATGCCCTACCTGTGGGGCATCCGGATTTCCGGCCTCCTCACGCTCGGCGGCAAGTTCACGCAGGACGTGGGGTGCGCCGCCCGCTTCTGCCCGCCGCCGGGGCCGGACGCGAACCGGTTCGAACGGGGCGGCTTCACGGTGCCGGGCACGTTCCCCTACCAGAACCTGGACATCCGGCTGCGGAAGGACCTCTACCCGTTCGGCGGCAACGTGCGATACGGGCTCACCCTCGATGTCTTCAACGCGCTGAACCACACCAACTTCGGGTGCTTCCAGACGGGCGATCGCAATGCCGACAACTTCGGCCGGCCGACCTGCCTGGTGTCGGACGCCCGTCGCTTCCAGATTGGCGCGGAGGCGAACTTCTAACGTTCGAACGGAGTTGACTCCCCGGGCCCGGCGGGCGCGATTTGCGCCCGTCCGGGCTCGGGATCCTGTATTGCCCGAGGAGCCCATGCGATCATCGCGCGCGGCCTTCGCCCTCGACTCCGCCCGCCTCCTGTCCTCCGCGCTCGCGTGCGTCGCCGCTGCTTGCGTGGCCGTTGCCGGCTGCGACCACGGCAGCCGGGTGATCGACGGCACGCCGCCACCGGACACCGCCGCGCTCCTGGACGACGTCGAGCACCGCACGTTCGCGTTCTTCTGGGAGCGGACGCCCGCCGCGAACGGTCTGACGCCGGACCGCTGGCCGACGCGCACGTTCTCGAGCGTGGCGGCGGTGGGCTTCGCGTTGACCGGCTACCCGATCGGCGTGGAGCGCGGCTGGGTCTCCCGCGACGAGGCCGCGCGGCGCGTGCTCACCACGCTGCGCTTCCTGTGGACGGCGCCGCAGGGGCCGCAGGCGGACGCGACCGGCTACCACGGCTTCTTCTACCACTTCCTCGACCTGGACAGCGGCCGCCGCTTCCAGACGGTCGAGCTCTCCACGATCGACACCGCGCTGCTCCTCGCCGGCGCCCTCACCTGCGAGCAGTACTTCGACGCCGCGATGCCGGCCGAGGACAGCATCCGCGCGCTCGCCGACTCGCTCTACCGCCGCGCGGACTGGCAGTGGGCGTCGCCGCGCGCGCCCGGCGTCGCGATGGCATGGACGCCGGAAAAGGGCTTTCATGCGATGGACTGGCGCGGCTACAACGAGGCGATGATCCTCTACGTGCTCGCGCTCGGCTCGCCGACCCATCCGGCGCAGGACGGCGCGTGGGCGTTCTACACGAGCACGTACCGCTGGGGCGCCTTCCACGGTCAGGAGCACCTCGGCTTCGCGCCGCTCTTCGGCCATCAATACTCGCAGATCTGGATCGACTACCGCGGCATCGCGGACGGCTTCATGCGCGCGCACGGCATCGACTACTTCGAGAACTCGCGGCGCGCGACGCTGGCGCAGCAGGCGTACGCCGTCGCGAATCCGGGCGGCTGGCGCGGCTACGACGCCGAGGTCTGGGGGCTCACCGCGTCCGACGGCCCCGGTGACTTCACCGCCTCGATCGACGGCCGCTCGCGCACCTTCATGGGCTACGCCGCGCGCGGCGCGGACTTCACGGAGGTGCGCGACGACGGCACGCTGGCGCCGACGGCGGCCGGCGGCTCGATCGCGTTCGCGCCGGAGATCGCGATCCGGGCGCTGCAGTCGATGCGCGAGCGCTACGGCGACAAGCTGTACGGCACGTACGGCTTCAAGGACGCGTTCAACCCGACGTTGCGGGTGCAGGGCGAGGCGAGGTCCGGCGTGGTCGACCCGGAGCTGGGCTGGTTCGACGGCGACTACCTCGGCATCGACCAGGGCCCGATTCTCGCCATGATCGAGAACTACAGGAGCGGTCTCGTCTGGTCGCTGCTCCGCCGCAACCCGTACATCGTGCGCGGCCTGCGCCGCGCCGGCTTCACCGGTGGCTGGCTCGACACCGCGTCGGTCGGCGCGCCGTGAGGCGGCGCGATGCGGCGCTCGCCGTACGCCGGAGCGCCGCCGGCGTGGCGCGGCGGGCGCGGATCCTCGCGCGGCAGGGGGCCCCGCCGGCGCTGCTCGCGCTCGCGCTCGCGCTCGCCGGCTGCGCGCGGCCGGGCGCGAAGGCGGCCGGCGTCGTCACGCTCGACTTCTGGGCGTTGGGCACGGAAGGCGAGGTGGTGCAGCCGCTGGTGCGCGAGTTCGAACGCGAGAACCCGGAGATCCGGGTGCGGCTGCAGCGGATCCCGTTCAGCGCGGCGCACGAGAAGCTGCTCACGGCGTTCGTCGGCGACGCGACGCCGGACGTGGCGCAGATCGGCAACACGTGGGTGGCGGAGTTCGCGGCGCTGGGCGGGCTGGCGCCGCTGGACGCGCGCATCGCGGGCTCGGCGGTGATCGACTCGGCGGGCTTCTTCGGCGGCATCTGGCGGACGAACGAGATCGGCGGCGTCGTCTACGGCGTGCCGTGGTACGTCGACACGCGGCTCGTCTTCTACCGCACGGACCTGCTGGCGCGCGCGGGCTTCGACGCGTTCCCCACGAGCTGGGACGGGTGGGTCGAGTCGATGCGGCGGCTGAAGGCGCAGCTCGGGCCGGGGGCCTACCCGATCTTCCTGCCGACCGACGAGTGGACGCAGCCGGTGGTGCTGGCGCAGCAGCTCGGCTCGCCGATCCTGAAGGACGGCGGCCGCTACGGCGCATTCCTGGACCCCGCCTTCCGCCGCGCCTTCAGCTTCTACGTCGACCTCTTCCGCCGCGGCTACGCGCCCGCGATCGCGAACGCGGAGATGTCGAACATCTACCAGGAGTTCGCCCGGGGCCGCTTCGCCATGTACATCACCGGCCCGTGGAACATCGGCGAGTTCCGCCGCCGCCTGCCGGACTCGCTGCGCGACGCGTGGGCGACGGCGCCGCTGCCGGCGCCCGCGGGAAGCGAGCCGCCCGGCGTCTCGACCGCCGGCGGCTCGAGCCTCGTGGTCTTCCGCGCGTCGCCGCAGGCGGACGCGGCGTGGCGGCTGATCGAGTTCCTGTCGCGGCCGCGCTCGCAGCTCGCGTTCTACGGGCTGAGCGGCGACCTGCCGGCGCGCATCGAAGCGTGGCGCACGCCGCTCGCGGCCGGCGCGCCCGGCTCCGCCGTCGCCGCCGGCCCGAGGGCCGCCGCGGACTCGGGGCGCGCCGGCGTCCGCTCGCTCGTCGAAGACCGCTACGCGCGCGCCTTCTGGGAGCAGCTCCAGCGCGTGGAGCCGCTGCCGAAGGTGCCGGAGATGGAGTTGATCGCGCAGCTCGTGGGGCAGCACGCGGAGGCGGCGATCCGGGGCGGCGCCGCGGTGCCGGACGCGCTCGCGTCGCTGCAGAAGGACGTCGACGCGGCGCTCGCCAAGCGCCGCTGGATGCTGGCGCGCGGGCGATGAGGGAGGACCGCTCCGGCCGCGCCGGGTGGGCGTTCGTCGCGCCCGCCGTGGCACTGATCGGGGTCTTCTTCTTCCTGCCGATCGCGGCGTCGCTCTTCCTGAGCGTGACGGACTACGACATCTACGCGATCGCCGACCCGGCGAACGCGCGTTTCGTCGGCCTGGCCAACTACGCGCGGCTGCTCGGCACGCACGACTTCTGGGTCGCGCTGCGCAACACGATCTACTTCGCGGTGGTGTGCGGGCCGCTGACGATCGCGGTGGCGCTGGGCGCGGCGCTGCTGCTCAACGCGAAGGGGCTGCGCTTCCGCACGTTCTTCCGCACGGCGTACTTCGCGCCGTTCGTCACGACGCTGGTCGCCGTCGCGATCGTGTGGCGCTACCTGTATCACCCGCGCTACGGCCTGATCAACTACGGCCTGACGGCGGTCGGGCTGCACCCGATCGACTGGCTCGGCGACCCGCACTGGGCGATGCCGGCCATCATCCTGCTCGCCGTGTGGAAGAACTTCGGCTACAACATGCTGATCTTCATCGCCGGCCTGCAGGCGATCCCGGACGAGCTCTACGAAGCGGCGCAGATGGACGGCGCCGGCGCGTTCTGGCGCTTCCGCCACGTCACGCTGCCGCTGCTCGCGCCGACCACGCTCTTCGTCGCCGTCGTCACCATGATCGGCTACTTCCAGGTCTTCGCCGAGCCGTACGTCATGACGCGCGGCGGCCCCGTGCGCAGCACCACGACGATGGTGCTCTACATGTACGAGGAGGGCTTCCGCTGGTGGCGCATGGGCTACGCCGCCTCGATCGCGTTCGTCCTCTTCGTCGTGACGCTCCTGGCGATGCTGGTGCAGGTGCGCCTGCAGCGCGGCAGGCGCGTATGAGGTGGCGTGACGCCCGCGTGCGACGTCGCGCGCGCGCCGTGCTGCTGCACGCGATCCTCGTCGCCGGCGCCGCGCTGGCGCTGCTGCCGCTGCTGTGGATGGTGATGGCGTCCTTCATGCCGACCGGCGAGGCGACGAGCTACCCGCCGCGCCTGGTGCCGACGCACTTCACCCTGGCCCACTACGCGGACCTCTTCACCCGGCTGCGCCTCGGCCGCTACTTCCTGAACAGCACGATCATCGCGACTGGCCGTGACGACGATCGCGCTCTTCGTGAACTCGCTCGCCGGCTACGCGTTCGCCAAGCTGCGCTTCCGCGGCCGCGACCGGCTCTTCCGCGCGCTCAGCGTCGGCCTCGTCGTGCCGGTGCAGGTGTCGATGCTGCCGCTCTTCCTGCTGATGAAGCAGCTCGGGCTGGTCAACACGTACTGGGGCGTGATCGTGCCCGGCATGGCGAGCATCTTCGCCATCTTCCTGATCCGGCAGTACACCGTGGCGCTGCCGGATGACCTGCTCGCCGCCGCGCGCATCGACGGCGCCTCCGAGCTGCGCATCTACACCTCCATCGTGCTGCCCGTCATCAAGCCGGTCCTCGCCACGCTCGGCATCTGGACGTTCCTCAACACGTGGAACGACTTCATGTGGCCCCTCATCGTGCTCAGCGACGAGAGCCGCTACACGCTCCCCGTCGCGCTCGCCAGTCTGCTCGGCGAGCACGCGCAGGACACCGAGCTGATGATGGCCGGCGCCGTCGTCACGATCCTCCCCGTCCTCCTCGTGTTCCTCTTCCTGCAACGCTACTACGTGCAGGGGATCACGGCGGGGAGCGTCAAGGGATGAGGCGGGTGAGCACGCCGGTGGAGCACGCATGAGGCTTTCCGCGCTCGCCGCCCTCCCGCTGCCGCTGCTGCTCGCCGCGGCGTGCGCGTCGCGCGCGCCGGAGGCCGGTCCAGGCGAGCCCGCGGCCGGCGCCGCCGCCGCCGCCGCGCCCGACACGGTGCCGCCGCCGCTCGTGATCGATCGCTTCGACACCGTCGCCGCGTGGAGCGCGCACCCGTCCGACGGCGTGACGCTCGACATCCGCTCCGACTCCGGCGAGGCGGGCCGCTCGATGCGGCTGGACTTCGACTTCCACGGCCACGCCGGCTACGCGATCGCGCGCCGCGCCGTGGACCTCGACCTGCCGCCGAACTACGAGTTCCGCTTCCGCATCCGCGCCGACGCGCCGCGCGAGAATCTGGAATTCAAGCTGGTCGACGCGAGCGGCGACAACGTATGGTGGCGCAACCGCCGCGACTTCCGCTTCCCGACGGAGTGGCGCACGCTGGTCACGCGCAAGCGGCAGATCGAGTTCGCGTGGGGCCCGGCGGGTGGCGGCGAGGCGGAGCACGTGGCGTCGCTGGAGATCGTCGTGACGGCGGGGAGCGGGGGGAAGGGAAGCGTGTGGATCGACCGCCTCGAGCTGCGGCCGCTGCCGCCCGAGCGGCCGTACGACCTCACGCCGCGCGCGACCGCGTCCTCCGCCGCGGGCGATGCCGCCGCGGCGGTCGACGGCGACACCGTCACCGCGTGGCGCAGCGCGGGCGGCGGCGAGCAGTGGCTGGCGCTCGACTTCCTGCGCGAGCGCGAGTACGGCGGCGTCGTCCTCGACTGGGGCGCCGGCCACGCGACCGCGTACGACGTCCAGACCTCCGACGACGGCGCGCGCTGGGAGACGCGCTACGCCGTCGCGGCCGGCAACGGCGGCAGGGACTACATCCGCCTGCCGGAGACGGAGTCCCGCCACCTCCGCCTCGCGCTCCACCGGCTCGCCGGCGCGAGCGCCTACGTGCTGCGCGAGGTCGACGTGAGGCCGCCCGGCTTCGGCGCCTCCGCCGACTCCTTCTTCTTCGCCGTCGCCGCCGCCGCGCCGCGCGGCGACTACCCCCGCTGGCTCGCGCGCGAGCAGACGTACTGGACCGTGGTCGGCGCGGCGCACGACCGGCGCGAGGGCCTGCTGAACGAGGACGGCATGCTCGAGACCGGCCAGGCGTCGTTCTCCATCGAGCCGTTCCTGTGGGTGGACGGGCGCCTGCTCACCTGGGCGGACGGCGAGGCGCGCCAGAGCCTGCGCGACGGCGACCTGCCGATCCCTTCCGTGCTGCGCGATTTCGGCGCGCTGCGCCTCGTGACGACGGCCTTCGCCGCCGGCGACGAGGGCGCCTCGACGCTCTACGCGCGCTACCGCGTCGAGAACGACGACTCCCGCCCGCACCGCGTGCGTCTCCTCCTCGCGCTGCGCCCGTTCCAGGTCGACCCGCCGTGGCAGTTCCTCAACACGCCGGGCGGCGCCGCCGAGGTGCGCGCCATCCGCCGCGACGGCGACACGGTGCGCGTCCGCGTGGGCGACGACACCGCCGCCACGCGCGTCGTGCTCCTCACGCCGCCCGACGGCTTCGGCGCCATCCCGTTCGACGCCGGTCCGCTGATCGCGTCGCTGCGGCGCGGCGAGGTGCCGGGCGGCGGCGCCGCCGTCGATCCGCACCGGCACGCGTCCGCCGCGCTCGCCTACGACCTCGTGGTGCCGCCGCGCGGCGCGCGCACGATCGCCCTCGCGGTGCCGCTGCACGGAGGCTCGCCGGTGCTCCCCGGCGCGGCGGAGGACGCGCGCGCGGCCGTCGCGGACCGCGTCGACTCGCTGCTCGCGACGACGGCGCGGCGGTGGCGCGCGTCGCTCGACCGCGTGCGCATCGCGCTGCCGGACACCGCGGGGCCGATCGCGCAGACGCTGCGCAGCAACCTGGCGTGGATCCTGGTCGACGCGGACGGCGCCGCGCTGCAGCCGGGATCGCGCTCCTACGCTCGCGCGTGGATCCGCGACGGCGCGATGATCTCCGCGGCGCTGCTCCGCCTCGGCCACCCGGAGGACGTGCGCCGCTTCATCGAGTGGTACGCGCCGTACCAGTTCGCGAGCGGCAAGGTGCCGTGCTGCGTCGACCGGCGCGGCGCGGAGCCGGTGCCGGAGAACGACAGCAACGGCGAGTTCGTCTACCTCGTCGCACACTACTTCCGCTTCACGGGCGACACCGCTCTCGTGCGCGACGTGTGGCCGTACGTCGCGCGCGCCGCGGACTACATCGACACGCTGCGCGCGCAGCGCATGACGGCGGAGTACCGGGCGCCGGCGAAGCGCGCGTTCTTCGGGCTGCTGCCGGAGTCGATCAGCCACGAGGGCTACTCGGCGAAGCCCATGCACTCGTACTGGGACGACCTGTGGGCGCTGCGCGGCCTCGAGGACGCCGCGTTCCTGGCGGGCGTGATGGGCGAGGCGGCCGGCGGCGGCGGTGGCGGCGCCGGCCGCGGGGATGCCGCCGGCCGCTACGCGCGGCAGGCGGCCGACTTCCGCCGCGACCTCGTGGCGTCGATGCGCGCCGCGATGGCGCTGCACGGCATCGACTACATCCCCGGCTCCGTCGAGCTGGGCGACTTCGACGCCACCTCGACGACGGTCGGCGTCGCGCCCGTGGGCGAGCTGGCGAACCTGCCGGAGCCGGCGCTGCGCAACACGTTCGAGCGCTACTGGCGCGAGTTCGTCGCGCGCCGCGACGGCGCGAAGCCGTGGGACGCCTACACGCCGTACGAGCTGCGCACGGTCGGCACGTTCGTGCGGCTGGGCGAGCCGGAGCGCGCGCGCGAGGCGCTCGCCTACTTCCTCGCCGACCGCCGGCCGCGCGCGTGGAACCAGTGGCCCGAGGTGGTGTGGCGCGACGCGCGCACGCCGAAGTTCATCGGCGACATGCCGCACGCGTGGGTCGGCTCCGACTTCATGCGCTCCGCGCTCGACATGCTCGCCTACCTCCGCCCCGCGGACCACGCGCTCGTCATCGGCGCCGGCGTCGCGCCCGCGTGGACGGAGGGGAGCGGCGTCGTGGTCGACGGACTGCGCACGGAGTACGGCCCGCTGAGCTACACGATGCGCCGTGACGGCGACGCGCTGCGCGTCGCGATCGCGGGCGGCGTCACGGTGCCGGCGGGCGGCATCGTGGTGCGGCTGCCGGCCGCGGGCGACGCCGCTCCGGCCGCCGGCGCCGCCCCGGGTGGCGGCGCGGCTCGAGGCGGCGGCGCGGCTCGCGGCGGCGGCGCGGCTCGAGGCGGCGGCGCGGGCGCGGGTGGCGGGACGCGGCGCGCCACGGTGAACGGCCGCCCCGCGCCGGTCACGCCCGACGGCGTGGTGGTACGGCGTGTGCCCGCGGTGGTGCTCGTCCGGGCGAACCCCGGCTCCCATCCCTGAGGCTCACATCTGCGACGCGAGCGAAATGGCTTCTCGAGAATATCCGGACGGCTTCCTGTGGGGCGCGGCGACGTCGGCGTACCAGATCGAGGGCTCGCCGCTCGCCGACGGCGCGGGGCCGAGCATCTGGCACCGCTTCTCGCACACGCCGGGGCGGACGCACCGGGACGAGACGGGCGACGTCGCGTGCGACCACTACCGTCGCTACGCGGACGACGTGCGGCTGATGGCGGAGCTGGGGCTGGGCGCCTACCGCTTCAGCGTCGCGTGGGGCCGCGTGCTGCCGGAGGGGGTCGGGCGCGTGAACGAGGCGGGGCTCGACTTCTACGAGCGGCTGGTCGACGCGCTGCTCGAGCACGGCATCCGGCCGTTCGCCACGCTCTACCACTGGGACCTGCCGGCCGCGCTCGACGACCGCGGCGGCTGGCTGAACCGCGACATCGCCGACTGGTTCGCGGAGTACCTGCGCGTCGTCGTGCGGCGGCTGGGCGACCGCATGGAGGGGTGGGCGACGCTGAACGAGCCGTGGGTGGTGAGCGACGGCGGCTACCTGCACGGCGCGCTCGCGCCCGGCCACCGCAACCTCTTCGAGGCGCCGCTCGCCAGCCACAACCTGCTGCGCGCGCACGGCGCGGGCGTGCAGGCGTACCGCGCCGAGGCGGCCCCGGCGAGCGGCGGGATCGGCCTCGTCGTCAACCTCGAGCCGAAGGTCGCCGCGTCCGAGAGCGAAGAGGATGTGGCCGCGACGGCGCGCGCCGACGCGTACATGAACCGGCAGTACCTCGACCCGGTCTTCCGCGGCGCGTATCCGCCGGAGATGCGCGACGTCTTCGGCGAGGCGTGGCCGGATTTCGCGGCGGCGGACATGGACCTGATCCGGCAGCCCATCGACTTCCTGGGCATCAACTACTACACCCGCGCGGTGACGCGCGCCGACCCGGCCTCGCCGCCGGTGCGCGCCGCCACCGTCCCCCAGCCGGGCCACACCTACACGGAGACCGGCTGGGAGGTGTACGCACCCGCGTTCACCGATGTGCTGCGCTGGGCCCACGAGCGCTACGGACCGGTGCCGATCTACGTCACCGAGAACGGCGCCGCGTTCTACGACCCGCCGACGCCGCCCGCCGGCGGCGTCGACGACCCGCTCCGCGTCGCCTACCTGCGCGAGCACCTCGGCGCCGTGCGCGCCGCGATCGCGGCCGGGGTCGACGTGCGCGGCTACTTCGCGTGGTCGCTGCTCGACAACTACGAGTGGAGCCTCGGCTACTCGAAGCGCTTCGGCATCGTCCACGTGGATTACGCCACGCAGCGCCGCACGCCCAAGGCGAGCGCCCGCTTCTACGCCGACTTCATCCGCGGCGAATCCCCGTAGGCGGTCCGCCCCTTAGGTCCCAGACCCCAGACCCCAGACCCAAGACCCCCGCCCCCGCGCCTCTCGCGAAGCGAGAGCGCGCCCCCCAGACCCCGTACCGCATCCCGTCCCCAGACCGCATCCGCAGACCGCAGACCGGTCCGGGGTACGCCGCCCCGCCCCCCCGGTCCGCCCCTTAGGTCCCCAACCAGTACGTCAACTTGACCAGCAGGACGTTCTCCCCCGAGATCTCGCCGCCGGGGTCGTTCCCGAACAGGCTGCCGAAGTCCCGGCCGAACCGCAGCGTGCCGTCGCTGCTCGAGCCGGTGCGGCCCTGGCTCCACACGACGAAGAGCGTCGAGCCGGGGCGGTACTCCCAGCGCAGCACGGCAGTCGAGCGGAGCTGCTTGAAGTCGAAGTCCGGGCGGTCGAAGGCGACGGCATCGGGGGTGCCGCCGGCGGCCACGAGGTACTGCTCGGCGTCGGCGTCGTAGCGGATCTCGTCCGGCCGCAGCGTGTGGAAGCGGTCGCCGAAGGCGTGCGCGCGCGGCGCGACCACCTCCCTGAAATCCGAGTACGCGCCGGCGCTGACGAACGGCTGCGCGTAGAGCTGGAGCGAGAGGTCGGGCGTGAAGGTGTAGCCGAGGCGCGTCGTGAAGGAGACGGTCGTCTGGTCGATGCGGCCGAAGTAGTAGTGCGTGCGGCCGGCGAAATCCTCCTGCGTCACGTACTGCGCGTCGTTCCGGTTCCACCTCACGGAGGGGCGGAACGACAGGTCGAGTTGCGAGGACGCGCGCCAACTCAGCGACGGGTATACGCCGAAGGAGTGGCCGTCGTTCTCGAGGTCGAGCCCGGCGTCGCCGTCGATGCCCAGGCGCAGGGCCCGGCGGCTGTCCGTGCCGACGCCGCCGAAGGCGTTCATCCGGTTCGTCGTGCGCAGCGCGGGGCCGCCGCGCAGCGCGTCGGTCGACAGCACCGCGCCGTTGAAGCCCACGCCGCCATAGCCGCTCCAGAAGCTGACCAGGTCGAAGTTCGCGTTGACGTTGCCGCCGAGGCTGGTCAGGTCGCCGCCGAAGTCGTAGCCGTGCCAGCCGTTGACGTTGACGCGCCAGCGGCGGAACGGCGCGCGCGGCTGGAACTGCTGGTAGCCGACGTAGCCGACGTTCTCGATCAGGTCGTGCTGCGTCTGGAAGCCGACGTCGTTCACCTCGAAGCCGGGCGAGATCATGTGCAGCGCGGCGAGCCAGACCCAGTTGCCGCCGCCGATCTTGCCGACCTGCACCTGCGCCGCGGTCCCCGCCAGCGAGGTGCGCGTCGAGTCGAACGTGACGTAGTCGGCGTCGGGGCGCTGGAAATAGCGGCCGGGCGCCTCCTGCACGCGCGTGATCGCGTCCGTGCTGCCGCGGACGACGCTGCCGATCAGGAAGCCGCTCACCTGGTAGTCGCCGCCGCCCCAGCGGTGCCGGAAGTCGGCGCCGCCGGTGTAGGCGGAGCGGTTCAGGAAGTCGAGCCGGGCGGCGTCGAGGTTGCGGTTCGTCGCCGTGAAGATACCGCCGATGGCGGACTGCCCCTGGCGGAAGTCCCGGATGATGCGGCCCACCGCGTAGTTCGTGAGCGGCTCCACCGCCGCGCTCCCGCGCGCGCCGCCGTCGAGCGCGTACGGCGCCGTCTGCCGCGCCGTGACCGCGTCCATGAAGCCCATCGACCAGCCGCTCGGCGTCTTGCCCGAGACCTTCGCCGCGCCGATGATCGGCGTCGCGGCCGGCACCGTGCCGTAGGCGGCGTCGTCGGGCAGGTCGCCGTGCGGCGCCGCGCCGATGCGGCGCGTGTAAAAGAGCGATTCGTTGCCCAGGTCGCCGTCGCCGAGGCCGATGCCGAAATTGAAGATGTCGGCCCCCTCGACGAAGAACGGCCGCTTCTCCGGGAAGTAGCTCTCGTACGCCGACAGGTTGACCACGGAAGGGTCCGCCTCGACCTGGCCGAAGTCCGGGTTGATCGTCGCGGTCAGGGTGAGGTTCGACGTCAGGCCGTACTTCAGGTCCGCGCCCACGCCGCCGGAGAAGTCGTTGGCGCGGTGGAACGGGTCGGCGGCGTCGCCCGGCTGCCGCTCCAGCTTCGCGAGCGTGTACGGCTGGATCTCGAGGTGGCGCGGCGAGCGCAGGCGGCCGAGCCCGCGCAGCGTGCCGAACGCCGACACCAGCTTCGAGGAGCTCGGGTCGATCGGCGCCCAGAACGACTGCTCGCCGCGCCGGGAGAGATCGCGCTGGAACTCGATGCCCCAGCGCGTCGGACCCGCGCCGTTCGCGTCGTAGCGGAGCTGCGAGAACGGGATCCGCAGCTCCGCCGTCCAGCCCAGCGAGTCGACCGCCGCCTTCGCCTCCCACACCGCGTCCCAGCTCGCGTCCTCCTGCGTGTCGTTGTAGATGAACTCGTCGAACAGCACACCCTTCGGGTTCACCGCGAAGACGAACGCCGTCCGGTGGTCGTCGTAGCTGTCGAGCGCGAGCGTGAACCAGTCCGACTGCGGGTGATCGTCGCGCCGCCCCAGCCGCGCCACGATCGAATCGGGCGCCGTGTCGTACATGCGCGCGCCGACGTAGATCGCCTCGTCGTCGTAGAGCACGCGCACCTCGGTCCTCTGCGACGCCGGCTCGCCCGGCCTCGGCCGGAGCTGAACGAAGTGCGACGACGTCGCCGCCGCCGCGTCCCACGCCGCCTCGTCCAGCCGCCCGTCGAGCGCGATCGCGCCGGCGACGCGGGACGCGGTCACGACGCGCTCCGCCGCCGCCGCCGCCGGAGGCCGGCCACCGCCGCCGCCCGCCACCGCGACGTGCGTCGTCTGCGCCGCGAGCGGGGAGGCCGCGGCGGAGGCGAGGAGGAGGGCGCGGCCGAGCGCGGGGAGGAGGGCGCGGAGTCGGGCCAGGGGGGCGCGGAGCGGGGCCGCGAGGAGGGCGCGGAGTCTTGCCGCGAGGAGGGCGCGGTGTGGAATGCGTGGAGGGAGGGGTGCTGGGCGTCGCGGGTGGATCGAGGTCATTCGTCGAGCTTTCTTCGTGTCGTCGGTAGAATCACGGAGCCGCCGCGCGCCCG
This sequence comes from uncultured Gemmatimonadales bacterium, assembly GCA_963816355.1. Classification (GTDB taxonomy): domain Bacteria; phylum Gemmatimonadota; class Gemmatimonadetes; order Longimicrobiales; family RSA9; genus CAWFKH01. The sequence goes on along the minus strand of CAWFKH010000005.1, from coordinate 35,108 downwards.
GTCGTGTGGATGGGACGCCGGCGGCGCCGCCTGCGTTGCGTGGCTTCGTCGCGTTCATCCTTCCTTACGGCCGGGGCGGGCCGGGGGTTTCGGCCGGGCGGTTTGGGGGTGGTCGAGGGCGTGGCGGTTCCGATCGTGCGCGGCGCGGATCGGTGGCCGGAATGGTTTCACGCGGCGGGCGCGGAGGGCGCGGAGGCGTTTGGCGTGGGGGGGGCGGCTTCGCGGCGGGGGGGCGCGGCTTCGCGGGGGGGGTGGCTTCGCGGTGGGGGGGGTGGCTTCGCGGTGGGGGGGCGTGGCTTCGCGGTGGGGGGGGGTGGCTTCGCGGTGGGGGGCGGCTTCGCGGTGGGGGGGCGCGGCTTCGCGGCGGGGGGGCGCGGCTTCGCGGGGGGGGGTGGCTTCGCGGTGGGGGGGCGCGGCTTCGCGGGGGGGTGGCTTCGCGGCGGGGGGGCGCGGCTTCGCGGCGGGGGGTGGCTTCGCGGTGGGGGGGCGCGGCTTCGCGGGGGGGTGGCTTCGCGGCGGGGCGCGGCTTCGCGGCGGGGGGTGGCTTCGCGGTGGGGGGGGCGCGGCTTCGCGGGGGGAGTGGCTTCGCGGTGGGGGGGCGCGGCTTCGCGGTGGGGGGCTTCGCGGCGGGGGGGCGCGGCTTCGCGGGGGGAGTGGCTTCGCGGTGGGGGGGGTGGCTTCGCGGCGGGGGGCTTCGCGGCGGGGGGGGCGCGGCTTCGCGGGGGGGGTGGCTTCGCGGCGGGGCGCGGCTTCGCGGGGGGGGGTGGCTTCGCGGCGGGGCGCGGCGTGCGGAGGGGGGGTGGCTTCGCGGACGAGCGGAAGCGTCGCGGCAGGGGCGACGGCCGGATATTGTGGGGAGCCTCGTCGCGGGATGGCGTTCTTGGCCGGGCAGCCCCGCCAGAAAGGAGAGTCGGGCCGTGCGGTGCAGCGGTGTGGCGCCGGGCCGTCCTCCACGTGAAGCCCCAAGCCGGCAGTTTGGACCTGCGGGACTCGCGGCGCGGCGGAACTCGCGGCGCGGCGGGACTCGCGGCGCCGCGGGCGGCGCCGCGCATGACGTTGGCGCGGATCCTCGTTCGGGGTGAGCAATATCTCGTAATGGACGTCCTCTTCCAGATCGCCATCCGGATTTGTCTCGGAAAGCGAGCAAAATGTCGAGAGCGATCCGCTCCGCGCCCAACGGTTACGAGATTCTTCCCGGTTTCCGAGCAAAATCCGGATGGCGAGGATCGGACCGCCGTCGATTACGATATTCTTCTCGCTGCGCCGCTGGCCGGGACCTTCGGCGCTACACGATCGGGGTGCCGGGCACGGATGCGTTGCCCGTGTCGCCGCGAGCGGATTCGCGGGAGCGCGGCCCGAGGAAGGGTGCCGGGTACGGATGCGTCGAGCGGTGTCGCCGCGAGCGGATTCGCGTGGCGCGGCTTGGGGAGGCGTGCCGGGCACGGATGCGTCGAGCGGTGTCGCCCGGGCGATTCGCGGGGCACGGATGCGTCGTCGGCACCGCGACGGCCGGACATCTCGTCCGGATTCATCGCGCGAGTCGCGTTCCTGGCCCGGAACCCACCAGAGAACGGATTCGGGCATCGAAGCGACGCGGCCTCGCCGGCCCGCCCTCCGCGTCCCCCGCGCGAAACCACTGCGCGCGATGCCCGCCGCCGCGACGCACACGCGAGCGCCGGCAAGCCCTCCCCCCGCCGTCCGCGCCCTCCCCCTCCTCCGCGCCGTCCCCCGCCGTCCGCGCCCTCCCCCTCCTCCGCGCCGCCCCCCGCCGTCCGCGCCCTCCCCATGGCGCGACGGACCGTCGGCTGATACAACTCGTGCCGGGTTCCGGCGCACCTGCCGGCGCCCTGTCGCAGGAGCAGGGGGAGGGTTCGAGTGGGCGCACCGCAGGACCGCGCGGGGGTGGGCGGCGAGGTCCGCTTCTGGAAGGGGCAGGCGCTCGGCAACGACTACGTCGTGCTGGACGCAGCGCTGCTGTCCGTGCCGCTGACGCCATCGCTCGTGCGCGGGCTGTGCGACCGCCACCGCGGCGTCGGCGCGGACGGCGTGTTGCTGGGCGACGTCGCCGGCGACGCGTTCCGGCTGCGCATCTTCAATCCGGACGGCGAGGAGGCGGAGAAGAGCGGCAACGGGCTGCGCATCTTCGGCGCGTGGCTGCACCGGCGCGGGCTCGTCGGGCGCGACGAATTCCACGTCGAGCTCGGCGTCGGCCCGGTCGCCATGCGGATCGTCGGCCAGGCCGGCGATGGGGGGCGCATCATCGTCGTCGCGATGGGCGCGCCGACGTTTCCGGGCGCCGGCTTCACCCCCGCCCGCGCCGTCTCCGAAGTGCCGGCAGGCGACGCCGGCGCCGCGCGCGCGTTCGCGCTGGGTCTCGGCGACGCCGGTGCGGTCGACGTGTGGCCGGTCTCGCTCGGCAACCCGCATTGCGTGGTCTGGGTCGAGCGGCTGGCCCGCGACGACTTCCTGCGTCGCGCGCCGCGGCTGTGCGGCCACCCCGCCTTCCGCGGCGGCACCAACGTGCAACTCGCGCGCGTCGCCGCGCCGGACGTCGTCGAAGCGTGGATCTGGGAGCGGGGCGCCGGCGAGACGCTCGCGTCCGGCTCGAGCGCGTGCGCCGTCGCCGCCGTCGCCCTCGAGCGCGCGCTCGTCGCCGGCCCCGTCGTGCGCGTTCGCATGCCGGGTGGCGACGTCGCCGTCGAACGGGACGACGCCGGCGTCCTCCACCTCCGCGGCCCCGCCCAGATCGTCTACGAAGGCGGGGTCGCCGCCGAGGTCGTGGACGCGTGGATGAGGGGGTGAGGCCGGGCGCGCCGTGTCGCGTTCCGCGGGGTCCTGCCCGCCCCTCCGCGTCTCCCGCGCCCGCGCCCGCGTGACTCAACCGCGTCAGCGTCCGCCGCGCCGTGGCGCCCCCCCTGCTCCGGCGCTGCCTACCCGCCTCCGCGCCGTCCCAGCTCGAAGCGCGCCCGGTGCGCCGACGCAGCGTCCGAGTCGCCGCCCACGGAGAGGGTGAAGAAGCCCGGCTCCGCGACCTCCTCTCCGCGCTCCGCGACCTCCTCTCCGCGCTCCGCGACCTCCGAAACGCGGAGCGCCAGGTCCGCCGCGGTGAGGCGGAACACGACCTCCCTCGACTCGCCGGGCCGCAGCCGCAGCTTGCGGAAGCCGCGCAGCCGTTCGACCGCCGGTGAGACGCTCGCCAGCTCGTCGGTGACGTAGAGCTGCACTACCTCGGCGCCAGCGCGCGGGCCGACGTTCGTCACCGTGACCGCGACGCGCAGCGTGTCGTCCGGGCCCATCCGCGCGCGGTCGAGCCGCACGTCGGAGTACGCGAAGCGCGTGTAGCCGAGGCCGTAGCCGAACGGGTAGAGCGGCGTGTTCTCCACGTCGAGGTACTTCGACGTGTAGCGGTCGCCCGCAACCGCCGGCCGGCCGGTGGGCCGGTGCGCGTAGTAGACGGGGATCTGGCCGACGTCGCGCGGGAAGCTCACGGGCAGGCGGCCGCCCGGCTCGGCGTCGCCGAACAGCACGTCCGCCAGCGCGTCGCCCGCCTCCGTGCCGGGGAACCACGCCTCGAGCAGCGCCGGCGCGTGCGCCGCGAGCCACGGCACCGCCAGCGGCCGGCCGCTCATCAGCACGACCACCGTCGGCGTGCCGGTGGCCAGCACCGCCCGCACCAGCTCGAGCTGCGCGCCCGGCAGTCCCAGCCGCGACCGGCTTCCGCCCTCGCCGCTCATCGACGCCGCCTCTCCCACGACGACGACGGCCGCGTCCGCCGCGCCCGCCGTGCGCACCGCCTCCGCGATCCCGGCCGCCACGGCGGCGGATGTCCCCGCGCCGCCCGGCCCGCCCGCCGCCGCCGCCGCGCCTGCGCCCGCCGCGCCCGCCGCCGCGCCCGCGCCCGCCGCGCCGCCCGCCGCCCCCGCCCCCGCGCCTGCGTCCGCCCCCGCCCCCGCCCCCGCCCGCGCGCCCTCCGCGTCCTCGATCTCGACGCCCTTCGCGTACAGCACGTTCGCCGTCGCGCCCAGCCGCGCGCGGATTCCGGCCAGCACCGTGCGCGTGTCGTCGCCGCGCCCGACGGCGTGGACGGGGCCGAGCGGGTTCTCGCGGTCGTCGGCGAGCGGCCCGATCACGGCCAGCGTCTTCACGTCCGGCGACAGCGGCAGCAGGCCGCCGCGGTTCTCGAGCAGCACGAACGACTCGCGCGCCGCGCGCCGCGCCAGCGTGCGCTGCGAAGCGGACAGCGTGACGGCGGCGGCGCGCGCGGAGTCGCCATAGCGGAACGGGTCGTCGAAGAGGCCGAGGCGGAACTTCAGCCGCAGCACGCGGCGCACCGCGTCGTCGAGGGCCGCCTCGCTCACGCGGCCGCCGCGCACGAGGTCCGGCAGGTGCTCGCCGTAGGTGAAGCTGTGCAGGTCGACGTCGACGCCGGCGCGCAGCGCGAGCGCGTCGGCTTCCGCGTCGCTCGCCGCCACGCGGTGGTTGCGCAGCTCGGGGATCGCGTCGTAGTCGGACACGACGACGCCGCCGAAGCCCCATTCGTCGCGCAGGATGCCGCGCAGCAGGCGTGCGCTGGCGGTGGCGGGCACGCCGTCGAGCGCGGTGAACGCGGCCATGATCGTCGCCACGCCCGCGCGCACGGCGGCGTGGAAGGTGGGCAGGTAGACGTCGCGCAGGCGGCGCTCGGAGAGGTCGACGCTGTTGTAGTCGCGCCCGCCCTCGACGGCGCCGTAGCCGGCGAAGTGCTTCGCGGTCGCCGCCATCGTGGTGGGCCCGGCGAGGCCGGCGCCGGCGACGTCGCCCTGATAGCCGCGCACCGCCGCGCGCGCCATCGCCGCGCCCAGGAACGGGTCCTCGCCCGGGCTCTCGACCACGCGCCCCCAGCGCGGGTCGCGCGCGATGTCGAGCATCGGCGCGAACGTCCACGTCACCCCCGCCGCCGTCGCCTCGACCGCCGACGCGCTGTCCGCCGACGCGACGAGCGCCGTGTCCCACGTCGCCGACAGCGCGAGCGGCACCGGGTGCACGGTGCGGAAGCCGTGGATCACGTCGCCCATGAAGAGGAGCGGGATGCGCAGTCGCGAGCGCATCGCCGCCCGCTGCATGCGACGCGTGTAGGCGGCGACGTCGCGACCCGGCAGCACGCCGTTCGTGCCGCCGAGCCGCCCGGCCTCGACCAGCGCCTCGAGGTCCGGCCGGCCGCCCGTGATGCTGAGCTGGCCCGCTTTCTCCTCCAGCGTCATGCGCGCCAGGAGCGAGTCGACGAATCCGTCGCGGCCGGCGGAGTCCGGCCGCTGCGCGAGCGCGGGCGCACTCGCCGCGAGCGCAGGCGCCGTCGCCGCGAGCGTGGCCGTCGCCGCGAGCGCGGGGGTCGTTGCCGCGGCCGCGGGGGTCGTTGCTGCGAGCGTGGCCGTCGCCGTGAGCGCAGGCGCCGTCGCCGCGAGCGCGGGCGCCGTCGCCGCGAGCGCAGGCGCCGCCGCCGCGAGCGCGACGAGGACCGCACGGCGAGCCGCGCGCCTCACCGGGAGCCCTCCACCAGACGGAATCGCGCGCTCTTCACGTCCTCCGAGCTCGATCCGACGTACACGGTGAACCAGCCGGGCTCCCACGCGCGGCGAGCGTCCGCGCCGGTGAACGAGAGGTCCTCGAGCGCGATCGGGAAGACGACGGTGCGGCGCTCGCCCGGCCGCAGCTCGACGCGGCGGAAGCCGCGCAGCCGCTTCACGGGCGGCGTCACGCTCCGCACCTCGTCGTGGAGGTAGAGCTGCACCACCTCGGCGCCCGCGCGGCCGCCGGTGTTGGCGACGTCGACGGCGACGGTGATCGTGTCGCGCGCCGTCATCGTCGCCGCCGAGAGACGCGGCGCGCCGACGTCGAACGTGGTGTAGCTGAGTCCATAGCCGAACGGGTAGAGCGGCGTCCACGGCACGTCGAGGTACTTCGACGTGAAGTGCTGCTCCGGGTCCGGCGGCCGGCCCGTGCTCGCGCGGTCGTAGTGGATCGGCACCTGCCCGAGCGCGCGCGGAAACGTCACCGGCAGCTTGCCGCCCGGGTCGTGGTCGCCGAAGACGACGTCGGCCACCGCGGGCCCCATCCGCACGCCGAGGAACCACGTCTCGAGGATCGCCGGCGCGTGCGCCGCCAGCCACGGGATCGCGAGCGGCCGCCCGTTCATCAGCACGACGACCACCGGTCGGCCCGTCGCGACGACCTCCTTCGCCAGCGCGAGCTGCGCGCCCGGCAACTCGATGCTCGCGCGGCTCGACGCCTCGCCGCTCATGTTCCACGCCTCGCCCAGCACGAGCACCACCGCGTCCGCGCGGCGCGCCACGCGCACCGCCTCCGCGAAGCCGCTCGTGTCCGGGTAGGGAGGCGCCGCGCGGGCGGCCGGCCGGCCCGCAGCCGCGTCGCGTGCCGCGCGGGCGCTGTCCATGGAGGCGCGGGCGCTGTCCGGCGGCAGCTCCGGAGCGGCGCCCCGCGCGAACAGGACCGTCGTGCCGGGGGCGACGGCGCGGCGGATCCCCGCCAGGATCGTGACCGCGTCCTCCGCCCGGCCCGCGGCGACGTTGCTGCCGAGCGCGGAGCGGGCGTCGTCGGCGAGGGCGCCGATCACCGCGATCGTGCGGGCGTCCTTGCGCAGCGGCAGCACGCCGCCGTCGTTCTTCAGCAGCACAATCGACTCGCGGGCGACGTCGCGCGCAGCGCGCAAATTCGCGGTGGTGAGCGTGCGCGAGCGCTCGCGCGCGGGGTCGGCGTAGCGGTACGGATCGGCGAAGAGGCCGAGGTCCCACTTCGCGCGCAGCACGCGACGCACCGCGTCGTCCACCTCGCGCAGCGGCACGCGGCCGTCGCGCACCGCCGGCGCGAGGGAGTCGACGTAGATGCGGCTGCCCATGTCGATGTCGACGCCCGCGCGGAGCGCCAGCGCGCCCGCGTCGGCCGCCGTCGCGGCGACGCCATGATGCTCCAGCTCGGCGATCCCGGTCCAGTCGCTCACGACGACGCCGTCGAAGCCCCACTCGCGCCGCAGCACGCCATCGAGCAGAGCGCGGTTCGCGTGCATCGGCACGCCGTTCAGCGCCTCGAACGCCGCCATGACGGAGCCCACGCCGGCGTCGACCGCGGCGTGGAACGGCGGCAGGTAGACGTCGCGCAGCGTGCGCTCCGCGACGTCCGCGGCGGCGTAGTCGCGCCCGGCCTCCGCCGCGCCGTAGGCGACGAAGTGCTTCGCCGTCGCCATGAGCGTGCTGTCCGCCGCGAGGCCGGCCCGGCCGACGTCGCCCTGGAAGCCACGCACGCGCGCCGCCGCCATGACGGAGCCGAGGTACGGATCCTCGCCGGAGCCCTCGACGATGCGCCCCCAGCGCGGGTCGCGCGCGACGTCGACCATCGGCGCGTACGTCCACATCACGCCCGCGGCCGTCGCCTCGGCGGCGGCGATGCGCGCCGAGCGCTCGACCGCCGCCGGATCCCAGCTCGCCGCCTCCGCCAGCGGCACGGGAAAGATCGTGCGGAAGCCGTGGATCACGTCGTGGGCGAAGAGGAGCGGCACGCCGAGCCGCGACTGCTCGACCGCCACGCGCTGCAGACGACGCGTGTACTCCGCACCGTACACGCCGAGGAACGAGCCCACCCGCCCCGCCCGCACGTCCGCCTCGCCGCCCTCCACCACCTCCGGCCCCGCCCGGCCCATGTGACCCCTGATCTGGTTGACCTGCCCCAGCTTCTCCTCCAGCGTCATCCGCGCCAGCAGCGAATCGATGAAGGCGGCGGGCGCGGAGGGCGCGGAGGGCGCGGCGGGCGCGGCGGACGCGGAGGGCGCGGAGGGCGCGGAGGGCGCGGAGGGCGAGGAGGGCGCGGAGGGCGCGGAGGGCGCGGAGGGCGGCTTGGCCTGTGATGCCCTCTGCGCGAGGAGCGGCGAGGCGGTACCGGCGACGCAGACGAGGGCGCAGGCGATCGCGAGCGAAGAGGGCGAGGTCGGGAGAGTCCGGAGCATTCCGCAAAGTACACGCGCCGGAGGCGTCGCGGGAGCGATGCGCGGCGGGCTTCGCCGCCGGTTCGGTCCGCTCCGCTCCGCTCGCGGGATGGCTCCGCTCCGCTCACGGGGATGGCTCCGCTCCGCTCACGGGATGGCTCCGCTCCGCTCACGGGATGGCTCCGCTCCGCTCACGGGATGGCTCCGCTCCGCTCACGGGATGGCTCCGCTCCGCTACAGCATGGCTCCGTCCGCTACAGCATGGCTCCGTCCGCTACAGCATGGATCCCTCCGCTCACGGGATGGCTCCGCTCCGCTCACGGTCCGGCTCCGTCCGCTACAGCATGGCTCCGTCCGCTCGCGGGATGGCTCCGTCCGCTCACGGGATGGCTCCGCTCCGCTCGGGATAGCGCCGTCCGCTCACGGTCCGGCGTTGTCCGCTCACGGTCTGGCGCTGTCGCATTGCCGCGGAACTCGCGGCGGGGCGGCTCCTCCGCTTCCGGCCGCCGGCGAATGCCTTGCGCCGGCGCCGCTCAGCGCCGGGCCGGCCACCGAGCGAGAAGAATCTCGTAATCGACGCCGGCCCGATCGTCGCCATCCGGATTTTGCTCGGAAACCGGGAAGAATCTCGTAATGGTCGGGCGCTTACCGGATCTCTCTCGAGATATTGCCCGCTTTCCGGAACAAATCCGGATGGCGATCTGGGAGCGGACGTCCATTACGAGAAATTGCTCGCCCCCCGGGACGGCGGCGCCCCCCACGGCAGCTCCCCCCCGCGGCGGCGCGCTCCCCCCCGCGGCGGCGCGCCCCCGCGGCAGCTCCCCCCCGGGACGGCGGCGCCCCCCACGGCAGCTCCCCCCCCGCGGGCGGCGGCGCCCCCCGCGGCAGCTCCCCCCCGCGGCGGCGCGCCCCCCCCGCGGCGGCTCCCCCCGCGGCGGCAGCTCCCCCCCGCGGCGGCGCGCTCCCCCCGCGGCGGCGCGCCCCCCCGCGGCGGCGCCCCCCGCGGCAGCTCCCCCCCGCGGCGGCTCCCCCCGCGGCGGCGCCCCCCACGGCAGCTCCCCCCCGCGGCGGCGCGCTCCCCCCCGCGGCGAGCTCCCCCCCGCGGCGGCTCCCCCCGCGGCGGCGGCGCCCCCCACGGCAGCTCCCCCCGCGGCGGCGCGCTCCCCCCCGCGGCGGCGCGCCCCCGCGGCAGCTCCCCCCCGGGACGGCGGCGCCCCCCACGGCAGCCCCCCCCCGCGGCGGCGCGCCCCCCCCGCGGCAGCTCCCCCCCGCGGCGGCTCCCCCCGCGGCGGCGCCGGCCGGGCGGACTTGCCGGCGTCCGTAGCGTTTGCCGGCATCGCGTTTCACGCGGCGGCCGCTGGAGACGCGGAGGAGGACCGGCGCGATGCTGCTTCGAAGCGAGGCTTACATCTCTCTGTGGCGAGGGCAACCCGGCCGGGAACGTTCGTGGCGCGACGAAGACCTACAAGAGAATCCGGCGGCTTCGACTGCGATGCGCTCCGCCCGCCGCCCCGCCCCGCCCGCCACGGCGCCCGCGGCGCCGCCCGCCCGCGGCGCCGCCCGCCCGCCGCCCCGCCCGCCACGGCGCCCGCGGCGCCGCCCGCCCGCCGCCCCGCCGCGCCCGCCGCCCCGCCCCGCCCGCCACGGCGCCCGCCCGCCGCCCCGCCCGGCCGCCCCCCGCCCCGCCCGCCGCTCCGCCCGCGAACGCCGCCTCGCCCGCAAACCCCTCCGCGCCCTCCGCGCCCTCCGCGTGAAACAGACCGCACCGCCGTCAGCCGCGCCGCGACGCCTCAAACCGCCGCGACGCCCGCGCGACGCTTCCGCGCCCTCCCCCGCGCCCTCCTCCGCGCCCTCCCCCGGCGCCCTCCCCCCCGCGCCCTCCCCGGTCCCCGCGCCCTCTACGTCTTGACGCGCGCCAGCAGGCCCAGCCCCGCCGCCGTGAACAACGCGTTCGGCAGCCACGCTGCCGCGTACGGGTTGAGGGTGCCGCTCGCGCCCGCGGCGCCGGCGATCTTGAAGAGCATCAGGTAGACGATCGTCACGGCGAGCGACACGCCCACGCCGTACGCCGCCCCGCCGCGTCGGGAGGAGGTGGCGAGCGGCGCGGCGAAGAGGATGATGACGAGCGTCGCGATCGGGAGCGCGATCTTCTGCGCCTGCTCGACCTCGAGCTTGAGGGGCTTGCCGCCGGAGCGGCGGAGGATCTCGATGAAGCGGCCGAGCTCGGCGTAGCGCATCTGCTCCGGTTCGCGGGGCCGCGCGAGCAGCTCTTCCGGCGTCTCCTGGAAGCCGGGGTCCTGGAGCTGCGCGAACTCGACCGTGCGCTCCTGACCCTCGCCGTAGAAGAGGCGCAGGTAGCCGTTGCTGAGGAGCCAGCCCTCGCCGGGGGTGTAGACCGCCTGCTTCGCGACGACCTGCTCGCCGGGGTTCGTCGGCTCGTCGCCCTCGCGCTCGATCACCAGGTCGTAGATGCGACGCGCCTCCGGCACCAGCCGGCGGATCTCGAAGACCGAGCCGTCGCGGCTGCGGTAGACGAAGTCCTCGCGCGTCGTGTTGAGCGGCGACACCTCGTGCATGAGGACGGCGCGGCGCTCGTTGGCGATCGGCACCACCTCGGAGAGGACGAGGCCGAAGGCCGTCAGCGCGATGCCGACGAACGGCAGGGGCAGGAAGAGGCGGTGGAAGCTGACGCCGCCCGCCTTCGCCGCCGCGACCTCCGAGTGGCGCGTCATGCCGTTGACGGTGAAGACGGTCGCGATCAGCGCGGCGATCGGCAGCGACCAGAGCACGAAGAGCGGGAGCTGATAGAGGTAGCCGAGCGCCACCTCGCCCCCCGTCAGCGAGCGCTGCTGGTACTTCTGCAGGTTGTCCGTCAGGTCGCCCAGGATGAAGAGCGTGGGCGCCGCCGCCGTGAAGAGCGCGAACAGCCGCACGAACTGGCCCGCAACGTAGCGGTCGAAGATGCGCATCGCGGCGGCCTCAGGCCCGCTTCAGCGCGCGCGCGGGGCGCGTGAGGAGCGAGCGGATCGAGTAGAGGAAGTCGTCCCAGCCGCCGCCGCGCGACGTCGCCGTCACGCGCCCGAGCTGCGACACCGCCAGCAGGCCCACCATCAGGAACAGCACGTCCGGCGCCCACATCGCCCAGAACGCGGGGATCCTGCGCGAATCGCCCAGCGACTCGCCGCCCGTCAGGCCGATGTAATAGACGCCGAAAATCGCGAGCGAGATCGCGATCACCATCCCCACGCCGCCGCGCGGAAAGCGGATGGCGAGCGGGGCGCCGATCAGCACGAACACCATGCACGCCGCCGGGATCGCGAGCTTCTTGTGCCACTCGACCTTGCGCTGACCGATGCGGTCCAGCAGCGCGCTCGCCTCCTCCGAATACGACACGATCTGCGTGTGCACGCGCCGCGTCAGCGCGTCGGCGCGCGTCGGCCGCGGTTCGCCCGACGTCGGCTTCCACGCGGCCGGGAAGTCGCCGCGCATCGTCGTCGTGTCCGCCCCGATGCGCGGCGTCCCCGGCGACGGCACGCCGCTCCAGCCGACGAGCGCGCCGTCGACCGCGCGCAGGGAGAGCGACGTCGCATCCTCACGCACGCGCGCCAGGTTCTGCCGCGCCTGGTCGATGTCCGTGTCCAGCATCGCGAGCGACATCTCGCGGTCCGAGCGGTAGGCGTCCTCGCCGCGCTCGAGCTGGTTGCCGACGCCCTCGATGCGGATCTGCTGCTTGTCGTAGAACACGCGCTGGAACGTGGCCGCCTCGTCCGACTCCAGCTCGTGGATCCAGCCGTCGTAGAGCGTCAGGTAGAGGTCCGTCCGCGCCGCGTTGAACGCCATGCGGCCGCTGTCCGCGTAGATCGTGCGGAAGTGGCCGCGCTCGCTCATGTCGTAGATCGCGACGTCCTTCAGCCGGTTCGTCGCGTGGTCGATCTCCGCCGCCTGCAGGTAGTAGCGCGAGCGCATGTCGCCGGCGCGGATCTCGTTGATCACCTGCTCCTTGAGCTGCAGCGTCGGGCTCTTGCGCGCGATGTCGACCAGCAGGTTCGCCAGCCGGTGGTTCGCGTTCGGCAGCACCTGGTCCATGAAGTAGACCATCCCCACCGTGAGCACGCCCGCCGCCAGCAGCAGCGGCAGCAGCAGCCGCGCGATGTTGATGCCGCTCGCCTTCAGCGCCGTCACCTCGTTCTCCGCCGCCATCTGGCCGAACGCGTACAGCACCGCCACCAGCACGCCCATCGGGATCGTCAGCGCCAGCGTGTGCGGGATCGAGAGCAGGAACACCTCCCCGATCACGCCCGGCGTCAGACCCTTGCCGGCGAGGTCCTGGAAACGCTGCGCCACCACGTTGATCAGCAGCAGCCCGCTCAGCGCGCTCACCGCGAAGAGGAACGGCCCGATGTGAGACCGGATCAGGTATCGCGTCAGGATGCGCATGCGGTCCCGGGTTGAGAAGCGCGTAAACGCTTACTATGTTTCATCTTTACCACTCCCACAAGCCGTCCCGCGGCGCCGCGGCGAGATGCGCGCCCGCGGCGGGCCGGCCGATCGCAGGTGGACGACCTGTCCCGACTCCGACCGAACGCGGCGTGAAGGATGCGCCCTCGCAGGCCCTTCTGGCTTCCGCTCCTGCTGCTCTGTAGCGCGCGCCCGGCCGCCGCACAGCGGCCGCTCCCCGCGCGCCCGGACACCGCCGTCGCCGCCGCGCCCGCGCCCGACTCGCTCGCGCCCGCGCTCGACTCGCTCGCGCCCGCGCCCGACTCGCTGCGGCCCGCGCCCGACTCGCTGCCGTTCGCGCTCGGGCTGCGCCGCCTCGCGCTGCCGTGGGCGGCCCGCCTCGCCGCCGCCCCGCCGCCGGCGTGGGCGCTCGGCGACCCGACGAACCCGGCCGTCGCGCGCGCGTGGGACGCCGCCCGCGAGCGGGCCCGGCGCGCCCTGCCGCTGCCGAGTACGCTTTTCCGCCGGGCCCGGTTCCTTCCCGCCGCACGCGCAGCCGGCGAGCTCGCACGCGCAGCCGCCGCGCCCGCCTCGGCCGCCGCCGCCGCCGACTCCGCCGCGCCCGCGGCCGACTCCGCCGCGCCCGCGGCCGCCGCCGCGGGCGCGGACTCCGCCGCATCGCTGCCCGGCGTGGCGCCGGCGGGCGGCGCGTCGCCGAACCTGCTGCCGGACGTCGTCGCGCAGTACGCCGACCTCGACATGGAGGTGAACGGCCGCGGCGAGCTGGGCGGCGCGTGGAACCGCTTCCGGCCGTGCGACCCGACGTTCCAGCTCGGCTGCGATCCGGGCCTCTTCCCGCAGCTCCGGCCGGACCTGCAGTTCGCCGTGAAGGTGGGCGGCACGATCTCGCAGCGCATCCACGTCGACGTCGACTACGACCAGCGCCGCGAGTTCACGGCGGCCAACAACATCAACGTCTTCTACCAGGGTCTCGACGGCGAGCTGCTGCAGCGCGTCGAGGTGGGCGACGTCTCGATCGCGCTGCCGGCGTCGCGCTACCTCACCGAGGGCGTGCCCGGCGGCAACTTCGGCTTTCGCGCCACCGCACGCCACGGCCCGCTGTCGCTCGAGACCGTCTTCGCGCAGCAGAAGGGCGACGTCTCCTCGCGCGACTTCGAGATCGGCTCGCTGGGCGCCGCCGGCGGCGTGGGCCGCATTGGCTTCGGCGGCTCCGCGACGGACGCGGGCGGCGTGGGCGCGGGCTCGGGCCGGAGCGAGGGCGCGTTCGTGCAGGAGCAGCAGCTCGTGCTCGACGACGGCGACTACGTGAAGGGGCAGTTCTTCTTCGTCGTCGATCCGCGCCTCCTCGCCGGCTACCCGCAGGTCGACGCGCTCGCCCTCTCGGCGGGCGCCGCGCCGCCCTCCGCGCGGCCGCAGGACGGCACCTCGATCGTGCTCTACCGCGACGAGCGGCCCTCGCTCACGAACCCGCAGCAGCAGGGCCAGCTCGGCTACTTCCTCGCCGACGCGACGACCGCCGACGGCGTGCAGCGCCACAGCGGGCTCTTCCGCCGCCTCGTGCCCGGCGAGGACTACATCGTGCACTCGAGCGGGCTGTGGCTCACGCTGCGCTCGCCGCTGCGGCCCGACGAGGCGCTCGCCATCGGCTACGTCACCGAGAGCGGCGACACCGTCGGCGCGCTCGTCGCCGGAGACCGCGCCGCGGGCGGCCCCACGCCGCAGCTCCGCCTGCTGCGCGGCCCCACCACGCTGCACCAGCCGGGGCAGCCGACGTGGGAGTACGAGATGCACCAGGTCTACCGCGTCGACGCGTCCGCCTCGCTCGACCCCGCGACGATCGATCTCGACGTCTCGCTCGGCGAGCTGGGCGCCGGCCGCTCCTTCGTCGACGCCGGCGGCCGCCAGGTCTCCTTCCTCCGCCTCTTCGGGATGGACGACGACGCGCCGCTCGAGAAGCTCGACGCTTCGCGCGTCTTCGAGCCCGCCGGCGGCGCGCTCGGCGGCTCGCCCGCCTCCGTCCGCGTCGGCGGCACCTTCGTCGTCTTCCCCACGCTGAAGCCGTTCGCCGTGCCGCCGCCCTCCGCCTCGCTCTCCGCCGACGCCGCGGCCGCCGCGCTCGACGGCGACGCGAACCCCGCGATCTACGACGAGCCGGATCCGACGACGCGCCAGGCGGCCTCCCGCTTCCGCCTCTCGCTGCGCTACCGCCAGCCGGTCGACGGCGACGCCGCCTCCTTCTCGCTCGGCGCCTTCGGCATCCGCGACGGCAGCGAGCGCCTGACGCTCGACGGCGTGCCGCTCGTGCGCGGCGTCGACTACGTCATCGACTACGACCTCGGCACCATCACGCTGAAGAACGCGGCGCAGCTCATCGCGGCGCACCCGAACGGGAAGATCCACGCGACGTGGGAGTCGAAAGCGGTCTTCGACGTGGCGCCGACGACGGTCGCGGGCCTCGACGGCCACTACGACCTCGGCGCGCGCGGCGGCCTCGACTTCGTCGGCCTCTACCGCGCCGAGAAGGCGCTGCAGACGCGGCCCGAGCTGGGCCTCGAGCCCGCCTCGATCCTGATGGGCGGCGTGAGCGGCTCGATCGACCTGGGCGGCGCCTTCCTCGACCGCGCGCTCGCCGCGCTGCCGCTCCGCCAGGGCGCCACGCCCCCGCCCTCCGACCTGCGCCTCAGCGGTGAAGTCGCCTTCTCGATGCCGGACCCGAACACGAAGGGGGACACCTACCTCGACGACTTCGAGGCCTCCGACGCGATCCCGCTCTCGCTCGAGCGCCGTGCCTGGTCCCTCGCCTCGCGCCCCGACCAGACCTCCGGCGCCGAGGACGCGCTGCCGCCCTCGCTCGACGTCGCGTCCGCCGCCTCCCTCGTCTGGCAGCGCGAGTACACCGCCGGCGACCAGACCGTCGGCGCGCGCACCGCGCTCTCGATCGACAGCCTGATCAACGTCGCCGGCGCGCAGGTCCAGGAGAACGTGCTCTACCTCTCGCTCGGCGCCTCGGGCGGCGGCGGCAGCGGCGGCGGCGCGCCGGAGCCGGGCGCGCGCGTCTGGCGCGGCGTCACCACGGTCCTCTCCGAGACCGGGCGCGACCTCACGCAGACCGAGTACATCGAGTTCTACGCCGCCGCGCCCGCGGGCCGCGACGTCCAGCTCGTCTTCGACCTCGGCACGATCTCCGAGGACGCGTTCTACTTCGACGCACAGGGCGCCACCAACGGCACCTTCCCGGACGGCCACCCGTGGGGCCTCACGGTGCTCGACCAGGAGGCGCGCCTCGGGGAAGGCGAGGTGTGGGGGCAGCTCGAGGACCAGCGAGGGCTGTGGAACCAGGCGTGCCAGGCGGAGCCCGGCAAGAGCTACCCGCTCGGCGACCCGCGCGCCGACTGCACCCGCGGCAACGGCCTCATCGACAGCGAGGACCTCGACGGCAACGGGCTGCTCGATCAGGGCGACGGCCCCTACTTCCGCTACGTCGTCCCGCTCGACCGCCTCTCCCGCTACCTCGTCCGCGGCCGCGACCAGACCCACACGGACTTCCAGCTCTACCGCGTCCCGCTCCGCGACGCCGGCCTCGCCCTCAACGGCGCCAACACCGGCACGCTCCGCTCGATCAAGGAGCTGCGCCTCACCGCCACCGGCGCCGCGGTGGGCGGCGGCGCCGCCGTCATCCAGATCGCGCGCCTCCGCCTCGTCGGCTCGCGCTGGGCGAAGCGCCTCACCTACGGCGTCATGCGCGGCCTCACCAGCGACCTCCCCGGCCTCGGCGCCGGCGTCACCGACGTGCGCGTCGGCCCCGTCAGCCGCATCACCGACGGCGCCACCTACGCCTCGCCGCCCGGCGTCCACAACCAGCTCCAGGACCCGACCGCCGCCTACGGCGTCACCGGCGTCGAGTTCAACGAGAAGTCGCTCCGCGTCGGCTTCGCCGCCCTCGAGCCGGGCGAGCGCGCCGAGGTCTTCTACCGCTACCCGCAGCAGCCGCGCAACTTCCTCAGCTACCGCGACCTGCGGCTGTGGGCCGTGCAGGCCCCCGCCCCCGCCGCCGGCGCGGCGGGCGGCGCGTCCGGCGACCTCCGCTTCCTGCTCAAGGTCGGCAGCGACCCGCGCAACTTCTACCTCTACCAGTCGCCGCTGAAGCCACCCGCCGGCGGCGCCGTCCAGGAGACGGACTGGCTGCCCGAGCGCGTCGTCGACTTCCGCCGCTGGTTCGACCTGCGCGCGCAGGCCGAGGAGCGGCTCGCCGCGCGCGGCGGCTCCGGCGAGCCCGTCGAGGTGTGGAGCGACGACAGCACCTACGCCGTCGTCCTCCAGGACCGCGCCGCCGCGCCCAACCTCGCCGCCGTCCGCGAGCTCTCCCTCGCCGTCTACAACGCCGGCGCGTTCCCCGCCGACGGCGAGCTGTGGGTCGACGAGCTGCGCCTCGGCGCGCCCCTCACCGACCCCGGCCTCGCCGGCCACCTCGACCTCGACATCACCGCCGGCGACTTCCTCTCCGGCACCGCCAGCGTGTCGCGCCGCGGCGCGCTCTACCGCCAGCTCAGCACCGGCGCCGACTACCAGGGCGCCAACGACTTCGCGTTCAACGGCACCGCCCGCCTCGGCCGCCTCGCGCCGCCGGCCTGGGGCCTCCAGATGCCGCTCTCGGTGCAGCTCGAGCGCACCGCCGTCTCCCCCTTCTTCCTGCAGCAGAGCGACGTCGCCGCCTCCCGCCTGTCCGGCCTGCGCCCCAGCGGCGCCCGCCGCACCCGCCTCGCGCTCGTCGTGCGCCGCGACGCGCCCGCCGACAGCTCGCTGCTCGGCGCGATCGTCGACGGCGCCACGCTGCGCCTCGGCTACTCCTCGATCGCCAGCGACGCGATCGTCGCCAGTCAGCGGCTGCGCGCCTTCGACGCCGGCCTGAGCTGGAACGCGCGCCCCGTCGCGCGCTCCTTCGACCTCACGCCCGGCTTCCTCGACCGCCTGCTGCGCGGCCTCGCGCCCGCCTGGCTCGAACGCTCCGAGATGATGCAGCGCATCCTCGGCGCGCGCCTGCGCTGGACCCCCAGCGACGTCGCCGTCGGCGCCAGCTACCACGACCAGACCAACCGCTCGCAACGCTTCGACCAGGTCGTCGCCACCGCCGCCAGCCCAGACCTGCCCGCCGTCGTCGCCCCCGAACGCCGCCTCGACGACGAGCTCCGCTTCGGTCTGCGCCCGCTCGAGTCGCTCAGCACCAGCGTCGAGGTGCGCAGCGGCCGCGACCTGCTCGACCCCGCCGCCATCCCCGGCGGCCCCTTCGAGAAGGCCGCCGTCGCCCGCCTCCGCCAGAGCCTCGCCGGCCTCGGCGTCGGCTGGGAACGCGCCCGCTGGGTCTCCTCCCGCCTCGACTTCCGACCCCGGCTCTCGAGCTGGCTGCAGCCCGGCGTCAGCTACGCCTCCAGCTACACGACGAGCCGCTCGCCGTCGCTGCTCGAGCTCGAGGTGCTGGGCGACGACACGACGGCGACGATGCTGCGGGGCGCCAGCGCGCAGCGGGAGGTGAGGTCGACGGTTCGGGTGGTTCCTGCGGAGCTATGGGGGGGTGGGGGCGGGCGTGCGGGTGGTGGAGATCGGTCTGGGATCTGGAATGGGGGGTCTGGGGGGGGGTCGGGGGG
Source organism: uncultured Gemmatimonadales bacterium (assembly GCA_963816355.1). Lineage (GTDB taxonomy): Bacteria > Gemmatimonadota > Gemmatimonadetes > Longimicrobiales > RSA9 > CAWFKH01. The sequence continues at coordinate 17,036 of CAWFKH010000005.1, read as the reverse complement.
TACGGGGTCTGGGGGTGTCGGGTCTGGGGGTACGGGTGGGGGTACGGGGTCTGGGGGCGCCGGCGCTTCGCGCGGCGGGGTGGGGGATTCCGGCACGTCTGGGTCCGGGGGTACATCGGATTCCGGCACGTCTGGGTCGGGGGGTATGGGGTCTGGGGGGGGCGGCGCTTCGCGCGGTGGGGTGGGGGCGGTGCTGGGGGGGATTGTGCGGGCGATTCAGCCGATCGACCTGGCTTGGAGCGCGGCGGTGAGCTCGCGCTTCGACCGGGCGACGGCGGCGCCGGGGCTCGACTACCAGCTCGGCTGGGGCGGGCTCGGCGCGTTCCGCTCGATCGACGGCGACACGGCCGTCACGGCGCTCGGGCGCAACCTCTTCCGCGCGCGCTCGGGAGTGGCGCTGCCCGCCGGCGCGCGCGTCGACGTCGCCTACTCCACGGGCACGGCACAGATCCTCAACCTCGGCGGCGGCGCACGCACGCAGGACGAGCGGACGTGGCCGGACGTGCGGCTGAGCTGGACGCCGCCGTCGCTGCCGGGCGCTTTCGGCGACGCCGTCGACCGGCTCTCCCTCTCCGCCGGCTACCGCTGGACGACGCGCGACGACCACCTGCTCGGCGGCGGCGGCGAGCTGCGCGGCCGCCGCGAGCGCTCCGTGCCGCTCCAGCTCGCGCTCGGCGCCGGCGGCCTCAGCGCCTCGTGGACCGGCTCGCTCGGTGGCGGTCGCAGCTTCGACGCCACCGGCAGCTCGCGCGCCACGTCCGCCGACCAGGCCGTCCAGCTCGCCGGCAGCTTCCTCGCGCCCGACGCGCTGCGCGCCGACTTCCCGAACCCCTTCCGCCTCTCGCTGAGCTGGCGCTACCAGGCCGAGAACGAGTGCCGCACCGGTCCCGACGGCTGCGCCGCCTTCCTCGACGTCCTCAACCGCGGCTTCCACGTCACCCTCGAGACGCTCGTCTCCGACCTCCAGCTCGGACTCCAGGCCAGCTACGACGACCGCCGCAGCTTCATCGGCACCCGCACCGGCTCCAGCCAGTTCCAGCTCGGCCTCTTCGGCCAGTTCCGCTTCACCTCCAGCGCCGGCCGCCAATCACCGCTCGCGCCACCCGGCGGGTGAGGCCCGCGAGCCGGCGAGGTCCACGAGCCGGCGAGGTTCGCGAGCCCGGCGAGGTTCGCGAGCCCGGCGAGGTCCGCGAGCCCGGCGCGAGCCCGGCGAGGTCCGCCTAGCCGCCCTGGAAGATCAGCGCCGTCAGCACCTGCCCCACCGCCTGCAGGCCGCGCGCGCTCGTGTGCTCGTACGTGTCCTCGTGCGTGTGCCAGTACCGGTTGGCCGGGCCGTACTCGAAGTCGATCACGTCCGCCGTCCGGATCCCCGCCCGGTTCAGCGCCAGATGATCGTCCGTCACGCTCACGCCGACCTGCTTCGGAAACAGCGGCCCGTATCCCAGCTCCGACGCCATCCGCCACACGCGCTCCACCACCTCCGGCGCCATCTGCGCGGAGTTCGACTCGACGAAGAACTCCGGCGACTCGTCGCCCACCATGTCCACCAGCACCGCGTACAGCGGCGGATACCCCCGCGGCTGGTGCGCCGCGAAATACTCGGCGCCCAGGTACATGTCCTTTTCCGGCTCCGCCGGCGTCGCGTAATCCTCGCCGTCCGTGAACAGTAGGTCCACGCCGATCGGCGGAGAATGGCTGGACAGGACATCCGCAAGCTCCATCAGGACGGCGACGCCGCTCCCGCCGTCGTTCGCGCCCGGGATCGGCTGCGAGCGCGCCGCCTCGTCCGGCTCCTGATCCGCGATCGGCCGCGTGTCCCAGTGCGCGACCAGCAGGATCCGGTCGCTCGCCTCCGGCCGGAAGCGCGCGAATACGTTCGCCAGCGGCAGCGGCTCCGCCCCCTCCCGCGGCAGCGTGAACCGCTGCACCTCCACCGTGTCCGCGCGCGCGCGCAGGTACTCCGCCATCCACGCGAGCTGCGCGTCGTGCGCCGCCGTGCCCGGCACCCGCGGGCCGAAGGCCACCTGCGCGCGGATCAGCGCACGCGCCGAGTCGCCGTCGAAACGCGGAGCCGGCGTGGCCGATGTCGCCGCGCCTCCCCCTTCCGCGCCTCCCTCCCGCGAGCCCGTCGCGCCGCCCTCCGCCCCGCACGCCACCGCCAGCGCCACGCCCAGCAGCGCGGCGAAGCGCACCGTGCGCGGCGTGCGCCATGCGCGCGACGTGCGCCAAATGCGCGGCGTGCGCCAGGTGCGCGACGCCCTTCCGTCCCGTCTCCGCGACACGATCCTCTCCTGTCTCCAGCGATCCGTGCGATCCGCTCCGACACGCCGGACAAGCTACACGCCCGGGCGCCCGATCGGTCCACCGGAGCCGGGTTGCCGGCGGCGTTGTTTCACGCGGAGGGCGCGGGGGGCGCGGAGGTTCGCCGCCGGGCGGGTTCGCCGCGCTTGGCGAGCGGCGTCGCACTGAAGGCGCCGGTCTTCTGTTGGGGTCTCGTCGCGCGACGCCCGTTCGCAGCCGAAGAACCCCCCAGAATAGGATGCAGGCCGTGCCACGCACTTCGCGTTACGCCGGTCCCTCTCCGCGGCCGCGCCCTCCGCGTGAAAACTCCCCGCGCCCTCCGCGAGATGCTCCGCGACCTCCGCGAGATGCTCCGCGACCTCCGCGAGATGCTCCGCGACCTCCGCGAGATGCTCCGCGACCTCCGCGAGATGCTCCGCGACCTCCGCGTTCAAACGCCGCGCCCTCCACACGGCGGCGGCCCGCGCCGGAAGTGCTTGCCTTCCACGCTCCAGTGGCCCAGCTTGAATGATCGTTCAATTCCCCGCGCTCTCCCCACCCAAGGAGGACGACGATGGCGGCGCTGGCGACGATCGACTGGCTGGCGGTGCTGACCGCGGCGGTCGCGACGTTCCTGATCGGCGGCCTCTGGTACGGCCCTCTCTTCGGGCGGCGGTGGATGGCCGCGTCGGGCGTCGGCGAGGAGCGCCTCCGCGAGGGCGGCAGGGGTCGGATCTTCGGCGTCGCCTTTCTGCTGCAGCTCGTGGCGGCTGCCGTGCTCGCGCTCTTCGTCCCCACGCAGACGACCGTCGGCACGGGCGCGCTGGCCGGCTTCGCCGTCGGCCTCTTCTGGGTGGCGACGTCGCTCGGCGTGATCTACCTGTACGAGCGTCGCCCGCTCGCCCACTGGGCAGTGAACGCGGGCTACCAGATGATCGCGTACGCGGTGATGGGCGCGATCCTCGGCGCGTGGCCCGGATGAGGTGACGCGGCCCGCCACGCGCGAGCGGCTGCTGCAGGCCGCGCTAAGCCTCTTCCGCGACAAGGGGTACGGCTCGACCAGCGTCGCGGACATCCTGCGCGCGGCGGACGCGAACGCCGGCAGCTTCTACCACTTCTATCCGACGAAGCAGGACCTGCTGCTGGCGGTGCTCGAGCGTTACCGGCAGGGGATCGCGCCGATGCTGCTCGACCCGGCATGGCAGGGTGTCGAGGACCCGATCGAGCGCATCTTCGCGCTGCTCGACCGCTACCGCGCCGCGCTGGTCATGAGCGACTGCACCTACGGCTGCCCGATCGGCAGCCTCGCGCTCGAGCTGCACGAGCCCGACCCGCCGGTGCGCAGGCTCCTCGCCGCGAACTTCGACGGCTGGATCGCGGCGGTGGAGCGCTGCCTCGTCGCCGCCCGCGAACGTCTTCCGGACGACGTCGCCCCGCACGACCTCGCCGTCCTCATCCTCACCATCATGGAAGGCGGCGTGATGCAGGCGAGGACGCAGAGGTCGCTGGAGCCCTACGACGCCGGCGTCCGCGCCCTGCGCGACTACCTGCGGCGGCTGACGAGGCGAGGGCGCTGAAGACGCCGCGCGCCGGAGTGGTCCCACCTGGCCATTCCAACGCCCACCGCCACCGCCGACCTTCAGGCGCCGGAAGAGGCCGGTCGAGCGCGATCCACCGCGGCCGCCCGGCACAGCGGCCGTTCACGCGCGCACGCGGCCCGGGACAGACGAGAGGAAGATGCTGGACGAATTCGACGTCATCACCGGCAAGATCATCCATTCGGCGCTCCGCATCCACACCGGTCTGGGCCCCGGACTCTTCGAGACCGTCTACGAGAAGGTGCTCGCCCGCGACCTCGCCCGGCGCGGCCTGCGCGTCGAGGTGCAGAAGCCGGTCGGCTTCGAGTTCGAGGGGCTCCACTTCGACATCGACCTCCGCGTCGGGCTGGTCCTCAACTTCGGCGGCGCCCACATGCGGGACGGGATCAAGCGCGTCGCGAACAGCGGCCTGGAACCGCAAGCGCCGCACGGCGGGCGCTTCTACGACCGGTGAGCGGCGCCGTGACCCTCACCACCGACGAACGCCGCGCCCTCGGCCTCGTCGCCGTCCTGTTCGCCGCGTCCGCGATCGCGCGCCTGTGGACGCCCGACCCCGCCCCCCTCACCCTCCGCGGCGCCCAGCAGATCGACCTCGCCGCCCAGGAACACGCCGTCCAGGCCAACATCGCCGAGCGCGCCCGGCACGGCGGCCGCGCCCGCGCCCCGAGCCGCGCCCCCGCGCCGCCCCGCGCCCCGAGCCGCGCCCCCGCCCGGCGCCGCGCCACCGCGCCGCCCCGCGCCCCCGCCCGCAGCCGCGCCACCCCCGCGCCCACCCCCCGCCCCGCCCCCGCGCCCGTGTCGATCAACCACGCCACCGCCGCCGAACTCGAGCGCCTCTCCGGCATCGGCCCCACGCTCGCCGCCCGCATCGTCGCCTACCGCAAGGAGCACGGCTACTTCGCCACGGTCGACGACCTGGTGAAGGTCCGCGGCATCGGCCCCAAGCTCCTGGAACGCCTCCGCCCCCAGGTGCGTCCATGACCCCGCCCCCCAGACCCCAACCCCCAGACCCCACCCCCGCGAAGGTCCGCCCAAGCGGACCGAGCCCGCAGACCCCCAGACCCCAACCCCCAGACCCCACCCCCGCGAAGGTCCGCCCAAGCGGACCGAGCCCCCAGACCCCCAGACCCCAACCCCCAGACCCCACCCCCGCGAAGGTCCGCCCAAGCGGACCGAGCCCCCAGACCCCCGTACCCCCGACCCACCCCCAGACCGCCTCCGCAGACCCCAGACCGGTCCGGGGTACGCCCGCCGCCCTCCCGACCCGCTCTCCCTTGACCACCCGCCCACTTGGACCTACACTTCATCTCCTCCCCGCTACAATCGCCCGCCCTCATGGGCGCGCCCCGAAACTCATGGCCACCACCACGACCGCCACCGCCAGCGACCGGATCGGCGAGCTCCTCCTGCGCGAGGGCCTCGTCACCCAGGACCAACTCAACGTCGCGCTCCGCGACGCGCGGGACAATCGCACGCGCCTCGGCTACGCCCTCATCAAGCTCGGCTACATCCCCGAGGACGAGCTGACGCGCACGCTCGCGCGCCAGTTCCGCGTCGCGGCCGTCGACCTCAACCGCGTCGTCGTCGACCCGAAGATCATCAAGCTCGTGCCGGGCGACGTCGCCGTGAAGCACCTCGTGCTGCCGCTGCGCCGGGTCGGCCGCACGCTCACCGTCGCCATGGCGAACCCGACCGACGCCGCCGCCATCGACGTCCTCAAGTTCATCACGCGCCACGACATCGAGCCGGTCGTCGTGGGCGAGTACACGCTCAAGAAGCACCTCGAGAAGTACTACGAGTCGGCCGACGACCGGCTGCAGGAGCTGCTCGACGTCATCGAGGACGACGAGATCGAGGTGGTCGAGGAGACGGAGGAGGAGGTCAGCGTCGCGGCGCTGCAGGCGCAGGTCGACGACGCGCCCGTCGTCAAGCTGATCAACGGCATCCTCACCGACGCCGTCATGCGCGGCGCCTCCGACATCCACATCGAGCCCTACGAGCGCGACCTGCGCGTGCGCTACCGCATCGACGGCGTGCTGCAGGAGATCATGAAGCCGCCGCTCAAGCTGAAGCCGGCGCTCACCTCCCGCATCAAGATCCTCGCGGACCTCAACATCGCCGAGCGCCGCGTGCCGCAGGACGGCCGCATCAAGATGAAGATCCGCCACAAGGTGATCGACTTCCGCGTCTCCACCCTGCCCGTGATCTTCGGCGAGAAGATCGTGCTCCGCATCCTCGACAAGGGCAACCTCGCCCTCGAGCTCGAGAAGTTCGGCATGGAGCCGAAGGCGGAGCGCGACTTCATGCACGCCATCACGCAGCCCTACGGCATGGTCCTCGTCACCGGCCCCACCGGCTCCGGCAAGACGACGACGCTCTACTCCGCGCTCTCGCGCGTGAACAGCGTCGAGACCAACATCATGACCGCCGAGGACCCGGTCGAGTACAACCTCCACGGCATCAACCAGACGCAGGTGCGCACCGAGATCGGCATGAGCTTCGCCGCCGCGCTGCGCGCCTTCCTGCGCCAGGACCCGAACATCATCATGGTCGGCGAGATCCGCGACCTCGAGACCGGCGGCATCGCCATCAAGGCCGCGCTCACCGGCCACCTCGTGCTCTCCACGCTCCACACCAACGACGCCGCCTCCACCATCACGCGCCTCATCGACATGGGGCTCGAGCCGTTCAACGTCGCCGCCGCGCTCAACCTCGTCTCCGCCCAGCGCCTCGTGCGCCGCATCTGCGCCAACTGCCGCCAGAGCGCCACCTACACCGACGCCGACCTCGACGCCGCGCACCTCACGCCCGAGCAGCGCGACGGCCTCGAATTCTTCAAGGGCGCCGGCTGCGAGCAGTGCGGCGGCAGCGGCTACCGCGGCCGCCAGGGCCTCTACGAGATCATGCTCGTCACGCCCGCCCTGCGGAAGCTGATCATGCAGGGCGCCGGCACCGACGAGCTGCGCGCCCAGGGCCTCGAGGACGGCATGCTCACCCTGCGCATGGACGGCCTCCTCAAGGTCAAGCGCGGCATCACCACCCTCGAAGAAGTCATCAAGGAGACCGCCGCATGAGCACCGTCCCCGCGCCCGGCCTCTCGCCGCAGGGCCCCCAGCAGCCCGCCGCCGTCAACCTGCGCGCGCTGCTCGAGGAGATGCTCGAGCGCGGCGCCAGCGACCTCCACATCACCGCCGGCGAGAAGCCGAAGCTGCGCATCGACGGCGACCTCGCCGACGCCGGCTTCGAGCGCCCCCTGCAGCCGCGCGACACGCTGCAGATCGCCTACTCCGTCCTCACCGAGAACCAGAAGAAGCGCTTCGAGCAGGAGGACGAGCTCGACTTCAGCTTCGGCATCCAGAACCTCGCCCGCTTCCGCGGCAACGTGTACCGCCAGCGCGGCTGCGTCGCCATGGCCATCCGCGTCATCCCCTTCGAGATCCTCGGCTTCGACAAGCTCGGCCTGCCCGCCATCGTCGGCGAGTTCGCCGACCGGCCGCGCGGCCTCGTCCTCGTCACCGGCCCCACCGGCTCCGGCAAGAGCACCACGCTCGCCGCCATGATCGACAAGATCAACCGCGAGGACCACGGCCACATCCTCACCATCGAGGACCCCATCGAGTTCGTCCACAAGCACCAGGGCTGCATCGTCAACCAGCGCGAGGTCGGCTCCGACACCAAGACCTTCTCCGCCGCCCTCAAGTACGCCCTGCGCCAGGACCCGGACGTCGTCCTCATCGGCGAGATGCGCGACCTCGAGACGATCTCCGCCGCGCTCACCATCGCCGAGACCGGTCACCTCGCCTTCGGCACCCTCCACACCAACTCCGCCGCCGAGACGATCAACCGCATCATCGACGTCTTCCCCTCCTACCAGCAGTCGCAGGTGCGCGCCCAGCTCGCCTTCGTCCTCGAGGGCGTCGTCACCCAGACCCTCGTCCCCCGCGCCCACGGCGGCGGCCGCGTCTGCGCCGTCGAGATCATGATCTGCACCCCCGCCGTCCGCGCCTGCATCCGCGACGACAAGATCCACCAGATCTACTCCATCATGCAGGCCGGCAAGAAGTTCGGCATGCTCACGCTCAACGACTCGCTGCACCGCCTCGTCGTCGCCGGCGACATCACCCTCGAGGAGGCGACGAAGCACGCCAGCGACCCGAACGAGCTGCTGCGCATGGCCGGCAAGCGCAACCTCGAGTAGCGGACGACACCGGCGAGGACACCCCCATGGCCACCTTCACCTACTCCGCGCGGACGCTGCACGGCGAGCTGCAGAACGGCGAGGTCGACGTCGCCAGCCGCGACGACGTCGTCGGCCACCTCCGCCGCCTCAAGCTGATCCCCGTCAAGATCGAGGAGAAGAAGGCGGCCGGCGGCTTCAACCTCAACATCTCGATCGGCGGCGGCGTGCCCACGCGCGACATCGTCATCTTCACGCGCCAGTTCGCCACCATGATCAACGCCGGCCTGCCGCTCGTGCAGAGCCTCGACATCCTGGCCCGCCAGAGCGAGAACAAACAGCTCGCCGCGGTGGTCGAGAAGGTCCTCTACGACGTCGAGTCCGGCAACACCCTCGCCGACGCCCTCGGCAAGCACTCCAAGGTCTTCACCGACCTCTACGTCAACATGGTCGCCGCCGGCGAGTCCGGCGGCATCCTCGACGTCATCCTGCTCCGCCTCGCCACCTTCCTCGAGAAGAACGACAGCCTCAAGCGCAAGGTGAAGGGCGCGATGATCTATCCCGCCGTCATCCTGTGCGTCGCCGCCGGCGCCGTGGCCGTCCTGCTCATCTTCGTCATCCCCACCTTCCAGAAGATGTTCGGCGAGGCCGGCGTGCCGCTGCCGTTCGCCACGCGCTTCGTCATCGGCATGAGCCAGGTCCTGCAGGGCTACTGGTGGGCGTTCGTGCTCGGCATCGCCGGCGCCGTCGTCGCCCTGCGCTCCTACTACAAGTCGAGCGGCGGCGAGCTCGTCATCGACCGCCTCCTGCTCCGCTTCCCCATCCTCGGCAACGTGCTCCGCAAGAGCGCCGTCTCCCGCTTCACCCGCACCCTCGGCACCCTCGTCTCCTCCGGCGTCTCCATCCTCGAGGGCCTCGAGATCACCGCCCGCACCGCCGGCAACCGCGTCATCCACGACGCCGTCATGGCCTCGCGCGCCTCCATCGCCGGCGGCGACACCATCTCCGAGCCGCTCAAGCGCTCCGGCGTCTTCCCGCCCATGGTCGTCAGCATGATCAACGTCGGCGAGCAGACCGGCGGCCTCGACGAGATGCTCGGCAAGATCGCCGACTTCTACGACGAAGAGGTCGACGCCGCCGTCGAAGGCCTCCTCGCCGCCATGGAGCCCATCATGATCGTCGTCCTCGGCGTCGTCGTCGGCGGCATGATCATCGCCATGTACCTGCCGATCTTCGACATGGTGAATACGGTGAAGTGACGGGGGGGGACCAGCCTGAAGGTCAGGTGATTCGTAGTCGCGGAGACACGTGATTCGTGGTTTTCCGGATATTTGATTCGTTGTCGGTAGGAGAAAGGCCCGCTACGGCGGGCCTTTCGCGTGCTGGACCGATCGCGAATTGGTTGAGTTTTGCCGGTTCCAAGTACCTCGACCGGGGGAGTCGGAGCCCAACCAGGACCCGGCTCAGACATGAAAAACGGAAACCGTGATCGGCCCGGCCACCGCGGCTCGCGGCCGGGATAAGCCTGTTGCGGTAGGAGCCGCGAGCGGCGGCCACGCCGACTGTTGACAGGCGGCACGGGGACCCTTTACCTTGTCGATCGTGGAGGTTCGTCGCCGACGCGGCCGCGAAGGCTGCATGGAGCAGGCGAGCAGAAACCACCTGCATGGTGAACCTCCGGAGTCCGAATTCGTAGCGCCTGCTACGACCGGGCTCGTGGATAAGGAGGTTCGCCGCCGTGACTCCTCGTCACGTCGTCATCCTTATCCCAGACATAGCTGACTGCGTGCTGCCGGCTCGCGGTGCATTCGTGCACCCGACAGGCTCGTGCACGTCGATGATTACCGCCGCGCTGACCGAGGCGCAGGCGCGGTGGCCATCAAGCAGCGCCTCAACACCTGACGCGGCCGCGAAGGCTGCAGGAGGAAGAGATGGGTAAGGACAATCGCAGCACCACCGACGTGACCCCGACTCTCGGGGGCAGCACCGAGCTCGAGCAGCTCCGGGCGCAGCGGGAGTACGTGGAGAGCCTGGAGAAGGCGGGCGACGACTTTGGCCTGATGGTGGCCGGGGCGTTCATCCGCGGGATCCGGGACATCGGCTACAAGCACACCGGGACGGCGCTCGACGAGATCATCGACAACTCGTTCCAGGCGCTCGCCTCCCAGGTCCACGTCGTCTTCGGCTACTCCGGGCGGAGCGACAAGAAGCCCGACGCCCTGGCGGTGGTGGACGACGGTCACGGGATGGAGCCCGGTATGCTCCGCGCGGCGATCCGGTGGGGCGGGACGCACCGGGAGAACGATCGTTCCGGCTGGGGTCGGTACGGGTACGGTATGAAGAGCGCCGCTGTGAGCCAGGGGAAGCGGTTCACCGTATACTCGAAGGTCGCCGGAGGCGCCCTCCACAAGATCGAGCTCGACCTCCAGGCAGTGGAGGACGGTGACTACACGGACGAGAACGGGCGGATCGTCGCCCCCATGCCGGAGGCTGCTGATCTCCCGACGTGGGTCGCGGACTACATGGAGCAGCAGCTGGGCACCCGCGAGTTCGACCACGGGACGGTCGTCGTCATCGACAAGCTGGATCGTCTGAGCTACAAGACGACGGAGCGCCTGAAGATCCTCTTCTTCGACCACTTCGGCGTCACCTACCGCAACACCCTCCGTGAGCAGGCGCTGTTCGTCGATGGGAAGCAGGTGGAGCCCATCGACCCGCTGTTCTCTACGCCGGGCATGTGGCTCCACGACCTGGACGAGGATCGCGCCGAGGCGTACGAGCCGGACCTGATCGAGGTGAAGGACCGGGACACGGGCAAGGCTGCTGGAGTGATCCGGGTGCGGTACTCCTACATGCCCCCGACGTTTCAGAGTGAGAACAAGAAGCGTGGCGGTAAGCCGCTGAACGCCCGCTTCAACATCATGAAGGAGCACAAGGGCATCGTGGTCCTGCGGAACGGGCGCCAGATCGACGTGGTCGACACTAAGTGTCCGTGGACGACGTTCCAGGTGTACGACCGGAACTGGGGTCTGGAGGTCGACTTCCCGGCGACCCTCGACGAGGAATTCTCGATCACGACATCCAAGCAGCAGGTCGTCCTCTCGGAGCGTATGTGGCAGATCCTCGCGCAGGCGGGGGTGAAGCAGATGATCACCACCCTCCGCGCGCGCTTCAAGGAGGACAAGGCGCAGGTCAAGGCGGAGCAGGACGCACCCGAGAACACGAAGCGGCCGTCCGAGGAGGCCATGGAGGACGCTGCTCCCTTCAAGCGGAAGCCGCAGCCGTCGGCCGACCAGGAGAAGAAGAGCAAGGAGCGGCTCCAGGAGGAGGTTCGCCGCCGTGCGAAGGAGGCGGGGATGCCCGAGGCCGAAGTCGAGCGCCAGCTCGTCGCTGAGCTGGCCACGCGGCCGTACAAGGTGGTCCTGGAATCCTCGCCCGGCGGAGTGTTCTTCCGCGTGGAGAAGCTGGGGGGGCAGCTGGTGCTGTACCTCAACACTGCCCACCGGTTCTACCAGGACTTCTACGCCGGCCCCGGCTCTAACCCGTGGGTGCGATCCGGTCTCGAGGTGCTGCTCTTCACCATTGGCGAGGCCGAGATCTTCGCCGAGGGTAGCCGCCGCCTCTTCTACGAGACGGAGCGGTCGGTGTGGTCCATGAATCTCGCGGTCGCCCTGGCCAAGCTCAACGAGCTGGACAGCGTGGCTGATGCTCTCGCGGCCGATGAGGAGGAGGCGGACGTCGGCGACGTGAGCACGGAACCCGAGGAGGTGGCCGCCGAGGTCGCGTAGAGACGCCGAGAGCGGGAGGCCGGGTGCCGAGCGGCACCCGGCCCTCCCGCCAGCCGGTATAGCCCCGCATTAAGGCAGCATCGCCATGGCCGCGTACCCTCTCATAGCACCCGAGACGTTCATCATCGCCACGCGCGACACGGGCTACCGCACGACGGCAAGTGCAGTCGCCGAACTGGTGGACAACTCGATCCAGGCGGGAGCTCGCACAGTCGACATCTCGATCCTGAAGGAGGGCGCCGGTGCCGCGCGCCAACTCACCGTGGTTATCCAGGACGACGGCTCCGGCATGGATAGGGAGGGTCTTCGGCGGGCCCTACAGTTTGGTGGCACCGAGCGTTTTAACGACAGGGCGGGACTAGGTCGCTTCGGCATGGGGCTGCCGAACTCCTCCGTGAGCCAAGCGCGCCGGCTGGACGTGTATACGTGGCAGGCGCCGGGCGAAGTCCTGCACAGCTACATCGACGTCGACGAGGTGGCCGCCGGTACGCTCGGGCATGTGCCGCCCGCGCAAAGGCGGCGACTCCCCGATGGGATTGTGGAGGCTGGACCTTCCGGGACTGTCGTCATTTGGACCCGCTGCGACCGCCTCGACAATAAGCTGCCGGGGACGATTGCACGGAAGATGATGGGTCCGCTAGGCCGGACCTTCCGGTACTTCGTCTGGCGCGGTGGCTCGATCCGCGTCAACGGCGAGGAGGTGGTGCCGGTAGACCCTCTCTATCGGCACCCCTACGCAGTCCTGTCTGGAGCAACAGACCACGGGCCTCCGCTGCATTTCGACATCAGGGTGCCCGGGAGCCGCCGGTCCTCTGCGGTGACAGTTCAATTCGCTCGCCTGCCGGTGCACGAGTGGCATGACTGGCCACTTGAGCGCAAGCGACGTTTCGGGATCGTGGGCGGGGCCGGCGTTTCTGTAGTGCGGGCTGGCAGGGAGATTGACTACGGCTGGTTCTTCATGGATCGGAAGCGCCGGCAGAACTACGACGATTGGTGGCGCTGCGAGCTACGTTTCGAGCCCGAGCTGGACGAACTGTTCGGTGTCACCCATAGCAAGCAGCAGGTCACTCCCGCCGCCGAGTTACTGGAGATGATCTCCCCGGACCTGGAGGGCATCGCGCGTGCTCTGTCTGCGGCAGTTCGAGCCGACTTCTCAGCGCTAGAGCGAGCCCCGAAGGCCGTTGCCCGAGCCTCCGAACGCGAGCGGCGGCTGATTCCCCCTCCAGTCCGGCTGGAAAGGGGCCACAGGACGGAGTCCGGCCGGGCCGGCAGGATCGGGTATAGTCTTCGGGTAGAGCCAACCGGCAAACAGGAGTTCTTCGAATGGCGTATAGAGGGAAGGGTGTTGACCGTGATTGTGAATGAGGACCATGCGTTCTTCCGGCACCTGCTGGGGCCGTCGACCGCGGGCCGCCCCGTGAGCCCACAAGCGCTGGAACTGCTTGTTCTAGCTGCCGCGAGGGCAGAGTTGCAGCGGCCCAGCGAAGCGGGCATCCTCGAAGAGTCGCGGCTGGAATGGAGCAACATAATGACGGCGTTCCTGGGAGCATAGCAACGTGCGGTTAGACGTTGACCTCGATCGCAACGGGCAGGCATACGCGCTGCTGCTTTCCCACGTGCGCCAGTTAGCTTCAGCCGACTGGCAGGCGGAGCCCACGACTGGCCACATTCGACGGCTCCGGACTGCAGCGCTGGACCAGACCCCGGCCGACAGTGCAGAGGACCAGGTTCTGCGCGTGTGCATGTCCGCTCTTGCCGACCTCCGCGCTCAAGGGTGGGCGTTCGAAGTGGAAGATGACCGGATAGTGGCGTCGGAACCACAGCCTGAAGCCGAATCGCCCCTCGAGGAGAAGGCGCGAGTCCGCGCAGGACTCCTGCTGGAGCGGGATGAGCAACTTCGGAAGGCTACGGTCCGCCGGTTTGTTTCCGAACTCGAGCAGCGCCGGCCCGGCCCGAATGGTGGCTGGGTATCGATATTCTCCCTCATGCGCGATGGGCGCGAACTGGGGCAGGCACTCCGACGCGCGAATGCCGTTCCTGAGGGCCCTGATCGGTGGGAGGAACTCAGGGGTGCAGTCGATCCCTATCTGCAAGTCGTGGACGACGGCGTGTGTGAACACACGGGTCTACAGCTCAAGGACATTTGGCGCTACTTCCGATATACGTGGGTTAGTCCGAGCAAGACTGTACCGGGCCGCAATGTGTGGTTTCTTGTTCGAGACGCCGCCGCGCAGAACCATCCGGTGATTGGGATCGCAGCGCTCGGCAGCGCAATCGTTCAACTCGGAGTCCGTGATCGCTGGATCGGCTGGAACGGCGACCAGTTCGTACGCGTGCTCCGGGCCGAGGCAGACGACAGCTGGGCGGAATGGCTGGAGAATGCGATTGCCAGTCAGCTCGACGGCATTACGTCGCCGACTTCTTGCAGGACGGCACCATCAGCGAAGCGGGTCTGCGGCAGCCCACTGTAGAACTCGTGGAACAGTTGAAGCTGGTGGCGGCGGACGCCCGCGAGCAACACCGACTGTATCCGAAGGCCGCTGAACACAAGAATGGCAGGAAGGTCGACTGGGAGGAGCGCGCGAGGACGTACCTTTTCCGGTCTAAGCGCGCGGCAGCTCTTGCCGATGTGCTGGGCGCGAAGCTCAAGCTAGTAGAGGCTGGGTTCACCTCTCCGACCGCACAGTGCCTTCACCAGGCGCTCCGCCGTGCCGACGCCAGAAAGGCCGTGAAGCGGGTTCTTAGGCGGGTGAAGGCCTCCCGGGTCGGCATCAACATGCTCGACATCACGGTTTGCGGCGCTGTAGCTCCATATGGCCCCGTGCTCGGAGGGAAGCTGGTTTCTATGTTGATGTGCTCACCACAGGTGGCTGCGGCGTATGAGCACCGCTATCAGGGCGCCTCGAGCGTGATCGCTTCCGCCATGGCCGGACGACCCGTCCGACGTTCGCCTGAACTCGTCCTGCTAGGCACCACCAGTTTGTACGGTGTCGGCTCCAGCCAGTACAATAGAATTCGGTTGCCAGCGGGGGAGGTCGGCGGGGACCAGAGGGCGGAAATCCGCTATGAGGAACTGGGCAGCACCGAGGGTTACGGCTCATATCACATCTCTACCGAAACGCTGAACGAAGCAGACATTCTGCTGGGGCAGGCGCGAGCCGGGCGGCGTGTCAACTCGATCTTTGGTGAAGGCGTGAACCCTCGTTTGCGGAAAGTCCGGGAGGCTTTCGAGATCGCCGGTCTACCGTCGGACGCGTTGCTGCAGCATGGGAGCCCTCGGCTGATCTATGGGGTGCCTCTTGCTGAGAACTTCCGGGACTTTTTGATGGGCCGAGATCGTACGCCCGACTGGATCCTGCCGCGGCAAGAACCGGCGGCCGTCACCTCCGCGATCGTCGATTATTGGTCCCGTCGCTGGCTGTCCG
The DNA here is from genome assembly GCA_963816355.1 of uncultured Gemmatimonadales bacterium. GTDB lineage: Bacteria > Gemmatimonadota > Gemmatimonadetes > Longimicrobiales > RSA9 > CAWFKH01. The sequence continues at coordinate 1,768 of CAWFKH010000005.1, read as the reverse complement.
GCCGCATTGGTCGGCCTGGTATTCTCGACCGCGTGGAGGAGCACACGCTTCTCTACCCGGTGGACCACGGTGCCCGCGTGGAGGTCCCGCTGGACCACGCAGACCTCCCGATCTTCGCGGACCTCTAGTCCACCTCACCTTCGGCACGGCTCTCTCGGGAAAGCTGTGGCCGGTCGACGAGCGGACCAAGCCCGGGAACTGAGGCAGACCTTTCGGTAAACGCTACCGAGCCGCCGAAGGGGTCCTCCGCCGCGCCGTTAGCCGCTACAGCGGATCACCCTCCCACAGACCAACGACGAACTGCTCAAGACCCACGATTCCTTGAGGTTTCAGCAGCAGCGTCCCCGCTGAAGCTCCGCCGAACTCCGGCCGAGGGGTCTCGATCCAGGCGTGGATGCGCGACTCGTCTCCGTCGAAGATCCGGACGAGCGTCCCCGCCACGCGGGCGAATGGCGCCAGTGCCGTCTGCAGGCGCTGGCTATCCGACTCGCTTGCGATCGTCCGCTGATCGACCTGCAGGAGGATAGCAAGGTCGTCCTCGGAAAGCGCGAGGACCTGCGCCACCCGCCTGCGGTCGATCCTGCCCCGTGGTCCACGCATCACGTCCAGCAGGGCCTGGCCTGGTTCGGCTGACCTCACACTTTCACCGCTTCCGGTCTGGGGGGTCCGGTCATGCTACCGTCGACCGGCGTCGGCAGAGATCTCCCTCTGAAGGCCCATCGTTCATGATTCACCCACGGCTTTTCGCCGAGCGAACGGTCCCTGCTGGACTACCGCCGCCGCCCACATCGTCCGATGAGCGTGATCGCGCGCTCGCGCAGTTCTGCCTCCGGCCACTCCAGAATGGATGCAAGATCTCCCGGCGCAAGGAGCGGGTGAATGCTTCTGACGGGAGTGGAGCAGCCATGCAGCACCAGTCCGTGCTCGACCAGGTCGAGTGCAGTCCAGGGGTCAATGCCAGAAAGCTGCCGGAACGCCGCCGGAACATCTCTCGGGCCCAGCGTAGCGATCTGGCAGAGCATGAGGTCCGACAGGCCGGCCTGGCGCGAGGAGAAGTAGGAGCCGTCCGCGAGATCATCGAGATACAGAATCCCGCCATCAAGCTCGAGGAGGAGCTCGGAATCGTGGGCCCCGGGGCGGAACGACGCGGCGAGCGCCGGATGTGCCGCGCATCCGAGCACGAGATCGTCCAGCCTCTCGTCCGGCCGGCGAAACGGACCAACGCGGAAGGTGTGGGCCACGAAGGGGCTGCGGTACGACAAACGTGTGAGAGACGGATCTTGATGGATCAGCCGTTCCGCGAGCCGCATCCGCGCCAACAGCAGGGCGCAATCGCTGGTGGTCAGAGGCATGAGAACCTCCGAGGCTCTCACGCCCCGATCCTTGGACGGAAAGAGCAGGTAGGCGACATCGAGACGGCTATCCATGCCGGACCCTCCTGAGCAGCGACGGAAAAGCGGGACCACGCGGGCATGTTGTTCGGGCATCGTACCTCGCCGGAGTCCCCCGCTCAGCAGCCGTTCGCCCCCTCCTCCCCGTTTGCGTCACAGCCGACCAGCAGGAAATCACGACCCGTTGACCAAGGGAGCGGGCGCTTGGGATTCCCCGCGGTGGTCCGAGTCCCCGTAGACAAGGCCTGATGGGCCGAAAGCCGGCCCACGGGACCGCTACCCCGAGTCTACGATGGCCTGGATTCCGTGTGGAGATCAGGGTGCCGGGTGGCGAAGCGCCACCGCAGGGCCGGAGGGCGACGAACGCGGGACCTTGC
>CAWFKH010000004.1:0-446688 GCA_963816355.1 uncultured Gemmatimonadales bacterium | reverse complement strand
CGACGCGATCAGAAGTTTCCCGCGCGATTCTCAACGGGCGGCTGGCGACGACCGAACTCGATACGGATTCCGCCGAGGAACTCCGGCTGTTCGCGCACTGGTCGGACGCGGTCGATGCCGGTGAAGCCGAAGCGATTGCCGTAGCGCTCTCTCGTGGGTGGCTGGTCGGGATCGAGGACCTGTTCGCGCAGCGGCGAGTCACCCGTGAGGCGGGGACCGACCACTGGATCAACGCCGCCGCCCTGCTTCTGGCGGCCGTCAAGCAAGGGCGCCAATCCCTGACCGAAGCCGACGCCATCTTCGTCAGGCTCGACTGCTACGGGGGATATCGGAAGAACGGTATCACCGCATTGAGGGATCTCCTCAAGTAGAGTCTTTCCCGCAACGAGCCCGCTCGCCCACCGCGGCGCTCGCCGACCGCTCGTCCTCCGCTGCGACCGCTCGGCCGCCCTCCTCGCCCGCTCGTCGGAGAACTCTTCGCAGGCGCGCGCCCGCCCGCTAGGATCGGGGAAAGCCTCGCGACCCCGATCCGGAGGCCCACGTGCGCGTTCTCCCTCTCCTGCTCCTCGCCGTCCTCGTCCCCGCCCGGCCCGCCGGACCGCCGGCAGCCGGACGCGGCGACCCGGACGCAGCCGGGCGCGGCGACCTGGAGGCAGCCGGCCGCGGCGACCTCGAGGCGGCCGTCGACGCCTACCTGGCGCCGCTGCGGGCGCTGCACGTCTTCCGGGGCGTCGTCCTCGTGGCCCGCGGGGACTCGGTCCTCTTCCAGAAGGCGTACGGCCGCGCGGACCTCGAGGAGGACGTGCCGCTGGCGGCCGGGAGCGTCTTCCGCGTCGCGTCGATCACCAAGGCGTTCACGCGCGCGCTGGCGGGCCGGCTCGCGGAGCGCGGACTCGTCGACCTGGACGCGCCCATCGCGCGCTGGCTTCCCGACTTCCCGGACGCGGACCGCATCACCCTCCGCCTCCTGCTCGACCACCGGGCCGGCGTGCCGAGCGTCAACTCGCTGCCCTACGACGAAGAGGCGCTCGCGCCTCACACGCTGGCGGAGCTCGTCGACTCGATCGCGCGGCTGCCGCTCGACTTCGAGCCGGGCGCCGAACGGCGCTACAGCAACGGGGGCTACGCGGTCGCGACGCGAATCCTGGAGCTTGCCGCGGGGCGGCCGTACGGAGCGCTCCTCGAGGACGAGCTCCTGCGGCCGCTGGGCCTCGCCCGCACCCACGACGAGTCCGACGGCGACATCGTGCCGGGGCGCGCGCGGGGCTACGCGCCCAGCCCGCTCGAGTTCGGGCGCACGGTCCGCGCGCCGTTCCAGGAGATGGTCACCAAGACCGGCGGGGGCTCGCTGGTGTCGACGGCGGGCGACCTCCACCGCTGGGCTCTGGCGGTGGGGCACGACCCGGTGCTCGACGCGGCCACCTGGGCGGACCTCTTCCCCCGCGGCGACCGCTGGGTCGAGACGGGGCGCTGCCCGGGCTACAACGCCGCCCTGGTGCGGGACGGCGATCGCATCGCGGTGGTCCTCGCGAACGACTACGCGGCGGGCATGACGCTCGACGTGGCGCGCGCCCTGATCGACCTCTCGAACGGTCGCGAGCCGGAAGCGCTCCCCGTCGCCGCGCCCGCCGCCGCCGACGCCGCCGTGGCCGCCGCGGCGCCGGGCTCGTACCGGCCCCCGCCGGGCTACCTCTCGCTCCCGCCCGGCACCTTCCTCGAGGTGCGCGAGGTGGACGCGGACCTCGTGGCGTACCTCGGCGACGCGCCGATCGACGTCCTCGTGCCGCAGGGCGGGCGCACGTTCCTCCTCCGGTCCCTGTGGTCCACCGTCACGTTCGAGGCGCCCGTGGCCGGGCGCTCGCCCGCCTTCGTGATCCGGCCGCTCTACAGCGAGGGCGCCTACCGGGCGACGCGCTCGCGCAGAGGCGCGACCTCCCGCTAGACTCCCCGCATGCGCGGCAAGCGATGGCTCGGCGTCCAGCTCGCGTTCTGGACGCTCTACGGCGTCGCCCACTTCCTGGCGATCCTCCCCGCGATCCGGCCGGCGGAGCGCGAGGCGATGGCGCTCGCCAACCTCGTCCGGGCCGCGACCGGGCTGGGGATCACGAGCGTCCTGTGGCCCGCCCTGCGCGGCGCGGTCCGAGCGTCGCGGCGCGGCCGGCTGGTCCTGCTGGGGATCGGCGCGTTCGTCGTCGGGCTCCTCGTCTGGCCCGTGCTCGACCGGACGATCCTGGTCGCGATCGCCGCCGCCTTCGGCGTCGCGGTCCCGTGGATCCGCTTCCCCCGCGGCGTGGAGCTGGAGTACCTGATCGTCCTCCTCGGCTGGTCGGCCGCGGCCGTGGGCGCGCTGCTCTGGGCCCGTGAGCGGGAGGCCCGCGAGGCGCTCCTCGAGCAGCGGGCGAGCGCCCGCGAGGCCCAGGTCCGGGCGCTCGCCGCGCGGCTCGAGCCCCACTTCCTCTTCAACGCGCTCAACACGGTCCGCTCCCTCGTCGCCGACGATCCCGAACGCGCGCGCGTCGTGCTCACCCGGCTCTCGGAGTTCCTCCGCCACGCCCTCGCCGCGGACCCGGCCCGGGCGGCCACGGTCGACGCGGAGATCGCCGCCGCGCGGGACTACCTCCGGATCGAGGAGGCGCGTTTCGAGCCGGACCTCCAGGTCGACGTCCGGATGGACGCGGCCGCGGGCGACGTCCTCGTGCCTTTCCTCATCCTCCAGCCGCTGGTGGAGAACGCCGTCCACCACGGATCGCGCGACGCGGACGGAACGCTCCGCGTGCGCCTCGACGCCCGGCTCGCGGGCGCGCGTCTGCGGATCGAGGTCGAGAACGGCGGCACGCTGGACGGCTCGTCCGAGGGGATCGGGCTGGACCTCACGCGGGCCCGGCTGAGGCAGATGTACGGCGACGACGGACGCCTCGAGCTCCAGGAGCGGGACGGCCGCGTCGTCGCCTCGGTGGAGCTCACCGCGCCCCGGCGAGGCGCCGGCCGCGCGCAGGTCGCCGTCCCGTGATCAGGGCGATCGTGGTCGACGACGAGGCGCCGGCGCGGCGCGAGCTGCGGCGGCTCCTGGCAGCGCGCGGGGACGTAAGCGTGGCCGGCGAGGCGAAGGACCTCGCCGCCGCCCGGGGCCTCGCGCTCCGGACCCGCCCGGATCTCGTCTTCCTCGACATCCGGCTTGGCCGCGAATCGGGCTTCGACCTCCTGCCGGACCTCGACGAAGCGACGGCCGTCGTCTTCGTGAGCGCGTACGACGCCTACGCCGTCCGCGCGTTCGAGGCCCACGCGCTCGACTACCTCCTGAAGCCGGTCGACCCCGAACGCCTGGCCGGATCCCTCTCCCGCGTCGAGGCGTTCCTCGGCCGGCGGGAGCCGGCTGCGCCCACCCCGTTCACCGGCGAGCGGTGGATCTTCCTCGACGCGGAAGGGCGGGCCCGGTTCGTGGAGATCGCCACGATCACGCGCGTCGACGCCGAAGGCGGCGGCAGCCGGATCCGGACCGCCGGCGGCGAGTCGATCCGCACGCCGCGGCCGCTGAAGGCGTGGGCGCGGCGGCTGCCGGCGGCGGATTTCCGGCGGGTCCGTCGCTCCACGATCGTCAACCTGGCCCGCGTCGAGCGCGCCGAGCCGTGGTCCCACTACAGCTACCGCCTTCACCTCGCCGACGGCTCCGAGCCCGTCGTGATGAGCCGCCGCTACGCTGCCCGGCTCAGGGAGGAGCTCGGCTGACGTGCGGCGCGCGACGAAGCCCCGACCGGCAACGTGGCGCGCGACGAAGCCCCGACCGGCAACGCGGCGCCCGTCGAGCCGGCCGCGCGCCCTCTCCGGAGACCGGCCGCCGCGGTCGCGCGCTCCCGCGCGGCGGCCGGCCCCGCAGCCGTAGCCTCGCGCCGCCGGATGCTGCATCTTTCGGCATGGACAGCGAACGGCGGTACGGCGAACGGGAAGTCGCGCAGATCTTCGAGCGGGCAACGAAGTCCGCCGCGGTCGAGCCGCGCCCCGGCGCGCCAGCCGGAGGCGACGGGCTCACGCTCGCGCAGCTTCAGGAGATCGGCCGCGAGGTGGGCGTGCCGGCGGAGGCGATCGCGGACGCTGCACGCTCGGTCGGCATCGTCGCCGCCGCGCGCAGGCCTCGCTGGCTCGGCCTGCCGATCGGCGTCGAGCGCACGGTCGATCTCGGCCGCCGGCTGGGCGACGAGGAGTGGGAGCGGCTCGTCATCGACCTGCGCGAGACGTTCGACGCGCGCGGCATCATGCACTCCGACGGCTCCTTCCGGCAGTGGACGAACGGCAACCTCCAGGCGCTGCTCGAGCCCACGGAGACCGGTCACCGCCTCCGCCTGCGCACGCTGAAGGGCAGCGCCCGCCGGCTCATGGGGACGGGACTCGCCCTGCTCGGCAGCGCCGGCGCGGTGGTATTCGGCCACGTCCTCGCCGGCGGCATCGACGCCGGCGTGCTCCACGGGATCTCCTTTCTCGCGCTGTCCGGCGCGGGCGTCTTCGCGGCCGGCGTGCTCCAGGTGCCCGCCTGGGCGCGGCGACGGGGCGCGCAGATGGAGGAGATCGCGAGCCGCGTCGCGCGCGGCGATCGGAGTTCGACTCCATGACGACCCGCACCGCGCTCGCGCTGGCCGCCGCTCCGCCGCCGTCCTCGCTCGCTCGTCCCGCCTGAGCGCTCTCCACGGTCGGGCAGCCAAGCCGCTTGCGCGCCGTGACTTTGCAATGTAAAGTACTTCATCGACGAGGCTCGCCGCGACCTCGACCGGACGCCGCGGCCTCGACCGGACGCCGCGACCGGGACGGGACGCCGCGACCCTCGACTGGACGCCGCGACCGGGACGGGACGCGCGCGGCCCCACCTGAACTCTCGACGACGAGGCCACGATGCATACGGAGCAAACCGCCCGCCGATCCGCCGCCCGCCGATCCGCCGCCCGCCTCGCGCTCGGCGTGGCGATCCTGCTGCTGGTGCCGCTCGCGGCGATGCAGCTCACCGACCAGGTCGCGTGGGGGCCGCTCGACTTCGCGGTCGCGGGCGTGCTGCTGTTCGGGACGGGGCTGCTGTACCAGGCGGCGGCGAGGAGGGCGGAGCGCGTGGGGGGCGACGTCGCCTACCGCATCGCGGCGGGGCTCGCGCTCGCGTCCGCGCTCTTCCTCGTCTGGAGCAACCTGGCGGTGGGGCTGATCGGGGACGAGGGGAACGCGGCCAACCTGATGTACATTGGCGTGCTCGCGGTGGGGGTCGTCGGCGCCGCGGTCGCGCGACTGCGGCCGCGCGGCATGGCGTGGGCGCTCCTCGCCATGGCGGCGGCGCAGGGAGTTATCGCGGCGGTCGCGCTGAGTCTGCGGCTCGGCGCTCCGGCGAGCGGGCCGCTGGAGGTCGTGGGGGTGAACGCCTTCTTCGTCGCGCTGTTCGTGGGGGCGGCGGCGCTGTTCCGCGAGGCGGCGGGTCCGGCGGCGCCGCCGTCCACCCGCCCGGTCGTCTGACCCGGCGGCGGAAGGGCGGCGGAAGGGAGGCCGCGAGTTCGCGGTCGCCGCCTCGCCTTGCGGTCACCGCCTACGGGTAGCGCGCGTTGAGGTCGCTCGCGATGGCGGTGAACGCCGCGGTGTTGTCGACGTATGGATCCAGGTGCATCGCGGTCCTGCAGCCGGAGCAGTACATCGAAGCGTTGCGCGCCATGACGCACTGCGTCTCGCCGGGCGGCAGGAAGACGGGGTTCGCCGCATCGGAACCGATGTAGTGGTGCGGCACGAGGAGGACGTGGCCGAACTCATGGCCGAGGATCGGTTCGAAGTAAAGGTAGACGCGCGGCGGCGTGTCGCCCGGGAACGCCTGCGACGTCGCGCCGGCGCCGCGCACGACGATGGCGACGTCGGAGGCGGCGGGGTCGGCGCCGAAGACGGTCCACGACCCGATGGGCGGGAAGACGAGCTCCGCGAGCTGGTCGAGCGCGGCCATGTGCGCGGCCTCGGAGGGCCACGCCGGCGAGTAGGCGACGGGCGCGCCGCCGTAGGCGAAGGCGGCCCGCGTCGTCGTGGGCCACGCGCGCGACCGGTTCCACACCGGCTCGTAGCGCGCGCGGACGTCGGCGGACTTCATCCACTGCTCCCACGCGTCCGGGCGGCCGGTCTGCGCCTTGATGCGGTCGACCTGCGCGTCATACGACATGTCCGCGCGCACCTCCACGGTGCACGTCGCGATGCCGGCGCCTTCCGACGCCTGGTGCGGCACGCCGAGCTGTACGCCGTAGAGCACGTCGCGCGCGTTGGCGCCGAAGTGGTAGGTGCCGGGCTGGCTCAGCACGACGCCGGTCCACCGCCGCATCGCCGTCGCAAGGCCGCCGGCGTCCTCCCAGTGCGCCTTGTCATGGTTCGCGTCGCCGGTGCCCTGGCCGAACCACCAGATCGCCGCGAGGCCGATCGGCGACGTGCCGAAGACCGCGATGTCGAACGCCTCGCCGGGCGCGACGACGCGGTGGCTCGCGATGATCCGCACGTCCGGCGGCCCGGTCGCGACGTCGAGAAAGCGGTCCGGGTTGACGCACACCGAGCCCCGGTCCACTCTCGCCGACGCCTCGCCGCGAAGGTCCTGCGCCTGCGGTCGGCCTGGATCCGGCATCGGTCTCTCCCTGTGTGAGGTCGGCGGTGACTCCGGCCATCCGGGATGGCTCGCGTCCACATGATACAACGCGATCCGCCGAAGCGCGGCGTCGCGGGTCCGGCGGCGCCGCCGGACCCGCGACCGCTCGCCTGACCCGGCGGCGCGGGCGAGGGCCGCCAATCGTTCTCGACATATTTCTCGGTATCCGGGAAGAACTCGGATGTCGAGGTCGAGGGCGAACTCCATTACGAGATCTTGATCGGCCGCGCAGGTCTCGGCACGTCGAGGTTGGCCATCCGCGGCGCCCGCCCCGTCAGGGGTCGTAGCCGCTCGCCTCGAGCAGCGCCCGCACGTTTCCGCCGTCGGCGGTGATGATGTCGCGGATCGCCTGGCGCTTGTCGGCGGCCTTCTCGTAGTACGCCTGGGCGATGCGGTAGCCGATGAAGTAGCCGAGGTCGTTGGGTCGGCCGTCGGGCGGCTTGCCGTACATCCAGGGGAAGAACTGGCGGTCGTCGAAGTGCTGCTCGAATTCCTGCCACAGCTCGTGCTCGTGCGCCAGGCCGTACGCTTTGGCGGCTTCGTTGATCTGCGCCCCCGAGATCAGCTCGCCGATGAAGTCCGCGGTGCCCTCCATGAACGCGTGCTTCAGGAGCGTGGAACTGTCGTAGTGCTGCTGGAAGTGGACCAGCTCGTGCGACACGATCGCCGGCAGGCGCGCCGGGTCGCGATACATCTCCGCGCCGATCAGCAGGCCGTGGTCCGTCGACGTGCCGCCCGAGTTGAAGCGGCCCACGACGAAGTAGACATCGGGGAAGACGGCGTCCGGGTAGAGCGCCTCCAGCTTGCGGAACGCGGCGCGGATCGCCGGCTCCGCGCGCGAGATGTCCAGGGCGGCCGCGCGCACGGAATCGTAGCGCGCGCGGTTCGCGCGGACGAACGCCGCCAGGTCCGCCGCGCTCAGGATGCGTCCGGGGATGAAGTCCCGCACCCCGACGGACCCGCGCTCGAGGTAGTCCCGCTGCAGGTAGGCGCCGAGGCTGTCGGGCGTCGCGCGGTCGAGCACGGACCAGAAGAGGGCGACGTCGCTCGTCACGAGCTGCGCGGAATCCGGGTCCGCGGACGGCCGCGAGGCCACCGTGTCGCGCATCTCGCGGGCGACGCGCCGCGATTCCTCCGCGCGCGCCGCCTCCGCACCGAGCGCGGCGGCTTCGGCGCTGCCCGGGCGGGCGGTCTCGAAGGTGGCTCCGCCGGCCTCGCCGACGACGCCGGAAAGCCGCGCTCCGTCCGCCGACAGGCGGCCACGCAGCACGCTGCCCCGCACGCTGGCCGGCAGCGTGGCGATCAGCGAGTCACCGGCGCGCGCGACGGCGGCGAACCGCACCGCGTCGTTCCCCACGCGCGACGAGCGCAGCGACCCCCTCCACGCGCCGTCCGCGCTGTCGAACGTGAGCGTCAGCCCGTACGGCGCCCTCGCCGGGACGCGCAGCACGCCTTCCCACGTGCCCGCCGGGGACGGCGGGGAGACGGGCGGCGGGGCGAGGGGCGGCGTGGCCGCGGCTGGGGGCGCGGAGGATGGCGCTCGGGCGGCGAGCGGCGCCGGCGAGGCGAGCGGCGCCGGCGAGGCGAGCGGCGCGGGCGAGGCGAGCGGGGCCGGCGAGGTGAGCGGGGCCGGCGAGGCCGCGCCCGCTGACGGCGCCCGGGCGGCGAGCATCAGCACGAGCGCGGCCGTTCCGCGGGAGCAGAGCAGGAGTCCGTTCGAGCGCATGGAGATTTCCCGACGCCGGTTCGCGGGCGGCGGCCGCGTGCCGCGGCGGGCCGCCGGGGGAGGCCTGGTCCGCCGCTGAGCGAGACGCGGTCCGTCACGAGACCGGACGATGGGCGCTTAGCCGGCGGGTCGCAAGTCGGCGGCGGGGCGGCCCCCGCGTCGCCGGGCGCGGCGGTGCGGGCGCGTCGCGGTGGGGCGGGCGCGTCGCGGTGGGGCGAGCAATTTCTCGTAATGGATGCACGCGCGATCGTCGCCATCCGGCTTGTGCTCGGAAACCGAGAAGAATCTCGTACCCGCGCGGCCATCGCCCGATCGTCATCGAGATTCTGCTCGGTTTCCGGGACAAACTCGGATTTCGATCTCGCGAACGAGCTCCATTACGAGATATTGCTCGGCCGGCGGCCCGTCGCGGCGACCCCGCACGGGCGAAGGCGACGATGGCGCCGGCATTCGCGATGTGGAGGCGTGGCCCGAGCGCCGGCACTCGCGACGTGGGGGCGCGGCCTCAGCGCCGGCACTGGCGACGTGGGGGCGCGGCCTGAGGGCGCCGGCGCCCCTTGACGCGCCCGCCGTCGCTCGCTAAATAGTGAACCATATGGTTCAGCATGCCGCGGCACCCGCGCCCTCGGCGCCCCGAGCGCCCTCCGCGCCCCGAGCGCCCTCCGCGCCCCGAGCGCCCTCCGCGCCCGGCTTCGCGGCCCTCGCCGACGCGACGCGTCGCGGCATCGTCGAGCGGCTGGTGGCGGACGACGCCTCGATCAGCGACCTCGCGTCGGCGTTCGACATGACGCTGACGGGGATCCGCAAGCACGTCGCGGTGCTGGAGGAGGTGGGGCTGGTCACGACCGAGAAGGTCGGGCGGGTGCGGACGTGTCGGCTGGGGCCAGCGCGCCTGGAAGCGGAAGCGGAGTGGATCGCGGCGTACCAGCAGGCGGTGGAGAGCCGCTTTCGGCGGCTCGACGCCCTGCTGGAGCGCACGAAGGAAGAGGGGCCGTGAGCGTGCGAGGGCGGCCGTGAGCGTGCGAGGGCGGCCGTGAGCGTGCGAGGGCGGCCGTGAGCGTGCGAGGGCGGCCGTGAGCGTGCGAGGGCGGCCGTGAGCGTGCGAGGGCGGCCGTGAGCGTGCGAGGGCGGCCGTGAGCGTGCGAGGCCGGTGGTGACCGTGCGCCCGCGGCCGCAACCTGTTCAACCCGACCGGAGGAGACGAACGATGAGCGAGACGCCGAAGGGACGACCGGCGCCGGCGACGGTGACGCTCGAGGGCGACCGCGCGTTCCGCGTGGAGCGCGTCTTCCACGCCGAGCGTGAGCGCGTGTGGCGCGCGTTCACGGACGCCGCGCTGCTCGCGCAGTGGTGGGGGCGAGGCAACCGCCTCGACGTGGAGCGGCTGGAGGTGGAGTGGGGCGGCCACTGGCGCTTCGTCGAGCACCACGAGGGCGGCGCCGACGGCTTCGAGGGCCGCTTCGGCGAGGTCGCGGCACCGGAGCGGCTGGTGCAGACGTTCGAGTGGGACGGCATGCCGGCGCACCCGGCGCGCTCGGCCGCGCGCTTCGAGGACCTGGGCGACGGCCGCACGCGCATGGTCAGCACGACCGCCTTCTTCACGCCCGAGGAGCGCGACGGCATGTTGCAGTCGGGGATGGAGCAGGGGATGAACGAGAGTTACGCCGCGCTCGATCGGCTGCTGGAGCGCGGCGAGGGCTGAGGGCCACGGCCGAGCCGCGCCTCCGTCGCGCCCGCGGCCGACCCGCACGGCTCCGGCGAGGGCCCGCCCGCTGGCTGTTCGCCGACGTCCTGGAGCGCCTCCGCGCCGCGCCCGGCGCGGCGTCGGCCGCGCTCGTGGCCTTCTAGCGCGCGATCCGCGGCGCCTTCTCCGCCGCCGCCGCGGCCGCCTCTTCCGCTGCCGCCGCGGCCGCCTTCTCCGCCGCCGCCGCGGCCGCCTCTTCCGCTGCCGCCGCGGCCGCCTTCTCCGCCGCCGCCGCGGCCGCCTCTTCCGGCGCCGCCGCCTCCGGGTCGCGCAACAGCCGGAGGATGGTGGGGTGGAGGAGCCGGTAGGCGACGTAGGCGCCGGCGAGGAGCGCGGCGGAGGCGAGGCCGACGCCGAAGCGATTGATCCACGCGACCGGCCAGATCGCGGCCCACACCACGTTCTCGACCGCCTGCACCAGGTTCTGGACCACCCAGCCGACGACGCCGCCGAAGTCCACGTCGACGCCGCGCGCCGCGACCACGTCGCCCACGAAGCTCGCGGCCTCGAGGTAGACGAACGTGAGCATGACGACGAAGCCGTAGAAGCCGCCGCCGCGCGACTCCCATACTTCGCGGGCGTGGCGACGGAAGCGGTGGCCGGCGTGGCGCGCGATCGCTTTCATGTCCAACGAGTAGCGGCGCCCGCCCGCTGGATCAAGGCCGGCGTACGATCGTATACATGGGACCGGACCGGCGTATCCTCCTCCCGCCAGCGATGAGGCCGCGATGAAGCCGCTCGAGCCGCCCTACTACCCGATCGTCTACATCCGCGGCTACGCGGGCAGCGACGCCGAGGCGGACGACACCGCCGCCGACCCCTACATGGGCTTCAACCTCGGCTCGACGGTGGTGCGGCAGGAGTGGACGGGGAAGGTGTTCCGCCAATACTTCGAGTCGCCCCTGGTCCGCCTGATGAAGGACCACGGCTACCGCGACGTCTACGAGGTCGGCAGCGAGATGCCGAGCGGCTTCCGCGTCTCGCCGCGCAGCATCTTCGTCTACCGCTACTACGACATCGTCTCCAACCTGCTCGGCACCGGCGAGCGCGCGACGATCGAGTACCACGCGAAGGGCCTCGGCGATCTGATCCGCACCGTGCGCGACCGCGTCTGCGCCGACGAGGCGTGCGATTCGGCGTCGTTCCGCGTCTACCTCGTCGCGCACTCGATGGGCGGCCTCGTGGCGCGCGCGTTCCTGCAGAACCCCGCGCTCTCCGACGCCGCGACGCGGGCGCTCGTCGACAAGGTCTTCACCTACGCCACGCCCCACAACGGCATCGACCTGCAGATCGTCGGCAACGTCCCGGGCTTCTTCAGCGTCAACAACGCCAACAACTTCGACCGCGACCGCATGCGGGAGTACCTCGCGCTGCCGGAGGGGGGCGACGACGTCGCCGACCTCAACGGCGCCTTCGACCCCGACCGCTTCTTCTGCCTCGTCGGCACCAACGACCGTGACTACGACGTCGCTGGCGGCATCGCGCGCCGCGCCGTCGGCCCGATGAGCGACGGCCTCGTCCGCATCCGCAACGCCGCCGTCGCCGGTGACTGGGCGGAGGGCGCCCGCGGCGCGGGTGCGGCCGGAGCGGGCGCGGGCGGAGCGGGCGCGGGCGGCGCGGCCGTCGCGGGTGCGGGCGGCGCGGCCGGCGCGGGTGCGGGCGGTGCGGCCGTCGCGGATGCGGGCGGCGCGGCCGTCCCGGATGCGGGCGGCGCGGCCGCAAGCGGCACCAGCGTAGCGCGCGTCCGGAAGCACGCGCCGCGCGCCTTCGTCCACCGCAGCCACTCGGGCCACTTCGGCATCGTCAACTCCGAGGACGGCTACCAGAACCTGACGCGCTTCCTCTTCGGCGACTACCGCGTCGACGGCGTGCTGCTCATCCACGACCTGCCGCTGCCGCCGAAAGTCGAGCGGGCGCACGCGGCGGGGAAGCGCATCCGCGCGTCGTATCACTTCGACGTCGTCGTGCGCGTGCGCGGCGCCCGCTGGGACCTGCACCGCCGCCTCGTGGACGAGAGCTCCGCCGTCTTCCGCACCTTCGACGACCTCTTCCCGATGGAGCCGGGCGCGCAGCCCCGCCATCCCCACCTCTTCTCCACGTTCGTCGCGCTGTGGGCGCGGAAGCCCGGCCGTCCGAGCCTCGGCTTCAGCGTCGAGCTGGCCGCCCACGTCCCCGAGTACGAGGTCGACGGCTTCCTCATGCTCGACGACCACTACCCCGGCGGCACGCTGTACCGGGACAAGCTCAACTTCGAGTTGAACGCCGCCGGGCAGGAGTGGCGGCTCCGCTGGGGCACCGACAGCCGTACGCCCAACCGCACGACGAGGCCGGTCGAGGAGATCGAAGCCGGGAGCACCGCGCAGGCCCTGCCCGGCTTCGCCTGCGCGGGCGACCGGCTCTACTCCGTGCCGATCGAGCAGAAGACGCGACCCGGGATCCGCGCTGAGCTGATCCTGCGGGCGCGCGCGTGGACGTAAGCTCCTCCCGGGAGCGCACGTCCGGAAACGCCGCGGAGCGACCCCGTGGGCCGCCGGCGGCCGCCGCCGGCCCCCGCGGCAGGCGACGGCCCCCGCCCCGGGAGGGACCCCGACCCTTCTTCGGGACGCCGTGCGGCTCTGTTCGCAAGAAGTGTTGGTCCCGGTGCGAGAGCCGGCAGGGGCGTCGCAGCACCATGCAGCACAATCACTTACGAAACATCAACAATTTCCGCGAACAGAGCCACACGGCTTCGGAGCGCATGGACGCCCTCTCGTCGTGGCGCCTGCGGCCGGCAGCGAAAAAGCCTGCCATAATGGCACCCAAGCTCGACGCCGAGCGACCATTTCTTCCTGTTCGTCGTGGCTCTCCTCCTAGCGTGCTCGGCGCGACCCAACCACAAGGAAGATGGCGGCATCCGGCGGAACGGCTTCAGCAACTCCGCGATATTCGCCTTGCTGCGAACCGCCGCCGCGGCCACCGCGCCCTCCGCGTGAAAATTCAGGAACCAGGCCTCGCCGCGCGCGTGCGAAAACGTCGCGAGGCCACTTCGCGGCGGTGGACTTCGGGGGCTTCGGCGCGTCCGCCTGGCGTACGGTCTTGACCCGCCGGGTCGTGGGCGCCGATACTGGCTCGTCCCCACCAGACCACCCCCGCGAGGAAGCGTCGCATGTCTCGCTCCGTCCGCGCCCGTCCGCCGCTGGCCCGTCGCGCCGGCGCGATTCACCTCGCCTTGCTCCTGGTCCTCGCCGTGCCCGCATCCGCCCGCCCGGGGGGAGGGGCCGCGCCCGCCGCGTCTGCGCCTGCCGCGTCCGCGCCTGCCGCGTCCGCGCCCGCCGCATCCGCCCGCCCGGGGGGAGGGGCCGCGCCCGCCGCGTCTGCGCCCGCAGCGTCTGCGCGCGCCGCGTCCACGGAGGCGCCGCCGTCGGATGCACCGCTCTGGATGCGCTACCCGGCGATCTCGCCGGACGGCCGCACGATCGTGTTCAGCTACCAGGGCGACCTCTACGCGGTGCCCGCCGCGGGCGGCACGGCGACGCCGCTCACGCTGGGCGAGTCGTACGAGTTCGCGCCGGTGTGGAGCCACGACGGGCGCAGCATTGCGTTCGCGTCGGACCGCTACGGCAACTTCGACGTCTTCGCGATGCCGGCGACGGGCGGCGAGGCGACGCGCCTGACGTACCATTCGACGCGGGAGATCCCGAGCAGCTTCAGCGCCGACGACCGCGCGGTGCTCTTTTCGGCCTACCGCCAGGAGCTGGCGACGGATGCGCAGTTCCCGATCTCGCTGATGACGCAGCTCTACTCCGTGCCGGCCGGCGGCGGGCGCGTCGCCATGGTGCTGCCGGTGCCGGCGATCGACGCGACGGTGGACGCATCGGGCGGCAAGGTGATCTACGAGGACGTGAAGGGGTTCGAGAGCGACTGGCGCAAGCACCACACGTCGGCCGTCACGCGGGACGTGTGGGTCTACGACGTCGCCGCGAAGAGCTACCGGCAGCTCTCGAGCTTCGCCGGCGAGGACCGCAACCCGGTCTTCGACGCGGACGGTGACGGCTTCTTCTACCTGAGCGAGCAGAGCGGCTCCTTCAACGTCTACCGCAGCTCGCTGTCGGATCCGGGCAGCAGCACGGCGCTGACCCGCTTCACGAAGAACCCGGTGCGCTTCCTCACGCGCGCCAACGATGGCGTGCTCTGCTTCGGCTACGACGGCGAGATCTACACGCTGGCGCCGGGCGGCCAGCCGGCGAAGGTGGCGATCCGAATCGCCGTGGACGGCCGCCACGCGGTCGACCGGGTGGTGCCGGTGAACGAGCACTTCACGGAGGCGACGCTGTCGCCGAGCGGCAAGGAGTTCGCCTACGTCTTTCGCGGCGAGATCTTCGTCAGCAGCGTCGAGGGCGGCCTCACCAAGCGCATCACGGATACGCCGTGGCAGGAGCGCAGCGTGCGTTTCAGCCCCGACGGCCGCTCGCTCGTCTACGCCGCCGAGCGCGACAGCAGTTGGAACGTCTACACGACGTCGATCGCGCGGGAGGAGGAGCCGTACTTCTACGCCTCCACGGTGCTGCGGGAGAAGCCGGTCGTGGCGACGTCGGCCGAGGAGTACCAGCCGGCGTTCTCGCCGGACGGCAAGGAGGTCGCCTACCTCGAGAACCGCGTCGTGCTGAAGGTGGCGAACCTCGCGACCGGCGCCACGCGCACCATCCTCGCCGCGGACCACAACTACTCCTACGCCGACGGCGACCAGTACTACCAGTGGTCTCCGGACGGCAAGTGGTTCCTGGTCCAGTTCGGCTACCACGACCGCCTCTTCACCCCCGAGGTCGGCCTCGTCTCCTCGGACGGCAAGGGCGAGCTGCACGACCTGACGCAGAGCGGCTACGACAACTTCCAGCCGAAGTGGACGCCGGACGGCAAGGCGATGCTCTGGGGCTCCGACCGCGAGGGCACGCGCCAGCAGGGCGGCAGCCTGTCGAGCGGCGACGTCTACGCGATGTTCTTCACGCGCGCCGCGTGGGACCGCTTCCGCCTCACCAAGGAGGAGCTCGCGCTGCTGAAGGAGCGGGAAGGGAAGGACGAGGATGGCGCCGGCAAGGAGGGCGCGGTGAAGGGCGCGGGCGCGAAGGGCGCAGGCGCGAAGGGCGCGGGCGCGAAGGGCGCGGGCGCGAACGCGGCGGCGTCGTCGTCGTCCGACTCGAGCGTGGCGGTCGCGATCGACTGGGACGGGCTCACGGAGCGCAGGGCGCGCCTCACCGTCCACACCTCGCCGATCAACGACTGGGTGCTGTCGAAGGATGGCGAGAAGCTCTTCTACCTCACGGTCTTCGACAAGGGGAACGACCTGTGGGTGACGGAGCCGCGCACGCGCGAGACGAAGCTGTTCGCGAAGCTCGGCGCGAACCAGGCGAGCATGGAGCTCTCGCCCGACGGCAAGTTCCTCTTCCTCCTCGCCGGCGGCAAGCCGATGAAGGTGTCGACCGACGACGGCAAGGCGACGCCGATCCGCACGAACGGCGAGATGGTGCTGAAGGCGGCTCGCGAGCGCGCCTACATCTTCGACCACGCGTGGCGCCAGTTCAAGGAGAAGTACTACCTGCCCGAGATCACCAGCGCCGACTGGCCGTACTACTACCGCGAGTATGCGCGCTTCCTGCCCTACATCGACAACAACTACGACTTCGCCGAGATGCTGAGCGAGATGCTCGGCGAGGTGAACGCGTCGCACACCGGCGCGCGCTACAACGCCAGCCAGCCGAACACGGACGAGACCGCCGAGCTCGGCCTGCTCTACGACTACGGCTGGACCGGCGACGGCGTGAAGGTGGCCGAGGTAGTCGCGGGCGGGCCGGCGGACCGCGCGTCGTCGCGCATCCGCGCGGGCGACATCCTCGAGGCGATCGACGGCCGGGCGATCACGCCGGCGATCGACTTCTACGCGCTGCTCAACCGCAAGGAGGGCAAGCCGACGCTGCTGTCGCTCCTCGATCCCCGCACCGGCCGGCGCTGGGACGAGGCGGTGAAGCCGATCGACGGCCGCGCCGAGAGCGAGCTGCTCTACCAGCGCTGGGTGCGACGCCGCCGCGCCGAGGTCGACTCGCTCTCCGGCGGCACGCTCGCCTACGTCCACGTGCGCGCGATGAACGACGCCAGCATGCGCACGGTCTTCGAGGAGGTGCTCGGCCGCGGCTGGGGCAAGAAGGCGGTCGTCGTCGACACCCGTTTCAACGGTGGCGGCAACATCCACGAGCAGCTTTCGGACTTCCTCAGCGGCAAGAAGTACTTCGACGTCATCCCGCACGGCCAGCAGGTCGCCGCCGAGCCGTTCGACAAGTGGACGAAGCCGTCGATCGTGCTGATCAACGAGTCCGACTACTCCGACGCGCACCTCTTCCCGCTCGCCTACAAGCTGAAGGGGATCGGCCAGACGCTCGGCATGCCGGTGCCCGGGACCGGCACCTTCGTCTGGTGGGAGCGCCAGATCGACCCGACCCTCGTCTTCGGCATCCCGATGGGCGGCTGGCGCATGCCGGACGGCCGCTTCGGCGAGGGCACGCAGCTCGAGCCCGACATCCGCGTGCCGAACGAGCCCGCCGTCCGGACCGCCGGCCGCGACCAGCAGATCGAGGCCGCGGTGAAGGCGCTGATGGGAGGGTAGCGCTGCGACGGCGAGGCCCTCGGCGGCCCTGCGGAGCTCGCGCGCCGCCGCCGACGGCCCCCGCCCCACCCGCGCTCGAACAACCTCGGGCCTTCGAGGGCCTCGCCGCCTCCGCTTCGGGTGGGGGCCAGAGGCAAAGCCCGGGACGGCCGCCGCCGCTCCGGCGGCGAGGCCCTCGGCGGCCCTGCGGAACTCGCGCGGGCGCTCCGGCGGCGAGGCCCTCGGCGGCCCTGCGGAACTCGCGCGCCGCCGCCGACGGCCCCCGCCCCACCCGCGCTCGAACAACCTCGGGCCTTCGAGGGCCTCGCCGCCTCCGCTTCGGGTGGGGGCCAGAGGCAAAGCCCGGGACGGCCGCCGCCGCTCCGGCGGCGAGGCCCTCGGCGGCCCTGCGGAACTCGCGCGGGCGCTCCGGCGGCGAGGCCCTCGGCGGCCCTGCGGAACTCGCGCGCCGCCGCCGACGGCCCCCGCCCCACCCGCGCTCGAACAACCTCGGGCCTTCGAGGGCCTCGCCGCCTCCGCTTCGGGTGGGGGCCAGAGGCAAAGCCCTGCGACGGCCGCCGCCCCCCCCGCAGACCCCGTCCCCCAGACCCCCGCAGACCCCGTCCCCCAGACCCCCCGCAGACCCCGTCCCCCAGACCCCCCGCAGACCCCGTCCCCCAGACCCCCCGCAGACCCCGTCCCCCAGACCCCCCGCAGACCGCCTCCGCAGACCCCAGACCGGCCTGGCGTATCCCCTCCTCCTTCCCCACCCTTGACCCACGCTTCGCACGCCCGCTCCCACGGCCCGCACGGCCCGGGGCACGCGACCTTCTCCTCGACGATTCCAGGGTTACGCATGAGCGACGGGCGACCCCGCATCTTTTCGGGCATCCAGCCCACCGGTCGGAAGACGCTGGGCAACTACAGCGGCGGGCTGCGGCAGTACGTGCGCACGCAGGAGCGCGGCGAGGCGTTCTTCTGCATCGTCGACCTGCATTCGATCACGGTCGGCTACGACCCCGCGGAGCTGCGCGCCGCGACGCTCGACCTGGCGGCGCTGCTCTTCGCGAGTGGACTCGACGCGGAGCGCTCGACGGTCTTCTGCCAGAGTCACGTCGGCGCGCACGCGGAGGCGGCGTGGCTCCTCGCCGCGGTGACCGGCTATGGCCAGCTCGGCCGGATGACGCAGTTCAAGGAGAAGTCGGAGGGTCGCGAATTCATCTCGGCCGGCCTCTTCACGTACCCGGTGCTGATGGCGGCCGACATCCTGCTCTACCGGGCGGACCTCGTCCCGATCGGGGACGACCAGCGCCAGCACCTCGAGCTCGCGCGCGACGTCGCGGGCCGCTTCAACCACCGCTTCGGCGAGACGTTCCGCGTCCCCGAAGGCATCTTCCCCGAGGTGGGCGGCCGGGTCATGGACCTGCAGGAACCGACGCGCAAGATGTCGACGACGACGTCCAGCGAGCAGGGCGCGGTCTACATCGTGGACACGCCGGCCGCGATCCGGAAGAAGGTCCGCTCGGCGGTCACCGACTCGGGCCGCGACGTGCGCTACGACCCCGCCGCGAAGCCCGGCATCTCGAACCTGCTCGAGATCATGAGCGTCGCCAGTGGGGAGTCGATCCCGGACCTGGAGACGCGCTTCGCCGGCTCCGGCTACGGCGCGTTCAAGAAGGAGGTGGCGGAGGCCGTCGTCGCCCTGCTCGAGCCGGTGCGCGAGCGCTACGAGGCGCTGCGCGCCGACGAGACGGAGCTGCGGCGCCTTCTCGCGCTCGGCGCGGCGAAGGCGCGCGACGCCGCCCGGCCGACGCTCGCGACGATGTACGAGCGGATGGGTTTCGTCCGGCCGGGCGCGGCCGCGTCGTGAGCGAGGCGGGCGACGCTCAGCGCGCCGCCGCCAGCTCCCTCTCGATCGACTCCCATTCGCGCAGCAGCCCGTGGACGCGCGCGCGCAGCTCGCCGCGCTCCGCCTCCAGCGCGCGGACCTCGTCGAGCCGGTCGGCGTCGTAGATCGAGGCGTCGCAGAAGAGCGCCTCGATCGCGGCGATCCGCGCCTCGGCGCCGCCGACCTCGTCGAGCAGCGCGTCGCGCCGCGCCTCGAGCTTGCGCGCCCGGTTCGGATCGCCGCCGTTCGAACCTGCGGCGCGCGGGGAGCGGCGGGAGTCTGCGGAGCGTCCACGGCGGCCTGCCGACGCGCCGGGCCCCCGCGACGCGCCATCGCCGGACGCGGTCGCGGCGCGCGCGCGGTCGCCGCCGCCCTTCGTCGCCGCTCCGGCATCACGGGCGCTCTTCGTCGCCGCTCCGGCGTCGTCGTCACCCTTCGCCACCTCGAGCGCGCGGTCGACGTCCAGGTGGTCGTCGCCGCAGGCGTGGACGTACTCGTCGTAGGTGCCGGGATAGTCGCGGATGCCGTCGGCGCGGATCTCGACGATGCGATTCGCGAGGCGGCCGACGAACCAGCGGTCGTGCGAGACGAGGATCAGCGTGCCGTCGTAGCGTTCGAGCGCCTCGACGAGCGCCTCGATGGACTCGAGGTCGAGGTGGTTGGTGGGCTCGTCGAGCACGAGGACGTTCGGCCGCTGCAGCGCCAGGCGGCAAAACTCCAGCCGCGCCGCCTCGCCGCCGGAGAGCGCGGTGAGCGGCTTCTCGGCGTCGTCGCCGCTGAAGAGGACGGCGCCGAGCGAGCCGCGGGCGGTGGCGCGCGTGACGCCGTCGAGCTCCATGACGTGCGTCTCGACGGTGCCGGCCGCGTCCTCGAAGCGCTCCTTGTGGTCCTGCGCGAAGTAGCCGACTTCGGCGGCGTAGCCCCACGCCGTCTCGCCGGCGTCCGCCTCCAGCTCGCCGACGGCGATCTTCAGCAGCGTCGACTTGCCGATGCCGTTGGGCCCGATGATGGCGAGCCGGTCGCCGCGCCGCACCTGGAGGTCGACGCCGTGGAGGACCTCGCGGCCGGCGAACGACTTGCGGACGCCGCGCAGGTCGAGCACCTCGCGCCCGCTGTGGCGCCGCTCGCGGAAACGGAACGTGGGCCAGCGTCGCGACGACGGCGCGAGCGGCTCCAGCGCGTCCGCCTTCTTCTCGATCAGGCGCAGCTTGCTCTGCGCCTGGCGCGCCTTGCTCGCCTTGGCGCGGAAACGGTCGACGAACTTCTGGTGGTGCGCGATCTCCTTCTCGCGGCTCTCGATCTCCTTCTCGCGACGCTCCCGCTCCGCGGCCTTCTGCGCCGCGAAGGCGCCGTAGTCGCCGGTGTAGAGCGTGACCGTCTCGTAGTCGACGTCGAGGATGTGCGTGGCGACGTTGTCGAGGAAGCGGTGGTCGTGCGAGATCACGACGACCGGCCCGGCGAAGCCGCGCAGGAAGCGCTCGAGCCAGCGGATCGAGAGGATGTCGAGGTGGTTCGTGGGCTCGTCGAGCAGCAGCGCGTCCGGCGCGCCGGCGAGCGCGCGCGCCAGCAGGACGCGCAGCTTGAAGCCGCCCGACAGCGTGCGCAGCGGACGGTGGTGCGCGTCGGCCGCGATGCCGAGCCCCTCCAGGATCTCCGCCGCCCGCGCCTCCGCGGCGTAGCCGTCGTGCCGCTCGATCGTCTCCTCGAGGCGCCCGTAGCGTTCGGCGTCGAAGTGGTCCGCGGCGCGCGCGAGCACCTCGTCGCGCTCGACCAGCGCCCGCCACAGCTCGGGGTTGCCCATCATCACGACGCCGATGATCGGCTCCTCCTCGTAGAGGAACTGGTCCTGCCGCAGCACGCCGAGCCGCGCGCGGGACGGGATGGCGACGACGCCGTCCGACGCCTCGACCTCGCCCGTCAGGATGCCGAGCAACGTCGTCTTGCCGGAGCCGTTCGCGCCGACCAGGCCGTAGCGGGAGCCGGCGTTGAGCTGGAAGCTCGCGCCACGGAAGAGCGTGCGGTCGCCGAACGTCTTTTCGAGGTTGGAGACGGAGATCAAGGGGCTGCGGTCTCGGGTGTCTGAGGATCGGAGCGGCCGGAAGTCCCGGGTCCGGCGCGGCGTTCTCGGTCCGGGGTCCGGGGTCTGGGTCTGGCGTCCGGCGTTCGGGTCTGGCGTCCGGCGTTCGGGTCTGGCGTCCGGCGTTCGGGTCTGGCGTCCGGCGTTCCGGCGTTCCGGCGTTCCGGGTCCGGGGTCCGGCGGCTCGGCTGCGTTCGCGGGCGGGTTTACCCGCGAGGGGTGGGGTTGGTTTCCGACGCGGGGAGATCGGACGGCGGAACGGGCCGCGCCGCGCGTTCTGCTGCCGGGAGCGGACGTCGAGCATTTGCCGCAGCAGCGCGGAGCGCGACTTGACGTGTGGCGCGCAAGCACCGATGACTTCAAGTGGCATCTCTGACAAAGAGGAGTCCATGAAGCCCGGACGCAACGACCCGTGCCCCTGCGGGTCCGGTAAGAAATACAAGAACTGCTGCCAGAAGAACGACCTCGCGGCAGGGATCGGTGATCGTGCCGCACGGGCGGAGGAGCCGTGGGAAGTCGAGGCCGTGCCCGTCCAGATCGGCATCGACAGCGAGCCCGATGCGCGCCCGGTCGCGGTGCTCGTCACCGCCGGCGGGGTCGTCCTCCAATCGGAGATGCGGGCGCGCCTGGGCGGCGAAGTGGACGACATCGCGTCGGCGCTCGAGCGGGCGATCGGCGGCGCGGCCCGGAAGACGGGGGGCTGGCCGGCCGTCGTGCAGGTGCGCCAGGCGGAGATCGCCGAGGCGCTCGCCCCGATCCTCGAATCGCGCGACGTGGCGATCGAGACGAGGCCGGACCTGCCGGACCTCGAAGAGGCCGCGCGCGCTCTCATCGAGCACCTCGCCGGCGAGGCGACGTGGCCGCCCGTGTGCTGTCCGCGGTCGTGGCGCGGCTGGGGCCTGCCGGACGAGCTGAGCCGCGACCTCATGAAGGCGGCCGTGGCGTTCCGGAGCGCGTCTCCCTGGGATGTGATGGACAACGAACAGGCACCTCGCGTGCGCATGGCGTCGGGCAACGAGTGGACGGTGTCCGTGCTCGGCGCCGGCGGCGAGGTGTTCGGGCTCGCGCTCTACTCCGCTGCGGGCGACCTGGAGCGCACCCTGCGCGCCGAGCCGGGCAGCGGCATCGTCGGGGTGAGGGGACGCGTGCTTTCGTTCACGTTCGACGACGCCCGCGAGCTCCCTGCGCGCCACGTCCGCGACGTGCTGCGGGCCGGATGGGATCGCAAGGACGTCGTGCCGGTCCTGTTCACGATCAACACCCTTGGCGGCGGCGTGTCGCGCTCCGACGCGGCCGATCTCGCGACGCTGCTGCGTGCGACGCCCGCCTTCGCGGCGGCGAACGAGGAGCCCCTGCGCCACGAATCGGAGTCGGGTGAGCCGACCGTCTTCGCCTGGCGCGACGAGGCGGGCGGCGCCGAGTTCCGCTACGCGGGCGCCGCGGGCACCGAGACGGATTCTCCGTTCGGCGACCAGGATCTCGGCCGCGAGATCCGCGACGCGGTGGCGGAGGTGGCGGCGGCGCTCGGCCCCGATGCCGACGAGTCCGCGTTCCAGGCCGCCGTCAACGAACGGCTGTCCCGCTCCATGCACGAGTACAACAGCAGGCCGCAGGCCGCGCTCGGCGGCCTTTCGCCGGCGCAGGTGCAGGCACTTCTTCAGTCGAAGTGGGACGACGCCGGGGCCTTCGTGCTGCGCCGGGATCCGTCGCCGGGCGACGTCGCCCGATCCGACGCCGTCGCCGCAATCCGCACGCTCGTCGCTCGCGCCGCCGCCGAAGGTGGGCTGCCCCTGACCGACAAGGGCAACCTCAAGGTGAAGGTGGTGCGGGAGCTGGTCGAGGAAATGGCCTCCCGGGAGCGCTTCCGCCCCTTTGTGGAGACCGGCGGCCGGCTCATCGAGGGCGACGTGTGGCCGCTGCACATGGCCCACGTCACGGCGAAATCCGCGGGGCTCGCGCGCAAGCGGAAGGGGCGGCTCGAGGCCACTCGCCGCGCCCGCGAGCTGCTCGGCGACGACAGCGCCGGCGAGCTGTTCGCGCTCGTCTTCCGCACGCGCTTCCACGACATGAACATCGCCTACGGCGGGTGGGGGCCCGACTGGCCGGGGCTCCAGTACCAGCTCCCGTTCACGCTGAACCGCTTCGGCGCGTTGGCCGGCGAGTGGCGCTCGGCGCAGTGGCTCACGGAGAGGATCGTTCTCCCCGCCGCCCTGGACGACCTGCCCCGGTATTTCGACACGCCCGAATGGCTGGTCGACGTGCGGGTGCTCTGGCCCCTGGTCGAGTTCGGCCTCGCCGAGTGCCGCGACTCGCCAGGACGACGAGGTGGCCTCCGCACCGTCGAGTACCGCAAGACTCCGCTCTTCGACCGCTTCCTCGAGTTCAGGATCTGAGGGAAGGCGAAGCCACGACCAGGCCCCTCCGCGCGTACCCGGTCACCCGCGGCGGGCGGTGGAGCGGCGAGGCGGATGAGCCTGCGCCGACGTCGCCGCTTCGCTGCCTGCGCCGCATTCGCCGGCGTTCGCGTCGCGAGGGAGTGGCCCTGCAGGACGCGGCGAATACCCCCGCGCGAGAGCGTCGCGACGTTGAAGTTGAGGAGCAGACCGGTACCGAGGCCGGCGAGGCGGAGGTGGGTGAGGATCTGCGAGACGTGCAGCGGGGTGAGCGCGGCGGCGACCTCGATCTCGACGATCACCTCGGCTTCGACGAGCAGGTCGATGCGGTAGCTGCGGTCGAGCCGGATGTCGCGGTAGGTGAGGGGGAGCGCCACCTGGCGATCGTAGCGGAGGCCGACGTGCCGGAGCTCCGCGCCGAGGCACGCGTCGTAGGTCGATTCGAGGAGACCGGGCCCGAGCCGCCGGTGCACTTCGATCGCCGCGCCGATGATGCGGCCCGTGAGCGCATTGAGACGGTCATCCTGCAAGAACTCTCCCACCCTTCCGTGTCTCCGGCGTTGCGGGGCCCTGCCGTCGCGCGCCCGCCAAGGTGCGCCCATCCGCGGGGCGCCGGAATGGCCACACGGGCGGCGAGGGAACGGAGGGACGGAGATAGCGGAGAAACAGCCTGGCACGGAGGGGTCGGAGGGTCGGAGGGCACGGGGGAGGCGCCGTCGAATCATGCAGGGCCGGTGATCCTCGCCCGCGCAACGCGCCTCCCGGGCCCTGCCACCCAACAAAAAGACGTTGTGGAGCCGGCTCGCCCCGCCGCGTCGTCGCCCGCGCCGGCTCCGTGTCCTCCGCCCCTCCGACCCCTCCGTGAGGAGCTGTTTCTCCGCGCCCTCAGCCGTCCCTCCGCGCCCTCAGCTCGCCGGAGGCGAGCCCCCGCGCCCTCAGCCGTCCCTCCGCGCCCTCAGCTCGCCGGAGGCGCGCCTCCGAGCGCGCGCCGCAGCAGCGACATCTGGCCGGCGTGGTAGACGCCGTGCTCGACGACGCCGCGCGCCATCGCCTCGACGGTGGGCTGTCCCTGGCCGGCGCTGCGGCGCAGGGCGACGTCGTCCAGCGATTCGACGGCGACGGCGAGAGCGTCGTAGCGGGCCTCCATGTCGCGGATCGTCTCGGCCCACGCGGACTCGCGGACCTCCGGGATCGGCGGGAAGTTGCGCTCCGGCGTGACCTCGACGGCGCGCCCGCCGATGCGCTCGCGCGCGATGTCGGCCCAGGCGGCGACGTGGGCGGCGAGCTCCCAGATCGAGTGCGCGCCGGTGATCGGGTGCGCGGCGGCGTCTTCCGCGCTCACGCCTTCGACCGCGTCGTGCAGCGTGGGGCCGTGCCACATCGGCCCGGTGATCGACGCGCGGATGGCGGCGGCGATCGCGGCGCCGGCGGTGGCGGGTGTGGCGGGCGCGGCGGGTGTGGCGGGTGTGGCGGGTGTGGCGGGTGTGGCGGGCGCGGCGGGTGTGGCGGGCGCGGCGGGTGTGGCGGGTGTGGGCTCACGCGCCGGCGCGGCGGACTCATGCGCGGCCGCGATGGGCTCACCCCCGGGCGGGATGGGCTCATGCGCGGCCGCGATGGGCTCGCCCACGGGCGGGATGGGCTCATGCGCGGCCGCGACGGTCTCACGCGCGGCCACCCGATCGGCGCTCTGCTGCTCGAGCACGACGTCGTAGTGCGTGGCGCGCCCGTCGTAGCGGGAGAGCAGCGCGCGCGCGGGCGGCGGCACGTACGAGACGGTCGCGTCGTCGCCGACGAAGGCGCGCACGGCGTCGAGCGACGCGAAGCGCAGCGTCGTCATGAACTCGACTTCGCCGGCGACGTCGCGGCGCTGGAGCGTCGCGCCGTGATAGCCGGGAATGCCGCGGGCGGCGATGCCGGGCAGGACCTCCGTGCGGAGCAGAGTCTCGTAGGCGTCGGCGTTCGCGGGCGTCGTCCAGCCGTGCCACAGTCGATGGATCATGGGTCGGCGGGTTGGGGGCGCGTTCGGCGTTGAACCGGATCGGTTGCCGAACATTCGTGGGACAGGGGAGAAACGCAATGCAGCCGGCGCGGGGCGGGGCTCGCGCGGGGGCGGGCGGCCGGACAGCCGCCGACGCCGCGGGGCTCGCGCGGGGGCGCGCGGCCCGAAAGGGTGCGGCGCCGGTGGGGCTCCCGCGGGGCGATCAATTTCTCGTAATGGACGTCGTCTCCACCATCGCCATCCGGATTTGTCTCGGAAACCGAGACAAATCTCGTAACCGGCACGGCTCCGGCGCATCCGCTACGAGATTCTTCCCGCTTTCCGAGCAAAACCCGGATGGCGATGGTCGGGCGTGCGTCGATTACGAGATTGTTCTCGCGGATCGCGCGCCGGTTGCGGCGGATCGCGCGCCGGTTGCGGCGGATCGCGCGCCGGTTGCGGCGCTGACCCTCACGAAGACGACGGCCGGGCGCGGGGTGGGTCGAGCTCACCCCGCGCCCGCGTCTCAGCGCACGGTGAACGCCTGCACCATGCCTTGCTCGGCGTTCTCCGAGATCCAGGTGTAGCGGCCCGCCTCGAGGTCGACGGTGAAGTAGGCGGTGCCGCCGGTGGGCACCTCCTGCACGCCGCCGAGGAAGGTGGCGGGCGCCGGCGCGCGCAGACCCTGCACGTTCATCCAGTCCATCCACGGCGCCAGATCCCGCGCGTTCTGTCCCTCGTTGAGCCGCGCCACGTGGACATCGTTGGCGAGGATGCCGGCGGCCTTGTCCTGGTAGTGGACGGCGACGGTGTGGCGGCCGGCGCTCAGCTCGGCGGGTGCCTGCATCGCGCCGTTCGCGAACGTGATCTCGGCGTCGGCGGATGGCGCGGCGGCCATTGCCGGCTCGCCGGCGACGTCGAGCTGGCGTGCCATGCCGAGCGAGGTGTGGAACTGCCCGTCGGGTGTCTTGACGTAGCACTCGATCACGTACGTGCCTGGCTCGAGACGCACCGTCGCCTGGCCGGTGCCGCCCGGCGCCACCAGACCCACGCCGCCGGTCTGCTCGACGCCGCCGAACCACGGCGGCAGCATGCTGCCGAGCAGCGCCGGGACCTCGGACTTCTTCAGCGTCCCCGCCTGCAGCCCGGACCACGCCCTGTCGAACGGCGCCGCGACCGCGGCCCCGAAATCGGCGAGCTTCCTGCCGTCCGGCAGGTGATCGAGCACGAAGAAGTGCGTCTGCGCGCCTTCGTTGTGGAAGCGGAACGTCGTCCACCCGGGCGCGATCGTGTCCGGCGCCTGGAACGCGAAATCGTGCGCGGTCACTTCGACGACGTCGCCCGAAGCGGCATCCGACGGCGCGCCGGCCGGCGCCGCGGCGCCCCCGGTGCTCGCGGCGTCGGAGCCGTCGGCGTCGCCAGCGTCGCCCCCGGCGCAGCCGATCGCGGGACCGAGCGCCAGCAGCGAGAGCAGGATGGGCGTGAAGCGAGTGATCCTCATGGCACGCTCCTCGTGAGGGGGGAAATCGTCCCGTGTCGCGACGAAGGCCGATCGTCCCACCGTACGGAGGTTCGGGGCGCGATGTCAACGCGCGGAGGCGGGCGCGGAGGAGGGCGCGGAGGAACAGCGTGTCACGGAGAGCACGAAGAGTCGGAGATCACGGAGAACGACGGCGGTCGAAGCGGGCCGAGCCGGGGAGCCTCGGCGCGCGACGCATCTTCCGCGCACGTCCTCCGCCGTTACTCCGCGCCCTCCGCCGTTACTCCGCGTCCTCCGCCGTTCCTCCGCGCCCTCCTCCGCGCCCTCGGCCGGCTACGGCCCCCCGATCGGGCGGGCGGCCTGGACGGCGGCGGCGAGGGCGAGGACCGCCTCCTCGCCCTGCGGGCGGCCGACGATCTGGAGTCCCGCGGGCAGCCCGGAGGAATCCAGGCCGGCGGGGACGGACGCCACGGGCAGGCCGGTGAGGCTGAGCACGAAGGTGGGGGCGAGCCAGTCGACGTACGTCTCCATCGTGCGGCCGGCGACGCTCTCCGGATAGTTGCGCTCGACGGGGAAGGGTGGCACGGCCATGCACGGCGTGAGCAGGTGGTCGTAGCGGGAGAGCAGCGTGCGGAAGCGGTGCCAGAGGCGGCCGCGCACGTGCTCCGCCTCGCCGTACTGGAGCGTGGTCGTGGCGAGGCCGGCGCGCACGTTGCCGGCGACGTTGGCGCCGAAGTCGTCCGTGCGGTCGAGACGCGTGTACTGCTGCGCGACCATCCAGTAGCCGCGCAGCGCGAGGAACGCCGCGCGCGCCTCGGAGAGGTCGAGCTCGATCTCCTCGACGGCGGCGCCGGCGTCGCGCAGCGCGAAGGCGGCGTCGCGGCAGACGCGCTCGACGTCCGCGTCGACGCCGATGCCGGCGATGTCGGCGCAGTAGGCGAGCCGCAGGCCGGGCCGGATGCCGTTGCGGACGGCGCCGACGAAGTCGCGGCCGGCGACGGGCTGCGCGAGCGGCGCGAGCGGATCGGGGCCGCACACGGCCTGCAGCATCAGCGCGACGTCCTCCGCTCGGCGCGCCATCGGGCCGGTCACCTGGAGCGTGTCCCACACGTAGTCGGAGGGGTGGGTCGGGACGAGGCCGGGCGAGGGGCGGAGCCCGACGACGCCGCAGAAGGAGGCGGGGATGCGCAGTGAGCCGCCGAGGTCGGTCCCCTCCGCGAGCGCGATCATGCCGGTCGCCAGCGCGGCCGCGCCGCCGCCGGTCGAGCCGCCGGCGCTGCGGCTCGGGTCCCAGGGGTTGCGCGTGCGGCCGAACACCTCGTTGAACGTGTTGCCGCCCGCGGCGAATTCCGGCGTGTTCGTCTTGCCGAGGATGATCCCGCCCGCGTCGCGCACGCGGCGCACGACGAGCGCGTCCTCGGCGGGGACGTGGTCGCGGTAGAGCGGCGAGCCGTACGTCGTGCGCAGGTCGGCGACCGGGGTGACGTCCTTGATGCCGACGGGCAGGCCGAAGAGCGGGCCCGGCTCCTCGCCGGCGGCGCGCCGCGCGTCCAGCGCGCGCGCGTCGTCGAGCGCACGCTCGTTCAGCGTGACGACCGCGTTGATGCGCTCGTTCCAGCGACCCACCGCCGCCAGCGCCGCTTCGACGACGTCCACCGCGGCGAGCTCGCGGCGGCTGATGCGCGCGCGCAGCTCGCTGGCGGAGAGGCCGGCGATCTCTTCCGACATGCGGCTCCTTTCGTGGTTCCGGATCGTGCCGCCTGGCGCGCCGCGCCTACTCCTCGACGAACGCGACGGTGCGCGCGAAGGCGGCCCGCGGCGCCTACTCCTCGACGAACGCGACGGTGCGAGCGAAGGCGGCCTCGCCGCCCTTGAACTTCCACGGGAAGCAGCCGATGGTCAGGCGCCGGTTCTGCAGCTCCGGCGCCGCGATCTCGCCGCCGAGGTTCTCGATGTGGATGCAGTCGTGGGGGAAGAGCGCGTTGTGCGTGAGCTGGTAGTCCTCCTCGGGGAAGAGCTTCGCGACGCCCTCCTTGCCGAACTTCTCCTCGGCCAGCGCGCGCACGCGGTCGCAGTGGCCGTGCATGCCTTTGCCGAGGAAGCGGCCGATCGGAAGGTTCATCGGGTGGTCGGTCGAGATCGCGTCGAGGCCCCAGATGTGGACCTTCTTCTCGAGCAGCCACGGCACCATGTCCGGGTGCGGCCCGGGGTGGCGGTGGATGTAGCGCTCCTCGTCGGCCTCCTCGCCGAACTGGCCGTAGCGCTCCCAGCCGGTGTGCAGGATCACGATGTCGCCGTCCCGCACCTCGACGCGGCTCTCGATCATCTCCGGCGAATAGATGGCGAGGTCGTCCATCTCGGCGCGCAGGTCGACGATCACGCCTGGGCCGTAGAGCCACTCGAGCGGGATCTCGTCGATCGTCATGCCGTTGGTGACGAAGTGGCGCGGCGCGTCCAGGTGCGTGCCCATGTGGTTGGACGTCTGGATGTACTGCGCGTTCACGCCGTGCTCCGCCTTGCGCTTGATGTACTTCACCTCGAACGGCGGGTAGTAGGGCCAGAAGGAGCACTCCTGGTTCAGCGGCTGCGACAGGTCGTAGAGCTTCATCGGTTCTCCGGTGCGGGTTCGGCGGGTGTCGGCCGGGTCCGCTCCGTTGCGAACGCGTCCCTGACCGCCGGCTTGGTCACCTTGCCCATCACGTTGCGGGGCAGCGCCTCGAGCAGCGCCCACCGCCGCGGCACCTTGTACGGCGCGAGCCGCGCCTCCACCCACGCGCGCAGGGCGTCGGGATCGGCGTCGGCCTCCGCGCCCTCGACCGGCACCACGGCGGCGCACACGCGCTCGCCCCACTCCGGGTCCTCCACGCCCACCACCGCGCAGTCGCGCACGGCGGGGTGCGCGCGCAGCACTTCCTCGATCTCGAGCGCGGAGACCTTGTAGCCGCCGGTCTTCACGATGTCGACGCTGCTGCGCCCGAGGATGCGGTAGTAGCCGCGCTCGCGGAGCGCGACGTCGCCGGTGCGGAACCAGCCGTCGACGAACGCCTCGCGCGTCGCGTCCGGCCGGCCCCAGTACTCGAGGAAGACGCTCGGCCCGCGCACCTGGATCTCGCCCCCGGCGTCCTCGCCCTCCACCACGCGGCCGCCGTCGTCGACCAGGCGCACGTCGACGCTCGGCAGCGGCCGGCCGACCGTGCCGGGCCGGCGCTCGCCGTCCAGCGGGTTCGAGAGCGCCATGCCGATCTCCGTCATGCCGTAGCGCTCGAGCAGCGCGTGGCCGGCGATCTCGCGCCACCGCTCGAACGTCGTGACCGGCAGCGCGGCGGAGCCGGACACCATCAGCCGCAGACGACGGCACGCCTCCGACATGCGAGCGCGCGCCTCCGGCGCCGCCGCCTCCCACGCCGCGATCAGCTTCACGTAGATCGTCGGCACCGCCATGAACAGCGTGATACCGCCCGCGGCGAGGCGGCGCCACGCGCGCTCCGCGTCGAAGCCGGGCTGCATCTCGCACGCGGCGCCGGCGCGCAGCGCGCAGAGCAGCACGTTCACGATGCCGTGCGTGTGGTGCAGCGGCAGCACGTGCAGGATGCGGTCGTCGGCGCTCCAGCCCCACGCCTCGATCAGGCACCCGATCTGAGCGCGCAGGTTCGCGTGCGTGCTGACGACGCCCTTCGGCCGGCTCGTCGTGCCGCTCGTGTAGAGGATCATCGCGCGGCGCGCCGGATCGATGGAGGGGAGCGTGGCGACGTCGCCCCCCGCCGCCAGCGCGTCGCGCAGCCTCACCAGCGCGGCGCCGCGCGCGCCGGCGAGCGGGCGCAGGCGCGCCTCGAAAGCGTCGCCGGCGAGGACCGTGGCGGCGCCGGTGTCGCCGAGCACGTACTCCAGCTCGGGCGCCGGATGGCTGACGCAGAGCGGGACGGCGACGCCGCCCGCGCGCCAGATTCCCCACTGCGCGGCGACGTAGTCGAGACCCGGCTCCGCCATGAACGCGACGCGCGCCTCGCCGAGGTCGGCGCCGCCGCCGTGCGCGGCGAGCAGCGCGGCGACGCGGGCGGACGCGGCGAGCAGGTCGTCGTAGGTGTGCTCGCCAGCGTCGTCGGCCAGGGCGACGCGGCCGCCGTGACGCGCGGCGCGCTCGATCAGGTCGATGCTCACGCCGCGCCGCCGGCGGTGCGCGCCGCCGCCGCGGGAGCGGACGCGCCGGCGGCAGCGGGGGCGCCAGCGGCAGCGGAGGCGCGGGCGGGCGCGGGGGCGCGGGCGATGCGGCCGCGCATGAGCGCCCAGTAGATGGCGAGCGAAACGAGCGCGGCGGAGAACCAGGCGCCGTCGAAGAGGAAGCGGAGGCGCGGATCGAGGCGGCCCGCGAGCGCGACGGCGATGCCCGCCGCGAGGGCGATCATGGCGGACGGGTTGACGCCGCGGCGGTAGGCGTAGGCGCCCGCCTCGTCGTACAGGTCGTCGACGGAGAGGGCGCCGCGGCGCAGGATGACGTAGTCGCAGATCAGCACGCCGCCCACGGCGCCGAGCAGGCCGGAGTAGCCGATCAGCCACGTCTGGTACATGTCGAGCAGCCGCCACGGCAGGATGGCGATGCCGATCAGGCCGGCCACGAGGCCGCCGGTGCGGAAGGAAATGCGGCGCGGCGCGAGGTTGGAGAAGCTGTTGGCGGGCGCGACGACGTTGGCGGCGATGTTGGTGCTCAGCGTCGCCACGATCAGGACGAGCATCGCGGCCACGCCGAGCAGGGGGCTGCCGCGCTCGCGCGTGAGGCGGGCCAGCAGGTCGACCGGGTTCCAGATCGCCTGGCCGTAGACGAGCACGGTCGCGCTCGTGACGGCGACGCCGATGAAGGAGAAGAGCGGCATCGTGGTGAGGAGGCCGATCGCCTGGCCGACGGCCTGGTCCTTCTGGCTCCGCGCGTAGCGGGTGAAGTCCGGGATGTTGAGCGAGAGCGTCGCCCAGTAGCCGACCATGGCGGTGAGCCACGGCACGAAAAGGCGGAGCGTGCCGGCGCCGCCGCGGGCGGGGCTCGCCAGCCGCTCGGAGCCGCGCAGCATCGGGCCGAAGCCGCCGACGCGCGCGGCGGCCCACGCGAGCAGCAGCAGGCCGCCGCCGATGAGGAACGGCGCGGCGAGCGTCTCCATCCACTTGATCGACTCGGTCCCCGCCCACACGAAGTACATGTTGATCGCCCAGAAGGCGAGGAAGCCGAGGTAGAGCGGGAGCGACTGCCCCATCAGCCGCCAGCCGCCGCCGAGGCCGGCCCACGCCGGCCACACGATCGAGAGCAGCGCGTGGATCGCGAGGCCGCCGATCCACGTCTGGATGCCGAACCAGCCGCACGCGACGAGCGAGCGCAGCAGCGACGGGACGTGCGCGCCGCGGGTGCCGAAGGAGGCGCGCGCGAAGACGGGGAACGGGATGCCGTAGCGCGTGCCGGCGTGCGCGTTCAGCACGAGCGGCACGAGCACGATCGCGTTGCCGAGCAGGATCGCGAGCAGGCTCTCCCACCACGAGAGGCCCGCGTCGATCATGCTCGCCGCGAGCATGTAGGTGGGGATGCATACGCTCATCCCCACCCACAGCGACGCGATGTTCCACAGCCCCCACGTGCGCCGCTCCGGCGGCACCGGCGCGAGGTCCGCGTTGCTCAGCGCCCCGCCGGAATGCGGGGCGCTGCCGGAATGCGGGGCCCCGCCGGAATGCAGCGCGCCGCCGGAATGCGGGGCGTCCGGCGCGTTCGCGGCGGACCGGCCGGGCGCGGTGCGGCCTTGCTTCATCGCGGCGCTCCCGGCTCGCGCGCCCGCTCGACGGCGCGCGCCCGCTCGACGGCGCGCGCCAGAACGCGCTCCGTCAGCACGCGCGCCAGGTGGCGGCGGTACTCGGCGGAGGCGTGCACGTCGGCGCCGGGACGCAGCTCGCCGGCCGCGGTCTCCGCCGCCGCGCGCAGGACGGCGGGCCGCAGCCGCTCGCCCACCAGCGCGGCTTCGGCTCGCGGCGCGCGCAGCGGTCCGCGGCCGGCGTTGACGTAGGCGAGGCGCGCCTGCTGGCAGGCGCCCGCGGCGTCGAGCGCGACGACGGCCGCGACGCCGAGGAGCGCGTAATCGCCGTGGCGGCGCGCGACCTCGTCGAAGGCGCAGCCGGCGCCTTCGGGCAGTGCCGGCACCTCCATGGCGACCAGCAGCTCGCCCGGCTCGAGGGCGGTGGCGAAGAGGCCGGTGAAGAAGTCGCGCGCGACGACGCCGCGCTCGGCCGCCGCGCTCCGCAGCCGCAGCGTCGCCTCGAGCGCGAGCGCGACGGCGGGCAGCTCCGCGGCGGGGTCGGCGTGCGCGATGCTGCCGCCGACGGTGCCGCGGTTGCGGATCTGCGGGTGGGCGACGTGCGGCAGCGCCTCGGCGAGCAGCGGCGCGCGCTCGGCGACGAGGTCGCTGCGCTCGGCGGCGCGCTGCCGCGCGAGCGCGCCGATCCGCAGACCTTCGCCCGCGGCCTCGATGCCGTCGAGGCCGGCGACGCGGTTGAGGTCGACCAGGACCGCCGGCCGGGCGAGGCGGAAGTTCATCAGCGGCACGAGGCTCTGACCGCCGGCGAGCGGACGGGCGTCGTCGCCGTGCTCGGCGAGCAGCGCCAGCGCCTCCTCGAGCGTGGCGGGCGCGAAATACTCGAACGGCGGCGGCTTCACGGCGGCGTCGGCGCCGCGTCGGGCGCGGCCGCGCCGTCCGCTTCGAGCGACGTCGCCGCCTCGCCGCGCCGGCGCGCCTCGCGGATCAGCTCGAAGAGGCGGCCGGGCGAGAGCGGCATTTCGAGGATCTCGAGCCCGTCGATGGCGAGCGCGTCCTCGATCGCCTGCGCGAACAGTGCGCCGACCGGGATCGCGCCCGCCTCGCCGACGCCCTTCGTGCCCAGCGGGTTGAGCGGCGAGGGGGTCTCGATGTGCGCCGTCTCGATCGGCGGCACGTCGAGCGAAGTCGGCAGCAGGTAG
Organism: uncultured Gemmatimonadales bacterium; assembly: GCA_963816355.1. GTDB lineage: Bacteria > Gemmatimonadota > Gemmatimonadetes > Longimicrobiales > RSA9 > CAWFKH01. Next base: position 413,170 of record CAWFKH010000004.1, on the reverse strand, counting down.
TCCATGAACGAGGCGGTGAGGAGCTGGCCGTTGTCGTCGTAGACGAGCTGCTCGTAGAACGCGTTGCCGATGCCGTGCGCGACGCCGCCGTGGATCTGACCCTCGACGATCATCGGGTTGATGACGCGGCCGCAGTCGTGCACCACCACGTAGCGGCGGATCGCGAGCGTCGCGGTCTCCGCGTCGACCTCGACGATCATCGCGTGCACGCCGCTCGCGGTCGCGCCGCGCGCCGGGCCGAAGTAGGCGGTCGCCTCGAGCCCCGGCTCGGTGCCGGGCGTCACCGCGCCGCGCAGCGGGTTGGCGCGCACGGCGAGCTCGGCGAGCTCGAGCGAGCGCGCCGGCGCGCCCCGCACGGCCACGCGCCCGTGCGCCAGTTCGAGGTCCTCCGGGGCCGCTTCGAGCACCTGCGACGCCAGCCGGAGGATCTTCTCGCGCACCGCGATCGCCGCGGCGTGGCACGCGTTGCCGGCCACGACCGCGCCGCGGCTGGCGAAGGTGCCCGTCCCCCAGTCGAACGCGCGCGTGTCGCCCGTGACGACGCGCACGTCCTCGACGCGCACGCCCACCTGGTCGGCGACGATCTGCGCGAAACTGGTGAAGTGCCCCTGCCCCTGCGTCCCGACGCCCGTCGTCACGGAGACGCGGCCGTCGCTCTCCACCCGCACGCGCGCGCCCTCGTACGGCCCGATGCCCGTCCCCTCGATGTAGGAGACGACGCCGACGCCGACGTGGCGGCCGGCGGCGCGCGCCCGCGGCCGCTCCTCCTTCACGAAGCCGTCGTAGTCGATCATCTCGGCCGCGCGCGCGAGCGCCGGCTCGTAGTCGCCGCTGTCGTAGTAGAGCGGCGCGCTGTCCTGGTAGAGGATGCCGTGGTCGACGGGGAACGCGGCCGGCGGCAGGAAGTTGCGGCGGCGGATCTCGAGGGGGTCGAGCGCCAGCTCGCGCGCCGCGAGGTCGAGCAGCCGCTCCATGACGAACACGCCGTGCTGGCGGCCGGCGCCGCGCACCGGCGTGACGAGCGTCTTGTTCGTGAAGACGACGCGGAACTCGCTGTCGTAGCTGGGCACCTCGTACGGCCCCAGAAGCGTGCACTGGCTGTTGATCGGGACGGTGAGGCCGTACGGGTCGTAGGCGCCGGTGTCGTGGAGGAAACGGTCGCGCACGCCCAGGATCCGGCCGTCGCTCGCCAGCGCGATCTCGGCGTCGTGCGTCTGCCCCCGCTCCTGCGTCGTCGCGAAGAAATTCTCCGAGCGGTCCTCCGCCCACTTCACCGGCCGCCCCAGGCGCAGCGCGAGCCACGGCACCAGCTGCTCCTCCGGGTAGAACATCATGATCTTCGGACCGAAGCCGCCGCCCACGAACGGCGCGACGACGCGCACCTCCGACTCCGACAGAGCGAGCATGCGGGCGAGGCCGTTGCGGATCGGGATCGGCGCCTGCGTCGTGTCCCACACCGTCAGCTCCCGCTGGCTCGCGTCCCACTGGGCGACGACGGCGCGGTTCTCGATCGCCGCCGAACAGCCGCGGTCGTAGCGCAGGCGACGCGCGATGACGACGTCCGCCTCCGCGCGCGCGGCGTCGTAGTCCCCCTTCGTCTGCCGCACGTGCGCCGCGAGGTTCGACGCGAGGTCCTCGTGGACGAGGGGCGTCCCCGGCTCCAGCGCGCGCTCGATGTCGACCACCGCGGCCAGCGGCTCGTAGTCGACGTGGACGTCCTCCGCCGCGTCCTCCGCCAGGTAGCGGCTCTCCGCCACCACCATCGCGATCGCCTCGCCGACGTGCCGCACCTTGCCGTGCGCGAGCGGCGTCTGGGTGCGCGCGTGGAAGACGTGGTCCGCGACCGGCGGCGGGTGCACGAGCAGCGGGCCCGGCCTGCAGAAGTCGCCCAGGTCCCCGGCCGCGAAGACCCCCACGACGCCCGGCCGGCGCGCGGCGGCGGCCGTGTCGATGCCGCGGAGGCGCGCGTGCGCATGCGTGCTCCGCACGAAGGCGACGTGCAGCATGCCGGGCAGCCGCACGTCGTCCACGAAGAGCGCGCCGCCCGTCAGCAGCCGCGGGTCCTCGTTGCGCAGGACGCGACGGCCGAAGTAGCGCTCGCTCACGCGGCGCCCGCCGCGTTCGGCCACGCGCTCGCGCTGCCGGCGGACGCATCCGCGGCGGACGCATCCGCGGCGGGCGCGGCTTCCTCGCCTCGCGCCGTACGCGCGGCGAGCGCCACCGCCTCGACGATGTTGTTGTAGCCGGTGCAGCGGCAGAGGTTGCCGGAGAGCGCGGCGCGGATCTCGGCCGGCGTCGGATCGGGGTTCTCGCGCAGGAACGGCAGGACCGTCATGAGGATGCCGGGCGTGCAGAAGCCGCACTGGAGCGCGTGCGCCTCGCGGAACGCCGCCTGGAGCGGGTGCAGCGCCGCCTCACCGCCGGGCGCGAGCCCCTCGACGGTCGCGACGTCGTGTCCCGCCGCCTGCACCGCGAACAGAAGGCACGAGCGAACCGCCTCGCCATCGAGCAGGACCGTGCACGCGCCACAGACGCCGTGTTCGCAGCCGACGTGGGTGCCGGTCAGACCCAGCTCGACGCGCAGGAAGTCACTCAGGAGCAGGCGGGGCTCGACCGTCGCTTCGCGCTCGACGCCGTTGACCCTCAGCCGCACGGGGAGTCGCGTACTCATTCGCCTCCTTGCAGGGAGGACGCAAGTTGCTCCGGGTGCGCCGGCGAACGCAAGGAGATCGCCGGCCGCTCCGCGCCGTCCGCAATCGCCGTCAACTCACCCCCGCCCGCCGCCATTTCCGATCCGGGGCAGATCGGACCGCCCGAGACGCGGTCGCAATGGCCCCGCGCGGGTGCGGCTTCGGGCGAGGGGCGGAGTGGACCGCTCTGCGCGCGGTCCAGCGTGCCCCACGGCCGGATGGGTCCGGCGAGGGAGCGCGTTGACGTTCCCCGCGCCGGTTGGACCCACGCAGAACACCGAGGAGCGCAATGGATCCCTCCGTGCCCTCCGACCCTCCGTTCCCTCCGTGACCAGTAGTCTCTCCGATCCTCCGCCCCTCCTCCCTCCGATCCTCCGCCGCCTCCTCCCTCCGATCCTCCGCCCCCTCCTCCCTCCGATCCTCCGCCCCCTCCTCCCTCCGCCCTCCGCCCCCTCCTCCCCCGGCCCCAGGTTGCTCCGCCCCTCGCCGCCCCCGTATCGTCCATACTCCGATCCCTCCTCCGCCGGAGCCCCGATGGATTCGATCCGGTCCGTGTTGCAGCAAGGTCGCGAGGCGTTCGAGGGCCGGGCCTGGGCGCGCGCGCACGCGGCGTTGGCGGAAGCGCGCGAGCGCGCGGCCGCGTCGCTCGAGCCGGAGGACTTCTGGCGTCTGGCGCTCGCGTCGTACCTGATCGGCCGCGAAGGGGAGTTCGTGCGGGCGGCGCAGCAGTGCCATCAGGCGCGACTCGATGCGGGTGAGGCGGTGGCGGCGGCGCGGTGCGCGTTCTGGCTGGGGCTGCACCTGGCGGTGCGGGGGGAGATGGCGCAGGCGAGCGGCTGGTTCGGCCGCGCGGCGCGGGTGCTTGAAGGTGAGGCGGGGGAGTGTGCGGAACGCGGCTATCTGTTGTTGCCGGAGGGGCAGCAGCAGCTGGCGGCGGGCGACACCGAGGCGGCGTCGCGGCTGGCCGCGGAAGCGGCCGCGATCGGCCAGCGCTTCGGCGAGCGCGAGCTGGTCGCGCTCGCGCTGCACCTGCACGGGCGCGCGTTGTTGCGCCAGGGTAACGTGAGCGCGGGTCTCGCGTTGCTGGACGAGGCGATGGTCGGCGTGATGTCGGACGAGTTGTCGCCGCAGGTCACCGGCCTCGTCTACTGCAGCGTGATCAGCGCGTGCCGCGAGGTGTGGGCCTTCGGACGGGCGCACGAGTGGACGGCCGCCCTGAGCGAGTGGTGCGAGCGGCGGCCGGACATGGTCGCCTACACCGGCGAGTGCCGCGTCTACCGCGCGGAGATCCTGCGTCTTCGCGGCGAATGGAGTGGTGCCCTGGAGGAGGCGGAGCGCGCCGCGGAGCGTCTCGCTGTCGCCGCCGATCCGCGCGCCGTCGGCATCGCCCTCTACCTCCAGGCCGAGGTGCACCGGCTGCGCGGCGAGCTCGCGGCCGCCGAGGAGGCGTACCGCGCCGCGAGCCGAGCGGGCCACGAGCCGCAGCCCGGGCTCGCGCTGCTGCGGCTGGCGCAGGGCGACGACGACGCGGCCGCGGCCGCCAGCCGCCGCGCGCTCGCGGAGACGACCGAGCGCCTGAAGCGCGTGCGGCTGCTCCCCGCCCACGTCGAGATCATGCTCGCCGTCGGCGACGTCGAGGAGGCACGCCGTGCGCGCGCGGAGCTGGCGGACGTGGCGCGTTCCTGCGCGAGCGCCGTGCTCGACGCCGTCGTCGCGCAGGCGACCGGTGCGATCGCGCTGGCGGCGGGCGATGCGGCCGGCGCGCTCGCCCCGCTGCGCCGCGCGTGCCGGGAGTGGGAGGCGCTCGACGCGCGGCACGACGTCGCGCGCGTGCGCTCGCTCATCGCCCGCGCCTGCCGCGAGCTGGGCGACGACGACGGCGCCGCGCTCGAGGTCGAAGCGGCGCGCGCGGCGTTCGAGCGCCTCGGCGCCGCGCCCGACCTCGCGCGTCTCGACGCGGCGCTCGGCCGCGCTCCGCGTCGCGACCGCCACGGCCTGACCCCGCGCGAGCGCGAGGTGCTGGCGCTCGTCGCGACCGGGAAGACGAACCGCGCGATCGCCGATGTGCTCTCGATCAGCGAGAAGACCGTCGCCCGCCACGTCGCCAACATCTTCGGCAAGCTCGGGCTCTCCTCGCGCGCCGCCGCCACCGCGTTCGCCTACGAGCACGACCTCCAGCACCCGCCTGCATAGAATCACCCACGCCGCGCCTCGCCGCGGATTTGGTTGATTCGCCCGAAGCGGGGAGCGCGGGCAGCGTGCATCTTTGAGGTACGGAAGGGGCCGAGGGCGCAGCGCCCCGGCCGGGCGGACCTCGGAGGATGCGGAGACCGGAACGCGAAGGAGGCTGGACATGGCGAGCGGCGTACGGGGAGCGGAGCGATTCGACGCGGTGGTGATCGGCGGCGGGCAGGCCGGCCTCTCGGTCGGCTACCATCTTTCCCGCCTGGGCGTGCGCTTCGTGATCCTCGAGGCCAGGGAGCGGGTGGGCGACGTGTGGCGGGAGCGGTGGGACTCGCTGCGGCTCTTCACGCCCGCGCGCTTCAGCGGCCTGGACGGCATGCCGTTCCCCGCGCGGCCGCACCATTTCGCCACGAAGGACGAGATGGCCGACTACCTCGAGGCGTACGCCGCGCGCTTCGACCTGCCGGTGCGCACCGGCGTGCGCGTCGATCGGCTGACGCACGACGGCGGCGCGTTCGTCGTCGACGCCGGCGGCCGCCGCATCGAGGCCGGGAACGTCGTCGTCGCCATGGCCGACTTCCAGAAGCCGCACGTGCCCGCGTTCGCCGCGGAGCTGGATCCCTCGATCGTCCAGATCCACTCGATCGACTACCGCAATCCGCGCCAGCTCCGCGAAGGGCCCGTCCTGATCGTCGGCGCCGGCAACTCCGGCTCCGAGATCGCGACCGAGCTGGCGCCGCTCCACGACGTCTGGATGTCCGGCCGCGACACCGGCGAGATCCCGTTCCGCGTCGAGGGCGTCGCGGGGCGGCTCATCCTCGTCCGGCTCGTGCTGCGCGGCCTCTTCCATCGCGTCCTCACCGTCAAAACGCCGCTGGGTCGCAAGGCGCGCCCCTCCATCCTCCACAAGGGCGGCCCCCTGATCCGCGTGAAGAAGCGGGACCTCGTCCGTTCCGGCGTGCGCCGCGTGCCGCGCACCGGCGGGGCGCGCGACGGCCGGCCCCTGCTCGAGGACGGACGCGCGCTCGACGTCGCCAACATCGTGTGGTGCACCGGCTTCCGACCCGGCTTCGACTGGATCGACCTGCCCGTCTTCCGCGACGGCGATCCGGACCACCGCAGCGGCATCGTCGACGCCCGGCCCGGCCTCTTCTTCGTCGGCCTCCACTTCCTGCACGCGCTGTCCTCCGGCATGATCCACGGCGTGGGCCGCGACGCCGAACGCGTGGCGCGCGCCGTCCGGACGAGGACGCGGAGCGAGGCGTCGGAGCGGGCCGAGCAGCGGAGCGAGGTCCGGCGCGAGAGCGCGGAGAGCACGGAGGAACGGCTCGTCACGGAAGGCACGGAGCGTCGGAGGGCGCGGAGAACCGGTTGAGGCGTGAAGCGAGGAAGGACTGAGTGGAGGCGTGGCCGGGCGCGAGGCCGCTCCGCCCCCACCTCCGGGGAGGCCGCCTCGCCCCGCCACCGGGGAGGCCGGCCCCGCCCACCGGGGAGGCCGCCCCCACCCACCGGCAGGCCCCGACGCGCCCCACCCCCGGCGACCCCCGACCCGCCCGGCACGATGGCCGGCGACCGCCCGTCCTCCGCCCGCGCCCCCGCCGCCCCCACTCGCAGTCCCCCAGCGCAGGCCTCCGCGTTCTCCGCCCCTCCGACCCCCTCCGTGACACGCAGTCCCTCCGCGACCTCCGCCCCCTCCACCCTCCGAGACCTCCGTCCCCTCCGAGACCTCCCTGCCCGGCCCTTGACCTCAACTACATAACCATGTAGTTATTTCATGCGCGGGACTCGAACCGGAACCGGAGCGGACGGAACGCGATGCGGCAGCGACAGGCGGAGGCGGCGAATGCCGCGGGAGCGGGAGCGGGGACGGTGATCGCGGCGAGAGCGGGGGCGGCGATCGTGCCGGGAGCCGGGGCGGTGATCGCGGTGCGAGCTGGAGCGGCGATCGTTGCGAGCGCGGTAGCGGCGCTGTGCCTGATGACGGTGGAGCGGGCGGCGGCGCAGGAGCCGGCGGCGGCGGAGCCGTCTGCGGTGGCGGGTGCGCCGACAGTAATGGGTGCGGCGCCGGCTGCGGGTGCGGCGGCGGCTGCGGCGGCGGCGGTGTCGCGGGCACGCGCCGGGGTCGCGGAGCGGCTGGGGCTGGAGGAAGCGTTGCGGCGTGCGGAGGCGGGTGCGTACGGCAACCGGATCGCGGCGGGGGCGACGGTGGAGCGGTCGGCGGATGCGGTGGAGGCGCTGCGGGGGATGCTGCCGGCCGTGCGGGTGGAGGGCGGCTACGTGCGGACGACGGATCCGATCGGCGTCTTCGGCACGCTGCTGCGGCAGCGGTCGGTCACGGAGGCGGCGTTCGACCCGGCGCGGCTGAACCACCCGGAGGCGACGCCGGGCTACGCGGGGGCGGTGGTGGTGGAGCAGCCGGTGGTGAACGCAGACGTCTGGCTGGGCCGTGCGGCGGCGTCGCGGGCGGTGGAGGCGGCGCGGAATTCGGAGGCGTGGGCGCGGCTCTCGACGCGGGCGGAGGTGGTGCGGGCTTACTTCGGCGTTCTGCTGGCGGAAGAGAAGGTCGGCACGCTGGACGCGGCGGCGCGCGCGGCGCACCGGCACGTGGGGCAGGCGGAGTCGCTGGTGGAGCAGGGCCTGGTGACGCGTTCGGACGCGCTGCTGGCGTCGGTGAAGGCGGGGGAGGTCGACGCTGAGGCGATCGCGGCGGCGAGCGACGCGGCGCTGGCGCGGCGCGGGCTCGCGACGCTGTTGGGAGAGCCGGCGTCGTCGTACGCGTTGCCGGCGGCTCTGCCGAGTGGCGCGGCGGTGCGCGGGCGCGTGGCGGGACTGGTGGCGGAGACGGCGGCGGCGGACGCGGCAGACGCGGCGGTGGACGCGGCAGTGGACGCGGCGGCGGACGCAGTGGACGCGGCGGCGGACGCGGCGGCGGACGCGGCGGCGCGAACGGCGGCGGAAGCGGGGGCGCGGGCGGACGTCCGGGCGGCGCGGCTGGGGGCTTCCTCGGCGCGGCTCGACGTGCGTCGCGCGCGGGCGCAGTGGCTGCCCCGCGTGAACGCGTTCGGTCGCTACGACTGGTACTCGGCGAGGGGCGTGTTCGCGGGCCCGGAGAGCTGGACGGCGGGGGTGTTGGTGACGTGGACGCCGCTGGCGGGGGGTGCGCAGGCGGCGGCGCTGCGGCGGGCGCGGGGCAGGGCGGAGGCGGCGGAGGCGCGGGCGGACGCAGCGGCCGCGGGAGCGGCGTTGGAGCGGGAGCGGACGGGGAGCGACGTGCGCGTCGCGTTGCGGAGGCTGGAGATCGCGGAGCGCGGCGTCGCGCAGGCGGCGGAGGCGCATCGGATCGTGGCCCGCAAGTATGACGGCGGCCTGGCGACGGTGGTGGAGCTGCTCGACGCCGCGGCGGCGGAGACGCGCGCGCGGCTGGCGCGGTCGGCGGCGGCGTACGCGGCGATCTCGGCGGGTGCGGAGCGGCTGCGCGCGCTGGGCCGCGACCCGGGCGAGCTGGCGGGGCTGGAGTCGTGGAGCGAGGCGGACAGGGGGGAGATGCCATGAGGAGGGCAGTCGAGATGAGGTCGATCACGGCGTTGTCGGTCGCGGGGCTCTCGGTCGTCGCGGGGCTCTTGCTCGTGGCGGCCTGCGGGGGTGGGGACGCCGTGGCGGCGGCGGGAGCGGAAGGCGACGGGGCACCTCCCCCGGCCGCGGTCTACACGGTGAGGGACACCGTCGTGGAGGCCGTGGTGGACGCGGCGGGCGTAGCGAACGCGGTGGCGGAGGCGACGCTGAGCACGAAGCTGATGGGGAGCGTGGAGGCGGTGCTGGTGCGGGAGGGGGACCGGGTCACGGCGGGTGAGCCGCTCGTGCGGATCGACGCGCGCGAGCTGCGGGCGAAGCGGGCCGCGGTGGGGGCGGCGATCGAGGAAGCGGAGTCGATGCGGGGGGAGGCGTCGCGCCACGCGGTGCGGCTGAGGGCGCTGTATGCCGACTCCGCGGCGCCGAAGGCGCAGCTCGAGGCGGCGGAGAGCGCGCTCGAGCGGGCGGAGTCGGGGGTGCGGGCGGCGAGGGCGCGGGAGGGGGAGCTCGCCGCGGTGGAGGCGTACGCGACGATCCGGGCGCCGTTCGGCGGCGTGGTGACGGCGCGCTACGTGGACGAGGGCGCGTTCGCGGCGCCCGGGGCTCCGCTGGTGACGGTGCAGGACCCGAGTCGGCTGCGGATCGCGGTCACGAGTCCTCCGGATGCGGTGCGGCGGCTCGCCCGCGGCGACACGATCACGGCGACGCTCGAGGGCGACACCGCCCGCGCGATCGTCGAGGGGGTGGTACCGGCGCCGGGCGGCAACCTGTACCGGGTGAACGCGCTCATCGGCAACGCGGAGGGGCGCTTCCTGCCGGGGAGCGCGGCGACGCTCGCGCTGCGGCAGGGGCGGCGCGCGGCGGTCCTGGTGCCGGCGGTGGCGGTCGTGCGCGAGGGCGACCTGACGGGGGTGCGTCTGTGGGGAGCGGACGGCGAGGAGCTGCGCTGGGTGCGGCTCGGCCGCGCGCACGACGGCATGGTCGAGGTCGTCTCGGGGCTGCGCGCCGGGGACCGCGTGCTGCTGCCGGTTGCGGCGGCGGGAGGCGCGTGACGTGGGCGCCTCCGGCCGCATCGCGAAGGCCTTCCTGCATTCGAAGCTGACGCCGCTCGTCACGTTCGCGGCGCTGGCGGTGGGCGCGATCGCGATCGTGCTGACGCCGCGCGAGGAGGAGCCGCAGATCTCCGTCCCGATGATCGACGTCGTCGGCGCGCTGCCGGGGGCGCGGCCGCGGGAGGTGGAGAACGTGCTGGTCCGTCCGATCGAGCGCGCGATGTGGGAGATCCCTGGCGTCGAGTACGTGTACTCGACGGCGGACGAGGGACGCGCGCTGGTGACGGTGCGCTTTCGCGTCGGAGAGGACCAGGAGCGGAGCGTGACGAAGGTCCACGCGAAGCTCGCCGCGCTGAACGTCGCGCCGCCCGGCGCGCCGCCGCCGCTGGTCGTGCCGCACTCGATCGACGAGGTGCCGATCCTGGCGCTCACGCTGCACTCGCGGGCGTATGGCTCGAACGAGCTGCGGCGCATCGCGAAGCACCTGGAGGCGGAGGTCCGCACCGTCCCGGACGTCTCGGAGACCGAGGTGATCGGCGGCAGAGCGCCGGAGATCCGCGTCACGCTCGAGCCCGCCCGGCTCGCCGCCAGCGGCGTGTCGCCCGGAGAGGTGGCGGCCGCGCTGGCGGCGGCGAACGTGCGGCTGCAGGCGGGCGAGTACGCCGCGGGCGACGTCGTCTATCGCGTCGACGTGGGCGCGCCGCTGGTCACCGCCGAGGACGTGGGCGCCGTGGTGGTGAGCGCGCGGGGCGCCGGTCCGGTCCGCGTGCGGGACGTCGCGCGCCTCGAGGAGAGCTTCGGCGATCCCGTGAGCTACGTCGCGCACGCGGAGCGCGGCGGCGCGCCGGAGCGCGCGGTGACGCTTTCGGTCGCGAAGAGGCGGGGGGCGAACGCGACGGCGGTCGCGCGGCGCGTGCTGGAGCGGGTGGACGCGGCGCGGGGCCGGATCGTGCCGCGCGACGTCGGCGTCTCGATCACGCGTGACTACGGCGAGACGGCGGCGGAGAAGGCGCGCGAGCTGATGCTGCACCTGGGCCTGGCGACGCTGGCGGTGACGCTGCTGATCGGCGTCTTCCTCGGCTGGCGCGAGGCGATGGTCGTGCTCGTGGCCGTGCCGGTCACGCTGGCGCTCACGCTCTTCGTCTACTACGCGCTCGGCTACACGCTGAACCGGATCACGCTCTTCGCGCTGATCTTCTCGATCGGCATCCTGGTCGACGACGCGATCGTCGTGGTGGAGAACATCTACCGGCACCTGAAGCGGGGCGACCGCGAGGCGGAGGCCGCGGCGGTGGAGGCGGTCGACGAGGTGGGAAATCCGACGATCCTGGCGACGTTCACGGTGATCGCGGCGATCCTGCCGATGGCGGTGGTGTCGGGGATGATGGGGCCGTACATGCGGCCGATTCCGGTCGGCGCGTCGGTCGCGATGCTCTTCTCGCTCGGCGTCGCGTTCGTCGTGACGCCGTGGCTGACGGTGCGGCTGCTGCGCGGCCACGTCGCGGAGGCCGCGCCCGCAGCGGGCCGCGACCGCAGCCACGAGCCGGAGGAGGAGGGGCGCTTCGCCCGCCTCTACGCGCGCATCATGACGCCGCTGATGGAGCGTCGCCGCCTGCGCCTCGGCTTCTACGCCGCCGTCCTCGCGCTGCTCGCGCTGTCGGTCGGACTGGTCGCCGTGCGCGCGGTGCAGGTGAAGATGCTGCCGTTCGACAACAAGAGTGAGTTCCAGGTGGTGCTCGACCTGCCGGAGGGCGCCACGCTGGAGACGAGCGCGGCCGCCGCGCAGGAGGTGGCGGCCTACCTGCGCCGGGTCCAGGAGGTCGAAAGCACGCAGACGTACGCGGGGACGGCGGCGCCGTTCAACTTCAACGGCCTCGTGCGCCACTATTTCATGCGCCGCGGCGCGAACGTGGCGGACGTCCAGGTGAACCTGCTCCCCAAGGGCGAGCGCCACCGCCAGAGCCACGCGATCGCGGTCGCCGTGCGGCCCGGCGTCGATTCGATCGCCCGGCTCTACGGCGCGAGCGTGAAGGTGGCCGAAATCCCGCCGGGGCCGCCGGTGCTCTCCACGATGGTCGCCGAGGTGTACGCCGGCGACGATGCGACGCGCCTCGAGGTGGCGCAACGGGTGCGGCGCATCTTCGAGCGCACGGCGGGCGTCGTCGACGTGGACTGGACGGTCGAGGCGCCGCAGCACGAGCGCAACTTCCGCGTCGACCGGGTGCGCGCGGCGGCCGCGGGGGCGGGGGTCGAGGCGGTCGTGCGGACGCTCGCGATGGCGCTCTCGGGCGCGTCCGCCACGTTCGCCGCGTCGCCGACGGCGCGTGAAGGGATCGCGATCGTGCCGCGGCTCGACATCGCCGACCGCTCCTCCGTCGAGGCGCTGCTCACGATCCCCGTCGCCACCGCGACCGGGCCGCAGCCGCTCGGCCGCTTCGTGCGCGTCGAGAACGCGACGCGCGAGCGCTCCCGCTTCCGCAAGAACCTGCGGCCCGTGATCTACGTCACCGGCGACGTCGCGGGCACCATCGAGTCTCCGGTGTACGCGATCCTCGGCATGAACCGGGCGCTGGACCGGCTCCGCATCGGCGGGCAGGCCGTTGGCCGCTACAACGCGACGCAGCCGGACCGCCTCGACGAAGCCGCCGTGAAGTGGGACGGCGAGTGGCAGGTCACCATCGAGGTCTTCCGCGACCTCGGGCTCGCCTTCCTCGGCGCGCTGCTCCTGATCTACGTCCTCGTCGTCGGCTGGTTCGAGAGCTTCACGATCCCGCTCGTCATCATGGCGCCGATCCCGCTCACGCTCGTCGGGATCCTGCCCGGCCACGCCGCGTTCGGCGCCTTCTTCACGGCGACGTCGATGATCGGCATGATCGCGCTGGCGGGCATCATCGTGCGCAACTCGATCCTGCTGGTCGACTTCATCCAGCTCGCCGAGGCGCGCGGCCGCACCCTCCACGAGGCGGTCCTCGAGGCGGGCGCCGTGCGATTCCGCCCCATCGCGCTCACCGCCGCCGCCGTCGTGGTCGGCGCCGTGGTCATCGTGCTCGACCCGATCTTCCAGGGGCTCGCCGTGTCGCTCATGAGCGGCGCCGTCGTCGCGACGGCCCTCACCATGGTCGTCGTCCCCCTGCTCTACTGGGAGCTGCGATCCCGGCAGGCGCGGCACGCCGCGGCCGCTCCGGTCCTCACCGCACCGGCGGCGGCTTTCACCGCACCGGCGGCGGCCTTCACCGCACCGGCGGCGGCCTTCACGGCTCCGGCGGCGGAGCCCTCGAACGGGGAGGAAGGTGACGCGTGAAGCTGCTCCTCATCGTCTACAGCGGCAGCCGCAGGAACCTCGTGCAGGACCTCCTCGAGGAGCACCGCGTGGGCGGCTACACCGAGATGGACCACGCGCACGGCGCCGGCGCCACCGGCCGGCGCGCCGGGACGCGCGCGTGGCCGGGCGAGTCCGAGGTGCTCTTCAGCGCCGTGCCGGACGAGCGCGTCGACGAGCTCGTCGATGCGCTGCGCGCCGAGGCGGAAGCGCTCGACGGCGACGAACGGCTCCACGTCGCCGTGATGCCGATCGAGACCTTCTTCTGAACCGCTCTCTCGAGGGCGATTCGCGACTCCGCAACTCCGGGGGATACCGTGTGTGAAGACAGGATCATCCGCCGCTTCGCCGGCGCGTTCGTGCTTCTCTCCGTGGCGCTCGCGTTCTTCGTCCACCCGGCCTGGCTGGCGTTCACCGCCTTCGTCGGGCTGAACCTGCTGCAGTCGAGCGTGACGGACTTCTGTCCGCTCGAGCGCCTCCTCGGCCGCGTCGGGTTCCCCGGCTGCGAACGGCGTGCGTAGGGAGGGAGCGCGCGGGACCGGGCATCCCTCCGCGCCCCTCCGCGATCTCCCCATCCCTCCGCAGTCCCTTCGCACCCCCTCCGCTATCTCCTCCGTGTAGCGCGGTAGGGCGCGTTCCGCTATCTTGTATGAGCTAGACCGCCGGCGTTCCGCCGGCACCGAGACGCGCGAGGGACTCGGGTTCGGCCCGGGGCCCTCTTTTTTTGCGCGCTCGACCCGCCGGCGGGGAGCCGGCATCCCGCTGTGTGGAAGAGAGATGGAATGAAGGATACGATGACGACGTCGGCGCCCGCGGGCGGCGACGCACCCACCGATTCCGGCTTCGCCGGCCTCGGGCTGCACGAAGATCTGCTTCGCACCGTCGCCGCGCTCGGCTTCACGCGGCCGACGCCGGTGCAGCAGCAGGCGATCCCGGTCGCGATCGCGGGGCGTGACGTTCTGGCGTCGGCGATGACGGGGAGCGGCAAGACGGCGGCGTTCCTGCTGCCGATCCTGCAGCGGCTGCGGACGCGCCCGCGGGGCGCGACGCGGGCGCTCGTGATCACACCCACCCGCGAGCTCGCGGCCCAGATCGTCGACCATTTCCACGACCTGGCGGCCGGCACGGGGCTGCGCGCGGCGGCGGTGTACGGCGGCGTTGGCATCGCGCCGCAGGAGCAGGCGTTTCGCCGCGGCGTGGAGGTGATCGTCGCGACGCCGGGCCGCCTGCTCGACCATTTCCGGCACGACTACGCGCGGCTTCCGCAGATCGAGGTGCTGGTGCTCGACGAAGCGGACCGCATGCTCGACATGGGATTCCTTCCGGACATCCGTCGCGTCCTGCGCCACCTGCCGCAGGGCGAGCGCCAGACGCTCTTCTTCTCCGCCACCATGCCGCCGGAGATCGCGACGCTGTCGCAGGAGATGCTGCGCGCGCCCGCGACCATCCAGGTGCAGAAGAAGCAGGCGCCGGCGCACGGCATCACGCACGCGCTGTATCCGGTGCCCGCCGCCCTCAAGGTGGCCCTGCTGGTGGAGCTGATCCGGCGCCGCGAGATCGGCAGCGTCATCGCCTTCTGCCGCACCAAGCATCGGGCGAACCGACTGGCCCAGAAGCTCGCCAAGCACGGCGTTTCGGTGGCCCGCATCCACGGCAACCGCAGCCAGTCGCAGCGCACCGACGCCCTGGCCGGCTTCAAGGAGGGGCGCTACCAGGTGCTCGCCGCGACCGACATCGTCGCGCGGGGCATCGACGTCGAGGCGCTCGACCACGTCGTCAACTTCGACCTGCCGGCCGCTCCCGAGGACTACATACACCGCGTTGGCCGCACGGCGCGCGCCGAAGCCACCGGCGAGGCGTACACCTTCGTGTCGCCGGAAGAGGAGAGGGACCTGCGCGCCATCGAGCGCACGCTCGGCCGCACGATCGAGCGGCGCACCCTCGACGGCTTCGACTACGCACAGCAGCCCGACGGCCGCTTCGAAGTGCCGATCGGCGAGCGGATCGCCGAGATTCGCGGCCGCAGGGCGGAGGAACGGGCGCGCACGCGCGCAAAGGCGGAGCGGCCGGCGCAGCCGCAAGCTTCGCAGACGCGAGGCGAGGCGCCGAGCGGCTCCGGCCGGCGTGAGGGCGGCGCCGCCGGCCGCCGCGAGGGCGCGGGCGGCGGCAGGCGGCGCGAGCGCTTCACTCGTCGCCGCCGCGGCGGATGACGACGTCGCCGTTCACCGTCACGACGCGGATCCGTCCCTCGCCCCGGCCGAGGACGGCGCGACCGCGGACGTAGCGGCGAGGCGTTCCGTGAGTGTCGTCCCAGCGCTCGGTCTCCCGGACGTCGAGCGGAAAATCGCTCTCGATGCGCGTGCGGTGGCCAAGGTTGTTCGTGTACGCCGTCTCGATCTCGAGCCGGGCATCCAGCCCGGGCGGTAGCGTGAGCACCACGCGGCCGTTGCCGGAGCGGATGTCGAGCGAGTGCGCGCCTGCGCCGACGACGCTCACCTCGACGTCGCCGGCGCCGGTGCCGACGGCCGCCGAGCCGGACACCCCGTCGAGCCGCACGCTGCCCCCGCCAGTCCAGACGCTCACCTCGCCGCCGGAGGCGCCGACGACCACGTCGCCGCCGCCGGTCACCAGGTGCGCACCCAGCGGCGCCCGGCCCACGGTGATGCCGCCGCCCGCCTTCTGGATCCGGACCGGCGAGCCGGCGCCGCCAGCCCCGGAGGCGGCCGACGTCCCCACCGCCACACCGGAGGCGCTCGACGCGGCGCCCGCGGCGCCGCTCCCGGAGCCGCCCGTGGTGACGACCGTCGAAGAGCTCGCCGCCCCGGGCGCGTCCGCGCCCGCTCCGCTCGCGCGCACCGAGCCGCCGCTGCCCGAGTAGCCGACGAGGCTGCCCTCCACGTGGTCGAGCGTGACCACGCCGCCGCCGGTCGAGACGCGGCCCGAGGCGCGGGAATCCTCCACCAGCACGTCGCCGCCCCCCGTCGACAGATCGACACGCCCGTCGATGTGCGCCAGGCGGAGCTCGCCGCCGCCGGTGCTGCCGGTGATCTCGCCGGAGAGGCCGTCGATGTCCACCTCGCCGCCCGCCGAGCGGATCTCCACGTCGAAGCGGCGCGGCACCCGCGCTTCGAAGTGGTGCTCGGTGCTCTGCCGCTGCTTCGGCCGGTCGAAGCTGGAGACGACGACGACGCCGCTCCCGTCGCGCCGGATCGCGACGTTCGTGTTCGCGGCGTCCGGACCGCCGAGGTGCGCCACCACCCGCACGCTGTCGCGGTCCCACGGCTGCACCTCGATCGTGCCCCCGGTCGGGAGGTCGAAGCGGATCCGCTCGCCCGGGCGCGCGGGAAGCCGTCCCTCGACGATCGGCTGCTGCGCCCGTCGCGTGGCGGGAACCGCGGCGGCCGGCGTGGGCGTCGCGGTCAGCGCCGGCGTCGCGGTCAGCGCCGGCTTCGCGGCCGGCGTCGGCTTCGCGGCCGGCGTGGGCGTCGCGGTCAGCGCCGGCGTCGCGGCCGGCGTCGGCTTCGCGGCCGGCTGCTGCGCTCGCGCCGGGCGCAGGGAGCCCACGCCGAGTGCGACGAGGATCGCGGCGGCCGAAGCGCAGAGCGTCGTCGTCCGCCCGACGGCGCCGCGGGGGCGGACCGCATCGAGCGCGGCGAGCAGCCGGCCCTCGAGCTGCGACGGCCGGGCCATCGCCACCGCGACCATGGCGTGGGCCCCGGCTACGTGCGCCGAGCGCGCCACCTGCAGCAGATGCGCCGCGTAGTCGGTGCCGGACGTCCCGGCCGCGATCACGCGGTCGTCGCACGCGCGCTCCCGCTCCGCGCGCTGGCGCCGCGCCGCCGCCCACGCACCCGGGTGGAACCAGTAGAGCGCGCACGCGATCCCCGCGAGGAGCTGCGTGAGCGCGTCGCGACGCGCCACGTGTGCGACCTCGTGCAGCAGCGCCGAGCGCAGCCGCGCACGCGGCCACGCCGCCGCCGCCGCCGGAAGCACGACCACCGGACGGAACGCGCCGAAGGCCAACGGCGTCCCCGCCGCGGGCGACGCGACCAGCCGCACGCGACGACGCACGCCGAGCGCGCGCGCCGCCTCCGCCGCCATTGCGGCGACGTCGCCTTCCACCGCCGCCCCGCGCCGCGCCAGCCGCGCCAGCGCGAGGCGCCCCACCAGCAGCCGCAGCAGCACCGCGAGCGCGCCCGCCGCCCACAGCAGCGGCGCCGCGCGGGCCGCCGCCGCGACCAGCGCGGCCGCCCCGGAACGCCTCACCGCGAGCCGCGAGCCGGCTGCCGCGCGCTCGCTCGCCGCGCCGCTCGCCGCGCCCGCCGCCGCTCGCTTCGCCGCCTCCGTCCCCGGACGCGCGCCACGACCCGGGACCGGCAGCGTCGCGCGACGCGACGAGGCTCCGGGCGGCAGGGCGCCGTCCTCGCGCACGGCATCCAGCCCGGCGTCCAGCCCGGCGTCCGCTGCCGCCGCCGTGGCCCCCACCCACGGCCACGGCGCCCGCACATCCAGACGCGGCCCCGCCATCTCCACCACCGGCACCGCCACCGTCGCGCCCAGCGCCAGCGCCCACACCAGGTGCCGTGCCGCCGCCGGAGCGCGCCGCAGCGACGCCGCGACGACGCCCGCGAGCGCGAGCAGCGACGTCGCCTTCACAACGATCGTGATCGCCACCACGCCGCTCATCGCGCACCTCCCTCACGCCCGCGCCGCGCCTGTTCCAGCAGGCGCTCGAGCCGGCTCAGCTCCTGGTCGCTCAACGATCGGCCCTCGTCACCCAGCATCGCCGCCATCGCCGACGCCGCCGAGTTGTCGAAGAACGTCCGCACCACGTGGCGCAGCGCGCCCCGGCTTACCTGCGCCGGATCCGCCGTCGGCCGGTACACGTAGCGCGGCCCCTCCTGCTCGTGCCGCAGGTGCCCCTTCTCCTCCAGCAGCCGCAGCATCCCGCGCACCGCCGAGTAGCTCGGCGGGTTCGGCAGCTCCGCCTGTACCTCCGCCGCCGTCGCCCGCCCGAGCCGGAAGACGACGTCCATGATCTGCCGCTCGCGACGCCCGAGCTGACCAAGGGGGTTCGTCCGCATCGCCCGCTCCCGTGGAGTGCTAGTCGGTTGACACTGTGTCAATAGGCTAGCATCTATCGGGCGTGCGTGTCAACATGGGCGTGCGTGTCAACATGGGCGTGCGGGTCGACACGGGGGTGCGCGTCGACACGGGGGGTGCGGCGTCGGACGGGGGGTGGCGCGGCGGGGGCGCGGCGCGGGCGTCGGTGCGTCCTCCTTGCCGGGCGTTTCGCTTCGCGTGCATTCTTGGAGATGACTTCCGAGACGAGGAGATCCCGATGACGAACAGCCGAAGCGGGCGCGAAGCCGCGGCAACCCTCCCCGTGGCGTTTCCGCTCGCGGGATTCTGCTTCCTCGCGCCGCTTCTGGCGGTGCTGCTCCTGTCCGGGTGCGAGAGTGCGACGGCGCCGGCGGCGGTCGCGGCGGCACCGGGCGCGCCGCTGTACGCGGTCGTGGCGAACGATGTGCACCTGCCCTTCTCGTTCGTGGTGTCGGGGTGCGAGGAGGACGTGACGGTCGCGGGGGACCTGCACCTGCTGACGATCGAGACGATCTCGGCGCGCGCGGACACGGTGACGGCGCTGCACGCGAACGCGAGGGGGACGGGTGTGGGGTCGCAGAGCGGGGCGTCGTATCGCTGGACGGACGTCTTCGAGACCACGATGCACCGCAGCGGACCGGGCCGCGCGGTGGGCGGCTCGAACGAGGCGCTGGAACTGATCGGCCAGGGGAAGGTGCCGAACATGCGGGTCCACACGACGTTCCACTTCACCGTGAACGCGAACGGCACGCTCACCGTGCTGGTGGACGACGCGCGCCAGAGCTGCGGCTAGCGCGCCGTACGCTCCGGCGCGGCCGACGCGCCGGAAGCGGTTTCACGCGGAGGTCGCGGAGGGCGCGGAGGTCGTTCCCCGCGGGGCAGACTTCGCGAACGGATTGGCTGCGGGCTTGGTCGCGCGCCGCACGTTCGCGGCCGGAAACCAAACCAGAAGAAGATGCGCGCCGTGCAGTGAAGCGGCGTGGCGCCGCTCCGCCCTCCGCGTCCCCCGCGCCCTCCGCGTGAAACATCGGAGCCGGCCCCGCCGCGAACGCGGGCGGAGGGGTCCGGCGCGTCCGGAACGTCCATGATCAGAGCGAAGCTGCGCGTCCGTCCTTGACCCTCCCGCTACGTCATACCTTACCGTTCGATTCGAGGGTGCGGGCACGAGCATGCGCGCGAGCACGAGCTATGGAGACGGGCACGAACGCGGAGACGGTGGCGGTGGCGAAGCGGTGGCGGGTGAGCGAAGTGGCGCGGCTGGCGCACGTGACCGTGCGGACGCTGCACCACTACGACGAGATCGGGCTGCTGGTGCCGTCGGGGCGCAACCGCGCCGGCTACCGTCTGTACGATGCGCAGGATCTGGAGCGGCTGCACCGCATCCTGCTCTACCGCGAGCTGGGGTTCACGCTGGAGGCGATCGCGGCGATGCTCGCGGAGCCGGGGCTGGAGCGGCGCGGGGCGCTGCGGGCGCAGCGGGATCTGCTGCAGCGGAGAATGCGAAGGACGGAGTCGTTGATTCGCGCAGTCGACCGCGCGCTGGAATCGATCGAGAGGGGGGAGACGATGTCGGCCGAGGAGAGGTTCGAGGGCTTCGAGGCGCTCGACGCGCCGGAGGCGGTGCGCGAGCACCAGGCGCGGCATGATCGGGAAGTGAAGGAGCGGTGGGCGGACACCGAGGCGTACCGGGAATCGATGCGCCGGACGCGCGGCTACGCCAAGGAGGACTGGGGGCGCATCCGGGAGGAAGCGGAGGCGATCGACGCAGCGATGGCGGCGCTGCTCGCGGCGGGCGCGGATGCGGCCGGCACCGCGGCGATGGATGTGGCGGAGCGGGCGCGGCTGCACATTGACCGCTGGTTCTATCCGTGCAGCCGCCGCATGCACGCCGGTCTCGCCGCCATGTACGAGTCGGATCCGCGCTTCGCGGCGCACTACGAGGAGCGCGCCAGGGGTCTGGCCGCGTTCACCGCCGCCGCGATCCGGGCGAACGCGGAGCGGGGCGGCGCGGACGAGGGCGGTGAGGCAGGGCGGGCGTGAAGACTCAGAAGTCGTTGTCGTAGCTGAGAACGGCGAAGCGGCCATCGCGCTCGAGGATCCCGCTGAAGAGGCGGATGTCCGAGGGCGGGGCGTCGTCGCGGGCGAGGGCGACGCGACAGCCGGTCCAGATGCGGTTCTCTCCTTCGATGCGCGGCCGCGGATCGCAGTGATAGCCGAGGTAGCGCGGATGGTGGGCGGAGATCTCGCGCAGGGCCCGGAAGACGCCCTTGCGGTCGTCCTCCTGAAGGCGGAACCAGGCCAGTCCAGGCGGGAGCTCGTAGGGAGGATGCGCGATCGCGGTAGTGGGGAAGTAGAGCCAGGCGAACTCGGCGCGGTCGATGGCGAGCGGCTGGAACGCGAGGGTGTCGCTCGTTGCGAGGGCGCGCACGACGCTCCGCACGAGGGCGTCGCGGCTGGTGGCGCCATGAGTGAGGCGTGCCGGGCGGGGGAGGCCGCGGCGGAAGCGCGCGAGCTGCACCGACATGGGCAGGACGCTGTCGACCACGACGCGGGGAGTCGCCGACGCGCGCGCCGCTGGCAGGTTTCCGGTCGGCGCCGCGGCTCGAGTCGGCTCCGCGGCCCGCGCCGTCCGGGGTTCCGGACTGCCGCACGCCGCGAGCGACGCGAGGAGGGCGCTCAGGACCGGGGCGAGAATCGGGGGGAGGACCGTGCTGGCGCGGGTGCTTCTCATCGGTACTCCGTGTAGCGGGATTTCTTCGCGCCTCGCCCGCGGCGCCCGGGGGCGGGAACGCCCCCGGGCGCGAAGACGTGTGGATTCAGTTGCGGTACCAGCGGGTCCAGCCCTGGTACCAGGGTGTGGCGGCGGACGGATCCACGGCACCGACGTAGCTGGTGGCGGGCATCGCACCGCCGAAGAAGTCCTGCACGCGCGCGTTGAGCGGCGTTCCGGCGAAGCTGTTCAGTCCGCCGGCGGCGGCAGCGGCGCCGCTCTTCAGCTCGATGCCGAGGTTGGCGTCGGTGACGGTGGTCGCGCTGGTCGGAATCGCGCCGGCGAAGAGGTCGTTCATCGGGGGCGTGGTGACGTTCCAGGCGGTCGCGTTGTCGCTGACGATGGAGCCGAAGTTCGTGCCGGCGGGCTCGAAGTTGCTGCCGTTGTCGGAGAGGATGACGTTGCGGACGTAGAGCGAATCCTTGTCGAGGAGCGCCTTGCTCTCGGCGTCGCGGATGCTGAGGCCGACGCCGGGCCAGCGGGCGATGATGCCGTTGACGAAGTTGGCCGCGGCGCCCCGCCGCACGACGGCGCCGTTGCCGTCGGTGGTGGAGAAGACGCCGGGGCCCGGGCCGATGACGGTGAAGTTGGCCCAGATCGGCATCGAGTAGGGCGTGTTGGCGAAGGTGCAGCCGGCCTTGTCGATCTCGCAGCCGTCGCCCTCGAAGCCACGCGGGTCGCTGGAGACGGTGCCGGTGCCGGGCCGCGGCGCAAGCACCGTCGTCTGGAGCGCGATGAGGAACTGGGCGCGGCCGCGGAAACCCTCCGTCCAGTCGAAGTGGTCGTCACCGGTTTCGAAGGAGATGATGTGGCGCATGTCCTGGGCGCCGCCGAAGGACTCGAAGCCGTCGTCGAGGCCGGCGATCGTCTCCACGAAGTCGTACGTGGTGCCCCGGCCGACGGCGTAGCTGGAGACGGAGTTGAGCTCCTGGCCGCCGCCGTTGGAGACGTCGAAGCCGGCGAACTCGACGCGCACGTACTTGAGGGAGCCGGAGCTGTCGTTGAAGTTCGTGCCGCCGGCGTAGTTCTCCGCGGCGCCGACCGGCCCCTCGGTGAAGATCGGGTTGGCGGTGCGGTTGATCAGGCCGTTGCCGACGATGATGATACCGCCCCAGTCGCCCGGGGCGCGGCTGCCGGGGGCTCGCTGGGAGGTGAAGACGATCGGGGCGCCGGCGGTGCCCTCGGCGATGATCTTCGAGCCGCGCAGGATCCACAGGGAGCTGCCGGGCACGAGGGTGTCGCCCACGATGGTCGTGCCGGGCTGGACGGTGAGCGTGGCGCCGTTGCTCACCTTGACGAAGCCGCTCAGCACGTAGGTCGTGTCGGAGAAGAACGTGCGGTCGAGCGTGATGCCGGTGACCCGCGCCACCTTCGGGCCGGTGCTGCTGGTGGTCACCGTGACCGCTGCGCTGTTCGGGCTCTGCGCCGACCCCTTCACGGCACGCACCTGGTAACGGTACTGCGTGTTTTCCTGGAGGCCGTCGTCTTCGAAGAACGTGCTGCCGAGGCCGCTCCTCAGGTTGGTGAACGCGCCACTGCCTTCGGCGCGGTCGAGCTGGTACGTGTCGGCGCCCGCCACCTGGTTCCAGGTCACGCGCACGGTCGTGGCGGAGGTGGCGACGGCGTCGAGGCCGATGGGCGCGGCGAGCGGCGTCGGCTCGACGCTGGTGCCGTTGCTGTCGCAGGCGCCGAGGGCGCCGGCGAGCAGCACCGCGCACGCGAGAGTGAGCCACGTACGGGGGGAGGATCGCATGGTTCGCTGTGCTCCGTTGCTGGGGTAAGCGGTCGGTCGAGAGAGAGGATAGGCGGCGGTTGTCACGGCGATTCCCGCCCCCGGTAACGAGGGCGTCAGCGACCGTTCCAGCTCACGCCGAGGCCGAAGGTGGGACCGGTCGTGTAGCGGTAACGGATCACGTCGCCCTGGCGCTCCTCGTACGGCGCGTCGAGCAGGTTCTTCGCGTCGAGCCTGGCGCTCAGCCCGCCGTGGAGCGGGAAGCGCATCGAGAAGTCGAGGAGCTGCCGCGGCTGCTCGTAGGTGTCGACGCGGATCGGAGTCACGGCCGCGGACGTGATGCGCTTGCCGACGACGTTGTAGAGCAGCGTCGCGCTGAAGGCGCCGGTGGCGCGGCTGTAGCCGAGCCCGGCGTTGACGACGTAGGGTGCCTGCCCCACCATCGGGCGCTCGTCGTTGGTGAGCGCCGAGAGGGTGCTGTTGCTCGTGTTGATGCGGCTCTTCATCAGCGTGACGTTGGTGAAAAGCGAGAGCGGGTCGAGCGCGGGCGCGAGGAAGCCGAGGCGCTTGCGCAGCTCCAGCTCGACGCCGTAGTCGAACGCGGAGGCGGCGTTGATGAAGCTGAGCTGCGAGACGCCGGAGGTGGCGACGTCGATCTGCTCGATCGGATGGTCGAAACGCTTGGCGAAGACGCCCACGCTGACCACCTGGTCGAAGCCCGGATACCACTCCCAGCGCACGTCGTAGTTCTGCACCAACGTGCGCACCAGGCTGGAGTCGCCGAAGACCTCGCGCTCGCCGAGCATGTCGCGGTAGCTGATCGGCGCGAGCTCGCGGTACTCCGGCCGCGCCAGCGTCTGCGACGCCGAGAGCCGCAGCGTCTGGTTCGCGCTCAGCCGCGCGTTCAGCGCGAGGGACGGCAGCAGATCCGTGTCGGTGCGGTCGATGCGGACGAGGCCGCGACCGGTCGGCTCGGCGTCCATGCCGAGCTTCCACCGCTCCACGCGCGCGCCGCCGATCAGGCGCAGGCGGGCGCCGAGCGGCACTTCCGCCATCGCGTAGCCGGCGGAGACGACGTCGTCGGCCGCGTACGTTCCGCCGCTGGCGTTCGGCTCGAGGACGATCTTCGCGGCGTCGCCCTCGGTGAAGGCGCCGTAGAAGAGCTGATCCGGCGAGGCGGCGCGCTGGTCGGCGCTGAGGCCGAGGGCGCGCAGGTTGTAGGAGACGGTGCGGGAGTCGCGGTGGGTGTGGCGGTAGGCGGCGCCCACCTTGAGCGTCGTCTCCCGCTCCGCGCGCCCCACGGAGAGGGCGTAGTCGAGGGCGCCCGCGTAGACCGCCTCGTGCAGATCGCTCGAGGTGCGCTTGGCCGCCTCCGGAATGAAGCCGAGCCATGCGAGGGGCAGGCGCTCGCCGGTGGGCGCGGTCTCGTAGCCGTAGGCGAGGTCGGCGCGGTCGGGCTCGACGCGGGAGACGGCGGAGGAGGTGAGCGACCAGGTGACGCGGTTGCGATCGCCGATGCGGTGCTCGCCGCGGAGCTGGTCGGAGCGGACGGTGCGCTCGATGTACTGGAGCGAAGTCCGGCGGACGCTGTCCACCTGGGTGAACTCCTCGAGCGTGCCCCAGTCGAGGTGAGCCTCGTTGTCCGCCGTCCGGTTGTACGTGTTGTTCAGCTCCAGCTTGGTGCTCGAGCCGAGGTACGTGCTCAGGTTGAGGAGCCCGCCCCACAGCACGCTCGTCCGGCCGGTGCTGCCGACGAAGACGTTGTACGGCGCCGGCGTGCCGAGCGAGTCGCCGGGCACCGCGCGCGCCCTCACCTCGCCGTCGCGCACCTGATCCGTGCGGCTGTACGAGAGCGATCCGATGTAGCCGAAGGTGTGGCCGAGGAGCGGGTTCTCGCCGCCGAAGGCGAGGCTGCCGGAGAGGTTCGGGGAGCCGCCGCCGCTGCCGGCCGTCCAGTCGCGCGGCAGCGAGCGGATCAGGCCGTTGACGTCGCTGCGCGAAAGGCGCGAGAAATCGGTCGCGCCGAGCAGGCTGGCGGGCAGGCGGCGCTCGGAGGCGGCGACGCCGAGCCACTCCCCGCCGGTCGTCGTCGGCTGCAGGTTGCCGGCACGGCTCGCCAGCGTGTTGTAGCCGCTCGAGAGGGAGATCTGTAGCAGGCCGCGAGCGGGGAAGGAACGCGTCCGCAGGTTCACCTGCGCGCCGCTGAAGTCGCCGGGCTGATCGGGCGTGAAGCTCTTCGACGTCGTGATTGCTTCCAGCAGGCTGGTGGGGAAGAGGTCGAGCGGCACCACCTTCTTCTCCGGCTCCGGACTCGGCACCCGCGCGCCGTCGAGGGAGGTGGTCGTGTAGCGCTCTCCGAGACCGCGCACGAAGACGTACTTGCCGTCCCTCACGGTGACGCCGCTCACCCGCTGCACCGCCTGCGCGGCGTCGCCATCCGGGCTGCGCGCGATCTGCTCCGCCGTGGTGGCGCTCGTCACGCCGACCGCCGTGCGCTGCGCGTTGAGCGCCGCGCTCACGGTGCCCCGCTCTCGCTCCGCCGAGACCGTGATCCCCGCGATCGCGATCGCCGCCGACTTCAGTGCGAGGTTCTGCACGACGGCGCCGTCGCTCGGCACGTCGATTCCCTCGACCGTCTTCGCTGCGTAGCCCACGTAGGTGACTTGAACGGCCTGGTCCCCGGCGGGGACGCCCAGCAGGAGAAAGCGGCCGTCCACGCCCGAGAGCGTGCCGACGCCCGTGCCCAGGACCGCGATCTGGGCGCCCGCCACCGGATCGCCGGTCTCCGCGTCCACGACGCGGCCCACGATGCGCCCGGTGCCGCCGCGCTCGCGCGCCGCGGCGAGATCCTGACCCAGCGCCGGCGCGGCGACGAGCAGCGTCGCGAGCACGATGGCGGGAACGGAGCGAAAGCCTCTTCTCATGCGGTGAACCCCGGCTGGAGAGCCTCCTGCCTGGCCGCGGGGGGAGCCGTGGCCGGCCACGCGCGTAATCGTAGACGGTGGACGACTGCGGTTTCGTGATCGGTCGGTCACCGTCGCGTATCGGAACGCCACCGTTGCCCGTCGCTCGGCCTACCCCCTACTTTGCGCCTCCCCAATCACCGGAGGATTCTCGATGCGCGGGTACTTCGTCATGCTGGCGGTGTTCGGCCTGGCCACGGCGGCGCAGGCGCAGGATCCGGGCACAGCGGTCCGGCCGTTCGACCAGAAGAAGGGCGGCACCCCGAAGGTCCACGAGGTCGCCCACGTGGTGACGCACCCCGGCGCCTGGAAGGCGGCCGACATCGAGATCGAGCAGGATCCGGGGCGGCCCTACGTCTACATCTCCGGCTTCGTCAACTTCGACGCCCAGATCTACGACATCCGCGACCTCGCGCATCCGAAGAAGGTGGTCGACTGGACGATCGAGAACCCGGAGCTGCACCGCGGCATCGGCGCGATGGACGGGAAGTACTTCAAGATCGGCGACCGCTACTACTACGCGCAGTCGTACCAGTTCACGCAGGGGAGCCCGGACGAGGACCTGGGGGCGGTGATCTTCGACGTGACCGGATTGCCGGATCCCGCGAAGGTGAAGGTCGTGGCGCGGCTGCGCTATCCGAAGGCGCCGGGCGGCTTCCACAACATCTTCGCCTACAAGCACTCGGACGGGCGGGTGCTTCTCTTCGCGACGGTGCGCGACCCGGTCGCGCTCGTCTACGACATGAACCGCGTCGTCTCCGGCGCGGACCCGAGCACGTGGCTGGTCGGCGAGGTGCCGAACCCGACGCCGTCGAGCCAGCTCGGCACCGGCAGCTACCACGACTTCTACGTGGCGTACGACCCGGCGACGCACCAGGACAAGTTCTACGGCGCGGGGCTCGGCGGCTACTCGGTTTGGAACGTGACGCACCCGGAGGCGCCGACGCGGGTGTTCACGATCACCGGTCTCGGCCTCGACATCGCCCACACCTTCACGCCCTCGCCGGACGGCAAGTACGCCGTCACGGAGACGGAGTACCAGTACACGCCGCTGCGCATCTGGGACCTCACGCCGGGGCAGGAGGGCAAGGTCCAGAACATCGACCTGCCGATCGGCGGCTGGACCGCCGACTGGCGCGACCTCTCCCACAATCACGAGGTCCGCTGGCCGTACGTCTTCGTGTCCGCCTACGAGGACGGGCTCCAGATCTTCGACATGAAGGACCCGAAGAACCCGAAGACGGTCGGCGGCTACTTCACCTGCGCGTGCGTCCACGAGCACGGCTTCGGCGGTCGGCCCGAGCAGGGCTACGAGAGCACCAACAGCGTCGAGCAGGGCGCTTTTGGCGTCGACGTGCGCAACTCCGACGGCCTCATCGTGCTCTCCGACATGCGCAGCGGCCTGTGGCTCTTCCGGCTCGACGGCTTCAAGGGCTGGAACGGCCACGACTTCGGCATGCCCAACATCTCGAGCGTTCAGGACTTCGACCACGGCCCCGAGGGGGCGCCGCGCCACGCCGCCACTTCCGACGACGCAAACGACAGCCGATGAACGGCGAGGTCGACGCCGCCACGTTCCGGCGTCCGCGGGCGCGCCGCGCCGGCGGCGCCGGCCGCCGCGGCCGCCGGCTACCTGCCCGCCTCGCGCGGAGCGGCGCGCCGGCCGCCGCGCTCGCCGCGCTGGCCTTCGCCTGGGGGGCCGCGCCGGCGCGCGCCCAGGCCGCGCCCGCCCCTCCCGCCGCCGCGCAGACCGTGGCGGGGCGCATCGGGCCCTACGACATCCCGCTCTTCGCGGCGCCCGCGGCGCCGCACGCGACGGGCGCCGGCCGGCTCGTCTACGCGGCGTCGCCCTTCGGCGTCGCCGTGACGCCCGAGGGGCGCGCGCGCTATGACGTCCGCGTGACGGCGGCGGGCCTGCCGGCGCCGTCGGCGCTGGGGGCGTACGCCGCCTACGTGGCGTGGGCGGTGACGCCGGACCTGAGCACGTGGTCGCGGCTGGGGGAGGTGGGGAACGACACCACCACCGTGGGCCCGGTCGACTTCAACAAGTTCCTGCTGGTGATCACGGCGGAGGCGACGGCCACCCCCGCGGCGCACGCCGGCCCCACCGTCCTGCACGGCGCCTCGCCGAGCACGTGGCTCCAGTCGTTCCTCTCCCATCCGATGTTCCGCGGCGTATGGTGATGTCCAGCGGGCGGGTCCCGGCCGCGCTCCTGCGCGCGCTGCTGGCCGTCTCCGCGCTCGCGGGCGGCGCGGCGGGGCAGGGGATGCCGGGCATGAAGCACGGGCGGCCGATGCCGATCCCGATGCCCGCGAACATGCCGATGCTCCCCGGCCTGATGGGGATCGACCCGCCGATCACGCCGTTCCTGCCGGGCGGCGGCGTCGATCCGGCGACGCTGCCGGCGGCGCGGCCGTCGCGGATCGTCGCGCTCGCCGACGGCGACACGCTCGACCTCTCGGCGACGCTGGTGCGGCGCACGATCCGCGGTCACGCGTTCGCGATGTACGGCTTCAACGGCCAGGTGCCGGGGCCGATGATCCGGGTACCGCAGAACGCGACGATCGTCGTCCGCTTCCACAACCGGATCGACCTGCCGAGCACGGTGCACTGGCACGGCGTGCGGCTGGACAACCGCAGCGACGGCGTGCCTGGCCTGACGCAGGACCCGGTCCCGCCGGGCGGCGACTACGTCTACCGCGTCCACTTTCCGGACGCCGGCATCTACTGGTACCACCCGCACGTGCGTGAGGACATCGAGCAGGCGATGGGGCTGGCCGGCAACATGCTGGTCGACGCGCCCGACCCGGACTACTACTCGCCGGCCAACCGCGAGCAGGCGCTGGTGCTGAGCGACCTGCTGATGAACGGCGACACGCTGATCCCGTTCGGCAAGGAGGGCCCCGACTTCGCGCTGATGGGCCGCGTCGGCAACGTGCTGCTCGTCAACGGCGAGCCGGACTGGTCCATGCGGGTGAAGAAGGGCGAAGTGGTGCGCTTCTACCTGACCAACGTGTCCAGCTCCCGCACCTACAACGTCGCCTTCGGCGGTGCGCCGATGAAGGTCGTCGCCTCCGACGTCAGCCGCTTCGAGCGCGAGGAGCGCGTCGGCAGCGTCGTGCTCGCGCCGGCGGAGCGCTACGTCGTCGAGGTCCGCTTCGACCGCGCCGGCACGGTTCCCCTCGTCAACGCGGTGCAGGCGGTCGACCACTACCGCGGCGAGTTCGAGGCGCGCGTCGACACGCTCGGCGTCGTCACGGTGGCGGACACCGCGGCGTCGCCGGACTACGCACGCCAGTTCCGGGCGTTGCGCGCGAACGACGCCGTCCGCCGCGAGATCGACCGCTACCGGAAGTACTTCGAGCGGCCGCCGGACAAGCGGATCACGCTCACCGTCGCGACGAGCGGACTGCCGCTGGCGTCGGTGCAGTTCATGAGCGTCGACACCGCCTACTACGCGCCGGTGGAGTGGGTCGACGGCATGCCGCTGATGAACTGGCTGTCGACGAGCAAACAGGTGCGCTGGATCCTGCGCGACGAGACCGGCGCCGAGAACATGGACATCGACTGGCACGTCAAGCGAGGCTCGGTCGTCAAGCTGCAGCTCTACAACGACCCGCACTCCTTCCACCCGATGCAGCACCCCATCCACCTGCACGGCCAGCGCATGCTCGTCATCTCGCGCGACGGCGTGCCCACGGCCAACCTGGTGTGGAAGGACACCGCGATCATCCCGGTCGGCTCGACCGTCGACCTGCTGATCGACGCGTCCAACCCCGGCGCCTGGATGCTGCACTGCCACATCGCCGAGCACCTCGGATCCGGCATGATGACCGTCCTCCACGTGGATCCGTAGCGCCCGCGCCCGGGGCAGCCGCCGTCGCGAGAACGCCGCTCCGGATCAGTGCAGGTGCATGCGGGCGAGCAGCGCCCGGTAGCGGGGCGAGCCGCGCAGCGCCTGGAACGCGGGGTGCACGGCGGCGCTGAAGGAGAGGTAGTCGTGTTCGACGGCGCCGCGCTCGAGCGCGGACAGCGCGCCCGCCGTGTCGCCCAGCAGCGACGCCCATACCGCGATGTCGAACGGCTTCATGCGGCTGCGCAGCGCGGCGCTCGCGAGCGCCTTCCGCCCCGCCGCCAGCGCGGCCGGGTCGCCGATCCCGGCCGCCAGCGCCACCGCCACCGCCGGATCCACGCGCCGCAGCGCGGCCCACCGCTCGAGCGCGGCGCGCGCGGCGTCCACGTTGCCCGTGATCGCTTCGGATTCCGCGAGAAGCGAGAGCGCGACGGGGAAATCCGGCTGCCGATCGAGCGCCCGCCGGTAGGCCGCCGCAGCCGAGTCCTGGCGGGCGACGATCGCCTCGTGCAGACCGCCCGCGACCACGATGATCAGCGACGCCGGGTCGGCGGCGCGCGCGCGCCGGAACTCCGCCGCCGCCTCCTCGTGGCGTCCGATCCCGTCCAGCAACAGACCCCGCCACTCGTGCGCCGTGGCGTAGGTCGAGTCGAGCGCGATGGCGCGGCGGAACTCCGCGTCCGCGGCTTCCCAGTCCCAGCGGTAGATCATGAGCACGTTGGCGAGCGCCGTGTGCGCCTCGGCGAGCCGGTCGTCCAGCGCGAGCGCCCTTTCGGCGGCGTCGCGGGCGCGCGGATAGGCGTCGTCGCCCGGCACGTCCGCGTACAGCGGCAGCAGCACGTTCGCGGCGGCGAGACCGGCGTAGGCGAGCGCGAAGGACGAATCGGCCTCGACCGCCCGCTCGAAATAGTCGACGGCCTGCCGGATCTCCGGCCCGGTACGCCGGTTCCAGTGGTAGAGGCCGAGCAGGTAGAGGTCGTGCGCCGGCACGTTCTGCGTCCCGATCGAGCGCGCCGCCGGCGTCGTCAGCTCCACCGCGAGCGCGCTCGCGACCGCACGCGCGATCTCATCCTCGAGCGCGAAGATGTCCCGCAGCCGTCGATCGTAGTCCGCGGCCCACACCCGCCGGTGCGTGCGCGTGTCCACCAGCGCGACGTCCACGCGGACGCGGTCGCCGGCGCGCCGCACGCTGCCCTCGAGCGCGCTCCCCGCCCCCGTCTGCGCCCGGATCTCGTCCAGGTCCGGCCGCTCGCGGAACGCGAAGGACGCGCTCCGTGCAACGACGCTCACGCCCGGAATCTGCGCGACCGCGTTCATGATCTCCTCGGTCACGCCGTCGCTGAAGTAGGCGTCGTCGCGGCTCTCGCTCAGCGTCGCGAACGGGAGCACCGCGACCGTGCGCGGCGACGCCGGCGCGTCCTGCGCGCCCCCGCCACCCGACAGCGGAACCTTCACGCGATAGATCCACGCGATGGCGCCGAGCAGGACCAGCGCGACCAGCACCGTGAAGAAGCCGCGGCTCACCCGCGGCGCCGCCCCGCCCCCTTCCTCGCTCCCCCCTGCCGCGAGCGGTCCGTCCCCTCCCGCCGCAGGCGCGTGCGCGTTGACCAGCCACGCCGCGCCCAGCACGATCGGCAGACCGAGCACGGTGAGCGCGAGCCCCGCGCGCACCGTCCACTCCGGCAGCCCGAAGAGCGGCACCGCCGTCGCCGCGACCTGGACGAGGAACCAGCAGACGATCGTGTAGGTGCCGGCGGCCGACAGCAGGCGACGTCGATAGACCTCGTGCAGGAATCGATCGAGCGCGGACGACGGCCCTCTCATCCCGGTCCCGCCGATGGCGCGGCCGGCCGGTCCGGAAGCCGGACAGGAGGGCTCGGCCACCTCGGGGGTGAAGCCATGCAACCGCTCCGGCGAGGCGTCGCTCGGGACGCGACCACGGGGGGGAGATGTCGACACCGAAAGATGCGCGTCCCTCGATGCCCCGGGCAAGGGCGCCCCGACCGCTCGAGCCGGCGCCCAGACTTGCCGCTCGCCCCCCGCCGGCGCCATGCCGGCGCCTCTCTTCCGCTCGTCCCCCTGGCGGATTCCAACCGTTCGCCTTATCCAAGAGTCTTAGATGAATGACGAGGAGCGAGGCCATGGAGGAGCCGCTGTCGGTGGTGAAGGGGACGTTGGACGTGCTGGTGCTGAAGGCGCTGACGTGGCAGGCGATGCACGGGTTCGAGGTCACGCGGTGGCTGGAGGAGCGCTCGGGACGTCGTCTGGCGCTGGAGGATGCGGCGCTGTACCAGGCGCTGTACCGGATGGAGAAGCGAGGCTGGGTGGAGGCGGAGTGGGGGATGACGGCGGAGAATCGGCGGGCGCGCTACTACCGGATCACGGCGGAGGGGCGGGCGCGACTGGCGGAGCAGACGAGCTGGTGGCTGCGCTACGGCGAGCTGATGACGGATCTGCTGACGCAGGCGCCCGAGGCGGGCCGCGGATGAGGCTGGGGCCGCGGCCGGGGTGGCAAGACCCCGTTTTCGGGCTGATGGCGTACATGGTCGCCTGGCGGCGGCGCGAGATCGGGATCCGCAGGGCGATCGGCGCCACGGACGTCCAGATCCGGCGGATGGTGATCCGGGGCGGCGCGGTGCTGGCCCTGGCCGGCGTCGCGATCGGGGTCGCCGCCGCGGCGCTCGGCGTGCACTGGCTCCGTCCGTTTCTCTTCCAGACGGCCGCCTACGATCCGCTCGTCTTCGGCGGCGTGGCGGCGACGCTCGTGGCGGTCGCGATCGTCGCCGGGTGGATCCCGGCTCGACGCGCGCTCGCGGTGGAGGCCACCGAGGCGCTGCGGTCGGAGTAGGGGCGCGCATGGCGCGGGGGCGCGCGGCCGGTTACCGTGCGACCCTTTCGTCGGCGCGTCCGTCGCGCGCCTTCACTCCCGATCGAGCCCGCGAGGTTTCCGCATGGGACCGTCTTCACCCTCACGCCCGCGCCGCCGCGCGACGCCCCGGACGGCGCACCGCCTCCTCCTGCCGATCGTGCTGGCCGCCGCCGCCGGGTGCGCGCGCGGCGACGCTCCCGGCGCCTCGTCGGCCGCGGCCGGCGCCGCGCCCGACACGGCGGACGCGTCGTCGGCGGAGGCCGCGATCCGGCGCCAGTCGCGGCGATTCTCGGACGCATACGTGCGGGGCGACACGGCGGCGCTGCTGGCGATCTACGCTCCCGGCGCGGTCGCGGCGCCGGGCGAGCGCGACTTCGTTCGCGGCCGGCCCGCGTTGGACTCGCTCTGGGTGCTGCCGGCGGGTCGAACCGTCCTGCGGCACGTGTCCACGCCGGTCGAGATCCGCGTATCGGGCGACCAGGCGTACGACTGGGGCTATTACGAGGGGCAGGCCGCCCGTGGCGGGGTGCCGCTCGATCCGTTCCGCGGCAAGTACGTGATCGTGTGGGTGCGGGGCGACGACGGCGTCTGGCGCATCGCCGTCGACGCGTGGACGCGGCTGCCCGCGGCCACCGGGGCGTAGGCGGCCGCCGGGGCGTAGGCGCGCGGCGGCCGCGAGAGCGCGAGGCGAACACGCGCCCCGGGCGCGCGGCGGAACACGCGCGGAGGGGGCGCCGTACCAACCGTGGGAATCCCCAGCGGAGGCGGTACGGATGACGACGAAGCGATTGGCTGTGGACGGCGCGCTCGCGGGCGCGGTGGCGGCGGCGCTGTTCCTCGGCGGCGCGAGCGGCGCGGCAGGCCGGGCGGCCGCTGCGCCGGCGCCGCTGGCGGATGCGACGTCGTCCGGGGGTCAGGAGACGGTCGTCTTCTCGGGCGGCTGCTTCTGGGGCGTGCAGGCGGTCTTCGAGCACGTGGAGGGCGTGCTCGGCGCGACGGCCGGTTACGCGGGCGGCGGCGGCGCCACGGCGACGTACCCGGAGGTGAGCACCGGCGAGACCGGCCACGCGGAGTCGGTGCGCGTCGTGTACGATCCCGCGCAGGTCTCCTTCGCGGATCTGCTGCAGGTGTTCTTCTCCGTCGTGCACGACCCGACGCAGCTCAACCGCCAGGGTCCGGACCACGGCACGCAGTACCGCTCGGCGATCTGGTACACGACGGACGCGCAGGCGCGCGCCGCGAAGGCGTACATCCGGCAGCTCACGAAGGCGGGCACCTTCTCCCGCCCGATCGTGACCGAGGTGAATCCGCTGCACGGCTTCTTCGCGGCCGAGCGCTACCACCAGGACTACCTGATCCACCACCCCCACCAGCCCTACATCGTCATCAACGACATCCCCAAGGTGGAGGCGTTGAAGCGGGAGTTCCCGGCGCTGTGGCGGGAGCGGCCGGTGGAGTGGAGCGCGGAGACGGCGTCCTCGAAGTAAGCCGCGTCGCGTCCGCGTCAGCCGCGTCGCGTCCGCGTCAGCCGCTCGCCTCGGCGGGCCCTGAGCCCTATTCGTCCGGCGACGATCCGTCCGCCTGCCGCTCCAGCCGCAGCGCGGCGGAGTTGATGCAGTAGCGCAGCCCTGCCGGGCGCGGGCCG
Source organism: uncultured Gemmatimonadales bacterium (assembly GCA_963816355.1). Taxonomy (GTDB): domain Bacteria; phylum Gemmatimonadota; class Gemmatimonadetes; order Longimicrobiales; family RSA9; genus CAWFKH01. Next base: position 379,419 of record CAWFKH010000004.1, on the reverse strand, counting down.
TCGGGGAAGACGTGGCCGAGATGGCCGCCGCAGCGCGAGCAGAGGACCTCCGTGCGCACCATTCCGTGGCCGAGGTCCTTCCGCTCGTCGATCGCTTCGCCGGATGCGGGCTCGGAGAAGGCCGGCCAGCCGCAGCCGGAATCGTACTTCGCGTCGGACGCGAACAGCTCCGCGCCGCACCCCGCGCAGCGGTACGTCCCCGGCTCGAACACGGGGTCGTATTCCCCCGTGAACGGCGCCTCCGTCCCCTTCTGGCGGAGGACACGGTACTGCTCCGGCGTCAGCTCGCGACGCCACTCCTCGTCGGACTTCGTAACCTTTGCCATGGCCGGATGATAGCGCGGGGGCGCACCCGCGTAAACCGGGAGGATCCTCCCCGCGCCGATCGGGCCTCTGCGTCCCCGGCGCCCTCTGCGTGAAATGCTTTCGCTCTGCGCTCCAGGCTTGACCGGGGGCCAGCCGGGGACCGATCGTGCATCGTCGTCGCGCAGCGCACGTCGTCGGCCGCCCGCCGGCGACGCCGGCACCCATCCGCGGATCCGAAACGGGGGACCCGATGGCCAGAACCGCTCCGCTCCATCCGACGCGCCTCTTCACGATCGCCGCGCTGGCGGGCGCCTTCGCCGGGACGGCGCTCGCGCCGGCCGCCGCCCGCGCGCAGCGCCCCGGCGACGACGCCGACACCCCGCTGCGGCGCGCCGCGCGGCTCGACCTCGAGGGCTCGACCTCCGCCGCGCGCGCGCTGATCCGGACGGTGATCGACTCCGCGTCCGATCCGGCGGCGAAAGCGGCGGCGCGGCGCGCGATGGCGATGTCGTACGCGTTCGACGGCGACTGCGCCGGCACGTTGAAGTACGAGCAGATGGTGATCGACTACTGGAAGACGCGCGAGGCGGCGGAGCCGCAGAACGCGTTCTATCAGGAGGGGGAGATGGCCGACGAGGGCGCGCGCGTGTGCGTCGACGCGGGCGACCTCGACGCCGGCGAGGCGTGGTACCGCAAGGGCCACGAGCTGGGTCTGAAGGAGCCGGAGCCGCGCACGCACGCGCAGAGCCTCTGGGACTACCGCCTCGCGCACGCGCTCGGCCGCATCGCCGCGCGCCGCGGCGACGCGCCCGAGGCGCAGCGGCAGGTGGCACGGGCGCGCGCCATCCTGGACGGCGACTCCGCCATGGCGGCGCAGCAGGAGCGCTTCTTCCCCTACCTCGTGGGCTACGTCGCGCTCTACACCGGAGACGTCGCCAGGGCGGAGGCGGAGCTGACGAAGGCGCTCGCGCTGCGCGGCAACGACCGCGACCCCTTCATGCACTGGCTCCTCGCGATGACCTACGACCGCATGGGCCGGAACGAGGAGGCGCAGGCGCTCTACGCGAAGGCGTACGACCTCGCCGGCGCCCACAATCCGCCGGCCGCCTTCGTCCGCCACGCGCTGCGGGAGAAGATGGGAGGCGCGCCCTCGCGCTGAACTGGCGCGGTGGCCGCGCGCCGCGCTCGCCTTACCAGATGTGCGCGACGAGCGAGTCCGGGCGCACCATCGCGTCGCCCGGCTCGCAGCCGAACGCCTTCGCGAACGCGGGCATGTTGGAGAGCGGCCCGTCGACCCTCCAGTGCGCCGGCGCGTGCGGATCGACGGCGAGTCGGCTGCGCAGCGACTCCGGCCGGATGTGGCTGCGCCAGCTCTGCGCGTACGCGATGAAGAAGCGCTGCTCCGGCGTGTAGCCGTCGATGAGGCCGGGCCGCCCGTCGCGCGCGAGGGCGCGCTCGAGCGCGTCGTAGGCGGTGAGAAGGCCGCCGTAGTCCGCGATGTTCTCTCCCAGCGTGAGCCGGCCGTTCACGTGCACGGTGTCGACGCCGACGTAGCTGTCGAACTGGCGCGCGACGAGCGCGGCCTCGCGCGAGAAGTGCGCGGAGTCCTGGGGCGTCCACCAGTCGCGCAGGTTGCCGTGCGCGTCGAAGTGGCGGCCCTCGTCGTCGAAGCCGTGCGTCAGCTCGTGGCCGGCCCAGCTCCCGCCCAGCGAGCCGTAGTTGGCGGCGGCGTCGGCTGCCGCGTCGAACGTCTGCGGCGCCAGCGCGCCGGCGGGGAAGACCATCTCGTTCTTCGACGGATCGTAGTAGGCGTTCACCGTGGGCACGGTCATGCCCCACTCGGTCGTGTCGACGGGCTGTCCGGGGCGGTCGGCGACGCGGTCCCACTCGAACGCGGCCGCGCGCTGCACGTTCGCCGCGAACGGCCCCTTCTCGACGCGCAGCCGGGCGTAGTCGCGCCACCGGTCCGGGTAGCCGATCTTCTCGTGCATCTTCGCGAGCTTGCCGAGCGCCTGCGCGCGCGTCGCGTCCGACATCCACTCCAGGCGACGCAGCCGCTCCGCGAAGCTCGCGCGGATGTCGTCGATGATCGACTTCGCCTTCGCCCGGGCCGCCGGTGTGAACGTCCGCTGCACGTACGCCTCCCCCAGCGCTTCGCCCATCATCCGGTCGGTGACGGAGAGGCACCGCTTCCAGCGCGGCAGCAGCGCCCGCGCGCCGCTGAAGCGCGACGAGAAGGCGAAGTCCTCATTCACGAACGGGGTGCTCAGCCACGGCGCCGCGGCCGAGAGCGCGTGATAGCGCAGGTAGGCGCGCCAGTCGGCGAGCGGCGACGTCGTCACGAGACGGTTCAGCGCGCGGAAGAAGGCTGGCTCCGCGACGTTGATGCGAGCGACGGGCGTGCTGACGCCGATCGCATCGAAGTAGGCGTTCCAGTCGACGTCCGGCGCGAGCGCGCGTAGCCGCTCCGGCGTCATCGGGTGGTCCGTGGCCGCCGGATCGCGCAGCGCGACGCGCGTGAGCGACGCCTTCGCGAGCTCCGTCTCCAGCGCGAGCACGCGACCCGCGTCGGCGCGCGCCGCCGCGGCATCCTCGCCGGCGAGCGCGAGCAGGCGCGCCACGTGGTCGACGTAGGCGTCGCGGAGCGAGTCCGAGCGCGCGTCCGTCTTCGTGTAGTAGTCGCGGTCCGGCAGCCCCAGGCCGCCCTGGTTGATCGTCGCGATGTAGTGCGCCGCGTCGTGCGCGTCGGCCTCGGCGCGGTAGCCGAAGCCCACCCGCACGCCGCGCCGCTGCAGCTCCGCGATCGTCGAGACGAGCGCGGCCCGCGTGGCGACGGAGTCGATCGCCGCCAGCAGCGGCCGCACCGGCCCGGCGCCCGCGCGCTCCACCGCCGCCGAGTCCATGCACGTGCCGTAGAAGGTGCCGAGCTTACGCTCCGTCTCACCCTCGGGAAGCGTCGGCGCGCGCCGCGCCGCTTCCTCCAGCACCGAGCGCACCACCGCTTCGTTGCGGTCCTGCATGTCGCGCCCGACGCCGGAAGAGGAGTACGCCGGCGGAATCGTGTCGTGCGCGAGCCAGCCGCCGTTCGCGAAGGCGTCGAAGTCGTGGCACGCGTCCGCCGTCGTGTCGACGAACGCCGGATCCACCACCTTCAACGGCCGGAATGCGACGTCGCCGCCCGGCGTCGCCTGCGCCGCCACCGCCGCCGGCAGCGCGAGCGGCGCGGCGAGCGCGGCGACGGCGAGGCTCGCGAGCGTGGCGAGGTTCGCGAGGTTCGCGGGGTTCGCGGGCCGAGCGGGTCGAGCGGCCACGCCCCGGGCGGGACGAGCGGCCACGCCCCGGGCGGGACCGAAGAGGGCCGCGACGACGCGGCGCAACGATGGTGCGGGCATGGTGCGATGGCTCCGGAAAGGTGAACGGCCGCGAAAACGTAGGCGTACCCGCCCTTCTACTGCAACCGCCCCGTGCGGGGTTCACGGGCCGCCGGACTCGGCGCCTTCCCCGGCCGCGTGCGAACACCGATATTGTCCGCCGAACGGGACCCTTCCTCCCCCGACCCCGAGGCCGCCATGACGCGCAAGCTCGTGACCGAGCTCGTCGGCACGTTCCTCCTCGTGATCACCGTCGCGCTTACGGTGACCGCCGGCACACCTTCGCGCCGCTCGCCATCGGCTCCGCGCTCATGATCGCGGTCTACATGGGCGGTCCGGTTTCCGGCGGACACTTCAATCCGGCCGTTTCGCTCGCCGTGATGCTGCGCGGCAAGCTGCCCGCCGCGGAGTTCGTGCCCTACGTCGCCGCGCAGCTCGCCGGCGCCTTCCTCGCCGCGCTCCTCGCCGCGTCGCTGCGCGGGCCGTTCGTGGCGGCGCCCGGCGCCGCCGCCTCCACCGGCGGCGCCTTCGTCGCGGAGCTCGTCTTCACCTTCTTCCTCGCGCTCGTCGTGCTCAACGTCGCGACCACCGAAGTGGCCGAGGGCAACAGCTACTTCGGCCTCGCCATCGGCTTCACCGTCATGGTCGGCGCGTTCGCCGTGGGCGACATCAGCGGCGGCGCCTTCAACCCCGCCGTCGGCCTCGGCCCCGCGTTCGTCTTCGCGATCTACGGCGCAGGTTCGATCGCGCACGTGTGGCTGCTCTATCTCGTCGCGCCGCTCGCGGGCGGCGCGCTCGCGGCCGCCGTATTCCGCCTGATGCATCCGGACGAGATGGCAGCCCGCGGCGCGCCGGAAGCGGTGCCGGAGCCGCCCGGCCGGTGAGCGACGGCGGTGAGCTCGTCGTGCGTCCGGCCGGCGCGGCCGACCGCGATGCGATCCGCCGCGTGACGCTGGCCGCGTACGCCGAGTACGCCGCGACGATGACCGCCGGCGCGTGGCACGGTCTGGAGGGTGCGGTGCACAGGGCGCTCGAGCACGAGGCCGACGCCGCGTGGCTCGTCGCGGAGCGCGCCGGCGAGGTGGTGGGCAGCGTCGCCATCTTCCCGACCGCCTCCGACGCCTACCACGGAGCCACGGCGCCGCTGTCGTGCCCGGAGCTGCGGCTCCTCGCCGTGGCGCCCGAAGCGCGCGGCCACGGCGTCGGCCGCGCGCTCGTCGATGCGTGCGTGGCGCGCGCGCGGGCGATGGGCGCACCCGCTCTCGGCCTCCACACCTCGAAGACGATGCGCGTCGCGATCGGCATGTACGAGCGGATGGGCTTCGCGCGCGCGCCCGAGCACGACTTCCGGCCCGGCGACGGCGAGCACGTCAAGGCCTACCGGCTCCCGCTCTGATGGGTTGGAGGGAACGGGGGGCATGGAGGGAACGGAGGGACGGCTCCGGCCGCGATTGCGCGAACGCGTTTCCGATGGCGCGCGGCGCGGCCGACTCGCCGGCCGGCCCCACCGCGCTATCTCCGCGCCCTCCCTCGCACCGCGCTACCTCCGCCCCTTCAGCGCCCTCAGCGCCCTCACCTCCTCGCCGGTGGGCGGTGGGGTGGTGCGGAGCGGGGATGCGACGCGCAGCGGCCACCCGGTCTCCGCGCGGGCCTGCTCGGCGCTGACGCCGGGGTGGACGGCGCTGAGCACCAGCTCCCCCCTCTCCGGGTCCGGCTCGAGCACGCCGAGGTCGGTGATCACGCGCGTGGGGCCGGCGCCGCGCAGGCCGGCGCGCGCGCGGGCGTCGCCTCCGGCGAGGAAGCCGGCGGTGGTGACGTAGCCGAGTCGCTCGACGAAGGCGCGGCGCCGGTGCGGCAGCACGACGATCACGCGGCCGGCCCACGCCGCGATCTCGGGCGCGCCGCCGGCGCCGGGCAGCCGCACGCGGGGCGCGGCCCACGGCCCGATCGTCGTCGTGTTCAGGTTGCCGAAGCGGTCGATCTGCGCGGCGCCGAGGAAGCCGACGTCGATGCGGCCGCCCTGCAGCCAGTAGGCGAAGATCTCCGGCACCGGCACCACGGCGTCGGCGCTCTCGGCGAGCTCGCCATCGCCGATCGACAGCGGCAGCACGTCCGGCTTCGAGCCGATCGTTCCGGACTCGTACACGAGCACGAGGCGCGGCGCGTGGAGTCGGCGCGCCAGGTTCGCCGCGGCGCTCGGCAGGCCGATCCCGACGAAGCACACCGCGCCGTCGCTCAGCTCGCGCGCGGCCGCGACCGTCATCGTTTCCTCGCGCGTCGCCGGCGTCACGACGCCGCTTCCGCCAGGCTGCGATGGTAGGCGGCGACGTCGTCCGTCCCGCGCACGTGCCGCTCGATCCACGCCTCGAACGCCGCGCGGTCGCGCGAGATCGCGTCCCACCTCCGGTAGAAGGCGTTGTCGCGCCGCGTGTAGCCCTGCGCGTAGGAGGGGTGCGCGCCGCCCGGCGCGGGGCAGACGGCGGCGAACGCGAAGTGCGGGATGACGACGTCGCCGCTCACGCGCTCGAGGCGCTCGACCACTTCCTCGACCGTCGCGATCGCGTGGCGCGCGGCGAGCGCCGCCTCTTTCTGCACGCCGACGATCCCCCAGATCTGCACGTTGCCATCGCGGTCGGCGCGTTGCGCGTGGATGATCGCGACGTCCGGCCGGTGCGCCGCCACCGCGAGCAGCGGCTCGCCGGTGAACGGGCACGCGATCGGCCGCACGGCGTCCGTGTGCGCAGGGATCTCGCCGCCCGCGTCGCGCAGCGTGCCGAACGGTAGACTCGAGGCGCCGGCCACGTACGCAGCCGCCATCATCGCGTGGCTCAGCTCGACCAGCTCGAGCGGCGCCGGCCACGCGTTCTCGACCGCGTCGCGGAAGCGGTGCAGGGAGCCGACGCCCGGATTGCCGCCCCAGGAGAAGACGAGCCGCCGCGCCGCGCCGACGCCGATGAGCTGGTCGTAGACCACGTCCGGCGTCATGCGAATCAGCGTGAGGTCGCGCCGGCCCTGGCGGATCAGCTCGTGGCCGGCGGCGTGCGGAATCAGGTGCGTGAAGCCCTCGAGCGCGACGGCGTCGCCGTCGTGGACCCATTCGGCGACCGCCTCGCGCAGCGACGTCACCTCCGCCACGCGCCGCCCCCTCCCCCCGCCCGGCCGCCCGCGCTCACGCCGTCAACCCCCGCAGCAGCTCGCGCGTCCAGGCGACCTCGTCCTCGTTCACCAGGTGCCCCATCCCCGGATAGATCCGCTCCGCCACGTCCGCCCCCATGCGCGCGAAGACCGCCGCGCTCTCCGCCACGCGCTCGCGCGGAATGTGCGGATCGACGTCGCTGCATCCCAGGAAGACCGGCGTGCCGTCGAACGCGCCCGGATACTCCCACGCCGTCCCCTGCGGCCCGATCAGGCCGCCGCTGTACGCGACGACGCCGCCATAGCGACGGGCGTGGCGCACCGCGTATTCCGACACCAGACACGCACCCTGCGAGAAGCCGAGCAGCACGACGCGTGCTGGAGGCACGCCGCGCGATTCGAGCTCCGAGACCAGCCCGTCGAGCACGCCGAGGCCCGACGAGATGCCCGGCTCGTTCCGCTCCGTCGGGCTCATGAAGCCGTACGGGTACCAGGTCCCATCCGCCGCCGCGGGCGCGAGACACGCGACGCCGTCGACGCCGAACGCGTCCGCCAGCGGCAGGATCCCCGACGGGTCGGCGTTGCGGCCGTGGACCAGAATCAGCGCGGCGCGCGCCGCCTCCGGCGCGGGGCCTCGCGTGAGCACCGGACGTCCCTCGTGTGGCTGCATGCGCTCCTCGTGCGTTCCGAGTCGGGCCGCCCGCCGTGGCGGCGGGCGCACCGCGCCGGGAAGATACGCGTCGGTTCGGGACGGTGGCGCCGGGCGCGGGACGAACCGTGCGCTACCCGGGACCACGGGCGGAACGCCGGCAGCGCTCTAAGCGTTCAATGGATGCACCCGGAATCCCGACCTCAGAACACGGAGAGCAACGCCAGCATGCGCTTCCGGAGACCAGTCCGCTCGCGGCTCCTCGCCGCCGCCGCCCTCGCCGTCGCCGCGGGCCTTTGCCCCGCGCTGGCAGTCGTGGCCGCTCCCTCGCCCGCGCTGGCGCAGGCCCCAGCCGCCTCCGCGCGGCCCGCGGACGCGGCGCCGCCCGAGCTGCTGCAGTGGCAGGCGGCGCACTCGTCGGTGCAGTTCACCAGCCGCTTCATGCGCGTCGTGCGGGTGCCGGGCCGCTTCCATCGGGTGCAGGCGACGATCGCCTACGACACCGCCGACCCCACGCGCTCCGCGGTCGCCGCGGTGATCGAGACCGCCAGCCTGGACACCGACAACGACCCCCGCGACCATCACCTGAAGTCGCCCGACTTCTTCGACGTCGACAAGTACCCGACGATCGTCTTCCGCAGCCGCAGCGTGGAGCGGCAGGACGACGGCTTCGTGGCGAAGGGGCCGCTCACGATCCACGGCGTGACGCGCGATGTGTCGATCCCGTTCGTGCAGCTCATGCCGCGCACCGTCGGCTCCGGCGGCAACGTCTCGATGGCGTGGGTCGGGCAGGTTACGCTCGACCGCAACGACTTCGGCGTCGTCGGCGGCAACCGCTTCAACCCCGGCTTCAACCTCGCCGCCGTCGCCCTGGGCGACAGCATCGACATCACGCTCAACGTGTTCGCGCGCCGCATCTCCGTCCGCAACTTCCCCTACTCGAGCGGGCCGAAGCCGTCGATCGGCGCCGTCCTCGACTCCGTCGTCGCTCGCGACGGCGTCGCCGCGGCCGTGCGCCGCTACCACGAGATCGCCGACGCGCATGCCGCCGACTACGACATGGGCGAGACGCAGCTCGTCCTGCTCGGCTACCGACTGATGGAGCGCGGCCGCGCGGCCGACGCCGTCGAGGTCATGAAGCTCGTCACCGCGGCGCACCCGGAGTCCGCCAACGCGTTCGACAGCCTCGGCGAGGCGCAGCTCGCGGCGGGGCGGACGGAAGCGGCCGCGGCGAGCTACCGGAAGGAGCTGGAGCTGCAGCCGAACAGCACCGCCGCGATGGCGGCGCTCGGCTGGCTCGGCGGCTGACCCTATCGCGGCCGCCTTATCGCGGAGTCCGCACGGGCGGGAGCGCCGCTTCGATCTCCCCGCGTCCGGCATCTGTCTCCTCCTCGTCACGCCTGTGCTCAAGCGGATGATGCGCGGCCGCGGCTGACGCGCCGGGGGGGCGGCGGCGCCGCCAGCCGCGCTCCCCCGCGCCCGCTCCGCCGCCGACCGACCCTCCACCCGCCGCGGCGTATCAAGCGGCCCCGCTGTTCCTGAACTGATACCGTCCCCGTATCAGTGGAACGGTCCTTGCCCGCCTCACCGTCCCCTCGATGTCGAGGTATTCTTCCCTGTATCCCCTTCCCGGAGGTTCACATGCGGAGGTCCATCCATTCTGATCACGTTCCTGGGCGCGGTGTCGTTACTGGCGGCGTGTGCCGAGCAGTCGCAGACGCCGACCGGACCGGTTTCGGCGGATCGGTCCGGCTCGAGCGGCGTCGGTGCGGTGGCGAACGCGAGCGTGCCGCCCGGCTACTTCCTGGTGCCGGCGGCGCGCGGGCTGGACTTCCCGACGGCGGTGGCGATGTCGGGCGACCGGATCTGGGTGGCGGAAGCGGGGGTGATGGCGGGGCTGCCGCCGAAGGTGAAGCGCATCGACGAAGACGGGACGGCGACGACCATTCTGGATGGTTCGGCGATGGGGAGCCGGCTGCTGGGACCGCTGACGGACGTGACGTTCCACGACGGCTGGTTGTGGATCACGCACCGGCAGACGGGGGTGAACGGCTGGCCGGTGGGCGCGATCTCGAAGTTCCGTCCGGACGACCCGATGGGGACGTTCACGACGGTGCTGACGAACCTGCCGTCGGCGGGTGACCACTACACGGAGGAGGTGGTGTTCGACGACGCCGGCCGCGGCTATTTCGCGCAGGGCACGGCGACGAATTCGAGTGTGGTGGGGGCGGACAACGCGCTGATCACGGGCTGGCTGAACGAGTCCACCGCCGGCTTCCACGACTACCCCGCGAAGGACATCGTGCTCAACGGCGCGAGCTTCACGACGGCGGTGCCGTTCGCGCTCGATCAGACGGCGAGCGAGGTGACGGGGCCGTTCCTGCCGTTCGGCACGCCGGCGTCGCCGGGGATGGAGATCGCGGGCGTTCCGCGCGACGGCATCGTCGCCGGCAACGGCGCGGTCTACTCGTTCGACGCGAGCGCGGCGGACGCGACGTCGAGCCTGCGGCTGGAGGCGTGGGGGTTCCGCAATCCGTACGGCATCGGCCTCGACCCGATGGATCCGGGTGTGCTGTTCGTGACGAACAATGGCGCGGACACGCGCGGCGTGACCGGTGAGACCAGCGTTCCGGTGGACGAGGACGAGCTGCAGATCGTCGAGTCGCGGCCGATCGACGAGGAGTTCGACGACTTCTTCACGCTGCGCATCGGCGGAGCGGAGGAGTTCTTCGGCTTCCCGGACTTCTTCCACGATCCGGACGACGGCGAGGTCCTGGCGGTGAACGACGAGGAGTTCTGCGAGGAGCTCGAGACGTGTCCGGACTTTGTGCTCGACGCGACGTACCGCAGCTCGCTGCACGTGGAGGACGCCTTCACGGAGCTCGGCTACCACACGTCGGCGAACAAGTTCGACTTCTCGACGGACGCGAGCTTTAAAGCGGACGGCGACGCGTTCGTCGCCGAGACGGGCTCTTTCGTGCCGGTGACCGGCGCCACCGAGTTCACCGGCTTCAAGGTGGTGCGCGTGAATCGCTCGGGCGGCGTGACGGACTTCATCACCAACACCGGCACGTCGGCCGCGACGATCTTCGAGCCGGACGGCTTCAACAAGCCGATCGACGTGAAGTTCCGCAACGACGCGATGTTCGTCGTCGACTTCGGCGTCTTCGAGCCGGGTCTGAACCTGATCCAGCCGGGCACCGGCAAGCTGTGGGTGGTCTGCCACGGCGAGGCCGCCTGCAAGCGCTTGGGCGAGGCCGGCAATCCGAGCGTCGCGAAGCGGTAGCGCTCGCGCGCCCGGCGCCCGCGCGCGGAGGGGCCGCGCTCAGCGTCTCATCTTGCGGGCGGAGCGGGTGGTGTTGAGGCGGATGATCCAGGCGCAGATCTCGCGCGCCGCCTCGGGCGAGATCGAGGGCGAGTGGGGAAACGCGAGGCGGAGCGGCCGCTCGCCTATGCGCTCGCGCGCCGCGCGGGTCAGGAAGATGGGCTCGTCGGCGGAGAGCGCCTCGACCGCCTCCGCGTCGTCGGCGAAGACGACGTGGAGGCGGCGTCCGGCGTCCGGGAAGAGGACGCGCAGGCGGTCGGCGAAGCGCGGATCGGCGACGAGGAAGGTGGCGGCGCCGTCGGCCAGCGCGCTCTCGACCGCCGAGACGTAGCCGGGGTTGAGGTGCGCGACGACGAGCGGCCGGTCCATCCTGCCGGGGAGCGCGTCGAGCTGCTGAGCATGGAAGGAGCTGGTGACGAGCAGGTCGGCCGCCTCGATCGCCTCGGCGGTTTCGGGCGGAAGCGGCTCCTCGGGTCGGTCGGGGATCTCCACGCCGTAGGCGTCCAGACCGAAGTCTACGGCGAGCTCGCGCACCAGCCCCGTCCGCTGGTCCTCGTTCGACTCGACCACGGCGCAGCCGAGATAGACGCGCGTCGTGCACAGGCGGACGAAGTCGACGAACTCCGGCAGCGCGATGCGGCGCACCCACGCGTCCGTGAACACGCCCGCCAGCCAGCGGGCGCTCTCCGCCATCACCTTCTCGTTCAGCTTTTCCTGCTCGGCGAGGTAGACGCCGGAGCGGGGCCGCACGTCGACGAGGCCCTCCGCCTCCAGTCTGCGGTACGCCGCGGCCGCCACGCGATGGTCCGCGCCGGTCTCGCGCGCCACTTCGCGCAGGCTGGGCAGGCGGCTGCCCGGACGCAGGTGGCCGACGTGCAGCCCCGCCACGATGCGGCTGCGCAGATAGTTGGCGAGCGCTTCCTCGGACACCGTTCGACGCGCCGCTAGAAGAGGCCGACGCGGCCCTTCACGGAGTCGATCAGCTTCCGGGGGTCGTATCCGACGCCCTGCCTGAAGACCATCTCCACCTTGCGGATGTCGCCGATGCGCGCCGACGGATCGCCGGCGATCACGACGAGGTCCGCCTGCTTCCCCGGCGCGATCGTCCCGACGCGGTCGGCGCGGCCGAGATACGTCGCGCCGTTCAGCGTGCCGATGCGGATCGCCTCGAGCGGCGTGAACCCCTCCTCGACCAGCAGCTCCAGCGCCCGCTGATTCGAATAGCCGGGCACCACGCCGCCGGCGCCCGTCGGGTCCGTCCCCACCAGGAGCAGCCCGCCCGCGTGCGCGAACGCCAGCTCCATCGCGCCGTTCCTCGGGAAGAGCGTCGTGTAGAGCGACGGCCCCATCTTCGCCAGCGCTGCGTGGCGTCGCTCGAAGTCCTCGCGCAGGATCGGATCGAGCACGTCCAGCCCGGGCGGCAGCGGCCGCCCCGGGACGAACGTCTCGAAGACCGTCGGCGTCGAGGTCACCGCCACGTGCCGCCGCACCAGCTCCGCGACGAGCGAGCGGAACGCCGCGTCGCTCGTGTCGACCCCCGCCAGCGCCTCCTGCCCCTCCCTCTGTCCCGGGCAGACGTCCGGCTCCTTCCCCTTCACGAAGTCGGTGGAAACGAGGAAGCCGTGCTCGAGGTCGTCGATGCCCAGCTCCGCCGCCTCCCGGTACGTGACCGAGCAGAGGTGGCCGGTGATCCTCATCCCGCGCGCGTGTGCGGCGTCGACGGCCGCGCCCAGCTCCGCGCGCGTGATGTGCATGTACGCCTTGAACGACGTCGCCCCCGCGTCCGCCCAGAACTCGACCATCCGCCGCGCGTCCGCCGCGTCCTTCAGCGCGTGCACCTGCGGCAGCGGCAGTCCCGGCCCCTCGAGGTACGGCGCCGTCGCGTCGATCCACGGCCCCGGCTTCTCTCCCCTCGCGATCGCCGCGGCCACGCCCAGCTCGCCGTAGCCGTTCATGTTCCCCGCCGTCCGCAGCGACGTCACGCCACCGGCCAGGTAGAGGCGCGTGAAGCTCTCGGCCAGATAGGCGTACACGCCCGGCCCCGTGGGGTAGTACAGGTGCTCGTGTACCATCACCAGCCCGGGAATCACGCTGCGGCCCGACAGGTCGAGCACCTGCGCGCCCGCAGGAATCGCGACCCTCGCCGCGTCCCCGACCGCCGCGATCGCTCCCTCCCGGATCACGACCGTCTGGTCCGCACGCGCCGGAGCGCCCGTGCCGTCGATCACGCGCACGTGCGTGAGCGCCACCACCGACGTGTCCACCCGCACGTACGCTCGCACCGCCTGCGACAGCGGCGGCCGCGGGATCGTCGCCGGCCTCTGACCCGCGAGCGGCGCCGCGGCGCCCGCGCACGCGAGGAGGACCAGCTGCGACAGACTCCGGTGGAGACGCGGCCGCACGCGGCGAAGTCGGATCATCGGCGATCGGGGGCGGGGGAGCGGATAGCGACGATGCCCGTAGATACGCCCGCCCCGGGCCCCCTGTCAACGCGAAGCGTGCGCCACCCTTTCCGCCTCCGCCCTCTCCACCAGCTCCGCGAATCCGTCCGCGAACCGCGCCACGTCGTCCCAATTCGTGTACTCGTGGTCCCGCGTCGTGTCCGTCGAGCCGCCCTCCGCCTTCGAGATCCGCTTCATCCACCACCGCAGCAACGGATGGTAGCGCGTGTACGCGACCGCGCCCGCGAAGCTCGCCCTGAGCGCCGGCCGCCACCCCTCGCGCGTCAGGAAACGCTCCATGATGCGCCCCGCCTCCGCCCGATGCGCCTCCAGCTCGCTCCCCTCCGACCCGCTCAGCGCGAAGAACGCCGCCGGCATCCCCCTCAGCCGCTCCCGGCGCTGCCGGACGAACCGGCCGATGTAGCGTTGATAGCCGCCGATGATCAGCGACGCCCCGACCACCACGCCGTCGTACGCCCCGAGGTCGAAGTCCGCCGGCAATGCGTCGCCCCGCTCGACCACCACTTCGTGCCCTCGCGCCGCGATCCGCTCCGCGATCCGCGCCGCGACCTTCGCCGTCTGCCCGTACCTGCTTCCGTACACCACCGCAATCCTGGACATGAATCCTCCCGGTCCGCCGTGAAGGTTCACCCCAAGGATGACGCGGCTCCGACGCCCGCGCCGTCGGGCAGCGGATGATCCCGCGTAGGGAAGACGACCCGGGCGCCGGGGCGTGCGGCACGCGGGTGGGCTGTCTACGGCAAACCCCGTTGACAGCGGCCGGCGGCGCCGCTATTCTACGGAAGAACCCGTAACTGGAGGGACGATGGCCGAGATCCAGTTCACGCCCCGCGAGCTCGACGTGATGAGCATCCTGTGGCGGCGAGGATCGGCGACGGTGGCGGAAGTGAGGGAGGAGCTGGCGGACGAGCTGGCGTACACTTCGGTGCTGTCGGCGCTGCAGACGCTGGAGGAGAAGGGCTACGTGGGGCACGAGGCGGAGGGGCGGGCGTACCGCTATCTGCCGGCGGTGGGAGCGGAGCGGGCGGGGGGGAGCGCGCTGGCGCGGATCCGGGAAGCGATCTTCCAGGGTTCGGCGGAGCGGATGTTCGCGCAGCTCGTGTCGGACCGGGGTCTGTCGCGCGAGGAGCTGGAACGGATGCGTCGCCTGCTCGCCGAGCGGCTGGGGGAGCGATGACGGCGGTATGGATGGCGTGGGGCGTGGCGGTGGCGGCGCTGCTGGGGGGTGCCGCTGTGGGGGCGGAGGCGGTGTGCCGGTCGCTCGGGCGGTCCGGGCGGTGGGCGTGGGGCGTGGCGATGGTGGCGGCGGTGGCGCTGATGGTGGCGGCGCCGTGGTGGCAGGCGTCGCGGCCGGCGCTCGACGGGACGCTCGTGGTGGAGGCATCCGTGGCGGCCGGCGCGGCGTCGTCGTCGCGTGCGGCGTCGCTCGGCGCGGCGGTCGCGGCGGTGCGGAGCGCGTGGCGCGGCGCGGTGGCCGGGGCACGCGGCGGCCTGGTGCTGGCGGCGCGGCGGATCCCGGCGCGGGCGGATCGCTGGCTGGAGGCCGGTTGGCTGGCGTTGAGCCTGCTCGCGCTGCTGCTCCTGCTCGCGACGCACTGGCGGCTGGGGCGGGAGCGGGAGAGCTGGCCGCTGCGCGACGTGGACGGTGTGCGCGTGCGGGTCTCGCCGCGGTCCGGACCGGCGGCGATCGGCTGGCTGCGCGCGGAGATCGTGATTCCCGAATGGGTGTTGCTGCTGGAGCGGGAGCGGCGTTCGGTGGCGCTCGCGCACGAAGTGGAGCACGTGCGGGCGCGGGACCCGCTGCTCATCACGCTGGGGTGGTTCCTCGCGGTCGCACTTGCGTGGAATCCGGTGGTCTGGTGGATGCTGTCGCGGCTGCGGCTGGCGGTCGAGGTCGACTGCGACGCGCGCGTGCTGGGGCGCGGCGTGGGTGCCGCCTCGTATGGCTCGCTCCTGATCGACTTCGCCGGTCGTCGCTCGGGCCTCGGCTTGAGCGCGGCCGCGCTCCTCACGGGCACTTCACAACTCGAACGGAGGATACGGGCGATGAAACCGACATTCACGCGCACCGGCGCGACGTTCGCCGCGACGCTCGGGGGTCTGGCGCTGCTGGCGGTGGTCGCCGCGTGCGACGCGGGCCTGCCGACCGCGGCCGAGGTGGAGAACATGGACGCGACGACGGCCGAGAGCACGGTCCGAAGGGCCGAGTTCGCCCCGGCCGGGGGAGACACGCGCTACTACCTCGACCGCGTTTCCGTGAGCGAGCGGGAGGCGAAGGCGGTCGGGGCGGATCGTATCAGCCGCATCCGCATCACGAAGGCGGCCGGCGGGTCGGCGATCTGGATCGCCACCAAGGAGGACGCGGCGCCGGAGGACGCGGTGCCGGAGGACGCGGCGCAGGATGAGCGCGCGGCCGTCACGCGCGCGATGGCCGGGGAGCCGCTGATCTTCATCGACGGTGTCCGCGCGAAGGGCTCCGACGCGCTGAGGTCGCTCGATCCCGACCGCATCGCGTCCATCGATGTGATCAAGGGCCCGGCGGCGGCGAAGCTGTACTCCGACGCGACCGCGGCGAACGGCGTGATCCAGATCCGGACCAAGGGGCACTAGCCGACCGCCCGAGCACCGCGCACGGCGGCCTTGACCCATCAGTCCTGGTGCTCGGTGTCCGGTTCGGTGAGGGCGGGGAAGACGCGGCTCTCGTCCTCGTCGAGGTCGATGAAGCCGTCGCGGATGAGGATGTCCTCGATCGCCGCGAGCGCCATCTCGCGGCGCGCGGGTGAGCGGTCGCCCGGGTGGTCGGAGATGGGGCCGGCGCGGTCCGGGATCCCCTCGTCGCGCGCGCTCTCGTCCTCCGCCGCGGAGCGAACGATCTCGTCGAGGTCGGTCACGTTGCGCATGACGTGCGCGCGCGCTTCTCTGCGCCGCTCCTCCGGCCACTCGCCGCCGCCGGTCGGCTCGTAGGCGTTCAACACCTCGTCGACATCCTCTTCGCGGAACTCGTAGGGTACCGGCTCCATGCGTCCATCTCGCGTCCAGGGTTTCGGGAGTCCACCGCGAGCGACGTCTTTGCCAGGACCGTGCCGCCGCGCCGGGCGGGGCGCGGCCGGGGCGAGGGGCACGGCTCCGCGACCGAGGCCCGCCGCCCGGCGGGCCTCGGTCGCCGCCGCGGCCTCACATCCTGAAATCGACCCCGAGGCTCAGGTAGGACGCGCCGACGCCGAGGCGCGCGACGCCGGAGAGGTTGTTCTTGAAGAAGTAGCGCGCGCCGCCGTAGCCGCCGAGGAAGATGCGGCTCGCGTCCGCGCTCGCCGTGCCGCCGAAGGAGCTCTCGGCCTTGCTGCTCACGATGTAGTATCCCAGCGCGACGCCGACGAACGGGTCGAATTTCGGCGCCGACTTGACGGCGAAGTGGTAGGCGCCGGTGCCGGCGAGCGCGACGTAGCGGACGTTGTAGCTCGAATTGCCGAACGTCGAGTTGAAGGTCTGGCCGTAGCTCCACGTGTCGGCCCAGCCGCCGATGCCGATGTGCTCGTTGTAGGCCACCTCGCCGTTGACACCGACGGCGGCGGCGGAGCCGACGCCGCTCACGCCGACGTGGGCGCCGAAGTACTTCTGGTTGGCGCCGTACTGTGCCGCCGCGCCGGTGGGCAGCAGGACCACCGCCAGCAGCGTGGCGAGGGCACCCAGGATCGTGCTCCTGCGCATCAGAACCTCCATCCGTTTGGGAGAGCGATTGTCCGGGGATCCCGCGGCCGCGAGGCCACGCGGGGCGCCTGGCGCTCCGCGGTCGACGGGGGACACCTGCTTTGCGCGATGTCGCCGAGAAAACCGTCATCCGTCCGTGGCGCGGACGTCGCGCGGGAGGTATTCTGGGGGCGGGAGCAAAGCCAACCGTTCGCGGGCCATGGACGACGAGTCAATCCAGCTGGACGACCTCTTCAGCGCGACATACGAGGAGCTGCGACGCCTCGCCGCGAAGGTGCGGACGGACGACCCGAGCGAGACGCTCAATCCCACCGCCCTCGTGCACGAGGCGTATGTGAAGCTCGCCGGCTCGCTGCCGGCGACGCCGGCGTCGCGTCTGCACTTCAAGCGCATCGCGGCCCGCGCGATGCGGCAGGTGCTCGTGGAAGCCGCGCGCAGGCGAAACGCGCTCAAGCGCGGGGCGGGCTACGCCGTCGTCACGTTCGACGATTCCCTCGACGCCGCGGTGCCGTGCTCGCAGGAGCTGCTCGCGCTCGACGTCGCGCTGACGGACCTGAGCCGCATGCATCCGCGCCAGGCGCAGATGGTCGAATACCGTTTCTTCGGGGGCCTCGACATCGCCGAGACCGCCGAGGCGCTCGACGTGTCCGAAGCGACCATCGCCCGCGACTGGCGCTCCGCGCGCGCGTGGCTCTCGCGGGAGCTGCGCCGGAGCACCTGACCGGGCACCACCCAACCCGCCCCATCCCGGAGCCGCCTTGGACGCCGCTCGCTGGGACCGTATCCAGACGCTCTTCCACGCCGCGCTTCGCGAGCCGGAGGCGCGCCGTCGGGCGTTTCTCGACCTCGCGTGCGGCGACGACGCCAGGCTCGTCGACGAGGTGCTCAGCCTCCTCGCCGCCGACGCGGGCACGGCGCCGCTGCTCGATCATGGCATCGAAGGCATCGCGGGAAGCGTGCTCGCCGTCCCCGACGCCCCGCCGCGCCGCATCGGCCCGTACCGTCTCGGCGCGGTGCTCGGCGAGGGCGGCATGGGCGTAGTGCACCTGGCCGTGCGCGAGGACCTCGGCAACCGCGTCGCCATCAAGATGCTGCGCGACGCGTCGCTCTCCCCCGCGCGGCGAGAGCGCTTCGCGCTCGAGCAGCGCACGCTCGCCCGCCTCAGCCACCCTTCGATCGCGCGCCTCTACGACGCCGCCGCGCTCCCGGACGGCACGCCCTACTTCGTCATGGAGTACGTCGAGGGGGTGCCGCTGACGGAGTACTCCCGCGCCAATGCGCTGACGCTGAGCGAGCGGCTGCGGCTCTTCCGCGCCGTCTGCGAGGCGGTCCAGTTCGCGCACCGCCACGCGGTGGTGCACCGCGATCTGAAGCCGTCGAACGTGCTCGTCACGGCGGAGGGCGGCGTGAAGCTGCTCGACTTCGGCATCGCCAAGCAGCTCGACGACGCGGAAGCCGACGGCGCTTCCACGCGTACCGCGCTGCGCATGATGACGCCCGCCTACGCCGCGCCGGAGCAGGTGCGCGGCGATCCCGTCGGGACCTACACGGACGTCTACGCGCTGGGCGTCATCCTCTACGAGCTGTTGGCGGAGCGGCTCCCCTTCGATCTCGGGCGCCTGACCCCCGGCCAGGTGGAGACGGTGATCCTCGAGCAGGAGCCGGAGAAGCCGTCGCTCGCCGCCGGCCGCGCCGTCGCGGGGCGTGCCGCCCGCTCGATGCGGCGTGCGGCGTGGGCCGACCTCGACGTGCTCTGCCTCACGGCGATGCAGAAGGACCCGCGCCGGCGCTACCGCACCGTGGAAGCGCTGATCCGCGACGTCGACCATTTCCTCCGCGGCGAGCCGCTCGAGGCGCGGCCGGACACCCGTCGCTACCGCATCGCGAAGTTCCTGCGCCGCAACCGAGGCCGCGTCGCGCTCGCCGGCGCGCTCGCCGGCGGCGTCGTGGCGCTGGTCGGCTTCTACAGCTTCCGGCTCGCAACGGCGCGCGACCGCGCCCTCTCCGAGGCCGCGCGGGCACAGCAGATCCAGCAGTTCATGGGGAGCCTGTTCGAGGGCGGGGATGGCGACGTCGGTCCGGCCGACACGCTCCGCGTCGTCACGCTCCTCGACCGTGGCGTGCGCGAGGCCGGCGTGCTGGACGGTCAGCCGGTGGCGAAGGCGGAGCTGCTGCAGACGCTGGGCAACCTCTATCAGAACCTGGGCAGGTTCGACCGCGCGGACTCGCTGATGCAGGCGGCGCTGCGGCTGCGGCGGGCCGCGCAGGGCGTGGACGGCCGCGACGTCGCAGCCAGTCTGGTGGCCCTCGGCGGGCTGCGCCGCGACCAGGGCGAGCTGCCGGAGGCGGAGCGGCTGGTGCGCGAAGGGATCGCGATCGACCGTCGTGCGCTTTCGCCGAACGACCCCGCCCTGCTGAAGGCCGAGGAGGCGCTCGGCAACGTGCTCCAGGCGCGCGGCGACTACGACGGCTCCAGCCGCGTGCTGCGCGACGTGATCCGTGGCCAGAGCGCGCGCGGTCCCCTCAGCCGGGACCTGGCGACCGCCGTCGGCGCGCTCGCCAACACCGAATTCTACGCGGGGAACTACGCCGCGTCCGACTCGCTCAACCGGCGCGCGCTCGAGATCGACCGGCGCATCTACGGTGCGCGCCACCCGAACGTCGCCGACGACCTCATCAACCTGGGCGCGATCCAGTTCCAGCGGGGCCACTACGCGGACGCGGAGCGACTCTACCGGCGGGCGCTCGCGATCGTGGAAGCGTACTACGGCCCCGATCACCGCGAGGTCGCGTCCAACCTGACGATGCTCGGGCGCGCGCTCGCATACCAGGAGCGCGACAGCGAGGCGGTCGCCGTGCTGAACCGCGCGCTGCGCATCCAGGAAACGGTGCTCGGGCCGGACCACGTCGCAGTCGCCTCGACGCTCAACGATTTGGGCGTCGTCGCGCTTGATCGACGCGATTTCGCGGCCGCCGTCGACGACTTCCGTCGCATGCTGCGGATCTACGGCGCCGTCTACGGCGAGAAGCACTATCTCTACGGCATCGCGACGGCGAACCTCGGCAGCGTCTATATGAAGGCGGGCGATTTCACGCGTGCCGAGCCGTACATGCGGCGCGCGCTCGCGATCGTCGGCGCGGCGCTCTCCCCCGACAACTATCAGACCGCGATCGTCCGTCTGAAGCTCGGACACGTGCTCCTGAACGAGGGCCGCTTCGCCGAGGCCGAGCAGGCGCTCCGGCGCGGCTACGCAGATTTCCACGACAAATCGAGCGCGGGCGTGAGCTGGCTCAGCACCGCGCGCAAGGATCTGAGCGTCGTCTACGACAGCCTCGGCCGTCCTGCCGACGCCGCGCGCTTCCGCGCCCTCGATGCCGACGGCGCGGCCGCGCGACACTGAGAGCGCCGGAGGCTCCGGCCCAGGTCGCGACGGAGCGAGGCGTCACCGGCGAGCCGCCGCGCATCTCGCCGGCGAGGATTTCACCCTCCCTCGTCGCGGTCAGTGCACTGTCACGTTCGAAAGCGCCAGGTTGCTCTCGAGCTGCAAGTCGATCGTCGCTCCGCGTCGCAGCGGGATCGGAGCGCTCACGTGCACCTGCGGCGATCCGATCGGGTCCGCCATCAACTGCAGGTCGGCCGATCCCGAAAGCAGCGCCGGCGGAATCTCGAAATCGGCCATCCCCATCCCCGTGACCGTCCCGAGGCGGAACCGCTGGCCGTCCCGCAACGCATAGACGTCCATGTCCGCCCAGTTGCTGTTCCGCACGTGCACCATCGTCCGAGCCGGGCCGGGCATCCGTAAGCGGCTCGCGTGGCCGCCCGCGCATGCGCCCGTGCCGACGGCCGCAACGAGCGCGGCTTCGAGCGCGAATCTTCGGATCCTCATCCCTTCCTCCGTGCGTGGCGCCCTTCCTCGAAACAAGAAAAGCGACGCCGATCGTCGGGCGTCGCTCGCCTCCGTCGTGAAGCTTCGTTCGACCGTTGCCTCGCCGGTGGAGCGTGCAATCTCGGTGCCACATGTCGGCAACCATCTGTGACGCAACGCGTTATTGGGGTACGGCCGGATCGGGGGCGGCTCCCTTGCCGATCGCGACGGGCGCCACGCCCGGACCACCGCTACTTTGAACGACGCGGGGCGCCGCGCATTCGCGGCGCCCGGCTCTTCGGTAGGGAGGCGAGATGGCGGTTCGCGGCACCCGGGTCGAATTGCGCCCCTGTCGCCGCTGCGGGCGCACGGACCCGGAGCGGATGCTGGGCCTCATGACGCTCTGGTTCGGCGCTCTGGCCGACCTTCCTCCGCAGGGCGGCTACTTCTATCTCTGCCCCTCGTGCTACGCGGAGCGTATCGAGCCGGAGCTGGGCGGGATCCACGAGCGCCTGGCCCGCATGCATCCTGCGCCGCCGGCGCCGCCGGACGCGAGCGGCTGAAGGGGCCCCGGTGGCGCGGGGGCGATCCATTCATTCCACCCGGGAGTCGAAGCGTGCGGACGATCGACGTGCACAACCACTTCTATCCGCCGGAGTATCTGGCGGCGTTGGAGGAGGGCCCCTCCGCGGTCCGCGTCACGCGCGACGACGCGGGCAACCCCTGCCTGCACTACCCGGGCGACTACAACGTGGCGGTGCGCGGCCACCGCGACATCGCGTACCGCGAGGAGGTGCTGGAGCGGGAGGGCGTGGATCTGCAGGTGCTGACGCTGACGACGCCGGGGACGCACGTCGAGACGCCGGCGCGCGCGCTCGAGCTCTCCCGCATGGTGAACGACGCATTCGCGGCGGCCGTGGCCCGCCCGTCCGGTCGTTTCGCCGCGCTCGCGACGCTGCCGCTCAACGACCCCGAGGCCGCCGCCGACGAGCTCGAGCGCGCGATGACGGAGCTGGCGCTGCCCGGCGCGATGGTGTTCAGCAACGTCAACGGCGTCGCGCTCGCCGACGACCGCTTCCTGCCGCTGTGGGAGCGCGCCGACGCGTTAGACGCCGTCGTGCACATCCACCCCACCGATCCGCTGGGCGTGGAGGCGATGCGCGACTACTGGCTCATGCCGCTCGTCGGATTCCTCTTCGACACGACGCTCGCCGCGGCGCACCTCGTCTTCCGCGGCGTGCCGGAGCGTTTTCCCGGCATCCGCTGGGTGCTCTCCCACCTCGGCGGCGCCATCCCGTACCTGGCGGAGCGCCTCGATCGTGGCTTCCACGCCTTCGTCGAGTGCCGGACGCACATCGACCGTCCGCCCAGCGACTATCTGCGCCGCTTCCACTACGACGGCGTCAACTTCGATCCCGTCGCCCTCCGCTTCGCCGTGGACTTCGCCGGCGCGAGCCAGATCCTCGCCGGCAGCGACTACCCCCACCAGATCGGCAGCATCCCCGCCATGAAGGCGAGCATCGAGGCGGCGGATCTCGGCGACGACGAGCGCCGCGCCATCCTCGGCGGCAACGCCGCGCGCCTGCTCGGCGTCGCGGGCGACTGAAGCGCGGCGCACCTCGCCGCGCAGGCGTGTGTCCGATTCAAACCCGAACGTGCTGTATGGGCGTCCTACTGTGGAGAGCGCCGGCGACCTCTCGTCCCTGGAAACGGCCAGCACGGACCCGAACGGGTCCACGCCTCCGCGTACGCGCGGCGGCCGGCCCCTGATGGAGAGGTGGAGCATGGACCGCATCCCCGCATGTCGTTCGCTTTCCCTCGCGCTCGCCGCGACCCTGCTCACCGCCGCGCCGGCGCTCGCCGGGCCGCCGTGGGTGTCCGTCGAATACCCCGCGAATCCGTTCGATCGCGCGACCCGGGATGCGCTCGTGGTCGTGCACACCTACCACCACGGCGAGGTGATGCCGTATCCCGTGGCCGCATACGCCGAGGGGATCCGCGGCGGTGCGCGGCAGCGGGTGTCGCTCGACGTCGGCGCTGCCTCGCGGACCGGCGTGTGGGCGGTGCGCGGGTCGCTGCCGGACGACGGTCCATGGGTCGTCGTCGCGACGATGACCGCCGGCCCCGATTCGAAGGCGACCGCGCTCGTCGGCATCCACGACGGCACGCTCGCCTCCGTCCGCGTGCCGCACGAGATACGCGAAGGGTGGATCGTGCCGCACGAGGCGACGCGCGCGGACGTGGACGCGGCGCTCGGAGCGCTCGGCGGCGACGTCGCCGCGCCGGCGCAGCCCGCGCCCCGGCGGGGCTCCGTGCCATGGCCCGCGGCCGCGGCGCTCGCGCTGATCGCGCTCTGGCCAGCCGTGCGCAGCCGGTCCTGATTGCCCCACCGCGTCGGGCGGGAGGGAGGGGGAGCGATTGCTTCGCTGCGAGCCGCGGCTCCGCCCGGGCCGCCGATGAACGATGTCGTGCGGCGCGCCCGGAGAGGGGATCCGGGTGCGTTCGACCGCCTGTACGAGGAGAGCGCCGGCCGCGTCTATGCGCTCTGCCTGCGCATGTCCGGCGACGAGGTGGAAGCGCGCACTCTCACGCAGGACGTGTTCGTGCACGTGTGGCAGCGGCTGGACTCGTTTCGCGGCGACAGCGCCTTCTCCTCCTGGTTGCACCGCGTCGCGGTCAACGTCGTCCTGGGTGAATGGCGACGTCGCAAGCGCCGCCGCGTCGACCTCTTCGACGACATCGACCCGGTCGAGTCGCCGTCGACGCCATCGCTCGACCGGGCGGTGGACGCGAAGCTGGACCTCGAGCGGGCGATCGCGGGCCTGCCGGACGGCGCCCGCATCGTGCTCGTCCTGCACGAGATCGAGGGCTACACGCACGAGGAGATCGGCGCGCTGTGCGGCATCGCGCCCGGCACCGCCAAGGCACAGCTCCACCGCGCGCGCCGCTTGCTGAAGGAGCGCTACGGAGAATGAGGGAAAAAGACGAAGAGAGGGGCCGGCCGGGGCCACACATTGCCGAGGCGACCCTGAACGATTACGTCGACGGCGAGCTAGACGACGGAGCGCGCGCGGCCGTGCGAGAGCACCTCGCGGGCTGCCCGACTTGCGCGGCCGACGTCGCGTGGATCGGGCGCGTCCGCGGCGACGTGCGAGCCCTGCCGCGCGCGATCGAGCCGCCGCCCGGGGTTCGCGAGGGGATCCGCGCTCGCCTGAATGCGCGCTCGGCGCCCCGATGGAGCCGACGCTCTCTGCTCGTGGCGGCGGTCGCGCTCGTCGCGCTCACGGCAAGCGTCACGCGCTGGGCGGTCCTGCGATCGAACGGCGCTGCGGAGCAGGCCGGACCCGCGGCCGCGGCCGGAAACGCGACTTCCCGGGTTGCCGGGGTCTCCGAAGGTCGGTTGGGCGCACAATCGTTCGTCGATCTGCGTGGCACCGAGGACCGCTACCGCGCCGCCATCGGCGAGCTTGAGCGCGCGGTGCTTCGGCAGCCGGGACGGCTCTCGCCCACGACGCTCCGCATCCTGAGGCAGAACCTAGAGGTGATCGACGGCGCGATCGCGGAGTCGCGCGCGGCGCTCGTGCGCGACCCCGGCGACGCCGGCCTCGGGCGCATGGTGCTGTTCGCCTACGACCAGAAGCTGGAGCTGCTGCGCCGCGCGCGCGACGGCTCGTCATGACGGGGGAAGCGATGCAGAACGATCCTCGGGTGCGCCGGCTCGGGCCGGCGGTGGCGATCACCTCCATCCTGGCCGTGGCGATCGCGGTCTCGACGCCGGCGCCGGCGGCGGGACAGGCGGAGACCGCGGCGCTCAGAAGGGTGGAGGCGCGGCGGCCGCTCGCGCCCACCGGTCTGATCCGCGTGTGGAACCTCGCCGGCTCGGTCCACGTGCTCGGTTGGGATCGCGACAGCGTGGCCGTGACCGGCACGGTGCCCGCGAGCGAGAACTTCTTCTGCGGCGGCACGCCCAGCGGCGTAAAGTGCGGCATCGACGTGCCGCCAGGCGACGCGGGCCCTTCGGCGGGCGCCGATCTCGAGGTGCGCGTACCGCGGCGCAGCCAGCTCTGGATCAAGAGCGGCACCGCCTCGATCGAGGTCTCGGGCTTCGCCGGCGATCTCGAGGCGTACTCGGTGAGCGGAGCGATCCACGTGGAGGGCGCGCTGCACGTGCTGAGCGCCGAGTCGATGGGCGGCGACATCGACGTTTCCGGCAGCGCGACCACCCTGCGCGTCAGGACGGCGAGCGGCGCCGTGCGGCTGACGTGCGCCGCGGAGGACGCGAGCGCGACGAGCGTGAGCGGCGGCCTGGAGCTGGCGGGCGGCCGCTTCCGGCGCGGGCACTTCGAGTCGGTCGACGGCGACATTCGCTGGCACGGCGTGCCGCCGGCGGGCGCGAGCCTCGACTTCCTGAGCCACGGCGGCTCGATCGAGCTGCACCTGCCCCGTGGCACCGCGGGTGACTTCGTCGTGCGCAGCTACGAGGGTCGGATCCTGAACGAGCTGAGCGACGCCCGCGCTACCGCGGCACGCGACCTGGCGGGGCGCGAGCTCCGCTTCACGCTCGAGCCGTATAACGGTGCCCGCATCTCCGTCCAGAGCTTCAAGGGCCCCGTGTCGCTGCTGCGGCGCTGAGCCGTGCGGCCCTGCGCCATGCGGCGCTCAGCCGTCCGTCCGGATCGCGCCCGACAGACATTCGGGTTTCTCCCGACAGCTTCGTCCCTGACGCCGGCTAAGTTGTGTCGACCTCCGGCTGGAGGCGACGCCGGGTGGGAGCGGCCGCGGCGCCGGCCCCGGTGGGCGGCGCGGTGCGGGGCCGCGCAACACCGTTGCATCCGCGGCAGGGGGAGCCCAGCCTTGGGAGGGACCCGCGTCGCGGCGAGCGATCGCCGACGCGGTGCGCATGCGGCCCACGTGGTCGCCGACGCGTTGCCTTTCTTTCGGAAGTGGCGCCATGGAGACAACGGACGGGCCGGAGCAGGAAGTCGACGCCTGGGAGGCGGGGTTCGGCGACCACCTTCTGGGCGGCATCGTCGTCCTCATGGTCGTCGGCCTGCTGATGGCCGTCTTCTTCTACCTGCTACCCCCGCAGCACCTCGAGCTCTCCGAGCTGCAACCCGCCTTCCGCGTGGCGCGCGAGGCGGATTTCCCCGTGCAGGCGAGCCGCGTCGTCGACTGGGGCGAGCAGATCATCCTGGTCGTCCGCACGGACGAGGGGAGCTTCGTAGCGCTGCAGGGGACGGCCCCGACCGACGGCTGCATCCTGCGCTGGGATCCGACCTCGCTGCGCGTGCTGTCGCCGTGCAGCTACATCGTCTACGACCTCCACGGCAACGTCGTCCGCGGCCTGACCACGGTGCCGCTGCAGCGTTTTCCGGTGTTCGTCCGGAACGGCATCGTCTACGTCGCGAGGTCGGGAGCATGAGTCGCAATCCCCTGAGGGCACCGGCGGCGTGGGCGGGCCGCTTCTGGACCGATCTGAAGGCGAGCACGGACGCCAGTCTCCTCGCGCTGCTGCGCTTCGTGGGCCTGCTCTACGGACCGATCGACAGGCACCTGCCGATCGACCAGGCGTACCGCAAGGCGATGCGCTACCGGCTCTCCCGCCACGCCGGATGGCGCCAGCTCTTCGGCGGCGTGACCTACCTGCTCTTCATCATCCTCGTGGCGACGGGCGTGCTCCTGAGCTTCTACTACCGACCGTCGGCCGAGGAGGCGTACCCGAGCATTCAGCACATCGTCACCGGCGTCACGTTCGGCTGGCTCATGCGCGACGTGCACGTCTGGGGCGCCAACTTCGTCGTCGTCGCGGCGCTGCTGCACATGGGCCGCGTCTTCTTCAGTGCCGCCTACAAGCCGCCCCGCGAGACCAACTGGCTCATGGGGCTGCTGCTCCTCTTCGTCATCTTCGCGTTCGGCGCTACCGGCTACCTGCTGCCCTGGGACCAGTGGGCCTACTGGACGGTCACGGAGGGGCTCGACGTCGTCGCGCGCGTGCCGCTCGTCGGCGGCGCCACCGCCGGGATCCTGCGCGGCGATCCGATCGTTTCCGGCGCCACGCTGAGCCGCTTCTTCGCGATCCACGTGATCGTTCTGCCGTGGCTCGCGCTCGGCCTGCTCGTGC
The DNA here is from genome assembly GCA_963816355.1 of uncultured Gemmatimonadales bacterium. GTDB lineage: Bacteria > Gemmatimonadota > Gemmatimonadetes > Longimicrobiales > RSA9 > CAWFKH01. The sequence goes on along the minus strand of CAWFKH010000004.1, from coordinate 352,476 downwards.
TCCACTTCTCGCTGCTGCGAAAGCACGGCATCGCACCGCCCGCACACCTGCCGTCGACCACCGAGCGCGACCACGACGGCATGCCCTTCTTTCCGCACCACCTGCTGCGGTCCGTGATCGTCGTCGTCCTCGTCATCGCGATCGTCACCACGGTCGCGGTGCTGCACCCGCGCGAGATCGCGCTGCCCGCCGATCCGGCCAGCCCGCCCGGCTTCCTGCGCTCGACCTGGGTCGTCGCCGACGTCTCGCGCGCGCTCATCTACTACGTCGGCGGCTGGGGCTTCGGCGCTTTCCTCCTGCTCGGCGCCGCGCTCGCGCTGCTCCCGCTCTTCGACCGAGGGCCTGAGCGGCGGCTGCGACGACGCCCCGCCGTCGCGGCGCTCGGCGTCCTCTTCTTCGTCGGCTTCGCCCTCGCCTGGATCGCTGGCCTGCAACTGCGTTCCGTGCCGATCGCCGGCACGGGCGAGCTCGCGCCGGTGCAGGCGCCGGTACCGACGGCGCCCGCGACGTCCGCCGCGCCGGCGCCGGCCGCGACCGCCACGCCGCCGGCGGCCGCGCCGCCGCGGTCGGACAGCGCGGGAGCCGGCGCGCGGCCCACGGGAGGTGAGCGATGAGGCGCGTGATCGCCGCACCGCGTCCCGGCGGCCGTTCCGCCGGGTGGCTGCTCGCGGCACTGGCGCTGTTCGCGGCCTCGGCACCGGTGCCGGCCGCAGCGGCCGGCGCTTCGCTGGCGCCGACGCAGGCGTTGCCCGCGCCGCTCGCGGCGGCGGCGTCGGATACGGCGAACGGCTGTCTGGCGTGTCACGCGGAGCAGCGGCAGGCGGCGATCACCGGTGTGCATTCGGAGAACGGCGTACGTTGCGTCGACTGCCATGGCGGCGACGCGTCGGTGCGCACGCTGCCGGCCGCGCACACGCGCAACTACATCGGCGCGCCGGACAAGGCGGCGACCGCGCGGCTGTGCGGCTCGTGCCACTCCGATCCGAACCGCATGCGGGAGTACGGCCTGCCCACGGGCCAGCTCGCGGAGTTCCGCACCAGCCGGCACGGCCAGCTGCTCTTCGGCCGCAGCGACACGAACGCACCGACGTGCACCGACTGCCACGGCACGCACATCATCTACCCGCCCTACGACGCGCGCAGCCGCGTCTACCCGACGAACATCCCGCGGACGTGCGCGCGCTGCCACTCCGACGACGCGCTGATGGCGAAGTACCACCTGCGCACGGACCAGCTCGAGGAGTTCCGCAGCAGCGCCCACGGCGTGGCGCTCTTCCAGCAGCAGAACTTCGCCGCGCCCACGTGCATCTCCTGCCACGGCGCCCACTCCGCGCTGCCGCCGAAGGTGACGGAGATCGCGAGCGTGTGCGGCCAGTGTCACGCGCTGGTCGATCAGGAGTTCTCGCGCGGGCCGCACGGCGCCGCGGCGCGCGCGGGCAAGCTGCCGGGCTGCACCGCGTGCCACAGCAACCACCGGACAGAGCGGGTGGCGGCGGACAGCATCGTCGCGGTCTGCGACGGGTGCCATGCCGCGGACACGCGGATCCACCAGACGGCGGTCGACCTGCAGCGGACGGTGGCGCAGGCCGCCGCGGACATGGGCTCGGCGGAGCGGGCGATCGGCCAGCTCTCGGTGGCGGGCGAGCGCGTCGGCTACTATCGCTTCCGCTATCAGTCGGCGCTCACCTACTACCTGCAGATGGAGCAGGTCCAACACAGTCTCGACCTCGACCGGCTCGAGGATCTCGGGCGCCACGTGCGTTCGGTGTCGGTCGACCTCGGCTCCGCCGCCGAGACCTCCTCCGAGCACCGCTGGGAGCACAAGCTGCTGCTGCTTCCCGTGTGGTTCCTCTCGCTCTCCGCCGTCGCCCTCGCCTGGCTCGCGCTGCGCAGCCTACGGCGCGCCGGGCCGGGCCGGGAGGTGCGGGAGGAATAGCCGATGTCACCCGTCGTACGCCGTCGCCTCTCCCGCATCGGCCGGATCCTCGTCCCGGTCACGATCCTCGGCATCATCGTCGCTGCCGTCGGCACCGTCGGCTTCGTCCAGGTGTCGAGCCAGCCGTGGTTCTGCGACACGTGCCACATCATGCAGCCGTACTACGAGTCCTGGACGAAGTCGAGCCACCGTGAGGTCGCCTGCATCAAGTGCCACATCGCTCCCGGCGTCAAAGCGGAAGCGATGACGAAGATCCAGGCGGCCAACATGGTGGTGAAGTACTTCACCGGTGCGTACGGGACGCGCCCGTGGGCCGAGATCGAGGACGCGGCGTGCCTCCGCTCCGGCTGTCACTCGAGCCGTCTGATCGAGGGCGGCGTCGACTTCCACGGCGTGCATTTCGACCACACGCAGCACCTGGGAGAGGTGCGCCGCGGGATGCAGCTCCACTGTACGAGCTGCCACTCGCAGATCGTGCAGGGCACGCACATCGCCGTCACGGAAGGGACCTGCTTCCTCTGCCACTTCAAGGGCCGTTCGGCCGGTCAGCCCATCGCCGGCTGCACCGGCTGCCACCCCTCGCCGCCCCGCGTCACGTCGCAAGAAGGCTTCGTCATCGACCATCCGCAGTACGTCAAGGACCGCATTGACTGCCTCTCCTGCCACAGCGAGGTGACGCACGGCGACGGCAGCGCAGACCAGGCACGCTGCGTGAGCTGCCACAACGAGCCCGAGCGGCTCGCGCGCTTCAACGAGCCGACGATGCTCCACGCGGTCCACGTCACGCAGCACAACCTCGCCTGCGTTCAGTGCCACACGCCGATCGAGCACCGCATCGTCTCCCTCGCCACCAACATCGAGCTCGACTGCAAGAGCTGCCACCAGCAGGTCCACAAGGACCAGCAGCGGCTCTTCGCCGGCGTCGGCGGCCACGGCGTCGAGCGCATGCCGAGCTCGATGTACCTCGCGCGCGTCTCCTGCGTCGCGTGTCACAACGAGCCGGCCAGACTCGCCGGCCACGACACCGTCAAGGTCGCCGGCGAGGCGTCCTGCCTGTCCTGCCACGGCATCCGCTACGCGAACGTGCTGCCTGGCTGGGTGGCGGGAATGGAGAGCAAGGTGAGCGCGGTGCGCCCGGTCGTGCGGGCCGCGCAGGCCGCGGCCGCCACCGTGCCGCTCGCGCGGCGGGCGGCGGCCGACACGTTGCTGCGGCTCGCCGCGGAGAACGTCGAGTTCGTACGCGTGGGCAAGGGGGCGCACAACGTGGTCTATGCGGACCAGCTCCTGCGCGCGTCGCTGGATCTGGTGCGCGATGCGGTGCGGCAGGGCCGCCTGCCCTACACGGTGCCGAAGGTGGACCTGGGGCCGCCGGTCACGGAGAACGCGTGCCTGCAGTGCCACCTCGGCGTCGAGCGGCAGCAGGGGAATTTCCAGGGCCGCAGGTTCGACCACACCGCCCACGTGCTCGGCGGCGGCCTGCAGTGCAGCCAGTGCCACACGCCGTTCGAGAATCACGGCGGCATCACGCTGAAATCGGCCGCGGCGTGCGACGGCTGCCACCATCCGCCCGTGCAGCCGCTCAACTGCGCGCGCTGTCACGCCGGCCCCGGCGGCGCGCCGACCTCCACGTACACGCTGCCGCGCGGCGACTTCACCCACCAGCCTCACCTCGCGGCCAACGTGCAGTGCTCCACCTGCCACGTGGCGCCCGGCATGAGCGCGCGGGGCCTCGATTGCGACGGCTGCCACGCCCAGCACCACGAGCCGCAGACGTCGTGTCTCGCGTGTCACCGTGGCGGTGCCCTCGCCGCTCACAAGCGGGAGAACCACGTGGCGTGCGTGCAGTGCCACCGCTCGGTGCCGGCGATCGACCACTGGACACGCCAGGTGTGCACCGCCTGCCACGCCGCCCAGACGGACCACCACCCGGAGCGGCAGTGCGACGTCTGCCACAAGGTGCCCGCGATGGGCCGTGCCCGCGCCGCCGTACCCGGGGGCGCGGCGCGGCCGTAGGCGCAGGGACCGTCGCCTGACCCGCTAGCGTTCGCCGAGGATCTTCTCGCGCAGCTGCGCGGGGGTGAGCTGCATATGGCACGGCGCGCACTCGCGGCCCGGCTGGTGGTCGGCGCGGTCGGTGTGGCAGGTGAGGCAGAAGGGGCGGTCCATGGTGAGCAGCGCCACCGTCTCTCTCGCGTGGCACTGCGTGCAGGCGAGGTGGTCCTTCGCCTCGTGGGCGGCCTTGACGTTCGTGCCATGGCACGTCGCGCACGCGGTCGCGTCGCGGTGATGCGCCTCGTGGCACGTCGAGCACGCGGCGGTGGCCCGCGGCGTCCGCGGCGACGTGTGGCAGCGCTCGCAGGCGACCGCGGCGTGTACGGCGTGGCGGAACGCGACCTCGCGCGTCGCCGGCGCGCCCGCCGGCCGCAGCCGCAGCGGCATCGTCACCGCGGCGGCGCGCGCGGGGAGCTCCGCCGGCGCGTGGCACGCCGTGCACGCGAGTCCGGAGGTCCGGTGGTGGCAGCTCGAGCAGTCGGCCGTACCCACGCTCGTCCTCCCGTGGCGCGGGTCGAGGCTGCGACCGCCGGCGCGGAAGTACGTCGCATCGGAGTGGCACGTCGTGCACGCGACGTCGCCATCGACCACGTGGTCCGCATGGCTGAACCGCTTGCCACCGAGGGTCGCCAGCACCGTCTCCACGCCATAGTGGCACGTGGCGCACGCATTCGTGGCGGGGTCCGGCCCCAGGGCGGGTCGTGAAGGCGGCGCCACGCCGGCGGCGCGGTACGCCGCCGCCGCCCCGTCGAGCGCCGACCGCAGCAGGGCGTCCGCTCCGGCCGGATTGTGCAGGCCGTCGCCGCGGAGCACGAGCGAGAGCCGCTCGGTCGCGGCGCGCAGCGCCGCCACCGCCTCCGGGGGCCGCCGCAGCCGCGTGTCCGCATTCGCGCTCGCCACGTACGTCTGCACCGCGTGCGTCCGGCGCGCCGCCGCGGCCCGCCACTGCGGGAGCATGAACGCGTAGCGCTCGCCGTGACACGCGGTGCACGCGCGCTGGAGCGCCGCGACGCGCGCGGCCTCGCCGCGGGCGTTCAGCGCCTCGTCGGTGTGGCAGCCGCGGCAGCCGACGCGCGCGACGGACATGGGGTCCGGCGCCACGGCCGGGGCCGCGGTGGAGCCGGCGTAGAGCGTGCGGATCTCGGCGTGCACGTGCTCATGGCACCCCGTGCAGGCGCGCGACCACTCGGGACCGGTACCGAGCCGTGCTTCGTGCACCTTCGGGTGACAGGCGGTGCACTCCAGGGGCGCCGCCGTCGTGGGGGGCTCGGCCGCGGCCGGGCTCGTCCGCGTGGCCGGGCTCGCCGCCCCCGCCACGACGGCGGCGGCGGCGAGAAGGGTGGCGCGAATGCCGCCGGCGAGTCGGCGTCGCACCGTCGTCGTCATATCACCTCAGAACGGCATAGAGCACGAGGGCGACGAGGGCCAGTCCGAGGGCGAGCCCCGCGAAGCCCAGCACCATCGACCAGAGGTAGGTGGCGCGCGAAGGAGGTGCGACGCGCAGGCCCTCGAGGAGGCCCCTCTCGCTATTGCGCTCGTACTCGATCGGGTGCTCTTCCTCGAAGTACTCGGCCCGCGCGCGGCCGGTGAAGATCACCAGGTCGATCGGAAACTTCTCCGGACGCAGGTGCACGTTGAAGAAGTGGATCGTGAAGATGAAGCCCAGCGCCAGCAGCGCCTCGTCGCCGTGCACGATGGCCGCGATGTTGAAGAACCACCCGGGCATGAAGCGGGCGAAGAAGGTCGGGAACCAGAGCAGCAGTCCCGAGCCGCCGATGATCCCGACGCCCCAGAACACCGCCCAGTAGTCGAACTTCTCCATGTAGCTGTAGCGGTCGAAGGACGGTCGCTCGCCGCGGCCGAGGAACCAGCGGAACATGCCGGCCACGTCGCGGATGTCCTTCGGCTGCGGCACCATTGAGCGGGGTCCCCAGAAGAACGACTTGCGATCGTCGCTGCGCGCGAATCGATACGCGATCGTCCCCAGGTGCAGGCCGAAGTAGGCGAACGTGATCGCGGCGCACACGCGGTGCAGCAGCCCGGCCGCGTGCGGCCCCCCCAGGAACGCCATCAGCGGACGCGCCCATGGGGCGTACGAGAAGCGCAGCGGCACGCCCGTGATCACCAGCCCGAAGAAGGAGATCATCACGAGCGCGTGCGTCGTGCGCTCGATCGGCCCGAAGCGGCGGATGTAGGGCCCGCTCCCCTGGTCCGACACCGAGAGCGGCCTGTCGCTCGCCCGCCTCGACGGCTGCGCCGGCGCGCCGCCGCTCGCCGCCACGGCGTCCTCCTCGGCGGCTGCCCGCCCGTCGCCCGCCTCGCTGCTCATGTCTCCTCCGTAGTCGCCGGTCCCGCGTCCGCCGCATGGCGCCCCCGCAACCGGTCGCGCGCCAGCCGGAACAGCCACAACACGGTGTGCGAACCGAAGAAGCCGAATACGCCCACCAGCAGCGCCGTCATGAAGAGCCAGACCCAGAAGAGGCGTGGATAGGCGCTGCGGTTCTGCGGGTCCCCGTGCGGCAGGTACTTGACGAAGTTGGCGTTCGCCTTCGGATGGCACGTGCGGCACGTCGCCTCCAGGTTCGCCGGGTTCACCGACGAGCGCGGATCGGTCGGCGGCAGCATCGCGTGCGCCGTGTGGCAGTCGCTGCACTTGGCGGTCAGGCCGTAGCCCAGCTCGGTCACCTGCCCGTGGTACGTCTCGAAGTAGGTCTCGTAGAGGTGCTCGTGGCAGGAGCCGCACTCCTCCACCACGCCGCGGAACCACACGGGATCGTTCGCGCGCACGATGCGGTGCGACGTGTGGCAGTCGATGCAGACCGGCGCGGAGTGGCCCGTCGTCGTCTTCTTCCCCGTCTTCAGCGCCTGCCCGTGCGAGGAGCCCTCGAACGTCGCCAGCACGCCCGAATGGCACTTGCCGCACGTCTCCGCCACATGCGCCCGGCTGATCGTCGACGCCGCGGAGTCCGGCGGCAGGATCTCGTGCGCGCCGTGGCAGTCGTTGCACGTGGCCGAAACCACGAGCCCCGCCTTCGTCAGCGCCGTGCCGTGCACCGTCTCGTAGAACTCCTTGACCGCCGTACGCGCCTGCGTCTCGCCTGGCGCCATGAAGTAGGTGCCGATGATGCGCGGATCGTCGTGGCAGCCGGCGCACAGTGTCGCCACGTTGAGCGCGTAGGTGGGCGAGCGCGGATCGCTCGCGGAGAGCACGTGGTGCGCGCCGTGGCACCTCACGCACGTCGGAGCGTCGCCCACCGTGAGGGCGTTGGGCGCATGGATCGAGCGCGCCCACCCCGCCCCCTCCGCGGCGTGGCAGCTCTGGCACGGCACCGCGACGACCGCCGTGTCACGGTGCGGATAGCCACCGGCGAAGGCCGGGTGGCAATCGGTGCAGCTCAGCTTCGCGTGGCGTGAGTCGCGCAGCAGGGAATCCGGCACGAATAGCGCCGAATCTCCCTTCAACGTGCCCCCCTTGCCGACCAGGAAATCGTGGTTGGCGTGGCACTTCTGGCACTCGACGACATCCTGCTGCGCGTGCGCCCGGGACGGCGCCGCCGTCATCGCGGCCACGCTGCCACCGAGGAGGAACGCGGCCCCGAACACGGCGCGCAGGCGCGGCGCCCGTCCTCCTCGCCCGACCCTTCTTCGCCGGGCCGCCATGGCCCCGAGCGTGTCGATCGCTCTCAAGAGCACCTGTCCCGCTGGTCGTTTCGACGCCCGCGCCCACCTCGACGGTCGGGGCGGCGCGCGCATTCACTTCCGAGGGCCACCGGCAGCGCGGGTCGGGGCGCGCGCCGCCTCGCCGTCGGATGTCCGGAACTCCGCCCCTACACGGTTGCTTCGCCGCACCCCCGCGACAATCGGGAGCGGCCCCACGCCGCTGTCGGGAGCTTTCCGCGACGCGTCCGCCCGCGCTCGGCGACCGTGGTGCCCGCCGTGCCTCAGCCGCCGGTCGCCGTGGCCGACATGAGCGTGAGGTCGACCGTCAACTCACCCCCGCCGGCCGCCATCTCTGATCCGGGGCAGACCGGACCGCGCGAGAGTCAGTGCGGTATCGCCTCGTGGCGGCCCGCCGCGCGCGCCATCGAGGGCGGCATTGGGACCGCGACGACGCGCCCGCGGACACACACGACGTCGCCCGCCGCCACGCTCGCCTCCACCACCACCTTGCGCGCGCCGACCTCGACCGCCCTGGCGCGGGCGACGAGCTCGACGCCCGCCGGCGTCGGCGCCAGGAAGTCGACGTGGAGCGACGCGGTGACGAAGCGCGGCGACGGATCCACGCCGGGCGTCCGCCCGGCAGCGGCCATGGCGGCCGCGGCGGCGGTGCCGATCGAGTGGCAGTCGACGAGCGAGGCGAGGAGGCCGCCGTACACGAAGCCGGGGAGCGCGATGTGATGCGCGTCGGGCCGCAGCCGTGCGATCGCCTCCTCACCCGTCCACTCGCTGCGGATGTGGAGGCCGTGCGGGTTCAGGCGGCCGCACCCGTAGCAGTGGGCGAAGTCGTCCGGATAGAGGTCCTGGATCGCGCTCACGGCGTCCGCGCTCACAGGTTCTCGAAGAGCGGCGTCGAGATGTAGCGCTCCGCGAAGGAGGGGATCACCACGACCACCGTCTTCGCGTCCATCTCCGGGCGCGCCGCGATGCGGTACGCCGCCACGAGCGCGGCGCCGGACGAGATACCGCAGGCGATGCCGTCGAGGCGGGCCGCCTGTCGCGCCATGGCGAACGCGTCGTCGTTGCTGACCGCGATCACCTCGTCGACGAGGGCGGTGTTGAGGTTGTCCGGGATGAAGCCGGCGCCGATCCCCTGGATCATGTTGCCGGGCCCCGGCTCGCCGCCGGAGATGACCGGGCTCGTCTCCGGCTCGACGGCGACCATGCGGAGTTCCGGCCGCCGCGGCTTGAGTACCTCGCCGCAGCCGGTGAGCGTGCCGCCCGTGCCGACGCCGCACACGATCACGTCGACGTTGCCGCCGGTGTCCGCCCAGATCTCCTCCGCCGTCGTGCGTCGGTGGATCTCCGGGTTGGCGGGGTTGGAGAACTGCATCGGCTGCGCCGCGTTCGGGATCTCGCGGACGAGCTCCTCCGCCTTCTCGAGCGCGCCGTTGATCCCTTTCTCCTTCGGCGTGAGCACGACTTCGGCGCCGAGCAGCGCCATGAGCCGCCGCCGCTCGACCGACATTGTCTCCGGCATTGTGAGGATGCAGCGATACCCCTTGGCGGCGCACACGAAGGCGAGCGCGATGCCGGTGTTGCCGGAGGTGGGCTCGACGATCGTCGAGCCCGGACCGATGCGGCCGTCCGCCTCCATCGCCAAGATCATCGCGATGCCGATGCGGTCCTTCACGCTGCCCAGCGGGTTGAAGAACTCGAGCTTGAGCAGCACGTCCGCGCGCGCGCCCTGCCGCTCCGAGAGATGCGGAGCCCGCACCAGCGGCGTGTCCCCGATCGTGTCCGCGATGCTGTCGTAGATGCGGCCTCGCCCGTGGGTGCTCCGCTCCTCCACCCGCGTCGTTGCGTCCGCCATTCTTCACCTCCCGGCCGTGCGCCCGCCTGGGTCCGATCGCCGACCGGACCGGTAACGGGGTCAAGGTAAGCACGCGTCCCGCCAGGGCATAGAGGCCGACGCGATGGCGCCGCGGCTCAGAGGTCCTTGCCGGCCCCGTGCGAGCCGTCGCCGGCGCCGTGCGAGCCGTCGCGGCCGCCGAAAGCGGCGGCGAGCGCCGCGGCTCCCGCGAGCGCCGCGGCGCCGACGATCCAGGGCAGGCGCTTGTTGACCTGGAGCTGCACGCTGCCGGCATGTGCGCGGGTATCGAAGGGACCGTGCGCGCCGCGATCCTCGTGCACTGGCTCGAAGAGGTTGTCTGGACGGTCCGCCTCGAGCGGCTGGTCCGTCTGCTGCCCGGCGTAGCCGGTCTTCCCCAGGTACCAGTCGCCCAGTCGCGGCAGGAACTTGTTTCCCCACAGGATCGCCGTGGCCCGGCCGCCCACCGTGATCTCGCGGCGGTCCCCGTGCTCCGACGCCCACACGATGGCGTCCGCCGCCACCTCCGGCTGGTAGATCGGCGGCACCGGCTGCGGCTGGTTCGGCATCTTCGTGCGCGCCCACGTGAACTGAGGCGTGTTCACGCCCGGCAGGTTCACCAGCGTGACGCGCACGTGGGAGCCGTCGTGCCGCAGCTCCGCCCACAGCGAATCGTAGAATCCCTGCAGCGCGTGCTTCGCAGCGCAATACGCCGACTGCAGCGGGATGCCCCGGTACGCGAGCACGGAGCTGACCTGCACGATCGAGCCGCAGTCCCGCGGCTGCATCCGGCGCAGCGCCGCCAGCGTGCCGTGCACGGAGCCGAGATACGTCACCTCGGTCACGCGGCGGTACTCCGCGGGCGTCGTCTCCTGGACCGGCGCCATCACCGTCACCATCGCGTCGTTCACCCATATGTCGATCGGGCCGAACGCCGATTCCGCGGCCGCGGCCGCCCGCTCGACCGCGTCTGCGTCCGCGACGTCGGTGGGGACGACCAGCGCCTCGCCGCCGTCTCGCTCGATCTCCGCCCGCGCGCCGTTCAACCCTTCCTCGCCGCGCGCGATCAGCACGACGCGGTCGCCGCGGCGGCCGAACGCGCGGGCCGCAGCGCGGCCCACTCCCGCCGACGCGCCCGTGACCACCACCGTCTTCGGCTCTCTGCCAGCGCCCATTTGCTTGCCTCCTGCTGCGGGATCGCGTGTCCTGCCGCGCGCTTCCATCCCGGTGCAAGGGCGGTACCGAGCGGAGCAGGGCGCACTGGCGGCGACGCCGCCGAGCCGACATCCTGCCGTGAACTCCCCTCTTGCAGGAGAACGCGATGATCCAGAGCTTTCCCGGCATGAGCCGGCGCGCCCCTCTCGCCCTCGACGCCGCCGAGTTCCGGCGCCTGGGACACGCCCTCGTCGACGACGTGGCCCGCCTGATCGCGACGCTGCCGGAGCGGGCGGTCACGCCCGGCGAGACACCGGACGTGGTGCGGGACGTCCTCGGCGCCGACGCGCCGCTGCCGCAGACCGGCACCGACCCCGGCGAGATCGTCGCCGAGGCGGAGCGGCTCCTCTTCGACCACTCCCTCTACAACGGGCACCCGCGCTTCTTCGGCTACATCACCTCCTCACCCGCGCCGATCGGCATGCTCGCCGAATTTCTCGCCGCGGCGGTGAACGCGAACGTCGGCGCCTGGACGCTCTCCCCGATCGCGTCCGAGATCGAGGGACAGACGGTCCGCTGGATCGGCGAGCTGATCGGCTACCCGGCGGGCGGGGGACTGCTCGTGAGCGGCGGCAACATGGCGAACTTCGTCGGCTTCCTCGCCGGGCGTGCCGCCGCGGCCGACGCCGCGGGCTGGGACCTCCGCGCCGCCGGCGTGGCGCCGTCGGATGCGCGACGTCTCCGCGTCTACGGCTCGGCGGAGACGCACACCTGGATCCAGAAGGCGGCCGATCTCTTCGGCCTCGGCACCGACGCGATCCGCTGGGTCGGCACCGACGCCGCGCAGCGCATGGACCTCGCCGAGCTGGCACGTCGCATCGACGACGACGTCGCCGCGGGCGACGTGCCCGCCCTCGTCGTCGGCACCGCCGGCAGCGTCAGCACCGGCGCCATCGATCCGCTGCGGGAGATCGCGGCGCTCTGCCGGGAGCGTGGGGTCTGGTTCCACGTGGACGGCGCGTACGGCGCCCTCGCGGCCGCCGTCCCGGACGCCGCGCGCGAGCTGGCGGGCATGGCGGAGGCGGACTCGCTCGCCGTCGATCCCCACAAATGGCTCTACGCGCCGCTCGAGGCGGGCTGCGCCCTCGTGCGCGACGCGGATTCGCTGCGCCGCGCCTTCTCCTACCACCCGCCGTACTATCACTTCGGCGTCGAGGCGATCAACTTCGTCGACTTCGGGATGCAGAACTCGCGCGGCTTCCGCGCGCTCAAGGTGTGGCTCGCGCTGCGTCAGGTGGGGAGGGAAGGCTACGCGCGCATGATCGGCGACGACATCCGCCTCAGCCGCCGCCTCGCCGCGCGCGTCGCGGAGCACCCCGAGCTCGAGCCGGCGACGCAGGCGCTCAGCATCGCGACCTTCCGCTACGTTCCGGCGGACCTGCGCCCGCGCGTCGGCGAGGCGTCCGTCGAGGCGCACCTCGACGCGCTCAACCGCGAGCTGCTCGCCCGGCTGGAGCGCGGCGGGGAGGCGTTCGTCTCGAACGCGGTCGTGGACGGCCACTTCCTGCTGCGGGCGTGCATCGTCAACTTCAACACCGACGAGGGGGACGTCGACGCGTTGCCGGAGATCGTCGCGCGCGTTGGCCGCGCCGTCGACGCCGCGCTGCGGTGATCGCCTCGCCGCTCGGCGTCGCCGCCGTCGTCGCCACCATCACCGCTCTCGCGTTCTGGCTCGACCACCGCCTCCGCGCGTTCTCGCGCGTGGGCGCGTCTCTTCTCGTCATCCTGTTCGGCGCGATCCTCTCGAATGCCGGCGTCGTCGCGCCCCGCTCTCCCGTCTACGACGTAATCTTCGGCCCGCTCACCTCGCTCGCGATCGTCTGGCTGCTCCTCGCGGTCGACATCCGCGCGCTCCGCCGCGCCGGTCCGCGCATGCTCGGCGCCTTTGCGCTCGCGGTCGTGGGCACCCTCGTCGGCACGGCCGTCGGCTGGCTCGCCTTCGCCGCGACCTTCGGCGACGAGACGTGGCGCCTGGCGGGCGCCTTCGTCGGCACTTACAGCGGCGGCTCGCTGAACTTCGTCGCCGTGGGACGCGCGCTCGAGCTGCCGCGCACGCTCTTCGCCGGCGCGACCGCCGCGGACAACCTCACGACCGGGCTGTGGATGGGCGCCTGCCTCCTGCTGCCGGTCTGGCTGGGGCGCTGGTACCCGGCGGTGCCGGCCGCCCCGCCAGCCGCCGACGGCGCCACGCCCGCCGCCGCGCATCCCTTCTTCTCACCCGAGCCGGTCTCCGTCCTCGACGTCGCCACGCTGCTCGCCGTGGGCCTGCTCGTCCTCGTCGCCGCCCACGCGCTCGCGCTCGCCGTGCCCGCCGTGCCGGAGGTGCTCTGGCTCACGACGATCGCGCTCGTCGTCGGCCATGTGCCCGTGCTGTCGAGCGTGGGCGGCGCGATGCAGCTCGGCAACGCCGCGCTCCACCTCTTCTTCGCCGTCATCGGCATCTACTCGCGCGTGGACGACATCTTCGCCGTGGGCATCGCGATCTTCTTCTTCACCATGGTGATCGTGCTGGTGCACGGCGTCATCGTCTTCGGCGTCGGCCGGTTGTTGCGCCTCGATGTCGGGACGCTCGCCGTCGCCTCCCAGGCCGCGATCGGCGGCCCGACCAGCGCCCTCGCCGTCGCGGTGTCGCGTGAGTGGCCGGCGCTCGTGCTGCCCGGAATCCTCGTCGGTCTCCTCGGCTACGCCATCGGCAACTATCTCGGCTTCGCGACGGCGTGGCTGCTCCACTGACGCGACGTCCCAAGCCGCGGCCGGCGCACAACTTGCCCCCGCGTCGTCGGCGGGTGCCGCCGGCCTCGCCGCGGATCGGATCCGCGCCGGCGAGGCTCCGGCGGCGAGCACGCGTGACCGGAACGCGGAGGGCAGGGGAGTGCGACATCGCGCGAAGGCAATGGCGGCGTTCACCATGGCGGCGCTCGCGGCCGCGGCGCCGTTGCGGGCGCAGCGGACGTGGGGACGGCTGGGTGCCGACGGCAAGCGGATCGTTTCGGGGGCGGCCTACCTGTGGAGCGCACCCGCGCGCCTCGGCACGGACGACCTTCCGGAGCTGATCGGCGTGCTCGGCACGTTCGCCGTGACGACGGCGTACGACGCCGACATCCAGCGCTGGGTCCGCACGCACCCCCGCTCCGCTCCCGTGCAGGCGGCGAAGCCGTTCCGCGGCGGCAGGTTCCTCGAGCAGTTCGGTCTGACCCGCAGCCTGTTCATGCTGAGCGCGGGGATCTACGCCGTCGGCTTCGCGAGCGACTCGCGCGCCCTGCGGGAGGCGGCGACCGGGTGCATCACGGTCGACGGCGCGAACACGACCGTGCGCCACGGCATCTATCTCCTCGTCTCCCGCGAACGGCCGACCAACGGCGACACCGGAGAGCGCTTCGACGACGCCAACGTCTGGGACTTCCCGGGCGGCGACTGGCAGCACCACTCCTTCTTCGGCGGGCACGTCGCGGACATCATGTCGTGCGCCTCCTTCTGGAACCACCGATTCCACCTCGGGCCGCTCGAGCCGCTGCTCTACGCGGCCGCCCTCGGCGTCGGCGCCGGTCGCCTCGTCGACGAGCACCACTGGATGTCGGACACGCTCCTCGGCATCGCGTTCGGCTATGCGTACGGCGCCGGGCTCGCGCGTCGCTACGAGCGCGAGGATGCGCGACGCACGACCGCGCTGGGCGACGACGCGGCCGCCCGCTCGCCGCCGTCGCTGCCGGACCGCCTGCTCGCCGCCGCGCCCGCCGCCCGCCTCGGCCACGACGCCCGCGGCGAGCGTACCGTCCTCCTCGTCTGGAACTGGCGATTCTGAGTGCGGCCTCTCGCCCCGAGCGCGGCGGCGCCTCCCGCGACGAGCCGGTCAGCGGCCGAGCAGCCGATCGGCCAGCCTGCGCGCGAGCGCGATGATGGTCAGCACGGTGGGGCGGCCGAGCGCCTCGGGGAAAACGCTCGCGTCGCACACGTAGAGGCCCCGCGTCGCGGTCTCCAGGTCGGGGCCCACGACCACGCCCACGCGCGCGGTGCCGGACGGATGGGTGCCGCGCAGCGGTGTGGTCAGGATCGTGTCCGGGTCGCAGCCGGCTTCGCGCAGCACCGCGCCGGCGGTTCGCTCCGCACGCTCGAGCCGCACGCGGTCGCCCGCCGTCAGCCCCTTCGAGATCCGTCCCCGCGCATCGACCTCTCCGCTGATCTCGTCCTTCAGCTTGATCATCACGCCGAGCGTGCGTCCCCAGCGCGGCCACGTCGCGGCGTAGCCGGGCCCGCGCCGCATCATGATCAGAGGGTACATCAGCCACGGGTCGATCAGGGTCGAGTAGAGCACGCCGAGCTCGTCGTCGGCGCTGCTCCACGTCATCGGCGGATCCCGGCCGATCCCCTCCCGCTCGGCGGCGCCGTAGACCATCGTCGTGGTGTCCATCGTCATGCCGCGGCCCGCTTCCGCGATGCCGCTCCGCCGCAGCAGGACCGCGCTCCCGATGCCGCCGGCGGCGACCACCACGGTCTCCGCCTCCACCTCGAAATCCGCCGCGCGCGCGCCGCCCGGCCCCTGCCGCCGCACGCCCCGGACGCCGCGCACCTGGCCGCCTTCCACCAGCACGCGGTCCACGCGCGCGCGAGTCCACAGGCGCGCGCCCGCCGACACCGCGTCGTCCACGTACTCGGCCGCGCTCCACTTCGCGCCGCAGCGGCACCCCAGCATGCAGTGGGCCCCGCACGCGAACGGCGTCGCCCGGCCGGGGTCCATGAACTTCGCCTGCGGCTCCCATTGCATGCCGAGCGCAGATCCGGCCGCCGCAACCCGCGTCGATGCCCGCCCGCGCAGCTCCGGTGCGAGCGGCGCCACGCCGAGCTCTCGCGCCGCCGCCGCCGCGTGACCCTCCAGCTCCATGCCGTAGCGCTTCCCCCACCACGGCGCCGGCGGAGACGCGCACGCGCAGTACATGCTCGTCGCCCCGCCCACCATCAGCGGACGGATGATGTTCATGCCCTCGCGCGTGAAGAGCAGCGCGTGCCGGTCCGCGTAGAGCAGCGCCCCGGGGTAGGTGCCGTAGAGCCGGCTCGAGCGCCACTCGCGGCCGCGCTCGAGGAGGAGCGTCGAGCGTCCCGCCCGCGCCAGCTCCCGCGCCAGCGTCGCCCCGCCGGGTCCGCTGCCCACCACCACGACGGTCGCGCGCTCGCGATGTGTCACCGCCATCGCCCTCCTCCGTCCCGCGTACCTCGTCAGCCACGCCCTCGCTCGAAGCATGGGGTGCGCCGCCGTCCGCGCGCAACGGCGGCCGCGCCGCCGCAACGACGGCCGCCGCTCGGGTGTAATGCGTTGTCGCGCCTACAGGTGTGCCGCACGCTTGTCGATACTGATGGCAACCGATTACATTGGACTCGCATCCCGTGACCCACTCCCCTCAAGCTGCGGCAAGTGACCGCCCGACGCGCGCTCCCGCGCGCTCGAATTCGTCGTTTGTCGCCCTAACCGCCGTGACGACGCGGCGTAGCATTACAGAGGTTCGCCCATGACCGAGAGCCGCACCTTTCCGCTCCCGCTTCCCGCCCCGCTCGAGGGCCTCCGTTCCCTCGCGATGAACCTGCGCTGGAGCTGGCACCCCGAAAGCGAGGCGGTCTTCCGCCGCGCCGACCCGGCGCTCTGGGAGCGCTCCGGACGCAACCCGATCCGGCTGCTCCGCGACCTCGGGGCCGCCCGCCTGGACGCGCTCGCCGGCGACGCCGGATACGTCGCGGCGGTCGACGCCGCGGCCGCCGACCTGCAGCGCCATCTCGCGCGGCCCGACACTTGGTTCGCTCGCGAGCACGGCGCCGCCGGACTCCGCGTGGCCTACTTCTCCGCGGAGTTCGGGATCACCGAGTGCCTCCGCATCTACTCCGGCGGCCTCGGCGTCCTCGCCGGCGACCATTCTGAAGTCCGCGAGCGACCTCGGGCTGCCGCTCGTCGGCGTCGGCCTCTTCTACGGCGAGGGCTACTTCCGGCAGGTCGTCGACGGCCACGCCCGCCAACACGCATCGTACCCCGCGGCCGATCCGTCCTCGCTCCCGCTGACCCTCGTCCGTGACGGCGACGGCGCGCCGCTCCACATCGACTTCCCCTTCCTCGACCATTGTTGCGCCGCCCGCATGTGGCGCGTCGACGTCGGCCGCGTGTCGCTCTATCTGCTCGACACCGACGTCGACGAGAACGAGGAGGCGGACCGCCGCATCACGGACCGCCTCTACGGCGGCGACACGGAGCATCGCCTGCGGCAGGAGATTGTCCTCGGCATCGGCGGCATGCGCGCGCTCGACCGCCTCGGCCTCACCCCGACCGTGCTGCACCTGAACGAGGGCCACGCCGCCTTCGCCGCCGTCGAGCGCGTCCGCGGTGAGCTGCGCGAGGAGGCCGGCGGTTTCCGCCACGCCGCCGAGCGCCTCGCCGACAGCGTCGTCTTCACCACGCACACGCCCGTGCCCGCCGGGCACGATCACTTCCCGCCGGACCTGCTCAAGCGCTACCTGGGGGGCTACGTCTGGGAGATGGGCGAGCCGTGGGACCATTTTCTCGCGCTCGGTCGCCGTCATCCGGACAACGCGGGCGACTCCTTCTGCATGACCACCCTCGCGCTCCGCCTCGCGCACCATCGCAACGGAGTCAGTCGTCTGCACGGCGACGTCACGCGCGAGATGTGGGCCGACCTGTGGCCGGAGCTGTCCGCGGATCGGGTGCCGATCGGGCACGTCACCAACGGCGTCCACCTGCCCACCTGGACCGGTGAGCCGATCGGCCGCCTCTACGGAGCGCAGATCGGCGAGGCGTGGCGCGACGAGGTCGACGACCTGCGCTGGCAGCGAGCGCTCCACATCCCGGACGCCGACCTCTGGCGCGCCCGCTGCGAGCAGCGCGCCGCGCTGGTGCGGCACGTCCGCAGTACGCTCGCCGGCGAGGCCGTCGCCCGGGGCATGGACCCGAACGCGGCCGCCGCTGCCCTCGACCCCCACGCGCTCACCCTCGTGTTCGCACGACGCTTCGCGAGCTACAAGCGCGCGACCCTCCTGCTGCGCGACCGCGTCCGCCTCGAGCGGCTGCTCCACGGCGAGCAGCCGGTCCAGTTTGTCTTCGCAGGCAAGGCGCACCCGCGCGACGAGAAGGGCCAGGAGCTCCTGCACCAGGTGGCGGAGTTCGCGCTGCACGGCGATCACGGCGGCCGCTTCGTCTTCCTCCAGGGCTACGACGTCGCGCTCGCCCGCGTCCTCGTCGCCGGCGCCGACGTGTGGCTGAACGTGCCGCGCCGGCCTTACGAGGCAAGCGGGACGAGCGGCATGAAGGCGGCCGCCAACGGCGCTCTGAATCTGAGCATCGCAGACGGCTGGTGGGCCGAGGCGTGGTCCGATCACAACCGGCTCGCGGACCCGATCGGCTGGACGATCGAGGAGGCTCCGGGGCCGGAGCTCGAGGCGCAGGACGCCGCCGATGCGGAGCGACTGTACGCAGTCCTCGAGAACGACGTGCTGCCGCTCTTCTACCAGCGCGGCGGCGATGGCATCCCGTTCGCCTGGCTGGCGCGCGTCCGCGCTTCGATACGGCAGGTCGTCCCGTTCTTCAACACCCACCGCATGGTGGCCGACTATCTCGACGCCGCGTACGTGCCGGCGCACCTCGAGCGGCCGCAGCATCTTCCGGCCGAGGAAGCCCGCCGCGGCGTGCGCTGAGCGTCCTGCCGAGATGCCGGCGGCCTGCGCGCCGGTCTCGCGCTCCGGCGTTCTGCGAATGGGGCCCCGGTGGGCGGGGCGGAAGTCAGCCCCCGTCGCCGGCCGCGAAGATCTCCCGCACGCGGCCGGTGAGCTGCTCCGGCGTGAACGGCTTCTCGAGAAGCGTCGAATCGGCGAGTAGCACGCCGTGGCGCGCCACCGCCTCCTCGCTGTAGCCGGACATGAACAGAACGCGGATGTTGGGGTGGATCGAGCGCACCTTCTCGGCGAGCTGCGGCCCGCTCGTCTCCGGCATCACGACGTCGCTCAGCAGCAGATCCGGCCGCAGGCCTTCCTGCAGGAGCCGCAGTGCCGCGGACGCCCCGTCCGCCGTCTCGACCAGATAGCCGGCGCGCTCCAGAATGCGCCGCGCGAGACGCCGGACCCCCGCCTCGTCCTCCACCACGAGGATGCTTCGCGCCGTCGCCTCTTCCTCCTCTTCCGGCGCCGCCTCCAGCTCCGGCGCGGCGGCCGGCGGCGCTTCCGCGCGCGGCAGCAGGACGCGGAACGTCGTGCCGACGCCGGGATCGCTCTCCACCGAGATGTGGCCGCCGCTCTGCCGGAGGAAGCCGTACGCGGCCGAGAGCCCGAGCCCGGTCCCCTGGCCGGCGGGCTTCGTCGTGAAGAACGGCTCGAAGATGCGGGCGCGCGTCTCCTCGTCCATGCCCTCGCCCGTGTCGGAGACGCGGATCAGGACGTAGCCACCCGGCTCCAGCCCGAGGTCCATCTCGTTCTCTTCGATCAGCGCTTCGGTCGCCGCCGCGATCGTCAGCCGGCCGCCCTGGGGCATCGCTTCACGCGCGTTCATGGCGAGGTCGAGCAGCAGTTGCTGGATCTGCGTGCGGTCCGCCTCCACGTGAAGCGGATCGTCGCCTCGCTCGATCACCAGCTCGACATCCTCGCCGAGCAGCCGCCGGAGGATGCCCCCCACGTCCGTCATGATGTCGCGAGCGTCCACGACCTCCGGCTGCAGCGTCTGGCGGCTGCCGAAGGCGAGGAGCTGACGCGTCAGCTCCGTCGCGCGCTGCGTCTCCTCCTGGATCCGGAGAAGGTCCTCGCGCGACGGATCTTCCGGCGCCAGCGAGTCGATCACCAGCTCGCAATGCCCTCGAACGGACGTGAGCAGGTTGTTGAAGTCGTGCGCGATCCCTCCCGCCAGCCGGCCGATCGCCTCCAGGCGACGCGTCCGCTCGAGGATCGCGCGCGAGCGCTCGCGCGCTTCCTTCGCCTCGCGCTCCGTCACCTGCAGCTCCTGCGTGAGCTGCCGGTCGCGGATCGCCGCATCGACCGCCACGTCCCGCTCCGCCATCAGCCGCGCCAGCATCGGACGCGTGGCGGCGGCCTCCATCCACATTGGGAGGTATCCGTGCACCGGAATCTCCAGCGCCGCTGCCTCCGCTCCAACCGGCACGACTGCGACGATGCGCGCGGACGGCTCCCGCTCGCGCAACTCCGCGACGCGCGCGGAGAACGCCTCCCCCTGCTCTCCCGACCCGACCACCACCAGGTCCAGCCGCCCGCTCTCCGACCCCGCCTCCTCCGCCGCGAGCCGTTCGACCTCGAACCCCTCGTCGCCGAGCAGCTTCGTGACCCATTCGGCCGGCCCGTCTTCCGCCACCACCACCAGGGCGCGGCGGCCCGACCCGGCCGTGTCCAGAGCCGCGCCCGCGCCCGCGCCCGCCGCCGCGCCCACGCCCGCGCCCGCCGCCGCGCCCACGCCCGCCGCCGCGCCCACGCCCGCGCCCGCCGCCGCGCCCACGCCCGCTCCTGCCGCCGCGCCCGCTCCCGCCTCCGCTCCTGCCGCCAAGCCCGCGCCCTCGTCCGCTCCTGCCGCCGCGCCCGCGTCCACACCGGGCGCCGCGCCCGCGGCGTCGGCCGTCCCTTCCCCGCTGCCCTCAGCCTCGCCCGGCTCCGCGTGCTCCGCGGCCACCGTCGCCCGTTCCCTGGCGACCGGATGCTGCGCCATACGGATCCGGCCGCCGCCCACGCGCGATGCCGTCTCGGCCGC
Source organism: uncultured Gemmatimonadales bacterium (assembly GCA_963816355.1). Taxonomy (GTDB): domain Bacteria; phylum Gemmatimonadota; class Gemmatimonadetes; order Longimicrobiales; family RSA9; genus CAWFKH01. Next base: position 332,013 of record CAWFKH010000004.1, on the reverse strand, counting down.
CGCCGCCGCCGCGACGACCAGGTCCGTCTCGGCGGACGGCGGTCGCCGAGCACAGGCCAACCCCACGCTGGTCGGGGGAAGATCCGGATCCTCGCGCAGGAGCCGCTGCAGCCGCTCGGCGAGGGCCTGCGCCGCCGCCTCGCGGGTCTGCGGCAGCACGAGCATGAAGGCTTCCTCACCGAGGCGGGCGAGAAGCTGGTTCGCGCGCGTCGCCGAACGGAGGCGCGTCGCCACCGCGGCGACGAGCGCTTCCGCCCGCGCTCGCCCCACACGCATCCGGAGCCCCGTGAAATCGTCCAGCCGGACGACCGCCACCGCCACCGGATGCACGCCCGCCAGCTCCCGCCCCAGCACGAGCTCTGCGAAGCGGCGGTCCGGAAGCCCCGTGATCGGATCGGCGAACGCGATGCGCAGCGCGACGTCGTCCCCGCGGAAGCGCGACGCCAGCCACCCGAGAACCGCCGCCACACCGAGATAGCCGACCGCCACCGCGCCGAGCGCGCCCGACGACGCATTGCCGGCCAGGTACAGCGCCGCCGCCGTGAGCGCCATCGCGATCACCGTCGCGCCCGCCACCTCCGCAACGCCGCGCCAGCCGCGCTGATACGCGGCGAGCGCCGTCGGAAACGCGGCCATCAGCCACAGCAGCGCGCCGCCCCCGCCGGCCCCGCCGCCGCCTCTTCGGACCGCGAGCGTGACCGTTCCCGCGGCCGCCACCGCGAGCACCGCGAGCGACGCCAGCAGCACCCGGCCTTCGATCGGACGGGGAGGCGGAAGCCGCACTTCCGCCCCTGGGGAAGCTCTCTTGACTATCTTCGGAATCGCCCGGGAAAGGGAATCACGTCAGGCGTCGGCGACCAGCGCCTCCAGACGCTGCCGCGGGATCGCTCCCACCTCGCGCGCCGCCTCCTCGCCATCGCGGAACAACACCAGCGTCGGGATGGACTGGATCCCATAGCGACGCGTCGCCTCCGGGTTCCGGTCCGTGTCCAGCTTCGCCACCAGCAGCCGCCCCATCCGCGCTCGCGCCAACTCGTCCAGCAGCGGCGCCATCACCTTGCACGGACCGCACCAGTCCGCGTAGAAATCCACCATCAACGGCACCGTCGCATCCGCCACCACGCGCGCCAGGCCCGCGTCCGTCACCCGCACTGGACGGTCCAGCAGGATCGGCCGCCCGCATTCCCCGCACTTCGGCCGGTCCGCCGCCCGTTCCAGGTCCACGCGGTTCATCGTCCCACAGAACACGCACTCCACCGTCGCTCGCCGCACCGCCGTCTCGCCCATCTTCACCTCGAACACGCCACCGTGGACGCCGCCTTCATTCCGCGCCGAGCTGCGACCGCAGCTCCTCCGTCTCCGCCTCCAACCGGCCACACACGATCTCGCACAGCTCGAACACGCTCTCGTCCGCAATCCGGTAGTGCACGTAGAGACCCTCTCGCCGCCGCTCCACGTACCGCAGCGTGTGCAGCAGTTGGAGGTGCTTCGACACGTTCGCCTGGCTGAGACCCGTCGCCTCCATCACTTCCGACACGTTCCGCTCCCCGTGCCGCAGCGCGTTCAGAATTCGCAGCCGCGTCGGCTCGCCCAGCGCCTTGAAGCGCTCCGCGACCCTCGTCATCACCTCCGGCGTCAACTCGAATCGGGCCATCTCTTCGCTCAACTGGTGAGATATACAGTAGAATGATCCCGCCCCCGCGGTCGACCGTCAAGGGCCGCGGCACGCGCTTGTTCCTCGCGGGGACACGGCGTACTCTGCACGCCATGAAACGATACCTGCGCGCGCTCCCGGTCGAGCTCGCCCTCGTCGTCGCCGTCGTCACCGTCGCAGGCGCCGTGGGCGCCGGCGCGCGGCGCCGCGGGCGCCGCCGTCTCCGCCGGGGCCGCGGCGCCGGCCGATGACGCGATGCCGCGCCCGGCGCGAGGGGCTGCGGTGGACTCCATGCTGGCGCGCGAGGTGGAAGGGCTGCTGCGGATCGCGAGCGTCGCGGGACACGAAGCGGCCGCGGCGCGCTACATCGCCGGCCGCCTGGCGGGCCTGCCGGTGCGGCGCGACGGCATGGGCAACGTGCTCGTCGAGTTCGGGCACGGACGGCCCCGGCGTCTGCTCGCGTGCTCGCTGGACGAACCGGGGTACGTGGTGGGCGCGATCGGGGCGGACGGCTATCTCAGGCTCAAGGCGGTGGGCGCGCCGCGCGGGGCGCTGTGGGACCAGTTCCGCGAGGGCCAGGTAGTGGAGGTGGGCACGGCCGGCGGCACCGTTCCGGGGGCGGTGGGCGTGCGCTCCGTCCACCTGCAGCGCGGTCGGTCGCCGGCAGACGCGCCGTTCGACCTCGAGGACGCGTACGTCGACGTGGGCGCGAGCGACGCGGCGGGCGTGCGCGCGCTGGGGATACGCCTGCTCGATCCGGTGACGCTGGTGAAGCGGCCGATGATGTTGGCCGGCGGCCGGCTCGCGGCTCCGGCGGCGCGGGCGAAGGCGGCGTGCGTCGCGCTCGCGGCGGCCGCGCGGCGGGTGAGCGCGGGCGGATCGACCGGCAGCGTCGTATTCGCGTGGACGGTGCTGGAGCACGCCGGCCGGCGCGGCATCGAGCGGGTGGCGCGCGAGGCGGGCCCCTTCGACCAGGTCCTGCTGACGAGCGAGGGCTTCGGCCTGGAGCGGCGGGGCAGGGCGTTGCGCGAGGCGGCGGCGCCTCCACCCGGCGCCGGAGTGCTTGCGGCGGGCGCTGTCGGGGGCGCGGCGTCCGGCGCCCACACCGCCTCCCACGCGGCACCTCCGCCGGCGCCGTACACCGGGGGGCCGGAGTGGGGGCAGGCCCGCGTCGGGTACCTCGGCCTGCCCGCACGCTACGCCGACACACCCGTGGAGATGGTCGCGCTCTCGGATGTGGCCGCGCTCGCCGACGCCTTCGTCGCCGCGGCCGGGGCTCCGCCCACGTCGAGCGCGCGGGCTCCCGCGCTCGTCCTGCCCCCCGCGCTGGGTCTGGCGTCGTCCGGCGAGGAGGCCGCCGCGACGCCGCAGGGCGGCGATCGCATGGATGCGGCCGCCGTGGTCCTCGGCGCGCTCGTGGCGCGCTACGGCGTCAGCGGCGACGAGGCGCCGGTCCGCCAGCGCATCCGCTCCCTTCTTCCCTCCTGGGCGCGGCCGCGCGTCGACGCCCGAGGCAACCTGATCGTGACGGTCGGGAGCGGGGCGCCGCACGTCGCGTTCATCGCCCACATGGACGAAGTGGGCTTCCGCGTGGACTCGGTACGGCCCGACGGCCGCCTCGTCCTCGGCCGTCTCGGCGGCTTCTATCCCTCGCTCTGGGAGGCGCAGGCGGCGCTCGTCCACACCCCCGCCGGCGATGTCGCCGGAATCGTCGAGCCGCGCCCCGACTGGCGCGACGCGACGCACCGCGAGCCGGCCGCGCCGCTCACCCTCTTCGCCGGCGCCTCCGATGCGGCCGCCGCCGCGCGGCTCGGCCTCCGCGCGGGACAGACGGTCACCATGCCCAAGCGGATGCTCCGGCTCGGCCCCCGCCGCGCCGTGGCCCGCGGCTTCGACGACCGCGCCGGTGATGCCGCGCTGCTTCTCGCGCTGCGCGACCTGGATCCCGCCGCGCTGCGGCGCCGCGTCACGTTCGCCTGGGTGGTCGAGGAGGAGACCGGCCTGCACGGATCCCGTGCGCTCGCCGCCGACACCGCGATGGCCGACCTCGCCCGCGTCTACGCCGTCGACACCTTCGTCAGCTCCGACGCGCCTCTCGAATCCACCCGCTTCGCCGACCAGCCGCTCGGCGACGGCGCCGTCGTGCGCGCGCTCGACAGCGCCACGCTCACTCCCCGCGACGCCATCGACGACGTTCTCCGCCTCGCCGCCGAGCACCACATCCCGATCCAGGTCGGTACCACCAACGGCGGCAGCGACGCGGCCCCGTTCGTCCCCGCCGGAGCGACCGCCGTCCCGCTGTCGTGGCCCGGCCGCTACTCCCACTCCCCCGCGGAGGTGGCGGACCTCGGCGACGTCGTCGCCCTCGCCCGCCTCGTGCGCGCCCTCGCCGCCCGATGAGCGGCGGCGACGCCGCGCCGTCGCCGCGCCCGCGCCCGGCACGTCGCCCCGCCCTTCTCCGACGCGCTGGCACGAAGTCGGCATCACTGGACCCGCGATCGCGACACCGAATCGCCATCGGGGATCGACGCCATGCGTTACTCCATAGCGTTGTGCACCTTCGCCTTACTGATCGCCGCGGCCCCCGCGGGCGCGACCTCCGCTCCCGCGGCCTACGCTCCCGCGCCGCCGCTTTCCCAGGCGGTCCGCTTCACGCCCTCGGACGGCGACGCGCCCGTCGCGCTCCTCCTCCTGCCCGCCCACTGCTGCGCCGCCGCCGCTGACACCACGCCGCCGGACAGCACGACCGGCACCGTCGCCAACGAGCCGCTCTTCACGCCGCGCGACCTCTATTTCGCCGGCGGCTTCATCGTCGGCACGCTCGTGCTCTACCCGCTCGACCGGAACCTCGCCCAGTTCCTCCAGCGCCCCGCGCCCCAGGCCAACCATCTCCTCAACCAGGGCGCCACCTTCACTCGCCTCATGGCCGTGCCCGGCGCCGAGATCATCGGCGGCTCCATGTACGTCGTCGGCCGCGTCGCCGGCCTCCGCCGCGTCGCCGACGCCGGCCTGCACAGCACCGAGGCGATCATCGTCAGCGAGATCATCACCGACCTCATCAAGGGCGTCGCCGGCCGCGGCCGCCCCTTCCAGGACCCCGACCAGCCCTTCGATTTCGAGGCGGGCCGCGGCTTTCGATCCGATACCTATCGCTCCTTCCCCTCCGGCCACACCACCGCCGCCTTCGCCCTCGCTTCCTCCATGGCCCACGAGGCCGCCATCTGGTGGCCCGACCACAAGACCCTCGTCGGATTCGTCCTCTACGGCGGCGCTTCCCTCGCCGGCCTCTCCCGCATGTACAACAACAAGCACTGGGCCAGCGATGTCATGATGGGCGCCGCCATCGGCTCCTTCAGCGGCTGGAAGATCGTCCGCTACATGCACTCCCACCGCGACAACTTCATCGACCGCGCCCTCCTCGGGCACCTACGCTTCGCCCCCGACCACGACGGCGGCACCTACCTCGTCCTCCACTTCGACGTCAACTAGGCACCGCGACCCGCTTGACACCGGCTCGTCCACGCGCGAGCTTCTCTTAGACCACACGGTCGAACCGAACGGTATGGTGACCCGGTACGCCACCGTCGGACGCGGCCGGGACAGCGCCGCCGTCGGAGGCGGCCGCCGCGGCGCGCCGGGAAGGCGCGGGCGAAGTCGACGAGGCGATGATGGCGCGTTCCCGATTCGAGAAGCTCGAGCCCGGACGGCAGGAGAGCATCCTGCGCGCGGCGGCGGACGAGTTCGCGGATCGGGGCTACGAGGCGGCGTCGCTGAACCGGATCATCGAGCGATCGGGGATCAGCAAGGGCTCGCTCTACTACTACTTCGAGGACAAGAGCGATCTCTATTCGACGGTGATGGAGCGGGCGACGGAGCTCGCGATCCGGCTGGTCGGCGGTTTCCGGCTGGAGGAGATGACGGCGGCCGGGTTCTGGCCGGCGCTGGAGGGTTTCTTCCGCCGCTCCACGGCGTATCTGGAGAGCAACGCGTGGTACGTGCGGCTGGCGCGGGCGTTCTATCGCATGCGGGGGGAGCCGGGGGGTGGGCGGCGGACTCGCCGGCTCTTCGACCTCGTTCGGCACTGGACGCGGGCGACGATCGTTCGGGGGCAGGAGCTGGGGGTGGTGCGGGTCGACCTGCCGCTCGACTTTCTGGTGGAGGCGACGATGGCGCTCGGCGAAGCGGGGGACCGCTGGCTGCTGGAGAACTGGGAGGGGCTGTCGGAGCGCGAGCGCGAGCGCATGATCGGCGCCGAGCTTTCTCTGTTCCGCGGCATTCTGGATGCGCGACCGCGAGGGGAGCGAACGTGAGAGGGGTCCGTCGCGGCGAGGCGAGGCGGCGAGGGCCGGCGAGAGGCACGGGGCGCGCGGCTTGGGCCGCGGCCGTGCTGCTCCTGCTCTCGCTGGGATACCCGCGAGAGGCTGCGGCGCAGACGGCGCGCGAGATCGTCGACCGGGTGGACCGGCTGCTGCGGGGCGCTTCCAGCCGCGGCACCGTCGTGATGCAGATCGTGACCGCGCACTGGAGCCGCTCGCTCGAGATGAAGGTGTGGTCGCTCGGCACCGAGTACAGCCTGATCCGCGTCGTCTCGCCGCAGAAGGAGGCGGGCACCGCCACGCTGAAGGCGAAGGACGAGGTCTGGAACTACCTGCCGCAGGGTCGACCGCACCATCAAGATCCCGCCTTCACTCATGATGGGGTCGTGGATGGGGTCCCACCTCACCAACGACGACCTCGTCAAGGAGAGCCGCGTCGTCGACGACTACGACATCGCGATCGCCTACCGGGGCCCGCGCGACGGCGTCGACGTCTGGGAGTTCGAGCTGACGCCGAAGCCGGAGGCCGCCGTCGTCTGGGGCCGCATCGTCGAGCAGGTCCGCACGAAGGACGACATGCCCACGTGGGCGCGCTACTACGACGAGGACGGCAACCTCGTCCGCACCATCACCTTCGGCGACTACCTCCGCATGGGAGGCCGCCTCGTCCCCGCGCGCATGACCGTCCTCCCCGCCGACAAGCCGGAGGAGCACACGATCCTCCTCTACGAGGACCTCGCCTTCGACGTCGGGCTGCAGCCGTCGTTCTTCTCCCTCCGCAACCTCAGAGGGAGCTGACGCCCGTGCGCGGCATCTGGTGGCGCATCGCCTGGCGCAACCTCTGGCGCAACCCCCGACGCACCCTCATCACCGCCGGCGCCCTCGCCTTCGGCTTCCTCTCCGCCGTCCTCATCGTCGCCCTCTCCGACGGTATCGTCGCCGAGATGATCGAGAACGGCACCGGCCTCTTCTCCTCTCAGATCCAGGTCCACGCCGCCGACTTCCTCCCCGAGCGCGACCTCTACGCCACCCTCGGCGGAGACGAGGGCGCCGACGTCGACGCCCTTCTCGACTCCCTGCGCGCCGACCCCGCCGTCGTCGCCGCCGCACCTCGCGTCTACGGCGGCGGCCTCGTCAGCGCCCGCGACGAAACGACCGCCGCCGTCCTGCTCGGCGTCGACCTCGCTCGCGAGCCTCGCGTCTCCCGCCTCCTCGCCGCCATCGTCCGCGGCCGACCCCCCGCCCGCGGCGCTCGCGACGTCGCGATCGGCGACGAGATGGCCCGCAAGCTCCACGTCCGCCCCGGCTCCCAGGTCGTCCTCGTCGCCCCCGCCGCCGACGGCTCCATCGGCAACGACCTCTTCACCGTGAGCGGCGTCTTCCATACCGGCGTGCTCTCGCTCGACGCCGGTTCCGCCCTCCTCCCCATCGGCTCGCTCCAGACGCTGCTCGCCCTGGCGCCGAACCGTGTCCACGAGGTCGCGCTCTCGCTCCGCGACCCGTGGTCCGCCGCCGCCGTCGCCGCCCGCCTCCAGCCCCCCGTTTCCCGCCTCACTCCTGGCACCGTCGTCGAGCCGTGGTTGAAATTCCGCCCGGAACTGGCGGATTATGCACAACTCGCCCGCTCCAGCAACTGGATCATCATCCTCATCGTGTTCGCCATGGCGATCTTCGGCGTCGCCAACACGATGCTGATGGCGACCTTCGAGCGGCGGCGCGAGTTCGCCGTCGTGCGGGCGCTCGGCACGACGCCGGACGGCGTCGGCCGGACGGTCGTCTACGAAGGGCGTGCTGCTCGGGCTGTTGTCGCTGGCGGCGGGGTCGGCGGTGACGGTGCCGCTGCTGGCGTGGTGGCAGCGCTCGCCGCCGGATCTCGGCTTCCTCTTCGGCGGCTTCACGATGGCGGGTGCGCTGATCCGGCCGGTGCTGCGGGTGGAGCCGTCATGGTCGGCGCCCATTGTGGAGCGCGGCGGCGCTGCTGGCGACGGCGGTGGTGGCGGCGGCGTATCCCGCGTGGCGGGCGACGCGGGTGCCGCCGGCCGACGCGCTGGCGGGGCGCTGAGAGGGCGCGTGGCGAGGCGAGGCGCGAGGTGAGCGCGCGCGGCGAGGGGGCCCGCGGCGAGGGGGGCGCGCGGCGAGGCGAGGCGCGGGTCGGGGGGGCGCGTCGCGCTGCTGGTGCGGCTTGCGGCGCGGAACACGCTGCGGCAGGCGCGCCGGAGCCTGCTGACCGCGTCGGCGATGGTGCTGGGGCTCGCGCTGCTGATGATGTCGCGTGCGATCGCGGACGGCGCGCACGAGCAGTGGATCGGGGACGGGGTCCGGCTCGGGCCGGGTCACGTGGCGGTGGAGGCGCCCGGCTATCTGCGAAGCGGCAGCCTGACCGATCGGCTGGACTCGGCGCAGGTTGCCGAAGCGGAGGCGGCGCTGGGCGATCGGGCGGTGGCGGCGCGCATGGTTGCGAGCGCGGTGCAACTGGGGGTGAGCGCCCTCGCGAGCTCGCCGGGTTCGGCGGTGCCGGTGCAGGTCATGGGGGTCGACCCGGCGCGCGAGGCGTCGTTCTCGGCGCTCGACCGGAAGCGCGTCGAAGGACGTTATCTGCGCTCGTCGGACCGTCTCGCCGCGTACATCGGGGTGTCGCTCGCGGAGCGGCTCGGGCTGCGCATCGGGTCGCGCCTCGTGGTGAGCGCGCAGGACGCGTCGGGGCAGATCGCGGACCAGTTGCTGCGCGTCGTCGGGACGTTCCGAACGGGGATTCCGGAGCTGGACGAGGGTCTGGTGCACGTCCCGATCGCGACGGCACGGGAGTGGCTGCGGGTGCCCGGCGGCGCGACGCGCGTCGCGGTCCTGCTGCAGTCGAGCCGGGACGTTCCGGCGGTGATCCGGGATCTGCGGCCGCGGCTCGACGGCGGCGTGCGGGTCCTCTCGTGGCGGGAGGCCTCGCCGGAGCTCGATTCGGCCGTGCGCATCGACGATTTCGGCGACTACGTCTTCCATGCGATCCTGTTCGGGATCATCGCGCTGGCGGTGCTGAACGCGGTGCTGATGTCGGTGTTGAACCGCACGCGGGAGTTCGGCGTGCTGGAGGCGCTCGGCCTCACGAAGCGCGAGACGGGCGCCGTCGTCTTCACGGAGGGGCTGCTGCTGACGCTGCTGAGCGGACTGCTGGGCGTGGCGCTCGGCTTCGGCGTGACGTGGGGCTTCTTCCGGCACGGTCTCGACCTGAGCGCGCTCTACAGCAGCGACATCACGTTGTCGGGCGCCGTCGTGAGCCCGATCATCGTCCCGATCTTCCGCCCCGCGCAGGTGCTGCAGAGCGTGGCGTTCATCATGCTCATAGGGGTGCTCGCCTCCCTCTACCCGGCCCGTCAGGCGATGCGCATCGACGTGGCCGAAGCGATGAAGTTCGACCGATGAGCGATACGAGTCCGCGGGCGGACGCCGCCTCCGGCGATGGCGCGTCCGCCGTCCGCACCGAGGACCTGTGGAAGGTCTATCCGCAGGAGCCGGAGCCGGTCCAGGCGGTTCGCGGCGTCACCTTCTCCGTCGAGCCGGGCCAGTTCGTCGCGATGGCGGGGCCGTCCGGCTCCGGGAAGACGACGCTGCTCAACCTCCTCGGCGGCCTCACGCGGGCGACGCGCGGCCGCATATGGATCGGCGGCACCGAGACCACGTCGCTCGGCAATCGCGCGCTCGCCCGCATGCGGCTCGAGCGCATCGGCTTCGTCTTCCAGGCGTACAACCTGCTCCCCGTGCTCACCGCCCTCGAGAACGCGGAATTCACGCTCCTCCTGCGCGGCGTCCCGGCGGAGGAGCGCCATCGGCGCGTTCGCGCGCTCTTCGACGAGATCGGCCTCGAAGGGCTCGAGGACCGCCGGCCCGGCAAGCTGTCCGGCGGTCAGCAGCAGCGCGTCGCGGTCGCGCGCGCCGTCGTGGGTGAGCCCTCCCTCGTCCTCGCCGACGAGCCGACCGCGAATCTCGACTCCGCCACGAGCGAGGCGCTGCTCGGCGTCATGGAGCGTCTCAACCACGAGCGCGGCGTCACGTTCATCTTCTCGACCCACGATCCGCGCGTCATGGATCGCGCCCACCGGCTGATCCACCTCGTGGATGGCGCGATCGCGAGCGACGTCGCGCGCGACCCCCACACCGGCGCCGCCGCCGGGCCCCGGCCGTGACGGGCGCGGACCGCCCGGCGCGGTCCCGCCCTCCCATGATCCTCACGGCGACGCTGCTCGCCGCCGCGCTCCTCCCCCTCGCCCGCCCTGCGGCGGCGCAGCGCACCGTCCGCGGCTACGCGCTCGGCGTGGTCTCCGCCTACGGCCCGAGCATCTACGGCAGCGGCGCCGCCACGGACTTCCAGCGGCTGCGCCTGATGGCCGCGCCGCGCCTGCGCAGCCTGCGCTTCGACGTCGCCTACGAACACACGCTCCTCTGGCGCGACCACGACGCCACCGCCGTCGCGCTCGGCGGCGTGCGCGTGCCCGCCGCGCGCCGCGACCTGGACTGGAGTCTCGTCGACGCCTCACGCGTCGTGTGGCGCCACCGCTTCGACCGTCTTTCGATCGGCCTTTCCGGCGGCCGGTTCCAGGCGACCGTCGGGCGGCAAGCGATCTCCTGGGCGACCACGCTCCTCCTCACGCCCGCCGACCCGTTCGCGCCGTTCGACCCCACGGACCCGTTCCGCGAGTACCGCGCGGGCACCGACGCGCTCCGCCTCCAGTTCTTTCCCGGCCCCTTCAGCAGCGTGGACGCCGTCGCGAGCACCCGCACGACGCCCGACGGCCGCCTCACCGACGTCCTCCTCCGGGCGCAGCACGCGCTCGGCGACTGGTCCCTCTCCGGCTGGACCGGCCTTCTCGACCGCCACGCAGCCGCCGCGCTCGCCGCGGCCGGCGCGCTCGGGCCCTGGGGCGCCCGCGCCGAGACCGAGCTGCGCCACGACCCCGGCGGCGGCGCCGCGGTGCGCCTCGCGCTCGGCGTGGACCGCCGCGTCACGTTCGTTGGCCGCGACCTCTATCTGCTCTTCGAAGCGCAGCACGACGACTTCGGCGCCGCGGCCCCGCGCGACCTCGCCGCGGTCGCCCTCTCCGCGCCCGCGCGCCGAGGAGAGCTGCAGCTCCTCTCCCGCGACGCGCTCGCCGCGCAGGCGTCGTACGCGCTCCACCCCCTGCTCACCGCCGACCTCCTCGCCCTCGTCAGCGTCGACGACGGCAGCGGCCTGCTGGCGCCCGCGCTCTCTCTGTCCGCCGGCGAAGAGGCCACGCTGCGCGCCGGCGCGTTTCTCGGCGTGGGGCCCGACCTGGCCGGCGGAACGGGCGGGCTCGGCGGCGCGGCGGCGCTCCCCGCCTCCGCGTTCGGACCCACGCCCCTCTACGGCTACGTCGCCCTCACGCTCTTCTTCTAGCGGCCGGCGCTCGCTCGCGCCGCCTCAGCCGGCGGCCGGCGCTCGCGCGACGCCGCCCGCGGTTGACATCCCCGGCGCCGCGGCTACTACTTCGCGGGCGGGGAGAAACCGCCGCGGCGGGGCGACGCCGCCCGCCGCACCTGCGAGGACCCGGCAAGCCGCCGCACCTGCACTCCGAAATCGAGGCATGCGACTCGTGCGATATGGATCGTCGGTACCCGTCTCTGGACCTCCCTTCCGCACGGCGGCCGCGCGCGCGAGCGCAGGCCTGGTCGTCCTCGCACTTTCGCTCGGCACCGCACGACCGCTCTCCGCCCAGCGGCCAGACTCGACGGATGCCGTACGCGTGACGCTCGAGGCGGCGATGACGGCGGCCCGACGCCACGCCCCCCGTACGGCCGCCGCCGCCGCGCGCGCCGCGGCGGCCGCGGCCCGCGTCGGTGAGGCGCGCAGCGACCTGCTCCCGCAGCTCGGCGCCACCGCGAGAGATGTCCGCCAGTCGCTCAACAGCGAGTCGTTCGGCTTCGATTTTCCGCAGACCCCGGGAGTCCCGTCGATCCCGAAGAAGATCGGCCCGTTCACCGTCGCCGACGCCCGCCTGACGGGTGAGATGACGCTCCTCGACGCCTCCGCCTGGGCCCGCCTCGGCGCCGCGAAGGAGAACCGGACGGCGGCCGCCGCCTCGATCCAGACCGCCGAGCTCGACGCGGCGGCGGCCGCCGCCGGCGCCTACCTTTCGCTCGCGCGCGGCGAATCGCTCCTGCGCGCGCGCGCCGCCGACACCCTCCTCGCACGCCGGCTGCTCGACATCGCGCAGCAGCGCAAGGACGCCGGCGTCGCCACCGCCATCGACATCACCCGCGCCCGCGTCCGCCTCGCCGCCGCCCGCACTGCCTTCACCGAGGCGAGCGGCACCGTTGACCGCGGACGCGTCGCGCTTCTCCGGTCCATGGGAGAGCCGCTCGGCCGCGCCATCGAGGTCGACACCCTGGGCGCCCCGGCGACGTCGCTGAGCGCCGACCCCGACTCCCTCGTCTCGCTCGCCCTCGCCAACCGCCCCGAGCTGCGCGCCGTCAGCGGCTCCGTCGACGCCGCCCGCCAGAACCTGCGCGCCGAGCGCCTCGAGGTCGCGCCCCGCCTCACCGTCGCCGGTGACTACGGCTACGACGGCCGCCACTTCGGCGACGCCATCGCCACCCAGACCCTCGCCCTCCAGCTCACCTGGAACGCCTGGAACGGCGGCCGCCGCGGCGCTCGCCTCGACGAGCGCACCGCCCTGCTCCGCGAGGCCGAGGCCCAGGGCCGCGACGCCCGCCTCGCCGTCGAAGCCGACGCCCGCGACGCCGCCGCGGCGCTCGCCACCGCACGCTCCGCCCTCGCCACCACTCGCGAACGTCTCCAGCTCGCCCGCCTCGAGTTGGACCAGGCCGAGGAGCGTTACCGCGACGGTCTCACCGGCAGCCTCGACGTGATCACCTCCGAAGAAGGGCTCGTCCAGGCGCGCAGCGCTTACGTCGATGCGCTCTACGCCGTCCACGCCGCCGAAATCGGCGCCCGCTCCGCCACCGGGACCCTCGTTCCCTTGACGGCGCGCTGAGCGGCCGCATCCGGTGACCTTCCCGGTCCCGGCACGGTGATTGCCTATGACGGACGTTGACGCCATGTAACTCGTTATGTGACACCCTGATGAAGGATGCCAATGCGCTTCGCCAGAATGCTGCCGCTCTCCCTCGCCAGCCTCGCCATCGCGTGCTCCGCGGGCGCGCCGCGGCACGGCGAGGCCGACGCGGCGAGCCGCCAGGGCGCGGCGCCCGCGGCGGAGGCCTCCGGCGGCCTCGCACCGGGCGTGGCGGACGCGTTCGGCAGCGGCAACGCGACGCTCCCCGCCGCCCAGCTCGACAGCGAGCGGTTGGTCGAGGACTGGCGGCGCTACGTGCAGGTCGACGCCGTGGCGCCGGACACGGCGCCGTACCCCGAGAGCTGGGAGGACATCTCGCGCACGAGCATGCGGCGCGGGACGATCCACCTGCCGATCGAGGGCGACGTGGCCGGACCGTCGATCGCGACGGTGCAGATCCTGCTCGACCGCGCGTTCTTCTCGCCGGGGATCGTGGACGGCCGCTGGGGCCGCAACACCTCGAAGGCGGTCTACTGGCTACAGCGGCGGGAGGGGCTCGAGGCCACGGGAGAGGTGGACCGTCCGACCTTCGACCGCCTGACGCAGCTCGGCGGGCGGCCGGGTGACGCCGTCGAGACGCACCGCCTGAGCGCCGCGGACGTGCGCGGCCCGTTCGTCGACATCCCCTCCGACATCTACGACCAGGCGGAGCTGGAGTGCCTCTGCTACGGCTCGCTCGGCGAGAAGCTGGCCGAGCGCTTCCACACCTCGCGCGAGCTGCTGGGCCGGCTCAACCCGGGCGTCTCTCTGGATGGCCTCTCGGCCGGTGACCGCATCGTGGTGCCGGCCGTGCGTGACTCGACGACGCGCGCGGCCGGCGACGTCGCGCGCATCGTCATCTCCGACGGCGGCCACTACATCCACGCGGTCGACGCGAGCGGACGTCTGCTCTACCACTTCCCGTCGACACTCGGCTCGCGCTACGCGCCGTCGCCCGACGGCAAGTTCACCGTCAAGTCGATCACCTGGGACCCCAAGTGGCACTACGACCCGGAGCTTCTCACGGGCGAGCCGGACTGGAAGGAGGACGCCATGCTGCCGCCGGGCCCGAACAACGCCGTCGGCATCGTGTGGATGCAGCTCTCGAAGCCGCACTACGGCATCCACGGAACCAGCGCGCCGGAGACGATCGGCTACGTCACCTCCCACGGCTGCGTCCGCCTGACCAACTGGGACGCCGACCTGCTGGGGCACGTGGTGGGCGAGGGGACGCCTGTGCACTTCATCGACACCCGCGACCGCAGCGTCGCGCTCGCTCCCGGCCGCTAGTCGAGCGCGCCCCCGGCCCGCGGTGTCGCGCGCGCCTGCGGCCCGCAGTGTCGCAGGCCTCCGGCCCGCAGTGCCGCAGGCCTCCGGCCGCCAGTACAGACAGCGGTCTCCGCCAGGTGGGTTCGCCGCAGTGTGGCAAAGCGGCGTTTCGCAGCCGAAGAACCCCCCAGAACAGGATGCAGGCCGTGCCGCGCACGTCGCGCGACGCCGGTCCACCTCCGCGGCCTCCGCGCCCTCCGCGTGAAAAGCACCCCGCGCCCTCCGCGTGAAAGCACCCCGCGCCCTCCGCGAGAAGGGGCGCGCCCGCCGCGCTTCCCTGGCCGGGGCGAGGCGCTGCCCTAGCGCAGGATCCGTCCCACGAAGTAGCCGGCGACGACCGCCACCGCGAGCGAGCGGAGCGGGTTGGCGCGCACGGTCGCCTCCACGTCGCGTCGCATCTCGACCGCGTCGCGCGCGCGAACGTACTCGGCGGCGTTCTCGAAGCCGGACCCCACGCGGTGAGCGGCGGGTGCGACGCGCGCGGCCGCGCCTCCCTTGTCCGCGATGCGGCGCGCCGCGCCGTGGATCGCCTCCGCCGCCTGCTCGAGCCGCTCCCCCGCCTGCGCCCGTACGACGCCACCCGTCTCGGGACCCACCTCGTTCTCCGGCATGGTTCTTCCTCTTTCGTGTCGCGGTGCTCGAAATCGTCGCGCGTGTGTCAGCCGACGACGCGGTCCTTGAGTTGCTTCGCCTCCGTCTTGGCGAAGCGGCCGTCCTCGCGGAGCGTGCGGACCGTCTCCTTCGGCCGGGACCGCTTCTTCAGGTCCTCGATGGCGCTGCCGGTCAGCAGGCCGCCCACGAGCAGCAGGACGCCGCCGGTGATGAGCGCGCCGGCCCAGTAGGCGCCGCCGAGGAGGGAGCCGATGCCCAGGATCATGAAGACGAGCATGGAGAGCCCGCCCGCGAGCGCGAGCCCGATGGCGAAGCCGATCTTCGCCGTGTCGACCGTGACCGCCCGCACCGACTCGCGCAGCTCCGCCTTGGCGAGGTCGACCTCCTGGCGCAGCAGGTCGCGCAGGTCGCCGGCCAGCTCGCGGACGAGGCGGCCGAGACTCTCGTCCTCCGTGCCCGCGGCGGGGAGCAGATGCTGCGGGTCCGGGGTCGGGCGTGGCTGCGTGGCCATGGGGATCGCTCCTCTTCGGGGACGGCACGCGGGCGCCGCGCCGCCGCGGGATCGCTTTTCGTTCCTGGGCGGCAATCGTTATGCCAGCATTCGCGCCGCGCAAGACGCGCTTCGCCGTCGCCCATGATCCTCGCCCTGGGTCCCGGCAAGGTCGCCATCCTCGTGCTCGTCGGCGGCCTCCTCTGCTTCTTCGCCGTGCTCGGCATGCTGCTCGTCACGCGCGGCACGCCGCTGAGCTACGTCGCCGTCGTCGGCGGCCACGGCAGACCGCCGGCGGTCTCCCAGCCGGAATTCGCCGAGACGTTCTCGCTCTTCACGGGCTCCGAGCTGCAGCCGCTCCCCTCGGCCGAGCTCTACACCCGCGGCGATTCGACCTTCGAGCGCCTGTGGGCCGACCTCCGCTCCGCGCGCGAGCTCCTCACCATCGAAATCTACTACGCCGAGCCCGGCCGTGTCGCCGACCACCTCGCCGCCACGCTCGCCGAGCGCGCTCGCGCGGGCGTCCGCGTCTTCTTCCTCTACGACGCCTTCGGCGCCGGCCCCCTCGGCGACGCCTACTTCGACCGGCTGCGCGCCGCCGGCGTACGCGTCGCGCCCTTCCGGCCCGTCCGCTGGTACACCCTGCACAAAGCGCAGCAGCGCGCCCACGTCCGCGCCATCGTCGTCGACGGCCGCGTCGCGTGGACCGGCGGGCTCGGCATCGCCGACATGTGGCTCGGCGACGGTCGCCACGCCGGATCGTGGCGCGACACCGAAGTGCGCTTCACCGGGCCCGCGGCGCGCCGCCTCCAGGCGGCCTTCCTCACCAACTGGATCGAGGCCACCGGCGAGCTGCTCGCCGGCCCCCTCTTCTTTCCGACGGGATCCGACACCTCCCCTCCGGCCACGACGGCGCGCGCCGCCCTCGTCCATTCCGTGCCGGCGCTCGGGAGCACCGACGCCGAACGCCTCCTCGCCCTCTCGATCATCGGCGCGCGCCGCACACTCTACGTCACCACGGCCTACTTCGTACCCGACGACGACTTCCGCCGCCTCCTCGTCCACGCCGCACGGCGCGGCGTCGACGTGCGCGTCCTCGTGCCGGGCGAGCACGTCGACGTCCCGCTGACCCGCTACGCCGGCCGCGATCACTACGAGGAGCTGCTCCGCGGCGGCGTGCGCGTCTTCGAGTACGGGCCGAGCATGCTCCACGCGAAGACGCTCGTCGCCGATGGCGTCTGGAACCTGGTGGGCACCATGAACTTCGACAACCGATCCCTCGCCCTCAACAACGAGGTCGTCCTCGCCGTGCAGGACGAGCACCTCGGCGCCACGCTCGACTCGATCTTCGCCGACGACCTCCGCTACGCCAGCGAGGTCGAGCTCAACCGCTTCGCCTCGCGGTCGATCGTGGAGCGGATCCGCGAGCGCGTCTCCGCCCTGATCGCGCGTCTGCTCTGAGCGCGGCGGCCAACCCGGGGCGTGGCGGCTCCGATCCCGGCGCCGTCACGCACAAAAAGGGGCGGCGCCGCGGCGCCGCCCCTCCCCGGCCGGCGTTCGACTCACCAGCCCGGGGTCAGATTGAATCCCCAGTGCCAGCCCTTCTCGGTGCGCTGGAACGGGTAGGCGTAGTATGCCTCGAGCACGAGGAACCCGAGCACGTTCATGCGGGCGCTGACGCCGGTGCTCACCACCGGCGCGTGCTCGCACGTCCCCTGGATCGAGCCCCCCGATCCGCCCGCCGGCGTCTGACAGTGCAACTGCGACAGGTCGCGCACCCATGCCAGACGCGCCGGGTTGTCGTGGCTCCAGGCGAGCCCGGCGTCGACGAACGCGCTCAGCTCCGTCGGCAGATACGGGAAGTTGATCAGGCCGAACTGCTCGACGCCGAGCAGCGGCACCCGCACTTCCAGGTTGGCCACGGCGATCCGCGAGCCGAATAGCTGGTCGATCACGGGGCAGCCCGTGAAGGAGTTCGCGGACTGCGCCGGCGCGCCGCACTCCGAGGGCGAGAACGAGTAGTAGTCGTAGCCGCGCACCAGCCACTCGTAGCCGAGGAAGAGCGGGCCCAGGATCGAATCCCGGTCCGCGTCCCGGCCGTAACGGCCGTAGTGGTAGCCGCGAACGGCGACGGTGACCGGGCTCGAGAAGAAGTAGTGCCGGAAGTCGGCGAGCCCCGTCATGTACTGCAGCGTGCCGACGGTCGGAGAGACTTCGAAGCGGAAGCGCTCGCCCTGGATCGGCGAGGTGAAGCCGAAGACGCTGTTGTCACCCACGTACGCGACGGCCGCCTGGAACAGGTTCAGCGGATCCGGGGCGCAGAAGCCGAACTGAGCGATCTCCTGCGGGTCGGCGGAGCAGGAGGGGGCCGACGTCCGCTGCTGGCCGATCACCTGGCCGTTGCTCGCCACCAGCAGACGGTTCACCTCGAAGTCGTAGCTGTAGCGCGTGTATCCGCCTGTCAGCTCCAGTCGCCGGCTCTGCGAGAACGGGTACTGCAGCAGCCCCTGCGCCTGGTCGACGAAGATGCGGCTTCGCAGGTCCTGAACCTCCACCACCCCCGGCTGATCCGTCAGCTGCACTCCGCGGAAGATCTGCAGATACGGAATGTGCCCCACCACCGCGCCCCAGTTCCACCGGTGGTCCAGGTTCACGTACTGCGCGAGCCCGCCGATGTCCTTCACCGTCCCGTTCGCCTGCAGCGCGACGCCGAGCTGCTTGTTCCCCAGCATGTCGCTGAAGTACGCGGAGACGCCCCCCGCCAGACCGGTGCCGAAGCTCGAAGTCGCCACGCCGATCGACGGCGGCCCGATCAGGTCCAGCCCGAGGCGCGATCTGTACGGCTTCACCTCGAAGCTCGACGCCACCGGCAACCCGGTCGCCGGGTCGCGCAGGTAGTCCTGCACCAGGCCCTCCTGCGCCGACTTGACCGGGGGCATCGCCGCGGCCGGCGCCGTCGCCACCGTCTGCACCGTCTCCATCAACTCGCCCTGCGCCTCCGCCGGCGTCATGCCGCGGATGTCGTAGCCCTGGTTGTTGAAGACGGAGAACGCCAGCCGCCCTTCGTCGCGCGCCACCCCGAGCGTCGGCGACAGCGCCGTGATCCCGCTCACACCCGTCGCGATGTTCGTCACGCGGAACACGCGGCCGGTGGACAGCTCGAAACGGAATACGTCCGGAACGCCGTCCGGATCGGAGACGAAGTAGACGCTCCGGCCGTCCGGCGCGAAGTGCGGATTGATGTTCTTGGTGTGCGGGAAGAGGTTGAGGTGCCGCGTCCGTCCCGTCGCGACGTCCATGATGTCGATGCCGATCGGTGCGTACGTCAGGCGCTGGAAGTCCGTCCCCTCGCCGGCATCCGTCGCGTACGCGATCAGCGTCCCGTCCGGCGACCACTGCGGCTGCAACTCCGTCTCCCGGCCCCGCGTCAGCTGCCGCAGCTCGTCCGTGCCCAGGTCGTAGAGGTACAGGTCCGTGATCCCGCCCTTGTTGCCCGAGAAGACGATCGCCTTGCCATCGGGCGACCACGCCGGATCGCCGATCGCACCGATGTCGTCCGTCTTCAGCGTACGCTGCACGCCCCCACCATCCACGTTCAGGATCACGACCTTCTGGTCGCCACCCTTCAGCACGACCGTCGCGAACTGCCGCGAATCCGGCGAGAAGGAGCCGGACGAGT
Organism: uncultured Gemmatimonadales bacterium; assembly: GCA_963816355.1. GTDB lineage: Bacteria > Gemmatimonadota > Gemmatimonadetes > Longimicrobiales > RSA9 > CAWFKH01. The sequence continues at coordinate 312,872 of CAWFKH010000004.1, read as the reverse complement.
TCATGAAGCTGAGCGCGTCGAAATGCGGATTCGTCGCCGAGCTCGTTAGGCGCTGCACGATCTCACCCGTCTCCGCGTTCGCGACGTACAGGTCGAACGCGAACAGGCCCCGCTCCGAAATGAACGCCACCAGCCGACCGTCCGGGCTCAGCGCCGGCGACAGGTTCTGCCGCCCCACCTTGTGCTTGTTCGGTCCCGCGAGCAGATAGCCGACGCTGTCCGGATTCGTCCGGTCCGCGATCACCTTCTGCTCTTCCACCTTCGTCTCCGCCACCCATCTCGCCGACAGCGAATCCAGCGTCAGCCCGAGCACCCGCTGCGCCGCCGCATCCAGACCCTGCTGCGTCGCGAACCCGAACAGCGCCGGCACCGCGCGGTCCCCGTACTTCCCACCGATGTACGCCCACAGCGCTTCGCCGTAGCGGTACGGAAAGAACTTCCCCGTGTTCAGCAGATCGTCGATCGTCGGGAACTTGTCGTGCAGAACCGCGTCCCGCAGCCACATCGTCGTGTTCGCGTCCACCCGCCCCAACGACAGGTACTCCGCCATCCCTTCGATCATCCACCCCGGCACCCGGTTCAGCGCCGCCAGACCCGGCCCCGTCTGCGACTTCGCGATGTCGAACTGAAACGCGTGCGTCAACTCGTGCCCCATCACGTGGTCGTCGTCCGAATACGTCCACGCCAGCGGGATCACCACCCGGTCCTTGATCGGCTCCGTCACGCCGCCGATGCTCTGATCCGTCGAGCCCACCGGCACGTTCGTCTGCTCGAAATCCGCGTGGTTCGCGTACAGGATGATCGGCTTCTTGTCCTGGAATGCGTGCTGGAACGCGTCCGAAAGCCGCGAGTACCACCGCTCCGCCATCCGCGCCGCGTCCTCTGCGACCTCCCGCTCCGACGGATAGTAGTAGACGTTGAAATGCTCGGTGCTCAGGATATGGAAGTCGAAATCCTCGTATTGCACCTGGTTGCGGCCGAAGTACTGCGCGTGCGCCCGCGCCGGCATCAGCGCGAGAGCGAGGAGCGCCGCGACGAGGAGCGTCGGGCGGTACTGCGAGCGGATCGGCATGCTGCCTCGTCGTGGCTGAAGTCGCACCGTCGAGCGCCGACGCCGGAAAGGCAGGCTCCCATGCCGGCCCGGAAGGCGCGCCGGCGCTGGCGCGCAAGCGCTGTACCACGCGCGTACACCGCCTGTAACCCGCCGCCGATCCGTCATGTTCCCTCATCCGACGCCCCGCCGCTCCTCCGTCCCGGCCCGCACCTCGACGCGCCTCCACAGCGGGTTGAAGCCGCCACGCCCCTGGCGACCGCGGCTCCACAGGGCCTCCTCCAGCCGGCCGCTGTCACTCGGCCGACGTCGGCGCGGCTTGCAGTCCGGAGCTTTGCATCGGTCGCGGCGGAACGGGGTTGCCGGTGAGGTTGTTTCACGCGGAGGGCGCGGAGGGCGCGGTCGGGTTCGTCGCCGGGCGGCGTCGCCGCGTGTGGCGAGCGGCGTCGCACTGAAGCCGCCGGTCTTCTGTTGGGGTCTCCTCGCGCGACGCCCGTTCGCAGCCGAAGAACCCCCGAGGAATGTAGTGCAGGCCGTGCCATGCACGCTGCGTTACGCCGGTCCCCCCTCCGCGGCCTCCGCGCACTCCGCGTGAAAACCCGCCGCGCCCTCCGCGAGATGCTCCGCGCCCTCCCCTCCGCGGGGCCGTAGGAATTTGCGAAACGCCACCCTTGCAGTCTGCAAGCCCCTGTCCTACCTTCAACGCTCCTCCCCTGTTGTTCCCGGCGACGCCGGTGTCTGCAGGCATTCCCCGAACCACGCGACGCGCGATGACGAGGCCGACACGGCTGCTGCGGTGGATCTACGTGGGCCGGATGATGGTGGCCCTCGTGGTCTTCGCGGGTGCGTACTGGTTGTGGCGGCAGCCGCCGCAGCCGGAGATCGCGGGCGTCGCGCTGGCGGTGACGGTGGCGTTCACGCTGGTGAGCGTGTGGTGGACGGAGGTGTGGGGGCGGCCTCCGGGACAGAACTACCTGTACGTGCAGGTGGTCTACGACGCGCTGCTGGTGACGGTGGTGGTGCACGTGACGGGCGCGAGCGCCGATTTCGCGCCGCTGTACGTGTTGGTGATCGCGGCGGGGGCGGTGCTGCTTCCGGTGCCCGGGGGGTGGTTGATCGCGGCGCTTTCGAGCGTGCTGTACGTCGGTGACATCATCTGGCAGCTGGGGGAGCCGCCGACGAGCGTGCTGGTGCAGATCGGGCTGTTCGGGGTGATGGCGGTGGTGACCGGTTTCCTGGGAGACCGCCTGCGGCGGGCGGGGGCGGAGCTGGGCGAGGTGCAGTCGGAGCTGCGGCAGCTGCGGCTGGACACGACGGACATTCTGGCCGCGTTGGACACGGGCGTGGTGACGGTGGATGGGGGTGGCTCGCTGGTCTACATCAACGCGGCGGCGGAGCGGATTCTGGGGGTGGTGGGGGAGTCGTGGATGGGTCGTCCGGTCCTGGCGGAGCTGGACCGTCGGGCGCCGGGCGCCGGTGCGATCCTGCAGCGGACGGCGGTGACGCGGGTGCCGGTGACGCGTTTCGAGGCGAGTCTGGGGGCGTCGGATGGGCGGCGTCGCGTGCTGGGGGTGCGGACGACGGTGCTGGATCGGGAGTCGACGCCGTGGGTGACGGCGGTGTGCCAGGACATCACGGAGGGGAAGCGGTTGGAGGAGCTGCACCGGCGGGCGGAGCGGCTGGAGGCGTTGGGCGAGATGTCGGCGTCGTTGGCGCACGAGATCAAGAATCCGCTGGCGTCGATCCGGAGCTCGATCGAGCAGCTCTCCAGCCCGGCGCTGGGCGCCGCGGATCGTGCGACGCTGGAGGGGCTGGTGCTGAAGGAATCGGACCGGCTGAGCCGGCTGTTGTCGGAGTTCATCGACTACAGCCGCATCGAGCTGGGACGGCCGTCGCCGATCGATCTCGGGGCGGTGGTGACGGAGGCGGTCGAGCTGGCGCGGCGCCATCCGGACGGCGAGCGCGGGCAGGTCGACCTCGCGCTGCCGGACGAGCCGATCTTCGTCCACGGCGACCGCGATCTGCTGCATCGCGCCGTCTTCAACCTGGTCCTGAACGGGGTTCAGCACTCGGCCGGGGGCGTCGTGCGGGTCGACATGAGAGCGGCGAGAACGGACGAGCTGCCGAGCGCCATCGAGCTGCCGCTCGCGGCGCGCGTGCGCGTCACCGATTCCGGGCCGGGCATCTCGACGCGCAATCTCCCGCGCGTGTTCGATCCCTTCTTCACGACGCGGCCGGCCGGCACGGGTCTCGGGCTCGCGCTGGTGCACCGCGCGGTCGAGGCGCACGGCGGCGCGATCTTCGTGGACGGCGGTGGGGAGGGGAAGGGCGCCACGTTCACGGTGTACCTGCCGCGCGCCGTGCACGCGGGCGCGGACGCGGTGTCGGCGGCGGAGGCGTGACGAGGATGGAGATGAAGCCGAAGATCCTGGTGGTGGACGACGAGACGTCGTTGCTGAACACGCTCGAGATCCTGCTGCGCGGCGAGGGGTTCGACTTCATCGGCGCGGCAAGCGGCCGGGAAGCGCTCGACCGGCTCGAGGAGGTGGGACCGGACATCGTGCTGACGGACGTGCGCATGCCGGGCGTCAGCGGGATCGACCTGCTCACCGCCGTGCGGGAGCGGGATTCGGAGTTGCCGGTGATCCTGATGACCGCGCAGGCATCGCTGCAGACGGCGATGCAGGCGGTCAACCACGGCGCCTTCCATTACCTGCAGAAGCCGTTCGCCAACGCGGACCTGATCAACCTCTGTCGCCGCGCCGCCGAGGCGCGCCTGCTGAAGCGCGAGAACACGGCGCTGAAGCGCGAGATCCGGCGGCGCGAGACGTCGCGCGGCGCGCGGCCGGTCGGCAAGAACCGCGCGTTCCTCGAAGTCCTGCGGCTCGCCGAGATGGTCGCGCCCACCGATTCCACCGTCCTCATCACCGGCGACAGCGGGACCGGCAAGGAGATCCTGGCGCGCTACGTCCACGCGCTTTCGGAGCGCGAGTCCGGCCCTTTCGTCTCGGTGAACTGTGGGGCCCTGCCGGAATCGCTCCTCGAGTCGGAGCTGTTCGGCCACGTCAAGGGCAGCTTCACCGGCGCGGTCAAGGACAAGGAGGGGCTCCTCGTCGCGGCGCGCGGCGGCACCTTCTTCCTCGACGAGGTCGGCGAGATGTCGCCCGCCCTCCAGGTCAAGCTGCTGCGCGCGCTGCAGGAGCGGGAGGTCGTGCCGGTCGGCGCGACCGAGCCGCTCGCGATCGACGTCCGCATCATCGCGGCCACCAACCGCGAGCTCGAACAGGAGATCCGGCGCGGCACCTTCCGCAGCGACCTCTACTATCGGCTCAACGTCATCTCGCTGCACCTGCCGCCGCTGCGCGAGCGGTCGGACGACGTCGCCCTCCTCGCCGAGCACTTCCTCGCCCGCCTCGCCAGCGAGGACGCCGACGGCGCGGAGCCGCTCCGCCTGTCCGGCGCCGCGATGGAGGCGCTGCAGCGCTACGACTGGCCCGGCAACGTGCGCGAGCTGGAGAACGCGCTCGAGCGGGCCGCGATCCTCTGCCAGGACGGGGAGATCGGCGTCGGCGACCTGCCGGCGCGCGTCCTCGAGCCCGCCTCGGTGCCGCTCGTGGCCGAGACGCCGCCGCCGAACCCGACGCTCGAGACCGTCGAGCGCGCCTATATTCTCTGGGTCCTGGGCTCGGAGGGGGGCAACAAGGCGCGCGCCGCCGAGGTCCTCGGCATCGACCCCTCGACGCTCTACCGCAAGCTCAACCGGTACGGAGTCTCCGACGCATGAGCCTCGACACGGCCACGGTGAAGGTCAGCGTCCTCGTCCCCGTCTACAACGAGCGAGCGACGGTGCGGCGCGCTCTGGAGCGCCTGCGCACGGTGCCGCTGCAGCTCGAGGTGATCTGCGTCGACGACGGCTCGAGCGACGGCACCGCCGACGTGCTCGACGCGCTGCGGGAGGAGGGACTCGTCGACGTCGTCGTACGGCACGGCGTGAACCGCGGCAAGGGCGCGGCGGTGCGCAGCGCGATCGCGGCCGCGACCGGCGACGTGATGGTGATCCAGGACGCGGACCTGGAGTACGACCCGCACGACCTGCCGCACCTCCTCGAGCCGATCGCCGCCGGCCGCGCCGACGCCGTATTCGGCAGCCGCTTCCTGGGCGGGCCGCACCGAGTCCTCTACTTCTGGCACCGGCTCGGCAACGGTGTGCTCACGCTCCTCTCCAACATGCTCACGGACCTGAACCTCACCGACATGGAGACGTGCTACAAGATGGTCCGCTCCGAGCTGATGCGGTCGCTGCCGCTCACCGCCGAGCGCTTCGGCATCGAGCCGGAGCTCACCGCCCGCCTCGCGCAGGCGCGCGCCCGCATCTACGAGGTACCGATCAGCTACGACGGCCGCACCTACGCGGAGGGGAAGAAGATCAACTGGAAGGACGGCGTCGCCGCCTTCGGCCACATCTTCCGCTTCAACCTGCTCCGGCCGCGCTCCGCCCCCACTCCGGCGGTGCCGGCGGCGCGGCGCCCCGCTCCCATCGACGAGGCCTGAGCCGCCTTGCCATCCCGCCGCTGAGAGGGGAGGAGCGATGGATGCTTCGCTCTTCGAGCTCCACGCGAGCATCGAGGAACGTCATTGGTGGTTCGTCGCGCGCCGGCGCATCATGCGCGCGCTCCTCGAGCGCGTCGTGCCCCCCGGCGAGGACCGCCTCGTGGTCGACGTCGGCTGCGGCACGGGCGCGAACATTGCCGCCCTCGCCGGTGGCTACCGCTGCGTCGGCATCGACACCGCCGCCCCGGCAATCGAGCTCGCCGCCCGGCGCTATCCGCGCGTCCGCTTCGTCCGCGGCCGTGCGCCGGACGCCCTCGCGGACGACGCCGCGGCCGCCGACGCGTTCCTGATGATGGACGTGCTGGAGCACGTCGAGGACGACTTTGCCCTCTTCTCCGCGGTCGCGGCCGCCGCGCACGCGGGCGCCCACCTGCTCGTCACGGTGCCCGCCGTGCCGCGCCTCTGGAGCGCGCACGACGAGCGCTTCGGCCACTGGCGGCGCTACACGAGCGACCGCCTCGCGCGGCTGTGGGACGGGCTGCCGCTCGAGCCGCTGCTCCTGACCCACTTCAACGCGCGCCTCTACCCGCTCGTGGCGACGATCCGTGCCCTCGGCCGCGCGACCGGCCTCACTGTGGGCCGCGAAGGCAGCGACCTCGGCGCTCCGCCGCCGCTCGCCAATCGCGCGCTCGAGGCGTGCTTCGCGGGCGAGCGCCGTCGCCTCCTGCGCGCCCTCGACCGCCGCGCCGCTCCCTACACGCGCGGCGTCAGCCTCCTCGCCCTGCTGCGTCGCGCGCCGGGCGAGCTGGCGCGCCGCGGCCGCCCCCCGGACGTCGCGGCAGACACGCACCGGCCCTCTCCGGGCGGTCGCCTCGATCCCCGATCCGCCTGAGGGGCCCGACGTGGCCAAGACCGTGCTCGTGATCCCGTGCTACGACGAGGCCCGCCGCCTCGACGCCGCCGCCTGCCTGAAGTTCCTCTCCCGCGCCGAGGACATCGACCTCCTCTTCGTCGACGACGGCAGCCGGGACGACACCTTGAGGCGCCTCGAAGCGCTCCGCGCGGAGGCACCCGCGCGCGTGCGCGTGCTCCCCCTGCCACGCAACGTCGGCAAGGCGGAGGCGGTGCGGCAGGGCGTGCTGAGCGCGCTCGAGGAGGGTGTCGAATACGTCGGCTACTGGGACGCGGACCTCGCCACGCCGCTCGACGACGTGCTCGCCTTCCGCGCCATCCTGCGGGAGCGCCCCGGCCTGCGCTGGGTGATCGGCTCCCGCGTCCAGCTCCTCGGCCGCACCATCGAGCGCCGCGCCGCCCGCCACTACGCCGGCCGCATCTTCGCCACCGCCGTGTCGCTGCTCCTCGACCTGCGCGTCTACGACACGCAGTGCGGCGCCAAGCTCTTCCGTGCCGACCGCCAGCTCCGCGACCTCTTCGCCGCGCCGTTCCGCACCCGCTGGCTCTTCGACGTCGAGTTGCTCTTCCGCCTCATCGCATCCGAGGAGCGCGCCCGCCCCGCCGACCTGATCTGCGAGGTGCCGCTCCACCGCTGGCGCGACGTGCCCGGATCCCGGCTGCGCCCGCGCGACTTCGGCCGCGCCGCGTTCGAGCTGCTCCGGCTTCACGTGGGATTCCGCGCCCGCCTCCGGGCCGCCGCGCGCCGTCGCTCCGCCGCCGCGGCCGCAGGGACGGCGCCCGCCGGCGCTGCCAGCGGCGCCGCCGCGCGCGAGCGGCCACGCGGGTGAGCGCGCCGCGCACCGCCCCGGCCGGCCCGGCGACGGACGCGATCGCGCCGCGCGCTGCGATCGCGCTCGTCGCGCTCGCCGCCGTCGTCGTCTACTGGAACTCGCTCGGCAACGGCTTCGCGCTCGACGACGTCTGGATCGTCCTCCGCAACCCGCCCGTCCACGACCTTGCCCATCCCGGCGCGCTCTGGCTCTCGCCGTACTGGCCCACGCTCGGCCGCGAGATCGGGATCTATCGTCCGCTCACCAGCTTCCTTTTCGCCATCGAATGGCGGCTCGGCGGAGGCGCGCCCTGGATCTTCCACGCGGTCGACGTGCTCGCCCACGCCGGCGTCTCCGTGCTCGTCCTGCTCCTGCTGCGCCGCTTCGTCGACGTCGTCCCCGCGGCGTGCGGCGCGCTCCTCTTCGCGCTCCACCCGGTCCACACCGAAGCGGTCGCGAGCGTCGTGGGGCAGGCGGAGCTGCTCGCCGCGGCCGCCGTCCTCGCCGCCGCCCTGCTCCACACGCGCCCCGCCGCCGCCGCGGCGCCAACGGCCGCCGCGCCGCCACGCCCGCCCGCGGCGCCACCGCGGATCGCGGCGATCGGCGCGCCGTCGCGCATCGCCGTCATCGCCGCCCTCTACGCCGCCGGCATGCTCGCGAAGGAGAACGCGATCGTCCTTCCCGCGCTGCTCGTCGCGCTCGACCTCGCGCTCGGCCGCGCCGGCCCCTCTCTCGCCGGAGTGGCCACCTACGCGCGGCGCGCCGGACCGCTGCTCGCGACGCTCGCCGCCGTGGCGATCGCGTACCTGGCGCTCCGCATCCACGTCCTCGGGCACATCGCGGGTTCCGATCCGGCGCCCTACCTGCCCTTCCTGCGCGGGCCGCACCGCCTCCTCTCCGCGCTCCGGGCGTGGCCGGAGTACGCGCGCCTCCTCGTCCTGCCACTCGACCTCTCCGCCGACTACTCGCCCGGCGTCGTGCTGCCCGTCGCCGCCCTCACCCCCGCTGCCGCGCTCGGCGCCGTGCTGCTCGGCGGAACCGCTCTGCTCGCGCTCGCCACCCCGCTGAGGCCGCGGGTCGGTCTGCCCGCCGCGTGGGTGCTGCTCGCGATCCTGCCCGTGTCCAACCTCCTCTTCCCGGTCGGGGTGCTCGTCGCCGAGCGGACGCTCTACCTCCCCTCCGTCGGCGTCGCGCTCGCGGCGGCGTTCCTCGCCGACGCCTACCGGCGCGCCCGCGCCGCCCCGGCTGCCTTTTCCGCGCGTCTGCCCCTACGCGCGGCGCCCGCCGCTTTCGCCGTCCTCCTCACCGCCTTCGCCGTCCGCACCGCCGCCCGCAATCCGGTGTGGCGCAGCACCGCCGCCGTCGACCGCTCGCTCATCCGTGACCACCCGGAGTCGTACCGCGCGCAGTGGTCTGCGGCCGCCGCCAGCTTCGCCGCCGGCGACACCGCCGCCGCCGGCGACCGCTTCGAGCTCGCGTACCGCCTCTGGCCCTACGACTCCGACATGCTCGCCGACTACGCCGGTTTCGCGCTCCGCACCGACCGGCCCGGCCTCGCCGTCCGCCTCCTCCGCCGCGCCGTGGCGCTTCACCCCGCGGCCACCTACGCTTCGTCGCTCCTCGCCTTCGCGCTCTTCCAGGACCACCGCTACGACGACGCGCTCGCCGCGCTCCGCCGCGCCGAAGACCTCGCCGGCGCCTCCGGACCCCTCCTGGGCCTCCGCGGCCGCGCCCTCCTCGAGATCGGCCGCCCCCGCGACGCCGCCGTCGCCCTGCGGCGCTCTCTCGACTTCCGCGACCCCGCTCGGCCGCTCCGCTGGGCTTACCTCGCCCGCGCCCTCGCCGCCGCCGGCGATACGAGCGCCGCGATCCACGCCGCCGATTCCGCCAGGCGCGCCGCCGCCGCGCTCGCCCCCACCGCGCCCCCGCTCGGCGCGCTGCTCGATTCGCTCCTGGCGCCGCTGAAATCTGCAACGGATTCGCACAATGCAACCCGATTGCGGGGTCGCACGCCGGCGGACTCTACGGGCTGAGGCATGTAAAGTGTTGTTACAAGATAGTTTACAGGACCGGTTCCGGGGCGTGCCCGGCCGGTATGCAGATTGCCCCCTCCGGGGGCGTTCGGTGCTCCCCGACACGTGTACGTCACCCGGAGGATTCGCATGCTGAAGGACAGGAAGGGCTTCACGCTCATCGAGCTGTTGATCGTGGTGGTGATCATCGGCATTCTGGCCGCGATCGCGATCCCGAAGTTCACGACGATGCGCGAGAAGGCGTACTTCTCGGCGATGAAGTCGGATCTGAAGAACCTGCAGGCGCAGCAGGAGATCTACTATTCGGACCCGGCGAACAGCTATTCTTACGCGTCGACGGTGAGCGCCGCGGGGTATCAGCCGTCGCAGGGCGTGACGATCACGGTCGCCGGTGCGGGGACGACCGGCTGGGAAGCGAAGACCACGCACTCGGCGCTCGCCGCGACGCAGTACTGCACGGTGCGCGTGGGAGATGCGCCGTCGACGTTCACGGTGGACACGGTCCCGAACGTGGTGATCTGCGCGGGTGAGTAGGCCCTACGCCTGACTCGGGGAGACGTAGGGGGCGGGGCGGCGCGTGCCGTCCCGCCTCGTCTTCGTCGAAAGGGGGAGGGATGGTGGCGAGGAGAGGCGGCTTCACGCTGATCGAGCTGATCATCGTCGTGCTGGTGATCGGCATTCTCGCGGCGATCGCGATCCCACAGTACGCGAAGATGCGCCGGCTCGCCTACTACTCGGTGCTGGAGAGTGATCTGCGCGTGATGTCGATCCAGGAGGAGCTGTACCACAAGGCGCACGCGACGTACACGGCCGATCCGAGCGCGACGGAGTACGTGCCGAGCGCCGGTGTCACGATCGTGCTGGCTGACGTGTCACCGACCGGCTGGGCGGCCACGGCGGTCCACCAGGCGATGCCCGGCGAGCAGTGCGGCATCTACTTCGGCACCGCCGATTCGCTTTCCGCCTCTCCCGCCACGTCGGAAGGCGAGATCGCCTGCACGCACTGATCCGCCCGAGCCACCGACACTCGCCCTCCCGCCGGCCGATCGCGCTCGCCGCTCGCTTGCCCCGCTCCACCGCCCCACGCATCTTGCCGCTCCGGTCCCGCCCCCCGTTCGAGCCTGAATGAAATCGTTGCCGACGCTGGGTCGCGAGCTCATCGGAGCACTCGTCGTCGTCTTCGCGGCCGCGATCGTGGTCGCGGGGACGGGGATTCTGCTGCTCTATCCCCACCTCCGCACGCCGGCCCAGGCGACCGTGTATCTGGGCGTGCTCGCCGCGGCGGACATCCTCATCTTCGCGGCGTTCGTGCACGTCGTCGTGCGGCTGCGGGTCGTGCGTCCGCTGGAGCGGCTCGTGGCGGAGGTCGAGGAGATCGCCGGCGGCGACATCTCGCGCCGCATCGAGGTGGGCGAGACGCAGGAGATGGTACGGCTCGCGGAGAGCGTGAACCGGATGGCGGGTCGTCTCATCGTGCACCAGGAGGAGCTCAAGGCGAACGTCCGGTCGCTGGACCGGACGAACCGCGAGTTGACCGAGGCCCGCGACGAGCTGATCCGGGTCGAGAAGATGGCCTCGGTCGGGCGCCTCGGCGCCGGCATCGCGCACGAGATCGGCAATCCGCTCGGCGCGATCCTCGGCTACCTGGGGCTCCTGGGGCGCGGCGCGGACGAGCGACGCAAGGAGCTGGTCGCCGCGGCGGAGAAGGAAGCGCATCGCATCGACCGCATTGTTCACGGGCTGCTCGACTACGCGCGGCCGCGCGAGGCGCGCGTACGGCCGATCGACGTCAACGAGGTCGTGAACCAGACGGTCGAGCTGCTGCGCGTGCAGGGGAGGCTGAGCGCGGTCGACATCTCGACCGACCTCGCCACTGCGCTGCCGGCCGTCCTCGGCGACTGGAACCAGCTCCAGCAGATTCTCGTCAACCTCATGATCAACGCGCTCGACGCGCTCGACGGCGTTCCGCAGCCCGCCCTCGCCGTCACCACCCGCTTCGAGGCGTTCCCTCTCGTGCGGCCGTTCCCCGCCCGGCGCCGCGACGACCCTCCCGACATCGACTACTCGCACCGCCGCCGCTTCAATCAGCGGCCGCAGATCCCGCGGCGCACGCCCTTTGCCGGCGGCGACGAGGTCGTGCACATTTCCGTTCGCGACAACGGGCCCGGTATCTCGCCGGAGCACCGCGAGCAGATCTTCGAGCCGTTCTTCACGACGAAGGAGCCGGGCCGCGGCACCGGGCTCGGCCTGGCCGTCGCGGCGCGGCTGATCGACGCGATGGGAGGCACGATTCGCGTCGTAGCGACGGTCGGTGGCGGCACCACGTTCACGATCCTGCTTCCGAAGGCGAAGCCCGATAGGGAAGGGGCGCACGCATGAAGGTACTGGTCATCGACGACGAGCCGGGTCTGCGTCAGACCGTCACGCTGATCCTCGGTGAGGAAGGCTACGAGGTGAACGCGGCGAGCGACGGCGAGGAGGGTCTGCGCCGAGCGCTCGAGACCGAGCCGGACATCGTGCTCTGCGATGTGCGCATGCCCCGCCTGGGCGGGCTGGAGTTCCTGGACCGCTACCGGGCGGAAGGCGGCGAGGCGATGGTGATCGTCATGACCGCCTACGGCAGCACCGAGCTCGCGATCGAGGCGATGAAGAAGGGTGCCTACGACTACCTGCCGAAGCCGTTCAGCGCGGACCAGCTCGTCCTCGAGTTGCGCAAGGCGGTCGAGCGCGAGTCGCTGCGTCGCGAGGTCCGTCGCCTGCGCAGCGAGGTGCGCGCCGAGCGCAAGTTCGGCGAGGTGATCGTGAAGTCGCCCGCCATGGTGAACGCGCTCGAGGTCGCGACGAAGGTCGCGCGGCACCCGTCGCCGGTCCTCGTCACCGGCGAGAGCGGCACCGGCAAGGAGCTGGTGGCGCGGCTGATCCACGCCGAGAGCGAGCGCTCCGAGGGCGCCTTCGTCGCCATCAACTGTGGCGCGATTCCCGAGCACCTCCTCGAGTCGGAGCTCTTCGGCCACGTGAAGGGCGCCTTCACGGGCGCCGACCGCGACAAGGCCGGCCTCTTCGAGGCGGCCAGCGGCGGCACGCTCTTCCTCGACGAGATCGGCGAGATGCCGTCGAACCTGCAGGTCAAGCTGCTGCGCGTCCTGCAGGAGGGCGATGTCCGCCGCGTGGGCGACACGCGCGAGCGCAAGGTCGACGTGCGCATCGTCTCCGCGACCAACAAGGACCTGCAGCAGGAGATCAAGGAGGGCAACTTCCGCAGCGACCTCTTCTTCCGCATCGCGGTCGTGCCGATCCACCTCGCGCCGCTGCGTCAGCGCCAGGAGGAGATCCCGCTGCTCGCCCGCCACTTCATCCGCGTCTACAACGGCAAGCTCGGTCTCGACGTCGACGGGATCGATGCAGACGCGATGCGCCTGCTCCTCGAGTACCGGTGGCCGGGCAACGTGCGCGAGCTCGAGAACGTCATCGAGCGCGGCATGGTGCTCACCGACAACCCCACCATCGAGCCGGACGACCTGCCGCCGAACGTGCGCGCGCCGGTCTCCGCGATCGACGAACCCCAGCTCTCCGCCGACGACCTCTCGGTCAAGCGCCACGGCGCCGCCCTCGAGAAGCGGCTCATCCAGAAGGCGCTCGAACGTACGCGCGGCAACAAGACGCGCGCCGCGGAGCTCCTCGAGCTCAGCTCCCGCGCCCTGCTCTACAAGATCCGCGACTACGGCCTGGAGTAGGCGCCGGCGCGCGGCGGCGCCCGCGCACGACCGCCGCCCGGGACGGGGCGCGCCGAGCGGCGCATCCCGCCATGGATGTGCCCCCGAAGATGCGCCACCATCGGCGCATGACGGATACGACCGACCCCAGGGGCGCGCGTAGCGCCTTCTCGCTCGCCGAGCTGCTGCTCGTCCTCTCGATCCTCGCCGCCGCGCTCGCCGTCGCGCTGCCGCGCGTCGCGGCCGTGCTCGACGCGATCGCGGTCCGCGGCGCGGCCGAGACCGCCCGCGCCGTCTTCGACCGCGCCAGGAGCGACGCCATCGCCGGCGGCGGCGAGCTGGTGACGGTCGACGCCGCCGCCGGGACGCTCGTCGCCGCCCCCGCCACCGGCGGCCGCGCCGACACCGTCGCGGTGGCTCGCGAGTTCGGCGTGGCGCTGAGCGTCGCGGGCGCTCCGTCGGCGGTGGTCCGCTACTCCGCCCTCGGGCTGGCGGCCGTCGGCAGCCGCACGATCACCTTCCGACGCGGCGCGGCGACCGCGGGCGTCACCATCTCCTCCTATGGCAGGGTGCGCGCGTGGTGAAGCGGCGCGGCGGCTTCACGCTGGCGGAGCTGATCGTGGCGCTGCTGATCCTCCAGGTGGGCGTGATCGGTGCCGCGACGTTGCTCGTCGCGCTCCAGCGAGCCGCGACCCGCGCGGCGCGCGACGAGGCGGCGCTGGCACGGATCGCGGCGCTCGCCGACTCGCTGCTCGTCGCGCCGGACGGCGGGGCCGGCGAGCGCGTCGAGGATGGGGTGACCCTGCGCTGGTCGGCCGACAGCGCCGGCGTCCGCGCGCTCACTGCCGAGATCGCCGCGCCCGGCGGCGCCCGTGCGTTCAGCGTGCGCCTCCATCGCCCGCCCGCCCTCCCCGCGCTCTCGCCGCCATGAGGGAAGGACGGGGTGGTTTCACCGCGGTCGAGCTGATCGTGGCGCTGCTGCTGGCCGGCGTGATCGCCGCCGCCGCCGTCGGCCTCTATGGCGGCGCGCTCGCAGCGACTCGCGCGGCCACGGGGGACGCCGCCGCGGACGGGGCGTCCCGCACCGCGTCCCTGCTGCTCGCGCAGGAGCTGCGCTTCGAGAGCCCGCGCGCCGACCCGATCACCATCGCGCCGGACTCCATCGCGCTCCGCGCGTACCGCGCCGCGGCCATCGTCTGCGCGTCCGCCGACGACACTGTTCGCGTCCTGTTCTCGGGGGCGCGCGACCCGGACGCCGCCAAGGACTCCCTGCTCTGGGTCCGCGCCGACGGCACGGAGCGGGGCGCCGCTCTGTTCGCGGCCCAACCCCGCCCCGGCGGCTGCCCGGGTGCGGGCTGGGGCGAGGGGTACCTGTTGCGGCTCACGTCGCCGGCGCCCCCCGTCGGGGCCCTGCTGCTCCTCTTCGAGCGAGGCAGCTACCACCTCGCGGCGTCGGCGCTGCGCTACCGCCGCGGCGCCGGCGGCCGGCAGCCGCTCACCGATCTCCGCATCGCCGATGGCGAGAGCGCGTTCGCGCCCGTCCTTCTGGGCGGCGCCCTCGAAGCCGTGGGCATCCGCGTCGTCGCGCTCGACCCGGCGCGGCCCGGCTTGCGCCGCCCGCTCGCCTTCCGCGTCACGTTGCTCAACGGTGCCCGGTGATCCGCCACGAGCGTTCCGGCTTCGCGCTCCTCGTGGTGCTCCTCGCGCTCCTGGCGCTCGGCGTGATCGCGACCGTCACCCTCCAGACGACGCTGCAGCGCGCCGTGATCGCGCGCACCCGGAGATCGTTGCTCGCCTCGCGCCTGCGCGCCTACGAAGGCGTTGCCGGAGCGATCGAGGCATGGGACAGCGCCCGCTTCACGGACCTGCCGGTCGGTGGATCTCGCACGCTCGACCCCGCCGCGGGCGTCGCCGCCGACGTGCGGCGGCTCGAGGGCGGCCTCTTCCTCGTGCGTGGACGCGGCCGCGCGGGACCGGCCGCGGCGCGCGCCGCGCTCGCCGTCGGCGCGCTCGTCCGCGTCGTCCCCGCGACCGAGCTCTGGCGTGACCTCCCCGCCGCCATTGCCGCGGCCGGCACCGGCGGCGTGAGGATCGAAGCGGCCGCGAAGGTGGATGGCCGCAGTCCGTCGGCCAGCCCGAACACGCCCGCCGCCTGCGACGCCGCGGCGGCCGCCGTCGTGGCGGCGCTGTTCGGCGCGGCCGGCCGCCCCGCCGTCCTCTCATCCGGCGGCGCCGCCGTCGACATCGATCCCGGCGCCGTGGTCACCGGCGACCCGCCGGTGGCGTCCGCCCCCGAGCCGCTCCCGGTGACGGAGCCGCGCCTCGGGCCGGTGCGTCTGGCGCCCCCGCCGCCGCCGTTCCGGCCCGCCGCGGGCCCCGTGACGCCGCGCCCGCGGCAGAGTGGCGGCGCGTGCGACACCGCCGTCGTCGGGAGCTGGGGCGCGCCGCTCGACCCCGCGTCGCCGTGCGCGGACGACTACCCATTGATCGTCGCGCCCACCGACCTCGAGCTCCTCGGCGGCTCCGGCCAGGGCGTGCTCGTCGCCGCAGCCGGGCTCACGCTGCGGACCGGCACCCTCTTCCGCGGCGTCCTCCTCGCCGCCGGCCCCGTCCGCATCGACGCCGGCGCCATCGTGGAAGGCGCCATCCGGCTGGTCGGCGGCGCGACCGCGTCGATCGCCGGCACCGTCCGCTACGACGGCTGCGCCATCCAGCGGGCGTTGGAGGGCTCGCCGCTCACTCACCGGCCGTTCGCCCTGCCCGGCCGCACCTGGATTCCCCTCTACTGACGCCGAGAAAATTGTATCGACCGCGCGCAACTCAATTCCCCCGGCGACACCGGGATTTCCGCGAAAAATCGCGCCGTTCCGCCACTTTCCGCCACGGCATGGATGTGGTAGAAAGAGCCTCCGCCCCGAACGGTGTGAGCGACGGAGATGCGCAAAGGCGGTTTCAGTCTCATCGAGTTGCTGTTCGTGATCATGATCGGCGGCGTTCTTCTCGCCATAACGGCGCCCCAGATCGGGCGCCTCCAGGCGAGAGGCGCCGCGATCAACGCGCGCGACGGCTTCATCTGGCTCGCTTCCCGCGGCCGCGCCGCCGCGATCCAGGAGGGTCAGGTCGTCACCGTCACGCTCGATCCGAGCGCGCGCCGCGCCACCGCCCGGACGGCCGCCGGTGACACGATCGACCGCCTCGACTTCCGCGGCGACTACGGCGCCTCCGTCACCACGTCGACCGGCGCCGCCGTGTCGATCTGCTACACCCCACGCGGTTTCGCCGACTGCCCCGCCAGCGATGTGGACGCGACCTTCCGCACCGGCGCCGACTCCGCCTCGCTCCGCGTCCGGCCCCTCGGACAGGTGGAGAAGAAGTGAGCGGCCGCGAGGGGTTCTCGCTCATCGAGGTCGTCGTGGCGATGGTGATCCTCGCCTTCGGCCTTCTCGCGATGGCCGCCACCACCGGATCGATCCTGACCCGCACGCGCATCGCCGCGCGCCGCACCGAGCGGGACGCAGCCGTGCAGTACGCGATCGAGGAGCTGCGAGGAGGCGGCTACGCCACGATCGGCGCGCGCTGTGGCGCCTTCGATCGCCAGATCGGCGGCTACGTGGTCACCTGCGACTTCACGCCGCTCAGCGGAACCCTCGCGCGGCTCCGGTTCGTGAGCAGCGGTCCGGGCTACACGGGCGGATCGTGGAGCACCGACGCCACCGACACGCTCTCCGTCGATGTCGCGCGCTGACCGCCCCGACCTCGGCTTCACCTTCGTCGAGCTCCTCGTGGCGATGGTGATCGGGATGCTCCTCCTCACCGCCATCTACCGGACGGTCGTCGTCCAGGAGCGGGCGATGCGCACGCAGCAGGCGCTCGCCTCGACCCAGGACAACACCCGCACGGCGCTCGAAGTGCTCACCACCGAGCTGCGCGAAGTCAGCGCCGATCCGGCGGCCAGCGCGGGGACCGACATTGGCGCGATCGGCCCCGATTCGATCCGCTTCCGCGCGTACCGCAAGGCGGGCGTCGTCTGCGCCCGCTCGACCGACGATGTCGAGGTTCAGCAGGTCGGCGATGCGCTGGCCGCGCAGGACAGCGTCCTCGTCTTCGTCGAGAACGACCCCAAGACCGTCGACGACGACGACTGGCTCCCGCTCTACGTCGGCGCCGTGAGCGGCGGCACCGGCTGCGCTTCCTGGACCGGCTACACGCGGCGCCTGCTCGGCACGCTCGGCGCGCCCGGCACGTGGCCGCCCACCGAGTGGGCCGGCATCCTCGCGGGCGCACCCGTCCGCGCCTTCACATGGCTCACGTACGGTCTCTACCAGGACGCCGGCGGCAGGTACATGCTCGGCCGCCATGCCGACGGCGCCGCCGTGACGATGCTGCTCGGTCCGCTCGCGTCGCCGGACGACGGCGGCCTTCGCTTCACCTACTACGACGCCGACGGCGCGGTGACGAGCGACCCGACGCAGGTCGAGCGCATTGTGATCAGCGTGAAGGCGCAGAGTCCCACCGGTCCCCGGCTCGGCCAGGCGTACCAGGATTCGCTCGTCACTCAGCTCTACCTGCGCAACAACTGAAGCGGCGGAGGAACGAGATGCCCAAGGGAAAGGATCCGGTCGGTCGCTCCGGCTTCGCGCTGCCCGCCGCGCTGCTCGCGATGGTCGTCATCGGCGCGATCGTGACCGGCGGCTTCTACGCGGCGGCCCAGCAGGACCTGATCAGCGACAGCGTGGCCGGCAGCCAGGCCGCCTTCTACGCCGCCGAGCAGGGGATCGACGACGTGGTCGGCTCCTGGTTCCTCGCCGACTATCCCGCCACCGTGGGCGAGACGAAGATCGTGACCGGCGACGTCGCCGGAGGCGCCGGCGTCGTCGGCCGCGACAGCGTCGTCGTGCGCAAGCTCGCGGACGGCATGTGGCTCATCACGTCGATCGGCTGGCCTCTCAACCGCGGCTACCGCGTCGCCGCGGCGCGCCGGACCCTCGCCCGCGTCGTCCGCACGGAGACGCTGAACGTGCCCATCGGATCTCCCCTCTACGTGCTCGGCGGCCTCAACGTGAAGGGCAACTCCTTCATCAACGGCCAGGATGTCGACGCCGGCGCCTGCAACGACGACGGCGACGCGAACGTGCCGGGCGTCGTCACGTCGGACACGACGCAGGTCACCGGCGCGACGTACGACCCGTCGAAGCAGACCGGCATCAACGGCGATCCCGCCCTGTCGCAGGACACCACGCTGGGCGACGGCAAGCTGCTCAACTACGGCGACAAGAGCTACGACGACCTCGCGGCGATGGGCCTGCAGATGTCCGATGCGAACCCGCCGGGAACCGCGCCGGTGGTGAGCGGCGGCGATTGCGACACGTCCAGTCTGTACAACTGGGGCGACCCGGAGAACGCCGGTCAGCCCTGCTCGAGCTATTTCCCGATCATCCATTCGACCGCCACGGAGCTGCGGCTCCAGGGCGGCGTCGGGCAGGGCATCCTCCTGGTCGACGGCAACCTGAAGGCGACCGGCGATTTCGTCTTCTACGGCATCATCGTCGTGAAGGGGAAGCTCGACATGTCCGGGACGGGCAACCACTTCAACGGCGTCGTGCTGGTGAACAGCGACAGCGCCGACATCAGCACGAGCTCGACCAGCGGCAACTCCGTCATCCAGTATTCGAGCTGCGCCGCCGAACACGCGCTCGACAGCTGGATCCGCGCCGTGCCGCTCGCCAGCCGCAGCTGGTTCGACTTCACGGCCGCGGGGGTGGCGAACTGATGAGCCGACGCGAACTTGCCGCGCTGCACGCGGCCCTTGACAGAGGCGGGTCCCGGATCGTAGCGTCCCTGCGCTACACAGCGGCCTCCCCGCCTTCCAACATCCCCCACACCAGACCGGTCCATCGTGGGACTCTTCGGCCGTAGCCGCATCACGGCCGGTCTCGACATCGGCAGTGGCTTCGTCAAGCTCGTGCTCGTCGACCACTCCCGTGCCGAGCCGGAGATCGTGAAGCTCACGACGAGCCCGCTCGTCGCCGATGCCATCGTCGAGGGCGAGGTCATGGACCCCGCGCTCGTCGCCGAGACCGTGCGCGCCGTCGTCGACGGGGCGGGCATCCGGCGCCGCGAGGTCGTCACTGCGGTGGGCGGTCACGACGTCATCGTCAAGAAGATCCAGATGGACCGGATGAGCCAGGCGGACACCCGCGAGGTGATCCGCTGGGAAGCGGAGCAGCACGTCCCGTTCGACATGGAGAGCGTGCAACTGGACTTTCAGATCCTCGACGAGCGCAGCGACGGTCCGCAGATGTCGGTGCTCCTCGTGGCGGCCAAGCGCGAGCTGATCGAGAACCGGCTGAGCCTGCTCTCGGACGCCGGCATCAGCGCGTGCGCGATCGATGTGGATGCCTTCGCGCTCCACAACGCCTTCGCGCGCAACTATCCGAATTCGCTCGACGGTCTCGTCGCACTCGTCAACATCGGCCACGAGACGACGAACCTGAATTTGCTCGATGACGGCCATCCGGTGCTCGTGCGGGACTTCCCGTTCGGCTCGCGCCGCCTGCGCGAGGCGCTGCAGCGCGAGCGAGGCTACAGCGTGGAGGAGGCGGAATCGGTGGTCCAGGGTCGCAGCGGCGGCAGTGAGCTGGGCGGTTTCGTCGCCGACCACGCCGACGAGCTCGCCGTCGGGATCGAGCGCGCCGTCGCCTTCGCGGTGGCGCAGGCGCAGGGACGCGACCTGGGCCGCGTCTTCCTGAGCGGCGGCGGCTCGCGCATCCCGGGAATGGCGCAGGCGGTCGGAACCCGCCTCAACGTGAGGACGGAGATCGCGAACCCGCTCGAGCGCATCGCCGTCCGGCCCGACGTGATGCAGTCGACGCCCGTCGACGAGATCGCGCCGATGCTGATGCTTTCGGTCGGCCTGGCGTTGCGCCAGGCGTGAGCGTGCCTCGCGTGGAACGGAACGAGACGCCGTGATCGAAGTCAACCTGCTGCCGGGCGCGTCGCGCCGCCCCTCGCGTCGAGGGGCGCGGCGGCGGACTCCATCCAGTTTCGCCAAGCGGCTGGGCGGCGTCGACCGCATCGCCCTCTTCGTCGGCGCCGCGTGGATCGTTTCCCTGGGTGGCTTCGGCTGGCTCTTCCTCGGCAGCCGCTCCGAGGAGGCGGGACTCCGCGCCTCCATGGAGCGGGCACAGCAGGATTCGGTGCGCTACGGCCGCGTGGTCCAGAGCGTCGCGCATCTCACGGCGCGCCGGGACACGATCGCGCGCAAGCTCGAGATCATCCAGCAGATCGACGCAGACCGCTACGTCTGGGCGCACCTCATGGACGAGATCAGCCGCGCCCTGCCCGATTACACGTGGATCACCTCGCTCCGTCCCATCGACGGCGAGCCCACGGCGACCTTCCAGCTCGCCGGCATGACCGGCAGCAACTTCGCGCTCACGGAGCTGCTCAAGAACCTCGAGGCTTCGCCGTTCGTGCGTGGCGTGAACCTGATCTCGACCGAGCAGGCAAGTGTGAAAGGATCGACCGTCTACAGCTTCATGCTTCAGGCATCCTACGAGGAGCCGCCCCCGGACCTGGTGCGGTCGGCTCCACTCTTCGCTGCAGGGGAGGACGGCCTTGGCGCTGCTACCGAGTGACCCGCGTCAGCAGAAGCGGATTCTGATCGGCCTCGTGCCGCTCGTCCTCTTCTTCCTCTACTGGTACTTCCCCTACCAGAAGAAGGCGGAGTCGATCACCGAGATGCGCAGCCACGTCGAGCAGCTCGAGACCTCCAACCGCGTCGCGCACGCGAAGATGGCACAGGGCGGCCCCGACCTCGAGAAGAAAGTCGACCTCTACGAGCAGTACATGCGGCGCCTCGAGCGCCTCATCCCCGATCGCGAGGAGGTGCCCGAGCTGCTGCACGCGATGACCGTGCAGGCGCAGGACAACGGCGTCGAGCTCGGCCTCATGGCGCCCCAGCAGGAGGAGCCCGAAACGTACTACACCCGCGAGGTCTACAAGATGGCCGTGCTCGGCTCCTATCACGACGTCGGCCGCTTCCTCGCCTCCATCGGATCGCTGCCGCGCATCGTCACACCCGTCGACCTCGAGATCGATGCCGCGCCGAGCCCCGCCCGCGACGGCTCTCCCCGCGTGCAGGCGAGCTTCAGGATCGAGACGTTCGTCATTCCGGCGCCGGGGGCGGACTCCGCCTCCACCGTCCAGACCACGAAGGGGCGCTAGCGTGAAACCACTCGTCACATTCGCCGTCGGCCTCGGCCTGCTCCTGAGCGGAGGACCCCTCTCCGCGCAGGCGGCGCGCCCGCGACCCTCGGCTCCACGGCCGGACTCGGCGGCGAAGGCGCCGCCTCCGGGCCCCATCAAGCTGGTCTACGACCGCGAGGTCTTCGACTATCCCGCGACCGGGCGCCGCGATCCGTTCGCCCCGCTGGTGGGAGATGACGCGCACGCGCTCGGCCCTCGCTTCGAGGCGCTCTCGCTCCAGGGATTGATCTTCTCCGCTGCGCGGAAGGAGAGCATGGCCCTCCTGGGCGACCCGTCCGGCAAGGTATACCGCGTCCGTCAGGGCGAGACCGTCGGCAACGCCCGCGTCCTCTCGATCGAGCGCACCCGTGTCGTCTTTCAGGTCATGAGCTTCGGCGCCGCCCGCGAGGAGGTGCTCGAGCTGAAGCGACCCGGCCAGCGCGGAGGCGCGCGATGATCCCGCTCGTCGCGTTGCTCCTCGCGCTGGCCCCCGCGCCCGCGAACGTCTCCGGCCTGCGCGTCGTGCCCGTCCGGGACCGCACCGAAGTCGTCATCCAGGTCGACGGCGCCGTCACCGTGGACCACTTCGCGCTCACGGAGCCGGACCGCCTCGTCGTCGATCTGAAGGGAGCCCGCCAGGAGCTGTCCTCGGACCTCTTCGTCGGCATCGACCGCGGCGGCATCCGGGCGCTCCACGCGAGCCAGTACAGCGCCGATGTCGTCCGCGTCGTCGTCGAGCTCTCCGCGCCGGTCGACTATCAGGTGGTACCCGGTGCCGACGCGGTGCGCCTCTCCTTCCTCAACCCCGCCGGACCCTTCCAGCCGTGGACGAGTCCGCGGCCCGGGGCCGCGATCGCGGCGTCCCCCGCCCAGCCCGCGACCGCGGCGGCGAGCACCGAAACGGCGTCGGCCTCGAGCACCGAAACGGCGTCGGCGCCGAGCACCGCCGCGGCGGGCGCGCCGGCATCATCGGACGCTGCGCGGACGACGAACCGGCCAGCCGCGCCGGCGCCCGCGCAATCGGCAGCCGCCCCGCCCGCGCAGCGCCAGGAGCCGCGCATCAGCGTCACGTTCGACGAGGCGCCGATCCTCGACGTCATCTCTACGTTCGCCTCCTTCGCCGGGCGCAGCATCGTGGCCGGCAGCAACGTAACGGGCACGGTCACGGCCGAGATCAACGACCAGCCGTGGGACCAGGCGCTCGAGGCGATCCTGGAGGCGCAGGGTTACGCCGTCATCGAACGCCAGAGCGGCATCCTGCAGGTCGTGAAGCTCGAGGACCTCCGCACGCAGGAGAAGAACGAGGAGCTCGTCACCCGCTACTTCCGCATCCGCTACACCAGCGTCGACTCCGTTCTCGCCTCGATCAAGCCGCTGCTGAGCGAGCGCGGCAGCGCCACCACGAGCAAGTCGACCAACACGTTGATCGTCACCGACGGCCGGTCCGTGATCCAGCGCGTCGCGCCCCTGATCGAGCAGCTCGACGTGCGAACGCCGCAGGTGACGATCTCCGCCAAGATCATCTTCGTCGACCGCACCGCGCTGGAGGAGCTCGGCGTCGTCTACGACCTGAAGGACTCGCGCGGGAGCCAGCTCAACACCGTCGTCCAGGGATTTCTCGACAAGAACGGCGACGGGGTCTTCACGCCGGACGAGGCCACCAGCAATGACGTCATCTCGCTGGGCGGCAACTCGGTCGCGGCGCTGGCGAACGCGCGTGCGCGTCTCACCTCACCCGCGCTCCGGCTCGTGACGACGCTGCTCCTCGGCCGCCACTCGCTGGTCACGTTCCTGGAAGCGCTCGAGAGCCTCCAGCTCAGCGACATCCAGGCGGCGCCCGTCGTGACCGTGCTGGACAACCGCGAGGCGGAAATCCAGGTCGGTGAGGATACGCCCGTGCGGACGATCGACCTCGGCGCGGGCGGCGGGACCGGAGGCAACGCGCGCAGCTTTCCGACCGCCACCGTCCAGTTCAAGCAGACCGGCGTCATCCTGAAGGTGACGCCCCACGTGACCGGCGATCAGGTCGTGCTCGAGCTGCACGCCGAACGCTCCAACATCGCGGCCGCGCCGTCCGACCTGGGCATCACGTTCCAGACCCAGCGCTCCGACACGCAGGTCCTCGTCAATGACGGCGAGACCGCGGTCATCGGTGGCCTCACCGTGATCGAGAAGACGTCGTCGAAGACCGGAATCCCGCTCCTCATGCACCTGCCGCTCATCGGTCCGCTCTTCCGGACCACGTCCAACAACGAGACGAAGCGCGATCTGCTCATCATGGTGACGCCCCACATCGTTCGGGAGGGCGCGTGAGCCGCGCCGGCGACCGCGCGCGGCCGCACGCGCGGCTCCGTCCCGCGCCCGCTCCGCCCGGCCCGCTCCGGCACCGGCGCCTGCCGCGCCTGCTCCTCGCGCTCACCGCCGCGTCGAGCCTCGCCGCCTGCAACGGCGACAACCTGTTCGACGGCGCGGCGCAGACGCAGCCGCCGGCCATCACCGGCGTCGCCTTCGTCGCCGACGCGGTCACCGCGGGCGACACCGTCACGCTCACGATGGCCGCGAGCGGGTCCGAGCCGATCTCCTCCTTCGCCGTCTCGTTCGCGGGCGCGTTCTCGGCCGACACGATCGTCGAGCTGGACTCGCCCGCGATCGTCGCCAGCGCGGACCTGCGCGTCGCGGTGCCGATCGCCGTCGTCGATACCCTGCTGAGCGCCGTCGTCACGGCGGTCGACGCCGCCGGCGGGCGCAGCGTCTCGCAGAGCGCCACCATCCGCGTCGTCGGGCCGCCCGTCGTCAGCTCCGTCCTGCCACCGCCGACCGCCGTGAGCCGCCGGCGGTATCCTCGTCGCTCGACGTGAACGCCTTCGGGGTGAGCGGCACCATCGTCGCGCTCCGCGTGAAGCTGAGCGGCGCCGCGCGCACGGACACGACGCTGCAGGTGTCGCCGCCCCGCCGTCAGCTCGCCGGCGCCACCCAGGTGCGACTGCCGCAGCTCTTCCTCGACACCGTGCTCACCGCCGAAGTCCGCGCCATCGACGACGGCGGCCGCACCGGCCCCGCTGCGTCCACGCCCGTGCCGATCCGCATCGGTGCGCCGCAGGTGCTCGGCCTCGGGCTGCCTGCGACGGCGCGGCCGGGTCAGACGATCGACTTCGCCGTCGACGCCGCCTCCGCGCGCGGCATCGACCGCATCGTGCTGCAGTATCGCGGCGACGTCACGTCCGACGACGAGCTGGCCGTGGCGCCGGCGTCGCCCCACGTGGTCCAGGACGTCTCCTTCGTCGTGCCGGCCGCCATTCCGGGGCCCCTGCTCATCGTTCGCGCCCTCGCCTACGACCGCTCCGGTGCCCGTGCGATCCTCGAGGACACCGTCGCGGTCGACGTCTCCGCTCCGCGCATTCTCTCCGTCACCGTACCCGACGCCGTCCCCGCCGGCGGCGTCCTCGACGTCCGCGTCCGCGCCGCGGGCGCCCGCAACATCGCCGCGATCGCCGTCGGGGTGCGCGGTGCCTTCGCCGACGACGAGCAGGTGCAGGTCGCACCCGCCGCCTCCGATGTGACCCGCGACTTCGCCATCGCCGTCCCGGATAGCGTGTCGCAGGGCGCCGCCACGATCCGCGTCACGGCGACGGACGCCGCGGGCGTGCTCAGCGCGGTGTACACGGTGGACGTCGGAATCTCTCGTGACAGCACCGCCGCCGGCGCCGCTCCGCTCGCTCCGAACGCCTCCGCCGCCGGCCCGCGCCCGGCGACCCCATGTGTCTCCGACGCGGACGCCGCCACCCGCGCCAACGCCGCGTGCGCCAGCCCGGAGGCCGCCGCGGTCCGCGGACAGGACGCGCGCCTCCGCGGCGCGCCGCCGGGCCGCGCGCGGGCCGCGCCGCCCGGGCGCCGGGCGCCCCTCGCGGCCGCGGCCGCTGGACAGCGGGCCGCCCCGCCCGGTATATAGAGCCTCGTTCTGCGGAGAGCCCGGCACGTGCCGGGCTCTCTCGCTTGCGGGTCGCGGTCGCGACCCCACGGCAACGCTTCCTCAGCCCGGTTTGACCATGCGATTCCGGTTCCGGACGGCGGGCGAATCCCACGGCCGCGGCCTCGTCACGCTCGTCGAGGGCGTGCCCGCCGGGCTCGACCTCGTCGTCGAGCGCGACGTCGACCCCGAGCTGAAGCGGCGGCAGGGCGGCTACGGCCGCGGCGGCCGCATGAAGATCGAGCGTGACCGCGCCGAGGTCCTCGCCGGCATCCGCCTCGGCGAGACGATCGGAGCGCCGATCGCGCTCCTCGTGTGGAACCGCGACTGGGACAACTGGCGCGTCCCGATGGCCGCCGAGCCGCCCGCGCAAGGCGCCACGGACGAGGAGCTGCGCCGCGTCCACCTCCCACGCCCCGGCCACGCCGACCTCGTCGGCGTCCTCAAGTACGGACGCGGCGACGCGCGCGACATCCTGGAGCGCGCCTCGGCCCGTGAGACCACCGCGCGCGTCGCCGCCGGCGCCATCGCGAAGCGCCTGCTCGCCGCGTTCGACATCACCGTCGGCAGCCACATCGTCCGCCTCGGCTCCGTCGAGGCGAGCGTCGATCGCGCCTCGCTCCCGGCGGACCTGAACGCCGCCGCGGACGCCTCGCCGCTGCGCACGCTCGACGCCGACGCCGAGCGGCGCATGATCGAGCTGATCGACGACGCGCAGCGCGAGGGCAACACGCTCGGCGGCGTATTCGAGGTGGTCGCGCGCGGAGCGCCGGTCGGGCTCGGCAGCCACGTCGCCTGGGACCGCCGCCTCGACGGCCGCCTCGCCGGCGCCCTCATGTCCATCCAGGCGATGAAGGGCGTCGAGATCGGCATGGGCTTCGACGCCGCCCGCCGCTTCGGCTCGGAGGTACACGACGAGATCGAGTACGCGCCGAACCGCCTGCGCACGGGCGGGTACCATCGCACATCCAACAACGCCGGCGGCCTGGAGGGCGGCACCACCACCGGCGAGCCGGTCGTCGTGCGCGTCGCGATGAAGCCGCTCTCCTCGCTCATGCGTCCGCTCCGGAGCGTCGACCTCACGTCCGGCGATCCCGCGGACGCGATCCGCGAGCGCAGCGACGTCGTTGCGCTCGCCGCCGCCGGCGTCGTCGGCGAAGCGATGGTCGCGATCGTCCTGGCGGACGCGATGCTCGAGAAGTTCGGCGGCGACTCCCTCGCCGAGATGCGGCGGAACTTCGAGGGGTATCTCGGGTCGCTGGAGTCGCGCAGGCCGCGCCGCGAGTGAAGCCCGACGTCCGCCGCATCGTGCTCGTCGGCTTCATGGCCGCGGGCAAGTCCACCGTGGGCGCTCGCCTCGCCGAGCGGCTCGGCGGCCGCTTCGTGGACCTCGACGACCTGATCGAGGCGCGCGCCGGCCGCACGATCGCCGAGATCTTCGCCGCGGAAGGCGAGGCGGCGTTCCGGCGGCTGGAAGCGGAGGCGACGGCGGACCTCGCCGCCGCCGCCGCGCGGGGCCTGCTCGTGATCGCGCCGGGCGGCGGCTGGGTCGCGGAGCCGGGACTCCTCGACACCGTGCGCGAGGGCAGCGTCGTCGTCTGGCTGCGCGTCTCCGCCGAGGAAGCGGTGCGGCGGGCGGCGTCGAGCGGCGTGACGCGGCCGCTGCTGGACGCGGCCGATCCGCTCCGGGCGGCCCGCGCGCTGCTCGCGGCGCGCGAGGCGGAGTACCGGAAGGCCGATTTCGCGGTGGAGACGGATGGGCGTGACGTGGTCGAGGTGGTGACGGACGTCGTCGCACGACTCGACGCGGTGGCGCTCTGAGACGTTGAACAACGGAGAGCGAATGGCACGAAGCGGCAGGGCGGGCAGGCTCGTCATCGTCGAATCGCCGGCGAAGGCGCGCACGATCGGCAAGTACCTGGGGAAGGGCTACAGCGTCAAGGCCTCGGTGGGCCACATCCGGGACCTGCCCCAGCGCGAGCTGGGCGTCGACGTCGAGCACGGCTTCGAGCCGAAGTACGTCACGATCCGCGGCAAGGGTCGCATCATCCAGGACCTGCGTCGCGAGGCGAACGCGGCCGAGGAGATCCTCCTCGCCACCGACCCCGACCGCGAGGGGGAGGCGATCGCCTATCACGTCGCCGAGCAGCTCGGCTACGACGGCCGCGACGGCGACCGCTTCCGCCGCGTCCTCTTCCACGAGATCACCCGCGACGCCATCCACGACGCGCTCGAGCGCCCCATCAAGCTGGACATGCGCAAGGTCGAGGCGCAGCAGGCGCGCCGCATCCTCGACCGCCTCGTCGGCTATCAGGTCAGCCCGATCCTGTGGAAGCCGATCCGTCCCGGCCTGAGCGCCGGACGCGTGCAGACGGTCGCGCTGCGGCTGATCGTCGAGCGCGAGGTCGAGATCCGCGCCTTCGTCGCCCAGGAGTACTGGTCGATCACGGCGCACCTCGAGGCGCACGACGAGCGCTTCGAGGCCAAGCTCCACCACATCGACGGCCACTCCTTCACGCTCGAGAACGAGGCCGCCGCTGCTCGCGTCCTGAGCGACATCGACGGCCTGCCGTTCTCCGTCACGGACGTCAAGCGCCGCGAGAAGCGCAAGAACCCGCCCGCGCCCTTCACCACCTCCACCCTGCAGCAGGAGGCGGCCAAGCGGCTCGGCTTCTCCGCCAAGCGCACCATGCGCACGGCGCAGCAGCTCTACGAGGGCGTCGATCTCGGCGGCGAGGGCTCCGCCGGCCTCATCACCTACATGCGGACCGACTCGACCCGCGTCGGGCGACAGGCCGTCGACGGCGCCCGCGCGTGGATCGAGCACGCCTTCGGCGAGCGCTACCTGCCGAAGAACGGCCGCCTCTACGGCGGCAAGCAGCAGAAGGGCGCGCAGGAGGCGCACGAAGCGATCCGCCCCACCGACGCGGCGCGCCATCCCGACGAGGTCCGTCGCTACCTCGACCGCGACCAGGCCCGCCTCTACGAGCTCGTCTGGCTCCGCTTCGTCGCCGGCCAGATGGAAAGCGCCGTCTACGACACGACCACCGTCGACTTCGACCTCGGCCGCGACGGCACGCCGCGCTACCTCTTCCGCGCCACCGGCTCCGTCATGAAGTTCGACGGCTTCACCCGCCTCTATCGCGAGGCGCGCGAGGACGGCGACCACCGCACCCTTGACGACGAGGCCGCGCTGCCCTACCTCGAGCCCGGCGACGGCTGCGACCTGCGCGAGATCCGGCCGGAGCAGCATTTCACCCAGCCGCCGCCCCGCTTCAGCGAGGCGAGCCTGGTCAAGGAGCTCGAGAAGCAGGGGATCGGCCGCCCGTCCACCTACGCCCAGATCATCTCGACCCTGCTCGATCGCCACTACGCCGAGCTGGAGCAGAAGCGCTTCCATCCGACGCCGCTCGGAGAGACCGTCGCCGGTGTCCTCGTCCGTCTCTTCCCCGACCTCTTCAACGTCTCCTTCACCAGCGAGATGGAGAACGAGCTCGACCGCATCGAGGAAGGCGCCCTCGACTGGCGCAGCGTCCTCTCGGACTTCTACGGCCCCTTCCAGGAACGGCTCAGCGCGAGCGAGGAGCGCACCGAGGACGTGCTGCGCGAGGTCGTGCAGACCGGCGACCAGACGTGCCCCGAGTGCGGCAAGCCGATGCAGGTCAAGTGGGGCCGCCGCGGCCGCTTCCTTGCCTGCACCGGCTACCCCGACTGCCGCCACACCCAGCCGCTCGAAGGCGAGGAGCGCGAGGAGCCGAAGCCGATCGGCGAGAAGTGCCCCAAGTGCGGCGCCGAGCTCGTCGTCAGGCAGGGCCGCTACGGCCCCTTCATCGCGTGCAGCAACTACCCGAAGTGCAAGCACACGCAGCCGTGGACCATCCCCGGCCTCACCTGCCCCAAGTGCGGCGAGGGCGGCGTGGCGGAGAAGCGGACGCGGCGCGGCAAGCCGTTCTGGGGCTGCACCCGCTATCCCGAGTGCGACTGGTCGACCTGGGACGAGCCGGTCGCCGAGCCGTGCCCCGACTGCGGCGTGCCCTTCCTCGTCCGCAAGAGCACGAAGGCGCGCGGCGAGTTCCTCAAATGCCTCACCTGCAAGGGCGAGTTCGCGCCCGCCAGCGTGGGCGGCGGCGACGAGGAAGCCGGCGACGAAGCCAGCGACGACGGCCCCGCGGAGGCGTGACGTGGCGGACGTCACCGTGATCGGCGGCGGGCTGGCGGGCTGCGAGGCCGCCTCGCAGCTCGCGTCGCGCGGTCACGACGTCGTCCTGCTCGAGATGCGGCCCGCGCGCTCCACCGAGGCGCACCGCACCGATCGCCTCGCCGAGCTCGTCTGCACGAACTCCTTCAAGAGCGAGGACCCGGCCAACGCGCACGGCCTGCTGAAGCGGGAGATGCGCGCCCTCGGCTCGCTGCTCCTCGCTGCGGCCGACGACACCCGCGTCGCCGCCGGCTCCGCGCTCGCGGTCGACCGCGATGCCTTCGCAGCCCGCATGACGGAGCTCGTCCACACGCACCCGCGCATCACCGTCCGGCGCGAGGAGGCGCGCGAGCTGCCACCGGGGCCGGCGGTCCTCGCCACCGGCCCGCTCACCTCCGGGCCTCTCGCCGCCGCGCTCGCCCTCCTGGTCGACGACGAAGGCCTCGCGTTCTACGACTCGATCGCGCCGATCGTCGCGGGCGACTCCGTCGACATGGAGCACGCCTTCCTCGCCTCCCGCTACGGCAAAGGCGAGGGCGACGACTACCTCAACTGCCCGCTCGACCGCGAAGGCTACGACACCTTCGTTCGCGAGCTGCGCGCCGCAGACGTCTATCCCGGTCACGACTGGGAGGCGATCCCCTACTTCGAGGGCTGCCTGCCGATCGAGGTGATGGCGGAGCGCGGCGCCGACTCGCTCCGCTTCGGACCGATGAAGCCGGTCGGGCTCCGCGATCCGCGCACCGGCCGCCGCCCCTGGGCCGTGCTCCAGTTGCGCCGCGAGGACACCGACGGGCGCATGTGGAACCTCGTCGGCTTTCAGACGCGGCTCCGCACCGGCGAACAGCGCCGCGTCTTCCGCATGATCCCCGCACTGCGCGACGCCGAGTTCCTGCGCACCGGCTCGATCCACCGCAACACTTACCTGAACTTCCCCGCGGTGCTCACGCCCTGCGGCGCGCCGCGCGGACGACCCGATCTGCTCGTCGCGGGACAGCTCACCGGCGTCGAGGGCTACACGGAGTCCGCCGCCTCCGGCATCCTCGCCGGCCTCAACCTCGACCGCCTGCTGCGCGGGCTCGATGCGGTGCTGCCGCCGCCCACCACCATGATCGGCGGCCTCTACCGCTACCTGCGCGAGGCGAAACCGGGCGCGTTCCAGCCGATGAACTCCAACTTCGGGCTGATCGACACGCCGCCGGAGAGGATCCGCGACAAGCGCGCGCGGCGCGAGCGCACCGCCGAGATCGCCGCCGCCGCCCTCGCCGGCTGGATGGAGGAGCACGGCATCGAGCCGGCGACGCTCCACGCAGGCGCCGCCGCATGACGGTCCCGCCGTCGAGCGAGCCGCGCGACGCCTCCGTCGCGGCGTTCCTCCGCCATATCGAGGACGGCCGCCAGCTCAGCGCCCACACCGTCGCCGCGTACCGCCGGGACCTCGCCGAGT
The DNA here is from genome assembly GCA_963816355.1 of uncultured Gemmatimonadales bacterium. Lineage (GTDB taxonomy): Bacteria > Gemmatimonadota > Gemmatimonadetes > Longimicrobiales > RSA9 > CAWFKH01. The sequence continues at coordinate 281,941 of CAWFKH010000004.1, read as the reverse complement.
TCACCCGCTTCCTCGCCCGCTACTACGGGGCCGAGGGATGGAGCTGGGGAGGCATCGACCGGCTCACGCTGCGTGGCTTCCTCGGCGAGCTGACGCGGCGCGGGCTCGCGCGCCGCAGCATCGCGCGCAAGCTGTCCGCCGTGCGCTCGCTCTTCCGCTTCCTTCACCGCGAAGGCGTCGTCGAGGCCAACCCGGCGCGCACCGTTCGCTCGCCCAAGCTCGAGCGCACCCTCCCCGCCTGGCTTTCCCGCGCCGACATCGACCGCCTCTTCGTCGCCGCCGAGAGCCGCGCCGCCGACAACGACTTCCGCGGCACGCGTGACCTCGCCATCCTGGAGACCTTCTACGCGACCGGTATGCGGCTCTCGGAGCTGCAGCGTCTCGACTGGAGCGATCTCGACCTCGTCGGCGATCAGGCTCGCGTGCTCGGCAAGGGCCGCAAGGAGCGCCTCGTGCCCCTCGGTGGCGCCGCCGTGCGGGCGCTGCGTCGCTACGAGCTGCGCCGCGCCGAAGTGCCGCGCTCCGCGGAGGACGAGCGCGCCGCCTTCGTCTCGGAGCGGGGCCGACGCCTCTCGCACCGCCAGCTCCAGAACATCGTCGGCGAGGTGCTCGGGCGGATCGCCGCCGACGCCGACGTGTCGACCCACTCGCTCCGCCACTCCTTCGCCACCCACCTGCTCGACGCCGGCGCGGACCTGATCGCCGTCAAGGACCTGCTCGGCCACGTCTCACTCTCCACCACCCGCATCTACACGCACACCTCGAAGGAGCACCTCAAGCGCGTCTACGACCAGGCGCACCCGCGCGCCTGAAGGCACGCGCGCGCCGCTGCCGCCCCGGTTACATTCCCCAGTCTGGAACCGCCCGGCCGCGGGGGGTAATCAATACGCATGAGGAGGGGTGGATGAGCGAGATGAGAGCGACCACCATCGTCGCCGTGCGGCACGACGGCCGCGTCGCCGTCGGAGGCGACGGTCAGGTCACGCTGGGCGAGACGGTCATGAAGGCGAGCGCCCAGAAGGTCCGCAAGCTCAAGGACGGGAAGATCCTCGCGGGCTTCGCCGGCTCCGTCGCCGACGCCTTCACGCTCTTCAGCAAGTTCGAGGAGAAGCTCGAGCGCTACCCCGGCAACCTGCCGCGCGCCGCCGTCGAGCTCGCGCGCGAGTGGCGCACCGATCGCTACCTGCGCCGCCTCGACGCCGCCCTCGTCGTCGCCGACCGCGACCACGTCTTCGTCCTCACCGGGGACGGCAACGTGATCGAGCCGGACGACGACGTCGTCGCCATCGGCAGCGGCGGCGGCTATGCGCTCGCGGCTGCGCGCGCGCTCAAGGGCGCCTCGACGCTCGCGGCGCCCGACATCGCCCGCCGCGCCCTCGAGATCGCGGGCGACATCTGCATCTACACGAACCGGAACATCACCATCCTGGAGCTGGAAGAATAGACGATGCGCGACTTCACCACCGACGCCCCCGCCGCCCCCACCGAGTCGCCGCCGCACGCGCGCCTCGAGGGGCCGGAAGGGGAGGCGCCCTGGCTGGACGAGCTCACCCCGCGCCAGATCGTGGCCGAGCTCGACAAGTACATCGTCGGCCAGGATGCGGCGAAGAAGGCGGTCGCCATCGCGCTGCGCAACCGCTGGCGCCGCCAGCGCGTCGAGGACGAACTCCGTGAGGAGATCGTCCCCAACAACATCATCATGATCGGCCCCACCGGCGTCGGAAAGACCGAGATCGCGCGGCGGCTCGCCCGCCTCGCCGGCGCCCCCTTCGTCAAGGTCGAAGCGTCCAAGTTCACTGAGGTCGGCTACGTCGGGCGCGACGTCGAGTCGATGGTCCGAGACCTCGTCGAGTACGCCGTCAACATGGTGCGCGACGAGCGCGAGGCGGACGTCGAGGAGCTCGCCGAGGAGCGCGTCGAGGAGCGCCTGCTCGACATCCTCTTCCCCCTCGGCGCCGACGCCGCTCCCAACGGCCGCGGCGGCGATGGCGGTGAGGCGACCTCGAAGCACGGCCGCGCCGGCGCGGCCGATGCGCTCGCCACCGACGCCGGCCGTACCTTCGTCGTGGCGCCCGGCGGCGTCGCCTCCTCCACCGACGGCGCACCTGCGGCCCCGACGGGCACGCGCGCCGAGGACGGCGACGACGCCAGGGAGCGCCGCCGCCGCACGCGCGAGAAGCTCCGCAAGCTGCTGCGCGACGGCAAGCTCGAGGACCGCATGGTCGACATCGAAGTGCAGCAGAGCGTGCCGATCGACAACATGATGGTGCCGATGGGCGGCATGGAGGGGATGGACTTCAACTTCACCGAGATGCTGCAGGACATGCTGCCGAAGAAGAAGAAGCGCCGCAGCGTGTCCGTGGGAGAGGCGCGCCGGATCCTGCTGCAGGACGAGCTGGACAAGCTCGTCGACATGGACGAGGTCGTGAACGAGGCGATGATCCGCGCCGAGGACAGCGGCATCGTCTTCCTCGACGAGATCGACAAGGTCACCGGCGAGAAGGGCGGCGCCGGTCCCGACGTGAGCCGCGAGGGCGTGCAGCGCGACCTGCTGCCGATCGTCGAGGGCAGCACCGTCCAGACGAAGTACGGCCTTGTGCGCACCGACCACGTCCTCTTCATCGCCGCGGGCGCGTTCCACGTCGCGAAGCCGACCGACCTCATCCCCGAGCTCCAGGGCCGCTTCCCGATCCGCGTCGAGCTCAGCCCGCTCACGGAGAACGACTTCGTCCGCATCCTGCGCGAGCCGAAGAACGCGCTGATCCGGCAGTACCAGGCGCTGCTGGCCACCGAGGAAGTGCGCCTCGATTTCAGCGACGACGCCGTCGCCGAGATCGCCCGCATCGCCGCCGACCTCAACGAGCGCATGGAGAACATCGGCGCCCGTCGCCTCCACACCGTCCTCACGACGCTCCTCGAGGAGCTCCTCTTCGATCTTCCCGATGCCGGTCGCGGCGACGTCGCCATCGACGCCGCCTTCGTCCGCGAACGGCTCCAGAGGGTGGTCGACGACGAGGACCTGCGCCGCTACATCCTGTAGCGCGCTCTCACGGCGCGCTCTCCCGCTCTCACGGCGCGCTCTCGCGCTCGGCGCGGCGGCCCAATACCTTCCGGGCGGAATTCGGTCGGCCGCGAACCGCGCGGACGGCCATGCGGCCACCGCCTCATCCCGGGGACGATGTCGGACAAGAGAGACTTTCTCGCCGTTTCGGACTTCTCGACGGAGGAGCTGTACGAGATCCTGCGGCTGGCGCGTCGGATGAAGGAGGGCGCCTACGGTGAGCGGCCCCTGGAAGGCCGCACCCTCGCCATGATCTTCGAGAAAAGCTCGACCCGCACCCGTGTCTCCTTCGAGGTCGGCACCTTCGAGCTCGGTGGACACGCCCTCTTCCTCTCGTCGCGCGACATCCAGATCGGCCGCGGCGAGCCGATCCGCGACACCGCCCGCGTCCTCTCCCGCTTCGTGGACGGGATCATGATCCGCACGTTCGGGCAGGATGTTGTCGAGGAGCTCGCGTCGTATGCGACGGTGCCGGTGATCAACGCCCTCACCGACCTGCTCCACCCGTGCCAGGTGCTCACCGACGTCATGACCGTGCAGGAGGTGTTCGGCGAGGACCTCGCGCCGCGCCGCATCGCGTGGATCGGTGACGGCAACAACATGGCGAACTCCTGGCTCAACGCCGCCGCCCGCTTCGGCTTCGAGCTGCGCCTCGCCTGCCCCGAGGGCTACGACCCCGATCCGCGGATCCTCGAGGTCGCCCGCGCCGCCACCACCGTCGTGCTCACCCGCGACCCCGCCGAGGCCGCGGCCGGCGCGGAAGTGGTCAACACGGACGTGTGGGCGTCGATGGGCCAGGAGGGGGAGGCGGACGCGCGCCGCACCGCGTTCGCCGGCTTCCAGGTCGACGCGACGCTGATGGCGAAGACCGCCTCCGGCTCGATCTTCCTGCACTGCCTGCCGGCCCACCGCGGCGAGGAGGTCTCGGAAGCGGTCTTCGAAGGGACGCAGTCGCGCGTGTTCGATCAGGCGGAGAACCGGTTGCACGCGCAGAAGGCGCTGCTCGCCCGTCTCATGGGCTCGTGAGGGAGGGGACGATGACCACCGGCGCACTCCGCCGCACGCCGCTCCACGACGAGCACGTCCGCCTCGGCGGAAAGCTCGTGCCCTTCGCCGGCTTCGAGATGCCGGTGCAGTACCCCGCGGGCATCCTCGCCGAGCATCGCGCCGTGCGCGAAGCGGCCGGCCTCTTCGACGTCTCCCACATGGGCGAGTTCCACGTCAGCGGCCCCGGCGCGCTCGCGTTCCTGCAGTCGATGGTCACCAACGATGTCGCCGCGCTCGACGTCGGCCAGGCCCAGTACGCCGTGATCTGCGACGACGACGGCGGCGCGCTCGACGACTGCCTCGTCTACCGCTTCCCGGACCACTACCTGGTCGTCGTCAACGCCGCGAACCACGACGTCGACTGGCCGTGGTTCGTCGAGCACGCCGACGCCTTCGACGCGCGCCTCTCCGATGCTTCCGACGATACGGCGCTGATCGCGATACAGGGGCCGAAGGCGCAGCGCATCCTCGCCCGGGCGACGTCCGCCGATCTCGACGCGATCGCCTACTACCACTTCGCCGACGGCGCCGTCGACGGCCGTGCCGCCACGATCAGCCGCACCGGCTACACGGGCGAGGACGGTTTCGAGCTCTATCTCCGTCCCGACGACGCCGTCCCCGTATGGCGGCGGCTGCTCGAGCTCGGCTCCGAGGACGGTCTGGTTCCCGCCGGGCTCGGCGCGCGCGACTCGCTCCGCCTCGAAGTCGGCTACATCCTGCACGGCAACGACCTCGACCCCCAGCACACGCCGCTCGAGGCGGGCCTGGGATGGGTGGTCAAGCTCGGCAAGGGTGACTTCCACGGCCGCGACGCGCTCGCCGCGCAGAAGCAGTCCGGCCTCGGCCGCCGCCTCGTCGGATTCCGCCTCCGGGAGCGCGGCTTTCCCCGCCACGGCTACGAGATCCGCCACGACGGCCGCGTCGTCGGAGCGGTCACCAGCGGCGTCCTCAGTCCCACGCTTGGCGAAGGGATCGGCATGGCGTACGTCCCCTCGGATCTGCGTGAGCCGGGCACCGCCCTCGAGGTGCTCGTCCGGGACCGCGCGCTGGCCGCCGAGGTGGTGCGCCCGCCGTTCTACACGGGCGGCTCGATTCGCCGCTGAGCCGGCCGTGGAGCCCCTCCGCATCGCCGTCCTCACCGTCTCCGACGGGGTCGCCGCGGGCGCCCGCGAGGACCGCGGCGGGCCCGCCGTCGCCGCGTGGGCCGAGCGCCACGGCCACCACCTCGTCGCCACCGCCGTCGTGAGCGACGACGCCGAGCGCATCACACCGCTCGTCGTGCGCTGGGCGGACGCCGGCGCCGCGGACGTCGTGCTCACCACCGGCGGGACCGGGCTCACCGTCCGCGACGTCACGCCGGAAGCGACGCGCGCGGCGATCGAGCGCGAGGTCCCCGGCCTCGCCGAGGCGATCCGCGCCGCGGGCGCGGCGGCCACCCCCCACGCGGCGCTGTCGCGCGGCGTGGCCGGTGTGCGGGGCCGCTGCCTGGTCGTGAACCTGCCGGGCAGCCCGGGCGGCGTGGAGGACGGGCTGCGCGTGCTCGAGCCGCTGCTTCGCCACGCCGTCCAACTGCTCCGCGGCGTGGACACCGGCCGCCACCCGGCCGCTGGACGGGCCGCCGCCCCCGCCGACCCGCACGCCGCCGATGGCTGACACGGCGCTCCTCACCACGCACGACCTCGAGCTGGCGGTGCGCGTACGCGACGCCTTCCAGGAGGAGGGCTTCCGCGTGGAGCTCGTCACGCCGTCGGAGCGGATCGCGGACTTCACCACGCCGGCGCTCCTCGTCATCACCGGCGGCTTGCGGGAGAAGCGGGCGCGGCGCCTCGTGCGGGAGGCGGATTCGCTCGGCGCGCTCCCCGTCCTGGGGCTGGCCGACCGCGCGGACGCGGCCGAGCCGCACGACTGCCGGCGCCTCGGCTTCACGGAATGTCTGGTCAAGCCGGTAGACCCGGCGGAGGTCGCACTGGCCGGGCGTCGGCTGGTGGAGCGGCAGCGCCTGCGCAGCGTGACCGGCATCGTCGGCGAGACGGAGGCGATGCGAGAGGTGCTCGCGCGCATCGTCCAGATCGCGCCGGTCAACGCCACCGTCCTGATCACCGGCGAGAGCGGAACCGGAAAGGAGCTGGTCGCGCGCGGCATCCACGCCCTCTCGCCTCGCCATGACCGCCGCTTCGTCGCCGCGAACGTGGCCGCGCTCCCCGAGACCCTCCTCGAGTCCGAGCTCTTCGGCCACGAGCGCGGCGCCTTCACCGGTGCGACCGCACAGCGGAAGGGCCTCTTCGAGCTGGCCGACGGCGGCACGCTCTTCCTCGACGAGATCGGGGAGATGCCGCCGGCCACCCAGACCAAGCTGCTGCGCGTGCTCGAGGACCGGCAGTTCCTGCGCGTCGGCGGCGAACAGCCGATCCGCGTTGACGTCCGCGTGATCACCGCCACCAACCGGGACCTGCGCCAGCTCACCGAGCTGGGCGACTTCCGCCGCGACCTCTACTATCGCCTCAACGTGCTGTACGTCGCGCTGCCGCCCCTGCGGCAGCGACGCGCGGACATCCCGCTCCTCGTCGAGCGCTTCGTCCACACCGTGAGCCAGGAGCACGCGCGGCCGCCCGTATCCTTCTCGCCCGAGGCGCTCAAGGTCCTCGTCGACTACGACTGGCCGGGCAACGTCCGCGAGCTGCGCAACGTCATCGAGTCGATCGTCGTGCTCGCCGCCGGCCCGGTCGTGCGGCTCGAGGACCTGCCGGACTATGTCCGCTCCGGCTCTCGACGCCCCGCGCTGCTGCCCGCGCCGCTGCCGCGCCGCGAAGGAGAGCGGGCCACCGCCCCCGAGCTCGAGTTCATCTTCCGCACCCTCCTCCAGCTCCGGCTCGACATCGACGACGTGCGCCGTGAGTTCGAGGAGTGGCGTCGCGCCCGGGGCGAACCACCCTTGGCGCTGCCGTACTACCCGCCCGGCGCACGCGGCCTGCCGGCCGGGGGGCCGCCCATCGAGGAAGCGGAGCTCGCGGAGCCGGACGCGGCCGCCGGCTTCCCCGGCTTCGCCGCGCGCCCGGCGCCGCTGCATGGAGGCGCGGAGGCTGCGGGGTCGGAGGACGACGAGGACGTCGAGGAGGGCGTCGTCGTCTATCGCCCCGGCAAGAAGATGGAGGATCTGGAACGGGAGGCGATCGTCGCCGCGCTCGCCGAGGTCGCCGGCAACCGGCGCAAGGCGGCCGACCTGCTCGGTATCGGCGAGCGGACCCTCTACCGCAAGATCAAGGAGTACGGGATCCAGGCGTGATCGGCACCGCCCCGGTGGAAGTGGCGCCGCCCCGCGCCGCGCCCGTCCCACCCTCTCCGGAAGCGGCGCGCGCCCGCACCTTGCCCCGCTCCGTCTGCAGCGTCGGAATGATGCGGCCCCAGCCGTCGCTCTGTTCCACCCCGTAGCGCACCACGATCGGGAGCTCGTAGTTGAAATCGGAGCCGAAGACGTAGATCGCGCTCTGCAGCTGCTGCTGTTCCAGCCGCTGCTGGCCCCAGCCGGGCGTGAGCGGGAAGATCGCCGCCGGCCGCAGCAGCCGCCCCTGATGCGTGAGCTGGAGGTCCTCCGGCTGGAACGGAACGTCCGGCGCGTAGCTGTAGAACGAAACGAGGAAGAGGGGCGGATCCTCCGAGAACGCCTCCCGCCGCGCAGCGCCGCTCCAGCGTTGCGCCAGCGCGTGGAGGCGCGTGTACGTGTCCGGCGCCGCCAGCCGGATCACCGACTCGGCCAGGGGCGTCACCTTCACCAGCAGCGGACCGCTCCGAAGCGCGACCGTGAAGTCGTCCTGCCGCAGCGTCCCGTAGCCGGGAGGCACCAGCGGTTGCTGCGACGCTCCCGCCGCGATGCAGCCGGCGAGCGCGAACGTCGCCCCGACCCGCCGCGCCGGCCGCCAGCTCCCGCCTCCCGGCGCGCGTCTCATCCCCCGCCTCCGAGCAGCGCGTCGAGCGCCTGCAGGAGGTCCTCGCGCCCCTCGCCCGTCACCGCGGAGAAGGGAACGACCTGCTCCGCATCGACGTCGAGCGCCGCGATCGTGTCCCGCACGCGAGCCTCGCGCTCGCTGTGCTTCAGCTTGTCCATCTTCGTCAGGACGAAGAGCGCCGGCCGCTCGATCGAGCCGAGGAAGGCGACCATGCGGCGGTCGTCCGCGGTGGGCGGATGACGCGCGTCGATGAGTTGGACCACACCCCGGATCTGGCCGGTCCGCTCCAGATACGACTCGATCAGCGGCCGCCAGGCGTCCCGTTTCGCGGATGGCACCCGGGCGTAGCCGTAGCCGGGAAGGTCGACCAGGTAGAATTCGCCGGCTCCCGACCCGGGGGCCGTCCGTACCCGGTAGAAGTTGATCTCCTGCGTCTTCCCCGGTGTGCCGGAGACGCGCGCGACCTTGGACCGCGTGCGGCCGAGGAGGCGGTTGATCAGGCTCGACTTGCCCACGTTCGAGCGGCCCGAGAAGGCCACCTGCGGAAGCGACCCCGGAGGCGCCGCCCCCGGGGTCGCGATCGCACCGGCGAATTCCACGTCCTGGATCTTCACGCGCCGGTTCAGGCTTCCTTCTTCGCCGGATCCGGCCGCAGCACCAGCAGCGGCGGAATGCCGGACGTCACACACTCCGCCGTCACCACCACCTCGCGCACGTCGTCGCGCGACGGGATCTCGAACATGATGTCGCGCATCATCTGCTCCAGCACCGCCCGCAACCCGCGTGCGCCCGTGCCGCGATCCAGCGCCAGCCGCGCGATCGCCCGCACCGCCTCCACGTCGAACGTGAGGCCGATGCCCTCCAGCTCGAACATCTTCTCGTACTGCTTGACCAGCGCGTTCTTCGGCTCGGTGAGCACCCGCACGAGCGACTCCTCGTCGAGCGCTCCCAGCGTCACCGTGACCGGCAGGCGTCCCACCAGCTCCGGAATCAGGCCGAACCGCATCAGGTCCTCCGGCTCCACCTCGCGGAACGGATCCCCGGGGTCTGCCGCCTGCTGCAGCGCGCTGCCGAAGCCGATCTGGCGGCGGCCCGTCCGCGCCTCGATCACCTCCTCCAGGCCGTCGAACGCGCCGCCGCAGATGAAGAGCACGTTCCGCGTGTTGATCTGGATGTACTCCTGCTGCGGGTGCTTGCGGCCGCCCTGCGGCGGCACGGAAGCGATCGTCCCCTCCAGGATCTTCAGTAGCGCCTGCTGCACCCCCTCGCCCGATACGTCGCGCGTGATGCTCGGGTTCTCCGACTTGCGCGCGATCTTGTCGATCTCGTCGATGTAGACGATGCCCCGCTCGCACTCCGCGATGTTGAAGTCGCCCGCCTGCAGCAGCCGCACTAGGATGTTCTCGACATCCTCGCCCACGTAGCCCGCCTCCGTGAGCGTCGTCGCATCGGCGATCGTGAACGGGACCTGGAGGATGCGCGCCAGCGTCTGCGCCAGCAGCGTCTTCCCCACGCCGGTGGGCCCGATCAGCATGATGTTCGACTTGTCGATCTCGACGTCGTCGAGCACGCCGTGGTGGTTGACCCGCTTGTAGTGGTTGTAGACCGCTACGGCGAGGGAGCGCTTCGCCTCCTCCTGCCCGATGACGTAGTCGTCGAGGACGTCCTTGATCTCCTGGGGCGTCGGGATGCGTACCGCCTCGGCGGTCTCCCGCTCCTCCTCCTCCGCCAGGATCTCGTTGCAGAGCGAGACGCACTCGTTGCAGATGTAGACGGAAGGACCCGAGATGAACTTCTTGACGGAGTCCTTCGACTTGCCGCAGAAGGAGCAGCGCAGGTGCTTGTCACTCGGCATGGCGCTCGTTCGGAGCGAAGGGAAGCCGCCCGGGCGCGCCGTGGCGGCGCCCGGGAACCACGGTTACGATTCGTCGGCCGGTTGGCCGTTGCCGCTCGCCATCACCTCGTTGCGGCTGGTGATGACCTGATCGATGAGCCCGTACTCCTTCGCCTCGAGCGGACTCATGAACCGGTCCCGATCCACGTCTTCCGCGATCTTTTCCTTGGACTGGTTCGTGTGCCTGGCTAGAATTTCGTTCAATCGCTCGCGCGCGTACAGGATCTCCTTCGCCTGGATCTCGATGTCCGCCGCCGTTCCCTGCCCGCCGCCCGACGGCTGGTGGATCATGATCCGCGCGTTCGGCAGCGCGCTCCGCCGCCCCGCCGCCCCCGACGCGAGCAGCACCGCACCCATCGACGCCGCGATGCCCATGCAGATCGTCGACACCGGCGCGCTCAGGTACTGGATGGTGTCGTAGATCGCCAGGCCGGCGTAGATCTGGCCGCCCGGCGAGTTGATGTAGAGGAAGATCTCCTTCTCCGGGTTGTCCGCCTGGAGGAAGAGGAGCTGTGCGATGATGATGTTCGCGACGTTGTCGTCGATCGGGGTCCCCAGAAAGACGATGCGGTCCATCAGCAGCCGGCTGAAGATGTCGTAGCTGCGCTCGCCCCGGCTCGATCGTTCGATGACGTACGGCGGATAGATCGTCGGCATTATTTCTTTCTGCCCCTCGGCGTCTCGGACGCCGGCGACTGCGCGCCCCCGCCCGCAATGCGGATCTCCGACTTCGACTTCAGGAAATCGAAGACCTTCTCCTCCAGGATCTCGTTCTCCAGGCGGTCGAGTCGGCCGCTCTTCTGTAGCTGCGCCCACACCTCTCCGACCGGGCGGCCGGCGCGCTCCGCGATCTCCTCGACCCGTGCATCCACTTCTTCCGCCGACGGCCGCAGCGACTCCATCTCCGCCACCCGCTCGACGACGAGCGAGCGACGAATCGCGCGCTCCGCCGCCGGCCACGCCATCTGATACATCTCCGACACCTTCTCGGCGGGCGTGTCCTTCCCGCGCGGGAAGAGGCCGTCGACGTACTGGCGCACCATGGCATCCGGCACGTCGAAGGCGTTCGCTTCGATGATGCGGTCGACCAGGGCGCGGCGGACCTGCGCCTCCGCCTCCGCGTTCGCCTCACGCTGCAGGTCCTCGCGAACTTTGACGCGGAGGTCGTCGGCGCCTTCGAAGTCACCCAGGTGGCGGGCGAACGCGTCATCCAGCTCCGGCAGCTCCGGCTGCTCGAGCTCGAACAGCTCGATCCGCACCCGCTGCTGCTCCTCGCCCTCGGCTTCCTCGCCGCCCGCCAGCGAGATCACGAACTCGCCGGAGCCTCCGACCTCCAGGGTCTGGATCGCCGACTCGACGTCCGAGATCGCCTGACCCTCGCCGACCACGATCTGATAGCGACGCGGCTTCGGCTCCTCGCCTTCCTTGACCGGCGTGATCTCGACCGTGACGCGGTCGCCGGGCGTCGGCTTGCCCGACTCCGCCGCCGTCCACTCCGCGTGCTCGGAGCGCAGCCGGCTCAGCACCCGCTCCACGTCCTCCTCCGCCACCTCGCTCGGCGGCCGCTCGACGGCGAAGCCGCCGGTGCGCGCGATCTCGATCTCCGGCCGCACCTCGAAGCGCACCGAGAAGGTCAGGTCCGCGCCGGGCTCGTACTCCACCCCGTCGACCTCGCCCTGCGTGATCGGCTGCATCCCCTTCTCGCGCAGCGCCTCGCGGTAGGCGGCGTCCACGATCCGCTCGACCGTCTCGCTCTGGATCGCGTCGCCGAACTGCCGGTTGACCACGCTCTCGGGGACCCGGCCCTTGCGGAATCCCGGCAGGCGCACGCGGGAGCGGATCCGGCTCGCGACCGACGCCCGCTCCTTCTCGACCCGCCCGGCCGGAACCGTGATCGTCAGTCGGCGAGCCCAGCCCTTCGGCTCCTCGACGTCGATCGTCAACTCGCTCGTCTTCGTCTCCACCGCGTCTTCCATCAACGAGGACCCCACAGATGCGAAAGGGGGGACTCGAACCCCCACGGGCAAGCCCACGAGATCCTAAATCTCGCGCGTCTACCGGTTCCGCCACTTTCGCACGCTGTCGCGCCGAAATCTAACCGCAGCGACGCGGCCGATCAACCGAATCCGGGCCGCCGCAACGTCAAGCGCCGCCGCGTTCTGGCCGCCTTCGGCGCCGTCTCAGGGGACGCGGATGTTCGCGATGTGCGTGGCGCCGGACGCGTCCTCGAGCAGCAGCGACACGACCTGGCCCGAGCGCAGGTGCTCCAGACCCGCCCGGGCGTCGCCGACCGACGCGACCTCGCGGCCGTCCACGGAGAGCAGGCGATCGCCCGGGTAGATCAGCCGCTCCGCCGCGCTGCCGGGCTGGACGCGCAGGACGACGGCGCCGCCCGGACGCGCGAAGCCGAGCCGCTCCGCCAGCGACGCCGAGAGCCCGCCGACCTGGATGCCGAGCGCCGGCGCCGCGGGCGCCGCCACCGCAACCGGCGCCGCGTGCCGGATCGGGATCGGCGCCGTCGTCAGGCGCACGTCGAAGGCCCGGCGCGACCCCTCCCGCACGACGGCGACCCGCACCGTCTGCCCCGGCCGGTGCTGGGCGACCAGCCGCTGCACCTGGCCGACGCGCTCGACCGCCACGCTGTCGACGGCGACGATGACGTCGCCGCGGCGCAGGCCCGCCTCCTGCGCGGGGGCGCCCGCGCCGGTGAAATCTTCCACGAGCGCGCCGGAGATCGACGGCAGCCGGTAGACCTCGGCGTCTTCCGGGCGGACGTTGCGGATCGAGACGCCGAGCGCGGGGCGCCGCACCTCGCCGTACTCGATCAGGTCCGTCATCACGCGTCGCACGAGGTTCGAGGGGATGGCGAAGCCGTAACCCTGGTAGTAGCCGGTGCCGCTCGCGATCGCGGTGTTGATGCCGATCACCTCGCCGTGCAGGTCGACCAGCGGCCCGCCGGAGTTGCCCGGGTTGATCACCGCATCCGTCTGGATGAAGTCCTCGATCGCGTACGACGCTGCCGGGTCCCGCTCCTCCTGCAGCTCGACGTTCAGGATGTCGAGCGGGCGCCCCTTCGCGCTCACGATCCCGCTGGTGACCGTGAAGTCGAGCGTGCTCTCGGGCCCGAAGCCGGGGTTGCCCACGGCGAGGACCCACTCTCCCACGCGGACCCGGTCGGAGTCGCCCAGCCTCGCCGCGCTCAGGTGCTTCGCCGGGATGCGGATCACCGCCACGTCCGTCGTCGGATCGCTCCCCACCAGCTCCGCGTCGTAGACACGCTTGTCGTAAAGCGTCACCGTGATCCGGCTCGCGTCCGCCACCACGTGGTGATTCGTCACGATGTAGCCGTCGTCCGCCACGATGAAGCCGGTCCCGCCCGCGATCTCCGGCGTCGCCTCACCGCCGGGCGCGACCTCGTCGCGCGGGGCGTCCAGCATGTCGCGCGCGGTGGGCGCCGCGTCCGCGTCCAGCGGCGCCGGCCGCTCCGCCTGGATCTGCACGACCGCGGGCGTGACGGCCTCCGCCATGGCGATGAACGCCTGGCTCAGCTCGGCCACGGGGCGGACGTCCTGCAGCCGCGGCTGCGTCGTGCGCACCCGCGCCTGCGCCGCGGGGCGCCGTAACCCAGCGGTGATCCCCGCGCCGGCGGTGAAGGCGATCAGGGCAACGGCGACGGCGGCGCCGCGGCGGCCGATACGATCTGGCATCGAGGTGGGGTGAGGGAGGATCGTGACGGACGATTCCTGAATCTCGCACGGAGACGTGCGCGAAAAAAGGGCCGGGCTCCCGCGCCGCACGACGCGCGAGCCCGGATCGACGTCGCCGCTGCTGCGATCCGGCCGCTCGTGGACGCTTCGCGGCGAGGCCGGGTCGCCGCTGGGTTTGTTTCACGCGGAGGTCGCGGAGGGGTTCGCCGCCGGGAGGGTTCGTGGCGCGGGGCGAACGGCATCGCATTGCAGCCGGCGGTATTATTCGGGTCTCGTCGCGCGACGCCCGTTCGCAGCCGAAGAACCACCGAAAAAACGCATGCTGGTCGTGCCGCGCACCTCGCGTGACGCCGGTCCCCCCCCCCGCGACCCCCGCGCCCTCCGCGTGAAACCCCGCCGCGCCCCCCGCGAGAAGCGCGGCGCCCTCAGCGAGAAAACGCCGCGCCCTCAGCGAGAAGCGCGGCGCCCTCAGCGAGAAGCGCGGCGCCCTCCGCGGAGAAACGCCGCGCCCTCCATGCAGCCGGGGTGCGGAGTCGCCGGCCGCCTACCCCTTGTCCTCCTCGACGATCTCGTAGTCCGCTTCGACGACGTTCTCGTCCGCCGTCGCGGCCGCCGGCTGCTCTGCCTCGGCCGCGCCTTCCGCCGCGCCGGCCGGCTGCTCCGCGTTCTGTGCCGCCTGCGCCTGGTACATCTGCTGCCCCGCCGCGCTGAACGCCTGCATCAGCTCGTCGCGGGCGGAGTTCAGCTCGCCGAGCTCGTCCTGCTTGAGCGCCTTGCGCGCGCGCTCGAGCGCGCTCTCGAGGCGGGTGCGCGCGTCCGCCGAGACCTTGTCGCCCCACTCCTTGCTGTCCTTCTCGACCTGGTAGACGAGCGAGTCGAGCTGGTTGCGCGTCTCGATCTTCTCGCGACGCTGCTTGTCTTCGCTCGCGTGCGACTCCGCGTCGCTCACCATGCGGTCGATCTCCTGCTCCGACAGGCCGCTCGACGCCTCGATCCGGATCTTCTGCTCCTTCCCCGTCGCGCGGTCCTTGGCGCTCACGTGCAGGATGCCGTTGGCGTCGATGTCGAAGGTCACCTCGACCTGCGGCAGGCCGCGCGGCGCCGGCGGGATGCCCGTGAGCTGGAAGCGGCCGATGGTCTTGTTGTCGATCGCCATCGGACGCTCGCCCTGCAGCACGTGGATCTCGACCGTCGTCTGGTTGTCCTCGGCCGTCGAGAACACCTCCGACTTCTTCGTGGGGATTGTCGTGTTGCGGGGGATCAGCGCGGTCATCACGCCGCCCAGCGTCTCGATCCCGAGCGAAAGCGGCGTCACGTCGAGCAGCAGCACGTCCTTCACGTCGCCGGCGAGCACGCCGCCCTGGATCGCCGCGCCCACGGCCACCACCTCGTCCGGGTTCACGCCACGGTGCGGGTCCTTGCCGAAGAAGTCCTTCACGACCTGCTGGACCTTCGGGATGCGCGTCGAGCCGCCGACCAGGATCACCTCGTCGACCTTGTTCGGATCGAGCCCCGCGTCCGCGAGCGCCTGTTTCATCGGCGGGATGGTGCGCTGGATCAGGTCGTCCACGAGCTGCTCGAACTTCGCCCGCGTCAGCGTGATGTTCAGGTGCTTCGGACCCTCCTGCGTCGCCGTGATGAACGGCAGATTGATGTCCGTCTGCATCGTCGAGGACAGCTCCATCTTCGCCTTCTCCGCCGCCTCCTTCAGACGCT
The DNA here is from genome assembly GCA_963816355.1 of uncultured Gemmatimonadales bacterium. Classification (GTDB taxonomy): domain Bacteria; phylum Gemmatimonadota; class Gemmatimonadetes; order Longimicrobiales; family RSA9; genus CAWFKH01. Next base: position 266,572 of record CAWFKH010000004.1, on the reverse strand, counting down.
GCAGCGCCATCGCGTCCTTCGACAGGTCGATCCCCTGGTCGCGCTTGAACTCCTCTACCAGCCAGTCGATCACCCGCTGGTCGAAGTCGTCACCGCCCAGGTGGGTGTCTCCGTTCGTCGCCTTCACCTCGAAGACGCCGTCCCCCAGCTCCAGCACCGAGATGTCGTACGTCCCGCCGCCCAGGTCGTAGACCGCGATCACCTCGTCCTTCTTCTTGTCCAGACCGTACGCCAGCGCCGCCGCCGTCGGCTCGTTGATGATTCGCAGCACCTCCAGCCCCGCGATCTTCCCCGCGTCCTTCGTCGCCTGCCGCTGCGAGTCGTTGAAGTACGCCGGCACCGTCACCACCGCCTGCTTCACTTCCTGGCCCAGGTAGTCCTCGGCCGTCTGCTTCATCTTCTGCAGGATCATCGCCGAAAGCTCCGGCGGCGTGAACGTCTTGTCCGCGTTCGGAACGTGAATCTCCACCCGACCCTGCGAGTCCGTCCGGATGTCGTACGGCACCCGGCTCTGCTCCGCCTCCACCTCCCCGCTCTTGCGCCCCATGAAGCGCTTGATCGAGAAGATCGTGTTGCGCGGATTCGTGATCGCCTGCCGCCGCGCCACCTGTCCCACCAGACGCTCCCCGTCCTTGGTGAACGCGACCACCGACGGCGTCGTCCGGCCGCCCTCGGCATTCGGGATGACCACCGGATCGCCGCCCTCCATCACCGCGACGACCGAGTTCGTCGTCCCCAGGTCGATGCCGATCACCTTGTTCGCCATGTCCACTCCTCGAGCCTCTATCAAGGGAAGCGCCCGGCACCCGCTGGCACCCGCGCGTACGTCCGGAATCCACGCTGCGGTTTTGCAACGGACATGCCACGCATGGGGTCGATTTTCGCGCCATTTCGACACGTTTCGTGGGGCGGCATGCCAAGGTGGCAGATGCGGCGCGCCGCCGCGATCCGCGCCGGGACCCCGGGCTCCCGGAGCCGCCGCCCGCAGCGTCGTTTGACATGCCCGCGCACGCACGCCTATTCTGGCGCGCCCGACCTCCGGGAGAGACCGTGTTCCCGCTTCGCGACGAGAATCCCACCGAGCTGACGCCGTTCGTCACCTTCGGGATCATCCTGGCCAACGTGGCGGTGTGGCTGTACGTGCAGGGTGGCGGCTTCGAGCCAGCGGCGCTGGCGGAGTCGGTGTGCCGCTACGTGTGCCGCTACGAGTGATCCCGGCGGAGGTGACCGGACTCACGGGCGGATCGGCGGGCGTGCAGCTCGGCCCGGGTGCGGCGTGCGCGTTCGGGGGTCTGACGTGGCAGGCGGTGGTGACGAGCATGTTCTTCCACGGCGGCTGGCTGCACCTGCTGGGGAACATGTGGTTTCTGTGGCTCTTCGGGAACAACATCGAGGATTCGATGGGGCATTTCCGCTTCGTCGTCTTCTATCTGCTGATCGGCGTGGTGGCCGGCCTGACGCAGGTGTTCCTGAGTCCGAAGTCGCCGATCCCGACGATCGGCGCGTCCGGCGCGATCAGCGGTATCATGGGTGCCTACCTGCTGCTCTACCCGCGGGTACGCATCCAGACGCTGTTCATTTTCATCGTCATCGTTAGAATCTTTGCGGTCCCCGCCTGGTTCATCCTGGCCGAGTGGTTCGTTCTGCAGGTGGTCCAGAACCTCGCGGCGCCGGCGACGGCGGGAGGAGGAGTGGCGTACGGGGCACACATCGGAGGCTTCGTGTGCGGGCTCCTGTTGATCTCGCTGTTCCGCAGACCCGATCTCGTCACCCGCCGCAGAGGGCGGTGGCTCACGCCCGGCGCGATGTAGCGGGTCGCCCACGCGAAAACACCGGAGCGTCATGGCAATGAAGAAGTTGCACGTGGTCGCGATCGCCCTCGCGATGGGCGTGGCGTCGGCGATGGTTCTCGCGCGGGGCGGCACGCTGTGGGCGCAGTCCGCGCCGATGCTGGCGGTGGCCGGCAGCGCGGCGGCGGCGCCCGGCGGCGCGGAATCGGCCGCCGCCACGACCGGCGGCGAAGCCACGGCGGGCGGCGGAGCCACGGCACCCGCCGGCGTCGCGGCTCCGGCGTCGTCGTCGCAGGAGCCGACGGGCGCGGCGGCGAGCGCCCCGCGGCAGGGCGACACGGCGGTGGGGTCGGTCCCGCGGCAGGCCGACACGACGGTGGGGACGGCCCCCGGGCAGGGCGGCAGGACGGCGGCGCAGGCGTTGCGCGAGGCGCGCGCGAACGTTTCGACCGCGTGGTACGAACGTTTGATCTCGCTGTTCGGCATGGCCGTTCTGCTGTTCATCGCGTGGCTGATGAGTGTGGACCGCAAGGTGGTGCCGTGGCGGATCATCCTGTGGGGCATGGCCCTGCAGTTCGTCTTCGCGCTCTTCATCCTGCGCACGCCGGTGGGGGCGGCGGTCTTCGCCGGGGCGAACCGGGTGATCGTGGCGCTGCTCGGCTTCACCGTGGACGGTGCGAAGTTCCTCTTCGGCAACCTGGTGTGGAACAACGTGCCGGTGGGCGCGGGGGAGGCGGGCGGCAACGCGGCGTTCTCGGCGACGCCGCAGCTCTCCGCGAACACAGGGGCGTACTTCGCCTTCAACGTGCTGCCCACGATCATCTTCTTCTCGTCCCTGATGACGGTGCTCTACCATCTGGGCGTGATGCAGAAGGCGGTGAAGGGAGTGGCGTGGGTGATGATGCGGACGATGCGCACGTCCGGGGCCGAGACGCTGTCGACGGCGGGCAACATCTTTCTCGGCCAGACGGAGGCGCCGCTGCTGATCAAGCCGTTCGTCGCGCGCATGACGAATTCGGAGCTGATGGCCGTGATGACGGGCGGCTTCGCGACCGTCGCGGGGGGCGTGATGGCCGCCTATGTCGGGATGCTCGTGGGAGTGTTTCCTGACATCGCGGGCCACCTGATGGCCGCGAGCGTCATCTCCGCGCCCGCCACGCTCGTCGTCGCCAAGCTGATGTATCCGGAGAAGGAGCAGCCGGAGACGCGCGACAGCCTCAACATCCAGGTTCCAACGACGGACGCGAACGTGATCGACGCGGCCTCGCGCGGCGCGGCCGACGGCCTCTCGCTCGCGCTCAACGTGGGCGCGATGCTGCTCGCGTTCATCGCGCTGATCGCGCTGCTGAACGCACTGCTCGGGCTGGTGTCGGGTTGGGTCGGCATCACGGCGCTGCTGCACGCGCACGGCTGGCTGGCGCAGGGGCAGCCGCTCACGCTCGAAGCGATCTTCGGCTGGCTGCTCGCGCCGCTCGCCTGGATCATGGGTGTGCCGTGGAAGGACGCGCCGGTGGTGGGATCGCTGATCGGCATCAAGTCCGCGGTGAACGAGTTCGTCGCCTATCTCCAGCTCGCGACCGACCTCACCTCCGGCGTGAACCTCTCGCCGCGCTCCGTGATCATCGCCACCTACGCGCTCTGCGGCTTCGCCAACTTCAGCTCGATCGCGATCCAGATCGGCGGCATCGGCGGTCTCGCACCGCAGCGCCGTAGCGACCTCGCCCGCCTTGGCCTGCGCGCCATGATCGCCGGCTCGATCGCCTCCTTCCTCACCGCGACCGTCGCCGGGATGGTGGTGTGAGCGGGCGCGACGCGGCGGCGGGGGGCGCGGCGGCAGCCGAGGGGACGGCCGCCGGGCTGGCGGCGATGGTCGGCAGCGCCGCCGCTCACGTGCGCTCGCGCGTCGCGGCGCCGGGGTGGACGCCGCGCGTCATGATGATCCTCGGCTCCGGCCTGGGTGGTCTGGGCGACGAGGTCGAGGACGCCGTGGCGGTGCCGTTCGGCGAGATCCCCGGCTTCGCCGCGTCGGCCGTCGCCGGTCACCGCGGTCGCCTGGTCGCGGGCCGCCTCGAGGGCTTTCCGTGCGTCGTGATGCAGGGCCGCTTCCACCTCTACGAGGGCCACGATCCGCGCCGCGTCGGCCTGCCGGTGCGCGTGCTCGCGGCGCTCGGCGCGCGCACGCTCCTCGTCACGAACGCCGCGGGCGGCCTCGACCCGCGTTTCGGCGCGGGCGACCTCATGCTGATCGACGACCACATCAACCTGATGGGACGCAATCCGCTGATCGGTCCGGCGCCCGCCGGCGAGCCGCGCTTTCCCGACATGTCCGCGCCGTACGACCGCGAGCTGCAGGAGGTGGCCGCGCGCGTCGCGCTGCGCGAGGGGATCGGCCTGCGTCGCGGCGTCTACTGCGCCCTCCTCGGTCCCAGCTACGAGACCGCGGCCGAGGTCCGCATGCTGCAGCGCCTCGGCGCCCACGCCGTGGGCATGAGCACCGTGCCGGAGGTGATCGTCGCGCGCGCGCTCGGACTGCGCGTGCTCGGCATCTCCCTCATCACCAACCCGGCGGCGGGGCTGAGCCCCACGCCGCTGAGCCACGCGGACGTCATGGAGGCGGGGCGACGCGCCTCCGCCCGCTTCGCCGCGCTCGTCCGCGCCCTGCTGCGAGAGCCCGCCCTCGCGGGCGACGCTTGATCGTGCTTCCCCGCACACCGAGGTCGGCGCCATGGAGCCGAAGGTAGCGTTCCCGCAGTGGGTGGGCGTCCTGGTGGCGCTGGTGATCGGCGGCGGCATCCGCCTGCTGCGCCTGCCGATCCCCGCGCCGCCGACGATCTACGGCGCGCTCATGGTGCTGGGCATGACGGCGGGGTACCTGATCGTGAGCTGGTTCCTTTCCCGCCCGTAGCCGACCTCGGCCGAGCCGGCGCGCGCGGTCACGGCGTGACCGGCACGCCTTCAGGCCCCGGCTCGACCCGCACGAAGTGATTCAGCGGACCGCGGCCGTGCCCCAGCCCCGGTGCCGCCTCGATCGCGCGCTGCACGAAGTGGAGCGCGTCGGCGACCGCGCGCCGGAGCGGCCGCCCGCGCGCGAGACCCGCGGCGATCGCCGCCGACAGCGTGCAGCCGGTGCCGTGCGTGCTCGTCGTCGGCACCTTCCGCCTCTCCCAGCGCACGATCCCCTCGGCGTCGCACAGGATGTCGACCAGGGTGTCGCCGGCGAGATGGCCGCCCTTGACGAGCGCGGCGGGCGCGCCTCGCTCGCGCAGCACGAGACCGACGCGCACCATCGCGGCGGCGTCGTGCGCCTCGATGCCCGTGAGAATGCGACCTTCGTCCAGGTTCGGCGTGACGATGGTGCAGAGTGGAAGGAGCCGCTCCGCGACGGTCGCCTCGGCGGCGGCGTCGAGCAGCCGATCGCCGCTCGTCGCGACCATCACCGGATCGACCACGAGGTTCGGCAGCCGCTTCTCGCGAATCGTCTCCGCGACCGCCTCCACGATGCCGCGCTCGGCGAGCATCCCCGTCTTGCATGCCGCGGGGTGCAGGTCCTCGACGACGCGCGCGATCTGCGCCGCCACGATCGCGCGCGGCACCGCGTGTACGCCGCTCACGCCCCGCGTGTCCTGGACGGTGACCGCCGTGACCGCGCTCGCGCCGTAGACGCCGAACGCCTGAAAGGTCTTGAGGTCCGCCTGGATCCCGGCACCGCCGGAGCTGTCGCTACCGGCGATGGTCAGCGCGACCGCTCGCATCCTCACCCTCCCGATGAGCCGCTGCGCCCCGCCCGACCCGGCCGGGCGCAGCGCAGAACCTAAGCGTCACGCGAGGGCGGCTGCCAGGCCGCGGCCTACCGGCCGCGCGTCGCCGGCGGCGCGGGATACGCCGCGAGCCGCGACTTGAAGCGCTGGAAGGCGGATGAATGCGTCAACAGCCGGCTCGAGCTCGGATAGCGCTGCAGCTCCTGCCGCACGTCCGTGATCCGCTGCTGCGTCGTCGGATGCGTCGAGAACCACTGCGCGACGACGCTCGGCTGCGCCTGCTGCTCTCGCAGCAGCTCCTGGAACATCGTCACGAGACCGTGCGGATCGATCCCCGACTTCACCAGCAGCGGCACCGCGTTCGCGTCCGCCTCGCCCTCCGCCTCCCGGCTGTAGCTCGCGAACACCGCCGAGCCGCCCACCTGGATCGCCGCCCGCTCGGCCGTCGACGGCGTGCGCCCCATCAGGATGTAGGGCAGCGTCACCGCGACGTTCGCCGCCTGCTCCCGCTCCAACTGCTTCGCGCTGTGCCTCAGCTCGACGTGCGAGATCTCGTGCGCCAGCACGCCCGCCAGCTCCGACATGTTGCTCGCGTGGTCGATCAGACCCCGGTTCACGTACACGAAACCACCCGGCAGCGCGAACGCGTTCACCTCGTCCGTATTGACGATGTAGAAGTGCCAGTCGAGATTCCGTCTCCCGTGACTCGCGATCTGCTCGCCGAGCGAACGCACGTAGCTCAGAAGCGACGCGTCGTTCACCATCGGCAGCTGTGAATTGACCTGCGCCGCGTACTGCTGCCCGATCTGCACTTCCTGCTGCGTCGAGATCGCGCAGCCAGCGGCGCCCACGCCCGCCGTCGTCGCCAGCACCAGCGGGAGCACCCGGCCCCGCACCCGTTTCTTCATGAGGTCGAGCATGGATCCCCTCTCCATCTGCGGTCGTTCGCCACCCCGTCGAGGGCAAGACGCATTCCACCGCCACCCCGCGTGCTGAGCCGCTCCGAGCAACGCCTCCTCCGCGCCCTCGGCCGCCGCAGGAGGCGCGACGCGGAGGGCCTCTTCCTCGCCGAGGGCGTGCGCGTCGTCGAGGATCTGCTGGCCGCCGGACTCGTCCTCCGTCTCGCGGTGATATCGTCCTCCTTGGAGGACACCGCCCGCGGGAGGGCGCTGCTGGAGCGACTGCGCCGGGGCGTCGGCGTGCGGGAAGTGAGCGAGGCGGAGCTGCGGACGCTGGCGGGGACGGAAACGCCGCAGGGCGTGCTGGTGGCGGCGGCGGTGCCGGCTGTCGAGCTGCGGCAGGTCGAGCCGGGCGAGCGCGCGGCCGTGCTGGTGCTGGACGGGGTCCAGGATCCGGGCAACGTCGGGACGCTGGTGCGAACGGCGGCCGCGCTGGGGGCGGCGGCGGTGATCTCGCTTCCGGGCACGGCGGACGTGTGGAACGCGAAGGCGGTGCGGTCGTCGGCGGGTGCGGTGTTCCGCGTCGCGGTGGTGGGCGCGGCGTGGGAGCCAGCGCGGGAGTGGCTGCGGGAGCGTGGATTCGTGATCTACGGCGCGGACGCGGGGGGACGCGACGTGAGCGGAATCGAGCGGGCGGACCGTACGGCGCTGGTGGTGGGGAACGAGGGAGGCGGCCTGGGGGCGGGCGTGGTCCGCGATGCCGACGGCCTGGTGGCGGTGCCGATCCGTCCCGGCGTCGACTCGCTCAACGTGGCGGTGGCCGCGGGCATCCTGCTGTTCGCGCTGGCGGGGCGCGAGGCGAGAGGGGGAGAGAGCGGATGACGGCGTACGCGGCGGTCGTGGCGGCGCTCTTCGGTGCGGCGGTCGGGTCTTTCCTGAACGTGTGCGTGCATCGGTGGCCGATCGACGAGTCGGTCGTGACGCCGCGCTCGCGTTGCCCGGCGTGCGGGGCGGCGATCGCGTGGTACGACAACATCCCCGTTCTGAGCTGGCTGCTTCTGCGGGGTCGCTGCCGCCGGTGCGGCGCGCCGATCTCGCCGCAGTATCCGGCGGTCGAGCTGGCGACGGCGCTGATCTGGGCGGCGGCGGTGGTGCGGCTGGGGCCGGGGTGGGAGGCGCTGCGGATCGCCTTCTTCCTGACGGTCCTTCTCGGCATCGCGCTGACCGACGTGCGTCACTACATCATCCCGAACGAGTTCTCGCTGGGCGGGCTGGTTTGCGGGCTGGCGCTCGCTCTCGCGCCGGGCGGAATCTCGCCGCTCCGGTCGCTGGAGGGGGCGGCGCTCGGGCTCGGTCTGCTGTGGGGCGTGGCCGTCGTGGGCGAGTGGATCTTCCACAAGCCGGCGATGGGGATGGGCGACGTCAAGATGATGGCGATGGTGGGGGCGTTCCTGGGACCGGCCGGCGTGCTGCTGACGATCTTCCTGGGGGCGTTGCTGGGGACGGTCGTCTTCGGCCCGATCAGCTGGCGCACGGGGCGGCTGGTGCCGTTCGGCGTCTTCCTGGCGCTCGGCGCGGCGGTCGCCGTCACGTGGGGCGGGATGCTGGTCGACTGGTACCTCCGCATCGCCTTCGGGAGCGGCTGACGCTCGGACTGAGGCCTGAGCTCGCGGTGAGGCGGCGGCGTGGGGCGGGGATCGACCCGGCGTCGGCGGGTGCGCCGGCGTCACGGATCGCTGCAGTCGCGCACGTAGCCGCAGCGAGGGCAGACCAGCTTGCAATGCCGCTCGAGCATCACGGCGCCGCACGCCTCGCAGCGCGCCGCGCCGGCCGTCCCCACGTCAGCCGTCTCCTCGGCTTCGAAGCGGTCTACCGCGAACGGCGCCAGGTCGATCGGCGGGGCGTCGCCCGCGACGGCGGCGGCGATGGCGTCGGCCGTGATCGGGGCGAGCAGGATGCCGTTGCGGAAGTGGCCGGTCGCGTAGAAGAGGCCCGCCACGTCCGGGTCGGCGCCGAGGACGGGGAGAGCGTCGCGGGTGGCGGGGCGGAAGCCGACCCACGTCTCGAGGAACTTCGCCGTGGCGAGCGCGGGGAGGGCGCGAATCGCGGCGTCGAGGAGGCCTCGCAGCCCCTCGGGCGTGACGGCGCGCCGGAAGCCCACCTCTTCCGAGGTCGCGCCGACGACGAGGCGGCCGTTCGTGCGCGGGATGAGATAGCCGTCCGCGGTCTCGACCACGTGCCGGAGGAGGGGCGGCACGTGCTCCAGCGCCACCATCTGGCCGCGCACCGGAAACACCGGGAGCGGTCGCGGGAGAGCGCCGATGCCTCCGCTCCAGGCGCCCGCGGCGAGCACCACCGCGTCCCCGGCGACGCGGGCGCCGTCCGCGGTCTCGACCGCCACGAAGCGACGTCGGCCGTCCGCCCGCTCGATGCGCAGGCGCTCGGCCGACGTGCCCGTGTCGAAGCGGACGCCGGCGCGGCTGGCGGCGAGCCATGCCGCGCGTCCGAGGAGGCGGTTGTCGACGTGTTGATCGCGGCGGATGAGCAGCGCGGCGAGGGCGCGCGGCGAGAGCGCCGGCTCGAGCGAACGGGCGGCGTCGCCGGAGATCTCCTCGACTTCGAAGCCGGCCGCGCGCTGCCACTCCGCGCGCCGCCGCAGCGCGTCGGCGTCGCCGTCGTCGAGCGGGACCAGTAGCTTGCCGGGCGCCGCCGCGTAGCCGACCTCCAGGCCCGCCGCCTCCTCGATCCCCTGCACGAAGGCGGGGTAGCGCCGCAGGCTGGCGAGACCGAGCTCGAGGAACGGACCGGGGCCCGCGGCTTCGGCGAGGGGCGAGAGCATGCCGCCCGCGGCCCACGTCGCCTCGCCGCCCGGCGTGCCGCGCTCCAGCACGACGACATCGCAACCACGCTGCGCGAGGCGCCACGCGATCGCGCACCCGATCACGCCGCCGCCGATCACGACGACGTCGGCGCCGCCGCGCCCCGCGCTCACCGATCGCCTTCCCCGATGCCGGCGTCGCGGTACGCGCGCGCCAGCTCCACGTAGTGGTCGGCGCTGCCGCGGATCCACGCGGCCGACGCGCCCGAGAGCGCCTTGCGCACGGTCGCCGGTGCGCCGGCGACGAGCGTGCCGGCGGGAACCTCCGTGCCGGCGGCGACCACGCTGAGGGCGGCGACCAGCGCGCGCTCACCCACTACGACGTCGTGCAGCAGCACCGCGTTCATCCCCACGAGAGCGCCTCGCCGCACCTCGCAACTCTCGAACACCGCGCCGTGCCCGATCGTGACCTCGTCACCCACGATCGTCGGGCCGCGAGCGCTGACGTGCAGCACGCAGTTGTCCTGGATGCTCGTGCGGGCGCCGACGCGGATGCCGTGATCCGGGTCGTCGCCGCGCAGGACGGCGCCGAACCAGACGCTCGACTCCGGTCCGATCTCGACGTTGCCGATCAGCACCGCCGTCGGCGCGACGAACGCGCTCGCGTGAACCGTGGGCGTATGGCCGCCGAAGGGAACGATGCGTGCCATCAGCCGACGCCCAGGACCTCGGAGAGGCGGCGTCCATCGATGTTGCCGCCGCTGATCACGACCGCCGTCGGTCCTTCCGCGCGGACGGCGCCGCGGAGCAGCGCGGCCACGCCGACCGCGCCCGCGCCCTCGGCCACCACGCCGTGGTGGTGGAAGAGGAGCCGGATCGCGCGCGCGACCTCCGCCTCGTCCACGAGCGCGATCGCGTCGACGATGCGGGCGACGCGCGCGAGGCTCACGACGTCGATGCCGCCCGCCAGGCCGTCGGCCAGCGTGGGCGACTGCGGCGGCGTCGGAACGACGCGGCCCGCCTCGAGCGAATCGTGCATGACGCTCGTGCGCTCCGCCTGCACGCCCACGACCCGCACGGCGCCCCGAGCCCCGCCGGGGGCCGCGGCGCCGTCGGCGTCCGGGGGTGCGGCGCCGTCCGCAGCGCGGAGCGCGGCGCCGACCCCGGCGAGCAGGCCGCCGCCTCCGACCGGGACGATCACCGTGCGAAGGTCGGGGAGCTGCTCGAGCAGCTCGAGCCCGACCGTGCCCTGCCCGGCCACCACGCCGGCGTCCGCGCACGGATGGATGAAGTGGGCGCCCGCCGCCTCCGCGAAGGCGACCGCGTCGGCTTCGGCGGCGTCGTAATCGGCCGCCTCGCGCAGCTCGGCGCCGAGCGCCCGGATGCGGTCCTTCTTGGTGGCGGGTGCCCCGGCCGGGACGAAGATCGTGACGCGGGCACCGCGCTCGCGCCCGGCGAGGGCGACGCCCTGCCCGTGGTTGCCGGCGGACGCCGCCACCAGGCCGCGTCCGAGCGCGGCCTCGTCGAGCGCGGCGACGGCGTTCGCGGCGCCGCGGATCTTGAAGGAGCCGGTGCGCTGCCAGCACTCCAGCTTGAGGTGCACCGGCGCGGCCGCCTGAGCGGAAAGCCACGGCGACGGCTCGAGCGGCGTCACGCGGGCAAAGCCGGCGATGCGCGCGCGGGCGGCGACGACGTCGCTGCGCCGCACCGTCACGCCGTCGGCGGAACTCACCGATCGCGCGGCGAGGCGGCGTCGGCGGGCGCCGCGCTTTCCGCGGCCGGACGTCCTCCGCCACGGCCGCTGCCATCGCCGCCGGCGCGAGCCGCGGCCTCGCCGCGCGCCTCCGCCGCGGGCCGGCGGCGCACGCGGGCGCGCAGCACCTGCGTGCCGCTCGCCTCGAGCACCTCGACCTCGAGGCCGTCGCTCTCGATGCGCTCTCCCGCTTCCGGGACCCGGCCCAGCTCCTCGAGCAGGTAGCCGTTGAGCGACCGGTGCTCGAGCTGCGGCAGCGACGTGTTGAAGAAGTGGTTGATCTCGCGCAGGTCCACGTCGCCGGCGGCGATCACCTCGTGACGCGAGACGCGCGTCATCGGTTCGTAGGCGACGTCGGTCTCGTCCACGATCTCGCCCACCAGCTCCTCGAGCACGTCCTCCAGCGTGACGAGCCCGTCGGTCCCGCCGTACTCGTCGACCACGACTGCGAGGTGGATGCGGCGGGTCTGGAAGTCCCGCAGCAGCGTCGTCACCGAGAGCGATCCCGGCACGATGAGCGGCTCGCGCGCCAGGGCGCCGAGAAGCACGTCCCGCTGGCCGGCGACGAGCGCGCGATAGGCGTCGCGCAGGTAGAGGACGCCGGTGATGTTGTCGATGGTGTCGCGGTAGACCGGCACGCGCGAATAGGGCACCGTGCCGAGCTCGGAAGCGATGCCCGCGAGCGCGGTCGCCTCGTCCCACGAGAAGACGTCCACACGCGGCGTCATGATGTCCCACACGCGCGTCTCGTCCAGCCGGAACACGCGCTCGATCAACTGCCGCTCCGACTCCTCGATCACGCCCTCGTTGTGCCCGATCGCGGTGAGCTCACGGACCTGCCGCTCGGTGGTCGAGGCGAGCGTCTCGATCGAGGCACGGGGCCGCACCTGCGCCAGACGACCCAGCGCGACGAGCAGCGGGCCCGTCCAGCGCGCGGCCGTCTCGAGCGGCGCGGAGACGGCGAGGGCGATGCGGACGCCGTAGCTGTGCGCGAGACGGATCGGCAGGAGCTCGCCCACGATCGTGAGCAGCGCGGCCGCGATCACGGCGCCGGCGACGAGCCCGGCGCCACCGCCGACGAGATAGCCGGCCCACGCGGCGAGGGCGGCCGTGGCCGCCGTCGCGAGGGCGTTCGCGAGGCGCAGCAGCACGAGCACGCGCTCCGGGCGGCTGCGCAGGCGGTCGAGCGCGCCACCGCCGCGGAAGCCTTCGTCGACGAGAGTGCGGATGCGTGCCTCGCCGAGCGAGAAGATCGAGAGCTCGGCGGCGGAGAATACGGCCGAGAGGACGAGGGCGGGCACGAAGGCCACGAGGACCGGAATCAGCATCGGGCGTCCGCCGCGCGTGCGCCCCCGGTCCTGGTACTTCGACTTACGTCCATTTCATGCTCAGCTCGATCAGCTCCGCGACGATGTCGGACGCCGTGCGGCCGTCCGCTTCTGCCTGGAAGGAAGTCACGATCCGGTGTCGCAACACCGACGGCGCCGAGCGGCGCACGTCGTCGTAGTCCGGCACGGGGCGGCCGCTCATCGCCGCGTGCGCCTTCGCCGCCAGGACCAGGTACTGCGACGCGCGCGGCCCCGCGCCCCACGAAATGTAGCGGCGCGTCAGCTCCGGCGCCCCCGATTCATGCGGGCGCGTGGCCCGCGCGAGCCGTACCGCGTAGCGCACCAGCGAAGGCGGCGGCGGCACCCGCCGCACGAGCGCCTGCAGCCGCAGGAGCTCGCTCGCCTCGAGGACGCGGGAGATCGGCGTCGTCCCCTCCGCCGTCGTCTCCAGCGCGATGCGCTCCTCCTCCTCCGCGCTCGGATAGCCGATGCGCAGCTCCAGCATGAAGCGGTCGAGCTGCGCTTCCGGCAACGGGTAGGTGCCCTCCTGCTCGATCGGATTCTGCGTCGCCAACACGAAGAAAGGGGGCTCCAGCGGCAGCGTCTGACCACTCACGGTGACCGCGCGCTCCTGCATCGCCTGCAGCAGCGCCGCCTGCGTCTTCGGCGGCGTGCGGTTGATCTCATCCGCCAGCACGACGTTGGCGAAGATCGGACCCTTCACGAACCGGAACGCCCGCCGCCCCGTGGCGCGATCCTCCTCCAGCACCTCCGTACCCGTGATGTCCGAAGGCATCAGGTCCGGCGTGAACTGGATCCGGCTGAACCGCAGATCCAGCGCGTCCGCAAGCGACGAGATCAGCAGCGTCTTCGCGAGGCCCGGCACCCCCACCAGCAGCGCGTGGCCGTTCGCCAGCAGCGCCGTCAGCAGACCCTCCACGACGACGTGCTGCCCCACCACCCGCTTCGCGATCTCCCGCTCCAGCGCCCGCCGCGCTTCCGCCAGCCGCTCCAACAGCGCAAGATCGCCTCGCTCCGGCGGCACCGGTGCGGCTGCCGTCGCTTCCATTCCGTCCGTTCCGCTGTGGGTTTCCTGGATTTCCGCCCGGCTCACTCCGAGGGGACCTCGAACCTCGTCCGCTCCGCCACCGCCCCGCCTGCCGCCGTCAGGCGCGCCTCCGCCCCGTACGCACCCGGCCGTACGCCCTCGCGCCAGACCGCAGTATACGCGCGCGTCGCGCCAGCCTCCAGCACCTCCTCGCCCAGCACCTGCATGAACGAACGACCCGCCGACCACCGCCACACCGCCCGTCCCGACGCCGACCGCACCGTGAAATCGTAGCGCTGCGACGTCCGGTACTGCAGCCGCAGCGGCGCCCGACCCACGTTCGTGACGTACAGCGTCAACTCGACGCTGTCCGGCGAGACGCGTGCGGACAGCGACGTCGCGAGCGTCGGCGCCGCCGCCGCCGCTTGCCCGCCGCGCACCCCCGTATCCGCCGCCACGTCTCCCGCGCCCGCCGCCGGCTCGCCCCGCGAGGGGCCACACGCCGCGAGCAACACCACCATGCACCCCGCCAAGATCCGCATCGATCCTCCCGCCGGCTGCAACATCGAGACCGATCCCCATCCGTCCCCGCGCGGCCGCACGCGAAACCGGAGCGCCACCTCGCATGCTACCACGCCGCCCCCCGTGTGTGCCGTGCGCCGCCCGGCGGCACTCCGCGCGGCGCGCGGAGGCGACGCTCCTCGTGCCGCTCGCGACGGCACTCCTCGTGCCGCTCGCGACGGCACTACCGCGGCGGGCGAAGGCGCCGCTCGCGGCTGCCGCGGCGGCCGTCCGGGAGGCCTGCTGCGCCGCCCGGAAGCGTGCTTTGCGGCGGGGTCGCGGGGTCGCTCGCGGGGTGCGGATCCGGCGCTTGCGAAAAAATTCACAAGCGGGTATGTTATGCGCCACGACGGCCGCGGGAGCGGAGCTGCGCGATGCCGGAAAACGGAGGAAGACGGCGGGGTCGTGAGGGTGGTGTGGGAGTGGGGGACGCGCTGGGTCACGGTCTCGGATGGGCGCTGGGCACGCTGCTGTTCCTGTGGGCGGGGACGCGGGTGGACGGGTGGCTGGGGACGAGGCCGCTGTTCACGATCGTGCTGACGCTGGTAGGGGCGGTGGCGGGGTTCTATTCGCTGTACCGGCGGATGGTGATCGAGCCGGAGCGGGAGCGGCGGGAGCGTCGGCGGGAAGAGGAGGGCGAATGAGGGCGTGGCTGACGTACGCGGGGGCGAGCGCGGCCGTGCTGGCGGTGGGAGGTCTGGTGCTGGCGGCGCTGCTGCCGGCGGGGGCGGGGGCGGCGGTGGTGTTCGCCGGCGTGTCGGCGTTGGGGATCCAGATTCTGGCGTTCGGTGCGCTGGTGGCGGTGCGGGACTCGGTGAAGCGGTTCATGGTCGGGTGGATCGGTGGAGTCGCGTTCCGCTTCGTGGCGCTGGTGGCGCTCGGGTTCTGGGCGACGCGGCGGGCGAGCTTTCCGGCGGAGCCGGGGCTGCTGGCGCTGGTCGCCTTCCTGTTCGTGTTGCTGCTGATGGAGCCGGTCTTTCTTCGGATGGCGGATTGATGCTGGGAGCGATCGCGCTGCAGGGTGGGGCGTCGGAGGGGGGCGGCTTCGACATCACGTCGATGATCATGCACCATCTGGCGGATGCCCACGAGTGGGAGACGCCGTTCGGCGTGGTGCGCCTGCCGGTGTGGAAGGTCCAGATCGGGTCGTACGTGGTGGACCTGTCGATCACGAAGCATGTGCTGTTCATGCTGATCGCGGCGGTGCTGGTGGCGGTGCTGCTGATCAGCGCGGGTCGCGCGGCGCGGCGGGAGCACGCGGCGGGGGCGGAGCGGGGGCCGAAGGGGACGACGAACGTTCTGGAAGCGTCCGTGCTCTTCCTGCGGGACGAAGTGGTGATGGCGAACATCGGCCACGGCGGCGAGAAGTTCGCGCCGCTGATCACGACGTTCTTCTTCTTCATCCTGATCTGCAATCTGCTCGGTCTGCTGCCGTGGGGCGCGACGCCGACGGGGAACGTCTCGGTGACGGCCGCGCTGGCGGCGGTGACGTTCGTGGTGGTCGAGGTGGCGGGGATGCTCGAGCTGGGCCCGCGGGGGTACCTGAAGACGATCTTCTACGCGCCGGAGGGGCTGCACCCGGTGGGGCGAGGCCTGCTGCTCGTGGTGATGACGCCGATCGAGTTCGCGGGGAAGTTGACGAAGCCGTTCGCGCTGACGGTGCGGCTGTACGCCAACATGATGGCGGGGCACGCGGTGGTACTTGCGCTCACCGGGCTGCTGGTGGTGGCGGGTCTGTCGAGCGCGCTGTGGGTCGCGCCGGCGCCGCTGATCATGGCGATCGCGATCATGATGCTGGAGATCTTCGTGGGATTCCTGCAGGCGTACATCTTCGCGATGCTGTCGGCGGTCTTCATCGGGCTGATCCGGCACGCGCACTAGGCGACCCGCGGCAGCGGGTGGAGGCAGGGCGAGCGCGTCCGTCCGAAGCGGCGCGCCTTCGAGGGGTGGAGTCTCCAGCGCCTCGTCGTAACGTACCCGGCCTGGCCGGGGAAGACCGCGGGCCGCGGCGCGGCCGGGAAGCGGTTCCATGGAGTCGATCGGCAGGAGGGTCCGGTCGGCGGCCGTGCGGGGGGCGGATCCCGAGAATCCCTCAAGACCAACGGAGAGACGCGAGATGACGATCCTGGGGATGATTCAGGAGAACGTGGCGGCGAACCCCGAGGCGGCGCGCAGCTTCATGGCGCTGGCCGGGAAGAGCGTGGGAGCGGGGCTGGCGGCGATCGGCGCCGGCATCGGGATCGGCCGCATCGGCGGCCCGATGACGGAAGCGATGGCGCGGCAGCCGGAGATCCTCGGCAACATCCAGACGGGCGCGATCATCCTGGCGGCCCTCGTCGAGGGCGTGGCGCTGTTCGCGGTCGTGATCGCATTCCTCGTGTAGCTGGCGATCGGCGGGCGGCTGGGGGGCGGCGAACGCCCCCGGCCACGGGCGAGGGCACGGACAGGAAGGCGGAATGAATCTCTTGGGGATGGTGCTGCAGGCGGGGACCGCGGAGGAGGCGCCGCAGGTCTTCAACCTGAGCATGGGCACCTCGTTCTGGACGCTGGTCATCTTCTTCGCGTTGCTGATCGTGCTGGCGCGCTACGCGTTCCCGCCGATCCTGGGCTACGCGGAGGCGCGTGAGCAGCGCATCCAGGAGAGCCTGGACGAGGCGCGGCGCACGCGCGACGAAGCGTCGGAGCTGCTGGAGCGGCAGCGGCGCGATCTGGCCGAGGCGCGGCAGCAGGTGCAGCAGATCCTGGCGGAGGGGAAGCAGGCCGCGGAGCGCGTGCGGCAGGAGATGTTGCAGCAGGCGCGGCAGGAGCAGGAGCATCTGCTGGTGCGCGCGCGGGAGGAGATCGACACGGAGCGCGAGAAGGCCGTCGAGGCGGTGCGGCGCGAAGCGGTGGAGATCTCGCTCGCGGCGGCGTCGCGCCTGGTGCAGCGTCGCCTCGGGGACGAGGAGGACCGCCGCCTGGTGACGGGCTATCTCGCGGACATCACGGCGCGCGAGAGCGGCGCGGGAGCCGAGCGGGGTGCGTGAGGCGACGGTGAGCCGCAGCTACGCCGAGGCGCTGCTGGAGCTCGGCGAGCGGCATGGCGCGCGGGCGGCATTCGCGGACGGGATGGCGGCGCTCTCGGAGGTGCTGGAGTCGGACCCGCGGGTGCGGGTCTTCCTGGAGTCTCCCGCCGTGGATCTGGACACGAAGAAGCAGGTCCTGCGGCGCGCCCTGGAGGGACGCGTTCCGCAGCTCTTCCTGAACTTCGTGTTGATCGTGCTGGACAAGCGTCGCCAGCGGCTGTTGCCGGCGATCGCGCGCGAGTACCGCGCCCTGCTGGACGAGGCGGAGGGGCTGGTGCGGGCGGAGGTGACGCTCGCCCACGAGCCGGACGAGCGCATGGAGGAGGAGATCGCGGGCGAGCTGACGCGGCTGCTGGGGAAGCGGGTGCTGCCGGCGGTGCGCGTCGACCCCGCGATCCTGGGCGGGATCGTGGTCCGCTTCGGCGACCGCGTGCTGGATGGATCGTTGAGGCGCCGCCTGCGCGGGCTGCGGCGTCGCATGCTGGAGAGGAAGCTGCCGAGCGAGACGCTCGTCGGAGACTCAGCCTGAACGGGATCGACCAATGGCGAGCACGGAGACGCACCTGCGACCGAGCGAGATCAAGACCGTCCTTCTCGAAGAGATCGAGCGGTACGAGGAGGAGCTTCAGGTCGAAGAGGTCGGCGAGGTGCTGGAGGTGAAGGACGGCGTCGCGCGGATCTACGGACTCACGCGCGCGATGTCGAGCGAGATGCTCGAGATCACGTCGTCGCGGTCGGGCGAGGTGGTGAGCGCCCTGGCGTTGAATCTCGAGGAGGACAACATCGGCGCCGTCGTGCTGGGCGACTGGACGGCGCTCCAGGAGGGCGACGTGGTCCGCCGGACGGGCCGGGTGCTCGACATCGCGGTGGGCGATGGCTACCTGGGCCGGGTCGTCGATCCGCTGGGCAGCCCGATGGACGGCAAGGGCGCGATCGAGTCGACGGAGCGGCGCCAGATCGACGTCGTGGCCCCGGGCATCGTGAAGCGGCAGCCGGTGAAGGAGCCAATGCAGACGGGTCTGAAGGCGATCGACTCGATGATCCCGATCGGGCGCGGCCAGCGGGAGCTGATCATCGGCGACCGCGGCACGGGCAAGACGGCGATCGCGCTGGACACGATCGTGAACCAGAAGGGCGGCGATGTCGTCTGCGTCTACTGCGCGATCGGCCAGCGGGCGGGGAAGGTGGCGAGCGTGGTGGAGACGCTGCGGGAGCGGGGCGCGCTCGACTACACGATCGTGGTCGCGGCGAACGCGAGCGACCCGGCGCCGCTGCAGTACATCGCGCCGTACGCGGCGACGGCGCTGGCGGAGTACTTCATGTGGCAGGGGAAGCACACGCTCTGCGTCTACGACGATCTCACGAAGCAGGCGCAGGCGTATCGCCAGCTCTCCCTGGTGCTGCGGCGGCCGCCGGGCCGCGAGGCGTATCCGGGCGACGTCTTCTATCTGCATTCGCGGCTGCTCGAGCGGGCGGCGAAGCTGTCGGACGAGCAGGGCGGCGGCTCGTTGACGGCGCTCCCGATCGTGGAGACGCAGGCGGGCGACGTCTCGGCCTACATCCCGACGAACGTGATCTCGATCACGGACGGCCAGATCTTCCTGCAGTCGGACCTGTTCTACGCGGGCGTGCGGCCGGCGGTGAACGTCGGCATCTCGGTCTCGCGCGTGGGCGGCAACGCGCAGATCAAGGCGATGAAGACCGTCGCCGGGCGGCTGCGGCTCGACCTCGCGCAGTACCGCGAGTTGGAGGCGTTCGCGCAGTTCGGCTCGGAGCTGGACGCGGCGACGCAGCGGCAGCTGGCGCGAGGCGAGCGCACGGTCGAGGTGCTGAAGCAGCCGCAGTACCAGCCGATGCGGGTGGAGCAGCAGGTGATGATCCTCTTCGCCGTGACGCGCGGCTACCTCGACCAGGTCCCCACGGCGCGCGTGCGCGCGTGGGAGGCGGGCTTCCACGAATTCATGCAGGAGCGGCGGCCGGAGATCGGCGCCGAGATCCGGGAGCAGAAGAAGTTCTCCGACGCGCTGGAGAAGTCGCTGGTCGCGGCGATCGAGGAGTACTCGGCAGAGCACGCTCAGCGGAGCGCCGACGGCGATGCGGCGAGCCCGGCCGCGCGCGCCGGCGACGCCCGGACCGCGACGTCGGAGTCGGACGCCGGCGCACCGGTGACCTGATGGCGAAGGGGCGGGAGCTTCGGGACCGGATCCATTCGATCGAGAAGATCCGGCAGATCACGCGCACGATGGAGCTGGTCTCCACCTCGAAGCTGAAGCGGATGACCGACATCGTGCACGCCGCGCGGCCCTATTCGGAGCGCCTGGCGGAGGTGATCGGCAACCTGCTCGACCCGGAGCTGCGGCAGCGCTTCCCGCTGCTGCGGCGGCCGGCCGAGACGAAGCGCGCCGCGGTCCTGCTGCTGACGTCGAACCGCGGCCTGGCGGGCGCGTTCAACGTCAACCTGATCCGCGAGGCGCGCGGCCTCCTGAAGGGGCTCGACGCAAAGGGCGTCGAGACGGAGTTGCACGTCGTGGGGCGGCGGGGAATCGGCTACTTCCGCTTCCAGCGCCGCCCGATGGCGTCCCAGCGGACCGACATCCCGGATCGCCGCACGGCGGAGCACGCCGCCCTGCTCGTGGACGATCTGATCCGCGACTACGAGCGCGGCCGTCTAGACGCCGTGTACGTGATCTACGCACAGTTCCGTTCGGCGCTCTCTACGCCGCCGGCGGTGATGCGGATCCTGCCGGTCGAGCCGCCGGAGGGGGCGGGAGCGGCGAAGGCGATGAACTACATCCTCTCGCCGTCGGCGGACGAGATCGTCGGGCGGCTCCTGCCGCTCTACGTGCGCAACAGCGTCTACCGCGCGCTGGTCGAGACCGCGGCCGCGGAGCAGGGCGCGCGGCGGACCGCGATGAAGAACGCGACCGACAACGCCGGGGACATGCTCGACCGCTTCCGGCTCCGCTACAACCGGGCGCGGCAGGCACAGATCACACAGGAGATCGCGGAGATCGTGGGCGGCGCGGCGGCGCAGGAATAGACCGGCACGAGCGACGCCCGCGGGCGATTCCGCGGGCTCGAACAGGAGAATACGATGGCAGACAACGTGGGGAAGGTGGTCCAGGTGATCGGTCCGGTGTTGGACGTCGAGTTCGCAGCCGAACACCTCCCCGAGATCTACAACGCGCTCGAGATCACGGCGCCGGCGGAGAACGGCGGCCGGGCGATCCGCGTGGTGGCGGAGGTCCAGCAGCACATCGGCCGCAACCAGGTCCGAGCCGTCGCCATGGAATCGACCGACGGCGTGACCCGCGGCATGGACGCGCGCGACACCGGCTCGGCGATCACGGTGCCGGTCGGGGACGCGGCGCTCGGCCGCATCATCAACGTGATCGGCGAGCCCGTCGACGAGGCGGGCGACCTCCCGGCCGACACCGAGCGCTGGCCGATCCATCGCGAGGCGCCGAAGTTCACCCAGCTCGAGCCGAAGACCGAGATCTTCGAGACCGGCATCAAGGTGATCGACCTGATCGCACCCTACGTCAAGGGCGGCAAGACCGGCCTCTTCGGCGGGGCGGGCGTCGGCAAGACCGTCGTGATCATGGAGCTGATCAACAACATCGGCATGGAGCACGGCGGCAAATCCGTCTTCTGCGGCGTGGGCGAAAGGACGCGCGAGGGCAACGACCTCTTTCTCGAGATGAGCGAGTCCGGCGTCATCAAGTCGACCGCGCTCGTCTACGGCCAGATGAACGAGCCGCCCGGCGCTCGCCTGCGCGTCGGCCTCTCCGGCCTCACCATCGCCGAGTACTTCCGCGACGTCCAGAAGCAGGACGTGCTGCTCTTCATCGACAACATCTTCCGCTTCACGCAGGCCGGCTCCGAGGTGTCCGCGCTGCTCGGCCGCATGCCCTCCGCGGTCGGCTACCAGCCCACGCTCGCCACCGAGATGGGTGGCCTGCAGGAGCGCATCACCTCCACGCGCGACGGCTCGATCACGTCCGTGCAGGCGATCTACGTCCCCGCCGACGACCTCACCGACCCCGCGCCCGCCACCGCCTTCACCCATCTCGACGCCACCACCGTGCTCTCGCGCGCCATCTCCGAGCTCGGCATCTATCCCGCCGTCGATCCGCTCGACTCGACCTCGCGCATCCTCGATCCGCAGTTCATCGGCGAGCGCCACTACCGCGTAGCCACCGAGGTGCAGCGCATCCTCCAGCGCTACAAGGAGCTGCAGGACATCATCGCCATCCTCGGCATGGACGAGCTGTCCGAGGAGGACAAGGTCGCCGTCGGACGGGCCCGGCGCATTCAGCGCTTCCTCTCCCAGCCCTTCTACGTCGCCGAACAGTTCACCGGCCGCCCCGGCCGCTACGTCAAGCTCGAGGACACGATCGCCTCCTTCGAGCGCGTCGTGCAGGGCGAGTTCGACCAACTGCCCGAGCAGGCGTTCTACATGGCCGGCGGCATCGAAGACGTCATCGAGGCCGCCAAGCAGCTCGAGAGCGAGGGCTGACCATGGCCGAAGCCGTTCTCCACGTCGCCGTCATCAGCCCCGAGAAGGTCGTCTACGACGGCGACGCCGACACGATCGTCGCCCCCGCCTGGGACGGCCAGATCGGCATCCTCCGCGGCCACGCCCCCCTCATGGCTCTCCTCGGCGAGGGCGAGCTGCGCGTCGAGCACGCCGGCACCACCCGCCGATTCCGCGTCGCCGGCGGCTTCCTGCAGGTCGCCGACGATCGCGTCACCGTCCTCAGCGAGAGCGCCGAGCCCGCCTGATCCACGCCGCCGCCCCCGCGGCATGGCCCCTCTCTTGCGCAGGCGCGGCGATCGTTCGCAACGAGGCGAACGCATCAGTCTCGGCCAACGCGACAGGGGATGAGGATATGCGCAAGTGGATGATCGGTTTCGCGCTGCTCGGCACGACGCTGGTGGCGGGGGTGGGGCCACTCTCGGCGCAGGCGTGGGACGCGCCGATGTTCCTGCCGCCGCAGCCGGGCGAGGACATCGGGGTCTACTTCGTGAAGCCGGACGGGACGGACTGGGGCCTGTCGGGGATCTGGCGCCAGGAGGGCCAGCTCAACCTGGGGCTGGAGCTGGGGATCGGCGGCGTGGAGCACCGAGGTGGGGAAGCGAACCACACGTTCGTGACGGTGGGTGGAGAGACGTGGGGCTCGCTGCTGCGGAGCCCGACGGCGCCGGTGGACGTGGACTGGGTGCTCGGCGTGGGGGCGGGGTTCTTCAGCGATTTCACGCTGGTGCGGATCCCGTTCGGCGTGACGATCGGCAAGACGCTGCCGGGCGACGGGCTGAGCATCACGCCGTACGTGCTGCCGCGGATCGCGCTGGACGTGGCGTCGGTGGGGAACGTCACGAACACGGATCTGGATTTTGCGGCGGACCTCGGCGCGGACCTGCGGTTCACGAGCGGGGTGAAGCTGCGTTTCGCCGCGACGCTGGGCGACCCGGACAGCTTCGGCATCGGTCTGGCGTTCCCGTTCGGCCGTCGCGTCGAGGTACATTAGGGACGTTGCGGCGGCCCGCTGAGTCGCTGGACGCTTCCGGTTGAGGAGACTCGATGGCGACGAACGGCCGCGCGGACCTGCATCTCCACTCCACCGCATCGGACGGGGCGCTGGCGCCGGCGGATGTAATCGAGGCGGCGATCGCCGGCGGCCTCGACGTCGTGGCGCTCGCGGACCACGACACGACCGCGGGAGTGGAGGCGGCGGTGGGCGCGGCGGCGGGCCGCATACGCGTGCTGCCGGCGGTCGAGTTGTCGACGACGCGAGGCGGCGCGGAGCTGCACGTGCTCGGCTATCACATCGACGCCTCGCACCCGGCGTTGGCCGACCACGCGATCCGGGCGGGGGTGCGCCGGCACGAGCGGGTGCGGGAGATCCTCGAGCTGCTCGACGGCCTGGGCGTGCGGATGGAGTACGCGGAGGTGATCGAACACGCGGGCGCCGGGGCGCCGGGGCGGCCGCACATCGCACGGGCGCTGGTGGCGGCGGGCCACGTACGCAGCGTGACGGAAGCCTTCGACCGCTGGCTCGCCGACGAAGCGCCGGCGTTCGTGCCGACGGCGCTCGCCTCGCCGCGCGACGCCATTGCGGTGATCCACGAGGCGGGCGGGCTGGCCGTGTGGGCGCACCCGCCGCTGCACCTGCTCGAGCGGGAGATCGAGGGGTTCGCGCTCGCGGGGCTGGACGGCGTCGAATGCTACCGGCCCCGCATGTCCGCCGTCGATGTGGCGCGGATCGAGCGGACGGCCCGCTCCTACGGGCTCCTCCTCAGTGGGGGGTCCGACTGGCACGGCGAGTGGAGCGGTCGGCTCGGCGCGTTCGCGGTGCCGGTGGACCGCGTCGCCGGGATCGTTCGGGGCTCGCGCGACGGGGATCTCACACGGCCTGCAGAAGCGCACCCTTGAGGTATCCCGACTCGGGGATCTGAACGACCACCGGGTGGTCCGCCGCCTGTCCTCGCCATTCGATCCAGCGCACCGGCCGCCCCGCATCCGCCGCCGCGTCCTCGAGCATGCCGCGGAAGAGCGGCTCCGGGATGTGGTAGGAGCAGCTGAAGGTGAGCAGGTGGCCTCCCGGCGCGAGCAGCCGCAGCGCTCGCAGATTGATCTCCTTGTAACCCCGCAGCGCCGCGTCCACCGAGCCGCGGCTCTTCGCGAACGCCGGCGGATCGAGGACGACGACGTCGTATCGATCGCCGGCATCCGACGCCGCGCGCAGGAAATCGAAGGCGTTCGCCTCGACGGTGCGGACGCGCGTGAATCCGTTCAGCGCGGCGTTTTCCGCCGCGCGGGCGAGCGCATCCGCGGACGCATCGAGCGCGACGACCTCGTCCGCCGCGGCGGCGAGGTGCAGCGCGAACGACCCGTGGTAGGCGAAGCAATCGAGCGCGCGGCCCGCGGCGAGGGAGCCCGCGCGCAGCCGGTTCTCGCGCTGATCCAGGAAGGCACCGGTCTTCTGGCCTCCGCGCACGTCGGCCAGGTAGCGCACGGCCCCTTCGCGCACCTCGATCCGGTCGGGCACCGACCCGCGCAGCACCTCGATCGTCTCCGGAAGCGCTTCCCGCCGCCTCACCCGCACATTGTTGCGCGCCAGGATGCCCGCCGGATCGAGGAGCGAGACCAGCGCTTCGACGACCGCCCCGCGGTACGCCTCCAACCCCGCCGACAGGATCTGCACGACCAGGTACTCGCCGTACCGATCCACGATCAACGACGGCAGCCCGTCCGCCTCCGCGTGCACCAGCCGCCAGGCCGTCGCGTCCGGGGCGAGCGCGCGACGATATGCGAGCGCCGCGGCGAGGCGCGCGTGCATGAACTCGACATCGACGCTCACCTCCTGCGGCGCCAACATGCGCAGCGAGATCGTCGACGTCGGACTCCACAGCGCCGTCCCCAGGACGCGCCGGCCCTGCTCGACGACGACCGCACCCGCGCCGCCGCGCGGCGGCTCCACGACATCGCTGCGGTAGATCCAGGGATGTCCGCGCCGCCACCGCGCCGCGCCCCGGGCGCTCACCCGCGCTCGCTCCAAGGATCGCCTCCGTGCTCCGTGATTGCGTGCCCGCCCGTACCGAGGAACGCTGCGTAGCCTCGATCGCGTGCGCTTGACACTCCCATCTTCTTGACACTCCCATCTTGAGGTTTAGATTTCGCTTCCCTTTCCGCAACTCCGGCCGGCGCGTTTGCGGCGCGTCGGCGGGGTCGAGGCTGGCGCGACCGGCTCTTGACCCGGGGTAGGCGGAGAGCTAGAATGGAATGCTGCGGCGCAACAGGAGGTGACCGACGGCGCGAGAAGCTTCGCGCCGTTTCCGTCCCACCGGGACGCGCCGAAGAGCTGATTGACAGAATGGGTGAGGGGGAGTGGGATCGAGCGCCAGCAGGCGAGGTGGGCGGGCGTAGTGTCTGGCTGGGTCACTGGAGCTTCACGCGAGTGGGGTGAAGGGGGCCGAGTGGGGGGCTATGTCGGCCAAGTGCGGAAAGAGCACACGGGGGATGCCTAGGCGCGGACCGGCGAGGAAGGACGTGGCAAGCTGCGAAAAGCTGTGGGGAGCCGCACGCGGGCTTTGAACCACAGATGTCCGAATGGGGAAACCCGGCGGGTGTCATGACCCGTCATCCGCTAAGGCGGAGGCCAACCTGGGGAACTGAAACATCTCAGTACCCGGAGGAAGAGAAATCAAGAGAGATTCCCTGAGTAGCGGCGAGCGAACGGGGAAGAGCCCAAACCGAGCGGGAGACCGGTCGGGGTTGAGGGGCCGGTGCGGGGGGAACCCGCGCTCATACGGGGGCGAGCCGAAGCGACCTGGAACGGTCTGCCGGAGGAGGTGAGAGCCCTGTAGGCGAAGTCGACCGTATGGGAGTGGCACCGGTACCCGAGTAGGGCGGGGTCCGAGAAGCCCTGTCTGAATCTGGGGGGACCACCCTCCAAGGCTAAATACGAGTCCGCGACCGATAGTGCACGAGTACCGTGAGGGAAAGGTGAAAAGAACGCCGGGAGGCGAGTGAAATAGAACCTGAAACCGTGTGCTTACAAGCGGTGGGAGCCTTTTCTGCGATTTCGGTCGTAGGGGGGGTGACTGCGTGCCTTTTGCATTATGATCCGGCGAGTTGCACCTCATGGGCGAGGCTAAGGCGTTCAGCGCCGGAGCCGGAGCGAAAGCGAGTCTGAAGAGGGCGAAGAGTCCATGGGGGCAGACCCGAAACCGTAGCGATCTATCCATGGCCAGGCTGAAGCTGGGGTAAAGCCCAGTGGAGGGCCGAACCGTTGTGGGTTGAAAACCGCTCGGATGAGCTGTGGATAGGGGTGAAAGGCCAATCAAGCTCGGAGATAGCTGGTTCTCCCCGAAACGTATTGAGGTACGGCCTCGGGAGGTGTACCTGGGAGGTAGAGCACTGCATGGGTGAGGGGCCCGAAGGGGCTACCGAGCCCAAGCAAACTCCGAATGCCCAGGGGATGAATCCCGGGAGACAGGGGCGGAGCGATAATGTTCTGTCGCGAGAGGGTAAGAACCCAGACCGTCGGCTAAGGTCCCGGAGTGCATGCTGAGTGGGAAAGGATGTGGGCTTGCTCAGACAGCTGGGAGGTTGGCTTAGAAGCAGCCATCCTTTAAAGAGTGCGTAATAGCTCACCAGTCGAGTGATCCTGCGCCGAAAATGGTCGGGACTTGAAAGCATGCCACCGAAGCCACGGATGAGACGTTTACGTTTCATGGTAGGGGAGCGTTCCCAGGGCGGAGAAGGTGAGCCGGAAGGCGAGCTGGAGCGCTGGGAAGTGAAGATGCCGGAATGAGTACGCGCGAATGGGGGGGAGGATCCCCCACACCGAAAGCCTAAGGGTTCCGGAGCCAGGTTCATCCGCTCCGGGTCAGCCGGCCCCTAAGCCGAGGCCGCGAGGCGTAGGCGATGGGAAACGGGTCAACATTCCCGTGCCGGGATCGTTGCGTTTGACCGCAAGGGGGGACGCGGGAGCAGAGGAGCCGTCGGGTGGAGGAAGTCCCGATGCAAGGTGGTAGCCTGGCCGGGGAGGCAAATCCCCCCGGTTAGAGGTGAGAGCCGAAGCCGAAGGGGTCTTCGGACCCCGTCAAGGGTTCCCGATGCAAGCCGCCGAGAAAAGCCTCGTGCGGGAGTAGCGATGCCGACCGTACCGGAAACCGACACAGGTAGGCGAGGCGAGAAGCCTAAGGTGCTCGAGTGAGTCATGGAGAAGGAACTCGGCAAAATGACCCCGTAACTTCGGGAGAAGGGGTGCCCCTGGTACTCGAGCCGTCCAAGCGGCGGGGAGAGGAAGGGGGCCGCAGAGAATCGGCCCAAGCGACTGTTTAGCAAAAACACAGGTGCCTGCGAAGTCGTAGCAAGACGCCGTATAGGCACTGACGCCTGCCCGGTGCCGGAAGGTTAAGGGGAGGGGTCAGGGATCTTCGGATCCCGAAGCTTCGAACCGAAGCCCCGGTAAACGGCGGCCGTAACTATAACGGTCCTAAGGTAGCGAAATTCCTTGTCGGGTAAGTTCCGACCTGCACGAATGGCGTAACGACTTGGGCGCTGTCTCCTCCATGAGCTCGGCGAAATTGGAGTATCGGTGAGGATACCGATTACCCGCGACAGGACAAAAAGACCCCATGCACCTTTACTGTAACCTGCCATTGGGTTTCGGCGTGGCGTGCGTAGGATAGGTGGGAGGCTGGGAACCGGTCCCTTTGGGGGTCGGGGAGCCGCTGGTGAAATACCACCCTCGTGGCGTAGAAATCCTAACGGAAGCGCGTGAAGCCGCGCTCCGGACCCTGGCAGGCGGGCAGTTTGACTGGGGCGGTCGCCTCCTAAAGAGTAACGGAGGCGCGCGAAGGTTCCCTCAGCGCGGTCGGCAATCGCGCGACGAGTGCAAAGGCAGAAGGGGGCCTGACTGCGAGACCGACGGGTCGAGCAGGAGCGAAAGCTGGTCTTAGTGATCCGGTGGTTCCGAGTGGAAGGGCCATCGCTCAACGGATAAAAGGTACGCTGGGGATAACAGGCTTATCGCCCCCGAGAGTTCACATTGACGGGGCGGTTTGGCACCTCGATGTCGGCTCATCGCATCCCGGGGCCGGAGAAGGTCCCAAGGGTCCGGCTGTTCGCCGGTTAAAGCGGTACGTGAGCTGGGTTCAGAACGTCGTGAGACAGTTCGGTCTGTATCCGTCGCGGGCGTAGGAGTGTTGCGGGGCGCCGTCCCTAGTACGAGAGGACCGGGACGGACGGACCTCTGGTGTACCGGCTGTCACGCCCGTGGCAGCGCCGGGTAGCTAGGTTCGGACGAGAGAACCGCTGAAAGCATCTAAGCGGGAAGCTCTCCCCAAGACGAGCACTCCCAGGGCGCAAGCCCTCTGAAGGGCCGTTCGAGACGAGGACGTTGATAGGCGGCAGGTGCAAGGCGCGCGAGCGTCTCAGCCGAGCCGTACTAATCGCCCGTGAGGCTTGGCCGGCTTCCCCGACGATGGGAAGCCCGTCGCCCTCGCAGCTCGGTGCGCGATCTCCACTCCCCCCTCCCTGTTTTCTTATCGGCCGGCGCGCTCGCCACGAGCGGCGCCGGCGCAGGCTGGAGGCCGGCGGTTCTGGCGCGGGGGACACACCCGTTCCCATCCCGAACACGGTCGTTAAGCCCCGCAGCGCGGATGGTACTGCTCGGGAGACCGAGTGGGAGAGTACGACGCCGCCGGCCCCTTCTGGCCCCGCACGAACGCCCCGCGACGCCCCGCGCCGCGGGGCGTCCTGCATCCACACCCCACCCGCCCCTCGCCTCCACCCCCGAGCCTCCGTCCACGCCACGCCTCTCCGCCTCCGCCCACGCGCCTCCGTCTACGCCACGCCTCTCCGCCTCCGCCCACGCGCCTCCGCCTACGCCACGCCGCTCCGTGCCGGCTTCACCACAGCGCAAGGAGCTGCCGCACGCTCTCGGACGGATCGCTCGCCGCCATGACGGCTCCGACGACGGCGATACCGGCCGCTGCGGTCGCGGCGACGAGCGCGGCGTTCCGCGGCGTGATGCCGCCGATGGCGACCACGGGAATCGACACGGCGCGCGCGACCTCGTCGAGGCGCTCGACGCCGATGCGCTCGCTGGCCGCTTCCGCCTTCGTCGTGGTTCCGAACACGGCGCCGCAGCCGATGTAGTCCGCGCCGGCCCGCTCAGCGCGCCGCGCCTCCCGCTCGGTGTCGGTCGAGAAGCCGAGCAGGAAGGGCGGCGGCGCGACGGCGCGTGCGGCCGCGACAGGGAGGTCGTCCGGACCGAGGTGGGCGCCGTCGGCACCGACCGCGAGGGCGACATCGAGGCGGTCGTTGACGAAGAGCAGCGCTTCGTGTGCGCGGGTGAGGTCGAGCAGAGCGCGGGCCTGCTCGGCGAGCTCGCGCGCGCCGGCGGCTTTGTCCCTGAGCTGGATCGCGGGGGCGCCGGCGGCCAGGGCGGCGGCGACGACGTCGAGGATGTCACGGGGGTGGGCGAGGCCGCGGTCGGTGATGACGACGAGGCGCAGGTCCGGCGGAGGCGCCGTCATGACGGGGCGGCGCCGGAATCCGCCCGTGCCTGGCGGTCGGCGGCGGCGGAATCCGCCCGCGCCCGGCGCGCGGCGGCGGCGGAATCCGCCCGGGCCCGGCGCTCCGCGGCGCGCCTGTCGCGGGCGATGCGACGCTTGGCGGCGTTGTGCTGGGCGAGGGTGCGGCTGAACACGTGATTGCCGAGCGGCGTGGCGACGAAGTAGAGGAAGTCTGAAGAATCGGGATGGAGCACGGCGTCGATGGCGCGACTGCTGGGCGAAGCGATGGGGCCGGGGGGCAGGCCGGGGTGGGTGTAGGTGTTGTACGGATCGTCGGCGACGCTGTCGATGGCGGCGTAGACGAGGCGTTCCCTGTGAC
This sequence comes from uncultured Gemmatimonadales bacterium, assembly GCA_963816355.1. Lineage (GTDB taxonomy): Bacteria > Gemmatimonadota > Gemmatimonadetes > Longimicrobiales > RSA9 > CAWFKH01. The sequence goes on along the minus strand of CAWFKH010000004.1, from coordinate 237,140 downwards.
CGCCGAGGGCGTACTGGACGGTGGGATCGGCCTGCAGCGCCATGTGTCGGCGGAGGCGGTTCTCGTAGACGGAGGCGATGAGCGGCATCTCGTTCCGCTGTTTCGCTTCGCGCTCCACGATGGAGGCGAGCGTGACGACGTCGCGCTCCGAGAAGCCGAGGGAGTCCGCGCGCGCGCGTCGGGCCGCGGTCCACTGTCGCTTGTACGTCCGGGTCATCCACTCGAGCACGGTGTCGAGGGGGACGCCGACGGGGAGCGTATAGGTAGCGGGGTAGAGGTAGCCTTCCAGCGTCGGACCGGGCACGCCGTAGCGGGCGGGGGCGGCGGTGTCGGAGAGGACGGCGAGCACCGAGTCCGTGGGCAGGCGGGTGATGCGGGCGATGCGGGGAGCGTCGCCGGCCAGGTCCCAGGCTTCGGGGATGACGAGACGCTCGGTGACGACGTGGCCGGCGCGCAGGTCGCCGAGGATGCGAGCCCAGCTCGCGCCCCTGGCGAAGCGGTAGGTTCCCGCCTTCACGGCGCGGTCGGCGCCGGTGACCCGCGCGTAGAGGCGGAAGGCGGGGCGGAAGCCGACGAGGCCGTGCACGGCGAGGGAGTCCGTTATGCGGCTGAAGGAGGCGCCGTGGGGCACCCGCACGAGCTCCGTCCGGTCCCCGGGAGGGGCGCCGCGGCAGGCGCCGAGCGCAAGTGCGGCGAGAAGGGCCACTCGCCCCGCCCTCTCTGCCGCCGGGCGCGTTCGCCGCGCCGGCGCTTCTACGGGCGCTCGTCGCACGCTTTCGCGCGGGCGTCGAGGTGTGCCTGCAGGATCAGCATGGCGGCTGCCGCGTCGACGCGCTCCTTCTGCTCCCGTTGCGAGCGCTTGAGGCCGAGGCTGCGCACGACGCGTTCGGCGCGCGCGGAGGTCATGCGCTCGTCGACGTAGTGGACGGGAAGTCCGGAGCGCTGCGCGAGGCGCTCGCCGAATTCGCGGACCTCGCGGGTCCAGTCGCTCTCGCCGCCGGCGGGGGTGAGGGGGAGGCCGACCACGATTTCGGCGACGTCGTGCTCGGCGACGAGGCGCAGCACGGCGGCGACGGGCGGCCGCTTGCCGCGGCGGCGGCGCAGGGTGGGGAGGGGCTGGGCGATGGATGCGGTGGGGTCGCTGAGGGCGATGCCGACGCGTCGCTCGCCGTAATCGATGCCGAGGATCCTTGCCACCTACCGAAGTTCGGCGAGCGCGGCGTCGATGTCGCTGCCGTCGGCGATGGCGGCGTAGACGCCGTGGAGCGCGTCGCGCCCGCCGAAGAGGAAGCGGCAGCGGGTGTCGCCGGCGGAGCGGCACTCGACCTCGAGGACGCCGATCTCGGATCCCGCGACGCGGCCGAGGAAGTTGGCGAGCAGCCCGGTGGTGAAGTGGCATGAAGGGGCGGACGCGAACTCCTGGGGGTCGGCCTCGGCCCACGCGGCGCTGCAGAGCGAGCCGACGCCGGGATGGGGATGGTCGTGCGCGAGGCTGCCCCAGCCGCGAGTCGAGAGGAGATCGTTGAGCCGCTGCCAGAAGACGCTCTCCTCCATCTCATTGGCGCTGGCGGCGTCGTGCTCGGTGGAGAGCAGGCCATGGAAGGCGGTGCCGGCGGCGTGGCCGGCGCGCTGCAGGACGAGCGCGGCGGCGTCGCTCCCGATCTGCTCGGTGAGCGCGTGACGGAGCGCCACCAGGGAGGCGGCGGGGAAGACGATCTCGCTGGAGCGGTTGCTGTTCATGGTTCTCCTCGGTTGTCTTCTTCGTCGCGTTCGTGGGCGAGGCGGCGCAGGCCGTCCTCGTCGAGGACCGGCACGTCGAGCGCGCGGGCCCGGTCGAGCTTCGAGCCGGGCTCCTCGCCGGCGACCAGGAAGTCGGTCGAGCCGGACACGCTGCCCGTGACGCGGCCGCCGCGTCGCTCGACGAAGGCGGTCGCTTCCTTGCGGCTCAACGTCGGCAGCGTTCCCGTGATGACGAACGCCAGGCCGGCGAAGGGCGTTCGCTCGGCGCGTTCGACCGGCTCTGCGGTGGTCAGCCCCGCCTCGCGCAGGCGCCGCAGCAACTCCCGGTTGTGCGGCTCGGCGAAGTACGCCTCGAGGGCCGCGGCGGTCGTGTCGCCGATGCCGTGGATGGCGGCGACATCCTCTCGGGGCGCCTCGAGCAGCCGGTCGAGCGAGCCGAAGTGCCGTGCGAGGAGCCGGGCCGCGTGGGTGCCCACGTGCCGGATGCCGAGCGCGTACAGGAGGCGCGACAGCGGCCGTGCCTTCGATCGCTCGATCGACGCCACCAGGTTGCGCGCGGAGACCGCGGCGAAGCCTTCGAGCGGCAGCAGGTCCTCCTCAGCCAGCGCATAGAGATCGGCGAAGTCGCGCACGCGGCCCGATTCGAGCAGTTGCGCGACGGTCCGCTCGCCGAGCCCGCGAATGTCCATAGCCGCCTGCGACACGAAATGTACGATGCCCCAGAAGATCCGGGCAGGGCACGAGCTGTTGGGGCAGTACACCATCACCTCGTCGGGCGGCTTCTCGACGGGTGAGCCGCACACCGGGCACCGCTCCGGCGCCTGGAACGGCTGCTCGTCGCCGGTACGCTGCTCCGTGATGGGCGCGACGACCTGGGGGATGACGTCGCCGGCGCGCTTGACGAGGACGACGTCGCCCGCGCGCAGATCCTTGCGGGCGACGTCGTCGAAGTTGTGCAGTGTGGCGAGCTTGACGGTGGCGCCTCCGATCTCGACGGGCTCGAGGACGGCGAACGGATTGAGCGAGCCGGTGCGGCCGACGTTCACGTCGATCGAGAGGAGGCGCGTGGTCGCGAGGTCGGGAGCGAACTTGTAGGCGATCGCGTAGCGGGGCTCGCGCTCACCGACGACGCCGAGCTCGGGCCAGAGGCGGAGCTCGTCCACCTTCACGACGACGCCGTCGATGGCGAAGTCGAGGGCACCGCGGCCCGCTTCGATGTCGCGGGCGAAGGCGATGACGGCGTCGAGGTCCGGCAGGGGGCGGTGATGGGGCTCGACCGGGAAGCCCCAGCCGGACAGCAGATCGAGCAGCTCGGACTGGGTGCTGGCGGGGAGAGCCGTTCCCTCCTCCGCCTGCGCCTGGTAGGCGAAGAAGGCGAGGGGCCGGCGGGCGGTGATGCGTGAGTCGAGCTGGCGGAGTCCGCCGGCGGCGGCGTTGCGTGGGTTGGCGAACGTGGCCTCGCCGGCGGCGACCCGCCGCTCGTTGAGGCGCTCGAAGCCGGAGATCGGCATGTAGATCTCGCCCCGCACCTCGACGAGTGGCGGCGGGGGCGACGCGCCGCGGCGCGGCTCGATGCGGAGCGGGATGTCGCGCACCGTCCGGATGTTCGCCGTCACGTCCTCGCCGACGCGGCCGTTGCCGCGCGTGGCGCCGCGGACGAGCACGCCGTCCTCGTAGCGAAGCGAGATCGCCAGCCCGTCGATCTTGAGCTCGGCGGTGTAGGCGGCGGAGCGCACTTCCTCGACGATACGGGCGTTGCGCTCCTCCCACGCGCGCAGCTCCTCGGCGGAGAAGGCGTTGTCGAGGGAGAGCAGCGGTGCGAGGTGCTCGACCTTGTCGAAGTGCGCCGACGGCTCGGAGCCGACGCGCAGGGTCGGCGAGTCCGGCGTGCGCAGCTCGGGGTGCGCTACCTCGATCTCCTTCAGCGCGCGCAGCAGACGGTCGTACTCCGCGTCGCTGAGGGTGGGTGCGTCGAGCTCGTAGTACTCGCGGTTCGCGCGCGTGATCGCGACGCGCAGGGCGTCGGCGCGGCGCGCGAGGCCCGCGACGTCGGCGCCGCCGGGTTCCGGCGGCACGTCGTCGCGCGCGGCGGCGGCGTCGCCGGCCGGCTCGTCGTGGGCGTCGTGGTCGCGCGGCATCGCGTCGGGGATCGAACGGAGGTCAGTCGCCGTGCCCGAGGGGCACGCGGGTCGCGTCGGCGTCGTCGTAGTCCAGCTCGTCCTCGCGGACGACCTGGTTGCGGCCGCGCCGCTTGGCTGCGTAGAGGGCGATGTCGGCGCGCTCGACGAGGTCCTTCGGCTCGTGCACGTGCGGGTGCGGATAGGCGGCGACGCCCGCGGAGACCGTCATGTGGAGGTCGTCGCGCTCGTCGGTGCGGAAGTCTCGTTTGGCGACCGCCTCGCGAACGCGGTCGGCGAAGATGCGGGCTTCCTCGATGTCGGTGCCCGGCAGGATGGTGATGAACTCCTCGCCGCCGTAGCGGCCGAGCTTGTCGATCTCCCGCGCGGTGCGGCGGAGGATGTCGGAGAGGGTCTGGAGCATGCGGTCGCCGGCCTGGTGGCCCCACGTGTCGTTGACCCGCTTGAAGTGATCGAGGTCGAACATGGTGACGGCGAGCGGCTGGTTCGTGCGGCGCGCGCGCTCGAACTCCTCGTGCAGCTCCTCGTGGATGTGGCGGTGGTTGAAGAGGCCGGTGAGGCCGTCGCTGATCGAGAGGTGCTCGAGTTCCCGGTTCTTCTCCTCGAGCTCGTCCTGCAGCCGCTTGATGCGGAGCATGGAGCGGACCCGTGCCTCGAGCTCGGGAAAGGCGACCGGCTTCGTCAGGTAGTCGTCGGCGCCGGCGTCGAGGCCGGCGACCTTGTCCTGCGTCGAGTCGCGGGCGGTGACGAGGATGATCGGGATAAAGGGAAGCGCGTCGTCGTTCTTGATCTCGCGGGCGACCTCGTAGCCGTCCATGCCGGGTAGCATGACGTCGAGGAGGATCAGGTCGGGCGGCGCCTTGCGGACGAGGGAGATCGCCTCCTCGCCGTGGTGGGCCCTGTCGACCTCGTAGCCGACGTAGCGCAGGCGCGTCGCGAAGATCTCGACGTTGTCCGGGTTGTCGTCGACGACGAGGATACGGCCGGAGGGCGCGGAGGCTCCCGCCCCGGAAGTGGACATCCGCGTTCTTCAGTCGGTGGTTTCGGTGGCCTTGCCGATGAACCGCTCGACCTCGGCCATGACGGTGCGGGGCTCGCACGGCTTGGCGAGATAGCCGTCACAGCCGACCGACTTGGCGGTCTCGCGGTCCTCGGCGAGGGCGTGGGCCGTGAGCGCGATGACGGGGATGTGGTCCGTGTCCGGGTCTCCCTTGAGGATTTCCGTCGCCTTCCAGCCATTGATGATCGGCACGGAGATGTCCATGAGGATGAGGTCCGGCCGGCTTTCCCGGGCGATGCGAACGCCGTCCTCGCCGTTTCTGGCCTCCAGCACGCGATAGCCGCGGTGCTGCAGGATCGTCGCGTAGACGATCCGGTTGTCCTCGTTGTCCTCGACGATCAGGACGGTCTTCGGCGTCATCACGGTTGGCTCGGATCAGGTGAGAACACGGCCGCGCTCCGACGGCGGCGAGTGAATGCACAACGGGTGCCACTCGCGGTGCCGAGTGGGACGCGCGGGCGCGCAGCACCGGAGGCTCCAGTCTGTCGTGGCGGGCGAATCTAGCCCGGGCGCGGAGGCGGAGCAAGCGAAGCGCCGGCCCCTCCCGGGCGCGTGCCGAGCCGCCGGAATTCTTTGCCCCGGCGGGCATATCGGTTGCATGATTAAGGGGATGGTTTCCCCCTGCTGAGGAATACGCCATGTACTACGACGAAGAATCGCAGACGTTCGCCTTCATCACGGGCCTGGCGTTGGGTATGGTGCTGGGGGCGGGCATGGCGCTGCTGGCGGCGCCGCAGAGCGGAAAGCGGACGCGGCGTCGGCTGCGGCGGGCGATCGGGAAGCGGGGCGGCCCGGTGTCGGAGCGGATCGACGACTGGACGGACGACGTCCGGTCCGCGGTGGATGCGGGCCGCCGCCGGCTGAACCTGTAGGCGGTGCGATGGCGGAAGCGGAGAAGGGCGAGGTCTGGGAGGGGTCGACCGTTCTGCCGTCGCAGCTGGGGCCGCTGTTCCGGGAAGCGTTCCCGGAGCAGCGGTTCATCGTGGTGAGCAACCGCGAGCCGTACGAGCATCGGTGGGGCGAGGATGTGGGGGAGATCTCGGTGCGGCGGCCGACGGGCGGGCTGACGTCGGCGCTGGACCCGGTGCTGCGGGCGGCGGGGGGGGTGTGGATCGCGTGGGGCAGTGGCGAGGCGGACGCGGAGGTGGTGGACGAGCAGGACCGCGTGCGGGTGCCGCCGGAGGACCCGAGCTACACGTTGCGCCGGCTGTGGCTCGACCAGCACGACATCCACCGGTACTATCTCGGCTTCGCCAACCAGTTCCTGTGGCCGCTGTGCCATCTGCGGCCCACGCTGACGCGGGTGCGGGAGCGGTACTGGGAGCGTTACCGGCGCGTGAACCGGCGCTTTGCGGACGCGGTGCTCGACGAGGCGCGCGGCGTGGACGCCGTCGTATGGTTCCAGGACTATCATCTGGCGCTGGCGCCGGCGGCGGTGCGCGAGCGGCGGCCCGACCTGAGCCTCGCCCATTTCTGGCACATTCCGTGGCCGCCGCTCGAGATCTACCGCGTCGCGCCGCAGGCGGTCGAGCTTCTGCGGGGCCTGCTCGCGAACGACCTCCTCGGCTTCCAGCTTCCCTCCCATGGCGTGAACTTCCTGCACTGCGTGGAGGAGCTGCTCGATGCGGAGGTCGACTGGCAGGCGATGACGGTGCCGCAGGAGGAGCACGCCTGTCACGTGCGGGCCTTCCCGATCTCGATCGACGCCGCGCGTTACCGCGACGCCGCGTCGCGGCCGGGCGCGGAGTCGCGCATGCAGCGGATCCGCTCGCGCTACGCGCCGGAAGGCGGTTGGCTGGGCCTCGGCGTGGACCGGCTCGACTACTCGAAGGGGATCCCGGAGAAGCTGAAGGCGCTCGACATCCTGTGGGAGCGCTTCCCGGAGTTCCGCGAGCGGCTGAGCTTCGTGCAGGTGGCGGTCCCGAGCCGGACGGCGATCGAGGCGTACGACGAGTTGACACAGAAGGTCGAGCGGATGGTGTGGGAGATCAACGACCGCTTCGGGACGGCGCACTGGCGGCCGGTGCACCTGATCAAGCAGGCGTTGCCGTCGGATCGCCTGGCCGTGCTCTACCGGACGGCGGACATCTGCATCGTCGCCTCTCTCGCGGACGGCATGAACCTGGTCGCCAAGGAGTACGTGGCGAGTCAGGTGGATGGCGCGGGCGTGCTGCTGCTGTCGCGTTTCGCGGGGGCGTCGGAAGTGCTCGACGGGCAGCTCGACGTGAATCCGTACGACCCCGAGGAGTTCGCGCGCCGGATCCGCGATGCGTTGACGATGCCCGTCGACGAGCGCCGGGAGCGGCTGCAGCGGCTGCGCGCCTCGATCGGGACGATCTACGAGTGGATGGCGTCGATCTTCAACACGTGGGGGCTGATCGAACGCGGCTCGCCGCCCCCCTCGCCGCCGCCGCCCGAGCACGTGCTGGTGGACCCGGCGGAGGTGGCCGCCGCGACGGCGCCGCCGGAATGATTCCCTACCAACTGATCCGCCGAAAGCGGGACGGCGGTGCGCTCGAACCAGGGGAGATCCGGGAGTTCTTCGAGGGCTTCGCCGCGGAGACGGTGACGGATTATCAGGTGTCGGCGTTCCTGATGGCGGTCTACTTCAGGGGGCTCGACGAGGCGGAGCTCGCGGCGCTGGTGGAGGTGATGCTGCGGTCCGGCGCGGTCCTCGAGCCGACGGGGACGGGACGCGTCGACAAGCATTCGACCGGCGGCGTGGGGGACAAGGTCTCGCTGGTGCTGGCGCCGCTCGTTTCCTCGCTCGGCGTCGCGGTGCCGATGATGAGCGGCCGCGGCCTCGGCCACACCGGCGGCACGCTGGACAAGCTGGAGACGATCCCGGGCTTTCGCACGGACCTGGACCTCGGCCGCTTCCGCGCCCAGTTGGACGCCGTGGGGTGCGCGCTGATCGGCCAGACGGCGGAGATCGCGCCGCTCGACCGGGAGCTGTACGCGTTGCGCGACGTGACGGCGACCGTCGAGTCGATCCCCCTCATCGCCTCCTCGATCATGAGCAAGAAGCTGGCGGAAGGGATCGACGCGCTCGTGCTCGACATCAAGCGCGGCGACGGCGCCTTCCTGCCGGAGCTGGAGGTGGCGCTCGCGCTGGCGCGCACGATGATTGGCATCGGATCGGCGTACGGCCGCGAGGTGGTCGCGCTGGTGACCGCGATGGACAGGCCGCTGGGCGAGGCGGTGGGCAACGCGGTCGAGACGGCGGAGGCGATCGCGGCGCTGCACGGCGGCGGACCTGCCGATCTTCGGGAGGTCACGCTGGCGCTCGCGGCGGAGATGCTGCGCCTGGGTGGCGCGGCCGCTGACGCGGCGACCGGGCGCTCGATCGCGGCGGCGGCGCTGGACGACGGTCGCGCCCTCGAGCAGATGCGCCGCATCGTGGAGGCGCAGGGTGGAGACCCGCGTGCGCTCGACGACGTCTCGCGCCTCCCGAGCGCCCCCGTCGAGCGGGTGGTGAGCGCGGAGCGGGCAGGGCGCGTGACCCGCGTCGCGGCACGCGCGATCGGCGAAGCGGCGGTCGCGCTGGGCGCGGGACGCCGCACGCGCGATGCGGAGATCGACCCCGCGGTCGGGTTCCGCGTCCTTGCCCGGCCCGGCGATCGGGTCGAGCGCGGCGATGCGCTCGGTGTCGTGCTCGCTCGCACCGAGGCGGCGGCGGTGGCCGGCGCTGCGGCGCTGCGCGCGGCGATCGAGGTCGGCGAGGGGATGGCGGCCCCCCTGCCGCTGGTGTCGCATCGCGTGAGCGCCGCGGGAGTGGAGACGCTCGCCGCGGCCGCCGACGCATGAGCGCGATCCTGACGTTCGACACGACGCACCACGCGCTGTGGGCGGAGCAGATCGCGGGGGCCGAGCGCCTGGGCGTCCAGGTGGTCCACTCGCCGCCGGACTCCGGCGCGCGCTGCGACCTCGCGCTCGAGGTGCTGGACGACGACGTCGCGGCGCTGTGCAGCGCGCTCGACACTCGCGGCGTCGCCTACCGCCGGTACGCCGGGACGGGGTAGCGCCGCGCGATGGCGGAGAGCTCGCTTCTGGAGTGGGCGATTCACCACGCCGTGGCGATCATCCTTGCCGCCGTGGTCGCCGTCGTGGTCGCGGTCGGAGCGCTCCTGCTGCTGGCGCGTCTGGCCGCGTGGGCGATCTGGCGCGTGCGGGGAATTCTTGACCGGGGCTGGCGCTGGGCGCGGGCGCGCTGGCCGCTGCGCGTGCTGCTGCGGGGCCGGGGCGGCCGGAAGCGCCGCGTCGGCCCGTACGTGTATCTGCTGATCCACGTCGCCGTCGGTCTCGTGCTCGCGGCGTTCGCGATCTCGGCGTTCGACGAGCTGGCGTGGGGGGTGCGCGAGCGCGACGAGGTGCGCGCGGTGGACGCGGCCGTGGCGTCGCAGATCACGCGGCAGGTAGCGCCGGCCGAGATCGGCGTCTTCGGCGCGATCACGTCGCTGGGCAGCGTGAAGGCGATGGTGACGGTGGTGGCCGGCGTCACGCTCCTGCTGCTGCTGCGCGGCCGGCGTCTGGTGGCGATCGGCTGGGTGGTGACGGTGGTGGGTGGAAAGCTGATCGACGTCACGCTGAAGGCGATCGTCCAGCGGCCGCGGCCGCAGCACCTCTTCCCGATCATCGCGCCGACGAGCTGGAGCTTTCCGAGCGGCCACGCGATGGACGCCGTGGTGCTCTACGGCACGCTCGCCTACATCGCGGTGCGCTACGGGCGCACCGGTTGGGGAGGCACCTTCGCGATCGTCGCGGGGGCGGCGGCGGCGATCCTGTTGATCGGCACGAGCCGCATCGTACTCGGCGTCCACTACCCTTCGGACGTGCTCGCCGGATATCTAGCCGGCGTCTTCTGGATCGCCGTGACGACGTCCGGAGTCGAGGTGGCGCGGGAGCTGAGCGGCGAGGGCGCGCGGCGCGGCGCCGGGACGGACGCGCGGCGGTCGTGACGGTCCGGGTCGCGACCGCCCCGGCACGAGCGGAGGCGTGATGGCACAGTCGGAGGCGGTGTGGGCGGAAGCGACGGAGCGGCTGCGGACCGATCCGGCGTTCGGTCCGCTGGTCGAGCGGGTCGGGCCGGTGCGGCTGCGGCCGCCGCGCGGGGATCCGTTCCAGTCGCTCGCGGCGGCGATCGTCTATCAGCAGCTCGCCGGCAAGGCGGCGCTCACGATTCACGGCCGCTTCGTGGCGGCCGTGGAGGGGGAGGTGACGCCGGCGGCGGTGCTCGCGGCGCCGGAGGAGCGGTTGCGCGGCGCGGGCCTGTCGCGCAACAAGATGGCGGCGATCCGGGACCTGGCGGAGAAGGTCGCCTCGGGCGAGGTGCGGCTGAGCGGGTGGGCCGAGCTGTCGGACGAGGAGGTGGTGCAGCGACTGATTCGCGTTCGCGGCGTGGGGCGGTGGACGGCCGAGATGTTCCTGCTCTTCGACCTGAGGCGGCCGGACGTCTGGCCGGTCGGCGACCTGGGGGTGCGCGCGGGTCTGGGGCGGGTGCTGGGAACGGCGTCGGCTCCAGCGCCGCGCGAGGCGGAGCTGATCGGGACCGGCTACCGGCCGTGGCGCAGCGCCGTGAGCTGGTACTGCTGGCGTGCCGTGGAACTGCTGCCCGCGAAGCGCGCGGACGAGGCGCCGGACCGCTGAGGAGGCTCAGCGGTGCGAAGTCGTGTCCGGGCGCGGCCGCTGGTCGATCGCCGGCACGCGCGGGCGCAGCGGGACGCCGAGGATGCCGGGACCGTGGAGATCGCACGCGGTCGTCGGCTCGGTGCCGGGGATGTAGATCTCCTCGCGCACGTGGTCGCTGGGGCACCACTGCGTCGCGAGCTGGCCGGACTCGTCGTCGATCTCCCGTGTGATCAGCTCGTCCGGCATCCTCCACGGATCCGGCACCGGGAGCAGCGAATCCCCCTCCGTGCCGTCGATGTAGACCTTCCGCATGAAGCGGCCGAAGACCGGCGCCGCGTAGACGCCGCCGGCCGCGCCCGGGATGATCTTCTTCGGCTGGTCGAAGCCGAACCACACGGCCGCGAGCAGATCCGGCGTGAAGCCGACGAACCAGACGTCCGTGGCGTCGTTGGTCGTGCCGGTCTTCCCCGCGACGGGGACGGAGTAGGGCAGGTTGCCGAGCTGAGGATTGCGCGCGTTGTAGCCGGTGCCGTGGTCGACGACGTCGCGCATCATGTCGGTCACGATGTAGGCGTGCGCGGAGTCCATGACCTGCCGCGTTTCGGGGCGCGTGTCCCAGAGGACGCGGCCCTGCGCGTCCTCGACGCGGAGGATCGGGCGCGGCTCGACGTGCGTGCCGAGGTTGGCGAACGTCGTGTAGGCGCCGGCGATCTGGAGCGGAATGACGTCCGGTGACCCGATCGCGATCGAGGGGTAGCGCGGGATCGGGGTGCGGATTCCCATGCGGTGCGCGTACTGCGCTACGCTCTCGAGGCCGACGTCCAGCGCGAGCTGGACGGCGACCGTGTTGATCGACTTCATCAGCGCCTCGCGCAGCGTGACCGGGCCCATGAACTCGCGCTCGTAGTTGCGCGGCGAGTAGACGTCGCCGGTCTCGAGCGGGATCTCGAGCGGCTGGTCGACGACGATGTGCGAGGCGGGAATGCCGCTCGCGACGGCGGCGGAATAGACGAACGGCTTGAAGGCCGAGCCGGGCTGGCGGAGCGCCTGCGTCGCGCGGTTGAACTTCGAGTCGTGGAAGTCGCGGCCGCCGATGAGGGCGCGCACCTCGCCGCTCTTCGGTTCGATGGCGATGAAGACGCCCTGAACGTAGCGGGTGGAGGCGCTCTCGGTGCTCGTCGCCGAATCGTGGACCTCGGCGTAGGTGGGCCAGTGGTAGCGGGGCTGGCTCTCGATCCGCTTCCAGCCGTACTCCATCGCCTCGTTGGCCGCCTTCTGCATCCCGAGGTCGAGCGTCGTGTAGACGCGGTAGCCCTCCTGATAGATGTCGCTGCCGTAGCGGTCGTCGAGGATCTTGCGCACCCATTCGACGAAGTACGGCGCGAACGTGCCCTCGTCGAGGCCGTGCGCCTCGCTCGGCACCGGCTCCCGCTTGGCGCGCGCGGCTTCCTGCTCGGTGATGACGTGCTGGTCCGCCATGATCGAGAGCACGAGGTCGCGGCGGGCCGTGGCGCGCTGCGGGTGCTCCAGCGGGTCGTAGCGGGAGGGCGCTTTCGGCAGCGCCGCCAGGAGCGCGGTCTCGGCGGCGTCGAGATCCCGAGCGGACTTGCCGAAGTAGTGCTGGGCGGCGGTCTCGAGGCCGTACCAGCCGTGGCCGAAGTTGATCTGGTTGAGGTACGCCTCGAGGATCTGCTTCTTGCTGTAGACCTGCTCGAGCTCGAGCGCAACGTGCAGCTCTCGCAGCTTGCGCGTGTAGCGCTGCCTGAAGCCGATGTGCTGCTTGAACATGTTGCGCGCGAGCTGCTGCGTGATCGTGCTGCCACCCCCGGTGAAGCCGCTGAACACGTGCCCGTGCAGCACGTTGCCGACGAGCGCGCTGGCCGTACGGATCCAGTCGAAGCCGTGGTGGCGGTAGAAGCGCCGGTCCTCGACGGCGACGAAGGTGGCGGGCACGAGCTCCGGCAACTGCGACAGTTTCACCGGCGTGCGCCGCTCCTGGTACAGCTCTGCGATGAGCGCGCCGTCGTGATCGAGGATCTTGGTCGCCTGCTTCGGCTCGTACGTGTAGATCTGCGCGACGGAGGGGCAGCTGCTGCACACGTTGCGCCACGTCCCGAGCGCGATGCCGGCGAGGGCCGCGGCCGCGCCCACCAGCGTGACGACGAGGATCGCGATGGCGCGCGGATGCGCGCGCGCCCATCGCCGCAGCGACTGCAGCCTTCCGGAACCCTTCGCCTTCGCCTTCGCCATCCTGCTCCGATCCGAGTCCGCCTCAGTTCGCCGCGGCGGCCGCGACGGTCGCGGCCGCCTGCGGCCACGCGTTTCTCACCAGCTCGCCGAGCGCCGCGTGAAGCGCCGGGTTGCCCGCGAGCACGGTGCCGTCGCCGCGGAGGACGTCGGCGTCGCCGTCGAGCGTGCTCACGATGCCGCCGGCTTCCCGCACGAGGAGCGTGCCGGCGGCGATGTCCCACGGGGCAAGGACGAGCTCCCAGAAGCCGTCGAACCAGCCGCTCGCGACGTGGCAGAGGTCGAGGGCCGCCGAGCCGGCGCGTCGAACGCCGGATACGGAGCGCAGCGCCGCATCGAGCTGCCGCAGGTAGCCGTCGATCAGGCGCGGCACGCGGAAAGGGAAGCCGGTGCCGACGAGCGCGTGCCGCAGCTGTCCGATCCCGGAGACGGCGATCGGCTCGCCGTTGCGGAATGCGCCCTGCCCGCGCAGGGCGGTCCACTCCTCGCCGGTGGCCGGGGCGACGACGGCGCCCGCGACGGCTTCGCCGCGGTGCAGCACCGCGACGGAAGCGGCGTGCATGGGGTACCGATGCAGGTAGTTGGTCGTTCCATCGAGCGGATCGACCACCCACAGCCATTCGGGGCCGCTCTCGTCGCCCGGCGCGGGGATCGCGGCGTGGGCGACGGTCGCCTCCTCGGCGAGGAACTCGTGGCGGGGGAAGCGCTCGCGGACCACCTCGACGACGCGGCGCTCCGCCTCCCGGTCGACGCGCGAGACGAAATCGAAGTGGCCCTTCTCGCCCCACTCCTCGACGCCGATCCGGCCGCGGTGAAGCGACTGGATGCGGGCGGCGGCGCGGGCGGCGGCGAGCGCGGTGTCGAGGAGCGTATCCGGCTGCACTGCGTCTCCTTGGATCGTCTGTGAGGTCGTGGTAATTTACGCGCCGGCCGGCATCCGGCCAGCGAGGGGCGGGCCGGCGACCTGCGTGCGAACGGAGATGGATGAAGAAACGACGGGTGTTCAGCGGCATTCAGCCGACGGGCGAAGCGCACCTCGGCAACTACCTCGGCGCGCTGCGCCAGTGGGTGCGTCTGCAGGAGGAGGCGGAGTGCACCTACGCGGTCGTGGACTACCACGCGCTCACCGGCGGCTACGACGCCGCGTCGCTGCGGGAGCGGACGGCCGAGATGGGGACCATCCTGCTCGCGGTGGGGCTCGACCCGGATCGCTGCACGCTCTTCGTGCAGTCGGACGTGCCGCAGCACGCCGAGCTGATGTGGCTGCTGAACACCGTCACGCCGGTCGGCGAGCTGGAGCGCATGACCCAGTTCAAGGACAAGACCGCCGGCATGGAGTCGGTCCCCGCCGGCCTCCTCAACTACCCGATCCTGCAGGCCGCCGACATCCTGATGTACCGCGCCGAGGCCGTGCCGGTGGGGGAGGATCAGTTGCAGCACCTCGAGCTGACGCGCGACATCGCGCGCCGCTGGAACAACAAGTTCGGCGACTACTTCCCCGAGCCGGAGCCGATCGTCAGCGACGTGGGCCGCGTGCTCGGCCTCGATGGCGACGCGAAGATGAGCAAGTCGCGAGGCAACGCGGTCGGCATCCTCGACGCGCCGGAGGAGATCCGGGCGAAGGTACGGACCGCGGTGACCGACCCGCAGCGGGTGCGGCGTTCCGACCCGGGGCGGCCCGAAGTCTGCAACGTCTTCTCCCTGCACCGCTACTTCACGCCCGAGGCGCGCGTGGCGGAGATCGGCGTCGAGTGCCGCACGGCGCAGATCGGCTGCGTCGACTGCAAGCACCTCCTGGCGGAGGGCATCGCCACCACGTTCGCGGCGGTACGCGAGCGCGCCGCCGAGCTGCGCGCGCGGCCGGCGACCGTGCGCGACGTGCTGGGCGACGGCGCCGCGCGGGCGCGCCGCCTGGCGGAGGAGACGATGCGCGAGGTGCGGGCGCGCATGGGCCTCAGCGCGACGACGTTCAGCGCGGACACGGCCGGCTGAGGACGGCGGCGCAGGGGTCCCACGGCGGACGGAACGCGGCAACATCGACCGGCACGAGGAGGCAGCAATGGCAGACACGGAGCGGCGGGACGCGCGGTCGGAGGATGCGCGCGCCCCGCGCGAGCGCATGATCCGCCCGACGACCGGCGACGACGACCGCGACCGCGCCCTGGCGGACCAGGGCGAGCCGGTCGCGGAAGTGACGGTGCTCGTCTGCGTCGAGTGCGGCCGGGAGTATCCGTTCGAGGGCGAGCCGCCGGACGAGCTGGTGTGTGACCGCTGCGGGAACGGCGTTTTCCGCAGCTTCAGCGCGGGCGCTCCGGGACGCGGCGACGAGGCGGAGGACGATTTCCAGGAGACGACCGAGCGCGACCTGGCGGCGGACTCCAGCGGCTCGGACGTGGAGCCGGGCGACCTCCAGGATTTGAACAACCCGTGATGACGGATCCACGTTTCGACGGTTCGGGCGTCGCGCTGGTGACGCCGTTCGATTCCGGCGGCGTCGCCGAGGCGCCGCTACGGGCGCTCGTCCGCTTCCACCACCGCGAGGGCACGGACGCGCTCGTCGTGTGCGGCTCGACGGGCGAGGCGGCGACGATGACGCCGGCGGAGCAGCGACGTGCGGTGGAGATCGTCGTCGACGAGAACGACCACCGCCTGCCCGTCATCGTGGGGTGCGGCGGCAGCGACACGGTGGCGGTTGCCGCGCTCGGCGAAGCGGCGGCTGCGGCGGGGGCGGACGGGCTGCTGGTGAGCGCGCCGCCGTACAACAAGCCGCCGCAGCGGGGCCTGCTCGCGCACTACCGCACCGTGCTCGACCGCTCGGACCTGCCGGCGATCGTCTACAACGTGCCGGGCCGTACCGCGGTCAACATCCTGCCCGAGACGATCGAGGCGCTGGCCGAGGCGGACGACCGGGTGATCGGGGTCAAGGAGGCGTCGGGCGACATCTCGCAGGTCGCCGAGCTGGCGCGCCGCGTCGGGGATCGTCTCGCGATCTGGAGCGGCAACGACGACCAGATCGTGCCGCTCATGGCGCTCGGCGGCCGGGGTGTAATCAGCGTCCTGGCCAACGTCGTGCCCGCGGCGGTGCACGACCTCACGGCGCGGTTCCTGGACGGCGACGTCGCGGGCGCGCGCGCGCTGCAACTGCGCTACCTGCCGCTGATCGGCGCGCTCTTCGCCGAGTCCAACCCGATCCCGGTGAAGGCCGCGGTCGGCTGGCTCGGCTTCGACGTGGGGGCGCTCCGGGCGCCGCTGGTGGAGATCGGAGCGGAGCCGCTGCGGCGCCTCGAGCGGGCGCTGGAGGGGGCCGGCGTGCGGCGGGAATCTTGAGCGGTCCGCTCCGCGTCGGCGTCTCGGGCGCCACCGGCCGCATGGGCGCGGCGCTCGCGGCGCTTGCGGCGGAGCAGCGCGGGGTCGAGCTGGTGGGCGGCATCGCCCGCCGCGGGCGGCCGGAGGCGGACGCGCGGGCGATCGGGTATCCGCGCATCGTCGGCGTCGACGCCGCGCGCCCGATCGTCGAGGGGGCGGACGTGCTGATCGACTTCTCCGCGCTGGACCAGCTCGCCCGCGTCCTGGACGAGCACGGCGCGGCCCTCGCGGGGCGCGGACTGCTCGTGGGCACGACCGGGCTCGAGCCGTGGATCGAGGATCGCCTCGACGATCTCGCCGAGCGCGCCCCGGTTCTCGTCGCCGCGAACTGCAGCGTGGGCGTCAACGTGCTGCTGGCGCTGCTCGAGTCGGCGGCGGCGGCGCTGCCCGCCGAGCGCTACGACGTCGAGATCGCGGAGGTCCACCACCGTCACAAGGCGGACGCGCCGAGCGGCACGGCGATCGCTCTCGGGGACGCCGTGGCCCGGGGCCGCGGCGACGTGCTCGCCGAGGTGCGCCGCGATGGACGCGCGGGCCGCGGCGGCGAGCGGCCGCGGGGCGAGATCGCGTTCCACGCGCTGCGTGGGGGCGAGGTGCCCGGCGACCACCGCGTGTTCTTCCTGGGCGGCCGCGAGGTCGTGGAGCTCGGCCACCGGGCGCTCGACCGGGCGCTCTTCGCGGAGGGGGCGCTGCTCGCCGCCCGCTGGCTCGCCGGCCGGGACCCCGGCCGCTACCGCATGCGCGACGTCCTGGGCCTGAGCTGAGCGATGGACTACGAGACGATCCGGGACCTCATCGCGAACGCTGTCAAAACCACGCCGGTGCGCGTGCTCGTGCGCCACGACGGCGTGCTGGCCGAGGCGCAGACCACGCCGGCGCCGCTCTTCTTCCCGACCGGCGGCGGCACCACGATCCTGGTGGGGGAGTGGAGCGCGGTGCGCGCGGTGCTCGAGAGGGAGAAGGCGAAGATCCGCTACTTCGACGTGCAGAACGACCGGCGCAACTCGGCGCTGCCGCTGCTCGACTTGAAGGGCGTGAACGCCCGCATTGAGCCGGGCTCGGTGATCCGCGCGGGAGCCGGCATCGGCGACAACGTGATCGTGATGATGGGGGCGGTGATCAACGTCGGGGCGGTGGTGGGGGCGGGTACGATGATCGACATGAACGCGGTGGTCGGCGCCCGGGCGGAGGTGGGCTGCGACTGCCACATTGGCGCGGGGGCGGTGCTGGCGGGCGTGCTCGAGCCGCCGAGCGCGCAGCCGGTGGTGATCGAGGACGGCGTGCTGGTGGGCGCCAACGCGGTCGTGCTCGAGGGCTGCCGGGTGGGGCGGGGCAGCGTGGTCGCGGCGGGCGCGGTGGTGACGCGGGACGTGCCGGAGAACGTGGTGGCCGCGGGGCAGCCGGCGCGGGTGATCAAGGAGATCGACGCGCAAACGCGCGACAAGACGGCGCTCCTGAAGGAGCTGCGGCGGCTCAACGACTAGCAGTCGTTCAGCGTCCTGCCGGAGCGCCGGGTGGACGAAGCGGTTCGAACCGAGCGAGGGAGATGACGAGCCTGCCGCTGGTGGAAGAGTTGCGCCTGGGCCTCCTCGGCGAGCTGCTGCTGGCGGCGCTGCTGGGCGGCGCCATCGGGCTCGAGCGCGAGGTGAACGGCAAGCCCGCCGGCTTCCGCACCAACCTCCTCATCTGCCTGGGGGCGGCGCTGCTGACGCACCTCTCCGTCGAGGTGGCGAGGGCCGGCGGACCGGTCGCGGCGGTGCGCGGCGACCCGGCGCGCATCGCGGCGCAGGTCGTGAGCGGCATCGGGTTCCTGGGCGCGGGCACGATCCTGCAGTCGCGCGGCTCGATCATCGGGCTGACCACCGCCGCGACGCTGTGGGTGGTCGCAGCGATCGGCATCGCCGTCGGCGCGCGGGAGTACGTCGCCGCCGTGGGCACGACCTCGCTCGTCCTGGTGACGCTTCTCATTCTGGGCAAGGTCGAGCATCGCCTGGTTCGCCGCCGCATCCACACCCTGCGCCTGACCCTCGCGCCGGATCTCGACGCGCTCGAGGGTGCCCGCGACCTCCTCACCGAGCGCGGCTACCGCGTGCGCACCGAGGACGTCGTGCAGGACGAGGTGAGCCTGCAGGCCACGGTCGAGGTCGCCGGCGCGCGCGGACCTTTCGACGCCACGGTCACCGCGTTGCTGCGCTCGCCCGGCGTGCGCGGCGTGCGCGTCGTCTAGATGACGAAGGGAGACCCGCGCCGTGCCGTCATCGATCTGAGCGATGCGCGCCCCATCTGGCGGGTGCCGCCGGAGGCGAGCGCGCGGATCCGCGCCGCGTTCCCGGCGGAGTGGGACGTGGTCGTTCTCGAGACACCGGTCGATGGGCGCGGCGACGGCGGCCACGGCGCCTCGCGGGAAGCGCTCGAGGCCGTGCGTAGCGCCGAGGTCTACTTCGGCTTCGGCATTCCGGCCGAGATCCTCCGTGTGGGGCGCCGCCTGCGGTGGGTACACACGGGCGCGGCCGGCGTGCGCGGCTCGCTGACGCCGGAGATGCGCGCGGCCGACGTCGTCTTCACCAACTCCGCGGGGGTGCAGGCGGCGCCGATGGCGGAGAGCGTGCTCGCGGCGCTGCTGCACTTCGCGCGCGGTCTCGACTGGGCGGTGCGCTCGCAGGCGCGCGGCGAGTGGGGCAAGGCGCCGTTCGACGCCGACGACTCGCCGATTCGCGAGGTGGCCGGCTCGACGGTCGGCGTCGTCGGCTACGGCGGCGTCGGGCGCGAGGTGGCCCGGCGGGCGCGGGCGCTGGGCGCGCGCGTCGTCGCCCTGAAGCGGCGGCGCGCGAGCGAGGCGGCGGCCGTGGAGGGGGCCGGCGAGCCGGTCGGTGCTGCGGGCGGCGCGGGTGGCGCAGCGGGCGTCGCGGAAGCGGCGGACGACGTCGTCTACGGCGCGCCCGGGCTGGAGCGGCTGCTCGCGGAGTCGGACTACGTGGTGGTGGCGGTGCCGGAGACGCCGGCGACGGTCGGCATGATCGACGCGGCGGCGCTGGCGCGCATGAAGCGGTCGGCGGTGCTGGTGAACGTCGCGCGCGGCGCCATCGTGGACGAGGCTGCACTCGTCGCCGCGCTGCGCGAGGAGCGGCTGCGCGGCGCGGCACTGGACGTCTTCGAGCGGGAGCCGCTGGCGCCGGAAAGTCCGCTGTGGAAGCTGCCGAACGTGCTGCTCACGCCGCACACGTCCGCGTACTCGCGGCGCTACTGGGAGCGGGAGACGGCGCTGATCCGCGACAACGTCGGACGTTACCTCGGCGGGCTGCCGCTGCGCAACGTGGTCGACAGCGACGCGGGCTATTAACTTGACTCCCTCTCCTCCTGCTTCCCCGGGGTGGACGCATCGATGATCGACATCCTGAAAGCGGCCGTGCAACGGGGCGCGTCCGACATCCACCTCAAGGCGGGCGACGTCGTGCGCATCCGCGTACAGGGCGAGCTGCTGCCGCTGACGAAGCAGCGGCTGACGCCGGAGCAGACGCGGGAAATGGCGGTGCAGCTCATCCCGCTCCCGTCGGACCGGGACCGCATCGACGAGCTGCTCGACTACGACTGTTCGTTCGGGGCGCCGGGCGTGGGGCGCTTTCGCGTGAACCTGCTGCGCCAGCGCGGCTCCTTCTCGGCGGTCCTGCGCACGATCCCGTTCGAGGTACCGACGCTGGGGGAGCTCGAGCTGCCGCCGGCCCTGGCGCAACTGGCGCTCGCGGAGCGCGGCCTCGTGCTGGTGACGGGGGCGACGGGCGCCGGCAAGAGCACGACGCTCGCCGCCATGGTCGCGGAGATCAACCGCGTGCGGCGGAAGCACATCGTGACGCTCGAGGACCCGATCGAATTTCTCCACCGCGACGTCACGAGCTCGATCACGCAGCGCGAGATCGGGACGGACACCGCGAGCTTCGCCGTGGGGTTGCGGGCGGCGCTGCGCGAGGATCCGGACGTGGTGCTGGTGGGAGAGATGCGCGACGTCGAGACGATCGACATCGCGCTGAAGGCGGCCGAGACCGGGCACCTCGTCCTCTCGACGCTGCACACCGAGAACGCCGTGAAGACGGTGGGCCGCACCGTCGCCGTCTTCCCGCCGCACGAGCAGGAGATGGCGCGCGTCCGCCTCGCGGAGTCGCTGGTGGGGATCGTGAGTCAGCGACTGGTCAAGCGAACGACGGGGCCACGGCGCGTCGCGGCGTGCGAGGTGATGGTGGTGACCGGCGCGATCCGCGACGCGATCCTCGATCCCGAACGCACGGCCGAGATCCCGGACTTCGTCGCCGAGGGACGCGACCAGTACGGCTCCCAGACGTTCGATCAGCACCTGATGCAGCTGGTCGCCGCGGGCACCGTGACGTACGAGGCGGCGCGCGCGGCAGCGACCAATCCCACCGACTTCGATCTGCGGATGCGGACCCTTGCCTAGGCCGCTTCCGGACCTGCGCGGCATCTTCGTTCCCGTAACCACGAACTTCGACGCCGTGAGCGGCGACGTCGAGGTGATCCACTTCCGCGACAATCTGCGGAGGTGGGCGGCCGAGCCGCTCGATGGCATCGTCCTCTTCGGTTCGAACGGCGAGGGGCCGCTGCTCGACGAGGAAGAGAAGGAGCGTCTGACCGGCTACGCCCGCGACGTCGTGCCGCCGACGCTGCCGCTGATCGCCGGCGCCGCCGCCGAGTCGACGCGCGCCACGGTGCGACAGGCGCAGCACCTCGCCGCGGCGGGCGCCGACGGCGTCATCGTGCATCCGCCCTGGTACTTCGGCGAGCACGTCGGTCCCGCGGCGTTGCGGGATCACTACCTCGCCGTCGCGGACGCGTCGCCGGTGCCGGTCGTGCTCTACAACATCCCGAAGTACACGCACGTCGCGATCGAAGCGGGCCTCGTCGCGGAGCTTGTGCGGCACGACAACATCATCGGTCTCAAGGACTCGAGCGGGGACGTGAAGCGCTTCGCCGCGTTCAGCGAGGTGTGCGCGGACGAGTGCCGGCTCATGATCGGCAACGGTGCGCTGCTCTATACGGCGCTGGAGCTGGGCGGGGCCGGCGGCGTCTGCGCGCTGGGCCTGCTGGCGCCGCGCGAATGTGCCGCGATCGTGCGGCTCCACGGCGAGGGGCGATCGCGGGAGGCGGGCGAGGTGCAGGAGCGGATCGCGCCGGTGCACCGCGAGATCGTCGCGCGCATGGGCATCGGCGCGCTCAAGGCGGCGCTCGAGATGATCGGTTACGCGGGCGGGCCGCCGCGACCGCCGCTGCAGGCGGTGAGCGAGAAGCAGCGCGCGGAGGTGGCGCGCGTGATGCAGCAGGCGGGTCTCGTCTGACCTCGTTCACGCTCCTGGAAGGCAGACGATGCTGAGGATCCGCACGGAGGATGCGAAGGACCTCGTCCGAGCGGCGACGGCGGAAGAGAACGCCGCCGCGCGCGCGGACCTGGAGGCTCTCGCGCTGCCCCGACTGGCGGGCTCCGAGGGAGCGCGTGAAGTCGATGCGCGCCTGCGCGAGCGGATCGAGGAGGCGGGCTACGGGATCGAGCCGATTCCGTTCTCGTTCTCCGCCTGGCCGGGGCTGTACGGCATCCCGATCGCGGGCGCGGCGATCTTCCTGGGCGCGGGCGCGGCGATGATCCTGGCGCTGAACGGGATGGCGCTCGCGGCGTTGCTCGCCTCAGCGGTCGCGCTCGCGTGCGGCGCGGGGATCGGCGCCTTCGGCGACGTCACGGCGGGGCGCCTGCCGTGGGGCCGCCGGGACGGCGTGAACTGGCTCGCGACGGCCGACGGCCGCCGCCCCCGCTACCTGATCGCCGCGCATCGGGACAGCAAGTCCCAGCCCGTGCCGACGGCGGCGCGCACCGCCCTGTTCGTCGGCGCCGGCCTGGGTCTGGCCGGCCTCGTGCTCGCGGGGGCACTCGGCCTGGGCGTGCCCGACGTGCTCGACTCCGCCTTCGTCGGCATCGCCGGCCTCACCGCGCTCGGCTGCGGCTGGTTCCTTGCCTTCTGCGGCGTCGGCAACGACTCGCCCGGCGCGCTGGACAACGCGACCGGCCTCGCGGCCACGCTCGGCGTCGCGCGCAGGGTCGCGGGCGTTCCCGAGGTCGGGCTGCTGCTCACCGACGCGGAGGAGTTCGGCCTCGCCGGGGCGCGCGCCGCCGCGCGGCGCCTGCCGAAAGTGATGGGGCTGATCAACCTCGATGGCTTCGACGACGAGGGCGACTTCCACCTCGTCGAGCGCTACGGCTGGCCGCGACGCCGCGGCTTCGCGCCGAACCTCGCGGCGACCCTGCTCGCCGCCGCGAACGCGCTGGGCGAGTCGGTCGTGCGGCGGAGCCTTCCTTTCGGGCTCAGGGTGGAGCACGTCGCCTTCGCGGACGCGGGCACGCCGGCGATCACGCTGATGCGGGGCACGTCGCGCTCACTGCGCCGCGTCCACCTGCCGAGCGACGACCTCGATCACCTGCGCGGCGACGGCGTGGGCCGTGCGATCGCGCTCGTCGATGGCGCGCTCGCGCTGCTGCGCTCGCCCGCGCCGCCGCGCGGCGACGTGCTGCCGCCGGGCCTGACCGGCCGAACGGAGCGGAACTGAGCCGATGAACGGACATCGCTGTCTCATCGTCGTCGGCGCCCAGTGGGGCGACGAAGGCAAGGGCAAGATCGTGGACGTGCTCGCCGAGGAGGCGGACATCGTCGCGCGCTATCAGGGCGGCGCCAACGCCGGCCACACGGTGCACGTGGGCAGCGAGGAGTTCGTGCTGCACCAGATCCCGTCCGGCATCCTGCACCCCGAGAAGCGCTGTCTGCTCGGCAACGGCGTGGTCTTCGACATCGAGCAGTTCTTCGAGGAGATGGACGCGCTGCAGGCGCGCGGCGTCGAGGCGGCGGCGAGGGTGGGCGTGAGCGGCCGCGCACATCTGCTCCTCGCTTACCATCGTCTGCTCGACAAGGTGAGCGAGACGCGCCTCGGCGAGGCGAAGATCGGCACCACCGGCAAGGGCATCGGCCCCGCCTACGAGGACAAGGTCGCGCGCGTGGGCGTGCGCGCCGGGGACCTGCGCCGCGAGGACGCCGCCGAGGAGCGCATCCGCAGCGCCGCCGAACGCGCGGGCGAGCGGCTGCGCTCCGCCGGCGCCGCCGAGCGCGTCGACGTCGACGCCATCGTGCGGCGGACGATGGCGCTGCGCGAGCGTCTGATCCCGCTGCTCACCGAGACCGGGCAGGAGATCGACGACGCGCTGCGCGCCGGACGCAGCGTCCTCCTCGAAGGGGCGCAGGGCGCGCTCCTCGACGTCGACCACGGCACCTACCCCTTCGTCACCTCCTCGAACACGACGGCGGGCGCGGCCGCCACGGGCGTCGGCATCGGCCCCACCGCGGTCGACGCCGTCCTCGGCGTCGTCAAGGCGTACACCACGCGCGTCGGCAGCGGACCCCTGCCCACCGAGATGCTCGACGACGCGGGCGAGCGGCTTCGCGAGCTCGGGGGCGAGTACGGCGCCACCACCGGCCGCCCTCGCCGCTGCGGCTGGTTCGATGCCGTCGTCGTGCGTTACGCCGCCCGCGTCAACGGCCTGACCGGCCTCGCGCTCACCAAGCTCGACGTCCTCGACGCCTTCGACGAAGTTCGCATCTGCACCGGCTACCGGCTGCCCGACGGCCACCTCACCGCCTTCCCCGACGACCTCTCCCTCCTCGAGCAGGCGGAGCCGGTCTACGAGACACTGCCCGGGTGGAACCGCCCGAGCGCCGGCGCCCGCGACCATCGCGACCTTCCCCGCGAAGCCCGCCGCTACCTCGATCGCGTCGAGGAGCTCACCGGCGTCCCCATCTGGTTCGTCTCGGTGGGCACGGAGCGGGAGCAGATCATCCGGGCCTCGGCGTGAGCGCCACTTCGCGCCCTTGAGCATCCCGGCCCCCTCCCTTATGTTTCAGGGCTTTCGAGCAGACCTCTTGCCGCAGGACGCGTGATGTTCGAGGAGCTGTCGGACAAACTCGACGGCGTACTGAGCCGGTTCAAGCAGCGCGGCGTGCTCACGGAGCCGATGATCCGTGAGGGTCTGCGCGAGATCCGGCGCGTCCTGCTGGAGGCGGACGTCAACTACAAGCTGACGCGCGAGTTCCTGTCGCGCGTGGAGACGCGGGCGCTCGGCGAGCAGGTGCTGAAGTCGGTGTCGCCCGGACAGCAGGTGGTGAAGGTCGTCCATGACGAGCTGGTCCATCTGCTGGGCGAGGAGCGCGGTGGCCTGAAGACGGCGTCGGTGGGTCCGACGATCGTGCTGCTGGTGGGGCTGCAGGGGTCGGGGAAGACGACGACGGCGGCGAAGCTGGCGCGGCGGCTGGAGCGCGAGGGCCGCAAGCCGCTGCTGGCGGCGCTGGACGTCTACCGGCCGGCGGCGATCGATCAGCTGGAGACGCTGGGCGGCCAGGTGGGCGTGCCGGTCATGGCGGACCGCGAGGAGAAGGACGTGGTCCGGCTGGCGAAGCGGGCGCTGGCGGAGGCGGAGGCGCAGCGGCATCGGGCCGTGGTGCTCGACACCGCCGGCCGGCTGCAGATCGACGAGCCGATGATGGACGAATTGCGGCGCGTGCGGGAGGCGGTGCAGCCCACGGAGACGCTGCTGGTCGTCGACGGCATGATCGGGCAGGAGGCGGTCCGCATCGCGGAGGGCTTCCACGAGGCGCTGGGGTTGTCGGGCGTGATCCTGACGAAGATGGATGGCGACGCGCGAGGCGGCGCGGCGCTGTCGATCCGGGGGACGACCGGCGTGCCGATCAAGTACCTCGGCGTCGGAGAGCGGCCGGACGGTCTGGAGCTGTTCGATCCGTCGCGCATGGCCGACCGGATCCTGCAGCGCGGGGACGTGGTCGGCCTGGTGGAGAAGGCGCAGCAGGCGTTCGACGCGGACGAAGCGAAGCGGATCGAGCGTCGCGTGGCGAAGGAGGGTAAGTTCGATCTGGAGGACTTCCTCGCGATGATGCGCCAGATCCAGAAGCTGGGGCCGCTGGAGGGCCTGCTGAAGATGGTGCCCGGCGTGGATCACAAGGCGCTCAAGCAGGCGAAGATGGATCCGCGGCGGATCCGGCACGTGGAGGCGATCATCCTGTCGATGACGCCGCAGGAGCGGCAGAAGCCGCAGATCCTGAACGGCTCCCGCCGCGCGCGCATCGCGCGGGGTGCCGGCCGGCCGGTGCAGGAGGTGAACCGGCTGATGAAGCAGTTCGCCGAGATGCAGAAGATGATGAAGAGGATGCGGAAGATGGGGCTCGGGCGGGGGCTCGGGCGCGGGCTGGGGATGCCGGGAGTACCCGGCCTTCCGGGGCCCTTCTGAGCGGCCGCACCCGGGCGCGCAGAGAGAACTGGCAACCGCCGGCGTGACGCCGGCCGAACCGAACCAGGACCTCACGCTATGTCCGTCAGGATTCGACTCCGGCGAGTGGGCCGGAAGAAGCAGCCGAGCTATCGTGTCGTCATCGCCGAGCGCACTGCGCCCCGCGACGGCGCCTACATCGAAGCCATCGGCTTCTACAACCCGCGCACGCGGCCGGCGCAGTTGCGCCTCGATCTCGACCGCGTCGACTTCTGGCTGGGCCGCGGCGCCGAGCCTTCCCTGACGGTGCACAGCCTGATCGTGAAGGCCCGCAAGGGCGGCGACGATCAGGTCGGCCTGATGAAGCCGGAGGCGGAGGCGAAACCCGCCGCCGCACTGAAGGCTCGACTCGGCCGGCCCGGCACACGCACCGGCAAGGGAGAGGGCGGCGAGCCGACCGGCGAAGCCGCCGCGGAGGCCACGCCGCCGGCGAGCGCGGAAGCGGCCGAGTCGCCGAAGGCGCGCAAGGCGCCGGCGAAGCCCGGCAGCCGTGGCCGCGGTGCGGCGAAGACGGAAGCCGCCGCGGAACCGGCTGCCGAGGCGAGCGCGGAAGCGGCCGGCGAGGCGACCGCGGAGGGGGCGGCGGAAGCGGGCCCGGCCACCGGCGCCGCGAGCGTCGACGAGGCGGCGGCGACCGGCAGCGCGGAGATGGCGGGCGGCGCGGATGCGGCGGATGTCGCGGGCGGCGAGGCGGAGGCGGAGGTGGCCAGAGCGGAGTCCGTGAGCGCCGAGGCGGAGGAGTCCGCGAGCGCCGAGGCGGAGCCCGCGAGCGCCGAGGCAGCGGAGCCCGAGGAGGAGAAGGAGGCGTAGTCGTTGGCCGCTTCCGCATCGCGCCCGTCTGGAGATGGGGGCGAGGATGGCTCGTCCGGCGGCGCGAAGGATGCCGTCGAGTCGAAGGGGGGCGGCGACGACGCGCGGCTGGTGATGGTGGGCCGCATCCGGCGCGCGCACGGCATTCACGGCGAGGTGGCGGTCGAGCTGACCACGGACCGGCCGGAGAGAACGTTCGCGGAGGGCCGCTCGCTGCGGATGGGCGACGCCGGCTCGGGCGGCGTGGGCGCGGTGGAGGTGAGGGTGGAGCGGGCGCGGCCGCACAAGGGCGGCCTCATCGTCGTCCTGGAGGGCGTCACGACGCGCAGCGCGGCGGAGGCGCTCGCCGGACGGGACCTGCTGCTGCCGATGGCGGAGCTGGAGCCGCTCGCCGAGGGCGAGGTCTTCCGGCACGACCTGATCGGGCTGGAGGTTCGCTTGCCGGACGGAGCGAGGGTGGGGCAGGTGCGATCGGTGTTCGAGGCGTTGCCGGCCGAGCTGCTCGAGGTGGATGCGGATGGCCGTCTGGTGCTGGTGCCGTACACGAAGGAGATCGTGCGCGAGCTCGATCTCGAGGCGAGGCGCCTGGTGATCGATCCGCCGGAGGGTCTGCTCGACCTCTGAGCGGCGGCTCGCCGGAGCGGAGGTCGACGGGAAGGTCGCCGTGCGGATCAACATCGTGACGATCTTCCCGCCGTTCTTCGAAGCGCCGCTCGGGCTCGGGATCCCGGCGCGGGCGGCGGCGGCGGGGCTGGTCGAGTACCGGGTGGTCGATCTGCGCGAGCACACGCACGATCGCCATCGCACGGTGGACGACTACCCGTACGGCGGCGGGGCCGGCATGGTGATGAAGCCGGAGCCGTTCTTCGAAGCGGTCGACGCGCTGGCGCCGGCGGGGCCGGTCGTGCTGCTGTCGGCGAGGGGCAGGCCGTTCGGCCACGACGACGCGGTCCGCTTCGCGGTCGAGGAGGAGCTGACGCTTCTCTGCGGGCATTACAAGGACGTGGACGAGCGGGTGGCCGGGCATCTGGCGACGCACGAAGTGTCGCTCGGCGACTTCGTGCTGAGCGGCGGCGAGATCGCCGCGCTCGCGGTCACAGACGCGGTGGTCCGGCTGCTGCCGGGGGCGCTCGGGACGCACGAGTCGGCCGCCTCCGACTCGTTCTACGACGGGGCGCTGCTGAGTCCGCCGTCGTACACGCGGCCGCCGGAGTATCGCGGTCACCGGGTGCCGGAAGCGCTGCTTTCCGGCGACCATGCGCGGATCGCGGCGTGGCGGCGGGAGGCGGCGGAGCGGCTGACGCGCGAGCGCCGGCCGGAGTTGTGGCGTCGGCACGAAGCGGAGCAATCGGCCGTCGGCGAGGACGTTGGCGAAACGGAGTGAGGTTCGGGGCGACGTCGCCCCGCGGATCCTGTGGCGCGGGCACGCGCGATATCGGCGGGACGCATTCCCGCGGGAGGAGACCATGGACGTTCTTCAGAAGATACAGGACGGTGAGCGGCGCGAGAATCTGCCGAATTTCGCGCCGGGCGACACGCTGCGCGTGAGCGTGCGCGTTCGCGAGGGTGAGAAGGAGCGCATCCAGGTCTTCGAGGGCGTGTGCATCGCCCGCAAGGGCGGGGGCGTGAGCGAGACGTTCACGGTGCGGAAGGTCTCGGGCGGCATTGGCGTCGAGCGGGTCTTCCCGGTGCACGCGCCGGTGGTGGACGCGATCGAGGTCGTGCGCCAGGGCCGCGTCCGGCGCGCCAAGCTCTACTACCTGCGCGGACTGCGCGGAAAGAAGGCGCGGATTCGGGAGAAGCGGTAGCCCCAGCTCTCGCGCCGCGCGTCATGGCGGAGGGGGACCGTCGCAACGCCCGCCGGCGCGAGCGGCGCCGGCTGAACAAGCTGCTGGACCTGGAGCGCTCGCTGTGGGCGAACGGCCTTGTGCGCGTGGCCGGCGTCGACGAGGCGGGACGGGGTCCGCTCGCCGGCCCGGTGGTCGCCGCGGCCGTCGTGTTCCCGCCGGACTTCCGCGGCCTCGCCCGCGTGGACGACTCGAAGCGCATCACCGCCGAGCTGCGGCGCGAGCTGGCCGAGCGGATCCGCGCGAGCGCGGTGTGCTACGGCGTCGGAGCGGCGAGCGCGCGCGAGATCGACCGCATCAACATCCTTCGCGCCACGCACCTCGCCATGCGGCGCGCGCTCGCGCGGCTCGCAGACGCTCCGGAGCACGTCATCGTGGACGGCCTTCCGGTGAGCGATCTGGGCGAGCACACGGCGGTGGTGGGCGGCGACGCGCGGGTGCACTGCGTCGCGTGCGCCTCGATCCTCGCCAAGACGACGCGGGACCGCCTCATGGTGCGGCTGGCGGCGCGCTACCCGGGCTATGGCTGGGAGACGAACGTCGGCTACGCGACGCCGGAGCACCGCCGCGCGATCCTCGACCTCGGCCCGACCCCCCACCATCGAATGAGCTTCACGCCGCTGCAGTTGACGCTCGACCTGGGCGCCTGAGCGGCGGCCGTCGGCGCTCCGGTTCGCTCCTTGCAGTACCCCGTGGCGAACCGGGACGGGGCACCACCGCGGAGATCCGCGGGACGGGTGCCCCACGTCCTGCCGCGAGGAGGGGTCCCATGCGCCGGCTTTCCCTGGTCCTGTCGCTTCTGCTGCTCGCCGCCCCGTCCGCCGCGTGGGCGGAGGGCGGCGTCGTCCCGCCGTCCGGCTCGGGAGAAGCTGCGGCGCCCTCGATCGTCCTGCAGCGGACGACGTCGGTTTCGACCGCGCCGGCGGTGCGCCGGATCCGCGCCCGCGTCACGCCGGCGCCGCAGCGGGCCGATCAGAGCGAAGGTCCGAAGAGCAGGAACTGGTGGTATCTCGTCGGTGCGATCGTGGCCGCCGGCGTGATCCTCGCCATCATCCTGTAGGCCCTCGGCGGCCCGCTCCGGACGGCGGATCGGCCACGAAGAAGGTGCGGATCTGCCAGGGGCGGAGCCGCACGCTCGCCGCGCCATCCGTCGCCTCGATGCGCTCGCCGGCCGGGCGCTCGATGAGATCCGTCTCGACGAGCGTGAAGTGCCCGCGGCCGGCGAGGCGGAGCGTCGCGTCGGCCGCGCGGCCGTGCGTCTCGACGAGGCGCACGACGATCCCACCGCCGTCCTCCGCGCGCTTCAGCGCGCCGACCACCACGCCTTCGCCCCGCAGCCGCAGATAGCCGTCCGCCGTGCCGCCGCCCGCTTCCGCCGGGCCGGGCGCGCCGGGAGCGGGGCGGTCACGGGAGCTCGCGCCCGTCGAGACGGCGGGCGGAGCCGCGTGCGACGCCACTTCGAGGGCGCGCAGCGGCGCGTTCAGCTCCAGCACCGCGTCGCGGATCGCGCCGGCTCGCCAGTCTCCGGCGTGCGGCACGATCGAGTAGGTGAAGCGGTGCGTCCCCATGTCGGTGTTCGGATCCGGGTACTTCGGCGACCGCAGCAGCGTGAGACGCACGGTATCGCCATGGGCGTCGTAGCCGTACTTGCCGTCGTTGACGAGGGCGACGCCGACGCCGCGCCCGCCCGCATCGAGCCAGCGCTGCATCGGCGCCTCGAAGCGCGCGCTGTCGCGGGAGGTGGTGGGGCGGGTGGTGCGGGCGATCACGCCGTAGGGGATCTCGGCGTGCACGGAGTCGACGTGCAAGGCGAGCGGGAAGGAAGCCTTGAGCAGCTCGTGCGACGCGTGCCATTCCACGGTCGTCTCGACGTCCAGGCGCGCTGCGGAATCGGGCAGGAAGTAGCGCTGCGTCGCGCCCACGCCGGCAGCGCCGCGGTGGACGACGATCGCGCGGCCCAGACCGTCGCGTCGAGCAGGACCGACGGACACGTCGCGGTCGAGTGGCGTGCGCGCGCCGTTCAGGTCGTCGATGTTCCAGGCGTCCCAGTCCCTGGGCCGGTCTTCCAGCATGACGAGCGCGTTCGCCTCCGCGCCTGGCGCGATCAGATCGCGGCCGGAGCGCAGGTCGCGCAGCCGCGCGACGTCGCCGGTGCGCGGATCGATCGCGACGCGGAGGAACGCGTTCTCGAGGACGGCGTTCTCCAGGGCGGCGGGGGCGGGGGCGGAGAGTGGCGCGGCGCCGCGAGCGCCGGCCGCGTCCGCGGCGCGAGCGCCCACGAAGACGAGCGCCGTGCCGGTCCCGGGCACCTCGCGGAGGCGCACGAGGAGGGTGTCGCCGCGGAGCGTCGACGGCAGGCGCCGCCCGCGCGCGTCGAAGGCGAGCGGCGGGGCGAGGGCGGGCGTCACGGCGAGCCGCGCGACGCCCGCCCGGGGCCGCGCGTCCGGGTTGAAGACGACGTACGGCCGCAGGCCGGGCCTGGGCGGCCGCGTGTCGCGTGCGGCCGCGAGCGCGCGCAGTGAGGCGTCGAGGACGGAGTCCGCCTCGGCCTGGGCGGCACGGTAGTCGGCGACGGCGTCGACGTAGATCGGCGCGATGCCGGAGCCGGGCAGCAGGTCGTGGAACTGGTTGAAGAGCACCTTCTCCCACGCGTCGGTCAGGGCGGCGCGAGGGTAGGCTGCACGGCTCGGCGGCGCGGCCGCGGCCGTGGCGGCCGCCTCGGCCGCGCCGAGGAGCGCCTCCAGGTGTCGGTTCCACGCCTTCATGGCGGCGTGGGTGGTGTAGACGCCGCGGTGGTACTCGAGGTAGAGCTCGTCGGCGATGGTGGGCGTCGAGTCCGGGGTCGCGTCGCGCATGCGGTCGAGCGCCTCGGCGGGCCGCACGTCGCGCAGCGTCGGGAACGCCGGCAGCCGCTGCAGCATGCGGCGGCGTTCCAGCATCCGCATCGTCGGTCCACCGCCGTGGTCTCCGACGCCGTAGAGCGTGAGCATCGTTGGGACGGCGGCGCTGTCCTTCGTCGCCTTCCACTGCGAGGCGAGGTCGGCGCCCTCGAGGTCATTGTCGTAGCCGTAGGGGATGTAGGTGAGGACCCGCGAGCCGTCCGGCCCCTGCCACCAGAAGAGGTCGAGCGAGGAAGGCCATTCGTTCGTGTCGTTCCAGCGCAGCTTCTGCGTCACGAAGTATTCGAGCCCCTGTCCGCGCAGGATCTGCGGCAGCGTCCACGCGTAGCCGAAGGTGTCGGGCAGCCAGCCGACGCGAGCCGGCTCGCCGAAGTAGCGGATGAAGGCGCGCTGCCCGTAGAGCCCCTGGCGCACGAGCGATTCGCCGGAAGGCAGGTTGGCGTCCGGCTCGACCCACCAGCCGCCGACCGGAGCCCAGCGGCCCTCGCGCGCGAGCCGCTGGATGGCGCGCAGCGTGTCCGGCGCGACGCTGTCCAGCCATGCGTAGTAGCGTGCCGCGCTCGCCGCGAAGCGCATCCGCGGGTACTTGTCCATCAGCTTGACGGCCGTTCCCCACGTCCGCTTCACGACGTCCACCGTCTCCCGCCAGCGCCACAGCCACGCCGCGTCGATGTGCGAGTTGCCGACGAGGTCGATCGTGTCCGCGCGCACCGCCGCCGCCGCGGGCTCGAGCCGGCTCAGCCAGTCGCGCACCGTGTCGCGGTAGCCAGCCTTGTCGGGCGACGTCGCCGCCGCGAGCAGCGCGCGCGCGACGTCCTCACCCGGCGCCGCGACCGCGCTGTCGCCGGACAGCGTGCGCAGCCACCGGGCGCCGTCCGCGATCTCGTACCAGCCGGCGTCGGCGACGTAGATGCGCGGCGGGTCCCACCAGGTGTCGCCGCGCAGCGCGACCTCGACGCGCAGCGACGCGCCGGCGGGGCACGGCCCGCCGCACGGGTCGATGCGGCCGAGCGAATCCGCTTCCACGACGCGCCCGTTCACGCGGATCGCGGCGCCGGGCAGCAGCTCCGCGGCGTCCAGCCGCAGGCGCAGCCCCGCGAGCGTCGGCGGGACGCGCGTCGCCACCCGGATCGCCGTCACGTCGCGCGGGCGCGGCAGCGTCGAATCCGGCCGCGGCTCGAGCGGGCGCCAGGCGGCCGGCGCGGCGGCGAGCGCGGCGGCGGACGACGTCGCCTGCCACCCCTCGATGGCGATCGGCTGCGCGAGCTGCCTCAGCAGCAGCGAGCCGGCTCCCGGGAGCGGCACGGCCGCCGCGTCGCGCGCGCCGATGCGCGGCCGGATCGCCAGCCGACCGGCCGCGCCGAGCGCGGCGAGACGCGGCCACGGGGCAGCGAAGGAGACCACGCTCGCGCTGTCGGGACCGACCGCCGCGCGCGTGGCACCGACGGCGAGCGTGATGGGCGCGGCAAGGCCGCCCCAGCGGACGGCGGCGACGTCCATGCGGACCAGCAGGGCGGGCGCGCCGCTCGAGGCGCCGAGCACCGCGCGCGGCGCGACGCGGATCGGCCCCAACGTCAGAGAAGGCGCGGGGGCGGCGAGCGTGGCGTCCGCCGGACGTCGCGCCCGTATCTCGATGTCGTCGATCGGGTCCGGGCCGCTCGCCAGCAGGCGGCCGCCCAGCCCGAACCCGCCCAGCCGGTTGACCACCTTGTACAACAGCCGATTCGCGCCGCCCGCGAGGCGCACCGTGACGGTGTCCGTGCCGGAGCCGACGCCGCGCGCCACGTCGTGCCGCAAAACGCGGCGCGCGCCGATCCACGCCTCCACGTCGTCGTCGCTCTCGATCGCGAGCGTCACCGTCCGGTCTTCCGGGCTGATCAGGTAGACGGCGCCGTACGCCACCGAGTTGGACGTGGCGACGCCGAAGTGCGGGTTCAGGTCGACGCGGCCGAGCGTGTCCGCGGTCACGACGCTCCAGCGCGGCGCGGCTGCTGCTGCTGGCGGCCGCGGCGGCGGCCGTCGCGGAGGCCGAATCGCGCGTGTGCGCCGCGGTGCCGGGAAGCGCCGCGGCCGCGCCCGCGGGCGCCGCCTCGCCGGCGTCCGGCAGCAGCGTCGCCTCGCCGGGCACGTAGGCGTGCTCGAGCCGGCCACCCGCCGTGTCGACCGGGAACCTGCCGAGGATGAGCCACTCGCGGATCGGGCGGTCGGGTGGCGGCGCCGGCGGCCGACGCGTCGGCGCGGCCGCCCGGCGCGCCGGCGCGGCTGCGTGAGGTGCCGGTACGGTCGCCGGCACGGCCCGCGCCGGTGGCGCCGCGCCGACCGCGGCGGAGGTGGGGACGGCGAGCAGAACGGCGCAGGCGGCCGTGCGCGCGCAGGGGCGGATGGCTGCGGAGATCCATGCGCGCAGGGCGAGGCGGGCACGGGCGTCGGGCGCGCGGACTCGGCTGGTCACCATCGGCTCCCTCTCGAAGTCGGTGGGCGGCTGCGGTTGCCGGCGAGCGGGGAAGCGGAGAATATAGGCTGTCCGCAGGGGGGGCGCATTCGCGAGGAGCCGATCGTGAGAAGGTGTCGATGGTTCGTGGCGGGCGCGGTGCTCGCCGTGGTCGCGGGCGGCCCGGCGACCACCGCCGCGCAGCAGCCGGCGGCGAGGCCGGGGGCGGGGGGCGCGAAGCCGGAGCCGACGCCGGCGGCGCGCGCGGCGCAGGACGGCGGCGTGGCGCACGCGCCGGACCGGGCGGGGGAGGGGGAGGGGCCGTTCCAGCGGCTGATCATCCGCGGCGTCACGATGGTGGACGGGACCGGCGCTCCGCCGGTCGGGCCGGTCGACATCGTGATCGAGGGCGATCGCATCGTGGACGTCGTGAGCGTCGGCGCTCCCGGCGTGCCGATCCGGCCCGAGCGGCGGCCGGGCGGCGCGACGAAGGAGATCGACGCGCACGGCATGTACGCGCTGCCCGGCTTCGTCGACGTGCACGCGCACATCGGCGGCGCGCCGCAGGGCACGCCGGCGGAGTACGTCTACAAGCTGTGGATGGCCCACGGCGTGACGACGATTCGCGACCCGGGCTCGCGCAACGGCATCGACTGGACGCTGGAGGAGCGCGCGAGGGCGGCGAAGAACGAGATCGTGGCGCCGCACATCTACGCGTACGCGTTCGTCGGCACGGGGTGGGACGGCGGCACGGTGAACACGCCGGAGAAGGCCCGCGCATACGTGCGCTGGGCGGCGGCGAAGGGGGTCGACGGCTTCAAGATGATCCCCGGCACCTATCCCCGCTCAAACGACCCGGCGGTGTTCGCCGCGGTGATCGACGAGGCGAAGAAGCACCACCTCGGCACGATGTCGCACCTCAGCCAGCAGGGCGTGGCGCGCATCGACGCGCTCGACGCGGCGGGCATGGGTCTGGGCGCGATGGAGCACTACTACGGCCTGCCGGAGGCGCTCTTCGACGACCGCACGGTGCAGGACTTCCCCTATGACTACAACTACAACGACGAATACGACCGCTTCGGGCAGGCGGGCCGGCTGTGGAAGCAGGCGGCGAAGCCGGGAACGGCGCGCTGGAACCTCGTGCGGGACTCGATGCTCGCGCTCGGCTTCTACATCGATCCGACCCTGACGATCTACGAAGCGAGCCGCGACCTCATGCGCGCGCGGCGCGCCGAGTGGCACGACACCTACACGCTGCCGTCGCTGTGGGACTTCTATCGGCCCAGCCGCGAGAGTCACGGCTCCTACTGGTACCACTGGACGACCGCCGACGAGATCGAGTGGAAACGCGACTATCGCCTCTGGATGGCGTTCCTCGACGACTACAAGAACCATGGCGGCCACGTCTGCACCGGCTCCGACTCCGGCTTCATCTACAAGCTCTACGGCTTCGCCTACATCCGTGAGCTGGAGCTGCTGCAGGAGGCCGGCTTCCACCCGCTCGAGGTCGTCCGCGCCGCCACGCTTTGCGGCGCGCGCCAGCTCGCGGCGCCCGGCGGCGCGCCGCCGGACTTCGGCACCCTCGAGGCGGGCCGGCGCGCCGATCTCGTGCTGACGGAGTACAACCCGATCGAGGACTTCAAGGTGCTCTACGGCACCGGCACGCTGCGCCTGAACGACGAGACCGGCCAGGTCGAACGGGTCGGCGGCGTGAAGTACACGATCAAGGACGGCATCGTCTACGACGCGAAGCGGCTCCTCGCCGACGTCGCGCGCATGGTCGCCGACGCGAAGCGCGCCGCCGGCCTCGCCACCACCGGGCCGATGAAGTAGGCGGCCCGATGGTCCACTTCACCGTCCTCGACTGGTTCTGGGTCCTCGCCTTCCTGCTGCTGATGGTGGGCGGCGCGTGGCTCTTCTATCGCCTCGCTCGGCGCTCCGAGTCCGACTTCTTCCTCGCCGGCCGCGGGCTGCCGTGGTGGCTGCCCGCCTCCTCCGTCTTCAGCACCCACACCGCCACCGACACGCCCATGTGGGTGAGCGGCGTCATCTACCAGCACGGCCTGCGCGGCCTGTGGTACACCTTCTTCACCGCGTGGTCGTCGATCGGATCGTTCGTCTCCGCCCGCCTCTTCCGCCGCTCCCTCGCCTACACGCAGGCGGAGTGGCAGGTGGTGCGCTTCGAAGGCCTCGGCGCCGAGCTGCTGCGCGGCTGGCTCGCCGGCTGGCAGGTCTTCATGAACATGTTCATCCTCGGCTGGGTGGGCATGGCGATGGGCAAGGTCACCCACCTCGCCTTCGGCTGGCCGCTCTGGGTGGGCCTCGTCATCCCCTCCCTCATCACCGCCATCTACACCCTCGCCGCCGGCTACTGGGGCGTCGTGATGGGCGACTTCCTGCAGGGCATTGTCGCCGTCTTCGCCATCGTCCTCGTTTCCTTGGCCGGCGTGTGGGCCGCCGGTGGCGGCGCCGGCATCGCCGCGCGCCTCACCGACATGGGCCAGATGTGGCGGCTCGACTCGCTCGCCTTCACCGGCTGGCTCCACGGCGATTTCCCCGCCGTCTGGTGGCTGACGATGCTCGTCATCGCCGTGCTGGGCGGCTTCGGCATGGGGACCAGCATCGACTGGTACGCGGAGGCGCAGCGCATCCAGTCGGCGAAATCCGTGCGCGACGCGAGCTACGGCCTCTTCGGCGGCGGCGCCGTCACCCTCGTGCGCAACAGCTTCTGGGCCGCGGCGGTCCTCGCGTTCTTCACGCTGCGGCCGGGGATCAAACAGACGAGCGAGTACGAGCTGGCCTGGTTTCGCCTCGGCTTCGACCTGTTGCCCGCCGGCCTGCTGGGCACCTTCTTCGGCGCCATCCTCGCCATCCACCTGTCCACGATCTCGAGCCACCTCAACCTCGGCGCCCTCTACTTCACGCGCGACCTCTACCAGCGGTACCTGAAGCCGGACGCGACGGACAAACAGCTCGTGCGCGTCGGCCGCTGGGCCACCGCCGTCCTCCTCGTCGGCTCCTTCTTCTACGGCCTCATGATGCAGGAGATCACGCAGTGGCTGATCTTCGCGTTGTGGCTGATGATGGCCGGGATCTGGCTGCCCAACATCCTGCAGGTGGTATGGTGGCGCTTCAACGCGTGGGGCTACCTCTCCGCCTGGATCGCCAACCTCGGCATCGCCTGGCTCGTCGTCTGGGTGCTGCCCGCCTTCGGCGTGCTCCCCGTCCTGCCCGACTACCTCCAGTTCTGGCTCCTCATGGGCATCGGGATCCTCGTCTTCCTGCCCGCCACGCTCCTCACTCGCGCCGAGTCGATGGATCACCTCGTCCGCTACTACGTGATGACGCGGCCGCTCGGCTGGTGGGGACCCGTGCGCGCCGAGGCGGAGCGGCGAGGCCTCGTCCGCGCCGGGAGCCAAGCGACGACGACGTCGCCCGCGCCGACCACCGGAGCCGCGGCCGCGCAGCGGCCGCTGATCCGCCGCCGCTGGAACGCCGAAGCCGCGCAGGAGTGGACGCGCGAGGACTGGATCGCCATCGTGCTCGCCCCCCTCTCCTACGGGCTCGTCATGATCGGCCTCGCGCTCACGCTCCTCGCACGCTGGCACGGCGTTCCGATCCTCGGCGCGGGCCTGGCCTGCGGCGGCTTCCTCTACTGGGTCATCGACCCGAAGCTGCGCGCCGTCTCCATCGACTACGAGCTGCGCCAGAGCCGCTACCTCGCCCAGATGGACCTCGCCGTGGGCGGCGACGGCGACGCCGCTCCCCGCTTCCAGGAGGCTTGAGATGGAGCGCGGCCTCGTCACCCTCATCGGCATGAGCATCGCCTACATCGCGTCCTTCCTCGGCATGGGACTCGCCTACCTCGCCTGGCGACGCCGGCGCAACGCCGAGGCGGCGGGCGAGGAGGGCGCCGACCCGGCACGAACCGAGCCCCATCCGGGAGGATCACCATGAACGCCGCCGACAGCGTGCTCACCGTGCACCGTCTGCACGGGCCGCTGTGGAGCTGGGGCTTTCCGGTCCTCATCTTCGCCGTTGCGGCATGGGCCACGTTCGCGCTCTATCGCCACTTCGCGCAGCAGCGCGACGAGATCGAAGCCGCCGCCAAGGCCGCGGGGGAGAGGATGGAGGAAGGGTGATGGACTGCGGGACTGCGGGATTGGACCGCGGGATTGGACCGCGGGATTGGACTGCGGGATTGGACTGCGGGATTGGACTGCGGGATTGGACTGCGGGATTGGACCGCGGGATTGAACTGCGGGATTGGACTGCGGGATTGGACTGCGGGATTGGACTGCGGGATTGAGCGGGGAGATCGCGGAGGAGGGTGTTCCCCGAGACCGGGTACCCCATACCTCCCGCAGACCCCCTCCGCAGACCGCGGACCGATCGCGGTCCGGGACTCGCTCGACGCCACCCGCGACCGCGAACACCAACCACAACCCTGGAAACACCCATGCACACCGAGCACCTCCAGAACGTCCGCTCCACCAACGTCGCCATGGGATGGCTCGTGGCCGTGGCCGTCGCGGCGGGCGTCTTCCTCCTCTTCGCGGCGCTCGGGCTCGCGCCGGAGGACGCCGGCGGGGCGGCGATCGCCGCGATCGCGCTCGCGGCGGGGTTCGCGACGGGCGGCTTCGTCGCCGGCTTCCGCTCCATGCACGCGCCGATCCTCCACGGCCTCGCCATCGGGCTGACGTCTCTCGTCGCCTGGTTCTTCCTCAACATCGTGACCGTCGCCCTCGTCCCGGCCACGACGTGGACGGGCGTCACCCCCGTCGCCGCCTCCGGCCTCCTCCTCGAGCAGATCGCCGCCGCCATCGCCGGCGCCTGGCTCGGCCACAACACCGCCCTGAAAGGACAACCCGAGCCGGAAGAATGACCGCGGGAAGCACCACCGCGCGAAGTGTAGTCCGCGGGAAGCACCCCCCGCCGGAAGCGGCCGGCGCTGCACAAGGCGCAGCGCGCGCGTTTCTATCCGCCGGCGCTCGAGCGCGCTAGCGCTGCCGGGCGTCGCGGCCGCATCGCCGCACGACCCGCTGGTCCACGCCTCGCCGCGATCCTCCTCCTCGCCGCAGCCGCGCTTGCGCGCGTGCCGCCCGCCCCGCGCGACCCGCGTCGATTCCGCGACGACCCTGCGCGTCGACTGAACGTGCCGCCCGCCGCGGCGCCCACCGGCCGGTTGTAGGCCTTCGACCGAGCGGTTAGCTTCTCGCCGGGCCGGTAGCTCAGTGGTAGAGCAGGGGCCTTTTAAGCCCAGGGTCGTGGGTTCGATCCCCACCCGGCCCACTGAACGCTCGCCTGGCGGCGAGGGAAGCTCGGCTTCGCCGAGGGAAGCTCGGGCTTCGCCGAGGGAAGCTCGGGCTTCGCCGTGGGAAGCTCGGCTTCGCCGAGGGAAGCTCGGCTTCGCCGAGGGGCATTGGCGCCTGTCGGGGTTTTCCCTACGGTTCGGTGCGTTTCGTCGCCTTCCTCCGTACGCGGCCGTGGCGTGCTGCCCCGCGTGGGTTTCCTCCCTTTCCCGACTGATCCAATCATCATGCGGAAATAGGTTATTGCAGCCGTGAGGGAGGTGAACCTACCGGGAATCGCGGTGGCCTCTCACGGATTGCAATGAGGAGTTGACCATGCGAAAAGAGTGGATTCTGGGCCTGGCGGTGGCCGGGCTCGTCTGGGTGGGCGGCGCGGCGGCGCAGGAGCCGGCGGGCCAGCTCGATATCTCCGGCACCTCGACGGTTCGCAGCTGGTCGTGCCGGGAGGCGGAGATCAGGACGGTGCTGAAGGCGGGCGCCGGATACGAGTCGAGCGTCGTCGCGGGCGAGAAGTCGGTGGAGGCGGTGTCGCTGAGCTTCCCGGTGGAGAAGATCGACTGCGGCAACGGGAAGATGGAGGAGCACCTGGAGAAGGCGCTGAAGGCGAAGGAGTATCCGACCATCAGCTACGTGATGAGCGCCTACGACATCGGCGCGGCGATCGACGCCGAGACGGTGCCTGTGAAGGTGACGGGCGACATGACGATTGCCGGTCAGACGCGGCCGGTGACGATGGACGTGACGGTGACGAAGTCCCCGGACGGCGGCATCCGGGTGCAGGGGAAGCAGGAGATTCGCATGACGGACTTCGGCGTGAAGCCGCCGACGCTGATGCTGGGCACGCTCAAGGTGGGAGACGAGGTACGCGTGAGCTTCGACATGGTGATGCGGGCGCAGACGGTCGCGCTGATCCAGGACGGCGGCTCGCGGTAAGCCAACGACCCCTTCACGATAGAGAGAGATCGATCATGAGATGGCATGGCAGGCTGTTCCTGAGCATCGCCCTGGCGGCGATGGGCGTGGCTCCCCTCGCGGCGCAGCAGAGCCCGTCGACGGGGAAGGACGGAGGCGCGAAGACGGCCACGTCGGGCTCGGCGACGGACTCGACGACGGGCTCGGCGACGGACGATTCGCCGAGCAAGGCGCCACCGATCACGATCCAGCGGATGCGCGCGAACGATCAGCGCGGCCTGAACATCTTCGAGGCGCCGAAGTTCGACGACGTCCCGTTCGACGGCTTCCGGCTCGCGTTCGGCGCGGCGTTCGCGCAGCAGTTCCAGTCGCTGTCGCACAGCAACGCCGCGGCGCCGAAGATGGTGGACGGCGTCGACCAGAACGCGCTGAAGGACATCGGCGCGGGCTTCGACAACGCGGCGGCGAACCTGTACCTGAACGCGCAGCTTGCGCCGGGGATCCGGGTGGCGCTCACCACCTACCTTTCGTCACGGCACCACAGCGAGGCGTGGGTGAAGGACGGCTACCTGCTGATCGACCAGTCGCCGATCGACTGGCTGCCGCTGCAGTTCCTGATGGCGTTCACGACGGTGAAGGCCGGCCACTTCGAGATCGACTACGGCGACGCGCACTTCCGGCGCAGCGACAACGGCCAGGCGCTCTATGACCCGTTCGTCGGCAACCTGATCCTGGACGGCTTCACGACGGAGATCGGTGGCGAGGTACTGGTGCGGCCCGGTCCGTTGATCGGCATGGTCGGGGTGACGGGCGGCGAGGTCCACGGCGAAGTGACGAACCCGGGCAGGCGCTCGCCGGCGATCTACGGCAAGCTCGGCTTCGACAAGCAGGTCACGCCGGACGTGCGCGTGCGCCTCACCGGCTCGCTCTTCAGCCAGGCGAAGTCGCTCAGCAACACGCTCTACCACGGCGATCGCGGCGGCTCCCCCTTCTGGTACGTGCTGGAGAACACGCAGGCGTCCTCCAGCAGCCAGGCGTGGTCCGGCACGATCAACCCGCAGTTCGGCAGCGAGATCCACAGCTTCATGATCAACCCGTTCGTGAAGGTCGGCCGCCTCGAGGTCTTCGGCGTCGCCGAGCAGGCCAAGGGCCGCTCCTCCAGCGAGACGAGCGTGCGCAAGTGGACGCAGTACGACGGCGACGTCGTCTACCGCTTCCTCGAGGGCGACAAGCTCTACGTCGGCGGCCGCTACAACCTGGCGAAGGGCACCCTTCCCGGGATTGACGGCGACGTTCGCGTGGCGCGCGCGGAGCTCGCGGGCGGCTGGTTCATCACGCCGAACTTGCTGCTCAAGGGTGAGTACGTGAAGCAGAGGTACAACGACTTCCCGACCACGGACATCCGCAGCGGCGGACGGTTCGACGGGCTCATGCTACAGGGGGTGGTCTCCTTCTGAGGCCTTTTTGCAGCGGCCGCGGCGGTCGGTCGACCGGCCGCCGCGTGAGGGCGGGGTCCCCCGTGATGGAGCGGGGGGCCCCGTCCGCGCATCTCGGACACCATTGACCGGAGCGGCGGCGCGCCCATCTTGACGAGCGGCCGTATGCGGGCCGCTCTCCACTCGAATCGCACCGTTCGTGGTCACGGTCGGCGTGGCTGTCGAGGCGAACGGAAACCGCAGTTCCGTTCAGTGAGGTCGGGATGAGGCGACGAATCACGTGCATGCTCTTTGCGCTGGCCGTCGGTGCGGCCGCCTGGGCTCAGCCGCTCGCCGCGCAGCGTCGGGCTCCGCCGCACCGCGGCTTCTGGGTCGCCGGCGGCGGTGGCGTGGGCTGGGCCT
This sequence comes from uncultured Gemmatimonadales bacterium, assembly GCA_963816355.1. GTDB lineage: Bacteria > Gemmatimonadota > Gemmatimonadetes > Longimicrobiales > RSA9 > CAWFKH01. The sequence continues at coordinate 195,532 of CAWFKH010000004.1, read as the reverse complement.
CTCTGACCACCTGCGACGGCTGCGACCGCAGCACGACGCCGGGCGCGACGTTCTTCGTCGGCCTCGGGGGCACGATCGGCGACCACTGGCGCGCGGGTGTGCGCGTGGACGGCTGGCGCCACCGGGAGAGCGGGCCGGACCTGCACAGCGGGATCACGACGTGGATGCTGACCGGGGGCTACAATCCCCACGACGAGGGGATCTACGTCGACCTCGGGGCCGGATACGCCCGCTTCACCAGCACCGGCACGGATGCCACGTCGGGACAGCCGGCCCATCTCCAGATCAGCGGCTTCGCCGCCCGCGCGGGTGCCGGCTATCAGATCCGTGTCGCACGGCGGTTGGCGATCTCACCCTACGCGAGCTTCGAGCGCTCCTTCGCCGGCGACGTGAAGGTCAACGGGTTCTTCAGCGCGGACGTCATCGACCAGAGATACTATCAGCTCGGGCTCTCGTTCCTCTGGCAGTGAGCGGCGCACGGAGCGGGTCGAGGGGCCCGCTCCGCCGCTGGTGCGCGTCAGTCGGAGCGCCTGCGCAGCTTCATGACGATGGCGCCGGCGGCGAATGCGGCGGCGAGGATCACCGGCACGCCGGCGCCCCCTCCGCGCTCGAGCCCGGCGAGGACGACGGCACCGGCGACCGCGATTCCGGCGAGGATGGCGATGGCGAGGGTGCGCCTCGTCGCGTCGCGTCCGCCGCGCTGGAAGCCGCCCCTGGCGGCCGACAGCGCATCGCGAACGTCGCGCTCGCTCACGTTCGGATCGTGCTTCCGGTACTCCTCGATCACGGTGCCGATGCGGTTGCTCAGCTCCCGTGCTCGAGGGGAGAGCGGGCGGGCGGAGGTGGGAGTCGGCGTGGGAACGTAGGCCATGGGGCTCTCCGGTCTGGGGGGGTCGGCTCAGCCGGACCGCGGCGCACCTTCGCCGAGTCGCTCTCGCAGGTGGTGCGCGACGTCGGCGACGAAACGGTGCACGGAGGCTTCCGCGATGCGGCGGCCCGCGACCGCGTTCAGGGCCGCGCCGACGACGCCGAGTGGCGGCTCGTAGCGGCCCGAGAAGTCGAGCTGCGTCTCCGTCGCCGTGAGCGGATAGAGGCTGAGGACCGCGTCCATCAGGGGGAAGAGCCGGGGCCGCTTCGCCGCCTGCCAGCCGATGCGGATACGGGTCACGGGCGTGCCTCCGGCGCCGCCGGTCACCTCGTCGATCGCCTTGACGACGATGTCGATCTCGCGTCCGATCTCGATCCCGGCGACGTCGACGCGCAGCTCGGCGGCGAGAGAGCGCGCGCGCGCCGCCGCCGCCCGCGTCGCGGAGCGGAACGCCTCGAGGGCGTCGGCGGTGAGCGCCACCCGTACGTCGTCGTAGGGGTGGTTGACGTAATCGTAGCTGCGGACTTCCGGCCGCTTCGCCATCACCACCTCTGTGCTCGAGTGTCGTGTCGCGCCTACAAGATGCCGCCGCCGGGTGCGCCCGTCGAGCCCGTCGCCCGGTGGGCACGCTCGCGGCCGTCTTCGTCGTGCCCTGTCTCCGACGGCGGCCCGGCCGCCCGGCGCGCCGCCATCCGGAGGCGGACGGACCGGTTGCCGGCCAGGATCATCACGGTTCCCACTCCGCCCGCCACGATCAGCGCCGCATCCTGCACGACGCCGAAGGCGACGACGGCGGTGGTGCCGATCACGGACCAGAGCGCCGGAACCACGAGCAACGCCGGTGGGACGCGTCCGCGAGCCCAGAGCAGGACGCCGAAGGTGAAGATCGTCGTCGGACACGGCGCCCCGAACGTCGGCGTCGCCGGGTACGCGTGCCCCGTGAGGTGGCCGACCCACGGGTAGCCCACGAGCGCGTACGCGACGAAGATCGCTCCGACGACCGCGCGCGCGCCACCGCCGCCCCACGCCCCATCGTCGCCCGTGCCGAACGTGATGGCGTGGCGCGCTCCCGCGGCCGCGAGCAACACGCCCTGCAGCAGGAAAGCGCCGCCGAAGAGCCAGGCGAGCGGATCGATCGTGGTGAAGAAGGCCAGGTGGTAGACCGCGCCGGTCCAGATCCAGAGCAGGCCGAGCGCGGCCGCGACTCCCCCGGCGCCGAGGCGGCTCGGCTGAGCCGCCGTGTAGGCGAGGACGAGCGCGCCCAGCAGCAGCAGCACCGGCGCGGGCCAAACGGCCTCGTTGTAGGCGGTGAAGACGTCGAAGAACTGCTTCGCGGTGAACGGCGTCACGGGGCACCGATCCTTCGCTGGCGCCGCGGGGCGCGCGGCGGCGCGGAGCAGGCCGCGCCGATCCGTGTGCCGCCGGCGCGCGTCCTCTTCACGCTACGCGCGTCCGTCGCCGGGCGCCGTGGGGAAGGAGCGGATGTCGCGTGGGCCGATCCCCTACACGTCGGGCGGCGGGTTGGCGCTCCTCCGGCGCCGCCCTTATTCTGCTGGACCGGATCGTCCGCCGGCGACGGCGTCGCCGCTCGTCCGGGGACGCCGGCTTTCCACTCTCGCAGCAGCGCGACGCTTCCTTCGTGGGAGGTCCGATGGCGCACGCAGTGGCACCGCTGCCTCGACGCACGTTCGGCGAGACCTCGAGACCCGGGGCCTGGTGGCTCACGCCGAGCGCGGTCTTCCTCGCTCTCGGCGCGTTCGTCGTGTACGCGACGTGGGCCGCCTTCCAGGGTGCGAACTACTGGTGGGGGCCGTACCTCTCGCCCTTCTACTCGCCGGAGATCTGGGGCCCTTCGCCGCACGCGTGGTTCGCCGGCCGCCCCGCGTGGTGGCCCGCAGGGCTCGTCTTCTCGCCCGCCCTCCTGATCCTGTGGGCGCCCGGCGGCATGCGCCTCACCTGCTACTACTACCGCGGCGCGTACTACAAGGCCTTCTGGGCCGATCCGCCGTCGTGCGCGGTCGGCGAGCCGCGCAAACGCTACCTCGGCGAGCGGCACTTCCCGCTCATCCTGCAGAACGTGCACCGCTACTTCCTCTACATCTCGCTCTTCTTCATCGTGATCCTGGCGCGCGACGCGTGGGAGGCGTTCTGGTTCGCGGACGCCGCGACCGGGGCCCGCCACTTCGGCATCGGCGTCGGCTCGATCGTGCTGACGATGAACGCGATCCTGCTCGGCGGCTACGTGCTGGGCTGCCATTCGTTGCGGCACCTCGTGGGCGGCCGCCTCACGCAGCTGTCGAAGGCACCCGTCCAGAGCGTCGCGTACCGCTGCGCGAGCTGCCTCAACCGCGGCCACATGCGGTGGGCGTGGGCGAGCCTGTTCTGGGTGGCGTTCAGCGACTTCTACGTACGCATGCTCGCGATGGGCGTGTTCCGCGACTGGCGGATCCTGTGAGGCATCGCCGATGAGCGCGTACGAGATCTTCGAGCACGACGTCCTGGTGATCGGCGCGGGCGGCGCCGGCTTGCGCGCCGCGATCGAGGCTTCCGCCGGCGGCGTCTCTGTCGGCGTCGTGTGCAAGTCGCTGCTCGGCAAGGCGCACACGGTGATGGCGGAGGGCGGCATCGCCGCCTCGCTCGCGAACGTGGACGACCGCGACAACTGGCGCGTCCATTTCGCCGACACGATGCGCGGCGGCCAGTACGTCAACAACTGGCGCATGGCGGAGCTGCACGCGAAGGAGGCGCCCGAGCGGGTGCGCGAGCTGGAGGCGTGGGGCGCGCTGTTCGACCGCACCGCCGATGGCCGCATCCTGCAGCGCAACTTCGGCGGCCACGCCTACCCGCGCCTGGCGCACGTGGGCGACCGCACCGGCCTCGAGATGATTCGCACGCTGCAGGACCACGGCGTGCACCGCGGCATCGACTTCCACATGGAGTGCACGGTCGTGCGGCTGCTCAAGGACGGCGAGCGCGTCGCCGGCGCCTTCGCCTACGACCGCGAGCGCGGCCGCTTCCGCGTCTTCCGCGCGGCCGCCGTCGTCCTCGCCACCGGCGGCATCGGCCGCGCGTTCCGCATCACCAGCAACTCGTGGGAGTACACCGGCGACGGTCACGACCTCGCCTACGACGCGGGCGCCGACCTGATCGACATGGAGTTCGTGCAGTTCCATCCCACGGGCATGGTGTGGCCGCCCAGCGTGCGGGGCATCCTGGTCACCGAGGGCGTACGCGGGGAGGGGGGCGTGCTCCGCAACGCAGAGGGGCGGCGTTTCATGTTCGACGAGATCCCGCCGCTCTACCGTGACCAGACCGCGGACAACGAGGACGAGGGGTGGCGCTACACGCAGGGCGACCGCGAGGCGCGGCGTCCGCCGGAGCTGCTGACGCGCGACCACGTGGCCCGCATGATCGTGCGCGAGGTGCGCGAGGGGCGCGGCAGCCCGCACGGCGGCGTTTTCCTCGACATCGCGTGGATCCGCGAGCGGCTGCCGGAGGCGGAAGCCCACATCCGCCGCAAGCTGCCGAGCATGTACCACCAGTTCAAGCAGCTCGCCGACATCGACATCACGCGCGAGGCGATGGAAGTGGGGCCCACCACGCACTACGCCATGGGCGGCGTGCGCGTGGATGCGGACACGCAGATGTCGACCGTGCCCGGCCTCTTCGCGGCGGGCGAGGCGGCGGCGGGGCTGCACGGCGCGAACCGGCTCGGCGGCAATTCCCTCTCGGACCTGCTCGTCTTCGGCAAGCGCGCGGGCGAGCACGCCGCCCTGTGGGCGCGCGAGCACGCGCCCGGCCGCATCGACGACGCGGCGGCCGCGCAGACCGCGGCGGCCGCGCTCGCGCCGTTCGAGCGCGAGGCGCCGGGCGACGATCCGTACGCGATCCAGCGCGAGCTGCAGGACACGATGCAGGACCTCGTCGGGATCGTGCGTCGCGAAGAGGAGATGGAGCGGGCGATCGGCCGCATCGCGGAGCTGCGCGAGCGCGCCGCCCGGGTCGGCGTCGTCGGCAACCGGGAGTACAACCCCGGCTGGAACACCGCGCTCGACCTGCGCCACCTCGTGACGGTCGCGGAGGCGGTCGCGCGCTGCGCGCTCGAGCGGCGCGAGAGCCGCGGCGCCCATTTCCGCGACGACCACCCGCAGAAGGATGCGGAGTGGGGGAAGCACAACCTCGTCGTCTCGAAGGGCGACGACGGCGCGATGCGAGTGCGGCGCGAGGCGGTGCGGCCGCTGCCGGCCGAGCTCGCGGCGGTGATCGAGGAGATGAAGTGATGCGGCGTCCGGCGAGGAGAGACGCGTGATGACGACGGCGACGTTCGAGATCTGGCGGGGCGACGCGGGCGGCGGCGAGTTCCGCTCCTACGAGACGGAGATCTCGGCCGGCATGGTGGTGCTCGATGCGGTGCATCGCATCCAGGCCGAGCAGGCGCACGACCTCGCGGTGCGATGGAACTGCAAGGCGGGGAAGTGCGGCTCCTGCTCCGCGGAGGTGAACGGCATGCCGCGCCTCATGTGCATGACGCGGCTCAACCAGCTACCGCTCGAGAAGCCGGTCCGCATCGAGCCGATGAAGGCGTTTCCGCTGCTGCGCGACCTGGTCACGGACGTCTCGTGGAACTACGACGTGAAGCGCCGCATCAAGCCGTTCCATCCGCGGGCGCCGGACGCGCCCGACGGCACCTGGCGGATGGACCAGCGCGACGTCGACCGCGTGATGGAGTTCCGCAAGTGCATCGAGTGCTTCCTCTGCCAGGACGTCTGCCACGTGCTGCGGGAGCATCACCGCCACGACAGCTTCATCGGGCCGCGCTTCCTCGTCCACACCGCCGCGCTCGAGATGCACCCGCTCGATGTCGAGGACCGCCGCGACGACCTGCGCGAGCATCACGGCATCGGCTACTGCAACATCACGAAGTGCTGCACGCGCGTCTGCCCGGAGAACATCACGATCACGGACAACGCGATCATCCCGCTGAAGGAGCGCGTCGTCGACCGGGCATACGACCCGGTCGCGCGCCTCGTCCGGCTCGTGCGGCGCCCGACGCGCAAGGCCGTCCCCGCGCCGCCGCCGCCCACTTCCCTCCCGTGAGGCCTCGATGTCCGAACTGAAGAAGCTGTCGCCCGCGGGGATCGACGCCGCGCTCGCGAAGGCGGAGCACTACCGCCTGCTGAACGAGCCGGCGGAGGCCGACAGCATCTGCCGGGACGTCCTCGCCGTCGATCCGGGCAATCGCCGCGCCCACATCACGCTCGTGCTCGCGCTCTCGGACCGCATCGGGGAGGAGGGGGGCGGCGTCGTCGCCGAAGCGGTGCGCCTTCTCGGTGAGCTCGACGGCGACTACGAGCGCGCCTACTACGAGGGGATCCTCCACGAGCGCCACGCGAAGGCGCTGCTGCGCCGCGGCGCGCCCGGCAGCGGCGGCGAGGCGTACAACCAGTTGCGGCGCGCCATGGAGTGCTTCGAGCGAGCCGAACGCGTGCGTCCGCCCGACAACGACGACGCCATCCTGCGCTGGAACACGTGCGTCCGCATCATCGATCGCTTCCCGCACGTCCGCCACGTCCCCGAGGAGAGGGTCGAGCACGGCCTCGAATGAGGCGGCGCGGGTCGCGCGGTCGTCCGATCGCTCGCGACGCTCGTTGACAGCGGCGCCGCGGGTGTGAAACCATACAGTGATTCTCTCCCGCAAGGCGACCGATGCCCGAATCCGACTCTGACCGAGCACCGGTGACGGATTCCGGCGGCGTCCCTGATCCGCTGCCCTCCGCCGCCTCCGGCGCCGCCTTTCTCGACGACGTCCCCGACCACATCGGTGCGTACCGCATCCTGGACGTCCTCGGCGAGGGCGGCATGGGGATGGTCTACCTCGCCGAGCAGGCCGCGCCGGTACGCCGCCGCGTGGCGCTGAAGATCATCAAGCTGGGGATGGACACGAAGCAGGTGGTCGCCCGCTTCGAGTCGGAGCGGCAGGCGCTCGCGGTGATGGACCACCCGAACATCGCGAAAGTGTTCGACGGCGGCGCGACGGCGACCGGGCGACCGTACTTCGTGATGGAGCTGGTGCAGGGCACGCCGATCACCGCGTACGCGGACACGCACAGGCTCGACGTGGACGCGCGCCTGCGCCTCTTCATGGACGTCTGCGCCGCCGTGCAGCACGCCCACCAGAAGAGCGTGATCCACCGCGATCTGAAGCCTTCGAACGTGCTCGTCACCGTGCGCGAGGCGAAGCCGGTCGTGAAGGTGATCGATTTCGGCATCGCGAAGGCGATGGGACAGGGCCTCACCGATCACACGCTCGTCACGCGCCTCGGCCAGATGGTCGGCACCCCGGAGTACATGAGCCCGGAGCAGGCGGAGATGTCGGGGCTCGACGTCGACACGCGCACCGACATCTACTCGCTCGGCGTCATGCTCTACGAGCTGCTCGTCGGCGTGCTCCCCTTCGACCTGCAGTCGAAGCCGGCCGGCACCGTGCCGTATGCCCTGCGCGAGCGCGAGACGCCGGCGCCCGGCACCCGCCTGGCGCTGCTCCCGCCGCCGACCTCCGACGCGATCGCCCGCCACCGTTCGATGGCCACTGCGCAGCTCGAGCGCCGCATCCGCGGCGATCTCGACTGGATCGTCCTCAAGGCGATGGACAAGGACCGCACGCGGCGCTACGACACCGCCAACGAGATGGCGCTCGACATCGGACGCCACCTCGCCGCCGAGCCGATCCTCGCGCGCCCGCCCAGCGCCCGCTACCGCCTCGGCAAGTTCGTGCGCCGCAACCGCAACGTCGTCCTCGCGGCCGGCGTGGCGGCGTTCGCCGTCCTCGCCGGCGGCGCCGCCACCACGTTCGGCATGGTGCGCGCCCGCCGGGCGCAGGCGGAAGCGGTGCGCGAAGCGGAGACGGCGCGCCACGTCTCGGACTTCCTCGTCTCCCTCTTTCAGGTGAACGACCCGAGCGAGTCGCGCGGCAACACGATCACCGCGCGCGAGATCCTCGACCGCGGCGCGGAGAAGATCAGCGCCGAGCTAGGCGATCAGCCGGTGGTGCAGGCGCGGCTGGAGCGCACGATCGGCGATGTCTACCGCGAGCTCGGCCTCTACGCCGACGCGCAGCCGCTCCTCGAGCGCGCCGTCACGCTCGACCGGCAGAACGGCGACGACGCCGACCTCGCGATCGGCCTGGAGCGGCTCGGCACGCTCTACCGGCAACAGGGCAACTACGACCGCGCCGAGCCGCTGCTCCGCCGCGCCGTCGAGCTCGGGCGCCGCGGCCTGCCGCGCGACAGCCAGCAGCTCGCGACCGCGCTCGACCAGCTCGGCGGCCTCTACCTAGTGGTGGGCCGATATGCGGACGCCGAGCCGCCACTCCGGGAGGCGCTGAGCCTGCGCACCGAGCTGTTCGGCGATTCCTCCGCCGCGGTCGCGGTCTCGCTCGACCACCTGTACGGGTTGTACTGGTCCCAGCGCCGCTTCGCCGACGCGAGGCCGTACATCGAGCGCGCCGTAGCGATCCGTGAGAAGGTGCTCCCCCCCAACTCACCCGACATCGCGGCGGGCATGAACAACCTGGGCATCCTCTACTTCATGGAAGGGAAGTACGAGGCCGCGCAGCGCGCCTACGAGCGCGCCCGCGACATCTACGACGCCGTCTCGCCCGATGATCCGAGCCGGCTGATGGTCCTGAACAATCTCGCGGAGGTGTACGAGAAGAACGGCCGTCTCGACGAGGCGGAGCAGGTCTTCCGCGATGTGCTGCGGATGAAGGAGCAGCGGTTCGCGCCCGACAATCCGTCGATCGGCACCACGCTGGTCGGTCTCGCCAACGTGCTGCGCGATCAGCGCCGCTTCGCCGCCGCCGAGCCGCTCTACCAGCGCGCGCTCCGCGTGATCGAGAGCGCGCGCGGATCGAGCGATCCCAGCCTTGCCGACGGACTCGACGATTACGCGCGCATGCTCCGCGCGGCGGGCCGCGACGCCGACGCGGCCGACGCCGAGCGGCGCGCCTCCGCGATCCGCGGCGGCTCCGCCGCCCGCTGAGGTAGTGCGCGGCCGACCGCCTCGGGGGCGGCGCCCGTCCGGCCGGCCGGAGCCGCGGCCCGACCGCCGCGTGCTACTGCGCCGAGCTCCCGCCGTGGCCCACGACGATCAGCTCCGGGTCGATCGCCACCGTGATCGTGTCGCACGCCACCTCGAGGCCGTACCGCACCACCGTGCCCACCTGCGTGTTCGCCTGCATCGGTCCGCTCGTGACGTCGGCATTGGGGCCGCCGGACGGGCGCCGGTTCGCGAATGGCCACTGCGCCGTATCTTTCGGCGTGATCGTCAGCGACGTGGAGCCGTTGCCGCCGAGCTTCCACGTCACCGCGTCGCCCTGTGGCACGGGGTGGCGCCACTCGCCGACCGTCGCGGTGACCGGGCCGTTCGCGGGACACGTCACGTTGATGGTGATCGGCGGATTGCCGCCCGGCGCGCGCGTCTGGCACGCAGCCGCGCCGAGCGCGGCGAGGAGAACCCAGGGAAGCGAGGCCTTCATCGGTCGACCTCCTGCAGAGGGAGCGGGATGATCCAACATGGACCCGACGCTTCCGTCGCCACAAGGATGACGGTTCCGGCGCGCGCCTCGCAGCCGCCGCGCCGCGCCGCGTCCCGGCCGCCGCGCCGCGCCGCGTCCCGGCCGCCGCGATGAGCGTCGAGGCGGCGCTGCGCGAGGCGGTCGCGCCCGACTACGAGCTGATTCGAGCGCTCGACTCCGGCTCGATGGGGAGCGTCTTTCTCGCCCGCGACGTCGCCCTTCACCGCCTCGTGGCGATCAAGGTCCCGCTCGAGGCGCTCGCCAGCGACACCGTCGTCCGGCGCCGCTTCGAGCGCGAGGCGCTCGCCGCCGCGCGCGTCTCGCACCCCTCCGTCGTCGCGATCCATCGGATCGGCCGCACCGCGGACGGCACGCCGTTCATCGTCATGGAGTACGTCGACGGCCGCACCGCCGCCGAGCTGCTCAAGGCGGAAGGGCCGCTGGCGCTACGACGCGGCGCTGGACGTGCTCGCGCAGGTCGCCGGGGCGCTCGCCGCCGCGCACGCGCAGGGCGTGATCCACCGCGACGTGCGGCCCGCGAACGTGCTCTGCGACGCGCAGTCGGGTCGCGCGGTGCTCTCGGACTTCGGCATCGCCGGCATCCTCGAGACCGGCTCCGAAGCCGCGACGCGTTTGACGCGGGAGGGCCAGCTGCTCGGCGATCCGACGCACATGAGCCCGGAGCAGCTCACCGGCGCGCAGCTCACCACCGAGACCGACGTCTACAGCTTAGGCATCCTCGCCTACGAGCTGCTCACCGGCGAGCAGCCGTACCGCGTCCCCGCCACCGCGCAGCTCGGGTTCGCGCACGTGCAGCAGACGCCGCGCGACCTTCGCGACATGATGGACGGTGCCGACCCGCGCCTCGCCGACCTCCTCCTCCGCTGCCTCGCGAAGGAGCCGAGGCACCGCCCCTCCGCCGCCACCGTCGCGCAGCGGCTGGAGGGCCTGCGCGACGCCCGCGCCGCCCCCTCCGCCTCCGACGACGTGGTCGTCGGCGCCCTGCGGGGGCTCCCCGTGCTCGCCTCCTTCCTCGAGGAGCTGCGGCGGCGGCGCGTCGTCAACGTCGCCATCCTCTATCTGGCGGTCGCCTTCATCGTGCTGCAGGCGGCGGACCTCGTGCTGCCGGCGCTGCCGCTGCCCGCCTGGGTCTACCCGGTCCTCGTGTTCCTCACCCTCGGCGCCTTCCCGATCGTCCTCGTCCTCGGCTGGATCTACGACCTCACAAGGAGCGGGATCCGCCGCACCGACGCGCTCGAGGGTGGCGGCCGGGCCCGCGGCCGCCTCGTCGTGCTGCAGGCGATCGGGCTCGCGCTCGCCCTCGTGTTCACCGCCACCGTCGCCTACTGGTTCATCGTGAAGTAGGCCACCCCCCATTCTCCGAGGCAAACGCTCGATGCCCACTTTTCGCGCTCTCCTCGCCGGAACGCTTCTCCCGCTCGCCGCGCTCGCATCCGCTGCGACGGCAGGGCGAGCACAGGCGCCGCCGGCGGACGTTCCGGCGCGCTCGCTCGCGACGTCGCCTGCCGTGTCCGCCGGACCGCCGCCCGCGCAGGCCGCGCCCGATCCCGCCGCCGCCCTCCACTGGCGGCTGATCGGCCCCTACCGCGCCGGCTGGGCGACCGTCGCGGCGGGCGTGCCGCAGCGGCCGAACACGTTCTACTTCGGCGCGGCGGGCGGCGGCGTGTGGAAGACGACCGATGCGGGCCGCACCTGGCAGGGCCGCCTGCAGCACGAGGGAGCGGCGGCGATCGGCGCGCTCGCCGTGGCGCCGTCGGACCCGGACCGCCTCTACGCCGGCACCGGACAGGTCGCGGCGCGCTACGACCTGATCGAGGGTGACGGCGTTTACCGCTCCAACGACGCGGGCGAGACGTGGCGCAACGTGGGACTGCGCGATTCGCGGCAGATCGGCGCGGTCCTGGTCGGCCCCCGGGACCCGGACCGCGTTCTGGTCGCGGCGCTCGGGCACGCGTTCGGACCGAACCCGGAGCGTGGCGTCTACCTCACCACCGACGGCGGCGCGACGTGGCGGCCGGTGCTGCGCGTCGACTCGCTCACCGGCGCCGTCGACCTCGCCCGCGACGACACGCGGCCGGAGGTCGTGTACGCCGCGACGTGGCAGATGCGGATGCACCCGTGGCTCGACTACTTCCAGCCGCGCGGCGGCCCCGGCTCCGCCATCTGGAAGAGCGAGGACGGCGGCGCGCACTGGCGGCGCCTGAGCGGCGGCGGCCTGCCGGCGGGCCCGCTCGGCCGCATTGGCCTGGCCGCGGCGAGAGGCAGGGGTGGCGACGTCGTCTACGCGAGCATCGTGGACGTGGGCGGCGACGGCAGCGGCCTCTACCGCACCGGCGACGGCGGCGCGAGCTGGACGCGCGTGAACGATTCCGACGTGATGGCGTCCGACTACTTCGGCCGCGTGACGGTGAACCCGCTGAACGCGGACGAGGTGTACGTGATGGGGCAGTCGATCCGGCGCTCGACGGACGGCGGCCGCGCGTTCGACATCATCCGGGGCGCGCCCGGCGGCGACGACTTCCACTACCTGTGGATCGATCCGACGGACACGACGCACCTGGCGGCCGGCGCGGACCAGGGCGCGATCGTCACGGTGAACGCGGGCCGGAGCTGGTCGAGCTGGTACAACCAGCCGACCGGCCAGTTCTACCATCTCGGCGTCGACGACCGCTTCCCCTACCGCGTCTACAGCGGCCAGCAGGACAACGGCACGGCGGTCGTCACGAGTCGCGGCCCCTACGGCGCGATCGAGCTGCGCGACTGGCACCCGGTCGGCGGGGACGAGCGCGACGACATGATCCCGAAGCCGGAGGCGCCGGACACGGTGCTCGGCAGCGGCCTCGGCGGCCACCTCTCGCGCTTCGACGAGGTCACGCGCCAGAGCACCGAGGTCTCGCCGTGGCCCGTCTCCAGCTACGGCCAGCGGCCCAACAGCGTGAAGTACCGCTACACCTGGATCACGCCGCTCGCCTATTCGCCGATCGCGCCGCACCCGCTCTACGTCGGCGCCCAGCTCCTCTTCCGCTCCGACGACGATGGCGATCACTGGCGCGCCGTCTCGCCCGACCTCTCCGCGAAGAAGGCGGATGCGAAGGGCTGCGACGCGCCGGACCCGGACTACGCCGTCGCGCGCGACTGCGGCTTCGGCGTGATCTTCTCGATCGGCCTGTCGCCGCTCGACGCCGGCGTGATCTGGATCGGCACCGACGACGGCACGATCCGCCGCACCGCCGACGGCGGCGCCCACTGGGCGAACGTCACGCCGCCGCAGCTCCCGGCGTGGGGCCGCGTCGACGTCGTGGAGCCCTCCCGCTTCGACACCGCCGCCGCCTACGCCGCGGTCAACCTCCGCCGCATCGACCGCATGGCGCCGCTCGTGATGAAGACGGCGGACGGCGGCCGTACTTGGACGACGATCGTCGCAGGACTCCCCGCCGGCGAGTACGTCAACGCCGTGCGCGCCGACCCCGAGCGCCGCGGCCTGCTCTACGCGGCGACGAACCGCAGCGTCTACTACTCGCTCGACGACGGCGCCGCCTGGCGGCCGCTGACCCTCGACCTGCCGACGACGCCGGTCCGCGACCTCGCCGTGCGGCACGGCGACCTGATCGCCGCCACCCAGGGCCGAGGACTCTGGATCCTCGACGACCTTTCCCCGCTCCGGCAGTGGAGCGGCGACGTCGCCGCCGCGAGCGCGCATCTCTTCGCGCCGCGCCCGGCGTGGCGCCTCCGCGCCGACGAGAACCGGGACACGCCGTGGCCGCCGGAGACGCCGCTCGGCGAGAACCCGCCCGCCGGCGCCACCGTCGACTATGCGCTCGCCGCCGCGCCCGCGGCGCCGCTCACGCTCACGATCCGGGACGCCGAGGGAGCGGTGGTTCGCCGCTTCTCGAGCGCGGATACGGCGGAGGCGCTCCCCGCGACGCGCTACTTCGAGCGTGGGTGGCTCGGCTCGCCATCCCGCCTGGAGACGACGCCCGGCGTGCATTGCTTCGTGTGGGACCTGCGCTATCCGCGCCCACGCGCGCTCTCCTACGATTACTCGATCGCTGCGGTGTGGCAGCGCGACACGCCGCTCACGCCGGAGGGACCCGTTGTCCTGCCGGGGGAGTACACTCTGACACTGGGCGTCGGCGGCCGGGAGTACACGCAGCAGCTCGAGGTGCGCATGGATCCCCGCGTCCACGTCTCGCGCGACGCGCTCGCGGCGCAGCTCCGCCTCGCGATGCGGATCGACTCCACGCTCGCCGTCGCGGTCGCGACGGACAGCGCGATCGCCGCCGCGCTGCGCGCGAGCGGCGCGTCGGCGGAGCGGCGGGTGCGGCTGCAGGCGCTGCGCGACGGACCGGACGGCACGGCGACGATCGCGGGCGTCCTGACGTCGCTCGCCACCGCCGCTCAGAGCGCGGACGCGGCGCCGGCGCAGGGCGTGGAGGAGGTGTGGGCGGACTACGCGAAGCGGCTCGACGCCACGCGGCGGAAGTGGAGCGGCCTCCGGTGACGCGGCGCGAGCGGCCCCACACCGGGCGCGGCCCGGATCGGAGATCGACGTGAGCTCGCACCCGGAGCGGCATCGCACCGAGCGCATAGGCTGGCTGCGGGCGGCCGTGCTCGGCGCCAACGACGGCATCGTGTCGACGGCGAGCCTGCTCGTCGGCGTCGCGGCCGCGGAGCCCGTCCGCTCGACCGTGCTCGTGGCCGGCGTCGCCGGGCTCGTGGCGGGCGCGATGTCGATGGCGGCCGGCGAGTACGTCTCGGTCAGCTCCCAGGCGGACACCGAGCGCGCCGACGCCGCGCGCGAGCGGCGGGAGCTGGCGGAGGCGCCGGAGGCGGAGCTGGCCGAGTTGCAGGGGATCTACGAGGGACGCGGCCTCACCACGGATCTGGCCCGGCAGGTGGCCGAGCAGATGACGGCGCGGGGCGCCCTCGGCGCGCACCTGCGCGACGAGCTCGGCCTGAGCGAGACGCTCGCGGCGCGGCCGGTCCAGGCGGCGCTCGCATCCGCGGCGAGCTTCGCCCTCGGCGCGAGCGTACCGCTGGCCGTCGCGGCCATCGCGCCGCCTGCGCGCATCGTGATCGTGGTCGCGGCCGCGTCGCTGCTGTGCCTCGCGGTGCTCGGCGTGGTGTCGGCGCGCGCGGGCGGCGCGCCGGTCGGCAGGGCCGTGTGGCGTGTCTGTTTCTGGGGCGCGCTCGCCATGGTGGCTACGGCGCTGGTCGGGCGCTTGTTTGGCGCCGTGGTGTAGGTGCCCGGCCTCGCACCGAGCGCGGAATTCGACGTTGACCCGTCCCGGGAACGGGACGCATCTCACCATTCAGAGGAGATCGTACGATGATTCGAACCCATCGCTTCACGGCGGCGAGCCTCGCGACGCTCGCGCTGCTTGTCGCCGGCTCCGCGCACGCGCAGGAGACCAATCGCAGCGTCGCCGGCGGCGGCATCGCCGTGGCGGGTTGGAAAGGCGCCGTCGACGCCGGCGCCGCGCGGGCGGGGCAGTCGCTGGCGGACGCGAAGCTCGCGAAGGACGGCGACGCGCTGCACGTGACCACTGGGCCCGCGGTGACCTACTGGAACCCCGCGAACCGCGCGAGCGGCGACTACACCGTGAAGGCGACGTTCACCGAGCCGAAGTACATGAACCTGAACAACCACCCGCACCCGTACGGCATCGTCGTCGCCGGCAACGACATGGGCACCGCGAAGCAGAGCTACCTCTACTGTGCGGCGTACGGCAACGGAACCTTCATCGTTCGTGGCTTCGGACCCGCGCCGTTCCAGGTGAACGGCCGCCGCGGCGAGCCGAACGCGGCCGTGCACAAGGCGGCGGGACAGGGTCAGCCGGTGACGCAGGAGATCGCGGTGTCGGTGAAGGGTGACAAGGTCGAGTGCGCGATCAACGGCACCGTCGTGGGCAGCTACGACAAGGCGGACCTGGTGCGGCAGGGGCGCCTGAGCTCGACCGACGGCGTCTACGGCATCCGCTTCGCCCACAACACCGAAGGGCTGGTGAGCGGGCTCTCCGTATCCAAGAAGTAGAGTGCGCGGCGGGCCGCCGCGCCGGCGTCCCGGCCGGCGCGGCGCCACCGCCGGCGCGGACCGCTCACCCGCCTTCGGCCGGGATGTCGTGGACCGTGACGAACTTCGCGCGCGACTCGGCCGGGGGGAACGACTCCGTGAAGTAGTCGATCTCGCGGGCGACCCGGCCGTCCGAGAATTCGAAGATCGAAACGCCCAGGAAGCGGCCGCCGTCCGGGTAGTCGGCGACCGTCTCCGCCGTAACCAGGGGGCCCGCGCTGCACATGCGCCAGATCCGGAACGTCGGCGCCGAGAACCCCGCCGCCATGCCGAGCAGGTTCTTCCGCCCGGTGATGCGCTCCCCGGATTGCGGGAACTCGACCACCAGCTCGCCGTGGAAGTGGGTCGCCGCCCGCTCGAAATCGCGGCCGTTGAACGCGTCGACGATCTCCTTCACGCGCGCCTCGAGGTCCGGGCTCGGCATCTCCTGCTCCGCTGCTGGGGGTCGCGTGTTCTCGAACGACGCCAAGAGTAGGGAAGTGCCACGGAGGACGCCATGCTGAACCGCTCCGGCCGGGCGACGCGGCGCGCCCGCTCTCTCGCGCCGGCCCCCGGCCCGGCCCGCCGCACCGCCCGCGGCGCGCCCCTCGCCGGCCTGCTGCGAACCGCCGCGTTGCTCGCCTTCGTCGCCAGCGCCGTGCCGAGCGCCGCCGCGCCGGGCGCTGCCGCCGCGCAGGAGCCCGGAAGCCACGACTGGCCGCGCTTCGGCTACGACGCCGCGCGCTCGAACGCATCGCCGGCTCCCGCCGGGATCGCGGCGGCGGACCTCGGCTCGCTGCGCCGGCAGCAGGTGCGGATCGACGGCACCGTCGACGCCTCGCCGATCTACCTCCACGCGGTCCGCGTCCACGGCGCGCTGCGCGACGTCTTCTTCGTCACCACGACGTACGGAAGGACGCTCGCGATCGACGCCGACGACGGCACCATCCTCTGGCGCTTCGTGCCGCCCGGCTACGACGACTGGGCCGGCTCGTACCGCATCACCAACGCGACGCCGGTGGCCGACCCGGACCGCCGGTCCGTCTACGCCGCCGCCCCTGATGGCGCGATCCGAAAGCTCGCCGTCGCCGACGGCCGCGTCGTGTGGACCACGGCGATCACCCGTCTCCCGGAGCGCGAGAAGATCGCCGCGTCGCTGAACTACTTCCGGGGCCGGATCGTGGCCACGACCGGCGGCTACATCGGCGACCGCCCGCCCTATCAGGGCCACGTCGCCGTCCTGGACGCGGTGAGCGGCCGCCTGCTGCACGGGTTCAACGCCCTGTGCAGCGACCGCTCAGGTCTGCTCGATCCCTCCACCTGCCGCGAGAGCGGCGCCGCGATCTGGGGGCGTGCCGGCGCGGTGATCGACACCACGGACGGCCACATCTTCGTCGCGACGGGCGACGGCCACTGGGACGGCAGGAATGACTGGGGCGACGCGGTCCTCGAGCTAGACGCGGACGCCACCCGCCTGCTCGGCGACTACACGCCGCAGAACACCGAGTCGCTCGATGCCCGCGATGTGGACCTCGGCTCGACCGCGCCGGTCCTGCCGGGCGGCGGCGTGGTGGGACAGGGCGGCAAGGACGCCGTCTTCCGCATCCTGGACTGGAGCCGCTTCCGCCGCGGCGCGCCGCACCGGGGCGGGGAAGCGCAGATCGTGCCGACGCCGTCGCGGGACCGGCTCTTCACCGCGCCGGCGGTCCTCCACACCGCCTCCGCCACCTGGATCTTCCTCGCCGACAACGGCGGAACGGCCGCCTGGGAGCTCGGCGGAGGCCGCCTGCAGCAGCGCTGGAGCAATCACGAGGCGGGCACCAGCCCGATCCTCGCCGGCGGCCTGCTCTACGTCTACGATCCGCGCGGCGGGCTGCGCGTCTACGACCCCGTCTCGGGGCGGCGGCTCGCGGTTCTCGAATGCGGCGACGGCCACTGGAACAGCCCGATCGTCGTCGACGGCCGCATCGCGCTGCCGGAGGGCAACGCCAACCGCCACCGCAAGGAGGGCGTCCTCGACATCTGGCGCCGCGCCCGATGACTTGCGGCGGCGGCTGCGCGCGGGGAACTTGGGGGCGGCCCTGCCCGGCACCCGGATGCAGGACGCCGTGACGGAACCTCGACGGAGGAGGAGTCGATGATCATCCGCCGCATCTACCCCCTGTCGGTCGCGCGCATCGCCGGCATCTGCTACGGAATCGTCGGGCTCGTGATCGGCGCGATGCTGACGCTGCTCGCCCATGGCGGCGCTCCGTGGATCGAGGGTGGCGGCGCGGGCGGCCTGTGGGACCGCGCGCTCTTCAGCGGCGCCGCCATCCTCGTCTTCCCCCTCCTCTACGGCGGGATCACCTTCTGCGCCGCGCTCGTCGGCGCAGCGCTGTACAACCTGGTCGCTCAGCTCGTGGGAGGCGTCGAACTGGACGTCTCCTGAGCGCCGCTACAACGACACTCCCTTCTCCTTCAGGATCTGCCACACCTTGAACGGCGTGATCGGGATGTCGATGTGGCGCACGCCGAGGTGGGCGAGCGCGTCGACGACGGCGTTGGCGATCGCCGGCGGCGCGCCGACCGTGGCCGACTCGCCGACGCCCTTGGCGCCGAGCGGGTGGTGCGGCGACGGCGTGATCGTCTTGTCCGTCTCCCAGCTCGGCGTCTCCATCGCGGTCGGGACCAGGTAGTCCATGAAGCTGCCGCCCTGCATGTTCCCGTTCTCGTCGTAGCGGATCTCCTCCAGGAGGGCGGGTGCCATCCCCATGGTGAGCCCGCCGTGGATCTGGCCGTCGACGATCATCGGGTTGATGATGTTGCCGCAGTCGTCCACGGCGACGAAGCGCCGGATCGACACCGCGCCCGTGCCGCGGTCGATGTCGACCACGCAGATGTAGCTGCCGAAGGGGAAGGTGAGATTCGGCGGATCGTAGTAGTCGACCGCCTCCAGCCCCGCCTCCATCCCCAGCGGGTGGTTCGTGTATGCGGCGAACGCGATGTCCTGGATCGTCTTCGATTTCTGCGGCGCGCCCCGCACGAAGAACTTGCCCGGCTCCCACTCGAGGTCCTCCTCGCTCACCTCGAGCAGGTAGGCGGCGATCTTCTTCGCCTTCGCGCGGATCTTCCGCGCCGCCACCGCCGCCGCGGCGCCCGCGGTCGGCGTGGAGCGGCTGGCGTAGGTGCCGAGGCCGTAGGGCGCCGTGTCCGTGTCGCCTTCCTCGACCTGCACGTGCGCGGCGGGGATCCCCAGTTCCTCCGCCACGATCTGGGCGTACGTCGTCTCGTGGCCCTGCCCCTGCGACTTCGTGCCGAAGCGCGCGATCGCCTTGCCGGTCGGGTGGATCCGGATCTCGGCCGAGTCGAACATCTTGATGCCGAGGATGTCGAACTCCCGCGACGGCCCCGCGCCGACGATCTCCGTGAAGCTCGAGATGCCGATCCCCATCAGCTCGCCCTTCGCGCGCTTCTCCTTCTGCTCCTCGCGCAGCGCTTCGTAGCCGATGATGTCCATCGCCTTGCGCAGCGCCGTGTGATAGTCGCCGCTGTCGTACTCCCATCCCATCACGGAGTGGTACGGGAAGGCCTCCTTCGGAATGAAGTTCTTCATCCGCAGCTCCGCCGGATCCATCTCCAGCTCGACGGCCATGCGGTCCGTCATGCGCTCGATCGCGTGCACCGCCTCGGTCACGCGGAAGGAGCAGCGGTAGGCGACGCCGCCCGGCGGCTTGTTCGTGTACACGCCGTCGACCTCCGCGAACGCCGCCTTCAGGTCGTAGGAGCCGGTGCAGATCGAGAAGAGGCCCGCCGGGAACTTCGACGGGTTCGCCGCCGCGTCGGCGTAGCCGTGATCGGCGATCGTCTTGATGCGCAGCCCGGTCATCGTGCCATCGCGCTTCGCGCCCAGCTCCGCCGTGATGTGGTAGTCCCGCGCGAACGAGTCCGCCTGCAGGTTCTCCATGCGGTCCTCGATCCACTTCACCGGCTTGCCCGTCACCACCGACGCCGCGATCGCGATCACGTAGCCCGGATAGACCGGCACCTTGCCGCCGAAGCCGCCGCCGATGTCGGGCGAGATGATGCGGATCTTCTCCTCCGACAGCCCGACGTGCCCGGCGACGAGCGCGAGCACGGTGCGAATCGCGTGCGGCGCCTGCGTCGTCATGTAGACCGTCAGTTCGCTGTCCGTCGGGTTGAAGTGCGCCACGCAGCCGCACGTCTCGATCGAGGCCACGTGGATGCGCGGGATGTAGATGTCCTCCTTGACGACGACATCCGCTTCGGCGAGCGCGCGCCCCGCCGCTTCGCGGTCGCCCACCTCCCAGTGGAAGATGCGGTTGTCCGTCCTGCCCTCCTTGTCCGTCCGCAGCACCGGCGCGTCCGGCTCCAGCGCCTTGAACGGGTCGATCACCACCGGCAGCGGGTCGTAGTCGACCTGGACCGCCGCGACGCCGTCGGCCGCGGCATAGCGGCTGGTCGCGACCACCGCCGCGACCTCCTGCGACTGGTACATGACGGTGTCCGTCGGCAGCACCATCTGGGTGTCCGACATCAGCGTCGGCATCCAGTGCAGGTTGTACTGCTTCAGCGTCTCGCCGGTGATGACCGCGAGAACGCCGGGGACCTGCAGCGCCGCCTCCGTGTCGATCTTCGTGATCCTGGCGTGCGCGAACGGGCTGCGCACGATGTCGAGGTAGAGCATGCCGGGCAGGACGAAGTCGTCCACGTAGCGGCCCTCGCCACGGATGAAGCGCGCATCCTCCTTGCGCTTCATCGAGTGCCCCATGCCGCAGATCTCGGCGGATGTCCGGGGTGCCATGGTTCCTCCTACTCGAGGTGGGCGGCCGCGTGCTGCACCGCCTTGACGATGTTCACGTAGCCGGTGCAGCGGCAGAGGTTGCCGGAGATCGCCCGCCGGATCTCCGCCTCGCTCGGGTCGCGGTTTCGCTGCAGCAGCGCGTAGCTGGTCATCATCATGCCCGGCGTGCAGTAGCCGCACTGCAGCCCGTGCTCCTGGTGGAAGCCTTCCTGGATCGGATGCAGCTTCCCGTTCTCGGCGAGCCCCTCGACCGTCCGGATCTCCCGCCCGTCCGCCTGCACGGCGAGCACCGTGCATGACTTCACCGGCTCGCCGTCCAGCAGCACCGTGCACGCGCCGCAGTGCGTCGTGTCGCAGCCGATGTGCGTGCCGGTCAGCCGCAGATCCTCGCGCAGCAGGTGCACCAGGAGCAGGCGCGACTCGACCGTCGCCTCGTGATCGGTGCCGTTCACCTTCACGTGAATCGTGTGCGTGGCCATCTCACTCCCCTCCCGCGCGTCGAGCCGCCGTCGCGAGCGCCCGCATCGTGAGCACCCGCGCCATCTCCTTCTTGTATTCGACCGAGCCTCGCCAGTCCTCGCGTGGCGACGCCGCGGCCCCCGCCCGCTTCGCCGCCTCCGCGAACACGGCCTCGCCCGGCGCCTTCCCCCTCAGGTACGATTCCGCTTCCGTCACGCGGATCGGGCGCGGGCCCGCGTTCGTCAATGCGACGCCGGCGCGCGAGATCGCGCCGCCCGAGAGCGTGAGCTGCACCGCGACGGCCGCGGTCGCGTAGTCGCCGACCTTGCGCTCGAGCTTCTCGTACGCGCCGCCGGAGCCGGCGGGCGGCGCCGGGATCCGGATCTCCGTCAGGATCTCGTCCGGCGCGAGTGCGGTCTGGAAGAGGCCCTGGAAGAAGTCGTCGATCGCGATCGTGCGCTCGCCGCTCGGCCCCCGCGCCACGACCGTCGCCCCGAGCGCGAGCATGACGGCGGGATGGTCGTTGGCGGGATCACCGTGGGCGAGGTTGCCGCCCACCGTTGCCCGGTTGCGCACGATGGGGTCGGCGATCACCAGCGTCGCGTCGTGGAGCAGCGGATATCGCTCACGAACCACGTCGGAGCGCTCGAGCGCCACCTCCCGCGTGGCGCCGCCGATGCGCAGCTCGCCGCCTTCCTCCCGCACGTACTCGAGCCCGTCGATCCTGCCGATGTCGACCACGTGCGGCGCCCAGCCGAGCCGCAGCTTCAGCAGCGGCAAGAGACTCTGGCCGCCGGACAACACCTTCGCCTCGTCGCCGTGCTCGCCGAGAAGGCGGATCGCCTCCTCGAGCGAGCCGGGAGCGTGGTAGTCGAACGCTGCCGGGATCATGACACCTCCGTCGGTGATGTGTCTCGCCTGTCGACCTTCCTCGTTCCGCCGCCCGCCAGATGATCGGTGCTAGCCGCCGAACAGCCAGAACAGAAGGAGCACCACGATCGCGACGCCCACCCAGAAGCCGGGCCGCCGCACCATCCGTCCCACCATGCGCCCCGCCACCCCACGTCCGAGCGCGACCACATCGAGCGCCGCGTCGTCATCCGCCACGCTCGCGCTCGCCGCCCCCCCAGCGGCGGGCCGCCCCGCCGAAGTCGCCGCCGCGGCTCCGTTCGCCGCGGACGCCGTCCCGCCGGACGCCCCCGCCCCGCCGGACGCCCCCGCCCGGCCGCCGGAGCCCGGGCCGCCGCCGGACCCCGGGCCGCCGCCGGACTCCGCGCCGCCGCCGGACCCCGGGCGGCCGCCGGACTCCGCGCCGCTGCCGGACCCCGGGCCGCCGCCCGCACCGCCGGCTTCTCCGCCCGCGCCGGTCGCCGCGCCGCCGCTCGAGAGCTGTTCGCGCGCGCGGGTCACGAACGTGCCGAAGAGCTGGTCGCTAACGTCCTGGATCATACCGCGACCGAACTGGGCGAGGATGCCGGTGACGTTCACGTCGGAGACGATGGTGATGGCCGTGCCGTCGCCCGCGGGCTCGAGGCTGCTGGTCATCGTCATGTCGGCGCCGCCGCGTCCCTGGACGTCCTGGCCCGTGGCGCGGAGCTCCGCGGTGCGGGCGTCGGGATCGAGGCGCTCGAAGGTGAGGCGGCCTTTGTACGCGGTCGAGACCGGCCCGACCTTGAGGGCCATGCGGCCGCCCCAGGTGTGGTCGTCGATCCGCTCGGTGACCGAGGCGCCCGGAAGGCACTTCGCCACGCGCTCCGGGTCGGTGAGGAACGCCCACACCGCGTCGGGCGCGGCCTCGACGGTGAACTGCTTCTCGATACGGATCGCCATGGGTCTACGCCGTGAGCAGGGGGATCAATCGCTCCAGCGACACCAGGTCGTGCGCGGGCGCCAGCCGGTCCAGGTGCGGCAGGGCGGCTGCCATGCCGCGCGCCGTGGGCGCGTAGCGCGGATCGCCCATCAGCGGATTGAGCCAGATCAGGGTGCGGGCGGCGCGCCGTATGCGCGCGACGGCGCGCGCCAGCCGCTCCGGATCGCCGCGATCGAGGCCGTCGCTGAGGACGACCACGACCGTGTCCGCGTCGACGATCCACGGCAGGTGACGCTCGGCGAACTCCTCCAAGCACGCGCCGATGCGGGTGCCGCCGGACCAGTCGGGCACGCCCGTGGCCAGCCGCTGTAGGGTACGCCCCAGTTCCCGCCGCGACAACCACGGGGTGATGCGCGTGAGCGCCGTGTTGAAGGCGAAGACGTGGAGCCGCTTCACCAGCCCCCGCAGCGACAGCGCGAACGCGAGCAGGAACCGCGTGTGCGGATCCATCGAGCCGCTGGTGTCGCACAGGAGCACGAGCCGCGGCCGCTCGACCGGCCGCATGCGGCGCGCCAGCGAGATCGGCTCGCCGCCCGTCGCGAGCATCCGCCGCAGGCTGCGCCGCATGTCCACGACGCCGCGCCCGCGTGCGGGCACGAGGCGGCGGCTGCGCCGCGTTGCGAGCCGGCGCACGAGGCGGCGCATCACGGCGTCGAGCTGCGTGAGGTCCCGCTCCGTCCACGCTTCGAACGGCTTGCGACGCAGCAGCGCGGCGGAGCTGTAGGCGGGCGCGCGTCCGCCCTCCGGGACCTCGCGCTCCAGCGCCGTCGGCGCGGGCGCCGTGGCGGCGCGCGGCGCGCCGGGCACCGTGCGCGGGCGCCGCTGGCGTCGCTGTCCACGCGCGGCCGCCGGCCGCGGGGTCTCCGCCGGGCCGCGCCGCCACAGCGCGGCGAAAAGCGCGTCGAAGGCGGATCGGTCGAAGGGCCGGACGCGCAGCGTCGCGAGGAGCGCGCGGCGGACCTCGGCGCGGTCGCCGATGTCGACGAGCGTGAGCGCCTCGGCGGCGACCACCTCGTCCGCCAGGCTCACGGAGACGCCGGCGTCGCGGAGCGCGCCGCAGAAGCGCGCGAGGTGTGCCACGAGGTCGCGGCCGTCCGCGCCGCGCCGGGTCATGCGCCCGCTCCCGCCGCCGCGCCGGCGGAGCGCGCGAGGAGGGCGGCGACGGCGTCGTCGTCCAGATCCTCGATGTCGCGCCGGTCCTTCAGGATGCAGCCGAGCGTGAGCGCGACGGTCCCGGCATCGAGGCGGTCGCGGTGCAGCTCGACGAGCGCGGCCGCCCAGTCGATCGTCTCCGCGGCGCCCGGCACCTTCATCAGATCGCGCCGGCGCAGTCCCTGGACGAACGTGGCCACCTGGGCCGCGAGCGCCGCGTCGACGCCCGGCACGCGGCTGCGGATGATGCGCACCTCCTTCTCCAGCGTCGGATGCTCGATGTAGAGGTAGAGGCAGCGGCGGCGGAGCGCGTCCCCGATCTCCCTCGTGCGGTTCGACGTCAGGAGGACGTACGGCCGGTGCGTGGCGGTGATCGTGCCGAGCTCCGGGATCGTGACCTGGAAGTCGGAGAGGATCTCCAGCAGGAACGCCTCGAAGCCGTCGTCGGCGCGGTCGATCTCGTCGATCAGCAGCACCGCCGGTCCGTCGGCGCGCGTGATCGCGCGCAGCAGCGGCCGCTCCAGGAGGAGGTCGCGGCTGAAGATCGCCCGCTCCTGCTCCTCCGTGTTGCCCCCGGCGTGCTCCGTCATCCGCAGCTTCAGGAGCTGCCGCGGATAGTCCCATTCGTAGAGCGCGGTGTTGACGTCCAGCCCCTCGTAGCACTGCAGCCGGATCAGCTCCGTGTCGAGCAGCGCCGCGAGCACCTTCGCCAGCTCCGTCTTCCCGACCCCCGCGTCGCCCTCGATCAGCAGCGGGCGCCGCATGCGACGCGCGAGGTGCACCGCCGCGGCGATCTCCGGCTCCGCGATGTAGCCGAGCCGCTCCATCTCCGCCTGCAGCGCCGCGATCTCCGCGTTCACCGATCCGCCCTCCTCACCCGTGCGCTCCGTGCGGGCCGCCGCCAGCGCTCCCGCCTTCCGCTCCCTCGCCCGCCCCGGCGAGGTAGCGCGTGGGATCCGCCGCGAAGCGCGCCCGGCAGCCGCCGCAGCAGAACACGTAGGCGCGGCCCTCGTGTTCCGCGCGGTGCTTCGCGGTCGCGACCTCGACGCTCATGCCGCACACCGGATCGATCGCCACGGCGCCGGCGCCCGCAGGCGCGGCCGGAGCGGCCGGCGCGGCCGGCCGTCCCGCGAGCGGCAGGCCGCGCTCCGCCGGCGCGCGCCCGGCGGGGGCAGGCGCGCTCGCCGCCGCGGCCATCGCGCCCTCCTCCGGCGTCGTCGCCCGTTCCCGCTCGACGATCTCCGCCATGATGCTGAGCGCGATCTCCGCCGGGGAGACGGCACCGAGGTCGAGCCCGGCGGGGCACTTCACGCGATCGAGGTCCTCTTCCGGGAGGCCGCTCCCGACGAGGATCTCGCGGATCTCGCCGAAGCGGCGGCGGCTGGCGACGAGCCCGACGTAGCCGGAGGTCATGCGCAGCGCGTGGCCGAGCGCTTCCTCGTCGCGCACGCCGATGGTGGCGACGACGGCGGCGGCGGGACGCACCAGGCCGGCGAGGCGTTCGGCGAGCTCGGCGGAGCCGTAGTCGGTCGCCACGAGGGCCGCCTGCGGGAAGGCGCCGGCGTCGGCGTCCGGGTCCACGGCGAAAGCGGCGTGGTCGAGGACGCGGGCGATCGGCACCAGCGCGCGGGCGACCGGGGAGGCGCCGAAGACGAGCAGCGCCGGCGCCGGGAGGACCGGCTCGATGTAGACGTCCACGCTGCCTCCGCTGTGGCAGGTCATGGGGAGCGAGACGACGCCGGGACGCGGCGAGGCGTCCGGCTCCGGGCTGAGGGCGACGAGGCGCGGACGCCCGTCGGCGATCGAGCGGGCGGCCTCGCGCAGCACCGTCGGCTGCGTGCAGCTCCCGCCCAGCCAGCCGTGGAAGGTGCCGTCCCGCGCGATGAGGGCGCTGTCGCCGGTGCGGGCGGAGCTGGGCGGCTCGCGCCGCACCACCGTCGCGATGGCGAACGGCACGCCGCGCCGCGCCAGATCCGCGGCCAGCGCGAGCAGCTCCGGCCGCCTCACGAAGAGGCTCCGGTGAGGCGCCGGCCGAACGCGTCGTAGTCGGAGGGCTCGTCGATGTCCGCGAGCGCGTCCGCGGGCCACTCGGCGCGGACCGCCTCCGCGCGGTGCCTCCGCACGACCCGCTTCCCCGGGCCGGGCGCCGCGTCCTGCGCCCCGTCGTCGCGGCCGGTGAGCTCCCCGAACAACGCGCGCGCGTACAGCGTCGGCGGCGCCTGCGCCTCGCCGTAGCGCGAGACGACGAGCGGCGCTCCGCTCTCGCGGCGGAGCGCGACGACGCGGGCGATCATCGCGCTCGTCACGAACGGCATGTCCGCGAGCAGCACGACCGCTGCGTCGCACCGCGCCGGCACCCGCGCGACGCCGCGCCGCAGCGAGCCGGCCACGCCGCGCGCGAAGGCGGCGTTGCGCACCGTCTCCACCGCCAGCCCGTCGAGCGCCGCGACGACGCGATCCGCCTCGAATCCGACGACGACGATCACGGGACCGAGGCCGGCGTCGAGAGCCCGGCGCGCCACGCGGCGCACGAGCGGCTCCCCTTCCACCTCCAGCAGGAGCTTGTTGCGACCCATGCGCGAGCCGGTGCCCGCGGCGAGCAGCACGCCCGCCGTCGCGGCGGGGCCGGTCGGCGCGTCCGCGCTGCGATCACGCATGGATCGCCGTCGCGCGCTGGCGCAGGTGGCGCGGCTCGCGCCGCGAGCGCACCGCGAGGACCTCCGCCAGGATGCTCAGCGCGATCTCCTCCGCGCCGTCCGCCCCGATGTCGAGGCCGACGGGGCCGTAGATGCGACCGCCGGCGTCGCCTCCGACGGCGTCGCGGATGCGGGCGATGCGGTCCCGCGGCCCGAGCACGCCGATGTAGCCGACATCCGAGGCGGCGAGGGCGCGGACCCATTCACGATCGTGCTCGAGCGCGTGCATCATGACGACGGCGGCGTCGTCCGCGCCGAGGGGCAGGCCGTCCAGCCCCGCGGCGGAGCGCCGGATCAGGCGCGGTGCCGCGGCGGGAAACCGCTCGCCGGTGAGGAAGGCGGGGCGATGGTCGACGACGGCGACGCGGAACCCGGTCCCGGCGGCGACGCGGGCGAGCGGCATCGCGTCGTCGCCCGCGCCGAAGATCGCCAGCCTGGGCGGCGGGACCAGGAGATCGAGAAAGAGCGTCGCCGCGCCGATGCTCTGCAGAGAGGGGGAACCTGCCGGGATGAGCGCCGCCGCCGCTCGTGCGATGGCGGCGTCTAGATCCGGCTCACCGGTGGTGCCGGCGGCGATGCCGGCGGTGGTGACGGCGAGGGAGCGGCCCGTGCCGGGACCGTCCGTTACGGTGGCGATCGCGAAGGCGTCCTCGCCCTCCAGCAGATCGCCGACGGCTCGCCACACGGGAGTCGTCGCTTCGGTGATCGGCTGCACGTACAGCTCCACGTGCCCTTCGCAGCCGAGACCCAGGCCCCACACGGTCTCCTCGTCCGTGCCGGTGTCGTAGCGGCGCGTGCAGGAGCGGCCGTCCCGCATGGCGGCGAGGCCCACCTCGCGCACGTCCGCCTCGAGGCAGCCGCCGCTGACGGCGCCGAGCATGTCGCCGCCCGCGTCGACCAGCAGCTTCGCGCCGGGACGGCGATACGCCGAGCCGTCGATGCGCACCACCGTGGCGACCGCGAAGTCGCGCGGCTGTGAAGCGTCACGAATGCGACGGGCGATCGCCAGCGTCTCGTGCCAGTGCTTCATCGTATAGCGTGGTCTGGAGCGGTGCCCCCGGCGTTCGGCGCCCGGCGGCCATGCGGTCGATCACTCTCGAAGTCTAACGACGCAGACGAAGGTTCCGCCAATGGCGGCCCACCAGTACCGTTCGCTTCACGCCGTGCATTCACTACTATTGCAGGGGAACGTCTCATCCCGGGTACCACCGGTGCCCTCGTCCGGACTCCCGGAAACACCGGATGCCGATGTCCAGTCGCCTGTTGATCACCGCCGCGCTGCTCCTGCTCTCGGCCATCCTCGCCGCTCTCACGGCGCGGCCGCTGCTGCGCGAGATTTCGGCACGGCGGCGGGCGAAGGCCGCCTCCGCCGCCTCCGGCGACGACGACGATCCTCCCGCCGACGCCGATCCTTCCGCGGCCGCCGCTCCGCGCGCGCCGCGCGATGGTCCCGCCGCCCGCGACGTCGCCGGCGAGGCGGAGGCGGCGCGCCTGCGCCTGCTGTCCGCCGTCGTCGAGTCGGCGGAGGACCCGATCCTGACCAAGACGCTGGACGGGATCATCACGTCGTGGAACCCGGCGGCGGAGCGCCTCTACGGCTACGGCGCACAGGAGGCGGTGGGGCAGCACGTGCACCTCGTGGTGCCTCCGAGTCGCCGCGAGGAGCTGCGCAACATCATGGAGCGCGTGCGGCTGGGCGAGAGCGTGCGGCAGCTCGAAACGATAAGGCGGACGCGGGACGGTCGCGAAGTCCACGTCTCGCTCACCGTCTCTCCGGTGCGCTCGCGCGACGGCGAGCTGATGGGCGCGGCCGCGGTGGCGCGCGACATCAGCGACCGCCTTCAGGTCGAGGCGCGGCTCCGCCACGTCCTCGCCTCGAGCGCGGCCGTGGCGTACGTCCTCGACCTGACCGAGGAGGGCGGCCGCCTGACGTGGATCAGCGAAAGCATCCGGTCGGTGCTCGGCTACTCCGTCGAGGAGGCGTCCTCGTCGACGTGGCGTCGGGAGAACCTGCATCCGGACGACCGCGAGCGCGTGCTGGCGGAGCTGGCGCGCGAAACGGGCGAGTCGAAGCGGTCGCTGGAGTACCGCCTGCGTCACCAGGATGGCACCTACCATTGGTTCGCCGACGAGACCGTCACCATGCGCGATTCCGCCGGCAGCCCCGTCGAGACCGTGGGCCTGCTGCTCGACATCACCGCCCGCAAAGAGCTGGAAGCGCAGTTCCTCCAGGCCCAGAAGATGGAGGCGGTCGGCCTCCTCGCCGGCGGCATCGCCCACGACTTCAACAACCTGCTCACGGCGGTGCTCGGCAGCGTCGAGCTGGTCCGCGAGGAGCTGCGGCCGACCGGTGACGCGGCCGAGGACATCGACGAGATCGAGCGCGCCGGCCGCCGCGCCGCCGCGCTGACGCGCCAGCTCCTCGCCTTCAGCCGCCGGCAGGTGCTCCAGCCCAGCAACATCCGGCTCGGCGTCGTCGTCGAGGGCATGGAGCCGCTGCTGCGTCGTCTGATCGGCGAGGACATCGAGCTGGTGGTGCGCCGCGAGCCCGGACAGGGCGCCGTCTTCGCCGATCCGAACCAGATCGAGCAGGTGATCATGAACCTGGCGGTCAACGCGCGTGACGCGATGCCGAACGGCGGCCGCCTCACCATCGAGACGGCCGACGTCGAGCTGGACGAGGCGTACGCGTCCACGCACCTTCCGGTCGCCCCCGGCCCCTACGTCATGCTCGCCGTCCACGACACCGGCACCGGCATGGACAGCCGCACGCTCGTTCGGGTCTTCGAGCCGTTCTTCACCACCAAGGAGCAGGGCCGCGGCACCGGGCTCGGCCTCGCCACCGTCTACGGCGTCGTGAAGCAGAGCGGCGGCTCGATCTGGCCGTACAGCGAGGAGGGGGTGGGCACCACGTTCAAGATCTACCTCCCCCGCGTCGCCGGTGGAGAGGTGGTGGCGGCCGGGCCCGCAGAGGGCGGCGCCCGCGGCGGCGACGAGACGATCCTGCTCGTCGAGGACGACGACGCCGTGCGCCGGATCGCGCGCGTCGTCCTCGAGCGTCGCGGCTACACCGTCCTCGAGGCCGCGGACGGCGAGAACGCCGTGCGCTTGGCGAGCGCGCACGGCGGCCCGATCGACCTCGTCGTGACCGACATCGTGATGCCCGGCCTCGGTGGCCCCGCGCTGCTGGAACGGCTGCGGGATCTGCGGCCCGACATCCCGGTCCTCTTCACCTCCGGCTACACGTCCGACGCCGTGATCCGCCACGGCGTCGAGACGGCGGAGACGCCGTTCCTGCAGAAGCCGTTCACCGCTGAGGCGCTGGCCCGCAAGGTCCGGGAGGTGATCGAGCGCGCGTGAGCCTCAGAACGTGAGGTCGAAGCGGCCCTCCGTGAGCGTTCGATTGCCGCTGGCACCGCTCTGGGCGTTCGGCGCCACCGTGAAGGAGAACGTACCGGATGCGCCCGTGGCCGAGAGCGAGTTGATCGTCAGGGTGCCGCTCCCGGTCGTGAGCACGGCCGACCACGCCTGCGACGAGGCGCCCTGCGTGAGGATCGCGTTGAGCGTCGACGACGGTCCGATGGTGTACGTGCCCGGTCCGCTCGCCGCCACGCCGAAGGCGAACGAGGTGGCGGAGCCGTCGACGCCCGCGGCGGCGAGGATCCCGTTGGAGAACCCCGCGCTGAGGCCGGTCGTCGCGGTCCACTGCTGGCCGTCGATCTTCACGCTCATCGAGCCGTGCTGCAGCGTGACGTTCGTGGGTCCGGTCACGTCCGCGCTGGAGCCGCAGCCTGCGGTCGCCAGCAGCAGCAGGGCGGTGGTCAGCGTACGTCGGGTCATGGTGCCTCCAGGAGAGCGATGGAAGTGATGGCGGCTCGCGTGCCGTCGAACGCATTGCGCAATCGGCGGCCGCCGACCGTCATCGCCCCCGCGACGAGGTCATTGCCGGTCGGCCCGCGATCCGGCACCATTGGCGGGTGCCCCGGTGCCCCCTTCCGCAGTGGGACCCATGTCGCCTGAGACGGTCCAGCTCCTGTCGGTCGTCGTCGTCTTCCTGCTCGTGGTGGCGGGAGTCGTGCTCGTCTACCTGCTCCTGAAGCCGCGCGCGGATCCCCTGATCGACCGTTTCTTCGCCGCCGGCGGCCAGGCCCGGGCGCGCGGCATCCGCCGCATGCCGACCCTTTCGGGCGCGCGCGACGCGACCTCCTCCGCCGCGGCCGAGCCGGCGGCGTCGCTCGCGGAGGCGGACGACGCGAGCGGCGAGGCGGACGCCCCGCCCCCCGCGGCGCCCCCCGCCGCGACGCCCCACGCGCCGGCGGCGCACGAGGTCGGCGCGGCGACGCACGAGCCGGTGCCCGACCCCGCGCTGCTGCGCCACCACGACGCGGAGTGGCAGGCGATCCGGGACCGCTTCGATGCGGACCCCGCGGCGGCGGTGCGCGACGCCCACGCCTTCGCGCTCCGTCTCACCGCCGCGCTGGGGCGCGGCACGGTCCCCGCTCCGCCCGCGGCGATGCGGGTGGTGCATGGCGGCTCCGCGCGCCGTCAGGAGTTGGACGCGGCGATGCGCGAGTACGCGCGCCTGGTCGGGCCGCTGCTGCGAGGGGAGTAGAGGCGGCCTGGCGCCGGGCCCCGAAGGAACGGAGCGCCGTTTCCAACCGTTCACGGGGCGTGGCGGTCCAACCCCGGAGGCAGGTTCCCAGACACCGCTGAGGAGGAGGCTCGATGTCGCTGCACGGGATCAGGGTGGCGCTACGGTCGCTCGCGCGCCAGCCCGGCTACACGCTCGTCGCGCTGATCACGCTGGTGCTGGGGATCGGCGCCAACACGGCCGTCTTCAGCATCGTCGGCGGCGTGCTCCTCTCGCCGCTCCCGTACCCGGCGCCGGATCGTCTCGTCCGCCTCGCCGAGGTGAACGGCCAGTCGGACACGATGTGGGTCGCGTGGCACAACTTCGACGACTGGCGCCGCTCGGCCACCCGCTTCGAGAGCATGGCCGTCTTCTTCCGCGGCGGCGAGTCCACGGTGCTCGGCACCTCCGAGCCGCTGCGCGCGGGGGTGACCGGCGTGAGCGACGGCTTCTTCCGCACGCTGCGCGCGGTGCCGGAGCGCGGCCGGGCGCTGCGGCCGGAGGACCACCGCTTCGGCGCGGCGCCCGTCGTCGTGGTGAGCGACGCCTTCTGGCGCGCACACCTCGGGGCGGACCCGGACCTCGCGGCCCATCCGCTGACGGTCAGCGGCTTCCGCGTACAGGTGGTCGGCGTCATGCCGCCCGGGTTCGACTTCCCGGGCGACATCCAGATCTGGTATCCGGTCGAGTTGAGACAGCCCTCGGCGGACCGCACGACGCACAACTACATCGCCATCGGCCGCCTCAAGCCGGGCGCTACGCTCGCCCAGGCGGACGGCGAGCTGGACGCGATCACCCGCCACTTCGCGGACGAGCCCGGCGCGCTCTCCGATCCCGGCGAGGATGCGTACTTCCCGCGGGCCGCGGCGGTCTCGCCGCTGCGCGACACCATCGTCGGAGACGTGCAGCGGCCGCTCTGGATCCTGCTCGGTGCGGCGCTGCTCGTGCTGCTCGTCGCGTGCACCAACCTCGCGAGCGCGACGCTCGCCCGCGGCACCTCGCGCGAGCACGAGCTCGCCGTGCGCCATGCGCTCGGCGCCGGGTGGCGGCGCCTCATCGGCGTCGTCGTCGCGGAGGTCGGCGCGCTCAGTGTCGCCGGTGCGCTGCTCGGGATCGGCGCCGGCTGGATCGTCGTCCGGACGCTGCCGGCCCTCGCGCCGCCCGGACTGCCGCGGCTCGACGCGATCCGGCTCGACTTCCGCGTCGTCGTCTTCACGCTCGTCGTGGCGCTCGTCGCGGCGGTCGTCGCGGGCCTGCTGCCCGGCTTGCGGGTGGCGCGCGGCGCGGTCGCGTCGCTGCGCGGTGGCGCGCGCGGGGGCACCGATCGGCGCAGGCAGCGGATCTGGAAATGGCTGATCGGGTGCGAGACCGCGCTGGCGCTCGTGCTGCTCGTCGGCTCCGGCCTGCTGCTGCGCAGCTTCCGCTCCGTGCTCGACGTCGACCCCGGCTTCCGCACCAGCGGCCTCCTCACCGCCACCGTCGACCCGCCGACGGCGCGCTACCCGGACGACGAGGCCAAGCGCCGCTACTTCGAGGCGCTCTCCGAGCGGCTGCGCGCGCTTCCCGGCGTGGAGGCGGCCGGTCTCGTGACGATGGCGCCGATGGACCGCCCCTCGAACGGCAAGGTGGAGGTGCAGGGCGGGCCCCAGCCGACCGCGAGCGGCGAGTACCAGCTCGCCGACGCCGACTACTTCCGCGTCATGCGCATCCCGCTGCTGCGCGGCCGCCTCTTCGAGCCGCGCGACGTCGCCGGCGCCGCGCACGTCGTCGTGGTCAACCACGCCTTCGCCGAGCTGGCGTGGCCCGGCGAGGACCCGATCGGCAAGCAGATGACCGGCGGCGGCATGGACAGTTTCTGGAACCAGGACAAGTGGGCCACCGTCGTCGGCGTCGTGGGCGACGTGCGCCAGAGCGACCTCACGGCCGCGCCCGCGCCCACCTTCTACTTCCCCTACACGCAACGGCCGACGCGCGCCTTCAGCATGACCGCCGTGCTGCAGCCGGCGCGGGGGCGGCCGGAGGCGCTCGCCCCCGCCGTGCGCCAGGCGGTGCACGACCTCGATTCGGACGTGCCGGTGCGCTTCGAGCCGCTCCGGCAGCGCATCGGGCAGGCGCTCGGCACGCGCCGCTTCCTGCTCCTCGTCGTGCTCGGCTTCGCCGCGATCGCGCTCGCCCTCGCCGCCGTCGGCGTCTACGGCGTCGTCGCCTACGCGGTCGCGCGCCGCCGCCGCGAGATCGGCATCCGCCTCGCGCTCGGCGCCACGCCGCGCGCGCTGCGCGGCGCGCTGCAGCGTGAATACATGGTGGCGGCCGGCTTCGGCGCCGCGGCCGGCGTCGTCCTCGCGCTGGCGCTGACCCGCATCATGGAGAACCTCCTGTTCGGGGTGCGTCCAACCGATCCGCTCACCTTCGCCGGCGTGCTCGCCGTGCTCGGCACCGCCGCGTGGGCCGCCAGCTTCGTCTCCTCCCTGCGCGGCACACGCGTCGAGCCGCGAGAGACGCTCGGCGCCGAATGAGCGGCGGCGGGGGCGCCGGCGCACCGGACGACCCCGCTGCGCCGGCCGTCCCCGGCACACCGGACGACCCCGCTGCGCCGGCCGTCCCCGGCGCACCGGACGTTTCCGTCGTCATCCCCACCTACGACCGCCTCCCGCTGCTGCGCGAGGCGGTCGCCTCCGTTCTCGCGCAGACGCACGCGGACCTCGAGCTGATCGTCGTCGACGACGGCTCGAGCGACGGCACCGCCGAGTGGCTGGCGACGGCCGCCGATCCCCGTGTGCGCTCGCTCCGCCTCCCGCACGGCGCGAACGTCGCGCATGTTCGCAACGCCGGCGCGCGCGCCGCGCGCGGCCGCTATCTGTGTTTCCTCGACTCGGACGACCTCTGGCGCCCCGCGAAGCTCGAGGCCCAACTGCGGCGGCTCGCGCGGGCGCCCGGCCGCTGGTGCTACACGCGCTACGACCACGTCGACGAACGCGGCGTGTCCGCGGCGCCGCGCGGCGGGCGCTGGAGGGCGCTGGAGGGCGATCTCGCCCTGCCGATGATCACCACCGAGGCGTCCGTCGCGCTGTGCACCGTCATGCTCGAGCGGGAGCTGTTCGAACGCCTGCGCGGGTTCGACGAGGACCCCGCCCTCCGGCTGCGCGAGGACTACGAGCTGATGCTCCGGCTCGCGCTCGCGGCGCCCGCAGTGGTCGAGCCCGCGGTGCTCGCCCGCATCCGCATCCACGAGGGGCGCTCGACCCGCGGCGTGACGCGCTCCGCCGCCCTGCTCGCCAACGCGCGTGCGTACGCCCGCGTCGCCGAGCTCACGGACGACCCGCCCCTCCGCCGCGCCGCCCGCCGCCAGCGCGTGCGGGCCCGGTTGGCGGCCCTCGCGGCGCGTCTGCGCGAGCGGCTGCGATAGCCGGTCGTGGGGCGCGGGAGCCGGGAGCGCAGATTCGCCCGCGCGAACACGGCCCTGGCCGCGGCGCCGCCGGAAGTCGTATCGTACGGGGTGCGGCGGCGGTCCTTCCGCCGGTCCCACGTGCGAGCGGCGTTCGCGACCTTCCAACCGGAGGCAGGCAATGAGACGGATCCTCGCAGTGACGGCGGCGCTGGCGCTGGCGGTGCCGGCGGCGGCGCAGTCGATGGGCGGCATGCAGGGTCAGGGCAACGCGAGCGCCTCGGCGCCACGCCCGTACTACCAGATGGTGCAGGGCTACATCACGAAATCGGCGGAGCAGATGCCCGAGGGGAAGTACGGCTACGCGCCGACGGCCGGCGTGCGCAGCTTCGGCCAGATCATCGGCCACGTAGCGAACTCCCAGTACACGATGTGCGCGGCGGCGAAGGGCGAGGAGAGCCCGAGCAAGGAGGACTTCGAGAAGGCGACGTCGAAGGCCGACCTCGTCGCGGCGCTCAAGGCGTCCAACGCCTACTGCGACGGCGTCTACTCCGGGATGAGCGACGCGCAGTCGCTGGAGCCGGTGGAGATCTTCGGCCAGAAGACCAGCCGCCTCGGCATGCTGATCTTCAACGCCAGCCACGACTGGGAGCACTACGGCAACCTGGTCACCTACCTCCGCATGAACGGCATGGTCCCGCCGTCGAGCCAGGGGAACGGCGCGTGAACGCGGACCGGGACGCGCTCGACTCCGCGCTTCCCCAGCGGGATGGTGGCGCCCGCGGCCTCGCCGCGGGCGGCACCATCGCCGACGACGCGGGCAGGCTGGTGCTCCGCTTCGGCCTCGCCGCCATCCTCCTCTTCCACGGCGTCTTCAAGCTGAGCCACGGCGTCGCCTGGATCGCGGGGCCGCTCGGCAGCGCCGGGCTGCCCTACTTCCTCGCCTACGGCACCTACATCGCCGAGCTCGTCGCGCCGGTCTTCCTCGTGCTCGGACTGTGGACCCGCATCGCCGCGCTCGTGATCGCCGTCGACCTCGTCATGGCGATCCTGCTCGTGCAGTGGCCGCAGGCGCTCACTGTGAACCGCGCGACCGGCGGCTGGGGGATCGAGGTCGAGGCGCTCATCCTGATCTGCGCCATCGCGCTCGTGCTGCTGGGCGGCGGCCGGTTCCGGCTCGGCGGACCGTTCCGCTTCGGTGGGCGCCGGCGCGCGAAGCGGGCGCAGGCGGTGCCGGCCGACATCGTCGCCGAGGAAGCTTCTCCCGACCCCGGCGCCCCCCGGCCGTAACCCGCTCCGGACCGCTTGTCCCTCGC
This sequence comes from uncultured Gemmatimonadales bacterium, assembly GCA_963816355.1. Lineage (GTDB taxonomy): Bacteria > Gemmatimonadota > Gemmatimonadetes > Longimicrobiales > RSA9 > CAWFKH01. Next base: position 159,704 of record CAWFKH010000004.1, on the reverse strand, counting down.
GGCCGCCGGGGGTAACATTCGCGCGCAGCTCGGCCGCCACGCGGCCGGCCTTCGCCTCTCGCAACCGAGCCCCAGCCATGTCGCTTCGACCGCCCTCGACGGACGCCCGGCCCCACACGACCCGCGTCGCCCGCGCCGCCCGCGCCGCCACGCGCCCTCTCGCGAACTGTGCCGTGCTGACCGTGCTCGCCGTGCTCGCTCCGGCGCTGCGCCCGGCCGGCCTCGCGGCGCAGTCCGCGCTCCCGGTGAAGCACGAGCCTCGCCCCACTTCGCCCGCCATCACGGCGGCGGACCTGATGACCCGGCTCTACGTCTTCGCCGACGACTCGATGCAGGGCCGCGCGGCGGGCACGGCCGGCAACGTCAAGGGCACCGCCTACATCGCCCGCGAGCTCGAGAGGCTCGGCATTCAGCCCGCCGGCGAGGACGGGACGTACTTCCAGACCATCCCGCTCGAGACGGTCGCGTTCGACGACGCTTCCTCCTTCACCGTCGGCGGCCAGCCGCTCGTCGCCTGGCACGACTACGCGCCGAGCGCGCGGCGCAGCGTCAGGATCCCGGACGCAGAGGCGGTGTTCGGCGGCGCGATGGGCGACTCGCTCGCGCTCGACGAGGCGCACATGCGCGGCAAGCTCGTGGTGCTGAGCACCACGGGCGCGCCGAACCTGCGCACGCTGCTGCGCGGCCTGCCGGACGTCTCCGGTCCCTCCGCGCTGGTCGTCTCGGTGGCGGACGAATACATCGGCGCTCTCTCGCGCTTCCTGTCCCGGCCGCGCACGCAGATGGTGGACGGCGCCGGCGGCGACGAGACGCCGGTCTTCATCGTCTCCGAGGCCGCCGCGGCCCGCCTGCTCGGATCGCCGATCGCCGGTCTCGCCCCGGGCGCCGCCGGCACCCACGCGGCGATCGACGTCCGCTTCACCTCGGACCCGGTCGCAACGCCCGCGCGCAACGTGATCGGCATCGTGCGCGGCAGCGATCCCGCGCTGCGCGGCGAATACGTTGCGATCGGCGCCCACAACGACCACATTGGCGATACCGCGGCGCCGGTCGCGAACGACTCGATGCGCATTCTGGAATCACGTCGTGCGGCCGGAAGGCGCCGACGACCGCGGCAAGCAGGCGACGCCGGAAGAGCAGGCGGCCGTCGATTCGCTTCTCGGCGCCTGGCGTGCCGCGCACCCGGGTCCGGTCCGCATGGACTCGATCTCGAACGGCGCGGACGACGACGGCTCCGGCACCGTGACCGAGCTCGAGATCGCCGAGCGCATCGTCTCGTTGCCGGTGAAGCCGAAGCGTTCGATCCTCTTCGTCTGGCACACCGGAGAGGAGCGGGGGCTGCTCGGGTCGACGTACTTCACCGACCACGCGACCGTGCCGCGCGACTCGATCGTGGCGCAGCTCAACATGGACATGATCGGCCGCGGCGGGGCCGACGACGAAACCGGCCGGACGAAGGACGGCACGCCGCTCCACGGCGGCCCTGGCTACCTGCAGCTCGTCGGCTCCCGGCGCCTCTCGACGGAGCTCGGCGACCTGATCGAGCGGGTGAACGTCGAGGGGAAGCACGGGCTGCACTTCGACTACGCGATGGACGCCGACGGCCACCCGTCCAACATCTACTGCCGCAGCGATCATTATGAATACGCCCGCTTCGGCATCCCCATCACGTTCTTCACCACCGGGCTCCACTCGGACTACCACCAGGTCACCGACGAGCCGCAGACGATCGACTACGACGGGATGGCACGCATCGGCCGCTTCGTCGAGGATGTCGCGCTGCACGTCGCCGACCTCGACCACCGCGTCGTGGTGGACCACCCGAAGCCCGATCCGAACGGGCGCTGCCGACAGTAGTTCGGCGAGGCCGCCCCGGCAGGCCCGATCGAGCGTCCGGGCGGGCGCGCCGCCGCCCCGCGCATCGCGGCGTCGCCCGCCGGTCGTCCCGGAGGGAAGGAGGCCTCGGGCGGCGGCCGGGCGGTGAGGGGTGCAGCCGAACGGTCAGGGGTGCAGCCGAACGGACGACCCTCGAGGAGAGCGATGGACGAGCTAGAGGTGGGACGCACCGCGCGCCGCTCGATGACGGTCACGCGCGAGCACGTCGAGCGCTACGCCGAGATCACCGGCGACCACAACCCGCTCCACTTCGACGAGGACTTCGTGCGCGGCACCCGCTTCGGCCGGCTCCTCGCCCAGGGCGGCCTCACCACCGGCCTGCTCCACGCCCTCGTCGCCATGGACATGCCCGGCCCCGGCACCGTCTTCCTCAGCCAGAACTGGAAATTCACCGCCCCCGTCTTCATCGGCGACACGATCACCGCCGAAGCCGTCGTGAAGAGCGTCCATCCGACGAAGCCGGTCAGCGCCCTCGACATCCGCGTCGTGCGCGGCGACGGCGAGCTGGTCCTGCAAGGCGAAGCCTGGTGCTACCGCGCCACCCCCACCCCCCAGACCAAAGACTGACCCCAGACCCCAGACCCCAGACCCCAGACCCCAGACCACGGCGGGCGCAGCCCCGCCGCCCCCCCAGACCCCCGTACCCCCGACCCACCCCCAGACCGCCTCCGCAGACCCCAGACCGCCACAACGTCGCCCGCCTCACCCGCCCGGATGGTACCGCCGCTCCACATGCCCCACCAACTGCCCCGGATAGAAATACACCACCCTCAGATTCCCCGTCGCGTAGCGCACCGCCTCGTCGTCGAAGTGCGGCGACTCCGGGTCGCCGCTCTCGCCGCCGGCGGTCACCGCCCGGGCGCGCACGCTGTCGCCGAACTCGACCGCCGCGACAAAGCTGTTGCCGCTGGTGCCGTACCACTTCTTCGTGTTCGGGTAGGGCCGCGCGCCGAAGGAGGCGAGCGAGCCCCAGCGGGAGGAGGTGAAGGGGACGGGTATGCTCGCGCTGTCGTCGTCGAAGTGCGGCGCGATGTCGTCGTTCCAGCGCTGGAAGCGGTTGATGTCGCCCCACGGCGTCTGCCACGTGCCGAAGTCCGCGGTGAGCCGGTCGACGGCGGCGGAGAGCGCATCGAGCAGTGGCCCCGCGGGCGCCGTCGTCGCGATGTAGGTCTCGCCGGAGACGCCGGCCGCGCGCGCGTCCCGCGCCACGCGCCGCAGCGCGTCCTCGCCCCAGAAGACGGCGAGGGAGGTGGCGACGGAGTTGATGCCCCAGCGGTCGTCCCACTCGCGCAGGACCTTGATGGGCGCGGCGAGCTTCGCCCGCAGCGGGCTCGTGGCGGGAGCCGCGTCGTATGCGGTGACCAGCGCCGGGATCATCGACGCGAACGCAGGCAGGTAGCTGTCGAACGCGACGGCGGTGAGCGAGCTGATCGTGAAGGCGTCGTGGCCCGGCAGGACGCGCAGCGCGTGATGGCCGCGCGGCGTTTCCTCCGTGCCGCGCTCGACGTAGACCGGGTACTGCGAGCGCTTCGGACTGTCCGGTCCGGCCGCCGACCACGGCCAGTTGTTCGAGTTGTACAGCCAGCCGACTTCCGGGTCGATAACGTTCGGCGTCTCGTCCACCGCCAGCACGCCGTGGTAGTCGGTCGCCACGTTGCTGCCGTCCACCGGCTCCGTCCAGTCGAAGGCGGTGTCGCGGCGCGGAATGTAGTTGGAGTGAAAGTAGGCGATGTGGCCCTCGGCGTCAGCGAACACCGTGTTGTTGGAGGAATTCGTGTGCAGCTCCAGGATCCTGCGGAACGCCGCCAGGTCCTTCGCCTTCGTCCTCGTGTACGACTGCGTCAGCGCCTCGATCGGCGCCTGCATCAGACTCACCGTCACCCAGCGCTCGCCCTCCCTGCGCACGACGGGGCCGTGCTCGGTGAAGTAGACGGTGACCGTGCGCTCCTTCATGCCGTCGTCGGTCCGGTACGGCACCGTGATCGTGCGCTCCCGCACCGGCAGCTCCCGGCTCCCGTGGCGGTAGACCCAGCCCGCACCCTTCTTCGTCACCGTCTCCAGGAACTCGTCGATGTTGTCCACGCCGCTCGACGTGTGCATCCACCCCGCCGTCCGGTTGAACCCCTGGTAGACGAAGAACTGGCCCCACGTCACCGCGCCGTACGCGTCCAGCCCCTCGTCGCTCGTCATCTGCAGCTCGGAGCGGAAGTAGAACGACGTGTGCGGGTTGATGTAGAGCAGCGCGTGGCCGTTCAGCGTGTTCTTCGGTGCGATCGCGATCCCGTTCGAGCCCGACGGCTCGGGCGCCGGCCCGCCCGCCGCGCCCGGCGGCTCCGGCGCCCGCCCACCGACCGAGCCCGCCTTTGTCGCCTCCTCGCCGCCGTAGAACGCCGAGAGCTGGCGCAGGTCGATCCGCTCGACGTCGCCTCCGATGCTGCCTTCCGTGAACGAGAGCGCCATCCACGGCTCGAATCGCGTGATCGCCCGCGGCTTCACCTCCGGGTGCGCGTGGAGGTAGTAGTTCAGACCGTCGGCGAAAGCGTCCATAAGCCGCTTCAGCCACTCCGGGCTGCGCGCGTACATCGCCTTCAGCGTGTCCGGATCCGCGTAGATCTTCGAGCGCAGGTCGCGCCAGACCGCCGACTCCCCCTCCGCCTCCGCCAGCCGCCCGAGCGCGATCAGGTAGTTCGTCTCGACGCGGTTGAAATCGTCCTCCGCCTGCGCGTACTCCATCCCGAACACCGCGTCCGCGTCCGTCTTCCCGTGCACGTGCGCGATCCCCCAGTCGTCCCGCACGATCGTCACCGCCGCCGCCTCACGCTGCCAGCGCGCCAGATCCGCCGCGCTGGCAGGGGCCGCCTGCCCCGGAGACGAGCCGCCCGGCCGGGGCGACGAGGTCGCCTGCGCCCGGGCGTGGGACGGCGCGACCAGCGCGCACAGGACCAGCGGCAGGAGATCGAACCTCTTCATGCGAACGCTCCCTCGGGATGGATGGCTTCGGGACGGCGAAGATGCGCCGCCGCACGGGGTCTGACAAGCCGCCGCCGCTACAGCGCCAGGATCCCCCGCATCGCGCGATCCAGCGCCGCACGCAGCTGGCCCGCGCTCGCGCCCAGGTGGAAGGCCGCCACCGCCACCGGCCGCAGCAGACCCTCCAGCTCCGTCGCGCTGCCGTCCCCCTCGCCCGCCGGCGTCGCCGCCACCCGCGTCCCGCGCACCCCCGCCGTCTCCACTACGCCCCGCCGCTCCAGCTCGCCGTACGCCCGCGCCACCGTGCCCGGCGCGATGTCCAGCTCGTCCGCCAGCCGCCGCACCGTCGGAAGCCGCTCCCCCTCCCGCAGCCGCTTCGTCGCCACCGCCTCCTGCACCTGCGCCACGATCTGCTCGTAGATCGACGACGTCGACGCGTCGTCGATGCGCATCCGGAAATCGCTCCGCCCCGGCCGCGTCCGCGGCTTCGCCCCTTCCGCCGCCTCGCCGGCCTCGCCGCGCTCCGCCCCCGCCTCCACCCCCGCCCCCGGCTCCGCCCCCGCCTCCGCCCCGCCGCCCTGGATCCGCTCGGCCGCCTCGCGCGCTCCGGACAACGTCGCCCCCGCCGCTTCGAGTTCCGGCGGCGCCCCCGCCTCCAGACCGAGCAGCCCCAGCAGCAGGTGCTCCGTCCCCACGTAGCCGTGCCCCAGCCGCCTCGCCTCCCCCATCGCCGCCTCCAGAACGCGCTTCGCCGCCGCCGTGTATGGCAACGTCGTCGGCGCCACGCCTCCGCTCTCCGACAGCGACCCGACCCGCGACGACAACCGCTCCGCCATCTCGCGCGAATCCACCCCCAGCGCCGCCAGCACCGCCGCCGACACCCCCTCCTCCTCCCGCAGCAGCGACAGCAGCAGGTGCTCCGTTCCCACCTGCGCGTGGCGCCGCGTCACCGCCTCCTCCAAGGCCCGCGCCAGCACCCGCCGGGACCGGTCCGTGAAGTTGAACCTCATGGCCTTGCTCCTTTCCCTCCCCGTTTGTATCATCTTCACAGATACAAATGGCGTCCGGCGGATATTGTGTCAAGAGAGATGTTACAAGAGCCGGCGGCGCGACCGCCGGGCCGGGCGGTATGACCACGAAGGAGAAGGCACGTGTTCCAGAGGCGTCGTGAGATCTCGCTGGTCGCCGCCGCGGTGTTGGCGATGGCGCTGGGGGCGGCGTGCGGGGGTGGGTCGCCCGCGGCGCCGGCGCGGGCGGTGTACGTGGTGGACGTGGTGGGGGAGCGGTTCCGCATTCTGCTGAGCGACGGGGAGCGGATCGCGGAGGCGCGGCGGATCCTGGCGGGTGAGGAGTCGCAGAAGATCGTGGCGGGGAGGCTGCTGGCCGGGGACGGCGGTTTCAACGATGGGTACGGCTGGCACATGGATCCGGCGACGGTGCAGTTCGCGGATGCGTCGGTGGAGGTGTGCGACGGGCGGCCGAGCGCGGTGGAGGCGAACCTGGACTACTGGCTGAACACGCTGGGGCAGTACTGTCCGTGGGCTGCGCGGATCGTGGCGGAGGAAGCGGCGCCGGATTGAGGTTGGAGGGTGCTCCGGGCCGGGGTGGCGGTCCGGGGTGGCGGACCGGGTCGAAGGAAGGGGAGCGGGTTGGCGAGTGAATCGAAGGTCGGGGCCGGATGGAAGGGAGCGCGCCGTGGCAGGCCGGCGCGCCGCCGTCGAGAAGGAGCTGTAGCGGCCCTGGGGAGGGCGGCTCAGGCTGCGGCCATCGCCTCCGCGGGGGCCTCGTTGATGGCGAGGATCGCCTGCAGGTTGACGGCGAGGTCGCCGAGGGTGGCGCCCGTGGAGGAGTGGGCGTGGAAGAGGGGCAGGAAGCCACTGTCCACGGCGTCGATGTAGTCGCTGAGGCGCTGGCGTTCGGCGATGTCGAGTCCGGCCTCGATGATGCTGCCGTCTTCCAGCAGGACGTCGACGGGCAGACGCTCCGTGCGACCGGTCTGGCGGGAGAGGGCGACGTCGGGGTCGAGGCAGGCGATCCAAAGGATGTGGTCGGAGCGGATCGCGACATGCTGCGCCGGGCGGCTGTCCTGGCCGACCCAGCGGACGTTCGTGAGATTGGTGAAGGCGTGCCGGGTGGCGAGGTAGACGCTGAGCGGCTGCCTTTCCGGCACGTGGATGTTCGCATCGACGAGGCGATGGTCGCGCAGCAGGAGCTGAACCCGGCGGGGGTAGTAGCGCGAGACCTCCTCAGGCGTGTACGATCCGACACGTCGGGGCATATCGGTCCTCCCTGAGCTGTGAGACACCTCCACGAAGCGGCCGACCGGGGAGTCGGTACTTCGACAATGTACAGGTCGTCACCGGGACGGCAAGATTCTGTTACATTCGTTTCATCGGCGCGTCGTGAACCGGCGCCGCCACGTTCTGGAAAGGGAGACGATCGCGATGACGAATACCAGAACCGCTGCGATCGCCCTCGGGTTCCTCGCCGCTCTGCTGCTGGCGGGGCCGGGTCCGGCGTCGGCACAGCGGCTCGGCCAGCCGCTCGCCGGCCGCGGCGGCCACGCCGGCCACGGCTTCCCGGCCGCACGGGGGATGCGGAGCGGCTTCCACGGTTTCGGCGCGGGGCCGTTCCGCATCGGCGTCGGGACGGGCCGCGGCCGGCTCGATCGGCGCCGCTTCGCGCCCGGGCGGGGCTTCGCTCCGCTGGCGCGGCGGGGCGCGGGGGCGCCGCTCCTCTTCGTGCCGGTGCCGGTCGCGGTGCCGGTCGCGGTGCCGGCGTACGGCTACGCGGCGGCGTACGACGCGGCGCTGCCGGCGTCGGCGGTGGCGTCGCCGGCGGGCTACGCGGAGCCGGGCTGCGCGCTGCTCGACGTGGATCTCGTGGGGCAGGCGCCGTACCGCGCGGAGGTGGCGCTTCCGGCGCTGGGCGCCGAGACGCCAGAGGCGCTGCAGGCGGTGCTGCGCGAGCGGATGCGGCGAGGCAGGCCGGTGCGGCTGGAGGCGTTGGGCGGCGTCGGCATCCTGGTGCCGGCGGGGCCGGGCGTGCGGGGCGTGGCCGTGTGGCCGTGCCGCTGACGGTGCGGTCCGCGGCGCGGCGAGCGGCCGCGCTCGCCGCGATCGCGGCGTTCGCGGCGTGCGCGCCGCCGCCGCCGCAGGCGCCCGCGCCGATCGTGCAGGCGCCGGACACCACGGCGCCGCCGGCGATCGCCTGGGTGCGCGCCTCCGCCGAGCACGACGCCGCGTTCCTGCAGGCGTACCGCACGGCGGAGACGCGCCTGCGAGAGCTCTCCGCCGACGTCGATCCGGGCACGTGGGCGGTGGTCCTGGACGCCGACGAGACGGTGCTCGACAACTCGAGCTACGAGGCCGGCCTCGCACGTACCGGCGCCTCCTTCGACACCGCGAGCTGGAACGGCTGGGTGCGCGACGCCGCGGCGCCGGCGCTTCCCGGCGCGGCGGACTTCATCCGCTTCGCGCGCGAGCTGGGCGGCCGCGTCGTCATCGTGACGAACCGTGACGAGGCGCTCTGCCCGCCGACGGAGGAGAACTTCCGCAAGCTCGAGATCGTCGTCGACCGCGTGCTCTGCAAGCCGTCGTCGACCTCCGACAAGAATCCGCGTTTCCAGTCCGTCGAGAAGGGCACGGCGGGCGGCGGGCTGCCGGCGCTGAACGTGTTGATGTTCGTGGGTGACAACATCCAGGACTTCCCGGCGCTGACGCAGGCGGCGCGCGCGAACGTGGAGCGGCTCGAGCCGTTCGGCCGCGCGTGGATCGTGCTGCCCAACCCGATGTACGGTTCCTGGCAACGCCATTAGCGGCCCCTGAGCCCACCGCGAGGCGAGACGTGGAAGCGCCGCATCCGCTCGTCGGCCGCGACGATCTGCTGCAGATCCTGCGCGAGGAGCTGAGCGCCGCCCGGGCCCGTCACGGCCGCGTCGTCTTCCTCTCCGGCGAGGCGGGATCCGGGCGTACGGCGCTCGTGCGCCGTTTCCAGGACGACGTCCGTCGACGCTGGCGCCTCCGCACCGCCTACGTCGACGCCGCCATTGTCGGCGGCGCATGGCCGATGATCGCGCGCAAGCTCACGCTCGACCGCCGCATCGCGCGCTCCCTCTCGCGCACCACCGGCGAGTGGCTCGAGGTGATCCCGGTCCTCGGCGATCTGCTCCACGCGCTCTGGGAGACGGCCCACGCGCTGCGGCGCCGCGGCGCAGGCGCGGCGACCCTCGCCCGCGGGAGCGCCGCGGCGCGGGCCGCCGCCGAGGCGGGACGCCGGGAGCGCTCCGGCGCCCGCTCGCTGCTCGAGTTCGGACCTTGCCAGCACCGCCTCGTCATCATCGACGACGCCGACCGCGGTCCCCCACAGGATCTGGCCGGATGCTTCACCCTCGTCCGGCGCCTCTCGGAGACCCGGACGCTGCTCGTCCTCACCGCCCGCAGCGACGCCGGCCGCCTCTCGGACGGGATGCGTGACCTCGTCGCCGAAGCGGAGCGCAGCGGCGACAGCTCGCACCTGAAGCTCGCGCCCCTCGGCCAGGCGCAGGTCCGCGATGCCCTCCTCGCCGCGACCGGCGCCGCCCCGGACGCGTGGGTGGCGTGGCTCGCCCGCCGGAGCGGAGGCCGTCCGACCGACCTGTGGCGTCTCGTCGACGCCGCGCAGGAGGAGGGCCTGCTCGTACGCGAGGGCGGCCGCTGCCGGTGGGCCGACGCGCCGCCCCAGCGCCTCGGCGCCACCGCCCATTCCCTCACGCCGGCGGTCGCGAACCTCGACGCCGCCGACCGCGCGCTGCTCGCCTCCGCCGCCGCCGAGGGCGACGTCTTCCACTCCACCGCCCTCGCCGCCGCGCTCCATCTCGACGAGCTCGACGTCGAGGACCGCCTCGCCAGAATCGCGCGCGCCGGCGCCGTCGAATTCCTGGGCGAGGCGGAGCTCGCGAGCGGTCTCGCGAGCTTGTATCAGTTTCGGGATTTTCGCGACGCTGAGACGCTGCGCGCCGGAGACGCGCCGAGCGGGGTGGATTGACAGCCGATTCATTACGCTGCATCCATTGATCATTCACGTTCCGACACAGCATGGGCGCGTCGGGTCCCGGAGCGGGACGGCGCGCCCTCGATTCGAGTGACGAGGGCCGCCGCGCTGACTCCCCGGGGGTGCGGCTGCCTTTTACCTGCCCGGTGGTAGCCGGAGGTCCGATCTCATGGTGTCTCCCCGCTCGACGCGCTGGCGATTCGCCGGCGTGCCTGGTCTGCTCATCGCTGTTTCCCTGACGGCGGCGGCGTGCGAACGCGCCTCCGAGCCGTCGGCGCCGAACGTGGCCGCGCCGCAGGCGAACAAGCCGGCCGCCTTCCCGCTCGACGTGACGACGCTCACGGTGAGCGTGGTCGACTCCCACGGCACGGCGATGCCGGGCCTGCCGGTGCAGTTGATCGGACAGAAGGCGGACGATGGGTCGTACGGTCTGTATGCGATCGCCACGACCGGAACGACCGGGTCGGCGGTCTTCGAAGTGCCGTACGGCAAGGATGCGTGGTTCTGCGGCTGGACGACGCCGGTGAAGGTGTTCGACGAGATTGCGGACAGCTACGGCGACGGCGGTACGCTGGTGGCGCCGTTCGATTTCAGCTTCGGCGTGACGCCGCCGGGTCTGGCACCGGAGGAAGGCGCGGCGGTGACCGCCGGCATCGACGCGTCGGCCGCGGCGAACAAGGCGAGCCTTCTGAAGTACTGCGGCACGTCGGCCTCGCCGGTCCCGACCGCGATCCAGGTGAAGAACAAGACGGCGGTGACCACGGTGCTGACGCTGGCGGGCGTGTCGGCGCATCCGAAGGCGACGGTCCAGCTCGCGAGCTGGAGCGGCGCCGTGAGCACTGTGACGGGCGCCTCGATCTTCGCGTGGCTGGTCGAGCCGCTGGAGACGAAGGGCGCGGCCACGACCGATCGTCCGTGGTGGTTCGACACGGCGCGCGGGTCGTTCGACGCCCCGACGTTCGCCGGCTTCCTGCACGGGGTGGCTCAGATCAACGCGGCGACGTCGTTCCAGCTTCCCGCGCCCGCCGGTGACGGGGAGTACTTCGTCGAGGTGCTCTATCCGGGCGAGAACGGTTCGGACGAGTTCGGCAGCGCGGAGGCGTTCTATCAGGTGATCACGTTTCACCACGCGGCGGGCGCCTCACACGTGCTCGGCTCGGGCGCGACGTTCCTGGAGCCGTTGACGTGCTCGATCCAGGCGGCGGAGGACGCGCCGAACGACGGCAAGACGATCGACATCACCACGGTCCACTACGGCTGGTCCGCCGACGTGCTGTCGCTCTCGCCTGACCTGACGCGCTTCTCGGCGTGGTTCGAGGCGAGGGTGAGCGCCGCCTCGAGCATGCGCTACACGTCGCGCACGCGGCAGGACGGCTCGCCCGGCACGCTGCAGCTCTTCAAGGACTTCACGGTGAACGCGAACGGCACCTGCTCGGCGCCGCTCGACGGCACCGCCGGCACGTCCGGCGAGACCGCGTACGTCTTCTGCGCGCCCTACACGAAGGACGGCGCGCAGTGGACGCGGATCACGATCGCGGAGGTGGGCGTGCAGCCGGGCGAGCACACCTTCAGCATCAAGGGCGGCGGCGAGTTCGGTCCGGACGCGTCGCGCTCCGACGCGAATGCGGCCTACATTGTCGGCTCGCTTCCGGACTCGAGCTGCCCCGCGGCGAACGACCCGCGCTTCGACGTGACGGGCGCAGGCATCTGAGCGTCTGAAGCCGACTCGGGTGTGACGGCCGGCGTCCGCGTGGGCGGGCGCCGGCCCTGCGGGAAGGGGGCGCCGCGGGCCGGGCGCCATTAGTTTTCCGACATGGCTTCATTCGTAGGACGGGAAGCGGAGCTCGGTCAGCTCGTGGGCCGGCTCGACGGCGTGCTGGGCGGGGCGGGGCGCGTCGTGTTCATCAGCGGCGACGCGGGGGCGGGGAAGAGCACGCTGATCGAGGCGTTTCTCGAGCGGGCGGGGTCGCGCGCTCCGGATGCGCGGGTGATCCGCGCGCTCTGTTCGGAGCAGTACGGCGCGGGCGAGCCGTACCAGCCGTTTGTGGAGGCGTTCCGCGACCTGGTGACGGCGGAGCCGGCGGCGCGTTCGAAGCGGAGCCTGCGCGAGCTGGCGAAGGAGCTGGCACCGTACTGGGTGGCGACGCTGCCGGTGGCGGGGCAGCTCCTCTCGGCGGCGATGTCGACGGCGACGGAGCTGCGCAGCGGGCTGGAGGTGGCGGGCGGCGCGGCGCCGAGCGAGGAAGCGCTCTTCTTCCAGTACACGGAGCTGTTCTTCGCGGCGGCGGCCGCGCAGCCGATCCTCCTCTTCATCGACGATCTGCACTGGGCGGACCGGGCGACGGTCGCGCTGCTGTCGCACATCGCGCGCAAGATCGAGCGCGAGCGGGTGATGATCGTGGGGACGTACCGCGCCGCGGACGTGCACGTGTCCGGCCATCCGATCCGCGACGCGAAGCTGGAGCTGGAGCGCTACCGTCTCGCGGAGGAGATCGCGCTCGAGCCGCTGGACCGCGGCGCGCTCGGGGAGCTGGTGCGGCTCGAGCTCGGCGCGCCGCCGTCGTCTCACCTGCTGGAGTGGCTGGACGGGCGCGCGGGCACGAACCCGCTGTTCTTCTCGGAGCTGCTGCACTGGCTGGTGGAGCAGGGGCACGCCCGTGAAGCGCGCGGCGAATGGCGGCTCGAGACGGTGCCGGCGGAGATCGAGGTACCTCGCTCGGCGGCGAGCACGATCGAGAAGCGCCTGACGCGGCTCGACGCTGAGACGTACAGGATCGTGGAATACGCGAGCGTGCAGGGGAACGAGTTCGACTCGGTGGCGCTCGCGGCGCTGCTGGGCGCGGACGAGCTGGAGCTGGAGGAGGCGATGGAGCCGCTCTCGCGCGTCCACCGCCTGGTCCGCATGACGGAGACGCGGGACCTGCCGAACGGCGACATCGCCAGCATATACCAGTTCAGCCACTCACTCATCCAGGACGTGCTGCACAACAACCTGCAGGGCAAGCGGCGGATCCTGCTGCACCGCAAGATGGCGGAGATCCTGGAAGGCGTGTACGCGAGCGACGCCGGTCCGATCTCCCACCGTCTCGCCGTCCATTTCGACCTCGGCCGCCAGCCGGAGCGGGCGTTCGACTTCGCGGTGCTCGCCGCCGACCGGGCCGCGCGCCTGTACGCGCACTTCGACGCGATCGACCTGCTGCGGCGCGCGCTGCGCAACGCGCAGGACGCGGAGCGCAAGGCGCTCGCGCTGGAGCGGCTCGGCGAGGAGGAGTGGGTGGTGGGGCGCTTCGAGGAGGCGCTCGACGTGCTCGGGCGCGCGCGCGCGGAGGCGGAGACGATCGGCGACGCGCTGCGCGCGCTCAAGCTGAAGCGCAAGGCGCTCCTCGTCGAGCGGGACCATGGAGCGCGCCCGGCGCCGGAGCTGCTGCGCTGGATGGCGGCGCTCGCGGAGGAGGCGCGCGCGCTCGGCTCGGACGTGGAGCTGTGCCACATCCTGTGGAACCGGATCGACCTGCCGGGCACCGGCGAGAAGGAGGATCTGCGCCTGGCGCGAGAGGCGCTCGCGATCGCCGTGCGGAGCGGCGACAACGAGCTGATCGCGAAGGGACGCCACTATCTCGGCATCGCCCACATGATGCTCGGCGCGTCGGCGGAGGCGATCGTCGAGTTCGACGAGGCGCTGCGCCTCTACGACGAGCTGGGCGACCTCGAGCGCGCCGGCCGCTGCCACAACTGCATCGCGATCAACAACATCATGCGCGGCGACTACGCGGCGGCCGCCGCCGCGTTCGACGGCGCGACCGCCGCCTTCGGCAAGGTCGGCAACCCGAACATGTCCGCGTCCGTGCGCGGCAACCTCGGCGTGCTCCTCACCCGCCGTGGCGAGTGGGAGCGGGCGGAAGAGAACCTCAGGGAGGCGGTGCGCATCCGGCGTCGCATCGACGCATCCGCCCGTCTCATCTCGCCGTTGCAGAGCCTCGCCGAGCTCCATCAGGCGAAGCGCGACACGGAAGCGGCCGAGGCGTGCTGGCAGGAGCTGCTCCAGCTCGCGCGCGAGACCGGCTACTGGAACGCCGAGGTGGTCGCGCTTTGCGGGCTGGGCACGATCCGGCTCGAACGCGGCGACGTCGACGGCGCGCGTGCCGCGGAGACGGAGGCGCGCGGGCGCGTCGAGGAGCCGGAGACGTGGAGCGACAGCCGCGAGGCGCTGCAGATGCTCGCCGCCCGGCTGGCCGAGCACGACGGCGACGTGGCGGAGGCGGTGCGCCTCATGGACGAGGCGGAGCCGCAGTTGCTGATGCACGACCGCTTCGTCTGGGCGACCTTCCGCCTCTACCGCGGGCAGCTCGTGGCGCGGGAGGACGCGGTGCGCGGCGCCGCGATCGCGCGCGAGGCGCTCTCCGCCTTCGAGGCGCTCGGCGCCGAGCCGATGGGCCGCCGCGCGTCCGACTTCCTCTCCTCTCTCGGCGCCGTGGCGGGCGAGGTGGAGAGCGCGCGGCCGTGAGGGCGCGCGACGCGTGGCGCGTGCTGCTGCCGGCCGCGCTCGCCGTGCTCGCGGCGGGCGGCTGCCGCGAAGGCGGCGGCTCCGGCGGCGCCGGAGCGGGCGGCGCGGCCGGCGGCACTGCCGTCGTCTGCGGCCCGGCGCAGCCGGCGAGCCTCGACCCGTTCGTCTCGCCGGACCAGCTCTCCTCCGATCTGCGGCTGCTGCTCTACACGCCGCTGGTGCTCTACGACGGCACCGAGTTCCGGCCGTACCTCGCATCGTCGTGGAAGTGGGACGACGAGCGGCGCCGGCTCACGCTCACGATCCGCGACGACGTGACGTGGCACGACGGCCAGCGCCTCACCGCGGCGGACGTGGCGTGGACGCTGCGCGCGGCGACCGACACGGCGTACGGCTACTGGGGCAGCGCCGACCTCGCGGGCGTCGACTCGATCGCGGCTCCGGACACGACGACCGTGACCGTGACGTTCCGCAGCCCGTTCATCGCCGGCGTCGAGCCGCTCGCCGCGCTACCGATCTTGCCGCGCCACCTGCTCGACACGATCCCGCCGCAGCGCCTCGCGCGCGCCGCGTACAACCGGAATCCCGTGGGCAGCGGGCCGTTCCGCTTCGCCGGGCGGGCGGCGGACGGCACGCTCACCTTCGTGCGGTATGCGGCGTTCCCCGCCGCGCTGGGGGCGGCGGCGCTCGACCGCATCGTCTTCCGCGCGATCCCGGAGGTCGCCACGCTCGTGGTCGAGGTGAAGACGGGATCGGTCGACCTGTGCATCGCCGGCGCGGGCGTCGCCTCCGAGGTGGCCGGCTCGCCCGGCGTGCGCACGCTGCCTCTGCCGCCCGCCGCGTCGCAGGTGATCATCCCGGACCTGCGCCAGGCGCCGCTGGACGACGCGCGCGTGCGACGCGCCTTCTCCGCCGCCCTGCGCCGCGCGGACATCGCGGACGCGATCGCGCCCGCCGCCGGCGTGGCCACCACGTTCCTGCCACTGGGCAGTCCGCTCATCGACCCCGGCGCGGCGCAGCCGGACGACGACTCCGCGCGCGCGGTCGCGGCGCTCGACAGCGCCGGCTGGCGCACGATCGACCGCGACGGCATCCGCCACGACGCGGCCGGCGCGCCGCTCCGCGTCACCATCGCCGGGCCGCAGAACTACCAGACGACGCTCACCATCGTGCAGTCGCAGCTGCGTCGCGTCGGCTTCGACGCGCGCCTCCAGCTCCTCGAGGCCGCCACGTTCTACGCGACGATCCTCGACCCGGCGAAGCGGCCGCAGGCCATGGCCGTCGGCTTCACGCCGACGCTCGTCGTCAACCCGATCCCGTACGCGGAGCTGCACTCCGGCGGCGACAGCAACCTCGAGTCGTACGCGAACGCCGAGGTCGACTCGCTCCTCGATGCGCTCCGCACCACGGTCGAGCCGACCGCGCGCCGCGACCTCTATCGCGCGCTGCAGCGGCGCGTCGCCACCGACGTCCCGATCGTCTACACCGTCTACGTCCCGCGCATCGCGGTCGTCGGGCGCCGCATCGACGGCGTCGACGTCGACCTCAACGGCCCCTTCGCCTCCGCGGCGAAGTGGCGCGTGCGCGGGCGCGGCCGCTAGCCTCGCCCGGGTCGCCAGCGGGATTCCGCGGCGATCCGCCCCGCCCCCCCGATCCGCTCCGGCGACCGGCTAGTGGATGCCGGCCGCGGTCGCCGGCTCCGCCTCCCTCCAGAGTTGGGCGGGCAGCTCGCGCTGGCGCGGCCACACCTCGTCGAGCGTGTCGCCGGCGTAGAGCCGGCCGCCGCGCATGACGTAGCGGATCGTGTCGGTGTTGTGGATGTCCTCGAGCGGGTTGGCGTCGAGGACGACGAGGTCGGCGAGCTTGCCCGTCTCGATGGAGCCGATGTCGCGGTCGAGCCCGATCGCCTGGGCGCCGAAGAGGGTGGCGGCGCGCAGCACCTCGTGATTGGTCATGCCGCCGCTCGCCATCGCCCACATCTCCCAGTGGTAGCCGAGGCCCTGGAGCTGGCCGTGGCTGCCGATCCCCACCTTGCCGCCCGCGTCGACGACGTCCTTGGCGAACTTCGCGTGCAGCGGGAAGACGTACTCGTCCTTCATGAACCAGCCGCCGGGGCCGGGCGAGCCGCCGGCGCCCTGGCCGCGGCGCCGCGTCTTGGCGTCGAGCTCCTCGTGCGGCGTGAAGTGGCTCAGCTTCGCGTCGCCGTGGACGTTCGTGGTCGTGTAGAAGTAGTCCTCGGCCCACGGCCCGCCGTAGGAGACGAGGAGGGTGGGCGTGTTGACGGTGCCGGACTCGGCGAGCAGCCGGACGACGTCGTCGTACTTCGGCTCGATCGGCAGCGCGTGCTCGACGCCGGCGTAGCCGTCGAGGATGTGCGTGAGGTCGAGCTCGTGGTCGAGGCCGCCCTCGGTGGTGGGCGTGAGCCCCAGCTCCTTCGCGGCCATGATGACCCACTGCCGCTGCCGGCGGTTGCCGGTCATGTACATCTTCAGCGTCTCGGTGTCGTAATAGCGGCTGTAGCGCTCGAGCACGTCCTTCGCCTGCTCGTAGCTCTTGATCAGCTCGCTGGAGAAGACGCCGGGGCCGGTCGAGAAGATGCGCGGTCCGAGCATCGCGCCGGTCTCGACGCGGTCCTCGTAGGTGAGCACGTCGGTGGTCGAGGTCTGCGGGTCGCGCGTCGTGGTGGTGCCGTAGGCGAGCGTGGCGAGGTACTGCCAAACCTGCGAGCTGTGGATCTCGGGCACCAGCCACTGCGTGTGGTAATGCGTGTCGACGAAGCCGGGCACGATCGTCTTGCCGGCGACGTCGATCACCTTCGCGTCCGCGGGCACCTCCACCTGTCCGCGCGGGCCGACGGCGACGATGCGGTCGTCGCGCACGACGAGGTCCGCGTCGTCGATCACCTCGTCCCCCTTCATCGTGACGACGCGCGCGCCGCGCAGCACGGCGGTCCCCTTCGGCAGGTCGCGCGTGGCGCGCACCACGACGCGCCGCTCGAGAGGCCGGTACTTCGCCGCCGCGGCGGAGTCCGGCTTCGCCGCGGAGTCGGGCTGGGCATCGGCGCGCTCGCGCGCGGCGTCGCGCGCGCTGTCCTCGAAGGCCCGGGCGCGGTCGAGGTCGTAGACGAGGTGCGCGTTGCCGATCGACCAGTGGACGGAGCGGCCGTCGGCGCTCCAGGCGGGGAACTCGCCGCCGATGTCGGTCAGCTTGCGCACCGGCATCGCGGCGTTCTCGGGATTCGCCACGGAGATCGTGGGCGCCTCCTCGCCGACCTGCGGCACGGCGACGACGTAGAGGTCGCTGTTCACCTGGACGAGCGCCTGGTCGCCCCGTGGCGCGATCAGCGCGAGGTCCGCGCGCATCGGCTGCGTCGCGCCCGGCGTGCGGCCGCCCGTCACCTTCAGGTGGTGGCGCACGTCGGTGCCGTCCCAGCGGAAGGAGACGAGGCCGTCGCGCGACGAATAGGCCCAGATGCGCGACGCGTCGGAGGTGAAGTGCGGGTGCTCGCGGCCCTCGACCGGCGCGATCACCGTCACCTCGCCGCCCGTGGCGGGGACCCACACGAATTCGGAGCCGAGCGCGTCGAAGAACGAGCTGGCGCGTTGCCGCACGCGCCCGGCGGCGCGCAGCGCGACGATGCGGGCGCCGTCCGGCGACCACGCGGGCTGCCGGTAATAGCCGCTCGTGCCCGTGAGGCGCTCCGCCTTCGCGCGCCCGTCGGCGCGCACGCGCCACAGGCCGCCGGCGCCGCGGTCGCTCCAGCTCGCGAAGGCGATCCAGCGCCCGTCGGGCGACCACGCCGGCTCCGCCTCGCCGAGCTCGAGGTCCGTCAGCCGGCGCGGCGTGCCGTCCGGCCAGTCCATGACGTAGAGGTGGTCGAGCGAGGTGAAGGCGAGGCGCCGCCCGTCGGGCGAGGGGACGGCGTCGCGGATCTGGTGCGCATCGAAGGTCGCCGCGTCGTCGACGCGGTAGTCGAAGTGGGAGAGCGGCCCGAGCTGGGCGGCGACGTCCGCGGTGAAGGGAATCCTCGCGGGCGCCGATCCGTCGACCGGCAGCTTCCAGATCTCGCCGCCGTAGGAGACGACGAGCGCCTTCGAGTCCGGTGTGAAGGCCATGCCGGGGAGCACGTCGAGCGGTGCGACGGACTCCTGGTCGTCGCGCTGGACAGGGTAGGCGAGCCAGCGCTCCTCGCCGCTGGCGAGTTCGCGGATGCGCAGCCCGGTGTCGGCCTCGTGGCGCGTGCCGTAGACGAGCCACTTGCCGTCGGGCGAGAGCGTCGGCCGGAACGCGGAGCCGTAGCGGTCGGTCATCGTCGAGCTCTCGCCGGTCCGGCGGTCGTACACCTGGAGCTGGTACTGCGGCAGGATCGCGTTGTACTCCCAGGCGCCGCGGCGGGTCGCATACCAGATGTAGCGGCCGTCCGGTCCGAACGCAGCGCCCACGTCCTTGCGCCGGTTCTGGCGCGGCGTGTCCGGGGCGTCCTTCGTCAGCGCCAGGCCGGTGCCGCCTTCCACGTTGAAGAGCCAGAGGTTGGGCAGCGAGCCGGCGCCCTTCGATGCGACGATGTATTTCCCGTCCGGCGTCCACTCCGGCGACAGGTAATCGTCGTCGTCTCCCTTCGTGAGCTGCAGCGTGTCGCGCCCGTCCAGCGACTGGATCCACAGGTTCTCGCCGCCGCTGCGGTCCGAGACGAACACGATGCGCTTGCCGTCCGGGCTGAAGCGCGGCTGCGCGTCGTAGGCCAGACCGCTCGTCAGCCGCGTCGCCCGGCCGCCCTCGATCGGCAGCGTGTACAGGTCGCCGAGCATGTCGAAGACGATCGTGCGGCCGTCCGGCGAGACGTCGAGCGAGAGCCACGTGCCGCGCGTCGTCGTGAACGAGATCGTGCGGGCCGGCTCCAGCGGCAGGTCCTTCTTCTTCTTCTTGCCGTTCTTCGTCGTGTCCCGTGCCGCGTCCTGTTGCTGGAGCGCGGCGCGCGTGGCGGCCGCGGAGCCGGCGACGCCAAGGGTGGCCGCGCGGGCCGGGCGCGGCGCCACGAGCGGCACCAGGCCGAACGCGAGCGCGGCGGCCGCGAAGGAGGCGGCTGCACGCCGCCATTGCGTGGGGGTCGCGGACATGGCAGGACCTTTTCGCTACGGTTGTCGGGGTCCCGGCTCGGAAAGCGGAGGGAGCCGGCGATGGTCGGGCCGCGGGCGCGGCGCGCTCGCAATGTGCAACGAGGGCCGCGTCGCGACAAGGCGCGGGCGGCCTACGCGCCGCCGAGCGCGGCGACGGCGGCGTCGTGGATCGGCGTCTCGATGCCGGCCGCCGCCCCCAGCCGCGCCACGGCGCCGCTGAGGGTGTCGAGCTCCGTCGCGCCGCCCGCCTCGACGTCGAGCAGGAAGCTCGGCTTCATCGCGCCCGGCAGGCCGCGCAGCCGCTCCAGCGCGCCGCGCTCCTCGTCGCCGTCGAAGGGCACGCCGCGGGCGCGGGCGACGGCGGCGGCCTCCGCGACCGCGCGCTCGAGCAGGCGCGGCCCGAGCGGCCGCTCGCGCAGCGCTCCGATCGGCGCGCGGGACAGACCGCACGCGGCCGACATGGCGACGAGGAAGACGAACTTGCGCCACAGCTCGAGTGCGATGTCGCCGGATGCGGTCGCGTCGGCGCCGGCGTGCGCGAACGCGGCGGCGACCGCGCGGGCGCGCTCCGAGACGGCGCCCTCCGGCTCGCCCACGACGACGCGCTGGAAAGGGCTGCGGCGCTCGAAGACGCCGGGCGCGGCGCGCACCGCGCTGATGTAGGTTAGCCCCGCCAGCAGCGCGTCGCGCGGCACGCCGGACGCCGCGAGGCGGTCGACGATGTCGACGCCGTTGAGGAGCGGCAGCACGGCGGCGCCGCCCTCCGCCGCCCGGCGCGCGGCGGGCGCGACGTCGTCGAGCGCGTAGGACTTGACGGCGACGATCGCGACGTCGCATGGGGGCAGGCGCGCGGCGTCCTCGTACGCGGCGATGCGCGCGTGGAACCGCTCCCCGGGCGTGTCTGCGGGCGTGCGGATCTCGGCGCCGCGCTCGCGCAGCGCGGCGAGGTTGGCGCCGCGGGCGAGGAAGGCGACGTCGTTGCCGGCACGGGCGAGGAGGGCGCCGTAGTAGCCGCCCACGCCGCCGGCGCCGAGGACGGTGAACCTCACCGCTGGTCGAGGGCGCGGCGCTCGCCGGCGAGCTCGGCGAGCGTGCGGAGCTGGTCGGGCGTGCCGAGCGCGACGAGCAGGTCGCCGGAGCGGAAGCGGAAGTCGGGTGGCGGGTTGGTGACGAAGGCGGTGTCGGGTAAGGAGCGGATGGCGAGCACGTTGGCGCCGGTGCGCGAGCGGACGGCCGCCTCACCGATGCTCTCGTCCTCCAGCGCGCTGCCGGGCCCCACGCGGATCTCCTCCATCGCCAACTCGACGCCGCCCGCCTGCACGACGACGTCGAGGAAGTCCGTGATCGAGGGGTAGAGGAGCTGCGCGGAGATGCGGCGGCCGGCGATCGTGAAGGGCGAGATGACGTGGCTCGCGCCGGCGTCGATCAGCTTCTGCTCGGTCGAGGGCGTGTTGCTGCGGGCCACGATGGTCAGGCGCGGATTCAGCGCGCGCGCGGTCAGGGTGATGAAGACGTTGTTGGCGTCGTCGCCGGTGGTCGCGACGAGGCCGCGCGCGCGCTCGATGCCGGCGCTCTTCAGCACCTCGTTGTCGGCGGCGTCGCCGTTGATCGTGGCGCGCTGCGCGGTGATGCCGCCGAGGACGGCGGCGTCCGACTCGACGAGGACGAACGGCTTGTCGCGCCGCTCGAGGTCCTCGGCCACCTGTCGCCCGACGCGGCCGTAGCCGCACACGATGTAGTGGCCGGCGAGCCGGTCGATCTCCTTCTGCATGCGCTGCCTCCGCAGTGAGCCCCGGAACGCGCCGCTCACGATGTACTCGCCGGCCGCGCTGACGAGGTAGGCGACGTTGCTGACGCCGGCCACGATGAGCGCGATCGTGAAGAGGCGGCCCGGCTCCGAGAGCGGGTTCACCTCGCGGAACCCGACGGTCGAGAGGGTGATCACGACCATGTAGAGGGCGTCGATCAGCCCCCAGCCTTCGAGCAGCATGTAGCCCGCCGTGCCGAGCGCCGTGATGACGGCCAGCGCGACGGCGAAGCGGAGCAGCCGCCCGCGGACCTCGAGGGCGTCGGCGGCGGGCGTCGTGAACCTCACGGAGCGGCGAGGCCGGCGTCCTCGTCCAGGCTGCGGCGTGCCCAGGCGGCGGCGCCGACGACGCCCGCCCACGGCCCGAGTCCGGCGGCCACCACGCGCATCCCCTCGGCGGCGGCGCGGAGCGCCCGCTCCTGCACCGCGCTCTCGACGCGCTCGAGCAGGCCGGGGATCCCCTCCATGACGCCGCCGCCCAGCACGACCAGGCAGGGGTTGTAGAGATTGGCGATCGTCGCGATTCCGACGCCGAGCAGCCGCGCCACGTCCGCCACCATCTCGAGCGCGAGCGGGTCGCCTTCGATCGCCGCGGTGGAGACCGCCTCGGCGGTGAGCCGATCGGCGTCGCCCTCCACCAGCTCCAGCAGGCGACGTCCCTCCGCCGGCCGCGCCGCGACCGCTTCCCGCGCGCGCAGCGCGATCGCCCAGCCGCCGACGAACGACTCCAGGCAGCCGCGGTTGCCGCACCGGCACTCCGGGCCGTCCAGGTCGATCGTGATGTGGCCCACCTCGCCCGCGCTGCCGCCGCAACCCAGCACGAGCGAGCCGTCGTGGATCACGCCGCCACCCACGCCGGTGCCGACGAAGATCGCGACCATCTCGGCGACGCCCTTGCCCGCGCCGTACCGGGACTCGCCGTACGCCGCCGACTGCACGTCGTTCAGCACGGTGACGGGGAGCCCCACGCGCGCCTCGACGCGCGCGCGCAGCGGGAAATCGTGCCAGCCGAGGTTCGGCGCGTAGCGCACGACGCCGGTCCCCGGCTGCACCTGCCCCGCGACGCCGATGCCGAGCGCGGCGTAGTCCGCAACGCCGGTCTCCGCGCGCAGCGCGTCGAACGCGTCGCCGATCTCCGCGACGACCGCGTCCGGGCCCGCGATCACCGCCGTGGCGCGGCGCGTGCTCGCGCGGATCGTGCCGTCCTCCGCGACGTCGGCCACGGCGAGCTTCGTGCCGCCGAGGTCGACCGCGACGACGCGCGGCGCGCTAGCGTCGTCCGCCATGACCGCGCTCCAGCGCGCCGATGACGGCGTCCGCGACGGCGCCGTAGAGGAGGTGCCCGGCGAGGCCGCGCGCGCGCGTCTGCCACGGGAGCTGCCCCGGCGCCGGGGCGAGGCCGAGCAGCGGCGCGACGCGCTCGTCGAGAAGCAGGAAGAAACCGGGGCCGGAGCCGATTGCGCGGCCGCGGCCGGGGAGCCGCAGCCGCCGCCGCAGCACGCCGTACACGGCGCCGCCGCCGATCCCGACCGCCCAGCCGACCACGTCCCGCGCGCGCGGACCGAGGTGCGGCGCGGCGGCCGCGCGACCGGCGTGCGCGGCGCCGAACGAGGCGCCGAACGAGGCGCCGTACACGCCGCCGCCCGCCGCACCCCCGTTCGCGGCGCTCCACGGCGCGCGCGGCAGGGAGCGGCCGGCGCGCCGGGCGCCGTAGATCACCCACGTCGCCGCCGCGCCCGCGACGGCGCCCTTGACGAGGTCCGCCACGAGGGTGGCGTTGCGTTGCATACGTCGTCTCCCGGCCCGCGAGATCCACCGTTGCCGACAAGCTGGACGGGCGGAGCGGCGCGGGCAAGGGCGGCCGGCGTGTTGCGCGGCCGGCGCCCGCGCGCGATCGCGCCGCATTGCCCGACGGCCGGCGGGGAACGAACGTTGCAACCGGGGCGGGGCACTTCCCGCCGCGACGAGGCGACCGCGATGCCGAGAATCCTGATCGTCAGCGAGCGACCCGAGCTGTTCGCGAGCGTCGAGCTGCCGGGCTGCGACGTCCACTACTGGCTGCCCGCCGGCGCGGAGCGGCCGGCGGCCGTGGACGAGGCGCACGCGTTCCGCGGGGATCCGTGCGACGCGGCCACGTACCGCCGGCTCGCGCAGGACGCGCCGGACCTCGTGGCGGTCCTCGACTTCGCGGAGCGCCGCGTCGTCTCGACCGCCGCGCACCGCATCGTGCGGCTCAACCGCGAGGCCGCGATCCTGGCGATCTGCGGCGACGCGCGGCGGCCGCGCATGCCGCGCCGCACCGCCGCGAAATGCCTGCCCTGGCCGCAGTTCGTGAAGGTGGACCTGGAGCAGGAGATCCGCCGCCTCGAGACGGAGCGGCGCGTCCACCGCCTCAAGCGCTTCGCGCGCGGCGTCGAGACGCTGCCGATCCTCGTGCAGCCGGACCCCGACCCGGACGGCATGGCGAGCGCGCTCGCCGTGCGCGCGCTGCTGCGCCGCACCGCATCCTCGGCGCCGATCATCTCGCTGGGCGAGGTGACCCGCCCCGAGAACCGCCGCATGGCGGAGCTGCTGCGCGTGCAGGTGACGACGGTGCAGGAGTCGGAGCTGCGCGCGTTCGCCCGCATCGTGACCGTCGACACGCAGCCGTACGCGCTCGACGGCGGCGACGACGGCCCCGCCTTCGCCGTCATCGACCACCACCCGCCCGCGACCGGCTACCGCGCGCTGCTCGCCGACATCCGGCCCGACTACGGCGCCACCGCCACGATGCTGACCGAGTACCTGCGCGTGGACGACGAGCGCCGCATCCGCACGCGCCTCGCGACCGCGCTGCTCTACGGCATCAAGACGGACACGAACGCGCTCAGCCGCGGCGCCACCGCGGCCGACGTCGTCGCCTACGCCTTCCTCCAGGAGCGCGCCGACGCCGCGCTCCTCCACCGCATCGAGCGCCCGGGCTTCAGGAAGGAGAGCCTGCGCAGCTACGGCCTGGCGCTGCTCCACGCCGCCGCCGACGCCGACACCGTCGTCGCGGTCATGGACGTCGACTCCCCCGACGAGGTCCACATCCTCGCCAATCTCGCCGACTTCCTGCTCGGCATGGAGGGCGTGCGCTGGTCCGCCGCCGCCGCGCAGGTCGGCGAAGAGCTGGTGATCAAGATCCGCCACTCGGGACCGGATCCGGGGGCGGGCGAGCTCGCACGCCGCGTCGTCGCGGAGCGCGGCAGCGGCGGCGGCCACGCGACGATGGCGCAGGCGATCCTGCCGCTCGCGGCGGTCGGCGGCGGCCTGGGCGATGCGGCGGAGCCGGCGGCGGCGCGCGGGCTGTTGGAGCTGCTGGTGCCGTCGATCGAGCAGATGCGGCGGAAGGAGCAGGGGGCGGCGACGGGGAAGAACAGAAGGGCGGTGGTGAATGGGTGAATGCTGGACTGCGGGATTCAACTGCGGGATTCAACTGCGGGATTCAACTGCGGGATTGGACTGCGGGATTGGACTGCGGGATTCAACTGCGGGATTCAACTGCGGGATTTGACTGCGGGTTGGACGGGGGGGTCAGAGGAGGGAGAGGATGCGGTTCAGGAGGTGGGCGAAACGGAGGGTTTCGCGGACTAGGCCGGCGGGGCCGAGGCTTTCGTGGGCGCCGCCGGAGTGGCTGAACAGCTTCAGGACCTGACAATCGACGACGGTCGCGGGTGGCAGGGCGCGGCACAGGCGTAGGCCCTCCGTGAACGGGATGAGGCGGTCGTCGCGGGCGTGGGCGACCACCGTCGGGACGGTGACGCGCGGCAAATAGGGCGCGGGGTCGATCATGGGATCACGCGCGTGCGCGACGGCGGCGAGGCGCGCGGCCAGCTCCTCGCGCTCGGCGGCCGGCGGCTCTTCCCCCGCCGGCGCGGCGAAGAGGTCGAAAGTGTGGTGCTTCCCGGCGGGCAGTCGCGCGCGCAGGCGGCGCTTGGCGTCGTCGTAGACCGCCTCGCCGGCGTAGACCTGGCGCTTGCCGGCTTCCTCGGCGAGCGCGAGCAGCGCGGCGGCGACGTCGTCGTCATTCTCGTGGCCGGGAAGCGCCGTGAGGTACGTCGAGCCGACCACCCAGCGGCCGTAGGGGTCCGGCGCTACCTGGTAGCGGTGCCCATCCAGGTCGTGCTCGCCGGTGACGGCGAAGCGGAAGAGGCGCTCGACGTCGAAGTAGCCGCCCCACGCGGCGATGCCGGCGAAATCGTCCCTCAGGTCGGGATCGGTCGAGGCGACGAGCGCCTGCGTGGCGCCGAAGGAGAAGCCGATCACGCCGGTGCGGCCGCGCACCACGTCGCGCCGGCCGGCGAGCGCGCGGAGCGCCGCCTTGATCGTCTCGACCGAGATCTCGGGCGCCATGCGCAGCGCCCGCCACTCCGGGATGTCCGGCACGAAGACGAGGAACCCCGCGGCGGCGAGGCCGCGGGCGAAGCGCACGAGCGAGGGGTGCTCGCGGCCGGTGTAGGTCAGGCCGTGGAGCAGGACCCAGCCGGGGAAGGGGCCGGCGGAGCGCGCGGGCCGGAAGACCGTCGCCTCGAGCATCTCGCCCTCGCGCCGGTAGCCCGCCTCCTCGCGCTCGACGGCGGCGGGCGACGGCCGCAGGTAGTGTCGCAGGAAGCGCAGGGTCGAGAGCATCGGGGAAGGTAGGGAAAGGAAGTGGGAGGTGGCCAGGGGGGCGGGTGAGTCGATGCGAGGGCGGGTCCGGATCGGTCTGGGGTCTGCGGAGGTGGTCTGCGGGGGGTCGGGGGTACGGGGTCTGGGGGGCGCCTTCGCTGCGCTCGGCGGGTCTGGGGTCTGGGGTCTGGGGGGCCTTCGCTGCGCTCGGCGGGTCTGGGGTCTGGGGTCTGGGGTCTGGGGGCTGGGGTCTGGCTCGGGGACTGGGTCTTTGTTCCGGCAGGGGAGGGAGATCGTGGGCGCGATCGAGAGCGGGCGGCGGGCGTTTCTGGGGCGAGTGGCGGTGGCGACGGCGGCGCTCGCGTGGCCGGCGTCGCTCGAGGCGTTCGCGGCGCGGGTGGGCGTGGCGGCCCGTGGGCCGAGTGCGGGCTTCGGGGCGGGTCGAGGGCCGGCAGCGGGTGCGGGTGCGGGCGCGGGCGCGGGCGCGGGTGCGGGTGCGGCAGGGGCATCGGGTGCGGCGGCGGACGCGGGTGCGCTCGCGGCGGACGAGGGGTTCTGGGACGTCGTGCGGAGCGGCTTCCTGATTCCGGACGACCGGATCTACCTCAACGTCGGCACACTGGGGCCGCAGCCGCGCGTGGTGTTCGACGCGGCGGTCGAGAACATGCGGCGCACGGCGATGACGTACCCGCCCGGCGTGGACTGGGACGCGCTGAAGGCGCGCGTGGGGCGGCTGCTGAACGCGGACCCCGCCGGCTTCGTGTTCCCGCGCAACACGACGGAGGGGATGAGCTTCGTCGCCAACGGCCTCGAGCTGCGACGCGGCGAGCAGATCCTGACGACGAACCACGAACACATCGGCGGGCTCTGCTGCTGGCAGCTCGCCGCGCAACGGCACGGCCTCGACCTCGTGCAGCTGCCGCTGCCGGTGCCGCCGCGCGACGCGGGCGAGGTGGTCGACGTGTTCCGCCGCGCGATCACGCCGCGCACGCGCGTCATCTCGCTCTCGCACCTGACGTTCACGACGGGACTCGTCACGCCGGTCCGCGAGATCGTCGCGCTGGCGCGGCCGCGCGGCATCGTCGTCGTGGTCGATGGCGCCCATCCGCCCGGCATGATGCCGGTCGACCTCGCCGCGCTCGACCCCGACTTCTACGCCTCCTCGCCGCACAAGTGGCTACTCGCGCCGCAGGGCACGGGGCTGCTCTGGATGCGCGACGAGTGGCGCACCCGGCTGTGGCCGACGCTCGCGTCCGGCGGCTGGGACGACCTCTCGCTCGGCGCACAGCGCTTCAACCACCTGGGCACGTTCGACGAGTCCCGCATGGCCGGCCTCGACGCCGCGCTCCGCTTCCACGAGACGATCGGCCCCGCGCGCGTCCACGCCCGCGTGCGCCAGCTGCGGCGGCTGCTGATCGAAGGGCTTCGCGAGCTGCCCGCCGTCCATATCGTGTCGCCGACCGACGACGCGCTCGGCGCCGGGATGGTGTCGTTCGGAGTGCGCGGAGTGGAGTCGCTGGAGCTGCAGCGGCGGCTGGCGAAGCAGGCGAACGTGAGGACGCGAGTGATCGGAGAGTACGGGTACGGCTGGATGCGGTTGTCGGGTCATTTATACAACTCTGAGGGAGAGATTGCGGAGGTCGTCCGGTTGATTGGCGAGGCAGGGGGGTAGGTGGGAGGAGATCGGTCTGGGGTCTGCGGAGGGGGTCTGCGGGGGGTCGGGGGTACGGGGGTCTGGGGGGCTCGCGCTGCGCGCTTCGCGTCGCGCTCCCGCTGCGCGGATCGCGCTTCCGGGCTACGGGCTGCTTGGGGCGTCCGGGCTACGCGGGGCGTCCGGGCTGCTTGGGGCTTCCGGGCTACGCGGGGCGTCCGGGCTGCTTGGGGCGTCCGGGCTACCGGGGCACTGCTTGGGGATTGCGGGAGGCATCTGGCTATGGAAGTGCCCGGTCGGGCGGTGCAGGGTGGGGTATGGCTGGATTCGAACCGGAGAAGCTGCTCGTCTTCCGGGTGGCGCTGGACTTCGCGGAGCAGGCGGAGCTCGTGGCCGCGCGGCTGCCGGCGGCGCAGTACCGGCTCGCGGCCCAGCTCCGTGGCGCCTCGCAGTCGGTGGTGCTCAACATCAGCGAGGGCGCCGGCGAGTTCCTGCCGCGCGAAAAGCGCCGCTTCTACCGCATCGCCCGCCGCTCCGGCACCGAGTGCCTCGCGATCTACCGCCTCATCCACCGCCTCCAACTCGTCCCGCACCCCGCAACCCGCCCCGGCGAGGCCCTCCTCGACCGCCTGTTAGCGATGCTGACGAGCCTGACAAAGCCCCAATGACCCCCCGCGATCCGCGAGCGGGAGCCCCCCCCGCGATCCGCGAAGCGGGAGCCCCCCCGCGATCCGCGAAGCGGGAGCGCGACGCGAAGCGCGCAGCGCGAGCCCCCCGACCCCCATACCCCCGACCCCCCCGCAGACCCCCTCCCCAGACCCCAGACCGACAGCCAGCGCCCACGCGCCCCGGCAACCCACCCGCCTAGTACGCAGCCAACTCCCGAATCGCCCCATACACATCCCCCACCTGCGGCAAAATCGCCTCCTCCAGCGTCGGCGCGTACGCAACCCACGTGTCGAGCGACGCCACGCGCCGCACCGGGCCGTCGAGCCACTCGAACGTGTCGTCGGCGATGCGCGCGGCGATCTCCGAGCCGATCCCCCAGGACAGCGCGTCCTCGTAGGCGACCACCACCTTGTTCGTCTTCTTCACCGACGCCGCGATCGTGTCCATGTCGAGCGGGCTCAGCGTGCGCAGGTCGATCACCTCGACGCTCACGCCGTCCTGCGCCTCCGCCATCTTCGCGGCGTCGAGCGAGCGCTTCACCAGCGCGCCGCACGCGACGACGGTGAGGTCGCTCCCCTCGCGCACCACGCTCGCCTTGCCGAACGGGATCATGAAGTCGTCGCCCGGATAGCGGCTCTTGTTGTAGACCTGCCGGTAGAGGTGCTTGTGCTCGAGGAAGAGGACCGGATCGTCGGCGCGGATCGCGGTGCGCAGCAGGCCCGCGGCGTCGAGCGCCGTCGCCGGCAGCACGACGCGCAGCCCGGGCGTGTGCGTGAAGAGCGTCTCGCCGGTCTGCGAGT
This sequence comes from uncultured Gemmatimonadales bacterium, assembly GCA_963816355.1. Classification (GTDB taxonomy): domain Bacteria; phylum Gemmatimonadota; class Gemmatimonadetes; order Longimicrobiales; family RSA9; genus CAWFKH01. The sequence continues at coordinate 130,630 of CAWFKH010000004.1, read as the reverse complement.
GGTAGATCGCGCCCCCCTTGAGGTAGCCGCCGTACGCGACGCGCACCACGACCGGAGCGTCCCAGTGGCCGCCGGAGCGGTAGCGCATCGTCGCCAGCTCGTTGCGCAGCTGCATGAACGCCGGCCAGATGTAGTCGAAGAACTGGATCTCGACCACCGGCTTGAGCCCGCGCGTCGCCATGCCGATCGCGCGCCCCACGATGTTCGCCTCCGCCAGCGGCGAGTTGAACACGCGCACGCCGCCGTGGCGCCGCTGCAGCCCCCACGTGCACTTGAAGACGCCGCCCTTCCCCTTCACCTCCTCCAGCGCCGCCTCCCGGCTCACGTCCGCCACGTCCTCGCCGAAGACGACGATGCGCGCGTCGCGCTCCATCTCCTGCGACAGCGTGCGGTTGATCAGGTCCACCATCGTCGTCTCGCCGCCGTCGAACGCCGGCGAGTCCTCCGTGTCGAAGGCCGACGACGTCGGATCCGCGTCCGGCGAGTACAGGAAGTCCATCGCCGTCGACGCGTCCGGCTGCGGCTGCTCCAGCGCGCGGTCCGCCGCCTCCTGGATCTCCGCGACGACCTCCTTCTCCAGCGCGTCGAGCGTCGCCTCGTCGGCGACGTCGTTCTCGAGCAGGTACGCGCGCAGCCGCGTGATCGGGTCGCGCTCCACCTCCGCCTCGCGCTCCGCCGCCGGACGGTAGAGGCGCTCGTCGTCCGACATCGAGTGCGAGTACGGCCGGACCACGTGCGCGTGCAGCAGCGCCGGCCCCTCGCGCGAGCGCGCGTGCGCGACCGCGCGGCCCGCGGCCGCGTGGCTCTCGAAGACGTCCGTGCCGTCGAACTCCTCGATGTGCAGCGACGGGAAGCCGGCGACGAGCGCGCTGATCCGGCCGCCCGCCGTGTTCACCTCCACCGGCACCGAGATCGCGTAGCCGTTGTCCTCGATCAGGTAGACGACCGGCAGCTTCAGGTTGCACGCGCTGTTCAGCGACTCCCAGAACTCGCCCTCCGACGTCTGCCCCTCGCCGCTCGTGACGACGACGACCTCGTCGTCCTCGAACGCCTCGATCGCCTCCCGCATCGACGCGACCTGCGCCGCCCGCCACCCGGCCTCCGCACACCCCACACCCTGCAGGAACTGCGTCCCCGTCGGCGAGGAGGTGCTGACGAGGCGGATCTCGCGCTTGCCCCAGTGCGCCGGCATCTGACGGCCGCCGCTCGCCGGGTCGCTCTCCGCCCCCACCGCCTCCAGGAACTGCTCATACGGCGTCAGCCCCAGCGCCGTCGCCAGCGCGCGGTCCCGGTAGTACAGGTACGCCCAGTCGGAGCCCGGCCGCAGGTGCGACGCCAGCGCCACCTGCACCGCCTCGTGCCCCGCCCCCGAGATCTGGAAGAAGATCTTGTTCTGGCTCTTCAGCCCGATCTCCTTGTCGTCCGTCCGCCGCGCCGTCACCATCGTGCGGTAGAAGGCGAGGAGCGCGTCGCCGTCAAGGGCCGAGCCGCCGGTGGCCTCGCGGTTCGCGCCGGTGGCCTCGCGGTTCGCGCCGGTGGCCTGGCCGCTCGCGCTGGTGGCCTGGCCGCTCGCGCCGCCGGCCGCGCCGTTGCCGCCCGACCCGTCCTGCGCCCGCTTCGCCCGCTTCCCGCCCGTCTGCTTCGTCGCCATGTCGTGCTCCACGTACCGGCTCACTCCGGGACTGCGATTTTTCCCGCGCGTAATCTACCCCGAAGGCGGCCGCGGGTCGAGTGAGGCGAGCGGCGGCGGCGCGACGGCCGGGGACGCCCGGGGCGCTGCGGCTGCTGCGGCGGACGCTCGGCCTCGCGGCGTCGAGAGGAAGAAGTGCCTCGGCCCCGCAGGGAGCGCCGCCCGCCGACCGTGCTGTCGCAGGCGGAGGTGCGGCCCCTGATCCGCGCGCCGCGCAACCTGAAGCACCGCGCGCTCCTCATGCTCGTGTACTCCTCCGGACTGCGCGTCTCCGAGGTGGTGCGGCTGCGCGTCGAGGACGTCGACGTGGAGCGACGGCTGCTCCACGTGCGACAGGCCAAGGGACGGAAGGATCGCATCACGCTGCTCTCTCCCGCAGCGCTGAAGGTGCTGCGCGCCTACGCGTCCCTCGAACGGCCCCGCGAGTGGCTCTTCCCCGGCGGCCGCTCCGGCCGCCACCTGACCACACGATCGGTACAGAAGATCGTGGAGAAAGCCCGCCGCAGCGCCGGGATCTCGCGCCGCTTCTCCACCCACGCCCTGCGCCACAGCTTCGCGACCCACCTCCTCGAGGCGGGCACCGACCTGCGCTACATCCAGGCGCTGCTGGGCCACAGCAGCTCACGAACCACCGAGATCTACACCCACGTCACGCGCCCTGCGCTCTCCCGCATCGAAAGTCCGCTGGACACGCTCCTCCGCGAGCCTTGACGCCACTGGATCCGTGTGCAGTAATGCGAAACGTGCGTTCGCAGATCGGCCGCGGGGGTGCAGAGAAGCGAAACGCCGTTACGGAGACAAGCAGTTAGCCGCCATACTCGACAGCGGGTGGCCCAAATGAGGCCTTGGGAGAAGCTATACGTGGAGTTGGACCGGGCGGCTTCCCGTCTCGGTTATTCCGCGCCATATCAGCTCGGAAGTGGCAATTCGCAATGCTTCGGGTTCAAGTATGCACGGCGGCCGGTCGTGCTGTTTGGATTTCGTGATCTTGCGCGAGATCCGGCGAAGTACAAAGCCGAAGATCACCTTTGGGTCGAAGGATTCGGCCCAATTCTGCGCGAGTACGTGCGACTGATCACCGAAGACGAGGAGCAAGAGCTCCCTATCAGCTACGGAATCGTCATAGACAACATGGAGAATAGATTTGTGGTGGTGCCTCTCCGGCTGCTCCTCGCGACATACGAACTCCGTAGCGAGCTCCGGTTCGAGAAGCTCAGGAATTTGACGTTTGGTTTGATTCGGGGTCCCGGGCATGGATACACGCTGCAAACTCCCGCAGGCGCAGCGAACATCGTTCTTGAGAAGGTAGATACGCTCCAGCCGATCCTCGACGCGCTGAAGGAGGCAAAGCAGACGGATTAGAAGGCTTGGGTGCCCGTACGGCGGCTAACAAACGGTTGGCGCCTTCGGTCGCTTCGCTCCCTCCGGAGTACCCCGCTCTCAGGGTGCAGCTCCGAGCGAGGAAGTGAGACTTCAGCCTGCCATATTCACCACGCGTAGCTTGAGGGGTCTGAGGGCGTGATTTCGAGTTTGGAGCGCCGCGGACGTGGCGGCGAGGCTGATTTCGGGGACAGGCCCCCTTTCCCCCGGGCGCGCCGCCGACGGCTCGTTGCTCCTCAGCTCCCCGCCCAAGGGTGCTACGCCGGCGTGGGCAGGGCCAGGGTGGCGGGGGAGCCGCGTGCCGGGTGACGTCGGTTCAGCTCTCGCCAGAATCGCTGCCACACGTGCGCGCGGGCGGCTTCGATGACGAGCGTGATGCGCCGGCCATGAAGGAGCACGCGGCCGGCCGCCTTGAGCACCAGCTGGCGGAAGCGCTGCCGGGTCATGACATGGCGTTCGTCCGCAGAGGCGAGCTCGGCGCCGGCGCGCAGCAGATTGGCCGCGACGAGGCTCAGCAGCAGGCGCGCCTCGTTGGCGCCGAAGCTGTCGGTCTGCGGCTCGGGGGTGGCGATGGTCCGCCCGCGGTAGTGCTGCTTGGGCCGCGGCGCGGACGAGAGCGCCAGCGCCAGCGTGCTCTTCCAGTCGCCGAAGTCGCGCTCGGCTTCGCCCCGCGCCCGGTAGCGCTCCAGCAGCGCCGGGCCATCCACCTCCTGGGCACTCGCGTTGGTGAGCAGGAAGAAATGATCGAGGAAGAGCTCCCCCTGCTCGTCGGAGCGCTCCAGCACCACCAGCACCACCCGGCGCGAGCGGTCCCAGCGCGCCGCGCTGTAGACCAGCTCGTGCGTCCAGACCCGACCCTCGGCCGGCGGGTGTCCAGGCGGCCGCCTCAGGTACGGCGCCGCGAGCTTCCCCAGGCGGGCGTTGCCGCGCAGGCGCGCCACGTAGCGCACGCCCTCATCTTCCAGCGTCGCGAGCAGCTCATTCTCCGGGAACCCCGCGTCCATGCGCAGCCATACCCGCTCCGCCTGCGTCCTGGCCCAGAGCACGGCCGGGATCACGAACGCCAGCGCCCCGTGCGCCGTGTGCGCGTTCCCCTCCCGCAGCTCGGCCGCCAGAAAGTCCCCCAGTTCCCAACGCAGCACCAACGGATGGTAGCAGCGATAACCGTAGTGCCCGTTCCAGGCGCTCCCCGGCTGTAGCCCGTGCACCTCCACCGGCAGGGAGTCCAGATCCAGCGTGACTTCTGCCAGGCGCGGAGCGTGGCGGCCCCGCCGCCGCTCTGCCCCCGCCCGCAGCAGCGCGGACAGCCCCCGCCGGTTGCGCAGGCCGGCCAGCATTGCGAGCAGCCGCGAGAAGGTCGGCTGCGAGGCCAGCCCCGAGGCCGCCCCCGCAGCCCCGCCCCGCACCGGCGCCGTCCCCCGCCGCCGCGACACCGCCAGGCGCAGCGCCGGATCGGCGCGTAGCAGGTCCGCATCCCGCTGGTCCGTCCAGCCCTGCGCCAAGAGGAGCACCTGCGTGAGCACCAGCTCGAGGAAGTCGTGCCTGACGCGCCCCGCGTTCCGCAGATCCTGCAGGTGCCGCCGCACGAGTGCGGGGAAGCCCAGCCGCCCCAGCAGCGAGCGCAGCAGCACCGCGCCCGCGTCCGAGGTCAGCCGCTCCGGCCGCGCCTCCACCCGCACCGAACGGTTGAAATCCAGCCGGAAAAGCGTACCTTGTTCTTCACCCATGGCGTGTTCTTCGTCGGAGCAGGTAACGATGCTGTCTCGCAACCGCATCTTACTGCCACTTCGAAGGATGCGCCATGTGGCTTCCCGGCCACACTATCCCTCCGCTACCTCACTCGTGAATACGGCAGGTTCAGACAGGATCCACCGCTGGACGGTTTGCGGCGGGCGGGGTCGCCAACCTGGAAACGTTGATATGGAAGGGCCTGTCAAGCAGCGAGTGGAGGCGGGGCGGCTTCGACGGTGAATCCTGCTGATATACGCCGGTTGTTCAGAGGAACAGAGCGGCAAGAATTCGGATTCGTCCGGAGCGGCCCCAGTCTATACACCAGGATTGGGCGGAACGCCGTACCTGCTAACGTTTTCGGGGGTTCTCCTCTCGTGCCCCGCCTCCTGTGAGTGTCACGCGGCGTTTTGGAGCTGCTGGTCGTAGAGTTCTTCGTCCTGGAGCACCGCCCAGATGAAACCGACCATTTCTCGAGCCGCTGCGACGACCGCGACCTGGAAGGGACGCCGGTGGCTCACGCGGTGGAAGAGCTTGTGAAGGCGGTGCTGAGCTTTCCAGGCATGGGCGATGATGGCGGGATCCTGAGCGCTCTGGCGTCGAGTGAGCGCGGCGCTCTGGGATGGACGGTTGCGGTACGACCAGGCCGCCTGAACGAGAACGTGGCGGCAATGGGCGTTGCCGGCTTTTGTGATGGCGCCTTGGCGCCTGCGTTCCCCGGAAGAGTGCTCGCTGGGGACGAGGCCGAAGTAGGCCATGAGTTGGCGTGGACTCTTGAAGCGACGAAAGTCGCCGATCTCGGTGGCGAGCACCATCGCCGCGTGCGTATCGATGCCTCGGAAGCAGCGCAGGCGTTCGACGATGAGGCGGTAGCGGGGCTCGAGCGCCAGCCGCTCCACCTGCCGATCGAGTTCGTCGCGACGGGCAATCTTGTACTCGAGCAGCGCCAGATATTCCGAGAGCACGAGCCGGTCTTCACGGGAGAGGACCTCGGGGCGCAGGAGCTGACGGATCCAGACGAAGTGGCGCTGTGTCCAGTTGGTGCCGCCGCGGAAGACGAACCCTCGCCGCCGGAGGAATTTCAGGATGTAGTGGCGGGACTTCAGGATCTCGCGCTGGAAAGTCTCCCTGCACCGGACCAGGTCCCGCACCTGCTCTTCGACTTCGGTCGGAATGTGGATCAGGCTCAGCTGCCCCGCGCGGTAGAGGCGGCCGAGTTGAATGGCGTCCCGCTTGTCGTGCTTGCGCCGGTCGCCGGGGCGCGTCGGGATGAGAGAGGGAGCTGCCAGCTCGCACGGGTAGCCCCAGGCGCTCATGTGGCGCTGCAGGACGTAGCCGGCGCCGCTCGCTTCATAGCAGGCGTGCACCGTCCCGCGGCGCGCGAGGCGCTCGAAGTAGCGCCGTAGCTTGTGCACATTGTTGGGGAGGCGGTCCACCTGCTCGGGTTCAGCCGCTTGGCCGATGAAGACCGCGATGGTGACCGAGTCCTTGTGGACGTCGAGACCGAGGAAGAGATTTGATGTAGCCATAGGGCTGGTCTCCTGTTGCTGCGACCATTGTCGCATGTGGCTCTGGTGACTCCCGCGAACCGGGGCATCAACCCACGGTAAGCTCGGGAGGCCAGCCCTTCCATTGTGTCTATGTGCTATAACTTGGCAATCAGAACAAGAAGAGATGCACGCTGACCACGAGCTCAATCGCAAAAGCTGGGATACGCTGGCGGAGCTACACGGTCAGGACGCGTACTACGATTCGGTAGGACTGATCGCCGGCCGGAGTTCATTGATCGAGGAAGAAGAGAGTGCGCTTGGCGCCGCGGTTGGAGCCGATCTTCGAGGCCTCCACGTGCTGCAGTTGCAGTGTCATCTGGGATTCGATGCCATCTCGCTCGCCCGCCGCGGCGCAGTAGTGACAGGAGTGGACTTCTCGCTCGTGGCATTGGAAAAAGCGAGGTCGCTAGCGGAGCAGTGCGGGGTAGACATCGAATGGGTCTGCGCGGACGCGGTCGCGCTGCCCACGTCCCTATATGGGCGTTTCGACCTGGTCTGGGCCACGATGGGGATTACCTGCTGGATCGCTGATCTATCACAATGGATGCAAAACGTGGCGAACGTACTGAAGAGGGGCGGTAAGCTCGTCCTGATCGATGGGGTGCCGGGTACCCAGGCTTCCTGGCAGGCCGCAAATGCAGGGCGGCGAGAGATTGCTTCGGGGTATGACTACGCGACCCCAGCGAGAGTTGGACCGTCAAGTTCCAATACAAACACTCGATCAAGAGCGTTGAAGGTGCGGCCGAAGAGGCTGGGCTGACGATATTGTCGTCCATAGAACACGATGCGATATCAAGTGATCTGTGCCTTTCGAAGGTCGAGGTCGGTGCAGACGGTTTGTACCGTCGCCGCAGTGACGCATTGGCGGATCAGGCGATCCTCTGCACGATGATAGAGGTATCTTCAGAGGGTGTGGAAACGAGCAGAAGGCGGTGACACCTTTCGGTTGAGCCATCAACCACGGGCCTCGTGCCCGCACGAAAGGAGCCACCGCCGTGTCAAAGGTAACCAAGGAAGCGTCCTCGTCGTCAAGCGTGGTATGGGGACAGCTGGAGGGCTTTGCCCGCGAGCAGGTTCAGGTATTCGTCCAGCGGCTGCTCGAGGAAGAGGTCGAAGGGCTCCTGGGCCGGCGGAAGTCGGAGCGGCGAGAGCCCGGATCGGAGCCGGTCTACCGCAACGGCTACGGCAAGGCGCGTAAGCTGGCGTTGTCGAACGGCACGATCAAGGTTCGGCGCCCGCGGGTCCGAGGGCTGGAAGAGCGGTTCGAGAGCCGAATCCTTCCGCTGTTCAAGCGGCGCACGGAGGAAGTCAGCGAGCTCCTGCCCCAGCTCTACCTGCACGGGCTGGCGCTCGGCGACTTCGAGCTCGCGCTGAGGGGGCTGCTGGGGGACGCTGCTCCCCTTTCGGCCGCTTCGATCGCTCGGCTGAAGGCGCAGTGGCAGCTCGAGTTCCAGGAGTGGCGGAGCCGTTCGCTGGCCGAGCTCGACATCGTGTACTGCTGGGCGGATGGCCTGTACGTAAAGGCCGGCATCGACGACGGCAAGGCGGCGCTCCTGGTGATCATCGGTGGGACCCGCGAGGGCGAGAAGGTCGTGCTCGCCGTGGAGAGCGGGCAGCGGGAGTCGCGCGAGTCGTGGCTGGGCGTACTGCGCGACCTGAAGGGCCGCGGCATGAACGCGCCGCGGCTCCTGGTCGCCGACGGCCACCTGGGCATCTGGGCCGCGGTCCCCGAGATCTGGCCGCGGTGCGAGGAGCAGCGTTGCTGGAATCACAAGATGGTCAACGTGCTGGACCAGGTTCCGAGGAAGCAGCAGGCGGCCGTCCGCCAGCACCTGAGAGGAATGATGTACGCCGAGAGCAGGGCTGAGTGCGAGAAAGCGCGTGAGCGGTGCGTGAAGCAGTTCGAGCGGCTCTACCCCAAGGCGATGGCGGCGCTCAAGCGGGACTGGGAGCGGATGGTCACCTTCTTCTCCTTCCCCCACGAGCACTGGGTCCACCTGCGCACCACCAACATCGTCGAGTCGCCCTTCGCCTCTGTGCGGCTCAGGACCACGGCCGCAAAGCGCTACAAGCGGGTCGAGAACGCCACGGCGTTGATCTGGAAGCTGCTCCTCGTAGCGGAGAAGACCTTCCGGCGGCTCAACGCCGCACACCTGCTCGCGGCCGTTTCCGCGGGCGCGAAGTACGTCGACGGCATCCCCGTCACCAGTCAGTCCGAAAGGGCCGCCGCCTGATGCCGTTTACACACCTATTGACGTGACCTCCTGGAGATCGGCGCTGACGCTTTGGCGCACGGATGATTCCTCGAAGCGATCGGCGAGGCCGACGCACACTACCGAATTCGGGTCCTCTCTCACGCGGGCACGGACTCGATTCTCATTCCGTGATCCGAAGCGCTGGCAGAGTCGAAGTTGAGCGCCGTGGACGTGGCTGAACACGGCGGTTAATGGCGCCAGCCGATCCATACCCCCGGCGTTGGAGGCGCGATGAAGGTCGCTGATGCGATTCAGGAGATGTCGAAGCAGTACCTGCATCGGATAATCGATAGCTTCACGAAGGACTTCCCGAAGCCGGACGAAGACCGCGCCCGAGAAATTATCTCTCGGAATGTGGATGAGCTTGCGGATCCCGCGCGCGTCCTGTCGGTGCTCCGGTTCGACGGGAACTTCTCCGATCAGATCCTGTTCGGCTACGTTCTGGAAGCGCTCGTCAACCGGCCCGAGTATTCGGCCAGCGAGCAGGATCTCATCGATGAGGTTACAGCCCTTGAGCAGGACATCATCGATGGTGCTTCCGACCCCGAGGCACTTCGGTACGAGGATTCTCGTGCCGTCGATATCTTCAAAGCCGTCTTGGAGGTCGCGCTCGACGACAATCAGGTATCGGCGCATGAGCTGAGTTTGGTACGTCGGCTTCGCGAGAAGCTGGGCCTGGGTGAGAAGAGCAAGCGCCTCATCCTCGCTCAGCTCCAGCACTTCCCGACGAATGGCAACCGCCTCCATGGACCCACGGAGTTCAAGGACGCCCTGATCGATCTCCAGCGTCGCGGAGTGGTCTTTTATTGCAACAGGCTCAGTGGCGGCGTCTTCGTGGTTCCGGAGGAGATCGTACCGTCGGTGAAGCAAGCGCTTGGCATCGAGTTGAGCCGGAAGGCACTCGAGAAGCTCCTCGAGGAACTTACGAAGGACCAGATGGCCTCCATTCTTGATTGGCGGAAGCTGCCGAAGTCTGGTCGGAAGGAGCAGCTCCAGGAGCGGATTATCCGAGCCGGCCTCAAACCGAGCCAGGCGCTCGACGTCCTCTCGAACCAGGAACTCTACGAGCTGTGTTCCGGTCTCCCTGGTGCCAAGGTGAGCGGTACGAAGCCCGAGCGCATAGCCCGCATCATCGATTATTTTGCCAACCTCGTGGTCCGTGACGTCTCGGAGGAAGCTCCTCCCGGCGAGAGGTTCTACAAGTATCTGGTCGAGCTCGCCCACCGTGACCGCGAGAACCTGCTGGCGAACAAGGTGATCCGGAAGGATCGGGATATGGAGGGCGCCTTCGAGGAGGGTACGCGGCACCTGTTTTCCTCGATCCTCGGCCTCGAACTGATGACTGCTCCGGGCAGCGATCACTGCGACGGCTGTATGCGATTCGGCAAACGCGGGGAACTATTCATGTGGGACAACAAGAGCAAGGAGACGGTCTACAGCTTTCCTCCAAGCCACATGAAGCAGTTCAAGCGCTACATCCGGGACGCTCCCGACCGCGTGTCGTGCTTTCTGATCATTGTACCCGAGATCGCAGAAGGTGCCGATCACAATGCTGCGCGCTTGAAGGTCGAGTCCGGCACGGACACCGATATAGCTTTGATCACGGCTGAAGACCTACTTTGGCTGGCTGAGGAGTGGCGCCAAGCGCGACGAAGCCAGACGTTCAACCTCGACGTGCTGAACATCACTGGCGTACTGTCGCGGCCGGTGTTGGAGCAGCGCCTCAAGCTGTTCGCGTAGCGACCCAGGCGGGTGAGTTCACCCATCCACGCCAGCGCATAGCGGGGCGGTGTCGCGCTCGGGCCCGCCGCTTCGCGTCGGTCCCCGGCCCGTGACGGGGGCCTGGCGCCTCGCTGTTCGTTCGGTCGCCGCGCCGCGAACCGCGAATCCGTTAGACGAAATACCGGGCGAGTATTTGTGGTCGCTGCAGGTGGCGCACCTGCTCACCCGTGACGGTTGCAGAGGAGATGTCGTGTCCATTGTGCGTGTGCTGAGCTTCGCTGTGTCGGCCGACGGTTTCGGTGCCGGCCCGCGACAGGACCTTCAGAACCCGCTGGGCGTGCGAGGCCCGGAGCTCATGGAGTGGTTCTTCCAAGCCCGGGTATGGCGCCGGATGCACGGACAGTCCGATGGGGAGACGGGTGTCGATAACCGGCCGCGTGACGGGCGGCTCCAGAAGCGGCGACCCGGAATGGGTGCGAGTCCTCCTTCTCACCGGGACCTGCGGTAGCGGCAAGTGGACCGTTGCTCAGGATTTGGCTTACTTTCACGACTGGACGCGCGTCAGTGAGGACGACGCCTGGCGTGCACACTTTCACAGGAAGCGCGGCACTCCCGGCTCCGACGAACACCGCCGGAAAGCGCGATGCGTTCTCTCCGCGGTGATGGCAGTCGTCCGCAACGCCGTGGAGACTGGCCGCGATGTCGTGATCGATGCCACGGTACACACGGGCGGAGCCATAGCCGTTCCGCGCGGGTCCCAGCCGGCGCCGGGCGACGTCAAAGCGCGCCCTCGCCGGACCCCTCCCGGCGCGGGGCAAACTGGACGGCTCCGAGAGCGGTCAACCCGGCCCCTCGCCCGAAGCCGCACGCTCGCGGGGCCATTGCCACCGCGCCTCGCGCGGTCCGATCTGCCCCGGACCGGGAATGGCGGCCGGCGGGGCTGAGTTGACGGCGATCACGGACGGCGCGGAGCGGCCGTCGGGCGCAATCGGGAGGACGGGAGACCACGGCAGTCCGAGCGGCCCCCGGCCTCCACGGCGGATCCCATACAATGCGCGAGGGGACATCGTGACCGTAAAGCGTATGGACAACGTCGGCCTAGTGGTCGAAGACATCGACGCCGCGATCGAGTTCTTCACCGAGCTCGGCCTCGAGCTCGAGGGACGCGCCCCGATCGAAGGAGACTGGGCCGACGGCGTCACCGGATTGCGCGACATGCGCGTCGAGATTGCCATGATGCGTACGCCGGACGGTCACAGCCGGCTCGAAATGTCCCGCTTCCTTGCACCGCCCGTGGCTGCCGATCATCGCCGCGCCCCGGTGAACGCTCTCGGTTACCTGCGCGTCATGTTCACCGTGGAGGACCTCGACGACACGCTCGCGCGGCTCGGCAAGCGCGGCGCGGAGCTCGTCGGCGACGTCGTCCAGTACGAAGACGCGTATCGACTCTGCTACATCCGGGGCCCCGAGGGAATCCTCGTCGGACTCGCCCAGGAACTCCGGCAATCCGTTTCCCGATGAGCACGGCACCCGGCCTGCGGCAGACGTCTTCGGCGAATACGGACGATAGCGCGGCGAGCCTAAAGGAAAGGAAATGGGTATGGCGAGGTTCGTATTCGGAATGAACCAGTCACGGCAAGCCGTATTTCGCCGGACCCCAGCCGCCGCTCCGCCTCATGGGCAATGATCGGATCGCCGAGGACGTGATCCGGCTGTCCTACGTTCCCGCTTGATCTCGCGGGAGAACGCGAGTGACGAAGGCTGCGAACGCCGGATTCGAGATCAGGAGCCGGGACGGGAGGCCCTGCAGCGACGGCCCGGGAGCGCGCGCGCGCTCTACCGAAGATGCAGGCTGAGGGGGCCGGATGCGCCGCACTGAAGCCACCGGCGACGGCTACCGACCGTTTCCGACCGAGGAAGGTCGGAACCGGCGTCAGGAGCGACTCGAGCTCCCGCTGATGGTCCACCTCCTGGGCCTACCCGCACACGGTAGAATCCTGGAGATCGGGTGCGGAACCGGCGTGGCTCTGTCGGTCTTTTCGAAGCTGTGCCGCCCGACGCTCCTGGTGGGTGTGGACATCGACAGGGTCCTCCTTTCGCAGGCAGCGACGAGGTTGCGCGAGCGAGACGTTCATGCCGTTCTGGTCGAGGGCGATGCACGCCGCCTGCCGTTTCGGTCCGGCCATTTCGACGTGGTGGTCGATTTCGGCACCTGCTACCACATCAGCCGGCCGCACGAGGCGCTGCGAGAGATCGTCCGCGTGCTGAGGCCGAACGGCGTGTTCGCGACGGAGACGCGTCTCAGTCAGCTGCTCTCGCACCCGGTACGCGCGGCGTCGCGTCGTTTGCCGTGGGCGGCCGCACCGGAGCTCGCGCGAGCGCGGCACCGCCTGCTCTGGACGAGTCATCGGAAGGCGTGATGGCGCACGGGTTCGGATCCCCTGTCGACCGACGTTGAATCGAGGACGTGACCATGGAGCGCATCCGCGGCATCGGCCGTGTCTTCTTCAGGGCGGGAGTGTGCGGAACCTCGATGCGATGCTCGCGCAACTGAGGGCCGCTGCGGCCGACGTGTGTGGGAGCCCGCTCCCGGACCGTAGATCAGAGGAGCGATTCATGGGCCGGATCAGCCGCAGGACCGTCTTCGCCGCTCTCGGCCTCGTGATCGGCTGCGGGGCGGCTCGGGATGCGCCCGCCGATGGCGAACCGGCCGGCAGCGCGGGCGCTGCGCAGCACACGCCTTCCGCAGACGCCTGGGTGGTCGATTTCGATCGCTATGGGCCGATTCCGCTCGGCGTCGAGTTCGCGGAAGCGGTCACCGCGTCCGGTGGCGCGGTCCAGGAGCTCGAAGACGTCGAAGGTTGCCGCACGACCGCGCCCACCCGTGGTCCGGAAGGCGTTTCTCTGATGGTCGTGGAGGGTCGCGTCGTCAGAGTGGACGTCCGGAACCCAGGAGTGAAGACGCGCGAGGGCGCGGGGATCGGGGACTCCGAGGAGCGGATCCGGCAACTCTACGCCGGCGCGGTGGAGGTCCAGCCGCACAAGTACACGGACGGACACTACCTGGTGGTGACGCCCTCGGACGGCTCGGAGCGACGCCTCATCTTCGAAACGGACGGCGCCGTGGTGCGAACGTACCGCGCGGGGGTCCTGCCCGAGGTCGCGTGGGTCGAGGGTTGTGGCTGACGTTCAACCAGAACCGCCCCGAGCCGACCAGCGCGGAGTCGCCGACCACCTGCAGCGGTCCGCCGACCCGCTGGAGCGCGCCGCGGGAGAGTTCATGCGTCGAAATCTCGGAGACTGACGCGGTCCTGTACTTCGAGTTTCCGCGAAGCGGCTCGTCCGGCGCGCGAGGCACGCATGCCGAACGGCAACCGGGGCGGGGGGTGGGTCAGTCCTTCAGCATCCGATTGGTGGTGGCGTTGAACCGGACGCCCTTCATCCGCTTGACGCCGTCCGGGGTCTGCTTGTACACCGTCGCGCTGGTGCGATCGGCGTCGTCGCGATTGACCCAGAAGTAGGGCGTCGGCGTTCCATCCTTCTTGAAGATCTTCACCTTGGCCATGACGTCTCCGTTGCGCCAGAGGATCGAACCACGCGGGGGCATTCGAGAGTGGGGCAGGAAGACGATATTACCCGCGACGCGGGCGTTGGATCCTTCGCGGACGCTCGCACCCGCGAGCAGCGCCCGCGCGGGGTGGGCCCGCCGAGGCACAGGGGCCACCTGGCGGACGCGCGCCGCGCACGCCCTTCGCTCCGCCGCGCATGCCCTTCGCTCCGCCGCGCACGTTCGTCCGCGAGCGCCGTCCGGACGGGGCGGTCCCGCCGAAGCGCGATGGATCTTTCCTGCCCCGACGCGGTTGAAACGACGCTGAAGGCGCCGACCACGAACCCCTTCGACGATCCACGACGATGATGCACGATCTGCGATACGCGTTCCGTACGCTCCTGCGCACGCCGCTGGTGACGGCGGTCGCGGTGCTCTCGCTGGCGCTCGGCATCGGGGCGAACGCTGGGATCTACTCGCTCTTCGACCAGCTCGTGCGGGCGCCGCTGCCCGTCGCGGACCCGGGCCGGCTGGTGAACCTGGGGGATCCGGGCCCGAAGATGGGCCGCCTTTCGGCCGACGACGCGGGCGGCTCGGACGAGGTGTTCAGCTACGCCATGTACCGCGACCTGCAGCGCGAGCAGAAGGTGCTGAGCGGTCTCGCCGCGTACCGCAGCTTCGGCGCGAACCTCGCCGTGCAGGGGAACACCGCGAGCGGCAGGGCGGTGGCGGTGTCGGGCTCGTACTTCCCGGTGCTGGGGCTGAGGCCGGGGCTCGGCCGGCTGCTGGGACCGGCGGACGACGACGCGTTCGGCGCGCATCCGGTGGCGGTGCTGAGCGACTCGTACTGGCGGACGCGGCTGGGCGCGGATCCGGAGGTGCTGCAGCGGACGCTGATCGTCAACGGACAGCCGTTCACGATCGTGGGCGTGGCCCCGCGCGGCTTCCACGGCACGACGCTCGGCACGAGCGCGGACGTCTTCGTGCCGATCACGATGATGGCGCAGGTGAGCCCGCAGTTCGGCAGTTTCGAGAGCCGTCGCAACTACTGGATCTATCTGTTCGGGCGGCTGAAGCCTGGGGTGCGCCTGGCGCAGGCGCGGGCGGCGCTGAACACGATCTACGGGCGCGCGATCCGGGAGGTGGAGGCGCCGGAGCTGCGGGGCATGAGCGAGCAGACGATGACGCGGTTCCGGTCGATGCAGTTGAGCGTCGAGCCGGGCGGGCAGGGGCAGAGCCGCATGCGCGGCGAGGTGAGGACGCCGATGCTGCTGCTCCTCGCGATCACCGCGTTCGTGCTCCTGATCGCGTGCGCCAACATCGCGAATCTGCTGCTGGCTCGCGGTACGACGCGCGGAGTGGAGATGGCGGTGCGGCTGTCGCTCGGCGCAAATCGGGGGCGCATCATGCGGCAGCTTCTGACGGAGTCGCTGCTTCTCGCCGCGCTGGGCGGGGTGGCGAGCCTGCTCGTCGCGTCGTGGACGCTTTCCGGGATCGCCGCGATCCTCCCGCGCGACACCGTCGAGGCGCTGCACCTCGGGCTGCAGCCCGCGGCGATCGTCCTGGCCGCGGTCGTGGCGCTCGCGACCGGCTTCCTCTTCGGCCTCTTCCCGGCGCTGCACGCGACGCGGCCAGACCTCATCCGCGTGATCCGCGACGCGACCGGGCAGGTGGGCGGCGGCCGCGCCGCGGCGCGTTTCCGCACCATCCTCGTGACCGCGCAGATCGGTCTCTCGATGGCGCTGCTCATCTCCGCCGGCCTGTTCATCCGCAGCCTCGTGAACGTCAGCCGCGTCGACCTCGGCGTGCGCGTCGAGGACGTCGTGACGTTCGGCGTGTCGCCCGAACGGAACGGATACGACGCCGGCCGCAGCCGCGCGCTCTTCCAGCGGATCGAACGGGATCTGCGCGCGGCGCCGGGGGTGCGCGCCGTCGCGGCGTCGGCGGTGCCTCTCCTGGCCAGCGACAACACGACGAACAACGTCTCCGTGCAGGGCTTCGTGGGCGGCCCGGACGTCGACGCGAACGCGTCCCTCAACGAGGTGGGCGCCGACTACTTTCGCACGCTCGGCGAGCCGCTCCTCGGCGGCCGCGAGTTCACCCGGGGCGACGTCGCGGGTGCGCCCCCCGTCGCCGTGGTCAACGAGGCGTTCGTCCGCAAGTTCGGCCTCGGCGGCGGCGCCGTCGGCGCGTTCATGGCGCGAGGCGCGACGGACACGCTCGGCATCCGGATCGTGGGCGTCGTGCGGGACGCGAAATACTCCGAGGTGAAGGATCCCGTGCCGGCGCAGTACTTCACGCCGTACGCCCAGGACTCCACGCTCGGCGCGCTCACCTTCTACGTGCGCTCGTCGTTGCCGACGGCGCAGGTCGCGCGCGCGATCCGCGCCGCGGTCGCGGCGGCGGATCCGAACCTGCCGGTGGAAGCGCTCAAGACGATGCCGCAGCAGGTGGACGAGAACATCGTGCTGGACCGGCTGATCACCACGCTGGGCGCTGCCTTCGCGGCGCTCGCCACGCTCCTCGCCGCCATCGGACTCTACGGCGTGCTCGCCTATACCGTGGCGCAGCGCATGCGCGAGTTCGGCGTCCGCATGGCGCTCGGCGCCGACGCCCGGCGCCTGCGCCGGCTCGTGCTGCGGCAGGTGCTGGGGATGGCGCTCGTGGGCGCGGCGATCGGCGTCGGCGCCGCGCTCGTGATCGGCCGCTACGCCGAGTCGCTCCTCTACCACATGCACGCGCGCGACCCCGGCGTGTTCCTCGCCGCGGCGGCGCTTCTCGGCGTCGTCGTCTTCGCCGGCGCACTCGCGCCCGCGCTGCGTGCCTCGAGGGTGCACCCGATGCAGGCGCTGCGCTACGAGTAGAGTGGGCGGGCGCCGAGGCGGGCGGCGGCGGGCCAGGGGAGCAAGCGGCGACCGGCTGGGCGAGGCGGGCGGGCGGGCGAGGCCGGGAAGGCCGGCGGGCGAGGCGGGCGAGGCGGGCGAGGCGGGCGAGGCGGGCGAGGCGAAGGCTACCACACGTTGCGCCCGGCGGGGGTCGGGGGAGGATTGCCCCCGCATAGCGGGGCAAACGCTCCCGCTCCAGGGCGGGACGCCGCGAAGAAGGGCGCATTGACGTCGCACAACGCAGCAAAGGCTCCACAAGGGCCGGGGCGGCCTCACCTCTGGTAAGGTTGTCTCCGGCAAATCCGGGACTGTCGTCCCGCCGCTGCCCGCCGTGAGCCCGTTCTGCGTCGCGACGAGCCCGCCGCCGGGACGCCGCGCGGCGGACCCAGGGTCCCCGACCCGCGCGGCGGACCCAGGGTTCCCGACCCGCGCGGCACACCCAGGATCCCCGACCCGCGGGGCGGCCCCCCGAACCGGCCAGACAGGAACGCCCCACCGGCGCGCTCGCCGGCGGGGCGTTCCCATCATGAGCGGCGGCCTCGATGCCCTGGCGGCCGCCTCACTTCACCTCGTCTCGCCTCACCCGCTGAGCGGGGTGCACGGCGACGGCAGCCGGCGCGCCGCGCATTCGTTCGCCGGGATGATCATGTTCTCGAACACGCTGTCTCCGACGCGGTCGATCGGGAGCTGGTCGAGGCGGTCGTAGCGACGTGCGTCGAGCCAGCGCGTGCCCTGGCTCCAGAGCAGCGAATAGAGCCGGTTGTAGAGCAGCTCGGTGACGAAGTCGCCGTCGGGGCTGGCGGCGGTGAGCGACGTCGCCGGGAGACCGCCGGCGAACTCGCGGATCCGGTCGATGTCCTCGATCGCGCCTGTTTTATCGCCGGTGTTCCAGCGGATCTCCGCGCGCAGGAGAAGCAGCTCTTCGTTGGTGATCCAGGGGATCGGTGCGCCGAGGTCGGCCTGCGCGGGATCGTTCGGGTTGTTGAATAGGATCGGCTTGTAGGAGCTGGACAGGTCGTTGAGCTCACGGGTCCGCCCCACGTCCAGCACCTTCTCGGTGAGGCGCAGGTCCGGCTCTCCGTTCGCGCGTAGCTGGGCCCCGCTCACGATGGAGGGGTGGACCCAGAGATGGTTGCTGGAGGTCGGCTCCGAGATCGGATTGTTCGGCTCGCCGGACGCCGTCGAATAGGCGTAGTAGACGCCGGTGGCGAGGGAAGCGGGCAGGTCCGCGTCGGTGACGAAGGATGCGGCAAGCGTGGTGCTCGCGTCCGTCCAGCAGGCGGTGCAGTCCACGAACGTGGCGCGGTGGACGAGGATCTTCGTCGCCAGCGCACGATTGAAGCGCGCGAAGGAGGCCGGTGCGTCGAAGCCGTCGTAGCCGGGCGGCACGGTGAAGGGGAAGCTGGAGCCGCCGGCCTGCAGGTCGCCGTAGGCCTGGTCCATGAGGTCTGAGGCGGCTTTCAGCGCGTCGGGGAAGGAGACGAAGGGGGCGGGGTCGGCGTCGATCGGCCGGTCCACGTCGATCGGTATGCCGAGCGCGCCGGTGCGGATCGCCAGGCGGTAGAGGTGCCACGCCTTCATGGTGTTGGCGAAGCCGCTGGCGGCGCGCCGCTCGGCGTCGTTGAGCCCGGTCGCCTTGGGCAGCGCCGCGAGGTAGGCGTCGATGGTGCGGATCGCGGCGTACTGCCCGATCCAGATGCCGGAGTTGCGGCCCGTGGGGTCCTGGGGTCCGCGGATCTGCTCGCCGGTCTCGCGCGGATCGTTGCCCAGGAGGTTGTAGCCCTCACGGCCGTAGAGGGCGTAGAACTGGATCTCGTTGGCGAGGTCGTTGTAGGTCTGGGAGAAGATCCCGTTGGCGGCGCGCGCGAGGACGTCGCGCGTGGGCGAGCCGGTGAGCTCCTCGACGGTCGGCGCGTTGGTGTTGACGATGTCGAGGTTGCAGGCGGCGAGGGCGAGGGCGCTGGCGAGCGTGACGCCGAGGCGCGTCGCCCATCTGCGCGCGGTGCTGGCGGTCCTTATCGTCGTGGTCATGTCAGAACCCCACGGTGACGTTGAAGAAGAGGGTGCGCGACGGCGGATACGGGCTGATGTCGAGGTTGTTGCGCACGGACGCGCTGCCGAAGTTCGCGACTTCGGGATCGAGGCCGCTGTAACCCGTCCACATGAAGAGGTTGCGGCCGGCGACGCCGACCTTGAGGCTGCGCGCGCCGAGGTGGATGGCGTCGATCAGGTCCGGTGGCACGTCGACGTTCAGCGCGACTTCGCGGACCTTCACGAAGCTGGCGTCCTCGATGTAGGGCTGGATCACGCCGTGCAGGTATCCCGCGTAGCGCTTCTCCCACGAGGGCTGCCCCCAGTCGGGGGAGGTCTGGCCGTCGTCCTGCAGGAACCGGGTCAGGTTGATGACGTCGCCGCCGTGCTGCCAGTCGACGACGACGTTCAGGTTCAGCGAGCGGTACCGGAAATCGTTGACGAACCCGATGCGGAAGTCCGGCGCCGAGTTGCCGAGCTGGCTGAGCGTGTCCGCCCGCGTTCCGTCGGCGGCAAAGTCGAAGCCGATGATCTGTGTGACCGGCCGGCCCTCTTGAATGTAGGTGCGGCCGAGGTTGCCGAAGCCGGACTGGGGCGGGAAGAAGGGCGGCAACCCGGCGAGGTCGACGACCTCGTTCGTGTAGCGGGTGAAGGAGATGCGGGAGATCCAGCTCCCCCTCGACGTGAGCAGCGGCGTGAGGCCGAGCATCGCCTCGACGCCGGAGTTGCGGATTTCGCCGCCGTTGAAGAGCTGCGTCGCGAACCCCGTGGAGGGCGCCGGCACGCGTTGCAGCAGCAGGTTCGTGCTGTTGCGACGGAAGCCGGTCAGCTCCCAGGTGAGGCGGTCGTTGAGCGCCGAGCCGTCCATCCCGACCTCGATCTCCTTGAGCCGCTCCGGCTCGATGTTCGAGAAACCCGAGGCGGTGGAGACGGTGATGCCCTGCTGTCCGCCGAGCTGGGGCGTGTTCAGGTTGGTGAACTTCTGCCCGAACAGCGGCTGGTTGCCGCTCTCGCCGTAGGACGCCCGCAGCTTGATCTCGCTGCCGGCGCCGAGCAGGTCCTTGAAACGGTACGCGCCCGAGGCCTTCGGGTAGATGAAGTAGCGGGCGATGTCGCCGTTCACGCTGCCGCGCTCGGCGCGCAGGCCGCCCTGCAGCTTGAGGCGGTCCTCGAAGAGGTTCACCTCTTCCTGACCGTAGAGGGCGATCGTGCGTGTGCGCGTCAGCGACTCCGATGGTGTGATGTTGGTGCCCTGATTCACGTTGCGCTGACCCGGCAGCAGGTTGCGCGTGAGGATCTGGGCCGAGTGCAGCTTGAGGTCCTCGTACTGGATGCCGAAGGAGGTGGTCGCCGAGAAGCCGCCGGGCCGCCAGCTGTGGACCCCGTTGATGTTCCAGTCGTCGCTGAGGCTGCGCGCGTCGCCGTCGACCGCGGCGCCGGGAAGCGCGGCGACCTGCTCGAAGAAGAGCTCGTTCGGCGCCCACACCTGGTTGTTCTGGTCGAACGTGTCGAGGCCGCCGCCGACGGTGACGCGGAAGCTCTGGCGCTCGTCCTCGAAGACGTTCCAGTCGAGACGCAGCCCACCCGTGAAGCGGTTCGTCTCCTCGTGGTTCACGCCGAGCGCGGCGAGCTGCAGCGGGTTCGAGTTGATGTTCGCGATCAGCGGCTCCGGGTAGGTGCCGTCCGCGCTCTTCGTGATGTCGAAGAAGCTCGGGATGTAGGAGAGCGCGTAGCCCATGCAGCCGAAGTTGTTGCAGTTGTTGTCCCACCCGCGGTCGTTGAGCGCGCGGTTGTAAGCGGTCGAGACGTGCAGGTGCAGGCGCGGGTCGAAGTCGTGGTCCACGTTGACGCGGATCGACTGCTGGCCCGCGCTCGTGTTGCGTTCGATCCCTTCGTCGTTCTTCCAGTCGCCGGAGATGAAGTAGCGCGTGTTCTCGCTGCCGCCACTGAGGCTGGCGAGCGTCTCGTAGGAAGGTTTCCGGTTGTCGTACACCATGCTGGCCAGGTCGTGGAACGACGAGCCGCTGCCCTGGAAGAAGGCGGCAGCGCCGGCGCCGTAGACGTCCACGGCGTCCTCCTCCGTCCACCGGCGGCTGTCCATCAGCTTGAGCGGCGAGGAGACGCCGACGCGCTGCGTCACGGTGAAGTGCGGCGAGCCCGCCTCGCCGCGCTTGGTCGTGATGACGACGACGCCGTTGCCCGCCTTCGACCCGTAGATCGACGACGCCGCCGCGCCCTTCAGCACCTCGATGCTCTCGATGTCGGCCGGATTGAGGTCCGCGATGCGGCTGATCGGATCGGCCTCCGTCGTCGGCGAGGCTTCCGCGTTCGCCAGGCCGCGCCCGCCCGGGATCGACGCGTTCGAGTAGATGACGCCGTCGACCACGAAGAGCGGGTCGAAGCCGCCGAGGATCGTGCTGTTGCCGCGGATCTGGATCTGCAGCCCGCCCCCGGGAGCACCCGAGTTGCTCTGGATGTTGGCGCCCGTGATCCTGCCGTTCAGCGCGTCCACCATCGACGCAGCCGGCACTCCGCTCACCTCGTCACCGGACACGTACGAGATCGCCGTCGTCGCGTCCCGCCGCGACACCGTCGTCGCCTGTCCCGTCACGACGAGCTTGTCGAGGTCGAACGGACTGAAGCGCAGCGAGATGGTGACCGTCGACTGGTCGGCCGCGACGACCACCTGGCCGTCCACGTAGCCGAGCGCACGGGCGGCGATCGTCACCTCTCCGGCCGGGGCGTTCACCGCGAACCGGCCGTTGGCGTCCGTCAGCGCGGATGTCGCCGCGGTCCGTCCGACCACCGCGATCTCCACGCCGGACACGGGCTCGCTGGTCCCGGAACGCACCACCTGGCCGGTGATGCGGCGGGTCTGCGCCGCGAGGGTGGCGGGCATGAGCGCGGCGAGCGCCACGATGCCCAACAACGAGAAGCCTCGCTTCAGCATGCGTCCTCCCTGGGATTGAGCTGTTGACGGGCGCGGAGCAGAGGCCGTCCGCGCCGCTCTCCCGGCCGCGTCGGGATGGATGACAACGGCCGGGCCGAGGTGTGGTTCGCGAAGTAACACGGTCGAAACGACGAAACAAGCCTTTTCGCGCCAGCGCGAAATACCGGCAGGTGGTTCACGCCGCTCACGTCTCGCGTCACCGAACCGCCGATTCATGGCTCGTGCGAGTCGATCAGCATTCCGGCCCGCAGAAGGAACGGAGCGTCCCCTCACGCGGAACCGTCGTGCGCACCGGCGCGCACCGAACGGCGAGCGCCACGATCCGGCGGAGGGCGCCGCCCGCCACGCCTCGACCGCCCCCAGACCCCCGTACCCCGGACCCCCCGCAGACCCCCGTACCCCAGACCCCCCCAGACCCCTGTACCCCAGACCCCCCGCAGACCCCCTCCCCAGACCGCAGACCGCTCCACTCCAATCCATCCCCCGAACCCACCCGTTTACACTCCTCCACCCACACCCTATCTTTGCACCCACCCGAACTTTCACCGAAAACCGATCAGCCCCTTGTCGCGCGGACCGAACTTCTGGAGCCTCGCCGGCCGGCTCGTGCTGCGGCCCCGCCTGTACGTGGCGGGGCTCCGCACGGCGTGGCGGCTGCGCCGCCGCCGGTGGTATGCGCGGCCGCCGTTCCTGCCGCTGCCGCCGCGGGAGTACCTCGATTGGCGGCTGCACACGGCGTACGGCGACGAGGGGGCGGCGCCGCAGTCGGAGCAGGTGGTGCGCTACGTGCGCTGGGCGGAGCGCATGCGGCGCGGCTCATGAGGGCCGGCGAATGATCGACGGGAGGATCGGCGGATGATCCGCGTCCTGCTTCGCCTGCTCGTTGCGCTCGTGGTGATCGCGGCGCTGATCGCGGGGGTGCCGGCGCTCCGTACGCGGGCGGTGCCGCTGCTGGTGCCGGCGCTGGTGCGGGCGCACGGGTATTTCGGGCCGGCGGTGGACGGGGCGATGGAGCCGCTGTTCCGCTGGTCGGCGCGCAACGAGGAGGAGTACATCCTGGCGACGCTGCGGCGCCGTGTCGGGCTGGGCGAGCCGCTACCCTCGCCGCGGGAGTTCACGCGGTACGTGGTGGAGGACGCGAGCTCGACGCGGGAAGGGAAGGACCCGTGGGGCGCGCCGTACTTCCTGCTCCTGCGGCAGGACTCGATCCGCGTCGGCTCGGCCGGAGCGGATGGTGAGCGCGGCACCGGCGACGATGTGGTGTCGGCCGCGCCGCGCCGCTAGTCTACGGGGCCGGTACCTCCGGCCCGATCCCGTGCTTCCCGATCCCGTGCTTCCGGACGTATGGACGGACTCCTCCACGCTCTCGTCGTCCTGCTGGTCACGTACGGTCCCTGGCTGATCTTCGCCGCGACCGCGCTGGAGACGGCCGCCTTTCTGGGGCTGATCGTGCCGGCGGAGGCGATGGTGCTGCTGGGGGCGGTGCTGGCGCAGCGCGGGGTGCTCGAGCTGAGCGACGTCGCGATGGCGACGGTGTTCGGCGCCTTCACGGGGGATCAGGCGGGCTACCTGCTGGGGCGCATTGGGGGGGGCCGTGTCGCCGCGCGGCCGGACGGGTGGCTGGGGCGGGTGTGGGGCCGCTACGCGCAGCGGTCGGCGCTGCTCTTCCAGCGCCACTCGACGATCGCCGTCACGCTCGCGCGCTTCGTCTCCTTCGTGCGCACGCTGATGCCGTGGTTCGCGGGGATGAGCCGGCTCCCGTACGGGCGTTTCCTGTGCTGCGACCTCGTGGGCATCGTGGGCTGGTCCGCCGCGTCGATCGCCGCGGGATACCTCGCGGCGGAGAGCTGGCAGCAGGTGGTGCACTGGTTCGGCACGGCGACGGCGCTCGCGCTCGTCGCGCTCGTGCTCGGCACCGCGTCGCTGCTGCGGCTGCGGCGCCGGGTGATGCTGTGGCTGCTGCGCCCGCGGGACGCGTCGTGATGCTGCGCGTGGGGCTGACGGGCAACATTGCGGGGGGCAAGTCGAGCGTGGCGCGCGTATGGGAGCGGCTGGGCGCGCCGGTGGTGTCGGCGGACGCGCTGGCGCGCGACGCGGTGCGTCCCGGAGAGCCGAGTCTGCGGCGCGTCGTCGCGGCGTTCGGCGGCGAGGTAGTCGGGCCGGACGGTGCGTTGGACCGGGCCGCGCTGCGGGCGCGCGTCTTCGCGGACGACGCGGCGCGGCGCCGGCTGGAGTCGATCCTGCACCCGGAGATCGAGCGGCTGCGGCGGGAGGCGGAGGTGGCGCTCGAGGCGGCGGGCGCGCGCGTCGTCGTACACGAGATCCCGCTGCTCTACGAGACCGGTCTCGACGCCGCGATGGACGTGGTGGTGCTGGTGGACGCGCCGGAGCCGGAGCGGCTGCGGCGACTGGTGGCGGATCGCGGCATCGCGGAGGCGGAGGCGCGCCGCATGATCGCGGCGCAGGCGCCGGCGGCGGCGAAGCGCGCGCGCGCGGACGTCGTCATCGACAACGACGGGGATCTGACCTCGCTGGAGCGGGAGGCGGAACGGGTATGGCGGGATCTGGAGCGGCGGGCCGGCGCCTCCGCATAGACATGCACACGCACACGTCGCGCTCCTTCGATTCGCTGAACGATCCGGAGGCGCTGATCGCGGCGGCGGACGCGCTCGGCCTGGACCGCGTCTGCATCACGGACCACGACGAGATCGCGGCGGCGCTGGCGCTGAAGGCGCGCTTCCCCCACCGTGTGATCGTCGGCGAGGAAGTGAAGACGGCTGAACGGGTGGATGTGATCGGACTCTACATCGAGGAGAAGATCCCGCGCGGCACGCCGGCGCGCGAGACGTGCCAGCGGATTCACGAGCAGGGCGGCGTCGTCTACGTGCCGCATCCGTTCGCGGGCGGGAAGGGGGGCGGCGGCCGCATCCTGGGCGAAATCGAGGACCTGGTCGACGCCGTCGAGGGCTTCAACGCGCGGCTGCACGACCCGTCGCTGAACCGGCGTGCGGTCGAGTGGGCGCGCGCGCGCGGGCTGCCGCTCGGCGCCGGCTCCGACGCGCACACGCTGCGCGAGCTGGGCCGCGGCGCGGTCGAGGTGCCGGAATTCGACGACGAGCCGCGCGACTTCCTGCGCGCGCTCGCGGAGGGCTCGATCGCCGGCACGACCTCGTCGCGTCTCGTTCACCTGGCGTCCACGTGGGCCAAGATCCGCAAGACGCTGCCGTGAGCGGCGACACGGCAGGCCGCGAGGCCACGGCCGGCGCCGCCGCGGACGGGCGCCGCGAGCCGACCGCGGCCGACGGCGAGCGCGCCGTCTCGCTGGCCGTGCCCGCGCACCGGCGCGACGCTCTCGCCGCGGTGCGCCGGCGGCTGCTGGCCGCGCAGCGCATCGCGCTCACCACCCACGTCAACGCGGATGGCGACGGCGCCGGCTCCGAGATCGCGCTCGGCCTCTGGCTCGCGAGCGTCGGCCGCCGCGTCGCGATCGTCAATCCCACGCCGTACCCCGCCGCCTTCCGCTTCCTCGCCGACCCGCGCGTCGAGATCGCGGACGCCGCCACCACCGCCGGCCGCCGCGCGCTCGACGAGGCCGACCTGCTGGCCGTCCTCGACACCGGCGAGCCGCGCCGCATCGGGCGCGTCGCACCGACCCTCAAGCGGCTGCCCGCCGTCGTGATCGACCACCACCAGCCCTCGCCGGACCCGATCGAGGCGGTCGGCGTGTGGGACCCCGACGCCTCCGCCACGGGCGAGCTGATCTACGATCTCTTCCGCCTCGCCGAGGAAGAGGGCGGCGGCGAGCAGGCGTGGCCGCTCACCGCGCTGGAAGCGATCTACACCGCCATCGTCACCGACACCGGCTCCTTCCGCTTCGCCAACACGCGGCCCCGCACGCACGCCATTGTCGGCGACCTGCTGCGGCGCGGCGTCGACCCGGAGCGGATGTACAGGATGATCTACGGCACCGTGCCGCTGCACCGCGTGCGCCTGCTGCGCGACGCGCTCGAGGGCCTCGAGAAGGACCCCGAACTCCCGATCACCTGGATCACCATACCCGCCGACGCCGTCCAGCGCACCGGCGCCACCGCCGACGACTTCGACGGCATCATCGAGCACGCGCGCTCCATCGAGAACACCGAGGTCGCGCTGCTCTTCCGTCAGACCGCCGACGGCGCCACCAAGGTCTCCTTCCGCTCGAACGGAGATCTCGACGTCAACGCCCTCGCACGCAGCTTCGGCGGCGGCGGCCACATCAAGGCCGCCGGCGCGCTCGTCGGCGAGGCGCTGCCGGGGGCGCGCGACCGCGTCCTCGAGGCCACCCGCGACGCCGTGCGCGCGCTGCTCGAGCGCCGCGGCGATGCAGGTCGCGCTGCGATCGGCGGAGGCGGAGCCGAGCGCCCCGCCGACCAGGACGACGCGGAGCGGCCCGCGTGAGGACCCCGACCGACGACGCCCCCGTGAGCGCCCCGACCGACGACGCCTCCGACTTCACGCCGCCGGTCGAGACGCCGCCCGTCGTGACCGACGACGCCTCCGCCGCCGACGCCCCCGACTTCACGCCGCCCGTCGAGACGCCGCCCGTCGTGAGCGCCCTCGAACGCTTCGTCGACCGGATCCCGGTGGCCGCGATCCAGGAGGTGTGGATCTTCCCGCCCCGCCGCGCCGGCGGCGTCGAGACGAGCGTCGTCGTCCTCGCCGTCGACGAGGACGGACCGCTGCTACGCATCCTCACCGCGTCCTACTCCGCTTCCCGGGACCGCAAGGGGCGCCTCGAGGTCGAGCTCGCCACGGGCGAGCACGGCGCCGCGGCGCCCGAGCGCATCTCGCGCGTGATCGACGGCGTGCTGCGTCGCATGGACGACTCGCTCCCCGCCCATCCGCCTCGCCACGAGCGGCTCGGCGGCGACCCGATCCGCTGGGCGGCGCTGCTGGAGTCGTTGCGCTCGTCTCCGCCGGCGGTTGCGCGGTCGGGCGGGAGTCGCTATCGATAATTGTTGTTGGAAACGGATGCCAGGGGAGGCACGATGTCGTTCGTCCACCTGTTTCGACGCTATCTCCGGGAGCAGGGGCTGCCGGTGACGCAGCAGCGGGAGACGATCGCGGAGGTGGTGTTCGCCTCGGAGGGGCATCTTTCGGTGGAGGAGATCGAGGAGCAGCTGCGTCGGCGCGGGGAGCGGACGGGGAAGGCGACGATCTACCGGACGCTGGAGATGCTGGTGAAGAGCGGTCTGGTGGCGGAGCACGATTTCGGCGAGGGGTTCAAGCGGTACGAGCACCTGTTCGGTCAGCAGCCGGTGCACGAGCACCTGGTGTGCACGGAGTGCGGCGCGGTGACGGAGATCGAGGACGAGGCGCTGGTGCGGCTGCAGGAGGAGGTGGCACGGCGGCACGGGTTCCAGCCGTCGCGGTACCGGTTGCAGATCTACGGGTTGTGCGCGCGGTGCCGGGCGGCGGGGCGGCGTCTGGAGTGGGAAGGGTTGACCTGTCCGATCGAGACGGTATAATCCCGATCCTTCGGGGCGGGACGTGCCGAATGGACGGGACGAAGGGGCTTCCGGGAGGGGGCCCCTAATTGCATCCGTGGAGGCAGGTGACTCGGACGGCGGAGGTCGGATGACGCTACCGGAACGGCTCCGCTCCCAGGCGTGGGAGCTGCCGCACACGTTCCTGGGGCTGGACGAGGCGGCGTCGGCGTTCGCGACGGCGGCGGCGGTGGTGCTGCCGGTGCCGTACGAGTCGACGACGAGCTACGGCGGCGGGACGCGGGGCGGCCCGGCGGCGATCCTGGACGCGTCGCGTTACATCGAGCTGTACGACCAGGAGCTGGACGCGGAGCCGTACGGGGCCGGGATCGCGACGCTGCCGGCGCTGGAGCTGTCGCGGGGCGACGCGGCGGCGGCGATGGCACAGCTGCGCGGGGCGTACGACGCGGTGCTGGCGGAGGGGGGGGAGCGGTTCGTGGTGGCGCTGGGGGGGGAGCACGCGATCAGCGGGCCGCTGATCGAGGCGTGGGCGGAGCGGCTGGCGGCGGAGGGGCGGCGTCTGAGCGTGCTGCAGGTGGACGCGCACACGGACCTGCGGCCGGAATACGAGGGCACGCCGTACTCGCACGCGTCGGTGATGCACCGCGTGATGGGGCGGGTGGACCTGGTGGCGGTGGGGATCCGTTCGCTGACGCGCGAGGAGCGGGAGCTGGCGCGGAGCGCGTCCAACATCCGTCTCTTCCTGGCGGACGACATCCACGCGGGCGAGGCGTGGATCGGGGAGGTGGTGTCGAGTCTGGGCGACGACGTCTACATCAGCTTCGACGTCGACGGCTTCGATCCCGCGCTGGTCCCGGCGACCGGCACGCCGGAGCCGGGCGGGCTGCAGTGGTATCCGGTGATGAAGCTGCTGCGGCAGGTGTTCGCGTCGCGGCGAGTGGTGGCGGCGGACGTCGTCGAGCTGGCGCCGATTCCGGGCCTGCACGCGTCGAACTTCCTCGTGGCGAAGCTGGTCTACAAGCTGATCGGCTACCGCTTGCTGGCGGCGGGGCGCGGGTAAGGCGATGGCGTGGACGACGGAGGACTCGCGCGAGCTGTACAACGTGGACGGCTGGGGGATCGGCTATTTCGGGATCAACGCGAAGGGTCACGTCACGGTGCACCCGACGCGCGAGGCGGCGTGCGGCATCGACCTCTTCGAGATGGCGATGGACCTGAAGGCGCAGGGGGTGGGGCTGCCGCTGCTGCTGCGCTTCTCCGACATCCTGCGCACGCGGATCGAGACGCTGACGGAGCGGTTCCGCACGGCGATCACGGAGTTCGGCTACGAGGGCGCCTACACGAGCGTCTATCCGATCAAGGTGAACCAGCAGCGGCACGTGCTGGAGGAGATCGTCGCGTTCGGCGAGCGCTACGGCGTGGGTCTGGAAGTGGGCAGCAAGCCGGAGCTGCAGGCGGTGCTGGCGCTGACGGAGGGGACGGACCACCTGATCGTGTGCAACGGCTACAAGGACGAGAAGTACATGCGTCTGGCGCTGATGGGGCAGCGGCTCGGCCACACGGTGCTGATCGTGCTGGAGAAGCTGAGCGAGGTGGAGAGCCTGCTGCGGGTGGCGGACGAGATGGGGGTCACGCCGACGGCGGGGGTGCGCATCAAGCTGTCGACGGCGGGGGCGGGGCGGTGGTCCGAGTCGGCGGGGGAGAAGAGCAAGTTCGGTCTGAACGCGCCGCAGCTCGTGGAGGTGGTGGAACGGCTCGAGCGGGTGGGGCGGCTGGACACGCTGCGGATGGTGCACTTCCACCTCGGCTCGCAGATCCCGGACATCCGCAACATCAAGCTCGCGATGGCGGAGGTGGCGCGCTACTACGTGGAGCTGCGCGCGCTGGGCGTCGAGCTGAGCTACGTCGACGTGGGCGGCGGCCTGGGCGTCGACTACGAAGGGACGCGCTCGACGGCCAGCGCGAGCGTGAACTACTCGATCCAGGAATACGCCAACGACGTCATCTACACGCTGGCGGAGGCGTGCCGCGAGAACGAACTGCCGATGCCGCACGTGATCTCGGAGTCCGGCCGCGCGCTGACGGCGCACCACGCGCTGCTGCTGGTGAACGTGATCGACCTCGAGACGCAGGTGGTGGAGGCGGCCGACGACGTGCCGGAGGACGCCCACCCGCTGGTGCTCGAGCTGGCCGCGGCGCAGCGCGAGATCGACGCGCGCAGCCTGCGCGAGGTCTACCACGACGCGACCTTCCTGAAGGAGCAGATCCGGACCCACTTCATCAGCGGCGTGCTGAGCCTGCGCGAGCGCGCGGCGGCGGAAGGGCTCTACCTCTCGATCATGAACCGGCTCGAGCCGCTCGCGGCGCAGGACCCGGAAGAGTACGAGGACCTGCTGCCGGAGCTGGAGGCGACGCTGATCGAGCGCTACTTCTGCAACTTCTCTCTCTTCCAGTCGCTGCCGGACTCGTGGGCGATCGACCAGCTCTTCCCGATCATGCCGATCCATCGGCTGGACGAGGAGCCGGCGCGGCGCGGCACGCTGCAGGACGTGACGTGCGACTCGGACGGCAAGATCGACCGCTTCGTCGGCTGGCGCCGCGCCAAGCCGAGCCTCGAGCTGCACACGTTCCGGCGCGGCGAGCCCTACATCCTCGGCATCTTCCTGACCGGCGCCTACCAGGAGATCCTGGGCGACCTGCACAACCTGTTCGGCGACACCAACGCGGTCCACGTGCGCCTCACCGACGGCGGCTACGAGCTGGGCGACCTCGTCCACGGCGACACCGTGACGGAGGTCCTGCACTACGTCCAGTTCAACGCGCGTGACCTCGTCGCGACCTTCCGCCGCAAGGTGCAGAAGGCGCCGGGCCTGAGCCGCAACGACGCCAACGCGTTCATCGCGGACTACATCGACGGGCTCGACGGGTACACGTACCTCGAGCCGAACGGGGAGTGAGGAGGGCGCGGAGGGCGCGGAGGTGGAGGGGGCGGAGAGCGCGGAGGTGGAGGGCGCGGAGGGGAGGGGGCGGAGAGAACGGAGGGACTTCTCGTCACGGAGAACGGCGGAGGGTCGGAGGACACGGAGAAAGAAGTTTGGGGGCGCGACGCCGGGGAGCTGCGCGGCGCGGTCGGGGGCGCGTCGCCGGGGAGCTGCGCGGCGCGGTCGGGGACGCGTCGCCGGGGAGCTGCGCGGCGCGGCCGGGGGCGCGACGCTTGGTCGAGGGTGGGGGGTCAAGTGCCGAACGTTCTGTAGCTTCTCTGCCGGACGGGTGAAGACCTATGCGACCGAGTGCTGAATCCGAGTCCGGGCGCGATCCAGCTGGGCCCGGCGGCTGATGGACACGTAGCGCCGCGGCGCCCGCCGGTGCCTGGCCCGGAATCCGGGCGCGCCCGCCGGTTCGTTCGCAGCCGCGCATCAGAACGTCCGGCCCCTTCTTCCGGGCAGCGGCCCCCCGGAGCAGCCGCCCTGCCGAGCAGCCGTTCCCCTCGAGCAGCCGCCCCCCCCGAGCAGCCGCCCCGCCGAGATGTCGCCCCGCCGAGATGTCGCCCCGCCGAGATGTCGCACTCCCCCCGCGAAGCATGGCCGCGGTGCACCCCCCCCAGGAAAAGGCTCCTCGCTGCCTCACACGGGTTCGACCGCCGGGAGCGTCGGGGGGGGGGGCGGGGCGGGCGGGGGCGGGGCGGGCGGCCGGGCGGGGTCACGAAGGGCGGGCGCCGGAGGCACGGAGTGACCGTGGAAGCCAGCTACCCCACAGACTGCCGTGATCTCCCGTCCCGAACCCGCTCGACGGCCGCTCCGCGCCGTCCGTGATCGCCGTCAACTCAGCCCCGCCGGCCGCCATTTCTGATCCGGGGCAGATCCGACCGCCCGAGCTGCGGTCTCGATTGCCCCGCGAGGGTGCGGCTTCGGGCGCGGGGTGGAGTTGACCGCTCTCGGAGCCGTCCGGTGTGCCCCACGCCGGGATGGGTCCGGCGAGTGAGCGCTTTGACGTCGCCCGGCGCCGCCGGGACCGACACCGAACAGCGAGGAGCCTCCAAGAAAGCGCCTCCTCCGTGTCCTCCGCCCCTCCGCCCCTCCGCCCGTTCTCCGTGACAAGCAGTCCCCGCGCCCCTTCCGCCCCCTCCCTCGCCGCGCCCTCCGCGCCCGTGCCCTTGCGCCCTCCGCCTCCGCGCCCGCCTCCGCTACCTCCCGCCCCGGTAGCGCGCGAAGAGCGGGTGCAGGTCGAGCGGGTCGTGGATCTCGTGGCCGTCCGGCACCCAGCCGAGGGGCGTGAGCAGGAACGGCCGGAACTGGCGGCCGCCGAGCGCGCCGTGGGCGCCGACCTGGTCGTCGAAGCAGACGCACTCGTCGTGTTCCGGGTCGTAGGCGCCGAAGAGGACGAGGTCGCCGGCGTTGGGCATGCGAGCGAGGGCGACGAGGGCACGGCGGGCGTCGACGTCGTCGGCGTAGTCGACGAGCGGATCCTCTCCTTCGAGCACCTCCCACTCGCCGTCCGGCGAGACGAGGGCGCGGCCGCTCTTCCCCTCGACGTGGGCGCCGTCGACGACGCGGGTCACGACGAGGCCGATGCCGCCGTGGGCGACGAGGAAGTAGTAGAGGGCGCGGCGCTGCGGGTCGGCGCGGATGGCGTCGAGGGGCAGCGGTTCGGTCGGCTCGGTCCAGTAGACGTGGGCGAGGGAGGAGGAGTAGGTGACGACGAGGCTGTCCTGGGGTGCGAGGCGGACGGTCTCGGCGACGAGCGGGAAGGGGTTGTACTCGCGGCGCAGCCAGCGGGTGAAGCGCAGGCCGAGGTGGCGGGCGGGGCGGCTGGAGGTGGCGGACACCTCTTCCAGCTCGCGCATGAGGAAGTCGAGCGCCTCGGCGGGGGGGCCGTAGTCGCCGGTGCCGGCGAGGACCTGGACGCCGTGGGCGTAGGCGGCGACGATCGTGTCGCCGAGGGTCTCGCCGTAGCGGACGCGGTAGGGGATGGCCGGGGTCTGGCCGTGGTCGCTGAGGATGACGACGTCGTAGGGGCGGCCGGGCAGGCGGCGGATCATCTTGAGGATCTCGCCGATGCGGCGGTCGAGCACGCGGAGGCTCTTCAGCGCGGTGTTGGAGGAGGGGCCGAAGTGGTGCGCGAACTCGTCGTAGGAGTTGTAGGTGGTGTAGATGGCGGGCACGCCGGTATAGATGTCGAGGAGGACGGCGAGGGTCTGCAGCTCGCGCAGCACGACGTTGGTTCCGATGTGGAGGAGCGGCAGGTACCACCAGTAGTAGGTGGACTGGCGGCGCATCTGGCTGAGCACGCGGTCGCGTTCCTCGCGCAGGTACTCCCACAGGCTGGCGAGCACCATGCGCAGCACGCGCAGCGGGTGCATCATCAGCAGGAGCAGGAGCCGCCCGCCGCCCATCTTCTGGAAGAGGGTCGCGTGGGGGCGCGCGGCGAGCGTGAAGACGGCGCGTTGCGCCCCGCCGTCGAAGAGGTTTACGTAGCTTGAGCCGCCGCTCAGGATGCCCTCGTCCGGCAGCCGGTCGCGGATGAACTGCACCGAGGCGGGCTGGGAGCCGATCACGACGCGGCGCTCCGTCTTCTCGTAGAAGCGGAAGGCGGGGATGCGGTTCTTCGTGCCGTAGAAGATCGCGGCCTGCGCCGCGGGCGTGGCGCTCGGCAGGCCGGCGGGGTAGGTGCGCAGGTCGTAGCCGGAGCGGTCCATGAGCCGCTGCAGGTTCGGCATGTAGCCGCGTCGCAGCGCGCGCTGCAGGTCCTCGTGCGCGACGGCGTCGAGCTGCACCGCGACGAAGCCGCGCTGCGTCGCCTCGTGCCGCTCGCGCCGCTCGGCGGCGAACGGAAAGTACTTCGCGCGGTAGTAGAGGCGGTACAACGCCCGTCTCAGGCGTTTCGATCCGCGCTCGTCGGGAGCCGACATGGAAGGTTCGGTCTCGTTTTCGGTCGCCGTGTTCGCCGGCCTCTTGTCGTTCCTGTCGCCGTGCGTGCTGCCGCTCGTGCCGAGCTACCTCGGCTTCATCACCGGCATGTCGCTGGACGAGCTGAGCGAGGGCGAGCGGCGACGCAGCGCGATGATCCACGCGCTGCTCTTCGTCGCCGGCTTCTCGCTCGTGTTTCTGCTGCTCGGCGCGTCCGCGACGCTGCTCGGCCGTGTGATGCTGCGCTACCAGGACTGGATCGCACGCATCGGTGGTGCCGTCATCGTGCTTCTCGGGCTGCACCTGCTGGGCGTCTTCCGCTTCGGCGCGCTGCTGCGCGAGCGCCGCTTCCAGCTCGCGAACCGGCCCGCCGGCTACCTCGGCGCGGTCGGCATCGGCGTCGTCTTCGCCGCCGGCTGGACGCCGTGCATCGGGCCGGTGCTGGGCGCCGTGCTCACCTACGCGTCGACGCGCGCGACGCTCGCCAGCGGCATGCTCCTCCTGGCCGGCTACGCGCTCGGCCTCGCGATCCCGTTCCTGCTGGCCGCCTTCGCGACCGGCGCGTTCCTCGACGCCGCGAAGCGGATGCGTCGCTTCATCCCGGTCTTCGAGAAGGCGTCCGGCGCCGTGCTCGTGATCGCGGGGCTCCTGCTCGCCACCGGCAGCTTCGCGACGCTCTCCTCCTATTTCATCCGGCTGACGCCGAAGTTCCTGCTCGAAAGGCTGTAGCGAGGCGGCGGCTCGTCGTCGTCGGCTCATCGCCGGCGGCGGCGTGCGGGGCCGCGGGCGGGCGGCCGCCGGGGGCGCGCGGCCCGCGCTGGCGCGTCACGCGGGGAGGAAGCGCGGCAGCGCGCTGAGGAGGCGGCGCGGCTCGAGCGGCTTGGCGAAGAAGTGGTCGCAGCCGGCTTCGAGGCAGAGCTGCTCCTCGGCGGCGCCGGAGCGGCCGGTCAGCGCGATGATCGGGGTGGCGCGCGTGCTCTCACGGCGGCGCAGGATGCGCACGACGTCGAGGCCGGGCCGGTCCGGGAGGCCGAGGTCGAGCAGGATGAGCGACGGCGCGCCGCCCTCGACCGCCTCGAGCGCCTCGGCCGCGGTGCCCGCCTCGCGGACGGCGTAGCCGGCGTCCTCGAGCAGGAGCCGGAAGGCGTCGCGCAGCATCGGCTCGTCCTCGACGAGCAGGATCGTCACGGTCGGTGTCATCGGTGTTTTCACGCGGAGTGGCGTCGGCGGCTCAGCCGCCGGCTCCGGCGCCGGCGAGGGAGGAGCCAGGCACCTCGTCGTCCTCGTCGAGGCCCTCGCTGAGGAGCTGGCGGCGGAGCAGCGCGGCGTAGAGGCCGTCGCGCGCGATCAGCTCGGCGTGGGTGCCCTCCTCGACGATGCGGCCGTCGTCGAGGACGAGGATGCGGTCCGCCTCCATGACGGCGGTGACGCGATGGCTGACGATGAGCGACGTGCGGCCGCGCAGCACGCGTCGCAGGCCGTGCAGGATCGCGGTCTCGGTGTGGGTGTCGACGGCGCTCAGGGCGTCGTCGAGGACGAGGATTCGCGGGTCGCGGACGAGGGCGCGCGCGAGCGTGGCGCGCTGGCGCTGACCGCCGGAGAGGTTGATGCCGCGCTCGCCGAGGCGGGTCTCGAAGCCGCGCGGGAAGCCGGCGATCGTCTCGGCGAGCTGGGCGACGCCGGCGGCCTGCGTGATGCGGGCCTCGAGTTCGGCGCCGTCGGCGTCCGACGTGACATCGGTGGAGGTGGTGCCGAGCGCGATGTTCTCGGCGATCGTGGCGGAGAAGAGGAAGCTCTCCTGCGGCGCCGCGCCGATGGCGGCGCGAAGGCGGACGAGGTCCCACTCCGGCAGCGGCACGTCGTCGACGCGCACTTCGCCGGAGGTGGGGTCGTAGAGGCGGCCGAGGAGCGCGACGATCGTCGACTTGCCGGAGCCGGTGGGCCCCACCAGCGCGACGGTCGCGCCCGCTTCGATGCGGAAGCTCAGCCCCCGCAGCACGGCGCGCTCGCTGTCGGGATAGTGGAACCAGACGTCACGGAACTCGATCGCGCCCGCGACGCGCTCCGGCGCGTGCGCGCGGTCGGGCGGCGGCGCGACGACCTCCGGCCGCGTACGAAGCACGCGGTTGATGCGGCCCATCGAGGCCGCGCCGCGCTGGAAGAGGTTGATCACCCAGCCGAGCGCGATCATCGGCCACGTCAGCATCGTCAGGTAGAAGCCGAACGCGACGAAGTTGCCGATCGTGATGCGGCGCGCGATCACCTCGCGGCCGCCCACCCACAGCACGACGACCATGCCGAGCCCGGTCAGGAGCATGAGCAGGGGGTGGAAGGCGCCGGACGTGCGCGCCAGCGCCATGTTCCGCTCGAGGTAGTCCTCGTTGATGCCCTCGAACTGGCGCGCCTGCGAGTCCTCCTCGACGTACGCGCGCACGATGCGCACGCCCGACAGGTTCTCCTGCACGAACGTCGACAGCTCGCCGAACTTCTCCTGGATGCGCTCGAAGCGGACGTGGATCATGCGGCCGAAGACGAGCGCGAGCGGCGGCAGCCCCACCATCGGGATCAGCGCGAGCCCCGTCAGCGCGGGGCTGATCCGCAGCATCAGCACGAGCGCCAGCGCCGTCGTCACCACGGTGTTGACCAGGTACATGACTCCCGGCCCCACCGCCTGTCGCACCGCCTGCGTGTCGTTCGTCGCGCGGCTCATGATGTCGCCCGTGCGCCAGCGGCCGTAGAAGGCGGCATCGAGATGGAGCAGATGTGCGAAAAAAGTATCGCGAAGGTCGTTCTCGACGCGGCGGCTGTAGCCGTTCAGGAGCTGCCGCATGCCGAAGCGGCCGGCGCCGCCGAGCAGCGCGGCGCCCACGACGAGGCCGGCGTAGAAGAGGACCGTGCGCTCGCTGGTGCCCGCGCTCCCGAGGGCGTCGATCCCGCGTCCCAGCAGGCCGGGCGTGACGATCGAGAAGCCGTTCGCGACGACGACCAGGAGCAGCCCGAGGGCGTACCCCCGGCGGTACGGCCTCACGAACGGCCAGGCCCCGCGTAGCTCGTGCATCGTGCCACCGAAAGATGCGCGCTCCGGGATGGCACACGCGTTGCTCTCCTGAGCCTCCCGGAGCGTCGGAAACGTCACAGATCATCCAAAGGTACCGACGCCTCGCAGCGCTTTCAAGAAAGTGCCACCGCTCGAGGAGGCAATGATGGCCAGATTCAAGCAGATCGCCACGCTCGTCGCGTTCGTCCCGTTCGCGCTCGCGCCGCTCGCGTGTGGAGGCGACAAGGGGCAGGACCGGGACGCGCTGCAGCAGGAGGAGCTCGGGCGCGAGCTGGACCTGGCCCTGGGGCAGGACAGCACATCGGCCACTTTCGAGGACACCGCCGTCGCGGCGCAGCCGAACGCTGCGCCGGCCACCACGCCCGCGCCGCAGCCGAGCAGCCGGCCGCGCACGACGCGGCCGCGGACGACGCAGCCGTCTCCGACGCCGAGGCCGCAGGAGCCGGCGCCGCAGCCGGCGCCGCAGCCGCGGGTGGTGACGCGCTCGGTGCCGGCGGGGACGTCGGTCGCGTTGCGTCTGAACGAGACGCTGTCGACGGAGACGAATCACGCGGGCGACCCGTTCACGGCGCGCCTGGCGGAGCCGATCATGGACGCGGACGGGACGGTGCTGGTGCCGGCCGGCGCGACGGTGAACGGCACGGTGACGGGGGTCCAGAAGTCGGGCCGGGTGGGTGAGACGGCGGTGATCAAGCTGGCGTTCCAGTCGATCGAGTGGGGCGGGCACACCTACCCGATGCAGGCGTCGGTGCTGGAGGCGAACCCGCAGCGGAGCAACCGGACGTCGGTAGGCGAGTCGGCGGCGAAGGTGGCCGCGGGCGCGGCCGCGGGCGCGATCCTGGGCAAGGTGCTGGGGAAGAGCACGTCGTCGACGCTGAAGGGCGCGGCCATCGGCGCGGCGGCGGGTACGGCGATCGCGATGGGGACGGCGGACGTGGACGCGGTGCTGCCGGCGGGGTCGCGGCTGGTGATCCGTCTGGACGAGCCGGTGCAGGTGAGGGCGAGCCGGTAGCGGGTCCGGGGTGTGGGGATCAATGGGCGGCGGCGGATCCGCCCTGTCGCGGGTCGGGGATCCCGGTCCATTTCCCGTCGGCCCAGAGGATCGAGGGGGCGTTGCCGATGTAGCCGTGGAACGGCGCGACGTGATGGCCCATCGCCTCCAGCGCCTTGATCTGCGCGGGCGTTAGGCCGTTCGCTTCGTAGTAGAGCGTGTCGGGCAGGTGCTGGTGGTGCACGCGGGGCGCGTCCACGGCCGCGCCGACGTCCATGCCGAAGTCGAGCACGTTGGAGATCACCTGCAGCGTGCCGGTGATGATGCGCGGGCCGCCGCGTGCGCCCGTGACGAGGCGCACGTGGCCGTCCGGCGCGACGACGATCGTCGGGGCCATGGCGGAGAGCATCCGTTTGCCGGGTGCGATCGCGTTCTGCTCGCCCTGCACGAGGCCGAACATGTTGGGTGTGCCGGGCTTCGCGGCGAAGTCGTCCATCTCGTCGTTGAGCGCGAAGCCGGCGCCGGCGACGCTGACGCCGGAGCCGAAGAGTGCGTTGAGGGTCGTCGTCGTCGCGACGGCGTCGCCCGCGGCGTCGACGACGGAGAAGTGGGTGGTGTGGCTCGGCTCGGCGACGGGACCGAGGCCGGGGGCGACGTCGGCGGAGCGGGTGGCGCGGTCCGGCCGGATGTCCGCGACGCGCTCGCGCGCGTACGCCTTCGAGACGAGGCGCGCCTGCGGGAAGTCGACGAAATCCGGATCGCCGAGGTAGGAGTTGCGGTCGGCGAAGGCGCGGCGCATCGTCTCGGCGAGCAGGTGCAGGTGCGCGGGCGAGTGCCAGCCGAGCGAGTCGAGGTTCCACCCTTCGAGCATGTTCAGCACTTCCGCCATCGTGATCCCGCCCGACGACGGCGGCGGCATCGAAACGATCTCGTTGCCGCGGTAGCGGAAGCGAATCGGCTCGCGCCACACCGCGCGGTAGCGGCGCAGGTCCTCGCGCGTGATCAGGCCGCCGCCGCGCCGCATCTCCGCCACGATCCGCTCCGCCGTCTCGCCGTCGTAGAAGCCGGCGGGTCCACTCGCGGCGATGCGGCGCAGCGTCGCCGCGAGGTCCGCATCGCGCCACGTAGAGCCGACGGCAGGCGGCTCGCCGCCGGGGAGGAAGAGCGCGGCGGAGGCGGGGAAGCGGCGCAGGCGGGCGGCGTCGGCGCGGATGGCGCCGGCGAAATCCGCGCTGACGGTGAACCCCTCCTCCGCCAGCCGGATCGCGGGCTGCAGCAGCGTTTTCCACGGCACGCTGCCGAAGCGCCGGTGCGCCTCCCACAGACCCATCACGCTGCCCGGCACGCCGGAGGCGCGGTAGCCGATCAGCGACGCGTCCGTGGCCCGGCCGTCCGGACCGATGTACATGTCGCGGGTCGCCGCGAGCGGCGCCTTCTCGCGGAAGTCGAGCGACGCCGTCGTGCCGTCGGCGAGGCGCACCACCATGAAGCCGCCGCCGCCGATGTTGCCCGCCTCCGGATAGACGACGGCGAGCGCGAACGCCGTCGCCACCGCCGCATCCACCGCGTTGCCCCCTTCCGCCAGCACGCGCGCGCCCACGTCGCTCGCGAGCGGCGCATCCGTGACGACCATGCCGTGCTCCGCGGTGGTGGGGTGCGCCGCCGCGACGGGGAACCGCCACGCGGGCGGGATCGCGTCGCCGGGCGCCGTCGGCGTGGGAGCCGGCGCGGGCGGCGAGGTGCAGCCGGCGAGGGAGAGCAGCGGCGCGAGCAGCAGCGGTACGAGCAGCAGCGGCGCGAGGGCGGCCGCGGCGGAGCGGCGGCGCGGAGCGGCGGCGGATCCCGGGGCGCGCGCCGTCGCCCGCCGGCGCCGTGCGGGGAGCCGCCTCATCGCACGGTCTCGAGCGCGCGCGTGGCGCACGCGGCGAGCGCGGCGGCGCCGAGCGGCAGCACGCGCTCGTCGATGTCGAAGCGCGGGTGATGGTGCTCGCGCGGTGGCTCGAGCGCGCCGCCCAGCCAGAAGAAGGAGCCGGGCGCCTCGCCGAGCAGGATCGCGAAGTCCTCGCCGCCGAGCATCGGCTCGGCGCGGTCGACGCGCTCGGCGCCGAGCGCGGCGGTCGTCGCTTCGCGCGCGAGCGCGGTCATGGCGTCGTCGTTGATGACGGGCGGGTAGCCGGGCCGGATCTCCAGGGCGCCGTGGCCGCCCAGCGCGTCGGCGACCGCGAAGGCGCCGCGCACCGCCTCCTGCAGGCGCTCGCGCACGCGCACGTCGAAGTAGCGGATCGTGCCGCGCAGGCAGACGCGTTCGGCGAGCACGTTCTCGGCGACGCCGCCCTCGATGCGGCCGATCGTGACGACGCCCTGGTCGACGGGCGAGATGCGGCGCGCGACGCCGTTCTGGCAGGCGAGCACGACGTGGGCGGCGAGGACGACGGCGTCGATCCCTTCCTCGGGGCGCGCGGCGTGGGAGCTGCGGCCGCGCACCTCGCCGATGATCGTGTCGGTGCCGGCCATCATGGGCCCGGGCAGGAGGTAGAGCTTGCCGGCGGGCAGGTGGGCGCCGATGTGGAGGCCGAAGACCGCGTCGACGCCGCGCATCGCGCCATCGGCGATCATGCGCGCGGCGCCGCTGAGGTTCTCCTCGTCGCTCGCCTCCTCGGAGGGCTGGAAGAGGAGGCGCACGGCGCCGGCGGGCAGATCGCCCGCGCGCTTCGCGTCGGCGAGCAGGCGGGCGGCGCCGACGAGCATGCTGACGTGTGCGTCGTGGCCGCAGGCGTGCATGACGCCGGCGACCGTGGAGCGGTAGTCGACGTCGTTGGCCTCCTGGATCGGCAGCGCGTCCATGTCGGCGCGCAGCGCGATGGTGGGGCCGGCGCCGTTGGCGAGGTCGGCGACGACGCCGGTGCGGCCGACGTCGCGGCGAACGTGGAAGCCGAGGGCCTCGACGCGGTCCGCGGCGGCTGCGGCGGTGCGCGTCTCGCGGAAGGAGAGCTCGGGGTGTCGGTGCAGGTCGCGGCGGATCTCGACGAGGTCGGCTTCGATCGCCTGCGCGCGTTGCAGCAGCGGGGTCATCGCGGCTCCGGCGTTGCCCGGGACGAGTGTGCATAAGTATCTTGCGCCCCGCAATTTACCGATGACCCAAGGGCAGGCAAGGCCGACCCTCATGCCGGCGCAACCCGGCCGCGCGGCGCGCGGCGGCGACCCACGGCTCACCGAGCAGCGCAACCCGCGAAGCGCTCGCATCGACGAGCTCACGACGCTCGAGATCGTCGATCTGATCAACGCCGAGGACGCGACGGTCGCCGCCGCTGTGCACGCGGAGCGGGAGGCGATCGCACGCTGCGTCGAGCTGGTGGTCGAGAGCTTCGCGCGCGGCGGTCGGCTGCTGTACGTCGGGGCGGGGACGTCGGGGCGGCTGGGCGTGCTCGACGCGGCCGAGATGCCACCGACGTTCGGCACCGATCCGTCGCTCGTGGTGGGCGTGATCGCGGGCGGCCCGGAGGCGCTGGTGCGCGCGCAGGAGGGGGCGGAGGACTCGGCCGCGGGCGGAGCGGCGGCGATGGACGGCCATGGCGTGGGGCCGGAGGATTTCGTGCTGGGCGTGGCGACGTCCGGCACGACGCCGTTCGTGCACGGCGCGCTGCGGCGCGCGCGCGAGCTGGGGGGGCGCACCGGCTTCCTCCTCTGCACCTACCCGCCGCCGGAGCTGGCCCGCACGCACGACGTCGTGATCGCGCCGCTCGTGGGGCCCGAGGTGGTCACGGGCTCGACGCGGATGAAGGCGGGCACCGCGACGAAGATGGTGCTGAACGCGATCACGACCGCCGCGATGGTGCGCCGCGGCAAGGTGTTCGGCAACCTGATGGTGGACCTGCAGGTGACGGGCGAGAAGCTGCGCGAGCGCGGCGAGCGGATCCTGATGGAGACGCTCGGGCTCGAGCGCGCCGCCGCCGCGGCGCTCCTGAGCGAGGCGGGCGGCCACGTGAAGAGCGGCATCGTGATGGGGCGCCTGGGCGTGAGCGCGGACGAGGCGCGGCGCCGGCTCGCGGACGCGGACGGGGTGGTCGCGCGCGTGCTGGAGAAGGCGCCTTGAGCGGCCCCCCGACGGTCCGCGCGATCGGCCTCATGTCCGGCACCTCGCTGGACGGCATCGACGCCGCGCTGGTGGACTTCTCCGGCGGCGACGCGGCGCCGTCGTGGCGGCTGCGCGCGTTCGTCACGCGGCCGTACGACGACGGCCGCCGCGAGCGCATCCACGCCGCCATCCTCGAGGGCGGCGCTGCGACCCTCTGCCGCCTCCACGTGGATCTCGGGGAGTGGCTTGCGGAGGCCGCGCTGGCCGCGTGCCGCGCCGGTGGCGTCGAGCCGGCGGACGTCGACGTCGTCGGCTCCCACGGCCAGACGATCTGGCACATCCCGCGCGAGGCGGGGCGGCGGGCGGCGTCGCTGCAGCTCGGCTGCGCGGCGACGATCGCCGAGCGCACCGGGATCGCCGTCGTGAGCGACTTCCGCGCACGCGACACGGCCGCCGGCGGCGAGGGCGCGCCGCTGGTGCCGTTCGTGGACCGCCTCCTCTTCGGCGCGGATCGCGCGCGCGTGCTGCAGAACATCGGGGGCATGGCGAACCTGACCTGGCTCGCGGCGCGCGGCGACGACGCGCCCCCGCTCGCCTTCGACACGGGGCCGGGCAACGCGTTG
Source organism: uncultured Gemmatimonadales bacterium (assembly GCA_963816355.1). Taxonomy (GTDB): domain Bacteria; phylum Gemmatimonadota; class Gemmatimonadetes; order Longimicrobiales; family RSA9; genus CAWFKH01. The sequence goes on along the minus strand of CAWFKH010000004.1, from coordinate 88,753 downwards.
ATCGACGCCGCCGTCGAGCTCGCGAGCGGCGGCCGCCAGCGCTTCGACCGCGACGGCGCGCGTGCCCGCCGCGGTCGCGTCGACGACGCGCTGCTGGAGGCGCTGCTGGCGCACCCCTTCTTCGCGCGGGAGCCGCCGAAGTCGACCGGGCGCGAGACGTTCGGCCGGCCGTTCGTCGCGGCGCTCGCGGCGGAGCGCGGCGTCGCCACCGAGGCCGGCTGGGACGACGTCGTCGCGACGCTGACCGCGCTCACCGCGCGGACCATCGCGGACGCCGTGCGGCGGTGGGTGCTCCCGCGCGGAGCGACGGAGCTGGTGCTCACCGGCGGCGGCGCCCACAACCCGGCGATCGCGGAAGGGATCGCGGCGCTGCTGCCGGAGCTGCGCGTCGTGGACGCGCGGGCGATCGGCCTGGACCCGGACGCGAAGGAGGCGGTCGCTTTCGCGGCTCTCGCGTGGGCGCACCTGCGCGCTCTGCCCGGCAACGTGCCGGAGGCGACCGGCGCCCGCGGCCCGCGCGTGCTCGGGTCCTACACTCCGGGCGCGGCCGCGCGCGCCGGCGCAACCTCTTCCGACTCGTGACCACATGCCTCTGACCCGGATGCCCATGGACGCCGCCCGACTGCTCTTTCCCGCCATCCGCCACGACGCGGCGGCGGGCTTCGACGGCGCCCGCGCCGGAGCCGAACGCGCGCTCGCGCTCGGCGTCGGCGGCTTCATCGTCTTCGGCGGCACGGCGGAGCGGGTGCGGTCGCTGATCGAAGACCTGCGCCGGCGGGCGGGGCGCCCGCTGCTCTTCGGCGCCGACCTCGAGCGCGGGGCGGGACAGCAGTTCGCCGGCGCGACGCCGCTGCCGCCGCTCGCCGCGCTCGGCGCGCTCGGCGACGTCGAGGTGACGCGGCGGGCGGCGGAGCTGACGGCGCGCGAGGCACGCTCCCTGGGCGTCGACTGGATCTACGCGCCGGTCGCGGACCTGGACATCGAGCCGCGCAACCCGATCGTCGGGACACGCGCGTTCGGCGCCGATCCGGAGCGCGTCTCGGCGCACGTGCGCGCCTGGGTGGACGGCTGCCACGCGGGCGGCGCGCTCGCCTGCGCGAAGCACTTCCCCGGCCACGGCCGCACCATCGCCGATTCGCACGTCGAGCTGCCGGTGGTCCAGGCCGCGGCGGCGGATCTCGAGCTCGACCTGGCGCCCTTCCGCGCCGCGATCGACGCCGGCGTCGACTCGCTCATGAGCGCCCACGTCGCCTACCCGGCGCTGGACGACGGCGCGACGCCGGCGACGCTTTCGCGAGCGATCCTGACCGGGCTGCTTCGCGAGCGGCTCGGCTTCGACGGCCTGGTGGTCACCGACGCGCTGAACATGGAGGCACTCGGCGCCGCGGAGGCGGGCGAGGCGGAGGTCGCGCTGCGCGCCGTGGCGGCGGGGTGTGACGCGCTGCTCTACCCGGTCGACGTCGAACTGCTTGCCACGCGCCTGCGCGAGGCGGCCGGCGCGGGCGGCGGGCGGCCCGGCGGGGATGGCTCGGCCGGCGCTGCGCCGGGCGCCGCCGACGCCGGGGGCGACGCGTCCGCGGCGACGCTGCGCGCGCGCATTGCCGGGGCGGTCGGCCGCGTGCAGGCCGCGTGCGAGCGGGTCGCGCGGGCGGAGTGGCGCGCCACGGCGGCCGCGGAGGGGGGCGCGGAGGCGCCCGCCGCGGCCGGGGGCGAGCGGCCGTGGGGCCGGCCCGCCGACCGGGCGTGGGCGGTCGAGACCGCGACCGCCACGGTGCGACTGCTGCGGGGCGAGACCGCGCTCGGCGTGGGCGAACTCGATCTCGTCACGATCGACGACGACGTCGGCGGCCCGTTCGCGCCGCCGCCGCGCGACACGCTCGGACGCACGCTACGCGCGCTCGGCATCGCGGTGCGGGAGGTCGGCGACGACGCCGACGGCGAGCGCGCGGCGGTGATCGCGGTGTACGCCGACATCCGGGCGTGGAAGGGGCGGCCGGGGATCTCGGCGGCGGCCCGCGAGCGCATCGAGCGCGTCGTGGCCTCCCGGCGCGCCACGACGGTGCTCCTCTTCGGCCACCCGCGGCTGGGCGCGGAGCTGGCGGCGGAGCGCGTCGTGTGCGCGTGGGGCGGTGAGCCGCTGATGCAGCAGGCCGCGGCGCGCTGGATCGCCCGGCGCGCGGGCTCCCGCCCGCGATGAGCGCGAAGGCGCGCGCGGGGCCCTCCGCCGCGGGTACGGCGGCCGCGGCCGCGAAGCCCGTGCGATTGCGGCCAGGCGTGATCGCCGCTGCGCTCGCGGCGATGCACGTGTCGCTCGCGCTGCTCGCGCTCGACCCGACGCCGCATCCCGGCGGCGACAACGCCGCGTACCTCGCGCTGGCGGACGCGCTGCTGCGGCGGCACGCCTACGTCGATCTGTGGGACCCGCTCACGCCGCCGCACACGCAGTACCCGCCGGCCTTTCCGCTGCTGCTCGCGGGAATGAAGCTGCTCGGGTTCCACTCGTGGGTCGCGTTCAAGCTGCTCATCGTCGCGTTCTCGGGGGCGGCGATCGCGTTCACGTACCTGTGGCTGCGACGCTGGATCTCGCCGCGCGCCGCGCTCGCCATCTCGCTCGTGGTGGGAGCGGCGCCGGGCGTGATCGACCTCGCACACTGGGTGCTGTCGGACGTCCCGTTCTGGGCGCTCGTCACCGTGGCGCTGTGGGCGTGGAGCGAGACGGAGTCCGGCTCGCGCCGCTTCGGCGTCGCGGTCGGCGCGACGCTGCTCGCCTACTTCATCCGCTCCGCGGGCCTGCCGCTCGTCGCGGCGGCGCTCGCGTGGCTCGCGCTGCGCCGGCAATGGCGGCGCCTGGGGATCACCGCCGCGGTGGTCGGCGTGCCGGCGGCGGCGTGGTGGCTGCGCGCGCGCTCGCTTTCCGGGATCGACTACGTTCAGCAGTTCCGCTACGTGAACCCGTACGCGCCCGCGGAGGGGACGATCGGACCCGGAGACCTCCTCCAGCGCGGCCTCGAGAACGCCGGCAGCTACGCCGCCCAGCACCTGCCGATGCTGCTCTTCGGTCTGAGGACGCCGCCGCTGAGCGCGCTCTGCAGCGCGCTCCTCGCCGCCGCGCTCGTCGGGTGGGCGATGCGCCTCCGGCGTCCCGGCGTGCCGGAGCTGTTCCTGCCCCTCTACGGCGCGCTGCTGCTCGCGTGGCCCGCCGTGTGGTCCGGGGAGCGGTTCCTGCTGCCGGCCCTGCCGCCGATCCTCGGCTACGCCGCGCTCGCGCTGGCGGCGGCCGCCCGCCGCATCTTGGGCGCGCCCTCCCGCGCCGCTGCCGCGGCCGGCGAGAGCGCCGCCGCGCCGCCGCGCCGCCGCCGCGTCATGAACGGCCTCGCGGTCGCGGGCACGGCCGCCCTGATCCTGGTCGGGCTGCCGCAGACGGTGGCGCTGATCCGCGTCGGCATGGACTGCAGCGCGCTCGGCACGGCGGGATCGAGCTACCCGTGCGCGGAGCCGCGCTTCGCCTCCTTCTTCCGCCTGGCCGAGTGGTCGCGCGGCGCGCTGCCGCCGGGGGCGGCGGTGATCTCGCGCAAGCCGACGCTGTTCTATCACTTCAGCGGCCACCCCAGCCGCATCTACCCGAAGACGGCGGAGCCGGACTCGCTGCTCGCGATGGCGCGCGTGACGCACAGCCGCTACGTCGTCTTCGACGCCCTCGACGCGCTGAGCGCGACGTACCTGGGCCCGATCCTCACGTCGCATCCGAACGCCTTCTGCGTGGTGCGCATCGCGCCGGACGGAGAGACGGCGCTCTTCGGAATCGAGCCGGACGCGGCGCGGATCGTGCGCCTCGAAAGCGCGGAAACGGGCGCCGAGCCCTCTTTCGCGCGGTGTCCGGCGAGTTACGCGCCGGGCGGAAAGGGAGGTACGTGAGCGGACTCGACTGGGGTGTCGTCGTCGTCTACATGCTGTTCACGCTGGCGCTCGGGATCTACCTCGCGCGGCGCGCGTCGGGGAGCATGGTCGACTTCTTCGTCGGCGGCCGCTCGCTGCCGTGGTGGCTCGCCGGCACGTCGATGGCAGCGACGACGTTCTCGATCGACACGCCGCTCTACGTGGCGGGGGTGGTGGGCAACCGCGGCATCTCGGGCAACTGGGAGTGGTGGAGCTTCGCCTTCGCCCACGTCGTCATGATCTACATCTTCGCGCGGCTGTGGCGGCGCGCGGAGATCGTGACCGACAACGAGCTGACGGAGCTGCGCTACGGCGGGCGCGCGGCGGCGGCGCTGCGGCTGACGAAGGGGATCCTCTTCGCGGTGGTGGTCGGCTCGATCGGCATCGGCTACGCGATGCTGGCGATGGTGAAGGTGGTGGACGCGCTGCAGCTCTTCCCCAGCCTCGGGCTGCACCTCGGCGCGAACGGCAAGCTGTGGGCGGTCATCGTCGTCAGCGCTTTCGTACTCGCCTACGCGGGCGTGTCGGGACTGTGGGGCGTCGTCGCGACCGATTTCTTCCAGTTCTTCCTGGCGCTCTTCGGCGCGATCGTGGTGGCGTGGGTGGCGGTCGCGCACGAGGGCGGCCTGGCGAGCGTGGTGCACCACGCGCAGGGGCTCACCGACTTCGACGTGCTCTCCTTCACGCCGCTGACGTTCGGCCACGGTGGCTTCCTCGGCGTGGTCGGCTGGTCGAGCCTCGCGGGCATCAGCGGCACCACGTTCCTCGCCTACATGATGGTGCAGTGGTGGGCGTTCCGGCGCTCGGACGGCGGCGGCGAGTTCATCCAGCGGCTGAGCGCCGTGCGCAACGAGGCGGATGCGGAGAAGGCGGCTTGGTTCTTCAACATCATGAACTACGTCGTGCGGACGTGGCCGTGGGTGCTCGTCTCGATCGTCGCGCTCGTCGTCTTCCCGGGCCTCGAGGATCGCGAGCTGGGCTATCCGAAGCTGATGCTCGAGTTCCTGCCGACGGGTCTGCTCGGGCTCGTCGTCGCGTCGCTGATCGCCGCCTTCATGAGCACCGTCTCGACGCTGATCAACTGGGCGGCCTCCTACATCACCAACGACATCTACGCCCGCTTCATCCGCCCCACGGCGACGCAGAAGGAGCTCGTGCTCGCGGCGCGCATCGCGTCCGTCCTCGTCACCGCGCTCGGCGCGACCGCCGCCTTCTACAGCCAGAGCATCGGCACGGTGTTCCGCCTCATCATCGCCATCGGCACGGGGCCGGGGCTCGTGCTGATCCTGCGCTGGTACTGGTGGCGCATCAACGCGTCGGCGGAGCTCGCCGCGATGGTCGCCGGCTTCCTCGTCGGTTTCGGCACCTCGGTGGTGCCGCTGCTGCGCATCGAGGACTTCGGCATCCGTCTCCTCATCACCTCGCTCGTCACGCTGCTCGTCTGGGTGCCGGTGATGCTGGCGACGCGGCCGGAGAGCGACGCGAAGCTCGACGCGTTCTACCGCCGCGTGCGGCCTGGCGGCCCCGGCTGGCGGCGCCAGCGCGAGCGCACCGGCATCCCGCCCGCGCAGGACCTCCGCCGCGACATCGCGCGTACGATTGCGGGCCTGTGCATCGTCTTCGGCGCGATGTTCCTCGTCGGCGCGGCGCTGCTGCTGCGCTGGGGGACCTTCGTGGCGATGACGGCCCTGGCGCTCACGGGCCTCTTCTGGCTGCGCGCGCTGGGGCGGCCGACCTCCGCGCCGCCACCCACGGAGGCGCCCACGCACCCGATCCCGGAGCGCGCATGAGGACCGATCGACCCTTCGCCGCCGCCGCGCGCCCCGCCGCCGCGCGTCCCGCCGCCGCGCGCTTCGCCGCGGCCGCCCTCCTCGCCGCCGCCTGCGCGCCGGCCGCGCCGCCCGCGCCGCCGGCGCCCGCCGGTGCCGCCGCGGGCGCGAGGGAGAAGCTGCCGCCGATCCCGGAGCGCCACGGCGCGCTCGCGCTCGACGTCGTCTATCCCCAGGAGGGCGCGGCGATCGCGACGCGCGACTCCACCTTCGTCTTCGGCTCGACCGGCACCGGCGAGGCGACGCTCACCATCAACGGAACGCCGGTCGAGGTGCAGCCGAACGGCGCCTTCCTGGCGTTCCTGCCGGTGCCCGCCGACAGCGTCTACGACGTCCGCGCGAGCGCCGCCGGCACCACGCGGAGCCTCACGATCCACGTCGGCGTGCCGCCCGCGCCCGCGCCGCCGCCCGCCGGCCGGGCGGCGATCGCGCCGGGCAGCGTCCGTCCGCGCGGCGCGTGGGCGGCGCAGCCGGGCGAACGCGTCGAGGTCGGCTTCCGCGGCACGCCGCGCGGCGCCGCGTCGCTGCGCCTTCCCGACGGCTCGATCGTGCCGCTCGTCGAGGAGACGGAGCGCGCCCGGCCGTCGCAGGCGAATCGCGACTTCGCCGTCGCCGCACCGCAGGCCGCGGCGGCGAGACGGCCGGCGTGGTCGCGCTACCGGGGCTTCTTCGTGGCGACGCCGCTCGCCGCGCGCGACACCGCGGTGCCGTGGCCGTCGCTCGCGACGGCGCCCCGACCGGCGCCGGGCGACACCGCGCTCACCGCCACGCTGCGCCTCGCCGTCGCGGGCGACACCGTGCGGCGCGCGCTGCCGCTCAACCTCGTCGTCCTCGACGGCCGGCCGCGCGCGGGCGCGGTGGCGCTGGCCGGTCCGCGGCCGCGGACGGCGGGGAAGGCGCGCGCGGCCCACGCCCCCGGAGGCACGTGGTCCTACTTCTGGCCGGAAGGGACGCGCTTCGATGTGAGCGGCGAGCGCGAGGGCGACTATCGGGTGGCGCTCGCGCCGGACCTCGACGCGTGGATCTCGCCGTCGGAGGGCGTCCGCCTCCTCGCGCCCGGCACGCCGCCGGTCCACGGCGAGGTGGGAACGGTGCGGCTGCGCCCGGCGGCGCGCTGGGTCGAGGTGCGTCTCGCCACTTCGGATCGCTTCCCGTTCCGCATCGAGGAGCTCGAGGATGCGCTCGAGATCACGCTCTACGGCGCCGCGGCGAACACCGGATGGCTGCAGTACGGCACGCTCGATCCGTGGGTGCTGCGCGCGTCGTGGTCGCAGCCGTCCGCCGGCGTCTACCGGCTGCGCCTCGACCTCGCCACATGGCCGTGGGGCTACGACGCGCGCTGGGCCGCCGACGGGGACCTCGTCGTGCGCGTGCGCAAGCCGCCGCTGATCGACGCGAACGCGCCGCTGCGCGGCCTCACCGTCGCGGTCGACGCGGGGCACCCGCCGGGCGGCGCGATCAGCCCGACGCGCCTGACGGAGGCGCAGGCGAACCTCGCGATCGCGGCGAAGCTCGCGCCGCTCCTCGAGCGCGCGGGCGCACGCGTCGTCATGACCCGCCCGGACACGCAGGCGGTCGGCCTCTACGACCGCACCGAGAAGGCGGAGGCGGAGGACGCCGACCTGCTCGTCTCGATCCACAACAACGCGTTCCCGGACGGCGTCGATCCGTTCACGAACGCGGGCACGAGCGTCTACTACTTCCACGGCAACTCGGCGGCGCTCGCGGAGGCGCTGGAGGCGGAGCTGCTCGACGAGCTCGGTCTGCGCAACCTCGGCGTCGGCCGCTCCAGCCTGGCGCTCGTGCGCAACCCGACGTGGATGCCCGCGGCGCTCACCGAGACGATGTTCATGATGGTGCCGCTGCAGGGCGCGGCGCTCGACGATCCGGACGTGCAGCGCCGCATCGCCGAAGCGCACCTGCGCGGCCTCGAAGCGTTCCTCCGCGCGAGGGCGCGCAGGAAGTGATCGTGCCGTCGCGCCGAAGTCCCTTCCTCGCGCGGCTCGCGGCCGGGCTCGTGCTCCTCGTCGCCGCGCCCGCCGCGCCCGCCCCGCTGCGCGCGCAGGTCGCGCCGGACGCCCGCTGGACCACCCTCCGCACTCCCCACTTCCGCGTCACCTACGAGGCCGGTCTGGACGACGTCGCCGCGCACGCGGCCCGGCGCGCCGAAGCGGCGTGGGCCGGCCTCGCCGCGGCGCTCGGCCCCCCGCCCCGCGGCGTCGTGGACATGGTGCTCAGCGACGACTTCGACTTCCCGCAGGGCTTCGCCACGCCGACGCCGTCGAACCGCATCTACCTCTACACGAAACCGCCGATCGACAGCCCCGACCTCGACTACTACCGCGACTGGGTCGACCTGCTCGTCGTCCACGAGCTGACCCACGTCTTCCACCTCGACCGCACGAGCCGCACGGGCCGCGTCCTGCGCGACGTCTTCGGCCGTCCGCCGCTGCCGTGGCCGTTCTTTCCCGCCGTCTCGACCCCCGGCTGGTCCACCGAGGGGCTCGCCGTCGCCTTCGAATCCCGCCTCACCGGCGCCGGCCGCAACGAGGGCACCTACAACGAGATGATCCTGCGCACCGCCGTGCTCGAGGACCGCTTCGCCCCGATCGACCGCGCCAGCAGCCCCGGCCCGGTGTGGCCCGCCGGCAACCACGCCTATGTCTACGGCTCCAAGTTCGAGCAGTACCTCGCGCGCCGCTTCGGCGACTCCGCCGCCGCGCGCGTCGTCGACGCCACCGCCACCGCCGCGCTGCCGCCGCCGCTCTTCTTCGACCGCATCGGCGAGCGCGCGCTCGGCCGCTCCTTCACCGGCCTGTGGAGCGACTGGCACGACGCCCTGCGACGCCGCTACTCCGCCCTCGCCGACTCCCTCCGCGCCGGCGGCGCCATACCCCCGACCGAGCTGACCGGCGCCGGCCGCTACGCCGCCTTCCCCCGCGTCTCGCCGGCCGGCCGCTGGATCGCCTACGCCGCCTCCACCGGCCGCGACGACCCGGCGACGTGGCTGATCGCGCCGCCCGGCGCGGCGCCGGACTCGGCGACGGGCCGCGCCGCCCTCGGGCCGATCCGGCTCGCGCGCCGCGACCAGGACGGCACCGACCTGGGGCCGGCGAGCTGGCTGCCGGACGGCACCGGGCTGATTACCGCGCAGCTCGAGTTCGACGGACCGTACCGCCTCTACAGCGACCTGTTCGCGCTCCGCCTCGACCGCTCCGAGGAGCGCCTCACGCGCGGACTCCGGCTCTCCACGCCCGACGTCGCGTCGGACGGACGCCGCGTCGTCGCCGTGCAAACCGGCGAGGGGGCGACGTCGCTCGTCCTCTACGACCTGCGCACCGCCGAGCTGCGCACCCTCGTGCCGCCGCGCCCCGGCGTGGCGTGGGCCCTGCCGCGCTGGTCCCCCGACGGCCGCCTCGTCGCCGTCTCGCGCTGGAGCGACGGCGGCTACTACGACGTCGTCGTCCTCGACACCCTCGGCGCCGTGGTCGCGCGCGCCAGCCGCGATTACGCGGTCGACCGCGACGCCGCCTGGTCGCCCGACGGCCGCTTCCTCCTCTGGTCGTCCGATCGCAGCGGCGTGCCGAACATCTACGCGAGGGCGGTGCGGCACGGCGACGACGGCGCCATCGAGCTCGGGCCGCTCCGGCAGGCGACCCACGTGCTGACCGGCGTCTTCCAGCCGGACGTCTCGCCCGACGGGAAGTGGCTCTATCTCGCGCTCTACCACGCCGACGGCTACCACATCGCGCGCACCCCCTTCGACCCCGCCGCGTGGGGCGAGCCCCGGCCGACCGCCGAGGCGCTGCGCGCGCCGCCGCCGCTCGCCGGCGCGCTGGCCGCGGACGCGGAAGGCGACGCGCCAACCGCCGCCGCCGACTCCTTCCCGCGTCGACCGTACTCGCCCCTGGCGACGCTCCGCCCGCGGTTCTGGCTGCCCTACGTCGTCTCCTCCGAGGCGGCCGGCACCGCGATCGGCCTCGTGACCGGCGGCCGCGATGTCGTCGGCCGCCACGAATTCGCGCTCGACGTCGCCGCCTCCCCCTCCACCGGCCGCGTCGAGGGCGCCCTCTCCTACCGCTACGCGGGCCTCGGCAACCCGCTCCTCGACGCGACCCTCGAGCGCAACTGGGACGTCGACGCGCGCATCCAGATCGGCGACGGCCGCATCGTTCCCGTCCTCGCGGGCAGCAACCGCCTCGCCCTCTCCGCGACCCTGCTGCGCCCCGCCTTCCGATCCTCCCTCGCCCTCACCGCGGGCGTGGAAGGGATCGTCGGCCACCGCGTCGTCGAAGCGCCCGATGTCTCGCTGACGCCCGAGGCGCAGGCGATCCGCCGCTGGGGCGTCTTCGGCCGCGTCGCCGCGTCCGACGCCCGCGGCTACGCCCTCTCGATCAGCCGCGAGCGCGGCGGCACCGCGTTCCTCTCCGGCCGCTACCGCTGGGACGCGCACCCCGCCACGCTCCTCGCCGAACGGTACGGCGAGGTCGCGGCACGGGTCACCGGCTTCACGCCGTTTCACGGCTTCGGCTTCGCCCACCACGTCCTCGCTGTGCGCGCCGCCGCCCTCCTCCGCACCGGCGACTCCGCCCCCCTCAGCTCGCTCGGCGGCGCGCCCGGCGGCGCCCTCGACGTCGGCTTCGGCACCGTCGGCGGCGGCAACTTCCTCTCCCTGCGCGGCTTCCCCGACGGCGTCCGCGTCGGTACCCGCGGCTGGAGCGCGAGCCTCGAGTACCGCGTCCCGATCACCCTCGTCGACCGCGGCAACGGACTCGCCCCCTACCTGCTCGAATCGCTCGCCGCCGCCGCCTTCCTCGACGCCGGCGATGCGTGGTGCGCCGCCAACCAGCAGCGCGCCGCCGTCTGCAACGCGTCCGATCCGGCCGGCGGCCCCGGCGACGTCCTCGCCGCCGCCGGCGTCGAGGTCGCCGCCGACGTCGCGACGTTCTTCCAGCAGCCGTTCCGCGTGCGGGTCGGCGTCGGCGTGCCGCTCGGCATCTCGGCGCGGCCCCGCGCGTACGCGGCTGCGGGGGTGGGATTCTGAGGATCGAGTCCGGTGGGAGGGTGGCTGGATAGGGAGCGGTTGGTTCTGTGGGCGGGTGGTGGAGATCGGTCTGGGGTCTGCGGAGGGGGTCTGCGGGGGGTGTGGGGGTACGGTGGTCTGGGGGGGGTCTGGGGTCTGGGGGCGGGTCTGGGGTCTGGGGGGTGGGGGGTGGGGTCTGGGGGGTGCGCCGCGCGGCCTCGGGGGGCGGCGAGGCCGCGCGGGTGGGGGGAGGGGTCAGGGGGTGCGGGGCGGGGTGCGCGTGCCGCCTTTGCGCTCGTGATCGGGGTTCTCCTTCCGCTCGCCGCCGTGGCCGTGGCCGCCGGGCGCGCCCTCGCCGCCGCCACCGGGTGCGCCCTCGGCTCCGCCACCGGGGCGGTGCGCTGCGCGCTTCATGCCCTCCTCGTACGGCGCTTCCTTGCGACGGCCCTCTGCGGGCGTGTCAGGCAGGTTCTTGTGGTCGGTCGCGCCCGCTTCGTCGCGGTCGATCCGGTACTGGTCGGGCCGCTTGCCGCCCATGTCGGCTCCTTGCTCGGGGTCATCTCGGGACTGCTCGCGCGCCGCTCGCGCGCCCACTCCCTGGAACTCGTCAGGATCCGTGCCGGCGCGTCGAAGGCTCTCCAATGCGGCTGCGTACGCCGGCCCGGGCGCGGGCCGGTGCGCGGCTCGGTGCGCGGCTCGGGTGCGCGGCGGGTCCGCGGCTCGAGCGCGGCGTGGGGCCGTCCGCGGTGCGCGGCCGTCCTCGGCCGGCTTGTGCGGCGGGGGCGCGGCCGATATAGGTGGTCACAACAAATGTCGTTAACAACGACAGTTTGCGGTGCGGCGCGGTGCGGTGCGGACACGTATCGAGCGGGAAGGGGAGGGGCGGCATGAGCGGGATCCTGGAGGAACGGATCGGGGCGCGGCGGGCGTTGCCGGGCGGCGAGCGGGCGGTGTTGGCGGTGGCGCTCGCGGCGGCGGACGTCGGCGTGCGGATGGAGGCGGTGCTGAGCGAGCGGGGTCTCACGCGGCAGCGCTACAACGTGCTGCGCATGCTGCGCGGGGCGGGGGCGTCGGGGCTCTCGTATGCCGACGTCGCCACGCGGCTGCTGGTGCGGGCTCCGGACGTCACGCGGCTGGTGGATCCGCTGGTGGAGGCGGGGTGGGTGAGGCGGGACCGCGGCGCAGCGGACCGGCGGGTGGTGCTGCACCGGTTGACGACGGCCGGCGCGAGGCTGCTGGAGGACGTCGGGAAGCCGCTCGGGTCGGTGTACGGGGCGGTGGCGCGCGTGCTGGGGGCGGATCTGCCGGCGCTGGTCGCGTTGTGCGAGCGGCTGATCGAGGCGGCCGCGGACGGCCGGCTCGACGCGGGTGCGCCCGACGCGCGGGGCGAGGCGCCGGGCGTCGGGCGAGGCGCGCCGTCGGGCGGGAGGCGTGCCCGCGAGTCGGAGCGCGCGTCGTGAGGGCGGCGGGTCACGTGAGCCGGATCGCGGGCCTCGCGCTCGTGGGGGTGGGCGGGGCGGCGCTGCACGGCGCGCGGCCCGTCGCGGCGGCGCTGGGCGCCCTGGGCGTTCCGGCCGGCGGAGCGGCCGTGGCCGGGATCCCGATGTGGGTGCGCGGCGCCGCGGGCGCGATCGCCGTCGTCGCAGGTCTCGCGCTGTTCTACGGTCCGGATCGGCTCCTGGACGCGCGTCGCGGCCGCATGCGGGCACCGGATCCGCTCGGCGATCCGCCGCGCGACGTCGCCACGGCGATCCCCTACCTCGCCTCGCTCGTCGGCGTCTCGTTCATGGTGCGCTGGGCGGTCGGCGGCGTCGTCTTCTGGCTCGCGGTGCTCGCGATCGCCCTGCTGCGCGCCCGCGCCGAACGTGTCTCCGTCTCCTCCCGGCGAGGCCTCGAGCTGTTGCTCGTGCACGTCATCGTGCTCGGGCTCGGCGTCTCCGGCGTGTGGAGCTTCGTGGGCCATGTGCCGATGTCGCGCGCGGTGGCCGCCTCCATCGGCTGGGCACCCTCCCCGTTCCAGTGGGAGCTCGGCTTCGCCCAGCTCGGCCTCGGCGTCGCCGCCCTCGCCGGCCTCTGGATCCGCGACCACCTCTGGCTCGCCGTCGGCCTCGCGTGGAGCGTCTTCCTCTACGGCGCCGCCGCCGTACACCTCCACGAACACGTCGCCGCCGCCAACGCCGCCCCCGGAAACTGGAGCTTCGCCATGCTCTTCGGCGACGTCGCGATACCCACCCTCGTCCTAACCCTGACGACCGCCTACCAGCGCAGCGGAGCCTGGCCGCCGCAACCGTGATCCCGCGGGCGAAGCCCCGCCGCCCCCCAGACCCCCGACCCCAGACCCCAGACCCCGGCGGGCGAAGCCCCGCCGCCCCCCAGACCCCGGCGGGCGAAGCCCCGCCGCCTCCCAGACCCCCGTACCCCAGACCCCCCGCAGACCCCCCATTCCAGACCCCAGACCGATCCCAACCGCACCAGCCCCCCGCCCCGACCCCCGCCCCGCCCACGCCGCACCCTCGCGCCCGCCCATACCCGTTCACAACCCTGTGCATTCCCCGTCGACAACCCCGCATCTCAGCGTCCGACACCCACTTCGCGCGCCCTCGCTTTTCCACACCGCACAACCCTCTTGACCCTACATATAGGGGTTTGTATGATACTCACCCCACAACATGTTGTGGGTCAGGCCCCCGACCCTCCCGCCGCCGCCCGGGCGACGGACCGCGCCGTTCGGGCCCACGTAACGCCGCCTCGACTCATCGTCTCGAGACGACCTGAATCTGCCGGAGGGGGTACTACCCCCATGCGAGAACCGTCGAGATCCATCGTGTCCGTCGATAGATGACGAGCCGTTCGCAACTCGCACCCGCACCGTTCGAGGGAAACGCCAATGAGTGACCGTTCCGCCACCGTTCCGTCCGGCCGAGTGAATACGGCGGACGTCGTGCCCGAGGATCTTCCGGCTGCGCGCCTGACGGCGAACGCGCGCATCATTCTGGCGCGTCGCTATCTGAAGAAGGACGAGGCGGGGGAGCCGGTGGAGACGCCGGAGTCGATGTTCTGGCGGGTGGCGCGTGTGATCGCGGGGGAGGATCGCAAGTACGGCGCGAGCGAGGGGGCGGTGGACGCGCTGGCGCGCGAGTTCTACCGGCTGATGACGGAGGGGCTGTTCGAGCCGAACTCGCCGACGCTGATGAACGCGGGGCGACCGCTGGGGCAGCTATCCGCGTGCTTCGTGCTGCCGGTGGAGGATGCGTTGTCGAACGGGCGGGACGGGATCTACGACACGCTGCGCTCGATGGCGCTGGTGCATCAGTCGGGCGGCGGGACGGGGTTCGGCTTCAGCCGGCTGCGCGCGAAGAACGACGTCGTGCGCTCGACGATGGGAGTGGCGAGCGGGCCGGTGTCGTTCATGAGCCTGTACGACCAGTCGACGGAGGTGGTGAAGCAGGGGGGCACGCGGCGCGGCGCGAACATGGGGATCCTGCGCGTCGACCATCCGGACATCCGGGACTTCATCACGTGCAAGAGCGACGTGACGAAGATCACGAACTTCAACATCTCGGTGGCGGTGACGGACGCGTTCATGGAGGCGGTGCGCGCGGGGACGCGCTACGACCTGCTGAGCCCGCGCACCGGCGAGGTGGTGGGGGAGGAGGACGCGCGCGAGGTCTTCGACATGATCGTGCACGGCGCGTGGGCGACGGGGGAGCCGGGCGTCTTCTTCATCGACCGCGCGAACGCGTACAACCCGGTGCCGCACCTGGGCGGATACGAGGCGACGAATCCGTGCGGCGAGCAGCCGCTGCTGCCGTACGACGTGTGCAATCTCGGGTCGGTGAACGTGGGCGCCTTCGCGCGTGCGGATGCACCGTCGGATGCGACGCCGTCGGAGCGGGTGGACTGGGACGCGCTGCGCCAGGTGGTGCACCTGAGCACGCACTTCCTCGACAACGTGATCGACGCGAACAACTACCCGCTCGAGGCGATCGACGACCTCGCCCACCGCATCCGTCGCATCGGGCTGGGGATCATGGGGTGGGCGGACCTGCTGGTGCGCGTCGGCATTCCGTACGACAGCGAGGAGGCGGTCGCGTTCGCGGGCGAGCTCATGCGGTTCGTCGACGAGGAGACGAAGCGCGCGTCGGAGAAGATCGCCGAGACGCGGGGCACGTTCCCGGAGTGGGAGCGCAGCATCTGGGGTCCGGACGAGACGTGCGCGCGGGACGCGGCGGGCGAGCGTATCCGGCCGCTGCGGCCCCTGCGCAACTGCAACCTGACGACCGTCGCGCCGACCGGCACGATCTCGATCATCGCCGGCTGCTCGGGCGGGATCGAGCCGCTCTTCGCCGTCGCCTTCATGCGCAATCAAGCGGGCGCGACGATGCCGGACGTGAACGAGGACTTCGTCCGCATGGCGCGCGAGGAGGGCTGGTATTCCGAGGAGCTGATGACGCGCATCGCGGAGGATGGCCACATCCACTTCGACGAGGTGCCGGAGTCGCTGCAGCGCCTCTTCGTCACCGCGCACGACGTCACGCCGGCGTGGCACATCCGCATGCAGGCGGCCTTCCAGGAGCACGTCGACTCGGCGATCTCGAAGACGTGCAACTTCCCGCGCGAGGCGAGCGAGCCGGACGTGCGCGAGATCTACGTGAAGGCCTGGGAGCTCGGCTGCAAGGGCGTCACCGTCTACCGCGACGGGTCGCGCCCGATGCAGGTGCTCTCGACCGGCAAGACGTCGCGCGAGCAGACGCGCGCGGCGGTCTCTGACCTGGAGGCGCAGCTCGCCGACGCGCGCGAGCGGATCCACCAGCTCGAGCACGACCGCGACGAGATGGCGCGCCAGGTCGAGCAGCACGACGTCGCCCACCAGAAGCGTCATCGGCGGCCGCGTCCCTCGGTGCTGCACGGCACGACGCGCCGCATGCCGAGCCCGCTGGGCGACCTCTACGTCACGGTCAACGAGGACGAGCGCGCGCGGCCGTTCGAGCTCTTCGCCACGCTCGGCAAGGCGGGCGGCGCCGCGATGGCGGATGTCGAGGCGATCGGCCGCCTCGTCTCGCTCGGCCTGCGCAGCGGCATCTCGTTGCAGCAGATCTACAGCCAGCTTCGCGGCATCTCGTGCGACCGCGCCGTCGGCTTCGGCCCGAACAAGGTGCTCTCCGTTCCGGACGCGATCGCGCAGGCGATGATCCAGCACGAACAGGAAAAGGCCGGCATCCAGCAGGAGCTGCCGATGTCGTCCGGCCGCCCGCGGTCCCTTCCGGGCGGGGCGGCGGATGCGGGGGCGCGCGGCGTGAGCGGCCCCGCCGCCGCGGCGGGCGACGCTCCCCGCGACGCGCCCTCCGCCGGTCCCGCGCAGCCGTCGCTCGACGTCGACGCCTACGACCCCGGCGAGACGTTCATCGGCACCTGCCCCGAGTGCTCCTCGGAGCTGCGCTTCGCCGAGGGGTGCGTGAAGTGCCTCGCGTGCGGCTACAGCGAGTGCGGATGAGGTAGCGGGCGGGGGGTCGGCGGACGGCGGCACCGCGCAACCGGGAACGCGGACCGCACCGCCGGGGTGGGGTCGGGGGGACGGCGGCCTGATGCCGGGCCGGAGGGGGCGTGAGAGCGCCCCCTCGGTGCTCGGTACGCTGCAGACCCGGGTGCGAGCGGGCGGTTGACCGTGGCGGGAGCCCGGGTTCAATTCGACGAGACGGAGTCTCGCGTCCGCCGTCCGTTTCCGGCGATCCGGCCGCGCGAGGCGTTCTTCACACCGCACGTGCGACGGGAGGACCGGGGATGAAGGCAGGGATCGGCAGGAGGAGCCGCCGCAGGGACCCGTGCCGCCGCAGGGCCGGAAGCCGCTACAGGGCGCTTGTCGTCTCCGGCGTCGCGCTGCTCGTGGGGCTGGGTGGCTGCGGCGGCGAGGACATGATCGGCCCGGACGCGATCACGCGCGACGACGTCACGGACGCTTTCACGGCGGAGTCTCTCACGGCGACGACGGGCGGAGTCACGACGGACCTGCTCGCCGCGGGAGCGACGCTGGCGATCACGCTGGACGACGCCGGCACGACGACCGGTCGGCTCTTCGTCCCCGGCGGCAACGACGATGGCTCGGACCTGGACGTGAGTCTCGACGGCACGTTCGACTTCGACGACGCGACGAACGAGGTGACGTTCACGCAGGACGCGGACACGTTCTTCCGCGACCTGACGTTCCAGGCCGTCCGCTTGAACGGCGCGGTCCGCTTGCAGGGCAACGACACGTTCGGCGGGACGGCGATCTTCGTCGTGCTGCGGACGGCAGGGTAGGGCGGACCGGCAATGGGGGTGCGCCGCCGCCTACTTCGCCGAGCGCAGCCGGTCCAGGGCGGCGGCCGCGTCGCCGAGCGACGGGTCGTGCTCCACGGCCCGCGCGTACATCTCCTTCGCGCGCGTGAGGTCGCCCCTCGCCTCCGCGATCATGCCGAGGCGCCACTCGGCCGCGCCGTGGCTCGGCTGGCCCGGCTGCGCCGGCTCGCTCAGGTAGCGCTCGAGCGCCCGCGTCGCCGCGTCGAGCTCCTTCCCGGTGAGCGCGCCGATCTTGCCGATCTGGTAGTACGCCCCCATGGCGCCCGGATCGCGCGCGACGACCTTCTGCAACAGCGGCACGAGACGAAGCCGGCCGGCGCTGGTCGTGTCCGTGCCGATCAGGGACGCGATCGCGTTGACGACGACGTCTGGATCCGCCGTGTCGGCCGCGGTCGCGAGCGTGCGCTCGACGCGCGCGGAGAGGTCGCGCCGGACGGCGTCTGGCGCCATCGCGGCGGTGAGTTGCGCCTCCGTGATGCCGGCGGTGCGGGCGGCGCGCACGAGCTGGTCCCAGTCGGCGGTCTCGGCGTCGGGTGAGCGGGCGAGCGCGCGCAGCATCGCGGCCACCTTCGCCTCGCCGACGGCGTGGTCGAGCTCGAGGAGGTAGAGCGGCGCGACCTGGTAGCGGTACGCGGAGGTGACCTCGCCCTGGGCGCTCACGCGGTTCAGCGGCGTGAGGCTCGTGTCGATCGCGGCCAGGTCCCGCGCCACCGAGGCGTAGAGGCTGAGGTCGCCGCGGAAATGGGCTGCGGACTTCAGCGACAGGTACTCCGCCGTCGATTCCAGGACTGGCCAGAAGAGCGGACCGTGCGGCATGTGGAGCGTGCCGAAGTAGTAGTGGCCCATCTCGTGGCTGAGCGACTTCCACAGCCAGTCCGGCAGCCGCCCGCCGTCGGCGTTCTCGACGAGGCGGCCGAAGTCGATGCCGCCGGAGAAGGTGATCGTCGGCCAGGTCACGAACTGCCAGCTCACCTGACCGGGCGGATACCGCTGCGACACGGAGTAGAACGAAAGCAGCACCGGGTGATCGCCGTACGGGATGCCGAGCAGCTTCGCGTAATAGCCGGAGATGCGATCGAACGCGTCGGTGAAGACGTGCGCCGTGGCGCTGTCCGCCGAGCCGCCGAGGAAGGTGAGCGCCGGCGTCTTCCGTACGTCGAAGTCACCGACGAAGAGGAGCGGCGCCCGCGGCACCGTGGACGCGAAGCTTCCACTCGTGTCGACGACGACGGGCGCGCCGTTGACGTACAGCGCGCGGCACGTCGCGCACGCCACGTGGAGCCGGTAGGTGACGTCGGTCACCGCCGTCGCCGCCGCGGAGTCGAAGAGCGTCGGGTACCAGCGCGTCTGCTCCGCCGCGCGGAGGGTGCCGTGGGTCGCGGCGATGCGGCCCTTCCAGTCGGATCTCGCGGAATTCGTCTCGTAGACCGGGACGGCGCCGCGGAACTGCACGCACATCGAGGTGAGCGGCTCCTTCGACGGCGCCTGCGCCAGGTACTCGCGCGCCTCGCCCACGGTGCGCGGCTCCGACACCTCGCCCCACTGGAGCTCGTTGCCCGCCGTGTCGGTCACCGCCTTGACGTTGAGCGGCGCGGCGAGGAGGAAGCGCACCGGCGTTCGCGCGTCGAAGCCGGACAGGCAGAGCGAACCGTGGAGCAGGCCCTGCGCCGGGTCCACCCCGACGTCCCCCGTCAGGTGCGGCGCGAGCGCCTGCGCGGCGGCCGGCGCCGGGGTCGTCGCCACCGCCGCCGTCGCCACCGCGGCGATCGTGGCGAGCGTCCCCACCCAGGTGCATCGGTTCCGGGTCGACATGGTGACAAGGTAAGGCGTGGGCGGGGGATCGTGCAGGCCGGCGGGGCGACCCGTGCCCGTACCGGGTCCAGGCGGATATATTGGTCCTCCGCCGGACGTCGCCTCGCGGCGACGCGCCGGAGCGGCGAGTGGAACGCGGGGAGGCGCGGCGATGCAGAAGATCCTCGGCTGGACAGGAGCCACGATCGGCGGCACGGTGGGCTGGTACGTAGGCGCGCCGGTCTCGATCCTGACCGCGTTCGTCGTCAGCATGGTGGGGACCGGGCTGGGCATGTATCTCGGCCGGCGCCTCGCAACCCGCCTCTACTGAGCCGCGGACCGTGGAGGGCGCCGTCGCGCCGACCTGCACCGTGCGCCGCCACCCGGACGCCGCCGCCTTCCTCGAGCGCGCCGGGCCCTGGCTGCTTCGCCGCGAGGCGGAGCACAACCTGATCCTCGGCATCGCCGCCGCCCTCGTCCAGCGGTCCGCCTCCGCTCAGCCGCCGGTCTACCTCGCCACGATCGAGCGCGGTGACGAGGTGGCGGGCTGCGCCTTCCGCACGCCTCCGTACAAACTCGGCCTGACCCGCATGCCGGCGGCCGCCGCGCCCGCGCTCGCCGACGACGTCGCCCGCGTCTACGCCTGGCTGCCCGCGGTGATGGGACCCGAGTCGGCCGCCCGCGCCTTCGCCGAAGCGTGGGCGGCCGCGCGCCGGGCGAGGCCGAGCCGCGGCCGGCCGCAGGGCCTCTACGAGCTGGATCGCGTGGTGCCTCCGGCGCGGCCGGCGGCCGGACGGCTGCGCGTCGCCGGCGCGGACGATGTCGACCTCGTCGTCGACTGGATCGGCCGGGCGGTCGAGGAGATGGGACTTGCGGACCCGCGCGCCGATGTGCGCGCTCACGAGCGCGTCGAGCGCGGCGAGGTGTACCTGTGGGACGACGATGGCGCCCGCTCGCTTGCGGCCCGCGTGGGCCGCACGCCCCACGGCGCGCGCATCGGCTACGTCTACACGCCCCGCGGCCTGCGCGGCCGCGGCTACGCGTCGACGTGCGTGGCGGCGCTCAGCCAGCTCTGCCTGGACGAGGGCTTGCGGTGCTGCTTCCTGTACACGGACCTGGGCAATCCCACGTCGAACGCGATCTACGCACGGATCGGCTACCGCCGGATCGGCGAGGTGGTCGACTACGACTTCATGGCGGGGGCGTGAGCGCGCCCCGGCCACCACGGGAAAGGAAGGACGCTCGATGACCGGTGCGCCGTTCGACGGTACGGGAATCCTCGCGACGAAGCTCGCTCTGCTCGCGCTGCTGTCGCTGCCGCTGCTGCCCTCGCCGCCGCAGCCATCGCCGCCGCAGCCGGCGCTCTACATGCCGCGCGACGTGAAGCTGGCGGTGGCGAAGGGGACGCGGACGCTGGACGGGCGGCCGGGGCCGCGATACTGGCAGAACCACGGCCGCTACGAGATCACCCTCGCGGTCGCGCCGCCGGACCGCCGCGTGGCGGGCGAGGAGCGCATCACGTACGTGAACGAAAGCCCGGACACGCTCTCCAGCCTGGTGATCCGGCTCTTCCAGAACTACCACGAGCCCGGCGCGCCGCGCGCCGGCGGCACCTCGCCGGAGTTCCTCACCGCCGGCGTCCAGATCGACGCCTTCGCCGTCGACGGACGGCCGCAGCCATGGCGCGCGAGCCGCCGCTCCTTCACGTGGCAGGATGCGCGGCTGCCCTCGCCGCTGCTCCCCCACGACTCCGTGCGCCTCTCGTTCCGCTGGCACTACGACGTGTCCGTGCAGGCGGGGCGCGAAGGGATGATCGACTCGACCACCTTCTTCCTCGCCTACTTCTATCCCCGCGTCTCCGTCTACGACGACGTGGACGGCTGGGACCGCATGGAGCACACCGGCCACGAGTTCTACAGCGACTTCAACGACTACGACGTCGCCGTCCGCGTGCCGCCCGGCTTCGTCGTCTGGGGCACCGGCGCGCTGCAGGACCCGGACTCCGTGCTGCGGCCCGCGTACGCGCGGCGTCTGCGCGCGTCGTTCTCCTCGGACACCACGATCCACGTGGCGACGGCGGCCGAGCTCGCCTCCGGCGCGGTGACGCGGCGCGGCGCGCCGAACGTGTGGCGCTTCGCGTCGCGCGACGTGCCGGACGTCGCCTTCGGCGTGAGCGACCACTACGACTGGGACGCCGCGAGCGTGCGGGTCGACGACGCCGCGCGCCGCCGCGCCGGCGTGCAGGCGGCCTACCACGACACGGCCGCCGACTTCCACCACATGGTGCAGTTCGGCCGCCACGCGCTCGACTATCTGTCGCACCGCTGGCCGGGCGTGCCGTACCCGTACGCGAAGACGACGGAATTCCAGGGCGGCGCCGGCATGGAGTACCCGATGATGGCGAACGACGAGTCGTACGCCGACAGCGCGATGGCGCGCTTCGTCGCGAACCACGAGATCGCCCACACCTACATGCCGTTCTACATGGGGATCGACGAGACGCGCTACGCGTTCATGGACGAGGGGTGGGCCACGACCTTCGAGTACTTCATGAACGTGGCCGACCGGGGGAGGCCGGCGGCGGACGACTTCTTCCGCCGCTTCCGCGTGCGGCGCTGGATCGCCGACACCTCGCCCGCCGCCGAGCTGCCGATCGTCACCCCCGCCGACGGGCTCACCGGCTCGGCCTACGGCTACAACGCCTACGGCAAGGCGGCGCTCGGCTACATCGCGCTGAGGGACATGCTCGGGGACTCCACCTTCGCCGCCGCGCTGCACGCCTACATGAGCCGCTGGCACGGCAAGCACCCCACGCCGTGGGACTTCTTCTACACCTTCGACGCCGCCGCCGGCCGCGATCTCGACTGGTTCTGGAGCGCCTGGTATTTCGCCGCCGGCACCATCGACCTCGCCGTCGCCGACGTGCGCCGCGACGGCGACGGCTACACCGTCGCCATCGACAACGTCGGAGGCCTGCCCGCCCCCTTCGACCTGCGCCTGCGCTACGACGATGGCCGCGAACGCACCGTGCACGAGAGCGCCGCCGTCTGGCGGCAGGACACACGGCGGGCGGAGATCCGGCTCACCGGCGCGGGGGCGCTGGCCGGCCTCGTCGTCGACGGCGGCATCTGGATGGACGCCGACACCGTGGACAACCGGTGGAGCCGATGAGCCGCCGGCGCCCGGCGAGCGGCGAGCCTCAGCGGCCGATCACCTTGTCGTACTGCTGATAGCCGCCCTGCGGCCGCTTCGCGAGCAAGCGGTCGTAGGGCGAGTCGTCCCAGCGGAGCGCGTAGACGGCGGTGCCATCGACGGTCGCGACCTCGTGCACGTCTCCGTCGCCCACCTTCAGCTCGGTGTCGCTCGCCACCCACGTCGCGCTGTCCAGGCGGAACGCTTGCGGCGCGCCCGCGGCGGGCGCCGGGTGGAGCGGCGTCGTCTGCTGTACGAGCGGTTTGGGGGCGCGGTCGACCGCATCCGCCAGCGGCACGTTCCCCTGGAGGCCGACGTCCTTGCAGCCCGCGAGCGTCAGCGCGGCCGCCGCCGCGAGCGTGAACCTTCCGAAACGCACCATTCCGGCTCCTGGTTGACGAACGATTATTGCTGCAAGCATCATCGGTACCCGCCGCGCGGCCGTCACGGTGTCGCGCGGCCTCATCACGGGCCTCGCCGTCTTCCGCTTGCGAGACGCGCGGCGGCCGGTCCCGGCACCCACTCCCTGAGGAGCGAGCGTACATGCGAGTCGCGATCGATCCGATCCCGCTGGTCCTCGGCATCTACGCCTACGTAGGCGACGTCCTCACCGAGGCCGCGGGCCGGCGCGAGGAGGGCCCGCCCGACACGCTCGCGCGCCGCTACGGCCGCCAGCGCGAGGAAGCCGCGGACCGCGAGCTGCAGAAGCTGGTACGCTCCCTCCACACCGGTGTCAAGACGGCGGACAAGCTGCTCAAGAAGACCGCCGACGTGTGGAAGATTTCCCGCGAGACCGATCTCGTCAACCTGGTGGTGCAGCCGCGCGGCGAGAGCCCCGAACCGCGCGCCTACGTGCTGCTCCGTCCGGAGGAGGTGCGCCGCCTGCTCGGCTCGATCGGGCAGGCGGCCGAGGGCGCGGGAGAGGACGCCGCGATCGTCGCGGAGTTGGCGGAGGCGGCGGAGGGCGTGGAGGGGAGGGGGAGTGATTATTATGCGTTTGGGTTTGATCCGTTTTGAGTCGACGGCGGGATTGAACGGACTGCGGGATTGAACTGCGGGATTCAACTGCGGGATTCAACTGCGGGATTCAACTGCGGGATTCAACTGCGGGATTCAACTGCGGGATTCAACTGCGGGTTGGACTGCGGGCACCCTCGCCCCCCCCGGCAGACCCGCGACCCCCGCCGGCAGGCGCCCCCCGCAGACCCCCGTACCCCAGACCCCCCGCAGACCCCCGTACCCCCGCCGGCAGGCGCCCCCCGCAGACCCCCGTACCCCAGACCCCCCGCAGACCCCCTCCGCAGACCCCAGACCCGCCGGAACCCACCCTCACTCCTCCTCTTCCTCCTCAAACATCGGACTGAGCTCCCTCCACAGCTCCTCCACCTGCTGTCGCATGGTGCGGACGCGCTCCTCCTCTTGGGGCTGGTCCTTGAGGTGGTAGCGGGCGGCGCTGAGGGCGGAGAACGCGCGCCAGAGGGCGGAGCTCGCGGGTGTGCGGTCGGAGCGCCGCCGCTTTTCGTTGTTCAGCCGCGCCAGCATCCAGTCCGTGAACTCGTCGTCGACGAGCATGACGTCGCCGTTCGATTTCGCTTCCGTCTCCACGAACTTCTGCAGCTTGCGCTTGAAGCTGCGCGGCACGCCGGCGACGACGTAGACGGACAGGTCTTCACGCTCCAGGATCTCCCACCCCATTCGCTCTTCCCCCTTCTCGGTGCGTCCGCCGGCTCAGGCGCCGGCGCTCCCCGTACGTGTTGATTGTAGCGCGGCGAGCAGGCGATCGCCGAGGGCGTCCACCTGCCAGCGGCGCACGCTGGCGACCGCCTCCAGCGCCGTCCGCGACGCCGGCCGCGCGCGGCCGATCTCCTCGAGCTGCGAGCGCGGCATGAGGAACCCGCGATCGAGCCCCAGCTCCCGCGCGCCGCCGTCGCGCGCGGCGCGCAGCCGGTCGACGATGGCGTCCAGCTCCGGATCGCGCGGCGGCCGCGCGCCCCGGCGCGGGCGGCGCGGCAGCTCCGCCTCCGGCACGCGCAGCGCCCGGGAGACGCCGTCGAGGAGGTCGCCGCCCCACCGCCTCGCCAGCCCGGACGAGATGCCGGCCTCGTCCTGCAGCGCCTCCCGGCTCGCGGGCAGCGTGCGTGCGACCGAGAGCAGGACTTCGTTCAACACGACGCGGAAGGGAGCGGCGTCGCGCTCGCGCGCTTCCTCCTCGCGCCAGTCGTAGAGCTCGCGCAGCGCGGCGAGCTGGCGGGGCGTGAAGTCGCGCGTCCCCTTCATTCGAAGATACGCTTCATCCGGCTGCTCCGTCGGCTCCCAGCGCAGCGCCTCGATGAGCCGGAACTCCTCCTCCGCCCAGGCGAGGCGGCCGCGCGCCTCCAGCTCGGCGCGGAGCGCGTCGCGCAGCGGCGGCAGGTGCTCGGTGTCCTTCGCCGCGTAGGCGAGCATCTCCGGCGGCAGCGGGCGGCGCGCCCAGTCCGCGCGCTGGTACTTCTTCTCGAGCACGATGCCGACGTACTTCTCCAGCAGGCTGGCGAGTCCGATCGCCGGCTCGCCCAGGAACTGCGCCGCGATCTTCGTATCGAAGAGACCGCCCACGGCGATGCCGAAGTCCCGGTGCAGCAGGCGGACGTCGTAGTCGGCGTCGTGGAAGATCACTTCGGTTTCCGCGTCGCCGAGCACCGCGCCGATGCCGTCCAGCGCCGCGGCGCCGGTCGCGGCCTCGCCGCCCGGCCGTGCCAGGGCGAGCGTGTCGATCACGTACGTCTCCTCGCGCGTCGACACCTGCAGCAGGCAGATCCGGTCGTGATAGCGGTGAAAGCCCGCCGCTTCGGTGTCGGCGCCGATCAGGGCCGCGCCGCGCAGCCGCCGCCCCAGCGCCACCAGCGTTTCCGCCTCCTGGACGAATTTCACGACAATCGCGCGGTGCAAGAGCTTTGCCGGGGCGTTTGCGCGCCCGCGTCGTCGCTCCTAGGATTCGCGGCGTCCGCCACGCTGGAGGCTCCGAGCCGCGCCCCCCTCGATCCGCGCCCGCCGCGCCCGCCCCGCATCACGGATGCGCCGCCCGCGCCGGGCGGAGCCGGAGCAGCGACCGACACGATCGTCGCGCGCGAAGACAAGACCACGAACCTCCTGATCGACGGATGGGCGCCCGCAACGGCGAAGTTATTCGCTATCATGCAACGAGGCGAGTTGTGCCGGCCGGGCGGTGCGGCGCGGCCCCGTGCGGCACGATTGCGGCGTCGCCTGCGCCCCCGCGGCACGGCACCGCGCGGCGACGCGCCCGGAAAGGATAACGATTCGCCGCGAAATTCGCGCGGCGGCGTCGGAAGGAGATCGCATTGCGCACCAAGATCGTCGCGACCATCGGACCCGCCACCGCGGCGCCGGAGACGCTTCTCGCTCTGGCGCGGGCCGGGGTCGATGTCTTCCGCATCAACTTCGCGCACGGCACGCACGAGGAGCACGCGCGCTCGATCCGCTGGGCGCGCGAGACCGCCGCCGAGCTGGCGAAGCCGATCGCGGTGCTCGCCGACCTGGCGGGGCCGAAGATCCGCATCGGGGACCTGGCGGAGCCGTACCACCTCGAGGACGACGCCGTCGTCGTGATCGCGCCGGAGTCGATGGCCCGTCCGCCCGAGCTGCCCGCGACGTACGCCGACCTCGCCATGGACGTCGGCGTGGGCGGCCGCATCCTGCTCGACGACGGCCTGATGGAGCTGCGCGTGGAGGCGGTCGAGCCGCCGCGTGTGCGCTGCCGGGTGCGCCGCGGCGGCGTGCTGCACGCGCACAAGGGGATGAACCTGCCGGGCGCGAGCGTGAGCGCGCCGTCGCTGACGGAGAAGGACCTCGAGGACCTGCGTTTCGCGGTCGAGCAGGAGGTCGACTACATCGGCCTCTCCTTCGTGCAGCGGGCGGAGGACGTGACGGGGCTGCGCCGCCGCATCCCGGAGGGGCCACTGATCGTCGCGAAGATCGAGAAGGACGTCGCGGTCGACAACATCGAGTCGATCCTGGCGGCGACGGACGCGGTGATGGTGGCGCGCGGGGACCTGGGCGTGGAGCTGCCCTTCGAGCAGGTGCCGATCGCGCAGAAGCGCATCATCCAGCTCGCCAACCTGTACGGCCGGCCGGTCATCACGGCGACGCAGATGCTCGAGTCGATGGTGAGCAATCCGCGGCCGACGCGGGCCGAGGCGAGCGACGTCGCCAACGCCCTCTTCGACGGCACCGACGCCGTCATGCTGTCGCAGGAGACGGCGATCGGCCGCTTCCCCGTGCTCGCGGTCGAGGCGATGGCGCGCATCGGCGGCGAGATCGAGGCGTCGAACGCGTACGAGGCGGGGCCGAAGTACGACATCCCGATCCTCGGCAACCTGCGCGCGGGCGCCACGCCGACCGAGCACGCGATCGCCGCGGCGACGGTCGAGGCGGTGCGGCTGCTCGGCGCGCCGGCGATCGTGACCTTCACGACCACCGGCTTCACCGCGCGGCTCGTCTCGAGCTACCGCGCGCCGGTGCCGATCATCGCCGTGTGCGACCTCGAGGCGACGTACCGCCAGCTCGCGCTCGCATGGGGCGTGCAGCCGGTGCTGTGGACGGAGGAGATCACCTACGGCGCCATGCTCGACGCCGCGCGGCGCTACCTCATCGAGGGCTCTCTCGCCGTGCGCGGCGACCGCGTCGTCGTCACCGCGGGCTACCCGTTCCACGTGCGGGGAACCACCAACATGCTGCGCGTCGAGGCGCTGTGAGGCTCACCTTCCTCGGCACCGGCACCTCCTTCGGCGTGCCGGTCGTCGGCTGCGACTGCCCCCGCTGCACTTCGAGCGACCCGCGCGACCGGCGCACGCGCCACGCCGCGCTGCTCGAGAGCGACGACGGCGCGCGCCGCGTCCTCGTCGACACGCCGCCCGAGCTGCGCCTCCAGCTCGTCGCGGCCGGCGTCGCTTCCGTCGACGCCGTCTGGTTCACGCACGAGCACGCCGACCACACCGCCGGCATCGACGACCTGCGCATCTTCTCCGCGCGCGGCCGCAGCGACCTGCAGGCTTGGGCGGCGCCGCCGGTTTCCGACGTGATCCGCCGCCGCTTCTCCTATATCTTCGACGACGTCCCCGCCGTCGCGGGAACGACGAAGCCGGAGATCCGTCTCTCACCGCTGCGCGCCTTCGAGCCCGTCGAGGTGGCGGGGATCGACATGGTGCCGCTTCCGGTGCCGCACGGCGACACCACGGCGTTCGGCTTCCGCGCCGGCGCGCTCGGCTACGTGACCGACGCCGAAGCGGTCCCCGCGGCCGTGCGCGACGTGCTCCGCGGCGTGCGCGTGCTGGTGCTGAGCGCGCTCTGGTTCGGGCCGCCCCACCCGACGCACCTGACGGTCGAAGAGGCGATCGAGGTCGCCGCCGACATCGGCGCGGAGCGCACGTTCCTCACCCACCTGACCCACCGCGTGGCTCACGCCGAGCTGGAGGAGCGCCTGCCGGCGGGCGTCCACGCCGCCCACGACGGGCTCTCCCTGGAGGTCTGAGCGAAATGCCGGAAGCGATCCGTCTGGACCACGACAACATGCTCGCGCCGAACCTCGGCGGACGCGGCCTCGACCCCGCCGCGCTCGCCGCCGCCGCCGACCGCCTCCGCCAAGCTCACGACGCCGTGCGCCGCCGCCGCGACGCCGGCGAGATCGGCTTCTACGACCTCCCCGAGCACCGCGACGTGGTCGATCAGATCCGCCGCTTCGCGGACGGCATCGGGCAGGCCAACGACGCCGTCGTCGTGCTCGGCATCGGCGGCTCCGCGCTCGGCACGATCGCGTTGCAGCGGGCGCTGCTGCCGCCCTTCTGGAACGAGCTGGACGACGAGGGCCGCGACTACTACCCGCGCCTCTACGTGCTCGACAACGTGGACCCCGCCACCGTGGGTCCCGTGCTGGAGCGCCTGCCGCTCGGCCGCACGCTCTTCGATGTCGTCAGCAAGTCCGGCGCGACGGCGGAGACGATGGCGCAGTTCCTCGTCGTGCGGGACCGGCTGATCCGCGAGCTCGGCGAGGAGGCCTACCGGCGCCACGTCGTCTTCACGACCGACCCGGAGAAGGGCGTGCTTCGCCGCCTCGCCCACCAGGAGGGGATCGCCTCCGTGCCGGTGCCGCCGAACGTGGGCGGCCGCTTCAGCGTGCTCTCCGCCGTGGGCCTGCTGCCCGCCGCGCTCGTCGGCATCGACGTCGGGGCACTGCTCGACGGCGCCCGCGCGATGGTCGAGCGGTGCGAGAGTCCGCGCATCGCGGAGAATCCAGCGGCGCGCTACGCGCTGCTGCAGCACATGGCGGACGCCGACCACGGAGCCCACATCCACGTGATGATGGCCTACGGCGACCGACTGCTGGGGCTGGCGGACTGGTTCCGCCAGTTGTGGGCGGAGAGCCTCGGCAAGCGCCTCGACCGGCAGGGCAGGGAGGTGTTCCGCGGACCGACGCCGGTGAAGGCGCTCGGCGCCACCGACCAGCACTCGCAGGCGCAGCTCTACGTGGAAGGGCCGTTCGACAAGACGATCACCTTCCTCACCGTCGCGAAGGCGGGTGAGGACGTCGCGATCCCGCCGGACCAGTACCCGGAGATCGACGCGCTCGCCTACCTCGGCGGAAAGACGCTCGGCACGCTGCTCCACGCCGAGCGCACCGCGACCGCGGGCGCGCTCGCCGCCAACGGCCGCATGAACATGACCATCGAGCTGCCCGAGCTGTCCGCCCACGCCCTCGGCCAGCTCTTCATGATGCTGCAGATCGCGACCGTCTACGCCGGCGAGCTCTACGACGTCGACCCGCTCGACCAGCCTGGCGTCGAGCTGGGCAAGCGGCTCACCTACGCCCTGATGGGCCGCGAGGGCTTCTGAGGCGCCGTTGATCGCGTACGCGAACGGCCGCTGGGTCGAGGCGGCGGCGCCCGCCGTGCCGGTCGGCGACGCCGGCTTCCTCGGCGGTCACGCCGTCTTCGAGACCGTCCGCGTGTACGACGCGCGCACCTTCCGACTGCACGTGCACCTCGGCCGCCTGGCGGAGAGCGCCCGCGCGCTCGCCGTCCCGCTCCCCCCCGCCGAAGACCTCGCCCGCCTCGTCCGCGAGGCCGTCGCGCGCAACGACGCGCGCCAGGCCGTCGTGCGCGTCGTCGCCACGCCCGGCGCCCCGGCCGCGCGCGCCGGCGCGCTCTACATCGCCGTGGAGGTCCTGCCGCCCGACTGGCGCGAGCGCGCCCGGGCCGGATGGCGGGTCGTGACGTCGGAGGTGCGGCACCCGGACCCGGGCGCGGTGCCGCCGCAGATCAAGACGCCCGGCCGCCTGCACGGCCTGCTGGCGCGGCTGCGCGCCCGCGCCGCCGGCGCCGACGACGCGCTCCTCCTCGACCGCGCCGGCCGCGTGACGGAGGGGCCGTCGTGGAACGTCTTCTGGCGCGCGGGCGATCGGCTGCGCACGCCGGGGCTGGAGGCGGGCGTGCTCGCCGGCGTCACGCGCGCGGCCGTGCTCGATCTGGCCGGCGCCGCCGGCTACGTGGCGGAGGAGGGCGGTTGGGAGCGCGCGGAGCTGGACGCAGCGGACGAGGTCTTCGCCACCATGACGTCGCTCGGCGTGGTGCCGATTCGTTCGCTCGACGGAAGGGAGCTCCCGGCGCCGGGCGCCGCCGCGCTGAAGCTGGCGGAGCTCTACTGGAGGCGGGTCGGCGAGGAAGCCGAACCGGACCCGCGCCGCCGCGAGGAATAGAAGTTGCACCCCGCACGCTCCTCCCCCGACGCGACGCACCGCCCCGTCCGCGAACGGAGCATGACCATGCGATCGGACACGTTACCGGATGCGCTGCAGATCCGGGCCAACCGCCTCGATGTCGTCGGCCGTCTCGCCGACGACCTCAGCCACGAGGTGAAGAACCCGCTCCACGCGATGGTGATCAACCTCGAGCTGGTGCGGCGCCGCGCCGTGGACGGCGACATCGACGAGTGCGAGAATCGGATCGCGGTGGTGGAGAACGAGATCCATCGTGTGCACCGTCTGATGGACTCGCTGTTGCGCCTGCTGCGGCCCGCGCGCGCGGCCGCCTCCTCGCCGGAGCTGGACGCCGTGATCGAGGAGCTGCTCCCGGTTCTCGAGGCGGAGGCGCACGTGAAGCGCGTCGACCTGGCCCGCACTCCGGCGGGCGACGACTGCCGCGTCCGCGTCGACCCCGTCGGGTTGCGGCACGCGGTGCTGAACCTCTTCGTGAACGCGATCGAGGCGGTGGGCGGCGAGGGCGGCCGCGTGCGCATCGACTGCGAGCGCACGGAGGCGGAGGCGCTTGTGCGGGTGCGCGGCAGCGGGCCGGGCGTCGCGCCGGAGGTCGCCGGCCGGCTGGGCGAGGCGGGCGTTGCGGACGGGGCTGGCCCCGACGGATACGGCCTCGCGGTCGCGCGCGCGATCGCCGCGGAGAACGGCGGCGAGCTGCGTCTCGAGAGCGAGGCGGGAACGGGCTGGGGGACGTCGTTTGTGCTTGCGTTTCCTAGACATACGAGCCCTTGACCCTTTGCCGCGGTGAAGGGTACCTTCCACTCGGCGCGGCATCCGCGCGCCGCCTACGCATCCGCAATGGGAGGACGGGCACGGCCGTATGGCGGAACCGAAGCTTCTGATCGCCGACGACGAGAAGCACATCGCCGAAGGGCTGCAGATGCTCCTCTCCGAAGAGGGGTACGAAGCCGAGATGGCGACCGACGGCGACGCGGCCTGGGACAAGGTCCAGTCGGGCGACTTCGGGCTCGTGCTCGCCGACCTGAAGATGCCGGGGATGGGTGGCCTCGAGCTGTTCGCGCGCATGCGGGAGGAGGGCGTCGACAGCGAGGTCATCATCATCACGGGGAAGGGCACCGTCGCCACCGCCGTGGAGGCGATGCGCAACGGCGCCTACGACTATCTCACCAAGCCGCTCGAGTTGGAGCGCCTGAAGGCGCTGATTCCCAAGGCGCTCGAGACCTACCGCGTCAAGACCGCCAACAAGCAGCTCCAGCGCCGCGTCGACAGCCTCACCCGCTACGGCGAGATGGTCGGCGAGTCCGAGGAGATGCGCGAGATCTACAAGATCCTCGAGGTCGTCGCGCCCGCCAGCGCCAGCGTGCTCATCGTCGGCGAGAGCGGCACCGGCAAGGAGCTGGTCGCCAACGCGATCCACCAGAAGTCGCCCCGCGCGAAGGGGCCGTTCATCGCGCTCAACTGCGGCGCTTTCCCGCGCGAGATCCTCGAGAACGAGCTGTTCGGCCACGAGAAGGGCGCCTTCACCGGCGCCGTCGGTGAGAAGCCGGGCGCCTTCGAGCTCGCCGACGGCGGCACGCTCTTCCTCGACGAGGTCGCCGAGATGGAGCCGGACGTGCAGGTCAAGTTCCTGCGCGCGCTGGAGCAGCGAAAGTTCCGCCGGCTCGGCGGCAAGAAGGAGATCGCGGTGGACATCCGCGTCATCGCCGCGACCAATCGCGACGTCGAGGCGGCGCTCAAGGACGGCGACCTCCGCGAGGACCTCTACCACCGCCTCGCGGTGATCCCGATCCTGCTGCCGCCGCTCCACGACCGCCATGGCGACGTCCGCATCCTCGCCGAGGAGTTCCTGCGCCGCTTCTCCAGGGAGCAGGAGAAGGAGATCGACGGCTTCAGCGAGGGCGCGCTCGAGTTCATCGAGACCTACCGCTGGCCGGGCAACGTGCGCGAGCTGAAGAACGCCGTCGAGCGCGCCGTGATCCTCGCGAAGGGCGGGGCGATCGAGGCGCGGGACCTGCAGCCCCGCCACCTCTCGCTCGACGAGCAGGAGGTCCGCGTCCCCGTCGGCTCCTCGCTCGCCGAGGCGGAGCGGCGCATCACGCTCAAGACCTTCGCGTTTACCGACGGCGACCACGGCAAGGCCGCGCGCATCCTCGGCATCGGCGAGGCGGAGCTGAAGAAGCGCCTCGCCGTCCACCTCGAGGACGGTGAGACGCCCTTGACCCGCTCCGCCACCTCGAAGCCGGCCTCCTCGAAGGCCTCGAAGGCGGCCCCGTCGAAGTCGGCACGCTCGAAGGCGACGGCGTCCGCGAAGTCGGCGAAGTCGACGAAGTCACCGAAATCGAAGAAGTCGACGCGGTCCACGCGCTCGGGCCGGACCGCGAAGTCGGCGAGCAAGAAATAGCGCTGCGCCCGGGCGCCACTGCCGTCGGAAAGGGAGTCGCGCATGCCGGACAACGATGAGGTCTCGTACGTAGTGGTGGAGAAGGGCGGTTCGGTCGGTCCGTTCCTGTGGGGAGCGTTGATCGGCGCGGCCGCGTTGTTGCTCTACGCGCCGCGGGCGGGCGAGGAGACGCGGCGTCAGCTTCGCGGCACGCTGGAGCGGCTCCGCGACCGCGCGGACGGCGCCGTGCGGGACTTCCGCTCGACGCTCGAGGAGACCGTCTCCGACGTGCGGGGCGAGATGGACACGCGCGTCTCCGCCGCGCGGAGCGCCTTCGACGCCGGCGTGGAGAGCGGCCGCCGCGCCGCGCGGCAGACGCGCGACGATGTGCGCCGCCGCGTCGACGAGACGCGCGCTGCCGTGCGCTCGGAGTACGAGTCGCAGCGCGCGCGCGGCGACGTCGCCGAGGCGGCCGAGGCGGAGTCGGCAGGGGACGGTTCGGAGCCCACCGATTGAGCCGGCGCTAGCCGCCGATGCCCGAGCCGGTTCGAGCGCCCGCGCCCGACGCGGCCGGGCGGCGGGAGCGAGCGGCGCCGCGTCGAGGCGCGGCTCGCCGCATCTGGGCGCGCACGGGGCGCTTCTTCAAGCGAGTCTACGAAAAGGGCGGCGAGGACGACATCTTCTTCCTCGCCGGCGCGATCGCCTTCAACGTGGTGGTGGCGATCGTGCCGCTGATCCTCGCCACGCTCGCGATCGCGGGCGTGGTGCTGCGTTTCTACACCACCGATCCGGCCAGCCGCCTGGAGCAGATCATCCTGGACATGCTGCCGCCGCTCGGCGCTCAGCAGCGGGCGGTCGTGGGCGACTGGTTCGACGGCCTGATCGCCGGCGCGTCCAAGGTGATCGGCATCGGCACGGTCGTCTTCATCTGGCTCGCGACGCGCCTGATCGGCACCCTGCGCAGCGCGCTGCGGCACGTGTTCGACGTGCATCGCGACCGCGGCATCATCGCCGGCAAGATCTTCGATGCGCGCATGGTCGTGGTGGCGGGGCTGCTCTTCGCGGTGAACGTCACGCTCACGGTGGGGCTGCAGATCGTGGCGAAGGCGGGCTTCAACGTGCTGGGCGTGCTGGGCGCGGCCGAGGGCCAGATCTCGTTCTTTCAGCTCCTGTGGACCCGCGCGGTCGCGCTCTTCTTCCTGTGGATGACGTTCGTGCTGGTCTACCGGTACCTGCCGGCGCGGCGCACGTCGTGGCGCACGTCGCTGACCGCGGCGACCTTCACGGCGCTCTTCACCGAAGTGCTGAAGGAGGCGTTCAGCTGGTACGTCGCGAGCGTCGCCGACTACGGCTCCACGTACGGCAACCTCGCCACGCTGATGATCCTCGTCCTGTGGATCTATTACACGTCGGTGGTGTTCGTCCTCGGCGGCGAGATCGCGCAGGTTTCGGCGATGCAGCGGATCCGGCGCAGACAGAAGGAGCGCCTGCGGTGAGGAGGGCATGAGCGGGGCGGAGAAGGACGGGCGCAAGGTCGTCGCGCGCAACCGCAAGGCGCTCCACGACTACGAGATCCTGGAGCGCTTCGAGGCGGGTCTGGTGCTGCGCGGCCCGGAGGTGAAGTCGCTGCGCGAGGGGAAGGCGAACCTCGGCGACGCCTACGCGCGCGTCGAGAACGGCGAGGTGTGGCTGCACAACATGCACATCAGCCCGTACGGCCCGGCCTCCCTGTGGAACGTCGCGGACCCCATCCGAACGCGGAAGCTGCTGCTCCAGAAGCGCGAGATCCGCCGCCTCATCGGCTCCGTCCAGGAAAAGGGGCTCACGCTCGTCCCGCTCGACCTCTACTTCCGCCGCGGCGTCGCCAAGATCACGCTCGCCCTCGCCCGCGGCCGCCGTCACCGCGACCGCCGCGAGGAGCTGAAGAAACGCGCGTCCGAGCGCGACGTCGAGCGCGCCTTCAAGGAGCTCGGCCAGTGAGGGCGACGCTGCTCCCGCTCCTGTGCGCCGCCGCGCTCGCCTCGACCACCGCCGCCGCGCTCGCCTCGACCCCGGCCGCCGCGCTCCCGGCGCCCGCGGCGCGACCCGAGGCGCGACCCGCCGCGCCCGCGGCCCCGCCCGCGCTGCGCATCGAGACGAACGAGGGGGCCCTCACCGTCGCCGGCGAGGACGCGCGCGGCTGGGTGGCGTACCCGGCGGAGGCGCTGGAAGCGCTCGGCGCGCGGATCCGCGCGACGGGGACGCGGACGAGCGTCGTCGTCTTCGGCGACACGCTGGTCTTCGAGGACCTCTCGCCGTTCTTCCGCGCCGACGGCAGGCTGGCGCAGCTGCCGCAGCCGTACTACGTGCGCGACGGCCGCGGGTACTGGCCGGCGGCGCTGCTGCTCTCCTGGCTGCCGTCGCTGCATCCGGACCGCGTCGCGGTGAGGGGCGGCGCGCTGGTCGTGGGCGGCGGCGCGGCGCCGGCGGCGGGGGTGCTGCGCCGGACGCGCGGCCGGGCGCGCGCCGGTGGCCGCGGCTTCGAAGCCCGCGCCGGCGGCCAGGACGCCGAAGCCGGAGGACACGCGCCTCGTCGTGGTGGATGCGGGGCACGGCGGCCGCGATCCGGGCAAGGTGGGGCCGGATGGGGTGCGCGAGAAGGACGTGACGCTGGCGATCGCGAAGCGGCTGGCGACGGCGCTGCGCGAGCGTGGCTACGAGGTGCGGATGACGCGCACGACGGACACGCTGATCGCGCTGGCGGACCGGCCGCGCATGGCGAACCGGTGGAAGAACGGGCGGCCCGCGGCGCTCTTCGTCTCGATCCACGCCAACGCGTACCGCGGCTCGGCCGAGGGGTTCGAGACGTACTTCCTCTCCGACGCGCGCACGGACGACGAGCGCCGCGTGGCGGAGATGGAGAACGCGGCGGTGGCGTACGAGGAGCGGCCCGCGCAGGCGGCGGGGGACGACGTCGGCCAGATCCTCAATGGGCTGCGCAACGACTTCTACGTGCACGCCTCCGACGACCTCGCCGAGGAGGTGCAGCGCGAGCTCGCCGGCTTCCATCCCGGCCCGAACCGCGGCGTCAAGCAGGCGGGCTTCCGGGTGCTCGTGGGCGCTTTCATGCCGGCGGTGCTGGTCGAGACGGCGTTCATCTCCGACCGCGCGGAGGAGCGGCTCCTCGCGACCGACGGTTTCCAGCAGAAGCTCGCGCTCGCGATCGGGGATGCGATCGACCGCTTCTTCGACCGGCACGAGCACCTGTGGGTGAGCGCCGGCGGCCGGTGAGCGCGAGCGCGGGCGCCGACCGGCTGACGCAACGCCTCTTCGGCGTGGATTTCCAGAATCCGGTGCTGCTCGCCGCCGGCACGTGCGGCTACGGGCGCGAGCTGGCGGAGGTCGTAGACCTGGAGTCGCTGGGCGGCCTGGTCACGAAGGCGATCACGCCGGAGCCGCGCGCCGGCAACGCGCCGCTGCGCGTGGCGGAGTTCTCGGCGGGAATGCTGAACTCGGTCGGCCTGGCGAACGTAGGGGTGGAGGCGTTCCGCTCGGACGCGCTGCCGTGGCTGGCGGCGCATGTCGCGCGCGCGCAGGTGCTGGTGAACGTGGCGGGGAAGAGGGTGGAGGACTATCCGGGCGTTGTGGCGCGCTTGGATCCGGAGCCCGGCTTCCTCGGCTTCGAGCTGAACGTGTCGTGTCCCAACGTGAAGGAGGGCGGCGCGATCTTCTGCGCGCGCGACGATCTGCTGCGCGAGGTCGTCGCGCAGTGCCGCGCGGTCACGCGGCGGCCGCTGCTCGCCAAGCTCGCGCCGAAC
This sequence comes from uncultured Gemmatimonadales bacterium, assembly GCA_963816355.1. Taxonomy (GTDB): domain Bacteria; phylum Gemmatimonadota; class Gemmatimonadetes; order Longimicrobiales; family RSA9; genus CAWFKH01. Next base: position 52,704 of record CAWFKH010000004.1, on the reverse strand, counting down.
CTGCCGGACGTGGCGCACGCCGCCGAGGTCGCCGTCGCCGCCGGGGCGGACGGCATCACCGTCATCAACACCTTTCCGGGCCTGCTCTTCGACGTCGAGTCGCGACGCGCGCTGCTCGGCGCGGGCACCGGCGGCGTGAGCGGACCGGCGGTGCTGCCGATGGGCGTGCACGCGGTGTGGTCCGTACGCCGGCGCGTGGACGTGCCGGTCGTGGGCGTGGGCGGCGTCCGCGGCGCCGAGGACGCCCTCCAGTACCTCCTCGCGGGCGCGTCGCTGGTGCAGATCGGGACCGCGGGATTCGCGGATCCTCGCGCCGCGCACCGTGTATTGAACGGCCTCGACCGATACCTACGCCGCCACGCCGTCGGTCACGTGGGTGAGCTCGTGGGAGCGGGCATCACGGGCAGCGGGACACCGACCTGATGGGGCGCCAATCGGGAAGCCATGGCTGAGATCATCATCGCACTCGACCTCCCGACGCCGGGCGAGGCCGACCGCCTCGTGCGGCGGCTCGGCGACGCGGTCGGCTTCTACAAGGTGGGCGCCCACCTCTTCACCGCGGGCGGCCCGGACGTCGTGCGCCGCCTCCGCGACGCCGGCAAGCGCGTGTTCCTCGACCTGAAGTATCACGACATCCCGAACACCGTCTCGCGCGCGGTCGAAGCCGCTGCGGCGCACGGCGTCGACCTGCTCACCGTGCACGCCGCGGGCGGCGTCGCGATGATGCGCGCCGCGCGCGCTGCCGCCGGGGAGGGCCGCACGCGCGTCGTCGGCGTCACCCTGCTCACCTCCTTCACCGCGGAGGACGTGCTGGAAGTGTGGGGCAAGGAGCTGCGCTCGCTGCGCGAGGAGGTGGCCCGTCTCGCGACGCTCGCCGCCTCCGCCGGGCTCGACGGCGTGGTCGCTTCCGCGCTCGAGGTGGAGGCGCTCAAGCGACGCCATGGCGCCGACTTCCTCGTGGTGACGCCCGGCATCCGCCCCTCCGACGGCGACGCGGCCGACCAGGTGCGCGTGGCGACGCCGGCGGACGCCGTGCGCGCCGGCTCGGACTACCTCGTCGTCGGCCGGCCGGTGTACCAGGCGCCGGATCCCGCGGGCGTCGTCGAGCGGCTGCGCGACGAGATGACCTCGGCCCTCCAGCCTGCCGAATGAGGCGCGTCCTCCTCGCCGTCCTGACGGTGCTCGTGGCGGCCGCGCCCGCCGCCGCGCAGCAGCGCCAGCTCCGCCTGCGGCAGGTGGTCGACGGCATCGCCGTCTCCTGGCGCCGCGGCGACGCCGGCGCGGTGATCCGCCACGCCGCGCGCGCCGGCGTCTCGCTCGAGATGCGCGGCGGTCCGATGGGGCCGCTCTCGCCGCGGCAGGCGGCCGCGGTGCTGCGCCGCGTCTTCGACGACATGGAGACGCTCTCGGTGCGCACGGCGGAGGTCGAAGTCACCGGCGGGCAGCCGGCGCGTGCGTACGCGGAGATCGCGTGGATCGTGCGCATGCGCGGCTCGACGGTCGCCGAGCCGACGCGCGTGTTCGTCGGGCTCGTCGAGGAGAACGGCGACTGGAGGGTCACCCAGATCCGCCTCATGCGATGACGCCGCGGGCGATTCCCCTCCTGCAGACTCCGCTCCAGCAGGCGCAGCAGGCCGCGACGGCGCAGGCGGACACGCTGAGGCACGCGATCGTCGACTGGGGCCGTCTCTTCGACCCGCAGATGATCGCGCTCGGCCTGATCCGCGCCGCCGTGATCGTGCTGGGGGCCGTGCTCGTCTACCGCGTCATGCGCGTCTTCACCGGCCGCCTCAGCCGCCGCGAGGCGCACGACGAGGATCCCGTCCTCAAGCGGGTGCGCGAGCAGCGCGCCCAGACCGTCGCGGGCCTGCTCAACAACGTCGCGGCCGTCGCGATCGCGCTCGTCGCGTTCCTCCTCGTCCTGACCAACTTCGGCATAGACATCGGTCCGCTCCTCGCGACCGCCGGCATCCTCAGCCTCGCCGTCTCTTTCGGCGCGCAGTCGCTGGTGAAGGACATCATCTCCGGCGCCATGATCATCATGGAGGGGCAGTACGCGGTGGGGGACGTGGTGCGTATCGGCGACATCGCCGGCCTCGTCGAGCGGATCAACCTGCGCACCACCATCCTGCGCGACCTGCAAGGCGTCGTGCACGTGGTGCCGAACGGCCAGATCGAGATCCTCAGCAACATGACGAAGGGGTGGTCCCGCGCCGTCCTCGACATCGGCGTCGCCTACAAGGAGGACGTCGATCGCGTCATGGACGTGCTGCGCGAGATCGGCGCCGAGATGCGCGCCGATCCGGAGTGGGGGCCGCTCATGATGGAGGACGTCGAGATCGCCGGCCTCGACCAGTTCGCGGACTCCGCCGTCGTCATCCGCCTCCTCTCCAAGACGCTGCCGCAGAAGCAGTGGTCGGTCGCTCGCGAGATGCGACGCCGCATCAAGAACCGCTTCGACGCCGAGGGGATCGAGATCCCGTTCCCGCACACGACGTTCTACTGGGGCGAGGCGCAGATGCCGCCCGCCCCCGCCGCCGCGAGCGCCGCGCGCGATGGCGAGGGCGCCGCGGCGCGCGACCGCGCCTGAGACCGGCCTGCCGATGAGTCTGCGATTCCACAACACGCTCACGCGCGCGCTGGAGCCGTTCACGCCCGGCGAGCCGGGCACCGCCCGCGTCTACGCGTGCGGTCCCACGGTCTACCAGCTCCCGCACATCGGGAACTACCGCACCTTCCTCTTCAACGACCTGCTGCGCCGCTACCTTGCCTGGAAGGGGTACGACGTCCGCTTCGTGATGAACCTGACCGACGTAGACGACAAGACGATCGAGGGCGCGCTCCGCGACGGCGTCTCGCTGCCCGACTACACCGCGCCGATCATCGCCGGCTTCCACGCGGACCTCGAGGCGCTCGGCCTCTCCGGCGGCGTCGCCTTCCCCCGCGCCACCGAGCACATCGGCGAGATGGTCGACCTCGTCGCGCGCCTCGTCGAGGGCGGCCACGCCTACCGCACCGACGACGGCTCCGTCTACTTCGACATCTCCTCGTTCCCGGAGTACGGCCGGCTCTCCCGCGTCGACCTCGAGGCGACGCGCGCGGGCGCCGGCCTCGACGCGCGCCGTCGCGTCAGCGCCGACGAATACGACAAAGCGGACGCGCGCGACTTCGTGCTATGGAAGGCTGCGCGCGACGCCGACCGCGAGGTGGGCGCCGTGTGGCCCACGCCGTGGGGCGACGGCCGCCCCGGCTGGCACATCGAGTGCTCCGCCATGAGCATGGCCGCCCTCGGCGAGTCGTTCGACATCCACACCGGCGGCGAGGACCTGATCTTCCCGCATCACGAGGACGAGATCGCCCAGTCCGAGGCCGCCACCGGCAAGCCGTTCGTCCGCTACTGGCTCCACGTCAAGCACCTCAAGGTCGACGGCGCGAAGATGTCCAAGTCGAAAGGCAACGTCTTCTCCCTCGCCGACCTCCGCGAGCGCGGCTACGGCCCCGCCCCCGTCCGCTACGTCCTGCTCTCCGCCCACTATCGCAGCGAGCTCAACTTCACCTTCGAGAGCCTCGACGACGCGCGCGCCGCCATCCGTCGCCTGCGCGACTTCGCCGCCCGCCTCGGGACCGCCGCGCAGGGCGAGGCCGGCCGGGCCGCGGGCCGCGATGCGCGCACCCGTGCCGACGTCGGCGACGCCGGCCCCCTCGGCGAGGCGGCCGCGCGCGCCCTCGCCGGCTTCGAGGCCGCCCTCGACGACGACCTCAACGTGCCCGAGGCGCTCGGCGCCGTCTTCACCTTCGTCCGCGAGGGGAACGGCATCCTCGACCGCGGCGAGGACACGGCCGCCGGCCGCGCGAGCGCGAGCGACGCGCTGTCGCGCATCGACGCGGTGCTCGGCGTGCTCCGTCTGCCGGACGCGGACGACGAGGTCGACGACGACTTCGCGGCGTGGGTCGAGGAGCGGATTGAGCACCGCCAGCACGCCCGCCGCTCGCGCGATTTCGCCACCGCCGACGCGATCCGCGACGAGCTCGCGGCCGCCGGCGTCGTGGTCGAGGACACGCCCCAGGGACCGCGCTGGAAGAAGGAGTAGGGCGGGGCCGGAGGCAGGAATTTTCCGTTGCTGGCGTAGCTCAGCTGGTAGAGCAGCCGCCTTGTAAGCGGCAGGTCCGGGGTTCGAATCCCCGCGCCAGCTTCACGGCCTCCGTCCCGCGTGGGCGACCCTCTGCGACACGAATGCAGCGCCGGCACGCGGCTTCCATTACCTTAGGGGTGCCAGCAGTCGATACGTTCGGAGCCACGACATGTACGGTCTGAAGCGGGACCTGCGACACGCGCTTCGCTCTCTGGCGCGCACGCCTGCCTTCACGTTGTCCGCACTGCTCGTCCTCTCGCTCGGCATCGGATCGAGCGTCGCGATCTACAGCGTCGTCGATCACATCCTTCTGCGCCCGCTGAAGCTGCCGGATTCGGAGCGGATCGTCACGATCTGCGAGCGCAATCCGGCGCTGCACGCCTGCGTCGTCTCGACCCCGAACCTACTCGACTGGTCGCGCAGCGTGCGCGGCTTCACCTCGCTCGGCGCCGCGCGCACGGAGTCCTTCTCGCTGCGCACCGACGATCGTGCGCGCAGCATCGACGCGGGCATCGCCACCGCCGGCTTCCTGCCGACGCTGGGCATCGCGCCGGCGCGGGGCCGGCTCTTCACGGCGCAGGACGGGCCGCCGGTGGGCGCGGGCGACGTCGTCGTGGTGAGCGACGGCTTCTGGCGCGACGAGCTGGGCGGCGACCCGGATGTGCTCGGCCACGCGCTCGAGTTGGACGGCAAGCGCTACACGGTGATCGGCGTGCTGCCGCCGGAGGCGGTCGTGCCGCGGCTCGAATACGCGCGCGTCTGGCTGCCGCTGCCGTGGGATCCGACGCTGGAGGAGAACCGCGACTGGCGCGGCTTCGTGGGGATCGGGCGCCTGGCCCCCGGCGTGAGCCCGGGCGAGGCGGCGGCGCGGCTGCGCACGGCGGAGACGGAGATGGCCGCGACGCATCCGGACGCGCTCCGCGGCTGGGGCGTCGACGTCCTCCGCATGCGCGATTTCCTCGTGGCGGGCGCGCGGCCCCTGCTGCTCGTCTTCCTCGCCGCCGTCGTGCTCGTGCTCCTGCTCGTCGTGGCGAACATGGCCGGCCTCTTCCTCGTGCGTGGCGCCGCGCGCGAGCGCGAGATGCTCGTGCGCCGCGCGCTCGGCGCCGGCGGCGTGCAGATGGTCGAGAAGCTGCTCACGGAGAGCGTCCTCGTCGCGGTGCTCGGCGGGCTCGGCGGCGTCTTCGTCGCGGTGTGGGCGGTGCACCTCTTCATCGCGCTCGCGCCGTCGGGCATCCCGCGCCTGGACGAAGTGGGCGTCGACGGCCGCGCGCTCCTGTTCGCGGCGGCGGTCGCGCTCGGCAGCGGCGTCGTCTTCGGCCTCGCCCCCGCGCTCCGCCTGCGCAAGCCGGACCTGCGGCGCATCTTCCGCTCCGGCCGCGGCGTGGGCGGTGACCTCGCGGTGGGCCGCACGCGCCGCCGGCTGGTGATCGCGCAGCTCGCGCTCGCGCTCGTCCTCGTCACCGGCGCCGGCCTGCTGCTGCGCAGCTTCGCCTCTCTCGTGCGGTGGCGTCCCGGCTTCGACACGGAGCACGTGCTCACCTTCTGGCTGCCGCTCTCGACCGCCACCTATCCGAAGAGCGACGACGCGCTGGCCGCCTACCGCCGCATCGAAGCGAGCCTGCGCACGCTGCCCGGCGTGCGCGGCGTCGGCACCGTCTCGGCGGGGCCCCTCTTCGGCGGCGGCGACGGCGCCACGCCGTTCCTCGTCGAAGGCCGCCCCGGCGCCCTCGAGCGCGCCGAGTCCGTCGCCTGGTACGACGCCGGACCCGACTACTTCTCCGCGCTCGGCCAGCGCCTGCTGCGCGGCCGCTTCTTCACCGAAGCCGACGATGCCGGCGCGCCCGCCGTCGCCGTCGTCAACCGCGCCTTCGCCGAGCGCACGTGGCCCGACGGCTCCCCTATCGGCGCCCGCATCACGCTGCCGCGCCTCGAGAAGACGGTGAGCATCGTCGGCGTCGTCGAGAACGTGCCGCCCTTCCACCCCGGCACGCCGCCGGAGCCGGAGATCTATTTCAGCAACCGGCAGCAGACCCGCTGGGCCACCTACTTCGTGCTCCGCACCCGCGGCGACCCGGCCGCGCTCGCGCGACCCGCCGTCGCCGCCGTGAAGGCGATCGACGCGAACCTCGATCCCTCCTCCGTTTCCACCATGAGCGACCACGTCGACGCCGCGCTCGTCGGCCCCCGCTTCTCGCTCGCGCTCGTCTCCCTCTTCGCCATCCTCGCCGCCGTCCTCGGCGTCGTCGGCGTCTACGGCCTCGTCGCCTACGGCGTCGAGATGCGCAAGGGCGAGTTCGGCGTCCGCCTCGCCCTCGGCGCGACGCCCCGCCGCATTGTCGCGCATGTGCTCCGCGACTCCGCCGGACTCGTCGCCGTCGGCGCCCTGCTCGGCCTCGCCGGCGCCCTCCTCGCCGAGCGCCTCCTCGCCGGCATGATTTTCGGCGTGTCACCGCGCGACGCGCCCACCTACCTCGCCTCCGCCGCGATCCTCGCCCTCGCCGCCCTCGCCGCCGCCGCCGTCCCCGCCGCCCGCGCCGCGCGCGCCGATCCGGCCATGCCGCTGCGCAACGAGTAGGGCGGCGAGGGCCCGCGCCCGCGGACCGCGGAGGTCGCGTTGCGTGAAAGCCACGCTTCAGTCGCGCGAAGCGCGCCCTCCTCCCGCCGGGCGCCGCCGCCCCGTACCTTGTGCGTCATGCTTTCGCTACCCCCGCACCTCGCGACGCGCTACGTCCAGCCGCTGCGCGAGGGCGGCTCCCTGCCCGCGGTCGTCGATGTCGAGGAGCGCGGCCTCTTCGTCGTGAAGTTCCGCGGCGCGGGGCAGGGTCCGCGCGCGCTCATCGCCGAGCTCCTGGTGGGGCTGCTCGCCCGGGAGGCCGGGCTGCCCGTTCCCGAGCTGGCGATCGTGGAGGTGCCGGAGGGCTTCGGCGCCGGCGAGCCGGACCCGGAGATCCGCGAGCTCCTCGAGCGGAGCGTCGGCGTCAACGTCGGCCTGCGCTATCTCGACGGCGCGTTCAACTACGACGCGCGCGCCGCCGGCGACCTGCTCGACGCCGATTTCGCGGCACGCCTCGTCTGGTTCGACGCCTTCGTCACGAACCCGGACCGCACCGCGCGCAACCCGAACCTGATGGTGTGGGAGCGGCGCCCCTGGCTGATCGACCACGGCTCCGCGATCTATTTCCACCACGCCTGGGCGGCCGCGGACGGTGGCGCCGGGGGTATGGGCGGTCCGGGCGACCCGGCCGGCGCGAGCCGTCCGGGCGGCGTGGGCGGTCCGGGCGACGACGCGAAGGCCGCGGCCCCTTTCGCGCTGATCGAGCAGCACGTGCTGCTCCCGCTCGCCGGCGACCTGGAGCAGGCCGACGCCGCGCTCGCGGCGGCGCTGACGGAGGAGCGGATCGACGCCGCGCTCGAGGCGGTGCCGGACGCGCTGCTCTTGGATCCGCTCGCGCGGGGCGGCGCCGCCACGGTCGACGCCGTGCGCGAGCGCTACCGGCGCTGGTTCGCCGCGCGCCTGAAGAGCCCGCGCGCGTGGGTGGCCGCCGCCGAGGCCGCGCGGCGCCGCAAGCGCGTCGAAGTGCCGCAGCGGCTGGGAGTGCGCCGGTGAGCGCCGAGGCGGACGCCGCCGCGCGCGCCGCCCGCGTGCAGTACAGCTACGCGCTGCTCCGCGTGGTCGCGCACCCGTACACCGGCGAGGGCGTGGACGTGGGCGTCGTGGTGCACTCCCGACCCGCCGAGTACCTGGGCATCCGCGTCGTCTCCGACCCCGCCGTGCTGCGTCGGATGGCGCCCGACGCCGACATCGAGCTCCTCGCCCGCTACCTCGATTCGTGCGTCGCCATCGCCGCCGGCGACGCCGCCGCCGGCCCGATCGCGCTCCTCTCCGCCCCCGAGCGATTCCGCTGGATCACCGCCCCCCGCTCCGACGTGATCCAACCCTCCCCCGTCCACTCCGGCCTCACCGCCGCCCCCCCCGCCGAGCTCACCCGCATCTACGAATCCACCATCCACCCCTGACCCCCCGCAGTCCAATCCCGCAGTCCAATCCCGCAGTTGAATCCCGCAGTCCAATCCCGCAGTCCAATCCCGCAGTCCAATCCCGCAGTCCAATCCCGCCCTTGTAAGGCTTTTCTCCACCCCCCCTCCCCGCCTTTCCCGACGGGATTTCCACCTACTCCCGACGCCCCTATTCCCCCCCTCCAGGTAAGATAGGCTCGCCAGCAATTCGGACGGCAGTTCGAACCCCGGATAATCGAGTCCAGGCCGCCGTTCCTGCGTCCCGCGTGCGCCCGTCGCGCGCGGCGAGACCGCGGCCAGCCACAGGGGCGATGATGGCGACGAAGACGTCGGTGCACGCCGGTGCACCATCCGACACGGATACGCAGGACACCTCAGGCGGGCCCGCCGAGGCGGCTACCGCCGACGCGGCCGCCGCCGACGCGGCCACCGCCGAGGCGGCCACCGCCGACGCGGCCGCCGCGGCCGTTGCCGGCCCCGCCCCGCTGACCCTCTCCCGGCACATTGTCGAGATCGTTTCGGACTCGGGCGAGGGCGCGCAGAAGTGCGGCCAGATCTTCGCCACGGTGTCGGCGAAGATGGGCAACGGCGTGTGGACGGTGGAGATCATCCCGGCGGAGATCCAGCCGCCGCCGCGCAACCCGGCGGGCGCGAGCGGCAACCGGATCCGCATCGGCTCGGGTGCGGTGACGAACTGGGGTGACGAGACGGACCTGGTGATCGCCTTCAACGAGCAGGCCGTGCTGGGCCGCCACCGCCTCGGCGCGCTCTCCGACGACGCGATCATCCTGGTGGACGACCAGCCGTCGCGCAGCGAGGACCCGGCGATCCGCGAGGAGTGGGAAGCCGGCATGCGCGAGCTCTCCGGGAAGCCGTACCGCATCGTCGCGCTGCCGCTCGAGGCGGAGTCGCTGAAGCTGGTCGACAATCCCCGCAAGGGGAAGAACATGTTCGCGCTCGGCGTGCTCTGCTGGATCTACGGCCGCGACCTCGAGCGCGTGCGTGAGGAGATCGCGCACACGTTCCGCAAGAAGTCGCAGGAGGTTTACGACCGCAACGTCGCGCTGCTCGACGCCGGCCACGCGTGGGCGGCCGCGAACCTCGACTTCCGCTTCGACGTGCCGGCGCGGCCCTCGACGCGGCCGATGGTGGTGATGAACGGCAACCAGGCGACGGCGCTCGGTGCGATCGCGGCGGGGATGGAGCTCGCGGCAATGTACCCGATCACGCCGGCGACATCCGTGTCGCACCACCTCGGCGACGTCTTCGAGCGCTACGGCGGCATCGTGCACCAGGCGGAGGACGAGATCGCGGCGGCGGGCGTCGCGATCGGCGCGTCGTGGTCGGGCAAGGTCGCCTTCACGATCACGTCCGGTCCCGGGCTCGCGCTGAAGACGGAGTTCCTCGGCCTGGCGGTGATGACGGAGACGCCGCTCGTGCTGATCGACGTGCAGCGCGGCGGCCCGAGCACGGGTTTGCCGACGAAGGTCGAGCAGTCGGACCTGCTGGCGGCGATCTTCGCACAGCCGGGCGACGCGCCGCACATCGTGATGGCGCCGGCGACGATCGAGGAATGCTTCCACGCGATGGTCACCGCGCGGCGCCTCGCCGAGACGTTCCGCGCCGTGGTGATGGTGCTGACGGACGCGAACCTCGCGACCGGCGTGCAGCCGTTCCCGAGGCCGGAGCCGGAGCTCGCCTGGCAGGCGGGCGCGCCGGACACCTCGCCGGTCCCGGCGGGGCTGCGCCCCTACGACTGGGATCCTCGCACCGGCCTCTCGCGCCGCTTCCTGCCCGGCCAGCCGAACGGCATGTTCACCGCCACCGGCCTGGCGCACGACGAGGCGAGCAAGGTCGCCTACGACGCCCGCACGCACCAGCGCAGCTCCGCGATGCGCAGCCGCAAGATCGCGGTGCTGCAGCAGATGCTGGAGCCGCCCGCGGTCCACGGCGCGGACGCCGGCGACCTCCTCGTCGTCGGCTGGGGCAGCACGAAGGGCGCGATCGAGGAAGCGGTCGAGCGCGCGCGCGACGAGGGCCTCGCCGTCTCCTCGACGCACCTCACGTTCCTGTCGCCGCTGCAGCCCGGCCTGCGCGACCTCTTCTCGCGCTTCCGCCGCGTCATGACCGTCGAGATCAACTACAGCGACGAGCCGGGCGATCCGTTCATCACGGACGAGAACCGCCGTCGCGGGCAGCTCGCGTGGCTGCTGCGCGCGCAGACGCTCGTCGACGTCGATTGCTGGACGCGCGTGCTCGGCGAGCCGCTGCGGCCCGGCGCGATCCTGAAGGCGATCCGCGCCAAGCTCGCGGCCGCCGTGGAGGAGGATGTCGCATGACGAACCCCGCCTGCTCGCTGCTCGCGTGTGCGGTCGACGACGACCGCGTCTTCGAGATGGGAGACTACGAGGGCGCGATCGCCCGCTGGTGCCCCGGCTGCGGCGACCACTCGGTGCTCACGGCGGTCGAGAAGCTGCTCGCCGCGGAGCAGCTCGCGCCCGAGACGACGGTGTTCGTCTCCGGCATCGGCTGCTCCAGCCGCTTCCCGCACTACGTCAAGACCTACGGCTTCCACGGCCTGCACGGCCGTGCGCTCCCGGTCGCGACCGGCATCAAGCTGCACCGGCCGGAGCTGGACGTCTTCGTCGTGATGGGCGATGGCGACTGCACGTCGATCGGCGCCGGCCACTGGCTGCACGCGACGCGCTACAACATCGACGTCGTCGCGCTGCTGCTCGACAACAATATCTACGGCCTGACGAAGAAGCAGACCTCGCCGACGACGCCGCAGGGCTTCGCGAGCAACACGCAGCCGCGCGGCAGCTACCTGCCCGCGCTCGACCCGATCCAGGCGACGCTCGGCATCACCAACGTATCCTTCGTCGCGCAGACCGCCGAGTGGATCCCGGCGCACCTCTTCGCGACGCTGCGCGCGGCCTACCGGCACGAGGGCTTCGCCTTCGTCCGCATCCTCCAGCGCTGCCCCGTCTACACGCCGGAGATCTTCCAGCTCGCCGTGCGCAAGCCGGAGCTGGTCGAGCTGCTCGTCCACGACGACGGCGTCGTCGTGCCGGAGCTCGACCGCACCTACGAGCACCAGCTCTTCCACGACCCCTCCGACATCGAGTCCGCCCGCCGCCTCGCCGCCGACAGCGAGCGCATCCGGCTCGGCGTCTTCTACCGCGACCCCGCGCGCGCACGCTACGACCTGATCCGTCGCCCCGTCGCGCGCACCGCAGCCGACCGCGTGCGGCTGCTCAACGAGGAGCTGGATCGCTATGCCGTCTGACGACCGCGTCACCCGCGCCCTCGCGGCGCTCGCGTCCGCCCGCGACGCCTACCGCTCCGTCGTCGTCGCCGCGGCCGAGGAGGTGCGCGCCTGGCGCGCCACCCGCAGTCCCGACGACGCCGCCGGCAACGGCGGCGGCGACATCGCCGCCCTCTTCGGGCGCGCCGGCCTCGGTCCCTTCGCTGCCGGACGCCTCGACGTCGCCCGCTTCCAGAGCCTCTTTGCCGCCGGCACGCTGCTCGACGCCGCGACGCTCGAGCGGGTCGCCGCCGCCGCCGCCGTGCTCGACGCCTTCGCCTCCCTCGACGAGGCCGCGTTCCACGTCGACGTCCTGACCGGCGCGGACCTCGGCGACGCCGTCGAGGACGCGCTCGCCAACTTCGGCCGCCCCTTCGCCGCGGCGCGTGTGGTCGCGCTCGCCCGCGCCGGCCGCCCCGCCGAGGACGACGGCGCGCTGCACGATGGCTTCGCCTTCGCGCGCTGGAATCGCGCCGAGCGTCGCATCGCGCCCCCGCTCGTGGTGACGGTCGACGGCGCGGACCTGCGCGTCGGCCCCCTCGCCGGCGTACTCGATGGCGCCCAGAAGGTCGTGCTCGTCGTGCGCGGCGCCGCGCCGCCCGCCGCGCTCGTGCGGCTCGTGACGCCGGATGTCTTCGTCATGCAGAGCGCGGACGCCGCCGACCTGGACCGGCTCGCCGCCTTCGAGGGCCCGGGCGTCGCGGCGCTCGTGCCCGCGTCCGCGGCCGTGTTCACGCACGACCCGAGCGCCGATCCGCGGCTCGCCGCGCCGCGCCTGCCGGAGGAGGCGCCGGGCCGCGCGCTCGGCCGCAGCGGCGTCTTCCAGCAGGCGCAGGAGCTGGCGCAGCTCCGCTCGCTCGTCGCGGCCGCCGCCGTCGGCTCGCCCGCCGTCGCGGCCGCGAGCGCCGGCGTCGCGGCGCCGCCCGTCGCGCCGGTCGACCGTCTCGCGGCGTGGCTGCTCCGCCACGCCGACCTCGAAGTGGCCGACTGAGGGCGCGATGGCCATCGGTGCCGTCCTCGATTCGGCCGTCATCCTCGGCGGCGTCGGGCTCGCCTTCGGCGGCCTGATCGCACTCGCGTCGCGCCGCTTCCACGTGTGGGAGGACCCGCGCATCGATGCGGTGACGGACATGCTGCCGGGGGCCAACTGCGGCGCCTGCGGCTACGCCGGCTGCCGCGCCTTCGCGGAGGCGGCGGTGGGCGGCGCCGTGGCGCCCGCGACGTGCACGGTGATGAGCGCGGACGCGCGCGAGGACGTCGCCGCCTACCTCGGCGTGGACGCCGGCGAGGCGGTGAAGCGGGTGGCGCGCCTGCTGTGCGCGGGCGGTGAGGACGTCGCCCCGCGCAAGGCGACGTACCGCGGCATCGATAGCTGCGCGGCCGCGGCGGCGGTGAGCGGCGGCGGCAAGGGCTGCCCCTGGGGCTGTCTCGGCCTGGGCGACTGCGCCGTCGCGTGCACCTTCGACGCGATTCGCATGAGCGCGACCGGCTTGCCGGCCGTCGATCCCGGGCTGTGCACCGCCTGCAACGACTGCGTCGTGGCGTGCCCGCTCGGTCTGTTCACGATCATGCCGATCGACGAGAAGCTGATCGTGCAGTGCCGCAACCTCCTCGACGGCGAGGACGCGACGGGCCTGTGCGCCGTCGCGTGCAACGCGTGCGGCCGGTGCGTGCAGGACGCGCCCGCCGGCGTCATCCGCATGGACCGCAACCTCGCCGTCATCGACTACTCGAAGAACGAGCTCGCCGACCCCGCCGCCACGGTGCGTTGCCCCACGGGCGCCATCGCGTGGGTGGAGTGGGCGCAGTTCGACGCCGCCATGGTACCGGCCGGGAGACAGCAAGCATGATCATCACGCGCAGGAAGCAGGCGCAGGAGGCGACGCCGCCGCCTTTCCCCGGGATCCCCGAAGCGACCGACGGCAGCGGCGCGGTGGTCGCCGTCGAGACCGCGGCGAGCGAGGCCGCGGGCGCCTACCCGATCACGCCGTCGACGCAGATGGGCGAGGGGTGGGCCCTCGCCGTCGCGGGCGGGAAGACGAACGTCTTCGGCCGCCGCCTCCTCTTCTTCGAGCCGGAGGGCGAGCACGCCGCGGCGGCGGTCACCGCGGGCATGAGCATGATGGGTCTGCGCGCGACGAACTTCTCGAGCGGCCAGGGCATCGCCTACATGCACGAGTCGCTCTACGCGGCGGCGGGCAAGCGGCTCACCTACGTGCTCCACGTGGCCGCGCGCGCGATGACGAAGCACGCGCTCAACGTGCACGCCGGCCACGACGACTACCACGCGATCGACGACACCGGCTTCTTCCAGCTCTTCGCGAAGGACGTGCAGGCGGCCGCGGACCTCGGCCTGATCGCGCACCGCATCGCGGAGCTGTCGCTGACGCCCGGCGTGTGCGCGCAGGACGGCTTCCTCACCAGCCACGTCATCGAGTCGATCCGCGTGCCGGAGCCGGACCTCGTCCGCGAGTACCTCGGCGACCCGTCCGACCACGTCGCATCGCCCACGCCCGCGCAGCGCCTCGTCTTCGGCGAGCGCCGCCGCCGCATCCCGGAGATGTTCGACCTCGACTACCCGGCGATGCTCGGCGTCGTGCAGAACCAGGACGCGTACGCGCAGGGCGTCGCCGCCCAGCGCCCCTTCTACTTCGACCACATCGCCGCGCTCGCCGACCAGGCGTTCGCCGAGTACGCCGCGCTCACCGGCCGCCGCTACGCGCGCGCCTCCGGCTACCTCGTCGACGACGCCGACTACGTCATCGTCGGCCAGGGCTCCGTCGTCAGCAACGCCGAGGCCGTCGCCGACCACCTGCGCGAGACCCGCGGCCTGCGCGTCGGCGTGCTCGACCTGACGATGTTCCGCCCCTTCCCCGCCGACCTCGTCACTTCGCTGCTCGCGGCGAAGAAAGGTGTCGTCGTCCTCGAGCGCGTCGACCAGCCGCTCGCCGTCGAGCTGCCGCTGCTGCGCGAGATCCGCGCGGCGATGTCGCGCGCCGCCGAGAACCACGCCGCCGCCGTCAAGCGCGACGCCGCGCGGCCGTTCCCGGACCTCGCCGCCGTATCGCCCGCCGCGATGCCCGCCTTCCACTCCGGCGGCTTCGGCTTCGGCAGCCGCGACCTGCAGCCGGGCGACATTGTCGCCGCCGTCGAGAACATGCTGCCCGGCGGCGCGGGCCGCCGCCACTTCTACCTGGGCGTCGAGTTCATCCGGAAGCACACGCGGCTGCCGAAGCTGCAGATCTGGCAGGAGAAGCTGCTCGACGCGTATCCGCACCTCGAGACGCTCTCGCTCGATCCGGTGAAGGGGCTGAACCTGCTGCCGCCCGGATCGCTCGCGCTGCGCATCCACTCGGTCGGCGGCTGGGGCGCGATCACGATGGGCAAGAACGTCGCGCTCACCGCCTTCGAGCTGCTCGGCCTGCACATCAAGGCGAACCCGAAGTACGGCTCGGAGAAGAAGGGTCAGCCGACGACCTTCTACGCCACGCTGTCGCCGACGCCGGTGCGGCTCAACGCCGAGCTGCGCCACGTCGACGTCGTGCTCTCGCCGGACCCGAACGTCTTCCGCCACTCCGACCCGTTGCTGGGGCTCGCGGACGGCGGCGCCTTCGTCGTGCAGAGCGACCTGGACGACGCCGCGCTGTGGGACTCGCTCCCCGCCGCGACGCAGGCCGACATCGTCGCGCGCGGCATCCGGCTCTACGCGCTGGACGGCTTCCGCATCGCGAACGACGAGGCGTCCGACGCCGAGCTGCGCTACCGCATGCAGGGCGCCGCCTTCATGGGCGCCTTCTTCGCCGTCGCGCCGCTGCTCGAGCACGAGGGCGAGTGGAAGGAGCGCCTCTTCGACGGCATCCACGCCCAGCTCCGCAAGAAGTTCGGCAAGCTCGGCGCGCGCGTCGTCGACGACAACCTGCGCGTCATCCGCCGCGGCTTCGACGAGGTGCGCGAGGTCGCGCACGGCGAGCCCCGCGCCGACGACGCGGCCGCGCCCGCCGCCGGCCGCATGCCCTCCGTCATGGACGTCGACGGCGTCGCCGCGGGGATCGCCGACCCCGGCCGCTTCTTCGAGCAGGTGTGCGCGACGTACCGCGCCGGCCAGGACGGCATCGCGGACCCGTTCGCCGCGATCAGCGCGATCCCGGCCGCGACCAGCGCGATCCGCGACATGACCGACATCCGCTTCGAGGTGCCGGACTTCATCGCGGAGAAGTGCACCGGCTGCAGCCAGTGCTGGACGCAGTGCCCCGACGCCGCGATCCCCGGCCTCGTCAGCTCCGTCGAGGATCTGTTCGACGCCGCCATCCGCACCGCCACCGAGATCGACCGCGAGGCGGGCGGCGCCGGCCGCGCCTTCGCCCGCATCCGGCAGATGGCCAAGCCGCTCGCGAAGGAGGCGCACAAGGTCGCCGCCGGCGTGCCGTTCGGCCGCTTCCGCGATGTCGCTTCCGCGGCGTACCGCAATCTCGTCGGCAAGCTCGACTGGGACGCCGACCGCCGCGCCGCGCTCGACGACGAGTTCGCCGCCGTCTACTCGTTGCTCGCGGACTTCCCGCTCGCCCGCACGGCGCCCTTCTTCGACCTGCCCGAGGGGCGCGAGAAGGGGAGCGGCGGGCTGCTGAGCATCACGATCAACCCGGAAGCGTGCAAGGGCTGCAACATCTGCGTCGACGTCTGCCCGGAGGACGCGCTCGTCACCATCAAGCAGGACGCGGACGTGGTCGAGCGGCTGCGCCGCAACTGGCGGCTGTGGGAGAAGCTGCCCGACACGCCGGAGCGCTACATCAACATCTCGAACCTCGAGGAGGGGATCGGCGTCCTGCCCTCGCTGCTGCTGCGCAAGGACAGCTACCGCTCGATGGTCGGCGGCGACGGCGCCTGCATGGGCTGCGGCGAGAAGACCACCGTCCACCTCGTCACGGCGACGATCGAGGCGCTGATGCAGCCGCGCGTCGCCCGCTTCGTCGAGAAGATCGACGGCCTGCTCGCGAAGCTCGACGCCGACGCGCGCGGCATGCTCGTCGCCGACGTCGACCTCGAGACGGTGTGGGAAGGCGACGTCGCGCTGCCGCTCGACGACGACGCGCGCGACAACCTCGCCCGCATCCGCGAGAGCGTCGCCGCGCTGAAGGACTTGCGCTGGCGCTACGTCGAGGGCCCCGGCGGCCGCGGCCGCGCGGCACTCGGCATCGCCAACAGCACCGGCTGCTCCTCCGTCTGGGGCAGCACCTATCCGTACAATCCGTACCCGTACCCGTGGGTCAATCACCTCTTCCAGGACGCGCCGTCGATCGCGATCGGCCTCTTCGAGGGGCACATGCGCAAGATGGCCGACGCCTTCGTCGCCGTCCGCCGCGCCGAGCGCCTCGCCGCCGGCGACTACGACCCGGAGACCCACGAGCCGTTCTTCGCCGCCTTCGACTGGCAACAGTTCGACGACGACGAATTCGCCCTCTGCCCGCCCATCGTGGCCATCGGGGGCGACGGCGCGATGCTGGACATCGGCTTCCAGAACCTTTCACGATTGCTGGCAAGCGGGAAGCCGATTCGCGTCGTCGTCCTCGACACTCAGGTCTACTCGAACACCGGCGGCCAGGCGTGCACCAGCGGCTTCACCGGCCAGGTCTCCGACATGGCCGCCTGGGGCGGCGCGCACCACGGCAAGGAGGAGACCCGCAAGGAGCTGGCGCTCATCGCGCTCGCCCACCGCGGCGTCTTCGTCCACCAGTCCTCGCAGGCCTCGCCGTCGCACCTCATCGCCGGCGTGCTGAAGGGGCTGCAGACCCGCAGGCCCGCCGTCTTCAACCTCTACACGCCGTGCCCCGTCGAGCACGGGCTCCCCGACGACTGGGCGCCGCGCGGCGCCAGGCTCGCGCTCGAGAGCCGCGCCTTCCCCTTCGTCACCTACGACCCCGACGCGGGCACTTCCCTCGCCGAGCGCATCAGCCTCGAGGGCAACCCCGCCGTGGACGACGACTGGCCCGCCTACACGCTCGAGTACGTCGACGACGCAGGCGAGCCGCGCACGCTCGAGCTGCCGCTCACCACCGCCGACTGGGCCGCGACCGAGTCCCGCTTCCGCAAGCACTTCCGCCCGCTCGCCGACGCGAAGGCCGACGACGCCCTGCCGTTCCACGAGGTCGTCGCGCTGCCGAGCGCCGACAGGGAAGGGAAGACCGCCTTCATCTTCACGGTCGGCGAGGACCGCCGCCTGCGCCGCCTCGAGGTCTCGCCCGAGATCGTCGCCCTCGCCGACGACCGCCTCTCGCTGTGGGCGCAGCTCCGCGAGCTCGCCGGCGTGCGCCCCTCCGACGTCGCCCGCGACGCCGTCGAGCGCGAGCTCGACGGCGAGGTCGAGCGCCGCGTGCAGGCCGTGCGCGCCGAGTACGAGGCGAAGATCGCCGAGCTGCGCGACGGCTATCCGCGCTTCGTCGCCCGACGCATGGCCGAGGGCCTCGTCCGCGGCGCCGGCGACCAGCGCCTCGCCGACCTGCTCGCGCGCGTCGCCCGCATGACGGACCTCGAGCCGATCACGCCCGAGTCCCTCTCCGCCACCGGCTTCTCCGTCGCGAGCCCCGCCCACGGCGGCGGATCCGGCAACGGCAACGGCACGCACGGGGCGGGCGCGGCCACCCTCGCCGGCGATGCGCCGGCCGGCTCGGTCGGCGCCGGCGCGGCGGAGGCAGCGGCCGGGGCGCCGGCTGCGGCGTCGTCCGGCGGAGCGGCGACGGCGGTGGTGGCGGAGGAGGACGGCCTCGCGATGGAGCCGTACATCGACTCGGACCGCTGCACGACGTGCAACGAGTGCACGAACCTGAACGGCCGCATGTTCGCCTACGACGAGAACAAGCAGGCGTACATCAAAGACCCGCGCGCGGGCACGTTCGCGCAGCTGGTCACGGCGGCGGAGCGGTGCCCGGCGGGCCTCATCCACCCCGGCACCCCGCTCGATCCGAAGGAGAAGGACCTGGAGAAGTGGACGAAGCGCGCCGCTCCGTTCAACTGAGCGCCGCGGCGCCTGCGAGGTGACGATGCGGTTTCCCGGTTTCCGACACGGCGTCCATCCGCCGGACGCGAAAGAGCTGACGGCGGCGCTGCCGATCCGGCGCATGCCGTTCCCGCGCGAGGTCGTGCTGCCGCTGCGGCAGCACGCGGGCCGGCCGGCGAAGCCGCTGGTCCGCGTGGGCGAGCGCGTGGAGCGCGGCGACAAGGTGGCCGAGGCGGACGGCTTTGTGTCCGTGCCGATGCACGCGTCGGCGGCGGGCGTCGTGCGCGAGGTGGGGCTGTGGCCGCACCCGGACGGCAGCCTGGACGACGCGATCCGCATCGAGCTCGACGCGCACTCGCCGCAGATCCCGCGGCCGCGCATGGTGCCGCGCTGGGAGGGACTCGCGCCGGCGGACGTCGTGCGCGCGGTGCAGGCGGCGGGCGTCGTCGGCCTGGGCGGCGCCGCGTTCCCCACGCACGTGAAGCTGCAGCCGCCAAAGGAGGGCGCGATCGAGCTGCTGCTGGTGAACGGCGTCGAGTGCGAGCCGTACCTCACCAGCGATCACCGCCTGATGGTCGAGCACGCGGAGCGCGTCCACTTCGGCATCCGCATCATGATGCACGCGCTCGGCGTGCGCCGCGCCATCGTCGGCATCGAGATGAACAAGCCGGACGCGATCGAGCGCATGCACGTCGCCCGCCCGGCGGACCTGGATGTCACGATCCGGCCGCTCGAGGTGAAGTATCCGCAGGGCGCCGAGAAGATGCTGATCCGCGCCGTGACCGGGCGCGAGGTCCCCTCCGGCAAGCTGCCGCTGCACGTCGGAGTGGTCGTGCAGAACGTCGGCTCGATCGCGGCGATCGCGGAGGTGTTCGAGACCGGCTTCCCCCTCGTCGAGCGCATCGTCACCGTCACCGGGCGCGGGCTGCGCCGCCCCGCCAACCTCGTCGTGCCGGTCGGCACGAAGCTCGTCGACGTGATCGAGCACTGCGGCGGCCTCACCGACGAGGCCGCGGAGGTCGTGTCCGGTGGCCCGATGATGGGCATCGCGCAGCCGGACCTGAACGCGCCGGTCACGAAGGGCACGAGCGGCATCGTCGTGCTCACGCGCGACGAGGTGCGCCAGCGCGAGACCTACCCCTGCATCCGCTGCGGCCGCTGCCTCGAGGCGTGCCCGGTCTTCCTGAACCCGTCGCTGCTCGGCATCCTCGGCCAGGCCGGCCGCTACGAGGAGATGACCGCCGCGCACCTCGCCGATTGCATGCTCTGCGGCTCCTGCTCCTACGTCTGCCCCTCCAATATCCCGCTGTCGCAGCTCTTCGCGCTCGCCAAGCGCCAGTTGCGCGGCCGGAAGGAGCGCGCGGCGTGAGCGCGCCGAACACCGCCGCCGGCACCGAGCGGCTCGACCTCCTCGCCTCGCCGCACCTCAAGGCGAACGACTCGACCGCGCGCATCATGTGGACCGTCGTGGCGACGCTCGTCCCGATCGTCGCCGCCGCCGCGTGGTTCTTCGGCCCCGGCGCGCTGCTCGTCGTCGTCGCCAGCACCCTGGGCGCCGTCGGTACGGAGCGCCTCTTCGGCCGCGGTCGCGGCGCCTCCCTGCGCGACGGCTCCGCCGCCATCACCGGGCTTCTGCTCGGGCTCACGCTGCCCGCCTCGTTCCCGCTCTGGATGGCCGCGCTCGGCGGCGCCTTCGGCATCGGCTTCGGCAAGGTGCTCTTCGGCGGCCTCGGCCAGAACGTCTTCAACCCGGCGCTGCTCGGCCGCGCCTTCCTGCAGGCGGCCTTCCCCGTCGCGATCACCACCTGGCCCGGCGTCCACGGCGACGCCCGCACGATCCTGCGCGCCAACCTCGCCGTGCCCTTCGCCTCGCCCCACGCGATCGACGCCATCACCGCCGCGACGCCGCTCGGCCGCTTCAAGTTCGAGCACGCGGCCACGCCGCTCCGCGAGCTGCTGATCGGCAACACCGCCGGCTCCATCGGCGAGACCGCCGCGCTGCTCATCCTGCTCTGCGGCGCCTACCTCGCGTGGAAGCGCTACCTCGACTGGCGCATCCCGACGGCGATCTTCGCCAGCGTCGCCGCGCTGAGCGCGCTGCTCCACGCCATCGCGCCCGACCGCTTCGTCGGTCCGCTCTTCATGCTGCTCTCCGGTGGACTCGTCCTCGGCGCGGTCTACATGGCCACCGACATGGTGACCAGCCCCGTCACCCACGCCGGCCGCTGGATCTTCGGCGTCGGCATCGGCCTCCTCGTCGTCCTGATCCGCGTCTGGGGCGGCCTGCCGGAAGGCGTCATGTACGCGATCCTTCTCATGAACGCCGTCGTTCCGTTCATCAACCGCGCCACGCAGCCGCGCGTCTTCGGCACCACGCGCGCGGGAGCCGCCTCATGAGCACGCCTCCCTCGCGCGACGGCGCCGGAGGCCGCGGCGCGCCCGCGGCCGCCCAGGTCCCGGCCTGGCGCCTCTTCGGCACCCTCGCCGTGGCCGGCGCCGCCGCGGGCCTCCTCATCGTGCTCGCCTTCGGCTGGGCGCAGCCGCGCATCCGCGCCCACCAGGCCGAGGTGCTGCGCGCCGCCATCGAGGAGGTCCTCGGCGCCCCGGACCACTACCAGACGCTCTACGTCGCGGGTGGCGCCCTCGTGCCGGACCTGCCCGCCGGCGCCGACTCCGTCACCGCCGAGCGCGTCTACCTCGGCTTCGACGCGCAGGACCGGCCGGTCGGCTTCGCCGTGCCCGGCGCGGAGCCCGGCTTCCAGGACGTGATCTCCCTCATCTTCGGCTACGACCCGGTGAAGGACCAGCTCACCGGGATGAAGGTGCTCGACAGCAAGGAGACGCCCGGCCTCGGCGACCGCATCACGAGCGACACCACCTTCCTCGCCGGATTCCGCGGCGTCGTGCCCCTGCTCGTCGGCGTCAAGCGCGGTGCCGGCAGCGGCGACGCGCACCAGCTCGACATGATCACCGGCGCGACGATCTCCTCGCGCGCCGTGATCGCCATCATCAACCACCGCCTCGAGAAGCTGCAGCCGCTGCTCCAGGCGTACGTCCGGCAGAAGGGGACGGCACGATGACGCAGGTGAAGCTGCCCATGCTCGACGCCGCGCCCGGCGAAGCCGCGAGCGACGGCGCCCTGGGCGCCGCGACGATGACGACCGCCGCGCACCCGGCCACCGCCACGCCCGGCGCCGCGCCCGCCGAAGCCAGCCCGGCCGCGACGACGCCGGCCGTCGCCGGCGTGCGCCGCGGCACGACGCCGTCGCAGGACCTGCTGCGCGGCGTGTGGAAGGAGAACCCGGTGCTGGTGCAGCTCCTCGGGCTGTGCCCCACGCTGGCGGTGACGAACAGCGTCGAGAACAGCATCGCGATGGGGGTGGCCACGTTCTTCGTGCTGCTCGGCTCGAGCGTGCTGGTGTCGTCGCTCAGGAAGCTGATTCCGGGCGAGGTCCGGATCTCGGCCTACATCCTGATCATCGCGACGTTCGTGACGATCGCGGACCTCGCGCTGGCGGCGATCGTGCCGGACATCCACAAGGCGCTCGGCGCCTTCATCGCGCTGATCGTCGTCAACTGCATCATCCTCGGCCGCCAGGAGGCGTTCGCGGCGAAGCGGCCGGTGGGCCGCGCGGCGCTGGACGCGATCGGCACCGGCGCCGGCTTTGTCGTCGCGCTGCTGATGATGGGGGCCATCCGAGAGCTGCTCGGCAACGGCACGCTCCTCGGCCACGTCGTCTTCGGCGCGCACTTCGAGCCGTGGGTGATCATGGTGCTGCCGCCCGGCGGCTTCCTCACCCTCGGCTGCATCCTGCTCGGCTTCGGCTGGTGGCGGGAGCGCCGCGACGCGGCCAAGCGGGCGCGGCCGCGCCGCTGGCCGAACGGCGTCCTGTCGCGGAGGGCCGCATGATGGGCGACCTCTTCTGGATCCTCGTCTCGGCGATGCTGGTGAACAACTTCACCCTCGTCCTCTTCCTCGGACTCTGCCCCTTCATGGGCGTCTCCGGGAAGGTCGGGACCGCGCTCCGCATGGGCGCCGCCAACACGTTCGTGCTCGTGATCACATCCATCAGCGTGTGGGTGCTGAACACGTTCGTGCTCGGCTCGGCGCCGTACCTGCGGCTCATCTCATTCATCGTCGTCATCGCCTCGCTCGTCCAGATCGTGGAGATGGCGATCCGGAAGCTGAGCCCCACCCTCTTCCGCGAGCTCGGCATCTTCCTGCCGCTGATCACGACCAACTGCGCGATCCTCGGCCTCGCGATCTTCCAGACCAACCGCGGCTACGGCTTCCTCGAGGGCCTCTTCTTCGCCGTCGGCGCCGGCCTCGGCCTCACCCTCGCGCTCGCCCTCATGGCGTCGATCCGCGAGCAGATGGAGCTCGCCGACGTCCCCGGCCTCGCGCGCGGCATGGGCCTCGTCCTCATCGTCGCCGGCAGCCTGTCGCTCGCCTTCATGGGCTTCGCCGGACTCTTCAGCTCATGATCGCGCAGATCCTCGCCATCGCCGCCGCCGCCGCGCTCTTCGCGCTCTCCGGCCTGCTGCGCCACGAGCGCCGCTCCTGCGGCGGCGCGTGCGGCGCCTGCGACGCTTCGTCCTGCGACCTCAAGGAGTCGAATCATGGACACGCCTGACGGCGGCCGCCTCACCACCCGCCGCGAATTCGTCGCGCTCGGCATCGGCGCCTTCGTCCTCGCCTCGATGCCGCGCGCGCTGCGCCGCGCCGCCACCGTCCGCCGGACGATCCCGATCATGGGGACGATCGCCGAGTTCGCCGTCGTCCACGACGACCGCCGCGAGGCACAGGCCGCGATCGACGCCGCCCTCGACGAGATCCGGCTCGTCGACCGCACGATGAGCCGGTTCCGCGCCGACTCCGACGTGGGCCGCCTCAACCGCGCCGCGGCCGGCGCGCCGGTCGGCGTGGGCGAGTCGACCGCGTTCGTCGTGCGCGAGGCGCTGCGCTGGGCCTCCGCGAGCGACGGCCTCTTCGACCCGTGCCTCGGCCGCGCCGTCGAGCTGTGGGACGTCAACCACCGCCACGCGCCGCCGCCCGCCGCCCGCTTCGAGCGCTTCGCCGGCCGCAGCCTCTACCGCCGCGTCGGCCTCGACCGCTTCCGCGGCGCGGACGTCCTCGTCTTCGAGGACCCGCTCGTGGGGCTCGACCTCGGCGGCATCGCCAAGGGCTACGCGGTCGACCGCGCCGTCCACGCGCTGCGCGAGCGCGGCATCAGCGACGCCGTCGTCGACCTCGGCGGCGACCTCTACGCCCTCGGCCGCGCCGCCGACGGAGGGCCGTGGCGCATCGGCGTCCAGTCGCCCTTCCAGCCGGGCGCCATCGTCGCCGAGCTGCGCGTCGCCGACGCCGCCGTCGCCACTTCCGGCGATTACGTCCAGTACTTCGACTACCACGGACGGCGCTTCCACCACCTGCTCGATCCGCGCACCGGCGAGCCGCGCCGCTCCGCCATGCACAGCGTGACGATCCAGGCCGGAAGCTGCATGGCCGCCGACGCCGCCGCGAGCGCCGCCTTCGGCTCGACACCCGCCGCGATCCGCGAGCTCCTCGCCCGCGCCGACGCGGCTGCCCGTCTCGTCCACCTCGTCTGAGGGAGAGCCCCATGAAGACCCAGCTCGCCTACTGCTCCGCGTGCGACCAACAGGTCCGCATCGCGACCACCCCCGTCCCGCTGCACGGCGGCCAGGCCAACCTGCCGGACGCGCCCGAGGTCGTCTGCCTCGACTTCGGCGAGAAGTGCACCGGCTCGCTCTGCCCGATGTTCGCCCTCCCCAGCATCCTCATGGGCGTCCGCCTCGCCCGCAGCGGCATGCGCCCCGAGCCGTTCAGCACCCTCTCCGCCATGTGCCAGGGGTGCGGCCAGCTCGCCGAGCTCGTCATCGTCGACCGCGACACCGCCCACTGCACCGTCTGCGGCACCACCAACCGCTGGCTCCGCCTGCAGGGCGAGGACGTCGACTACTTCGTGACGACGCCGGCCGCGCAGCCATCCGGCGCGCCGAAACCACCGGAATGACCGGCGACCCGCGCGACGACGCGAGCCTGGCGCGTCTCGCCGCCAACGGCTCCGCGTCCGCGAGCCACGGCGACCGCGAGCGCATGCACGTCACCACGGAGCTGCTCAGCGGCTTCTTCGACGCCTCGCCCGCCGGCATCGTCGTCGTCGACACCGCCATGCACGTGCTGCTGTGGAACCCCGCGATGGAGCGCATCCTCGGCTGGAGCGCCGGCGACGTGATCGGACGGCCGTACCCGGCCGTCGCCGCCGACGGCACGATCCCCGCCGTCTCGATCCTCGCCGAGACGCTCGAGGCCGGTCCCGTCGTCGGCCGCGAGGTGGCGCGCCTGCGCAAGGACCGCAGCAAGGTGCAGCTGCGCGTGTCGACCGCGCCGCTCCACGCGCCCGACGGCCGCCCCACCGGCGCCATCGTCCTCGTCGAGGACGTCACCGAGCGGCGCGAGCTCGAGGAGCAGCTCCGCCAGGCGCAGAAGATGGACGCGATCGGCCGCCTCGCCGGCGGCGTCGCGCACGACTTCAACAACCTGCTCACCGCGATCGGCGGCCATATCCACCTCGTCCTCGAAGCGCTGCCCCACGACAGCAGCGTGCGCGACGACGCCGAGGAGGTGCGCCGCGCCGCCGAGCGCGCCGCCGACCTCACCCGCCAGCTCCTCGCCTTCGGCCGAAAGCAGTTCCTGCAGCCCCGCCCGATCGACGCCGGCCGCGTCGTCGCCGGCCTGCAGCGCATGCTCGCCCGCCTCATCGGCGACGACATCGAGCTGCGCACCGAACTGCCCGACCACGCCCTGCCCATCGTCGCCGACCCCGGCCAGATCGAGCAGGTGATCGTCAACCTCGCCGTCAACGCCCGCGACGCCATGCCCGGCGGCGGCGCCATCCTCATCGCCGCGCGCGAAGAGGACGAGGCCGCCGCGCCGCCCCCGCCCGGCTCCGCTGCGCCGCCTCGCGGCAGGTACGTCGCCATCGAGGTCCGCGACGACGGCGCCGGCATGGACGCGGCGACCGCGGCCCGCGTCTTCGAGCCGTTCTTCACCACCAAGCCGCCGGGGAAGGGGACCGGGCTCGGCCTCAGCACGGCCTACGGGATCGTATCGCAGAGCGGCGGCTGGATCGACGTGCGGAGCGAGCCCGGCCGCGGCACGAAGATGACGATCCGCCTGCCGCGCGCCGACGGAGACGTCGCGCCCGACGACGCGGCGCCGCAGGTCGCGTCCGCCGCCCCGCTCTCGGCGTCCGCCGCCCCGCTCTCGGCGTCCGCCGCGCCCCGGCGCGCGAGCGCGGGGGCGCCGCCGGACGGGCCCGCCCGCACGATCCTGCTCGTCGAGGACGACGCCGCCGTGCGCTCGCTCTGCGCGCGCACGCTCGGCCGCTTCGGCTACGCCGTGATCGCGGCGCCGGGCGCCGCCGAGGCGCTCGCGATCGTCGACGCGAAGGCGGACATCGACCTCGTCCTCACCGACGTCACGATGCCCGGGATCAGCGGCCTCGACCTCGCCGACCGGCTGCGCGAGCGCCTGCCCGGCCTGCCGATCCTCTTCATGTCCGGCCACAACGAGGAGATCCTGCACGACCGCTCCATCGACCTGCGCGACTTCCTCGCCAAGCCGTTCATCCCCGCCCTGCTCATCCACCGCGTCCAGGAGCGGCTCGGCGAGGCGTGAGGCGGCGCCTCACGGCGCTGCGACCGTGACCCTCCCCCGCATCGCGCGATTGAACGCGGGCACCGTCTGCTCGACGAGCGCGCGATAGCCGGCGCGCGCCGCCGTCAGCTCGGCCTCCAGCGCATCCAGCACCGCGAGCGACGCGGCGGTCGGCCGGTACTCGGCGCCGCCCGACACGTCGCCGCCGCCCAGGCCCACCTCCGCGTACAGCCACACCAGCCCAAGATACAGGCCGTTGCGCTCGACGTACCACTTGTCGTCGCTGTGCAGCTCCGTGCGCGAGAGCAGCGGCAGCTCCGCGCGCAGCATGCGCGCCGCCAGCGAGTCGAGCGCCTGCGTCGTCTTCGCGTCGCCCGCGTGCGCCGCGCGCAGCGCCTCCACCTGCTTCCGCATCGCCTCGATCCCGTCGATCATCGCGACCGTCGTGTCGATGTCGTCCCGGATGCGCACCTGCGCCCGCGTCGAGGCGGCGATCTCCGGCGCGCTCGAGGGGATCGACGCGTCCTTCAGCACGTCGAACGGCTGCGTGTAGCTGCGCCCCGCCACCGTCAGGCGCACGGCGTAGCGGCCCGGCGCCGCGATCGGACCGACGCGCTGCGGCTGCCCCGTGCCCCAGTGGATCACCGGCCGCACGCTGTCTCCGGCGAAGCGCGGCTCCTCCCAGATGTGCGGGTTGTCCGGCGGCAGCGCCCGCAGCTCAGGCTGCGCGGGGCCGTCGTAGAGCAGGTTCCACGACGCGCCGTTCAGCCCCTCCCGCGCCGCCACCCGCATCGCCCGCACGACCGCGCCGCCGCCGTCCAGGATCTCGAGCGCCACCGAGTCCGGCGCGTCCTTCAGCGCGAAGCGGAACTCCGCCTGCCCGGAGCGCGCCTGGCGGTAGCCCGGCGACGGCGCGAAGAGGTGCGCCGGCTCGTTCTCCGCCACGTCGTCCGCCTGCTCCAGCGGGCCGACGTCGCGCAGCACGTAGATCCCGCGGCCGTACGTCGATACGACGACGTCGTGGAACGTGTCCGGCACCGCGATCCAGCTCACCGGCGCCGCCGGCAGGCCGGCGGAGAGCTTCGTCCAGTGGCCGCCGTCGTCGCGCGAGTAGTAGAAGCCGTTGCCGGTGCCCGCGAAGAGCAGCCCGCGCCGGTGCGGGTCCTCCGTCACCGCCATGACGTACGAGAGCGGCACGCCCGACGGCAGGTCGCCCGTGATCTTCGTCCACGTCCGCCCCGTGTCCGTCGTCTTGAAGATGTACGCCTCGTCCGTGTTCGACATCAGGTGCGCGTCCACCGCGACGTACGCCGTGGCCGCATCGAAGCGCGACGGCTCGATCTTGCGGATCGTGCCCCACGCCGGCATGCCGCGGATGTTCTTCGTCACGTCCGTCCACGTGCCGCCGCGGTCCGGCGTGTACCACAGCCGGCCGTCGTTCGTCCCCGCCCAGATCAGCCCCGCGCGCACCGGCGAGGGCGCGATCGCGAACACCACCTCGCCGTAGAACTGGCCCAGGTTGTCGCCCACGACGCCGCCCGAGAACGCGATGCGGCTCGAGTCCCGCGTCGACAGGTCCGGGCTGATCACGCGCCACGTCTGCCCCTGGTCGTCCGTCCGGAAGATCACCTGGCAGCCGTAGTAGACCGTCTCCGGCTCGAACGGGTCGATCGCCAGCGGCGGCGTCCAGTGGCAGCGGTACTTCAGAACGTCCGGCGGCGAATCCAGCGTGTGCACCCACGGGCTCACCGAGCGCGCCCGCCCCAGCCGCGCGTCGTAGCGGCTCACCTCGTCGCCGTAACAGGAGGCCCATACGACGTCGGCATCGCCCGGCACCGGCAGCGTGAAGCCGGACTCGCAGCCGCCGAGCCCGTGCTGCCACGCCCCGCCGCCGCCACCGCCGAAACGGAAGCGCCGCGCCCCGGCATCCAGCCGTACGCCGCGGTCGTGCACGTTCGTCGGCAGCTCGCGCTCGTTGCTCGGGCCGCGCATCGTGCCGTCGTCCTGGCGGTTGCCGTACACCCAGTACGGGACGCGGTCGTCCACCGCGACGTGGTAGAACTGTCCGATCGGCAGACGCACGCTCGTGTAGCTCTTGCCGTGGTCCGTCGTGATCCCCATGCCGCCGTCGCCGGTCACCACGTAATGGTCCGCCGACGTCGGGTCCCACCAGATGTCGTGGCAGTCGCCGCACCCGCCGCGCGCCACCGTGAACGTGCGGCCGCCGTCCTTCGACAGGTGCAGGCTGCTGTTCGCCACCAGCACCTCGTCCGCGTCCGACGGCGACACCATCAGGTGGATGTAGTAGCCCGCGCGCCCGATCAGCGTGCGGTCCCAACTCACCACCGCCCACGTCGCGCCGGCGTCGTCCGAGCGCCACAGCGAGCCCTGCTTCGCCGTCTGGATCAGCGCGTACACCCGCTTCGCGTCCCCCGGCGCCACCGCCACATCGACCTTGCCCACCGGCGCCTTCGGCAGCCCCGCCGCCAGCCGCTTCCACGTGTCGCCGCCGTCCCGCGTCGCGTACACGCCGCTCCCCGGCCCGCCACTGAACATCGCCCACGTGTGCATCACCACCTGCCACGTGCCCGCGTACAGCACGTCCGGGTCCGTCGCGTCCATGCTCAGACCCGAGCAGCCCGTGTTCGCATCGACGAAGAGCACCCGACGCCACGTCGCGCCGCCGTCGCGCGTGCGGTAGACGCCCCGCTCCTGCTGCGGCCCCGTCGTCCGCCCCAGCGCGCAGACGTAGGCCGTGTTCGGGTCCGTCGGGTGCACCAGGATGCGACCGATCCGGCCGGTCGCTTCCAGCCCCACGTGCGCCCACGTCCGCCCCCCGTCCGTCGACCGGTAGACGCCGTCCCCCATCACGTCCGCGTCCCGGATCGCCCACGCCTCCCCCGTCCCCGCCCACACCACCGACGAGTCCGACGGCGCCACCGCCAGCGCCCCGATCGCCTGCACCGGCTCATCGTCGAACACCGGCACGAAGCTCTCCCCTCCGTCCGTCGTCTTCCACACCCCGCCCGACGCCGCCCCCGCGTAGTACGTCCCCGGACTCCCCACCACCCCCGCCACCGCCGCGATGCGGCCGCCGTCCGCCGAACCCAGGAACTCGAAGCGCAGCGGGTCGCGCGGCGGCTCCGGCCGCTGCCCGCCGCGCGCCTGCGCCAGGGCCGCCGCCGGGAGCAGCGCGAGGACGACGAAGCCGAGCGTCAGCGCGGCGGCCAGGGCCGCCGCCATCGTCCGCGCCGCCGCGGGGCGGGAGGGCGCGGTGAACGTCCGCGCCGCCGGCGGGCGGGAGGACGCGGTGAGAACCGGGGCCGGCGGTTTCAGCGCCGTGGGCGGGTGCCAGAGCTTCATCTCGTTCCTCCGATGCTGTGGAAGGCGGCCGCGGCGAAGCGGCCGCGCGTGTCGAGTGTCACAGGCGAGACCGGGTACGCGCAAGGTGGCGGGGTGGCACGGGACGCGTGCGCGGATCGGTCTGCCACGGTCCGTTGGAGCAAACGGTCGTCTATCGTCAGTGTCGGGATCTCTTCTGTTCCGGTATACTGCCCTGGTCGCCCCTTCGGGACCATCCCATTCGATGGACGTTTCACGTGGCGTATGCTGATTTCTTCCGCAGTGTAACCGGCGGTGAAGCGCCGTACGCCTATCAGCGGCGCCTCGCCGAAGGTCCACTGCCCGATGTCCTGGACGTGCCGACCGGCCTGGGCAAGACGGCGGGCGTGGCGTTGGCATGGATGTATCGCCGCATGACGGATGATGCTGCGACCCCACGCCGGCTCGTCTGGTGTCTGCCAATGCGCGTGCTGGTCGAGCAGACCGCGCGAAGCATGGAGCGCTGGATCGAGCGCGCAGCGCCCTCGTTCGAGGCTGAAGGCGCGGTCGTGCCCAGCCTGCACGTTCTGATGGGCGGCCGCGTCGACAGCGAGTGGATCGAGAATCCTGAGAAGCCGTCGATCGTCGTTGGCACGCAGGACATGCTGCTTTCCCGCGCTCTGATGCGCGGCTACGGGATGAGCCGGTTTCGCTGGCCGATGGACTTCGCGTTGCTGCACACCGACGCGCTGTGGGTCTTTGACGAGGTCCAGCTTATGGGGACGGCGCTCGCGACTTCGGCTCAGCTCGAGGCATTTCGCCGAGCGCCGGAGCTCACGCCGCGACTTCCGTCGCGGTCGCTCTGGGTCTCGGCGACGCTGCGGCCGGAATGGCTGGGAACCGTCGATTTCCTGGAGCACATCGAGGGCCTCGCGGTCGAACGCCTGGCGCTGGCGGAGAGCGACGATCCTGCGGTCCGCCGCCGCCTGCGCGCGCCGAAGGAGGTCGTGCGCGCGGACGCGCGCCTCGACGCAGGAAGCGCGAGCGCGATGAAGGAGTACACGGCGGCGCTTGCCGAGACGATCCTGTCGGCGCACCGGGAGGACGGACCGACGCTCGTGATCGTGAACCGTGTCGGACGGGCGCAGCAGTTGATGCGAACTCTCCGGCGTCGCATCCGCGATCGCCCGAGCGCAACGGAGCTGCTGCTCCTGCATGCACGCTTCCGCAGAGCCGAAAGGGAGGCTCTCGACGACCGGCTGAGGGCGGTCTCTTCCTCTGACAATGTCATCATCGTCGCCACGCAGGCCGTCGAGGCGGGCGTGGACGTCACGTCGCGGACGATGTTCACCGAACTGGCGCCGTGGCCCTCGCTCGTGCAGCGCTTCGGCCGCTGTAACCGCGGCGGCGAGTACACGCAGGCGACGGTTCATTGGATGGATCTGTCGGAGGACCCAGCCGTCGCTCTGCCTTACGACGGCGAGGCGCTACGCGGGTCGCGCCGGATCCTCGAGTCGCTCGGGTCGGCCGCGTCGGCGGATCTTCCTCCTGTCGAGCATGGACCGGAAACGGCCCACGTGCTGCGAAAGAAGGACCTGTTCCAGCTCTTCGACACCGACCCGGACCTGTCGGGCTTCGACCTCGATGTATCGCCATACGTGCGCGATCAGGGTGCCCCGCAGGTGCACGTGTTCTGGCGCGATTTCGGAGCGGAGCCAGGCGAGGAGCCGGAGCCGGAGCGTGACGAGCTGTGCGCCGCTTCGATGTCGCAGATCCGGGCGCACCTCGGCAAGCGGCGGGACGCCGCGTTCGAGTGGGACGCGCTCATGCGCCGGTGGTCCCGCGTGGGGGAGAAGTCGGTGCGGCCCGGGCAGGTGCTCCTGCTGCGCGCCTCGGACGGCGGCTACGACCTCGAGCTCGGCTTCATGCCCGGCGACGGTCGACCGGTCATCCCGATCGCACCCTCTCGAGATGCGACACCGGAAGCGCTGGACGGTGACCGCCGTTCGCTGGCAAGTGGATGGGTCTTGCTCGCTCGCCATCTGGAAGACGTGCGCCGGGAAGTGGAGGCGCTCTCGACCTCCATGAACGTCGACCCCGGAGCGCTGACCGACGCGGCGAGCTGGCACGACGTCGGCAAGACACACCCCGCGTTCGTCCGCGCACTGCTGGATTTCGACACCGGTGGACAGCGGGCGGGCCGATTCTGGGCGAAATCGGCGGGGAGCGGTCGGCTGCGCTACAGACTGGAGGGCGAGGACGGAGATCGGATCGTCGATCGCCCACACTTCCGCCACGAGCTGGCCTCGGCGCTCGTGTGGTTGCAGACGGCGCCGGACGGTCCGGCACGCGACCTGGTGGCCTATCTCATCGCCGCGCACCATGGCCGCGTTCGCATGGGTCTCCGCGCGCTACCGGGTGAGAACCCTGCGCCCGAGGGAGGTCGCTACGCGCGTGGGATCTGGGAGGGCGATCTCCTGCCGGCGGCCCCACTCGGCGCGGTCGATCTGCCAGAGTGCGTCCTTCGCCTCGACGTCATGGAGATGGGGCTTGGACCGATGGGCCCGTCCTGGACCGAGCGCACGCAGCGTCTTCTCGCCAAGCACGGTCCGTTCAGACTCGCCTGGCTCGAAACGCTCCTGCGGCTCGCTGACTGGCGCGCTTCCGCCGCCGAGCGAAACGAGCAGCCCCCCCTCGCAGCGCCCAGCCACGGATGAAGTTCGCGACGCTCGAAAGGGTCTTCCGCGCGCTCGACGCCCGGGCGGTGCGCTACATTGTCGCCGGTGGCGTCGCCGTGAACGCACACGGCTACCGCCGCGTCACCGATGATCTCGACCTCGCTCTGGCCATGGAGAAGGAGAACGTGCTCGCCGCCATCGAGGCTCTTGCTGAGCTTGGCTACCGGCCGGTGCTTCCCGTTCCCGCGAGCGGCTTCGCGGATGCCGCAATTCGCGGTGCGTGGATAAAGGAGCGAAACCTCAGAGTCTTCTCTCTGGCGAGCGGACTGTACCGGGACCTCACGATCGATCTCTTCGCGACGCCGCCTTTCGATTTCGCTGAGGAGTTCGATGCCGCACAGCCCATCGGAATCGCGCCCGGGCTCGCGGTCCGCTTCCTGACGCTGCCCACGCTGATCCGGATCAAGGAGGAGGCAGCTCGGCCGCGCGATCTGGACGACGCCGCTCACCTCAAGGAAATCGCGCGCCGGGGGTCCTCCCGATGAATCGAAACGAAGGCGCCGGATGGGACGCGGGCACGTTCGAGGGAAGCCGACGAGCCCAGATCGAGCGCAACCTGCAGCTTACCGTTCGCGAGCGGCTTCAGGGGCTGGAGGACCTGACCGAGACGAGCGACCGATTGGCGGGGCTGGCCGCCGACGTCGACGCTCCGCCGGTGGTGGCGGCTGCCGGCCAATACGCGGTCTTGCTGGACGGCACGGCGCCGACGCCTCTCGCCAGCTACCTGAAGGCACTGGGCGTCTTGCGGCTCGTATCGGAGCAGGTGGACTCGGAAGCCCGCGGCTCCTGGCGGGACGGGCGATTCGTGTTGATCTCCGCCCTCGATCGGACGCGCCTCGAGCACTTCGTTCTGGACGAGTACGCTCCAACGCCACTGCTGGCGCCCTGGGGCGCCCGCTCCGGCTTCTACCCCGGCAGCTCGGAGGCGTCCGCGCGAGCGGCGCTCGATCGTATCGCTGCATCCGACAATGCACGCCTGCGGCGGTTCCGCGCCGGTATCGGCCACGTCCGCTCACTGCTGGCGCGGCACGGTATCGACGAGAAGCCGACAGCTCGGGAAGCCAAGCTGCGGCTGCTCCGCGCCTGCAGGGCCGAGCTGCCGGACGACGTGCTGCCGTGGCTCGACGCCTGCTACGTGCTCACCGAAGACGGCCGCTCCTTCCCGCCGCTGCTCGGCACCGGGGGAAACGAGGGCTCGGCCAGCTACGTCGCCAACTACGCCCAGGCCGTGATCGCCTGCGTCCAGGACCGCGAGTTCGACCCCGCGGTACCAGCTGCGCTCTTCGGCGTAGCGGTTCCGTGGACGGCCGCGAAGCAAACGGCCGTACAGTTTTCTCCCGGGGCGGTCGGTGGTCCGAACGCGGGCGTCGGCTTCTCGGCAGGTGGTACGCTGAACCCGTGGGACCTGATCCTCTGCCTCGAGGGGGCACTCCTGTTCGCGGTCACTGCGACGCGCCGGCTCGAGGGCCGCGGCGCGCCCGTGATGAGCGCGCCGTTCACCGTGCGCCCGACCGGCAGCGGCTCGGGCGCCCTCGCGTCGAGCGACGAGGCGGAAGCTCGGGCCGAGATGTGGATGCCGCTCTGGCCGCAGCCCGCCGGCCTCGCCGAGCTGGTCGCGGTCCTCGGAGAGGGCCGCGCACAGTTCGGCCGCGGCCAGGCGCGGCAGGCCCGTGATGGCCTCGATTTCGCCCGCGCAGTGGCAACGCTGGGGGTCGAGCGCGGCATCGCCGAGTTCCAGCGTTATTCCATCGTGAAGCGCTCTGGAAGAAACAACCTGGCCGTGCCGGTCGACCGGATCGTGGTCGAGCGCCGCGTCCCGGCGGAACTGATCGACGAGCTCGACGCCGGTGAATGGCTCGGCCGTTTTCGTTCGCTCGGGCGCGCCAAGACCAGTCCCGGCCGCCTCAAGGCGTCCGCCCGCCGCCTCGACGACGCCCTGTTCGCGCTCGTCCGATCGCGCTCTGCGGACCCGGCGTCGATTCAGATGGTCCTGCGCGCGCTGGCCGGCGCGCAGTTCTGGCTCGCATCGAACGCCGAGGCGCGCAAGGCATGCCCACCCGTGCCACCCCTCTCGAGGCGGTGGGTCCGGCAGGCGGACGACGCGAGCGCCGCGTTCCGCATCGCGGCCGGCATCGCCGCCCTCGATACGGAGGCGGAGGGCGCTCCGAGGGTGCGCGCGGCACCGTTGCCGATGCGAATCCACTTCGCGCCGGTGTCCGCGAGTGGACGCAAGTGGGAGGAGCGGACGCATCGCGTCACGTGGGGGGGGGGATCCCTGCACAAGAACCTCGCGGCGTTGCTGCGGCGCCGTCTGCTCGATGGAAAGGCCCTCGGCCTCGATGATAAGCCGCTCGCTTCGGCGGCGGCAGCTCCCCTCGCCGCAGTCGCAGCATGGCTGCGTGGCGAGGTCCGCGCGTCGGACGTCGCCTCGCTCGTGCCTGCGCTCGCGTTGTGCCGCATCCCACGCCTCGATGGCGTTGCCGGTCCCGTGGCTCCGGTCCCGCTGGCGTTCGTGCTGCTGAAGCCGGCCTTCACGACGGACGCTCAACTGCGCCGCATTGGTTGGATCGACGAGGATCGATCGCTCCCGCTGCGGGCGCAGCTCATCCGGCTACTCGAGCGAGGCGACGTCGATGGCGCCGTCGCCATCTCGCACCGGCGCCTGCGGATCGCGGGAGCAAATCCGGGAATGCAACTGCCCCGGACAGCCGTTCGGGCGGACCTTCTCATCCCCGCGCTGATGACGCCGCTTTCCGACCGCGATCTGCGAAGCGCCGCCCGATCCATCATGGTGAACCGCGCTTGAACCCTCTCACGCACTCCAGGAGCCTGCCATGCCGCTCGACTTCAACGCGCTGAAGGACTCGCCTCGACTTCTCCTGGAAGCGGATCTGCGGCCTGTCCAGGGTCAACGCTTCCAACCGACCGGCTTTCCGGACCTCGGCGCGGCGGTGTATCAGGCGCCGGACGGCTCACGTCAGATGCTGCTCGTGGAATCGCCCCAGAGCATGGCGAACCGTCTCGAGAGCGTGTGCTGGGACGAGGTCCAGGACGACTGGGTCGAGCCGCTTCGCGGTCTACCGGTGGTGAAAGTGAAGCGCAGCGATGGCACGACCCTGACCAACTCCGTCCTGGAGGCGCACCGACTGAACTCACCGTACATCCTGGAGGGGAAGGACCAGTCGGTGTTCGACGAGCTGAAGGAGCGGCTCTCCGGAATGGAGCTGGGTGCCGTCGACGTCCGGAAATTGGCTGCCGCGGTCCTGCGCCTCGACGCGAACGCGCTGCTACACGGGCTCTTCCTCGCGAAGAAGGATCTCGCGGGCGGCCGACTGCGGCTGCCGCGGGCTCTTTCTGCCTTCATCGAGGCAACCGACGTGAGCGTGGCGGCCAGCGGCGGCGTCAAGAACGACCGCGTGGATCCGAGCGGGGATACGAGCCGCGGCTACGGCAACGTTCCTTTCTCGAGGGATGAGTACGTATCCCCGAGGATCACCGCCTTCTTCAATCTCGATCTGGCACAGATCCGCGGCTTCGGTTTCGGCGGCCCGGTCGAGCAACTTCTGATCGCGCTGGCGCTCTTCAAGATCCGCCGCTTTCTCGCCGTTGGTCTGCGCCTCCGTACCGCCTGTGATCTGGACCTCATGGACCTGCGCGTCACCCGGCCGTCCGGATTCGAGGTGCCGTCGCTCCCCGATCTGGAGTCGGAGTTGCCCTCGCTGATCTCGGCGGCGGCGGGGGCGGACGCGTTCGCGGACCCCGCGACGACCGAGATCGTCTACGAGCGGTGAGCGCGTGAGTATCGTGATGGAGCTCCGGTTCCCGGCGGGCCGCTACCACGCGACGCCCTGGGGCCGCAACGTGAACGAGGCGGAGGTGGAGTGGCCGCCGGCGCCGTGGCGCATCTTGCGTGCTCTGATCGCCACCTGGCACCGCAAGGTGGACGCCGGGCGCTTCCCCGACGCCCTCCTGGGAGGACTCGTGGACAGCCTCGCCGCATCGTTACCTGTCTACCGCCTACCCGACGCCATTCGATCCCACACGCGGCACTACATGCCATTGGGTGGCCGCGGTGCTTCGAATCGCACGTTGGTCTTCGATGCGTTCGTCGCCGTCGAACCAGACGCCGCTCTCCTGGTCGAATGGGCAGACGCTTTCCTGGAACCCCCGGAGCGGGAGCTGCTCGTCACGCTGGCGGACCGCATGGGCTATCTCGGTCGCGCCGAGAGTTGGGTCGAGGCACGCGTCGTAGACGCATCGGAGCCCCCCAACTGCGTGCCGGCGCCGCATGAAGTCGCCTCGGCTGATGAAAGCGTCGCAGTACTCGCGCCTCTCTCCTCGGCGGCGTACGCGGAAGCACGGGCCGTCGCGATCGACCGCTTCGGCCTCACCGGCGGGCGGCTGCGCGCCCGCGAGAAGCGCGTCCTCGAGACGCTTCCGGAACGGCTTGTCGATGCGCTCCGCCTCGAAACGTCGGCGTTGTTGCGCTCCGGCTGGAGCCATCCTCCAGCGGCGCGCGTGGTGGGCTACCTGCGCCCCAGGGATTGCTTCATGGCGAGACCTCGTTTCACCCCATCGCCGGGCCGACTCAGCAGCACGACGGTGAGACTCGCTCTGGTGGGCAAGCCGCTTCCACGCATTGAAGATGCCCTCCGGATCGGCGAGGCGGTACGATGGGCCGCGATCAAGGTCGCAGACCGCATTGCCGGCGACGCGGAGAACGTCCCTCCCGTTCTCTCCGGCCACGATCTGCCTGCGGACAACACGCACGGCCACGCCTTCTATCTGGCGGAGGACGCCGACAACGACGGCCGCGTGGATCACGTATTGATCCATGCACCGGCTGGATTGTCACGCCATTCGGTCGCCGCATTGGGAAGCATCGACGCCGTCTGGACACACTCCGGGTCGAAGTGGCGTACGGTGTTCGAGGGAGAGTGGGAACGTCCTTCCGACGCACCGTCGCAATACACCGGAACCGGCGACATCTGGACTTCCATGACGCCCTATCTACACCCGTGGTTTGCCAAGAGGGGTTTCGGCGTCCGCGAGCAGGTCGCGCGGGAATGCACGCTCCGCGGACTGCCGGCACCGGTCACGGTGGAGTCCGTCGCGGAGCGCATCGTGAAGGGCAGGCCAAGGCGTCCCGTCCACTTCCATCGATTCCGCCGCCGCCGCGCGGATCGGCAACCCGACCGCCAGGGGCACTTCCTTCGCCTCACGTTTCCCGTGTCGATCGAGGGCCCGCTTGCGCTCGGCTATGCCTGTCACTACGGGCTCGGCATCTTCAGCCCGCAGGATCTGCCTCGCTGAAATGGCCGCCAGCCGCCCGCGGGCGAAGAGACTCCCGACTACCTGATGGATCGGCACGGCAGCTGCCATCGGCACCAGGACCTCGCCCCACAGAACAGTCTTGACCGGCGCGTTTAGCCGTCCAATAGTAATCCTCCCTACCCGAACCTCTCCCCGGTCTATCATCGGAGTGCACAATGACCGGGAAGCCCGCTACGTCCACTCATCCGGCGTCCTCGGACCCGCCGGACCTCCTCCCCGCGCGCATGCTGAACGAGTTCGTCTACTGTCCGCGCCTCTTTCACCTGATGCACGTCGAGGGCCGATGGGCCGACAACGTCTACACGCGCGAGGGCAGGGAAGTGCACCGCCGCGTCGACCGCTTCGACGATGTCCTGCCCGCCCCCGACGGCACCCCGAAACCGGAAGCGTCCGACGCCGGGGACGACCCGCCCACCGTCAGCCGTTCCGTCACCCTCGCCAGCGAGCGCCTCGGCCTGGTCGCGAAGCTCGATCTGGTCTCCACCGCCGGCGACGAGGCAGTGCCCGTGGAGACGAAGCGCGGCCGCGCGCCCGACAACCCCGAGCGATCCTGGGAGCCGGAGCGCGTGCAGCTCATGGCCCAGGCGCTGCTGCTGCGCGAGCACGGCTACCGCTGCGACCACGCCGTGCTCTACTACGCTCGCTCGCGCACGCGCGTCGATATCCCGCTCACGGCCGAGCTGGAGGCGGCGACGTTCCATCACCTCGAGAAGGCGCGCCTCGCCGCGAGTTCCACAGTGCTGCCGGCCCCGCTCGACGACAGCCCGAAGTGCAACGGGTGCTCCCTCGCCGGGATCTGCCTTCCGGATGAGACGCTGGCTTTGCGCGAGGTCGCGGCGGATCCGGCCGCATCGCCCGACGGCCGCGTCCGCCGCCTCTACCCCTCACGCGCCGACGCACCCCCGCTCTACGTCCAGACGCAGGGCGCCATGGTCGGCAAGCGCGGCAATGTGGTCGTAGTGCGCAAGAACAACGACGAGATCGGCCGCGCCCGCCTGATCGATCTCGATCACCTCGTCGTCTGCGGCAACGTCATCGTGACGGCGCAGACCGTCCACCTCCTCTGCGAGGCCGGCATCCCGATCGTCCACCTGTCGCGGGGCCACTGGTTCTACGGCGTCACGAACGGTCTCGCGCTGCGCAACGCCTACGACCGCGCCGCCCAGTTCGCCGCCGCCGCGCGCCCGGACCGCTGCCTCGCCTTCGCTCGCGCCGTGGTGCTCGCGAAAGCCATGAACCAGCGCACGATGCTGCGCCGCAACGCGTCGCCGAAGCCCGCGGGCGCCCTCGCGCGCATGAAGCGTCTGTTGCGCGACGTCGACTCCGCTCCCTCGATTCCCGCGCTGCTCGGCATCGAGGGCGCCGTCGCCGCCCACTACTTCGAGCACTTCGCCGCGATGCTCCGGCCGCGGGACTTCGACGCGGAATGGGACTTCCGCAACCGCAACCGCCGTCCGCCCCGCGACCCCGTCAACGCGCTGCTCTCCTTCGGCTACGCGCTGCTGGCGAAGGAGTGTACGGTCGCCGCGCTTTCGGAGGGCCTCGACCCGTGGTGGGGCCTGTTCCATCAGCCGCGCCACGGCCGGCCCTCGCTCGCACTCGACCTCATGGAGGAGTTCCGTCCCCTCATCGTAGACAGCGCCGTGATCACCGCCGTCAATACCGGCATGGTCGGCGCGTCCGACTTCACTCGCGGCGCGTCCGGCTGCGCGCTCGGCGAGCGGGGCCGCAAGGCGTTCATCGGCGCCTACGAGGCTCGTCTCGACCAGCTCGTCACGCATCCCCTCTTCGGCTATCGCTCCTCCTGGCGCGCCATGATCCGCGTGCAGGCCCGCCTCCTCGCGCGCTGGCTCCGGGGCGACGTCCCCGAGTACGCCGGCATCACCACGAGGTGACCCGTGCGACGCCACTTCCTCGTCACCTACGACATCTCCGACGACCGTCGCCGCGACCGCGTCTTCCGCACCCTCCACGGCTATGGCAACCACGTCCAGTACAGCGTATTCTTGTGCGAGATCGACGAGCAGGACCTCGTCCGCATGCGCGGCGAACTCGGCCAGGAGATCCACCACCGCGAGGACCAGGTCCTGATCCTCGACCTTGGCCGCTCGATCCACCCGCTCGACGCGATCGTCGACACCATCGGAAAGGCACTCAACGTCCGTCCGCGCGCGCTGGTGCTGTAAGGACGCGCCGCGAGCGGAAGGAGTGATGTCGAAATGCCGCAATCCGCTCGAACCCCAGTGAGGACGCCCCTCATCGCCCCTTCCGGGCACGGCCGCTCTCCTCCCACCGGCGCCTCCCGAGGCGGACGCTCGATTTCGCCC
This sequence comes from uncultured Gemmatimonadales bacterium, assembly GCA_963816355.1. Lineage (GTDB taxonomy): Bacteria > Gemmatimonadota > Gemmatimonadetes > Longimicrobiales > RSA9 > CAWFKH01. Next base: position 12,852 of record CAWFKH010000004.1, on the reverse strand, counting down.
CGCCAGACCGGTGCGGCACACCGACTTACGACACGGGCCCATTTTCCCTCTCGAAAGAGAGGGCCTCATTGAAGCGTCGGCTGCACTCGCGCGCCGCGCCGGACCGCGTGCCATTTTCCCTCTCGAAAGAGAGGGCCTCATTGAAGCCGGCGTCGTGCGGCGGCGACGGCCTCGTCCGGCAGTCGCATTTTCCCTCTCGAAAGAGAGGGCCTCATTGAAGCAACGTCGGTCGACGACCTGGCCGAGCGATCGGCCAGTCGCATTTTCCCTCTCGAAAGAGAGGGCCTCATTGAAGCGCGAAGTCGTCGACCTGGCTCGCGTCGACCGTCGTGCATTTTCCCTCTCGAAAGAGAGGGCCTCATTGAAGCAGCGAGGCCGTCGAGCTCGTCGACCGGCGCTGAGCGCGCATTTTCCCTCTCGAAAGAGAGGGCCTCATTGAAGCTGCGTGCCGGCCGGCTGGCGTCGGCCGCTCGACGTCGCATTTTCCCTCTCGAAAGAGAGGGCCTCATTGAAGCGCGTCGTCGGCGGACCTGCGCACTCGCCGTGCGCATTTTCCCTCTCGAAAGAGAGGGCCTCATTGAAGCGACGTCGCGGCGACCTGCACGTGGCCGTGTCCATTTTCCCTCTCGAAAGAGAGGGCCTCATTGAAGCGACTCTGGACCGCCGTGAGCGGTCCGCATAGGACGCATTTTCCCTCTCGAAAGAGAGGGCCTCATTGAAGCGATGATCGGCAGCTGTGGCCCTCGGACGTGGTGACGCCGCATTTTCCCTCTCGAAAGAGAGGGCCTCATTGAAGCTGCGGATGCGCCGCGGAGACGGCGACCGGCAGGCCACCATTTTCCCTCTCGAAAGAGAGGGCCTCATTGAAGCCTGGGCGCGGCCAACCCGGCCGGGTCGTTCCGCCACGGCATTTTCCCTCTCGAAAGAGAGGGCCTCATTGAAGCTGATCTCTGCGATACTAGACCCGAGAATCGCGAGACCATTTTCCCTCTCGAAAGAGAGGGCCTCATTGAAGCTCGTGGCAGCCATCGTTCCGCTCCACGTTTGCCGTCATTTTCCCTCTCGAAAGAGAGGGCCTCATTGAAGCCCGTGCCCCTTGGTGCGGGCGATTACGTCGAACTGACATTTTCCCTCTCGAAAGAGAGGGCCTCATTGAAGCCACCGCGAGGACGGGCCTGCCATTGAGCGGGCGGATCATTTTCCCTCTCGAAAGAGAGGGCCTCATTGAAGCAACAGGAGACAGCACAATGACGGACACTCCGACGGACCATTTTCCCTCTCGAAAGAGAGGGCCTCATTGAAGCAGGCGGAGCGGGACACACTGCGTTTCCGCCAGCAGGCATTTTCCCTCTCGAAAGAGAGGGCCTCATTGAAGCGCCGTTCACATCGATCGACACAGCGGGAGCATAGAGCATTTTCCCTCTCGAAAGAGAGGGCCTCATTGAAGCCGCGGTTCCCGCCGCGTATCCCTCGTCACGGACGTCCATTTTCCCTCTCGAAAGAGAGGGCCTCATTGAAGCGGGTTCTTCAGCGGATTGTGCTTCAGGTGCTTCCGGCATTTTCCCTCTCGAAAGAGAGGGCCTCATTGAAGCAGGCTTCGCCGCGCGGTGCCTAACGCAGCGCCCGGGCATTTTCCCTCTCGAAAGAGAGGGCCTCATTGAAGCAGTTTCGACGGCAGCATCATCGTGCCGCCGCAGACGGCCATTTTCCCTCTCGAAAGAGAGGGCCTCATTGAAGCGAACTCCGGGTCTGCGCCGCGGTTGAGCAGCACCCATTTTCCCTCTCGAAAGAGAGGGCCTCATTGAAGCTCGCCATAGCGCAAGTAGGGCGGGAAGCGGGTCTTCGGCATTTTCCCTCTCGAAAGAGAGGGCCTCATTGAAGCAAGTGTTGGTGCCTCGTTTCGGACGGCATGGCCGCCATTTTCCCTCTCGAAAGAGAGGGCCTCATTGAAGCGACTGGCACGTCGGAGAATCCCACACCTGTCGTCTCCATTTTCCCTCTCGAAAGAGAGGGCCTCATTGAAGCCATTTCTCGTCGAGCCCCTCGATCGCGTCGGCGACCATTTTCCCTCTCGAAAGAGAGGGCCTCATTGAAGCATCAGGACCTGCCGGCGCGCGCCGCAGGCGCAGAACCATTTTCCCTCTCGAAAGAGAGGGCCTCATTGAAGCTCGGAGAGGTAGAACGGGGCTTCCTTCCACTTGTCGCATTTTCCCTCTCGAAAGAGAGGGCCTCATTGAAGCTACGCCTACTGGGAGCTCGCGCTGTTCCTGCTGCGCGCATTTTCCCTCTCGAAAGAGAGGGCCTCATTGAAGCGTCGCGAAGGACGCCGTGTGCCCCCAGTCGCTGACACCATTTTCCCTCTCGAAAGAGAGGGCCTCATTGAAGCGACCCTTCGCGCAATCCGGAGGTGGTGAAGGCGAGGCATTTTCCCTCTCGAAAGAGAGGGCCTCATTGAAGCGCGCGAAGCCGGGCTGAAATGCCGCGTGCCGTCCGGCATTTTCCCTCTCGAAAGAGAGGGCCTCATTGAAGCTGGAGGAATGGCGTGGGGTCCTGCACGCCCCCCTCGCCATTTTCCCTCTCGAAAGAGAGGGCCTCATTGAAGCGTCCTGCACCGGCCGCCGCCGGAGGGGGCGAAGATCATTTTCCCTCTCGAAAGAGAGGGCCTCATTGAAGCTAGGCGTCGATCTGCGGGCCGCGATTGCTGCTCTGCCATTTTCCCTCTCGAAAGAGAGGGCCTCATTGAAGCCTACCCGGCTAATCGTCCTCGCCCAGCACAAAGCCATTTTCCCTCTCGAAAGAGAGGGCCTCATTGAAGCAGATTCGTCTTCGAGCGCGAGGGCAGGTCCACCTTCGACATTTTCCCTCTCGAAAGAGAGGGCCTCATTGAAGCGCGTCGTCCTGGCGGCTGTAGCCATGCACCTCGACCATTTTCCCTCTCGAAAGAGAGGGCCTCATTGAAGCATCCCGGCGACGACAGAGGAGAGGCCGCTGAGCTCCATTTTCCCTCTCGAAAGAGAGGGCCTCATTGAAGCGAACTCCGGATCCGCGCCGCGGTTGAGCAGCACCAGCATTTTCCCTCTCGAAAGAGAGGGCCTCATTGAAGCTCGAGGATGAGGCGCGACTGGCGGCCGATACCGAGCATTTTCCCTCTCGAAAGAGAGGGCCTCATTGAAGCTGCTGCACGATGAGAAGCTTAGCGATTGTTTCCGCTTCCATTTTCCCTCTCGAAAGAGAGGGCCTCATTGAAGCTGCTCAGATTGCGAGCGGGAGGCTCGTGGGGCAGAGCATTTTCCCTCTCGAAAGAGAGGGCCTCATTGAAGCATGCCGTAGAAGCCGATCTGGTCGGGCGCCGTGCCCATTTTCCCTCTCGAAAGAGAGGGCCTCATTGAAGCATGCCGTAGAAGCCGATCTGGTCGGGCGCCGTGCCCATTTTCCCTCTCGAAAGAGAGGGCCTCATTGAAGCTGCTCAGATTGCGAGCGGGAGGCTCGTGGGGCAGAGCATTTTCCCTCTCGAAAGAGAGGGCCTCATTGAAGCATGCCGTAGAAGCCGATCTGGTCGGGCGCCGTGCCCATTTTCCCTCTCGAAAGAGAGGGCCTCATTGAAGCCGGAGAGCCTCAAGGGCGAGCGCGATCGCGCGGAAGCATTTTCCCTCTCGAAAGAGAGGGCCTCATTGAAGCACGGATGGCTTTGACGGCACGGGCTCGTCTCTGCGCATTTTCCCTCTCGAAAGAGAGGGCCTCATTGAAGCAGCTCACGGATGAGGAGTGACCCAGAATACTCCGACATTTTCCCTCTCGAAAGAGAGGGCCTCATTGAAGCATGATGGCCGCCAGTTCGTCATGCTTTGCGCGGTCCATTTTCCCTCTCGAAAGAGAGGGCCTCATTGAAGCCGCAGCACGTCCTCGTCGTGCTGGAGTTCCATGCGCCATTTTCCCTCTCGAAAGAGAGGGCCTCATTGAAGCCAGGTGATCTACGGCGCGGACCACCCGGCGCCCGAGCATTTTCCCTCTCGAAAGAGAGGGCCTCATTGAAGCTCGGAGAGGTTCAGCGTGACGCGGCCGAGACCGTTGACCATTTTCCCTCTCGAAAGAGAGGGCCTCATTGAAGCGGCCCGAGCGTGCCCATGAGGTCGACCATGGCCTTCATTTTCCCTCTCGAAAGAGAGGGCCTCATTGAAGCTACCGTGAAGCGGCCCGCTCCGTCCTGCTGGATGGCCATTTTCCCTCTCGAAAGAGAGGGCCTCATTGAAGCGTCGGCCGTGATGAGCACGGTCCGTGGCTGGCAGCGCCATTTTCCCTCTCGAAAGAGATGGCCTCATTGAAGCAGGTTAGGTGCCTAACCTACTTAGTCCCCGATCGTCCATTGTCCCTCTCGAAAGAGAGGGCCTCAATGAAGCGATGCCGACGAACATGCCGTGGAAGTTCTGCACCGCATTTTCCCTCTCGAAAGAGAGGGCCTCATTGAAGCAATCACTTGGCAACCCATCCGGTTGCAAGTGATCCCATTTTCCCTCTCGAAAGAGAGGGCCTCATTGAAGCATGGTGTCATCCCCGTGTCTGTGGTCTCTGGCTCGCATTTTCCCTCTCGAAAGAGAGGGCCTCATTGAAGCGAGTTGCGCGAGAGCCGCCAGGATCTTCCGGTGCGCATTTTCCCTCTCGAAAGAGAGGACCTCATTGAAGCCTCGATTTTGGCTTCGACTTCGCGACCAGCGGCGGGCATTTTCCCTCTCCAAAGAGAGGGCCTCATTGAAGCGACGTGCTGTACGACGTCAAGCTTGTCCGCGCCCAGCTCATTTTCCCTCTCGAAAGAGAGGGCCTCATTGAAGCAGCATGGGCGTCGAGCCCATCACGATGAGGCGATTCCATGTTCCCTCTCGAAAGAGAGGGCCTCATTGAAGCCCCCAGTGGGTTAGGTGCCTAAGCCGCATCCGCGCCGCCAATTTCCCTGTCGAAAGAGAAGACCTCATCGAAGCAACGCGTCCCGCCAGCTGATCGACGGCGTGCGCCTGGCATTTTCCGTCTCGCAATGAGGGCCGCCTCGCTGTTCCCAGTGGGTCAAGCCGGCGCCGGGGGACGTCAAAGCGCTCCCTCGCCGGGCCCATCCCGGCGTGGGGCACACTGGACGGCTCCGAAAGCGGTCAACTCCGCCCCTCGCCCGGAGCCGCACCCTACCGGGGCCATTGCGACCGCGCCTCCCGCGCTCTGATCTGCCCCGGACCGGAAATGGCGGCCGGCGGGGGTGAGTTGACGGCGGCTACGGATCGCGCGGCGAGGCCGCCGTGCGGGTTCGGGAGGACTGAAGACCACGGCAGTCTGAGCCGCAACTGGCTTCCACGGCGGCTCCATGCCTTCGGCGCCCCCCTCCCCGACTCCGCCCTCTCTGACGGCGCCCGCCGTAACCCCGCCGCCGCACTCCACGCGAATCGCCGCCCTACCCGCCGCCTTCCCTCCCCACGCCGGACCGCCTAGCTTGTCCCCGACCCGGAACCCCAACCGCCGATCCGCAGATGGCCGCTTCCGCCACGACCCCGCACCTGCGCTCCTTCATCGCGGGCCGCTTCGAGGCCCCGCGCTCCGAGGGCTTCTTCGACAGCCTGAACCCGTCGGAGGCGAGCGACGTCGTCGCGCGCGTGCCGGAGGGGAGCGCGGACGACGTCGACGCCGCCGTCGCCGCGGCATCCTCCGCGCTGTCCGGCTGGCGCGCGCTCACCGGCTCCGCGCGCGCGGAGCACCTGCACCGCTGGGCGGCGGCGATCGATGGGCGGCGCGAGGAGCTGGCGCGCGCGATGAGCCGGGAGGTCGGCAAGCCGATCGGCGAGGCGCGCGGCGAGGTGAACCGCTGCGTCGTCATCCTGCGGTACTATGCGGGCGACGCGGTGCGTGCGGTCGGCGAGGTGGTGCCGGCGCAGCAGGCGGGCGCGCTGCAGTTCACGCTGCGCGACCCGCTGGGCGTGGTGGGCCTCGTCACGCCGTGGAACTTCCCGCTCGCGATCCCGCTGTGGAAGGCGGCGCCGGCGCTCGCGTTCGGCAACACGGTCGTGCTGAAGCCGGCCGAGCAGGCCTCGCGCGTCGCAGTGCTGCTCGCCGAGACCGCCGCCGCGACGGAGCTGCCGGCGGGCGTCTTCAACGTGGTTCTGGGCACCGGTCCCACGGCCGGCGACGCGCTGCTGCGCCACGACGCCGTGCGCGCCGTGAGCTTCACCGGCTCGCGCGCCGTCGGCGGCCGCGTCGCCGTGATCTGCGCCGAGCGCAACATCCGCTACCAGACCGAGATGGGCGGCAAGAACGTGGTCATCGTCGCCGCCGACGCGGACCTCGACCGCGCCGCCGCCCTCGCCGCCGCCGGCGCGATGCGCTACGCGGGGCAGAAGTGCACCGCGACCAGCCGGGCGATCGTCGTGCGTGGCGTCGCCGACGCCTTCCTCGAGCGGCTCCGCGCGGCGGTCGAGGCGCTGCCGCTCGGCCCCGTCGACGACGACGCGGCCGCCGTCGGCCCGCTCATCACCGCCTCCGCGCTCGATCGCGTGCGCGGCGCCGTCGACGCCTCCGGCGCCTCGCCGCTCTGCGGCGGGACCGCCCCAGCCGACGAGCGCTTCCGCCGCGGCCACTTCTACGCCCCCACCGTGCTGCGCGACGTGGACCCCGCATCCAGCATCGCGCGCGACGAGATCTTCGGGCCGGTCCTCGCCACGTTCACGGCCGCCGACATGGAGGAGGCGATCGCGCTGGCGAACGCGACCGACTACGGCCTCAGCGCCTCCCTCTTTACGCGCGACCTCGCGACCGCGCTCGACTACGTGCGCCGCATCGAGGTGGGCCTCGTGCGCGTCAACGGCGACACCACCGGCGTCGACCCGCACGCGCCCTTCGGCGGCCTCAAGGCGTCCAGCTCCGGCAGCCGCGAGCAGGGCTCCGCCGCGCGCGAGTTCTACACCGAGATCCGCACCGTCCAGATCGCGCCCTGAGATGTTCCCGCCGGCGATCCGCGTGGTCGATTCCCACACCGAGGGCGAGCCGACCCGCGTCGTGATCGAAGGATGGCCGCAGCCGCGCGGCGCGACCATGGCCGAACGCGCCGCCGACATGCGGGAACGCGCCGACCACCTGCGCGCGGCCGTCGTCCGCGAGCCGCGCGGCCACGAGGCGGTCGTCGGCGCGCTGCTCACGCCGCCCGTCGAGCCGGACTCCGTCGCCGGCGTCGTCTTCTTCAACAACGTCGGCTACCTCGGGATGTGCGGCCACGGCCTGATCGGCGTCGTCCGCACGCTCGATCACCTCGGCCGCCTCGCCCGCCCGGCCGGACCCGCGGCCGCCCCGGAGCGCGTCGGCGCGAGCGGCCTCGCGGCCCCTCCGGAGCGCGTCGGCGCGAGCGGCCTCGCGGCCCCCGCCGGCGCCCCCGCGCCCGCCGCCGCCCGGCACCGCGGCATCCGCATCGACACGCCGGTCGGCACCGTCGCCGCGACCCTCGAGGAGGGCGGCGCCGTCCACATCCGCAACGTACCCGCGTACGCGCACGCGCTCGACGCGCGTGTCGAGGTCCCCGGGCTCGGGACCGTCGTGGGCGACGTCGCGTGGGGCGGCAACTGGTTCTTCATCGCGGAGGCGTCCGCCCTCCCGCGCGGATCGGCGGCGGACGCATCCCGCGCGCTCGAGAGCGGCGCTGTGGATCGCCTCGCCGCGCTCGCAGCCGACATCCTGCGCGCGCTCGGTGCGGCGGGCATCACTGGCGCCGGCGGCGCGCCGATCGACCACGTCGAGCTGACCGGCCCGCCCGCCCGCGGCGACGCCGACGGCCGCAACTTCGTGCTCTGCCCCGGCGGCGCCTACGACCGCTCGCCGTGCGGCACGGGTACCTCCGCGAAGATGGCGGCGCTGCACGCGCGCGGATCGCTGCGCGTCGGCGAGCCGTGGCGTCAGGAAGGGATCACCGGCGGCCTCTTCACGGGCTGGCTCGAGGAGGAAGGCGGCGCGCTCGTGCCGCACCTGCGCGGCCGCGCCTTCGTCACCGCCGAAGCCACGCTGCGCTTCGACGCGGCCGACCCCTTCCGCGGCGGCCTGCCGTCGCGCGGCCGATGAGGCCGGACGCGATCGTCGTCGGCGCGGGCATCGTGGGCGCCGCGTGCGCGCGCCGTCTCGCCGAGGAGCGGCTGCGCGTGCTGCTGCTCGACGCCGCCTTCGCGGGCGCGGGGACCACCGCCGCCGGCATGGGCCACATCGTCGTCTTGGACGACTCGGACGCGCAGCTCGCCTTCACCACGTACGCGCGCGGGCTGTGGGACGCGCTCGCCGCCGAGCTGCCGGCCGACTGCGAGGTCGTGCGCGCCGGCACGCTGTGGGTGGCGGAGGACGACGCGCAGCTCGACGCCGCGCGGGCGCGCCGCGCGCGCTGGGCCGCGCACGCGGTCGACGCCGAGCTCCTCGACGCCCGCGCCCTCGCCGGCGCCGAGCCGGAACTGCGGCCGGGCCTCGCCGGCGCGCTCCACGTGCCCGGCGACCTCGTCGTCTATCCGCCCGCCGTCGCGCGCTGGCTCGCCGGCCGCGCGCAGCTTGCCGGCGCCGTCCTGCGCGAGGGCGTGCGCGTGGACGCGATCCGGCCGCGCGCCGTCGTCGCCGCCGGCGAGAGGATCGAGGCGGACGTGGTGGTCAACGCCACCGGCGTGGCCGCGCCGGAGCTGACGGAGGGGCTGCCGATCGTGCCCCGCAAAGGCCACCTCGTCATCACCGACCGCTACCCCGGCTTCTGCCGCCACCAGCTCGTCGAGCTCGACTACGTGCGCAGCGCGCACGACGTCGCCGCGGACTCCGTCGCGTTCAACGTGCAGCCGCGCGCCACCGGCCAGATCCTCGTCGGCTCCTCGCGCCAGCTCGCCGGCCGCGACCGCTCGGTCAATGGCGACGTCCTCCGCCGCATGCTCGCGCGCGCCGCCGCCTTCCTGCCGCGGCTGCCCGCGCTCTCCGCGATCCGCGCGTGGACCGGGCTGCGGCCCGCCACGCCGGACGGGCTGCCGCTCGTCGGCCGCTGGGACGCGGTGCCGGGCACCTGGATCGCCGCCGGCCACGAGGGCCTCGGCATCACCACCGCCCTCGCCACCGCCGAGATCCTCGCCGACCTGCTCCTCGGCCGCCCGACCGCCATCGACGCAGCGCCGCTCGCGCCCTCCGCCGACCGGCTCCGCGCCGCGCCGCCCCCCGCGACCGGCGTCCCCACGTGAGCCGCCGCGAGTCCCACCTGGGCCGCCACGGCGCGGCGACCCGCGCCGCCGTCGAGATCCGCGTCGACGGCCGCACGCTCGCCGTGCCCGCCGGCGCGACCCTCGCCGCGGCGCTGCTCGGCGCCGGCGTGCTCCGCTTCCGCAGCTCCGTGGACGGCGCGCCGCGCGCGCCGCTGTGCGGCATGGGCACCTGCTTCGAGTGCCGCGTCACGGTCGACGGCGAGCCACACCGCCGCGCCTGTCTGGTCGAGGTCGCCGCCGGCATGCGCGTCGAGTGCGGATGAGCGACGTGGACGTCGCCGTCGTCGGCGCCGGCCCGGCCGGCATCGCCGCCGCCACCGCCGCGGCCGAGGCGGGCCGCGCCGCGCTGCTGCTGGACGCCGCGCCGCGCCCCGGCGGCCAGATCTGGCGGCATCACCACCGCGCGACGCTGCCGCGCGCCGCGCGCCGCGCGCTCGAGCGCCTCGAGCGCTCCGGCGCCCGCGTCCTGTGCGGCGCGAGCGTCGTCGACGCCGAGGCCGAAGCGGGCGCCGCGTGCGTCCGCCTCCGCGTCGAGACCGAAGCCGCCGGCGCCTGCTTCCGCCTCCGGGTCGAGGCCGACGCGGCCGCCTCGCCGCCCGACGCGGCCGCCTCGCCAGCCGGCGACGGCGCCGTGTCGCTCGCCGCCGCGCGCGTCGTCCTCGCGACCGGCGCGCGCGAGCGCTTCCTGCCGTTCCCGGGCTGGACGCTGCCCGGCGTGACCGGCCTCGGCGGTGCGCAGGCGCTCCTCAAGTCCGGTCTGGACGTCGCGGGGTGGCGGGTGGTGGTCGCGGGCACGGGGCCGCTGCTGCTGCCGGTGGCCGCGGCGCTCGCGCGCGGGGGCGCGCGCGTGGCGTTCGTCGCGGAGCAGGCGCCGCGCGGCGCCGTCGTGCGCTTCGCCGCCAGGCTCTGGCGTACCCCCGCGACGCTCGCCCGCGCCGCTGCGCTGCGCGCCGGCTTCGCCTCCGCGCGCTACCGCGCCGGCACCTGGGTGAGCGCGGCGCGCGGCGAGGAGAGCGTGCGGTGGGCGACGCTCACGGACGGCCGCCGCTCGCGGGACGTGCCGTGTGACCTGCTCGCCGTCGGCTACGGCCTGGTCGGCGCCGACGAGCTGCCGCGCCGGCTCGGCTGCGCCGTCACGGCCGACGGCCGCGTCGCCGTCGACCGCCTGCAGCGCACGAGCGTCGACGGCGTCTACTGCGCTGGGGATGCGAGTGCCGTCGCGGGTGCCGAAGCGGCGCTGCTCGAGGGCCGCATCGCCGGTCTGGCGGCCGCGGGCGACGACGCCGCTGCGCTGGCGCTCGCCCCCCGCCACGCCCGTTTCGACCGCTTCGCGGCGCGTCTCGAGGCCGGCTTCCGCCTGCGCCCCGAGCTGCGCGAGCTGGGTGCGGCGGACACCGTCGTCTGCCGTTGCGAGGACGTGCCGCTCGGCCGCATTGACGCCGCCTGGTCGATGCGCCAGGCGAAGCTCTACACGCGGGCCGGCATGGGGCCCTGTCAGGGCCGCGTCTGCGGGCCCGCGCTGCGCTTCCTCTTCGACGCCGGGCCGGACTCCGTCCGCGCCCCCATCTTCCCCGCGCGCATCGCGTCCCTGATCACCCCGCCGGCCTCCGCCGGCGACCGATAGGAGCTCTTCGATGGACCGCTCGCACTGGGCCGAGTCTTTCCCGCGATCACCACCCCGTTCGGCGGCGACGGCGCCGTCGACCACGACGCGCTCGGCCGCCACGTGCGCTGGCTCCTCGACGCCGGCTGCAACGGCATCGTCCCCCTCGGCTCCCTCGGCGAGGGCGCCACCCTGACGACCGACGAGAAGCTCGCCATCCTGCGCACCTGCCGCGCCGCCTCCGCCGGCCGCGCGCCCCTGATCCCCGGCGTCTCCGGCCTCGCCACTGCGGCGTGCGTCGACCTCGCCCGCGACGCCGCCGACATCGGCTGCGACGCGCTCATGGTCCTGCCGCCCTACGTCTACCCGGGCGACGACCGCGAGACCGGCGCCCACTTCGACGCCGTCATCGCCGCGACGCCGCTCCCGTGCATGATCTACAACAACCCCATTGCCTACGGCGTCGACCTCGGGCCCGAGCGCATTCGCGCGCTCGCCGACCGCCACCCCAACGTCCGCGCCGTCAAGGAGTCGAGCGGGGACGTCCGCCGCATCACCGCCCTGCGCGAGGTCCTCGGCGACCGCCTCGCCCTTTTCGCCGGCCTCGACGACATGGTCGTCGAGGCGCTCGCCATGGGCGCCGACGGCTGGGTCGCCGGCCTCGTCGACGCGCTCCCCGAAGCGTCCGTCCGCCTCTTCGACCTCGCCGCTGCCCGTCGCGACGAGGCCGCCGACCTCTACCGCCGCTTCCTCCCGCTCCTCCGCATGGACATTGTCCCGAAGTTCGTCCAGCTCATCAAGCTCGTGCAGGCCGAGGTCGGCCGCGGCTCGCCCCGCGTCCGTCCGCCCCGCCTCGAGCTCGCCGGCGCCGAGCTCGACCGTGCCCTCGCCACCATCCGCGCGAGCCTCGAAGCCCTGCGCGACGCGCCCGCTCCTCCGCCTGAGCGCCGCCGGCGGCGACGTCGTCCCCACTTTCCCGGCCTCGCATCCCGCCCTGGCAACGCGCCATCCCGGGCCGGGTGCGGGCATCCGCCGTCCGCGCCTATCCTTTACCGGAGACGCACCGCCACGCCCCCACACAACTCAAGAGACAGCGACGATGAAGCTGCAGCGGCTCGATCCGCCGCCGGACGCCGCCGGCGCGATCGCCCCCGTCCTCACGGCCCTCGCCGATCGGTTCCTGGCCCGCGCGCACGAGATCGAGAGGGCGCTCCGCCGGAGCGGCGCCACGGTGCCCGATCTGAGCGTCCGCGAGGCCTTCGCCGCCGCCTTCTGGCAGATGGTGAACGGCGTCGAGCGCGCCGTCGGCGGCCGCCCCTCCGGCGAATTGCCGCGCGAGCGCCGCGACCTGCTCGCCGCCGTCGGCCCCCTCCTCTGGCGCTCGGAGCCGATCTACCGCTCCTTCTTCAAGCCGCACGGCTACGCCGGCGACTACCGCACCATCGAGCTGATGTACGACCTCGAGGAGCGCCCCGGCGAGTACCCACGCAGCCCGCGATCGTGAACTGCCTCGACTACGCCTACTCCACGATCCACAGCGTGCGCGCGGTGTGGGACCGCCGCCACAGGCTCCACCGGCTGCTCATGGACGAATACGACGCGCGCGGCGGCAGCCTCGCCGTGCTCGACATCGCCTGCGGCGGCGCCCGCTACGTCCGCGACTTCCTCTGCGAAGCCCCCCGCGCCGACGGCGTGCGCGTCACCCTCGTCGACCAGGACCCGGCCGCCGTCGAGTTCGTCCGGCGCCGCGCCCTCGCCGGCTGGGAACGCTCCGCCCGCGCCGTGCACCTGCCGATCTCGCGCATCGAATCGCTCCCCGGCCGCGACCGCTTCGACGTCGTCATCTGCTCCGGCCTCTTCGACTACCTGCCCGAGGAGCCCGCGCGCCACCTCGCCGGCCACCTCGCCGGCCTGCTCGCCTCCGGCGGCGTCTTCGTACTCACCAACTTCCGCAGCGGCGAGCCCTCCGCCTTCTGCAAGGACTGGTTCGGTGAGTGGCCCATTGTCTACCGCGAC
>CAWFKH010000003.1:1010000-1702621 GCA_963816355.1 uncultured Gemmatimonadales bacterium | reverse complement strand
TCGTCGCCGCCGGCGAGAGGATCGAGGCGGACGTGGTGGTCAACGCCACCGGCGTGGCCGCGCCGGAGCTGACGGAGGGGCTGCCGATCGTGCCCCGCAAAGGCCGCCTCGTCATCACCGACCGCTACCCCGGCTTCTGCCGCCGCCGGCTCGTGAGCTCGACTACGTGCGCAGCGCGCACGACGTCGCCGCGGACTCCGTCGCGTTCAACGTGCAGCCGCGCGCCACCGGCCAGATCCTCGTCGGCTCCTCGCGCCAGCTCGCCGGCGGCGACCGCTCGGTCAATGGCGACATCCTCCGCCGCATGCTCGCGCGCGCCGCCGCCTTCCTGCCGCGGCTGCCCGCGCTCTCCGCGATCCGCGCGTGGACCGGGCTGCGGCCCGCCACGCCGGACGGGCTGCCGCTCGTCCGCCGCTGGGACGCCGTGCCGGGCACCTGGATCGCCGCCGGCCACGAGGGCCTCGGCATCACCACCGCCCTCGCCACCGCCGAGATCCTTGCCGACCTGCTCCTCGGCCGCCCGACCGCCATCGACGCAGCGCCGCTCGCGCCCTCCGCCGACCGGCTCCGCGCCGCGCCCCCCCCGCGACCGGCGTCCCCACGTGAGCCGCCGCGAGTCCCACCTGGGCCGCCACGGCGCGGCGACCCGCGCCGCCGTCGAGATCCGCGTCGACGGCCGCACGCTCGCCGTGCCCGCCGGCGGACCCTCGCCGCGGCGCTGCTCGGCGCCGGCGTGCTCCGCTTCCGCAGCTCCGTGGACGGCGCGCCGCGCGCGCCGCTGTGCGGCATGGGCACCTGCTTCGAGTGCCGCGTCACGGTCGACGGCGAGCCACACCGCCGCGCCTGTCTGGTCGAGGTCGCCGCCGGCATGCGCGTCGAGTGCGGATGAGCGACGTGGACGTCGCCGTCGTCGGCGCCGGCCCGGCCGGCATCGCCGCCGCCACCGCCGCGGCCGAGGCGGGCCGCGCCGCGCTGCTGCTGGACGCCGCGCCGCGCCCCGGCGGCCAGATCTGGCGGCATCACCACCGCGCGACGCTGCCGCGCGCCGCGCGCCGCGCGCTCGAGCGCCTCGAGCGCTCCGGCGCCCGCGTCCTGTGCGGCGCGAGCGTCGTCGACGCCGAGGCCGAAGCGGGCGCCGCGTGCGTCCGCCTCCGCGTCGAGACCGAAGCCGCCGGCGCCTGCTTCCGCCTCCGGGTCGAGGCCGACGCGGCCGCCTCGCCGCCCGACGCGGCCGCCTCGCCAGCCGGCGACGGCGCCGTGTCGCTCGCCGCCGCGCGCGTCGTCCTCGCGACCGGCGCGCGCGAGCGCTTCCTGCCGTTCCCGGGCTGGACGCTGCCCGGCGTGACCGGCCTCGGCGGTGCGCAGGCGCTCCTCAAGTCCGGTCTGGACGTCGCGGGGTGGCGGGTGGTGGTCGCGGGCACGGGGCCGCTGCTGCTGCCGGTGGCCGCGGCGCTCGCGCGCGGGGGCGCGCGCGTGGCGTTCGTCGCGGAGCAGGCGCCGCGCGGCGCCGTCGTGCGCTTCGCCGCCAGGCTCTGGCGTACCCCCGCGACGCTCGCCCGCGCCGCTGCGCTGCGCGCCGGCTTCGCCTCCGCGCGCTACCGCGCCGGCACCTGGGTGAGCGCGGCGCGCGGCGAGGAGAGCGTGCGGTGGGCGACGCTCACGGACGGCCGCCGCTCGCGGGACGTGCCGTGTGACCTGCTCGCCGTCGGCTACGGCCTGGTCGGAGCCGACGAGCTGCCGCGCCGGCTCGGCTGCGCCGTCACGGCCGACGGCCGCGTCGCCGTCGACCGCCTGCAGCGCACGAGCGTCGACGGCGTCTACTGCGCTGGGGATGCGAGTGCCGTCGCGGGTGCCGAAGCGGCGCTGCTCGAGGGCCGCATCGCCGGTCTGGCGGCCGCGGGCGACGACGCCGCTGCGCTGGCGCTCGCCCCCCGCCACGCCCGTTTCGACCGCTTCGCGGCGCGTCTCGAGGCCGGCTTCCGCCTGCGCCCCGAGCTGCGCGAGCTGGCTGCGGCGGACACCGTCGTCTGCCGTTGCGAGGACGTGCCGCTCGGCCGCATCGACGCCGCCTGGTCAATGCGCCAGGCGAAGCTCTACACGCGGGCCGGCATGGGGCCCTGTCAGGGCCGCGTCTGCGGGCCCGCGCTGCGCTTCCTCTTCGACGCCGGGCCGGACTCCGTCCGCGCCCCCATCTTCCCCGCGCGCATCGCGTCCCTGATCACCCCGCCGGCCTCCGCCGGCGACCGATAGGAGCTTTTCGATGGACCGCTCGCACTGGGCCGGAGTCTTTCCCGCGATCACCACCCCGTTCGGCGGCGACGGCGCCGTCGACCACGACGCGCTCGGCCGCCACGTGCGCTGGCTCCTCGACGCCGGCTGCAACGGCATCGTCCCCCTCGGCTCCCTCGGCGAGGGCGCCACCCTGACGACCGACGAGAAGCTCGCCATCCTGCGCACCTGCCGCGCCGCCTCCGCCGGCCGCGCGCCCCTGATCCCCGGCGTCTCCGGCCTCGCCACCGCGGCGTGCGTCGACCTCGCCCGCGACGCCGCCGACATCGGCTGCGACGCGCTCATGGTCCTGCCGCCCTACGTCTACCCGGGCGACGACCGCGAGACCGGCGCCCACTTCGACGCCGTCATCGCCGCGACGCCGCTCCCGTGCATGATCTACAACAACCCCATCGCCTACGGCGTCGACCTCGGGCCCGAGCGCATTCGCGCGCTCGCCGACCGCCACCCCAACGTCCGCGCCGTCAAGGAGTCGAGCGGGGACGTCCGCCGCATCACCGCCCTGCGCGAGGTCCTCGGCGACCGCCTCGCCCTTTTCGCCGGCCTCGACGACATGGTCGTCGAGGCGCTCGCCATGGGCGCCGACGGCTGGGTCGCCGGCCTCGTCAACGCGCTCCCCGAAGCGTCCGTCCGCCTCTTCGACCTCGCCGCTGCCCGTCGCGACGAGGCCGCCGACCTCTACCGCCGCTTCCTCCCGCTCCTCCGCATGGACATCGTCCCGAAGTTCGTCCAGCTCATCAAGCTCGTGCAGGCCGAGGTCGGCCGCGGCTCGCCCCGCGTCCGTCCGCCCGCCTCGAGCTCGCCGGCGCCGAGCTCGACCGTGCCCTCGCCACCATCCGCGCGAGCCTCGAAGCCCTGCGCGACGCGCCCGCTCCTCCCGCCTGAGCGCCGCCGGCGGCGACGTCGTCCCCCACTTTCCCGGCCTCGCATCCCGCCCTGGCAACGCGCCATCCCGGGCCGGGTGCGGGCATCCGCCGTCCGCGCCTATCCTTTACCGGAGACGCACCGCCACGCCCCCACACAACTCAAGAGACAGCGACGATGAAGCTGCAGCGGCTCGATCCGCCGCCGGACGCCGCCGGCGCGATCGCCCCCGTCCTCACGGCCCTCGCCGATCGGTTCCTGGCCCGCGCGCACGAGATCGAGAGGGCGCTCCGCCGGAGCGGCGCCACGGTGCCCGATCTGAGCGTCCGCGAGGCCTTCGCCGCCGCCTTCTGGCAGATGGTGAACGGCGTCGAGCGCGCCGTCGGCGGCCGCCCCTCCGGCGAATTGCCGCGCGAGCGCCGCGACCTGCTCGCCGCCGTCGGCCCCCTCCTCTGGCGCTCGGAGCCGATCTACCGCTCCTTCTTCAAGCCGCACGGCTACGCCGGCGACTACCGCACCATCGAGCTGATGTACGACCTCGAGGAGCGCCCCGGCGAGAACCCCACGCAGCCCGCGATCGTGAACTGCCTCGACTACGCCTACTCCACGATCCACAGCGTGCGCGCGGTGTGGGACCGCCGCCACAGGCTCCACCGGCTGCTCATGGACGAATACGACGCGCGCGGCGGCAGCCTCGCCGTGCTCGACATCGCCTGCGGCGGCGCCCGCTACGTCCGCGACTTCCTCTGCGAAGCCCCCCGCGCCGACGGCGTGCGCGTCACCCTCGTCGACCAGGACCCGGCCGCCGTCGAGTTCGTCCGGCGCCGCGCCCTCGCCGGCTGGGAACGCTCCGCCCGCGCCGTGCACCTGCCGATCTCGCGCATCGAATCGCTCCCCGGCCGCGACCGCTTCGACGTCGTCATCTGCTCCGGCCTCTTCGACTACCTGCCCGAGGAGCCCGCGCGCCACCTCGCCGGCCACCTCGCCGGCCTGCTCGCCTCCGGCGGCGTCTTCGTACTCACCAACTTCCGCAGCGGCGAGCCCTCCGCCTTCTGCAAGGACTGGTTCGGTGAGTGGCCCATCGTCTACCGCGACGAGGACGAGGTGCGCGGCCTCTTTCCCTCCGGGTGCGACGTCGCCCTCGAGCACTCCTGCAACCGCTCCCTCGTCTTCGGCTTCTGCCGCGTGCCGTGACCGACTTCGGCACCCGCCGCCTCGCCGGGCGGCGTCTCCTCGCGTGGCGAACGACGGTCCTCCTCGTCGTCGCCGTGCCGTTCCTCGGACTCGTCGCCGCCGTCGCCTACCTCTGGGGCCGCGGCATCGGCCCCTTCGACCTCACGCTCTTCGCCGCCCTCTACCTCTGGACCGGACTCGGCATCACCGTCGGCTACCACCGCCTCTTCACGCACCGCGGCTTCCACGCCGTGCCCCTCGCCCGCGGCGCCCTCGCCGTCGCGGGCTCCATGGCCGTGCAGGGTCCCATCATCCGCTGGGTCGCCGACCACCGCCGCCACCACCGCTTCAGCGACCGGCCCGGCGACCCCCACAGCCCCCACATCGATCACGACGACCTCTCCATCGCCGGCCTCGTCCGCGGACTTTGGTACGCCCACGTCGGCTGGTTCTTCGACGCCGAGAAGTCCCGCGCACGCCGCTACGCGCCCGACCTCCTCACCGACCCCATCGTCCACGCCGTCGACCGGCTCTATCCCCTCTGGATCGCCGCCTCCCTCCTCCTGCCCGCCGGCCTCACCTGGCTGCTCCACCCCTCGCCCGAAGGCTTCTTCACCGGCCTCCTCTTCGCCGGCTTCGCCCGCATCTTCTTCGTCCAGCACGTCACCTGGAGCGTCAACTCGATCTGCCACACCTTCGGCGCTCGCGCCTTCGACACTCTCGACGAGAGCCGCAACGTCCCCATCATGGCCATCCTCGCCCTCGGCGAGGGCTGGCACAACAACCACCACGCGTTCCCCGCCTCCGCCCGCCACGGCCTCGGCCGCTGGCAGTTCGACCCGAGCTGGATCGCCATCTGCCTGCTCCGTGGCGCCGGCCTCGTCTCCCGCGTCCGCACACCCACCGCCGAACAGATCCTGCGCCGTCGTTCCCGTCGTTCCCGGCCTGCCGGCGGCCCGGCCGCGCCCGGCGGCCACGCGGTCTGACTCCCCCACCCCGAGCGCGCCGACCGGCCGGCAACGTTCCGTTCCCACCCGCGCAACGATCCGTTGCACGCACGGCGGCAGCGAGATCCGCCATGTACTGAAACGGCAGACACTTGCGTCAGGTGCGGCGCTGGCATGCAACCTGACGTGTCCTCCGGCATTCGGGAACAGATTCGGCGGGCGGGCTGCGGCCCGGGCGGCTTCCGGTGGGATCCCGGCGGCGGGATTTCGGGAGAGACGAATGGAAGCGGAGGGGGACCGAGCCGGAGCGAAGCACGAGGTGCACGCGGAGCCGGGGGATGAGCGGTTCCGCGCGCTGCTCGAGCATTCGCACGACGTCACGCTGGTGATCGACCGGCGCGGCCTGATCATGTACGCGAGCCCCGCGCTGGAGCGGCAGTTCGGCTGGGCGACGTCCGAGCTCCAGGGCCGCGTGGTCTTCGACCTCGTGCATCGCGACGATGCGGCGGCGCTGCTGGCGGACTTCGCCTCGCGCGCGTCGCTGCCGGGCGTGGGAGAGCTGACGCGCTACCGCTTTCGCAGCAGGGAGGGGGAGTGGCGGACGCTGGAGGTGATCGGGACGAACCTGCTCGATCACCCGGCGGTGCGGGGGCTGGTGATCAACGCGCGCGACGTGACCGATCGCGAAGCCGCCGAGGAGCGCCTCCGCCGAAGCGAGCAGCGGCTGGAGACGGCGCAGCGGATCGCGAAGGTCGGCGACTGGGCGTGGGACGTCGAGCGGAACGAGATCACGTGGTCGAAGGAGCTGTTCCGCATCTACGGCATGGAGCCGCGTCCGGGGCCGCTCCGCTTCGCGGATTTCCGCGACCGCGTCCATCCGGAGGACTTCGACGCGATCCGCCGCAGCGTCGAGCGCTCGCTGCAGAGCGGCGAGCCGTTCGACTTCGATTGCCGTCTGCGCCGGCCCGACGGCGCCGCGGTGCAGGTGCACGGCCGCGCGGACGTCGTGCGCGGCGACGACGGCAGGATCGTCGGCATGGTGGGGACCACGCAGGACGTGACCGAGCAGCACCGGGCGGCGGAGGCGCTGCGGGCCAGCGAGGCGCGCATGCGGCTCTTCCTGCGCCAGATTCCGGCGACGCTGTGGATGACGGACGCGGAGCTGCGCCTGGTCGGCGGCGAAGGCTTCGGGCTGCACGGCCTCGCCCTCGTCGAAGAGCCCCTGGCGGAGGCCTCTCTCGCGTCGATCACGGCCGACGACGGCGGCGGCGTGGTCGTCGAGGCGCACCGCGCGGCGCTGCGCGGCGAGCCGGTCAGCTACGAGACGACGTGGAAAGGGCGCTCCCTGCAGGCGCACGTCGAGCCGCTCCGCGACGACGGCGGCCAGATCGTCGGCGTCATCGGCGTCGCCCTCGATGTCTCCGAGCGTCGCCTGCTCGAGGATCAGCTCCTCCAGTCCCGCAAGATCGAGGCGGTCGGCCGCCTCGCCGGCGGCATCGCCCACGACTTCAACAACATCCTCGCCGTCGTGCTCGGCAACGCCCGGCTCCTCCTCGAGGCCGGCATCGACGACGCCGAGAGCGCCGCGGGCGTTCGCGAGATCGCCGCCGCCGCCGAGCGCGCCGCGATGCTCACGCGCCAGCTCCTCGCCTTCAGCCGCCGTCAGGTCTTCCAGCTTCGCACGGTCGAGCTCGGCGCCGTCGTCGGCCGCATGGTGACCATGCTGCGCCGCTTCCTCGGCGAGGACGTCGAGGTGATCCTCGACGCGGACGCCGCCGGCGCCTGGGCCCGCGTCGACCCGGCCCAGCTCGAGCAGGTCGTGCTCAACCTCGTCGTCAACGCCCGCGAGGCGATGCCGGAAGGCGGCACGCTCCGCATCGAGACGGCCGTCGCGTCCGACCCGGACTTCGTCGCCCTCGCCGTCTCCGACGACGGCCGCGGCATGTCCCACGACGTCCTCGAGCGCCTCTTCGAGCCCTTCTTCACCACCAAGGACGTCTCCGGCGCCGGCCTCGGCCTCGCCACCGCCCACGGCATCGTCGAGCAGAGCGGCGGCCGCATAGAGGTCGAGAGCGAGATCGGACGCGGAAGCACCTTCCGCGTGCTCCTGCCGCGCGCCCTCGACAGAGCGCCGCTCCCCGGAGAAGCCGACGCGGACGGCGCCGAAGCCGCCCCCGCGCCCCGGCCCGCGCGTCCCGCCGCTATCCTCGTCGTCGAGGACGAGGACGCCGTGCGCACCCTCGTCCGCCGCATCCTCGTCCGCGCCGGCTACCGCGTCCTCGAGGCCCGCGGCGGGCTCGAGGCGATCGGCATCCTCGAGCGCAACGAGCCGCTCGACCTCGTCCTCACCGACGTCGTCATGCCCGGCATGGGCGGCCGCGAGCTCGCCGGCCACGTCGCGCGCCTCCGCCCCGGCCTCCGCATCCTCTTCACCTCCGGCTACAACGAGGACGAAGTGCTCCAGCGCGGCATCAGCCAGGAGAACGAGCCGTTCCTGCCCAAGCCGTTCTCGCCCGCGCGCCTGCTGCGCAAGGTCGCCGACGTGCTCGACCCCGACGCCGCCTCCCACGACTGCGACGACGGCCGCGATTCAGCCTGCGACGACGCCCGCGACGCCGCCTGCGACGCCGCCTGCGACACGGAGGCGTGAGCTTCCCGGCGTCGTCGGCCGGAGCAACGGAGCGCGTGCCGGCCGTGCGGGTGGAAGCGGGTGGCGGCTCACGGTACGTCTCCCGCCGTGCCGGAGGGGAGTGCGGATGCCGCCGGCGCATCGAGCAGCAGCAGGGCGTGCGACCGCTCGACCTTCCCCGCCGGTAGGATCGCCTCGCCGTCGACGAGGCGGCGCACCACGGCCGCCTTGCCGGCGCCGAACACGAACCAGAGCACGTGCCGCGCACGCGACAGCACCGGGAGCGTGAGCGTCATGCGGCGCCAGCCCTGGTAAGCGGCGCTCATGCCGACCGGCTCGCGCGCGCTCAGCAGCGGGCTCCCAGGCACCAGGGACGCGGTGTGGCCGTCCGGGCCGAGTCCCAGGTGCACGAGGTCCAGGCGCGGTGGGCGCCCGGCGACCTTCTGGAGCGTCGCGGCGAACCGTGCCGCCGCGGCGTCCAGGTCTTCCGCGTCGACAGGCATGGCGTGGAGCTGGTCCGCAGGCAGCGGAACCCGGTCCAGCAGGCAGCGCCGGAGCGCCGTCAGGTTCCGCTCCTCGTGGCCCGCGGGCGCCACCCGCTCGTCGACCTGCAGCACGTGGACGGAGGCCCACGGCACGTCGGCGCCGGCCAACGCGTGCAGCAGCGGCACCGCGCTCGAACCGCCGCTGAAGGCCACGGTGGCGCGGCCGCGCGCGGCGACGGCGGCCCGCAGCACGGCCGCGATCTTCCCGGCCCCCCGCTCCGCGATCCGATCCGTGGCGACGATCTCTATCTTCACGACGCGCCTCCGAAGTGGCTCCGGTCGTTCCAGACTTCCAGGACGCGCACCTCTCGCTTCCAGCCCAGCACGCTCACGGATGCCGTATCGAGCCGGAAATGGCGGCCGGACTCGATGCGCAGCCCCAGCCACCGGATCGTCAGCGCCGTCAGCGCGTGGCCATGGCCGAACACCAGGGCGTCCGCCCCCCGCTCGCAGCACTCGATCAGCTCCGCGAGCACGCGGTCCATGCGCCGGGCGACGTCGGCGGGAGACTCACCGCCGGGCGCGCCGTCGCACCACAGGTCCCAATCCGGCTCCGCGGCCCGGATCTCGGCCGTGGTCCGGCCTTCGTAAAGGCCGTAGTCCCACTCCACCAGGTCGGCGCGAACCTCCGCGCGGTCCGCGAACCCGGCGATCCGACACGTCTCGGCCGCCCGCTGGAGCGGGCTCGTCAGCACCCGGCCGAACCGCTCCCCGGCCAGGCGGCCGCGCAGCCGCTGCGTGCGCGCCCGCCCCTCGTCCGTCAGCGGCAGGTCGGTGGCGCCCGTATGCTGGCCCGTCAGGCTCCACGCCGTCTCGGCGTGGCGGACGAGCACGACCCGCTGATCGGGATGCTCCCGGTCGTCAACCATGGCACGCACCGGCGAGGCGGAAGCGGGCGCGCTGGAAGTGGTTTCGCGCGCGGCCGCTCGGGCCTCAGCCCATGCCCTTCTTCAGGATGGTGTCCAGCACCTTCTGCGCGTAGTCTCCGTCGTAGTCCACCGGATTGACCTTCGCCGTCACCTGCACCTTCGTGGTGCCGTCCGCCTGACCATCGAGGTGCACCGTCACGTCCGTCGAGCCGTTCTGCCCGTGGATCTCGCGTTCAGAGCCGCCCTTCTCCTCCTCGGTCTTCGTGACGCCGATCCCCAGCTCGTCGAACGCCGCCCGCGTCCACGCCGCCGTCGTCTCCGGATCCGCCCGCGCCACCGATTCCTTCGTCTGGTTCCGCACGTACGTCACCGCCCCCGCGCCCGCCGCCGCACCGGCGGCCGCCACGCACCCGCCGCACAGCGTGCAGACCGCCAGCAGGATGATACCTCTCGGGGCTCTCGTTCGCATGATGCCCCCTTCGGTGAATGCCACTTCAGCGCTTCCGGCCCGCGATCCTGCAATTCCCCGGCCGATCGCGAAGGCTCACCGGCGCCGCCACCCGCACCAGCCGCGGGCTCTTCGGCTCGACGGCCACGGGCTCGACGGCGATGGGCTCGACGGCCACGGGCTCGACGGCCACCCCCCTCATGGCTCGACGACAGGCACTGCGCTCGCTCGGCGGCTTGACGACCGGGCGACGCCGGCACATGTTCGGGAGTCCGGCCCCACGATCGCGTGGGCCGGACTCCGTGTTTGTGGCCGACGTCCGAACGGATGATCGCGGGAGTAGCTCAGTTGGCTAGAGCGTCAGCCTTCCAAGCTGAGGGTCGCGGGTTCGAGTCCCGTCTCCCGCTCTGAAGGAAAGTGAGGCCCCGGCGCCAGTTACGGCGTCGGGGCTTTGTGCCGAGTCCACCCGGATGATGCTGCGTCTCTGCGCCGAGGCCATTGCACCGCTCCTGTTCGGCTTCCTGGCCGGTCAGGTGTTCGGCGGCGGCGCCGCCGGGATCCACGACACCTTCCTGGTCATGCTGATCCCGCTCTTCGCGGGCGGCCTCGTCGGCCTCGTCGCCATTCGGACCTACCCGCGCGATGTGGCCACCGCAGATGCACATACGGAGAAGACCATGCGCGAATGAAGCCCCGCCGCGGCACAGTCCGCCCACCCCACCCGCTCACAGCGGCAGCTCTCCTTCGAGCAGCGATCGGATAGCCGACCTTACCCGCGGCCACGAGGACGCGCGCGGGCTGGCGATCTCGAAGTGCCCGACTCCGGGGACGACGATCACGCGGACGGGGTCCCCGGCCTGCGCGGCGGCCCTCGCGTACGCCTCGACCAGCGGCCGGGGCATGAACTCCTCGAATTCGCCGATCACCAACACCTGCGGAATGCCGAGCGGGAGCAGCCGGATCGGCGAGGCCTGCGCGTAGTGCTCGGGCACCGCTGCAGGCGTGCCGCCCAGCATGGAGGTGATGACGGTGTCGCGGCACGCGGCCTCGTACTCCCCGAGGTGCGCGCTCATGTCCAGGGGGCCGGCCAGGTCGACGACCCCGCGCACCGGGAGCGGGTTCGGCGCGTACAGCGCACTTCCCGCCGGGAGGCGAGAGCGCGCCGCCGCCCACATCGCCAGGTGCCCGCCCGCGGAGTGCCCGACGATGACGACGCGGTCGAGGTCGAGATCATGCTCTGCCGCGAGCTCCCGCAGGTGGTCCATGGCGCGTCCGACATCCTGGTAAGTACCGGGCCATCCGCTCCCCGCCTCTCCGAGCCGCCGGTACTCGACGTTCCACGTGGCAATCCCGTCCGCCTTGAGGGCATCGGCCATCGGCGCCAGGTCGCGGGCGTTCGCATAGGCTGCCTTGAAGCAGCCGCCGTGAATGAGGACCACCACGGGGTGCCGTCCCGGGCCTCCCGGAACGCGCAGGTCCCCGTACTGGCTGGAGTCCGCTCCGTATGCGATGCGGTAATCCGGGGCGCTGCTGGGGAGCGCCTGGAGGTCCTGCGGCGTCATCAGCCGCCCGGGGCTCGCTCCCGCCTCCGGCGGAGGCGGCGCCGTCCCGGCGCACGCGACACATGGAATGAACATGGGCGCGAGCACCGCCTTGCGCAGGGACCTGCGGAGCCACGCCGCCCTCGGGCCGCTCCGGGTTCCGGGCCGCGGGTCGGGAGTCGTGGTGCCAAGGGTGCCGAGGAGTCTGACGATGGGCGACTCGCCCCGTACGGGCACGGCTGCGGGGTGTAGGCGGAGCGAACGGAGCAGGATCGCAGGCAGCATCGGGCACCCTCCAACGAGTAGACATCCTCCGGGCGCCAGGGAGCTCGCGGGCTCTGCGGCCGTGTCAGAACCGTAATCTACTGACCGGGCTTGGCTCGCGGCAGGTCTCCCGTCCGCGCTTCTCCGCTCGTGCAACCGAATCAGCTGGCGAAACAAAACACACGTTTGCTTGACCCGCGAAGTCGAATATTTCGAATCCGCGCGTCGCCCTTTGAGATGAGGGGCTGGGTCGCTACTCCACCGTCAGCCGCGCCACGCCGAAGATGCGGCCGCCGCTCGTCTCCAGCACCACGCGGTAACGCCCCGGCGGCACCTGGCCCGACGCCGGCCGCCAGGAGTCCCACACGCGGAAACCGGCCGTGTGCGCCGTGGCCGCGTGCGCGCTGATCGCCACGTCCCGCGAGGTGTGCACCGTCGCACCGTCCCGCTGCCACTCCAGCCGCACCATCGCCGGCACGACCGTGGGCGAAAAGACTTCGAAGACCACCACTAGCACGCCGTCCACCTGGGAGCGCGGCGCACGGGCCGGCAGCGGACGCCGCAAGGCCAGCGTCTGCTGGTCAATGCCCGCCGCGAACGTCGCCCGCTCCAGGCGCAGTGGGACCGGAGGAATCAGCGCCGGGAAACCCATCGTCACGACCAGGATGACCACCGCGGCAAGCCCGAGACGCAGCCGCGCACCCAGCCCGTGCGCCGCGGTGCGCACCGCGAGCAGCGACGCGCCCGCCACCGACAGCACCGCCGCCACCGGCACAGCGAAGCGCGGCGCCAGCCCCGCGAGCAGCGGCAGCAGCAGGTTGATGGCAGCGAAAGCGACGATGGCGAAGAACGTCAGGGCGAACAGCGCCCATGTGCGCAGCCACCGATCGAACAGCACGTCCAGGCACGACAGCACCGCCAGTCCGCCCAGCAGCAGCAGGAACACCACGTTCGGCGAGCCCGCCACCGTGGAGTAGGCGTAGAACGGCAGCAGGAAGAACAGCGTCTCTTGGTAGAGCACGCGCGTGATGTAGGACGCCACCTCGTGCACCAGCCCCGGCGGCTGCCCGGGCTCGCTCGCCGCCGCGCGTCCGAAGTACAGTGTCGATGCCCACACCGCCGCCAGGAACAGCACGACCCACGGCACCAGGTGGTAGCGCTCGCGCGCCAGCACCACGACGACGGTGCCCCCGGCCAGCGCCCACGCCGAGTGCACCATGAGCACGACCGTGCGGTGCCGTGCCCAGAAGCGGGCCACGCGTTCGCGAACGTGAAAGGGCATGGACGGAAGATGGACGTCGGTGGACGCCGCGCGCCATGGCCGGCGCGCGTATGGCGCGTCGGCCACGACGGCATAGACACCCACGGCTCCGAGCAGCAGCGCGATGGCCGCCGCCGGGCCGACGAGCGAGGCTGCCCACCTCGCCGCGGCCTCCGGAGGGTGCGCCGCCGAGTTCTGGAGCGTACCGATCCGGGAATCGGTAGGCGCTTTCCCAAAGTTTCCTTGCATCCCGAGAAGCCCGATGAAGCTGCACCTGGAGGGTCGGAACTGCATCGTCCTCGGCGGCAGCCGGGGCATTGGACGCGCGATCGCGCTTGGCTTCGCGCCTGAGGGGGCAAACGTGGCGATCTGCGCCCGCAGCGAGGAGCCGCTGCGCGCAACAGAAGCGGCCCTGCTCGAACTGGGAGTGCGCGCCTACGCCGACATGTGCGACGTGGCCGATCCGGCAGCACTGGCGGCATTTCTGAATGCCGCGCGCCGAGCGCTGGGTGGGGTGGACGTCCTCGTCCACAATGCCTCGGCGTTCGCCGTCGGCGCCGACCCCGAGCAGCGCTTCACCGCGTTCCGCAGCGACGGATCGGTACGAGCGACCCAGCGCTTCGACGGATATCTGTGGCCGGCCCTCGGACATGATGATTCGACCATTGCGGCCGTGGTCGGGACGTTGGCTTCCGGATATCGCGAAAGACGCGACGCGCAAGTCGTGTGGTTCCACCCGCGGACGGGTATCGTGCGGCGCCAGCGCCTCAGCCTGCCGGACACGGCGGCGCCCCGGCTTCTGGTGCGCGGTGCCTGGTCGCCGGACGGCGGCTTCGTGTTCACCACCTTCCCTTATCGGCTAGTCCGTTTCTCGGCGGATGGCCGTTACCTCGGCCAACTGACGCCCGCCCACTACCAGCCGGAGCTTCCAAACGACCGGGATGTGGAGCAGCACGCGGCGGCGATGTGGGGCATCTTCAGGACCAAGCCCGACGCGGCGGACCTCCGAAGTTTTCGCGAGACCCCAAAGAATGGGCTCTTCCGGGTTTCCCATGGGTCGAGGTAGGATGAGTGCTTCCGAAAGGAGGCGTTCATGGACGATCGCGGGTTTTACCAGACGGTGCTGGGGCTGAGGGAGCCGTGGGTAGTGGAGTCCGTAGAGTTGCGACCTGAGCGGGAGGAAGTGCGGGTGCGAGTCGGTGCGCGGGCCGGGGCGCGGCTGACCTGCCCGGAGTGCGGCCGCGAGAGCCCGGGCTATGATCTGGCGGAGGAGCGGCGGTGGCGACACCTGGATACGATGCAATACCGGACGATCCTCCACGCGCGAGTCCCTCGCGTGGAATGTGAAGCGCATGGGGTCCGGCAGGTGGCCGTGCCCTGGGCGGAGCCGCGAGGCCGTTTCACGGCGCTGTTCGAGGCGTGGGCGATCCGGCTGCTGAGAGAATCGACGGTGGCGGGAGTGGCGGAGCTCCTGGGCCTCAGCTGGGATGAGGTGGCTCACATCCAGCGGCGGGCCGTGGATCGAGGGTTGGCGCGCCGTTCCCAGGAACCGGTTCGGGTCCTGGGGATCGACGAGACCAGCTTTCAGAAGCGGCACGAGTACGTGACGGTGGTCAATGACCTCGAGGGGGATCGGGTGCTCTGGGTGGGCGATCACCGGCGGGAGAGCACGCTTCGTGAATTCTGGGAGAGCCGGCCGGAGGAAGAGCTGCGTGGGCTTCGGGCCATCGTCATGGACATGTGGGATCCCTACATCGCCGCCACGCGCGACTGTGTGCCCCACGGCCTCTCGAAAATCGTCTTCGATCGGTATCACGTGGCGGCCCACCTGACAACGGCGGTGAGCGAGGTCCGCAAGGCCGAGCAGCGGGATCTTCGCCGAGCCGGGGAGGGGGCCCGTGCCGCCCAACTGAAAGGCAAACGCTTTGTCCTGGTGCGGGGCGCCGCCAAGCGCACGGCCGCCGATGAGGCGGAACTCACCGCGTTGCGTCGCTCAGGCTTCAAGGTCGGGCGCGCCTGGGCCCTGAAGGAGGCGGCGCGGAGCCTCTGGGAGTGTGCTACAGCCGAGACTGCACTCCGCGCGTTCCAGCGGTGGTACCGCTGGGCCATGCGCTCACGGCTCGAGCCCATGAAGCGAGCCGCCCGCACCATGAAGCGCTACCTCTACGGGATCCTACAGTACGCCCGACACCCGTTCACCAATGCCAGGACCGAGGGCATGAATTCCAAGATCCAGCTCATCAAGCACCGCGCTCGAGGCTACCGCAACCGCGACAACTTCCGGATCGCCATCCTCTTTCACTGCGGCGGCTTGAACATGGACCCACGCTAAATCCGGAAGAGCCAAAGAATGGAATCCTGCCGACCATCCACGTCACGG
Source organism: uncultured Gemmatimonadales bacterium (assembly GCA_963816355.1). Classification (GTDB taxonomy): domain Bacteria; phylum Gemmatimonadota; class Gemmatimonadetes; order Longimicrobiales; family RSA9; genus CAWFKH01. Next base: position 1,687,411 of record CAWFKH010000003.1, on the reverse strand, counting down.
CGGGCGGGCTGTTCTGGGTCGCCACGACGCGCGACCGTGACCGCCGCTCATACCTCGACGTATACGACTCCGAGATGCGCTACCTGGGGAGCATCGCCGTGCGCGATCGCGTCCTCGATTTCTCGATCGAGAACAACACGCTCGCCGTCCTCGTGGAACGCGCGCACTCAGGAGCGGACGGGGTGCGCCCGCTTGCCATTGATTGGTATGACGTCGCGCGGTGGCGCCTTCTACGGCGTCGGGGCTTCCGGCTGTTGCGTACAGTCGTCCAGCAGCCGTAGCAGCCGCTCGATCTCGTGCTGGCGTCGGTCCGAGAGGACCTGTCTCAGCAACAGCTCGGTCGAGCCCCCGAACAGCTTCCGCTTCAACCGCACCAGGGCGCTTCCCCGCGCTGCTTGCCTCGACACCAGCGCAGAATAGCGGTATGCCCTCCCCACCTCCTCGTGGAGGTATCTTCAGAGGGTGTGGAAACGAGCAGAAGGCGGTGACACCTTTCGGTTGAGCCATCAACCACGGGCCTCGTGCCCGCACGAAAGGAGCCACCGCCGTGTCAAAGGTAACCAAGGAAGCGTCCTCGTCGTCAAGCGTGGTATGGGGACAGCTGGAGGGCTTTGCCCGCGAGCAGGTTCAGGTATTCGTCCAGCGGCTGCTCGAGGAAGAGGTCGAAGGGCTCCTGGGCCGGCGGAAGTCGGAGCGGCGAGAGCCCGGATCGGAGCCGGTCTACCGCAACGGCTACGGCAAGGCGCGTAAGCTGGCGTTGTCGAACGGCACGATCAAGGTTCGGCGTCCGCGGGTCCGAGGGCTGGAAGAGCGGTTCGAGAGCCGAATCCTTCCGCTGTTCAAGCGGCGCACGGAGGAAGTCAGCGAGCTCCTGCCCCAGCTCTACCTGCACGGGCTGGCGCTCGGCGACTTCGAGCTCGCGCTGAGGGGGCTGCTGGGGGACGCTGCTCCCCTTTCGGCCGCTTCGATCGCTCGGCTGAAGGCGCAGTGGCAGCTCGAGTTCCAGGAGTGGCGGAGCCGTTCGCTGGCCGAGCTCGACATCGTGTACTGCTGGGCGGATGGCCTGTACGTAAAGGCCGGCATCGACGACGGCAAGGCGGCGCTCCTGGTGATCATCGGTGGGACCCGCGAGGGCGAGAAGGTCGTGCTCGCCGTGGAGAGCGGGCAGCGGGAGTCGCGCGAGTCGTGGCTGGGCGTACTGCGCGACCTGAAGGGCCGCGGCATGAACGCGCCGCGGCTCCTGGTCGCCGACGGCCACCTGGGCATCTGGGCCGCGGTCCCCGAGATCTGGCCGCGGTGCGAGGAGCAGCGTTGCTGGAATCACAAGATGGTCAACGTGCTGGACCAGGTTCCGAGGAAGCAGCAGGCGGCCGTACGCCAGCACCTGAGAGGAATGATGTACGCCGAGAGCAGGGCTGAGTGCGAGAAAGCGCGTGAGCGGTGCGTGAAGCAGTTCGAGCGGCTCTACCCCAAGGCGATGGCGGCGCTCAAGCGGGACTGGGAGCGGATGGTCACCTTCTTCTCCTTCCCCCACGAGCACTGGGTCCACCTGCGCACCACCAACATCGTCGAGTCGCCCTTCGCCTCTGTGCGGCTCAGGACCACGGCCGCAAAGCGCTACAAGCGGGTCGAGAACGCCACGGCGTTGATCTGGAAGCTGCTCCTCGTAGCGGAGAAGACCTTCCGGCGGCTCAACGCCGCACACCTGCTCGCGGCCGTTTCCGCGGGCGCGAAGTACGTCGACGGCATCCCCGTCACCAGTCAGTCCGAAAGGGCCGCCGCCTGATGCCGTTTACACACCTATTGACGTGACCTCTCCTCGTGGAGCTATCCTCGAAAGTTGTGGATCGCCCCCCGGAGCGGGGGTGAGTTGGCGGGCGTGAAAAAGGCGGCGTACCCTTCCGTGTGACACCCATCACACGAGTCCCGGGTTGGCGCCCGGGGGAAGGAGCACGCCGCCATGCTGAAGGTAGTGGAGGAAGGGTTCAGGAGCGAGGAGGGAGCGCTTGCGAGGGACCTGGACGGATTGGCTCGAGAGGGTGCGAGACGGATGCTCGCGGTAGCCCTGGAGCTGGAGGTCGAGGCGTATCTGGCGAAGCATGCCGGGGCTCGAGACGAGCGAGGCCTGGCCCTGGTGGTCCGGAACGGGAAAGCCCGGGCCCGGAAGGTGACGGTGGGCTCCGGCACGGTGGAGGTCCAAGCGCCCCGGGTCCATGATCGGCGAGCGGGAAGGAAGTTCACGAGCCGGATCCTGCCGCCGTGGATGCGACGGAGCCCGAAGGTCAATGAGGTGATTCCGTTGCTGTACCTGCGGGGGCTGTCGACCGGCGACTTCCGCGAGGCCCTGCCGGCGCTGCTGGGCGAGGCGGCGAGTGGGCTGTCGCCGGCCAACATCAGCCGCCAGATCGGCGTGTGGGAGGCCGAGATCGCGGCATGGCGCACGCGTGATCTCTCGGACGTCGATTACGTCTACGTCTGGGCCGACGGCATCCACGTGAACGTGCGGCTGGGCGAGCAGGACCGGCTCTGCCTGCTGGTGCTGATCGGCGCGCGGCCGGACGGGACCAAGGAGCTCATCGCAGTGGAAGACGGCTACCGGGAGAGCACGGAGAGCTGGGCGCATGTGCTCCGGGACCTGAAGCGACGGGGGATGCGGGCACCGGCCCTGGCCACCGGGGACGGAGCCCTGGGCTTCTGGGCGGCCGTGGGCGACGTCTGGCCCGAGACGCGCGAGCAGCGGTGCTGGGTGCACCGGATGGCCAACGTCCTGGACAAGCTCCCGAAGCGGCTCCAGGGCCAAGCCAAGGCGACCCTGAGGGAGATCATGAACGCGCCGACGCGAGAGGACGCCGAGAAGGGCATCGAGCGGTTCGAGGCCGACTACGGAGCCAAGTACCCGAAGGCCATCACCTCGCTGCGTCGCGACCAGGACCGGCTCCTGAGCTACTTCGACTTCCCGGCCGAGCACTGGAAGCACATCCGCACCTCCAACCCTATCGAGTCCACGTTCGCAACGGTTCGGCTGAGGCAGCGCGTGACCAAAGGCCCGGGCTCCAGGATCCGGGGACTCACCATGGCCTTCAAGCTGATCCAGATGGCCCAGGACCGGTGGCGCAAGCTGAACGGCTCGCACCTGCTCCCGCTCGCGCGAGCTGGCGTTCAGTTCACCGACGGAGTGCAGGTCGAGCGGGAGGATACCGAGGAACGGAAGGCCGCCGCCTGATCACGTCCCGATCCACAACTTTTGACAATACCACCTCCTCGTGCCTCACGTAGCCCTTCTCCTCCAAGGTCCTGAGCACCGTCAGCACTGTCGTGTACGCCAATTCGTCCTTCAGCCGCTCGCGGACCTCCGCCACCGTCGCTCCGCCACGGTCCCAGACGATGGCCATGACGTCCAACTCCCGCTCCGTGAACACGATCTCCACGACGACATTTCCACCGGGACTCGGTGCAATCGGTCTTCCCGGGGCGCCGGCTGTGGAAATCACTCTGACATCACCAGATCGCCCTCCTTCGGAGGCGACGGTCGGTCGAACAGCGTCGTGAGCCACAGCGGGGCGAGGTGGTACTGAAACGCCGAGAGTACATCGCGCACCACCCCTCCTTGGCGCCATAGCAGGGCGTAGGCCGAGTTCGTAAAATCGGTCTGCCGCGACAGCAGCGAGTCCTGGGGCGTATCGCGCGGACTGGACGCGAGAAAGCGGGCGAGCGGGTCGGCGAGGTTGTAGACCGTGTTCAGGAAAGCGATGCGCGCCGTCCGGAGCCGTGCCACCTGGAGAGAGTCGAGCTGCAGCGATTCGGCCCTGAGCAGCAGCGGAAGGTAGGGGTCCGGGATCCGTCTCGTGTAGATGTCGCGCAGCGAGTCGACGGACAGAGGCTCGCCCTTGCGCTTCGGCCCCCAGCGATCGATCTGCTGTCGAGGCACGGACGCCCCGAGCTTCACGTGAGTCGCGAGGCTGACCCGAAACCCACCCAGAGGAGGCACGCTCCCCGCCAGGACTTCCCCGAAGTGCGGATTCGCAGCGTAGACGAAGCTTTGGGAGCGCGAGTCGAAGCCGCGAACGGTGTAAAGCGCATTGTCGACCTGGGCGGCGGCATCCCACCCGGCGCGACGGTCGGGGTGGAGCATCCGGTCGAGCGCCGCTGGGATGTTGCTGAGCGTCAGCGAGAACACCGCCCGCGCGAGGGGTCCGGAGACCGGGCGGACGTCGAGGCGCAGGTTCGCCGTAGCGGTCCAGGGACCACGGCAGCTATTGCGGTCGGCGACGTGCCCGAGCTGGCGCCTCAGGCATTGCCGGATACGGACGGGCGCGCTCGAAAGGAGCCTGTCGAGCTGCGTGGCGAGAGCGCCGTCCCCCACGCGAGTGGGGTCGAAAACGAATGCGCGGTCGTCGGAGAAGCCGTCGCCGTTCACGTCGCCCCGCACCATGGGCGTGAACGGGCGGCCGGACTGCAGCATGATGAACGTCGAGACGGTGTAGCGGGTCGAACGGTCGACGCGGCCGTACGTGGCGCCGACATCGAGCTGAATGCGGTGGCGCGCATCGAATACGCCCGGCGCCCGCTCCATGTCGCGCGGGTCCCCCGCGGTGCCGGCGTCGAAGCCGCGTGCCTCCTCTCGCACGCGGGACAGGACGTAGGAGCCGCGCAAGAAGTAGCGGCTCTGGCGCCACTCGGGCTGGAGCGTGACCGTGAGCCGCTCGGTGGACGAAGATGCGTCACTCCGCTGCTCCATCACGTGCCCGGTCCCCGGCAGCCTGCGCGCGGCCTCGTAGGCAACGGCGCCGGTGGCAGGAAGTATGGCCGCCGGTGGGGCGAATACCGGCCTCGCGGCCTCCTCCACCAGCCGGAACGCGGGCTCCGCGCTCAGGTTCAGATCCACCGCGCTGCGCTGTCCGAGGTTGCGCGAGTAGACCGCGTCGACGCTGTACAGCAGGGTCCGCAGCTGCCCTTCCCAGCCGAGGCTGCCGCGGATCGAATGTGGGGGCACAAAACCCCGCGCGAAGCCGAGCACCTGCGGAGTGGCGTCCGTCCAGATGGGCGGCGCCCCGCCCGCGCACGCATCCGGCGCCACTGCGCCACCATGGACATAGGTCGGCCACTCGGCTTCGGGCACGGCTGGACCGATGCATTCCAAAGGTTGCCCGGCCGCGGGCAGGCCCGTCCCCCGCATCGCTTCGACGGCGAGCCCCAGCGGAAGGCGGTTGCGGAACTCGCCGATTCCCCCACGCAGAATGCCGGAAGGGCCGCGGTTGTACGTCACGGTCGGACCCACCACGAAATAGCTCGGGCTCTTCTTGGCCGCCGGGCTCAGCCACGTGAAGCCGAAGCGCGGGCTCACGTGCCATTTGTCGGGGAACTGGTGGGTGTCGAGGCCGAAGGCGGACCGGACGGGACCATTGCCCGCCGGTGCGCTGAGAAAGCGGTTCGCCTCGGCCCGCGCTCCGAACAGGACCGTCAGATCATCCGTGGCCTTCCACGAATCGGCCAGCGAGAGCGCGCCGTCGATCTGCACCGCACGCTCCTGCGGGGAGACCACCCGCCGCATATAGGCGGATGGCTGGTTGCGGGCGAGATCGTCGAGAGACGCGTACACGAATGTCCCGCGCGCCCTGCCCGAAGCGCTCTCGGAAAGCGTTTCGTAGCGCGCCTCGCCGTAGAGCTGAAAGCGATGCCTGCCGCTGAAGCTGTACCAGGTGACTCGGCTCGTCGCCTGCGCCAGCGAGCCGTCCGAGGCCGTCGCGCCGCCATCCGCGCCTCCGAAGGCGAAGGCCGTCGGCGCCTGGTCGCTTTCCCCGGTCGGCGCCAGCTGCAACACGCCGGCAGGCAGATCGAGCGCCGGCCGCACGCGACTCCACTGGCGCGTCAAGGCGGCCCGGGTCTCGATCATCGCAGCGTGCAGGAAGGTGGAGAAGTAGCCCATCAGCAGGCCCGTGCCAGCCGACCTATCGGTGGCTGTCGTGGCAAGGGCGCTCGGCAACACTCCGCTGCCGCGCTCCCGCGTGAGGTCCAGATAGCCGGTGAGCCCGGCCTGTTTGCCGCGAACCACGCTCTCGTCAGGGATGAACTGGATGCCGGCAAGGAGGTTCAGCTCGTCGGTGCTCCGCCCGCCTGCGCGACCCGCGGGGATGCCGAGCTGCCGCACCAGGCTCTCGAAGCGCGCAGCCGAGTCGAGCGGCACGCCCAGGACGTGTGGCACGTCGACGTCCAGCAGGGACGCGGGCGCCGTCGACGTGTGCCGCGCCTCGATGGCGCCGCTGTAGAAGTATGGGCCGGGCACGTTGAGCGGTCCACGCCCGCTAAGCGCGACCCGGGCCGCGGTCGGGCGCCCGCCGCCGCTTATGTCGGAGAGCTCGAGCGGCCCCGGAACCAGCGCGACATCCGTCGCCCATGACACGAACGGCCCCCCCGGGACGACGTTCACCGCGACCTCGCCGCCGCTGAAGCCGCCGCGCGAGGGGTCGTAGGGCGCCGTCGCCACGCTGGTCAAGAGCAGTAAGCCCGCCGGCAGGCGTCCGCCCGAAAAGGCGAGGCCGCCCAGCGTCACCGCCGTCTGATCCGCCGATAGCCCCAGAATGGATAGACCGGCCGACGTCGCGATCACGCCCGGTACGTTTCCGGCGGCTGACTGCACATCGCCATCGGCTTCGGGCGCCACGCCGGCGACCACGCCTTCGGCCGGGCGCTCGTCCGCCCCTTCAGGCGCGCTCCCTGGGACGATCGTGCTGCGCGTGGGCGTCGGCCGCCGTGCCTCGACGTCCAGTCCCGCAAGACCGATCGGTGACGCTTCCAGCGTGACGCGAACGAACCAGGCGCCATCCGCGCCCGGCGCGCGCGCGAGTCGGGCGGAATCCGGGTGGAAGCCGAGGGCGCTAACGCGCACGGAATACGGGTGACTCGACGACGGGAACATCACCCGGAAATGACCGAACGAGTCCGAGACCGTGGTGCGGATGGTCCCGGCGGAGGAGATGATCACCACTTCCGCCGCCTTCAATGGCTCTCCCATGCCGACGACTTGCCCCGCCACCACGTCCGGACCGCGGCTCTGCCCGGCGGCGCCGGCAGGCGGCAGCAGCGCGAGCGCCACGATCAGGAGCGCCCACGGCCGCCATTGGCGGCGTGGCGGTCGTCCCATCAGCGCCGGGCCGCGGCTGACGGCGGAAGTCGACTCCATGAGTGGGGCATGCGCCTCATGGTGGCGTCTAGCGCCCGACGGTGATGGCTTGAAGCCGAGTCCGCAACTGGACCCGGATCGCCTCAGGGCCCCGGATGGCAAACACGCCTTCCCGGTGTGCCTCCAAGGCCAGACGGGCGTTCCCGGCGACCGCGAATTCCATCCGTCGGCCCTTCATGCAGGAGACGAAGTCAGGGAGGTTACGCTCCCCGATCATGCGGCCGAACACACGGAGGTCCTCCAGCGGTGCGTGCTCCTGGAATATGGCTCGCATCGCAGTCGTGTCGCGACCTTCGATCGCTGCGCACTCTATCGCCAGGGCACGTTCGCGACCTGCTGGTGACGCTGCGCCCGAGTATGGCACCACCGCGAACCGGATCTCCGCCGGTGCCGATGCGGCCGCCTGCCGGAAGCGGGCTTCGCCGTGCGGACCCCGGCAGGCCGCGGCGGGCCTACTGCACGACCGCCTTCCCACCCCCTTTCACGTACCGATCGAACCACGCCATCTCCTCGGCGAAGACGTCCAGCACGTTCTCGCGCCCGAGGTAGCCGTGCGCCTCGAACGGCAGGTAGACGAAGCGGGCGGTCTTGCCCAGGCCCTTGAGCGCCGCGTAGTAGCGCTCGGACTGGATCGGGTACGTGCCGGTGTTGTCGTCGTTCATGCCGTGCGTGAGCAGGAGCGCGCCGCGGACGGAGTCGGCGTTCTGGAACGGCGACATCGCGTCGTAGGTGTCGGGGATCTGCCAGTAGAAGCGGCGCTCGTTCTGGAAGCCGAACGGCGTGAGCGTCCGGTTATAGGCGCCGCTCTCGGCGACGCCCGCGCGGAACAGGCTCGAGTGCGTGAGCAGGTTCGCGGTCATGAAGGCGCCGTAGCTGTGGCCGCCGACGCCGACGCGGTCGCGGTCCGCGATCCCCATCGCCACGAGCTTGTCGATCGCGGCGCGGGCGTCGTCGACGAGCTGCTCGATGTAGTGGTTGTTGGCCGTGTCGCCGCCCAGGATCGGCATGCCGGGTCCGTCGAAGACGGCGTACCCTTGCAGGGCGAACAGCAGGTGCATGCGGCCGGCGCCGCGCGGCAGCGTGAAGCGGTTCGTCGTCGCCGTCACCTGAGCGGCGGCGTCGGCGGACACGAACTCGCGCGGGTACGCCCACAGGATCGTCGGCAGCGGCGTCCCGGGCGCGTAGTCCGGCGGCAGGTACAGCGTGCCGTTGAGCGGCAGCCCGTCGCCGCGCTGGTAGACCACCAGCCGCTTCGTCACGCCGTTCGTGAAGCGCGGCGCCGGATCCTCGAAGTGGGTGAGCGCGCTCATCTGACGGCCGTGGCGCACGTAATAGTTCGGTGGCTCCGTCGCCGATTCGCGCTCCGTCAGCATGCGCGAGCCGTCGTCGTCGAGCAGGGCGACGACGCTCTCGTAGCGGTCCGCGCCGCTCCGCCACAGGCGACGCGTCTTCAGCGTCTTCAGGTCGAGCCGGTCCAGGAACGGACGCTCTCCCTCCGGGCCGGCGCCCTGGCCCGCCAAATAGATCGCGTCGCCGCGCCGGATCGCCTCGTTGCCGCCGCCGCGCCGGAAGCCGCCGCCCACGCCGGTCTGCAGCACCGGCCGCCCCGGGTCGCCGTAGCGGTCCTCGGAGCTCCGGTCGAACGCCGGGATCGGCCGCGCCGGCGCGTCCGAGTGCGCCGCGTCGACCAGCCACGTCTTCGTCCACGCCTTGCGCCGGTCGAGCTGCGTGACCAGCGCCAGGTCGGCGCCCGCCCAGATCACGGACGCCACCCGCTCCGGCGTGCGCAGCAGCTCCGCCGGCTCGCCCGTGAACGGCGCCGCGAGCTGGACGACGCGGTCGCGATACTCCGCCGGCTCGGTCGGGTCGCCGCCGTCGAGGGCCTCCTCCCACGCGAGCGTCGCGCCCGCCGGCCGCCACTCCACGTCCCGCGGCCCCGTGCGCACCCTGCGCCACGGCAGCTCGGAGAGCGGCAGCGACGCGACCGTGCGCACCTTCTCCCCGCCCGCCGTCCACACCTCGATCTCCTTCGGGAAGTCCCGTTCCGGCACGTGGTACGAGTACGGCCGGACGGTGCGCGTGACGAGGAGGTAGCGCCCGTCCGGCGATGGGGCGACGTCGTCGATCACCCCCGGCCGGCCCACCGCCTCGCTCGCGCCCGTCGCCACGTCGACGCGCGCGAGCTGCGACGTGAAGTAGTGGTCGAAGAGCGCCTCGTCGTGGCCGTCCTCCAGCAGGTCCTCGTACGTCGGAACCGGCGCCGCGCGGCCGAGCGACTCCTCGACCGTCGGGCCCGGCGGAACGGGCGGCTCCACCGGCGCCGCGCCCCGCCCGTCCGGCACGAAGCGGCACAGCAGCCCCGCGCCGTCCCCCTCCCACGCGCACGGATCGCCGGTCGTGCCGTTCAGGCGACCCTCGCCCAGGCGGCGCGCCGCCCCGGTCGCCGCATCCGCCACCCACAGCTCGACGGCGTCGTCCGTCGTGCGCGTGAACGCGATCGCCTTCCCGTCCGGCGACCATTGCGGCGAGCCGAGCGTCGCGCCCGCCGGCACGCGGACGCGCAGCTCCGCGCCGTCGCCCAGCCGCTTCACGAGGAGGCCGCTGATCGCGCCGTTCGTGCGCGCGGAGCCGTTCGTGTTGGGGTTGATGCGGTAGCCGGCGAGCCGCAGCATCGGCTGGCCGACCTCGGCCACCGACGGCATGCTCGGCCGCTCCACCAGCAGGACCGCCGAGTGGTCCGGGCTCACCAGCGCGCTCGGCAGCGGCGCCGCGTCCAGGATCCGCACGATCTCCGGCGGCGGCAGCCGGTACGGCTTCTGGGCCGCGACGCCGGCCGGCGCCAGCGCGGCCGGGGCCAGCGCGAGCGTGGCCAGAAGGACGAGCCGTGCGGAGCGGAACGCGGTCGCGGGGGCCCGCCCGCGCGTGAAGACGGAGGCATCGGACATCGTTCGATCCTGTCGAGAGTCCGGAGGGAACCACGGAGGTGGGGCCAAGCTACCGCCGCTCGGGCGCCGCAGGCAATGCCGGCGCGGCGACGATGCCGGCCGCTTCAGCAGCCTCCACGCGGCCGAGAACGTGGCCGGCGCGCCGTGGAAGGAGTCCTGCCGTCAGTACCGGCCCAGGTCCTCGCCCACGGCGACCCGGCCCGTGAAGCCGCCCTGCCGGATCCCCTGCAGCACCTCGTCCGGCGTCGCGCCGCGGTACCCGATGTGGGTCAGCAAGAGCAGCTTCGGGCGCGCGCGCGCCGCCAGCGCCCCCAGCTCCACGTCCGATGTGTGGAACTGCTTCATGTACTCCGGCCACAGCTCGCCCCCCGGCCGATCCTCACGCGCCACGCGCCCGTGCGCATGCACTTCGTGTACGAGCACATTGACGCCGCGCGCCGCCGCCTCGAGCGCCGGGCTCGGCCGCGTGTCGCCCGAGATCACGATGGAGCGGTCCGGCGTGTCAATTCGGTAGCCGAACGCGTAACGCCAACTGCCGTGCAGCACCGGGATCGCCGTCACCTTGACGCCGCCGCTGTCGTAGACGACGCCCGGTCCGATCTCGTGCACCGCCACGCGGTAGCCGCCCTCCACCTCGCGCTCGAGGCCGTGCGTACGGATGTCGATGTCCTCCGACCACGCCGCGACGATGTGGTCCGTCATCGCCTGCAGACCGGGCGGCCCGTACGCCTGCAGCGGCCGCGTCCGCCGCATCACCCACGACGTCAGGATCAGGTCCGGATAGCCGAGCGTGTGGTCGCTGTGCAGGTGCGTGATGAAGAGCGCCGTCGGACCGCTGATCGGCAGATGCGCCGCCTCCATCTGCCGCTCGACGCCCGCACCCGCGTCGAAGAGGAACACGCGCTCGCCTACAACCACGGCCGTCGCCGGGCCCTGGTGCCGCGGATCCGGGAACGGCGTCCCCGTCCCCAGCAATACCACGTACGTCGTGTCCGCGCCGGCCGCGACCGGCGTCCCCCGCGCAGCGGCCCGGACCGCCAGCGTCGCCCCCGCGGCCACCGCCCTCCCCCCGACCACCGCCGTCCGCCCGGCCAGCGCCGTCCCCCCGGCCAGCGTCGCCGCCCCCGCCAGCGTCGCCGCCGCCGCCCCGGCCGCCACCAGGAGCCGTGTGCCCAGCCGTGTGCCCCTCCACATGCCGTGCCTCCGCGCTGGATCTGATCCCGCGACACACCGGCCCTGAAGATGGAGCGCGGCTTCGAGCCCGGCCAGTCACGTCGGACGTGGCAGCCTCGACGCGGGACGGCGGCGACACGGGGGTCGACCGCGTCCACGGCGGCCCCTGCGTCGCCGCCGCCGGCGCGCTGGCCCCGATCCTGCTCCGTCGTGTCCGAACGGAGGGCCGCGGCTCCCCGTGAGGTTGGCTCCGCGCGGGGTCGCACCCACGATCCCGGAGATCCGGATCGATGCCGATGCGTCTCAATTCGCAAGCACGTTTCCGCTGGTGCCGGCGCCTGGTCGCCCTCACCCTGCTTCTCCTCACGGCTTCGGGTGGCGGGCTCGCGGGGCAGGTCCAGGACAAGACCCGGAACTCGCTGGAGGCGCTGGCCGCCCGCGCCACCCCCGCCGTCGTCCTCATCGACGTGAAGACGCCCTCCGGCACCCGGCAGGGCAGCGGCTTCATCGTCGAGGCCACGGGCCGCATCCTCACGAACTACCACGTCATCCGCGATGCGAGGAGCGCGCGCGTGAAGCTCGCTTCCGGCGACGTCTACGACGATGTCCAGGTGCTCGCCGAGGATCCCCGCCGCGACATTGCGGTCCTCCAGATCGACGGCTTCGACCTGCCCTCGCTCGACCTCGGGAACTCCGGTTCCGTGCACATTGGCGCGCCCGTCGTGCTGATCGGCAGCCCGCTGCGCCTCGAGAACACCGTTTCGACCGGCATCGTGAGCGGTCGCCGTCAGGAGGCCGCCGGCTACGAGCTGCTCCAGGTCAGCGCGCCGGCGTCCAGCGGCTCCAGCGGCGGCCCCGTGCTCGGCACCGACGGCAAGGTCCTCGGCATCGCCGTCTCGCAGATGCAGGGCGGCCAGAACCTGAACTTCGCCGTGCCCATCAACTACGCCCGCGGCCTGCTCACCCACCTCGACGGCAGGCCCGTCGCGGTGCTGAAGCCCACGGGCCTCGCCGCCGGGAAGGAGGAGGCGACGACCGCGTCCGACGGTGCCGACGGGGTGAACCAGGGCGTGCGCTACCGGACGGCCGCCTTCAGCGGCTACGAGATCGACACCCAGGTCGCGCTCGGAGAGGGTCGTACGAAGCACACCCGAACGACGTACCGCATCATCAACACGCTCGGCAGCTCGCGGCCCCGGATCGAGGCGTATCGCGAGAGCGAGACGACGCGCGCCGCCGAGCCCTTCGGAACGCTCCAGACCCTCGAGCGCGAACGGAGCCGCGTCGTCGTGAGCGCCGATCGGCTGCGGCCGCTGTCGGCCATCGGGCAGACCGCCGAGTGGAACGGATCCGGATGGGCCACCACGCGGCACGACCTGCGCTTCGAGGGCGATCACGCGGTCGGCATCGTGACCGACACCAGCGGCCAGGCGGTGCAGTTGGACCGTCGCCTCCCGCCCGGAATCCTGCTGCGCGACATCAGCGACCTCGCCTTCGCGCTGCTCGACGCCGACTCGCTGCTCGGACGCAGCGTCGAGTTCGTCACGTTCGACCCGCGCACCGGCCTCGTCGGCCACGAACGCTACGACGTGCGGGGCACCGACACCGTGCAGGTCGCCGGCAGGAGCTATCGGGCCCTGCGCGTCAACGTGGCCACGGGCCTCGACAACCAGACCCTGTTCGTGCGTTCGCGGCCGCCCCGCATCTTCCTGCGCCGCATCAGCCACGACGGCAAGGACGTCGAGACGCTGACGTCGCTGCGGCCCCTCACCGCCGACGATTCGTCCACCCGGGGAGGCCGCCCGCCGCCCCGTTGACGCCGCCCCTCTCGCGGACGGTCGAGCGCGCGAGCGCCGGCTCTGGCATGCACGTTGCCAGCCTGCCACGGACCAAGCGCATTACGCGCAGACTCAAGCCAAGGAGATTCGGTGATGAGAACTCTCCCCAGAAATCGACTTCTTGCCGTCGCGACCGCGATGTCGCTCGCCTTCACGGCCGTGCAACTTTCGGCGCAGCAGCCGCAGCCAAAGCCGCAGCCCCAGCCCGAACAGCCGCAGCCGCAGCCCCAGCCCGAGCAGCCCCAGCCCGAGCAGCCGCAGCCCGCGCAGCCGCAGCAGCAGCCCGCGCAGGCGTGCACGGCGACGGCGCAGGCCGCGCCGATCGCCGCCGGCGACGCGGCGGTTCAGCTCGCGCTCACGCTGTCGGAGCCCATCGGCGACGTGAGCGGCTTCCAGGCAGGCGAGGACAGCGCTCTGAAGCTCGCGGCGCCCGAGGACCTCGCGAAGGCTCCGATGGCGGAGCAGGGCGAGCAGGATCACAAGCCGATCGAGATGGCGAACGAGGGCAACGCCCTCACGCTCTGGATCAACACGGCGAACGCGAAGGCGGGGACCTATGACTTCACCGTCATCGGCTCCGAAGGTCAGTGCACGGGCAAGGTGACGGTCGGCAGCGCGGGCGGCTGATCGATTCCGCCCGAGCCGGACCACCGGTCCGGTAGAGATCGGCCGGGCGCCGCCCCTAGGTCCTCGGGGCGGCGCCCGGCTCATTCCCCGCTTCTCCCGCGCTTCCGCCGCAGGCCCAGACGCGCCAGCCAGCGTTCCCGCGTGCGGACCGGGTGCGAGCGCACCAGCCGAGAGAGCAGGCCCGGGAAGAGGCGGTGCAGCCACACCGTGGCCACCTCGCCGCCCCCGATCAGCACCTCCGCCCGCCTCCGCTCGACCGCCCGCAGGATCTTCGCCGCGCACGCCTCCGCCGACATGCCGCGCTCGTGCACCGACAGGTCGCGGCCGAACGGCTCGCCCGTGCCGGTGAGCGCGCGCTTCGCGATCGGCGTACGGATGAATCCCGGGATCACCACCGTGATCTGGACGCCGCGCGACTCGACCTCCGTCCGCAGCGACTCGAAGAAGCCGAGCAGCGCGTGCTTCGCCGCCGCGTACGCGGACACCAGCGGCGCCCCGTACTTCGCCGAGAGGCTGCCGACGACGACGAAGCACCCCGCCCCCCGCTCCAGCATCCCCGGCAGCAGCGCCTTCGTCAGCGCCACCGCGCCGAAGTGATCCACGTCCATGATCCGCCGGTCGATCTCGAGCGGCGTGTCCACCGCGAGCGCGCGGTGCGCGACGCCCGCGTTGTGCACCATGATGTCGACGCGGCCGTGGCGCCCGATCACCGCCGCCGCCGTGCGCGGCAGCCGGTCCAGCTCGGCGAGATCGAGGGGAACGACGTCCGGCGGAGCGGTGTCCTGCGGAGCGGTGTCCTGCGGAGCGGTGTCCCGCGGAGCGACGTCCTGCGGAGCGGTGTCCGGCGGAGCGGTGTCCTGCGGAGCGGTGTCCTGCGGAGCGGCGCGCCGCGGCGCGCCGCCCGCCGCGACCACGCCCCTCTCAGCGCGCGATCGGCAGCGCGCGGCGACGTCGCGCAGCGCCACATTGTCGCGCGCCGACAGCACCAACTCCGCTCCCTCCGCCGCGAACGCCAGCGCCAGCGCCTCGCCGATGCCGGACGACGCCCCCGTGATCCACACCACGCGACCCTCGAACCGGCGAGCGCGCACCCCCTACTCTCCCTCCGCAGAAGCCCCCCGCCGTCAGGCGGCTTCCCCGCCGCAGGCGGCCCCCCGCCGCCAGGCGGGCTTCCCCCGCCGCCAGGCGGGCTTCCCCGCCGCAAGGCGGGCTTCCCCGCCGCAGGCGGCCCCCCGCCGCAGGCGGGCTTCCCCCGCCGCAGGCGGGCCCCCGCCGCCAGGCGGCTTCCCCGCCGCAGGCGGCCCCCCGCCGCAGGCGGGCTTCCCCCCGCCGCAGGCGGGCTTCCCCGCCGTCAGGCGGCTTCCCCGCCGCCAGGCGGCTTCCCCGCGCGAACGCGCGGCTACTTCAAGCCTCGCGCCTCCAGCAGCGCCTCGATGCTCGCGTCCCGGCCGCGGAAGGCGCGGTACAGCGCGCCCGTGTCCTCCGTGTCACCGCGCGACAGGACGAGCCTGCGGAAGCGCCGTCCGTTCTCGCGCGTGAGGCCGCCGTGCTCCTCGAACCAGGCGTAGGCGTCGTCGTCCAGCACCTCGCTCCACAGGTAGGCGTAGTACCCGGCGGAGTAGCCGTTCGACCAGATGTGGGCGAAGTAGGTCGAGCGGTAGCGGGGCGGCACCTGCGGCACGTCGACGTGGTAGCGCTTCAGCGCCGCGGTCTCGAAGGAGTCGACCGGCTGCTGCGGCGCGCTCGCGTCCAGCGTGTGCCACGCCATGTCGAGCAGCGACGCCGCGACCAGCTCCGTCGTCGCGAACCCCTGGTTGAAGGTGCGCGCCTTCTTGATCTTCTCCACCAGCGCCTGCGGCATCGGCGCGCCGCTCTCGTAGTGCTTCGCGTAGTGGGCGAACACGGTCGCCTCGAGCGCCCAGTGCTCGTTGAACTGCGACGGGAACTCGACGAAGTCGCGCGGCACGTTGGTGCCCGACAGCGTCGGGTACTCGACGTCCGAGAACATGCCGTGCAGCGCGTGCCCGAACTCGTGGAACATCGTCGTGACGTCGTCGAAGCTGAGCAGCGCCGGCTCGCCCGGCGCCGGCTTGGCGAAGTTCGCCACGTTGAAGACGACCGGCTTCGTCCCCAGCAGGGCGGACTGTCCGACGAAGTTGTCCATCCACGCGCCGCCGCTCTTGTTGTCGCGCTTGAAGTAATCGCAGTAGAAGAGCGCGAGCGGGCTGCCGTCCGCGTCGAACACCTCGAAGACGCGCACGTCCGGCGCGTAGACCGGGATGTCCTTGCGCTCCTTGAACGTGAGACCGTAGAGCCGGTTCGCGGCGAAGAAGACCCCATCCTTCAGGACGTGGTCGAGCTCGAAGTACGGCTTGATCTGCGACTCGTCGAGGTCGTACTCCTTCTTGCGAAGCCGCTCCGCGTAGTACTGCCAGTCCCACGGCTGCAGCGCGAAGTCCCCTCCCTCCGCGTCGATCAGCGCCTGCATCTTCGCCGCCTCCGCGCGCGCCTTCGCCGTCGCCGGCGGCACGATCTTCTCCAGCAGCCCGATCGCCGCCGCCGGCGTCTTCGCGTTCTGGTCCGCCAGCGTGTACGCCGCCCACGTGTCGTAGCCGAGCAGCTTCGCCTTGCGTGAGCGCAGCTGCGCCAGCCGCTGGATCACCGCGCGCGTGTCGTTCGCATCCCCGTGCTCCGCCCGCTCCGTCGACGCCTCGAACAGCTCCTCCCGCAGCGCGCGGTCCTTCAGCGACGCCTGCGCCGGCTGCTGTGTCGTGTTCTGCAGCGGCAGCACCCACTTCCCCTCCAGCCCGCGCTGCTTCGCCGCCAGCGCCGCCGCCGCGATCTCGCCGTCGCTCAGCCCCGCCAGACGGCTCGCGTCGTCCACCACCACCGCGCCGTCCTTCGTCGCCGCCAGCAGCCGGTTCTGGAAGTCCGTCGTGAGCTTCGACTCCTCCTGGTTCAGCGCCCGCAGCTTCGTCTTGTCCGCTTCCGAGAGCTGCGCCCCCGCGCGCACGAAGTCCTCGTAGTAGCGCTCGACGAGCCGCCGCTGCTCTGCGTCCAGCCCCAGCGAGGAACGCCGGTCGTAGACGCTCCTCACCCGCTGGAAGAGCGCGTCGTCCAGGTGGATCGCGTCGCTGTGCGCCGCCAGCTCCGGCGCCACCTTCTCCTGCACCGCCTGCAGCGTGTCGTCCGTGTTCGCCGCCGTCAGCGCGAAGAACACGCGCTCCGCCCGCTCCAGCATCCGCCCCGAACGCTCCATCGCCACGATCGTGTTCTCGAACGTCGGCGCCGCCGCCTGCTTCGCGATCCGATCCATCTCCTCCCGCTGACGACGCATCCCCTCTTCCAGCGCCGGCTCGAAGTCCGCGTCGTGGATCTTGTCGAACTCCGGTGCGTGGTACGGCAGAGGACTCGGCTCCGCGAACGGGTTCGCGGCCGCCCGTCCCGGAGGAGCGCTCTGCGACGTCGCCCCTCGCCCGCTCGGCGCCCTCGCCGCCGCCGCTGGCGCCTGCCCGGAGAGCGGAGCGGGGAAGCGTGTCGTCGTCAGCAGCGTGATGCCCAGAGCCATGGTGATGAGTCGGCTGGCAGACATGGATCCATCCTCGGAAATCGCGCGGTGGCGCACCCTCGCAGGGGGCCTTGAGCGGTGCATGGAACGGGCCGGATCGCGCCGGCGCAGTGCCTTCGGCCGGCCGCGATCTGCTACGCGCAAGCCCCGCGGATGTTCCTGCGGGGCAGGAGGTGGGAACCGAGGGACGAGGAGCCGGCAGGAGCGATCGCGCGGCGCGGGGAGCGCCGCGCGGAAGCTTCGCCCCGGGCGGCGCGGAGAGGATCCGCCGGTGCCGGCGGCGAGGTGCTCAGTGGCCGCCGCCGGTGCGGCACTGGCCGGGCGCCGTGCCCCCGGCCGTCCCCGGATTGGCGCCGCCCTGGCCGGGCGTGACGCAGTCGCCGGGCGGACCGCCGCGACCCGAGCCGCCGGTTCCTCCCTGCGCGCGCGGTGCCGCGCCGGGCGCGCCCGCGACCGCGTCGCCGATGTCGGCGACCCGGTCCGTCGCATTCCGGCCGAGCATCATCGCCGCGCCGATGACGACCAATGCCACGAGCACCATGAGCAGGGCGTACTCCACCACACCCTGCCCGGCGCGATCGCGCACGAGCCGACGCAACCCAACCCTGGGCATGTTCCACCCTCGACGGTGGTGAATCGTGGATGCGTCCTTGACGCGCCATACTAATTGCGCCGGGAGCCGACGCGAAAGGGTCCCGTGGAAAGGCCGCAGCGCCTGCGTGGCGCGGCCGCACGCGGAGCGGCTACCTTCGTCCCGATCTCGACCCGCATCCGGTCTCGCGCGCGACCCGCGACGGAGCCGTCCACCAGGCAGGAGGCGCCATGAAACGGACCCTCGTACGCGACGTCGCCGCCGGCCGGCGTCGCCCGCGCGGTCTGCCCGGCCCGTTCCGCTGCCTGCTGGCCGTCGTCGCGCTCGTCCTGCTCGCCGGCGTGGCGGCATGGGCGCTGCGCGCCCCGCTCCTGCGCGCCGTCGGTCGCCACCTCTCCGTCGAGGATCCGCTGCCCGCCCGCGCGGACGCCATCTTCGTGCTCGAGGGGGGCATCGATACGCGGCCGTTCCGCGCCGCCGCGCTCTTCGCCCGCGGCGTCGCCCCCCGCATTCTCCTCGCCCGCGTCGAGGACACCCCCGCCGTGCGGGCCGGCGTCTATCCGAACGAGACCGACGCCGCCGTCCGCATCCTGCGCCGCCGCGGCGTCCCCGCCGCCGCGATCACCGTCCTGCCGGGGCCGGTCTCCAGCACATGGGAGGAGGCGGGTGCGCTTCGCGCGTGGCTGGGGAGCCACGGCGCGCACGTCGTCGTCGTCGTGACGAGCCGCTACCACACGCGCCGCGCCCGCTGGGCGCTGCGCCGCCGTCTCGCCGGCCTGGACACCCGCCTCGCCATGGTCGCCGTCGACGTCCCCGGCGTCTCCCCGGACGCGTGGTGGACGACGGAGGCGGGGCTGCTCGACTACTTCGCCGAGTACGTCAAGCTCGCCTACTACCACGCCGCCCATCGCGGCGATTGAGCGCCCGCGCGCGAGCGCGCTCCGCAGTCAGCGGATCCAGCGCCCGCCGCCGCCGAAGCCGCCGTGCTCCGCCCCGCTCCCGGAATAGCCCGCGCCGCCGGAGCTGCCGGACGAGCCCGGATCGCCATCGCCCGGCGCGCCGATCCGCCGCTCCACCTCCTCCGCCACCCGCGTCGGGGCCACCGGCTTCGAGAGGTATCCCTCGCACCCCGCGCGCTGCGCCTTCGCCCGGTCTCCAGGCATCGCGTGCGCCGTGAGCGCGATCACCGGAATCGACGATGTCGCCTCGTCCGACTTCAGCCGGCGCGTCGCCTCCAGGCCGTCCATGATCGGCAGCGAGATGTCCATCAGGATCAGATCCGGCAGCTCCGCGCGCGCCACCTCGATCCCTTCCCACCCCGAATGCGCCTCGAACACACGGAACCCGCGCCGCCGCAGGAACGTCGTGTAGATGAAGCGGTTGTCGTCGTTGTCTTCGACCAGCAGGATGCTCTTCACGTCGGCCATCCGATCAGGAGGCGCGCTCGCTCCGCGTGCAGTCCGCACCCGGTACCCCATTCCTGTTCACGGATCGTGCCAGAGCGCCCCGACTGCCTGCCACCCAAGTGATTGTCGTCGCACGACTTGAGCTCACGGCACCACGCCTGCGCCACGCCCGGCTCCCCGACGCCCGAGCGGATCCGGCCCCGAGCCGGCCCCGAGTCGTTCCCGAGTCGTTCCCGAGCCGACTCCCGATCCGCACCAGAGCCGTTCCCGAGCCGCCTCCCGGGGCGTTCGCGATGCGCTCGCGAGCCGTTCCCGATCCGCACCCGGGGCGTTCGCGGTCCGACTGGCGAGGCGTTCGCGAGGCGTTCGCGGGCCCCCTCCCGGGCGCCGGCCGATCCCTGCCTCCCGCCCGCCGTTGACAGCCGCTTCGCCTCGCCCTATCATACTCGTCTGTCCCGAAAATCGAGGCGCGCGACCCGCGGCTCGCCACGGGGCGGCCCGGCCTCCTTCCGGGACGGCGCGGACGAAGTCTCTACCTTCGTCCGCGCCATGCATTGCGACGGGCCCGGCCCGCGCCGTTTCCGCGAACCGTCACGGCGACCAACCACCTCCGAGGAAAGCGACCATGGGGAAGGCGAAGTTTGAGCGGACGAAGCCGCACGTCAACGTGGGAACGATCGGGCACGTGGACCATGGGAAGACGACGCTGACGGCGGCGATCACGGAGATCCAGGCGTCGAAGGGGCTGGCGCAGTACGTGGCGTTCGATCAGATCGACAAGGCGCCGGAGGAGCGCGAGCGGGGGATCACGATTGCGACGGCGCACGTGGAATACGAGACGGAGCAGCGGCACTACGCGCACGTGGACTGCCCGGGGCACGCGGACTACGTGAAGAACATGATCACGGGGGCGGCGCAGATGGACGGCGCGATTCTCGTGGTGAGCGCGGCGGACGGGCCGATGCCGCAGACGCGCGAGCACATATTGTTGGCGCGGCAGGTGAACGTGCCCTACATCGTGGTGTTTCTGAACAAGGTGGACATGGTCGACGACGCGGAGCTGGTGGACCTGGTGGAGCTGGAGGTTCGCGAGCTGCTGAGCGAGTACGACTTTCCGGGGGACGAGCTGCCGGTGATCCGGGGGAGCGCGCTGAAGGCGCTGGAGAGCGGGGAGGCGGAGAGCGAGTGGGGGAAGTCGATCACGGCGTTGCTGGAGGCGGTCGACAGCTACATTCCGGAGCCGCAGCGGGACGTGGACAAGCCGTTCCTGATGCCGGTGGAGGACGTCTTCAGCATCACGGGGCGGGGGACGGTGGCGACGGGGCGGATCGAGCGGGGGAAGATCCACGTGGGGGAGGAAGTGGAGATGGTGGGGTTCGGGGCGGCGAAGAAGAGCGTGGTGACGGGAGTGGAGATGTTCCGCAAGGTGCTCGACGAGGGGCAGGCGGGAGACAACGTGGGGCTGCTGCTGCGGGGTGTGGACAAGGAGGAGATCGAGCGGGGGATGGTGCTGGCGAAGCCGGGCTCGATCACGCCGCACACGAAGTTCAAGGCGGAAGTGTACGTGCTGACGAAGGAGGAGGGGGGGCGTCACACGCCGTTCTTCCCGGGCTACCGGCCGCAGTTCTACTTCCGGACGACGGACGTGACGGGGAGCGTGACGCTGCCGGCGGGAGTGGAGATGGTGATGCCGGGCGACAACGTGCAGATGGAGATCGAGTTGATCACGCCGATCGCGATGGAGAAGGAGCTGCGCTTCGCGATCCGCGAGGGCGGCCGCACCGTCGGCGCCGGCGTCGTCACCGAGATCATCCAGTAGGAGCGGCGCTCCCGAGCCGATCGGGACGTCGCTCGAGACGACCGCGGGAACAACCGGCGGATTCGCAAGTAAGATAAAGGCTCGGCACGATCCGAGGCTGCCAGGCGGAGACACCCTATGCCGCGCGACAAGATCATCCTCGCCTGTACCGTGTGTCAGGAGAGGAATTACCACACGACGAAGAACAAGCGTAAGCATCCGGAGCGCGCGGAGTGGATGAAGCACTGCCCGCGCTGCAACAAGCATACGCTTCACAAGGAAACGAAGTAGATGACGGGCGCCCGTGCGCGTCGCACGCGCGTGGACGCTCGCCACGGTGGAGCGTCGACATGAAGTCGGTGGCCGAGGTGCGGGATTTCACGCGCGACGTCGTCGAGGAGGTCAAGAAGGTCACCTGGCCCGATTGGCCGCAGCTGAAGAACGCGACGTTCGTGATCATCGTCTTCGTGATCGTCGTCGCGCTCATCATCTGGGTGATGGACGCGGGCGTGCGCACGATCATCAACGGCATCTTCGCACTCTTCGCGGGCGCGTAAATGACGGAAGCGACGGAGGCCCGTTGGTACGCGATCCAGACGTACTCGGGTCATGAGAACAAGGTCAAGAAGCTCCTGGATCACCGCATCGCGGAGGAGCCCGGCGAGGAGCCGGAGCAGAAGGAGATCCAGGAGGCGATCGTGCCGACGCAGGACACGGTCGAGATCCGCAACGGCAAGCGGGTCAACGTGACGCGGCGGCTCTACCCCGGATACGTGCTGGTGCACATGGTCCTGAACCAGCGGACGATGCACACCATCAACAACATCCAGGGGGTGATCAAGTTCGTCGGGGCGGGCAAGGCGCCGCAGCCCCTGCGCGAAGACGAGATCAACAAGATCCTCGGCGTCGCGCCGGCGGAGGCGGAGCCGGAGGCGAAGGAGGAGATCCCCTTCCGCGTCGGCCAGGTCGTCGAGGTGATGGAGGGCCCCTTCTCCGATTTCTCCGGCACCGTGCAGGAGATCGACGGCGACAAGGGCAAGGTGAAGGTGGAGGTGAGTCTGTTCGGGCGTCCGACCTCGGTCGAGCTCGACTACACGCAGCTCAAGGGATACTAGGGCAGCGATGGCGAAGAAAGTCGTGGGCTTCATCAAGCTCCAGGTGCCCGCCGGTGCGGCGAATCCGGCGCCCCCCGTCGGCCCCGCGCTGGGCCAGCACGGGGTCAACATCATGGAGTTCTGCAAGCAGTTCAACGCCCGCACGCAGGGGCAGCCCGGGATGATCATCCCGGTGGAGATCACGGTCTTCGCGGACCGCTCCTTCAGCTTCATCACGAAGACGCCCCCCGCAGCCGTGTTGCTGCGCAAGGCCGCCGGTCTGGAGAAGGGCTCCGGCGTGCCGAACCGCGAGAAGGTGGGCTCCGTGACGCGGCGGCAGGTGCGCGAGATCGCGGAGCTCAAGATGCCGGACCTGAACGCGTCCGGCGTCGACTCGGCCATGCGGATGGTCGAGGGCACCGCCCGTTCCATGGGCATCACGGTGGCGGAGTGATGGCGAAGCACGGAAAGCGGTACACGGACGCGCGCGCGAAGTACGATCGCGATGACCGCCTCGACTCGCCGCTCGAGGCGATGAACCGCGTGAAGGAGACGGCGCCGGCGAAGTTCGACGAGACCGTCGAGGTCTCCGTCCGCCTCGGCGTCGACCCGCGTCACGCGGACCAGATCGTCCGCGGCACCGTCGTGCTCCCGCACGGCACCGGCAAGGCGGTCCGCGTGCTGGTGCTGACGCAGGGCGAGCGAGAGCGCGAGGCGCAGGAGGCCGGCGCTGACTACGTCGGCATGGAATACATCCAGAAGATCAAGGACGGCTGGCTCGACTTCGACGCCGCCGTGGCCAGCCCGGACGTGATGGCGCAGGTCGGCCAGATCGGCCGCATCCTCGGCCCGCGCGGGCTCATGCCCACGCCGAAGGCCGGCACCGTCACCATGGACGTCGGCCGCGCGGTGCAGGAGATCAAGTCGGGCAAGATCGAGTTCCGCGTCGACAAGACCGGCAACCTGCACGCGCCGATCGGCCGCGTCAGCTTCCCGGCCGAGTCGCTGAACGAGAACTTCGGCGCCTTCATGGACGTCGTGATGCGCGCGAAGCCGGCGGCGGCGAAGGGCGCCTACGTACGCAGCGTCACGGTCTCCAGCACGATGGGGCCCGGCGTCAAGCTCGATCCGAACCTCTACCGGCGAGTGACGGCCTGAGATGAACCTCGAGGAGAAGCAGCAGATCGTCGACGAGCTGGCGGAGCGGCTGGGGGGCGCCACCGCCTTCTTCCTCACCGACTTCACCGGGCTCGACGTCAAGAGCATGACCGACCTGCGCGCGCGCCTGCGCACCGCCGGCGTCGAGTACCTGGTGGTCAAGAACACGCTCGCGCTGCGCGCGCTCGGCGGCCTCGATCTGCCCGACATCGCCGAGTTCTTCAACGGCCCGACCGGCCTCGTCATCGGTCGCGAGGATGCCGTCACTGCCGCGAAGGTGCTCGACGAGTTCGCCGGCGCCCACGACCAGAAGCCCGCCGTCAAGGTGGGCGTGGTCGAGCAGCGCCGCATGAGCACCGACCAGGTCGGGCGGCTCGCGAAGCTGCCGCCGCGCGACCAGTTGCTCGCCGAGCTCGCCGGCGCGTTGCAGGCGCCGCTCGCGCAGCTCGCCTGGGTGCTCCAGGCGCACCTGACGGAGCTCGCCGGACTGCTCGACGCGCTCCACGCTCAACGGGATCAGGCGTAAACACCACCCATCTCCATAACACGAGGGAAGCACGGACATGGCTACGAAGGAAGAGCTGCTCGACACCATTGGCAACATGACGGTGATGGAGCTGGCGGATTTCGTTGAGGCATTCAAGGAAAAGTTCAACGTCACCGCCGCCGTCGCCGCCCCCGCGGCGGCCGCGCCCGGCGCCGCGCCGGCCGCCGCCGAGGAGCAGACGGAGTTCGACGTCCGGCTCAAGGAGATCGGCTCCAAGAAGATCCAGGTGATCAAGGTCGTCCGCGAGGTCACGAGCCTCGGCCTGAAGGAGGCCAAGGACCTCGTCGACGGCGCCCCCTCCACCGTGAAGGAGGGCGTCTCGAAGGACGAGGCGGAGCAGATCAAGGCGAAGCTCGAGGAGCAGGGCGCGACCGTCGAGCTGAAGTAGCTCGGCTCCGCGAGCGCGCGCGGCGGACGCCGCGTGCGCGGGGTCCGGCGGAGCGGGCGGCGCGATGAGAGCCGCCGCGCGTCGGACGAAACGAGGCGGAGACCGAGACTTCAGCCGGTGGGGTGCGCGTGATGCGCCGTCGAATCACCACACAGCTGCGCGACAATCGAGCGAAGGTACAGAGCCCGCCGCTGCCCCTCGGGCGCGGTCGGGCTCCTGCCGTGCCTGTCGCTTTCGTCCAGGGCCCGAGGGAGGAGTCCACTCTTGGCTGCTAAACAACACAACGGCAAGCTGCCCGCCGTCAGCTTCTCGAAGCTGCCGGAAGCGATGCCGATGCCGAACCTGCTCGACGTGCAGATCCGCGCCTTCGAGGTGCTGCTGCAGACCGACGCCGTCGCCAAGGAGCGCGAGGACGTCGGCCTCGAGCGCGTGTTCAACGAGATCTTCCCGATCAGCGACGTCAACGAGAACTTCTCGCTCGAGTACGTCAACTACTCGCTCGGCGATCCGAAGTACTCGGTGGACGAATGCATCGAGCGCGACATGACCTACGCCGCGCCGCTCAAGGCGACGCTGCGCCTCGTCGTGTGGGAGGAGCTCGAAGAGGGCGAGCGCCGGCCGAAGGACATCATCGAGAAGGAAGTCTACCTCGGCGACCTGCCGCTCCTCACCGAGCTCGGCACCTTCATCATCAACGGCGCCGAGCGCGTGATCGTGAGCCAGCTCCACCGCTCGCCGGGCGTCGTCTTCGAGGAGAACATCCACCCCAACGGCTCCAAGCTGCACAGCGCGCGGATCATCCCGTTCCGCGGCTCCTGGGTCGAGTTCACCGTCGACATCCACGACGTCGTCTACGTCCACATCGACCGCAAGAAGAAGTTCCCGGCGACCGCGCTCCTGCGCGCCTTCGGCTACGGCACCGACGAGGAGGTGCTGCGCATCTTCTATACGACGCGCGAGGTCGAGGTCAGCGAGGAGATCAGCGAGCGCGGCGCGCGCCGCGAGTCGCTCGGCGCGCTGCTCGCCGCCGACGTTGTCGATCCGGAGAGCGGCGAGGTGCTCGCGGAGACCGCCGACGAGCTGGACGCCGACCTCGTGAAGCGGCTGGTGCGCGCCGGCGTCGAGACGGTGAGCGTCTTCTCGAGCGGCATCGAGGGCCGCGCGGAGAGCCCGCTGCTGAAGAACACGCTGAGGAAGGACCCCACCAGCGACGAAGCGAGTGCGTTGAAGGCGATCTACGCCCTGCTGCGCCCGGGTGATCCGCCGAACCTCGAGACCGCGCGCGTCGCGATCGAGCGCATCTTCTTCAATCCGAAGCGCTACGACCTCGGCCGCGTCGGCCGCTACAAGATCAACCAGCGGCTCGGCCTCGACCTGCCGGCGGGACACACCGTCCTCACGCAGGAGGACTTCATCGCGATCATCCGCTACCTGATCGAGCTCAGCGAGGGGCGCGGCTTCGTCGACGACATCGACCATCTCGGCAACCGCCGCGTGCGCAGCGTCGGCGAGCTGATCGCGAACCAGTTCTCCGTCGGCCTCTCGCGCATGGCGCGCCTCGTCAAGGAGCGCATGTCGATCACGACGGACGTCGAGAAGATCAACATCGACGACCTCGTCAACGCGCGCACGGTGAGCGCCGTCATCCAGGCGTTCTTCGGCTCCAGCCAGCTCAGCCAGTTCATGGACCAGACGAACCCGCTGGCCGAGCTCACCCACAAGCGGCGCCTCTCCGCTCTCGGGCCGGGCGGCCTGACGCGCGAGCGTGCCGGCTTCGAGGTGCGCGACGTCCACTATTCCCACTACGGCCGGATGTGCCCGATCGAGACGCCGGAAGGCCCCAACATCGGTCTCATCACGAGCCTCACCACCTTCTCGCGCATCAACGACCTCGGCTTCATCGAGACGCCCTACCGGCGCGTCGAGAAGGGCGCCGTGAGCGACGAGATCGTGTGGCTCGACGCCAACACCGAGGAGAACGCGACGATCGCGCAGGCGAACGCGCCGCTCGACGAGGACGGCACCTTCCGCAACCCGTTCGTGCTCTGCCGGCAGCGCGGCGACTTCCCGCTCATGCCGCCCGAGCAGATCGACTACATGGACGTCGCGCCGGACCAGCTCGTCTCCGTCGCCGCCGCACTCATCCCGTTCCTCGAGCACGACGACGCGAACCGCGCCCTCATGGGCTCGAACATGCAGCGCCAGGCCGTGCCGCTCCTCTTCCCCAAGGCGCCGCTCGTCGGCACCGGTCTCGAGGAGAAGGTCGCGCGCGATTCCGGCTCGGTCATCCTCGCCCGCCGCGCCGGCGTCGTGCTGCGCGTGACCGCCGACGAGATCATCATCGACACGGGCGTGGTGAAGCCCGGCAAGTCCGACGAGCCGCTCGCCCGCCTGGCGCAGTACGACCGCTACCGGCTGAAGAAGTTCTGGCGCACCAACCAGGACACGGCGCTCAACCAGCGCCCGCTGGTCCACAGCGGCCAGAAGGTGAAGGCGGGCGAGATCATCGCCGACGGCGCCTCGACCGACCACGGCGAGCTGGCGCTCGGCCGCAACGTGCTCGTCGCCTTCATGCCCTGGTACGGCCACAACTTCGAGGACGCCATCGTGATCAGCGAGAAGCTGGTCAAGGACGACGTCTACACCTCGATCCACATCCAGGAGCTGGAGCTCCACGTCCGCGACACCAAACGCGGCATGGAGGAGATCACGCGCGAGATCCCCAACGTCGCCGAGGAGAGCATCACCCACCTCGACGAGCGCGGCATCGTCCGCATCGGGGCGCGCGTCAAGGCGGGCGACATCCTCGTCGGCAAGATCACGCCGAAGGGGGAGACGGAGCTGTCGCCGGAAGAGAAGCTGCTCACCGCGATTTTCGGCGAGAAGGCGAAGGACGTGAAGGACAGCTCCCTCAAGGTCTCGCCCGGCATGGAGGGCACCGTCATCGATGTGAAGGTCTTCAGCCGTCGCATCGACGACCCGCTCCTGGAGAAGGAGCGCGGCGAGCGCATCGGTCAGCTCCGCGCGCTCGAGAAGGAGGAGATCGGGCGCATCTCCGAGGCGCGGGACGAGGAGCTGCTCGAGCTGCTCAAGGACCAGAAGGTCGCGCTGATGCTGAAGCGCGGCACCGTCGAGCCGTACATGGACGACGGCGCCAAGCTCGGGGTCAAGGCGCTCGCCAAGGTCGACCTCTCGGAGGTCGACCTGACCACGCTCAAGGTGCAGAGCCCGGAGGTGAACCAGCGCATCCGGCGCGTGATCGACGCCGCGAAGTCGCGCATCGACCGCATCCGCGAGAAGACCGAGGAGCAGATCGACAAGGTCTTCCAGCCGGACGAGCTGTCGCCCGGCGTGGTCCAGCTCGTCAAGGTCTACCTCGCCGAGAAGCGCAAGATCAGCGTCGGCGACAAGATGGCCGGCCGCCACGGCAACAAGGGGATCATCGCGCGGATCGTGCCGGAGGAGGACATGCCGTTCCTGCCCGACGGCACGCCGGTCGAGATCGTGCTCAACCCGCTCGGCGTGCCCAGCCGCATGAACGTGGGACAGATCCTAGAGACGCACCTCGGCTGGGCGTGCCGCCTGCTGGACTTCGAGGCGAAGACGCCGGTCTTCCAGGGCGCGAGCGAGGACGAGGTCGGAACGCTCATCAAGATGAGCGGGCTCAAATGGGCCCACGGCGCGCTCGGCATTCGCGGCGCCGCCTTCCCGGCCTTCGGCTCCGATGAGGCGGCGACGCTGCTGGGCGGCCTGCACGCGCTCGGCGAGGCACGCGGCCCGGCCGCCGAAGCCGCGTCCGGCAACGGCGACCTCGCGGCGGCGGAGCAGCTGGCCACGCTCGCGCTCGGCCGCTCGCTCGACGACTACGTCGGCAAGCAGGCGCGCAAGGACCTGCGTGACAAGCTCGGCGAGCTGCGCGACTGGCTGGTGACCACCGGGCAGGAGATCGCCGACCGCGAGGAAGTGAAGCTCGCCGACCGCTTCCCCGCGATCGCGGAGCTGGCGAAGAAGAAGAGCCTGAAGGAGGGCCTCGAGGCCGCTGCCCAGGAGATCCTCGCCGCCGCCGGCCTCACGCCGGGTGGCAAGGTCTGGCTGCGCGACGGCCGCTCCGGGCAGCGCTTCGACTTCCCGGCCACCGTCGGCGCGATCTACATGCTCAAGCTTTCGCACCTGGTCGACGACAAGATCCACGCGCGCTCCATCGGCCCCTATTCGCTCGTCACGCAGCAGCCGCTCGCCGGCAAGGCGCAGTTCGGCGGCCAGCGCTTCGGCGAGATGGAGGTGTGGGCCCTCGAGGCGTACGGCGCCGCGCACACGCTGCAGGAGATCCTCACCGTGAAGAGCGACGATGTCTCCGGCCGCTCGCGCGTCTACGAGGCGATCGTCAAGGGTGAGAATCTGCCGGAGCCGGGCATCCCCGAGAGCTTCAACGTTCTCGTCAAGGAGCTGCAGGCGCTCGGTCTTTCGGTGACGCTCGGGAGAGAGGAATAGACATGATCGATTTCGCACGCGCTCGCGAGCCACGATCCAGTGACTTCGACTTCATCCAGCTCAAGATCGCCTCGCCCGAGGAGATCCGGAGCTGGTCGTACGGCGAGGTCACCAAGCCGGAGACGATCAACTACCGCTCCTTCAAGCCGGAGCGCGACGGGCTCTTCTGCGAGCGCATCTTCGGTCCCGTCAAGGACTGGGAGTGCCACTGCGGCAAGTTCAAGCGCATCCGCTTCCGCGGCCACATCTGCGACAAGTGCGGCGTGGAGGTCACGCTCTCGAAGGTGCGGCGCGAGCGCATGGGCCACATCGAGCTCGCGGTGCCGGTCGCCCACATCTGGTTCTTCAAGACGCTGCCGTCGCAGATGGGCTACCTGCTCGGCATGACGCTGCGTGACCTCGAGAAGGTGGTCTACTACGCGAACTACGTGGTCACCCATCCGGGTCGCCAGGAGGTCGAGTACCAGCAGCTCCTCGACGAGGACGAGTACTACGATCTGCGCGTCAAGGCGCGCGACGAGGAGGACAACGTCTTCAAGGCGGAGATCGGCGCCGAAGGCGTGCGCACGCTGCTGCGCCAGCTCGACACGAGCGACCGTCAGCTCAAGGACCCGAACAAGGACGGCAAGGGCCTCGACCGCCTCGCCGACCAGCTCCGCATCGAGGTCGCCAACGAGACGAGCCAGCACCGCAAGAAGCAGAAGCTGAAGCGACTCAAGGTGATCGATGCCTTCCGCAACTCCGGGACTTCGCCGGAGAGCCGCAACAAGCCGGAATGGATGATCATGGACGTCGTCCCGGTCATCCCGCCGGACCTGCGCCC
The DNA here is from genome assembly GCA_963816355.1 of uncultured Gemmatimonadales bacterium. Taxonomy (GTDB): domain Bacteria; phylum Gemmatimonadota; class Gemmatimonadetes; order Longimicrobiales; family RSA9; genus CAWFKH01. The sequence continues at coordinate 1,657,783 of CAWFKH010000003.1, read as the reverse complement.
GCTCGTCCCGCTCGACGGCGGCCGCTTCGCGACCAGTGACCTGAACGACCTGTACCGGCGCGTCATCAACCGCAACAACCGGCTCAAGAAGCTGATCGAGATGCGCGCGCCGGAGGTGATCCTGCGCAACGAGAAGCGCATGCTGCAGGAGGCCGTCGACGCCCTCTTCGACAACGGCCGGCGCAGCAAGGCGATCCGCGGCCGCGGCAAGCGTCCGCTCAAGTCGCTCTCCGACATGCTCAAGGGGAAGCAGGGGCGCTTCCGTCAGAACCTGCTCGGCAAGCGCGTCGACTACTCGGGCCGCTCGGTGATCGTCGTCGGTCCGGAGCTGAAGCTGCACCAGTGCGGCCTGCCGAAGGCGATGGCGGTCGAGCTCTTCAAGCCGTTCATCATCCACGAGCTGGAGAAGCGCGGCGAGGCCGAGACGGTGAAGCGCGCCAAGAAGATCGTCGAGCGCGACGACCCGAAGGTCTACGAGGTGCTCGAGCACATCATCCGCGATCATCCGGTGCTGCTCAACCGCGCCCCGACGCTGCACCGCCTCGGCATCCAGGCGTTCGAGCCCGTGCTCGTCGAGGGGAAGGCGATCCGCATCCACCCGCTCGTCTGCGCCGCCTTCAACGCGGACTTCGACGGCGACCAGATGGCGGTCCACGTGCCGCTCAGCTTCGAGGCGCAACTCGAGGCCCGCGTGCTCATGCTGTCGTCGAACAACATCCTGCTGCCTTCGAACGGCCGGCCGGTGGCCAGCCCGACGCAGGACATGGTGATCGGCTGCTACTACCTGACCAAGCCGCCGCTCCACGTCGCCGACCTCGAGGACGCGCTCAACCAGGCGCGCCTGTCCAAGGATCGCCGCGAGGAGGCGACCGTCAAGCTGGACGCGATCTACGCCGGCGCGCCGCGCTACGGCCGCTTCGCGGAGGCGGAAGCCGCGCTCGCGCTCGGCCACGTCGGCTTCCACACGCCGTGCTGGTTCTGGGTCGAGCGCCACCGCCTCGGCGAGGTCGAGGACGACGAGCAGGTGCGCCGCGGCCGCTGGCTCCGCACCACCATCGGGCGCGTCATCTTCAACTCGGTCGTGCCCGCCGCCCTCGGCTTCTGGAATCAGACGATGGGCAAGAAGGAGCTCGGCGACATCATCTTCAAGGCGTACACGGAGGTGGGCCTCGGCCCGACCACCGCGTTCCTCGACGCGCTCAAGGACTTCGGCTTCCGCTACTCCACCTTCGGCGGCATCTCCGTCGGCCTCGTCGACCTCGAGATCCCGAGCGAGAAGGTCGAGATCCTCGCCGACGCCGACGAGGAGGTGGCCCGCTTCACGCGCGCCTACCAGAACGGCGTCATCTCCAACGGCGAGCGCTACAACAAGGTCATCGATACCTGGACGCACGCGAACAACGACGTCGCCGACGCCATGGTGCGGCGCCTCGAGCGCTCCAGCGGCGGCTTCAACCCGGTGTTCATGATGATGAACTCGGGCGCGCGCGGGAACCGCGACCAGATGCGGCAGCTCGCCGGCATGCGCGGTCTCATGGCGAAGCCGCAGAAGAAGCTCACCGGCGGCATCGGCGAGATCATCGAGAGCCCGATCAAGTCGAACTTCCGCGAGGGCCTCACCGTGCTCGAGTACTTCATCTCGACGCACGGCGCGCGGAAGGGCCTCGCCGACACCGCGCTCAAGACCGCTGACGCCGGCTACCTCACGCGCCGCCTCGTCGACGTGGCGCAGGACGTGACCGTCACCGACGAGGATTGCGGCACCGTGCTCGGCATCGACATGGCCGCGCTCAAGGAGGGCGAGGACATCATCGAGCCGCTCAAGGACCGCATCGTCGGCAACGTCGCGCTCGACGACGTCTACGACCCGATCGACGGCGAGCTGATCGTCGAGGCGGGCGAGATCATCGACGAGGAGGCGGCGGAGGCGATCGAGGACGCTGGCATCCAGACGGTGCGCATCCGCAGCGTCCTCACGTGCGAGGCGAAGCGAGGCGTGTGCCGCATGTGCTACGGCCGCAACCTCGCCACCATGAAGCCGGTCGACATCGGCGAGGCGGTCGGCATCCTCGCCGCCCAGTCGATCGGTGAGCCGGGCACGCAGCTCACGCTGCGCACCTTCCACATCGGCGGCACGGCGGCGCGCATCGCCGCGCAGACGCAGCGCAAGTCGAAGGTCGACGGCGCCATCGACTTCGAGCGCATCACCTTCGTCGAGACACCGTCGCAGGAGCGCATCGTCACGAGCCGTGAGGGCGAGATCGTGATGAAGACGCGCGAGGGCACGGTCCGCAGTCGCCTGGCGGTGCCTTACGGCGCCTCGCTCGCCGTCGAGGACGCTCAGGAGGTCGAGGCCGGCGACCTGCTCTTCGGCTGGGATCCCTACTCCGAGCCGATCGTCGCCGACTTCGGCGGCCAGGTGGAGTTCGTCGACATCGTCGAAGAGGTCACCGTCCGCGAGGAACTCGACGAGTCGACCGGCCGCCGTCAGCTCGTGATCATCGAGGACCGCGAGAAGAAGCTCCACCCGATGATCCAGATCAAGGACCCCAAGAGCGGCAAGAAGCTGCGCGAGTTCATCGTGCCGGTGGGCGCGCAGCTCACCGTCCACGACGGCGATACCGTGGAGCCGGGCGGCACCCTCGCGAAGATCAGCCGCGAGGTGTACAAGACCCGCGACATCACCGGCGGCCTGCCTCGCGTCGCGGAGCTCTTCGAGGCGCGGCGGCCGAAGGATCCGGCGGTCATCACCGAGATCGACGGCACCGTCCGCTTCGGCGACATCAAGCGCGGCAAGCGCGAGATCGTCGTCATTCCGGAGGCGGGCGAGGAGCGCACCTACGAGGTCCCGGTCGGCAAGCACCTGCGCGTCCACGAGGGCGATGCCGTGCGCGCCGGCGACCGCTTGAGCGAGGGCCCCGTCAACCCGCACGACATCCTGCGCATCAAGGGGCCGCGGGCCGTCCAGGAGTACCTCCTCAACGAGGTCCAGGAGGTCTACCGCCTCCAGGGCGTCAAGATCAACGACAAGCATATCGGCACCATCGTGCGCCAGATGCTGCAGAAGGTCCGCATCACGGACCCCGGCGAAACCGACTTCCTCGAGGGCGAGAACGTCGACCGCATGGAGTTCCGCGAGGAGAACCAGCGCAGGATGACCGGCGGCGGCAAGCCGGCCCGCTCCGAGCCGCTCCTCCTCGGCATCACCAAGGCCAGCCTGACCACGCAGTCGTTCATCAGCGCCGCCTCCTTCCAGGAGACCACTCGCGTGCTGACCGACGCCGCCGTCCGCGGCTCGCGCGACGACCTGATCGGGCTCAAGGAGAACATCATCATCGGCCACCTCATCCCGGCCGGCAGCGGCGTCTATCGCTACAGCGACGTCGAGTTCCTCATCGAGGAGCCCGTTCCGCCCACCCGCGAGGACACCCTCGCCACCCGCGCGGAACAGCTCTTCCCAGGGCTGCGCGAGACCGCGGGGGAGGGCGCCGAGGCGTAGTAGGGAGGGGCCTCGCGGGCGCCGCGGGCCTCGGAGGAGGCGGAGGGCGCGGAGGAACGGCTCGTCACGGAAGCAGCGGAGAGGCGGAGGACACGGAGGGTCTGGGGGCGCCGGTAGCTGCGGGGGGCCGGCGCCGGATCGTTGGTTCACGGTGGTCGCCGGCATCCCGCGTGGTGCCGGCGATCATCGCTCGGCCGCGATGCCGTTCCGCCGCTGAAGCTCGCCCCATTCCGCCTCGTCGCCCACGCCACGCGCCGTTCGGCCACCCCTCGAACCCTCCGTGTCCTCCGACCCTCCGACAAGTCCCTCCGTTCGCTCCGCCCCCTCCCCTCCGCGCTCCTCCGCCCCCTCCCTCCGCGCTCCTTCCGCCCCCTCCCCTCCGCGCTCCTTCCGCCCCCTCCCCTCCGCGCTCCTTCCGCCCCCTCCCCTCCGCGCTCTCCGCCCCCTCGCTTGTCTCCCGGCACGGCTTGACAGTTCTCGGCCCCAACCATACCTTTGCTAGTCTGTCCGGTCACCTTTTTGGCCGGCCCGGCGGGGACCGGTAGCGTCCCCGCGTTTTTTCGCTGGGAACCACAACGCGGGTCAGGCATGCCGACAATCAACCAGCTCGTCCGCAAGGGACGCCAGCAGGTCGAGAAGAAGGAGAAGGCGCCGGCGCTCGAGGGCAATCCTCAGAAGCGCGGCGTGTGCACGCGCGTGTACACGACGACGCCGAAGAAGCCGAACTCGGCGCTGCGCAAGGTCGCGCGCGTGCGGCTGACGAACGGCATCGAGGTGACCGCCTACATTCCGGGCGAAGGCCACAACCTGCAGGAGCACTCGATCGTCCTGATCCGGGGCGGCCGCGTGAAGGACCTGCCGGGCGTGCGCTACCACATCATCCGCGGAACGCTCGACGCGAGCGGCGTCTCGGACCGTCGCCAGGGGCGCTCCAAGTACGGCGCGAAGAGGCCGAAGTAAGCGATGAGCAGACGCCAGCGTGCGGTAAAGCGGGAGATCCCGCCCGACCCCCAGTACGGTTCGACGACCGTCAGCAAGTTCATCAACGTGCTGATGCTCGAGGGCAAGAAATCGGTCGCGGAGCGCATCTTCTTCGAGGCGATGCGCACGATCGAGGAGAAGACCGGGCAGCCGGCGCTCAACGTGTTCAAGCAGGCGGTGAACAACGCGAAGCCGTCGCTCGAGGTGAAGAGCCGCCGCGTCGGCGGCGCCACCTATCAGGTGCCGGTCGAGGTGCGGCCGGAGCGGCGGCAGTCCCTGGCGTTCAAGTGGCTCGTGACGTTTTCACGCCAGCGAAGCGAAAAATCGATGGCAGAGCGGCTTGCCAACGAGCTGCTCGCGGCGGCCCGCAACGAGGGCAGCGCGATCAAGAGGAAGGACGACGTCCACCGGATGGCGGAGGCCAACAAGGCCTTCGCGCATTACCGGTGGTGAGTCGCTGAAGGGATACGATGCCTAGAAAGACGCCACTCCCCAAGCTGCGCAACATCGGCATCATGGCGCACATCGATGCCGGCAAGACCACGACCACCGAGCGCATCCTCTTCTACACCGGCCGCACGCACAAGCTGGGCGAGGTGCACGAGGGCTCGGCGACGATGGACTGGATGGAGCAGGAGCAGGAGCGCGGCATCACGATCACGTCCGCCGCGACCACCTGCGAGTGGCGTCGTGACGAGCAGGACTATCGCATCAACATCATCGACACGCCTGGCCACGTCGACTTCACCGTCGAGGTCGAGCGCAGCCTGCGCGTGCTCGATGGGTCGGTCGCCGTCTTCTGCGCCGTCGGCGGCGTCGAGCCGCAGTCGGAGACGGTGTGGCGCCAGGCGGACCGCTACGGCGTTCCGCGCATCGCGTTCGTCAACAAGATGGACCGCGTCGGCGCGGACTTCATGAACGTCGTCGAGATGATCCGCGACCGTCTGGGCGCCAACGCGCACCCGGTCCAGATCCCGCTCGGCGAGGGCGAGCTCTTCACCGGCCTGATCGACATCGTGCGGCGCGTCGAGATCGTCTACGACGACGAGTCGCTCGGCGCGAAGTGGAGCGAGGGGCCGGTCCCCGACAGCCTGAAGGAGCGCGTCGAGGCGCTGCGCCACGATCTCGTCGAGGCGGCGGTCGAGCACGACGACGAGCTGCTCGGCAAGTACCTCGAGGGCAACGAGATCAGCGAGGCGGAGCTGCGGCGCGCGATCCGCAAGGCGACGATCGCCAACGCGCTCGTGCCGGTGCTCTGCGGCTCCGCCTTCAAGAACAAGGGCGTGCAGCAGCTGCTCGACGGCGTCGTCGACTATCTGCCCTCGCCCACGGAGGTGCCCGCGATCCGCGGTCACCTGCCGTACCACGACGAGACGGGGGTCGAGCGGCCCGCGAGCGACGAGGCACCTTTCGCCGCGCTCGCCTTCAAGATCACGACCGACCCGTACGTCGGACGCCTGACCTATTTCCGCGTCTACTCCGGGTCGCTGCCCGCCGGTTCCTACGTCTACAACTCGACGAAGGATCGCCGCGAGCGCGTCGCGCGCCTGCTGCAGATGCACGCGAACCACCGCGAGGAGCGCGACGAGGTGTTCGCCGGCGACATCGCGGCCGCGATCGGGCTGAAAGACACGAAGACCGGCGACACGCTGTGCGACGCGGACGAGCCGATCATCCTCGAGGCGATGAAGTTCCCCGAGCCGGTGATCAACGTCGCGATCGAGCCGAAGACGAAGGTGGACCAGGACAAGCTCTCGAACGGGCTGATGAAGCTCGCCGAGGAGGATCCGACGTTCCGCGTGCACACCGATCCGGAGACCGGCCAGACGATCATCGCCGGGATGGGCGAGCTGCACCTCGAGATCATCGTCGACCGGCTGAAGCGCGAGTTCAAGGTCGAGGCGAACATCGGCCGGCCCCAGGTGGCGTACCGCGAGACGATCCGGCGGCCCGCCCAGAAGGTCGAGGGCAAGTTCGTGCGGCAGTCGGGCGGCCGCGGCCAGTACGGCCACGTCGTCATCAACATCGCGCCCGCGGAGCCCGGCCAGGGGTTCGTCTTCGAGGACAAGATCGTCGGCGGCGTTATCCCGCGCGAGTTCATCGGGCCGGTCGAGCAGGGAATCAAGGAAGCGATGGAGTCGGGCGTCCTGGCGGGCTACCCCATGGTGGACGTGAAGGTGGAGCTGATCGACGGCTCCTACCACGACGTCGACTCGAGCGAGATGGCGTTCAAGATCGCCGGCTCGATGGCGCTCAAGGAGGGCGCCCGGCGGGCCGGCCCGGTGCTGCTGGAGCCGATCATGGACGTCGAGGTGGTCACTCCCGGCGATTACATGGGCGACGTCATGGGCGACCTGTCGAGCCGGCGTGGCAAGATCGGAGGCATGACGCAGCGCGCCGACGCGCAGGTGATCGGCGCGAGCGTGCCGCTCTCCGAGATGTTCGGCTATTCGACGACGCTGCGCTCCATCACGCAGGGGCGCGCGGTCTATTCGATGGAGTTCTCGCACTACGAGGAAGTGCCGAAGAGCAAGGCCGAGGAGATCATCTCCAAGGTCCGCGGCTGATTCGGGCGCGTCACTTCAGGGGGAGCGACCATGGGGAAGGCGAAGTTTGAGCGGACGAAGCCGCACGTCAACGTGGGAACGATCGGGCACGTGGACCATGGGAAGACGACGCTGACGGCGGCGATCACGGAGATCCAGGCGTCGAAGGGGCTGGCGCAGTACGTGGCGTTCGATCAGATCGACAAGGCGCCGGAGGAGCGCGAGCGGGGGATCACGATTGCGACGGCGCACGTGGAATACGAGACGGAGCAGCGGCACTACGCGCACGTGGACTGCCCGGGGCACGCGGACTACGTGAAGAACATGATCACGGGGGCGGCGCAGATGGACGGCGCGATTCTCGTGGTGAGCGCGGCGGACGGGCCGATGCCGCAGACGCGCGAGCACATATTGTTGGCGCGGCAGGTGAACGTGCCCTACATCGTGGTGTTTCTGAACAAGGTGGACATGGTCGACGACGCGGAGCTGGTGGACCTGGTGGAGCTGGAGGTTCGCGAGCTGCTGAGCGAGTACGACTTTCCGGGGGACGAGCTGCCGGTGATCCGGGGGAGCGCGCTGAAGGCGCTGGAGAGCGGGGAGGCGGAGAGCGAGTGGGGGAAGTCGATCACGGCGTTGCTGGAGGCGGTCGACAGCTACATTCCGGAGCCGCAGCGGGACGTGGACAAGCCGTTCCTGATGCCGGTGGAGGACGTCTTCAGCATCACGGGGCGGGGGACGGTGGCGACGGGGCGGATCGAGCGGGGGAAGATCCACGTGGGGGAGGAAGTGGAGATGGTGGGGTTCGGGGCGGCGAAGAAGAGCGTGGTGACGGGAGTGGAGATGTTCCGCAAGGTGCTCGACGAGGGGCAGGCGGGAGACAACGTGGGGCTGCTGCTGCGGGGTGTGGACAAGGAGGAGATCGAGCGGGGGATGGTGCTGGCGAAGCCGGGCTCGATCACGCCGCACACGAAGTTCAAGGCGGAAGTGTACGTGCTGACGAAGGAGGAGGGGGGGCGTCACACGCCGTTCTTCCCGGGCTACCGGCCGCAGTTCTACTTCCGGACGACGGACGTGACGGGGAGCGTGACGCTGCCGGCGGGAGTGGAGATGGTGATGCCGGGCGACAACGTGCAGATGGAGATCGAGTTGATCACGCCGATCGCGATGGAGAAGGAGCTGCGCTTCGCGATCCGCGAGGGCGGCCGCACCGTCGGCGCCGGCGTCGTCACCGAGATCATCCAGTAGGAGCGGCATGGCTAAAGGCAAGATCCGCATCCGGCTGAAGGCGTTCGATCACGCGGTGATCGACCAGACCGCCTCCGACATCGTGCGCACCGCGGAGAAGACGGGGGCGCGCATCAGCGGGCCGATCCCTCTGCCGACGCGGGTGCAGCGGTGGACCGTGCTCCGCTCGCCGCACATCGACAAGAAGAGCCGCGAGCAGTTCGAGCTGAAGACGCACAAACGCGTGATCGACATCATCGATTCGCGGCCGCAGACGATCGACGCTCTCACCAAGCTCGATCTGCCGGCCGGTGTCGAGGTCGAGATCAAGGTGGACTGAGCGATCATGGCAGCGATCATCGGACGCAAGGTGGGGATGACGCAGGTGTTCGGCGAAACGGGCGATGTCGTCCCGGTCACCGTCATCGAGGCCGGTCCCTGCGTGGTGACCCAGGTGAAGACCGAGGAGAGCGACGGCTACGTCGCCGTTCAGCTCGGCTGGGGCGCGAAGAAGGAGCGGCGCTCGACGCGCGCCGAGCGGGGCCACGCCGCGAAGGCGGGTCTCGAGCAGGCGCCGCGCGCGGTGCGCGAGTTCCGGCTCGAGGACGTCGGCGGCTACGAGCTGGGGCAGTCGCTCGACGTGGGGCAGTTCGAGCCCGGAGACCGCGTCGTGGTGAGCGGGACGACCAAGGGAAAGGGCTTCCAGGGCGTGGTCAAGCGCCACGGCTTCGTCGGCCGCCCCGGCTCGCACGGTCACCCGAAGTCGCGCAATCCCGGCTCGCTCGGGCCCGGCACGAACCCCTCGCGCGTGATCAAGGGAAAGAAGCTGCCGGGGCAGATGGGCAACCAGCGCCAGACGCTGCGCAACGTGCGCGTGGTCCGCGTCGACGTCGAGCACAATCTCGTCTTCGTCCGCGGCCCCGTGCCCGGCGCGCGCAACAGTCTCGTGACGATCCGGAAGGCGTGAGCATGGCGGCGAAGCGGAAGGAGACGGCGCTGAAGGCGGACGTGTTCACCGCCGCGGGAGAGCGCAGCGGAGAGCGCGAGCTGCCGACGTCGCTCTTCGACGGCGTGGTGCACGAGGCGGCGCTGTGGCAGGCGACGAAGGCGGCGCTGGCGAACCGGCGCCAGGCCACGTCGTCGACGAAGACGCGCCGCGAGGTGAGCGGCGGCAACCGCAAGCCGTGGCGGCAGAAGGGCACCGGGCGCGCGCGCCAGGGCTCGACGCGAGCCGCGCAGTGGCGCGGCGGCGGCTCGGTCTTCGGGCCCCGCGTCGGCCGCAACTTCACGCAGGACGTCCCGAAGAAGCTGCGCTGGCTGGCGCGGCGCTCGGCCTACAACGCGCGGGCTGAGGAGGGCGCCGTGCGGCTCGTCGAGGCGATCGAGCTGGAGGCGCCCCGGACGAAGGCGATCGTGGCGCTGCTGGAGGCGGTCGAGGCGAGAGGCAACGTGCTGATCCTGACCGACGGCTTGAAGTCGAACGTCCACCTGTCGGCGCGCAACCTCGCCGGCGTGCAGGTCCGCGCTTTCGGTCAGGAATCCGCGCTGGACGTGCTGTGGGCGGACACGGTGCTGATCGAGGTGAGCGCGCTCGAGCGCGCGGAGGAGGTGGCGCATGCGTGATTTGCGCGACGTCGTGATCCGGCCGGTCGTCACCGAGCGCTCGACGCTGCTCGCGGACGAGGCGAACACCTACGCGTTCATCGTGGATCCCGGCGCCAACAAGATCGAGATCCGCAGGGCGATCGAGACGCTCTTCGGCGTCCGCGTCGTGGACGTGCGGACCATGAACTACCGCGGCAAGTGGCGCCGCGTCGGCCGCAGCGTCGGCCGGCGGGCGGCGTTCAAGAAGGCGATCGTGAAGCTCGCCGAGGGCGAGCGGATCGACGTCTACGAGGGGGTCTGATGCCGACCAAGAAGTTTAAGCCGGTCACCCCCGGCACGCGCTTCCGCTCCGTGGCCGATTTCGACGAGATCACGCGCAAGGGACCCGAGCGCGCGCTCACGGAGCCGCTGTCGAAGAGCGGCGGACGCAACCACTCCGGTCACGTGACGTCGCGGCGACGCGGGGGCGGCCACAAGCGGCTCTACCGCAAGATCGACTTCCGGCGCGACAAGATCGGCGTGCCGGGCCGCGTGGCGGCGGTGGAGTACGACCCGAACCGCTCGGCCAACATCGCGCTGATCCACTACGCGGACGGCGAGAAGCGCTACATCCTGCACCCCCGCGGGTTGGAGGTGGGCGCGAACGTCGTGGCGGGTCCCGGCTCGGACGTTCGCGTGGGCAACGCGATGCCGTTGGCGGAGATCCCGCTCGGCACCGAGGTCCACAACGTCGAGCTGAAGGCGGGCAAGGGCGCACAGGCGGTGCGCTCCGCCGGCGCCGGCGCTCAGGTCGTGGCCAAGGAGGGCGACCACGTCACGCTGCGCATGCCGTCGACCGAGGTCCGGCTGGTGCGCAAGGAGTGCACGGCGACGATCGGCCAGGTGGGCAACGTCGACCACGAGCTGCAGGTCTACGGCAAGGCGGGCGCGAAGCGCTGGCGCGGCATCCGGCCGCACGTGCGCGGCGTGGCGATGAATCCGGTCGACCACCCCCTGGGCGGCGGCGAGGGCCGCAGCTCGGGCGGACGTCCACCGACCTCTCCGTGGGGCAAGCCGGAAGGCAAGAAGACGCGCAAGGCGAAGAAGGATACGAACAAGCTGATCGTCCGCGGCCGGCGCCGCGGCAAGGCCACGACCTGAGGATTGTGATGCCACGATCGACGAAGAAGGGCCCCAACATCAATGCGAAGCTGCTGAAGCGCGTGCAGCAGATGAACGCGCGCGGGGACAAGCGCGTGATCAAGACGTGGTCCCGGTCGTCGATGATCTCGCCGGAGTTCGTCGGTCACACGCTCGCCGTGCACAACGGCAACAAGTTCATCCCGGTCTACGTCTCGGAGAACATGGTCGGGCACAAGCTGGGCGAGTTCGCGCCGACGCGGCTCTTCCGCGGTCACGGCGGCAAGCTCGCCGACAAGCGCTCGCGGATGTGAGGGGGGGCGCCATGGAAGCACGAGCGGTCAGCAAGTACATCTCGCAGAGCCCTCGCAAGATGCGCCTCGTGATCGACCTGATCCGCGGCCTCAGCGTGGGCGAGGCGTACGCGGCGCTGCAGTACTCGAAGAAGCGCGCCGCGGTCGCGATCGACAAGACGTTGCGCTCGGCCGTCGCCAATTCGCGCGAGAAGGCGGAGCGCCAGGGCGAGCTCGTCGACGTCGACGACCTCTACGTCCGCGAGGCGTACGTCAACGAGGGTCCACGGCTGAAGCGGTGGCGCGCGGCGGCGATGGGGCGCGCGGCACCGATCCAGAAGCCGATGAGCCACGTCGTCATCGTCGTCGACCGGAAGGAGTAGCATGGGACAGAAGACCCACCCGACCGGGTTCCGGCTCGGCATCGTCAAGAACTGGAAGTCGCGCTGGTACGCGGAGCGCAACTTCAGTGAGTTGCTGCGCGAGGACGAGACGATCCGCCGCTACCTCCACCGCCGGCTCGGCCACGCCGCAGTGGCGGTGGTCGAGATCGAGCGCAAGCCGCAGAAGATCGTGGTGACGGTCCACACGGCGCGGCCGGGGGTCGTGATCGGCAAGCGCGGCGCGGAGGTCGACAAGCTGCGCGACGAGCTGGCGCACCTGACGAAGAGCGACGTCTCCGTGAACGTGGAGGAGATCAAGCGGCCGGAGCTGGACGCGCAGCTCGTGGCGGACAACGTCGCGCACCAGCTGACGCAGCGCATCTCCTTCCGGCGCGCCATGAAGCGGGCGGTCCAGGGCGCGATGCGCGGCGGCGCCGAGGGGATCAAGATCAAGTGCGGCGGCCGGCTCGGCGGCGCGGAGATCGCGCGCCAGGAAGGCTACCACGAGGGACGCGTGCCGCTGCACACGCTGCGCGCCGACATCGACTACGCGCTCTCCACCGCCAAGACGACTTACGGCACGATCGGCGTCAAGGTCTGGATCTTCAAGGGCGAAGTCGTGGAGGATCGACGCGGCGGCCGCACCTACTCGACCGGCTCCTGAGGCCGGGCGCCGCGCGCACGGAATCGACGAAGACAGAGGCAGACGATGCTCGCCCCGAAGAGAGTCAAGTTTCGCAAGCGGTTCAAGGGCCGCACGCGCGGAGCCGCGCACCGCGGCAGCCAGGTCTCGTTCGGAGACTACGGGCTGCAGACGCTCGAGCCCGCCTGGATCACGAGCCGCCAGATCGAGGCGGCCCGCGTGGCGATGACCCGCCACATCAAGCGCGGCGGCAAGGTGTGGATCCGCATCTTTCCCGACAAGCCGGTGACGAAGAAGCCGGCGGAGACCCGCATGGGGAAGGGGAAGGGCAATCCGGAGGTGTGGGTGGCCGTGGTGAAGCCGGGTCGGGTCATGTTCGAGCTGGAAGGCGTGAGCGAGGAGATCGCCCGCCGCGCCTTCGACCTGGCGGCCGCGAAGCTGCCCGTGAAGACCCGTTTCGTCGAGCGCGAGGGAGGTGCGGAGTGAACGCCGCCGAGATCCGCGACATGACGGACGACGAGATCCGCGAGCGCATCGACCAGACGCAGGAAGAGCTCTTCCGTCTGCGCTTCCGCGCGGCGACGCAGCCGCTGGACAATCCGGCGCTGCTGCGCGCGCTGCGGCGGGATGTGGCGAGGCTGAGGACGATTCTGCGCGAGCGCGAGCTCGCGCAGCCCGAGAACGCGTGAGGCACGAGATGGCGGAGCAGGAACGGGGGTATCGCAAGACGCGCGTGGGTCGCGTCGTGAGCGATCGCATGCAGAAGACCGTGGTGGTCGCCGTGGACCGGCGCGTCACCCACCCGGTCTACGGCAAGCAGATCGTGCAGACGAGCAAGTTCCACGCGCACGACGAGAAGGGCGAGGCGCACATGGGCGACACGGTGCGCATCGAGGAGACGCGCCCGCTGTCGAAGACGAAGCGGTGGCGCGTGCGCGAGATCCTCGACAAAGCCCGGTGAGGCGACGATGATCCAGCAGGAATCGATGGTCCGCATCGCCGACAACTCGGGCGCGAAGCAGGCGAAGTGCATCCGCGTCCTCGGCGGCTCGGGGCGGCGCTACGCGCGCGTCGGTGACATCATCGTCGTCGCCGTGAAGGACGCTCTCCCGAACGGTACGGTGAAGAAGGGCGACGTCGCGAAGGCGGTCGTCGTCCGCACCGCGAAGGAGATGCGGCGCAAGGACGGCTCCTACATCCGCTTCGACGACAACGCCGCCGTCATGATCACCGATGCCGGCGAGCCGCGCGCGACGCGCATCTTCGGTCCGGTCGGCCGGGAGCTGCGCGAGAAGCGGTTCATGAAGATCGTATCGCTCGCGCCGGAGGTGATCTGATCATGGCGGCACAACGGAACACGGACCGCCGGCGCAAGCGGGCACCGGAGAAGCCGCGACACCTCGCCAAGCTGCACGTGCGGCGGGGCGACCGCGTCAAGGTGATCCGCGGCAACTTCGCCGGCACCGAAGGCACGGTGCTGCGCGCGCTTCCGCGGGAGAACCGCGTCGTGGTCGAAGGCGTCAACCTGCGCAAGCGCCACCAGCGTCCCTCGAACGAGAACCCGGAGGGCGGCATCGTCACCTTCGAGGCGCCGATCCACGCGTCGAACGTGATGCTGATCGACCCCTCGAGCGGAGATCCGAGCCGGACGCGCATGCAGCGCGAGAGCGACGGCACGAAGGAGCGCATCGCGACGCGCTCCGGCAATCCGGTCCCGAAGCAGCGGTCGTGAGGAAGCACGAGAGATGAAGCCGAGACTCCAGATCCATTACGAGGAGCGGGTGCGTCCGCGGATGCAGGAGGCGTTCGGGTTCGCCAACCCGTACCGCGTGCCGCGCATCGAGAAGGTCGTTCTGAACGTCGGCGTCGGCGAGGCGCCGAAGAACCCGAAGCTGCTCGAGTCGGTGGTCGAGGAACTGGGCGTGATCACGGGGCAGAAAGCGGTCGTCACGCGCGCGAAGAAGGCGATCTCGAACTTCGGCATCCGCGAAGGGATGCCGATCGGCGCCAAGGTCACGCTGCGGCGGGAGCGCATGTACGAGTTCCTCGACCGGCTGATCAACGTGTCGGTGCCGCGGATCCGTGACTTCCGCGGTCTGGCGACGCGCGCCTTCGACGGCCGCGGCAACTACACGCTCGGCGTCAAGGAGCAGATGATCTTTCCGGAGATCGACTACGACACCGTTCAGCAGGTCCACGGCATGGACATCGTCATCGTGACGACGACCGACAAGGACGACGAAGCGTTCGCGCTGCTGCGCGAGATGGGGATGCCCTTCCGCGGCGGCACGCCGGTCGTCGTCGGCGGCGGCGACATCCCCGGCCCGCGCGAGACGGCGGCCTAGAGCAGGCGGAGAGATGGCGAAAAAGGCACTGATCGAGAAGTCGCGTCGCAAGCCGAAGTTCGGCGTGCGCAAGAACAACCGCTGCCAGCGCTGCGGGCGCCCACGCGCCTACTTGCGCAAGTTCGGCCTCTGCCGGATCTGCTTCCGAGAGATGGCCCTGAACGGCGAGATCCCGGGCGTGCGCAAGGCGAGCTGGTAGGACGCACTGGAGAGCGGCGGCCCGGCCGGCTTCGCGAAGCGGCCGCCGCCGAGAGAGCAGGAACGCCCGTCCGGCAGGTGCGGAGGCGGGCGTACCGCTTCCTACAAGTCCGGTCCGCGGGCCGGATACTATGGGAGACGACGCCACGATGATGACGGACCCGATCGCCGACATGCTCGCCCGCATCCGCAACGCGGGACGCGCGGGGCACAAGCGCGTGGACATGCCGGTCTCGAAGATCAAGACGCAGATCGCGCGCATCCTGAAGGAGAGCCACTTCATCCACGACTACAAGGTCCTGGATGACGAGGCCCACGGTGCGTTGCGCCTCTACCTGAAGTACTACCAGGAGCGGCCGGTGATCCGCGACCTGAAGCGGGTGTCGCGTCCCGGGCGCCGCCACTATGCCGGGGTGAGCGAGATCCCCCGCGTACGCAACGGCCTCGGCATCGCGATCGTCTCGACGTCGCAGGGCATCATGACCGACGCCGAAGCGCGGGCGAAGCACGTGGGCGGCGAAGTTCTCGCCCTCGTCTGGTAGGCGGAGGAGAACCATGTCCAGAGTCGGTAGGAAGCCGGTCCCGATCCCCGGTGGCGTCGACATCAGCGTCGACGGCTCGACCGTGCGGGTGAAGGGGCCGAAAGGCGAGCTGGTGCGGGAGTTCCGCCCCGAGATGCGGATCCGGACGGAAGACGGCACGCTTCACGTGGAGCGGCCCGGCGACGCCCCGGCGCTGCGCGCGCTGCACGGCCTGACGCGGGCGTTGATCGCGAACATGGTCGAGGGCGTCACGAACGGCTATCGCAAGGCGCTCGAGCTGGTGGGCGTGGGCTATCGCGCGGAGAAGCGCGGCACGACGCTCGTCATCACCGTCGGCTATTCGCACCCGGTGGAAATTCCGGAGCCGGAGGGGATCACGCTCACGACCCCCGCGCCGACGCAGATCGTGGTGGAGGGGATCGACAAGCAGAAGGTGGGGCAGACGGCCGCGGAGATCCGCGCCGTGCGGCCGCCGGAGCCGTACAAAGGGAAGGGCATCCGGTACCAGGGGGAGCAGGTCCGGCGCAAGGCCGGCAAGACGGGCACCAAGTAGGCCGGCGGAGGAAGCGCGAAGATGGCGACGAGCAAGAACGAGCGACGCGAGGCGCGGCTGCGGCGGCGCCACAGGCGCGTACGCAAGAAGGTATTCGGCACGGCGGAGCGGCCGCGTCTGGTGGTGCACCGCTCGCACAAGAACATCCAGGGGCAGATCGTGGACGACGTGGCGGGCAACGTGCTCGTCGGCGTCTCCTCGCTCGCGCCGGAAGTACGCCAGCTACGGACGGAAGGCGAGGGCTCTTCGAAGCGGGCGCTGAGCCACGCCGCCGGAAAGCTGCTCGCGGAGCGGGCGAAGGCCGCGGGCGTCTCGCGCGTCGTATTCGACCGGGGCGGCTACATCTATCACGGCCGCGTCGCCGCGTTCGCCGATGGCGCTCGTGAGGGCGGCCTGGAGTTCTGATGCGCGCGCAGAGGCAAGGAGCATAGATCGATGGCGAGAGACAATCGGGGTGGAGGTCGGCGCGGACGCGGCGAGAGCGATCTGGCCGAGACCGTGATCTACGTGAACCGGGTCGCGAAGGTCGTCAAGGGCGGCCGCCGCTTCTCCTTCACGGCGCTCGTCGCGGTCGGTGACCGGGCGGGCCGCGTCGGCATCGCGAGCGGCAAGGCGAACGAGGTGGCGGAGGCGATCCGCAAGGGCTTCGAGCACGCGCGCCGCAATATGGTGAATGTGCCGCTGCTCGAGGGCACGCTGCCGCACGAGATCATCGGCCGCCAGGGCGCCGCGCACGTGCTGCTGAAGCCGGCGCGGCCGGGGACCGGCGTCATCGCCGGCGGCCCGGTGCGTGCGGTGCTCGAGGCGGCGGGCGTGACCGACGTGCTGACGAAGAGCCTCGGATCGAACAACCCCGTGAACGTGGCGGGCGCGACGATGAACGGGCTGGCCGAGCTGGTGACGGCGGAACAAGCGGCCCGCGAGCGGGGCATCACCGTCGAGCAACTGGGGGTGTGAGGTGCCGAGGAAGAAGAAGGAGTCCGCGGCGGGGCGCGTGCGCATCACGCAGGTGAAGAGCGGCATCGGTCGACCGACGAAACACCGGGCCACGCTGACGGCGCTCGGGCTCGGGCGGCCGCGGGCGAGCGCGGTTCACGTGGATGCGCCCTCCATCCGGGGCATGATCTTCCAGGTCCGCCACCTCGTCGAGGTGGAGGAGCTGGAGGGAGGCGAGGAGTAGAGGTATGCCGAAACTGAACGACCTGCGGTCGCCGAGTGGATCCACGAGCCGTTCGAAGCGGCTCGGCCGGGGTCCCGGCTCCGGGACCGGCAAGACGAGCGGCAGGGGCCACAAGGGCCACAAGGCGCGCACCGGCACGCCGCATCGCCCCTGGTTCGAGGGCGGCCAGATGCCGATCCAGCGGCGCGTTCCGAAGCGCGGCTTCACCAACCTGTTTCGCACCGAATACGAGATCGTCAACGTGCGCGACCTCGCGCGCGTCGAGGAGGATGTCATCACGCCGGACGTGCTCGCCGCCTACCGTCTCGTCGACCTCGGCAGCGGGCGAGGGGTCAAGATCCTCGGCGACGGCGACCTCGAGCGGAAGCTGGTCGTGCACGCGCACGCCTTCACCCGCTCCGCGCGCGCCAAGATCGAGGCGGCGGGTGGCAGCGTGGAAACGATCGGGGGCCCCACCGGGCGGCCCGCCAGGCTGTCGCGCGTCGCCGCGCGGGATGCGGCGGCTGCGCAGGCGCAAAGTGATTCGAGCGCGGCCGCGCAGGCGGAAAGCGATTCGAGCGAGGAGGAGGCGTCGTCGGACGCCTCGGAGAAGTAGTCGATGGCCAATCCGATCCCGAACCTGTTTCGGATCCCGGAGCTGAAGAACAAGATCCTCTTCACGCTCCTCGCGCTCCTCGTCTATCGCGCGGGCGCGCACGTCACCGTGCCGTCGCTCGACGTCGAGGTGCTGAAGGCGCAGTTCGGCGCGTTGCAGGGTACGCTGTTCGGCGTCTACGACCTCTTCGTCGGCGGCGCCCTGAAGCGTGCGACCGTGTTCGCGCTCGGGATCATGCCCTACATCTCGGCGAGCATCATGTTTCAGCTGCTCGCCGCCGTCTTCCCGACGATCGAGAAGATGCAGAAGGAGGGCGAGGACGGGCGCAAGAAGCTGACACAGTGGACGCGCTACGCCACCGTCGCCCTCGCGCTCGGCCAGGGCTATGGCTACGCCGTCTTCCTGCAGGGCATGCAGGGCGCCGTCACGCGGCCCGGCTACGGGTTCCTCGTGACCACGTCGCTCATCCTCACCACCGGCGCCGTCTTCGTGATGTGGCTGAGCGAGATGATCACCGAGCGCGGCGTCGGTAACGGCGCGTCTCTGCTTATCTTCTTCTCGATCATCGACGGCTTCCCCTCCGGCGTCGCCACCACCTGGGAGCAGGTCTCGACCGGCGTGATCAGCCCGATCAAGCTGATCGTGCTCGTGGCGGTGATGGTGGGCGTCGTCGCCGGCGTCGTCGCGATGACGATGGCCGCGCGCAAGATCCCGGTCCAGATTCCGCGCAAGGTGATGGGCCGTGGCCGCATCCGCGAGGGCCAGAAGAGCTTCATCCCGCTCCGCATCAACTCTGCGGGCGTGATGCCGATCATCTTCGCGCAGTCGATCATCGTCGTGCCCGGCACCATCGCCGCGTTCAGCAGCATCGGATGGCTGCAGGGGCTGTCGCAGACCTTCAGCCCGGGGAACTGGGTCTACGACGTCTCCTACACGATCCTGATCGTCTTCTTCTCCTACTTCTACACGGCGATCATCTTCAATCCCGTCGACCTCGCCGAGAACCTCAAGAAGCAGGGCGCGTTCGTGCCGGGCGTGAAGCCGGGCACCCGCACCGCCGAGTACATCGACTCCGTCCTCAGCAAGATCACGCTGCCCGGCGCCTTTTACCTCGCCGGCATCGCGCTGCTGCCGTTCCTCATCTTCGGCTGGTTCGACATCCGCGCCTTCTACTTCGGCGGCACCTCGCTGCTCATCGTCGTCGGCGTCGCCCTCGACACCGTGCAGCAGATGCAGCAGCATATGCTGCTGCGCCACTACGAAGGCTTCATGAAGAAGGGCCGCGTCCGCTTCCGTGGTCGCCAGCGTTACATGTAGCCCGCGCGGCCGCGGCGAAGGGACGAAGCACGGATGGACCTGATCCTGCTCGGCGCGCCCGGCGCCGGTAAGGGCACGCAGGGGGAGCGCCTCGCCCGCGAGTTCGGGCTGGTACGCATCTCCACCGGCGACCTCCTGCGCGAGGCGGTCCGCGAGGGAACGCCGCTCGGCCGTGAGGCCCGGCGCTACATGGATGCCGGCGAGCTGGTCGCCGACGACGTGATTCTCGGCCTCGTGGGCGTAGTGCTCGGCAGGCCGGCGGCGGGGCACGTCTTCGACGGCTTCCCCCGCACCATCGCGCAGGCCGAGGCGCTCGACGTGCTCCTCGCCGAGACGGGGCGCCCGCTCGACGCCGTCGTCCTCATCGACGTGCCGGACGACGTGCTCGTACGACGCCTCAGCGGCCGCCGCAGCTGCCCCGACTGCGGCGCCGTCTACAACGTCTACTTCGAGCCGCCGCGCCGGGAGGGCCTCTGCGACCACTGCGGCGCCACCCTCGTCGAACGGCCCGACGACGCCCCGGACACCGTGCGTCGCCGGCTCGAGGTGTACCGCGAGCAGACGCAGCCGCTGATCGAGTACTACCGGCAAGGCGAGGCACCGCTCCTCACGCTGAACGGCGATCGTGACCCGGACGATGTGTACGCGGAGTTGAAGAAGGCGGTGACGCGATGATCTCCCTCAAAACGCCCGCCGAGATCGACGCCATCGGACGCGCCGGCGACATCATCGCCAGCCTCTTCGAAGCGCTGCCCGCGCACGTCTCCGCGGGTACGACCACGGCCCAGATCGATGCCTTCGTCGACGGCTTCATCCGCGACCACGACCGCGCGATCCCGGCCTTCAAGGGGCTCTACGGCTTCCCGGCCAGCGCCTGCGTCTCCGTCAACGACGAGGTCGTGCACGGGATCCCGCGGCCGAGCCGCGTGCTCGACGACGCCGACATCGTGAGCGTCGACGTCGGCGTCCGCCTCGCCGGCTGGTACGCCGATGCCGCCGTCACGCTGCCGGTCGGCGACATCGACCCCGACACAGCGCGCCTCCTCCGCGTCACGGAGGACGCCCTCTGGCTCGGCATCGAGCAGGCTCGCCCCGGAAACCGCCTCGGCGACATAGGCGGCGCCGTCCAGCGCCACGCCGAGGACGCCGGCTTCTCCGTCGTCCGCGATCTCGTCGGCCACGGCATCGGCCGCGACCCCCACGAGGAGCCCCAGGTCCCCAATGTCGGCCACCCCGGCGAGGGCCTCCGCCTCGAAACCGGCATGGTCCTCTGCATCGAACCGATGATCAACGCCGGCGGCCCCCGCGTCCGCACGCGCGAGGACCGCTGGACCGTCGTCACCGCCGACGGCCGCCGCAGCGCCCACTTCGAGCATACCATCGCGCTCACCGAAGGCGCACCGCGCGTCCTCACCGGCGCACGGTCGCCGGCGACCCGCGACTCCGAGGGCGGTGCCGTCGGCCCGGGCGCCTCGGGCCGTGGCGCCTCCGCCGGGGCGCGGCCTTGAAGAGCGCGGGATGGGCTGATATATTGAAAAGCTGTTCGATAAACTCGCGGAGGGTCCGACGATGAAGGTCCGCAGCAGCGTCAAACCGATCTGTGAACACTGCAAGGTGATCCGCCGACGTGGCGTCGTGCGGGTCATCTGCAAGCGCAATCCCCGCCACAAGCAACGGCAGGGGTAGCGGCATGGCGCGCATCGCGGGTGTCGACCTTCCCCGGAACAAGCGGATCGAGGTGGCGCTGACCTACATCTTCGGCATCGGCGACTCGACGGCGCGGAAGATCCTGAAGACGACGGGCGTGGACCCGGATCGTCGCGTCCACGACCTGGCGGACGACGAGGTGAACCGCCTCCGGCGCGTGATCGAGAACCAGTACAAGGTGGAGGGTTCGCTGCGCACGGAGGTGTCGATGAACATCAAGCGATTGATGGACATCGGCTGCTATCGGGGACTGCGTCATCGGCGCGGGCTGCCGGTGCGCGGGCAGCGTACGCATACGAACGCGCGTACGCACAAGGGTCCGCGGCGTGCGATCGCGGGCAAGAAGAAGGCTCCCAAGAAATAACGGGTCGAGCGGATGGCGAATCCGAAGAAGGGCCGGACGAAGCGAACCCGCAAGAACGTCGATGCGGAGGGGATCGCTCACATCAAGGCGACGTTCAACAACACGCTGATCACGGTCAGCGACATGCAGGGCAACGTCCTGGTGTGGGGCAGCGCCGGCAAGGCGGGCTTCAAGGGCTCGAAGAAGTCGACGCCGTTCGCGGCGACCGTGGCTGCGGAGCAGGTGGGCCGCGAGGCGGTGAACCTGGGCGTACGGCGGGTACACGTGGAGTTGCAGGGTCCGGGCAGCGGGCGCGAGCCGGCGATCCAGGCTCTGGCGGCGGCGGGCCTGAGCGTCAAGTCGATCAAGGACGTGACGCCGATTCCGCACAACGGGTGTCGGCCGCCGAAGAAGCGAAGGGTCTGAGGAATTTGAGGAAGAGGCGCTCCGCGCGCGTAAACCGCACCACCGTCGGGCGGGAGGAAGCGCGCGGAAGCAAGGGCACCACCGCAGCGGGGAGAAGACGGTAACGTGGCACGCCATACTGGACCGGTCTGTAGACTGTGCCGCCGGGAGGGGCAGAAGCTCTTCTTGAAGGGCACGAAATGCTACACGGAGAAGTGTCCCGTGGAGCGGCGGAACTATCCGCCGGGTCAGCACGGCGCCGCGCAGTCGCGCCGCCGCAAGAACTCCGAGTACGCGTTGCAGCTCCGCGAGAAGCAGAAGGTGAAGCGGATCTACGGCGTATCCGAGCGGTACTTCAAGAACCTCTTCGATCGAGCGGCGCACCAGCCGGGGATCACGGGCGAGAACCTGCTACGGAGCCTGGAGATCCGGCTGGACAACATCGTCTATCGCCTGGGCTTCGCGGCGAGCCGCGCGCAGTCGCGGCAGATCGTGCGGCACGGGCACGTGCAGGTGAACGGGCGGACGGTGGACGTGCCGAGCTACGTGGTGTCGGCGGGCGACGAGGTGCGCATCCGCGAGAAGTCGAAGGACCTGCTGCCGGTGCAGGCGGCACTGGAGTCGAGGACGCGGCCGGACACGGTGAAGTGGCTGGCGGTGGACGAATCGAACCGGATCGGTCGGATGCTCGAGACGCCGTCGCGCGGGGACATTCCGCTCGCGGTGCAGGAGCAGCTGATCGTGGAGTTGTATTCGAAGTAGGCCGAATCCCATTGGACACGAGCCGGTCGCGAGCCGGGGAGGGAATACCGTGGAGCTAGATCTCACCGGTCTGGTGCTGCCTCAGCGCGTCGAGGTGGCCGAACGCTCGGACGACGAGCGCACCGCGCAGTTCGTCATCGCGCCGCTGGAGCGCGGATTCGGACAGACGCTGGGCAACTCGGTGCGACGCATTCTGCTCTCTTCGCTGCCGGGTGCGGCGGTGTGGGCGTTCCGCATGGACGGCGTGGTGCACGAGCACCAGACCGTCGAAGGCGTCGTCGAGGACGTGCACCAGATCATCCAGAACCTGAAGACGCTGGTCCTGTCGCTGGACGATGGCGTCGAGGAAGCGACGCTGGAGTTCCGCGTCGACGCGGCCGGGCCGGTGACGGCGGAAGCGATCGAGAAGACGGGGCCGGTCACGATCATCGGCAAGGACCACCACCTGTTCACGCTGCAGGATGATCGCGAGGTGAACATCTCGCTCTTCGTGAACCGGGGCCGGGGGTTCGTGCAGGCGGAGCAGCACGCGCTGAAGAAGGAGAGCTCGGTGGACCTGGTGCGGATCGACTCGATCTACAACCCGGTGCTGCGGGCCAACTTCACGGTGGACGAGACGCGCGTGGGGCAGCGTACGGACTTCGACCGGCTGACGATCCTGGTGGAGACGAACGGCAGCATGACGCCGGACGACGCGGTGGCGCACGCCGCCGAACTCGCGCGGCGCCACCTCGAGTACATGCTGCGTTTCAGCGAGGCGGGGCGGCAGCAGGCGCCGCTGCCGGGGGCGGTGCGGGTGCCGCTGCAGCTGCGCGACCTGTTCCAGCGCAACATCGACGATCTGGCGGAGCTTTCGGTGCGGTCGGTGAACTCGCTGAAGAAGGAGAACATCATCACGCTCGGCGACCTGGTCCAGAAGTCGGAGGACCAGATGCTGAACATCGAGAATTTCGGCGTCAAGTCGCTGGAGGAGATCCGGCAGTTCCTCGCCCAGCACGAGCTGCACTTCGGCATCACGCTGGAGGAGGGCGAGGACGGTGAGCTGTACATGGTGGACAGCGCCGGCGTGGAGCAGGCGGAGGTGGTCGAGTCCGGGGACGAGGAGGAGGAATGAGGCACCGGACGAAGGGGCGGCGCTTCAACCGGACGTCGGAGCACCGGCGCCTGATGATGCGCAATCTCGCCACGTCCCTCCTTCTGCACGATCGTATCGAGACGACGGTCGAGAAGGCGAAGGAGCTGCGCCAGTTCGTCGAGCCGCTGATCACGAAGGCACGGCGGGGCGACCTGCACGCGCGGCGGGTGGTCGCGCGCGTGATCCGCGACGACGATGCGCTGGCGAAGCTGTTCACGGAGATCGGTCCGCGGTACGCGGAGCGGCCGGGTGGCTACACGCGGGTGCTGCGGTTGGGGCATCGCGCGGGTGATGCCGCGGAAATGGCGATCATCGAACTCGTCCACTAGGGGACCATGGCCGACAATCGAGGCGAGCGAGAGGGGCAGAGGCCCGGCGCGCAGTGGGTGCTGGCGGGGGTCGCCGTGGTGGCGATCGTGGCATTCCTGTGGTGGCTCGGGAACGCCGCCCAGCCGACGCAGGTGAAGGTCGCCGAGGGTGGTACGGCGGCGGATTCGGCGGCGGCCTCGGAGGAGGCTTCGGCGACCGCGGTGCCGGTCGGTGAATTCGCGACGAATCCGACCGGGTACGAGGGGCAGACGATCCGGCTGACCGGCCTGGAGGTCGCGAGCATGCTGGGAACGGAGGCGTTCTGGATCCAGCTTCCGAACCAGGTCCCGTTCCTGATCAAGCTGGACAGCGCCGGCGCCGCCCGGGGCGCGCCGCTCAAGGCGGGCGCGAGGGTTACCGTGACAGGCACGGTGTTTCCGATGAAGGACTCGGTCCTGACGGCGTGGGAACAGAGCGGCGCGATCCAGGCAGGCCAGCGCGACGAGGCTTCGTTCGCGAACGCGTTCTTCGCCGCGCATCGCGCCCTGGTCTCGAACGCCGCGGCCGGTTCGGCGTCTCAGCCGCAGAATCCGGGGGAGTAGACATGTCGAAGGTGTGTCACGTTTGCGGGAAGAGTACGGCGTTTGGAAACAACGTCAGCCACGCCAACAACAAGACGCGGCGGCGCTGGTACCCGAACCTGCGCCGCGTCCACATCGTGGACCGGGACGGCGAGCGCAAGCACGTTCGAGTGTGCACGCGCTGCATCTCCGCGAACAAGATCCGGAAGGCGGGGCCGATCGGCGAGGGATGAGCCGGGGGCCGCTGCGGCGATGGAGCGCCCGGCGCGGAACCGCGCCGGGCGCTCCTTTTTGCGGCGGCTTTCCGCCCGTACCGGTGGGTCCTATGTTGGCGCACGATGGGAACGGTCTTTCTGGTGGGGGCGGGTCCCGGCGATCCGGGGCTGCTGACGTTGCGCGCGGCGGAGCTGCTGGCGCGGGCGGACGTGGTCGTCCACGATCCCGACATCGCCGAGCGCACGCTGTCTCTGCTGCGGCCGGACGCGGAGCGGCTGAGCGTCGGGCGGGACTGTCCCACGCAGGAGGACGTGACGCAGGCGCTTATCGCCGCGGGTCGGAGTGCGGAGGTGGTGGTCCGGCTCAAGGTGGGCGATCCGTTCGTCTTCGGCCGCGGCGCGGAGGAGGCGCTGGCGCTGCGGGACGCGGGTCTGGAGTTCGAGGTGGTCTCCGGTGTGACGGCGGGGATCGCGGGTCCGGCGTACGCGGGGATCCCGGTGACGCACGCCGACGCCGGCTCCTCCCTGATCTTCGAGGACGCCCACGATGAGGGGAGGGCGGGTCCCGCGGCGACACTGGTCGCGTTCATGGCGCTCGGCCGCCTGGCGGCGCTGGCGGAGCGCCTGACCGCGGAAGGGCGGCCGCCGGACACGCCGGTGGCAGTGATCGAATGCGCGACCGGTGCGCGCCAGCGCACGATCGTCGGTTCGCTCGCGGACATCGCGTTGACGGTCGCGGACGAGACGGTGACCCGGCCCGCGCTGGTGGTGGTGGGTGACGTCGTGCGGTTGCGGCGGCGCCTGGACTGGTTCGAGCGGAGGCCGCTGTTCGGGCGCCGGGTGCTGGTGACGCGGGCGCGCGCGCAGGCGGCGGCGCTCGCGGACGCGCTGGAGGCGCTGGGCGCCGAGCCGGTCCTTTTCCCCACGATCCGCATCGCTCCGCCCGAGAACGCGCAGCCGCTTCTCGAGGCGGTCCGCGACATTGCCTTCTTCGACTGGGTGATCTTCACGAGCGTGAACGGCGTGGACCGCTTCTGGGCGGCGCTCGAGCAGGTGGGTCACGACGCGCGCGCGCTGGGTGGCGTCCAGGTCGCCTGCATCGGGCCGGCGACCGCCGCCGCGTGCGAGCTGCGCGGGGTGCGGCCGGACCTCGTGCCGGAGACGTACGTGGCCGAGGCGGTCGAGGCCGCGCTGGCCGGGGCGACGGATCTGGACGGCGCGCGGATCTTGCTACCGCGTGCCGCGGCCGCCCGCGAGGTGCTTCCGGTGGGTCTGGCACGGCGCGGCGCGCAGGTGGAGGAGGTGGAGGCGTATCGTACGGTCGCGGACACGGAAGGCGGCGCGGAGATCCGGCGCCGACTGCGCGCGGGCGAGATCGACGCGGTGACGTTCACGTCGTCGTCGACGGTCCGCAACTACGTGGACGCGGTCGGAGCCGAGGTGGGCTCGGCCGCGGTCGCGGCGATCGGCCCGATCACCGCAGGCACCGCCCGGGAGCTGGGACTGCGCGTCGACGTCCAGGCGGCGGAGCACACGGTGCCGGGCCTCGTGCGCGCGCTGGCGAATCACTATCGCGAGGCGTAGGCGGGAGCGCGCGGGAAGACGGAAGCGTGGCGCGCGGGCGGCGCACGGGTTCGTGCGGACCGCGACGACGAACAACCATGGATTCTGAGCAGCGGAGCGGATCAGTGTCGACCAAGCAGCAGCTACTCACGCGCATCGAGCGGCGCGAGGCACTCGTGGGCGTCGTCGGTCTCGGCTACGTGGGGTTGCCTCTCGCGACGGCGTTCGCCGAAGGGGGCTTCCGGGTCCTCGGCTTCGACGTCGCGCAGGGCGTCGTGGACGGCATCAACGCGGGGCGTTCCCACATCAAGGACGTGCCTTCGAGCGCGCTCGCCGCATTCACGTCCGACGGCCGCATCACCGCCACGACGGATTTCGAGCGTCTGGGCGAATGCGACGCGATCTCGGTGTGCGTGCCGACGCCGCTCTCGAAGACGCGCGATCCGGACGTCTCCTACGTCGTTTCCGCGACAGAGGCGGTGGGTCGCACGCTGCGCCGCGGCCAGCTCGTCGTGCTCGAGTCGACCACCTATCCGGGGACGACGCGGGAGCTGATGCTGCCGCGGCTGGAAGCGGCGGGGCTGCGCTGTGGCGAGGACTTCTTCCTCTGCTTCAGCCCGGAGCGCGTCGACCCTGGCAACGCGACGTGGCACGTGCAGAACACGCCGAAGGTGATCGGCGGCGTGGAGGAGGCGTCTCGCGACGTCGGCGTGGCGCTCTACTCGAGGGTGATGGAGCACGTGGTGCCGGTTTCGTCGACCGAGTCGGCGGAGTTGACGAAGCTGCTGGAGAACACGTTTCGGGCGGTCAACATCGCCATGGTCAACGAGATGGCGCAGGTGTGCTCGCTGCTGGACGTCGACATCTGGGAGGTGATCGACGCGGCGGCGACGAAGCCGTTCGGCTTCATGCGCTTCACGCCGGGTCCGGGCATCGGCGGCCA
The DNA here is from genome assembly GCA_963816355.1 of uncultured Gemmatimonadales bacterium. Taxonomy (GTDB): domain Bacteria; phylum Gemmatimonadota; class Gemmatimonadetes; order Longimicrobiales; family RSA9; genus CAWFKH01. Next base: position 1,630,797 of record CAWFKH010000003.1, on the reverse strand, counting down.
CTGCATTCCGCTGGATCCGCACTACCTGTCGTGGAAGATGAAGACGCTCGCCTACAAGACGCGCATGATCGAACAGGCGAGCGAGATCAACAGCGAGATGCCGCGCTTCGTGGTGGACAAGGTGCAGGATGCGCTGAACTGGCATCGCAAGTCCGTGCGCGGCAGCCGCATCCTGGTACTCGGCGTGGCGTACAAGAAGGACATCGACGATCTGCGCGAGAGTCCGGCGCTCGACCTGATCCGGCTGCTCGAGGAGCGCGGGGCGGAAGTCGAATTCCACGACCCGTACGTGGCGGTCGTACGGGAGGACGGCGAGGAGCGCCGCAGCGTGCCGCTCGACGACGCGCGCCTGCATGCCTGCGATTGCGTCGTCATCGCGACCGACCACACCGACGTCGACTACCGCCGGGTGGTCTCCGAGGCGCCGCTCGTCGTCGATACGCGCAACGCGACGCGCGGCATCGAGTCCGACCGCATCGTCACGCTGAGCGGCGCCTCGCTGCGGCTGCGCGCAGCGGCGGCGGAGCGCACGGCGGAGGTGACGCGCTGAGCATGCCCGTGGCCGCCGGCGCCGACGCGGGGCTGCGGGTCGCGGCGATCGTGGGCGCGCGCCCGAACCTCATGAAGATGGCGCCGCTGATGGAGGAGCTCGCCGCCCGTCCGGGCGTGAGCGCGACGCTCATCCACACCGGGCAGCACTACGACGAGCGTATGTCCGGGCTCTTCTTCGAGCAGCTCGGCATGCCGCGGCCGCACCACCACCTCGGCGTCGGCTCCGGCAGCCACGCGGATCAGACCGCGCGGGTGATGCTGGCCCTGGAGCCGCTGCTTCTCCGCATCGAACCTCACGTCGTCCTCGTCGTCGGAGACGTGAACTCGACGCTGGCGGCCGCGCTCGTCGCCGCGAAGCTCCACCTGCCCGTGGCCCACGTGGAGGCGGGGTTGCGCAGCTTCGACCGGACGATGCCCGAGGAGCTGAACCGCATCCTCACCGACCAGCTCTCCGACTTCCTCTTCGCCACCGAACGCAGCGCCCTGGACAATCTTCGCCGCGAAGGCGTGGACGAGGGTCGCGTCTTCTTCGTGGGCAACGTGATGATCGACACGCTGCTGCGGCACCGTGAACGAGCGCTGGAGAGCGGCATCCTGGGTCGACTCGGCCTCGAGCCGCGGGAATACGCCGTCGTGACGCTGCACCGGCCGGCGAACGTGGACGACGCGGAGGCGCTGGGCCGCGCGGTGGCGATCCTGGAAGGGGCGGCGCAGCGGCTCACGGTGGTCCTGCCGCTGCACCCGCGGACGCGCGCGCGTCTCGAGGCGACGGGCCTGGCGAGGCGTCTCCATGGCTCGGACCGGATCCGGCTGCTGGAGCCGCTCGGCTACCTCGATTTCCTCGCCTTGATGGCGGAGTCCCGCGTCGTGCTCACCGATTCCGGTGGGATCCAGGAGGAGACGACGGTGCTCGGCGTGCCGTGCCTGACGCTGCGTGAGAACACCGAGCGTCCGGTGACCCTCGAGCAGGGGACGAACCGCCTCGTCGGAACGCAGCCGAAGCGCGTGCTCGCGGCCCTCGATGCCGTGCTGTCCGGCCAGCCGGGCGCCTCCCGCCGGGGCGTGGAGGCGGCCGGCCTGCCGGCGCGTCCGGATCTGTGGGACGGCGGCGCCGCGGTCCGCGTCGTGGACGTGCTGATGGAACGGCTCGGTGCGCGCGCGCCGTGACCGACCTGCACTGCCACCTGATGCCGGCGGTCGACGACGGCGCCCGCGACCTGGACCAGACGCGCCACGCGCTCGCCGCGATGCGGCAGGAAGGGGTGGTTCGCATCGTCGCGACGCCCCACGTCCGCGGCATGTACACGACGTCGCCGGACGTGCTGCGGGAGCGCTTCGACGAGATCGACGCGGGGTGGCGCCTGCTCGAACGCATCGCGCGCGATGAGTTTCCCGGCCTGGAGGTGCTTCGCGGCGCGGAGGTCATGCTGGACGCGCCGGTCGATCTGTCGGACGACCGGCTTCGCCTCGCCGGCGGTCCGCTGGTGCTCGTCGAGTTTCCGCTCATGCGGATACCGCCGGACTCCGGCGCACTGCTGGCGCGCGTGCGGGCCGCCGGCTGGCTGCCGGTCCTGGCCCACCCCGAGCGATACCGCGGGCTCGGCTCGCGCTTCGCCGTCGTCGGGGACTGGCTGGCGGCCGGCGCCTACCTGCAGCTGAACGCCGGCTCCTTCGCCGGCCGCTACGGCCCGGAGGCGAGAGAGCTGGCATTCCGTCTCCTGGAGCGGGGGTGGGGGCATTATATCGCGACCGACTACCACGCCCGCGGCCGGCCGGGTGTGAAGGCGCTGCGCGAGATCCTGCGGGAGCGGCGGGGCGAACAGGTGTTGCGGCTGTGTACCGAGGCGAATCCGCGACGCGCGACGCGTGGCGAGACGCCGCTGCCGGTACCTCCGCTGCCGGGAGCGGGCGGCATCCTGAGCCGCCTGCTGCGGCGCTTGCGCTGAAGCGGCCAGGCTGGCGGAGGGGCCGCCCACGGCTTACGATTCTCCGCTGACCGGTCGCCGACGAAAGTGCAATGGACCTCTCGCTGCATCAGCTGATCGAGCGTGGCCGTGCCGCCTTCCAGGCACGGGACTACGTCGCCGCGCTCGCGGACTTCCGCGCCGTGCTCGACGAACATCCGGAGTTCGCGGACCTGCACAACCTCGCCGGCCTCTGCCTCAGCCTCCTCGGACAGCCCGACAACGCGCTGCGGGAGTTCGATCGTGCGCTGTCGCTGAACGGCGGCTACATCGAGGCGCTCCTCAACCGCGCGATCACGCTGAACGAGCTGGCCCGCTTCGACGAGGGGCGCGCCGCCTTCGAGCGCGCGAGTCATTTCGAGAACCTCGCGGGCGGCCGCTTTGCGGCGGCGGCGTCGGCCCGCATCGCGAACGCGCTGCTCGCCGTCGGCGACCTCTACCTCGACGCCGGCGCGGCGGAGGAAGCGATCGCGGAATACCGCAAGGCGCTGGAACTGCGGCCGGAGTTCCACGACATCCGCAACAAGCTCGCGGAGGCGCTTCTGCGCGTGGGCTCCCGTGAGGCCGCGGAAGCGGAGCTGCGAACGGTGCTCGAGGGCAATCCCCACTTCCTCGCGGCGCGCCTCAATCTCGGACTGGTCCACTACCACCGCGGCGAGCGCGAGCAGGCGCGCCTGCACTGGGAGAACGCGCGGCAGCAGAGCCCCGAGAACCCGCTGGTGCGCGCCTATCTGTCGCTGCTCGACCGCGAATCGATTCCGGCCGGTGGGGACGGCTGAGCTGGTGCCGCCGCGACGTCGCAGCCGTACCTCCGCCGCGCTCCTGCTCGTCTTCGTCGCCGCCGCCTGCGGACGGGACGAAACGGCGCTGCAGCGCGGCGACGTCATGTGGGCGGACTCCGACTACGCGGGGGCGCTCGCCGAGTACCGCCTCGCCCTCGCCCGCCGCGGCGACGAGAGCGCCCGCCTGCGTGTCGCCCACGCCTACGCCCGGACCGGTCAGCTCTCCCGCGCGCGGCAGACGTACGATCCGCTCCTCCAGCGTGATTCGAGCTTCGCCGACCAGGCCGTCTACGACTACCTCCGCCTCGCGGCCGAGGCGGACAGCGCCGGTGATCGGCACGGCGTCGCGTCCGCGATCGAGGCGGCGCTCGACACCGAGCCCCAGCTCGACGTGAGCGACTACGCGGCTTCCCTCGCGCGCTACTACGCCGGCACCGGCGACTCGGAGCGGGCGCTCCGCTTCTACCGTCGCGCGCTGGTCGACGCTCCGTCGGACTCGCTGGCGCGCTTCCTCTACGATGTGGGCCGCATCTATCAGGCACAGGGAGACTGCGCCGCCGCGAGCGCGTACCTGCGGCCGTTCGAGCAGGGCGAGCCCACGGGAGCGGACGAGTCATCGGGGACCGTCAGCGCGGATGCCGGCGCGCTGCAGGCGGACGGCACGGTGGGCGGCGAGGCGCGCTGGCTGCTGGGGAGTTGCGAGTTCGAGCTGGCACGCCGGGCCCACATGAACGGTCAGCTCGACGACGCGTTGCGACAGCTCGGCACGGTGCTCCGTCTGGGCGTGCCGCAGAACGTTCAGGACCAGGGGTGGTTCGAGCGCGCCGAGATCCTCTTCGCGCTCGGACGACCGGACGAGGCGCTCGCCGCCTACTACCGCGTGCTCGAGCTCGCTCCCACGGGTCAGCTCGCCGAGCGCGCGCAGCGACGCATTGATCAGATCCGGTTCGGCACGTGATCGCGCAGCGGCGCGCCGTTCTTGAAACCCCCGCGCGGGCGACAGTGTAGGACAGCCGATGAAGAGAGAGATACGAACTGGAACGGGCGGGAGGGGCGCTGCGGCCCGCGTGCGCGCGACACTCGCTGCGGCCCTCGTCGCCTTGACGGCGACGGCGTGCTTCCACCACGCCGTCCAGCTCGCCAACCTGGACGCCGATGCGCTCTTCGCCCGCGCCATGTCGGAGTACCGCGGCCATCACTGGGACGACGCCGTCTCCGCCTTCCAGCAGTTCACGTTCCGGTTTCCGTCGAGCCCCAGGATCCAGGAGGCGCGCTACATGCTCGCCGAGGCGTACTTCGGCAAGAAGGAGTACGTGACGGCGGCGCACGAGTTCGCACGGCTGGCGGACGACTATCCGAGCGGCAACTATGCCGACGACGCGCGCTTCCAGGTCTGCATCTCCTACGCCCGCCTGTCGCCGGACGTCGAGCTCGATCAGGAGTATTCGCAGGCGGCGATCGACCACTGCCAGTCCCTGCTCGCCTATTATCCGAACAGCGAGCACGCCGACAGCGCGAAGGCGATCATCACGAAGATGCGCGGCAAGCTCGCGCGCAAGCTCTACATCGGCGGTGAGTACTACTTCCGTCGCAACGCCTACGACTCCGCGATCATCTACTTCGAGGATGTCGTGAAGAAGTACCCGGAGACGCCGGCCGCGCCGGACGCGTTGCTGCGCGTCGTGCAGTCCTACCGCAAGCGAGGCTGGACGGAGGAAGCGGAAGCGGCCAAGGAGCGCCTGCTCGCCACGTATCCGAACTCGCAGGCCGCACGCGCCGTCGAAGGGGGCACCGGCGCGACTGCGTCGTGAGGATCGGTGTCTTCGGCGGCACCTTCGACCCGCCGCACATCGCCCACCTCGCCGTGGCGCAGGACGCCTTCGTCGCGCTCTCGCTGGACCGCGTGATCTTCGTCCCCGCCGCGCTGCCACCCCACAAACGCGACACGCCGCACACCGCCGCCGCCATCCGACTCGAGATGCTGCGCGCCGCATTGGAGGGCGATGGGCGCTTCACCGCGAGCGAGATCGAGATCGAGCGAGGCGGCGCCTCCTACACCGCGGACACGCTGGAGGCGCTCGCCCGACAACGGCCGGGCGACGAGCTCTTCCTGCTCATCGGCGCCGACCAGTTCCGCGAGTTCGCGACGTGGCGCGAGCCGGAGCGCGTCGCGCGCCTCGCGTCGCTGGTCGTGCTGTCGCGCGGCGAGCCCGAAGCGGCGGCCGCGGCGGCGGATCCGTGGCCGCACCGGCGCGTGCAGGTGACCCGCATCGACCTCTCGTCGACGGCGCTGCGGCTGCGCGTCGCGCGGGGCGAGCCGATCCGCTACCTCGTCCCGCCGGCGGTGGAGGCGATCATCCGGCGCGAAGCGCTGTATGCCCGATAGCGCGCGGCGCTCGCTGCTTCGTGGCGGAAGTCGCGCGCGCGGGACCGCCGCCGCCGGGGGCGGCGCGGCGGGGCGGCGATCGCCCGCGATGGGACCACGATCGCCCGCGATGGGACCACGATCGCCCGCGACGGGACCACGATCGCCCGCGACGGGACCGCGATCGCCGGCGGCGGGTACCAAGAATGGTTACGCAACCAGCGCATCTCCCATAGTCGAACGCAATGCTCAAGTCCCTCATTGAAACCGTCTTCGGCTCGCGCCACGAGCGCGAGGCGAAGAAGCTCCAGCCGCTCGTCGACGAGATCAATGCGATCGCGGATCGGCTCTCCGCGTTGCCGGAGGAGGAATTCCTCGGGCAGACGGAGCGGCTGCGCGGCCTCATCCGGGAGCGGACGGAAGCGCTGGAAGCGCAGATCGCGGAGCTCCGCGAGACGAAGCGGCACACCGAGGGCGCGGTGGAGCGCGACGGCCTGACGCAGGAGATCAACGCACTGGACGAGGAGTTGAAGGAGGCGTTGCAGGCCGCGCTGGACGACGTGCTTCCGGAGGCGTTCGCGACGGTGAAGGAGGCGACGCGCCGGCTGTTCGGCCGCGAGATCGTCGTCACCGGCCAGACGATGAAGTGGGAGATGGTGCCGTACGACGTGCAGCTCGTGGGCGCCATCGCGCTTCACCAGGGGAAGGTGGCGGAGATGGCGACGGGCGAGGGGAAGACGCTCGTCGCGACGATGCCGCTGTACCTGAACGCGCTGGCGGGCCGCGGGGCGCACCTCGTGACGGTGAACAGCTACCTCGCGCAGCGCGACGCGGAGTGGATGGGGACGGTCTACAACTACCTCGGTCTGAGCGTCGACTGCACGGACCTGCACGAGCCGGGGACGGCGGAGCGCCGGCAGGCATACGCGGCGGACATCACGTACGGCACGAACAACGAGTTCGGCTTCGATTATCTGCGCGACAACATGGTGCACACGCTCGAGCAGCGCGTGCAGCGTGGGCACTACTACGCGATCATCGACGAGGTCGACTCGATCCTGATCGACGAGGCGCGGACGCCGCTGATCATCAGCGGTCCGGTGGGAGAGGAGCAGTCCGACATCTACCGCCGCTACAACGCGCTGGTGTCGGACCTCCATCGGCGGCAGACGCGCATCGTGAACGAGCTGGTGGGGGACGCGGAGAAGGAGATCGAAGCGGGCGACTCGGCGGCGGCGGGCGAGAAGCTACTGGCGGCGAAGCGAGGCGCGCCGAGGCACAAGAAGCTGCTGAAGATGTTCGCCGACGATCCGGGCCTGCAGAAGCTGGTGAACCAGACCGAGGCCCTGTTCATGCGCGACAAGGCGCTGCAGGACGTCGACGAGCTGCTGCTCTTCGCGATGGACGAGAAGGGGCACAGCACGCACCTCTCGGATCACGGGCTCGAGGTGCTGTCGCCGAACGAACCGGACGCGTTCGTGGTGCCGGACCTGTCGGTCGACGTCGGCCGGATCCAGGACGATCCGGAGCTGTCGGTCGACGAGAAGCGGGAGCGGATCGAGGCGCTGGAGCGCGAGTTCGCGGAGAAGAGCCAGAAGATCCACGCGATCCACCAGCTGCTCAAGGCGTACACCCTCTTCAACAAGGACGAGCAGTACATCGTCGAGGAGGGTCAGGTCGTCATCGTCGACGAATTCACCGGCCGCAAGATGGCGGGCCGGCGCTGGTCGGACGGGCTGCACCAGGCCGTCGAGGCGAAGGAGGGCGTGAGCGTGAAGGGCGAGACGCAGACGCTCGCCACGATCACGATCCAAAACTACTTCCGCATGTACGACAAGCTCGCCGGCATGACGGGTACGGCGGAGACGGAGGAGAGCGAATTCCACCAGATCTACGACCTGGACGTGATGGTGATCCCGACGAACCGGCCGGTGATCCGGGACGACCGCCACGACCTGATCTACAAGACGAAGCGCGAGAAGTACAACAAGATCCTGGACGAGATCGAGCGCCTGCACCTGATGCAGCTCCCGATCCTCGTCGGAACGGTGTCCGTCGACGTCTCGGAGACGCTCTCGCGCATGCTGAAGCGGCGCGGCATCCCGCACAGCGTGCTGAACGCCAAGTACCACGAGCAGGAATCGCAGATCGTGGCGCAGGCGGGGCAGCCGGGCGCGGTCACGATCGCGACGAACATGGCCGGCCGCGGCACCGACATCAAGCTCGGGCCGGGTGTGAAGGACGCGCGCACCATCGGCTGGCTGCGCGAGCACGGCGTCGACGCCTCCGACCTGCCGGTGCCGCCGGACCCCGGCCTGCCTGCCGAGGTCGAGGGGAAGCCGGACGACTTCGTGATCGACGCGGGCGGCCTCCACATCGTCGGCTCCGAGCGGCACGAATCCAGACGCATCGATCGCCAGCTGCGGGGGCGCTCCGGCCGCCAGGGCGACCCGGGCGAGTCGCAGTTCTTCCTCTCCCTCGAAGACGACCTGATGCGGCTGTTCGGGACCGAACGGATCGCGGGCATCATGGAGCGGATGGGCGCGGAGGAGGGCGAGGTCATCACGCACGCCCTGGTGACGCGCTCGATCGAACGGGCGCAGAAGCGGGTCGAGATGCAGAACTTCGAGTCCCGCAAGCGGCTGCTCGACTACGACGACGTGATGAACCAGCAGCGCGAGGTGATCTACGACCTGCGCCTCTTCGCGCTCGAGGGCGGTGAGGACCTCGTCGGCGAGATCGCCGAGATGACCGAGCTCGCGATCACGCCGCTGGTCGCCGAGTTCGCCTCCGAGGACACGCACCCCGAGGAGTGGGACCTCGCCGGCCTACGCAACCGGCTCGTGCTCGAGTACCTGATGGTGGTCGAGGACCTGCCGAAGGAGAACACGACGGACCACCCGTTCGACTCACCCGCCGCCGTCGAGGATCTGGTGGTCGAGCGTGCGCGCGCCGCGTTCCGCAGCAAGCTGAAGGGCTTCGGCGAGCACCGCGACCGCGTGCTCTCCTTCATCCTGCTCGGTGTCATCGACGAGAAGTGGCGCGACCACCTCTACGACCTCGACCACCTCAAGGCCTCGATCGGATTCCGCGGCTGGGGGCAGAAGGACCCGCTGATCGAGTACAAGCAGGAGGCCTACGAGATGTTCGTGGACCTGATGAACGACATCCGCAAGTCGGTCGCCTCCTTCGTCTTCCGCGCCCAGATCGACATGCCGGAGCCGCATCTGCGCCGCCCGCCGCAGCACATGATCCTCTCCGGTCCCAGTGAGACCTCCGGCTCGGAGGCGCCCGGTGCCCCGCCCCCGTCGGAAGCCGCGACGGAGAGCGAAGAAAGGGCGCCCGCCGGTGTGGTCGACCGCATGATGCGTGGCGCGCGGCGCGTTCCCGCCGGCGCCGCCGCCGTGCCCCAGCCGTCCGCCACCGACGTGTCGCGTCTGCGGACGAACCGCGGCGACGGCGCGAGCAAGCCGAAGCCGGTGTCGAGCGACGAATGGGACCGCGTCGGACGCAACGACCCCTGCCCCTGCGGATCGGGGCTCAAGTTCAAGAAGTGCCACGGGGCCGCCTGAGGCGCCCGAGGCGGCGGCGCGTACGGAACCGCCAGGAGCGGCCGTGCGCGCGCCGCCCCGCACCACGATCCACGAGCGGCTGAGCTCTCCGTGCCCTCGGCCACGTCCAGCCGCTCTCCGTGCCCTCCGCCCCTCCAGCAGTTCTCCGTGACAGGCCGTCCCTCCGTCGTCGCCGTCGCTCCGTTGCCTCCTCCGCGCTATGCCTGCAGCCAGCCGGCCTCGGAGAAGGAGGCGTAGTGACCGTCGCCGATCACGATGTGGTCGAGGACAGGGATGCCGACGATGCGTCCGGCGGCCGCGAGCTGCTCGGTGACCTCGCGATCCTCGGCCGAGGGCGTCGGGTCTCCGGAGGGGTGGTTGTGGACGAGGATCAGGGCCGCGGCGCTCTCGGAGATCGCCGCGCGGAAGACCTCGCGGGGGTGCACGACGGAGGCGTCGAGCACGCCCCTCGTGACGGTGACCTCCCGCACGACCGCGTGCTGCGTGTTGAGCAGCAGCACGCGAAACTCCTCCTGCGTGAGGTCGCGCATGGAGGCGCGGCAGTGCAGGTGCACGTCGGCGGGGCCGCGGATGCGTGGCCGTTCGGCGGGGGGCTCGCCCGCCATGCGGCGGCCCATCTCGAGGGCCGCGGCCACGCGCGCGGCGATCGCCGGGCCCACGCCGCCGAGACGCTCGAGGTCCGGCGGCGACAGCGAGCCGAGCCGTCGCAACGACCCTTCGGCGAGGCCGAGCAGCGCGCCGGCGACGTCGATGGCGGAGTGGCCGCCGCCCCCGCTGCCGACGAGGATGGCGAGCAGCTCGCGAGCCGAAAGGGCGGCAGAGCCGACGTTGCGCAGCCGTTCGCGTGGCCGCTCTGAGGGGGGCCATTCGCGGATGGAGAAGGAGTCGCTCACGAGGGCAAGCTGCGTGGGCGGCGGGGGCACCGCCATGGCGGGTTGGGGCTGGTCGCGGCAGGAAGCGGCCGCGAGCGGGCGCCGCCGCCACCGTCCGCACCGTGGAGTTACGCGACGGGCGCGTTTATCTTGCGCCGTGAAAGAACTTTGAGGTGATCCGGCGGTATTCTGCTGATGGCCGTCCGCCCGACGGCGAGGCGACGCAACCCGATTCCGGGACGGGAATGAACCCGACGGCGACGATCGAGAACCGGAACGAGGCGCTGGAGACGCTGCCGCCGCGGCTGCGCGAGGCGCTGGAGAAGTCGACGGACCGGCTGGACGTCGGTCTGATCGCGCGCGTGTACGCGTTCAGCCGGGACGCGCACGCGGGGCAGAAGCGCGCTTCGGGGGAGGACTACATCGGCCACTGCGTCGAGGTGGCGGCGCTGCTGGTGGAGATGCACCTGGACACGGACTCGGTGGCGGCGGGGCTGATCCACGATGTGGTCGAGGACACGAACGCGACGCTCGAGGATGTGCGCGCGGAGTTCGGTGAGCAGATCGCGCGCATCGTCGATGGGCTGACGAAGATCGCGAAGGTCCAGTTCCGCTCGACGACGGAGCAGCAGGTCGAGAATTACCGCAAGCTGTTGCTGTCGATGGCGACGGACGCGCGGGTGATCTTGATCAAGCTCGCCGACCGGCTGCACAACATGCGCACGCTCGACCACCTGCGGCCGGAGAAGCGGCGTCGCATCGCGATGGAGACACGCGAGATCTACGGTCCGCTGGCGCACCGCCTGGGCATGGCGCAGATCAAGTGGGAGCTGGAGGACCTGGCCTTCAAGCACCTCGAGCAGGACGAATATCGCCACCTGGCGAAGAAGGTGGCTGACCGGCGCCGCGAGCGCGAGGAGCAGATCGAGGCGCTGCGCGTTCCGCTCGAGACGGAGCTGAAGACCGAGGCGATTCCGTGCGAGGTCTACGGCCGGCCGAAGCACCTGTGGTCGATCCACCGCAAGATGGTGCAGCGCGGGCGGCCGTACGACGAGATCTACGACCTCATGGCGATCCGGGTGATCACCGACTCGGTGTCGAACTGTTATCACGCGCTGGGTGTCATCCACAACCGCTGGACGCCGCTGCAGGAGCGCTTCCACGACTACATCGCGACACCGAAGTCCAACATGTACCGCTCGTTGCACACGACGGTCTTCGGGCCGGGCGGTCGCCTCTACGAGATCCAGATCCGCACGCGCGAGATGCACCGCACGGCGGAGTACGGGATCGCGGCGCACTGGCGCTACAAGGAGGGGATGGCGCCCTCACGCGGGGACGGCGGCGGCGTCAACGAGGTCGACGACACGCTCTCCTGGTTCCGGCAGGTGCTGGAGTGGCAGCAGGAGACGCGCGAGCCGGAGGAGTTCATGGAGTTCCTCCGCATCGACCTCTTCCAGGACGAGATCTTCGTCTTCACGCCGAAGGGGGACGTGAAGCAGCTCCCGAAGGGGGCGACGCCGATCGACTTCGCCTTCGCTGTGCACACGGAGGTCGGCCTGCACTGCTCGGGAGCGAAGGTGAACGGCCGCATCGCGCCGCTGGCGCGGGAGCTGAAGAACGGCGACACGGTCGAGGTGGTGACGGACGCGCGGCAGCGGCCGTCGCGCGACTGGCTCGCGTTCGTGAAGACGGCCCGCGCGCGCCAGAAGATCCGGCAGTGGATCAAGCAGGAGGAGTTCGAGTCGTCCGTGGTGCTCGGGCGCGAGCTGCTGGAGCGCGAGCTGAAGAAGGCGCGCAAGCCGCGTCGCGACGAGGAGGCACTGCTCGCGGCGGCGGATGCGCTCGGCCTGCCGACGGTGGAGCACCTGTACGCCGCGCTCGGCCGCGGCGACGCGGGACCGTACGCGGTGCTGAAGAGCCTCTTTCCGGGCGAGGAGGAGCCGCGCGCGCCGACGCGCCCGCCGTCGGCGTTCGAGCGCCTCGTGGACCGCGTCCGCGGCACCGGCAAGGGCGTGCGCATCCAGGGCGTCGAGAACCTGATGGTGCGCTACTCGCAGTGCTGCCAGCCGGTCCCCGGCGACGACGTGATCGGCTACATCACGCGCGGGCGTGGCATCTCGATCCACCGCATTGATTGTCCGAACGTGTTGAACCTGGCGCAGCATCCGGAGCGCCGCATCGAGATCGAGTGGAAGGCGGAGAGCGGCGACCGCTTCTTCGTGCGCCTCGTCGTCGAGGGGAACGACCGGCGCGGCATCCTCTCCGACATCGCGGCCGCGGTCACGGACACGGGGACGAACATCGCTTCGGCGGACATCCGCTCGAAGGAGGGGGGAATGACGGGTGCGTTCGTGGTCGAGGTGCCGGACCTGGTCCACCTCAAGAAGGTGATGAAGTCGATCCGCCGCGTGAAAGGCGTCAGCTCGGTAGTGCGGCGCGAGCACTTCGCGGAAGCGGACCTCGAGGCGTAGCGATGGCCGTCCCGCTGCTGGACCTGCAGGCGCAGTACGCGCGGTTGCGGGAGCCGTTGGATGCGGCGCTGCGCGACGTCGTCGCGAGCCAGCGCTTCGTGCTCGGCCCCGTCGTCGACCGCTTCGAGCGCGCGTTCGCCGACCGCATTGGGGCGCGCAACGCCGTAGGCTGCGCGAGCGGCACGGACGCGCTCCTGCTCGCGCTGCGCGCCCTGCGGCTCGAGCCGGGCGACGAGGTGGTTGTGCCCGCCTTCACCTTCTTCGCCACGGCCGGTGCGGTGTGGAACGCGGGGCTGCGGCCGGCGTTCGCCGACATTGATGCCGGGAGCTACAACCTCACGGCGGAGCGCATCGAGGCGGCGCTGGGCGAGCGGACCCGCGCCGTGGTCGTGGTCCACCTCTACGGCCAGATGGCGCCGATGCAGCCGATCCTGGAGCTGGCGGAGCGGCGTGGCCTGGCGGTCGTAGAAGACGTCGCGCAGGCGCTCGGCGCCCGCCAGCGGATCGGCGGCGAGTGGCGCGTCGGCGGCGTGGTGGGCGACGTCGGCTGCTTCTCCTTCTTCCCCACGAAGATCCTCGGCGCCTTCGGCGACGCCGGCCTCGTCACGTCCGGAGACGATGCGCTCGCCGAGCGCGTGCGCAAGCTGCGCGTACACGGCGGGCGCCAGATGTACCACCACGAGATGGTCGGCACGAATTCGCGGCTCGACGCGCTGCAGGCGGCGGTGCTCGAGGTCAAGCTGCCGCACGTCGACGCCTGGCTCGAGGCGCGGCGGCGCGTCGCGGCGGCGTACGACGAGGCCTTCGAGGGCGTCGCGGAGGTCGAGACGCCGCGGACGGCCGACGGCAACGAGCACGCCTGCAACGTGTACACGATCCGGGCCCGGCGGCGCGACGAGCTGAAGCGCCATCTCGACGAACGCGGCATCGGCAATTCGATCTACTATCCGGTGCCGCTCCACCTGCAGGAGTGCTTCCGCGGCCTCGGCTACGTCGCCGGTGACTTCCCGGAGAGCGAGCGGGCGGCCGGCGAGGTGATCAGTCTGCCGATCTATCCGGAATTGAGCACGGCCCACGTGGAGGAGGTGGTGGGCGCGGTGCGCGATTTCTACGGCGCGGGCTGAGCGCGGCGCTCCCCGGCGTCGGCCTCGGCGCGTTCCCGACCTCGGCCCCAGCCCTACAACGGCCTCGCGGTGGCGTTCTTCTCGCGCACGACCCTCTCGAAATAGGGGATGGTGCGGCGGAGCCCTTCCTCGAGACCGATCACCGGCTCCCAGCCGAGCGCCTCCCGCGCCAGGGAGATGTCGGGGCGGCGCACCTTCGGGTCGTCGGTGGGCAGCGGCCGGGCCTCGATGGAGGATGCGCTGCCGGTCAGCGCGATCACCTTCTCGGCGAGCTCCCGCACGGTGAACTCGACGGGGTTGCCGATGTTGACCGGCCCCGGGTTGTCGGACACGAACAGGCGGTAGAGTCCCTCGACTTCGTCCTCCACGTAGCAGAAGGAGCGCGTCTGCGATCCGTCGCCGTAGACGGTGAGCGGCTCACCGCGCAGCGCCTGCACGATGAAGTTCGAGACGACGCGGCCGTCGCCCGGCCGCATGCGCGGCCCGTAGGTGTTGAAGATGCGCGCGATGCGGGTGTCGATGCGGTGGAAGCGTCGGTACGCCATCGTCATCGCCTCGGCGAAGCGCTTCGCCTCGTCGTAGACGCCGCGGGGCCCGATCGGGTTGACGTTGCCCCAGTAGTCCTCGCGCTGCGGATGGACGTTCGGGTCGCCGTACACCTCGGAGGTCGAAGCGAGGAGGTAGCGTGCGTGCTTCGCCTTGGCGAGGCCGAGGGTCTTGTGCGTCCCGAGGCTGCCGACCTTGAGCGTGGGGATCGGCATCTCGAGGTAGTCGACCGGGCTCGCGGGGCTCGCGAAATGGAGCACGCCGTCGAGGCGGCCGGCGACGTAGACGTAGTTCGTCACGTCGTATTCGACGAACTCGAAGCCGGGCTTCCCGATCAGGTGCGCGATGTTGTCCGGCGAGCCGGTGCTGAAGTTGTCCATGCCGACGACGTCGTGGTCCTCGGCGAGGAAGCGGTCGCAGAGGTGCGAGGCGAGGAAGCCGGCGGCACCGGTGATGAGCACGCGCATGGGGCGTCGTCCGAAGGGGTCGAGGTGAATGCCGGGGAAACATCCCGCCGGTGCGCGGCCGGCGCAAGTCTCCTGCCGGCGCGGCGGCGATCGCCGCACGCCGCCCGGCACATGCCTTGCCCTCGGCCGCAGCGGAGGCAAGGCCCGGAAGCGGCTTCCGCGCCCGCCGCGACTTCGGCGCCGGGCTTGCCGAGCTGATCGAAGGGTCGGAGGCACAGGAGGCGACGGACCGCGTGGACACGAGCTTCGCGGAGCTTGAGCGCCAGGGACGGGTCCGCTAGACTGCGCCGTCGGCACCCGGCGGCGGCGAGCGGGGCGACACCGTACACGAAACGAGGCGAGGCTACGGATGCGGGTAGCGGTGATCGGGACCGGATACGTGGGTCTCGTCGTTGGGGCCGGACTGGCGGAGACGGGCAACGACGTGGTCTGCGCCGACGTGGACGGGGGGAAGATCGCGTGCCTCCAGCGGGGCGAGATCCCGATCTACGAGCCGGGGCTCGAGCCGCTCGTACGGCGCAATCTGGGGGAGGGGCGGCTCCGCTTCACGACGGACGTGGGCGAGGCGGTGCGGGCGTCCGACATTGTCTTCATCTCCGTAGGGACTCCGCCGCACGAAGACGGCACGGCGGACCTGCAGCACGTGCTTGCGGTGGCGGCGACGATCGGCGACAACATGGATGGCGAGAAGGTCGTCATCACGAAGAGCACCGTCCCGGTCGGGACGGCGGCAAAGGTGCGTCAGGCGATCGAGGCGCGCACTGCGCACCCCGTCCACATTTGTGCGAACCCCGAGTTCCTCAAGGAAGGGGACGCGGTCGACGACTTCATGAAGCCGGACCGCGTCGTGATCGGCGTCGACTCGGAGCACGCGCGGGAGGTGCTCGAGGAGCTGTATGCGCCGTTCCTCCGCACCGGCAATCCGATCATCGTGATGGACGTCGCGTCGGCCGAGATCACGAAGTACGCGGCGAACGCGATGCTCGCCACGCGCATCTCGTTCATGAACATGATCGGCTGTCTGTGCGGCGCCGTCGGCGCCGACATTGACATGGTGCGCAAGGGGATCGGCACGGACGCGCGCATTGGAAACGCGTTCCTGTTTGCCGGCGTGGGCTACGGCGGGAGCTGCTTCCCGAAGGACGTGAAGGCGCTGATCGGCACCCTCAAGGAGTGCGGCGTCGACGCGTCGATCCTGGAGGGCGTGGAGCGGGTGAACGAGCGTCAGAAGCACCTCCTTCTCGACCGCGTCGAGGCGCGTTTCGGGGCGGATCTGGGCGGGCGCCGCTTCGGCGTGTGGGGGCTCAGCTTCAAGCCGGGGACGGACGACATGCGGGAGGCGCCGGCGCTCGTCGTGGTGGAGGGGCTGCTGGAGCGCGGCGCCGTGGTGCGCGTGCACGATCCACAGGCGCTGGAGGTGGCGCGCGAGCATTTCGGCGACCGCGTCGAGTACTGCGAGAGCAACTATTCGTGCCTGCGCGGTGCGGACGCGCTGCTGATCCTGACCGAATGGCAGCCGTACCGCCGGCCGGACTTCCAGCGGATGCGGGAGTCGATGCGGCGGCCGCTCGTGCTGGACGGTCGCAACCTCTTCACGCCGGGGCGGATGCAGGCGCTCGGCTTCGAGTACGAGAGCATTGGTCGCGCGATCGCCGCGCCGGCGCCCGGGGTCGTGGGGGAGGCGCAGCCGGAGCGGGCGTAGCGCGACCGTACGGCGGGCTGCGGGGTACCACGGCGACCATGGCGAGCTACGACCTGCAACTCCCGTTTCCGCTAGAGGGCGACCAGCCGCAGGCGGTCGCGGAGCTGACGGAGGCGCTCCGGCGCGGGGACCGCTTCCAGACGCTGCTGGGCGTGACCGGCTCCGGCAAGACGGTCACGATGGCGTCGGCGATCGCGGCGTACGGCCGGCCCGCGCTGGTGATGAGCCACAACAAGACGCTGGCGGCGCAGCTCTACGGCGAGCTGAAGGGGTTCTTCCCGTCCAACGCCGTGGAGTACTTCATCTCCTACTACGACTACTACCAGCCGGAAGCGTACGTGCCGACGTCGGACACGTACATCGAGAAGGATTCGTCGATCAACGAGGACATTGAGCGGCTGCGGCTGCGGGCGACCTCGGCGCTGATGGAGCGCGAGGACGTGATCGTGGTGGCGTCGGTGTCGTGCATCTACGGCCTGGGCGATCCACGCGAGTACCGGAAGTTGATGCTGATGCTGGAGCGGGGGCAGCGCATCGGGCGGCGCGAGATCCTCGAGGGGCTGGTCCGCATCCAGTACGGCCGCAACGACTTCGAGTTCGTGCGGGGCAGCTTTCGCGTGCGCGGCGACACGGTGGAAGTGTATCCCGCCTACGAGGAGCAGGCGATCCGGGTCGAGCTGTGGGGGGACGAGATCGACCGCATCAGCCGCTTCGATCCGTTGACCGGCGAGACGATCGCGCGGCTGGAGCGGGCGGCGATCTACCCGGCGACGCACTTCGTGACGGGGCGCGAGACGGTGGAGCGGGCGGTGGGGCGGATCCGCGACGAGCTCGGCGGCCGGCTGGCGGAGCTGCGGATGGCGGGGAAGCTGCTCGAAGCGCAGCGGCTGGAGCAGCGTACGAACTTCGACATCGAGATGCTGCTGCAGATCGGCACCTGTCCCGGCGTCGAGAACTACTCGCGCCACCTCACCGGCCGAGCGGAGGGGGAGCGGCCGGCGTGCCTCTTCGACTACTTCCCGGAGGAGTTCCTCGTCATCGTCGACGAATCGCACCAGACGCTGCCGCAGATCCGCGGGATGTACAACGGCGACCGCGCGCGCAAGACGACGCTGGTCGACTTCGGGTTCCGCCTGCCGAGCGCGCTCGACAACCGGCCGCTCCGCTTCGAGGAGTGGGAGGATCTGGTGCCACGCGCGCTGTTCGTCAGCGCGACGCCGGGCGATTACGAGCTGGCGCGCTCGGGCGGCGTCGTCGTCGAGCAGCTCATTCGGCCGACCGGCCTGCTCGACCCCGAGATCGAGGTGCGGCCGGTGCGCGGCCAGGTCGACGACCTGATGGCCGAGATCCGGCAGCGCGCGGAGGCCGGCGAGCGCGTGCTCGTCACGACGCTCACGAAGCGAATGGCGGAGGACCTGACGGAGTATTTTCAGCAGGTCGGCATCCGCGTTCGCTACATGCACTCCGACATCGACGCGATCGAGCGCGTCGAGATCATCCGCGACCTGCGCCTCGGCCGCTTCGACGCGCTGGTGGGGATCAATCTGCTGCGCGAGGGGCTGGATCTGCCCGAGGTGTCGCTCGTCGCGATCCTCGACGCGGACAAGGAGGGGTTCCTGCGCGACGGCCGCTCGCTGATCCAGACGATCGGCCGCGCGGCGCGCAACGTCCACGGCAAGGCGATCATGTACGCAGACCGGATCACGCGCTCGATGCGGCAGTGCATCGACGAGACGGACCGCCGCCGCGAAGTTCAGCGTGCCTACAACGTGGAGCACGGCGTCGAGCCGCGGACGATCCAGAAGAGCATCGCGGAGATCGGCTTCACGACGCGCGTCGCGGACGCACGCATCGAGCGCGCGGGCGGACCCGGCCGCGTGGCGGAGACGCCGGCCACCTACGCCGACGAGGTCGATCTCGAGGAATACGCGAAGATCCTCGACCAGCAGATGCGGGAAGCGGCGGCGGCGCGCGATTTCGAGCGCGCCGCGGTGCTGCGCGATCAGCTTCTCGAGGTGCGGTCGCGGCTCGGCGACGGCGACGCCGCCGGCGGCTCGCGCATCGGCGACGCGGCGGCCGCGCCGCGGCCGTCGCCCGCGCGCACGCGCACGGGAGGGACGCGTGGCGCCTGACGCGGACGGGCCGGCGCTGCTGACGGAGCCGGCGCTGGTGGCCTGGGGGGAAGCGGTGGGCGCGCACGCGGAGCCGCCGCTCGTGCTGGCGCTGCGCGGCGAGCTGGGCGCGGGGAAGTCGGTGCTCGCGCGCGCGGTCGCGCGCGGGGCGGGCGTCTCCGGCTCGATGCCGTCGCCCACGTTCAACCTCGTCTTCGCCTACGACGCGCGCGGCGGCGCGAGCGTGCACCACCTCGACCTGTACCGGCTGAACGATCCGGAGGAGGTGTGGGAGCTGGGGTGGCGGGAGCTCGGGGAAGGGAAGCAGATCGTGTTGGTCGAGTGGCCCGAGCGGGCGGAGTCGCTGCTGCCGCCGGACCGCTGGGACGTGCGGCTGGAGGCGCCGGCGCCCGGCTCCGCCGTGCGGCGCGTCCTCCTGGAGCGGCGCGGCGCCGCGCCGCCCATCCCGCTGCCCGGCGGGGTGTGGGACGCGCCGCGGCGATGACGATGCTGCTCGCGCTCGACACCTCCACGCCCACGGGAAGCGTCGCGGTCGGGGAAGCGGGGCGGCCGCGCGTCGAGGTGGCGGTGGGGGTGCGCGCGCGGCAGGCGGAATCCCTGCTGCCGTCGATCGACTTCGCGCTGCGCTCGCTCGGCCTGGCGCCCGGCGATCTCGGCGGCGTCGTGGTGGCCGCCGGCCCGGGCTCCTTCACCGGCGTGCGGATCGCCGCCGCGACGGCGAAGGGGTTCGTCCGGGCGCTGGGGATCCCGCTCTACGCGTACTCCTCTCTGCTGTCCCTCGCGGCGGCGCTGGGCAGCGGCGAACGGCCGGTCTGGGCGTTGTTTGACGCCCGCCGCGGCGAGGTGTACGCTGCCTGCTACCGCTTCCCCGGGCTGTCGCGCGTCGAGCGGCTGAGAGAGCCGGCGGCCGTGCCCCTGGAGACGGTGCTCGCGGAAGGGGTGCTCGCGGCGGGCGAGGCGTCGGCGCCCCTCTTCGTAGGTGAGGGCGCACTGCGCCACCGCGAGCGGATCGAGGCGGAGGGCGGCGTCGTCGCGCCGCCGTTCCTTTCGCTTCCCCGTGCCGGCGCGCTGCTCTGGCTGGCCGCAATCGAGCCGGCGGCGGGTCGCGTGGAGGAGGCGGCGGCGTGGGAGCCGAGCTACCTGCGCGGATCCGGCGCCGTGCGCGGCGTGCGGGGCTGAACTCGCTGGAGGCGTGCGTGGCCAGGAAGTTTGCCGACGAGGCGACCGGCTCGGGCGGAGAGCGGCGGCGAGAGGCCGGCGTGGTCCATCCGGTCGCGGTGCGGCGCATGCGGAGCGGCGACATCGACCGCGTGCTGCAGATCGAACACGTGGCCTTCACGATGCCGTGGAGCAGCATCACGTACCGGAACCTGCTGCTGCGCGAGGACGCCGAGCTGTGGGTGGCGGAGTCGTCCGTGGACGGTGTCGTGGGGTACATGGGCTTCTGGAGCGTGCTCGATGAAGGCGAGCTGGGCACGATCGCCGTGGCGCCGAGGTGGCGGGGCCGGGGCGTTGCCCAGCGGCTGCTGCAGCAGGCGTTCGAGAGAGGCCTTGCCCGCGGACTGAAGGCGCTCTTCCTCGAGGTGCGCGTCTCGAACCAAGTGGCGCGAAGGCTCTACACGGCGCACGGCTTCGAGCAGGTCGGCGTGCGGCGCAACTACTACGCGTTCCCGCTCGAGGACGCGCTCGTCCTGAGGCGCCGCCTCGACGGGTGAGCCGGCGAGGGACGCGACAACCGGATTGCGACGATGCCCCGTTTTCCCGAATACCGGCCGCGCCGGCTGCGGCGCACGGACGCGCTGCGGCGCCTCGTTCGCGAGACCCGCGTCGCGCCCGACGATCTGATCCTGCCCCTCTTCGCGGTACCCGGCAGCGGCGTGCGCCGGGCGGTGGCCTCCATGCCGGGCGTGCATCAGACGTCGGTCGACGAGCTGGTGCGCGACGCCGTGGAGGCGCGTGACGCCGGCGTCCCCGCCGTGCTGCTCTTCGGGATCCCGCAGGAGAAGGACGAGCGCGGCAGCGAAGCGTGGGACGACGAGGGCGTCGTGCAGCGCGCCATCCGCGCGATCCGTGAGGAAGCGCCCGATCTCGCCGTGATCACGGACGTCTGCCTCTGCGAATACACCTCCCACGGCCACTGCGGCGTCGTGCGCGACGGCGAGGTGGCCAACGACGAGACGCTCGAGCTGCTCGCGCGCGAGGCGGTGAGCCACGCCCGTGCGGGCGCCGATGTCGTGGCGCCGAGCGACATGATGGACGGCCGCGTGGCCGCGATTCGCGGCGCGCTCGACGACGCCGGCTTCGCCCACGTCGCGATCCTCTCCTACGCAGTGAAATTCGCCTCCGCCTTCTACGGCCCGTTTCGGGACGCTGCGGAGAGCGCGCCGCAGTTCGGCGACCGGCGTGGCTACCAGATGGATCCGGCGAACGCCGAGGAGGCGCTGCGCGAGGCGGCGCAGGACGTGGAGGAGGGCGCCGACGTGCTGATGGTGAAGCCGGCGCTGGTGAACCTGGACCTGATCTGGCGGGTCAAGCAGGCGACCGGCTACCCGCTGTGCGCCTACCACGTCTCCGGTGAGTACGCGGCGATCACGGCGGCCGCGGCGAACGGCTGGCTGGACCTCGAGCGCGCCATGAGCGAAGCCCTCGTCTCGATCAAGCGGGCGGGCGCGGACATGATCATCACCTACTGGGCCCGCGAGATGGCGCGGAGCGCGGGGCCTTGATCCGTTTCCGCCGAGACGTATCTTTGTGTAATTACGCCTCTTACGAGCGGCTGATGACCTTCGGCCTCAACCTCGTCGTGTTGATCGGCAACGCCGGTGCGGACCCGGACGTGCGGACCACCGCCTCCGGCCGCCGCATCGCCACCTTCCCGCTCGCCACGGCGCACCGCCGGAGCGGCGCGGGCGGCGGCGTGCCGGAGCGCACGGAGTGGCACCGCGTCGTCGCGTGGGACGCGCTCGCGGAGCAGGCGGGCCGTCGGGTCCGGAAGGGCGAGCGCGTCTTCGTCGAGGGGTCGCTCGACTACCGCAGCTGGGAGGACCGGTCCGGCCGCCGTCATCACGTGACGGAGGTGGTCGCGGCGCAGCTCATTCCGTTCGGCGCCGCGGCGGCCGAGGCGGTCGAGGCGGAGCCCTTCCAGCCATGGGCGGCGTGGCCCCCCGCCGCCGGAGCAGAGTGAGCGTGCCGCTTCGCGGTCGGCGTCGGCGGTTTGCGGTGGCGGTGCTCGCCTCCACCCTCCTCGCGTGCGCAGCGGCGGCGCGCGCCCAGCAGCCGGTCCGTCCCGCCCCCGACACCGTGCACGGAGTGCCGCCGATCGGCGGCGTGCCGGACACGGTGCGCGGCGTGCGGCCGATCCGGGGCGTGCCGGACACGGCCCACGGCGTGCGGCCGATCCAGAAGCGCGACAGCGCGGGCGCCGCCGCCGACAGCGCACGGCGCCCCCCCCGCGGGCGCATCGTGGTGCACACGGCTCCGGCGGCCGCGGCGGCGGCGGGTGGCGAGGCGTCCGGGCAGACCCCGACCGAGCACGTCGTGCAGCCGGGCGAGACGCTGTGGGAGATCGCCGCGCGCTACCTGCACGACCCGCACGCCTGGCCCCTCCTCTTCGACGCGAACCGGGCGCTCCTCGCCGCGCCCGACCGCATCCGTCCGGGGCAGCGGCTGGTGATCCCCGCGCGCGGCGGCGAACGGCCCGCGCAGGCGGGGCGGGCGGCGCCTGCGGAGGGGCCGGGGCCGCCGACGCCCGGCGCGCGCCGTCCCGAGCGGACGGTACCCGGAGCGCCGCGGGCTTCGAAGCCCGTGGGCGCGGCCGCGGCATCGCGCCGCACGCGCTTCTATCCGCGCCCCGTTTCCGAGGCGGTACCGGAAGCGGCGCGGTCGCGGCCGCTGGTGACCGCCGCCGAGTACCGTTCCGCGCCGTGGGTGGCGGGGCGGGAGGCGGTGGGGGTGGTGGCGCGGTACGGCGGTGTGGTGGGGGCGCCGCAGGTGACGACGCTCGGGACGACGACGACGGTGCACCCGCACGACGCGATCTACCTGACGTACGCGGGCGCGGCACGGCCGGCGGCGGGGGACACACTGCTGCTGGTGCGCATCGACGGCCGGGTGGGGGACGATGGGCGCGCGTGGTCGCCGAGCGCGCTGCTGCGGGTCACCGACGCCGGGGGCGAGACGCTGACCGCCACGGTCGAGCAGCAGTACCGCGCGGTCGGTGAGGCCGACGTGGCGCTCGTGCCGCCTGCTCTGCCGGACCTCTCGGCGACGGAGACGGAGCCGGTCGCGGAGGGCGCAACGGGGACGATCCTCGGCTTCGAGGAGTCGCACCCGGTGCAGCGGCTGGGCGACGACGCGTTCGTCGATCTCGGCGGCGCGGCGGGGGTGTCGGTGGGCGACGAGCTGGCGGTCTACGAAGCGCCGGCGCAGCGCGGCGATGGCGCCGCGCCGCTGGCGGAGCTGGCGCGGCTGCGCGTGGTGCGCGTGACGGACCGCGGGGCGACGGCGCGGGTAATCGCGGTGTCGGAGGCGTCGCTGCGCCCCGGCCTGCCCGTACGCATCGTTCGAAGGATCCGGTGACGACGATGGTCACGCTGCTGCATGGGGTCGCGCTGGTGCTCTACGCCGGGGCCGCGGGCGTGCTGATCGCGTCGCTGGCGGGTGGCCGGAGCGGCTCGCCGCGGCTCGGCGCCGTGCTGGTGGTGGGCGCGGTGGTGGTGCACGCGGCGGCGCTGGCCGTCTTCACCCAGCACTTCGGCGAGCCGCCGCTGGTGGGTCTGGGTCCGTCGCTGTCGACGTTCGCCTTCCTGGTGGGCGTCTTCCTCGTGCCGGCGGCGGCGGCGCGCGACGAGGTGCGGCCGGTCGGCCTGGTGCTGGCGCCGCTCGCGGCGGTGGTGCTGGGGATCGCGGTGGTGCTCGGAATCGTGCCGGCGCGCGAGCCGCTCGCGTTCCGCGGAGTGTGGTTCACGGCGCACGTGATGCTCGCGTTCGTCGGCAACGCCTCGCTGGCGGTCGCGTTCGCCGCCGGCCTGCTCTACTTGATCCAGTTCCACGAGCTGAAGGCGAAGAACTTCGGCCGCTGGTTCCGTTTCCTGCCGTCGCTGGAGACGCTCGACCGCCTCGGCCGACGCGCGCTGCTCGTCGGCTTCCCCACACTGTCGCTCGGCCTCGCGCTCGGGTGGGCGTGGACGGTGCGCTTCCGGCACTCGATCGCGGCGACCGACCCCAAGATCGTGTGGAGCGTGCTGACGTGGCTCGTCTTCGTCGTCGCCATCGCCGCGCGCTACGGCGACGCGAAGCGGACGCGGCGCGGCGCGGTCGCGAGCGTGCTCGGCTTCGTCGTCGTCGTCGTGGCCTATCTCGTGCTTCGTCTTTCGGTGGCGGATGGCCGGCTCTTCTTCTAGCCCGGCGAGCCCGCTCACGCTGGCGGTGGTGGGGATCAGCCACCACACCGCCCCGATCGAGGTGCGCGAGCGCTTCGCGCGCACGCCATCGGAGACGCGTCGCATCCTGATCGAGGCGACGACGGTGGCGGGGGCGCGCGAGGCCGTCCTGCTGACCACGTGCAACCGGACGGAGTTCTATCTGCTGCTGCCGGGCTCGGCCGATCCGCGCGAAATCGCGATTCCACCGCTGGCGGCGGGTGCGGGAATGAACGCGGCTGAAGCGTCGGGCCACTTCTACTGCCGGCTGGACCGGGACGCGGCGCGACACCTCTTCCGCGTCGCGTCGAGCCTGGACTCGATGATCCTGGGCGAGGCGCAGATCCAGGGGCAGGTCCGCGACGCGTACGAGCAGGCCGCGGAGGTGGGGGAGCCGCAGGTCGTCGGGCCGGTGCTGTCCCGCCTCTTCCAGAGCGCGCTCGCGGTGGGCGGCCGCGTCCGCAGCGAGACCGCCCTCGGGACCGGCGCCGCGTCCGTGCCGTCTGCCGCCGTCGAGCTCGCGCGCAAGATCTTCGGCCCACTGCGCGGACGGCGCGCCATGGTTCTCGGCGCGGGCGAGATGAGCGAGCTGACGCTGGAGTGCCTGCGCGGCGAGGGCGTGAAGGGGATGATCGTGGCGAACCGCACCGAATCGCGCGCCGCGGAGGTGGCGGCGCGGGTCGGCGGCACGGCGGTCGGGATGGAGGAGCTGGGGTCGGTGCTCGCCTCCGTCGACATCATCGCCACCGCCACCGCCTCGCCGGCGCCGGTGCTGACGCGCGAGGTGGTGCTGCGCGCGCTTCCGAACGGTCCGCTGCGGCCGCTCTTCATCATCGACATGGCGCTGCCCCGCGACGTCGATCCCGCGGTCGGCGACATCGACAACGTCTTCCTCTACGACATTGACGATCTGCAGCACATCGTCACGTCGAACCTCGAGCGGCGGCAGTCGGAGATCGCTGCGTCGGAGGCGATCGTCGCGGCCGCGGTCGAGGAGTTCGTCTCATGGCGTGCCTCGTTGGCGGTCGTGCCGGTGATCCAGGCGCTGCGCGGCAGCGTCGAGGCGGTGCGGCGAAGCGAGGTTGAGCGTGCGCTGGCGAAGCTGCCGCACCTCTCCGAGAAGGACCGGGAAGCGGTCGATGTGCTCACCCGGCAGCTCCTGAACAAGGTGCTGCACGCGCCCACCGTGAAGTTGCGCGAGGCGGCGAGCAACGGCCGCGGCGTGTCGGTGCTGGACGCGGCGCGCTACCTGTTCGAGCTGCAGGCGGCCGGCGCGGCGGCGGACGGCGGAGCGCCGGAGAGCGGCGAGGCGGAAGAGGGCGGCGAGGTGGCGGGGTCGCAGGAAGAGCCGATCGTACCGGAGGCGGCCACGCAGACGGGGGCGGATGGCCGCTAGACGGGTGCTGGTCACGGGAGGCGCCGGCTTCATCGGGAGCCACGTCGCCGATGCCTACCTCTCGCGTGGCGACGCCGTGTGGATCGTCGACGACCTCTCCTCCGGTCGGCGCGAGAACGTGCCGGCGGGGGCCGAGTTCGTGCGTATGGAGATCGGCGACGCGGCGCTCGAGGAGCTGTTCGGGGACGTGGGCGGCTTCGACGTCGTCAACCACCACGCGGCGCAGATCGACGTGCGGCGCTCGGTCGCCGACCCGCGGGCCGACGCGGCGACGAACGTCGACGGGCTGCTGAACGTGCTCGAATGCGCCCGCCGGCACCGCGTGGGGCGCCTCGTCTTCGTGTCGTCGGGCGGCGTCGTGTACGGCGAGCCGGAGGCGACGCCGACGCCGGAGACCGCCGCGAAGGCGCCGCTCTCGCCGTACGGTGTCGCGAAGCTGGCCGCGGAGCACTACCTCCACTACTACCGCCGGGTGCACGGGCTGCGGAGCGTGGCGCTGCGCTACTCCAACGTGTTCGGGCCGCGACAGGACCCGCACGGCGAGGCGGGCGTGGTCGCGATCTTCAGCCAGCGGCTGCTGGCCGGCGAGCCGCTCGTCGTCTACGGCGACGGCACGCAGACGCGGGACTACGTCTACGTGGGCGACGTCGTCGCGGCGAACCTCGCGCTCACGGACGCCGCAACGGGCGAGGAGGCGGGGATCGACGCGGCCGCGTACAACGTGGGGACGGGTCGCGAGACGAGCGTGCTGGAGCTGGCGGAGGCGCTGATGGCGGTGGCGGGGCGGCGGGTGCCGCTGCGGACGGCGCCGGAACGGAAGGGCGAGTTGCGGCGCTCTTCTCTGGACGTGACGAAACTGACCGGTCTGGGCTGGGCGCCGGCGACCTCGCTCGAGGCGGGGCTGCGGCGGACGTACGACTTCATTGCGGAGCGGGGGGCGGCGACGTGAATCCGGTGGCGGCGGTCCAGGCGGGGCAGGGGGTGAGGCCGAGCGCGGTGCAGATGATCCTCAGCGGCGGCCTCTCGACACAGATCATCATCGGGGTGCTGGCGTTCTTCTCCCTCGCGAGCTGGATCATCATCTTCTGGAAGCTCGCGCAGTTCCGGCGGCTGAAGCGGCAGGGGGTCGAGTTCCTCGGCGCGCTCGAGCGCTCGCAGCGGCTCGAGGACGTCTACCGCACCGTCGTCGCGCTGCGGGACTCCGCCTATAGCCGCGTCTTCCGCCGCGGCATCAACTTCTTCAGCGAGCTGCGGCCGGGCGCGCTGCGCGAGCAGGCGGCGCCGACGGCGGGGCTCTCGGAGGCGCAGTTGCAGGCGCTGCGGCTGGTGCTGGAGAAGGAGCAGTCGGAGGAGCACGACGCGCTGTCCGGCGGCGTCGCCTGGCTCGCCGTGATCGGGACGGTCTCACCGCTGCTCGGCCTGCTCGGCACGGTGATCGGCGTGATGGAGGCGTTCATCGGCATCAGCGCGACGGGAAGCGCCAACATCAGCGCCGTCGCTCCCGGGGTCGCCGAGGCGCTGGTCACGACGGTAGCGGGCCTGACCGTCGCCATTCCGGCGGTGATCGGGTACAACTACTTCGTCAGCCGACTCAACTTCTTCAGCGGCGAGCTGGAGGGCTTCGCGAGCGAGTTCATCGGCACCCTGGCACGCGAGGGGCGGCTGTGAGGGCCGCGGCGGGCGGGGGCCGCTGATGGCGCGCCGCAAGCGCGGGCTTCCGCTCTCGGCGGACGTGAACGTGACGAGCCTCGTCGACGTCGCGTTCACGCTGCTCGTCATCTTCATCATCACCGCGCCGATCCTGCAGGGCGGCGTGGAGGTGCAGCTGCCGAAGGCGCCGGCGGCGCCGATCACCTCGTCGGAGGGGGTGATCGTGACGGTCCGCCAGGACGGCAGCATCTACATCGGCGACGTCCCGACGACGTCGATCGATGACTTCCGCCGCCTCTTCCCGGACTACGTGCGTCGCAAGAGCGTGAAGAGCGCGTACGTGAAGGGAGACGCGCGGGTGCCGTACGGCGACGTGCTGCGCGTGATCGGGGTGATGAAGCAGCTCGACGTGACGGAGGTCGGGCTGGTCGCGGACCCGGAGCTGGAGCACCGGTGAGCACGTCCGGCGGTCCCGGTCGCGGGGCGGTCTTCGCCTCGATCGCACTGCACGTCGTCGTCGCCGCGGGCCTGGTCGCGAGCGCGCAGGCGCGGCCGGCGTCGCCGCCGATGCGCGTCTACCGCGTCAGCATCTACTCGCCGCCCCCGCGACAGCGCGGGCCGACGGCGCCGGCGGCGGCCGCGCCGGAGGCGAAGCCGGAGAAGCCGGAGCCGGAGCCGGAGAAGCCGAAGCCGGAGCCGGAGAAGAAAGCGACGAAGGCGGTGCCCGCGCCGCCGAAGCCGAAGCCGCAGCCGGAGAAGAAGGCGGCGGCGCCGAAGGCGAGCGCGAAGGATGAGAAGCCGCACGAGACGACGGGGCCGCGGCCGGACGCGCACAGCGCGGGTGGCGAGGACCTGAACGTGAAGCTGGAGGGCGAGGAGTTTGCCTACCCGGGGTACCTGGAGAACATCATCGTGCAGGTGCGGCGGTACTTCCGGTGGGAGGGGGCGGCGGGCCTGCGGACGGAGGTGTACTTCGTGATCCACCGCGACGGCTCGGTGAGCGACATCCGGATCGGGACGAGCTCCGGGAACCGGGAGTACGACTATCAGGCGCTGGGCGCGGTGGAAGTGGCGGGGAAGCGGGGGGCGTTCGGTCCGCTCCCGAAGGGGTTCCAGGGAGACCGACTTCCCGTCAGCTTCTATATCGACACGCCGCGCTGAACACGCGGGGTGGGCGCGTTTTCGCGGGAGAAGCCGGGCCTCGCACGGCCCGTGGTCGAGCAGAAAGGAACGGAATGCTGCGGTTGAGGATCGGTGCGGTGCTGGCGCTGTTGCTGGCGGTGCCGCTTGTGGCGCAGGAGAACAAGATCCCCTCGGGAGTGAAGCTCGGCTTCATCTACCAGACCGGGTACCGGCCGCGCGTGGCGGTGCGCCCGGTCGAGGCGCAGGGGATGGCGCAGGACGTGGGCTCGCGCATCTACGACATCCTGCAGCGCGACCTCGACTACAGCGACCACTTCGAGATGGCGGCGACGCCCGCCGGCCTGGCCACCGGCGCGGTCGATTACAAGGCGTGGAACGACCTCGGCGTGGTGTACCTGGTGACGGCGCAGGTACAGCCGTCGCCGCGGGGCTACGCGCTTCGGCTCGCGCTGCACGACGTCGTCTACGGCAAGGTGAAGGAGATCCAGAGCTTCGCCCTGCCGGCGGCCGACGACGCGGATTTCCGCATGTCGGTCCACGCCGCCGCCGACGAGGTCGTGCGCTGGGCGACGGGGCAGCCGGGCGACGCCGCCTCGCGCATCGTCTTCCGACGCAAGGGCGGCAGCGGCGGCGCCGACGAGCTCATGATCGTCGATTCGGATGGCGAGAACCTGCGGCGGCTCGCCACGGGCAAGGCGATGCTCTTCTCGCCGAACTGGGGCCCGGAGGGGCGGCGCATCCTCTATTCCGAGTTCGACGGCGCCCGCTCGCGGATCCTCGAGCTCTCGCTCGACGACGGGAAGAGCTCGGTCGTGACGCAGTCGGCGGGCCTGCTGATGACGCCGGTCTACGCGCCCGACGGCAGCCACATTGCTTACGCGCGCTACGACGCCGGGGGCGCCCGGGTCTACTCGTTCGATGCGGCGCGGGATTGCTGCGTGAAGCGGCTGACGAACGGCGGGCGCGACGACCTGTCGCCCTCCTATTCGCCCGACGGCAGCCGTCTGCTCTTCAACTCGAGCCGCCTGGGTCAGCCGCACATCTACGTGATGCCCGCCGCCGGCGGCGAGCCGACGCTGCTGTCGCCGTTTGTCTATGGGGAGCCCGGCTACTACACTTCGCCCGACTGGTCGCCGATCGGGACGCTGGTGACGTTCCACGGCCGCTCGCGGGGCAATCTCCAGATCATGGTGGCGGACGCGTCGAAGCCGGGCGCGACGGTGCAGCAGATCACCGACGACGGCGTCAGCGAGGACCCGAGCTGGGCCCCGGACGGCCGGCATATCGTCTTCTCCGGGCAGCGCGACGGACGCTGGGGCCTCTACGTCATCGACAGCGTGACCGGTCGTCTGCGGCCCCTCGCCGTCGGCGGTCGCTTCGAGTTGCCCGACTGGTCGCCGGAGTTGATGACGGCTTCGCATCTCACCTTCGGCGGGTGACGCAGCCCGCCGGCCGAATTCCCGCGTCAGGAGGAGGATCGATGGTTGCTCGCAGGATGGTCGTCGGAGCGCTGTTCGCCACGGTGGCGGTCGGCGCGTGCTCGAAGAAGAAGCCGGAGCCGCCGGCGCCGCAGACGGTGCAGAACGACTCGGCGGGGCAGGCGGAGCTGGATGCGCGTCGTCGCGCGGCGGAGGAAGAGGCTCGGCGCCGTGCGGCGGAGGCGGCGCGCGCGAAGGCGGAGGCGGCGCGGGAGGCGCTGACCGCGATGATTCACTTCGACTACGACGAGTCGACGATCACGTCTTCGGCGCAGCAGACGCTGACGCAGAAGATCGACGTTCTGCGCGCGCACCCGGAGATCAAGCTGCGCATCGCCGGGAACGCGGACGAGCGCGGCTCGGTCGAGTACAACCTGGCGCTCGGCATGCGGCGGGCGAACGCGGCGAAGGACTACCTGACGAACTACGGCCTGGATGCCGCGCGCTTCGAGACGGTCAGCTTCGGCGAGGAACGGCCGATCGCGCAGGGCCATGACGAGGATGCGTGGCGGCAGAACCGGCGCGATGAGTTCGAGATCATCGCGGGCGCGTCGAGCCTGATGCCGTCCGGCAACTGACGAGGAGGCGATCGACGATGCGCGCTCATCGAATCGACTCGCGCATCGCGCGGCCACGCGCGCGGGCGGCGCTTGCGCTGCTCGCGCTCGCGCCGCTCGCCGGCTGCGCGACGAAGCGGGACGTGCGCGACCTGCGCGACGAGATCGTGCGGTTGCGCGCCCACCAGGACTCGACGGCGGCGGCGCTGCGCATGGAGAGCCGCGCGCTGGGCGACAGCATTCGCGGCATCACGGACCTGCTCATGCGGTTGCGCGGCGACCTCGGCAACGAGCTGGCGCAGCTCGAGCAGCAGCACCTGCAGATCCAGGAGCTGACGGGGCAGAGTCAGCGCCGCCTGTCGGAACTGCAGGACCAGATGACGCAGCGGCTTACCCGGTTGACCGCGCCGGCGCCGGACTCCGGCGCGGCGACGCCGGAAGCGGCCGGAGAGGTGGAGCAGCTCTACCGCATCGGCAGCGACAACCTGCAGCGAGGGGCGACCGGCACGGCCCGGCGGGCGTTCGAGGAGATCGTCCAGCAGCACCAGGACAGTCCGCTCGCGCCGGACGCGCAGGTGGGACTCGCCGAGACGTACTACGCCGACAAGGACTACGACCGGGCGATGCGCGAGCTGGAGCGCGTGGTCGAGATGTTCCCGAACTCCGAGCGGGCGCCGGCGGCGCTGTACCGCGCAGGCGTGATCGCGCGTGAGCAGGGGAACATTCAGAAGGCGCGCGCCTACTTCCGTCGTGTGGTCGCGGGTTATCCGAAGTCCGACGCGGCGAAGCAGGCGGCCGAAGAGCTGCGTCACATCCGCTAGCGGCCGCCCGCGCACATCCGGCGAGCCGCTCGACGAGGGATCTTGCGTTGCCCCTACTGTCACCTGACCGAAGACCGGGTCGTGGACACCCGGACCAGCCGGGAGGGGGGTGCGGTCCGCCGGCGGCGTGAATGCCTGAGCTGTGGGCGCCGCTTCACGACGTACGAGTACGTGGAGGAGCGGCCGCTCCAGGTGCAGAAGCGAGATGGCTCGATCGAGCCGTATGACCGCCAGAAGCTGGTGCGCGCCGTGCGGCTGTCGTGCGTCAAGCGCCCGATCACGCTCACCGAGATCGAGGCGCTCGTCGATGCCGTCGAGGACGCGCTCAACGGCCTCGGCCGTGACGAGATCGAGAGCCGCGAGATCGGCGAGCACGTGATGGAGCGACTGAAGGCGGTGGACCACGTCGCGTACGTCCGTTTCGCCTCCGTCTACCGCAACTTCCAGGACATCGACCAGTTCTTCGACGAGGTCCGTGAGCTGAAGGCGCGGCGGTCGCGCGCGGCGCTGAACGCGAGCCAGGCGGAGCTGCCGCTGGAAGTCGAATGAAGCTGCGGTCGCGCGTGAACGATGGCTTCGAGATGCCGTTCCTCGATCATCTCGAGGAGCTGCGGTGGCGGGCGCTGTGGAGCCTGATCGCGCTCGCCGTGGGCGCCGTGGTGGGCTTCACCCTGGTGACCCGCTTCGACGTGCTGCACCTGCTGATCCTGCCGGTCCTGCCCTATCTGGACGGCGACAAGCTGCGCTACCTGAGCCCGGCGGATCCCTTCTTCCTCACGCTCAAGCTCGGCCTCACGGTCGGTGGGCTGCTCGCGTCGCCGGTCGTGATCTACCAGGTGTGGGCCTTCCTCGCGCCGGCACTTCGGCGCGACGAGCGCCGCGCGATCGTTCCCGCGTTCTACCTGGGTCTGGTGCTCTTCGCCGGGGGTGTCGCGCTCGGCTACTACGCCGCCCTGCCGGCCACGCTGCGCTTCATGATGGGATTCCAGCGCGAGAGCCTCTCGCCGATGATCACCGCGGGCCCCTACCTCGGCTTTGTCATGAAGATGCTGCTCGCCTTCGGCGCCGTCTTCGAGCTGCCGGTGATCATCCTCGTGCTCGCCGTCGTGGGACTCGTCGACTCGCGCATGCTGAGGCGGCAGCGGCGCTTCGCGATCGTGCTCTCCACGGTGGTGGCGGCGATCATCACGCCGGGCGACATGATCGTCCTCACGGTCTTCATCATGGTGCCGCTGATCCTGCTCTACGAGCTGAGCATCGGCCTGACGGTGCTGGTCGAGCGGCGGCGCAGGCGCGCGGGCGAGCGCCAGACGCTGGTGGAGGCGTGATGCGGCCGGGCCGCTCCGCGGTGGCTGCGCTGCTGTGCAGCCTGGTCGCGCTCGCGGCGGCGGCGCCTGCCACGGCACAACAGAAGCCGACGCTGAGCGAGAAGCAGCGCGAGCGCGTGCTGCAAGCGCTGCATCGGATGGATCGCGACACGGCCGCCGCGGACACGCTGGGCACGGACACGCTGGGCGTCGACTCCCTTCGCGTGCGCTCGCTGCGCACCGCCTCCGACTCGGCGCGGCCCTCCCTGCCGGCGCTGCCGGCCGATTCGGTGACGAGAGCGCTTCTCGCGCTGCAGGGCTACGATGCGATGGCCTACACGGGAGCCCAGGCGCACTACAACGCGGACAGCGCCCGCATCGCGCTGGCGGGGCCCGCGCAGGTGTCGCGCGGGGAACAGCAGCTCGCCGCCGACTCGCTACTCGTCTACGATCAACTGAATCGGACGATCTGCGGCTACGGCAAGCCAGTGATGCAAGGTGGCGCCGAGAGCGGGCTGCAGCCGGTGCAGAGCCAGCAGGTCTGCTACGACGTCGAGCGGCGGGTGGGGGCGGCGCGGGGCGCGAGGACGCAGATCACACAGGGAGCGAGCTGGTACGCGCACGGCGACCTGTACACCGCCGGCAACGACCGCGTCTACGGCAGCGGCGTCGATTTCACGACGTGCAGCCTGGAGGTGCCGCACTACCATTTCACGGCGAAGGAGTGGAAGGTGGTGCGCAACGACGTGCTGGTGGCGCGCGACATCACGCTCAACTTCGCCGACGTCCCGGTGATGTGGCTGCCGTTCATGGTGCAGAGCCTGAAGCAGGGGCGGCACAGCGGCTTGCTGATGCCCACGTTCAGCATCAACGACGTGGCGCGCACGAACAGCGGCTACAACCGGAAGATCTCGAATCTCGGCTTCTACTGGGCGGTCAGCGACCATCTCGGCGCGGAGGTGACCGGCGAGTGGTACGCCAACAACTGGACGGCGCTCAACGGCTCGCTCGATTTCCGCTGGCTGCGCCAGTTTCTCGATGGCGGCCTCACCTTCACGCGCTACTGGCGCAGCCAGAGCCAGGATCTCACGCTGGCGACGCGGGCGAGCTGGCAGCCGAACGAGCGGACGAACGTGCAGCTCTCCGGGAGCTATGCGTCCTCCGCGGACTTCGTTCGCCGGAACACGTTCGACCCGCGCGAGCTGACGCGCTCGATCGACTCGAACCTGGGCGTGACGCGGCGCTTCGACTGGGGCACGCTGAGCCTGAGCGGAAAGCGGCAGCAGTTCCTGTCGCAGGACAAAGTGGACCTGACGCTCCCCAACGTGGCGGTAAACGTCGCGTCGATCACACTCTTCCCCGCGCCGACGGCGCGCGCCCGCTGGTACAACAACGCGACGATCTCGGGCAGCGCCAACATGAACATGCAGCGGACGGACTTCCAGGACCTGGCGACGCGCCTCGGAGCCTCGATCCGCAACACGGCGAACACGACGGCGAGCCTGCAGTCCAGCTTCCGGCTGGGCAACCTGTCGTGGACGCAGAGCGTGAACGGGACACGCAACCTCCTGTTGTCGAAGCCGGAGGTGCTCGACACGCTCAACGTGGATTCGGTCGCGGAGGCGGCGCTGCCGCGTTTCAGCGAAGATCGGATCCACTGGCAGACGGGGATCGCCTTTCAGCAGCGGCTGATCGGGACGAGCACGATCTCGCCGCAGCTCAGCGTCAACGGCGACCTGCTGCGGCAGGATACGCTCGGGGGCGGCTACATCTCGGCGCCGCTGCGGCTCAACGTGGGCACGTCCCTGCAGACGGACGTCTACGGCTTCTTCCCGGGATTCGGTCCGTTCTCGCGGATTCGCCACCGCATCTCTCCCAGCATCAGCTACACCTTCTCACCCGCGCCCACCGTGAGCGACCTGCAGCGCGCCGTCTTCAGCGCGACGCAGGTGAAGGAGACGAACGCGATCACACTGCAGCTCCGCCAGAGCTTCGAGGCGAAATACAAGGAGAAACCAGGTTCCGACTCGCTCGGCGCGGCGGGCGCCGGAGCCGCCGGAGGCGCGGCCATCGACTCGCTGGGCGCCGATTCGCTCGAGGCGGCGTCGCTCGGCGGCGAGCCGCGCCGGCTGATCCAGGCGCAGAAGGTGACGCTGCTGTCGCTCACCACGAGCGCGCTCGCCTACGACTTCGTGAGCGCGCGCGAGACGGGGCAGGGGTTCGCCACGGATCGGCTCACGAACACGATCAGCTCCGACCTCCTGCACGGTCTGTCGTTCAGCGTGACGCACGACCTCTTCCGCAACGCCTCGACCGCTGGCACCGGTACGGACACCGGCACCGGCACCGGCACGGACACCGGCACGACGGGTGGCGGCCCGGCGGGAGCGGACGTCCCGCCGCCGCCCGAGACGCCGAAGCGGGAGTTCGCGCCGCACCTGAGCAGCCTGACGACGTCGTTCTCGATCAGCAGCGATTCGTGGCTGTTCCGCAAGCTGGGGCTCTCGGGGGGCGGTGAGCGCGAGCCGCGGCCGGGCGTGAACGAGGCGGCCACGAACGCCGGGGACACGACCAGCGCGACGTACGGCGGGGAGCTGGGGGCGACCTCGCGGGACGAGCTGGGGCTGATCGGCTCGGCGGGGACGCAGTCGAGGCGTCGGACTCGACACGGTCCGGTGGGGCAGTGGCGCGCGAACCTGAGCTACAGCCTCACGCGGCCGCGCATCGGCGAGGGCCTCGAGAACCAGATGATCCAGGGCAACGTCACCCTGCAGCCGACCGAGAACTGGAACGTGAGCTGGCGAACCGGCTACTCGATCACGGACCACCGTTTCAGCGACCACCTGCTGTCGCTGACGCGGGACCTGCACGAGTGGCAGGCGAACTTCGACTTCGTCAAGGCGCAGAACGGCAACTTCCAGTTCCGCTTCCGCGTGGAGCTGACGAACCTGCCCGACCTGCACCTGGACTACGACCAGCACAACCAGCCGGTGCCGGCGCCGGCGCCCCCCATCGGGTGACGATGAGCGACGTGCTGGAGCTGCACGGCGACGGACTGAGCCTCGACGACGTGGGACGCGTCGCGTCCGGCGAGGTGGGCACCGTCCGGCTTTCGGAGGCCGCCCGGCGGAGGGTGGAAGCGGCGCGGGCGGTGGTCGAGCGCGCGGTGGCGGCGGGCGACGTCGTCTACGGCATCACGACCGGCTTCGGCGCGCTCGCGGAGGTGTCGATCCCGCCGGAGCGGATCGGCGAGCTGCAGGTGAACCTGATCCGGAGCCACGCCTCCGGGGTCGGAGAGCCCCTGACGGAGGCGGAGACCCGGGCGGTCGTCCTGTTGCGCGCGAACGTCCTGGCCCTGGGGCACTCCGGCGTGCGGCCGGAAGTGATCGAGCTCCTCGCGGCGCTGCTCGACCACGGCGTGCACCCGGTCATCCCGTCGCTCGGCAGCGTGGGCGCGTCCGGCGACCTCGCGCCGCTCTCGCACCTGGCGCTGGTGCTGATCGGGGAGGGCGAGGCGTGGCTGGAGGGAGAGCGGCTGACGGGCGCCGAGGCGCTGCGGCGCGCCGGTCTGGAGCCGCTCGAGCTGCGCGCCAAGGAAGGCCTCGCGCTGAACAACGGGACGCAGGCACAGACCGGCGTGGGAATCCTGGCGCTCCTGGCCGCCGAGCGCGCCGTCGAGACGTGCGAGGTGGCGGGCGCGATGAGCCTCGACGCGTTGCGCGGAACGCCCACACCGTTCGACGCGCGCATCCAGCGCGTGCGGCCGCATCCGGGTCAGGCGACGAGCGCCGCGAGGCTGCGCGCTCTCCTCGCGGGCTCTCAGATACGCGAGTCCCACCGTCGCGGCGACCCGCGCGTCCAGGATGCCTATTCCCTGCGCTGCATGCCGCAGGTGCACGGCGCCGCGCGCCAGGCGTTCGCCTTCGTGCGGGAGGTGCTCCGGATCGAGGCGAACAGCGCCACGGACAACCCGCTGATCTTCCCGGAAGAAGGCGATGTCCTGAGCGGCGGCAACTTCCACGGCCAGCCGGTCGCGCAGGCGCTCGACCTGCTCGCCATCGCGTGCGCGGACGCGGCGAGCATCAGCGAGCGGCGGGTCGCCCGGCTGGTCGACCCCGCGCTGTCCATGCTGCCCGCGTTCCTGACCCCCGATCCGGGGGTCAGCTCGGGCATGATGATGGCGCAGATCACCGCCTCGGCGCTGGTCAACGAGATCCGGCTGCGCGCCGCGCCCGCGAGCGTCGACTCGATCCCGACCGACGCCAACAAGGAGGA
Source organism: uncultured Gemmatimonadales bacterium (assembly GCA_963816355.1). Taxonomy (GTDB): domain Bacteria; phylum Gemmatimonadota; class Gemmatimonadetes; order Longimicrobiales; family RSA9; genus CAWFKH01. The sequence continues at coordinate 1,594,198 of CAWFKH010000003.1, read as the reverse complement.
CCACGTCTCCATGGGTATGGCGGCGGCGCTCAAGGCGCGCGCGGCGGTGCGGCTCCTCGAGAGCGTTCTCGCGATCGAACTGCTGACGGCCGCACAGGCGCTCGAGTTCCTGCGGCCGCTGCGTCCGGGGCGGGGTGTCGATCGGGCGCGCGATCGGGTGCGGGAGCGCGTCGCGCCGCTGGAGCGCGACCGCTCGCTGAGCGCCGACATCGGCGAGATCGAGTCGATGATCCGGGACGGCGCGTTCTCCGCGATCGCGCTCGAGGCGGGCGGCGCGGAGTGAGCGCGCACGTCCGGCTCCTCGCGGGGGCAAGGCAGATCTTCACAGCGGAGGGAGCGACGGCGGCGCACGTGCTCGAGGATGCCGCCGTCGCGGTGGCGGACGGCCGCATCGCTGCGGTCGGGCCGACGGCGCACCTCGCCGGGACCTATCCGGCGGCGGAGCGCGTCGACCTCGGCGGCGGCGTGCTCACTCCCGGCCTCGTCGATTCGCACACGCACGCGGTCTTCGGCCGCTGGCGCGCGGCGGAGTACGGCGAGCGCTGCCGCGGCGTGCCGTACATGGAGATTGCGCGGCGCGGCGGGGGCATCAACGCATCCGTGCAGGACGTGCGGGCGCGCAGCGAGGACGACCTGGTCGAGCTCGCGCGCGCCCGGCTCGCGACGATGCTGCGCCACGGAACGACCACCGCCGAGGTGAAGAGCGGCTACGGCCTGCGGACGGAGGACGAGCTGAAGATGCTGCGCGCCACGCGCCGGCTCGGGGGCGAGGGGCCGCTCGAGGTGGTGCCCACGTTCCTCGGCGCGCACGAATTTCCGCCGGAGTACCGGACTCGCCGGGCGCGCTACGTGGACGTCGTCGTCGAGGAGATGATCCCCGCGGTGGCGCAGGAGCGGCTGGCGGTCTTCTGCGACGTTTTCATGGAGCCGGGCGTGTTCACGGCGGCGCAGGCGCGGCGGATCCTGGAGGCCGGCCTGGCGCACGGCCTGGTCCCCAAGCTGCACGCGGACGAGCTGGAGGGATCCGGCGGCGCGGAGCTCGCGGCGGAGCTTGGCGCGGCGTCGGCCGACCACCTGGGGAGCATCAGCGACGCCGGCATCCGCGCCCTGGCGCAGCACGGGACGGTGGCGACGCTCCTGCCGGCGACGCTCTTCTTCCTCGGGCGCAGGGAGTACGCGCCGGCGCGCCGCCTGCTCGATGCAGGCGCCACGGTGGCGCTCGCCAGCGACTTCAACCCCGGCTCCTCGCCGAGCCCGAACCTGCAGCTCGTCATGACGATGGCGTGCTCGCAGATGCGGCTCGACCCGCTCGAAGCGCTGCACGCCGCGACGGCCGGGGGCGCGCGCGCTCTCCGGCTGCCGGATGGCCACGGCATGCTCGTCGCCGGTGCGCCCGCCGACCTCGTGGTGTGGGACGTCGACGAGGCGCGGGAGATCCCCTATCGGTACGGCACCAATCTGGTGCGTTCGGTGTGGAAGCGTGGCCGGCTCGTGGAGGACCTCGGCGCGGCGTCGCGATGAGCCCGCGCCGGAGCTTGTGAGCCCGCATACTCGCCCGTATCTTCCGGATCGATGCCCCCCCAAGTGCTGGAGGCGGTCCCGAACTTCTCCGAGGGCCGGAACCGCGACGTGGTCGAAGCGATCGTCGAGGCCGCGCGGGTCGCGGGCGCCGACGTCCTCGACTGGTCGCTCGATCCCGACCACAACCGCTCCGTCGTCACGCTCGTCGGATCGCCTGTGGTCGTCGAGGCGGCCGCGTTCGCCGCCGCGCGGGTGGCGCGGGACCGCATCGACATGCGGGGGCACCGGGGCGTGCACCCGCGCATCGGCGCGCTCGACGTGCTGCCGATCGTCGCGCTGGCCGGGACCGAGCCGGCCGAGGCGACACGCGTCGCGCGCCGCCTCGGCGAGCGGCTCGCCGCCGAACTCGGCATACCGGTCTACTTCTACGGCGCCGCGTCGACGCCACCCGGCCGCCAGCTCGCCGAGCTGCGCCGCGGCGGCTTCGAGACTCTGGCCGTGGGCTGGCCGGAGCGCCGCGCGCCCGACCTGCTGCCGACGGATTGGCGGCATCCGGGCGCCCACCCGACGGCCGGCGCGACCTGCGTCGGCGCGCGGGCCATCCTGCTGGCGTGGAACGTGTGGCTCGACGGCGTCACCGTCGACGCCGCGCGGCGGATCGCGCGCGAGGTGCGCGAGAGGGGAGGCGGCTTCCCGGGCCTGCGGGCGCTGGCCTTCGAGCTGCCGGAGCAGCGCGCGGTGCAGCTCTCGATGAACCTGGAGGACCCGTCCGCGGTATCGCCGCTGGAGGTCTTCCTCCGCATCGAGCGCCGCGTGGCCGAAGCCGGGGGCGGAATCCGGAAGACGGAGGTGATCGGCATGATCCCGGACGAGCTGGTGGTCACGGCGGCGGCGGAGCGTCTGCGGCTCGAAGGCGCCACGCCGCGACGACTGCTCTCGACGCGGCTGGCCGAGCATCTCGCTCGATACGACGACGGCCGGAGGCAGGACGGAGCATGAGCGCGACGACGAAGCTCAAGGAGGAGGCGCGGCGCCACGAGCAGCGCGAGGAGTGGGATCGCGCGATCGAGATGTACCGGCAGGCGCTTGCGGACGTCGAGGGGGAAGGGCCCGGCGAGGCGGAGCTGCCGCTCTTCAACCGCATCGGCGACCTCTACCTCCGGCTGGGCAAGCCGGGCGAGGCGGTGGGCTACTACGAGGAGGCCGCCGAACACTACGCCGCGGCGGGGCTCTTCAACAGCGCCATCGCCCTGTGCAACAAGGCGCTCCGCTACACCGCCTCGCGCGCCTCTCTGCTCAAGAAGCTCGCCGGCTACTGTGCCGCGCAGGGGTTCCTCACCGATGCGCGCCGCTGGCTCCTGGAATTCGCCGAGGTTTCGCTGCGCGCCGGCGAGATCGATGAAGCGTTCTCCGCCCTCGAGGAGTTCGCCGACCGCACCGACGACGCCGCGGTGCGCGAAGCTCTCGCAGAGCGCCTCGTAGCCCACGACCGCGCCTCCGAAGCGGTGCTCCAGTTGCGGCGCGCCTTCGACCTCCACGTCGATGCAGGCGACATCGCCGCCGCGGCCGCCGCGCGCGAGCGGCTCGCCGGTCTCGTCGGCGACGAGGATCTCCCCGCTCTGCCGCCACGGCCGCAGGCGGTCGAGGCGGAGGCGCAGGCCGCGCAGCCGCCGGACGGCGAAGAAGAAGCCGTGGCCGCCGACGAGGGCGCCATGGCCGGAGCGGAGGAGTCGGCCGGCGCCTGGCGGACCGGTGGCGAGGTGTCGGAAGGCGATCTCCTGGAGCCGGCCGAGCCGGCGTGGGCGAGCGAGTCGCTGGCCGGCGACGTCGGCGCAGAACCGCTTCCGCCGGACCTGGACGTGGTGGATGCCGCCGCCGCCGCGGGACTCGAGGCGGAAGCTCCGCCGGAAGACGTGACTCCGCTGCCGCTGCTGGAAGGAACCGCGGAAGCGGCGGGTCTCGGCGCACCGCCCGAGGAGGAGGATGTGGCGGAGCCGCTGCCCCTCCTCGACGAGGCCGTATCCGCCGAGTTGGCGGATGCGGCCGCATTGATCGAGCGGTCGGAGGTCGAGGCGTTCGAGCGGGAGGACGCGGCCGACATCGACGCCGCGGAGGCGGAGCCGATCGAGGCCGCGGAGGCGGAGCCGTTCGAAGCCGCGGAGGCGGAGCCGTTCGAGGCCGGCTGGGCGGCGCCGGCAGTGGCGGAGGCGGAGGCCACGGCGGAGGTCGACGGCGGCGCCGTCGCGGAGGAGGAAGCGGAGGAGGCGTGGATCGAGATCCGGGAGTCCGCGACCGCCGCCGGAGCCGACGTCGCCCCGGAAGACTCGGTCTTCTCGGAGGTGGTGGAGCTGATCGCGCGGGGACGCGGCAGCGAGGTGCGGGAGTCGCTCGAGCGGCTGCACGCGGAGCTGGACGCGGCGGGCGAGCGGAGCCGTGCGCTGGAAGCGCTCGAGTGGCTGGTCGAGATCGACGCGGACGACCACGCGTCGCACCAGCGGCGGGTCGAGTACGCCGCCGCACTTGACGACAGGTCGCGGCTGGTTCCGGCGCTGGTCGCGATGGCGAACCTGCTGCGCCGGCAGGGCGAGATCGGCAAGGCGCAGGCAATCTTCAGGCACGTCGTCGAGCTGGACCCGGGCAACTCCGAGGCGGCGGCCGCGCTGACCCGCGAAGAAGCGCCGGACGCCTTCGTCGACCTGGGGAGCCTGCTGCGGGAGGAGAGCGGGCCGGAGACGACGCGGTACGTGGTGCAGCCGGAGCCGCCGAGCGGGGACGACTACGCCGACCTCGCGGAGATCCTGCAGCAGTTCCGCGCGAAGGTGTCGGAGAACCTCCCGGTCGACGACCCGGCGGGTCACTACGATCTCGGCCTGGCGTACAAGGAGATGGGACTGGTGGACGAGGCGATCGCCGAATTCCAGGTGGCGCTTCGAGGCGGCGCGCCGGAGCTGCGGGTGTCGGAGGAGATGGGGCAGTGCTTCATGATGAAGGGGCAGCACCGTATCGCCGCGCGCCTCCTGGAGCGCGCCGTGAAGCTGCCGCACGAGGCCGGTGTGGAGCTGCTCGGCGTGTACTACCACCTGGGGCGCTGCTACGAGGAGCTGGGGCGCGCGGACGCCGCGCGGGAGGCGTACGAGCGCGTCGTCGGTCTCGACGTCGACTTCCGCGACGTCCGGCAACGGCTCGCGGTGCTTTGACAACTCTCGGCGCCCCGCCTACGTTTTCGCACCGTCTCAGGGGACCCGCCAGCGAACGGCCGAAGATGCTCCGCACGGCACCAGCGCAACTCGCAGAGATCCAGAAGCCGGTCGCCGATCAGCTCGCGGCGGTGGTCGACGAGATCGGTCGCATCATCGTCTCGGACTTCCCCCGCGTGCAGGAGGTGAACGACTATCTCCTGCTGGCCCGGGGGAAGCTGTTCCGGCCGATGCTGCTGCTGCTGTGCAACGAGGTGGAAGCACGGCCGCACCCGCGCGCCGTCACGCTCGCCGCGGCCGTCGAACTCGTCCATCTCGCCACCCTCGTCCACGACGATGCCGTGGACCATTCGGTGCTGCGCCGCGGCATGCCGACGGTGAACGCGCTGTGGAATCACCAGAGCGCGATCATCATGGGCGACTACCTCTACAGTCGCTCGGTGACGGAGCTGGCCGGCCTGGGGCGCGTGGACCTGATCCGCGTGCTGGCGCGCGCGGCGAACGAGATGAGCATCGGTGAGATGCGGCAGCTCTCCTCCCACGACGCCCTCGCGTTCGGCGAGGAGGACTACCACCGGCTGATCGCCTCGAAGACGGCGTCGCTGATGGCAGCCGCGTGCGAGATGGGGGCGGTCGCCGGCGATTCGCGCCACGCCGACGCGCTGCGCCGCTACGGTCACGAGTTGGGCATGGCGTTCCAGATCGCCGACGACCTGCTGGACTTCGTGGCGACGGAGGCGACGACGGGCAAACCTTCCGGCCAGGACCTGCGCGAGCACAAGATGACGCTGCCGACGATTCGCGCGCTGCGCTCGATGGGTCCCGAGGCGCGTCGTCAGGTCGAGCGGTTCTTCGCCGATCCGGAGCCGGGCGAGGAGGCGATCCGGCAGATCGTCGACCTGGTCCGCGAGCACGGCGGCCTGGAGTATGCGCGCTCGCGGGCGGACGATTTCGCCGCCCGGGCGGTGCGCGCACTGGAAGACGTCCCCGACTCACCGGCAACCGAATCTCTCGTTGCCGCAATCACCTACGTGATCGATCGACGCCGTTGAAGAATGGAACCCGGTCCCTCGCGGGCGGTAGCATGATGGGTCCCCGGCGACGCGGGCTCACGCGTCTGTTCTGGACCCTCGTCATCGGCCTGTTCGTGGGGGCGCTGTTGACGGCGCTCGCGGTGCGGTTCATGCCGGAGAGCCCGGCCCGGAGCTTCCTGACCACGAGCGTGTCCGCTTCGCTGGGTCCGCTGGGGATCGACCTGGTCGCGGTGGCCTTGGTAATCGGGCCGCTGACCGTTAATCTCAATGCACTGAGCCTGGTGGGCGTTCTGGCGGTGGGTCTGGTCGTTCGCTCCTGGCTCTGATCCCGAATCGGAGAAGGACCATGTTCGGAAGCCTCGGGCCTGGCGAGATCATCCTCATCCTCTTCGTGCTCCTCCTGGTCTTCGGCGCCAAGCGGCTGCCGGAGCTCGGAGGTTCGCTGGGGAAGGGGATCCGCGAGTTCAGGAACTCGATGAACGACATCAAGTCGGAGCTGAACGCGCCGCCGCCGCCCGCTCAGGCGCCGAGGGCGCCGACGCAGCAGGCCGTCGCGCCGCCGCCGCTCCAGGACGAGGTGCCGGTCGCGCGGCAGACCGAAGCCGCTCCGGCGGCGTCGTCCGAGCAGACCCGCGCCGCGGCGGAGAAGCCGGCCGAGTAGGCGGCGGATCGGGCGAAGGGCGGAGAACCACCGGGGGCCGCAAGGCAGAGGCGCCCGGGAGCCGGTCGAATTCCGGCTCCCGGGCGCCTCTGCCGTTGCCGCCGCCAGGCGCGGCCGGGCGGCTGACGGACGTGCCGCTGCGGCGCGGACGTGCCGCTGCGGCGCGGCCGGAGCGCGCCCTCCGCTCTCAGGTGGAGCTGGGCGCGGCGCGCGAGGCGTGCAGGGCGGCCACGTGGTCGTCCACGATCTTCGCGCGCTCGCGCAGGTCGTTGAGGAACAGCGTCACGCGCGACTGCTCGAGAGCCGCGGTGACACGCTGCCGCTGGTCTCCCTTCTGCGCCTCGAACGCCTTGCGGTCCGCCTGAATGCGATCGACGAGCCGCACGACGAAGAGCTTGTCGTCCGATTCCACGGGCGTGCTCACCTCGTTCAGGTCGAGACCGAACGCGGTGCCGATCACCGCGTTGGTGCTCCCCAGATCCGGAACGAAGTCGAGGCGCGAGAACGGCCCGGCCTCCTGCGTCGACAGGCCGTGCTTCTTCGCCGCTTCGGCGAGCGAGAGCCCGCCGTGCACCTCGTCGACGAGGTCGCGCGCGGCGTTGCGCGCGATCGCCATCTTCTTCTGTGCCTGCACGCGCTGGCGGAGGGCATCCTTCACTTCGTCGAACGACATCGTGCCCGCGGGCTGGCGGTCGACCAGCTCGAGCATGTAGTAGTCCGACTCGTTCTCGAAGACCGGGCTCGTCTCGCCGACGGCCACGTCGCCGAACGCCCAATCGGCGCCCTCCTGGGCATCACCGACACCGGGCAGGTACGGCGTGCCCTCGCTCATCTTGAGCTCGCGGCTCTGCAGACCGAGAGCGCGCGCCGCCTCCGCGAAGCCACTCGTCGTACCCACCGCCTCGAGCGAGTCGGCGCGCGTGAGCAGCGCCGTCTCGGAGTCGTTCTGCCGTTCGATCGGCACGACGATGCGGCGCACCTCGGCCTGGTCGCCGCTCCGGCTCTCGATCTCGAAAATCTGAATGCCCGCGGGCGTTTCCACCGGCTCGCTCACGTGCCCGACCGGCACCGTGAAGAGGATCGAGTCGAAGGGCGTCTGTCCCCGCCGTACCGCGATCGCCGCCGCCGTGTCCGCGCTCTGCCCGCCCTCGGAGGCTTCGCGCCTGGCGACATCGTCGAAGGCGGCGCCGCCAGCGATCTCGTCGTGCAACTGCCGGGCGTGCTCCCGGACGGCGGCGGTGTCCGAGGCGAGGGGCGCCTTCGACAGGGAAAGGACCCGCACCTGCACCCGCGCCGGGCGCTGCAGGCTGTCCCGATGCGCGTCGTAGTACTGCCGGACCTCGGCATCCGTGACGGGCGCCTCCGCGTCCGACACCACGTGCTGCGGATCGATCTCGACGAATTCGACGCGGACCTTCTCGTTGCGGTCCCGATAGAGGCGCCACAGCTCGCCGTCCGGGACGTAGACGCCGGTCGCGACCTGCCGGAAGAGCTTGCTGCGCGGGATCGCCTCGCGATAGTACTGCTCGAGCTGGAGCAGGAGCCGGTCGTCGACCGCCGGCGAGGCGAGGAAGCGGTGATATTTGTCGATGTCGAACTGACCGTTCGTCTGGAACACCGGGTTGCTGAGGAACTCCGGCGGCGGCGAAAACCGGGCCGCCTCCTTGATCTCGGCCGGCGTCACGCCGATGCCGCGGCGGTGCAGCTCCTGAGCGATCAGCTTCTCCGACACGAGCTGCCGCCACGCGGCGTCCTCGATCTCCCGGTTCTGCGACGACGAGATCGATCCGTCCTGCTGCTGATCCTGCTGCTGATACAGGTTCTGATAGACGTTGTTGAACTCCTGCAGCGTGATCGCTTCGCCGTTCACGCTGCCGAGCTTGCCACCGGAGTACTGCGAGCTGCTCCGACCGCTCGCGTCCATACCCCACTGGAAGATCATGAGGCCCACGAACGCGGCCGCCGTGAGCAGCATGATCCATTTCGTGTTTTCCCGCATCTGACGCATCATACGCCGACTTCTCCTCCTGCTCGCGGCGTGGATCCCTGGCGCCGGCCCCCCAAACCGCTAAACGTAAGTGCTCCACCGGCAAGGTACAAGCTGAAACACCGCCTCGCCGCGAGGTCGCCGCCGCGTTGACACGTCCCCGCCGCCGCTCCTATCTTCCACCACTTCTCACCCCACCGTCTCACCGCCAATCTGCGTGGAGTTTGGGCTGATGGCCGGACCCTACCGCGACGAGATCGAAAAGCTCGAGGCTCTGTACGCCGAGAACCCCGCAGGACGGGTCTTCACCCATCTCGCGGAGGCGTACCGCCGAGCCGGCGAGGCGGGGCGCGCGCGCGAGGTCCTCGAAGAGGGCCTCCGTCGCCACCCCGACTACTCCAGCGCCCACGTCGTGCTCGGTCGCGTCCTGCAGGACCTCGGCGACGCGAGCGGCGCGGAATCCGCGTTCCAGCGCGTGGTCGAGCTCGATCCGCACAATCTGGTCGCGCTCCGCGCCCTCGGCGACCTCGCGCGCCGCGACGGGCGCCGCGACGTGGCCCTCGGCTACTACCGCGAACTGCTCGCACTGGATCCGTCCGCTGAAGACGTAGAGACTTACGTGGAGACGGGCGAGATGCCGGGGCCGAGCGGGGCCGTCGCCGCGACGGCGCCGACGGCCGCCGCCCGAGGCGACGAGCCGCACGAGCATGCCGCCGCACCGGACGAGGGCAGCGCGCCGGCGGAGGAAGCCGCTGCCGCGGATGAAGACCGCGTGCCGGCGGAGGAAGCCGCCGCCGCGGACGAAGGCATCGCGCCGGCGGGCGAAGGCGCGGCCGCATCGGCGGAGGGCGCGGCCGCATTGGCGGAGGGCGCGGCGTCGTCCGTCGAGGGTGGCCGGTCCGGCGACGAATGGGACCGGGTGCTGGCGAGCACGCCGGAACCGGAGTCGAGCGACGTCGAGCCGGCCTCCGCGGAATCGGAGGAAGGCGAGGCCGGGGCCGGAGCGGACGCGGGCGAGGAAGACGTCGTTGAAGCGGAAGCTGGGGGCGAGGCGGTCGGAGAGGAGACGCAGGCGGTGGAGGTGGAGGAAGGCGTCTTCGAGGAGGCCGCGTTCGGCGAAGTGGTGCTCGACGAGGTCGTGCTGGAGGTGTTCGACGAGGGAGGAGCGTCGCGGAACGAAGAGACGGACGCGGGGACGTTCGCCGCGGGGACGACGGGCGAGGAGGAAGGTCGGGTGACGGCGTTCGGCGAGGAGGCGCTCGACGACCTGGTCGGCTCCGGCCGCCCGGAAGACGAGGAAGACGTGGATCTCGTGATCGAGAGCGTCGTGAGCGAGCTCGGGTTGAGCGCGGACGCGGCCGGAACGGAAGGGGAGGCGGCCGGACCGGGAGAGGAGGATGGGGCGGACGAGGACTGGCTGATGCCGTGGGAGGAGGAGCCGGGGGCCACGGCGAGCGAAGCGGGTGCGGTCCCCGGAGGCGACTCGGAGCTGGTCACGGAGACGATCGGCGACCTCTACGTGAAGCAGGGGCTGCACGGGCGCGCGGCGGAGGTGTACCGGGAGCTGCTGCGCCGTCGTCCGGACGACGAGGAGCTGGAGGGGAAGCTCCGTGACGCAGAAGCCGCGGCGGCGACCGTGCCGGATGCGTACGGGGCGGAGCTGCGGCTCGACGACGTCGTCGCGGCATCGCCGTCCAGCGCGCGCGTGGAGGACGTCGAGTCGGCGTGGACGGGTCGCGGCGGCGCCATGGAGAGCTCGACGAGCCCGTATGCGTGGCCACCGGAGGAGGGCGAGGAGGCCGAGCCGGCCGGGCCGACGATCCGGGACTACTTCGGCTCGCTGCTGGCGTGGCGCGCCGAGGGTCCGCTGGGTAGCGTGGAGGTGGGAGGTGGACGGGCCACGGACGAGCCTGCGGCGGAGGGGGCGGACGCCGGGACGGCGGAGCGTCCCGGGGTGGGTGGCGGGACGGCTGCGCCGGAAGCCCCGGCCGACGCGTCGCCCCGGGCGGCCGGCGGCGGGGAAGGGGCGGCAGAGGGTGGCTCCGGCGGCGAGGGTGAGGATGACGAGGATCTGGACGTGTTCCGCGCGTGGTTGCAGAGTCTGAAGCGTTGACGGTTTCGGTCCTGCACGGGCCGAACCTGAACCTGCTCGGGCGGCGTGAGCCGGCGGTCTACGGACGTGCGACGCTGGAGGAGATCGACGCACGGCTCGCGACGCTCGCGGCGGAGCTCGGCGTGCTCGTCCGCGCGTACCACTCGAACGGGGAAGGGGCGCTGATCGACCGGATCCACTCGGATGCGGCCGATGTGGCCGGCTTCCTCGTCAACGCGGGCGGCTACACGCACACGAGCGTCGCGATCCGCGACGCGTTGACGGGCGTGGGCCTGCCCTTCGTCGAGGTTCACCTGTCGAACATCCACGGCCGCGAGCCGTTCCGTCGTCGGTCCCTCCTCGCCCCGGTGGCGGTGGGATCGGTGGTCGGTTTCGGTGCGGACAGCTACCTGCTCGGCTTGCGAGGTCTGGTGCGACATCTGCGCGGGCGCTAGCCTGGGCGCCGGACGCTCCGGACATAGACGGGAGAGATCAATGGCATCTGCGGGGAACAAGGGTGGCGGCAAGCGCCCGGCGAAGGGGGTGGAGAAATCGGGGACCGAGGGTGCGGCCGGCGGCGCGAGTCCGAACCATCGGGCCGCCTCCGGTCAGCCGCTCATCGATCTCGATTTCGTCCGCGGCCTGATCGCCGCCGTGGACGAGAGCGGCATCGACTCGCTCGAGATCAGCCGTGCCGGCACGCGCATCCGCGTGGCGAAGACGCCGGCGCAGGTGGCGGCGCCGCCGATGGCGCAGGGCGCGGCCGCGCCGGTCGCGGTGCCGGTGGCCGCGCCGGTCGCGGCGGCGGCGGCGCAGGAGACCGTCTCCGGGGGCGCGGCGGGCGCGCAAGCGGGGGGAGCCGAGGCGGGTGGTGCCGAGGAGTCGCCGCTGCACGAGATCAAGTCGCCGATGGTGGGGACGTTTTACCGCTCGCCGGCGCCGGAAGCGCCGGCGTACGTGGAGGTGGGGAGCTCGATCTCGAAGGGCCAGACGCTCTGCATCCTCGAAGCGATGAAGCTGATGAACGAGCTGGAGAGCGAGGTGGAGGGCGTCGTCCGTGAGGTCCTGGTCGAGAACGCGGAGCCGGTCGAGTACGGGCAGGTGCTCTTCCGCGTCGAGACCGCGGCGGCCCGGTAGCGGGCGCATGTTCCGCAAAGTGCTGATCGCGAACCGGGGCGAGATCGCGCTCCGGGTGATCCGGGCGTGCCGTGAGATGGGGATCCGCACGGTGGCGGTTTACAGCGAGGCGGATCGGGAGTCGCTGCACGTGCGATTCGCGGACGAGGACGTCTGCATCGGTCCGCCGCCGGCACGCGAGAGCTATCTGAACATTCCGCGCATCATGGCGGCGGCCGAGATCACGGGGGCGGAGGCGATCCACCCCGGCTACGGCTTTCTCGCGGAGAACGCGGAGTTCGCGGAGATCTGCGAGCACTCGGGGCTGGTGTTCATCGGCCCGAACGCGCAGCAGATCCGCCAGATGGGGGACAAGGCGGTGGCGCGCCGCACGATGCAGGAGGTGGGCGTGCCGACGGTGCCGGGCAGCCCCGGGGCGCTGGCGGATGCGGACGAGGCGGCGGATCTCGCGTCGTCGATCGGATTCCCGGTGCTGATCAAGGCGGCGGCGGGCGGTGGTGGCAAGGGGATGCGGGTGGTGAAGGAGGCGTCGGAGTTCGCGCGGCAGTTCCAGGCGGCGCAGCAGGAGGCGGCTGCGGCGTTCGGTGATTCGACGGTGTACCTCGAGAAGTACCTCGCCCGGCCGCGGCACATCGAGTTCCAGATCCTGGGCGATCAACACGGGCGGGTGATCCACCTGGGCGAGCGGGACTGCTCGATTCAGCGCCGTCACCAGAAGCTGATCGAGGAGGCGCCGTCGCCGGCGATGACGCCGGAGATCCGTGAAGCGATGGGGGAGGCCGCCGTGCGCGGTGCGTCGCACATCGGCTATTTCTCGGCCGGTACGATGGAGTTCCTGCTCGACGAGGACGGCTCCTTCTATTTCATGGAGATGAACACGCGCATCCAGGTGGAGCATCCGGTGACGGAGATGGTGACGGGTGTCGACCTGGTGAAGGAGCAGATCCGGATCGCGGCGGGTGCGCCGATCTCTACGCCGGAAGGGTGCGAGCTGCGGCTTCGCGGTCACGCGATCGAGTGCCGCATCAACGCGGAGGACCCGTCCCGCCGCTTCGCGCCGAGCCCCGGAACGGTGTCGATCTTCCACACGCCGGGCGGGCCGGGGGTTCGCGTGGACACGCACGCCTACGCCGGCTACCACGTGCCGCCCTACTACGACTCGCTGCTCGGGAAGCTGATCGTGCACGGCAAGGACCGCGAGGAGGCGATCGCGCGCATGCGCATGGCCCTCGAATCGTTCATCATCGAAGGGATCCACACCACCGTGCCCTTTCTCCTGGAGCTGATGAGCGACGAGCAGTTCTGCGCGGGCGAGTTCGACACCAAGTTCCTGGAGCGGCGGATGGCGGAGCCGGTGGCGGCCTCGTGAAGATCGACGTCTGCTTCACGCCGGCGGAACTGCCGGCGGCGGGCGTCGCGGGGCGCACCGTGGTCGTCATCGATGTGCTCCGCGCGACGAGCACGATCCTGGAGGCGCTCTCGAACGGCGCGCGCGCGGTGGCGCCGGTACAGACGCCCGAGGAGGCGACGGCGCTCGCGCAGCGCGTGGGGCGGCAGGCGGCGCTGGTCTGCGGAGAGCGGAAGGGCGTCAAGATCGAGGGTTTCGACCTGGGCAACTCGCCGATCGAGTACACGCCGGAGCGGGTCTCCGGCAAGCTGCTGGCGCTCACGACGACGAACGGCACGCAGGCGCTGCTGGCCGTGGTCGCGGGCGCTCGCGTCCTCCTCGGCGCCTTCCTCAACCTCGGCGCCGTGGCGGACACACTGGCGGAGACGAAGGAATCCGCGATCGTCGTGTGCGCGGGCCGCGAGGGCCACTTCGCGCTGGAGGACGGCGCGTGCGCGGGCGCCCTCGTGCTGGCGCTGCGAGAGCGGGTCGGGCGGCTCACGCTGAACGACGCGGCGCTCGCCGCCTCGGCGCTCGCGAAGCCGTACCGGGAGCGGCCGCTGGCGATCCTCCGCTCGAGCGGCGGCGGGAAGGCGCTGGCGGCGCTCGGGCTCGGCGAGGATCTCGAATTCTGCGCCGCGGTCGATCGCTACGAGCTCGTGCCGGAGCTCCGCGACCGCCAGATCACCCTGCCTCGCCCCGCCCGCGCGTAGTCGGCTTCACTCGGAGCACCGGATGGTGACACGGGAGCAGCGACGCGAACTGGCGGGCCTCGGCCTTCTCGCCCTCGGCCTGTTCATGTTGCTCGCCACCGTACCGGCGGCGATCTCCGGCGCGGCGGGCTCGGCGACCCTGCACGGCAACGTGCTCGGTCCGGCGGGTGCGTGGTTCGGCCGCAGCCTCTTCTCCCTCCTCGGTGTGGGCGCTCCGATCCTCGCCGTCGTACCCCTGCTGGCCGGGTTGGCTGCGTTCGGCTGGGTGGACCGCGGGCACGGGGCGCGGGGCGCGATCCTGCTGGGCGGCCTCGCTCTGCTCGCACCGGTCGCGGCGATGCTCTTCACGCCCGCGGTCAGCGGCGGCTGGGGGCCGTTGCGGCCGGAGGTCGCGGGTCTGGTCGGCGGCGTCGTCGGGTCGCTCCTCGCGGACGGCGTCGGCTGGGTGGGCGCGGCGCTGCTGCTCCTCTTCGTCGGCGCCGCGTTGTGCGTGGCGACGATCGGCTGGAACCCGGCCAGCGCGATGCTGCGCGCCGGCGCGTCCGGCCTCTCCCGCGGCTACGCGGCCGTGCGGGAGCGGATGGCGGCGCGCGGTGGTGGGCGGCTCACGACGGAGCCCTCATTCGCGCCGCGAGAGCCGCCCGGCGCGGCTCCGCTGCTTCCGGAGCCGGAGCCGCCGGAGACGGGAGCGGGGTCGGAGTCGGGGCGGTCGCTGCTCGGCCTGGGACGGCGCCGGAAGGGGTCGTCCGCCGCCGAGCTCGAGGACACGGGGCGGCCGGACTCGGAGGACCGACCGGCGCTCGATCTGCTGACTTCACCGCCGGGTCGGGACGCTTCGCTCGCCGACGACGAGCTGGACCGGCTGGGTCGCGTGCTGATCGACACGCTGCGCACCTTCCGCGTGGAAGGGCGGATCGAGGGGCGCACGACGGGGCCGGTGGTGACGCAGTACGAGGTGGTGCCCGGGGAGGGGGTGAAGGTGAACCGCATCGCGAACCTGGATGCGGACCTCGCCCTGGCGCTGAAGGCGCCGAGCGTGCGGATCGTGGCGCCGATCCCGGGGAAGGGCGCGGTGGGGGTGGAGGTGCCGAACCCGGTTCCGGAGGTGGTGCAGCTCCGCGAGGTGCTGGAATCGCCAGCCTATCGGCGCGCGCGCGCGCAGCTTCCGCTGGCGCTCGGAAAGGACCTGACGGGGCACCCGTACGTGGCGGACCTGGCGCGCATGCCGCACCTGCTGATCGCGGGGGCGACCGGCTCGGGGAAGTCCGTGTGCGTCAACACGATCGTGACCAGCCTCGTGTACCGCTACACGCCGAAGGAGCTGCGGCTCCTGATGATCGACCCGAAGATGGTCGAGCTGAGCATGTACGGCGACCTGCCACACCTGCGCCACCCCGTGGTCACGGACCCCAAGGACGCGGCCGTGGTCCTGAAGTGGGCGGTGCTGGAGATGGAGCGCCGCTACGCGCTGCTGTCGGAGAACGGCGCGCGCTCGATCGGCGAGTTCAACCGGCGCGTCGCGGAGGGCCGCGAGCTGCGGCGCCCGCCGTGGGAGGACGATTTCGGCGGCACCGTCGAGCGCCACTACGAGGAGGGGCCGCTGCCGTTCGTCGTCGTGGTCGTGGACGAGCTGGCCGACCTGATCCTCGCGGTGCAGTCGGAGATCGAGCGGCCGCTCGCGCAGCTCGCGCAGAAGGCGCGGGCGATCGGCATCCACCTGATCGTGGCGACGCAGCGTCCGAGCGTGAACGTGATCACGGGTCTGATCAAGGCGAACTTCCCGTGCCGCATCGCGTTCCGCGTCAGCTCGAAGGTCGACTCGCGGACCATTCTGGACCAGAACGGCGCGGACGCGCTGCTCGGCAACGGCGACATGCTCTTCCTGCCTCCCGGCAGCTCGGATCCGGTCCGCATCCAGGGCGCGTTCATCAGCACCGAGGACACCGAGTGCCTGATGGAGTGGTACCGCGGCCGGGCGGAGGCGGGCGAATGGCCCTCCGAGGACGACATCCTGGAGGTCGTCCGCTCGCGCGAGGCCGAGGAGGCGGAGTCGGTGGTCGACGACGTGCTCGAGGAGCGCGACGAGCTCTTCCGCGCGGCCGCCGAGATCTGCGTCCAGTTCCAGCAGGGGTCGACATCGCTGCTGCAGCGCCGCCTCCGCATTGGCTACGGCCGCGCGGCACGGGTGATCGACCAGCTTCACCACGCGGGCGTTCTCGGGCCGCCGGACGGCTCGAAGCCCCGCGAGGTGCTGGTCGGCCTCGACGCGCTCGAAACGCTGGGCGAGTGAGCGGTCGCTCCGGAACGATCCTCCGGCGGACCGGGTAGCAGCGGGTCCGATGAGAACCACGCCGAGAAATGCGTAAGATACTGATCGCTCTGGCTTTCGCGGGCGTCGCAGCCGTTGTCGCGCTGGGCGCCCGCGGCCACTTCGGGCGCTCCGCGGCGCCGGAGGATGGCGCCAGCGGCACAGCGCGCGCCGGCGGTCACTCCACGGTCGTCGCGGGTCCGGGCCGCGGCGACGCCTCCGCCGCGCTGGAGGGCGCGTTTGCGGACGACCCGGCCGCGCCCGCCGACGCGCGCACGGACGGGTCGGGCGGCGGCGCCGCGGGGGGGGCGCGGGCGATCGGAGCGGCGGATTCGCCGCCGGCCGCGGCCGTGCCCGGCGAAGG
Source organism: uncultured Gemmatimonadales bacterium (assembly GCA_963816355.1). Lineage (GTDB taxonomy): Bacteria > Gemmatimonadota > Gemmatimonadetes > Longimicrobiales > RSA9 > CAWFKH01. The sequence goes on along the minus strand of CAWFKH010000003.1, from coordinate 1,577,797 downwards.
GGGAGCCTCGGGCGGGAACGACGCTCGGCGAGCGGCCCCTGGCCGCGCCGAAGACGGCGCCCCGGCGGCCGAGCGGGCTGGAGCGGACGGGCCGGCCGCGAGCGCGGCGGGCGATCCGAAAGCGGAGGCGGTGCTGCGACGGGCCGCTGCGGCCTACGACCTCGTCCGTTCGCTGCGCGCCACGTTCGTGCAGCGGCTCGAGAACCCGCTGCTCAACGCGACGACCACGAGCCGCGGCACGCTGTACGAGCGGCGGCCGGGACGTTTCCTGATGCGGTTCAGCCAGCCGGCCGGGGACGTGATCGTGAGCGACGGGCGCACGTTGTGGGTCTACTATCCGAGCGTCGACTCGAGCCAGGTGATCCGGGCCGCCGGTGGCGCCGGTGCGGGGGGGCTGGACCTGCAGGCGCAGTTCCTGGGCGACCCGCTGCGCCGCTTCGCCGCCCGTCTGGAGGGGAGCGAGACGGTGGGTGGTCGCACCGCGACGGTGCTCGTGCTCACGCCGCGCGAGCCGGCACAGTACCGTCAGTTGCGCGTCTGGGTGGACGAGCGTGACGGCCTCGTTCGTCGGTTCGAGATCACGGACGACAGCGGCGCTGTACGGCGCTTCGAGCTGAGCGACCTGCGCGTGAATCCGACGCTGCCGGACTCGCTCTTCCACTTCGAGCCGCCGCCCGGCGCGACCATCGTCGACCGCGGTTGAGGCCGATGGCGACGAGCACCCGCAAGCGGATCTCGCTGCCGGTCCTCCCGGCGCGATCGACCGCCGCGGCCGTCGGCGCCGATCCCGGCGGCCCGCGCGTGGCCCTGGTGACGCTCGGTTGCGACAAGAACACGGTGGACAGTGAGCGGATCCTCGGCGCGCTGCTCGGCGCCGGGGTGGCCGTGGCGCCGGACGCGGCGTCGGCGGACGTCGTCGTGGTCAACACGTGCGGCTTCATCGAGGCGGCGCGGGAGGAGTCGATCGAGACGCTGCTCGAGGCGGCGCGGCTCAAGGACGATGGACGCGTCGCCGCGGTGGTGGCGATCGGCTGTCTCGTGCAGCGCCACAAGGACGAGCTGGCGGCCGAGCTGCCGGAGGTCGACCTCTTCCTCGGCCTGACCGAGACGGACCGCCTGCTGCCGGAGCTGCGACGACGCGGCCTGCTCGCGGAATCGGTTCCGAACATGGAGCGGCCGCTGCGCGCGCTGGCGAGCGCCCACCGCCACTCGAGCTTCCTCAAGATCAGCGAAGGCTGCGATCACACCTGCGCCTTCTGCGCGATCCCGCTGATGCGAGGCCGCTTCCGCTCGACGCCGATCGACGTGCTCGTCCGGGAGGCGACGGAGCTGGAGGTGCGCGGCGTCGTCGAGCTCAACATCGTCAGCCAGGACACGACGTGGTACGGCCGGGACTGGAGGAACGGAATTCCGGCGGACGACGGCGGCTACTTCATCGGGCGTCCCTTCGACCGGCTCGCCGGGCCGCGGCCGGCCGCGCGTGGGGCGGCGGGCGCCGCCGGCCCGCTTCACGGTTGGCGCCCCCCACGCGGGGGCGCGCTGCCGGCGCTGCTGGAGGCGTTGCTCGAGGGCACGGCGATCCCGTGGCTGCGCCTCTTCTACATGTATCCGTCGGGGATCACGCCGGAGCTGGTGGCGCTCATGGCGCGCGAGCCGCGCATCGTGCCGTACCTGGACATGCCGATCCAGCACGGCTCGGACGCGGTGTTGCGGCGGATGCGGCGGCCGGAGCGCGCGCGCACCATCCGCGAGCGGGTCGCGGCGCTGCGCGAGGCGATCCCCCACGTCGCGCTCCGCACGACGGTGATCGTCGGCTTCCCCGGCGAGAGCGAGGAGGATTTCGAGGCGATGCTGGATCTGCTCGAGGAGATCCGCTTCGACCACCTCGGAGCCTTTCCGTATTCGCCGGAGGCGGGGACGCCTGCGGCAGAGATGTCGGATCCGGTGCCGGAGGCGGAGCGCCGGGAGCGGCTGGAGCGGCTGCTGGAGATCCAGCGGGGGATCTCGCTCGCCGCGAACGAAGCGTGGATCGGGCGCGAGACGACGGTGCTGGTCGATCGCGCGGCGGGAGCGGACGGAACACCCGCGGTCGGGCGCACGCGGGCGCAGGCGCCGGAAGTGGACGGAGTGGTCGAGATCACGGGCGCGGCGCAGGCGCGGCCGGGCGACCGCCTGCGGGTGCGCGTCACCGGCGCGGGCGAGCACGATCTGGAGGGCGTCGTCGCAGGGGGCTCGGCCGGCGGAGAGGAGCACTGAGGTGACGCGCACGACGGAGCGGAGCGAGGCGCTGTTCGAGCGCGCGCGAGCCCTGATGCCGGGTGGGGTCAGCTCGCCGGTGCGTGCCTTCCGGTCGGTCGGGGGGACACCGTTCTTCGTCGATCGGGCGCAGGGCGCGTACCTGTGGGATGTCGATGGCAACCGCTACATCGATTACGTGATGAGCTGGGGGGCGGTGATCCTCGGCCACGCCCACGGCTCGGTTGCGACGGCGGTGCAGGAGGCGGTGCAGCGGGGCACGAGCTACGGCGCGCCGTGCGGCGGCGAGGTGGCGCTGGCGGAGCTGATCTCGGAGCTCGTCCCCTCGATGGAGCGGGTGCGCTTCGTCAGCAGCGGGACCGAGGCGACGATGGCGGCCGTGCGGCTGGCGCGGGCGGTGACCGGCCGCGACCTGATCCTCAAGTTCAACGGCTGCTATCACGGGCACGCGGACGGCTTCCTCGTACACGCGGGCAGCGGCGTGGCGACGCTGGGGCTGCCGGACTCGCCCGGGGTGCCGGCGGAGCTCGCGCGTCTCACGTTGAGCGTGCCGTACAACGACGTCGGCGCCGTGGAGGCGGCGTTCGCGGAGCGTGGCGATCGCATCGCCTGCGTCATTCTCGAGCCGGTCGTCGGCAACGCCGGCTTCATCGTGCCGGAGCCGGGCTTCCTCGAGGCGCTGCGCCGCATCACATCCGGCGCGGGCGCGCTCCTGATCTTCGACGAGGTGATGACCGGCTTCCGTGTCGCGCTCGGGGGGGCGCAGGCGCGCTTCGCAATCACGCCCGACCTCACCACGCTGGGGAAGGTGATCGGCGGCGGACTGCCGGTGGGCGCGTACGGCGGCCGCGCGGACCTGATGGCCGAAGTGGCGCCGGAGGGGCCGGTCTACCAGGCGGGTACGCTGTCGGGCAATCCGCTCGCGATGGCGGCCGGCCTGGCGCAGCTCCTCTCGCTGCGCGAGCTGCGGCCGCACGACGCGCTCGAGCGACTGGCGCTCCGGCTCGTGTCCGGAATCCGCGATCACGCACGCGAGTACGACGTCGATGTGAGCGGCGGCGCGGCGGGCGCGATGTGGGGCTTCCACTTCGTTCCCGGCCCCGTTCGCCGCTTCGAGGACGCGCAGGGCACGGACCGCGCGTTCTTCGGCCGCTTCTTCCACGCTTGCCTCGATCGCGGCGTCTTCCTCCCGCCCTCTCCGTTCGAGGCGTCCTTCCTCTCCGTCGCGCACGACGAGGCGGACGTCGATGCGACCCTCGACGCGGTCGCCTTCGCGATCGCGGAGGCCGCCGGGTGAGCCGGCGCGGGCGACGCGGGGCGTGGGGCGCTCCGCCGGCGCTGGCGCTGCTCCTCGCCGCGTGCGCCCCGGCGGGTCCGGCGCACCGGGCGCCGCCCGGCGGACCGGCCGGCGGACCGGTCGTCGGCGTTCCGTCGGCGCCGGCACTGCCGGCCGAGGAGCCGCAGGTGCGGGTGGGGATCATGGTGGATACGACCGCGATCGAGGCGACGGCCGACGTCGCGTTCCAGTTGACCGCCGACGGCCGCGAGGTCGGCGAATCGGCCGCCGGCGAGCGGTGGGTGTTCACGGAGGACGCGGAGGGGCGCATCGTCGGTCGCTCCCACGCCGGGCGCGAGGTTGGACCGGTCGCGGGGCCGCTGGTGCTGCGGCCGGCGGCCGGCGGTCACGTGCGCCTGGGCGAGCGCCCCTACCGCGGCACGGCGCTGATCGTGCCGCGGGACTCCGGCCGCGTGTCGGCGGTCAACGTGGTCGACCTGGAGGGCTATCTGCTCGGCGTCGTGCCGTCCGAGATCCCCTCGCTCGCCCTGGAGGCGGTGAAGGCGCAGGCGGTCGCCGCGCGGACCTATGCCGTCGGCAACATGGGCAGCCGCTCCACGCTCGGCTTCGATTTCTACGCGACGGTGGCCGACCAGGTGTACGGCGGGGTCGCGCGCGAGGACACGATGGCGGCGCGCGCGGTGCGCGAGACGCGCGGGGAGATCGTCACCTACGGCGGCGCCCCGATCCTCGCCTACTACCACTCGACGTGCGGCGGCCACACGGCGGCGATCGACGAAGTGTGGGACCGCCCGCCGCAGCCGTACCTGCGGTCGGTCTCGGACGCCAGGCCGGATGGCAGCGGGTACTACTGCGACATCTCCAGCCGCTTCGACTGGCACGAGGAGTGGACGGGGGCGGCGCTGCAACGTATCGTCGGGAAGATGCTGGCGCAGTTCTTCCGCGTTCCGGCCGCGCAACTGGGCGCGATCCAGCGGCTGAGCGTCGAGGAGCGCACCACGTCCGGGCGCGTCGCCGTGCTGGGCATCGACGCGGGCGGCAGACACTACCGGATCCACGGCGACTCCATCCGCTGGATCCTGAGGCCGGAAGAGGGCAGGATCCTGAACAGCATCCTGTTCGACCTGCGGCAGGAGCGCTCGGACGGGGGGGTGCGGCGGCTGAGCGTCGACGGGCACGGCTGGGGTCACGGCATCGGCATGTGCCAGATGGGCGCGATCGGGCGGGCGAAGGCGGGGCAGGACTACCATGAGATCCTGCGTGCGTACTATACCGGAACAGACATCACGCGACTCTACTGAAAGCCCGGGGGACTCGTGAGGGGAGAGGGGATCGGCCTTGCAACGCGCGCGCTCGTTCTCGTGCTCGCGTCCTCGGTGCTGACGCTCGGCGGCGCGACGCCCGCGCGAGCGCAGGGGCTCGCGGACTACGACTACGAGAACCTGACGTTCCGCGGCGTCGGCGTGGACCTCGGCTACGTCTGGCCGAGCAAGGTCGAGGCGACCAACAGCTATCACCTGACGCTCGACCTGGGGTTCCTCGGACCCGGCGTGCGGATCGCGGCCGGCATCGGATACTGGAGCTCGCGGATGAAGCCGGGCGAGCTCGACCGGCTCGCGCGCCAGCTCGACAGGCTGCCGGCGCTGCAGGGACGCGGCGTGAGCGTGAGCGGCGAGGAGCTGGCCCCGATCGACTGGAGCGACCTCAACCTCGACGTCGCCGCCGACTACGTCTGGCGCACGCCGGTCGAGCTCTATCCCTACGTCGGGCTGCGGCTCGGGCTGCACGCGCTCAACGGCCAGGGACCGGCGATCGACAACACCTTCGTCGAGGACCTGCTCGACTCGATCTCGCCCTCCGCCGGAGCCGTCGTGGGGCTCGAATACCCCTTGATCGAGCGGCTGCGGCTCTCGGCCGAGGCGGACTACACGCTGATGACCGACCTCCACTATCCGGGCGTTCGCGTGGGATTCACGCTGATGCTGCCTCCGCGCGGCACGAGCGGCTCGGGCGGCGCCGCCGCGGGGACGCACCGGTGAGCGCCGACGCGCCGCTCGCCGGTGCGCCCGACGGCGCGCCGCCTGAAGCCGGTGCCAAGGACGCCGACGCGGTGCGCCTCGCCGTGCTCGGAACCGGCGCCATCGCGCAGGTCGTGCACCTGCCCACCCTCAGTCAGATGCCGGGCGTGAGCGTCCACGGCGTGTGCGACATCGACCGTCAGAAGGCGCGCGCCATCGCCGCTCGCTTCGGCATCCCGCGCGTCTACGAGAGCGACGCCGACGTCTTCGACGATCCGGACGTGGATGGGATCATCATCTGCTCGCCGAGCCACCTGCACGAGGAGCAGGTGATCGCGGGGCTCGACGCCGGCAAGCACGTACTGGTCGAGAAGCCGCTCGCCCTCACGCCGGCCGGCGTCGAGCGCGTGCTGCGGGCCGCCGAGGTGGCGGACCGCTCCGTGATGGTCGCGCTCAACAACCGCTACCGTGCGGACTGCCGCGCGCTCAAGGTGTTCGCCGGCAACGGCGAGCTGGGCGAGCTGTTCCTCGTCAAGAGCGGGCAGATGAACCGCAAGGTGCGCGTCATCCGTCCCACGTGGCGGCACCGGTTGGCGACGTCCGGGGGCGGCGCGCTGATGGATCTCGGGCTGCAGATGCTCGATCTCGCGCTCTGGGTGCTCGGCTACCCGGCCCCCCGCCGCATCGTCTGCCACACGCATCCCGGCGAGGGGATGGAGGTAGAGGACGCGGCGGCGCTGCTCGTCGAGCTGGAGGGTGGCTGCGTCGTGTCGGTCGAAGCGACGTGGAGCCTCCTCGCGGCGCGCGACCGCCAGTACCTGCACCTGCTCGGCTCGCGTGGCTCCGCTTCGCTGTCCCCGCTCGCCGTCCACAAGGAGGTCGAGCACGGGCTGCTCGACGTCACACCGCAGCTCGAGGCGGGTCGCACCAACGTTTACACCGGCACCTACCGGGACCAGCTCGACCATTTCGCGGGCGTCATGGCGGGTACGCGCGTCGCGCCGCTGCCGGAGGAGCAGGTCCGTCTCATGGAACTGATCACGGCGGCGTACCGCTCCGCGCGGGACGGCGTGGAGGTGGTGACCGGCGCCTGAGGCCGGTGTGGCCGGTGTGGTTCGGGCGTGGCGGGGGGCGTCTGCGGGCGGCTCGAGGGCATCGAGCGGGACCCGCTACCGGGCATCGCGCGGGACCCGCTACCGGGCATCGCGCGGGCTTGCTCTTCCGGGGCTATCTCGCTATACTCCACCAGTTTGAGGCCCGCGAGGGCCGTTCTTTTTTTCGCACGGGGTTGTGGCCATGAAGCAGGGGATTCATCCGGAGTATCAGACGGCTACGGTCCACTGCGCGTGCGGCAACACGTTCGAGACGCGCAGCACCGAGGAGGACATCCACGTCGAGATCTGCTCGGTGTGTCATCCGTTCTTCACGGGCAAGCAGCGCATCGTCGACACGGCCGGACGCGTTGAACGGTTCCGACAGAAGTATGGAACCGGCGAGGGCGGTGGCGAGGCGTGAGAGAGAGAGCCGGGGCGGACCCCGGCTCTCTTTCTTTGTCCACGGTGCAAGGGCGGCATGCTAGCGGCGGAACGCCTTCGCGAGATCCTGCGGCGGCAGGAGGAGTTGAACCGCAGGCTGGCGGATCCGGCGGTGATCGGTGACCCTGCGGAGCTCCGGCGGGTGGCGCAGGAGCACTCGGAGCTGGCGCCCGCCGCGGACCTGGCGGCCCGATTGAGCGCGGTGCGCGAGGAGCTGAGCGGCGCGCACGAGGTGCTGGAGGCGGGCGAGGACGCGGAGCTGGTGGAGATGGCGCGCGCGGAGGTGGCCCGGCTGGAGGAGGAGGAGGAGCGCCTTGCGGAGCAGTTGCGACGTCGTCTGATTCCGCGTGACCCGCTCGCCGACCGTGCGGCGGTGGTGGAGATCCGGGCGGGCACGGGCGGAGCGGAGGCAGCGCTCTTCGCCGGGGACCTCCACCGCATGTACACGCGGCATGCCGAGAAGCGGGGCTGGCACGTGGAGACGATGGAGCTCTCGGAGGGGGAGATGGGGGGCTTCAAGGAGGTCGTCTTCATGGTGAGCGGGCGCGATGCGTTCGGCGACCTGCGCCACGAGTCGGGAGTACACCGGGTGCAGCGGGTTCCGGAGACGGAGAGTCAGGGCCGGATCCACACGTCTGCCGCGACCGTAGCCGTGCTGCCGGAAGCGGAGGACGTGGATGTCGAGATTCGTGACGAGGATCTGCGCATCGACGTCTTCCGCTCCTCCGGTCCGGGCGGCCAATCGGTGAACACGACCGACTCGGCGGTGCGCGTGACGCACGTGCCGACGGGCATCGTCGTAAGCTGCCAGGACGACAAGTCGCAGCACAAGAACAAGTCGAAGGCGCTGCGCGTGCTGCGCAGCCGGCTGCTCGACGCGAAGATCGCCGAGCACGAAGCGGCGCGCGCGAGGGAGCGGAGGATGCAGGTGGGAACGGGGGACCGCTCGGCGAAGATCCGGACGTACAATTTCCCGCAGGGTCGCGTCACCGACCACCGCATCAACCTGACGCTCTACCGCCTCGGCGCGATCCTCGATGGCGACCTCGACGAGCTGATCGGGGCGTTGAAGGAGGCGCGCGAGGCGGAGCGGCTGGAAGCGGCGGCGAGCGTCTGAGGGTGGAGCACACGCCGCTGGAGCTCTCCCGGCTCGCCGCGGAGCGGCTCGGGCGCGCGGGCGTTGAAGACGCGCGACTTGAGTCGGAGCTCCTGCTCGCCGCGGTCCTCGGCTGCCGTCGGCTCGACCTCTATCTCCAGTTCGAGCGGCCGCTCACGGAGGCGGAAGTGGAGCGCTATCGGGACGCGCTGCGGCGTCGCCTGCGCCGCGAGCCGCTCCAGTACGTGGTCGGGGAGGCGGAGTTCCGCGAGGTGAAGTTGAAGGTGGACCGCCGGGCGCTGATTCCGCGGCCGGAGACGGAGGTCCTCGTCGGGGCGGTCCTGGAATGGGCGCGCGCCGCCGCCGCCGTCAGGGATGCGGCGGACGCGGAGGGGCTGCGCGCGCTGGACGTGGGAACCGGCACGGGCGCGATCGCGATATCGCTGGTGGCGGAAGGCGGGTTCGCCTCGGTGGTGGCCACGGACGATTCCGCCGACGCGCTGTCGCTCGCCGCGGAGAACGTCGCCGCCTGCGGCGTGGACGAGTGGGTCGAGCTGCGGCAAGGCGCGCTCTTCGAGCCCCTCGAAGCGGACGAGCGCTTCGACGCGGTGGTTTCGAATCCACCCTACATCGCGGAGGCGGAGCGGGAGGCGCTCGCGCCCGAGGTGCGGGAGTGGGAGCCGGAGCAGGCGCTGTTCGCGGGGCGGGCCGGGCGCGACGTGATCGATGCCCTGGTGGCGGGAGCCGCCTCGCACCTGCGGCCGGGCGGCTTGCTCGCGTTGGAGGTCGGCGCGACGCAGGCGCGCGACGTCGCCGGCTCTATCGCCGGGCACGGGGGGTACGGGAGCGTGCGCGTGCTCGCGGACCTGACGGGCCGGGAGCGAGTGGTGCTCGCTACGATGCGTATTGCGAAATCGGAAGAGAGACGGAATGAATGAGAGGATCCAGGAAAGGGCGGCGGAACTCGGTCGGATGCTCGGCCAGACGGACGAGTACGCCGCCTTGAAGCGTGCGCGGCAGCGGGTGAACGAGGACCGCGACGTCGTCACGCTGCTCAACGGACTGGCGGACCTGGAAGCGGAGATCGGCCGCGCGCTGCAGCGGGGGGAGGCGCCGGAGGCGGCGTCGCAGCAGGCGTACGAGGAGCGGTTCGCGGAGCTGCAGTCGCACGCGGCGTATCAGGGTCTCATCGCGGCGCAGAGCAATTTCGAGAAGCTGCTCGCGCGCGTGAACGAGGAGATCACGAAGGGCATGGAGTCGGGGTCGCAGTCGAGGATCATCCTGCCTTCCTGAGGTTCGGCCTTGGTGTCACTCGAGTCGCTGCGGGGGTGGGCGTATCGAACGCTCGACCCGCTCACGGACGCCCTGGTGCGCCGGCGGGTGCACCCGAACCTGCTGACGAGCGTGGGCGTCGGCGTAACGCTGACGAGCGCGCTCTTCTTCCACGAACACCACGTCCGCTCGGCGGGCTTCCTGATGCTGCTGGGCGGGCTCTTCGACATCCTGGACGGACGCGTCGCGCGGCTGAGTGGGCTGGGCAGCAAGTTCGGCGCTTTCTACGACTCGACGCTCGACCGGATCAGCGAGATCGCGGTCTATTTCGGGCTGCTTTCGCTCTACAACGACTACCGCGTCGAGCTGGGCGACGTGGGGATGATCTACCTCATCATGCTCGCCATGGCGGGGTCCCTGATGGTGAGCTATACTCGGGCCCGCGCCGAGACGCTCGGCCTCGATTGCCGCGTCGGCCTGATGCCGCGTGCCGAGCGCGTGGTGCTTCTCGGCGTGAGCGCTCTCCTGTTCGGTGAAGACTGGAACGGCCTGGTGCTGAAGGCCGCGATCGTGGTGCTCGCGGTCCTGACCAACATCACCGCGTTCCAGCGCATCGTCTGGGTCTATCAGCATGCCGCGGGCGTGCCGCTCGACGAGCCGGCGACGGCGGCGGCGACAACGAACGAGGAACGCATTGACGAACGCACGTGATATCCAGCCGGCCGACGGGCGGCTCGGCGTCCTGCTCGTGGGCCTCGGCGCCGTGGCCACGACCTTCGTGGCGGGGGTGGAGGCGATCCGCCGCGGCCGCGCGAAGCCGATCGGCTCGCTGACGCAGATGGGCAACATCCGCCTCGGCAAGAGGACGGAGAACCGGCAGCCGAAGATCAAGGAGTTCGTTCCGCTCGCGGAGCTGGACCAGCTCGTCTTCGGCGCCTGGGACCCGATCCCCGACGATGCCTACGACAGCGCGCTGAAGGCGCGCGTCCTGGACCGGGACGACGTCGAGCCGCTCGCGGACTTCCTGCGCCAGATCCGCCCGATGCCCGCCGTCTTCGACCCGGAGTACGTCAAGCGGATCCACGGCGAGAACGTCAAGAAGGGCGCCGACAAGATGGAGCTCGCCGAGCAGCTCCGGGAGGACATCCGGCGCTTCAAGGCGGAGCAGGAGTGCGCGCGTCTCGTGATGGTGTGGTGCGGCTCGACGGAGATCTTCATGAAGGCGGGGCCGGAGCACGCGTCGCTGGAGGCGTTCGAGGCGGCGATGAAGGCGAATTCGCCCGCGATCGCGCCCTCGATGGTGTACGCCTACGCGGCGCTCATGGAGGGTGTTCCGTTCGCGAACGGCGCTCCCAACCTGACCGTCGACATCGCGGCGATCCGGGAGCTCGCGCGGCAGAAGCGCGTTCCGCTCGCGGGCAAGGACTTCAAGACGGGCCAGACGATGATCAAGACGATCATCTCGCCCGGACTGAAGGCGCGCATGCTGGGGCTGAGCGGCTGGTTCAGCACGAACATCCTGGGGAACCGGGACGGCGAGGTGCTGGACGACCCGATGTCGTTCAAGACGAAGGAGGAGTCGAAGCTGGGGGTGCTCGACTACATCCTGCAGCCGGACCTCTATCCGGACCTCTACGGCGACGTCTACCACAAGGTGCGCATCAACTACTACCCTCCGCGGGGCGACAACAAGGAGGGGTGGGACAATCTGGACATCTTCGGGTGGATGGGTTACCCGATGCAGATCAAGATCGACTTCCTCTGCCGCGACTCCATTCTCGCCGCGCCGATCGTGCTCGACCTCGCCCTGTTCATGGACCTCGCCGGCCGCACCGGCATGAGCGGCGTCCAGGAGTGGCTCTCCTTCTACTTCAAGAGCCCGATGACCGCGCCCGAGCTCTACCCCGAGCACGATCTCTTCATCCAGCACATCAAGCTGAAGAACACGCTGCGACACCTGCGGGGCGAGGAGCAGATCACGCACCTCGGCCTCGAGTATTACGAGTAGGCGCTGGGGAGGCATACGCCTTGCGCCTCGCACAGCGCGTCGGCGGGGAGCGGCACGTCTGAAACAAATCCCGTCGCCCAGGGTCTGTGAAGGGATCGCGGAACGGCCGCCCCGCTCGAAGCGGCGTGCGGCCGGCGCATTCGTGGAGGTCGGATGAGGATCAAGCGGACACTCGTCGCACCCCTCGTCGTCGGGGCGATCGGTCTGATGACGGGCGGGTGGTTCCTGCAGCGGGGGGCGAAGCCCGAGCAGAACGTCTACATGCAGGCGCGCCTCTTCGAGGAGGTGCTGCACCGCATCTCGGACGACTTCGTGGAAGCGAAGCAGCCTTCCGACCTGTATCGGATGGCGATCGACGGGATGATCCAGGAGCTGGGCGATCCGCACACCGCGTTCATGACGCCGTCGGACTACGAGAAGCTCCGCATCCAGACGGAGGGCCAGTACGGCGGTCTCGGCATCGAGGTCGACGTACGGGACGGCTGGGTGACGGTGATCTCGCCGCTGCCGGGCACGCCGGCGGAGAAGGCGGGGCTGCAGGCGGGCGACCGCATCATCCAGGTGGACGGCGAGTCGACGCGGGGCTGGACGATCGACGACGCCGTCGGCCGCCTGCGCGGCGCGGTCGGCGCGCCCGTCGACATCAAGGTGGCGCGCGTCGGAGGGGACCAGCCGATCCCGTTCCACATCGTGCGGCAGGAGGTGCACGTCCAGTCCGTGCCCACGTCGTATATGCTGAACGACCGGGTGGGCTACCTCGACCTGACCGTGTTCGCGCAGAGCTCCACGGACGAGATGCGCGAGGCCATCGAGAAGCTGAAGACGAAGGGGATGAAGGCGCTGGTGATCGACCTGCGCAACAATCCGGGCGGGCTGCTCGAGCAGGGCGTTTCGCTATCGGACCTCTTCCTGGAGCGGGGCAAGACGGTGGTGGAGACGCGCAGCCGCGTCCGCACGATGAATCAGCGCTTCCTCGCCGAGACGGCGGACCGCTACCCGGACCTGCCGCTCGTGCTGCTGGTGAATCCGTTCAGCGCGTCGGCGGCGGAGATCTTCTCGGGCGCGCTGCAGGATCACGACCGGGCGCTGATCGTGGGCCAGACGACGTACGGGAAGGGCTCGGTGCAGACGATCTATCAGCTCTCGGGCGGCAACGTGCTGAAGCTCACGACGGGGCGGTGGTATACGCCGTCCGGCAGATCGATTCAGAAGCCGTTCAACAGCGACCATCCGGACGTGCTCATCGCCGACGCGAGCGTCCGGGAGGATTCGGCGGACGTCGCGAAGAACGACACGGCCGCGGCCCACATCTACCACACCGACATGGGGCGCAGCGTGCGCGGCGGCGGTGGCATCACGCCGGACCTGACGGTGGCCTCCGACACGGTGACGGTGGACGAGCGTGCGCTGGGCAGGGCCGTGGAGAAGTACGGTTCGAAGTTCTTCGACGTGCTCTACGCGTACGCGGTCCGCTACGCGCACGACCATCCCGGCCTGCAGCCCGGCTTCCCCGTGACGCCGCAGCTTCTCGACGGCTTCTACGGCGCGTTGCAGAAGCAGGGGATCGACATCGAGCGCGGCGTGTTCGATGCCGCGAGCGGGGCGATCGGCGACCGCATCGCGCTCGAGATTGCGCGTGACAAGTGGGGCCAGCTCGGCCTGCGCAAGCGCCTCAACGCGGCGGACCCGCAGGTGAAGGTGGCGCTGCAGGTGCTCGAGCGCGCGACGACGCCGAAGTCGGTCTTCGCGCTCGCCGACCGGATCCGGCTGCCGCGGGCGGCGATCGGCAACGGTGGTGCGGCGCCGGGCGGAAACCGCTGATCCCGCGGCGGGACCGGAGGCGAAGGGGGGCGCCGTGCACGGCGTCCCCTTTTTCGCGCCGGTGAGGCTTGCACGCTCGTGGCCCGGGGGGCATGCTAACTCCTTCCCGATCGGCGCAGGCTGCGCGGGCAAGGACCCCTGTCCGGAGAGGCGCCGTGGCGCAGCGGGCGCGAGAGAGACGAGCTTCGAGCCGCCCCGCGGTTCCGCCGGCGCTCGCGCTCGCGGTCGCGGTCGCCGCGGTGAGCTGGTCCGGGCCGCTCGTCCGCTTCACCGCGGCGCCGGCCCTCGCGATCGCGGCGTGGCGGCTCGTCTTCTCGGTGGCCCTGGTCGGGGTCCTGGCCGCCGCGACGCGCTCGGCGCACGCGCCGGCGCGGCTGCGACGCGGCGACACCGCTCTCGTGCTCGTCGCCGGGCTCCTCCTCGCCGGCCACTTCTGGAGCTGGATCGCGTCGCTCCGCTACACGAGCGTGGCCAGCTCCGTCGTCCTCGTCTCGATGCAGCCGATCTTCGTGGGAACGCTGTCCGCGGTCGGCCTGCGCGAGCGCCCCACGCCGCGGCAGTGGATCGGCATCGCCGTCGCGGTCGCGGGCGCGGTCGTGATCGGCGGCGGCGACCTGGGGCGCGGGCGCGATCCGCTTCTCGGCGACGGCCTCGCGCTGGCCGGCGCCCTCTTCGGATCGGGCTATTTCGTCATCGGCCGCCGTCTGCGGCCGCGGCTCGGCATCTGGACCTACACCGGGATCGTGTATGGCGTGACCGCGGCGACGCTGCTCGTCGCCGCAGCCGCAACGGCGACACCGCTGTTCGGGTACGCGCCTTCCGACTGGGGCGTCTTCGCGCTGCTGGCACTGGGTCCGATGATGCTGGGTCACACCGGCGTCAACTACGCGCTGCGCTACGTTCCGGCGTACGTCGCGAATCTGGCGCTGCTCGGTGAGGCGGTGGGGGCGACGCTGCTCGCGTGGGCGCTGCCGGCGATCGCCGAGCGCCCGCCCGTGCAGACGGTCGTGGGCGGTGCGATCACGCTGGCGGGAATCGCGCTGGGCGTCCGAACGCGGCAGGCGGATGGCCGGTCCCGCCATGTCGAAGGAGCCGCTGCCGTTGAATGATCACGGGGTGAGCCAGTGAGCGTGCGCGTGGAGGTGTGGCGCGGCGCACTGATCGAGTCCCGACACCGCGTGCGCGTGGCGGTGGTCGACGGCGACGGTCACCTGCGCGCGGTCGCGGGCGACGTCGACGAGCCGGTCTTCGCGCGTTCAGCGGTGAAGCCGCTACAGGCGCTCCCGCTGGTGGAGGACGGCGGCCTCGCGCGTTTCGGCTTCGTCGAGCCGGAGCTCGCGCTGACGTGCGCGTCGCACGGAGGGGAGCCGCGCCACGTCGAGACGGCGATGTCGATGCTCGCGCGCATCGGCGTCGAGCCTGAGGCGCTGGCGTGCGGGCCGCAAGCGCCGACGCACGCACCGTCCGCGGTGGCGCTGCAGGCGGCGGGGATCGCGCCCTCGCGGCTGCACAACAACTGCTCCGGGAAACACGCGGGGATGCTGGCCCTCGCGAGCATGCACGGCTGGCCGTTGAACGGGTACGAGCGAGCGAAGCACCCGGTTCAGCGACGGATGCTCGGCACGATATCGCAATGGACGGAAGTCCCGGTGGACGGGATCGGGACCGGCGTCGACGGCTGCGGCGTCGTCACCTTCGCCGTCGCGCTGCGCTCGCTCGCCGGCGCCTTCGCGCGCGTCGCCGCGGCGGCCCGGCGGGTGACGGCGGAGCCGGCGGCGGCGCAGGTGGTTGGCGCGATGACGCACCACCCGGGCATGATCGCGGGGGAGGCTCGCCTCTGCACGGCGCTGATGCAGGTGACGGAGGGCCGCATCTTCGCGAAGTACGGCGCGGAAGGCGTGTACTGCGCCGGCGTTCCCGGGGCGGAACTGGGTCTCGCGCTCAAGGTGGAGGACGGGTCCCGCCGCGCGGCGGAGGTCGCGCTCCTCGCCGTGTTGCGCGTGCTCGGCGTGCTCGGCGAGGAAGAGATGGCGGCGCTGTCCGCGTACGCGGAGCCGGACGTGACGAACACGCGTGGTGAGGTGGTGGGCCGCATCCGGGCGGACGTCGACCTGGAGGCGCGACTTGGATGAGGCGACACGTGCGCTGCTCCGGGTGGCTGTGGCGCTCGGGCGGCGCGACCGCGACGGGATCGAGGCGGCGCTGGACGCGGCGGCGACCGAGGCGGATCCGGTAGAGGTCGAGGAGCTGCTGCTCCAGAGCCACCTCTTCCTGGGGTATCCGGCATCGTTGAACGCGTTCGCCGCCTGGCGCGACCGCAGCGGACGCGCGCCGCCGCCGGCGGTGCCGGACGATCCGCGCCTGTGGGCGCGCCGTGGAGAGGAGGTGTGTGGCACGGTGTACGGCGGCGAATATGCGCGGCTGCGCGAGAACATCGCGCGCCTCCACCCGGACATGGAGCGTTGGATGGTGGCGGACGGATACGGCAAGGTACTGGGTCGAGAGGGACTGTCGCTGGCGCGCCGGGAGCTGTGCACGGTCGCGCTGCTCGCCGGGCAGGATGCCGAGGCGCAGCTCTACTCGCACCTGCGCGGTGCCCTCAACGCCGGTGCGGCGCGCGAGGAGGTAGAGGCGACGGTGGACCTCGCGTGCGCGGGACTGCCGCCGGCGAGCGCGTCGGCCGTTCGAGAGACGTGGCGCCGGGTCGTCGAGCGGCGTCGGGGGAACGCGTCCCCCGGCGATCGAGAACCCGCTGTCCGCGCGGAAGGTACGGACTGAAACGATGTTTGTGGACTACGTGGAGATCGAGATCGAGGCCGGCGTCGGCGGTTCGGGTGCGGAGGCGTTCCGGCGGGAGAAATACGTGCCCCGCGGCGGGCCCTCGGGCGGCGACGGCGGCCACGGCGGCAGCGTCATCCTGGTCGCGGACGACCAGATCGCGACGCTCCTCGACTACAGCTATCAGCGCACCTATCGCGCGGAGCGCGGCGAGCACGGGCAGGGGAAGAACCGGACCGGCCGTGACGGCGCTGACCTGACGCTGCGCGTACCGCTCGGCACCGTGGTCCGTGACGTCGAGAGCGGCGATACGCTCGGCGAGATGACCGTGAACGCTCAGCGACTGGTCGTCGCGCGCGGCGGCCGTGGCGGGCGCGGCAACGCCGCCTTCGCTACGCCGACGCACCGCACGCCCCATGAGTGGGAGCCGGGCGAAGAGGGGGAGCAAAGGCGGATCGCGCTGGAGCTGAAGCTGATCGCGGACGTCGGCCTCGTGGGACAGCCGAACGCGGGCAAGTCCACACTGCTCGCGGCGGTCTCGGCGGCACGCCCGAAAGTGGCGGATTACCCGTTCACGACGCTCACTCCGAACCTGGGCGTCGTCCAGCTCTCCGGTCACCGTTCCTTCGTCGTGGCGGACATTCCGGGCATCATCGAAGGCGCGCACGAGGGACGGGGCCTCGGACTGCGCTTCCTGCGCCACATCGAGCGCACCCGGACCCTCGCCTTCCTGATCCCCTGCGATGCGCCCGATCCGGCCGCGGAATACGCGCTGCTCCGCGCCGAGGTGGAAGCGCATTCGCCGGCGCTCGCCCGCAAGCCCCACTGCGTGGTGGTCACGAAGATCGATCTGCTCGAGCCGGATGCTGCGATCCCTCACATCGGCGCCCCGGACGCGTGGGGCCAATTCGGCGTCTCGGCGGTCGCGCGCAAGCGCCTCGACGATCTCATGGAAGCCCTCTGGAAACGCCTCTCGAGCCTGGACGCGGACGCTGCGGCTGCGGCCGCGCTCGACACGGAGGAGGAGACGTGGCGGCCGTGAGCGGACGTTGCACACGACGCTGAGCGACGCCGATCTGCGCGCGCTCCTCCACCTGCGCGCCCTGCCCGGGATCGGCGACGCGCGGCTGCGCATGCTGCTCGCGCGCTACGCTACACCCTCCGTCGCGCTCGAGCGCGCGTCGGCCCGGGAGCTGGGAACCCGCGCGGCCGCCGCTCGCGGCTCCCGCCGCGCCGCCGATGGCGCGCGCGTCGCGGTCGAGCGGCTGCGGAACTCCGACGTCCGCGTCCTTCTGGAGGGAGAGCCGGACTACCCCGCGCGGCTGCACCGCCTCGCCCAGCCGCCCGCGGTGCTCTTCACCGCGGGCCGCACGGAGCTGCTCGAAGGGGCCGCCGTGGCGATCGTCGGCTCCCGCCGGCACACCGAGTACGGCGCCGACGTGGCGCACATGCTCGGAAGGGACCTCGCGCGGGCCGGCGTCGTGGTGGTGAGCGGCCTCGCGCGCGGCATAGACCTGCAGGCCCACCTGGGCGCACTCGAGTGCGGCGGCACGATCGCCGTGCTGGGGACGGGGATCGACGTCGCCTATCCGCCCGAGCACGCCCGGCTGCACGAGCGCATCGCGCGCGAGGGGCTTCTCCTCACCGAGTTCGATCCGGGTGCTCCGGCGTTCGGACCCCATTTCCCGCGCCGCAACCGGATCATCGCCGCGCTCGTGAGGGGCGTGATCGTGGTCGAGGCCGGCGAGCGCAGCGGCGCCTTGCACACCGTCGAGCACGCGCTCGAGATCGGCTGCGAGGTGTTCGCGGTCCCGGGAGCCGTCGGGCGTCCGACCAGCGCGGGGACGAACGCGCTCATCCGCGACGGCGCTCGCCTGGTCGAGTCGGCCCGCGACGTGCTCGAGGAGCTGAAGCTGCCGGCGCCGTCCGGCCCGCGGCGCGGCGGGCGGCCGGACGGATCGGTCGGGTCGGACGGATCGGTTGGAGGGGGCGGATCGGTTGGAGGGGGCGGTGCGACGCGATCCGCCGCGTCCATGGCGCCGGTGCGGGCGGCCGACGCGGCGGGGATCGCGGGTCCGGCGGCCCGGCTCCTGGCGGAGCTGGAGCCGGACCCGCGCCACGTCGACGACATCGCGCAGAGGTGCGGCGTGGCGGCCTCGGAGGCGCTCGCCGCCCTCCTCGAGCTGGAGCTGACGGGGGCGGCCCGTCAGCTTCCCGGCATGCGGTTCGCCCTCGCCCGCTAGAAGGCCGAGCGGGCGGCGGGTCCCCGGCTCACGGTCCGCCTTCGGTCAACGACTTCAGCTCCAGGACGATCGGCGGCGCGGCGAGCTCCTGGCGGATGACGAGGTGCGGCGCCTTCTTGCGGACGAAGAGCGTGGCTGGCTGCGGCCCGCTGAGATCGAGGCGGTAGACATCGAACGTGCCGGCGGGGACGCTGAGCGTGGTGTCGCCCGCGACGGTGGCGGTGGTGAGGGCGGTGCCGCCGGTTCGTGGCGAGAGCAGCTGGAAGCGGACCTTGCCGTCGGATGCGAGGTCGGCGCCGGCGACCGCGAAGGGGTCCATCCCGGGCAGCAGCGTACCGGGTTGGTAGGCGACGTCGACCGTGTCCACCTTGCCCATGGCGGTGATGGTGCCGGTGATGCGGCCGTTCGCGACGTCGAGCTGCATGGAGGCGGGCCCGGTGGCCGTGGCGGAGATCGGCACGAAGCCCACGGGATCGAAGACGACCTCCTGGGTCTGGCCGGGTCCCGCCTTCAGCGTCGTCGTCGCGTGCACGACGGCGCGGCCGCCGCGTTGCTCGCGCGTGACGACGGTGGACGACTCGCCCACCGGATTTCCCTGGAAGAGGATCTGGTAGGTGGTCGTACGCGGCGCGAAGGCCGACGCGTCGACATCGAGCGGCGTCGGCTGCGCAGCGGCGGAGAGCTCGGCGCGCGACAGCGGCTTTCCGGAGATGTCGTAGAGCTCGACGGAGTCGGCCAGCGGCGTGAGGCTGTCGAGGATCTTCGACGCGTCGCCGACGACGACGATGACGGAGCGATCCGGGTGCAGGTACTGGCGGGCGCTGCGCTGCACGTCCGCGGCGGTGGTCGCGGCGACGCGCTGGCGGTATGTCTGCAGGTAGTCGGCGGGGCGGCCGAGGAGGATCGTCGTGGCGACCTGACCGGCGACCTGCGTGGGCGTCTCGATGCGGAGCGGGAAGGAGCCGGTCATGAACGCCTTCGCCGCGTCGAGGTCGGGCTGCGGCACCGCCTCCGAGCGCATCTGCTCGAGGAGGGCGAGGAGGCCGGCGAGCGCGCTGTCGGCGACCTCGTTGCGGACCTCGGCCGTCGCCAGGAAGTAGCCGGGCCCCTGGTTCTCCGTGGCGCTCGAGTAGGCGCCGTAGGTATAACCCTTCTCTTCGCGCAGTTGCTGAAAGAGCCAGCCGGAGACGCCGCCGCCGAGGACCTGGTTCATGACGTCGAGCCCGATCCAGTCGCGGCTGCTCGCCGGCGGCAGCAGGTGGCCGACGCGCATCACGGCCTGCACCGACCCCGGCTTGTCGACGAAGACCAGCCGCCGGACGCTCTGGGCGGGCGGAGCGGGCATGGCGACGGTGGGCGCGGTCCCCTTCGCCCAGCCGCCGAAGCGGCGGTTGAGACGGGCGACGACGTCGTCGGCGTGCACGTCGCCCGCGACCACGAAGAGCGCGTTCGAGGGCGTGTAGTAGCGGTCGTGGAAGGCGAGCACGGCGTCGCGGTCGATCGCCTTGACGGTGGTCGGCGTGGCGGAGACGCCGTACGGATGGGCGCCGTAGACCTCGCGCATGAAGCGGCGCTGGGCGAGGAAGGCGGGCTGGCTCTGCGCGACCTGAAGCGTGGAGAGGGTGCGCTTGCGCTCGGTCTCCAGCTCGTCCTGGGGGAACGTCGGATTCATCACGACGTCGGCGAGCAAGTCGAGGCCGCTGTCGAGATGGTCGGTCAGCGTGCCGAGCGTGATGCTCGTCCAGTCCGGGCTGGAGGCGGCCGACAGCGTGGAGCCGTCGAAGTCGACCGCCTGCGCGATCTCCCGGGCGTCGCGCGTCTTCGTGCCCTTGTCCAGCAGGTCGGCGGTCATCTGCGCCAGGCCCGCCTCGCTCGCGGGGTCTGCGGCGTCCCCGTTCTCGATCCGCAGGTTCACGGAGACGTACGGCTGTTCGTGGTTCTCGACCACGATGACGCGGGCGCCGCTGGCGAGCGTCAGCTCCTGGAACGGCGGAAACCTCGTCGGTTCGAGCGGCAGCGGCGCCGGCGGCTCGGCCGGCAGGCCGCCCCCGGAGAGCGAAGCGGGCGCGGGCGTGGGCTTCGGCGCGGCGGCCGGCGCTTCGTTGGAGGCCGCGGAGGAAGCGCAGGCGGCGAGCAGCGCTGCGAGGGACAGGCTCGCGAGAGTGGTCGCACGCATCAGCGCGCCTCCTTTCCGCTGGCGTCCTTCGCCGGCGACGCGTCGGCCTTCTCGCCGGCGGGAACGGTGATGAGGACGGACCGGTTGCCCGGCACGAGGTACTTGCGCGCCACGTCCACGATGTCCTGAACCGTGACGTCCATGTACTGCTGCAGGTCGCGGTTCACGGCGGAGGCGTCGCCCTCGAGGAACAACGCCTGCTGCAGCTCGACGCTCTTCGAGAGAACGGTCGAGCGCTGCCGGACCTGGTCCGCGAGCGTCTGGTTCTTCGCCTTCTGCAGCTCACGCTCCGTCACCCCGTCCGTCTCGAGCTTCTGGATCTCGTCGTCGATCAACGACTCGATCCGCTCGATCGGCACGCCCTGGTTCGGCAGCGCGCCGAAGACGAGGGCGCCCGGTCCGTAGCGGCTGTTGAGCCCGGAGAAGACCTGGACCGCCGCCTTCTCCTGCTTGACGAGGCGCTGGTTGAGACGGCTCGACTCGCCCTGGCTGAAGATCTTCGACAGCAGATCGAGCGCGTAGGTGTCGTGCGCGCTGTGAGGCGGAATGGCGTAGGCCGCGTAGTAGAGCGGCAGGTTCGCCATCCTGTCCTCCACCCGCAGCCGCCGCTCCTCGCCCGCGTGCGGAGTCGGCGTCGGCGGGGGCAGCGGGCCGACCGCGGCGCCGCGCGGGATCCAGGCGAAGTACTTCTGCGCCATCTGCTTCACCTCGTCCAACGTGACGTCGCCGACGAGCGCGATCGTGGCGTTGTTCGGCACGTAGTACTCGTCGTGGAACGTGCGGACGTCCTCCGCCGTCGCGGCGTTCAGGTCATCCATGCTCCCGATGACCGTGTGCTTGTAGGGCGGGTAGTCCGTGGCGAGCGTGTCGAGCCGGAGGATCGACCCGGCGTAGGGCTGATTCTCGACACGGAGCCGGCGCTCCTCCTTCACGACCTCGCGCTCGCGCTTGAAGTTCGCGTCCGTGACGACGAGGTTCGCCAGCCGGTCCGCCTCCATCCACAGCGCGAGGTTGAGGCGGTTCGACGGCACGATCTCGAAGTACATCGTGCGGTCCTCGCTCGTGGTGCCGTTGGACGTGCCGCCCGCCTGCGTGATCTGGCGGTTGAACTCGCCCTTGTCGAGGTGCTTCGTCTCCTGGAAGAGCATGTGCTCGAACAGGTGGGCGAAGCCGGATCGACCCGCGCGCTCGCGACCGCTGCCCACGTAGTAGTAGACGTTCACCGCGACGATCGGTGTCGAATGGTCCTCGCTCACGATGAAGCGAAGACCGTTGTCGAGCGTGAACGTCGCGATCGGCAGTGGCGGAGTCCGCTGCTGCTGTTGCTGCTGCGCGAGAAGAGGTCCGGCGAGGAGGGCGAGTCCCAGCAGCGGCACGCCGAATGCCGCGCGGGGAGCCGCCGATACCGTCGATATCGCGGGTCGGTACATGTGGTGTGCTCCTGAGGTCGAGCCGTGGGGACGGCGGGTCGATTCGCTCTGCACGAATAGCCGCGACACGGGTGAAGCGCAATCAGCCGTTCCGTCCGCCCGCCGTTCGCGCGCGGCTCGCTCGCCGAGAACCCCCCGCCGCGACGAGGGTAGAAGCGGCCGTGAAGCCGGAAAGCCTCTACGTTCACGTTCCGTTCTGCCTGCGGCGCTGCGGCTACTGCGACTTCGCCGTCACGGCGACGCGACGGCCGCCGCTCACGTCGTGGCTGGACGCGATCGAGGCGGAGCTGCGCGGCGCGCTGGCGCGGCACGGCTGGGAGGGGCTGCGGCTGCGGACGCTGTACGTGGGCGGCGGCACGCCGTCGACGCTCGGCGTCGGCGCGATGGCGGAGCTGCGTCGTCGTCTGGCGCGGCACGTGGATCTGGCCGGCGACGTCGAGTGGACGGTGGAGGCGAATCCCGAGAGCTTCGACGCCTCGCTGGCGGCCGACTGGCGGCGCGCGGGCGTAGGCCGGGTGAGCCTCGGCGTGCAGAGCTTCGACGAGGCGACGCTGCGCTGGATGGGGAGGCTGCACGGGGCGGAGGGACCCGCGCGGGCGGTGGCGGCGGGCCGTGCGGCCGGGATCGCCAGCATCAGCCTCGACCTCATCTTCGGTCTGCCGGAGCGGCTTCCGCGCGATTGGCGTGGGGATGTGGAGCGCCTGCTCTCCCTTGATCCGGACCACGTATCGCTCTACGGCCTTACGGCGGAGCCGGCGACGCCGCTGGGGCGGAGCGTGCGGGAGGGTCGAGAGGCGATGCCCGCGGAGGAGCGCTACGGGGCGGAGTACCTGGAGGCGGCGGCCCGCCTTGAGGGCGCGGGATTCGAGCATTACGAGGTCTCGAACTTCGCGCGGCCGGGACAGCGCTCCCGCCACAACGCGGCGTACTGGGACGGTTCGCCCTACCTCGGCCTCGGCCCCGGGGCGCATTCGTTCGTGCCGCCGCGGCGGTGGTGGAACACGCGGGACTGGGCGGCCTACCGCGGGCGGGCGCTGAAGGGCGGGGACGCGGTCGAGGGTACGGAGTCGTTGGACGAGGAGGCGTCGAGGCTGGAACACGCCTGGCTCGGTCTGCGCACGCGCGAAGGCGTGGCGCGCGCGGAGTGGCCGGCGGCGGAGGCGTCGCTGCTGCCCATGTGGCTGGAGCGCGGCTGGGCGCACCGGGACGGAAGCCGCATCCGGCTCACGCCGGCCGGCTGGCTGCTGCTCGATCGGCTCTCGGTGGAGCTGGCGGAGTGCGGCCGGCGGGGGGCGCTTGACGCTCGTTCCGGCGGCGCGGCACATTCGTTCCGGCGTCGCGAGGAGAGGGAATGAGAGAAGAACAGCTCAGCGATCGCGAGCGACAGGTCCTCGAGGCCGTGATCCGCTCCTTCGTCGACTCGGCGGAGCCGGCGGGGAGCCGTATGGTCGCGCGGCGGTACGACCTCGGGATCTCGCCGGCGACGATCCGCAACACGATGGCGGATCTGGAGGACAAGGGCTTCCTCTTCCACCCGCACACGTCGGCGGGGCGGGTGCCGACGGACCGGGCGTATCGGTTCTACGTCGATTCGCTGATGCGTCCGGTGCCGCTCACGTCGCGCGAGGCGCGGCACCTGCGCAAGGAGCTGCTGGAGGATGCCGCGACGGGGCTGGAACGGCTGCTGCGGCGCTCCGCGCAGGCGCTGGGGATCCTCTCCGGCGAGTTGGGCCTGGCGGTCCGGCCGCAGCTCGAGGAGGCGGTGCTCGAGAAGCTCGAGCTGCTCTCGGCGACGCCGGACAAGGTGCTTCTCGTGCTGACGCTGCGCAGCGGCGTGATCCGGACGGTCTACGTCGACGTGCCGGTGTCCGTGCCGCCGGAGACGCTGGTGGCGGTGAACATGGTGCTGAACGAGCGGCTGGCGGGGCAGACACTGCGCGAGATCCACGACACGCTGCCGGAACGGCTGCGGGACTCGGCGGCGGACGACGAGGCGGCGGAGCTGCTCAACATCTTCCTGCAATCGGGGGAGGAGCTGTTCCAGCTCGACGACGCGGCGGGGGAGCGGCTCCATCTGGGCCGCACGAGCGTGCTGGCGAACCAGCCGGAGTTCGCCAGTGGCAGCCGCCTGAAGAGCCTCATCGAGCTGACGGAGCAGCGCGAGCTGCTCGACAGCGCGCTGCGCACGCGGGGCCGGGAGACGGCGCTCGAGATCACGATCGGCGAGGAGCACGAGCAGCCGGAGCTTTCCGGCTTCACGCTGGTCACGTCGGTCTACCGCTCCGGGCGCCTGAGCGGCGTCATCGGGGTGATCGGGCCGACCCGCATGCCGTACGAGAAGGTGGTGGGGATCGTAGAATCGGCGAGTCAGCTCCTGTCGCAGATCCTGGGGCCGGACGACGGCCGTTGAACGAAGCTGAAATCGGAGCGTGATGCGCGACTACTACGAGATCCTGGGCGTCGCCCGCGATGCGGACGGCGACACCATCAAGAAGGCCTATCGGCGTCTCGCCCTGGAGCACCACCCGGACCGCAACGACGGCTCACCCGAGGCGGAGGAGCGCTTCAAGGAGGCGACGGAGGCGTACGAGGTCCTGCGTGATCCCGACAAGCGCTCCGCCTACGACCATTTCGGCCATGCCGGCGTGCGCGGTGCTGGCGCCGGCGGTCCGGGCGGCTTCGCCGGCTTCGACTTCACCGACGCGCTCAACATCTTCATGCGCGATTTCGGCGGCTTCGGGATCGAGGATCTCTTCGGCGGTCGCGGCGGCGGCCGGCGCCGTGCCCGCTCCCGCAAGGGCGCGGACGCGCGCATCCGCCTGCCGCTGACGCTCCAGGAGGTTGCTTCCGGCGTACACAAGACGCTGCGGCTGCGCGTGCATGATCGCTGCGAGGCGTGCGGCGGCAGCGGTGGTCGGGAGGGCGAGGTGGCGACGTCGTGCCCCACCTGCGGCGGCGCCGGTGAGGTGCGCCGCATGCAGCGCTCGATGCTGGGGCAGATGGTGACGTTGACGCCGTGCCCCACCTGCGCGGGCACCGGCGAGACGGTCGCGAACCCGTGCGCCGCGTGCGGCGGCAGCGGAACGCGCGCCGGCGAGAAGACGATCGAGGTGGACGTCCCAGCCGGCGTGTCGACGGGCGACTACATCACGTTGCGCGGGGAGGGCAGCGTGGGGGAGCGCGGCGGGCCAGCGGGCGACGTCGTCGTCGTGCTCGACGTGGCGGAGGACCCGCGCTTCGTGCGGGATGGCGCGGATCTCGTCTTCGAGTTGCCGATCACGTTCACGCAGGCGGCGCTCGGCACGGAGGTGGAGGTGCCGACGGTGGCCGGCAGCGCGCGTCTCAAGGTGCCGCCCGGCACCCAATCCGGCCGGCTGCTGCGCATGCGCGGCCGCGGTTTGCCGCGCCTGCGGGGTGGCGGCCACGGCGATCAGATCGTGCGCCTGCTCGTCTGGGTGCCCACCGAGCTCAGCCGCGAACAGGAGAAGCTGCTGCGAAAGCTGGCGGAAGTGGAGTCGCCCGCACCGGAGCGGGTCGAGCGGGCGGAGGGCGGCGGCTTCTGGAACAAGGTGAAGGAGGCGTTCAGCGCCTGACGACGCCGCCCCGTGCGAGGAGCGGGTACGCCGCTTGCTCCTTCCCCCGATCGAGTGCAACGGAACCGGGGGTGCGCGGATGAGGGATCGAGGGAAGGCGGCCGGCAGCGGCTCGGCCGGCGAGCGAGCCCGCGATCGCGGCGTCGAGTGCCTGAAGGGACGCGCGCTGCGGATCGAGGCGGAGGCGGCGTTCCTGCGTCGCCACGAGGAGATCGTGGAGTGGGCCGGAGCGGAGCTGGGTGTCGAGCGCGCCTTCGCCGAGCGCATCTACGAGATCGCGATCGAGGAGGGCGTCGAGCCGGCGTTCGCCTTCGAGCTGGTCCGCTGCGGCGTCGGCATCGTCGAGGCGAGCGGCGGAGAGGCCGATGCGCCGAGCCTCCAGACCACGCCCCCCGCCTGGGTGAGCGAGCGACCCGATCCGGACGAGGCGCCCCGTGAGTGGCGGCTGCGGACGAGCGTACGCCGTCTCGCGGCCCTGCTGAACGACGGCCGTGCGCCGGCCGAGGCGCTGCGGGAGTTCGCGGCATCTCCGGACATCGACGCGGTCGCCTACTGAACGAGTTCCGGCGGTGCCGGCGGGTTCGCCTCCGGCAGGACGACGCGGAAGCTCGAACCGGCGCCCGCGCTGCTTTCGAAGTCGATCTGCGCCCCGATCTGATGCGCCGCCTCCCGCGCGATCGCGAGGCCGAGGCCGCTGCCGGGCTCGTCTGCGGTGGCGCCGCGGAAGAAGCGTTCGAAGAGGCGGCCGCGCTGCGATTCCGGGATGCCGACGCCGTTGTCGCGGACCTCGACGCGCCACGTGCCTTCGCCGTTCGAGCGCACGGCGATGCGGACCCACCGATCCGGCTTGGCTCCATCGCTGTACTTCACCGCGTTGCCGACGAGGTTGGCGAGGACGAGCTCGGCTCGACGTCGATCGACGGGTGCGGCGGGAAGGTCGTCGTCGACGGCGATCCGCACGTTTCGTTCGGAGGCGGCGTGGGCGTAGGCGGACACCACGTCCGTGACGACGTCGCGAAGCGGCGCGATGTCGGCCGCGCGGTTCTCGACGTGGCCGAGCCGAGCGAGCGCGCGCACGTCTTCGACCAGCGCTTCCGCGCGATCCATGCTGCGCAGCACGATCGCGGCGAAGCGACGCCGCTGCTCCGGATCCGCGGCGATCCCCTCGTCGCACAGGAGCTGGGCGGCGCCCTGTGCCGTGCCGATCGGGTTCTTCAGCTCATGGGAGAGGGTGCGGGTGAAGCGCTCGATACGCTCGGACGTGTCGCGCTGGCGGCGGAACCCGAGCTCCTGATAGATGCCCGCGATGATGGTGGCGAGCTCCATGAGCGCGTGGTGCAGCCGCCGCACCGGACGTGCGTCGCCCCCGTCGCCGCCGTCCGCGTCCACGAAGAGGAGGTCTCCGAGCACCTGCGCCTCCTCCAGCACCTCCTGCACGTCGAAGCCGTGCTCGAAGCGCTCGGTGGCGAAGTGCCGGATGCGCGCGACCGCGTCTTCGTGTCGCAGGTCGTCCATCTCGCCCGCGACGCAGGAGGCGATGTCGGCGAGCATGTCGGGCACGCAGGCGAGGAGCAGGTCGCGGGGGAGCGGGCGCGACGAGGACGCGGGCCGATTGGTCTCGAGCGTCTCCAGCCAAGTGCGCGTGAGCTGGTGGCGGCGGTGCTCCAACTGCGCCGCCAGCCGCCCGCACGCCTCGCCCGGACCGCCTGCTTCGATGAGTCGCGTGTCTGCCATGCATCCCGCCGTTGCCGAGAGCCGCCCCCCGGGCAGCGGGCGCAAGGGCCGGACCAGCGCGGCGGGCGGTGGCGACCATCCCCGTGCGACCGGTATCTTGGGCCATGGTCTGCCACACCCGTCCTCGTCCGCGCCGCGGCCGGTCCGCCTCCGGCACGAGCGTGCCTCGCCCTCGCCGCGTCGCACCATGACGAGCGAGCGCTGGCTTCAGCTTTCCGTCCGCGCGGCGGCCGACGAGCGCAGCGCACCGGAGAGCGCGGAGAGCGCGGAGGGCGCGGCCGCGGAGACGCGCGCGGCGGACCTCGTCGCGGCGCTGCTCGCGCTCGGCGGATCGGCGGTCGAGGAGGCCGAGGGGTGGCTGACGACCCACTTGCGGGCGAAGGACGCCGCCGCAGTGGAAGCCGAGGCGCGCCGCCGGCTCGAGGCGGCGAGCGGGAGCGCCGTCGTGCTGCGGCTGGAGTGGGTGCCGAACCGCGACTGGAGTGAACAGTGGAAGCGCGGCCTCTCGCCGCGCCGGGTGGGCGGGCGGTTGATCGTGGCGCCGAGCTGGACGAGCCCGGACGCCGCGCCCGAGGACGTCGTCCTCACGCTCGATCCCGAGATGGCGTTCGGGACGGGAGAGCACGCGACGACGCGCGGCGTGCTGCGCCTGCTCCAGCTCGTGTTGCAGCCGGGCGACCGCGTCCTCGATGTCGGCGCCGGGAGCGGAATCCTGGCGATCGCCGCCGCGCGACTCGGTGCCGGCCGGGTGCTTGCGCTGGAGGAGGACGCCGACGCGGTCGCGGCGGCGCGCGCCAACGTCCGTCGCAACGGGGTGGCCGACCTCGTCGAGGTTCGGCACGTCCACGCGGAACCGGCGCAGCTCGCCGGGCTCGGCGCGTTCGATCTGATCGTGGCCAACATCCTGAGCGGCGTGCTGGTGCCGCTCCTGCCGGCGTTCGCCGCGGCGCTGACGGCGGGCGGCCACGCGATCCTCTCCGGGATCCTCGAGGCGGAGGCGGGGGACGTGGTCACGGCCGGTAACGCCGCCGGCTTCCTGATCGAGGCCGAGGACTGGGAGCACGAGTGGTGGAGCGGATTGCTTCTGCGTCCGTGAGCCTCCCGCGCGGGCGCGCCTTCCGCAGCCGCGGCCCGGCGTGCGGCGATGCCGGCGCGCGGGGCGCTCGTCCCTCGTGCCGGAGGCTGTGGAGGATCGCGTCGCGGCGCGCGAAGGCGTGCGCGAGCCAGGCACCGTCCGTGGCCTGCCGGGCGGAGAGCGCGAGCAACGTGGCGTCGAGGTGGCGGAGCGCTCCGTCCGGCGGGCGCCTCGCGCTGTCCGGCAGCAGCGTGACCCGCGGCCGGTGCACGAGACCGGCGCGCTTCAGGGCGGTCTCGTAGCACGCGGCCTCCTCCGCGGCCCAGCGGACGGAGGGGCCGCCGGGGTCGAGCGGGCGCAGGTAGCGAAGGGTGTCGGGGTGGCGCTCGACCACCTCGCGGATGCGGTCGTCGGCGTCGATGCCGCGTCCGATCCAGGGGCGCAGCCGCTCGGCGATGCGGTCGAACGCGACGCCCAGCTCGGGCTCCGCCGCGAGCGTCGCGGCAAGGTGGGGCAACAAGGGGTCCATCGGCGTGCCTCCGGTTCGTGGGGGAGCCAGTATTCCACCGCGTGCGGGGCGGACGAATAGTGACGTGAGACAGGAGGAGAGCGGTGGCCGACGACTGCATCTTCTGCCGCATCGCGCGCGGCGACATCCGCGCGCAGGTGGTCCACAGCGACGAGGAGAGCGTCGCGTTCCGGGACGTGAACCCGCAGGCGCCGACACACGTGCTCGTGGTGCCGCGTCGCCACATCGAGTCGATCGCCGCGATGGAAGACGACGACGCGCGGCTGATCGGCCATCTCTTCGCGGTGGCGCGCGAGGTGGCGCGCGAGGCGGGCCTCGACGGCGGCTATCGGCTCGTCGTCAACGTGGGCGCGGACGCGGGGCAGACGGTGCCGCACGTCCACCTGCACGTGATCGGCGGCCGGCCCCTCGACTGGCCACCGGGGTAGGAATCGGGTGCCGGCGCCCGGGATCCGCCCGGGCCGCCGGTTCCGGGCGATGGAGGCGGGAGGCGATGGCGGAATCACTCAAGGATCGGCTGCGCGCGGACCTCAACGCGGCCCGCCGCGCGCGTGAGCGTGAGCGCACGACGCTGCTCACGATGACGCTGTCGGAGGTGCGCAACCGCGAGATCGAGAAGGGCGGGGAGGCGGACGACGCCGACGTGACGGAGGTGCTCACGCGCGCGATCAAGCGCCGCCGGGAGGCCTCCGAGCAGATGCGCGCCGGCGGCCGCCCGGAGCTCGCCGATCGCGAGGATCGCGAGGCGTTGCTGCTGTCCGGCTACCTGCCGCCGGCGCTCGGCGAGGAGGAGGTGCGCGCCCGCGTGCGCGAGGCGATCGCGGCCGGCGCCGGCGATGTGGGCGCCGTGATGTCGCGGATCATGCCGGCGCTGAAGGGCCGCTTCGACGGCCGCGAGGCGAACCGCATCGTACGCGAGGAGCTGGCCTGAAGGACGCACGACGATGAACCCGCACGCGCTGGACGTGCTCCAGCTCGGCGACGCGCTCGACGCCGTTGCGCGGCACGCGTCCAGCCCGCTCGGCGCCGCCGCGGTGCGCGCCCTCGAGCCGACGGACGCGATCGCGTGGATCGAGCCGGAGCTGCGCCGCGTCGATCAGCTCGCGGCGTTCCTCCTGCGCGACGACGGCTGGGCGATTCCGGCGATCCCCGATCTGCGCGCAGCGCTGCGCCGCCTCGCCGTCGAGGGCTCGGTGTGGGAGGGGCCGTGGCTGCGCGACGCCGTCGTCCTGATCGAGTCCGCATCGCAGACCCGTGCCTCGATCACCCGCCAGGCGGCGGAGTACGCGCTGCTGGTCGAGATCGCCGGCCGGCTCGGGCGCTTCGACGAGGAGGCGAAGCGCGTGGGCGCGGCGATCGACGACGCCGGCGAGGTACGCGACCGGGCCTCCTCCGAGCTCGCCCGCCTCCGCCGCGAGCTGCGCGCGGCGCGCTCCCGCATCGTGCAGCAGCTCGAGTCGTTCGTTGCGTCGCTGCCGGAGCGTTTCCGCGTCGCCGACGCATCGGTATCGGTGCGCGACGGTCGCTACGTCGTGCCGATCCGGCGCGAAGGGCGCGGCGACGTGGGCGGCATCGTGCACGACGAATCCGCTTCCGGGGCCACGCTCTTCGTCGAGCCTCCGCTGGCGATCGAGCTGATGAACCGGCTGCGGGAGCTGGAGCTCGGCGAGGCGCGCGAGGTACAGCGGATCCTGCGCGAGCTGACGTCGCTGCTGCGACCGCGCCGGGAGGAGCTGACGACGACGCTCGAAGCGCTCGTCGCGCTCGATTCGCTCCGTGCTCGTGCCCGCTACGCGCTCCAGCGCAACGGGCGGCGCCCGGAGATGCTGCCGCCCGGCTCGTCGAGCTACGTCGTGGTGGACGGCCGCCACCCGCTCCTGCTCGAGGGCGAGGGCGCGGTGGTGCCGTTCGATCTGGCGCTGGAGGCGGGCGAGCGGACGCTGCTGGTCTCCGGGCCCAACACCGGAGGCAAGACGGTGCTGCTCAAGGCGATCGGCCTGGTCAGCGCGCTTGCGCAGGCGGGCGTCGTGCCGCCGGTCGGAGCGGGGACACGGCTGCCGGTCTTCCGCGACTTCTTCGCGGACATCGGCGACGAGCAGTCGATCGAGGCGAGTCTCTCCACCTTCTCCGCCCACCTCCGCAACCTGCGCGAGATCGTCGAGTCGGCCGGTCCGGAGTCGCTGGTGCTGATCGACGAGATCGGCAGCGGCACCGATCCGGCCGAGGGCGGCGCGCTCGCGCAGGCGATCCTGGTCGAGCTGACGCGGCGCGGGGCGTTGAGCGTGGCGACGTCGCATCTCGGTGAGCTCAAGGCGCTGGCGGGTGAGGAGCCGGGCGTCGTGAACGGCTCGCTGCAGTTCGACTCGCAGCGGCTGCGTCCCACGTACCGCCTGGTGAAGGGGCTGCCCGGCCGCAGCTACGGTCTGGCGATCGCGCGCCGGCTCGGCTTCCCGGAAGCGCTGCTGAGCGAGGCCGAGGCCCGCCTCTCCGACGAGGAGCGGGACGCGGGCCAGCTGCTGGTCGAGCTCGAGGACAAGGACCGCCGGCTCGGGGAGGCGGTGGCGGAAGCCGACGCAGCGCGCCGCGAGGCGGAGCGGCTGCGTGGGGAGGTGGAGGAACGCGAGCGCACGGTCGAGCGGCGCGAGCGCGAGGCGGAGCAAACCGCGCGGCAGCAGGCGCGTGACATCCTGCTCTCCGCGCGCGGCGAGGTGGAGTCGGCGATCCGGGACCTGCGCGAGGCGGTGCGTGGCGCGGACGCGTCGGCGTTCGACGAGCTGGCGCGCGAGACGCGGCGGCGCGTGGAGGCGGCGGCGAGCGAGCAGGCGGAGCGGACGCCGGAGCTGCCGCGGCGGCGCGGCGGCGTGGAGGCGGAACCGCCGCGCGAGGGCGACTGGGTCTACGTCGCGCGCGGCGGCGCGTCCGGGCGTGTGCTCGAAGTGCGGGACGGCCGCGCCACGATCGAGTCGCGCGGCGTGAAGCTGCAGGTGGCGCTCTCGGATGTGGCGCGCGCGGAGGAGCCGGAGCCGCGGCCGGCGCCGGCGGGCGGGAGCTTCGGCGGCGGGTGGAGCGGACCGGACGTCGAGCCGGTGACGGAGATCGACCTGCGCGGGCTGCGAGCGGAAGAGGTCGAGGGGCGGCTCGCGCCGGCGCTCGACGCGGCGCTGCGCGCCGATCTGCCGAGTCTGCGCGTGATCCACGGCAAGGGGACCGGCGCGCTGCGCGAAGTCGTGGGAGAGTTGCTGCGCGCCGACTCCCGCGTGCGCGCGTTCCGCGTCGGCGGAATCGGGGAGGGCGGGACCGGCGTCACCGTGGCGGAGCTGGCGTGATCCCGGACTCGATCGTCGAGGAGGTGCGCGCCCGCGCCGACATCGTCGACATTGTCGGCGAGCACGTGCCGCTGAAGAAGGCGGGCAAGGAGTACCGCGCCCTCTGCCCCTTCCACACCGAGAAGACGCCGTCGTTCTACGTCGTACCCGCGAAGGGCTTCTACAACTGTTTCGGGTGTGGCGTCTCCGGCGACGTGTTCACCTTCCTGATGGAGCGGCTGGGCGTCGACTTCCCCGATGCGGTGCGCATGGTCGCGGCGCGCGTCGGCGTGGAAGTCCCCGAGGACGCGGGACCCTCTCCCGAGCAGGAGCGGAACCGGCCGCTGTACGAGGCGATCGCCTTCGCCGAGGACTTCTACCGCCGCCAACTCGAAGGCGAGGCGGGGGCGCGCGCGCGTCGCTACCTGGCGGAGCGCGCCGTCGACGGCGCCGCCATCGAGCGCTTCGCCATCGGCTACGCGCCCGACGCGTGGCGTGCGCTGATCGAGGCCGCCGCGGCGCACGGGATGGACGAGGCCCTGCTGCTCGAAGCGGGCCTGGTGAAGGAGAGCGAGCGCGCGGCGGAGCCGTACGACCGGCTGCGCGACCGCGTCGTGTTTCCGATCCGCGACCTCGGCGGCCGTACCATCGCGTTCGGCGGCCGCGTCCTGGGCCGGGCTGGCGAGGGATCTCCCAAATACCTCAACTCGCCGGAGACGCCGATTTACCACAAGGGCCGCGTGCTCTACGGGCTGAACTGGGCGAAGAACGCGATCCGCCGTGACGAGGCCGCCCTCGTCGTCGAGGGGTACATGGACTTCGTCTCGCTCGCCGCCCGCGGCGTGGAGAACGTGGTCGCGCCGCTCGGGACCTCGATGACCGAGGAGCAGGCGGAGCTGCTCGCGCGCTACGCCCGCAAGGTCTACCTCCTCTACGACAGCGACGCCGCGGGGCTGCGCGCCACCTTCCGCAGCGGCGACGTCCTGCTGCGCGCGGGGGCGCACCCGCTGGTCGCGACGCTGCCGGAGGGCGAAGATCCCGATTCGCTGGTGCGCGAGCGGGGCGGCGCGCCGCTGCGCAAGGTTCTCGAGGGCGCGGTGGACGTGCTCGAGAGGAAGCTGCAGATCCTGGAAGAGCACCACTACTTCGACGACATCCAGGGCACCCGCCGCGCGCTCGACCGTCTGCTGCCCACTTTGCGCGCGGTGGTCGACCCGGCGCTCCGCGACCTGTACATTGACACGATCGCCAGGAAGACGGGTATCCGACGGGGTACGCTCGAGGAGGAGCTGCGGCAGGCGCCGCCTCGCCGGGAAGCGCCGGCCGCCTCCGCCGCAGGGCCGGGGATGCCGACGCGCGGGGAGCCTGGCGCGCGGCGGGGCGAGGCGCGGGGGCGCGCCGAGGCGACGCCGGGGCTCGCCGGACAGCGACAGCTGCTGCTGCTGCTGCTGCGCGACCGGGCGCACATCGCGGGCGCCGCCGAACGGCTGGCCGTGGAGGATTTCACGGATCCGTTCTATCGCGAGATCTTCGCGGCGCTCATCGCGCTGCCCGCACCGGGGCCGGAGGACACGGGGGCGCCGCCGGTGGCGGCACTGGAGCTGGGGCCGGAGGCCCGCTCGCGGATGAATGATCTGCTCGCGGACCCGGAAGAACTCAGCGAGGCCGAGCGGATGTTCGGCGGTCTCGTCGACGACATCCGCTCCGAGCGGCTGCATCGGAGGCTCGACGAGCTTGACCGGCTGCTCCCGCTCGCGGAGTCTAAGGGCGACGCGACGGCGCTCGCGTCGTACGTGCGGGAGCGGCTGGATCTGGCGCGGGAGCTTCGCGGCATGCAACGTCAGGTCGAGCGCCGAGTAAGAAAACGCGGCAGGGACCAGCGGTCTGGGCGGCTGGGGCGGTAGGATTCACGACACCCGGAAGAGCGAGACGAGCCAGGGACATGGAAGAGCTACACCACTCACTGATCACGTTGCAGGACCTCGACGAGCAGATCGAGGGGGCGGAGCGCAAGGTCGCCGAGTTCGACCCGCTCCTGGAAGAGATCGATGCACCGGTCGGCGCACTGGAGAAGGAGATCGAAGCGGTGCGCTCCACGCTCGACGAGCAGCGCACCGAGGCACGGCGGCTCGAGCGAGCGGCGGACGAGAAGCGCGACCGGCTCAAGAAGTACGAGGACCGCCTCATGCGCGTGCGAGACGCGCGCGAGCAGGCGGCGGCCCAGAGCGAGCTCGATCTGGTGCGTCGCGCGCTGGAGGCGGACGAGCGTGAGGCGATCGAGAAGATGGACCAGTCGAAGCGCTCGGAGCTGAAGCTCGACGAGCTCACCGGCAAGCGCGACGCCGCGCTCGCGGAGCTGGAGCCGAGGCGCAAGGCGCTGCTCGACGAGCGCGCGTCGGCCGTCCACGAGCTCGAAGCGCTCGTCGGCCAGCGCGAAGGGCAGACGGACCGCATCGCGGCCCCCGCACGGCAGCTCTACGAGCGCGTGCGCGGCGGCCGTACGCGGACGGCGCTCGCGGCGCTCACCGCCGACGGCGCGTGCGGCCACTGCTTCAGCATGGTGCCGATCCAGCGGCAGACGGAGATCCGCCGCGCCGGCGCGCTCGTCCGCTGCGAGCAGTGCGGCGTGATCCTCTACGCCGAGGACTGACCCGGACGGCACCTTGCCGCGTCCGCCAGGCGCGGCATACACTGCGGGATGCTCTCGCAGGCGATCGATCGGCGGCCCCGACGCTGGGTCCCCCGCACCCGCGGCGGACAGGACGCGGCTTCGCAGGCCGCCGCCCTCGCCTCGGCGCTCCGTTTGCCGCTCCCGCTCGGCCAGCTCCTGGTCGCGCGCGGCCACGCATCCGACGCGACCGCCCGCACCTTCCTGCGACCCCGCCTGGACCAGCTCCACGATCCGCACGCCCTCGCCGGCCTCGACGACGCCGTCACGCGCATCCGCGCCGCGATCCGCGCGGGCGAGACGATCCTCGTGCACGGGGACTACGACGTCGACGGCGTGTGTACGGCCGCGCTCTACACCCGTGTGCTGCGCTCGCTGGGCGCCCGCGTCGAGCCGTTCGTGCCGCACCGCGTGCGGGACGGCTACGACTTCGGCGCGGCCGGGGTGCGGCGCGCGGCGGAGGTCGGCGCACGGCTCGTGCTCACGGGCGACTGCGGCATCGGGGCCGCCCACGCCGTCGCGGCGGCGCGCGCGGCGGGGATCGACGTCGTCGTGACGGACCACCACCGGCCGGGGGCCACGCTGCCGCCAGCGGTGGCGGTGGTCGACCCGGGCCGGCCGGACTGCACGTATCCGCACAAGGGGCTGTGCGGCGCGGGCGTGGCGTTCAAGTTGTGCCAGGCGCTGGTGCAGGCGGAGGACGGGGACGAGGAGGACCTCCTCTACCACCTCGACCTGGTGGCGCTCGCCACCGTGGCGGACCTGGTGCCGCTGCGGGGGGAGAACCGGGTGTTCGTGCGCTACGGCCTGCGCGTCCTGCCGCGCTCGCGCAAGGCGGGGGTGCGCGCCCTGCTTCGGGAGGCGGGGCTGGCGGACGGGCCGCTGTCGGCGGGTCACCTCAGTCACGGTCTCGGGCCGCGCATCAACGCGGCGGGCCGGGTGGGCGAGGCGGAATGGGCCCTGCGGCTCTTCCTGACCGACGACGAGGCGGAAGCGGCGACGCTGGCGCGCGAGCTCGAGGCGTCGAACCGGCGCCGTCGCGAGGTCGATCGCGAGACGCTGGGCGAGGCGATGGCGCTGCTGGAAGCCGATTACGATCCGGCGCGCGACTTCGGCCTGGTGCTCGCGCGGGAGGGGTGGCATCCGGGGGTCATCGGCATCGTCGCGTCACGCGTCGTCGAGGAGGTGCACCGGCCCACCGCGCTGGTGGCGCTCGCCGGCGGCCGCGGCCGCGGCAGCGCGCGCTCGGTTCGCGGCTTCGACCTGTTCGCAGCGATCCGCGACTGCGGCGATCACCTCGAGCGCTTCGGCGGCCACCGCCAGGCCGCCGGCTTCGACGTGAGCGAGGACCGCCTCGCCGCCTTCCGCGCCGCGTTCAACGCGCGCGCCGCCGCGGAGCTGGCCGACCGCGACCTGAGCGGCGAAGTCGAATACGACCTCGAGCTGCCGCTGGCGGATGCGAACGGCGAGCTGCTGCGGCTCCTCGCCCACCTCGGGCCGTTCGGCGTGGGCAATCCGACGCCGGTGTTCGTGGCGCGGGCGGCGCGGCTGGCGGCGGCGCCGAAGCGCGTGGGCGAGAACCACCTGCGCCTGGATCTGCGGCAGGGCGATGCACGCGTGGCGGGCATCGCCTTCGGCCTCGCCGACCGCATCGATCCCCGGATCCGTGGAGGCGAGACGATCGACGTGGCGTTCCATCTCCAGGAGGACCGCT
Organism: uncultured Gemmatimonadales bacterium; assembly: GCA_963816355.1. Classification (GTDB taxonomy): domain Bacteria; phylum Gemmatimonadota; class Gemmatimonadetes; order Longimicrobiales; family RSA9; genus CAWFKH01. The sequence goes on along the minus strand of CAWFKH010000003.1, from coordinate 1,541,249 downwards.
GGAACGGCCGCACCCGCATCCAGGCGCGCGTGCTCGATCTCCGTCCGCCGGCCGGCTCCTCGCCGGCCGCGTGAGGATCATCGCCGGGCGCTGGGGCGGCCGACCGATCGCCTCGCCGAAGGGGCGTGCGACGCGGCCGACGACGGACCGGGTCCGCGAGGCCTGGATGAGCATGTTGCAGCCGTCCCTGCCCGGAGCGCGCGTGCTCGACCTGTACGCGGGGTCGGGCGCGCTCGGCCTCGAGGCGCTCTCGCGCGGCGCCGACCACGTCACCTTCGTCGAGCGGGCGGCCGCGGCGCTGCGCGCGCTCGGCGAGAACCTCGATGCGCTCGGCGCGCGCGACGAGGCGGAGGTGGTGCGCGGCGATGCGCTGCGTTACGCTTCCGCCCTGGAGGCGGGCGCCTACGACGTCGCGCTCGCGGATCCGCCGTACGAGACGGGGCAGGCCGACGCCCTCGCGCGCGCCTTCCTCGCCATCCCCTTCGCCGCCGTGCTCTGGATCGAGCACCGGGTAGGGGAGAAGCTGCCCGCGCTCGCCGGCGCCCGGCAACGGCGCTACGGCGACACCATGCTCACGATGATCCCGGCCCGGCCATGAACGACGCAGCGCGACACCTCGCCCTCTATCCGGGCTCCTTCGACCCGATCACGCGTGGCCACGAGGACATCGTCCGCCGGGCGCTCCGCTTCTGCGACCGCGTGATCGTCAGCGTCGCCCACCGTCCGACGCACGCGAAGAGCGCTCTCTTCCCCGTCGCGGATCGCGTCGAGATGATCCACGAGGTCTTCGGCGACGAGCCGGGCGTCGAGACCGCGCAGTTCTCCGGCCTGCTGGTCGACTTCGCCCGCGAGCGGGGCGCGCGGCTCATCATCCGCGGTCTGCGCGCCGTCTCGGACTTCGAGTACGAGTTCCAGATGGCGCTGATGAACCGGGAGCTGTGGCCGGACATCGAAACGGTCTTCCTCGCCCCCGACGTCAACCACTCCTTCCTCTCCGCCTCGCTCGTGCGGGAAGTCGCCTCGCTCGGCGGCGACGTCAGCGGCTTCGTCTCCCCCTCGATCGCCGAGCGCCTGCGGCGGAAGTTCGAGAAGCCGGGCGTGTGAGCGTTTCCCCCGCGTGACGCCGTTCGTCGAACGGATCCGCGCTCGCGCGCGGGAGAGGGTGCGCACCATCGCGTTCCCCGAGGCCCACGACGAACGCGTCGTCCTCGCCGCGCTGCAGCTCGCGCGCGACCGGCTCGCGCGGCCGCTCCTCCTCGGCGATGCCGACGCGATCCGCGAACGTCTGCGCCTCCACGGCGGCGGCGAGGAGGTCGGCGTGGTCGACCCGCGCTCCGACGGCCGCCGCGACGCTCTCGCCGCGCTGCTCTTCCGCCTCCCGCGCGGCGGCGCCGCTTCCGTCGAGGACGCCGGCCAGCGTGTCCTCGACCCCCTGCTCTACGGCGCGCTGCTCCTGGCGGCGGGTGCGGCGGACGGACTCGTCGCCGGCGCCGCGACCGCTACGGCGGACGTGCTGCGGGCCGGGCTGAAGTGCGTGGAGAAGGTGCCGGGCGTGCGAACGGTGTCGTCGTCGTTCTACATGGTGGTGCGGGATTTCCGCGGGCGCGGCGAGGAGGTGCTCACGTTCACCGACGCGGGGGTGGTGCCCGATCCGCGGGCGGAGGAGCTGGTCGACATCGCCGCCGCCGCCGCGGACTCGCGGCGCGCGATCGTCGGTGACGAACCGGTCGTCGCCTTCCTCTCCTACTCGACGCACGGCAGCGCGGGCGGCCGGAGCGTCGAGAAGGTGCGCGAGGCGCTGGCGCTGTTCCGCGAGGCGCGGCCGGACGTGGCGGCGGACGGCGAGCTTCAGGCGGACGCAGCGCTGGTGCCGGACGTCGCCCGGCGGAAAGTGCCCGGTTCCGCGGTCGCGGGTTCGGCGAACGTGCTCGTCTTCCCGGACCTCGACGCCGGCAACATCGCGTACAAGCTGGTGCAGCGGCTCGCGGGCGCGGAGGCGTACGGCCCGATCGTTCAGGGGTTCGCGCGGCCGATCAACGATCTTTCGCGCGGGGCGAGCGTCGGCGACATTGTCAACGTCGCGTGCATCACGGCACTGCAAGCATAGCGGCTCGCTACTTGCGACACGCGAGCCCCGTCCCGAGTCTCGACAACCGGTCCAGGAGCGAATGCGATGGCGTTCGACGTCTCGAAGCAGGGCGACATCACCGTGATCGACGTGGAGGGACAGCTGATCGTCGGCAATCGCCAGGAGCTCAAGCAGAAGGTGCTCGATGAGCTCGAGCACGACGCGCGCCGATTCCTGATCGACTTCTCCGACACCGGCTACATCGACTCCTCCGGACTCGGCGTCCTCGTCTCCCTGTCGAAGAAGATCCGCGAGCAGGGCGGCGAGCTGCGCCTCGCCAACCTGAACGACGATCTGCGCACGCTCTTCGAGCTGACGAAGCTCGACACGCTCTTCCACATCGCGAACAGCCGCGAAGAGGCGCTCGAGTCCTTCTGAGCCGCCGCGGCGGCCGGAAGGCGAGAGCGGCCGGCGCGGGCCGCGCGAGGGGATGCAGACGAAGCACACCTTCGAGGTCGAGAACGACCTGCGGGCTGTCGAGCGGGTCGTCGAGTACCTGATCGAGCGTTGCCGCGAAGCCGGTTTCGGCGAGGATCGGCTGCGTCTCAACTTCCGCGTCGGCGTGACGGAAGCGCTCGTCAATGCGATCCTCTACGGCAACGACCGGGACCCGGAGAAGCACGTGCGGGTCGAGGCCCGCTTCAGCCCCGGGCGCGCGACGGTCCGCATCACCGACGAGGGCCGCGGCTTCAACCCGGCCGACGTGCCCGATCCCACCCTTCCCGACAACCGCCGCCGGCCTGGCGGACGCGGCATCTTCCTGATTCGCAAGCTGATGGATGAAGTGATCTTCAACGAGCGAGGGAATTCGATCACGATGGTCCTGCGCGCCCGGGAACGGCGGCCGCGATGAGCGTCGCGCTGTCGGACGCCGGAGGAACGCTGCCCGCGCCCGTGCTGACGCTGCTCGACGCGTGCAGCCGCGGCACCGGCGCGGCCGTGCGCTTGTGGCGCCGGCGGGAGGAGGAGTGGCAGGCGCTCTATCCGGGTGAAGACGCGCCGCCGCCTCGCGAAGCGGACCTGGTGCTCGTCGAGCGCGGTCCGGAGCCGCTCTACCTCGAGCTCGGCGAGGCACCCCGCGAAGGGGAGGCATCTCCCGACCGCGCCTTCCTGGTCGACGCGGTGACGCGGATCATCGCGTACGAACGGGAGGCGCGCCTCGCGGCCCGCGAGCTGGCCGAGCGCTACGAGGAGATCAACCTGCTCTACTCGATCAGCGAGACGCTCGGATCCGTCGTGAGCCTGGAGGCCGCGGCGGGCCGCATTCTGGCCGAGGTCGCCGACCTGCTCGGCGCCCGGCGCGCCTCGCTGTGGGTCTACCACGCCGACGACGGCCGCCTTCACCTCACCGCCTCGGTGGGCGACGAGGGCGTGAGCGGGCCGATCGCCGCCGCGGACCCGGACTCGATCGCCGCCAAGGTGTTCCGCGAGCGTCAGCCCGTGAACCTCGAGCAGGGCGTCTCGCTCCCACGCGGCTCCGCGCGCGAGCCGAGACCGTCCGAGCGCGAGGCGTTCCTCTCCGTGCCGATCCAGTTCACGCCGCCGGAGGGCGTGAGCCGGACCGTGGGCGTCATCACGCTGATCGGCCGCACCTCGAACGTCCGCTTCAGCGCCGGCGACGTGCGGCTGCTCGCGGCGATCGCCAGCCAGATCGGCGCCGCTCTCGAGACGCACCGGCTGATGGAGGAGAGCGTGCGCCAGGAGCGGCTGCTCCGCGAGCTCGAGCTCGCGCACGACCTCCAGATGAAGCTGCTCCCGGACGTCTCGCGCTTCCAGGGCACCGCCCACGTCGCGGCGCGCTGCGTGCCGGCCGACTCCGTGGGCGGCGACTTCTACCACCTCTTCCGTCTCTCCCACGAGCGCCTCGGCGTCATGATCGGCGACGTCTCCAGCCACGGCTTCTCCGCCGCGCTGATCATGGCCCTGACGCTCAGCGCCGTCGCCATCTACGCCAAGGAGTCCGACCCGCCGGCCGAAGTGCTGCAGCGCGTCCACCAGGCGCTGATCGGCGAGCTCGAGTCGACCGAGATGTACATGACCCTCTTCTACGGCGTGCTCGATCCGGGCGCCGGCAGGATCACCTACGCGAGCGCCGGCCATCCGCACGCGTTCCGCATCCGCGGCGACGGCGGTGCGGAGCGGCTCGCCGCCACCAGTCCGCCGCTCGGCGTGCTTCCGCTCGCCGAGTACCACGAGCGCACCGTCGAGTGGGCGCCCGCCGAGGACCTCCTCTGCCTCTTCACCGACGGCCTCTCCGACGCCTTCTCCGCGGCGGGCGGCGTCAGCGGCGAAGCGAAGCTCGTCGCGGCCGTGCGCGAGATGCACGAGCGCTCGCCCGCCGACATCCTCGAGCGCCTCTTCGCGCTCGCCGCGGCGGCTTCCTCTTCCGCGATCCCGCCCGACGACCGCACCGCGGTCCTCGTCCGCAGCTGACGTCGTGATCCGCGCCCGCCGCTCCCTGGCTCAGAACTTCCTCCTCGATCCGAACCTGCAGCGGCGCATCGTCGCGGCGCTGGACCCGACGGCGGACGACGACGTCCTCGAGATCGGCCCCGGCACGGGCGCCCTCACGCGCCACCTCGCCGGCCGCGTCCGCCGTCTCGTCGCCGTCGAGCTCGACCCCCGCTGCGCCGACGCACTGGAGCTGGAGCTGGGCGGCCTCGCCGGCTTTCGCATCGTCCGCGGCGACATCCTCGAGTTCGACCTCGAACGCCAGCTGGACGACGTCGCCCGGCTCAAGGTCGTCGGCAACATCCCTTACAACATCACCACGCCCATCCTCTTCTGGCTGCTCGAGCGGCCGACGCGCCCCGCCTGCATCGTGTTGATGGTGCAGAAGGAGGTGGCCGACCGCATCCTGGCCGACCCGGGCGGCGGCGACTACGGCGCGCTCACCGTCGGCGTGCGCGCGCTCGCCGACGTCGAGCGCCTCTTCGACGTGAGCCGCGGCGCCTTCCACCCCGTCCCCGACGTCGACTCCGCCGTGCTGCGCATCCGGCCGCACGTCCCGCCGCGCCTCACGCCGCAGGAGGAGCGCGAGCTCCGCGAGCTCACCCGCGCCGCGTTCTCCCGCCGCCGCAAGCAGCTCCAGAAGACGCTCCGCTCCGCCCCCGCCTACGGCTTCGACCACGAACGCATTGCGCGCCTCGAGGCGGCGACCGGGCTCGATCTCGAGCGGCGGCCGGAGACGCTGCCGCCCCAGGAGTTCGTCGGCCTCCTGCGCGCCATCCGCGCGCTGCGCGAGGATCGCGAACCGCCCGGCGACCCAGCCCTGAACGGCGACGGGGCAAGGTGAGCCCGCCGGCCACGACGACGCCGCCCGACGCGAGCGCGGGCGGGGTGCGGCGCCGCCTGCTGACCGCGCTCGGGCTGCACCGGCGCGTCCTGCGCTCGTGGGCCCTCTACGACTGGGCGAACTCGGCTTTCGCGACGACGATCATGGCCGTCGTGCTGCCGATCTACTACGTGCGCGTGGCGGCCGCGACGTTCGCGCCGAACCTCGGACAGGCGTACTGGGGCTACACCACGGCGCTCGGGCTCCTGCTCATCACCGTCGTGTCCCCGATCCTCGGGACGATGGCCGACTACCTCGGCGCGAAGAAGCGCTTCCTCGCCGCCTTCATGCTCCTCGGCGCCGTGTCGACCGGCCTCCTCTGGTTCGTCCGTTCCGGCGACTGGCTGCTCGCCTCGCTCCTCTTCGTGGGCGGCAACATCGGCTTCACCGGCTCGATCGTCTTCTACGACTCGCTGCTCCCGCACATCGCTGACGAGCAGGAGATCGACCGCGTCTCCGCCGGCGGCTGGGCCGTCGGCTACATCGGCGGCGGCCTCCTCCTCGCCGCCAACGCCGTCATGATCTCGAAGCCGGCGCTCTTCGGCTTCGCGGATGCCGGCGCCGCAAGCCGCGCCAGCTTCGTCATGGTGGCGCTCTGGTGGGCGCTCTTCACGATTCCGCTCCTGCGCGACGTGCCGGAGCCGCCGCGCGAGCTGGAAGGCGACGAGTCGCCGCGCATCAACCCGTTCACCGCCGGCTTCGCCCGCCTCGCCGAGACGCTCCGCGAGGCGCGCAACTACCCCGACCTGTTCAAGTTCCTCGCCGCCTTCTGGCTCTACAGCGACGGCCTCGGAACCATCGTCAAGATGGCCGCCGTCTACGGCACCTCGCTCGGCATCGCCGAGAGCGACCTCATCGGCGCGCTCTTGCTCACCCAGTTCATCGGCGTCCCGTTCACCTTCCTCTTCGGCGCGATCTCGGACCGCATCGGCAACCGCCGCGCCATCTACATCACCCTCGTCGGCTACACGATCATCTCGCTCGCCGGCTACTTCCTCTCCGAGGCATGGCACTTCTGGGTCCTCGCCGCCGCCGTCGGCACCGTCCAGGGCGGCGCCCAGTCGCTCAGCCGCTCCCTCTACGCGACCATGATCCCCAGACACAAGTCCTCCGAGTTCTTCAGCTTCTTCGGCGTCTTCGATAAGTTCTCCGGTATCTTCGGGCCGCTCCTCTTCGGGCTCGTATCCCAGATCACCGGCTCCGGACGCTTCGGCATCGTGGCGATCGTCGTCTTCTTCATCGCCGGCATCGTGATCCTCTCCCGCGTCGACGTCGACGCCGGCCGCGCCGCCGCCCGCCGCGAGGACGCCACCCTCCATCCCCTCCCCGCGGCCGGCGCCTGACGATGGCGGCCGTCCCCCTCCTCCTCGTCTCGCTCGCCCTCGTCACCGGCGCCCTGCTCGCCCGCCGCATCGCCATCCACCGCCGCGTCATCCGTCGCCTCGAGGCGGAGATCCGCGCGGGGCGAGAGCAGGACCGCGTCGCCGCGCGCTCCGTGCCCGAGGTCGCCGAGCGTCGCTTCGTCGCCGCCCTCGCCCACGACCTGCGCACCCCCCTCTCCGCCATTGTCGGCTACCACGACCTCATCGCCGACGGCATCTACGGCCCCGTCGACGCCGCCCTCTACGACCCTCTCCACCGCATCGGCGACGCCGCCCGCCAGCTCGAGCAGCTCCTCGCAGGCACCGTCGAGTTCGCCCGGCCCGCCGGAGAGCCGCCCACCCTCGACATCCAGGATGTCCCGCTGCTCCCCCTCCTCGACGCCGCCGTCGGCCGCGCCACCGAGCTCGCCGCCGAGCGCCGCGCCCGCCTCACCGTCGAGCGGCCCACCGCCGAAGTGACCCTGCGAACCGATCCCCGCCGCCTCGAATGGCTCATCGACCTCGCGCTCGCCACCGCCGTGCGCGGCTCGCCTCGCTCCTCCCTCCACGTCGACGTCCGCATCACCGCCGGGAGCGAGCTCGAGATCCACGTGCACGGCACGGGCTTCGCCCGATCCACCTTCATCCCGCGCTCCATCGCCGAATTCGCCGGCCCCGACGCCCGCGCGTACGCTTCTCCGCCCGCTTCCGCACGCGACCCTCGCCCCGCCGCCACGGGCCCCGATCCGGCCGACTCCCCCCCTCTCGACGGCGACGACGACTCCGGCCGCGCCAGCCTCCGTCTCGGCATCGTCCGCCGCCTCGCCACCCAGATCGGCGGCGAGCTCGACCTCCTCCCCGGCCCCGAAGCCCGCACGCTCCAGCTCCGCATCCCCGGCGCCACCGCCGTCTGAGCGCACCCGCGGCGCCGCCGTCTGAGCGCATCCCCGGCGCCGCCGCCCGCTCCCCGCCGCCGCGGCATCGCCGTCCCGGGGTCAGCGCAAAGGAGTCGGACGCACTCGCGTCGTGCGCGAGCGATTCGGAGGCGCACGCGTCGCGCGCGAGCGAATTGGAGGTGCGTGCGTCGATTGACGATGCAGTGGCGGGTGCGTACGTTAATTGTGAATGGTTTCACAAACGGCGCGGGACGAGCGGGGATGAAGAAGGCGTCGGAGTCGACGGTCGAGCGGCTCTCGCTGTATCTGCGGTTGCTGGGAGAGCTGGCAGAAGGCGGGGCGAAGACGGTGTCGAGCCGGGAGCTGGCGCGTCGGGGGGGACGACGGCGGCGCAGGTTCGCAAGGACCTGTCGGTATTCGGCACGTTCGGGAAGCGGGGGATGGGGTATTCGGTGGGGGAGCTGCGGAACCGGCTGCGGTCGATTCTCGGTTTGGAGCGACCGTGGCGGGTGGCGGTGGTGGGGGCGGGGCGGATCGGCTCGGCGCTGCTGGGATACGAGGATTTCCGGCGGCAGGGATTTTTCGTGAGGGCGGTCTTCGACGACGATCCGGCAAAGATCGGGAAGCGGTGGGAGGGGATCGAGGTGACGCCGGTGCGTGACCTGGAGCGGGTGCTGGAGGAGCGGCGGATCGACATCGTGATTCTGGCGGTGCCTGCACAGGCGGCGCAGCCGCTGGTGGAGCGTGTGGTGGCAGCGGGGATCCGCGGGATCCTGAACTTCGCGCCGACGAAGCTGGACGTGCCGCCGGGGACGGCGTTGAAGAACGTGAACATGGCTGTGGAGCTGGAGGGTCTGTCGTTCGCGCTGGCGAACAACGGTGGCTCGTCGGATGGCGGTCGGGAAGGGGAGGGCGGAGAGGGATGAGCGGGGGAGTGGGGGTCACGTCGGAGATCGGGGCTCTGCGCTCGGTGGTGTGCCACACGCCGGGGGCGGAGCTTCTGGCGGTGACGCCGGTGACCCGGGAGGAGTTCCTCTACGACGACATCATCGACCTGGAGCAGGCGGGGCGGGAGCACCATCGCTTCAAGTCGATCCTGGCGCGTTTCGCGGAAGTTCACGAGGTGCGGGACCTGCTGGAGGAGATCGCGGACGAGCCGGAGGTGCGGCCGTTCCTGATCGAGCGGGTGATGGACGTGGCGCGGTCGGAGCCGCTGGCGCGGCACCTGATGGAGATCTCGGCGGCGGATCTGGTCGGGATGTTCATCGAGGGGAAGCCGGTGGAGCCGGGTCCGCTGCAGCGTCTGCTGAACCTGGAGAGCTACGATCTGCCGCCGCTGCCCAACCTCTTCTTCACGCGCGATGCGGGGATGGTGGTGGGGGACGGCGGCATCATCGGCTCGATGCGCCACACGGTGCGGTGGACGGAAGAGATCCTGATGAAGGTGCTCTTCACCTACCACCCGAAGCTGCGCAACGGGGGCTTGATCTACGACGGCAGCGAGGAGCGGCGGGCGGGCTACACGCTGGAAGGTGGCGATGTGCACGTGCTGCGGCCGGACGTGGTGATGATCGGGCTGTCGCAGCGTTCGAGTCCGGCCGGCTTCGACGTCCTCGCGGAGCGACTTCGGGAGCGCGGGATGGAGCACATTCTCCTGGTGGTGCTCCCCACCGACCGCGCGATGATCCACCTCGACATGATCTTCACGATGATCGATCGGGAGCACTGCGTCGTGTTCCCTCCGATGTTCGTGGGGCCGGACCGGTGCGCCGTGCTGCACTACCGCGCGGGGCAGGGACGCATGCGCGAGATGCCGAACCTCTTCGCCGCGTTTGGAGAGGTCGGGATGCCGCTGGAGCCGATCTTCTGCGGCGGCCACCGGCGCGTGCATCAGGAGCGCGAGCAGTGGTCGAGCGGGTGCAATTTCGTCGCCGTGCGGCCCGGCGTGATCCTGGGCTACTCCCGCAACGAGCAGACGTACCGCGAGCTGGAGCGTGAGGCGGGCTATCGGGTCGTCGACGCGATCGACCTGCTCACCGGCGACGACGCGGTCGAGGACGACGAGAGGGCGGCGATCGTCTTCGACGGCGCCGAGCTCGTGCGCGGCGGCGGCGGCTCGCGCTGCATGACGATGCCGTTGCGGCGCGACGACGTCTGGTGAGCGCGGCGCCGAGGGGGCGATCGGCCGGCCGCGCGCCGCTGCAGATCGAGCTGCCGCTGGGCGACGTCGGTGCCGGTGCGGACCCGCCGCTCGATGCGCTCGAGTACGTGGTGGTGGACGTGGAGACGACCGGGGGCGCACCTCGACAGGGCCATCGGGTGACGGAGATCGCCGCGCTCGTGACCGGCGCCGATGGCCGCGTGCGCGAGGAGCTGCGCACGCTCGTCAACCCGGAGCGGCCGATCCCGCCGTTCGTCACGCGGCTCACGAACATCACGCACGCGATGGTCGCGGACGCGCCGCGCTTCTCGGAGATCGCCGGGGACGTGCGCCGCATCCTGGAAGGCCGCGTCTTCGTGGCGCACAACGCGCGCTTCGACTGGACCTTCGTGACGCGCGAACTGGAGTGGGCGACCGGGCGGCCCGCGGTCGCGACGCGGACGCTCTGCACGCTGCGTCTGGCGCGCAAGCTGGTGCCGGAGCTGCGGCGCCGCTCCCTCGATTCACTCTCCTTCCACTACGGCATCGAGATCGAGGGCCGCCACCGCGCCTACGGCGACGCCGCCGCTACGGTGGCGATTCTCTCCCGGCTCCTGCGCTCGGCGGAGGAGCAGGCGGTCTACTCCTGGCAGGGGCTGGAGACGCTGCTCACGCGTCCCGCGCCCCGGCGGCGCCGCACCGCGATGCCCACCTGGATCGATTCGATCTGATGACGACCACGGTCGACGATCTTCCGCTGCACCGCTCCCGCGCGGTCGGCGACGTCCGCATTCACGCCCTCGAAGCAGGGCTGCAGCGCCTGGACGGCGGCGCCATGTTCGGCGTCGTGCCGAAGCCGCTCTGGGAACGGCGCATTCCCGCCGACGATCGCAACCGCATTCCGCTTGCGTTGCGCTGCCTCCTGATCGAGACGGCGGACGCGCTCGTGCTGGTCGACACCGGCGCGGGCAACAAGGACCCGGCGCGCTTCCGCGAGATCTACGGCATCGAGAACGCCGGTGCGCCGACGCGGCTCGAGGACGCGATCCGCGCCGCCGGCTTCGTTCCCGGCGATGTCGACGTCGTCGTCAACACGCACCTGCACTTCGACCACGCGGGCGGCGACACCGTCGCCGTGGACGGGGAGGGGGGTTCGATTCGGCCGGCGTTCCCGCGCGCGCGCCACTACGTGCAGCGGGGCGAGTGGGCGTTCGCCCACCGGGACAACGAGCGCATTCGTGCGAGTTACCTCGGCGCGAACTTCGATCCGGTCCGGGAGGCGGGCCTTTTCGACCTGCTCGATGGCGATGGTCCGATCGTGCCGGGCGTGCGCGTCGTGCGCACCCCCGGACACACGCCGCATCACCAGTCGGTGATCGTCGAATCGGCGGGGGAGACGGCGTGCTTCCTCGCGGACCTCGTGCCCACCGCCGCGCACCTGCCGCTGCCGTGGATCATGGGCTACGACGTCGAGCCGCTCGTCACGCTGGAGACGAAGCGCGCGCTGCTCGCGCGGGCGCGGAAGGAGGGATGGCTGCTGGTCTTCGAGCACGATCCGGAACGCGCGTGGGGCCGGCTCGCCGCGGGCGAGGAACGGCCGGTCCTGGTGGAGCCGTAGGAGGGGCGGCGAGACTGGCCGCTCCACTTCGCGGCGGGTATAATAACGGCCCGCGGAGGACCGCCCTGAACGGCGCGGCTTCGCGGTGCGAGTAGAACCGAAACAAGGAGTCTGAATCATGTCTGATCCGCGGCGTACGGCCGTCATCGTGAGCGCCGCGCGGACCCCGATCGGGCGTTTCCTCGGCGGCCTCGCACCGCTGCGCGCGCCCGAGCTCGGAGCAGTCGCGATCCGCGCGGCGCTCGAGCGCGCCGGTGTCGAGCGAAGCGACATCGACGACGTCATCCTGGGCAACGTCGTTTCGGCCGGTCTGGGTCAGGCGCCGGCGCGGCAGGCCGCGCTGGCGGGCGGCGTGCCGGACACGGTCGGCGCCATGGCGGTGAGCCGCGTCTGCGGGTCCGGTCTCATGGCGGTGATGCTGGCGGCGCAGGCCATCCGCGCCGGTGATGCAGAGGTGCTCGTGGCCGGCGGGATGGAGTCGATGTCCAACGCGCCCTACTACGTGCGGGGTCTGCGGCAGGGCGTGAAGTTCGGCGACCAGGAGATGCTCGACGGTCTCCTGCTCGACGGCCTCTGGTGCGCTTTCGGCCAATGTCACATGGGTGGACACGCCGAGTACACGGCGAACAAGGCGGGGATCAGCCGCGAGGAGGCGGATGCCTTCGCGCTGGATTCCCATCGCAAGGCGATCCGGGCGATCGACGAAGGGGAGTTCACGGCCGAGATCGCGCCGGTCGAGATCGCCTCGCGGAAGGGAACCACCGTCGTGGACACGGACGAGCCGCCTCGCCGCGAGACCACGATCGAGGCGCTCGCCAAGCTGCCGCCCGCCTTCCGCAAGGACGCGCCGCCCGAGGTGAGCGACCCGGTGGTGACTGCCGGCAACGCGCCCGGCCTGAACGACGGCGCGGCCGCGCTCGTGGTCACGAGCCAGGCGTACGCCGACGCGAACGGCCTCACCATCCTCGCGCGCATCAACGCCTACGCGAACGGCGCGGTGGCGCCGCAGGAGCTCTTCTTCGCCCCCGTCCGCGCCGTGCGACGGGTGATGGAGAAGGAGGGAAGGACGATCGGCGACTACGACCTGATCGAGGCGAACGAGGCGTTCGCCGTGCAGGCGCTCGCCGACGGCAAGGAGCTGGGCTGGGACTGGGAGCGGGTCAACGTCCGCGGCGGCGCGGTCGCCCTCGGGCATCCGATCGGCGCGTCGGGCGCGCGCATCCTGGTCACGCTGCTGCACGCCATGCGGGACCGCGACGCGAAGACCGGTCTCGCGACGCTCTGCCTCGGCGGCGGCGACGCCGTGGCGCTTTCGGTGGAGCGCATCTGAGGTGCGACGGAACCCCCGCGCGGCGCTGAGCCCCGGGGGTTTCTTCTCGGCCATCGGCCGCGTGCTCGTCTTCGCGGGCGTCTTCGTCGTCTTCACGGCCGTCGCGGCGATGCTCGCCTCGGCGTTCGGGTCGTGGCCCGCCGGCGCGGCGGGGCTGGCGGCCGACGGCGCGATCACGCTCCTCGGGGCGCTCGGCGCCGGCTGGCTGATGCTGTGGCTCGTCGAGGGTGCGCCGCCGGCTCGCCTCGGGTTCGCCGTCGGCCCCCGCGTCGGGAGGGACGCCGGCCGCGGCGCGCTGCTCGGCGTGACGATGCTGGCCGTGGTGCTGGTGCCGCTCCTGCTCGCCGGCTGGATCGGCTATCGTGCCGAAGCGGGAACGCTCGGGGGCGTCCTCGCGGCGTGGGCCCGCGGGCTCGAGCTGCTCGCCCTGCCGGCGGCGGCGGAGGAGGCGCTCTTCCGCGGCTACGTCTTTCAGGCACTGGTCGTGGGAATCGGCCCCGTGGCCGCGACGGCGCTGTCGAGCGCTGCCTTCGCCGTGGCGCACGTGTGGAACCCGAACGTGGGCGCGATCGGGCTGGCGAACATCTTCCTCGCCGGCGTGCTGCTCTCGATCGCGTACCTGCGGACGGGCAGCCTCTGGTTCGCCAGCGGCGTGCACGTCGGCTGGAACTGGGCGATGGCGAGCGTGGCGGAGCTGCCGGTGAGCGGGTTGACGTTCCTGCATACGCCGCTCTACGGCCCCGTGGAACGGGGGCCGGCGTGGGTGACGGGCGGCACGTTCGGGCCCGAGGGCGGCGCGATGGGGACGGTCGCATTTCTCGTCGGCCTCGCGCTCCTGCTGCGGGTGCGGCGGACGGCGGAGCCGGTGCCGGCGTGGCGCGCGCCGCGGCGGAACGCCGGGGAAGACGTGACTCGAACGGAGGTGGAGCGCGGGTGAGCGACGGCGGACAGGTGGTCGTGGTGGGGGCGGGCACGATGGGCAACGGCATCGCCCACGTGTTCGCGCAGCACGGCCACGCGGTGACGCTGGTCGACGTAGACGCGGCGCGCCTGGAAGCGGCGCTCGCGACGATCGGCGCCAACCTCGAGCGGCAGGTGAGGAAGGGCGCGATCGACGCGGCGACGCGGCAAGCGACGCTCGACCGCTTGCGGACGGCGACATCGCTCGATGCGGCGCGCGGCGCCGAGCTCGTGATCGAGGCGGTGCCGGAGCGGGCGGCGCTGAAGGCGTCGATCTTCCGCGAGCTGGACGCGGCCGCGCCGGATGCGGTGCTGGCGTCGAACACGTCCTCGATCTCGATCACGGAGATCGCGGCGAGCGTCGAGCGGCCGGAGCGGGTGATCGGGCTGCACTTCATGAATCCGGTCCCCGTCATGCAGCTCGTGGAGGTGATCCGGGGCCTGCGCACGTCGGACGCCACGACCGCCGCCGTGATGGAGGCGACGCGCGCGCTCGGCAAGACGCCGGTCGAGGTGAACGATTATCCCGGCTTCGTGTCCAACCGCGTGCTCATGCCGATGATCAACGAGGCGGTCTACTGCCTCATGGAGGGGGTCGCGGAGGCGGCTGCGATCGACACCGTGATGAAGCTCGGGATGAATCATCCGATGGGGCCGCTCGCGCTCGCCGACCTCATCGGGCTCGACACCTGTCTGTCGATCCTCGAAGTGCTGCAGCGCGACCTCGGCGACGACAAGTACCGCCCGTGCCCGCTGTTGCGAAAATACGTCGCCGCCGGCTGGCTGGGCCGCAAGACGCGGCGCGGCTTCTTCGACTACGCATGACGCCGACGACGCCGCGAAGGGAGAGGGTGTGACGACCACGCTGGACGAACGACAGCAGGTCCGCGAGCTGGCGCGTGACTTCGCGCGCTCGGAGCTGCGGCCACACGTGGAGGCGTGGGACGCCGCCCGCGCCATCGACCGCGGCGTGCTCGCGCAGCTCGGCGAGCTCGGCTTCTTCGGCATGCTGGTGCCGGAGGAGCACGGCGGTCTCGGTTTCGACCTGCCCACGTACGTCGCGGTGCTCGAGGAGCTCGCCTGGGGCGAGCCGAGCGTCGCGCTCACGCTCTCCATACACAGCGTCTGCGCGGCCTCGCTGCTGCTGCGGCACGGCGACGACGCGCAGCGCGAGCGCTGGCTGCCGCCGCTCGCGAGCGGCGAGGCGATCGCCTGCTTCGCCCTCTCGGAGGCGGCCGCCGGCTCGGATGCCGCCTCGATCGCGGCCCGCGCGCGGCGCACGCAGGGCGGCTGGGTGCTCGATGGCGAGAAGAAGTGGGTGACGAACGGCGATGTCGCCGCCCTCGCCGTCGTGCTCGCGCGCACGTCGGAGGCGGAGGGCTCCGCCGGCATCGGCGCCTTCCTCGTGCCGAGCGACGCCGCGGGGCTCACGGTCGCCGGGCGCGAGACGACGATGGGGCTGCGGCCGGCCAGCGTGGTCACGCTCCGGCTCGACGGCGTCGAGCTCGGCGAGGACGCGCTGCTGGGGGAGCCGGAGCGCGGCTTCCCATACGCGATGGAGGGTCTCGACCTCGGCCGGCTGGGCGTCGCGGCGCAGGCGGTCGGGATCGGCCGCGCGGCGCTCGAGCACGCGCTCGCCTACGCGGCGGAGCGGCGGCAGTTCGGCCGTCCGATCCGCGACTTCGAAGGGATGCAGTTCAAGCTCGCGGAGATGGCGTCGTCGCTGGAGGCGGCGCGCGCGCTCGTCGCGGCGGCGGCGGCGTCGCCTTCCACGCGGCTCGCCGCGATGGCGAAGTTGGTCGCGAGCGAGACGGCGATGGCCGTCACGACGCAGGCCGTGCAGGTGTTCGGCGGCTACGGCTACATGCGGGACTACCCGGTCGAGAAGCTGATGCGGGACGCCAAGGCGACCGAGATCTACGAGGGCACGAACGAGATCCAGCGCGTGGTCATCGCGCGTGAGCTGTACCGTTGAGAGCGACCCGATAGACGATCCCTTCCGCCGATCGCCGGCGAGCGCGGGCCCGCCGGAGCACTGCAAGGAGACGCAATGGACATCTTCGAGACGATGGCGCAGCACGGGCACGAACAGATCGTCTTCAGTTCGGAGCCGGCCGCCGGCTATCGCGGGATCATCGCGATCCACGACACGACGTTGGGGCCGGCGCTCGGCGGCACGCGATTCTGGAACTATCGCACCGACGAGGAAGCGATCATCGACGCGCTGCGCCTCGCCCGAGGGATGACGTACAAGGCCGCG
Source organism: uncultured Gemmatimonadales bacterium (assembly GCA_963816355.1). Classification (GTDB taxonomy): domain Bacteria; phylum Gemmatimonadota; class Gemmatimonadetes; order Longimicrobiales; family RSA9; genus CAWFKH01. The sequence goes on along the minus strand of CAWFKH010000003.1, from coordinate 1,525,222 downwards.
GTGGCGGGCCTCAACCTGGGCGGCGGCAAGTCGGTCATCCTCGGCGACAACCGGTTGCGTCGGCGGGAGCTGCTCTTCCGCGCCCACGGCCGCTTCGTCGAGTCGCTCGGCGGCCGCTACATCACCGCCGAGGACGTGGGCACGAGCGTGGAGGACATGGAGTTCGTGCACATGGAGACGGAGCACGTGACCGGCATCGCCGGCCGCTCCGGCGACCCCTCGCCCGTGACGGCGTTCGGCGTCTTCCGCGGCCTCAAGGCGAGCGCGAAGGAAGCGCTCGGCAGTGACGACCTGAGCGGCGTCCGCGTCGCCGTCCAGGGCGTCGGCCACGTCGGCTACTACGTCTGCCGATATCTGCACGAGGATGGCGCCGAGCTCGTCGTCACCGACATCGACGCCGAGCGCGTGCGCCGAATCGTGAGCGAATTCGGCGCGGAAGGCGTGGCGCCCGACGCGATCTACGGCGTCGACGCGAAGATCTTCGCGCCGTGCGCTCTGGGCGCGGTTGTCAACGACGAGACGCTGCCCCAGTTCCACTTCCAGGTGATCGCGGGTGCGGCGAACAACCAGCTCGCGGAGCCGCGCCACGGCGACGCGTTGCACGAGCGGGGGATCCTCTACGCGCCCGACTACGTGATCAACGCGGGTGGCCTGATCAACGTGTACGGCGAGCTGAACGGCTGGGGGCCGGAGCGCTCGCACAGCAAGGCGGGCGAGATCTACGGCACGCTCGATCAGCTCTTCGAGCTCGCGAAGGAGCAGAACCTGCCCACGTACCTGGCGGCGGACCGCTTGGCGGAGCGGCGGATCGAGCAGGTCGGCAAGATCAAGCGCACCTGGGTGTGACGCGGATGGAATACGAGGCGCTGCGGCGGACCGATCCGGAGATCCTCCACGTCCTGCATCGCGAGGCGGAGCGCCAGCACGCCACCCTCGAGCTGATCGCGAGCGAGAACTTCACCTCGCCCGCCGTGATGGAGGCGATGGGCTCCGTCCTCACCAACAAGTACGCCGAGGGATACCCGGACCGGCGCTACTACGGCGGCTGCGAAGAGGTCGACGTCGCCGAGAGGCTGGCGATCGAGCGCTGCCTCCGCCTCTTCGGCGCCGACCACGCCAACGTCCAGCCGCATTCCGGCGCGCAGGCGAACATGGCCGCGTACTTCGCGCTGATGGAGCCGGGCGACCGCCTGCTGGGCATGAACCTCAGCCACGGCGGTCATCTCACCCACGGCTCGCCCGTCAACTTCAGTGGCCGCCTCTACGACGTGAGCGCCTACGGCGTCCGCGAGGACGACGGCCGCATCGACTACGACCGGCTGCGCGAGCAGGCGCGCGAGGTGCGGCCGAAGGTGATCGTCGCCGGGGCGAGCGCCTACCCGCGCACCCTCGACTTCGCGGCGTTCGGCGGCATCGCCGCCGAAGTGGACGCGACGCTCGTCGTGGACATGGCGCACATCGCCGGTCTCGTCGCCGCCGGCGTGCACCCGAGCCCGGTGCCGCACGCCGGCGTCGTCACTTCGACGACGCACAAGACGCTGCGCGGGCCGCGCAGCGGATTCGTCGTGTGCCGCGAGGCGCACGCGAAGGCGATCGACAAGCAGGTCTTCCCGGGAATGCAGGGGGGGCCGCTGATGCACGTGATCGCCGCCAAGGCGGTTGCGTTCAAGGAGGCGTTGGACCCATCGTTCCGGGGGTACGCGCAGCAGGTGGTCGCGAACGCGCGCGCGCTCGCGGACGCGCTGGCGGAGCGCGGCTTCACGCTCGTCAGCGGCGGCACCGACAACCACCTGCTGCTGGTGAGCTTCGTGGGCTCCGACCTCACCGGCAAGGCGGCGGAAGCGGCGCTCGAGCGCGCGGGGATCACGGTGAACAAGAACACGGTGCCCGGCGAGACGCGCTCGCCCTTCGTGACTTCCGGCATCCGCATCGGAACGGCGGCGCTGACCACGCGCGGCATGCGGGAGACGGAGATGCGGACGATCGGCGGCTGGATCGCCGACGTGCTGGAGGCGCCGGAGGAGGATGCGGTGGCGCGGCGCGTGCGTGACGCCGTCCGCGCTCTGGCCGAGGGGTTCCCCCTTTACGCCGAGATCCGGCGGACGACGGCCGGCTGAGCGCGAGTGGTCCGGAAGAAGCGGCATGAACGGCATCATCGACGAGACGACTCTGGAGCAGTTGCGGCGGCGCGAGCCGCGCTATCATGACGACGCCTACGTCTTCATGCTCGCCGCGCTGCACGACGTGATCGAGCGCCTCGATGAGCCGCGCCACATCAGCGGGCGCGAGCTGGCCGAGGGCGCGCGCGACCTTGCGCTGCGCCAGTTCGGACCCATGGCACGGACCGTCCTCGAGCACTGGGGCATCTGCTCGACCGGCGATTTCGGCGCGATCGTGTTCGCGCTCGTCGAGTGCGGCGTCCTGATCAAGGAGGAGACGGATTCGCCCCACGACTTCCGCGAAGTCTACGATTTCGCGGATGCGTTCGACCGCGACTACCCGTGGGGGAGCGGCATCTGAGGGTGGGTCCCGGCGGGCGACGCCGGGAATGGAACGTGCCTTGCGCTGATGCGGGCAGGGCCCTGCGGCCGCGCTCGGCCGGTGTGGCCGTCGGTGCGGAGCGACCATGTCGAGGGGAGGGGGAAATATGGAGGACGAACGGCTTCCGACCTGCCGGAAGTGCGAGCAGGGGCAGATGCTCCCGCTCTCCGACTACGGACGCGATGGGGCGCCCATAACGTACAAGGCCTGGGTCTGCTCGAATCCGGATTGCGGCTTCAACATCCGGATCGACAACGGCGAGATCAGCTTCGGCCGTACGATCAGTCAGAGCTACAAATGAGGCGGCGCGGCGGCCGGCGCGGCCGCCGCGTGGGTCGCCGCCCACCCGGCCGGCGCGCCCGGTGAGAGGGGACGATGCGAGCGACGCAGCCTGACCCGGGGTCGCTGCCGTTCACCGCCGATCGGGCGGTGTACGGCACCGACCCCGTTCATGCGTTGACGGCCGCCGAGGCGGCGGATCTCGATCGTCGGGCGCGCGACGCGCACGGCGTCCCCGACGGCGTGCTGATGGAAAGCGCGGGGCGGGCCGCGGCGCAGTTGATCGACAGGCTGTACCCGCGCGGCCGCGTGGTCGCGGCGGTGGGGGCGGGCAACAATGGCGGCGACGCGCTGGTGGCCGTGCGCGCGCTGCGCACGTGGGGGCGCGACGTCGCGTGGGTGGCGGCGTCGGCGAAGCGCCCGGACGCGGCTCTGCTCCACGGGCACGACCTGCCGGAACTGGAGGCGGCGGCGGCTCCGGGCGCGCTCGCGGCGGCGTCGGTGCTGGTCGACGGGATCCTCGGCACCGGCGCGCACGGCGCGGCGCGGGAGCCGGCGGCGGGCTGGATTTCGCGGCTGAACGAGGCGGGCCCCCCGGTGGTCGCGCTCGACCTGCCCTCCGGCGTCGATCCCACGACCGGCGGTGTCCCCGGCGCGGCCGTTCGGGCGGCGGCGACGGTGACGTTCGGCCATCCGAAGCTCGGCCTGCTGCTGCACCCGGCGCGTGCGCGGTGCGGCCGCATCGTGGCGGTCGAGATCGGCTTTCCACCTTTCGACGCAGAGCCGGGTGCGGCGCTGATCACGCCGCGGTGGGTGGAGGCGCGGCTGCCGCGGCGGCCTCCCGACGCGCACAAGGGCACCGCCGGCAAGGTCCTCCTGCTCGTCGGGCGGGAGGGAGTCGCGGGTGCGGCCGTGATCTGCGCCCGCGGCGCGCTTCGGGGCGGCGCCGGCTACACCCGTGTCGCGTCGGTCCCGGCCAACCGCGTCGTCCTGCAGGGCACCCTCCCCGATGCGATCTTCGTCGACCGCGACGACGCGGCCGCGCTCGCGGCCGCCGCCGCCGACTCCGACGCGCTGATCGCGGGACCCGGCATTGGCACCGACGACGCCGCGCGCCGGGCGCTCGAGGGCGCCCTCGCCGGACGTCCGGACGGCGCCGTGCTGCTCGACGCCGACGCGTTGACGCTCTTCGCCGGCCGGCTGGACGAGCTCGAGGCGATCGCCGCCGCGCGCCCGCTCGTCCTGACGCCGCACCCGGGCGAGATGGGGCGCCTGCTCGGCCGCTCGACCGGCGAGATCGTGGACGCGCGCCTCGACGCAGCGCGCGAGCTCGCCGCGTCCACCGGCGCGGTCGTGCTGCTGAAGGGACAGCCGTCGATCGTCGCCGCGCGGGACCGCCCCCTGCTGCTCAACACGGTCGGCTCCTCCGATCTCGCCACCGCCGGCATGGGGGACCATCTGAGCGGCGCGGTGGGCGCGCTGCTCGGCGCCGGTCTCGACGCCCGCGACGCGGCGGCGGCCGGCCTCTTCCTCGCGTCGCGCGCGGCGGACATCGCGTGCCGCGGCCCCGCGCTCCTCTCCGGGGACGTGGCCGCGGCGTATCCGGAGGCGTGGGCGAGACCGGGCGCGGCCGTTTCCGACCTGGCACTCCCGTTCGTCCTCTTCGACCAGCCGCCGCGCTGGTGAGCGGCGCCGTGCGGGTACCTCTCGCCGAAGGCGCCGAATTCGATCTGATCCGCCGCTTCCTCGCCGGCGCCGCTTCCGGTGGGCGCAGCGACGTCCGGCTCGGTCCGGGCGACGATTGCGCCGTGGTCGCCGGCGGCGCCATCGCCATCAGCACCGACGCCTCCGTCGAGGGAGTCCATTTCCGCCGGGCCTGGATCGGGCCGGGCGAGGTCGGCTGGCGCGCGGCGTCCGCGGCGTTGAGCGATCTCGCCGCCGTCGGCGCGCGCCCGATCGGCGCCCTCGTCTCCGTCCTCGTACCGCCCGCCGACGCGGCGACGTACGCGGCCGAGGTGATGGAGGGCGTGCGCGGCGCGGTCGAGGCGATCGGCGGTGTGCTGCTGGGCGGCGATGTCACTGAGTCGCCGCAGGTCTTCGCGATGGATGTGGTGGCGGTGGGGGAGACGGCATCGCCGGTGCGTCGGTCCGGCGCGCGGCCGGGCGACGCGTTGTGGGTCAGCGGCCGCCTGGGCGGCGCCGCGGCGGCGGTGGCGGCGTGGCTGCGGGGCGCCGAGCCGGAGGCGAGCGCGCGTGAGGCGTTCGCGCATCCGCACCCGCGAACGGCGGAAGCGCTGTGGCTCCTCGATCGGCTCCCGGTCCACGCGATGATCGATCTCTCGGATGGCCTCGCCGGTGACGCGGAGCAGATCGCGGTCGCGAGCGGCGTGAGCGTCGTGCTGGAGGCGGACGCGGTGCCGCTGCACGGGTCGATCGCGCCGCTTCCTCACGGCGAGGCGCTGCGCCTGGCGCTGGGCGGCGGCGAGGATTACGAGCTGTGCTTCGCCGCGTCGGAGGGCGACGTCGCCCCGCACGTCGACGCGTTTCGAGCGCGCTTCGGGCTGGATCTCACGTGCGTCGGGCGGATCGAGGCGGGCGGGCGCGCCGCGGTTGTCCGTCTCCGCGGCCGGGACGGCGAGGAGCATCCGCTCCCCATGCATGGCTTCCGGCACTTCGCGCGGCGGGGTGGCGCCGAGGCGGCGGCGGCCGGAGGGAGCGGGCCGGCGGGCGCACCGGGCGGCGGCGGGGAGCGGGCGGGCGGGGAGGAGGGATGAGGAGCGTCGTGCGGACGCTCTGGGTGGCGGTGAACCTCCTGGTGGGGACGCTGCTGCTCGGCGGCATCGCGATCGTGATCGGTCTGGCCGGATACGAGGGTCGCGCCTACCACACGTTGGGCCGCGTGTGGTGCCGCTGGACGCTGTGGGCGAGCGGCACGCCCGTCTACGCGCAGGGTCTCGAGAACGTGCGCGGGGACCGGCCGCAGATCGTCGTGTCGAACCACGAGTCCTGGTACGACGTCTTCGCGATCGGCGCCGCCGTGCCGAAGCGCTTCCGTTTCGTCGCGAAGAAGGAGCTCGCCGCGATCCCGGTCTTCGGGCTGGCGTGGCGTCTCGCGGGCCATATCTCGGTCGACCGCAGCGACCGGGCGTCCGCGATCGAGTCGCTCCAGCTAGCGGGCGACGCGCTGCGGGAGGACAACAGCCTCGTCGTCATCTTTCCCGAAGGCACGCGTTCGCCCGACGGCACGTTGCAGCCGTTCAAGAAGGGGGCGTTCATGCTCGCGCTCGCGACCGGCGTCGAGATCGTTCCCGCGGCTGTCGTCGGCAGTCGGGCAGTGCTCGGCAAGGGCGCCTGGCGTGTGCATGCCGGCCCCATTATCGTTCGCTTCGGCGAGCCCATCGACGCCGCCTCCTACGAGGCAGCGCGCGACGACCTCGTCGAAGCGGTCCGCGCGCGCATCCTCGGCTTGAGGGACGGCGTGGCCAAGCGCGCCGCGACGGCGCCCTCCTCCTGACGGTTCATCCCATGGCCCACATCGAGAGCATCCACGCCCGCGAGATCCTCGACTCGCGCGGGAATCCCACGGTGGAAGCCGAAGTCGTCCTCGACAGCGGCGCGGGCGGACGGGCCGCCGTGCCGAGCGGCGCCTCGACCGGCGAGCACGAGGCGCTCGAGCTGCGCGACGGCGAGCCCGACCGCTTCGGCGGCAAGGGCGTGCGACGCGCGGTCGAGAACGTCAACGGCATCATCGGTCCGGAGCTGGTCGGCTACGACGCGTTCGACCAGAGCGAGCTGGACCAGGCGATGATCGAGCTGGACGGCACCGACACGAAGGAGAAGCTCGGCGCCAACGCGATCCTCTCCGTCTCGCTCGCGACCGCGCGCGCGGCGGCGGAGGACGCGGGGCTGCCGCTCTACCGATATCTGGGCGGCCCGTACGCGACCCTGCTGCCCGTACCGCTGATGAACATCCTGAACGGCGGCGCGCACGCGGCGAACAACGTCGACATCCAGGAGTTCATGATCGCGCCCGTCGGCGCCGACGATTTCGCCGAGGCGCTCCGCATGGGCGTCGAGGTGTTCCACGCGCTGAAGCGGGTCCTCTCCGATGCCGGCAAGAGCACATCGGTGGGTGACGAGGGCGGCTTCGCCCCGGACCTCGCCTCGAACGAGGAAGCGGTGGAAGTCGTGCTGCGGGCGATCGAGAAGGCGGGCTACGAGGCCGGAACGGACGTCGTGCTCGCCGTGGACGCCGCTGCGAGCGCGTTCTTCCACGACGGCGGCTACGTCTTCCACAAGTCGGGCGGCTCGCGCATGGACCGTGACGGCATGATCCGCTTCTGGGAGGCGTGGGTCCGCGACTATCCGATCGTCTCCCTCGAGGATCCGCTCGCGGAGGACGACTGGGAGGCGTGGACGGCTCTGACGGAGGCGCTCGGCGACCGGGTCCAGATCGTGGGCGACGACATCTTCGTCACGAACACCGCGCGGCTCGCGGAGGGCATCGAGCGCGACGCCGCCAACGCGATCCTGGTCAAGGTCAACCAGATCGGCACGCTGACCGAGACGTTCGACGCGATCGAGCTCGCCCGCCGCAACGGCATGCGCTACATCATCAGCCACCGCTCCGGCGAGACGGAGGATGCTTTCATCGCCGATCTCGCCGTCGCTACGCGCGCCGGGCAGATCAAGACCGGCAGCGCGAGCCGGACCGATCGCGTCGCGAAGTACAACCAGTTGCTGCGCATCGCCGAAGACCTCGGTCCCACCGCCGAGTTCCTGGGCGCCGACGCGTTCTGATGCGCCTGCGCCGCCTCTTCCTGCCGGTCGCCGCCGGCGCCGCCCTCTACTACGCCTTCTTCGGCGGCGAGTACTCCATGCTCGACGTCCACCGCATCGAGCACGAGCGCCGCCAGGAAGCGAGCCGGCTCGACTCCGTCAAGGAGGAGAACGCGCTCCTTCGTGCGCGGCTCGACTCCCTCGAGCACGACCGCGCCTCGCTCGAGCGCCTCGCCCGCGAGCGATACGGCATGGTGGGCCGCGACGAGCGTCTCTACCGCTTCGCCGACACCGCGCGCGACAGCACGCGCTGAGCGCGCCGGCGCCGCGTAGCGAGCTGCGAGGGCACCACCCGTAGGATGTTGCCCGCGTAGGCGTTGCCACCGAGACACCCTCCCGCTCTGGCCCCTTTCCTGCTCTGGAAAGCGGCCATGACGAAAGCGAGCTTCTTCCGCTGGGCGATCCGCATCGTCGGAGTCGCGATCGCCGCCTACGCCGTCTACGCGGTGTGGCACTTCCCCTGGACCCAGACCGGCGCCGCCCTGGCCCAGGCGGACTGGTGGCTGCTGGCACTGGCGGCCGCGGCGCACATCGGATCGACCGCGCTTCGCGCCGCGGAGTGGCACGTGCTGCTCGAGCCCGCCGCGACGAGCCGGTGGTGGACGGCGCTCCAGGCGAGCCTGCTCGGCGCCGCCATCGCCACGCTCTCTCTCGCGGTGGCGGGCGAAGGGGCGCGCGTGAAGTACATTGGCGACGCGGACGGCGTGCCGGCGGGGATCGCCGCGGCGGGCATCGCATGGAGCCGCTTTCTGCAGCTCGTCGCCGGCATCGGGATGGTGGTGCTCGTGCCGGTGGCGCTGCCCCTGCCGCGGCGCGCCGAGCAGGTGCACGTGGGCGCCGCGATCCTGCTGGCCGCGGGCATCGGCGCCTACATCTTCTTCAGCCGCGTGAACCACGGCATCTGCCTCCCGGACTTCTGCCGCCGCCCCGTCGACCTGATGAAGCGGATCCCGTCCGAGGGCGGCCGGATCCCGCTCGCGCTGGGCCTGGCGCTCGGCCACTGGACGCTGCAGTGGGCGGCCTACCACCTGGTCTTCCTCGCGGCCGGCGTCCACGTCGGGCTCGCCGGCGCCTTCACCGCCGTCGTCGTATCCAATGTCGCGTGGCTCTTCCGCTTCACGCCCGCGAACGTCGGCGTCATGCAGGGCTCGATCGCCCTCGCGCTGCTGCCTTTCGGGGTCGATCCGGCGCGCGCGGTGGTGTCCGGCATCGTGCTCCAGGCCGTGCAGGTCGTGCCGCTCGTCGCGGTCACCGGCCTCGTCGTGGGCGGCCACCGTTTCACCTCCATCTTCAGTCGCCGCGATGCGCCGAGCGAACAGCCCGCGTGAGGGGGCGGGCGAGCGCTCCGTCGCCCCACGGCGAGCGCGGCAGCGCCCCGGTCGCCCCCCCACGCAGCCCGGATGGGACGCGATCGTCGTCGGCAGCGGCTTCGGCGGCGCGATGGCGGCGCACGCACTGGTGCGGACGGGGCGGCGGGTGCTCCTGCTCGAACGCGGCGACTGGGTCGAGCGCGGGCCCGAGAACTGGGGGTCGGCCGGCCTCGGCGACGAGACGCGACACTTCACGCGCGAGCCGGGCTACCGCGTCCGCAACGGCAAGCGGCGAACGACGACGGCCGGCACGTTCCACTGCGTGGGCGGACCTTCCGTGTTCTATGGCGGCGTCTCCATCCGATTCCGCCCCGAGGACTTCGAGGCAGACTCCGCGATCGCGCCGCCGCCTCTCTCTCGCTGGCCGATCGACTACGCCGAGCTCGAGCCGTACTACGCCGAGGCGGAGCGCATCATCGGCGTCGCGGGTGCGGCGGGCGAAGATCCGCTCGAGCCGCCCCGCAGCGGCGGCTACCCGGACCGCGTGCCCCCGCTCGCGAGAGTGGCGGAGCGGATCGCGGACGCGGCGGGCGCGCTCGGCTACCAGCCGTTCCGTCTGCCGCTCGCGATCAACTTCGGCGGCGTCGCGTCGCGTCCCGACTGCATCCGTTGCGACACGTGCGACGGCTTCCCCTGCGCCATCCGATCCAAGAACGACCTGGCGGTCGGCGTGCTCGCGCCGCTCGTTCAGCGCGGTCTCGACCTGCGGCCGCGTACGGCGGCGGCCCGGCTGCTCGCGCGGCGCGGGCGCGTCGAGGCGGTGGCAGCGGTCGACATCGCCACCGGCGAGCGCCTCCTCTTCCGTGCGCCGCTCGTCGTCCTCGCCGCCGGCGCGCTCGCGACGCCGCACCTGATCCTTGCCTCCGCACTGCAGGCGCGCAATCCGGGCGGCCACGTGGTCGGACGTTACCTCATGCGCCACTGCAACGGCAGCGTATACGGCCTCTTCACGCGGCTGCCGGGCGCCGACGAGTTCCACAAGCAGATCGGGATCAACGATCTGTATTTCGGCGCGGACGAGGACGGCGCGCCCGCCGGCAAGCTGGGCAACCTCCAGCAGGTGTCTACGCCCGCTCCCGCCTACGCGGCCGGCAAGCTGCCCTCCTGGATCGGCGCCCCGGTCGGGGGGCTGCTGCGCCACCTCACCGGCCTGCTCGCCATCGCCGAGGACGAGCCGCGCGCGTCGAACTTCGTCGCGCTCGAGGGCGGCCGCGACCGTCTCGGCCTGCCGCGCGCGACGATCCACCACCGGTACTCCCGCCGCGACCTCGCCGCGCGCCGCGTGCTGATGCGCGCGGCGCGGCGTATCCTTCGCACAGCGGGTGCGCGCCTCTGCTACCGCCACGAGATCGACACCTTCTCGCACGCCTGCGGAACCGTGCGCGCCGGCGACGATCCGCGCTATTCGGCGCTCGATCGCTTCGGCCGATTCCGCGGCATGGACAATCTGTACGTCGTCGACGGCAGCTTCCTCCCCCGCTCCGCGGGGCTGAACCCGAGTCTCACGATCGCGGCCAACGCGCTGCGCATCGGCCACCACCTCGCCGGGGAGTCGGGATGACACGCCCCGAGACCAACGCGACGAAGCTCGGCATCGCCTTCCTCGGGTGCGGCGCCGCCACGCGCATGCACAGCCGCACCCTCCGCGGCTCCGACGGCGTCGACCGCTTCTACGTCAGCCGCGACCCCCGCCGCGCCGATGCGTACCGCGAGCGCTTCGGCGGCGCCGGCGCCTTTCCGGACCTCGATGCCGCCCTATCCGATCCGCGCGTCGACGCCGTCTTCGTCGCCACGCCGCCCGCGCTGCACCTCGAGCCGACGCTGGCGGCGGTCGGGGCGGGGAAGCACGTGATCGTCGAGAAGCCCGCCTTCCTCGACACCGCCGCCCTCGACCGCGCCGGCGCCGCGGCGGCGCGGGCGGGCGTCCGCGTGCTCGTCGCGGAGAACTACTTCTACAAGCCGCTGCTCGGCCGCCTCCGCGAGTTGCTCGCCGAGGGCGCCATCGGCGACGTACGGGTCCTCTACGTGAACGCGATGAAGTCCCAGACGACCGGCGACTGGCGCGACGAGCCGGAGCTCGCGGGCGGCGGCGCGCTCTTCGAGGGCGGCATCCACTGGGTCAGCTTCATGAACGGCCTCGGGCTCGACGTCGCCGCGGTGCACGCGTGGCGGCCCGGCGCCGGCGGCGAGCGGAGCGCCAGCGGCGAGCGCAGCGCCGTCGTCGTCTTCCACTACGAAGGCGGAGCGGTCGGCACGCTCTACTTCTCCTGGGACCAACCTTCGCCCCTTCGCGGCCTGCGCATCTCGCGCATCTACGGCTCGCGGGGGACGATCGCGTTCGAGTCGAACGGCGTCGCGCTCTCGGTGTGGGGGCGACGGCGGCGAATCTCGTTCCCGGGCTTCCGGGACATCTCCGGCTACCGCGCGATGTTCGCCGATTTCGTCGACGTGCTGCGGAGCGGTCGGGCGCCGCGCATGACGCTCGAGCGAGCGCGCCGCGATCTGGAGCTGGTCGAGGAGGCGTACCGCTCGTTCTCCTGAGGTCGCGGCCCCACTCTCCCGAGCTCACGGCCCCGCTCTCCTGAGCTGAACGGTGCGTCGCGCGGCCCTTGCGTGGCGCGCCCCGGCCGCGGCACCTTCTCCGCACTTCGAACCCACACGAGATCCCCTGCGATGGAGCGAGCGGCGATGCGGAGCACGACGACGACCGGATCGGTCCTGGGCGCGTTGATGCTGGTCTCGGGCGTCCTCGGCTGCGGCGCGGCCGCGCCGCCGCAGGCGGACCTGGTGCTGCGCAACGGCCACGTCGTCACGGTCGACTCGGTGCACCCGGAAGCGCAGGCGATCGCGGTCGCGGGCGACACGATCGTGGCGGTCGGGAGCGACGAGGAGATCGCGCCCTACGTCGGGCCGGGGACGCGGGTCATCGACCTCGGCGGTCAGCTCGCGATCCCCGGCTTCATCGAAGGCCACGGCCACTTCATGGGACTCGGCCGCTCGCTGATGGAGCTGGACCTGACGAAGGCGCGCAGCTGGGACGACATCGTCGCGATGGTCGCGGACGCGGCGAAGAAGGCGAAGCCGGGCGAGTGGATCCTCGGCCGCGGCTGGCACCAGGAGAAGTGGGACCACGCGCCGCAGCCGAACGTCGAGGGGCTCCCCTACAACACCGGGCTCAGCCGCGTCTCGCCGGACAATCCGGTGCTGCTCACGCACGCCAGCGGCCACGGGGCCTTCGCCAACGCGAAGGCGCTCGAGCTGGCGGGGATCGGGCCGCGCACCGCGGACCCGGAGGGGGGCGAGATCGTGCGCGACCGGGCTGGCGTCGCGATCGGCATGCTGCGCGATCGGGCCGTCGGCCTGGTGAGCCGCGCGATGCAGGAGAACCGGACGCCGGAGCAGCAGGAGGCGGAGTTGAAGCGCCAGGTCGAGCTGGCGTCGCAGGACGCGATCTCGAAGGGGATTACCAGCTTCCAGGACCAGGGCGAGACGTTCGCTACGATCGACTTCCTGAAGCGGATGGTCGATCAGGGCGTCGTTCCCCTGCGCCTCTACGTCCTCGTCGACGGCGAATCTCCCGCCTCGCTCGACCAGCACCTCGCCGACTACCGCACCATCGGCTACGGCGGCGGCCATCTCACCGTCCGCGCCATCGGGGAGGTCACGTCCGACGGCGCGCTGGGAACGCACAGCGCGTGGATGCTCGAGCCGTACAGCGACCTGCCCGGCGCCACCGGCCTGAACGTCACGCCCATGGACACGATCCGGAAGATGGCCGAGATCGCGTTGCGGGACAGCATGCAGGTGGCCGTGCACGCGATCGGCGACCGCGCCAACCGCGAGACGCTCGACGTCTTCCAACAGGTCTTCCAGGAGCACCCCGAAGCGCGCGACCTGCGCTGGCGCATTGAGCACGCGCAGCACCTCAGCCCGCAGGACATCCCGCGCTTCGGCCAGATGGGCGTGATCGCCTCGATGCAGGCGCTGCACGCGTGCTCGGATGGGCCCTACGTCGTGCGCCGCCTCGGCGAGCAGCGCGCGCGCGAGGGCGCCTACGTCTGGCAGTCGCTGCTGCGCTCCGGCGCGGTCGTGCTCAACGGCACCGACACGCCGGTCGAGGACGCGAACCCGATTCCCGGATTCTACTGCTCCGTCACGCGCAAGCTGAAGGATGGATCCGAGTTCTTCCCGGCGCAGGTGATGAGCCGCGCCGAGGCGCTCCGCTCCTACACCCTCTCCAACGCCTACGCCGCGTTCGAGGAGGGCCGGAAGGGCTCGCTCACGGCCGGCAAGCTCGCCGACATCGTCGTCCTGGACCGCGACATCATGGCGGTGCCGCCCGACAGCATCCCGGGCACCAAGGTGCTCTACACGATCGTCGGCGGCCGCGTCGTCTACGAGGCGGGCGGGGCGGGGAAGTAGCGCGCGGGTCGGCTGGAATGGCGATTGCGAGCCCCCTGCTCCGACCCCTCAGGAGGCAACGGATGGAGCAGCGCAATCTCGACATCGGCACGCCGGTCACCACCGAGCAGTGGGAGATCCTCGGGCGCACCGCGGATGAGCTCGGCCCCGACGACGGCGGCTTCGATTGGGACGACGAGCAGCCCGAAGAGATCCGCTTCTACTTCAGCGCCGACGACGTACCCGAGGCGTGGCGTGACCGTCTCGCCGGCGAGGACCTGTACGGCGACGAGGTGCTCTGCGTGGCGCGCGCCCGCTTCAACCGCGGCGACCCCTTCATCGCCGTCGACGCGCCGCAGTCGCCGGAGGAGCCCGCCGTCAGCGACGACCGCGAACGTGCGATGCGGCGCCAGCTCGACTCGTGGGTGCGCGATCGCTGGCAGGCGCTTCTGCGCGAGTCCGGCCTGCACTTCGAGCGGGGGCGCGTCCCGGGCGCCGAGGCGTAGGCGCGCGACGCCGTCGCGGTGACCCCCGGCGCGGCCGGCGTGGCCGGGGCGCGATTACAGGATTGACGGTTTTTCCCGACGGCGGAGTGGTGCGTGGCACACGATCGTGGTGGAGCACGCTCCACGCACTCCGCCGACCAGGAGCCGACGCCATGCCCGCCACCCGAATTCCGCGCTTCGCCTTCGCCGTTCGAGCGAGGGTTCTCGTGACCGCCGCATCGGTGATCGCACTCGCCGCGTGCTCCAGCCCGACGGACGCGGGACGGACGCTGGCCGGCACCTGGGACCTGGTCCGCTTCACCGAGTCCGGCGTCACCGGCACGATGACCGGAACCGCCGTCTTCCGCGGCGACCGCACCTTCTCCGTCGACGGGACCGTCACGTATCCCGGCGAGCCGACCGACCCCCTCGTCATGAGCGGCACCTATCGGGAGGAGAACGGCACCCTCGAGATGACGATCTCCGGGGAGAGCATCACGTGGAGCATGACCTTCTCCGGCGGCGACCTCCTCCTCGTCAGCCTCGACAACCCGCCCGGCAACGAGCTGCTGCTGCGGAACCACCGCTGAGAGCGAGGACGCCGGGTCGTTCGAATCGCTTGACCCCCCTCCGGCCTTCCGCTAGGATTTGCACGCCGCAGAACGGGGCAGGGTAGCTCAACGGTAGAGCAGCGGAGTCATAATCCGTCGGTTGGGGGTTCGAGTCCCTCCCCTGCTACTCGAAGCCGCACAACGGGTCGGCCCCTCCGGCGCGCGGAAGGGCCGGCTTACAGGTCCGGCCAAACACCCGATCCCGCTACTGTTCCGTCAATGACTCCGTCGGCGGGACGCGTGCGGCGCGACGGGCAGGCAGGAACACGGCCGCTGCCGTGACCACCACCAGCACGACCGCCGCCGCCGTGAGCGCGAGCGGGTCCATGGGGCTGACGCCGTAGAGGCTGCTTCGCAGGATGCGCGTGCCGGCAAGCGTCAGCAACGCGCCCGCGGCGAGGCCGGTCCCGATCAGCAGGGCGCCGCGGCGCATGACGAGGCCGACGATGACGGACGGGGCGGCGCCCAGCGCGCGGCGGATGCCGATTTCGCGGCGACGCCCGCTCACCCAGTTGGCCAGCACGCCGTAACAGCCCAGGACCGCGAGAAGCAGGGCGATGACGCCGAACGAACTCATGGCCAGCATCTGGTAGCGCGGCCGGTACACCGCGTTCGCCGCCACGTCTTCCAGCCTCACGACCTCATCCACGGCAATCCGTGGATCGATCTCCGCCACGATCCGCTGGACCCGGCGCTCCGAGAGTCGCGCGCCGGGCGGCAGATGTACCATGAGGTAGGCGGAGCGCATCGGCGCGCGCACCATCGGCACGTACGCCTCGAGCCATTGCGGCGGCGCCGGGCCGGGGCCGCGCACGTCCGCCACCACCCCCACGACGGTCAATTCCTCCGTATCGTGGAGGTGCTCGACGAGAATGCGGTGTCCCGTCGCTGCGGCCTTGCCGGGCCACAGCCGCTCCGCAACGCTGCGGTTGATCACGATCGTGCCGGGGCCGTCGCCGTCCGCCTCCGCCAGGTCGCGGCCCGCGAGCCGACGCATGCCGGCCACGTCGAAGTATCCGGGCGTGACCGATTGAACGTGGATGGACGCGCCGTTGCCCTCGAGGGGAACGCCGTCCACGGCCCGCACGGTGGCCGTCGTCACCATTCCCGTCATCGGCAGGAACGAGATCGCCGCGGCGCGCGCGCCAGGCACGGAGCGCTCGAGCGCGCTCGCCGCGGCCTCGACCTGCCGGACGTAGCGCGGCTCGGGCGCCGGTAGACCGAGCGACACCGCGACGCGGTCCCGCGGCTCGAAGCCGGGATCCGTGGGCCGCAGCGCGGCATAGGAGCGCACCAGCAGCAGCGTGCTCGCGAGCAGCACGAACGACAGCGCCACCTCGAGCGTGACGAAGCCGGCGGTCCAGCCCTGGGCGCCGCGCGTGCCGGTGGCACGAGCGCCCGCGGAGGAGGCGGGATGCGCCCGTCGCAACGCCGTGAACGCGGGCGCCGCGCCCGCACCTACGCTCGTGAGAAGGGTCACGGTGAGCGCGAACATGGCGGGTGCAATGCCGACATGCACCGTGCCCAGCGACTTCCCGAGATAGGGCGCCGGAGACGCGCCCGGCGTGTGCTCGATGAGCAGCCACGCCAGACCGAGCCCCGCCGCCCCGCCCAGCGCGGCGAGCACCCCGGTTTCGACCAGAAGCTGTCCCAGCAGCGTGCCGCGCGTCGCGCCCAGCGCAGATCGCATGGCAAGCTCCCCGATGCGGCCGGCGGCGCGTGCGAGCAACAGACTCGCCACGTTGATGCACGCCATCAGCAGCACCAGGGTGGCCGCCGCGAACAGGATCAGCACCGGTGCGCGAACGTCCCCACTGAAGATCGTGCGCAGCGTGTCGATGTTGGCGCGGTTCTGCGCCGCCTTCCGCTCCGGGTGCAGCCGCGCCAGCAGCGCGGACGCCTGCGCCCGCACCAGCGCGACCTCCACGCCGGGACGCAGCAGACCGATGCCGTTCAGGTGCGCGTCATCGAGCTCGGCGACCGGAACCCAGAAGTCCGCCTCGTAGCCGAGTCCCTCGAACGACCGCGGCAGGACCCCGACTACCGTGTAACCGTCCTCCCCCAGTCGGATCTGCTGCCCCACAGCGATGCCGCCCACAGCCTCCCGCCCTCGCTCGCTCAGCAGCACCGCGTGGCCACCCGCGCCGCTCGACTCCTCCGGCGTGAAGAGCCTGCCTTCCGCCACGCGCGCCCCAAGCAGCTGCAGGAACGAGCGCGTGACGGCCATGCCGCGAACCGTCCGCGTCCCCTCCTGGCCGCGCGTCTCCCGCGACAACACCGTGAAGGCCTCCAGGCGCTCGAACCCGGATAGCGCCTCGCGCCAATCCTGCAGATTCTCCGGAGTGATGTCCTGCGTCGCCACCCACGCCAGCCGCTCACCGTGCGGGTACGGCAGCGGCCGCAGCAACATGCCGTACATCACCGAGAAGGCGGCCGTATTCGCACCGATCCCGAGTGCCAGCGTCAGTATCGCCGCAATCGCGAAGCCCGGCCCGCGCCGCAGCTTGCGAAACGCATAACCAACGTTTCGCATCCCACCATCGCCCGCACGCCCGAGCCAGGAACCGCCGGCAATCCCCCGCCGTTCCGCCACCGCGCGGCGACGACCGTCCAGGCGGGCACCGACCGCCGTGAGGAGTACGTCCCAAGCCAACACGGCCCGGCTGCTGCCGCGGGCTTCGTGGTCCATCAGAATCTCCTGCGCGTAGCGCTCCCGGAACTCCGGAGGCAGGAGGCGGCGGAGCACGCGCCACGTTCCCGTGCGTGAGCGCCCCCTCACGGCCCCACCAGTGCCCGAAGCGTGGGGGACTCCCGCAGCACCGCTCCGAACATGGCCAGCTGGTCCGCCGCCGCACGGCGCCCTGCCTTCGTCGCTCGGAAATACCGGCGCCGCTCGTCCTCCTCCCCCTCCCCCTCCGGCGCCGCCGCGGGCGCCACGAGGCCTCGCCGCTCGAGCCGGTCCAGAACGCGATACAGATTTCCGGGCCGGACGGCGACTCGCCCCCCGCTCAGATCCTCGATCCGTACGGCGATCGCATAGCCATACAGCGCGCCCTGCGACAGCGCCGATAGCGTGAGCATCTCAACAGCGGTCAGCGGTTCCGATCTCATGGATCCCGTCGCGGAAGGGCGGCTATACTCTTCATGAGTATATCGCGGCCGCCGGCCGGTCAAGTGGAGGGCGCGCGGGCGGTCGACGCGGCGAGGCCGCGACCGTGCGCCGTCACGTCGAAGCCGCCGTGCGCGTTCCTCGGGCGTACTCGAGAAAGGGGAGTGGACTTTTCGACGTGCGACTACGCCGGCGGCCATCGCCTGGTCGACCACTTCGACGTGACGGTCACCGACCTCGATCTGAGCGACGACGACCTGCGCGCCAGCCTGACGGCCGACGGCGGCGGCCTCGACGCCGCGACGCGCGATTATCTCGACCGCAACGCCAATCAGGATGGGAGGTTCGACGTGGGAGACCTGCTCCTGTACAAGCGACGCAAGGAAGGACGCATCCTGACCATCGTCCCGGGGAGGAGCCAATGACGCCGCTCGGCCGCACGCTGACCCTGCTGCTTCCCGTGGCCGCCGCGTGCGCCGATGCGCCGGCCCCGCCCCGGGAGGCGGCGACGTCGGCGAGCGCGATGTTCCGCGGCGGTCCCGCGCACCTGGGCGTCTACGACGTCCGGCCCGTGCGCCGCTTCGGCGGGCTCCGCTGGCGGTTTCGCACCGGCGGTCCCGTGCGATCAAGCCCTGCGATCGCCGGGGACGTCGTCTACATCGGCAGCTCCGACGGCACGCTCTACGCGCTCGACCTCGCCACCGGCATCCCCCGCTGGTCCCGCCCCCTGGGTTCCGCCGTGACCTCGTCGCCGGCGGTCGGAAGCGGGCTCGTCTACGCGCAGACGAGGAACGGCGACGTGTTCGCGCTTCGCGCCGACGGTGGCGACGTCGCGTGGCGCGCGTCGACGGGCGCCGATGTCCCGTTCGCGTGGCCCTTCACGTCCGGCGACATCTACGTCTCTTCGCCGGTCCTCGCCGCCGGCCGCGTGCTCGTCGGCGGTGGCGATGGCGGACTCCACGCTTTCGACGCGCGCACGGGCGAGGAGGAGTGGAGCGCACCCACGGAAGGCCGCGTCCGCTCCTCGCCGGCGGTCGCGAACGGGCGCGCCTACGTCGGCAGCGCGGACGGCAGCGTGTACGCATTCGACGTCGAGTCGGGGCGGCGCGCCTGGCGCTTCGACACCTTCGGCCGCACCCTCGACAGCGACACGTTCGGCTTCGACCGCAAGACGGTGCAATCTTCGCCGGCGGTCGCCGACGGGCTCGTCTACGTCGGGGCTCGCGACGGCTTTCTCTACGCCATCGACGCGGACTCCGGCGCAATGCGCTGGCGCTTCGATCACCAGGTCTCCTGGGTCAACAGCTCGCCCGCGGTCGCCGGCGGCCTCGTCTTCGACGGCAGCTCCGACGGCCACTTCGTCCAGGCGGTGGACGCCGTGAGCGGCCGCGAGCGCTGGCGCTTCACCACGCCGGCATCGGTCTGGTCCTCGCCCGCCGTCGCCGGCGGCGTCGTCTACGTGGGCGACGGTGCCGGCGATCTCCTGGCGCTGGACGCGCAACGCGGCGATACGCTCTGGAGCTTCCGCGCCGGCGGCGGTGTACGCGACGCGCCCGCGGCGGCCGACGGCGTCGTCGTGTTCGGGAGCGAGGACGGCGGCGTCTATGCGGTTGCGGGCGGTGCGCGGGCGCTGCAGCGGGTCGTGTTCTGGGACAGCGCCTACGTGCGGTCGGCGTGGACGGAGGACCACGTCGCGCTGCGGGATGGTCTCGTGCAGCGCGGCTTCGCGCGCATGGACGCGGCCTCGCTCGGCCGCTGGATGGCGGCGGAGTCGGCGAGCGGGGAGGCGGCCGCCGACGTCGTCGTGTTCGCGCTCGATCACCTCGCGCCGCCGTTGCTCGCGTCCGATTCCGCGGGCACGCCCCTGCTGCGCCGCTTCCTGGAGGCGGGCGGCACGGTGGTCTGGCCGGGCGTGCCCCCGGTGATCTGGCCGCGCGACCCGAAGACGGGCGAGCCGGGGCCGTACGCCCGGATGGACCACGAGGGAGCGGCTCGTCTGCTCGACGTCGACTTCGCCGCCGCGCGCTTCGATCGCGTCGGCGCGGCGGCTACGGCCGCGGGCCGACGTTGGGGCCTGGAAGGGTGGTGGACCTCCGGGTGGGGCGTGGCGCCGACGGCCGTGGACGAAGTCCTCGCGACGGACGAGAACGGTCTCGCCACGGCGTGGGTGAAAGGCTACGCGGGAGGCGGACGCTTCGTCCTCGTGGGGCGGGGAAGCGACCGCGGCGACCGCCTCGACGCCGTGACGCTCGCGGCCCTCTACAGACCCGTCAGCGGCGCGGCGCCCTCCGGCCGTTGAGCGCCCGGTCCCGCGGCATGCCGAGCCGACTTCTCGGGCGTCTGTACCTTCAGCGCCCCCGGCCGCGGCGCGGCCGCCCACCACTCGCGCGACAGCGTCGTGTCGACCCGCGTGTCGTGGTCGAGGGCGCGGCGGATTCCGAGCACGTCCGAGTGCGGCGCCGCCTGGTGGCTGCGATAGCGCGCCGCCTCCCCCGCCAGGTCGTTGTGCATGCGCAACGCGCTCATCAGCCGCGCGAAGTGCACTTCACGGTGGCCGCGCGCGGTGTTCAGCGCGACTCGCCACGTCCGCGCCTCCGCGGGCTGCGACGCGAGCTTCGCGACGAGGGCAATGAAGGGATCGTCGATCAGAGCGTCGAGCATCTCCTTGTAGTCCGGCTCCAGGTCCGCGCCGTACATCGCGATCACGCCGTTGAGCTGCTCCTGCGCGTTGCGCAGCCGCGCCGAGGCCAGCGCCACGTACGGCTCGTCTCCGCCTTCGCGGACGTGGCCAGGATCGATCAGCATGAGGTCCTCCGTCACGTACGGCACGAAGAGAGCGTCCGCCGTTCCGGGCACCGGCGAGGCAAACGCGCGCGCACCCTTGATGAGCGTGGCCCACGCATCCATCAGCTCGCTCAGCGCCCGTCCGGACTTGCGCAGCGCGCCCACCGATCCGCGCAGCCGGCGCGCCCGCTCCTGCCGCTCCAGCAGCCGCCGCACCACCGCGATCGTCAGCAGCGCGCTCATCGACTCCGACGCGATGTTCGGCGCGAACTTGTCGGCGAAGGCGCTCCCCGGATAGCGCACCGCGACCACGATCGTGAACGCGCACACGCCGAGCAGCCCCGCGTAGAGCAGCATCAGGCCGCGGTTGGCGACGACCGGCCTGCGCCGCCGGTGGTCCCGACCGTCGCGCGACCACCCGCGCTCGCGGCCGCGCCTGCGCAGTCGTTCCAGCGGCCCGCGGCGGATCGCGACGTCCCCTCCGGTCCCGTCCGTCGGGCCCACCGTCTTCTCGTTCGTCCCGCTTCGCTGCATCCGGTCTCCTCGTCGATTCCCTGTATCTTCGCCCCTCGCGGCCGCAGCGTAAAGTGTGCTGCCGGCGCCGGCAATGCGTCCGAAGTCGGGATTGGCGGATCCCACGAGCGGACGGCCGGGGTGCGCCGGGCGCAGGTTGGTATCTGTGTAACTGTTTGTCAACAGGGTGTTTATGGTGATATCGTACGCGGCACGCGCCTTGCCCCCCGGGCACCGTGATCCGATCGCCAATTCCAACGATCACGGCGTGCAGCCGATCCAACGCTCGGCGAGGAGGGAGTGTCGGACTCGCCTCGCCGCGCCTCGACATGACAGGAACGTGGAGGAGAGATGAGTGAGGTTGCGCGGGACCTGTGGGTGGCGATTCGTTCAATCCTGCGGCGACCTGGATACGCGCTGGCGGCCGTGGCGATGCTGGCGATCGGCATCGGCGCCAGCACGTCGATCTACAGCATCGTGGAGGGGACGCTGCTGAAGCCGCTGCCGTACGAGGCGCCGGAGCGGCTCGTGCAACCGCGGGCCCGCTACGTCCCTTCGAGCGGAAGCGGCACCACCTCCGTTCCGAGCTTCATCGAGATGCGGGAGTCGAGCCGCACTCTGGCGTCGCTGAGCTCGTTCGAGAGCCGCTCCGTGAACCTCGCCGTGAGCGGCACGCCGGAGCGGCTCACGGCGCTCCAGGTTTCGGCGGACTTCCTGCACACACTGGGCGTGACGCCGGTCGTCGGGCGGGAGTTCAGGCCGGGCGAAGATCGACAGGGTGCCGCGCGCGTCGCGATCATCGGCCAGCGGCTCTGGCAGGACCGTTTCGGTGGGGATCGCGGCGTGCTGGGCAAGACGCTCATCATCGACGCACTTCCGTACACGGTGGTGGGGGTGCTGCCGGCATCCTTCTGGTTCCCGGGCGATCCGAAGCTGCTCGTTCCTGCGGAGTGGACGGCGGCCGACATGCATGCCCTGGGCCGTCGCCGGCTCTCCCTTCTCGGCCGGCTCGCGCCGGGTGCGACCGCGGCGCAGGCGCAGGCGGAGTTGCGGTCGATCGTCGCTCGCATCGCGGCGCGGGACCTGGCCGCGGGTGGCGGTACCTCGGACCAGAACACGAAGGACTGGACGATCGACGTGAAGCCCGCGCGCGACTGGATGCTGGGCGGTGCGGACACGCCGCTGCACCTTCTCTCGGGCGCCGTGCTCCTCGTCCTGCTGGTGGCGTGCCTGAACGTCGCGGGGCTGTTGCTGGTACAGGCGGAGCGGCGGCGGCGCGCGACGGCGATCCGCGTCGCGGTCGGATCCGGCGTGTGGCGCGTCGTGCGCGGCTTCATCCTGGAATCGATGGCGCTCGCGGTGGTCGCCTCGCTTCTCGGCGTGGTGCTCGCCTGGAGCCTCACGCACAGCTTCCTCACGCTGTTCGGCGATGCGTTGCCACGGGCGAGCGAGGTCCACCTGGGCGCTGGAGCCGTCGCATTCGGCGTCGCGCTCGCGCTCCTGACCGGCGCCCTCGTCGGCGTGGTGCCGGGGCTGCGATCCGAGGGCGAGGACCTCTTCGAGTGGTTGCGTGCGGGGGCGCAGAATCTTTCGCCTCACCGCTACAGCCTGCAGAGGGGCCTCGTCGTCGCCGAGGTGGCGATGGCGGTGATCGTCGTCGCCGGCGCCGGCCTGCTGGTGCACAGCTACTGGCGGCTGGGCCGCGTCGACACCGGCATCGTGCCCGCGCACGCCCTGAGCTTCGTCGTGCAGCCGCCACAGGCGACGTACCCGCCGGCCGCCAACTACTCGCTCTCCGAACGCGTGCTGCGGCAGGTGCGGGCGCTCGCGGGAGTGCGGCACGTCGGCATCACGCAGCTCGTCCCGCTGGAGGGCGGACGGAACATCACCAGCGTTCCGTCGCCGGACGACCCGAACCTGCAAGCGAAGTTTGTCGAGATCCGCGCGGTGAACCCGGACTTCTTCGCTTCCGCCGGGATCCCGCTCCTGCAGGGGCAGCTCTTCACGGAAGCGGATGGTGGGTCGACACCGTCAGACACGATCCGGGTGATCGTGGTGAGCGACATCGTCGCCAACACGTTGTTTCCGCACGGAGACGCCGTGGGACGCACGCTTCAGGTGGGAGGCAGCAGCCCGTTGCGCATCACCGGCGTCGTGGGGAGCGTGCGGGAAAGCGGCATCACGGGGGCGAAGGCGCCGGCGGTCTATTACCCGTGGGGCCCCGCCACCGCCGGTGGGGAGCAGGTCTACATCGTCCGCTCCAGCGGCGATCCCACGCGGCTGCTGCCGCAGATCCGGCAGGTGATCAACGGCATCGACCCCGACCTGCCGATCTTCGGCGTCCGCACGCTGCAGCAGGTCGTCACCGATTCGTTCGGAGACCGCCGCTTCGTGACGATCCTCTTCGCCGCGTTCAGCGCCGTCGCGCTTCTGCTCGCGATGATGGGGATCTTCGCGGTCCTCGCCTTCAACGTCGAGCAGCGTTCGCGGGAGATCGCGGTGCGGATCGCGCTCGGCGCCACGCCGGGCCAGGTATCGCGCGTCATCGTTGGGCAGGGGGTCCGGCTCGTGGCCGGTGGACTGGTCGTGGGGGTCGTGGTCGCGCTTATCGGGTCCCGCCTGATCGCGTCGCTGCTCTACAACGTGCAGGTGGTCGATCCGTTGACGTTGGCCGGGGTCGTCGTGCTCGGGATGTTGACCGCGGCCGGCGCCGCGTGGCTGCCGGCGCGGCGTGCCGCGGCGGTCGAGCCGATGCGGGTGATCCGCGGGGAGTGAGCGGGCGGGCGGCCGATCGCCTCAGGCCGTCAGATTCGCGGTGAGGGCGGGTTCCTCCCGTTGACCCTTGTCGTGGCGGACGGGCCTCCAGGCGTACGGGATGTCGAGTCGCGTCGTCGCGCCGCCGCCGTTCCGGGAGACCAGTTCGACCGAGGCGTCCTCTCCGTACATGTGGCGCAGCCGCTCGCGGATGTTGCGCAGCCCGACGCCGCCGCGCCGGCCCTCGCGCGGTCCCACCCCGTCGTCGCTCACCTCCACGACCAGCCTGCGCCCTGCGAGGCGGGCCTCGACGCTGACGTGGCCGTGGCCCTGTGCCGGAGCCAGCCCGTGCTTGATCGCGTTCTCGATCAGCGGCTGGAGGACGAAGCTGGGCACACGCGCCTCGCCCGCCGCCGGCTCCACGGAGACGGAGAACGAGAGCCAGTCGCCGAAGCGGATCTTCTGGATCTCCATGTAAAGCGCGGCCGTCTCGACCTCGTCTGCCAGCCGGACATCGCGCCGCCGCCCGTGCTCGAGTGCGCGATGCAGTAGATCCGCGAGGGCGAGCATCATCCGCTCCGCCGCCGCAGGTTCGTCGCGCGTCAGCGTCGCGATGGCGTTGAGGGTGTTGAAGAGGAAGTGCGGCTGGATCTGCATCTTCAGCGAATTCAGCTGCGCGCGTGCCAGACGGCCTTCGAGGAGCGCCGCCTCCAGGCGTTGGTCCCGGTAGTGGCGGTAGAGGAGTACGGCACGCGCGCCCAGCCAGATCACGCCGCCGTACAGGATGAAGTCGCCGAGGTGATTGATCATCACCTCGCCCGGCGGCGGCCAGAACCCGCGCGCGAGGCGCGTCGCGACGATGATGCTCCCGCCGTAACCGAGGCCGAGCCCCAGAAGACCTGCGGCCCGAATGCCGAGGCCGTGAGCGCTCGGCGCTCCGTCGCCCGCGCGCCGCAGGAGCGCGTACGCCGTCGGCACGGCCGCGATGAGATAGCCGAGGCGCAGCGTCACGATCAACGCGGGCCCGGGCGTCGGCGGCGTCCCGGGGATGACGAAGAGGAAGAGGTACGTCTGAACGATCTGGACGAGCGCGAAGGCGCCCAGCCCCAGCCGGATCGCCTGGACCATCGCCGGGTCCGAGGCGAGAAAGCCGCCGCCCGGGGAGGGCGCCTCGCTAGATGCCATAGCCGAGCGATTCCTCGAGCTGCTCGCGGAAGTTCCGGCTCAGCTTCACCTTGGCTCCCGATCGCAGATTGACGAGGAAGTCACCACCCGGCAGCGCCTCGAACGACTCGATCGCCGTCTTGTTGATGATCGTCGAGCGATGGATGCGCACGAACGTCCCCGGATCGAGCTGCTCCTCGAACGCCGAAAGCGTGCTCCGCACCACGTGGTAATCGCCGTTCACGTACACCTTCACGTAGTTCGCCGCGGCCTCAAGCCGCTCGATCGCCGTCGCCGCGATCGGCCGCACCACGCCCCCCGCCTTCACCGTGACCCACTCCAGTGGACGGGTCTCCGAACCCTCCTCCGCCACCTCACCGCCGCGCGTCTCCACCATCCGCAGCACCGTGTACAGCCGCTCCGGATCGCGCAGCAGGTGCTCCGCCGCCTTGCGACGCGCCTTCTCCACCGCCTTGTGCAGCCTGTCCCCGCTCACCGGCTTCAACACGTAGTCCACCGCGTTCGACTCGAACGCCTGCACCGCGTACTCCTCGTAGCCCGTCACCATCACCGTCGCCGGCATCAGCTCCAGCCCCACCTTCTCGAACACCCTGAATCCGCTCTCCCCCCTCAGCTGCACGTCCAGGAAGAGCAGGCTCGGCCTGTGCTGGCGGATCGCACGCAGCGCCGTGTCCGCGTCCTCGCATTCCGCCACGACCTCGACGTCGTGCTCCTCCTCCAGGAGCTGACGAATCCGCCGGCGCGCGAGCGCTTCGTCGTCTACGATGACGGCCTTCATCCGCATTCTCAACCTCGCTCGTCTCGCTGAAGGATTCCACCCCGTGAGCCCGCTCCGACCCCACACCCGCTCCGTCGCCGTCTCCCGCCGTCGACTTCCTCGCTCCTGATCTACTCGCCACGGCAGGGCGCGATTCTGTCACCACTCATGAACGCGCGTCGTCACGTCAACGATACGTTCTGACCCTGAAAGGGCGGCCGCATTCGGCGGATGTCAGTAACGGGTTGCAGTTTATACGTTTAGAATGGAGGATTGTTCACGGGCGCGGGCGCGGGCCACGGAGGCGGGGCGGCCCGGCGCCGGCGTGGGGCTCGGCACCGCCGGCGATGGGGCTCGGCACCGCCGGCGGGGCGCGGTGTCAGCGGCTGAGCTCGGCTTCGGCCGCGAGCTGGTGCACGAGCCGTTCGGCGAGGTCGGGGAAGCCGGTCCTCGTCCAGTCGGGCGGCTCCTGGACGGTGAGGAGCGCGTGGCCGCGAACGGCTCGGATCCGCAATCCGTCCTCGTCCGCCGTGACGCGGACCACCTGCACGCCGAGGTCCTGCAGCACGGGATGTTCGATGATCCGCTCGCGCAGGACGTTGGCGAGGCTCTGAGGATCGTTGATCAGGACGTGGGCCACGGCGGACTCCCGGATGTCGTGAACGCAAAACAGCCGCGAAAGAGGCCTTCCGCGGCTCGCTGCTTCGCGAGGTCGGTGGCAATTTCCATGCTCGTGTCGCGGCTCCCGCCGGCGGCGAGGAGCGCGCCGTTTCGCACGAGGCTTTCGGGGAGTCCGGCCCGCCGCTAAGCTGCGCCGAGCACCCGACGCTGCGTCGGCGAGGAGTTCGAAGGGGGAGGAGGGTCGAAGGCGCGGACGATGGCGGATTCCAGGAGTGTGGCCCTCTTCGCGACGTGCCTCGGCGACCAGTTCTTCGCGGACGCGGTGGCGGACGCGGTGCGGCTGCTGCGTTCGCTCGGCGTGGAGGTCGCCTTCCCAGCGGGCCAGACGTGCTGCGGCCAGCCGGCGTTCAACGCGGGCCACCATGCGGAGGCGCGCGCGATGGCGCGGCACACCCTGGCGGTCTTCCGCGATGCGCCGCGGGTGGTCCTCCCATCCGGAAGCTGCGCCGCGATGCTGCGCTCGTTCTACGGGGAGTTGTTCGGCGAGGAGGACCCGGCTGCGCGTGCGCTGGCTTCGCGGACGTTCGAGCTGGCGGAGTACGTGGTGAAGGAGCTGGGCGTGCGCGAGCTGGGTCGCGGCCTGCGCGGCAGGCGCATCGCGTATCACCACGGCTGTCACGGCCGGTGGGAGCTGGGACTGGGTGCGGAGGCGGAGCTTCTGCTCGCCAATGCGGGCGCCGAGTTGGTGGGTTGGGAGGCGGGGGCGGAGTGCTGTGGTTTCGGCGGGCTCTTCTCGGTGAAGCTGCCGCACGTCTCCGCGGCCATGGCGGATCGCAAGCTCGACACCCTGCCGGAGGTCGACGCGCTCACGTCTGCGGACGGCGGCTGTCTGCTCCATCTCGCCGGCCGGATCGAAGCACGCGGCGGAGGGCCGCCCGTCCGCCACCTCGCGACGCTTCTGTGGGAGGCGCGACGTGACGGCTGAGCCGACCGGCGGCGGCCGCATCGCCTTCGGCAGGAGCGCGCGCCGCATCCTGGCGGAGGAGCCGGAGGTGCGGGCGGCGGTGACGCGGGGCACGCTGCACTTCGACGCGCAGCGCCGCGCCGCGTTCGCCGGCACGGACGCGGTGCGGTGGCGGAGCTGGGCGCGGAGCGTTCGGGACCACGTGTTGCGCAATCTCGCGGATCACCTGGAATCGGCGGAGGCGCGGCTGGTCCGCAACGGCGCCGTGGTCCACTGGGCGGAACGGCCACGAGACGTGCATGAGATTCTTCTTCGCCTCGTCGATGCGTACGGCGTGCGATCGGTGGTGAAGGGGAAGAGCATGCTCAGCGAGGAGCTGGGTGTGAACGCGCTGCTCGCCTCCCGCGGAGTCGACGCCGTGGAGACCGATCTCGGCGAGTACGTCGTTCAGCTCGGAGGCGAGCCGCCAAGCCACATCCTCGCGCCCGCGATCCACCGCGGTATCGACGACATCCGCCGTCTCTTCGCCGAGCGGCTCGGCACGCCGCCGGACGCCTCGGCGCAGACGCTCGCCGCGGCCGC
Source organism: uncultured Gemmatimonadales bacterium (assembly GCA_963816355.1). Classification (GTDB taxonomy): domain Bacteria; phylum Gemmatimonadota; class Gemmatimonadetes; order Longimicrobiales; family RSA9; genus CAWFKH01. The sequence goes on along the minus strand of CAWFKH010000003.1, from coordinate 1,497,427 downwards.
GCGGCGCGTGCTTCGCGAGCGCTTCATCGCCGCCGACATGGGCATCACGGGCGCCAACTTCCTCGTCGCCGAAACGGGGACGCTCGCGCTGATCGAGAACGAGGGCAACATCCGCTTGACGACGTCGCTGCCGCGCGTGCACGTGGCCCTCGTCGGCATCGAGAAGCTCCTGGCGACCCTCGCCGACCTCGCGTCGTTCCTCCAGATCGTCAGTCGGAGCGCGACCGGGCAGCCGATCGGGACCTTCGTCTCGCTGCTCCACGGGCCGCGTGCGGCGGACGAGCCGGACGGCCCGGAGGCGCTGCACGTCGTCCTCGTCGACAACGGTCGTAGCGCGCTGCTCGGCGACGCACGCGCCTGGGAGGCCCTCCGCTGCGTCCGCTGCTCCGCGTGCCTCAACGTGTGTCCCGTCTACCGCCAGACCGGGGGCCACCCTTACGGATGGGCGTATTCCGGTCCGATCGGCGCCGCCCTCGCGCCGGCGATGCTCGGCCTCGATCGCGCCGCCGAGCTGCCCGCCGCCTCTACGCTCTGCGGCGCCTGCCGCGACGTCTGCCCCGTGCGCATCCCGATCCCGAGCCTCCTGGTGGAATGGCGCCGGCGCGCCGTCGAGGCGGAGTCCGCGCCACGCGCCGAGGGCGCCATGGTCCGCGCCTTCGCCGCCGCCATGCGAAGCCCCGCCCGCTACCGTGCCGCGTCCCGCCTTCTCCGCATGATCCCGCAGGTCGCCCTGCGCGGCCGCCTCCTTCCCGTCCTGCGCGCCTGGAACGGCGTCCGCGGCGGCTTGCGACCGAGCCCGCGCACCTTCCGCGAGCTGTGGGAGGAGGGAATCCGCTGATGTCCGACGACCCGGGCCGCCGCCGCATCCTGGAGCGACTTCGCGACGCTGCGCGCGCCTTGCCCGCCGCCGGCCACCCCGGCCCGGCGCCGCCCCTCACCGCGGCCGACGCCGAGAACCCCGACCGCGCCGACGCCGAGAACCCCGACCGTGCCGACGCCGCAACGATCGACCGCTTCGCCGCCGCGTTCACCGCCGCGGGCGGTGAGGTCGTCGTCCTCGATGACGCCGGGAGCGCCGCCGCCTGGCTCGAACGGTTCGCCCACGCCTTCCACTCCGCGGCGGTCGGAACGCTCGTCCCCGCTTCGCTCCGCCCGCGCCTCTCCCACGCACCCGCCGCCGCCGCGGACCTCGGCGTCTCCCTCGCGCGGGCGGCCGCCGCGGACACCGGATCGCTCCTCCTCGACGGCCGCGACGGCCGCGCCGCCCAGCTCCTCCCTCCCGTCCACCTCGTCTGGCTGCCCGCTCCCGACATCCGCCCCACGCTCGCCGCCGCCCTCCGCGCCGTCCCCCTCGAAGCACCTGCCGCTTTCGCCCTCCACTCCGGCCCGAGCAAGTCGGCCGACATCGGCGGCATCCTCGTTCGCGGCGTGCACGGGCCCGGTCGCGTCGTGGCGGCGGTCCTGAGCTACGCGATCGCGTCGCAGGTGCGGGTGTGACGGTGTCGTGCCACACCTGTTGCGTCGCTGCGCCGTTCCTGGCGCACGCGCGTGGCGCCGGTGCAGCATTCCACGGCCCGGTCCGGAGTGTGCAGCGGGAGAAACGGTTTTTCGGGGTTCGGCGGTGGACCCCGTCTTCCCGTCATCTCCTGTGAACGAAGCGATGCGCCACTCGGTCCTGATCGTGGAGGACAACATCGACGTGCGCGAGATGCTCGCTGCGGTGCTCGAGCACTGGGGCTTCTCCGTCGACACGGCGCGCGACGGATTGGACGGCGTGGAGAAGGCGGGGATGATGCGGCCGGACGTCGTCCTGATGGACATCTCGATGCCGCGGCTGGACGGGATCGGAGCGTCGGAGCGGATCAAGGCGGAGGCGACGACGCGAGCGATCCCGATCATCGGTATCAGCGCCTACGACTCGATCGACCGCCCTGACCTCTTTGTCCGCTTCCTCCACAAGCCGGTCCTGCCTACGGAGCTCCTCGTGGTCCTGAAGGAAGTCCTCACGGCCTGATCCGCCTCACGCCCGCAGGGGTGCGAACGTGGGCGTGATCCGCTCGTCCTGACCGAGGAAGATGAAGTGGTCGAAGTAGTAGTGGACGAGGAGGAAGGAGAGGACGACGCTGTAGAAGGCGAAATAGTGCTGGTCGCTGGCGACGGTTCCGAAGAGCGGGTTGTGCATCGGCGTGCCGGTGGCGAAGGCCCCGATGTGGACGACGATGGCGAGCACGGCGAGGAAGAGGAGGCCGGCGCCGAGGGTGAAGGCGAGACAGAGGCCGTAGAGTCTCCAGCCGCGACGCGAGATGGCGGCGACGGCGCGCGATCCGATGAGGCCCCTCTGGGCGCGCAGGCGGTTCAGGTAGAGGACGACGGCCAGGTACTGGAACGAGTGCCAGACGTTGAGGCCCTGGAACGCCACGTCGAGGTTGCGGAGCGCGGGGGTGAGGAAGAAGAGCCCGGAAGCGAGCGTCATGTGCAGCGTCTTGGGCCCGTGAAAGCGGCCGCTGCGAATCTCGTGGACCGTCTTGACGACGAAGGCGGCGAGGAAGAAGAGGAAGGCGGTCCACACGAGGCTCGGCAGGAAGCGCATGCGGAGGAAGGCGGGGAAGAGCAGGTGCCGGCCGCCGGTGACGAACTCCCCGTTGATCAGCTTGCTCGTCGCGATCGGGTACATGCAGGTGAAGAGGAGGCCGTAATCGATGGCGCGCGTGGTCCACGTCCAGCCGCGCGGGTCCTTCATGCGATACGCGTCGGCGATGAAGGCGGCCTGGTGGATCACGTGCACGGAGGCCCAGAAGAAGAAGACGGTGACGAGCAGCGTCAGGTTCCAGATCGCGAGGCCCACGATGAGGAAGGGGAGCAGGAAGGCGCCCCTAGAGTAGATCGGGTAGCGCTCGCGGAACTGCGGCTCCATCAGCGTCATTGTGTAGGTGGCGAAGAGGTGCGGTCCGCCGATCACCATCGTCACCAACAGGTCGACGAAGATGTTGCTCCCGCTGAAGGCGTGGCTGATGTGCGGGAACAGGAGCAGCGCTGCGGAGAAGATGATGAACGCGAGGTCGTAGAAGGGGCCGACCAGCCAGAGCTCTTCCCGCGGGAGCGCGCGGGCGCCGATCGGCAGCCAGCGATCATAGGTGGCAGTGGACAAGGCGACCTCCGTTCCGCCGGGGACCAGACGCGGCTCGCCGTTCGCAAGCCACGCGCCGGAAAGGATTCGTCCGGGAACCGCGATTCTGGAATGTGCGTCGTCCGAAGCCGGCATCAACGCCGTGGGCTCACCCCTTGCGCGCCGGATCTCCTACGAAGACCGTCAGCAGCATGCTCACGATGCCGACGACGAGCGCTCCAATGAACGCCGCCCCGAACCCCGCCACGTGGAAGCCGAGGCCGATCGCGCCGGACACCGCGCTCGTGAGCCAGAGCAGCACGCCGTTCAGGACCAGGATGAAGATCCCGAGCGTGAGCAGCACGAGCGGACACGTCAGCAGCACGAGGACCGGGCGCACGACCGCGTTCAACGCGCCGAAGACGAGCGCGACGAGAACGAGTCCCAGCGGGTCGCCGGCGTAGGAGATGCCGGGAATCAGCCGCACCGCGACCCACAGAGCCGCCGCCGTGATGAGGAGACGCACGATCAGCTTCATCGGTCTATGGTATCATCACCGCGGCCCGCGCTCCAGTCCCGCGATTCTGCTCGTCTTCGCGCTCCCCCTGGTCCTGGCCGCGGCCGCGGCGCGCGGCGCAGCCGCGCAGGGGCCGCCTTCGACTCCCCCGCCCCCCGATTCGGCGCCGCCGGCGCAAGCCGCGCTCCCCGCGCCCGGTCTTCCGCGCGCGCTCGTGCTGGGCGGCGGCGGCGCACGCGGCCTCGCGCACGCCGGCGTGCTGCTGGGGGTGGAGCGCCTCGGGTACGATCCGGACCTCGTCGTGGGTACGAGCATGGGGGCGATCATCGGTGCGCTCTACGCCGCCGGCTACGCCCCTGCCGCCATCGTGGACATCATCCGCGACGAGGACTGGGGCGCTCTCTTCGACGCGGACGCCGTCCTCCTCGGAGGCGCGCCGGCCGCGCGCCGCCCGATGCTGCGCTGGCCCCTGCCGTTCGGACCCGCCGCGCCGCAGGGGATCCTGCCCGAGGCGCGCATCGATCGCGTCCTCATCCGGCTCCTCTTCGACGCCGACGCGCGCGCCGGCGGCCGCTTCGACCGCCTGCCTCGCCGCTTCCGCGCCGTCGCCGCCGACCTCGGCGACGGCCACGGCGTGGTCCTGGCCGAAGGCATCCTGCCGCTCGCCGTCCGCGCCAGCATGGCGATACCCGGCGTCTTCGCGCCCGTGGTCGACCGCGGCCACGTGCTCGTCGACGGCGGCATCGACGAGAATCTGCCCGTCACGGTCGCGCGATCGCTCGGCTACCCCTTCGTCATCGCGAGCGACGTCGTCCACCCCGACACCGCCGTCGACAGCCACAATCCATACGCCGTCGGGATTCGCGGCCTGCGCCTCCTTCTCCAGAACGCCGGCGACTCCGCCCGCGCCGATGCCCTCGTGCGCCCCTCGGTGCCGCCGGAGTGGCCCTCCCTCATCTTCCCCCGCGACGCCTCCTTCCTGCTCGACGCGGGGCTGCGCGCCGCGCTCCAGACGCTCGCTCCGTCGCACGCGGGCGGCGCCGGAGTGACGACGCCGCGGCGGCGCGCTCTGCCGCCGCCGGCGCGGTTGCGCCATCTCGAGCTGTCCGGCGACGATGCCGCGACGTCCGACCTCGCGCGCGCCGCCTTCGCCGACGTCGTCCCCGGCCCCTACGATCCCGCCGCCGTCCTCGCGGCCGTCGACCGCCTCTACGCCACCGGCTTCGTCGACGCCGTCTGGCCCGCCGTCCGCGGCGACACCCTTCGCCTTCGCGTCGTTCCACGGCCTGCCTCGGACGTGATCGGCGCCGCCGGCTGGGACGGCGACCGAGGCCCCCGTCTCTGGCTCGCAGCGCGGGGGCGCGCCCACGCCGCTTTCCCCGCCGAGCTGCGCATCGCCGCCTCCGCCGACGGCGTGCGACGCGACGCCAGCGTCGACGCGAGAGCGTTCCTTCCCCACCTCGCGAACGCCGCGCTCGCCGCCGGCGCGTTCGCCGCCGATGCGCGCGCACGAGTGTTCGGCGACCGGCGCATCGTCGCGGCGCCGCGCGTCCGACACCTCGGTCTCTGGGGCGGCGTCCGGTGGCGCCGTTTCGAGCCTGCCTGGATCGCCGACGCTCGGCTCGTCGTCGAGAACATCACCCTCGGAGCGGGGCTCGACGCGCCCCATGGCCTCTCGGCCGGCCCCGAGCTCCGCCTGCTGCGGCCGCTCCCCAGCGGCACGCCGGTCGGTATCCCGCTGCGCCTCGAGCTCGCGCTGCGGACCGGCGACGTCGCCTACCGTGCCGCCGACGTCGCCGCCTCCTGGACGCACCCGCTCGGCGACACCCGCGCTGCCGCCGTCTTCACCTATCGCGGCGTGGCCGGCGATCCGACCCCGGACCGCCTGCCCGCTCTCGGCGACGAGCACGCCCTCCCCGGCCTCCGCTGGGGCGAGGTGCGCGCCCGCACGCTCACGATCGGCGGCCTGGACCTCGCCCGCCCCGTACTCCTCGGCGGCGCCTTCGCCCGTCTCCGCCTGCGCGCCGCCATCGCCGCCGATCGGCCCGGCGAGCCGGCGGCCCCCCGCGGGTGGTACGGCGCCGAGGCCGGCATCCTCTGGTCGACACCCTTCGGAGAGCTCTCCCTCGGCTACGGCGCCGACACCCACGGTGACCGCCGCATCTACGCCGATATCGGCGGCCGCTTCTGACGCGCCGCGCCGGCCCTCCCCAGATCGCCGGCCTACCTCAGATCACCGGCCCTCCTCGATCCCCGGCCCGCGCCGCCGCGCGGGCCCTCCTCCGCCGCGCTGGCCGTGCTCCGCCGTCGCCCCTCGCGTCCTCTTGCGCGGGGGCGGCGGCCGTATTATCTTGATTTCAAGATGAATGACCCGGCCATGCTCCAGCAGGACGCCGAGCTCGGCGTCGAGACGCGCACCGCGCTCAAGCTGTGGGTGGTGCTGAGCCGCGCCGCCCGCGCGATCGCGGAGCAGTCGCGGCGCGACATCGAGCGTCACGGGCTCGGGGCGACGGAGTTCGGGGTGCTGGAGGTATTGCACCACCGCGGACCGCTGCCGATCGGAGAGGTGGGCAGTCGCATCCTGCTCACGAGCGGCAGCACGACATACGTGATCGACAAGCTCCAGGAGCGTGGATTGCTGCGGCGCCGCCAGTGCGAGCACGACCGGCGCGTGCAGTACGCGGAGCTCACGGAGGCGGGCAGCGCGCTGGTGCGAGAGCTCTTTCCTGAGCACGCCGCGCGCATCGAGGAGGTCATGCGCGGCCTGACGAGCGAGGAGCAGCGTATCGCGACGGCGCTCCTGAAGCGTCTGGGCACCGGCGCGGCGGGAGCGTAGCGCGTCCGTCCGTCGTTCCTTCGGTCCGTGGGTGCGGCGGTGAGCCGCGGAGGGCTTGTCGCTGTGGGCATATATCTTGATGTAAAGATGTAAGAAATCGAGGCGTTTGCGCCGCGGAACGCGAGCGGCGCGAACCTGGCCGTCCGGAATGTCCGGACGGCGCGGCCGGGGGAAGGGGGCGGACCCGGCTCGCGGAGTGGCGGAGGTCCCCGCAGAAACCAGGAGCAGGTGGAGATGAGCGAGACGACAGCGGCACGTCAGGCGACGAGCACATGGAAGATCGATCCGGCGCACACGGACATCGAGTTCGCCGTGAAGCACATGATGATCACGACCGTGAAGGGGCGCTTTTCGGAGGTGTCCGGCACGATCGTCATCGACGATGAGAATCCGGAGCGGTCGACGGTCGAGGCGGAGATCGGTGCCGCGAGCATCGACACGCGCGAGGAGCAGCGGGACGCGCATCTGCGCTCCGCGGATTTTCTCGACGTCGAGAAGCATCCGACGCTGGTCTTCCGCAGCAAGCGGGTCGAGATGGAGGAGAACGGCCGCTTCCGGCTGGTCGGGGAGCTGACGATCCGCGGCGTGAGCGAAGAGGTGACCCTGGAGGGTCGCGAGGAAGGTCGCACGGGCGATCCGTGGGGCGGACAGCGCATCGGATTCACCGCGAAGACGACCATCGATCGCCGCCGCTACGGCCTCGAGTGGAACCAGCTCCTCGAGGCGGGCGGTCTCCTGGTGGGGAACGACGTGCGGATCTCGATCGACGTCCAGGCGGTGCTGGAGGAGTCGGAGGAGGGCTCCGAACAGGAAGGCGCCGGCGCCTGATCGGCGCGTTCGACGCGTGAAGAGCGCCGGTGGCGCGGGCGGCTCAGGCCGCCCGCGCGCCGAGCAGCTCTTCGATCTTCTCCTCGAGCATCCGCTTCGGCACCGCCCCGGCAACGCCGAATTCCGGCGTGCCGTCACGGAAGAAGCCGAGCGTGGGAATGCTGCGGATGCCGTACTCCGAGGCCGTCCGCGGGCTCTCGTCCACATTCAGCTTCACGAACTTCACCCGCCCCGCGTACATCTCCGCCAGCTCCTCGATCACCGGCGCGATGATGCGGCACGGCCCGCACCACTCCGCCCAGAAATCGACGATCGTGAGGCCGTCGCTCGCTTCCACTTCGGCGGCGAAACTCTCGTCGTTCACCCGCACCACGTTCTTCGCCATCATCGCCTCCTCGCCGTTCGTCGTCGTCGTGCCGGCGCGCCCCCGCTCCGCCGGCCTCTTGCTGCCCTTCCCGGGCCCCGATCGCTCGGCATGGGGCCGGCGGCCGGCGTCGCCGCCACGAACAACTATATAATCGAGTAGGCGTTTATCGCAAGGGCCCCTGCGGTCGCGCGGCCGGTCGCGGGGTCGCGGGGCCGGTCGCGGGGCGCCCTCGCCGGGCGCCGCTGCGGTCGGAGTTGCTGCGGGGCCGCGCCCGGCTGGCCGTGCCGCGTCGCGGGACGTGCTCAGCCGGGGCGGGCCGTCTTCTCGGTGGGGTAGCCGCGGTCGAGCCAGTCGACCATGCCCCCGAGCACGAGGGTGGGGCTGCGGCCCGCGCGCTGGAGGATGGAGGCGGCGGCAGCGCTGCGGACTTCGTCTCCACAGACGACGGCGATGGCCTGGCCGGCGGGGACCTCGTCGGCGCGGCGCCAGGTGTCGGTCCACTCGATGTTGTCGGCGCCGGGGACGTGGGCGTGGCGGAACTCGAAGCCGAGGCGGACGTCGAGGACGCGGAAGCGCTCGAGGCCGGTCTTGAGGTCGTCGACGTCGACGACGGGCAGGGAGGCGGTGGGGAGGCCGGCGTTTCTCCAGGCGGCGAGGCCGCCCTCGAGGTGCCCGCGCACGCGGAAGCCGGCGTCCTGGAGGAGCTTGGCGGCGATGCGCGCGATCGGCTCGGGTTCGGCGTGGACGATGTAATCGGCGTCGGCGGGCAGGATCATCTCGGCGCGGTCGACGAGGTCGGCGCGGTTGAACTGGAGGTTGACGGCGCCGGGGATGTGCTCCTCGGCGAAGGGGCGCGGAGTCCGCATGTCGAGCACGATGGCGCCCTTCTCGGCGGCGGTGTGGACGTCCTGCGGCGTCACGGGCTCACCTCCTGGGCGTGGGAGTGGGCGGCGGGCTCGGCGGGAAGGCCGAGGTTGCGGCTCTTGATGCCGGCGAAGTCGGCGGGGAACGGCTTCACGGTCTCGTGCACGAAGCGGGCGAAGGCTTCGGCGTCGGGCCGTTGCATTGCGAGGTTGAAGCGCTTTTCGAAGCCGATGGTGGAGCTGACCTTGCCGCTCATGTTGACGCCGCCGCAGGCGGAGACGCCGTAATGGTTGGGGAAGACCTCGACCAGGTCGGGGAGCTGGAAGAGGCGATTCCGGATGGAGCGGAACTGGGTGCGGGCGCGCTGAGCCTCGTCGGTGACGTCGAGGGCCTGATCGCCGACGAGGAGGTCGGGGCGTCCGACGTCGCCGACGAAGAGGGAGTCGCCGCTGAGGAGGAACCACGGGTCGCTCGAGCGGGCGGTGTCGGTGACGAGGAACGCGGTGTGCTCGGGGGTGTGTCCGGGTGTGTGGATCGCCTGGATCTCGATCTTTCCGATGTGGAGCGTCTGTCCGTCGCGGAGGGGCGTGAAGGGGTATCGTGCCGGCGCGGCCTCGTGGAGGTAGTGGGGCGCGCCGGCCATCTCGGCGAGCTCGCGGGCGCAGGAGACGAAGTCCGCGTGGATGTGTGTCTCGATCACGCCGACGATGGTGACGCCGAGGTCCGCGGCCTCGAGCACGTAGAACTCGGCGCCGAGGTTCTCGATGGGGTCGACGACGACGGCTTCCTTGGCGCGGTTGCAGCCGACGAGGTAGGAGGCCTGGCCGAGGGGCTCGTAGCGGAACTGTTTGAAGACCATGTCACCCCTCCGCGGCGCGCCTGAGGAAGAAGACGAGGACGCCGTCCTCGTCGTGCCATTCGAGGAGCTCGTTGCCGGTGTCGTCGCTCCAGGCGGGGAAGTCGGCGATGGCGCCGCGGTCGGTGGCGAGGACCTTGAGGACCTGTCCCGGCTCCAGGGCGCGCATCTCCTTCGAGGCTTTGACGATCGGCATGGGGCAGAGCAGGCCTCGGGCGTCGAGGACCTTGTCCGGCTGTGGCTGGCTCATGGCTGTACCGTCAGATGAAGAGGGTGACGTGGCTCTTGCGCGCGTCGGAGAGGAAGGCGACGGCGCCCCCGAACTCCACGCCGTCGATGAAGTCCTCCTCTTCGTAGCCGAAGACGTCCATGGTCATGCGGCAGGCGATGAGGCGTACGTCGAGCTCGCGCGCGGTGTCGATCAACTCGCCGATGGTGGCGACGTTCTTCCGCCGGAACATCGACTTCATCATGCCGGTCGCCAACGTCTGCATGCCGGGCAGCGCGGTGAGCAGATCGGGCAGGGGGAGGGGCATCGGCATCCCGGGGTTGCCGACGGGGGAGACCCGCAGCCTCTCCGCGGCGTCCTTCCGGATGAGATTGAGCCCATAGAAGGTGAAGAACATCGAGACCTCCATGCCGGAGGCGGCCGCCGCCGTCGCGAGGATGAAGGGCGGGTAGGCCCAGTCGAGCGTTCCCTTCGACGCGATGATGGCGGCCTTGCGCGCCGCCGGGTCCTTGCGCAGCGCGCGCTCGATCTCCTCACGCACGATCGCGCGCACCGCTTCGGCGTCGAGCGCCGGCGCGCTCGCGGCGTCGCGCGAGAGATCGGCGGCTGTGGTATTCGGCATGGCGGTGTCCTCCCTCGCTCCGTGCGCGACCGACGGTCGACGCGCCGGCCACGGATCCGGCGTTCGATCGAGGAGATCGTGCGGAGCCGGTGCAGCTCCCACGGACCAGAGTACCTAGAATTCCGTCGCGGCGGAAGCGACGCCGTTCACGCTCGCGCGCTCAACCGCTCCCGGGCCGCCGGTGGGCGAGCCGTTCGAGCAGCGCGCGCAGGCTCTCCCGCGTGTCGTCGTAGCGCAGGCCGGGTTCGGCCGCCTCGAGCCGGGCGGTGGCGACGGCCGGGTCGAGCCGCGTCGCGAGCGCGGTCAGGGCCCAGCGACGGACGTAGGCGCGCTCGTCGTTGAGGTGTTCGACGAGGAGTCGGAGAGCCCGCGCGCTGCCGTGGCCGGCGAGCGTAGCGAGCGTGGCGGCGACGGCGCGATCCTCACCGATCATCGCGGCGAGCGGCGCGACGAACGTGGTGTCGTCGAGGCCCGCGATCGCCTGCAGCGCGGCTTCCCGCACCACGTCGCGGTAGGAGTCGGACGCGAGGGCCCGTGCGAGCACGGAGTGGGCGGCGGACCGCTCGAGGCGCGCCACGGCGACCACGGCGGCGGCGCGGACCTGGTAGCTGGAGTCGGAGAGCGCGGCGCGCGCCAGCCGCGCGGCGGCCGTGTCGGCCACGCTTCCGGCCGCGGTCACGGCCGCGGCGCGCACCTGCGCGGACGTGTCGCGGGCGGCGCGGCCGAGTGCCGGCAGCGCGAGCGGCGCGGGGAAGCGGGCGAGGGCGAGGGCGGCCGCGGCTCGAGTGCGGAAATAGTCGGCGCCGGTGGCGGCGTCGGCGAGGGAGCGCGCGGCGTCGGCGTCGTGCGGGCGTTGCGCGAGCTGGTCGATCGCCCACTGCCGGTTCCACAGGTCGGCGTCGCGCGCGAGCAGGTTCGCGAGCATCGGCGTCGTCTGGTCGAACGTAAGCGTCTTGAGGACGCGGTCGCCCTCGTCGAAGACGATCATCCGGGGCTCGTCGTCGACGCCGTCGACGACGATCGTCTCCTCCTCGGCGTCGATCGTGGCGTGGACGAGCGTGTCCCGCTGCGCGGTCGCGACGCGGATGTCGACGGGCGTGTGGAAGGCGGCGGGTGTCGGATAGGCCGGCGCGGCGCGCGGCGCGACGTCGCCGGGCCTGCCCCCGCGCGCGCCGGCGTCGGTGGCGCCGGCGTCGGAGTCGGCGGCGGCGACGGCGGACTGGGTCTGGCGCACGTGGAGGGTGAGGCGGTGCGCGGCGGCGTCGTAGTCGGAGGTGACGTGGAAGGCGGGGAAGCCGGCGGCGTAGACCCACTGGTCGAAGAAGGGGGCGAGGTTGACGCCGGTCGCGTCGAGGAACGCCTGGCGCAGATCGTCGGTGGTGGCGTTCGAGAAGGCGTGGTCGACGAGGTAGCGGTGGACGCCGGCCCAGAAGCGGTCGTCGCCGAGGCGTTTGCGGAGCATCTCGAGGACGAGCGCGCCCTTCGGGTAGATGACGTTGGAGCCGGCGGTCGCGATCGGCATGCGGCGGCGCGCGTCGGCCACCATGAAGTCGTCGTACTCGTCCAGAAAGTAGTCCTGGGCCGCGTGGTCGCCGGCGCGCAGGCGCCAGTACTGGCCGGGCATGAACTCGGCGAACCCTTCGTTGAGCCAGATGTTCGCCCAGTCCTCGGTGGTGACGTAGTCGCCGAACCACTGATGCGCGAGCTCGTGCGGGATGAGGATCCAGCGGTACCAGGGGCGGTCGGCGTAGGCGGGCGCGTCGGGCAGCCAGTCGACGAGCGTCGTCGCGCTCACGTTCTCCATTCCGCCGAAAAAGTCCGCGACGGTGGTCTGCGCGTACTTCGGCCACGGGTACGGCACACCGGTGAGGCTGGAGTACGCCTCGATCATGTCCGGCGTGACGTGGAAGAGCGGCCACGCCCGGGCGCTGTCGGCGTGGTAGACGTAGTAGTCGACGGGCTTGCCGTTCCACGCGTCGTGGATGCGCGCGAGCGGCGCCACGATCAGCGAGACGAGATACGTCGCGGAGGGCTCCTCCTGGCTCCAGTCGAAGGTGCGCGTGCCGTCGGCGTTCGTCTTCTCGGAGAGGAGGCGGCCGTTGGAGACGGCGACGTCGCCGGCGGGCACCGTGGCGACCATCTCCCACGTCGTCTTGTCGTTCGGCGCGTCGTAGGTCGGGAACCACAGGTGGTTGTTCGTGCCCTCGCCCTGGCTCCAGATCTGACGGGGGCGGTGCGGGCGGCCTTCCGGCTGGATGAAGGCGAGGCCGCGACCGTTGTCGACGCGGCCGCCGTACTCGATCGTGAACTCGACGGAGTCGCGGAAGTCGAGCGGGTGTGCGAGGTGGATCACGAGCGTGTCGCCGTGCGAGCCGGTGTGGAGCGGCGTGCCCGCGGCGTCGCGGACGCGGCGGATGGCGAGCCGGTGCCCTGCGTCGAGGACCACCGAGTCCAGCCCCGGTCGCAGCGCGGCGAGGCGCGTGGTCACGCGGCCCTCGAAGCGGGTCGAGTCCCAGTCGAAGGCGCCGACCTCGATGCGCTGGTGGAGCAGGTCGAAGTCGTGCGAGCGCGCGTGCAGCCCGGCGAGGACGCTGTCTCTCGGCGTCTGGGCCTCGGCGCGGCGGGTGGGCACCGCGAGCGCCGCGACGAGCGCCGCGACGACGAGGGCGAGGGTGGCGCGAGGGTGGCGGTGGGAGGGCGCGGGGCCCACGGCTCGCGGGCGTGTCTCGACGGTCAACGGTTCACCTCTCGTAGCGGATCGCGGCGCGGTGCCGGGGGTGGCGCACCGCGGCGCGGCGGGCGCATGATGTCGGAATGAGAATGATGGCGATGGTGCTGGAGGCGCCAGGCCGGCCCCTGCGCCAGGTGGAGCTCCCGGTCCCCGTGCCGGGAGCCGGACAGGTGCTGCTTCGCGTTCTCGCCTGCGGCGTCTGCCGTACCGATCTGCACATCCTGGATGGCGAGTTGAAGGATCCCAAGCTGCCGCTGGTGCTCGGCCACCAGATCGTCGGCGAGGTGGTGGAGGTGGGGGGCGCCGCGCACGGCGACGCGGCGGGCGCGGACGGGGACGCGGGCGCCGAACAGGCCTGGGGGCCGGGCGCGGACGCCGCGGGCGCACGGCCGCAGAGCGCGTTTCGCGCCGGGGACCGGGTCGGCGTGCCGTGGCTCGGCTGGACGTGTGGGAAGTGTCGCTACTGCCGCAGCGGGCGCGAGAACCTGTGCGACTCCGCGCGCTTCACGGGCTACGACATCGACGGCGGCTTCGCGCAGTACGCGGTGGCGGACGCGCGCTACTGCTTCCCGATGCCCGGCGATTACGAGGCGCTGCAGGCGGCGCCGCTGCTGTGCGCCGGGCTGATCGGCTTCCGCTCGCTGCGCCTCGCCGGCGATGCGGAGCGGATCGGGTTCTACGGCTTCGGCGCCGCCGCGCACATCCTCGCGCAGGTCGCCACGCACCAGGGGCGGAGAGTCTACGCCTTCACGAGGCCGGGCGATGCGGCGGGGCAAGCGTTCGCGCGCGAGATGGGCGCGGAGTGGGCGGGCGGCTCCGACGAGGCGCCGCCGCAGACGCTCGATGCGGCGATCGTTTTCGCGCCCGTGGGCGCGCTCGTGCCGGCGGCGCTGCGGGCGGTTGGGAAGGGAGGCGTGGTCGTCTGTGGCGGCATCCACATGAGCGACATCCCGAGCTTTCCGTACGAGATCCTGTGGGGCGAGCGCACCGTGCGGTCGGTCGCGAACCTGACCCGGCGCGATGGCGAGGAGTTCCTCGCGCTCGCGCCGCGGGTGGCCGTGCGCACGCACGTACTCCCCTTCCCGCTGTCGTCGGCGAACGCTGCGCTGAACGCGCTTCGCGCGGGCGAGCTGGAGGGGTCGGCCGTGGTCGTCCCGCCGGACGCCGCCGCGGAATGAGCGGTGGGGCCGCCGCGGCGGCTCCGGCCTCTCGACCCCGGGCGCGACCCCGGGCGTAGGCGGCGCCCCTACCGTGGAATCCGGGTATTCCCGATAAACAGCCAGGGCGAATCCTCCTAACTTCGCCGAGAGGGGCGCGGGCCGTGCCGTGCCCTCCTTCCCGCGCGAGGGGTGCGGAATGGGATCGGCCGCGAAGACCGTCGGTGCCGGCGAGGCGCGTGGCGCTCCGCAGGGGAGCCTGGCGCGGCTCATCGAGGTCGAGGCCGGGCTCGCGCGGGAGGCGGCTGGGGCTCGGGAGCGCGCGGCGGAGATGGTGCGGGCGGCGCACGAGGAGGCGGCGCGGCTCGACCGCGACGCGGCGAGGGGCCTGGCGGCGGAGATCGCGGCGCTGGAGGCGCGGCTCGCGGAGGAGCAGCGGGCGGAGCTGAAGCGGATCGAGGCGGAGCGCCGCGCCGGGCTGGCGCGCTATGAAGCGGTGGACGAGGCGCGCATCGCCGCGCTCGCGGCCGGCGTCGTGCTCGCCCTGATCGAAGAGATCGCGCCGGAGGCGGCGCCATGATCCTGAAGATGGCGAGGGTGAGGATCATGGGGCCGCGCGACAGGCTTTCGCAGGTGCTGGAGGTGCTCCAGGACCTGGGAAGCGTGCACCTCGTGGACGCGTCGACCGGACGCGGCGGCCTGGTGCCGGCCGCGCCGCCCTCGGCCGCGGGTCGGCGCGTGCGCCAGCTGCGCCGCGTGCTGGAGCGGGTCGAACGGGCGCTGAGCGCGCTTCCGGCGGGCGCGAAGCGCGCGGCCGCGGCACCGGCCGCGACCGCGGGGACGGCCGCGACCGCGGGCACGGCCGCCGCGCCGGGGAAGGCCGGAGCCGCCGCCTACGCGAGGTGGGCGCGGCTCGCCCGCGACGTGGTCCGGCGCGGAGAGCGGGCGCGCGCGAGTCTTCTCTCGCTCGAGGAGGAGCGCGAGATGCTCGTCCGCTACCGGGACTTCCTGCGCGCGTTCGAGCCGCTCCTCGAGCCGCGCGCGCGGTGGACGAGCGCGGTCGCGTACCCGGTCGTGCTGCGGCCGGCGGAGGGGGCGGCCGTGGAGCAGCTCCGCGACGCGCTGGGCGCGGTGCTGGGCGAAGCGTTCGAGCTGTTCTCGGAGCGGCTCGCGACGGGGGAGCTGGCGCTGCTGATCGTGGTCCCGGCCACGGCGTCGGAGAACGTCGACCGGCTGCTGACCGAGGCGCGCGTGCAGGAGATCCCGCTGCCTGGTCGGCTCGCGGAGCGGTCGCCGGAGGACATCGGCGCGGCGCTCCGCGCGCGGCTGGAGTGGATCGAGGGCCAGGTGCGGGAGCGCCGCGATACGCTCGACGCTCTCGCCCGCGAGCACGGCCGCAGCCTCGACGCCGCGCGTCTGGCGCTGCGGGACGGGCTCGCGGAGCTGGAGGCCGCCTCCCTCGTGGGGTTGACGCCGCACGCGTTCGTGGTCGAGGGCTGGCTGCCCGCGGCGGATGCCGCGCTGCTCGACCAGCGGATCGGAGCGCGCCTCGGAGCGCCCGTGGTCGTCGAGCGGATGTCGCGCGAGGAGTGGGTGGGGGAGGAGGCGCCGGTCGTGCTCCGCAACCCTCGTCTCCTGCGGCCTTTCGAGCTGCTGATCGGGATGTTCCCGCTGCCGCGCTACGGCACGATCGATCCGACGCCGTTCATGGCGGTCTTCTTCCCGATGTTCTTCGGGATCATCCTGGGCGACGCGGGCTACGGCCTGATGCTGGCGGCGCTCGCGCTGCTGCTGCACCGGCGATCGCGGCCGGACACGCCGCTTCGCTCGGCCGCCGAGGTCGCGGGAGCGGGTGCCTTCTTCGCCGTGGTTTTCGGCATTCTGTTCGGCGAGCTGTTCGGCGACCTGGGCCAGCGCTGGCTCGGCATGCGTCCGATTCTCTTCGACCGCGGCGAAGCGCTCGTCCCGTTTCTCGTGCTGGCCGTCTCGCTGGGCGTCGTGCACGTGCTGCTCGGCCTCGGCCTCGCCGTCGTGACGGCGCTGCGCGGCGAGCGGCGGCGTGCGATCGGGCCGGGCGTCACCATCGTGATGATCCTCCTGATCGGCGTGGCGCTGCTCGCCGCCGTCGATCGTCTGCCGCGCAGCTTCTTCACGCCCGCGGTCGTGCTGCTCCTCGTCGTCTTCCCGATCCTCGTGATCGCGGAAGGGCTGATCGCGCCGATCGAGCTGCTCTCGACCCTCGGCCACATCCTCAGCTACGCGCGCGTGATGGCGATCGGAACGGCATCGGTGATGATGGCGGTGGTCGCGAACCGGATGGTGGGTGCGGTGGGCGGCGTCGCCGTCGGCGTCGTGTTCGCGCTGATCTTCCACCTGGTCAACTTCGCCCTCGGCCTCTTCAGCCCGACGATCCACGCGCTGCGGCTCCACTACGTCGAGTTCTTCGGCACGTTCTACAGCCCCGGCGGAACGCAGTATCGACCGTTCGCCCACTGGAAGCCGCGGGCGACGCAACAGGAAGGGAGCATCGGATGGACATCGTCTGGATCACGTTGAGCGCCGCGGTCGCGGTCGGGTTGCCGGCACTCGCCACCGCCTGGGCGCAATCGAAGATCGGTGCGGCCGGCGCGGCATCGCTGGCCGAGAAGCCGGAGCTGAGCGGAACCATGATCATCCTGGTCGCCATCCCCGAGACGATGGTGATTCTCGGCTTCGTCGTGGCCGTGCTGATCCTCTTCCGCGGCGGCGCCTGAGCGCGCGGGAGCGACGACCTTGCCGCTCGAGCAACTCCTGACGACGCTGCGCGCCGAAGCCACGCGGGGCGTCGAGGCGACGCTGGCCGCCGCCACTGCGGAGGCGGAGGCGATCCGCGCGGCCGCCCGCTCTCGCCGCGAGCGGCAGAAGGAGGGTCATCTCGCGGAAGCGGAAGCGGAAGCGCGCGAGCGTCACGCCGCCGAGCTCGGCGCGGCGCTGCAGCGCGCCCGCGCCGACCGGCTCCTCGCCCTGCGGCGCGTCGTCGAGCGCGTCCTCGCGGAGGCGGAAGCCGCCCTGGGCGCGGCGGCCGAATCGCCGCAATACATGCGACAGCTCCCGCGCCGCCTCGCCGCGGCGCTCGCCCTCGTGGACGATGCAGACGCCGTCGTCCGCTGCCCCGGCGCGCTCGCCGAACCGCTTCGCCGCGCGGCCGCGGAGGGCGGGTGCGACGGCGTCGACGTGCGCGCCGACGCCGCCGTGGGCGCCGGCTTTCGGGTGGCGGCGAGGGGTGGCGCGCTGGTCGTCGACGAGACGCTCGCCGCGCGCTTGCGGCAGCTCCGGCCCCGCCTGGAGCAGGAAGTGGCACGCCTCCTCGAGTCTGGAGGCGTCGCGTGAGCGCGGGGTGGGAGGCGGTGGTGGCGCGGGCGCGCGGGCTCTCTTCGCGGCTGATCGGCGCCGAGGCGCTGCGCCGGCTGGCGGCGCTCTCCGACCACGCCGCGCTGGCGCGGGCGCTGCGCGAGACGGAGTACGCGACGGTCGCGCTGCCGGAGCGGCCGGCGGCGGCCGACATCGATCGCGCGGGCCGCCGGCTCGCCGCCGCCCGCCTGCGGATCCTCACGCCGTGGCTCCGGAGCCACGGCGATGCGACGGCGTTCCTCTTCGAGGATGAGGACCGGCGCAGCATCCGGGCGCTCGTCCGCGGGGCGGCCGGCGGCGTCCCGCCGGAGCTGCGGGTCGCGGGGCTGGTGCCCACGCTGGCGCTGCCGGAGGGGGCGCTGCAGCGGCTGTCGCGGCTCTCCACGCCGGGGGCCGTCGCGGCGACGCTCGTCGCGTGGGGCAGCCCGTACGGCTCCCCGATCCTCGCTCATGCGGGCGGCGCGCACCCCGACCTGTTCGCCATCGACCACACGCTCGCCGCCACCTTCCTGGCGCGGGCGCTCGCGGTGGCGCGGCGCGGCGGCCGCGCCCTCGTTGCGCACGTGCGCCGGCTGGTGGACGCGGAGAACCTCTTGGCGGCGCTCATGCTGGCTCGTGAAGGCGCAGACCGCGATCCCGAGACGACGTTCCATGAGGGCGGCGCGGCGATCGAGCGGGCGGCCTTCGTCGCCGCGGCGCGCGCGGAGGACCAGGACGCGGCCGCCGCCGTGCTCGCCGACGCTGTCGTCGACCCGGCGCTCGCGGAGGCGACGCGACCGGCCGCGAAGCGGCGGGGCGGGGTGGAGGACGCGATCCTGCGCGGCCTGGCGCGGGATGCAGTGCGCCGCGCGCGGCGCGAGCCGCTGGGTCCGGCGCCGCTGCTCGCCTATGTCCTGCGCCTGCGCGGCGAGATCACGGACGTGCGCCGGATCGCGTGGGGCATCGAGCTGGGCGCGGAGCGGACCTCGCTGGCGAGCGAGCTGGTGTCCCCGTGACGACGTACAAGGTGCGCGCCGTGTGCCGCCCGGCGCTGGCGGCGGGCTTCGCGCTCGCGGGGGTGACGGCGCTGCCGTGCACGTCGCCGGAGGAGGCGGAGGCGCGGATCCGGGAGCTGGCGGCGGATGGCGGCGTCGGCCTCATCCTGCTCGAGGAGGACCTGATTCCGGAGGACGCTGTCGCGCGCGCCGGCCGGGGAGCGCTGCCGATGATCGTTCCCCTGCCCGCACCGTCGGGCTCGCGGCTGCCGGGTGGCGCGGCCGCCTACGTCGCGGAGATCCTGAGGCGGGCGATCGGCTACCGGGTGAGGCTGCAATGAGCGTCGTTCCGGACGGTCCCGCCCGCGTGCTGCGCATCAGCGGCTCCCTCGCGGAGGCCGGGCCGCTGCCGGGCGCGGCGCTGTACGAGCTGGCGCAGGTGGGCGAGCGCGGCCTGCTCGGGGAAGTGGTCCAGGTGTTCCGCGACCGCGCGACGCTCCAGGTCTACGAGGACACGGGCGGCCTGCGCGTGGGTGAGCCGGTGCGGCCCACCGGCCGGACGCTGGCGGTGCGCCTCGGTCCGGGCCTGCTCGGCGCCGTCCTCGACGGGCTCGGCCGTCCGCTCGGCCGCATCGCGACGGCCGCCGGGGACTTCCTTCCGCCCGGCATCACCGCGCCCACGCTCGATCCGGCGCGTGTGTGGCGGTTCGAGCCGGCGCTTCGTCCCGGCGCCCCGGTGGCCGGTGGCGATGTCCTCGGCGTCGTGCTCGAGGGTGCCTTCCGGCACGCGGTGATGGTACCGCCGGAAGTGCAGGGCGAAGTGGCGGAGCTGGACGCGGGCGAGTACCGCACCGACGCCGCGATCGGGACGCTCGGCGACGGGCGCCCGCTCCACCTCTGGCAGGACTGGCCGCTGCGCGTGCCGCGGCCGCTGCGCCGTAGGCTGCGCGTCGACCGGCCCTTCGTCACGGGCCAGCGCGTGCTCGACTTCCTCTTTCCGGCGGGGGAGGGAGGCGCGGTCGCGCTTCCGGGCGGCTTCGGCACCGGAAAGACGGTGGTCGAGCAGTCGCTGGCCCGCTTCGCGGACGCCGACGTCGTGGTCTACGTCGGGTGCGGCGAGCGCGGCAACGAGATGGCGGAGGTGCTGACGGAGCTGCCGGCGCTGCGCGATCCACGGACCGGCGCCTCGATCATGGAGCGCACGGTCCTCGTCGTGAACACGTCGAACATGCCGGTCGCGGCACGCGAATCGTCGATCTACCTGGGCGTCACGATCGGCGAGTACTACCGCGACATGGGATGCCGTGTGGCGGTCCTCGCGGACAGCATCTCGCGGTGGGCGGAAGCGCTTCGGGAGATGGGCTCCCGGCTGCAGGAGATGCCGGGAGAGGAAGGCTACCCGACCTACCTCGGCAACCGCCTCGGAAAGGTCTACGAGCGCGCGGGGCGCGGCGTCCTGCTCGGCGAGCCGGAACGCGGCGGGGCGCTCACCGTCATCGCCGCCGTCTCGCCGCCCGGCGGCGACCTCTCCGAGCCGGTGACGCAGGCGTCGCTGCGCGTCGCGGGAACGCTCTGGGCGCTCGACGCCGGCCTCGCCCATCAGCGCCAGTTCCCGGCGGTGGACTGGGAGACGAGCTACAGCCTCTTCACCGAGCAGACCGCGGCGTGGTTCCGCGAGAATGGCGGACCGGAGTGGAGCGACCTTCGCCGCGAGACGATCGAGCTGCTTCAGCGCGAGCGGGAGCTGCGCGACATCGCCGGCCTCGTCGGCGTCGACGCCCTGCAGGAGCGAGAGCGACTGCTCCTCGAGGCGGCGCGCGTCGTCCGCGAAGCGGTGCTTTCGCAGAGCGCCTTCGATGCCAACGACGCCGCTTCCCCCGTCGCCAAGACGTACCGCCTCGTGCGCCTGGCGCGCGCGTTCCACCACGCCGCCGAGCGCCGTCTCGAGGAGGGCGCGTCCCTCGACGCGCTGCGCCTCGAGCCGGTCCGCCACGCGCTGATCCGGCTCCGCGACGCGGCGCCGGACGCCGCCGACGCGCGCGCGGCGGACGTGGAGGCCGAGATCGAGGCGCTCGCGGGAAAGGCGACGTCGCGATGAGAATCCCGCCGCGCATCCACCACGGCGCCCGCGGCGCCGGTGGACCGCTCCTCTTCCTCGACGGCGCGCCCGGCGTTGCGCTGGGGGAGTGGGTGCGCCTGCACGTCGACGGACAGGCGGAGCGCCGCGGCCAGGTGATCGAGGCGGGCGCGGATCTCACCGTCGTCCAGGTCCTCGACGACACGCTCGGAATGCCACCTGCCCGCGTGGAGGCGACGCTGACCGGCGAGGTGGCGACGGCGACGGTCGGCCGCGACCTGCTCGGCCGCGCGCTCACCGGATCGGGCGATCCGCTCGACGGCCTGCCCGCCCCCGTGGGCGAGGCGATCCGCCCGATCACGCCGGGCGCGATCAACCCGGTGCGCCGGATCCCGCCGTCCCGCTTCATCGAGACCGGACTGTCCGCGATCGACGGACTGAACACCCTGGTGCGCGGCCAGAAGCTGCCGGTCTTCTCCGGCCCGGGGCTGCCCGCGCTCGAGGTCGCCGCCCGCGTCGTCGAGTGGGCCCGCGCGCCGCGCGACGAGGCGTTCGCCGTGATCTTCGTCGGCCTCGGCATCACCGAGCGCGAGACGCGCGGCTTCCTGGACCGGGTCGAGCGCGGCGGCGTGCTCGAGCGCAGCGTGTTGTACCTGAACCAGACGCGGGACCCGGCGATGGAGCGCCTGCTGGCGCCGCGCGTCGCGCTCGCGCAGGCCGAGTACCTCGCCTTCGAGCACGGCTATCAGGTCCTCGTCGTGCTCGCCGACATCCTGCACTACTGCGACGCGCTGCGCGAGATCGCGGCGGCGCGCGAGGAGATCCCGGCGCGGCAGGGCTATCCCGGCTACATGTACACGGACCTCGCCTCCCTCTTCGAGCGCGCCGGAATGATCGAGGGCCGCTCCGGATCTCTCACGCAGATCCCCGTGCTCACGATGCCGGACGACGACATCACGCACCCGATCCCGGACCTGACCGGCTACATCACCGAGGGCCAGATCGTGCTCGACCGCGAGCTCCATCGACGCGGCGTCTTTCCGCCCGTCGACGTGCTGCCCTCGCTCTCTCGCCTCATGAACGCCGCGATCGGGGAGGGGAGCACCGTCCCGGAGCATCGGCAGTGGGCCAATCAGCTCTACGCCACCTACGCCCGCGGCCGCGAGGCGCGCCTCACCGCCGCGATCCTCGGCGAGACCGGCCTGCAGGAAGCGGATCGAAGGGCGCTCGCTTTCGCCGCACGGTTCGAGGAGGAGTTCCTCGGACAGGGGGAGGTGCGGCGCTCCATCGGCGACACGATCGAGGCCGGCTGGCGTCTGCTCGAGACCCTGCCCGACGAGGACCTGGCGCGCATCCCGGACGTCGTACTCGCCGCGCGCCGCGCGCGCACGGAGACCGCGTGAGCAGGATCGGAGTGGCGACGTGAGCCGGGCCGGCGACTTCCCTCCCACGCGCATGGGACTGCTCGGTGCGCGCCGTCGCCTCGCGCGCGTCGAGAAAGGGCGCGACCTCCTGCGGCGAAAGCGCGAGGCGCTCGTCGGCGAGCTGTTCCGTCTCGCCCGCCCCGCGATCGACGCCCGCGAAGCGATCGC
The DNA here is from genome assembly GCA_963816355.1 of uncultured Gemmatimonadales bacterium. Classification (GTDB taxonomy): domain Bacteria; phylum Gemmatimonadota; class Gemmatimonadetes; order Longimicrobiales; family RSA9; genus CAWFKH01. The sequence continues at coordinate 1,475,281 of CAWFKH010000003.1, read as the reverse complement.
CGAGCGTGGGCAAAGCGCCTACGCGGCGCTGCTCCGCGCGCTGACGGCGGAGGGCACCGACGCGACGCGCGCGTCCGGCTGGCCCGCGAGGGAGATCGAGCTCGATATCCGCACGCTCCAGCTGTGGGGTGTCCCGGTGGCCGACGTCGTCGGCGCGCCGCCGATCCGGCGGACGCTGGAGGCGCGCGGTACGGCGCCGGGGGCGACCCCTCTCTCGACCGTCGACGCCGCGGACGAGTTCGAGACGCTCGTCGACCTGCTGGTCTCGGCGGCGCCACGCGAGATGATGATGCGCCGCCTCGGCGCCGCGCTCGCGCGGACCTCGCGTCAGGTCCACGCCCTCGAACAGCGCGTGGCGCCATCGCTCGAACGCCAGATCTCCCGCATCGGCGCCACCCTGGAGCAGCGCGAGCGGGAGGAGAAGCTGAGGCTGCGGCGGTTCGTGAGGCGGTCGCGCGGAGCGGCGGGTGGGGTCCGCCGCGGGATGGCGGCGAGAGACGAGGACGGCGTGTAACGGTCCGGGGTCTGCGGATGCCGTTCCCCGAGACCCCGTACCGCAGACGCCGTTCCCCCGGACCGCCTCCGCGGACCGCAGACCCTTCGCCCGCTCACGCGCGCGTGAGCGGGCGAAGGGCTTTCCCCTACTCACATCACGGCGATGTCCTGACTGATTGGGCGCTACGGCGTCCGTACCTTGCCTTTCGATCCGACCGCCGTTTCGACGCATCCACACGGGAGGGCGCCGGAAAGGTCCGGCGGGTTCGCGGCTTCCGGAATGCGATGACATCGCGGAAAGGAAAGGCGTCCCGTGTACTTCCCCACTTCGCATCCGTGGGTGGAAGGGGAGACGCTCGGCGAGCACCTCGAGAAGCGCGGGGTGTCGCGTCGTGAGTTTCTCACGTATTGCGGTGAGATGGCTGCGGTCCTCGGCGTCGGCTCGGCGCTCACGCCGCAGGTCGCCCGGGCGCTGCAGGAGCTGAAGCGGCCCAGCGTCGTCTGGCTCTCGCTTCAGGAGTGCACCGGCTGCACCGAGAGCGTCCTGCGCACGGCGGACCCGACGATCGGTGACCTCGTGCTCGACCTCGTCTCTCTCGACTTCCAGGAAAACCTGATGGCCGCGGCGGGTGACGCCGCCGAGGGCGCCCTGCAGCAGGCGATGCGGGAGAATCAGGGCAAGTACGTCCTCCTCGTGACCGGCTCGGTGCCGCTCGCGGAGAACGGCATCTACACGATGATCGGCGGCCGCACGGCGAAGTCGATTCTGGAGGAGGCGGCCGCGGGCGCGGCGGCCGTGATCGGGGTCGGCGCATGCGCGCACTTCGGCAGCGTGCAGTCGGCGCGGCCGAACCCGACCGGCGCCGTCGGCATCGCGGACGTGATCAAGGACAAGCCGGTCGCGACGATCGCGGGCTGCCCGCCGATCGCGAAGACCGTCTCCGCCACGATCGTGCACTTCCTCACGTTCGGCCGTCTGCCGGACATGGACGGGGAAGGGCGGCCGCTCTTCGCCTACGGCGCGCGCATCCACGACCAGTGCTCGCGGCGCGCCAACTTCGACGCCGGGCAGTTCGTCGAGGTGTTCGACGACGAGGCGGCCCGCAAGGGGTGGTGCCTGTATCGCGTCGGCTGCAAGGGCCCGGCGACGTTCTCGCCGTGTCCGATCTTCATGTGGAACAGCTCCACGAGCTGGCCGATCGGCGCGGGCCATCCCTGCATCGGCTGCACGGAGCGCCATTTCTGGGACACGATGACGCCGTTCTACGGCCGCATGCCCCAGGTCGCCGGCTTCGGCATCGAACGCACCGCCGACACGCTCGGCGCCGCGCTCGCGATCGGCGCGACCGCGGGCGTCGCGGCGCACGCCGTCGCGACCGGCGTCCACCGTGTCCGGCAGCGCAGGGGCGAGCTGCCGGTCGTGAATCCGCCCGAGTCCGGGGAGGTGTGAAAATGGCTCGCACCAAGGTCGTCGTCGACCCGATCACGCGGATCGAGGGGCATCTCCGGATCGAGGTCCAGGCGGAGGACGGCAGGATCGCGGATGCGTGGGCGTCGGCCACGCAGTTCCGCGGCATCGAGATCATCATGAACGGCCGCGACCCGCGCGACGCGTGGGCCTTCACGCAGCGCATCTGCGGCGTATGCACTGTGGTGCACGCGGTCGCGTCCTGCCGCGCGGTCGAGGACGCGCTCGACATCACGGTGCCGCCGAACGCGGAGGCGATCCGCAACCTCGTGATCGGGATGCAGTTCATCCAGGACCACGTGATCCATTTCTACCACCTGCACGCGCTCGACTGGGTGGACGTCGTGAGCGCGCTGCAGGCGGATCCGGCGGACACGGCACGCATCGCCGCGTCGATCTCACCGTGGCCGAACAACTCCGCCACGCACTTCAGGGACGTGCAGGACCGCGTCGCGAAGTTCGTGAAGTCCGGTCAGCTCGGCATCTTCACCAACGGCTACTGGGGCCATCCGGCCTACAAGCTGCCGCCCGCCGTGAACCTGCTGGCCGTCGCGCACTACCTCGAGGCGCTCGACTGGCAGCGCGACGTCATCCGCCTGCACACGATCTTCGGGGGCAAGAACCCGCACCCGAACTTCCTCGTCGGCGGCATGGCCTCGGCGATCAACCTGTCCGACACCGCCACGATCAACGCCGCGAGCCTCATCGAAGTGCGCGACATGATCACGCGCGCGCGTCGCTTCGTCGAGCAGGTGTACTGGCCGGACCTCGTCGCCATCGCAGGCTTCTACAAGGAGTGGGCGGCGATCGGCGGCGGCACCGGCAACTACCTGGCGTGCGGCGAGTTCCCCGAGGCGGGCATCAAGGACTACGACAGGCTGTACCTGCCCCGCGGCATCGTGATGAACAAGGACCTCTCGCAGGTCCTGCCCTACGACCAGGAGAAGGTGAAGGAGTACATCCACAGCTCCTGGTACGAGTACGACGGCGACGGCGAAGCGGGTCTCCACCCGTTCGAGGGCGAGACGAAGCCGAAATACACCGGGCCGCAGGCGCCGTGGACCTACCTGCAGGACCAGGACAAGTACACCTGGATGAAGGCGCCCCGCTACGACGGCCACCCCATGGAGGTCGGCCCGCTCGCGCGCATGCTCGTCGCCTACGCGTCCGGCCACGAGGACACGCGGTCGATCGTCAACGAGGCGCTCGGCAAGCTCGGCGCGCCGCCCGCCGCCCTCTTCTCGACGCTCGGCCGCACGGCGGCACGCGGCGCCGAGACGGTGCTCATCGCGCGCCGCATGGAGAAGTGGTACGACGACCTCGTCGGCCGCATCAAGAGCGGCGACGTGCGCACCTTCAACGCGGAGAAGTGGGACCCCTCGACGTGGCCCGCGAAGGCGCAGGGCTACGGCTACATGGACGCCCCGCGCGGCGCGCTCGGCCACTGGGTGCAGATCCAGGACGGCGCAATCACGCGCTACCAAGCGGTCGTCCCCACTACCTGGAACGCCTCGCCGCGGGACGCCGAGAAGCAGGTCGGCCCCTACGAGGCGGCGCTCACCGACAACCACCCGCTGGTCGATCCGGCGCGCCCGCTCGAGATCCTGCGCACCGTCCACTCGTTCGACCCGTGCATCGCCTGCGGCGTGCACGTCCTCGACGCGACCGGCAAGGAGGTTTCACAGGTGAGGGTGCTATGAGCACCGGAATCGCGGACCGGGCCGCCGAGAAGGGCGCCCCCGCCTACCGCTGGGTCTATCTGTGGCACTGGCCGATCCGCGCCATGCACTGGACCGCCGCGCTCTGCATCCTCGTGCTCGCCGCCACCGGCTTCTACATCGGAAAGCCGTACTTCATGGCGGGCGGCAGCACGACCACGCCCTTCACCATGGGCTGGGTGCGCTTCGTCCACTTCGCCGCCGCCGGCGTGCTCGTGATGACCGGCATCGTCCGCTTCTACTGGCTCTTCGCCGGCAACCGCTACGAGCGGGCGGGGGCGCTGTTGCCGGTGCGGAAGCGGGATTGGGTGAATCTGTGGAGGATGGTGAAGTTCTATCTCATGATCCGGCCGGAAAAGGCGCCGCACTATCTCGGCCACAATCCGCTGCAGCAGTTCAGCTACACCGCCGTCTACCTCCTGGCGGCGATCCAGGTCGTCACCGGCTTCACCCTCTTCGGCCTCTACAACCCGGGCGGCTTCTTCGCCGTCACCTTCGCCTGGGTCGCGCCGCTGCTCGGCGGCCTCCAGATCGTGCGCTTCGTCCACCACGTCATCACCTGGCTCTTCATCGTCTTCATCCCGATCCACGTCTACCTCGCCATGCGCGCCGACGTCATGGAGCGCTCGGGGACGCTCTCCTCGATCTTCAGCGGCGGCCGCTTCGTGCGCGCGGATACCCGCTTCGAGGATGAGTGAGCGATGACGCGCACCCTAGTGATCGGCGTCGGCTCACCGCTCATGACGGACGACGGCCTCGGCCTGCACGCACTCGAGCGTCTGCGCGCCGAAACGGACGTCGGGCCGGAGGTCGAGCTGCTCGACGGCGGCACCTGGGGGATGAACCTGCTGCCGTACGTCGAGGACGCCGAGAGGGTGCTCCTGATCGACGCGATCCGCCGCGGCGGCGCCCCCGGCGCGCTCGTCGTGCTCGAGCGTGACGAGCTTCCGCTCTGGTTCGAGGCGCGCCTCTCCCCGCACCAGGTGGACATGCGCGATGTGCTCGCGCTCGCGGAGCTGCGCGGGACGCTCCCGGCCGACACCGTGGCCATCGGCCTCGAGCCGGAGCGCGTCGAGCTCGGCACCGAGCTGAGCGCGGTGGTGCACGAGCGGGTGGACGTACTGCTCGACGCGGTGCGGGCGCGGCTGGCGCGCTGGCGCGCGGAGGAGCGCGCGGGCGCGCCGGTCCTCGACACGCCGCCGCCGGTAACGGAGCCGGCTCGTGCATGAGATGAGCGTGGCGCTGGAGATCTGCCGCATCGCGGAGGATGCGGTGGGTTCGGACCGGCTCGGCGACGTGGTCGAGGTTGCGGTGGAGATCGGCGACGACGCCGGCCTGGAGATCGGGAACCTGGAATTCTGTCTGGAGGCGCTGCTCGGGGCGCCGCCGTTCGGCCGCGCCCGGCCGTGCATGCTGCGGCGGGACGGCGACATCCTGCGAGTGGACCACGTGGAGATCGACGATGGCGATCCGGACGATTGACGTGCGCGAGCGCGTGATGGAGCGCAACGACGAGCTGGCCGCGCAGGTGCGGGGCCGGCTGGCCGCGCACGGCGTCGTCGCGCTCAACCTCGTATCCTCCCCCGGCTCCGGGAAGACGCTCCTGCTGGAGCGCACGCTGCAGGATCTGGGGGGCGAGATCGAGATGGCCGTGGTGAGCGGCGACGTGCAGACGAGCAACGACGCCCAGCGTCTCGCGCGGCACACCGAGCGGCTCGTGCAGGCCGTCGTCACCGGCGGCGCCTGCCACCTCGACGCGCGTCAGGTGCTCTCCGCGCTCGACGCGATCGATCTCGACGGCACCGACCTCCTCTTCGTCGAGAACGTGGGCAACCTGGTGTGCCCGGCTAGCTGGGATCTCGGCGAGGCGGCGAAGGTCGTCATCTTCTCGACGACCGAGGGTGAGGACAAGCCGCTCAAATACCCGAAGATGTTCCAGCAGGCGCGCTACGCCGTCATCAACAAGGTCGACCTCCTGCCGTACCTCCCCTTCGACATGGATATGGCGGTCGCGTACGCGCTCGAGGTCAATCCCGAGCTCGACTTCTTCTTCACTTCCGCCCTCAGCGGCGACGGCCTGGATGCCTGGTACGGCTTCCTGCGCTCGCTGCTGACGCCCGCGCCCGCATGAAGTCCGGAGTCGCGCCGGAGCGCGTCGCGCTCGAAGTGCGTGTCCGCGGCGTCGTGCAGGGGGTCGGCTTCCGCCCCTTCGTCCACCGCCTCGCCCTGCGCCACGGCCTCGGAGGCCGCATCCGCAACGAGTCCGGCGACGTGAGCATCGAGGTGGAGGGCGGCGCCGACAGCGTCGACGCGTTCGTCTCGGCGCTCTGCGCGGAGGCGCCGCCGCTCGCGCGCATCGACGGCCTCGATGTCGCGCGCACCGCGCCGCGCGGCGCCGTGGCGTTCGAGATCGCGCGCAGCGTCGCGCAGGCGGACCGCCGGCTGCCGATCTCGCCGGACGTCGCGCTCTGCCCGAGCTGCGAGGCGGAGCTGTTCGATCCCGCGAACCGCCGTCACCGCTACCCGTTCATCACGTGCACCGACTGCGGCCCGCGCTACACCGTCGTCGAGACGATGCCGTACGACCGCGAGCGCACGAGCATGCGGGACTTCGCGCAGTGCCCGGCGTGTCTCGCCGAGTACGAGGATCCGCGCGACCGCCGCTACCACTCGGAGACCAACTCCTGTCCCGTGTGCGGTCCCCGCGTGTGGCTCGTCTCGCCGGAGCGCCGCCGCGTGGCGGAGCGCGACGATGCGATCGCTTCCGCCGCCCGCCTGCTGCGCGTCGGCGCGATCGTCGCCCTGCGCGGGCTCGGCGGCTTCCACCTCGCCGCCGACGCCACCAGCGAGGCGAGCGTCGTTCGGCTGCGGCGTCGCAAGGGGAGGGAGGCGAAGCCGCTCGCCGTCATGATCCGCACGCTGGAGGACGCCGCGAAGCTCGTCGGCGTTTCCACGGAGGCGGCACGGCTGCTCGCTTCGCGCGAGCGGCCGATCGTCGTGCTCCCGAAGCGCGCCGAGAGCGGCCTCGCGCCGGCCGTCGCCCCCGGCCTCGCCGAGGTCGGCGTCATGCTCGCCTACACTCCACTGCACCACCTGCTGCTCGAGCAGGCGGAGCGGCCGCTCGTCATGACCAGCGGCAACGCCAGCGACGAGCCCATCGCGACCGCCAACGGCGAGGCGATCGAGCGCCTGGCCGAGGTCGCCGACGCCTTCCTCCTCCACGATCGCGAGATCGTCGCGCGCTACGACGACTCCGTCGTCCGTGCCGGCGACGACGACGCCGTCTTCCTGCGGCGCGCGCGCGGCTTCGCGCCGCTGCCGATCGAGATCCCGGTCGCGACGCCGCGGCCGCTGATCGCGGTCGGGCCGCACCTCAAGAACACGTTCGCGCTCGCCGTCGAGGGCGCGGCGTACGTCAGTCCACACATCGGCGACCTGGAGAACCTCGAGACGCTGGGGCACTTCCGGGCGGCGCTCGAGCGCTTCCGCGCTATCTTCCACATCGAGCCGGAAGTCGCCGTGCGCGACCTGCACCCCGGCTACCTGTCGACCCGCATCGCCGACGAACTCGGCCTCGAGCGCGTCATCGCCGTACAACACCACCACGCGCACGTCGCCGCCGTCGCCGCGGAGCACGGCGTCGCGGAGCCGGTGGTCGGCCTCGCCTTCGACGGCACCGGCTACGGCGACGATGGCTGCGTCTGGGGCGCGGAGCTGCTGCTTGCGGACCTGCGCGGCTATCGGCGGCTCGGCCGCCTGCGCTACGCACCGCTGCCCGGCGGCGACATCGCCGCCCGCCGGCCGTGGCGCGCGGCGCTCGGCTACCTCGCGCTCGCACCCGCCGAAGCGCCGGCTTTCGAGCGCGCGTTCATCGACGTACCGGCGCGCGAGCGCGAGCTCGCCACGACGCAGGTCGAGCGCCGTATCAACGCGCCGCTCGCCTCCTCGATGGGCCGCCTTTTCGACGCGGCCGCGGCCGTCCTCGGCGTGCGCCGCGCGTGCGCCTTCGAGGGCCAGGCGGCCATGGAGCTCGAAGCGCTCGCCGGCCGCCGCCCCGCCGCTCCGATTCCCGTCCCCGTCGCCGTCGCGGAAGACGGCGTGCGCGAGATGGACGGCGCCGCGCTTCTCGCCGAGCTCGGGCGCCGCGCCGCGCGCGGCGAGGACACGGCCGACCTCGCGGCGACGTTCCACGAAAGCATCGCCGCCGCCGGCGCCGGCCTCGCCGGCGTCGCCTGCGCCGAGCACGGCGTCGAGACCGTCGTCCTCGGCGGCGGCGTGTTCCAGAACCTGCGTCTGCTCGGATCCCTGCGCCGTCGCCTCGAGTCGGCGGGGCTCCGCGTTCTCGCGCCGCGCCGGCTGAGTCCGAACGACGGCGCCATCAGCTACGGGCAGGCCGCCGTCGCGGCCGCGCTCCTCCGGGCGGAGGGATAGCACCATGTGTCTCGGGATTCCCGGCAGGATCATCGAGCGCCGCGACGCCGAGGGCGGACTCGCCATGGGCGTCGTCGACTTCGGCGGCGTGCGCCGCGACGTCTGCCTCGCCTACGTCGCCGACGAGGTCGCGCTCGGCGACTACGTCATCGTGCACGTCGGATTCGCGATCTCGAAGGTCGACGAAGCGGAGGCGAGACGGACCTACGAAGTGCTGCGCGAGATGAGCCAGCTCGACGAGCTGGAGTGGCTCGGCGACGTGGCCGACGCCGCGGCGGCCGTCGCCGCCCCGCCCGCCGCCGCCGGCGCGGAGGACGTCGCATGAGGTACCTCAGCGAGTACCGGGACCCCGATCTCGCGCGCCGTCTCGTCGCGCGGATCCAGAGCACGGCCAAACGCCGCTGGACCCTCATGGAGGTGTGCGGCGGTCAGACGCACACGATCGTGAAGCAGGGGCTCGACGAGCTGCTCGCCGAGCAGATCGAGATGATCCACGGCCCCGGCTGCCCCGTCTGCGTGACGCCGCTCGAGCAGATCGACCGCGCCCTCGCGCTCGCCGCCGATCCCCGCGTCGTCTTCACCTCCTTCGGCGACATGCTTCGCGTCCCCGGCAGCGAGTGTGATCTGTTCGCCATCCGCGCCCGGGGAGGCGAGGTCCGCATCGTCTACTCACCGCTCGATGCGCTCGACATCGCGCGCCGCAACCCGGATCGCGAAGTCGTCTTCTTCGCCGTCGGCTTCGAGACGACGGCGCCCGCCAACGCGATGGCGGTGTGGCGCGCCCGCGAGCTCGGCGTCCGCAACTTCAGCGTGCTCGTCTCGCACGTCACCGTGCCGCCGGCGATGACCGCGATCCTCGACTCCCCGCAGAGCCGGGTGCAGGGCTTCCTCGCCGCCGGGCACGTGTGTACCGTCATGGGGTGGCAGGAGTACGAGCCGATCGCCCGACGCTACGCGGTGCCGATCGTCGTCACCGGCTTCGAGCCGCTCGACCTCCTCGAAGGGATGTACATGGCGGTGCGGCAGCTCGAGGATGGACGTCACGAAGTGGAGAACCAGTACGCCCGCTCCGTCCGCCGCGACGGCAACCGCCCCGCCCAGATGCTCGTCGACCGCGTCTTCCGCCTCGTCGACCGCCAGTGGCGCGGCATCGGCACCATCCCCGCGAGCGGCCTCGGGCTGCGCGAGGAGTTCGCCGACTTCGACGCCGAGCGTCGCTTCGGTTTGCTCCACATCCGCGCCAGCGAGCCCGCGGCGTGTCGCGCCGGCGAGGTCCTGACCGGTCAGCTCAAGCCCATGCAGTGCCCCGCCTTCGGCGCCGCGTGCACTCCCGAGCACCCGCTCGGCGCGCCGATGGTCTCCTCGGAGGGCGCCTGCGCCGCCTACTTCAACTACGGCCGCTACCGCGACACGGCCGCCACCGCCGGAGGGCCCGCATGAGCCGCGTCGATGCCTCCGTCCGGGACGCGCGCCCCTCCCTCGCCGACGGACCGGTCTGTCCCGCGCCGCTCGCCGCCGGCGACCGCGTCCTCCTCGGCCACGGCTCCGGCGGCAAGCTCAGCGCGACCCTCTTGCGCGAGCGCTTCCTGCCCCGCTTCCGCAACGACGCCCTGGAGCGGCTCGGCGACGCCGCCATCGTCACGGCGCACGGCGGCGAGCTCGCCGTCTCGACCGACACGTTCGTCGTGCAGCCGCTCGAGTTCCCCGGCGGCAACATCGGCTCCCTCGCCGTGCACGGCACGCTCAACGACGTCGCCATGATGGGCGCCGAGCCGATCTGCCTCTCCGCCGGCTTCATCCTCGAGGAGGGCCTCCGCTTCGATCTCCTCGACCGCATCCTCGACGCCATGGCGGCCGCGGCGCGCGACGCCGGCGTCCCGCTCGTCACCGGCGACACCAAGGTCGTCGAGCGCGGCAAGGCCGACGGCCTCTTCATCAACACCACCGGCATCGGCCTCGTGCAGCCGGATTTCCGACCCGCGCCCGAGCGCGCCCGCGCCGGCGACGCCGTCCTCGTCAGCGGCCCCGTCGGCCGCCACGGAATCGCCATCATGGCGTCCCGCGAGGGCCTCGACTTCGACGTCGACATCGAGAGCGACTCCGCCACGCTGCTCCCGCTCGTCCGCCTCCTGCGCCAGCTCCCCGGCGACGCCGTCCGCACCCTGCGCGACCCGACCCGCGGCGGCCTCGCCAGCGCCCTCAACGAGATCGCCGCCGCCGCCGGCGTCGGCGTCGAGCTGGTCGACGCGGCGCTTCCGGTTCCGGAGCCGGTCGCCGCCGCCTGCGAGGTGCTGGGTTTCGATCCGCTCTACGTCGCCAACGAAGGCCTCCTCGTGACCCTGGTCGCGGAGCCCTTCGCCGAGCAGGCGCTCGCGCTCCTGCGTTCGCATCCGCTCGGCCGCGGCGCCGCGCGCATCGGTGCCGTCGTCGCCGCACACGCGGGGATGGTCGTGCTGCGCACGGGGCTGGGCGGCACGCGGGTCGTCGACATGCTGCCCGGCGACCAGCTCCCCCGGATCTGCTGACATTGTGCGTCGGGAATGTCCGGACAGGAACAAATGAAAGTAAGGAGGTGGACGACATAATGTAAAGAAATGTCAGTCGAAATCCATGAAATCCTTGTGTTTCGCAATTATTCGTCCGATATTGTAGGACACATGGGGTGAGGAAGCCGGGAGGCGACGCCGGCGAGCTGGACCGGTCGCAGGCCCGCGGAGCAACGCGCGGGCGTCATAAACCGCTGACGTGCTGGAGGACAACGATGAGTGTATCCCGTACGCGCGTGATTGCGCGCTGGATCCCGGTCCTGGCCGGCGTCGCCTTTCTGGCGGGCTGTCTGGGCGAGAAGGTGGTGTACCGGGACCGGGAGCTCTTCCAGACACCGCCGTCCGGCGCAGCGAACTTCCTGGGCTACAGTGACGTCTCGGCCAAGCTGACCGTCTGTGGCAACTGCCACGTCGAGAAGCAGCACGAGTGGGAGGGCACGGTCCACGCCACGGCGTGGGAAGACCTCCAGGCCAGCGGTCACGCCACGAGCACCTGCGAAGCTTGCCACACCGTCAACGAGCAGGGGAACCCGACCGAAGGGAACGCGGGCTTTCTCGCCGTGGCGGACGAGCGCTATAAGGACGTGCAGTGCGAGAGCTGCCATGGCCCCGGTCTGAACCACGTACAGAATCCCACGACCACGACGGTGCCGCTGGCGCCGCTGGCGGTCGGCATCGACCTCACGAAGGGCTGTGGCGAGTGCCACCAGGGCGAGCACCATCCGTTCGTCGAGGAGTGGGCGCAGTCGGCGCACGGCGCGGTCCCGAACCAGGGACACACCGGCGACAACCCGTCCTGTCAGGGCTGCCACACCGGCGAGGGCGCGCTGGCGGCGTGGGGCATCAACGCCAACTTCCTGGAGAAGGACGAGCTCGGTACCGGCAATCATCTGCCGATCGCGTGCGGCGTCTGCCACGACCCGCACGAGAAGAACTTCGAGGGCCAGCTCCGCTTCGACGTCGGCGCGACGAGCGAGGAGGAGAATCTGTGCATGAAGTGCCACCACAAGCGTGGCGTGCCGGATCCGACCACCTTCCGCGGGCCGCATTCGCCCGAGGGGCCGGTGCTGCTCGGCTACGGCGGCTGGTGGCCCGGGAACGTGGAATTCGCCGCCGACACCATCGTGGCGACGCACGGCAGCAGCGCGAACCCGCGGCTGTGCGCTTCGTGCCACGTGAACCAGTACTCGGCGACGGACCCGGCGACCGGCACCACGATCTTCTCCACCGGGCATCTCTTCAATGCGATCCCGTGCCTCGGACCCGACGGCGCGCCGACGCTGGGCGACTGCGAAACGTCGCAGCGCACCTTCAAGGCGTGCACCGCGTCCGGCTGCCACGGCACGGAGCAGGTGGCGCGCTCGCTGCTGGCCACGACGGAGGTCCGCATCGAGTCGCTGACGGACGAGCTGAACGGTCTGCTCGAGAAGGTGCAGCCGAACTGGAAGGCGTGCCGCGGCGCGAACAACTGTCCGGCCGGCTCGCCCTTCAACGGCAGCGATGGCACGTACAGCACGGCCGAGGGTGCGGCGTTCAACTACGATCTGAACACGGGCATCTACTTCCCTGGCTCGGCCGTCCACAACCCGTTCCTGATGGAGGCGCTGCTCACGGCCAGCATCAAGGCGGTCGAGAAGGAATACGGTGTCGCCCCATCGGCGAACATCGTGCTGGACAACATCCTGCCGAAGCAGAAGTGAGACGAGACGGAGACGCTTGACTCTCCGACGGCTCACGACTGCCATGGCCAGTAGCAGAGGGACGTGGACGCGGACTGCCCTGGTCGTCGCCCTGGTGGCGGCGGCCACGGGCGGTCCGCCGTTCGTTTCGAGCGCGAGCGGGCAGGGCGTGCGAGGGCAGGCGGTCACGCTCGGGCGCTACGTCTCGATCCGGCCGCTCGTACGGGACAGCGTGCCGCGCGACCAGGTCATCGTCGGCGCCGGCGGGTCGCTCGAGTTCCAGGGGCACCCGGTCTTCTGCGTCGGCGACTTCCAGTGCACCTTCTACCGCTCGGCGGACACCGAGCACGCCTTCGAGCTCACGCAGGACGTCAGCCTCACCGCCTGGGGCCTCGGCGTCGAGGGGCTCAGCGCGACGGCGCTCCTGCGTGCCCGCGCGGATCTCGGCGGAGCGTTCACCTGGCCGCGCGGCGACGACGCGTTCGACGCGATCCTCGCCTATGCCGAGCTGACCCGCGCCCGCTACCGCGTCCGTGTCGGCCGCCAGGAGACGTATTCCGGGCTCGGCTTCGCGAGCTTCGACGGCGCCAGCCTCCTGCTCGATCCGCTGCCCTGGCTCCGGGTCGAGGGGTACGGCGGACGCAGCCTCGCCCAGGGACTCTCCGAGCCCCGCAACGATGCGCTCCGCGGCGTCGAGGACTTCGTGCCGGACCGCAACGCGTACATCCTCGGCGCGGACGCGGAGGTGAGCGCGTTCGGCGCGAGCGTCGACGCCCGCTACCAGCGCGAGATCTGGTCCGACCGCTCCGGACTGCTCTCGGAGCGCGCTTCGCTCTCCCTGGCGGCTCCGCTGCGCGCCGGATTCACGCTGAGCGGCGCCGTCGACTACGATTTCGCTTTCGGGCACCTGGGCAAGGCGCGCCTGTCGCTGCACGCGCCGGTGCCGCGCTTCCGCCTGGTGGTCGATGCCGCGTACCGGCACTACATCCCGTATTTCGAGCTGTGGACGATCTGGGGCTACTTCAGCCCCGTGGGCTATGACGAGGGCGACCTCACGGCGACGTGGGCGGCGCGGCCGGACCTGGGGATCTGGGCGTCCGCGGGCCTGCGCCGCTACGGCGATGCGGGCACCACCCTCGTGCTGACTCCGATCGAGAACGAGAGCCATCGCTTCGGCCTCGGCGCGCGCTGGTCCCCGACCTCCCCGTGGAGCGCGGAAGCGTCGTATCGACAGGAACGCGGCTTCGGCGCCACGCTGAGCAACGGCGAAGCGACCGTCCGGTGGAGTCCGGCGGAGCGGCTGAGCGTGGCGGCCTACGCGACGGCGTTCCAGCAGATCGAGGAGTTCCGGGTCGGCGAGGGGGCGGTGCTCGGCGGCGGACTGTCCGTGAGCGCGCCGCTGCCGCGCGGCGCGTCGCTGGACGCGGGGCTCGCGGTGTATCGCAACGCCTTCGCCGGCCGCCCCTCCTCCACCGACTGGAATCAGTTGCGCGCGTGGTCCGGACTCCGCATCCCGATCGGCACCGATCCGGGGGCGACGCCGCCTGGAGGCGCGCCGTGACGCGGCGGCTGCGGACGCTGTGCGTGATCTCGCTCGCTGCGCTCAGCGTCGCGGGCGTGATCGGTGCTCGCTCGCTCACCACGCCACGGACGCGGGCCGCGTGGGCCGCGATCTTCGGACAGCGCGCTTCGTTCCCGCACGAGCGCCACGCCCGCCTCTTCCCGGTGTGCACAGGATGCCACGCCGGCGTGCCCACCGGCGACCGGTCGGCGTTCTACCCGAATCCGCCGGTGTGCGCCAACTGCCACGACGGCGTCGATCGGAAGCGCGTCTCCTGGACGCCGCCGACGCCCGACGCGTACACGAACCTGCGCTTCACCCACCCGTCGCACGCGACGTACGCGAAGGACGAGAACCTCGCCTGCGCGTCGTGCCACACCGCCGAGGGCGGGTCCCGCATGGCGGTGCAGCCGCCGATCGTCGGCCGCTGCCTCGAGTGCCACGCCCACCGCGCGCAGAGCCACTTCGTCGACGCGAAGTGCGCCACCTGCCACGTGCCGCTCGCGGAGACGGCGTTCCCGGTCGAGCGGATCCTCGCGCTGCCGTATCCGGCGGACCACCAGGAGGGGAGCTTCCTGGCGACGACGCACGGCCGCATCGCCGGCGCCGAGACCGCTCGCTGCGCGACCTGCCACACGCGCCAACGCTGCGCCAGCTGTCACGTCGACGCGGCAGCGAATCCGGTCATCGCGCGCGTGCCGGCGGCGCCGGACAGCATGAAGCTGCCCCGCTTCGCGGCGCACTACCTGGCGCCCGCGTCGCACGCGCTGCCGGACTTCCTCCAGCGTCACGGCAGCGGCGCGGGCGTGCGCGCATGCGGCACCTGCCACACCCGCAACGATTGCCAGACGTGCCACCTCACGCGGCCGCCGACGGTGGTGTCCGGGCTGCCCACGCGCTCCGAGAGCGCCGCGCCGGGCGTGCAGCTCACGCGCAGGGCGCCGGCGAGCCACGAGGCCGCTTCCTTCGCGACGGAGCACGGCCCCTTCGCCGCGGCACGGCCGTCCTCCTGCTCCACCTGTCACGACGCGCGGCGCTTCTGTGCCGACTGCCACCGCGCGGGCCAGTCGGCGCAGAGCGGCGCGACGCGGCCTCCGACACCCGGTGGCGCGCGAGTCGCCGCCGCGACGCCCCGGGTGGCGCCGACGCGCGCCTCGTTCCATCCTCCCGACTTCGTCGCGCGTCACGCGTCGGAGGCGTGGGGACGGAAGCTCGACTGCTCCAACTGTCACAACACGGCCGTCTTCTGCCGGGACTGCCACGTCCAGGCCGGGATCGGCACCAACGGCACCCGACTCGCGCCCGGGTTCCACGACGCGGAGCCGCTCTGGTTGATCCGGCACGGGCAGGCCGCCCGCCAGTCGCTGGAGAGCTGCGCGAGCTGTCACAGGCAGAAGGACTGCATCCAGTGCCATTCGACGCTGGGCGCCTTCCACGTCAACCCGCACGGCCCCGGCTTCGATCCGGTCCGCGCACAGAAGAAGGATCCGACCACATGCTTCGCCTGTCACGTGACCGATCCCCTCGGC
This sequence comes from uncultured Gemmatimonadales bacterium, assembly GCA_963816355.1. Classification (GTDB taxonomy): domain Bacteria; phylum Gemmatimonadota; class Gemmatimonadetes; order Longimicrobiales; family RSA9; genus CAWFKH01. The sequence goes on along the minus strand of CAWFKH010000003.1, from coordinate 1,459,854 downwards.
GGTGGGTCGTGAGCCCGCTCCGCCTCCTGACCGCCGCCGCGCTCACGAGCGTCGTGGTCGCCTGCGGGAACGCCGGGAAGGATGGCGCCGCCTCCGGCACGCAGCCCGCCGCGGGCGTGCAGGCCGCCGCCTCGAGTCAGCCGACGCGGGCGCAGCTGCCGCCCGAGGTCGCCGCCCAGCTCGACAGCGGCAACGTGGCGTTCCGCGCCAAGGAGTACGAGGCGGCGCGCACGCACTACCGCGAAGCGGCGCGCCTCGCGCCGCACGTCACCGCGGCGTGGTACGGCGTCTACATGGTGGAGAAGACGCTCGGCAACGAGGCCGCGGCCGACACGGCGATGGCGTGGGTGCGGCGCCTCTCACCCGGCCAGGAAGTGATCCACCCGACCGTGACGGACTCCGTCAAGACGCCCGGCTGAGGCGGAGCCTTCGCCGCGTCCGCCGCTCACTCCGCGGCGGACGCGGCGCGGCCCGTCGCCTCCTGGATCGCGATGCGGAAGACGATCGTGCGGAACGGCGCCGGGTCCCCCTCGCGGAGCGTCTCCGGGAGCGCCGTCCGCAGCAGCTCGACGCCGCGGCGCCACGCGTCCTGTTCGCCCGGCTCGTCCGGATCCAGCGTGTAGAGGTTCCCGTGAACTACCACGCTGCGCCACGCCAGCAGGCCTTCGACCTCGTCCACCTCGAACGCCACCCAGCGCTGGTGCCGGATGACGTCGAGCTTCTCTCCCGGCGACGTGCGCCCGTAGATCCAGCGGTCGCCGCGCACGTAGTGGACCGGCACGATCCCGATCCGGTTGCCGTGCGCGAACGCGATGCGGCCGATCCGGTTGCGGTCCAGAAGACCCATCATCTCGTCCTCGCCGAGCTCGCGTATGACCAGCCCGACGGCGCTCCGTCCCTCTTCCGTGCTCATGGCGTCGACCTCCTCCCCTCGATGGTGCGGCTTCGTGCGCCGCTCGGCAATCGGGCAGCATCCCCTCCGCCGTCGGGCGCATCCCGACACCCTCTCGCCGGCACCGCGCGGCCGTGACGACGACGCCGCGCCTCGCCAGCAGGCTGCGCCACCCGCTGGCCGTCGTCGCCTTCCTCGCCGTGGGCGCCGTCGCCTTCTTCGCCATCGGCCGCGGCGGCGCACGCGCCATCTGGCTCGCGGGCCTGGTGCTCACGGGCGCTCCGGTCGTGCTGCGCACGCTGCGCGGCATGCTGCGCGGCCGCTTCGCCGCCGACCTCGTCGCGATGCTGGCGATCATCACCGCGGTCCTGCTGAACGAGCCGCTCGCCGGGCTCGTCATCGTGATGATGCAGACCGGCGGCGAGGCGCTCGAGCGGTACGCCGAGGGCCGCGCGTCCGCCGCCGTCCGCGAGCTGGAAGCGGCCGCGCCGCGCTCCGCCCATCGCGTGCTCGACGGGCGCACCGAAGAGATCGCCGCGGACGAGATCCGCGCGGGGGACCTGTTGCTCGTGCGCCCCGGGGAGCTGATTCCCGCCGACGGCGTCGTTGTCGACGGCCGCTCGCACGTCGACGTGTCCCGCCTCACCGGCGAGCCGATGCCGCGCCGGGCGGAGGCCGGGACCGCGCTCATGAGCGGCAGCTCGAACGGCGAGGGGCCGCTCACGCTGCGGGCCACGGCGCCCGCCGGCGAGAGCCAGTACGCCCGCATCGTCGACCTCGTGCGCCACGCCCAGGCGAGCCGCGCCCCGATCCACCGGCTCGCCGACCGCTACGCCGTCTGGTTCACGCCGCTCACGCTGCTCGTGTGCGGCGCCACGTTCGCGCTCACCGGCGACGCCGTGCGCGTGCTCGCCGTCCTCGTCGTCGCGACGCCGTGTCCCCTGATCCTCGCGACGCCGGTCGCCATCATCGGCGGCATCGGCAGCGCCGCGCGGCGACAGATCATCTTCCGCAACGGCGGTGCGCTCGAGCGGCTCGCGGGCGTCCGCGTCGCCCTGTTCGACAAGACCGGCACCGTGACGGTCGGCATCCCGCGCGTGCGCCGCGTCCTCGCTCTCGACGGCTTCACCGAGGCCGCGCTGCTCCGCCTCGTCGGCGCCGTCGAGGAGGGCTCCGGCCACATCCTCGCGCGCAGCCTCGCCGAGGCCGCGCGCCTGACCAACCGCACGCTGCCGCCCGCCCGCGACGTCGTCGAGTCGCCCGGTCGCGGCGTGAGCGGCGTCGTCGACGGCAGCCGCGTGAGCGTCGGCTCGCGCTCCTTCGTCGCCGAAACGGATCGCGACGCGGCGGCCGCGCTCGACCGCGTCGACCCCCACGACGAGGGGATCCGCGCCTTCGTCGCGGTGGATGGACGCGCCGCCGGCGTGATCGATTTCGCCGACGCCGTGCGCCCCGGCCTCGACTCCTTCTTCGCGGTCCTCGCCGCGCTCGGCATCCACCGCACGCTGCTCGTCTCCGGGGACCACGAGCTCGAGACGCGCGCCGTCGGCGACCGCCTCGGCATCCGTGAGGTGCGCGGCGACCTTCTGCCGCAGGACAAGGTGCGCATCGTGCGCGACCTCGTGGATGCGGGCGAGAACGTGGTCATGGTGGGCGACGGCACCAACGACGCCCCCGCGCTCAGCGCCGCCACCGTCGGCATCGCCCTCGCCGGCCGGGGTGGCGGCATCACTGCCGAAGCCGCCGACGCCGTGATCCTCGTCGACGACATCGGCCGCGTCGTCGACGCCGTGCGCATCAGCCGCCGCACCCTGCGGATCGCGCGCGAGAGCATCTGGGCCGGCCTCGGCCTGAGCGTGCTCGCCATGGGCTTCGCCGCGGCCGGGCGGATCGTGCCGACGGCCGGCGCGCTGCTCCAGGAGGCGATCGACGTCGCGGTGATCCTGAACGCGCTGCGCGCCAGCCGCCCCCCGGCTCCCCCCTTCGCCTGAGCGGCGGCCCTTCGCGCGCCGGGGCTTTCCCGCACGCCGCGTGCCTTCGATTCTTCCTGCTCCGGGCGCTGGCCCGCATTCTGCCCGTCGGAACCCGCGACCATGGCGAAACACAAGAAGCTTCGGTGGATCAACCGCCTCATCGGCCTGGCGCTCGCGGTCTTCGCCGTGTGGGCGCTGTGGCACTTCCCGTGGGCGGACACCGGCCGTGCGATCGAGCACGCGAGCGTCTGGCCGCTGCTCCTCGCGATCGTCGTCAACCTCGCCGGGCTCGTCGCTCGCGGCTGGGCGTGGAGCCTCCTGCTCAAGCCGGCCGCGCCCCACCGCCTCAAGATCGCGCTGGAAGCCACGCTTCTCGGCGCCGCCGTCGCGAGTGTGTCGATCGCGGTCGCGGGCGAGGGCAGCCGCGTCCGCTTCATCGCCCGGCGCGACGACGTGCCGCCGAAGCTCGCGCTCGCCGCCATCGTGTGGAGCCGCGTGATCGAGGGCGTCGCGCTCGTCGGCGTGCTGGTCGTCGTGCCGCCGCTGCTCCACATCCCGGGCCAGGTGCGATGGCTTAGCCTCGGCGCCGCGGTGGTCGTGTTGATCGGCGCCGCGCTGCTCGCCCTGCGGCGCCGCTTCAGCCTGTCGCGCCATCTGCCCCGCTTCACGCGCAAGGCGGTGGAGACGATGAAGCGGATCCCGCTCGGCGGCCGCCGCCTCACCGGCCCGCTCCTCCTCTCCTTCGCGCACTGGATCACGCAGTGGGCGACGTACCACCTCGCGTTCGTCGCGACCGGCGTCTCCGTCCCGATTGCCGCCTCCTTCGCCGCGGTGGTCGTCGCCAACCTCGCCTGGGTCTTCCGGTTCACGCCGGGCAACATCGGCGTGATGCAGGGGTCGATCGCGCTCGCCATGCTCCCCTTCGGCGTGCCGTCCGGCACCGCCGTCGTCGCGGGCGTCCTGCTGCAGGCGCTCCAGGTCATCCCGACGACGGCGCTCGCCGCGACGCTCATCGGGGTTCGCGGCCTCGGCAAGCTCGTCCGCGAGGAGGAGGAGGCGGAGCAGGAGCTGGACCGGGACGATGACGCTTCCGGCGTCTCGCAAGACGTCGGGCGCGGGGGCGGCGGCTGAGGCGCCGGGCGGCGTCCCGCCGCCTCTTGCGTCGTCGCCGAGGCGCCCCAACATTGCGTGCGCTTCACGGCATAGCTTGAGCGAGAAGCGTCCGGACGACGGCCGCCAGCGCCCTGCCCGGGCGGGCGTGGTCACGTTCCGGCAGGAGGATAGACCGTGGTGAGACTGGCGAGCCTGGGCGCCGTGCTTGCGGTGCTCTGGCTTCTTCTATCCGGCCATTTCGAGCCGCTCCTGCTCTCTTTCGGCGTCTTCTCCGTGGTGCTGGTGGTCATCATCGCGCACCGCATGGACGTCGTGGACCGGGAGGGATTGCCGATCCATCTCACGCGCGGAGCGCTGACCTACCTGCCGTGGCTCCTCTGGGAGATCGTCAGGTCGAACGTGATGGTCGCGCGCGTCATCCTCGATCCGGCGCTCCCGATCGACCCGGTCATCGTCCGCTTCCGCGGCACCCAGCGCACGGACCTCGGCCGCTTCATCTTCGCCAACTCGATCACGCTCACGCCCGGCACGATCACCGTGACGATCGACGACGAGGCGCTCGAAGTGCACGCGTTGAAGGCCGTCTACGTCGATGGGACGGAGGAGGGGCCGATGGATCGCCGCGTCACCGCCCTCGAGGGGGCGCCATGATGTTCGTCGCCAGCGGCGCGGCGATCCTGCTGACGATGGCCCTCGCCATGACCCGCGCCCTGCTCGGGCCGACCGTCTACGACCGCGTCCTCGCGCTCAACATGTTCGGGACCAAGACCGTCCTGATCATCGCCGTGCTCGGCTTCCTCAACGGCCGGCCCGAGTTCCTGGACATCGCCCTGATCTACGCCCTCATGAACTTCATCGGCACCATCGCCGTGCTCAAGTTCTTCGAGTTCGGCGGGCTCGGCTCCCGCCGCGCGCACGGGGAAGAGATCTGATGCGCGTCGTGATCGACGGCCTGAGCTGGATCCTCCTCATGGGCGGCTCCATCTTCGCCCTCATCGGCGGCATCGGCGTCCTCCGCCTGCCGGATGTCTTCGCCCGCTTGCACGCGTCCGGCATCACCGACACGCTGGGCGCCGGCATGATCCTCGGCGGGCTGATGCTCCAGGGCGGCTTCAGCGAGGCGACCGTCAAGCTGATCCTCGTCCTGCTCTTCCTCTGGTTCACCAGCCCGGTGTCCACGCACGCCCTCGCGCGCGCGGCGCTGCAGGGTGGCGTCCAGCCGCTCCTCACCCACGACGGGCGCCGGCGGCCCGCTTCGGACCCGTGATGGACCACGCCGTCGACATCGCGCTCCTCGCGCTCCTCGCCGTCACCGCGTTCGGCGCGCTGCGGCTGCGCAACCTCTTCGCCGTCGTGATGCTCACCGGCATCTACAGCCTGCTTTCCGCCAGCCTGTGGGTCGTCATGGACGCCGTCGACGTCGCGTTCACCGAGGCCGCGGTGGGCGCCGGCATCTCCACCGTGCTCTTCCTCGGCACCCTCGCCCTCGTCGGCAGCCGCGAGAAGAAGCCGCAGCACGCCCGCATCCTGCCGCTCCTCGTCGTCTTCGTGACCGGCGCGATCCTGATCTACGGCTCCCTCGACCTGCCCCCGTATGGCGCGCCGGACAACCCGATCCATCTCCACGTCGCGCCGCGCTACATCGAGAAGACGCCACAGGAGATCGGCGTCCCCAACATCGTCACCGCCGTCCTCGCCAGCTATCGCGGCTACGACACGATGGGCGAGACGACGGTGATCTTCACCGCCGTCGTCGGCGTGCTGCTGCTGCTCGGCACCGTGCCGCGCCGGCGCCAGCCGCACCGCACGGGTCCGCCGCAGTGGAGGAGGCCGGAGCGGTTCCGCCGCGACGCGCGGAGGGGGAGGGGGAAGGGTGAGCGACGTGGGCGGCGACGAGCGGCATCCGCGCGCCGAGCACGGCGCGGCGGACGGCGAACGGCACGCCCCGACGGGCGCTCGCGCCGGCGCCATGGGCGACCAGGTCATCCTGCGCGTCGCGACCAAGATCCTCACGCCGCCGATCCTGCTCTTCGCGCTCTACGTCCAGTTCCACGGCGACATCAGCCCGGGCGGAGGGTTCCAGGGTGGCGTCATCTTCGCCGCCGCCTTCATCCTGTACGCGCTCGTCTTCGGCCTCGACACCGCCCGCCGCGTCCTGCCGATGCGGGTGCTGCGCTTCTTCGCGGCGCTCGGCGTCCTCATCTACTCCGGGACCGGGCTCCTCGCGCTGCTCCTCGGCGGCCACTTCATCGACTACGACGTCCTGCGCCCGAACCCGGTGAGTGGTCAGCGCCTCGGCATCTTCCTCGTCGAGACCGGCGTCTTCATCACCGTCTTCGGCGTCATGACGGCGCTCTTCTTCATCTTCGTCGGCCGCGAGGAGGCGGAGTGACACGCATCCTGGGGCTCTACAACTACTGGGTGGTGATCTTCCTCATGATGGCCGGCTTCTACGTGCTGATCTCGCGCGGGAACCTGGTGAAGAAGGTGATCGGCCTCAACATCTTCCAGACGTCGGTCATCATCTTCTACATCACCATGGGTCGCGTACGCGGCGGCACCGCCCCCATCGTCACCGAGGGCCACCCCGTGTACTCCAATCCGGTACCCATGGTGCTGATGCTGACGGCGATCGTCGTCGGCGTCGCCACCACCGCCGTCGCGCTCGCCCTCATCGTCCGCATCAAGGAAGCGTACGGCACCATCGAAGAGGACGAGATCGACGCCCTGGAGTCCGAGCAGTGACGGCGACGGACCTGCCGCCGCTCCAGGTCGTCGTGCCCCTCATGGCCGGCGTCGCCGGGGCGCTCATCCGGCGCCCGCGCTGGTCGTGGATCTGGGCGGTGCTGACGAGCTGGTTCGTCTTCGCCATCGCCATCGTCCTCCTGCACCGCGTCCTCACCCACGGCACCATCTCGTACCCGCTCGGCGGGTGGGCGCCGCCGTGGGGCATCGAGTACCGCATCGACCCGCTCAACGCGTTCGTCCTCGTCCTCGTCGGCGCGATCGGCGCCATCGTGACGCCGTTCGCCGGGCCCAGCGTCGAGCGCGAGGTCGACCGCCGTCGCATCCCGCTCTTCTATACCGCGTTCCTGCTCTCGCTCGCGGGACTGCTCGGCATCACGATCACGGGCGACGTCTTCAACCTCTTCGTCTTCCTCGAGATCTCGTCGCTCTCCGCCTACTCGCTCGTCGCCATGGGGCGCGACCGGCGCGCGCTCACGGCCGCGTACCGCTACCTCATCATGGGCGCGATCGGCGCCACCTTCATCGTCATCGGCATCGGCCTCATGTACGCCGTCACCGGCACGCTGAACATGGCCGACCTCGCCGACCGTCTGCCGCTGCTCGGTGACAACCGAACCATCGTCGTCGCTTTCGCCTTCCTCACTGTCGGCATCAGCCTCAAGCTCGCGCTCTTCCCGCTCCACCTCTGGCTGCCCAACGCCTACACCTACGCGCCCTCGGCCGTGACCGCCTTCATCGCGTCGACCGCCACGAAGGTCGCCGTCTACATGCTGCTCCGCTTCTTCTTTACCATCTTCGGCTTCGACTTCTCGTTCGGCGCGATGCGGCTCGACCACGTCCTGCTGCCGCTCGCGCTCGTCGCCATGATCACCGCGTCCCTGATCGCGATCTTCCAGGACGACGTGAAGCGGATGCTCGCCTATTCGAGCCTGGCGCAGATCGGCTACATCATCCTCGGCGTCAGCATCGGCACGACCACCGGTCTCACCGGCGGCATCCTGCACCTCTTCAACCACGCGCTCATGAAGGGCGCCCTCTTCATGGCGATGGGGTGCGTCGTCTATCGCCTCGGCTCCTCACGCCTCGCCGACCTCCACGGCCTCGGGCGCCGCATGCCGTGGACGACGGCCGCCCTCGTCGTCGGAGGCGCGAGCCTCGTCGGCGTGCCGCTCACCGTCGGTTTCGTCAGCAAGTGGTACCTCGTGCTCGCCGCCATCCAGCGCGGCTGGTGGCTCGTCGTCGCCCTCATCCTGACGACGTCGCTCCTCGCCGTCGCCTACGTCTGGCGCGTCGTCGAAGCCGCCTACTTCCGCGACCCGCCGCCCGGCGTAGCGTCCGTGCGCGCCGAGGCGCCCGCGCTCATGCTCGTGCCGACCTGGCTCCTCGTCCTCGCCAACCTCTACTTCGGCGTGAACACGCACCTCACCGTCGGCGTCGCCTCGCGCGCCGCTGCGCTCCTCATGGGTGGCCCGCGGTGAGTGCCGCCGTCCTCCCCCTGTGGACGCTCACGCTGCCGCTCCTCGGCGCGCTCGCCGTCCTCGCCGTCGGCCGCTGGCCGAACGCCCGCGAGGGCGTGTCGCTCCTCACCGCCGGCGCGCTCTTCGGCGTCGTGCTGCGGATCTACCCGTTCGCCTCCGCGCCGCCCCCGCCCCTCACCCTCGCCCAGCCGTTCCCCGGCCTGCGCATTGCCCTCGCCATCGAGCCGCTGGGCGTGCTCTTCGCCCTCGTCGCCAGCTCGCTCTGGATCCTGACGACGCTCTACGCGATCGGCTACATGCGCGCCCACCGGGAGGCGAACCAGACGCGCTTCTACGCCTTCTTCGCCGCGTCGATCGCGTGCACCCTGGGGATCGCCTTCGCCGCGAACTTGCTCACGCTGTTCATCTTCTACGAAGCGCTCACGCTGGCCACGATTCCGCTCGTCACTCATGAGGGGACGGAGGAAGCGAAGCGCGCCGGGCGCATCTACGTCGGCATCCTCTTCACCACCTCGATCGGCTTCTTCCTCTTCGCGATCGTGTGGACGTGGGTCGTGGCCGGCACCCTCGACTTCACCCGCGGCGGCATCCTCGACGGCCACGCGTCGCCCCTGGCCACCACCGCGCTCCTCGGCCTCTACGTCTTCGGCGTCGGCAAGGCCGCCGTCATGCCGCTCCACCGCTGGCTCCCCTCCGCCATGGTGGCGCCGACCCCGGTGAGCGCGCTGCTGCACGCCGTGGCCGTCGTGAAGGCCGGCGTCTTCACGATCCTCAAGATCGTCGTCTACATCTTCGGCATCGACCTGCTCACTCGCCTCGGCTCGAGCATCTGGCTGATGTACGTGGCGGCGGCGACGATCGTGATCGCTTCCCTCGTCGCCTTCGGCAAGGACAACCTGAAGGAACGCCTCGCCTATTCCACGATCAGCCAGCTCTCCTACATCGTCCTCGGCGCCATGCTCGCCAACCGCTGGGGGATCGTCGGCGGCGGTCTCCACATCGTCATGCACGCGTTCGGCAAGATCACGCTCTTCTTCTGTGCGGGCGTGATCATGGTCGCGGCGCACCGCACCGAAGTGAGCCAGATGAACGGCCTCGGCCGCCGCATGCCGATCACTTTCGGCGCCTTCTTCATCGGGGCGATGAGCGTCGTCGGCGTACCGCCGACCGGCGGCCTGTGGAGCAAGTGGTACCTCGCGCTCGGGACCCTCGAGGCGCACCAGGTCGCGCTCCTGGTCGTCCTCCTGCTCAGCTCGCTGCTCAACGTCGGCTACCTGCTCGCGGTGCCCGTGCGCGCGTTCTTCGGCACGCCGCTTCCCGCCGAGCAGGGCGCGGGCGGCGCCGAGCAGCATGCGGGCGGCGGCGCGGAGGCGGGCGCCGAGAGCGCGGCCGGCGGCGAGGGCGCGGCCGGCGCCGAGGGGCCGTGGCCGTCGATGCTCGCGCTCTGCGTCACCGCAGCCGTGACGGTGCTCCTCTTCTTCTTCCCCGGTCCGTTCCTGCGACTGATGGAGCTCGTGGTGGGGCGATGAACGAAACGAACGACCGCAAACGCTTCCTCGACGACGCCGCGAACGTCTCGGCGCTGCTGCGCGGCTTCGCGCTCGTGGCGCTGTTCTCGCTCGTCCTCGACTTCGTGATCCACCGCCACGTGGTCGATCCGTGGGAGCGGCTCTGGGGCTTCTACGCGATCTACGGCTTCGTCGGCGTCACGGCGCTCGTCTTCGGAGCCAAGCTCCTGCGTCGGCTCGTCATGCGGGACGAGGATTACTACGATGTGGATTGACGCGCCGCCGTTCCTGCTGTTCTACGCCGGCGCCCTCCTCGCCGCCGTGCTGCGCGGACGCCTGCGTGCGGCGGTCCTCGTCGCGATCCCGGTCCTCGGCGCCCTGAACCTGATCGGCGCGGCCGCAGGCGCGCACGTCGCGGTCCGCTTCCTCGGCTACCCGCTGGTCCCGTTCCGCGTCGACCGTCTCAGCCTCCTCTTCGGCTATCTCTTCCACATCGCGGCGTTCATCGGCGCGCTCTACTCGCTCCACATCCGGCGCGAGGAGAAGGCGACGGTGCAGCACGTCGCGGCGCTGGCGTACGCCGGCAGCGCGCTCGGCGCCGTGTTCGCTGGCGACGTGCTCACGTTCTTCGTCTTCTGGGAGCTGCTGAGCGTATCCTCCGTCTTCCTCGTGTGGGCGCGCGGAACGGAGCGTTCACTGCGCGCCGGGATGCGCTACCTCGCGGTTCAGGTCGTGGCCGGCCTCGGCTTCCTGGCCGGCGCGCTCGTCCTCTTCCACGACACCGGGGACCTCGCCTTCCGGCACCTGACGCTGTCCGGCGTCGGACCGTGGCTGATCTTCCTCTCGATCGGCGCGAAGTGCGCCTTCCCGCTGCTCCACAACTGGCTCACCGACGCGTATCCGGAGGCGACCGTCAGCGGCACCGTCTTCCTCAGCGCGTTCACGACGAAGGTCGCCATCTACGCGCTCGCCCGCGTCTTCGCCGGCACCGAGGCGCTCATCTACATCGGCGCCGTGATGACCGTCTTCCCGATCTTCTACGCCGTCATCGAGAACGACCTGCGCCGCGTGCTCGGCTACTCGATGATCAACCAGATCGGCTTCATGGTCGTCGGCATCGGGATCGGCAGCGCCATGGCGGTCGATGGCGCCGTCGCCCACGCCTTCAACGAGGTGATCTTCAAGGGCCTGCTCTTCATGTCGATGGGCGCCGTCCTCTACCGCACCGGCACCATCAAGGGGTCGGAGCTCGGCGGCCTCTACAAGAGCATGCCGTTCACCGCCGCGATGTCGATGGTCGGCGCCGCCTCCATCTCCGCCTTCCCCCTCTTCAGCGGCTTCGTCAGCAAATCGCTCATCCTCGCCGCCACCGTCGAGACCGGTCACCACTGGGTGTGGGTCGCCCTCATCTTCGCTTCCGCCGGCGTCGTCGAGCACGCGGGCATCAAGATCCCCTACTTCGGCTTCTTCGGTCACGACTCCGGCATCCGCGTCGAGCCGGCGCCGTGGAACATGCGCGCGGCGATGGCGGTCGCGGCCGCGCTCTGCATCGCCGTGGGCGTCCTTCCGGGGACGTTCTATCGCCTGCTCCCATTCCCGGTCCACTATACGCCGTACGCACCCGGCCACGTCCTCGAGCAGGTGCAGCTGCTCCTCTTCGCGATGCTCTCCGTCTTCTGGCTGATGCGCATCGGTCTCTACCCGCCCGAGCGGCGCTCCGTCAACCTCGACAGCGACTGGCTCTACCGGCGCCTCGCACCCCGCCTCGTCTTCGCAGTGGGCGGCGCCATCGCCGCCGCCGACCACGCCGTCCGCGACGTCACCGTCGCGGGTGTGCGCTCGCTCGTGCGGGGGGCGTCGCGCCACCATGGTCCGCAGGGCACGCTCGCCCGCACCTGGCCGGCGGGGAGCATGGTCCTCTGGGTGGCGATTCTGCTGGCGGCGTATCTGGTGTTCTATATGTTCTGAGGGGGTTTGGGAGGGCGGTCGGGCAGAGCGGTCTGGGGTCTGGGGAGGGGGTCTGCGGGGGGTCTGGGGTATGGGGGTCTGAGGGGGGTCTGGGGTACGGGGGTCTGAGGGGGGTCTGGGGTACGGGGGTCTGAGGGATACGTCCGGGCCGGCGGCTCGTGGCTCAGGTCGCGGGCCCGAAGGGCGGTATCGAGGGCAGCGCCTCATCCGTCGATGTGTTCTGACCGGGGACGTAATCGGCGCTGCCTTCGAGGAATCCGCCAGCCGGCGCATTCGGGCTGTGGGGCGACCGAAGCGGGAGGTCGCCCCCGCGTTCAGGGCACCGCGCGGGTCACGAAGCCACGGACTCCGCCGGTGGACGCGAGCTTTCCGGACGACGCTCGGTCCCGCCGCCGCGCGTCAGGAGCGGTCGCAGCGCAGCGGCGAGCACGAGCGTGACGCCGAACGCGCAGACGAGCAGCGGCCCGGTCGTCAGGTCCCACACGAACGACACGACCAGGCCCCCGGCGATCGCGATCGCGCCGCTGAGCCATGCGATCAGGAGCACGGGCACGAAGCGGCTCGCGTAGAGGAACGCGATCACGGCCGGGATCACCAGGGTGCTGAAGATCATCAGCACGCCCGCCAGCGTGACGGAGAACGTCACGGCGACGCCGAACGTCAGATAGAAGATGAAGTCCCAGAGGCGGACGTTGCGCACCGTGTCGGGGCCGAACGTCGTTGCGAGAAGCGGCCGTCGGAAGACGTAGTGGAAGAGGGCGACGAGGGCGTAGACGCCGCCCAGCTCGAGGACCGTCGGCCACGTCGCCCAGATCAGCGATCCGGTGAGCGTCTCCTTGATGTGCTCGGCGCCCTCTGCCGTGAAGCTCGCGAGCAGGATCACGGCGGCGGACGCGACCACGTAGCTGATGCCGATGATCGCCTCCTGCGGCACGCGCGAGTTTTCCATGCGCGTGTAGCTGAAGAGCAGCGCGCCGAAGAGCGTGAAGCCGAAGGCGAACAGGTAGGCGAGCGGCGTGCCCGGCTCGGCGCCGAAGAGCAGCGCGAGCGTGCTGCCGACCGCGGCGATCTGCGCGAACGCCAGGTCGACGAAGATGACGCCGCGCCGGATGACGTGGATACCGAAGTAGGCGTTCATGGCGAGGATGATGAGCGCCGCGGCGAACGGTACGATGAACAGGTCGAGCATGGGTCTTCCTCGTTTCCCTTACTGGCTGCTGACCGAGTGGAAGGCGGTGGCCAGACCGTTCACCCAGCGGTCGACCATGTCGAAGTAGGTCCCTTCGCCGGGCTGGTCGCCCGGCTCCATGGGCATCATCACGTACTTCGCGCCCGCGCGGTTGGCGACCGTCGCCACCTTCTGCTGGCCGAAATACGTGGCGGCGATCATCACCTGGATGCCCTGCTTCTTCATCAGCTGGATCAGGTCCGCGACGTGTCCCGGCGTCGGCGGGATCCCCGGCTTCGCCTCGATGTAGTCCACGCACTTCACCTCGAAACGGTCCTCGAAGTAGGCCCAGTTCTTGTGGTAGCAGATGAGGTCCTTGCCGCGGAACGCCTGCGCGGTGCCGAGCCAGCCGCCGAGGCGGTCGATCAGCGGCTTGCCCTGATACGGCGTCTTCCCCAGGAAATCGTAGAAGTTGCCGGAGCGCGAGAGCTTCTCGAGCGTGGGGCCCCCGAGCAGTCCCACCAGCGCATCGCCGAAGAGGCGCTTGTAGACCGCGTCCGTGAACGCGGCGAGCCCACGCTCCCAGACCGCCGCTCGGTCCGGTGCGACGCGCTTCAGTCCGGTGGTGATGTTGCGCGCCACCTGCAGCGCGTTCAGTGGATCCGTGTAGACGTGCGGATTGCCGTAGATGTGGATGTCGCCTGCCGCGCGGTCCGCGGCCGAGGGCACGTCGAGAAGATGGATCCCGGTGTACGCCGTGACGTAGCCGACGCCGCCCTCGGACACCTTTGCGTTGCTTGCCTTGTCCAGCAGCGGCGGCGCCCACAGCTCCAGGTCGAGCCCCGTCGTGATGAACATGTCCGCCTGCCTCAGCTTCGCCGCGAAGCTCGGCTTCGGCCGCACGAAGTGCGAGTCCTCGTGCGGATCCGCGATCGATACGACGTCGACCTGGTCACCCCCGATCGCGCGCACGATCGACGCGTAGACCGGCAGCGTCGCCACCACCTTCACGGGCGCCGCGGCCGCCGCGTTGGGGGCGAGGCCGCCCGGAAGGCGCGCTTCGCGCTCGATCGCCGGCGGCCCTGCCGACCGCGCTGCCGCGGCGCCCGGAACGCCCGCAGCGGCGATCCCCGCCAGCATCAATGCTCCGATGAACCTCATTTCCGTCACTCCTTTGCTCGATCCACGCGGAGCCTCTCGGGCTCCCGTCTCTTCGGCGGCGCCGTCGCGCCGCCGCGCGCTCAGTACGTCTCGTGCTTGTGCGGCCCCATCGCGAACGTCGTCTGGATGAGGAACTGGTTCAGGCGGCCTCCCGGCCTGTCCAGGAAATCGTACTCCGCCCTCACCCGTACGAACTCGCTCTGCCACCACGTCAGTGTCGGCGCGAACAGCCTGGCGTGGCGATCCGGGTCCGCCGGGTCCTGCGTGTATTCGTAGCGCGCGCCGCCGATCCACTGCTGCCCCAGCTTGTACTCGCCGATGACGAAGCCGCCCCACGCGTCCGTCGCGCCCGCGTCCAGCGAGCGCCGGTCCGCCAGCGCCCCGCCGCGCACCGTCAGCTCCCGATAGAGCGCCCGGTTCGGCGGTCGCCAATCGAAGGAAAAATTGAGACCGTAGACGGTCGTACCGTAGTCCTCCTCCGGCAGCGCGCCGCGATGCGATCCTCCCACGGCGGACAGCCCGAGCTCGAAGTAGCTGGCGCGCGAGAGCGGAAAGAAGGCGTTGAAGTGGCCGAGGACGCTCAGGCGGTGCGAGTCGCCGAACAGCGCGTCGTCGCTGCTGCGCGTGAGCTGACCCCACGCCTCGTACGTTCCGAAGCCGTGGATCGGCAGCAGCCAGTGCACCGATGCACCGGTCTGTACCAGCCCCTCCTCACCGAAGAACGCGAGGTAGGGAAGGGGGAGCATCTGGCCGGGGAGCGCGTGCGGATGCCAGCGGTTCAGCACGCCGAACTGCTGCCGGAACTTGCCAACCGTGAGGCCGAGGCCTCCCGGCAGGTTCACCCATTCGACGTATCCTTCCTCCACCTCCGTGCTGCTTCCCTCGCCCGGTCCCGGCTCCGGAAATGGCAGGATCTCAGCCCCCGGGTTGTGATAACTGGCGAAGATCTTCGCCCGCGAATACGGATCCAGGTTGGACTGGAACGCCAGCTCGAACTCGCGCGGGACGAAATTGTCCGACGACGCGTCGTCGGAGTTGACGACGGCGAAGAGATCGCCCGTGACGCTCATCTCCGGGTTGAAGACCGACAGGTTCCGCTGGCGGCCCACGAACTCGACGTTCGGGTTCGACTGCGGCGCCTTCAGCTCCGTCGTGTCCGTGCCGGCCGCGGCGGCGGCTGCCGCGCGCAGGGCCGCGAGCGCGTTCGATGTGTCCGCGCCGGCCGCGGCCGCCGGCGCGGCCGGCGTTGCCCCGGGCGCCTCCGGCGCCGCCGGCACGGCTCGCGGCGCCATCGCCCGAATCATCGCTCTGAGAGTGTCGAGCTGGGCTCGCAGGATTCGCACTTCATCGCGCAGCGAGTCGACGCGGACGGGCTGCTGCCCCGCGCCCGGCGCGGGCGTTACCAGCGGCGCGATGGCCATCGCGACTGCGACGAGCAGGCGCCGCCCTCCTCTGAGGACGTGCACGGGTTTCTCCTCCGGCTGTTCCTTCGTTGACCCCTCCGCGACGCGAAGGGGGCCATGCGACGGATCAGGCCAGTGGTGGAGCCCGTGACTGACAGGTGCGGTTCCGCTCCCGGAAGGCGGGCGTGAAGGGTGCTGCGGGTGGTACGCTCGCAGCCGCGGTCGTCCTCTCGCGCAGATGCGAGGGCGATTGCGGCAGGCCCGGATTGGCGTGGAACACGACACACAGGTCGTGGTCGTGCGCCACCGCGGAGGGTGGCGGGACGGAGCCGTCGCTGATGGTCGCGCCCCTGCCGAACAGACCGCGGTCCAGAATGGAGAAGACGGTGCTGGCGACGATCAGGATCGCCAACAGCGGCGCCGCCGCCCATCTCTTCGTCCTTCGGACCGAGCGTAGCATGTGCGCGAGAGTAGGGGGGCGCCGTCGGCGTGTCAAACCGACGGTGTCACCGGAGCGCCGCCTCGAGCTGCTGCGCCGCCATCTCCACCGCGCCGGCGTAGCGGTCCAGCGCGGCCGCGACGCGCCGTGCCTGCGCGTTGGCCGTCGCCAGGTCCGGCCGGTCCTCGACCGCCTCCCGGATGCCCGGCATCGTCTTCACGCCGTATCCGGTGTAGAAGCCGGGCGCGTAGATCAGATGGCGGAACCAGTCGCGATTCGGCAGGCCGGCGTCGTCGCTCAGCGCCCGTTCGCTCAGGTAGAGCGTCCGGTTCGCCGCCGCGATCGCCTTCCAGCGCCGCCCCACTTCCCGCGGCGTGAGGTCGTCCGTGCGCGCGTAGACCGCCTCGTAGCGCGTGGCCGCGGCCTTCAGGCGGTCGAGCGCCGTGTACACGGCGCCGAGGTCCAGCCCGTTCACCGTCGGCTTCTTCGCCGCTTCCTTCGCGATCTCGTCGGCATAGTCGCGGTACGTCTTCTCCGCCTGCGTGAACTCGAACGGCAGCACCGGCGCGTCCGCGAGGCGGAGCAGTGCGGTCGCGAGCGTCCTGGACTCCGTCGCTTCGTAGGCGAACGTCGGATCGAGGAAACGGGTGTAGAAGTCGAAGCTGTCGTAGATCGAGTGGTAGATGCCGGCCTGCTGCTTGCCACCGTAGGACGCGCTCAGCGAGGCGAGGCCGAGATAATCGAGATACACCGTATAGTCGGATCCAGACCCGAGCGCGCCGATCGCGTAGACGGAGTCGCGCGTGTGCTCCAGACGCGCATCGAGCGCGCTCTTCCCGGAGTCCGGATCGCGGATGTCGCGCGCGAGCTGGCGCGCGAACTCCTGCAGAGAGTGCGAGCCCGAGATGCCCAGCCAACCGCGCGCGTTGGTATCGCTGTTCAGGTAGACGACGCCCTTCTGCTTCAGCTCGTCCTGGTGCTTCTCCGCCCACTCCGTCGAGCCGAGCAGCCCCCACTCCTCGCCGTCCCACGCCGCCAGCACGATCGTTCGCGCCGGCCGCCAGCCGCTCGCCAGCAGCGTGCCGAGCGCGCGCGCCGTCTCGCCCAGCGCGACCTGTCCCGACAGCGGGTCCTCCGCGCCGTTCACCCACGCGTCGTGATGATTGCCGTAGATAATCCACTGGTCCGGCGAGCGCGCCCCGGGGATCGTCGCGATCACGTCGTACAGCGGCCGTTCCTGCCAGTCGAAGGCGAGCGCCAGGTGCACCTGCACGCTGTCCGTGCCGCCGACGTGGTACGTGAACGGCAGCGCGCCCTCCCACCGCCGCGGCACCGTCTTGCCGCCCAGCACCTGCAGGAAGTGTTGTGCATCGCCGTACGAGATCGGGAGCACCGGAATCTTCATGATCGTCTTCGCCCGCGATATCGCGAGCATCTGCCCCTCGCCCGGCTTCATCCCCGGCTCCGAGGCGAAGCCCGGCGACAGCGGGTCGCCCGGGTAGGTCGGCATGTCCATCACGCTGCCACGCTGGACGCCCTGCCACGGCCGCATCGGCCCCTGCGGGTACACGTCGTCCACCCGGTAGCCGTCGTCCTCCGGATCCGAATAGATGATGCAGCCCACCGCCCCGTGCTCCGCCGCGACCTTCGGCTTGATGCCGCGCCATGAATGCCCGTACTTCGCGATCACGATCTTGCCCTTCACGCTCACGCCCAGGCTGTCCAGAACCTCGTAATCCTCCGGGATCCCGTAGTTCACGAACACCAGCGGCGCCGTCACGTCACCGTCCGCCGAGTAGAAGTTGGCCGTCGGAAGCTGGTTCGCGTCCCCCGAGTCCTTGTCCTCCCCGATCGCCGGCTCCTTCAGCGCCGCGGTGTAGCTGCCGGGCGTGACCAGCTCCAGCACCCGCTTCACCGGCCGTGGCATCAACGCCTCCAGCGGCTCGATCTTCGCCTCCAGCCCGTACGACCTGAACCGCGCCAGGATCAGCTCCGCGACGTGTTTCGAGCGCGCCGTGCCCGCCTCGTGCGGCTCCTCGCTCAGAATCCGCAGCTGCTCGCGCAACGTGTCGGGGGACGGAACCGCGCGTGCCTGCTCCTCCCGCCGCGCCTCTTCGCCCACCATCGACGAGGGGAAGCCTCGAATCGGCTGCTGCGCGCGCGCCGGAAGAGCGACCGCCGCCGCGCCGAGCGTCACCAGAGGAAGCCAGCTTCTCATCATGGTCTTCCGTCGTTTCGGGTGTGTTTCGAGCTCCGGGAGGCAGACCCGAGCCACCGCGGCCACCGGATCACCGCGCCGGACCGCCAAGCGCCCGCCGCCGTCCCGGACTGACGGACGACCTCCGCCCGATCGCCGGCCCCGCAACGTGAACCGGCCGCCCGACGCCGTCAAGCAAGCTCTGCCTCCGACCGCGCCCTCCTTGACGAAACCGCGCCACGATGTTACCCTGTCGCGCTAGCGGTGCGGTTTTGCAGGCACGTTGGCCGAGAAGACCGGTGCAGGTGACCGAAACCTGGGCGCTCCGCTCAGGTTCTTTTTTTTTCCGACCCGATCATGAGATGCGCCCACGGCGGGGGGCATTGGGGCCCGCCCAAAGAGTCGGTTGGTGCGGGACATGCCGGACCCCGACGATCCATGAACCAGGGAGTGCCAGCATGCGTACCACCGGAACCGTGAAGTGGTTCAACGACGCCAAGGGCTTCGGCTTCATCACGCCCGACAACGGCGACAAGGACTGCTTCGTCCACCACTCCGCCATCCAGGGTACGGGCTTCAAGAGCCTGGCCGAGGGCGAGCGCGTCGAGTTCGACGTCGTGGACAACCCCAAGGGTCCGGCCGCCGCGAACGTGGCGCGTCTCGGCTGAGAAAACCGCCACACCTCATGCAGGAAAGGGCCGGCCCGTCGCGGGCCGGCCCTTTCTTGCAGCCCCCGGGCGCCTCCTCGCGCTACGTCCGCATCCCCGCCACCACGACGCCGATGCCGTCGATGACGAACTGAACGCCGATCACCATCACCAGGAGCCCCATCAGCCGCGTCATCACGTTCAGCCCGGTGCGACCGAAGGTGCGGAGCAGCAGCGGCGCGCCGAGCAGCACGACGCCGCTCACGACCATCACCGCCACGACCGCGGCCAGAAGGGCGCCGATGTTGGCGAAGCCGGGGCGCTGTCCGGCGAGCGCGATGACCGTCGTGATCGCGCCGGGTCCGACGAGGCCGGGCATCCCGAGGGGAATGATGCCAATGTCCTCCTTCGCGGCGCTCTCGACCTCCTCCTCCGGCGTCACCTTGCCGCGAGGCGAGCGTTTCGCCTCGAGCATGTCCCAGCCGATGAAGAAGAAGAGAATGCCGCCGGCGATCTTGAACGCCTGCGTCGTCACGCCGAAGAAGTTGAGAATGCCGGTCCCGAAGGTCGCGAACGCGATGAGGATGATGGTGCCCGTCACGACCGCGCGCCACAGCGTCCTGTGCCGCTGGCGCGCCGTGTAGCTCGCCGTGAGCGCGAGATAGAGCGGCACCGATGCCAGCGGATTGACGATCGCCAGCAGCGAGCTGAACGCGAGAAGCGTGAAGTTCACGGCTGCGTCACGCGCATCCGCGCGTCGTGCGACTCACGCCGCGCTGCGTTCCGCCTCGGAGGCGGGGTCGGGGTCGGTTCGCAGCAGCAGGTCCTGATGGCACCGCTCGCACGTCAGCGGGTGAGGTCGCTTGAGCTTGACCGCGCTCTCGATCACCTGGGGCGCGCCGCACTTCGGGCATTCGCCGTGGAGATCGAGCAGGGTGTACGCCTCCGTCGCCTTGCGGTGCGCCATGTAGATGCCGGTGAGGAACGCCCCGGCCGCCCACGGCACGTGCGGTGGGATGAAGACGACGATCGGCACGAGCGCCCAGCAGAGCCCCAGCCAGAGCAGCGCGTGTCCCGCCCGCCAGCCGCCGGAGCGTGCGGCCACGTGCACGCGCGCCTCCCTGTCCGGGAATCCGAACAACGTGATCCTCGCCGGCACCTCTCTGCCCGTTGCCTGCATCGTCCATCCCGACGGGCCCCCTCGTCGCTCGCGCGCCCTCCGGGAGCCGAAATGAGAAACGCCGCGGCGCCTGCGCGCCGGAAGTTCGTCCCCTCCCGGCGGCGGGGCAAGTCGCGCGCGGCATCTTCCGCGGTCGGGCCGCGGCGAATGCGCCAATCGATGGTGGCCCGGCGGTCTTTACGTCCGGCGGACGCTACGACCGTACCAGGCGCAGCAGCGTCTGCGCGTCTCCGCGCCGGATCCGCAACGACCGGTCGCGCCCCTCCGCATCGGACTCGATCTCCAGCTCGTCCGCCTGCGTGATCGTGTGCGTGAGGTGCGATTCCACCGTGCCGAGCCGGCCGAGCATGATCTCGACGCGGTCGTCGCGGCTGTCGTAGGCGACGCCGCGCAGCTCGAAGCCCTGCTCCTGTTCTTGCGCCCCCAGCGCCGGATCGTCGATCTCCAGCGCCGTACGGTAGCCGGCGTTCCGGTCCGTGAACCGCTTCAGCGCGAGAGCCCAGTCCGATTTCGCGATTCCGTTCATCGCCACTCCCTCTCATTCGAGTCCACCGCGCGAGGCGCGCGGAGGCCGTCGGTCCGGCCCCTGCCGAGAGCGCCCGAACGGCGGTGGCCCGTCTTCGGTGGCAGGTAATGGACCAAGACCGATCCGTCCGCGATCCTCCCCGCTGCGACAAGCGGCGGCGTCCGGCTCTTGCCGTCAGGATTTTCCCCACACCGATTCCGGACGTGCCCGACTGCGAAGGGGGAGGCGTCTGCGGATCATTCGTACGCGACAACGCGCCCGGGGTCCGCTTGGGCGCGCTCATGTATATCCCGGCCGTTCCACGGAGGGCAAGGCCCTTCGTGAGCGGGCGGATGGAGGGAGCCACGAAGGACGTCATCTTTGCGCGCTTGATCCGGCCGCTGCTCGCGATCCCGCTATTCTGGAAGGTGCTGGTCGCGAACGCGGGGGTCGTGCTGCTCGCGTCCGCCGCGGGCTTCCTGGTCGGAGCCCAGCACGGCACGGGACCCAAGGTGGAGTGGCTCGTCGCGCTGGCGGCCGGCGCCCTCGTTGTCTCGGTCGTGGTGAACGCCGTGATCGTGTGGGTGGCGCTGCAGCCGCTGCGCGCGCTGGAGACGACGGCGGCGCGGGTGGGCGCCGGCGAATTCGACGCGCGCGTCGCCGGGTCGCCGCTGGCCGACCGCAACCTCTCGCGTCTGGCCGCGACGTTCAACGCGATGCTCGACGGGATCGCCGCCTACCGGTTGCGCCTGCGCGAGATCGCGGCGCGCGCGCTCGGCGCCGCGGAAGAGGAGCGCAAGCGCATCGCGCGCGAGCTGCACGACGAGACGGCGCAGTCGCTGGCCGGGCTGATGCTGCGGGTGCGCCTGGCGCGCAACAGCGGCGACGAGCGCCTCCGCCAGCGGGTGCTCGACGAGATGCGCGAGGAGCTCTCGGTCGCCGTGGAGCGGGTGCGCAGCGTCGCGCAGGGGCTGCGCCCGCCGGCGCTCGAGATGCTCGGCCTCGCCGCGGCGGTGAACTCGCACGCCGCGATGGTCGCCGACACCGCCGGCATCGAGGTCGACGTCGACATCGAGGACATCGGCGACGCGCTGAACGAGGAGGGCGAGCTCGCGCTGTACCGGATCATCCAGGCGGCGCTTTCGAACGTGGCGCGGCACGCGGCGGCGACGCGCGCGAGCGTGACGCTGCGTCGTGCCGGCGAGCGGGTGCAGGCGTCGATCAGCGACAACGGCAACGGCTTCGACCTGGACGCCGTGCTGGCGAAGAGTGGGGAAGGGCTCGGAATTCTGGGCATGCAGGAGCGGGCTGCATATCTTTCCGGGCGGACCGAGGTGCGCAGCGCGCCCGGTCGCGGCACTCGCATCGAGGTGGACATCCCAGTCGCGGGGACGGTGGCCAATGTCTGATCTGATTCGAATCCTGATTGCGGACGACCATGCGGTGCTGCGCGCGGGATTGAAGGCGTTGCTCGACGCGGAGGCGGACATTCGCGTGGTCGGTGAGGCCTCGACCGGGCAGGAGGCGGTGGCGCGCTCGGAGCAGTTGAAGCCGGACATCGTCGTGATGGATCTGTCGATGCCGGAGCTGGACGGGCTCGAGGCGACGAAGCAGATCGTGGCGTTGAAGCAGGGCACCCGCGTCCTGGTCCTGACGATGCACTCCGAGGAGGAGTACTTGCTCCCGGTGCTGGAGGCGGGTGGCAGCGGGTACGTACGCAAGACGAGCGCGGACGAGGACCTGATCAACGCCATACGGACCGTCGCCCGCGACGAGGTCTTCCTCTACCCGAACGCGGCCAAGCTGCTGCTCCAGGGCTATCGCGTGAAGCGCCAGCCGAAGGAGGAGGATCCGCTCGACAAGCTGAGCGACCGCGAGCGCGACGTCATGCTCATGACCGCCGAAGGGTTCACCTCCAGCGAGATCGGGGAGAAGCTCTTCATCTCGCCGAAGACCGTCGACACCTATCGGTCGCGGATCATGGAGAAGCTGAGCCTCAACCACCGCTCCGAGCTCGTCCGGTTCGCGCTGCAGAGCGGATTGCTGAAGCGCGAATAGCCGCGGCCCGCGCCGCGACGGCGCCGTGGCGCGGCGTGTCCGCGCGCGCTAGCTTCTGCGCGGCGATGTCGCTTCCACTCCTCCTTCGCGTATTTCCGGCCGTCACGGCCGGGCCTGGCCGGCTGCCGCGCGGCGGGGCGGCGCACCTCGTGCCCACTGGTCTTCGCATCGACATCCTTCCCGCGGCGGCGCCCTGGTCTCTCCTCGCGCTCGCTGCGATCGCCCTCGCTTCCCTCTTCCTGCTGGTGCGCCGGCGTCGCCGCATCGAGGCGGACCTCCGCTTCACGCGGGCGAAGTTCAAGGGGATGATCGGCATCGCCACCGACGCGATCATCTCGATCAACGAGAAGCACCGCATCACGGACTTCAACGCGGGTGCCGAGCAGATCTTCGGCTACGCCGCGGACGAGGTGCTCGGCCGGCCGCTCGCGATCCTCCTGCCGGAGCGATTCCGCGACATCCACGAGCGCCACATTGCCGGCTTCGCGGACGCGCCGGTCGCCGCGCGCCGCATGGGCGAGCGCCGCGACGTCGACATCGTGGGGCGGCGTCGCGACGGTGAGCAGTTCCCGGCCGAAGCGGCGATCTCGAAGATCCACGTGGAGGACCGCTGGATCTTCACCGTCGTCCTGCGCGACATCACGCAGCGCCGGCGGCGCGAGGAGGGGCAGCGGCTGCTCGCCACCGCCGGCTCGCTGCTCTCCGCTTCCCTCGATTACGACGCCACTCTACAGAGCGTCGCCTCGGTCGCCCTCGGCCACCTCGGCGACTGGTGCGCGATCTATCTGCGCGAGGAGGACGGCGTCGTACGACGCGTGCACGCCGCCCACGCCGACCCCGAGCAGCGTGCGCAGCTCGGCGTGCTGGAGGCGCACCGCGTGATCGAGGTGCCGCACCCGGCGCGCACCGCGATCGACCAGGGCCTCGCCGTCCGCCTCGACCGGATCGACGAGTCCGTGCGCGACGAGATGAGCACGTCGCCCGAGCACCGCCGCGCTATCGATGCGCTCGGCATGGCCTCGATGCTCGCCGTCCCGCTCGTCGCCCGCGGCCGCACCGTGGGCGCGATCGCGTTCTACTCGGCCACGGCCGCCCGCTACGGCGAGGACGACGTCGACCTCGCCGAGGAGCTCGCGCGCCGCGCCGCGCTCGCGCTGGACAACGCCCGCCTCTACCGCGAGGCGCGCCAGGCGATCACGGCGCGCAACGAGGTGCTCTCGGTCGTCTCGCACGACCTGGGCAATCCGCTCGCCGCGATCTTCATCGGCACGCGTCTGCTCCTGCGCAACCTCTCCGACGAGGACCGCGAGCGCGCCGCCTGGGATTACCTGGAGACCATCCGCGTCTCGGCCGAGCAGATGCAGCGCCTGATCGACGACCTGCTCGAGGTGCAGCGCATCGAATCCGGCCGGCTCTCGCTGGAATGGGATCGCCACTCGGCGGCCACGCTGGTGAAGGATGCCGTCACGCGCATCGAGCCGATCGCCGCGGAAGCGATGATCGGGCTCGAACAGGAGGTGACGCCGGACCTGCCGCCGGTGCGCGGAGACCGCGAGCGCCTCCTGCAGGTGTTCGGGAACCTGCTGGGCAATGCGGTCAAGTTCACTCCCGCCGGCGGCCGGATCGTGGTCGCCGCGCGCGTGGAGGGCACCGGCTGGGTCCGCTTCCTGGTGCGTGACAGCGGACCGGGCATTCCGTCCGAGCAGCTCGAGCACGTCTTCGACCGCTTCTGGCAGGGGAAGCGCAGCAGCGGCCGCCGGGGCGCCGGCCTCGGTCTCGCGATCGCGCGCGGCATTGTCGAGGCGCACGGCGGCGTCATCCAGGCGTCGAGCGAGATCGGCGTCGGAACGACGCTCTCCTTCACGCTTCCCGCCGCCAGCGGCACCGAGTAGGCGGGCGGCGCCGCGGCGGCGCGACGACTGCCGCTGCGTAGGGTGCTTCCCCACACGGCGCCGTCGTCTTCGTCCCACATCCTTTCCGCCTTTTCCCTGCACACGCGCCCGTGGGCCTTCGCTAGCTTGCTCCACGAGCCGCGCCGCGCCGTCCCCACTCGAGCCGTCGCTCCTTCGCTGGACCGGGGAGGCGCGTTCCTCGCCGGCCGCTCCCCGTGCATGGAGAACGCGATCATGAGTCTGCGCGTCCTGGCGGTGACCGACGGGCGTCCCGCGAGCGCCGGAGTCGCTCGCCTCGCCGCCGAGCTCGCGGCCCACCGTGACGCGACGGTACGTGTCCTCGGCGTGCTCGCGCCGCTTCCGCTCCCGAGCGGCATGGCCGCGAGCCTACCGCACGCCGCGGAAATGGCGCGCGCGCGGGAGGACGAGATGCTGCACCGCGTCCGCCACCAGCTCGACGACCTCGGCGCATCCGCCGAAGCGTGGCGCATCGCCACCGTCGAGGGCGGCGTCGCCGACGCGCTGGAGAGCGCCGGCCGCACGGGTGCCGACGTCGTCCTCGTCCCCCGCAACGGCATCGAGTCCGTCGCCTGCGGCGGCGAGTTGCTCGCCCTCGTGCGCGGCTCGCGGTCGCCCGTGGCGCTCGTCGGGCCGGAGCTGCAGAAGCTGCCCCGTCGCGCCGTGGTCGGCGTCGATTTCGGAAGCTCCAGCGCGGCCGTCGCCCGCGCCGCGGCGATGCTCGTCGGCACCTCGGGTCGCATCCGCCTGACCCACGTGATGCCGCGTCTCGACTTCCCCGCCGCCGCGCTGTGGGGTTGGACGGACTGCTACGTCGGCTCGCTGCCCGCTCAGTTCGCGCGGCTGCGCGACTCGATCGGCGATGCTGACGGGCTCGAGCTCGAGGACACCGTCATCGAGGGGGAGCCGGTATCGCACCTGCTCCAGATCGCCGCCGCGGACGAGGCCGACCTGCTCGCGCTCGGCAGCATCTCCTACACCTTCCGCGACCGCGTCGCCTTCTGTGGTGTGCCGGGCCAGCTCGCGCGCCGCTTCAAGGGCGCGCTGATGCTGGTGCCTCCACGGGATGCCGCCGCCCGCCGCAAGCGCGGCCGGCCGGCGGTGCGGCCTCACGTCGCGGCCTGAGGCGCGACGCAGCGCCCACTCCGCAGCGCCCACTCCGCAGCGCCCACTCCGCAGCGCCCGCTCCGCCCGCTCGCGCTGCCCACTCGCGCTGCCCGCCCGCTCCGCCCGCTCGCGCTGCCCACTCGCGCTGCCCGCCCGCTCGCGTTTGCCTCGCCGCCACGGCCAGCCTATGTTGCCCGCCCGAAGCCACCTTCACCCCGACCGGCATGATCGAGCGCGGCTCATTGAGGCGACGAGCGGAGCAATACGTGGCCCGCAGGCGCGCGAGACTCGAGCGGCTGCTCGGTCGTCCACTGCCGCCGCCCCGCGCCGCGCAGGTGCCGGAAGACCGCCGCCGCTTCCTCCTCGAGGAGGCGGAGGAGCTCTTCTGGAACGAGCTCGCGTGGGAGGCGCTCACCGCGGAGGAGCGCGAGGGCGGCAGCGAGCTCGTGGAGCTCACCTTTCCGGGCTTCCTCGCGCTCGTCGACGGCCTTCTCCTGAGCGAGGTGCGCCCCGACTCGCCCGCTCCGCCGACGCCTCGGCCGCAGGTCGTCGAGGACATCCTGCTCTTCCTCGCGGAGCGCCGCGTCGAGCGCGATGACGCCACCGAGCCGGAGCACGTCTTCGAGCGGCAGGCCGCCGAGCGGCTCTTCGACCTCGTCCTCTATCGCCTCCACTCGATCCCCGTCCAGCGCATTGATCGCCTCGAGCTCTCCACCTCCGGCGGCGAGGAGTGATCCGACTCCCGCCGCCGCCGCAACTGATCGCGCACCGGGGCGGCGCGGGGCTCGCGCCGGAGAACACGCTGCAGGCGTTCGTCGCCGCCGTCGACCGCTGGCGGGCCGACGCGATCGAGCTCGACGTTCGCGTCACCGCGGACGGCGCCTGCGTCGTCATCCACGACCCGAGCGTGGATCGCACGACGGATGGTACGGGCGACGTCGCCAGCTTCACCCTCTCCCGCCTCCGCCAGCTCGACGCCGGCCACCGCTTCTCGCCGGAAGGCGGCGACGACCACCCGTACCGCGGGCGCGGGGTCCGCGTGCCCACCTTCGACGAGGTGCTCGAGGCCGTCCCGGACACGCCGCTGATCGTGGAGTTGAAGACGGCCGCGGCGCAGCGGCCGCTGCTCGATGTGATCCGCCGTCACGACGCATTCGATCGGGTGCTGCCCGCCGGCGAGCACGCGGCCTTCCTCTCCGAGCTGCGCGACTATCCCGGTCTGCGTAGCGCGCCCACGGAAGCGGTGCGCGCTTTCTACGTCGTCCACAGGCTCCACCTCGCCCGCTGGGTGCGGCCCCGCTTCGACGCGTGCCAGGTGCCGGAGCGGGCGGGCGCGCTCCGCCTCGTCACGCCCCGCTTCGTGCGGGAGCTCCACCGTCACGGCGCCCAGATCGCCATCTGGACCGTCAACGACGCAGCGGCGATGCACCGGCTCCTCGATTGGGGCGTCGACGGCATCATCACCGATCGACCGGACCGTCTCGCCGCCGTCCTCCACGAGCGCGACGGCCGGCCGCTGCCGCCCGGCGCCGCCGCGCGAGAGACTTCCTCGGGGGAATAGAACTTGCTACTTTTCCCCTGTCGTTACACGCGCGCCCCCCTGCCACGTCAGCCGATCGCGCGAAGCGGCCTTTTTCGCCGAGGTGGAAGATGGCGACCTACGACGCGTCCTTCGAGGAGGGCTGGGGCATTCCGGCGGCCGGGACACCGCCGGGCGCGCACGCGGACGCAGTCGAGCGCGGGGAGATCGTTCCCGCGGACCGGCTGCGCGCCGAGCGCGAGCGCCGCGGCATCGGCGACCGTGCCTCGCTCGATCCCGCCGCGCCCTACGTGCCGTGGTACGAGTGGCGGCACCACGCGCCACGCCGGCCGGTGCCGGCCGAGGGCGGCGCGGTCGCCGGCAGCTCGGTCCCCGAGGTGGGCGGCGGCTCGGCCCCGGAGGTGGGCGGCGGCTCGGCCCCGGAGGCCCGGCAGGAGTGATGGCGGCGGCTCCAGCACCGGCCCGGAAGCGGACGCGGCCGGCCCCGGCGCGGGGCCGGCCGCGTCGCGTTTGAGGCGCGTGGCCGCGCGCGCCGCGCGTGCCCCGGCGGTCGGGGGAGGGGAGGAAGCTCGCGGCCTGTCGCGTCGTTTCCAGACCCATCTTCGATGTTCCGCGCTGTTGCGGCCGGGCGACACCGTCCTCGTCGCGCTCTCCGGCGGCGTCGACTCGGTGACACTGCTGCATCTGCTGCGCGATGCGGCGCCCACGTTCGGCCTTCGTCTCGCCGCCGCGCACTTCGACCACCGCATGCGTGACGGGAGCGCAGCCGACGCCGGATGGGTCGCCGCCCTGTGCGCGGAGTGGAGCGTGCCCCTCGTCTCCGCGGCGGCCGCGGCTCCGCCCGCCTCGGAGGCCGCGGCGCGCGAGGTGCGCTACCGCTTCCTGCGGCGTGCGGCGGCCGGCGCGGGCGCGGCGCGCATCGCAACCGCCCACCACGCGGACGATCAGGTGGAGACGATTCTCTTCCGCCTCGCGCGCGGGACCGGCGTGCGGGGCATGAGGGGGATCCCGGCGCGGCGCGGAGGCGTGGTGCGGCCGCTGCTTCCGTTCCGGCGCGCCGAGATCGTCGCGCACGCGCGGGCCGGGCACCTTGCCTGGCGCGAGGATCCGTCGAACGGGGAGACGAGGTTCGCGCGCAACCGCATCCGCCACGACATCCTGCCGCGGCTGCGGGCCCTCGCGCCGCGGATCGACGAGGAGGTGCTCGCGCTCGGGCGGGAGGCGCGCGCGGCGCAAGCCGCGTGGGACGCGCTCCTGAGGCGCCTCGAGGAAGGGCTCGTCCTCGCGCAAAGCGATGGCGCGTTGGAGCTTGCGAGGCCCTTGCTGCTCTCCTATCATCCGCATGTCCGAACGCGGCTCGTCCGGCGCGCCCTCCTTCGCCTGGGCAGCGTTCCCGGCCGTTCGGGAACCCGCGCCGCCATGGCGTTTATCAACTCGGCCTCCAGCGGCACGATGCTGCGGGTCGCCGGCGGCTGCGTCCTCGAACGCGAGTTCGACCGGCTCCGGATCCGTCGAGCCGACGTCGCCGACGAACCGGCGCCGAGCGGCCGCACGCTGTGCATTGCCGGGCCCGCCGGAGAGGGGACCGCCCGGCTGGTCGACCGCGCGCTGCACGTGCGCTGGTCTCTCGCGGCCGGGCCGTGCGGCGGTGATGTCGCGATCGCCGCGGCGGCGGTGCGCTTCCCTCTGCTGCTGCGTGGGTGGAGGGCGGGCGACCGACTCGTTCTGCCTTGTGGCACAAAGAAGCTCAAGAAGCTCTTCGTCGAGCGCCGCGTCGGTCGCCGCGCTCGCGTGCGGCGGGCGGTGCTCGCCGACGGCGGCGGCGACATCCTGTGGGTGGAAGGGATCGCGCAGCGAAGGGACACGGAACCGGGGCCGGCCGAGCCCGCACTACACCTGACGATCACCGATGCCTGACAGCGCCCAGATCCTCGCCCGCACGGGCGGCCAGCAGCTCAAGCGCATCGTCTACGACGAGGAGCGCATCGCGGGCCGCGTCGCGGCGATGGGCCGCGACATTGGCGCCGCCTATCCGGCCGACGAGCCGCTGCTCGTGCTCGGCCTGCTGAAGGGGTCCTTCATCTTCCTGGCCGACCTGGTGCGCCAGATCGAGCGGCCGCTCCACGTCGACTTCCTTGTCGCTTCCAGCTATGGTTCCGGTACGGTGAGCAGCGGCGAGGTACGGCTCCTCTACGACACCGAGGCGTCGCTCGACGGCCGGCACGTGCTGCTGGTCGAGGACATCATCGACAGCGGGAACACGTTGCGGCGGCTGGTGCCGCTGCTGCGCGCTCGCGGCCCGGCGAGCCTCGAGCTGTGCGCGCTCCTGCACAAGCACGTCGCCGAAGACATTGGGATCGAACCGCGCTGGGTGGGGTTCGATGCACCACGGGAGTTCCTCATCGGGTACGGGCTCGACCACAGCGAGGACTTTCGCAACCTCCCGTTCATCGCGAGCCTCTGAGGGCAGACGGTCTTGAAGGGTTCGAAAATGCCTGACCGCGACGGCAACCGAGGAAAACCGCAGGCGTCGCGCTGGAGCCGCATCTCGAGGACTGCGTCCTTCTGGGTGCTGCTGGTGCTGATGCTCGTCTTCCTGCGCCAAGTGATGGCGCCGCACGAAGCGAGCGCGCCGCAGATCAACTACTCCCAGATGCTGCAGTTCCTCCGCAACGACAACATCAAGATGGTCACCATCGACGCCCAGGACGTCGAAGGCGTGTTCCGCGCGCCGGTGACCATCGATCAGTCGCAGGCGACGCGTTTCACGAGCCGTCTCCCCTTCGAGGGCGGCGATGCGTTCCTCCGCGAGCTGGACGACCACCACGTCTCGATCGCCGCCGCGCAGCCCCGCCAGAACTGGTGGAGCATCCTGATCAGCATACTGCCGTGGCTCCTCATCATCGGCCTCTGGGTCTTCTTCCTGCGCCAGATGCAGGCCGGCGGCTCGAAAGCGTTCCAGTTCGGCAAGTCGAAGGCGAAGCTCCTTACGGGCGACACGCCCCGCGTCACGTTCGCGGACGTCGCCGGCGCGGACGAGGCGAAGGAGGAGCTGCGCGAGATCATCGAGTTCCTGAAGGACCCGCAGAAGTTCAGCCGTCTCGGCGGCCGCCTGCCGAAGGGTGCGTTGCTCGTCGGACCGCCTGGGACCGGCAAGACGCTGCTCGCCAAGGCGGTTGCCGGTGAAGCGGGCCGCCCCTTCTTCTCGATGTCCGGCTCCGACTTCGTCGAGATGTTCGTCGGCGTGGGCGCCTCCCGCGTGCGCGACCTCTTCGAGCAGGGCAAGGCGCACGCGCCCTGCATCATCTTCATCGACGAGATCGACGCCGTGGGTCGCCACCGCGGCGCCGGCCTCGGCGGCGGCCACGACGAACGCGAGCAGACGCTGAACCAGCTCCTCGTCGAGATGGACGGGTTCGAATCCAACGACGGCGTGATCCTCCTCGCCGCCACGAACCGGCCGGACGTCCTCGACCCGGCGCTGCTGCGCCCCGGCCGCTTCGATCGCCAGATCGTGGTCGACGCACCGGACGTGAAGGGCCGCGAGGGAATCCTGCGCGTGCACCTGCGCAAGATCCCGCTCGCCGACGACGTAGACGTCGAGGTCCTCGCCCGCGGCACCCCCGGCATGAGCGGCGCCGACCTCGCCAACCTCGTCAACGAGGCCGCGCTCCTCGCCGCGCGTCGCAACCGGGAGCGCGTCTTCCAGACGGACCTCGAAGAGGCGAAGGACAAGGTGATGCTCGGCGCCGAGCGGAAGAGCATGGTGCTGACGGAGGCGGAGCGGCGCCTCACGGCGTACCACGAGGCGGGGCACGCGGTGGTCGCGCTGCGCCTGCCGGGCCTCGATCCGCTCCACAAGATCACCATCGTGCCGCGCGGCCGCGCGCTCGGCATCACCGCATCCATTCCGGAGGAGGACCGCCACTCCTACTCGAAGGACTACCTCCTCGCACGGCTCGCGATGCTCTTCGGCGGCCGCGCCGCGGAGGAGATGGAGTTCGGTGCGGAGAAGATCACGACCGGCGCCGGCAACGACATCGAGCGCGCCACGGACATGGCGCGACGCATGGTGACGCAGTTCGGCATGAGCGCCGCCGTGGGACCGATGGCGGTCGGCGACGCCGAGCAGGAGGTCTTCATCGGACGCGAGCTCGTCCAGCGGCGCGAGATCTCCGAGCAGACCGCCCAGACCGTCGACTCCGAGGTGAAGCGGCTGCTGGACGAGGCGTACGGCCAGGCCGCGGCGACGCTCGAGGCGAACCGCGACCTGCTCGAGAAGATCGCGACGACGCTCCTCGTCCGCGAGACGCTCGATCGCGATGAGATCTATCAGCTCGACCGCGGCGAGGAGCTGCCGCCGCAGGTCGACAAGACGGCGAAGCTGCCGCACGAGCCGACGCGCCCGGCTGACGACGATGGGGGCGCGCTCGTCGCCGTGGGCGGGGCCGGCAAGCGGGAGGATGCGAAGGCGCGCGAGGGGCGCGGCTCCGACCACGAGGCGGCCGGCGTCCCCCGCACAGAGACGAAGCCGGACGCGTCGTGAGGACGGGGACCGACCCCGTCGCGGACGCCGCCGCCGGCGCCGCGCCGCCGGCCTCGACCTCCGCCGGCCCGGAATGGTGGACCGCAGCGGGCGCGCTTTCCCTGGCGCGCCCGCTCGTCGTCGGGATCATCAACGCGACGCCCGACTCGTTCTGGTCCGGCTCGCGCGCCGCCGACCGCGAAGCGGCCGTGCGGCGCGCCGCGCAGCTCGTCGAGGAAGGCGCGGACGTGCTGGACCTCGGCGGCGAATCGACGCGGCCCGGCGCCGCTCCGGTCTCCGAGGCGGAGGAACTCGGCAGGGTGGTGCCGGCGTTGCGTGAGATCGCCCGCCGCTGGCCCGCGATGCCGGTGTCGGTGGACACGGTGAAGGCGGGCGTCGCGCGCGCGGCGCTCGCGGAGGGGGCCGCCGCGGTGAACGACGTGTCGGGACTGCGGCTCGACCCGGCGCTGGGCGAGGCGGTGGCGGAGGCGGGCGCGGGGCTCGTGCTGATGCACTCGCGCGGCGACGTCGCGACGATGGCGCGCTACGCGCTCGCGGAGTACGGCGAGGATCCGGTGGGGGAGGTGGCGCTCGAGCTGGACGCGGCGCTCTCGCGCGCGCGGCGCGCGGGCGTAGCCGACGACGCGATCGTCCTCGATCCCGGCCTCGGCTTCGCCAAGCGGACGGAGCACAGTGCCGCACTGCTCGCGCGGCTCGACCGCATCGTCGCGCTCGGCCGCCCCGTGATGGTGGGGCCGTCGCGCAAGCGGTTCGTCGGAGAGCTGGCCGGCGGGCTGCCCCCGGAGCAGCGCCTCGAGCCGACGCTCGCCGCCTGCGTGGTCGCGCTCCTGCGCGGCGCGCGACTCTTCCGCGTGCACGACGTGCGCGCCGCCCGCCGCGCGCTCACCGTCGCCGAGGCGATGAGGGCGCCGTGAACGACCTGCAGCGCTACTCGTTCCTCGTCCCCGGCTTCAAGGACATTGTACAGATCGCGCTCGTCGCGGTCGGTTTCTACTACGTCCTGCGCATTCTCGCGCGTACGCGCGCGATCCAGATGCTCTTCGGTTTCGTCGTGCTCGCCGCGGTCTACTTCGTGGCGCGGCTGGCGAACCTCGACCTGATCCGCGTCCTTCTCGAGAAGGCGTTCCAGTACGGCGCGATCGCCGCCCTCATCGTCTTTCAGCCGGAGCTGCGCAGCGCGCTCGCCCGCCTCGGCCAGAGTCGCATGCTTCGCTGGTTCAACAAGATGGAGGAGACCGCCGTCGTCGAGGAGCTGATCGAGGCCGCCGAGCGCCTGTCGCGCGCGAAGATCGGCGCGATCATCGTCGTGGAGCGTGAGATGGGGCTCCAGGAGTACATCGAGACCGGCACCGCGATCCAGGCGCGCGTCTCCGCGGAGATCCTCGTCAGCATCTTCGCGCCCTACGGCCCGCTCCACGATGGCGCCGTCGTCGTGGAGGCCGATACGATCATCGCCGCAGGAGTGATCCTGCCGCTGACGCAGTCGCCGATCGAGGACAAGAGCCTCGGCACCCGCCATCGTGCCGCGATCGGCCTCTCGGAGGAGACGGACGCGCTCGTGCTGGTGGTGAGCGAGGAGACCGCGCAGATCTCGATCGCGGAGCGCGGCCGCATCGAGCGCGACGTGAGCGCGGAGCGGCTCCGCCAGGCGCTCATCGGAGCCACCGTCCGGCCGGAGCGGGACGAGCCGCGCTGGATTGCCGCGTGGCGTTGACACGCCCCGATGCAGTACCTAAGATTTTCCGAATACCTCGTATCCTGGACAATCTTTCGATTCCTTCCTGATCGAGGGGTCAATGCAAGGGAATCAGTACCGGCTGCTGCAGCTGTTTGCGGATGGCGGGATCATGATGTACCCGCTCGTCCTCTGCTCGCTGCTCGCCCTCGGCGTGATCATCGCCAAGGCGTTCACGCTGTGGACGGCGCACCGGCGCTCCCGCGAGCTCCTCGGCCGCGTCGCCGAGCTGGGCGCCGAGGGGCGGCTCGACGAGGCGATCGCGATCACGGAGTCCACGCCCGGACCCGTCGCCGCGATCCTCGATGCCGGCCTGCGCCGGCTCGACGATCCCACGCTCGAGAGCGAGGAGATCGAGTCCGCGGTCAAGGCGACCGGCAGCATCGAGCTCGGCTTCCTCGAGCGCGGGCTGACGTTGCTGGCGACGGTGTCGAACGTGGCGCCGCTGCTCGGCTTCCTCGGCACCGTCGCGGGCATGATCAACGCCTTCGGCGCGATCGAGAAGGCGGGGCAGGTGGAGGCGTCGCTCGTCGCCGGCGGCATCAAGATCGCCCTGATCACCACCGCGGCGGGCCTGCTCATCGCCGTGCCGGTGAACCTCGCCTACAACTTCTTCGTGTCGCGGATCGACAAGCTGATCGTCGACATGGAGGAGGGCACCGGCGCGGTGCTGAACCTGGTCTGGGCGAGGCGTGGCGGAGCGCGCGTGCGGGCGGCGGGTGGTGGAGGCGCCGCCCCGCGGCCCCGCGGCTCCGCGCCGATCGCTCCCTCGATCGAGGACACCGAGCCGGGCGAGCCCGGCCCCGGTCTCGAGAAGGTCTAGGAGGAGAGAGACAATGGCCGTGTTTCGCAAGAAGGAGCGTCCGTCCGGGGAGATCCCGACGTCGTCGATGGCGGACATCGCGTTCCTGCTGCTGATCTTCTTCCTCGTGACGACCGTCTTCGACGAGCAGAAGGGGCTCTCCATCGTCCTGCCGGAGTCTCAGCAGGAGGTGAAGGTTTCGCAGAAGAACGTGCTCCACATCGTGATCCGCGACGACGGCGTGGTCGAGGTGAAGCGGGGCGAGAGCCCGCAGATCCAGACCGTGGAGCCGAACGGCATCGGCGAGATCTGGCGCTTCGAAGTGGCGCGCAATCCGGAGCTGATCGCGGCGGTGAAGACGTACCCGGATGCATCCTACAAGACGATGATCGACGTGCTCGACCAGCTCCAGTCGGCGGGCGCGGTGCGGATCTCCCTCCAGCAGATGGAGCAGTGAGCGATGATCTCGGGTGCCGGTCTCAAGAAGAAGTCGAAGGCGAGCAGCGAGATCCCGTCCTCGTCGCTGGCGGACATGGCGTTCCTGCTGCTCATCTTCTTCATGGTGAGCACGACCTTCCGACGCGAGAAGCAGCGCAAGCTGGAAATCCCGCAAGCGGAGGCGACGCAGAAACTGGACGAGCCGCGCAAGAACACGCTGAACGTCTGGCTCGAGAAGAACGGCAGCATCTACATCAACGATCAGAACATCCAGACGGATCAGGTGTCTAACATTGTCGGCCCGGCATATGCAGAGAATCAGCACTTGGTCGTCGTGCTTCGCGCCGATTCGGATGTCCCGTATCACTACGTGAACTCGATACAGGAGCAGCTCCAGAAGGCCGGCGCCGTTCGGCTGATGTTCTTTACGAACCTGGAGCAACGCGTCAAGCGACAGAGGAGGTGACGATGACGGCACAGCGTTCCGACGGCGGCCGCATCTCTCACGAGACGGCCAACGACCGCTTCAAGCGGGGGTTCGGAAACTGGTTCTGGGGCGGCCTGATCGTCGCCGTGGTCGTGCACTTCGCGCTCTTCGCCTTCTGGCCCGAGATGACGGCGGCGGACGTTTCGTACTCGAACAACGAGCTGAAGTCCGTCGAGCTGCCGCCTGAGGTGAAGATTCCGCCGCCGCCGCAGGCGATTCAGCGGCCGGCCACGCCGGTCGTTTCGGCGGACGCGGACATCAAGGATGACATCACGATCGCGCCGACGACGTTCGAGAACAATCCGGTCTCGAACCTGCCGCCGCCGCCGTCGGCGAACGCGGGCAAGGCGGACCTGGCCAAGGCTCCGACGTTCACGCCGTTCACGGTGCGCCCGGAGTTGAAGAACCGACCGGAGGTGTCCGCGGCGCTGGAGAAGTTCTACCCGCCGCTGCTGCGCGACGCCGGGATCGGTGGCACGGTGAACGTGTGGTTCTTCATCGACGCCAACGGTCACGTGCAGAAGACGCTGGTGCAGCAGTCGAGCGGCCACGATGCGCTCGACAAGGCGGCGATCCAGGTCGCCGACATCATGCGCTTCTCGCCCGCATTGAACCGCGACAAGAAGGTCCCCGTGTGGGTGACGCTGCCGATCGTGTTCCGGACGCGCTGACCGAATCGGACGCCCGCCGTCGCGGAGGGGACCGGCTCGAGCCGGTCCCCTCCATTTTTTTCGCGAGCCGCTGCCCGCGGCGTTGATCCGCCCGTCGCGGGCGGGTAAGATAGGCGGCCATGTATGCGGAGCGGCTGGAGCGGAGCCTGCCGGAGGTGCGCGAGCGGATTGCGCGCGCTCTGGAGCGGGCGGGTCGGCGCGGCGACGTCGTGGAGATCGTCTCGGTGACGAAAGGCCACCCGGCGGCGGCCGTGCGGGCGGCGATCGGGGCGGGTCTGCCGATCTGCGGCGAGAACCGCGTGCAGGAACTGGCGGAGAAGGTGGCGGCGGTGGGTCGGGACGCGGTCGAGTGGCACCTGATCGGCCATCTCCAGCGGAACAAGGTGCGGCAGGCGATCGAGCTCTTCGACCTGGTGCACTCGGTCGATTCGCTGCGGCTGGCGCGCGAGATCTCGCGGGAGGCGGAGCGGGCGCAGAGGACGATCCGGACGCTCGTGCAGGTGAACGTGTCCGGCGAGGAGAGCAAGGGCGGCTTCGGCGAGGAGGCCGCGGACGCGGTGGCTGAGATCGTCTCCCTTCCCGGCATCGCGGTGGAAGGGATCATGACGATGGCGCCGCTGACGGAGGATGAAGGCGTGATTCGTCGGACGTTCGCCGGCGCCCGCAGGATCTTCGAGCGCTGCGGGCGGGTGCACTCCGGCTTGGCGGCCCGGCACCTGTCGATGGGGATGTCGGGCGATTTCGAGATCGCGATCGAGGAGGGGAGCACGATGGTGCGACTGGGAACGGTCCTCTTCGGGGAGCGAACGAGATGATCGACCTGACGCCGATCGACGTGCGGAAGAAGAAGGGCGACTTCCGCCGTGCGGTTCGCGGCTACGACACGGCCGCGGTGGACCAGTTCCTCGATCTCGTCGCGGAGCGTCTCGAGGAGCTGGTGCGGGAGGCGAGAACGGTAAGCGAGCGGGACGCGCATCTGGAGGAGCAGGTAGCGGAGTACCGGGAGCGCGAGAAAGCGTTGACCGAGGCGCTGGTGACGGCGCAGGAGGTGCGGGAGCAGGTGCGACAGCAGGCGGCGAAGGAGGCCGAGCTCGTGCGGCGCGAAGCGGAGGCGGACGCGGAGCGCGCGCGCGGCGAGGCGCTGCGGCTGCGCGAGCGGGAGGTGGACGAGCTGCGTCGTCTGCAGGCGCGGCGGCAGCAGTTCGCCGAGAGCTACCGCCGCTTTCTGGAGCGCGAGCTCGCGGAGCTGGACGTGTTCGCCCGCTCCGCCGATGTCCAGCCCGCGGCGTCCGGGCCCGAGGCGTCGTGAGCGAGACTCCCAGCGCGGCGGCGGCTCGCGCGGCGCTCGCCGAAGCGGTCGCGACCGTGCGGGCGAGCACGGCTTTCGAGCCGGAGGTAGGTCTGATCCTGGGGACCGGGCTGGGAGCGCTGGCGGAGCGGATGCGGGTGGAGACGGCGTTTCCGTACGCGGATCTGCCGCACTTCCCCGTCTCGACGGTGGAGTCGCACGCGGGACGGCTGCTGTTCGGCGACCTGGGCGGGCGTCGCGTGGTGGCGATGCAGGGCCGCTTCCATCGCTACGAAGGATACTCGCTGCGGCAGGTGGTCTTTCCGGTGCGGGTGATGCGGCTGCTCGGCGCGAGCACGCTCCTGGTCTCGAACGCTGGCGGGGCGATGAACCCGCTCTGGTCGCCGGGCGATCTCGTGCTGATCGAGGACCACATCAACCTGCTCGGCGACAACCCGCTGGTGGGGGAGAATCTGGACGAGCTGGGACCTCGCTTCCCGGACATGTCGGAGCCGTACGACGCGGGGTTGAAGGCGCTGGCGGAGCGCGTCGCGCTGGACGAAAGGATCCCTCTGCGACGCGGCGTCTACGTCGCCGTGACGGGACCGAACCTCGAGACGCGGGCGGAGTACCGCATGCTGCGCGCGCTCGGCGCGGACCTCGTCGGCATGAGCACGGTGCCGGAGGTGATCGCCGCCCGCCACATGGGGATGCGCGTGCTGGGCGTGAGCATCGTCACGGATGCGTGCCTGCCGGACGCGCTCGCGCCGGTCGAGCTCGCCACGATCCTGCGGGTCGCGGGCGAGGCGGAGCCGCGGCTGACGCGGCTCATGGAGCGGGTGCTGGAGCGGATGGACGGCGAGGAGGCGGCGCCGTGATGCGGCGCGACGGCGGCGCCGTGGCGCGGCACGGGCAGGGACGCGGATGCGGACGGAACCGATGAAGTATCCGGAATATCCCGCGAGCGCGGGTGCGCTCGAGGCCGAGACGCTCGAGTGGTGGCGGGAGGAGGACCTCTTCCGCCGTACGCTCGAGGCGACGGAGGGAGCCGAGGAGTTCGTCTTCTTCGAGGGTCCCCCGACGGCGAACGGCCGCCCGGGCATCCACCACGTGCTCAGCCGTACGCTGAAGGACGTCGTGTGCCGCTTCCGCGCCATGCAGGGTCGCCACGTCACGCGCATCGCGGGGTGGGACACGCACGGCCTGCCGGTGGAGATCGAGGCGGAGCGCAAGCTCGGCATCAGCGGCAAGCGCGAGATCGAGGAGGTGGGCGTCGCGCGCTTCAACGAGGTGTGCCGCGAGAGCGTGTTCACGTACAAGGAGGAGTGGGAGCGGCTCTCCGAGCGGATCGGCTACTGGCTCGACTACTCGCGGCCGTACATCACGTTCGCGCCGGAGTACATCGAGTCCGTCTGGTGGATCCTCAAGCGCCTCGCGGACAAGGGCCTGATCTACCGCGGCTACAAGAGCGTGGCGTACTGCCCGCGCTGCGGCACGGCGCTCTCGTCGCACGAGGTCGCCCAGGGCTACCAGGAGGTGGAGGACCCTTCCGTCCATTTCCTCGCGCCGATCCTGGACGCCCAGGGCGGCGAGGATGGTCGCGCATTCGTCGTGTGGACGACGACGCCGTGGACGATCCCGTCCAACGTCGCGCTCGCGGTGCACCCGGACCTCACTTACGCGGAGGTCGAGGTCGACGGGCGCAGGCTCGTCGTGGCGGAGGCGCGAGTGGCGGCGCTGTTCGGCGAGGATGCGCGTGTCGTCGCGCGGCACTCGGCGGCGGATCTGGTGGGTCTGCGCTACCGCCGCCCCTTCGACATCGTGGAGGTGGCGGAAGGCGCGGAGCAGGCGTGGCGGGTCGTCGCCGAGGAGTTCGTCAGTCCGGATGAGGGCACCGGGATCGTGCACCTCGCGCCCGCGTTCGGGTCGGACGATTTCGCGGCGGGGCAGCGACACGACCTGCCGCTGTTGCGGCCGGTCGACGACGCGGGCCGCTTCGAGGCGGACGTACCGCTGGTCGGCGGTGTGTTCGTGAAGGACGCGGACGCCGTCCTGATCCAGGACCTGCGGGAGCGCGGGCGGCTCTTCGGGGCGGGCACGGTGACGCACTCCTACCCGCACTGCTGGCGCTGCGACAGCCCGCTCATCTATATGGCGCGCGATTCGTGGTACGCCCGCACGACCGAGTACAGGGAGGCGCTGCTGCGCAACAACGCGCAGATCGAATGGCACCCGCCGGAGGTGGGCTCCGGGCGCATGGGGGAGTGGCTCGCCGGCAACGTCGACTGGGCGCTGTCGCGCGAGCGCTACTGGGGCACGCCGCTGCCGATCTGGGTGTGCGACGCCGACGCCGCGCACGTCGAGGTCGTCGGCTCCTTCGCGGAGCTCGCGGATCGCGCGGGGCCGCTTCCGGAGCCGTTCGATCCACACAAGCCGGGCATCGACGAGTTCACGTGGCGGTGCGCCGAGTGCGGCGGCACGATGCGCCGCACGCCGGAGGTGCTCGATGTCTGGTTCGATTCCGGCAGCGTGCCGTACGCGCAGTGGCACTACCCGTTCGAGAACGAGGACGCGTGGCGTCGCCACTTCCCGGCCGACTACATCTGCGAGGGGCTCGACCAGACCCGCGGCTGGTTCTATTCGCTGCTGGCGATCGCGACGCTGCTCGAGCTGGGGCCCGCCTTCCGCCACGTGATCGTCAACGATCTGGTCCTCGACGCCGAGGGCCAGAAGATGTCGAAGTCGCGTGGCAACGCGGTCGACCCGTGGGACGCGATCGAGCGCTTCGGCGCGGACGCAATCCGCTGGTACTTCATCACGGGCAGTCAGCCCTGGGTCGCGAAGCGCTACGACCCGGACGCCCTCGGAGAGGCGGCGCGCCGCGTCTTCGACACGATCGCGAACACGTATCGTTTCTTCGCGCTGTACGCGAGCCTCGAGGGGTGGCAGCCGGGTGACGCCGTCCCGCCGCTCGCGGAGCGGCCGGCGCTCGACCGCTGGATCGTCTCACGGCTGAACCGTCTCGTCGCCGGCGTCGGCCGCGACCTCGAGGCCTACGACGTCACCCGCGCCTTCCGCGCCGTCGCCGATTTCGTGGTCGACGACGTCTCGAACTGGTACGTCCGGCGCAGCCGCGACCGTTTCTGGGGCAGCGTCGACGTTGCCGACTCGCGGGCCGCGTTCGGCACCCTGCACGAGGTGCTCCGGACCGTCGCGCGCCTGCTGGGCCCGGCCGCGCCGTTTCACGCCGACTGGCTGCACCGCGCGCTCACGGGCGGTGAGAGCGCGCATCTCGCCGGCTTCCCCCGTTCGGCGGAAGACGCCGTCGACGAGGCGCTCGAGCGTGAGATGGGCGCGGTGCGCGTAATGGCGCGCCTCGGGCGCGCGGCCCGCGAGCAGGCGAGAATCCGCGTGCGACAGCCGCTGCGCACGCTCTACGCGGTTCCGGCGCCCGGCGCGCGGCCGGGGCCGGAGGCACTCGCGGTGCTGCGCGACGAGCTGAACGTCAAGGAGGTCGCACTGCTCGACGCGGCCTCGGAGCTGGTGACGTTGCGTGCGCAGCCGAACTTCCGCACGCTCGGACCGCGGCTCGGCGCGCGCATGAAGGAGGTCGCCGCACGGGTGCGCGAGCTGCCGCCGGAAGCGCTGGCCCGCTTCCGCGCGGGCGAGCCGCTGCGCGTGAGCGTGGACGGCGAGGAGATCGAGCTGGGGGCCGGGGAGGTGGATGTCCGGCAGGAGGCGCGCGGGGATCTGATCGTCGAGAGCGACGAGGGGTATACGGTCGCGCTCGATCCCGCGATCGACGATGCGCTGCGCCTCGAAGGGGTGGCCCGCGAGCTCGTGAAACGCGTGCAGATGCTGCGGCGCGAGGCGGGTCTGGCGGTGGAGGACCGCATCCGGCTGGTGATCGGTGGCGATGCGGAGATCCGCGAGGCGGCGAGCGCGCACGGCGAGCGGATCGCGCACGAGACGCTGGCCCGGGACTTTCATGTGGGGAGCGGGGAGTGGGACGGCGGTGGCGCGGAGCACGTGCGGCGCGCGGAGGTCGACGGTCTGCGCGCGACGATCGGAATCGGCAGGGCGTGAACGGCACCGGTGAGACGAGAAGAGAACGACGTGGCGGACGCAACGGTGGTACGCAGTGAGGCGGTGCGGAGCCTGAACGGCTCCAAGGCCGCGCTGTTCCTGGGGATCGTGCTGTCGGTCGTGGTGACCGACTTCGTCACGAAGGTGTTCGTGCAGCGCACGTTCCACCTCTATCAGCAGGTGAACCTCGTGGGCGACTACGTGCGTCTCACCTACATCTACAACCCCGGCGCCGCGTTCGGCATCCACCTCGGGCCGTACAGCCGGCTGATCTTCCTCGTCCTGTCTCTGATCGCGCTGGTGGCGCTCGGCGCGATGTACTGGTTCACGCCCGCGACGGATCGCGTCCGGCTCGCCGCCATCGCGCTCATTTGCGGCGGCGCCCTCGGCAATCTCGCCGACCGCGTGCGCTCGGTTCACGGCGTCGTGGACTTCCTCGACCTGGGCCTCGGCACGCTGCGCTGGCCCGTCTTCAACGTGGCGGACGTCGCCGTGACGATCGGCGCGATCTTCCTCGCGCTCTCGCTCTGGAAGGAGGATCGCCGCGGCGATGTCGGTGCCGGCTGAGCCGGAGTCGACGACGCTGCGGGTGGATGCCGCCGGCGCGGGCGAGCGCATCGACCGCCACGTGGCGGCGCGCCTCC
This sequence comes from uncultured Gemmatimonadales bacterium, assembly GCA_963816355.1. Taxonomy (GTDB): domain Bacteria; phylum Gemmatimonadota; class Gemmatimonadetes; order Longimicrobiales; family RSA9; genus CAWFKH01. Next base: position 1,418,162 of record CAWFKH010000003.1, on the reverse strand, counting down.
CGGAGCTCTCGCGCGCGCGCGTCGCGCAGCTCCTGGCGGAGGACTGCGTCCGGCTGAACGGTCGCGCGCCGCGCAAGAGCGAGCGCCTGGCCGAAGGCGACGTCATCGAAGTGCGGGTCCCTCCGACCCGGGCGGCGGGCGTCGCCGCGGAGGCGATTCCCCTGCGCTTCCTCTTCCAGGACGAGGACATCGCCGTGGTGGAGAAGCCCGCCGGCCTCGTGGTCCATCCGGCCCCCGGCCATCCCTCCGGTACGCTGGTCAACGCACTGCTGCACCATCTCGACGACCTTTCCGGAATCGGGGGCGTGGCGCGACCCGGCATCGTCCATCGCCTCGACCGCGACACCTCGGGGCTCCTGATCGTGGCGAAGAACGATCGCGCGCACCGCCGTCTCTCCGCGCAGCTCAGGCGACGCGAGGTGAAGCGGACCTATCTCGCGGCGTGCTGGGGTCATCTGGACGGCGAGCGGCTCAGCGTCGACGCGCCGGTCGGGCGCTCGCGCGGGGACCGCAAGCGGATGGGGGTCGTGGAGGGAGGCCGGCGCGCGGTGACGCAGTTCAGCCGGCTGGAGCGGTGGCTCGCGGCCGACCTGCTGCGCGCCGAGCTGGAGACGGGGCGCACCCACCAGATCCGCGTCCACCTCGCCCACGTGGGCCATCCCGTCGTGGCGGATCCCGCTTACGGCGGCGGCGGTGCGCGCGGGATCAGCGGACCCGCACGGGCGTGGGCGCGCGAGCTCGAGCGGCGCGTACCACGGCAGTTCCTGCACGCGTGGCGGCTGCGCTTCCACCACCCGACCACCGGTGAGCCGCTCGTCTTCGAGGCGCCCCTGCCCGCCGACCTGGCCGCGGCGGCGGAGTGGGCGCGCACCACGTCGACGCCCACGGAGGACCGTTGAAGCGTCGCGCGCCTCCGTCCGTCGCGGGCCGGCGACCGTTGACCGCGGCCTCGTCGGTCCGGTAAATTCGACGTCCCTCCCCGATTTCCCGCACAGGAAGGCTGGAATTGCGGTCCGATACAGCGGCCGCGCCGCCAGCGGAAGAACGGCGCGCGGCCCCGGACTGGATCGTCTGCGCCTGCGAGGATCGCCGCTTCGCGCTCCCGCTCCGCGGGGTTCGCCAGATCCTGCCACCGCAGCCGTACACGCGTCTGCCGGGCAGTGTGGCGGCTGTGGTCGGCCTGATCGGCGTGCGCGGTCGCGTGGCGCCCGTCGTCGATCTCGGGCCGCTGACCGGCGCCGCGCCGGCGACCGCGGCCGCTGACCATCGCATCGTCCTGGTGCAGTGGGGCGACGGACTCGCCGGAATGCGCGTGGGTCGCATCGTCTGCTTCGCGGAGACGCCGCCGCAGGACGCGGTGGTGGTCGACCCGACGTGGCTGCTCGCGACGGTGCTCGGCGAGCCCTGACCGGTCGCCTCTCGAACGTCCCGGACTCGAGGAACCGATGGAACGAAGCGTACTGATCTGTGACGACGCCATCTTCATGCGCACGATGCTCGGCGACATCCTGCGCCGAGCCGGCTTCGCGGTGGTGGGAGAGGCGGCGACGGGGGCGGAAGCGGTCGACCGCTTTCGCGAGCTGCAGCCGGACTTCGTCACGATGGACATCGTGATGCCGGACATGGGCGGCATCGACGCCGTGCGCGCGATCATCGACGAGTTCCCCGACGCCCGCATCCTGATGTGCAGCGCGATGGGGCAGCAGGCGCTCGTGGTGGAGGCGGTTCAGGCAGGCGCGAAGGACTTCGTCGTCAAGCCGTTCCAGCCGTCGCGCGTCCTCGAAGCCGTCCAGCGCGTGCTCGCCTGACCGGCGCCATGCGTGCTGCCGGCTACCACGCGCTGTACGCCGACGAGGCGCGCGGCCACGTCGCCGCCCTCGGCCGGGCGTTGCTCGACCTGGAACGGGAGGGTGGCGGGGCCGCGCTCGAGCCGGCGTTCCGCGCGGCGCACACGCTGAAGGGGATGGCCGCCGTCATGGGCTTCGCCGACGTCGTGGACGCCGCGCACCGGCTGGAGGACCGGCTCGACGCGCTGCGAGCGGACGCCGGCGCGGCCTCGGCGGAGACGATCGACCGCCTGCTCGAGCTGGCCGACGCGCTGGAGCGAGCGGTCGACCGCTCGATCGAGCGGGAAGGCGACGGGGAGCTCGGCGACCGGAGCGTCGCCCGCACCGCCGCCGTCACCGAGCCGGCGCGGCCGGCGCTCGTGGACGCTCCGCGGCGCGGCCCGCGACGGCCGCCGGCCGCGGAGGGCGGGCGCGAGGATCCGGTTCCCGCCGGAACGACGGTGATCGCGACGGTGCGCCTGCGCGACGACGTCGCATTCAAGCTCGCGCGGGCGATGATCGTGCTGCGTCGCCTCGCGGCGGTGGCGCCCGTGCTCGGCACCGAGCCGGCGGCGCTGGACGAATCGTTCGAGGGACGGTTGCGCGTCTTCCTCGGTGGCGGCGCGGATCCGGAGGCGGTGCGCGCGGCGGTGCGCGCCGAGAGCGACGTCGAGTCGCTCGAGGTCGAGCGCGGGAGCGCACCGGTGCCGGCGGAGACGCGCTCGGTGCGGGTCGCGCTCTCGGTGCTCGACGAGCTGAGCGAGGGTGTGGCCGAGCTGCTCGGGGTGCAGGAGCGGCTGCGGGCGCTGGCGGGGGAGGAGGGCGCGGTCGCGGACGTGGTGGAGCGCCTCGCCCGCCAGGTGTCGGCGTTGCAGGAGAGCGTGCTGCGGGCGCGCCTCGTGCCACTCACGGAGGCCTTCGAACGGCTGCCCCGCTTCGTCAGGGACACGGCGCGGCGCCTCGGCAAGCGGGTCGAGCTGACGGTCTCCGGCGCCGACGTCGCGCTGGACCGCGAGATCGTCGACGCGATCGCGGACCCGCTTCTGCACCTCGTGCGCAACGCGGTCGACCATGGGATCGAGCCGCCCGAGGAGCGCGGGGCCGCAGGGAAGCCGGATGCCGGGTCCGTGGTCATCGAGGCGACGCGGGAGCGGTCGCGGCGCGTCGTCATTCGCGTTCGCGACGACGGCCGCGGCATCGCGGCCGAGCGGGTCGAGGAGCGCGCGCGCACGCTCGGGCTCCTGCGCGATGGCGAGCACGTATGCGGCGGCGGCGAGCTGTTGCGGCTGCTCACGCGCCCCGGCCTCTCGACGGCGGATCGGGTCAGCGAGATCTCCGGCCGTGGCGTCGGCCTCGACCTCGTGACGGACCGCGTGCGCAGGGTGGGCGGATGGCTGGAGCTGGAGACGCGCGCGGGCGAGGGGACGTGCTTCTCGCTCTCGGTGCCGTTGACGGTGGCCCTCGCCGCCGCGCTCCGCGTGCGCGTCGCGGACGACGAGTACATGCTCCCGCTGGCGCACGTCGAGGAGGTCGTATATCTCGATGCGGGGTCGGTCGTCGGCGGTGGGGCGGGGCCAGAGGAGGGGGGGGCGGAGCGGTTGCGGCTGCGCGGGGAGGAGATCCTGCTGCTGCGGCTCGGGCGGATCCTGGCCGGGCGCGAAGAGCCGGTCGAGCGCGCCGCCGCGGTCGTCTCCGGCGGCTTGGGCCGGCGTGCGCTCGCGGTGGACGCGCTACTCGGCAGGGAGAGGATCGTGCTCAAGGGCTTCGACCCGCCGGCCGGCACGCTGCCGGTGTTCGGCGGAGTGACGGTTCTGGCGGACGGGCGGCCGGCGCTGGTGCTCGATCCGCTGAGCCTGGAATAGGGGAGGGCGCATGGACATCCGCGAGCTCGGCGCGCTGCAGCTCGACGGTCTGCGGGAAGTGGCGACGGTCGGCGCCGGTCACGCCGCGACCGCGCTGTCGCAGCTCACGTCGCGGCGCATCATGGTTCGCGTCCCGCGCATGCGCATGGTGACGCTCGAGGAGGTGCCGGGGCTCGTGGGGGACCCGGACGAGAAGATCGCGGCCGTGGCGCTGCAGATGCTGGGCGACCTGACCGGTCACGCGCTGCAGATCTTTCCGGGGCGCACGGCGTCGCGCATCGCCGCCATCCTGCTCGGCCACGACGTCGTCTTCCCCAGCGGCTTCGGCGAGATCGAGCGATCGGCACTGATGGAGGTGGGCAACATCGTGACGGGCGCGTATCTGAACGCGCTCTCGGATTTCCTGGGGATGCTGCTGCTGACGTCGGTGCCGGGGCTCGCCATCGATGCCGCCGGCACGGTGCTGACGAGCGGTGATTTCGATCTGGGCGCTCAGGTCGAAGAGGTCGTGCTCTGTATCGACACGGACTTCTTCATGGGCGAGGACAGCGAGCAGCTCACGGGCCACTTCGTGCTCGTTCCCGATCCGATCTCGCTGCAGGTGATCCTCAAAGCCCTGCGGCTGGCGTGAGCCGGGAGAACACCTTGGCCGATCCTCGCGCGCGGGAAGGGGTGGAGGGCGCCGGGTCCACGGGAACGCCGTGGGCGATGGCCGAGGAGCGGCCGGTCCGCGCCCGGCGGACGCCGCCGGGCTCGCCGTCCGAGATCGAGCTGCTGCGCGGGCTCGCCCGCCGTGTTCCGACCTACGACGCCGGCGCCCACAACAATCTGGGCGTCGTCTACTACCAGAAGGGGATGGTCGAGGAGGCGATCGAGCGCTTCGAGCACGCCCTCGAGATCGATCCCTCCATGCAGGTCGCGCGGCGCAACCTGCAGGTTGCCTACTTCCAGACGGGTCACTTCGTCGAGCTCGTCGGTGAGCTGCGGGCGCGCCTCGATGCGGATCCGCTCGACCTCGCGGCGCGGCGCCGTCTCGCGCTCGCCCATCTGCACACCGGCGACGCCGCCGCGGCGGTCCACGAGCTCGCCGCGCTCCGCGACGCCGCTCCGCGCGACATGGGCGTGCGCCTCCTGCTCGCGCGCGCGGAGCGGGAGACGGGCGACCTGGAGCGCGCGCTGACCCACCTGGAGGAGGCGGCGCGGCTCGCACCGGAGAGCGCAGCCGTGGCGCTGCAGACCGGCGAGATTCTGTACAACCGCGGCCAGACCGCGGCGGCGCGCGTCGCGCTCGAGCGTGCCGTACACCTCGATCCGGCCGCGGCGCAGGCGTTCCTCCTCCTCGCGTTCGTCTGCGGCGACCTCGGCGATGTGGAGAGCGCGCGGGCCGCCTCGGCCCGCGCCGCCGAGCTGAATCCGAGCTTCGCGCGGGCGGAGGCGAACCTCTCCCTCGACCGCTACAGCGCGGCCCGCTTCGACGAGCTGGTCGGCGGACGCGCCCCGGCGGCTCCTCGCCAGGGGCACCTCGCCCACTACAACCTGGCGGTCGCGCTGTGGCGACGGGGTCTGCGCGACGAGGCGGAGCGGGAGCTTCGCCTGGCGCTGGAGCGAGGCGAGGATCCGGCGCTGGTGGGCCGGGCTCAGGTGGAGCTTGCACTCCTTCGGGGCGAGGCGGCCGCCGCCGCGGAGCTGTGCGGCCGGCTGCTCGCCGCGGGCCGCCGCGACCCGAGCCTGTGGAACGACAGCGGCGTCGCCGCCCACCTGCTCGGCGACGTGGCTTCCGCGCGCCGCGCCTACGCCCGCGCACTCGAGTTGGATCGCGCGTGTCTCCCGGCACGCAACAACCTTGGCGTCGCGCTGCACCACGCAGGCGACGCCGCGGGCGCGGAGGAGGCGTTTCTCGCGGCCGCTGCCGAAGACGACTCGCCGCCGGAGGCGTGGCGCAACCTGGGGCTGCTGCTCGTCCGCCGCGGCAGCGCCGAGGCGGCCGTGCGCGCCTACCGCCGCGCGGCAGACGGCGCGACGGTGGACGCTTCTGCGTGGCTGGATCTCGGCGGCGCGCTGGTGCAGGCGGGCCGCGTCGCCGAAGCGCGCAACGCGATCGCGCGGGCGCGGCGCATCGACCCGCGCTGCGTCGACTCCGCCTTCGGCCTGCGGGACGCGGCCGCGCGTGCTGGCCCTTTCACGCTGCTGATCGAGCTTCAACACGAGCGGATCCCGATTGCAGCGCCGGAGATCGAGCCGTCGGCGCCATCGGCGCCGACGCTCGAGGCGGCCGAGGCAGCGCTCGCGCGCGGTCAGCCGGAGCGCGCAGCGGAGCTGGCGGCCGAGGCGCTTGCCGTGAGCCCGCACGACGTCCGGCCGCTGCTCCTCCTCGGCGAGGCGCTCCTCGCGCGGGGCGAAGCGGCCGGGGCGGCCGAGCGCTTCCGGCACGTTCTCGAGCGCGAATTGGTGGCGGGCCTGGACTCGGACTCGCTCCGCCGCGCGCTGCGCGGGCTCGCGCGGTGCTCGATCGTGCTGGGCGAGGTGGGCGCCGCGCGCGACGCCGCGCTCCGTCTCACGCGCCTGGATCCCGCGGACGCCTCCGCGCACCGCCTCCTCGGCGAATCCCTGCTCGCCGCGGGCGCGGGCGCGGAGGCGGCGACGTCGCTGGAGCGGGCGGTGGCCCTCGCCGGAGACGACGCCGCGGCGTGGGCGGCGCTGGGTGAAGGGCACAGGGCGGCGGGCGATGCCGCGGCAGCGGGCCGGGCGTTCGCGACGGCGCTCGATCTGGACCCGGAAAGCCCCGCGGCGCACACGGGGCTGGGCCGCGTCCTGGCGTCGGGCGGCCGCGAGGCGGAAGCCGCGGCGCACTTCGAGACCGCGCTGTCGCTCCTGCCCGGCTACACCGATGCCGGGCTGGCGCTCTCCCGACTGGAGTCCGCGCGGGGCAACCACGCGCGCGCGATCGAAGCGCTCTCGGATGTGCTCATCGCGGACCCTCACTCGGCCCGCGCACTCGGCGAGCTGGCGCGCGTCCTCGACCGCGCGGGGCGAGCGGACGCGGCAGCGGTCGCGCGGCGGCGCGCGACGCGGGCCGCGGCGGGCACCGCGGACGATGGTGCGGACGCCGCGGCGGAGGACGCCTGACCGATGCCGATCGAAGGACCGCTGCGCGAGCTGAGCCTGCAGGACGTGCTTCAGCTCCTGGAGCTCGCCGGCAAGACCGGTGTGCTCACCGTGCGCTCGGAGCGCGAGAACGACGAGGGCGTGCTGCACCTGGAGCGGGGACGGATCGTATTCGCGCGCCGGCGCCGTTCCGGCCGCCGCCTCGGCCAGCAGCTCCTCCGCTCCGGCAAGCTGACGGAGCGGGAGTTGGAGCGCGCGCTCGCGCTGCAGCGGCGCGACCCGCACCGTCACCTGAGCGAGATCCTGGTGGAGATGGGCAGCGTGGCGGAGAACGATCTGGCCGGCCAGCTCGCGTTCCAGCTCACCGAGACCGTTCACGACCTGATCGGCTGGGAGGAGGGGCACTTCCGCTTCGAGGAGCGCGCCGACGTCTTCCACGGCGCCGTGCCGGTCCGCCTGTCGGTCGAGTCGCTCCTCATGGAAGGCGCCCGCCGTGTCGACGAGTGGAGCCGCCTCGAGTCCAGGATCCCGAGCCTGCAGTCGGTGCCGGTGCTCGCACCCGCCGACGTATCGCGTGGCGGCCCGCTCGAGCTGCGCGCGGAGGAGTGGGAGGTCCTCGCGGAGATCGACGGCGAACGCGACATCGCGCGCATCGCCGCGGAGCTCGGGCGCAGCACGTTCGACGTCGGCCGCATCGTCTTCGGCCTCGTCAGCAACGGCGTCGTTCGGGTGGAGGAGCGCCATTCCCGCATCCCGGAGCACGCGCTGCGCGCCCGTCTCGCGGAGGCGGAGACGCTCCTCGCGCACGGCGAAGGGGAGCGCGCCGAGCGGCTCGCGGAGGAGCTCGAGGCGAGTCATCCGGACCGCGCCGAGGTGGCGCTCGTCGCCGGTCTCGCGCTCGCCGCCCAGGGGCGCCTGCGTGCGGCGACGGAAGCGTTCGCGCGCTCCGTGGCGCTGGACCCGCTCGACGCCGCCGGCCACCTTCACCTCGGCCGCGCCGCCACGCGCATCGGCGACTTCACACGGGCGGCGGCGGCGTGGCGGCTGTACCTTCGACTGGCGCCCGGCGAGCCGCAATGCGACGACGTCGAGCGCGGACTCGCGGCGGTGCGCACGCTCATCGAAGTCCTGGAACTCCCCTCGGCCGACGAATCATGACGACCGTATCCCCGACCGACTACCAGCGCTGGAGCGACGAGGTCGCCCGCGACCCGGGCGCGCCCTCCTTCATCCGCCTGGCGGAGGTGTACATGCGCCAGGGCCGCCACGACGCTGCGCTTCGCGTGTGCCTGCGCGGCCTCGCCCACCACCCGCTCCACGTCGACGCCCATGCGCTTCTCGGACGCCTCCACCTCGCCGCCGGCCAGCGCGAGCGGGCGGCCGACGAATGGGCGACCGTCGCGCGGCTCGATCCGGACAACTTCGAGGCGCACCGCGGGCTCGGCTTCTCCGCGCTCCAGCAGGGTGACCTCGACGACGCCGAGCAGCACCTCCTGCGCGCCCTCTCCCTGAGACCCGGCGACCGCACCGTCGCGGGCGCCGTGGCCCTCCTGCGGGAGCGGCAGGGCGGGGAAGCCGCCGCCGCCGGCCGCGACGTCGAGCCCGCGGGGCCGGCGCCGGCGTTGGAAGCCGCGACGTCGCCGGCGCCGGTGAGCGCATTCCCGCCGGAGCGAGCCGTGCCGCTCGGGCCGGCCGCGGAAGCCGCGGCGCCGCCCGGGCCGGAGGGCGCATCCGCAGCGGCGCGGGCGTCGTCGCTGGATCCGACGCGCCTCTTCGAGGCGCTCTCACGGGAGCGCCCGTTCCGGGGCGCGGTGATGATCGACGCGGACGGGCTGGTGGTCGCGGGGCGGCTGGACGATGGCGATGGCGCGGCGGAAGCGCTGGGCGCGGTGCTGGGGCCCGCTCTCGACGAAGCCGCCCGCGCCGCGGCGCACCTGCGCATGGGACGCTGGGAGCGCCTCGTGATGGAGGCGGAGGGCGCCGTGCTCGACGCGACCGTGATCGACGACGGTCACGTGCTCGTCGTGGCGGTGGCGCCGGACGCGCCGGCGGGGTGGGTGGGACGTACGGCGCAGCGCGCGGCGGAGATCGGACGCCGTTTTCTGGAGGGAGACGCATGAGCGGGGAATTCAGCGGGTCGCTCGACCGGTTGACGCGGGTGCCAGGCGTCCGGGGGGCGCTCGTGATCGACTGCGAGGCGGGCGTGCCGGTCGCCGGCGAGCTGCAGGCGGACGTCGAGGGAGGCGCCCTGGCCGCTCTCGCGGGATCGCTGCTGCGGCGCGCGGCGCGCGCCACGGAAGCGCCGGGACTGGGTGGCCTGCGCGCGGTCCAGGTCGTCTCCGAGCACGGGCAGCTGGTGGCCGTCATGGCGCCGCGCGGCCTCGCCGTCGTCGTCCTCGCCGACGCCCGGGCGCCGCTCGGGCTGGTGCGGCTAGAGGCGCGGCGCGCCATGGAGGCGCTGTCGTGAGAGAGAGCGATCTGCCGCTCGTCGTCGAAGCGGTGCGGGAGCCGATCGCGGAGTTCGTCCGCGAGAGCCGTGTGCGCGTGGCGCTGCTCGTCAGCAGCAGCGGCCAGGTCGTGGCGCAACACGGCTTCCGCGGCCGCCTCCAGATCGTGAACGTGGCTTCGCTCGCGGCGGCGGCGCACGCTGCGGCGGGGATGCTCGCGCGCATCACGGGCCGGCCGCGCTGGCTGAACACGTATCACGCCGGCGAGGAGCGGCATCTTCTGCTCGCGCCGCTCACGGTTCCGGCGGGCGAGCTAATCCTCGTGGCGATCTTCGATCGCGACTCGTCGATCGGCCTGGCCCAGCTCTTCTACGAGCGCCTCGCCGAGCGCATCCGCTCGCTCTCCGCGTTCCGGGTGGCGCGGCCGAGCGCGGACGCGCGGAGCTTCGAGGGGGACCTCGAGGCGGGCGTGCGCCGGGTGCTGCCGTACGACGGGCCGGAGTCCGGAGGCCGGTGGCCGTGAGCGACGAGCTCGACCCCCGCTTCACTTTCGAGACGTTCGTCGTCGGCGCGGCGAACCGCCTGGCCGCGGCGGCGTCGCGCCGCGTCGCGGAAGTGCCGGGCACGACGTACAACCCGCTCTTCCTCTACAGCGCGTCCGGCCTGGGGAAGACGCACCTGGTGACGGCGATCGGCAATCAGGCGGCGGTCGCGCACCCGGATCTCCGCACCCGCTACGTCGCGCTCGAGCGGTTGATGGAGGACGTCACCGCGGCGATCGAGGCGGGCGATCGAGACGCGTTCCGCTCGCGCATCGCCGGGACGGGTCTGCTCCTCCTCGACGACGTCCAGTTTCTCGCGGGCAGGCATCGCACGCAGGAGGAGCTGCTGCGCGCCTGGGACGAGCTCTCCGCCCGCGGCGGCCAGCTCGTGCTCGCCAGCGACCGGCCGCCCCAGGAGATGGATGGCCTGGACGACCGCCTCCTCTCCCGCTTCTCGGGCGGCCTCATCGTGGACATGGGAGCGCCGGACTACGAGACGCGCGTCGCGATCATCCGGCGCAAGGCGGCCGAATCGACGCAGCTCCTCGAGGACGGCGTCGCGGAAGCGCTCGCGCGCATCTCGTTCACCAACGTCCGCGAGCTGCACGGCGCGCTCAACCGCGTCGTCGCCCTGCAGGAGCTGGAGGACCGCCGCGTGCTGGCGGACGAGGTCTTCGACCTGCTCGGCCGCCCCGCCGCCGCCGCCGGCGCCAGCGACGCCGGCGATGAGTTCGGCGCGTTCATCGCCGACATCACCGAGGCCGTCGCCCAGGTGATCGCGCCGGCGCCGGGCGAGCAGCAGCTCGCCGACGCCATCCTCCGCTGGGAGGCCGAGGGATACCGCACGCGTCGGCTGGAGCACGCGCTGCCGGAAGCGCTGCCGCTCGCCGAGGTCGAGGTGCTCGTGCGTGCCTTCGAGCGCGACGTCGAACGCCTGCGCGAGGTCGGGGGCGAGCTGCAGGCGCTCGACCCCGACGGGCCGGAGCTGGCGCGCCACGAGATCCTGCGCGACCCGGATCGCATCGCCGCGGCCGAGCAGCTGCTGGCGGAAGCGCGCGAGAGGATGCTTCCGCTGCCTGGGCCGCCCGCGGAGATCGGCCCGGAAGCAGCGGCCCTCGACACCGGATCCCTCGCCGCCCGTGCCGCCCTCGCCGTCGCGGAGAGGCCGGGTGAGCGCTACAATCCGCTCTTCGTCCACGCAAGCGACGACGCCGCGTCGCGCGCGCTCCTCGTCGCGCTCGCGAAGCAGATCGCGCGCCGGCACCCGGATCTGCCACTCGCGTACATCGAAGCACCGAACTTCGCGGCCGAGCTGATCCGTTCCCTCGAGCACAACCGCGCGGAGAGCTGGCGCCAGCGCTACCGCCGGGCCCGCGTGCTGGTCGTCGAGCGCGTCGACGCGCTGGCGGGGACCGAACGGGCCCAGGAAGAGCTCTTCCACCTCTTCGACGCCCTGCAGCGCAGCGGCGGCCAGCTCGTGTTCTCCGCCGCGGCCCCGCCGGCGAGTCTGGTCGGCATGGATGAACGACTGAGAACGCGTCTCGCTGCCGGCCTCGTGGTCGAGGTCGAGGAGCCGGTCGACACCGCCGTGGACGCCGCCTGGGCGGCCGCGATGCCCCCCGACCCGGGCGTTCGCGCCGACGGTGCCGCGGCGTCGGGCGCCGGTCGCGTGGCGGCCCCACGGACCGGCCCGGGATCACCGCCTCGCGCCGGCTCCGCGGCGGCGACGGCGAAGGACCCTGCCTCGCGTCGCGCGCCGGGCGAGGGTGGGCGCGGGGCCGCGCCGGCGGTGGTCGGCGGAGGCGCCCGGCTGGACGAGTGGTTCCGCAGCCGCGAGAAGGTGGTGTGGGAGTGGCCGTACATGGAGGACATCCTCCTCGCGGACGTCGACTGAGATGGCGATCAAGGGGAGCCTCCGGGAAGCGAGTCTGGCGGACGTGTGCCAGCTCCTGGCGCTCGGCGGCAAGACCGGCTGCCTGTCCGTGACCGATCGCTCCAACTTCGGCCAGATCTATTTCGACCGCGGACGCGTGACGTACGCGCGCATCGTCAATCGACGCGACCGGCTCGGGGACCTGCTGGTGGGCGCCGGCATCATCGACCACGCGACGCTGCAGGATGCGGTGGCGGAACAGGGGCGGCGGCCGGAGGCGCGGCTCGGTCAGATCCTCCTGGAACGCAGCCGCATCACGCGCGACCAGCTCGAGCGCTTCATCCGCCTGCAGATCCAGGAGGCGATCTACTACCTGTTCACGTGGTCTCGCGGCAGCTTCTTCTTCGAATCGGACGAGCGCCCGGACGACGCCGACATCCTCGTGGCGATCAATCCGGAGACGCTCCTGCTGGAGGGAGCACGACGCGTCGACGAGTGGAGCGTGATCGAGAAGAAGATCCCTTCGCTCGACCTCGTCTTCCGCATCGACCACGACCGCTTGCGCGGCGCGGACGTCGAGCTCACCGAGTCGCAGCGGCAGATCATCCCGTTCGTCGACGGGCACCGCACGCTGCGCGACGTCGCGGATGTGAGCGGGCTCGTCGAGTTCGAGGTCGGCAAGGCGGTCTACGGGCTGCTGCAGGCGGGATTCGCAGTCCGCAGCAGCCGTCGCGCCGCCCCGCCCCTGCCGCGGGCGCGGGAGGCGGAGATCGAGGAGCACCGCAACCTCGGGGTTGCGTTCTTCCGCAGCGGTCTCCACGTCGACGCGCGCCGCGAGTTCGAACGCGTCCTCACCCTGCGCGCCGAGGATCGCGTCGCGCGCCTCCACCTCGCGCTCATCGCGCTGCACGAGCGGCGCTGGATCGAGGCGCTGCGGCGCCTCAAGCGCATCGTCGAGACGACCGGACCCTCCTACTTCGCTTTCTACCATATCGCCGTCGCGCTCGCGGGCCTCGGCCGCGATTCCGAGGCGCTGCTCGCCCTCGGCCAGGCGGAGGAAAGAGGCGCGGAGCGCCCTGAAGTTCCGCTCCTGCGCGCGTCCATCCACCTGCGCTCCGGCGCCGCGCGTGCCGCGGAGGACGATTTGCGGGCGCACCGTTCGCGTCTGGGCGCCGCCGTCCCGGGCGCCGCCTATTTCCACGCGCTCGCGCTTGCGCACGCGCTGCGCGGCCGGCTCGCCGACGCCGACGCCGTCGTCGCGGAGGGGCTCTCGAGGCACCCCGACAGCTCCCCGCTCCTCGTGCTCGCCGGCTGCCTCGCGGAGCGGCGGGGGGACCTCGACGAGGCGGAGAACATGAACCGACGCGCCGCGGAAGAGGACCCCGCGCTCCCGCAGGCGCAGAAGAACCTGGGCGACATCGCCTACCGGCGCGGCCAGCACGAGGAGGCGCTCGACCACTTCCGCCGCGCCGTCCGCCTCGCTCCCGCCCTCGGCGACGACGTGTATGCTCGCCTCGGCAACCTCCATTTCAAGCGGCGCGAGACGGAGGCGGCCGTCGCGTCGTGGCGGCGGGCGCTCGAGCTGAACCCGGACAACGACGTCGTGCGGAAGAACCTCGAGGTCGCCGGCCATGCCCGGTGAGGACGGCGGCCCGCGGGGCGACGCGCGGGGCGACGCGCGCGGCCACGACGCCACTGCGGCACCGGGCGCGGTAGCGCTGGAGGGCGTGCTGCGCCTGGCCTACGGCGACATCGACGCCGCGGAGCTCGCGGAGCTCGAAGGCCTGCGTCAGGCCGTCGAGCGCACCACCGGGGTCCGCTGCGGCGACTACAAGGAACGGTGCCTCCGCCGCCGCATTGGCGTACGCATGCGCGCGCGCCGCGCCAGCACCTACGCAGAGTACACGCGCCTCGTCGAGCGCGAGCCCGAGGAGCGCGAACGCCTCGTTCGCGCCATGATGATCAACGTGAGCAAGTTCTTCCGGAATCCGGAGGTGTGGGACGTGATCGCCTCCAGCGTCGTTCCGGAGCTGTTCGAGACGGTGAGCGGTGAAGTGCTCGCGTGGAGCGCCGGTTCGGCGGCGGGCGAGGAACCGTATTCGCTGGCGATCGTCGCGCGCGAGGTCGCCGACACGTATGGCGATCCAGGGCTCGCCGGCCGGCTCCGCATCATGGCGACCGACATCGCGGAGGACGCGCTTCAGCGCGCCCGCACCGCCGAGTACGGCGACCCGGCGTTTGCCGACACCGATGCGGAGCGACGAGCGCGGTGGTTCTCGGGAGGTCCACCGTTCCGTCTGGATCCGGCGGCGCGCGAATCGGTCGAATTCCGCGCGGAGGACCTGCTCACGATGCCTTTTCCGCGCGACGTCCACCTCATTCTCTGCCGCAACCTCCTCATCTATCTCGAGCGGCCGGTCCAGCGGCGACTCTTCGAGCGCTTCCACGCCGCGCTAGCGCCCGGCGGCTTCCTCGTCCTGGGCAAGGCCGAGACGCTCTTCGACGGCGCCCTGCGGCAGTTTCTCGCGGCCCATCCGCGGGAGCGGATCTACAGGAAGCGATGAGCGCGAACGACGCCCGAGGCGAGCGTGAGGGCCCCGCGTCGGTCCTCGTCGTGGACGACAGCCCACTCGTGCGAGCGATGGTGCGTGGCGCCATCGACGCCAGCGCCGAGTTCCGCGTCGTCGCCACCGCGGCCAACGGCTACGAGGCGATTCGCCGCGTCCACGACGCCGCGCCGGACCTGATCACCCTCGACCTCGAGATGCCCGAGCTGGGCGGCCTCGATGCGCTCGCCTACATCATGAGCGAGGCGCCCCGCCCGGTCGTCGTGCTCTCGGCCCACGCGCACGACGGCGCCACGCCGACGCTGCGCGCGCTCGAGCTCGGCGCCGTCGACTACGTCCTGAAGGATGGCGGCGACGCGGCGGCGCTGCAGGTGCGCCTTCTCGCCGCGCTCCGCGCCGCCTCGCTCGCCCGCGTCACTTCGCTGGCCGCGCCGGCAGCGGAGGAGCCGCCGGCGACGGGGCGTCCGCCGCGCCGCGCGCTGGACAGGCCGCCGGCGATCGTGGTGGGCGTCGCGGCCTCCACGGGCGGGCCGCGCGCCCTGCTCCGGCTCGCGGCCCGGCTCCCCGCCGACTTCGCGGGCTCGGTCGTGGTGGTGCAGCACATGCCGGCGTCGTTCACGCGCTCCTTCGCGGCGCGCCTCGCCGAAGTCGGGCCGCTCACCGCGGCGGAGGCCGAGGACGGCGAGCCGCCTCGCGCGGGCCACATCCACGTCGCCCCCGGCGGACGGCACCTCGTGCTGCGGCGCGACGACGGCGAGGCACGATTCCGGCTCGAGGACGGCCCCCCGCGCGGCGGCGTGCGACCGGCCGCCGATCCCCTGCTGCGCACCCTGGCCGCGTGCTACGGTCCTCGCGCCGTCGGCGTCGTGCTCACCGGCATGGGCCGAGATGGCGCGATCGGGCTCGAGGCCGTGCGGCGGGCCGGCGGCTGGACGATCGCGGAGGACGAGTCGACCGCCGTCGTCTTTGGCATGCCGAAGGCGGCGCGCGCCGCGGCCCGTGCCGTGCTGCGGCTCGAGACGATCGCCGCCGCCCTTGCCGCGCGCGCTGCGCGGGCGGCGCGCTTCCCCCACGGCCGTCCCTGAGCCCGCATGGCAGGCGAGCAGCGCCGGCTCTGCCGCCGGCTCCTGGCCGCGGCCGTCACCGTGGCCGCCGTCGCGATCGTGCCCGGCGCGCGCGGTACACTCTCCGCGCTCGGGGTCCGGCAGGCCGCCGCCCCGGTGCCGCGACCGACGGGACCACATTCGCCGCCGTTCGGCTCCCTCACGCAGACGATGCCGGTCGCCACGACCCCGCCCGCCGTACTTCGCTTCACGGCCCGGCAGTCGGTCCTGGCGCGTCGCCTCGCGGACGCGGCCGCGGCGTCGCCCCCTCCGCCGGGGATCGGGCCGCTCACCGATACGACGCGCGTTGTCGTCTGGCTCGCCCCGGACGCGGCCGCCTTCGACGCGCTCACCGGCGGACGCGCGCCGGAGTGGGCCGGGGGCGTCGCGATCCCCGCGTCGCAGTGGATCGTGCTTCCCGCTTACGCATCCCGTCGGGGCGACATCGGCGCGCTCGGCTCGACGCTGCGCCACGAACTCGCCCACATCGCGCTGCACCGCTTCCTCGCCCCTGCGTCGCCGCCACGTTGGTTCGACGAGGGTTACGCCCAGGTCGCGGCGGGCGAGTTCGACGCCGCCTCCGCCTGGCAGATCCGCCTGGCGTTCGCGCTCCACCGCGCGCCGCCGCTCGACTCTCTGGACCTCTCGTGGCCCGGCGGGGAGGCGCGGGCCCGCCTCGCATATCTCCTCTCCGCGACGGCCGTCGAATATCTGCTCGAGGCGAGCGGCACGCCCGGCATGCGGGACTTCCTGGCGCGCTGGCGCGCGCGGGGTGACATGGAGGGCGCGCTGCGCGCCACTTACGGCGTCACCGTCGGCCAGTTCGAGGAGGATTGGCGCCGCTTCGTTCGACGACGCTACGGCTGGGCGTTCTTCTTCTCGCAGGCGGCCGTGTTCTGGTTCTTCGCCTCGCTCCTGCTGCTCGTCCTCTGGCTGCGGCGCCGCCGTACCGACCGCCTGCGAATGCGGCGTCTCGGTGAGTCGGAACCGCCCGATGAACCGGCGTTCTGGATGGAAGAGCAGGACGAGGAGCCGCCCGCGCCCACGGCTTGACCATCGTCCTCGATCCTGTCACCTTCCGCGACATGGCACGCGACCTCAAACGCCGCGGAGCGAGGCAGCCCTCGCTCCGGTTCTCCCGCATCAACTGGATCCTCCTCGTCACGGGGCTCGCCTCGATCACGCTCGGCTACATCCTCGTCGCCAACGCGTCCACCGTGCTCGCGCCCCTGCTGCTCGTCCTCGGCTACGTCGTTCTCATCCCGCTCGCCATCATCCTCTGACGCACGCCGGGTCCGACGCTGCCTCCGCGCCGTATCCGTTCGGGGGCCGGCGGCCGCGTGTCGCGTTTTCGGGGTCGGGAAGGAGGGACGGCGGGTCGGGAAGGAGGGAGTGCGGGGTGCAGGATTCGAACCTGCGACCTCTGCCTTGTAAGGGCAGCGCTCTGAACCGGCTGAGCTAACCCCGCGCGCCTCGAATCATGACCGCGGCCGCGGCCGCGGGCAAGTGGATCCGGGCGGCGGTCGGGCGGCGTCCATGCCCGAGACGTGCGGCGTGCATAGCGACGCGGGCGGCGCGCATGGCGAGGCGGGCGGTGTCCATGGCCCGAGGCGTGCGGTGTCCATGGCCCGAGGCGTGCGGCGGCTGGAGTGCGGCGGACGCCGCCGCGCCGAGGGCCGGATCAGCGGCCGCGCGACGCCTCGGCCGGCTCGCCGCCGGAGGGGGTGGCGAAGGCCGCCGGCGCGATCGCATCCGAGAGCCTTGCGAGCCACGCGCGTGCGCTTCCAGGGCCGTCTTCCGCGAACAGCCTGCGCCACGGGGATCGCCTGCGCCGTCGACGCGGCCGCTCACCCGGAAGGATCAGCACCGCGCGGCGAGATTCATCCTTCCGCGGCGGGACGTCGCGCGGTGTGTCCGGCTCGGCGGCCCAAAGCCGCTCGATCTCGATCCGTGCGCGGTGGAGCAGCACCGCCTGGTTGAAGGGCGGATTCTCGTGCTCCCGGAGCGCCGAGATCTGCCGGTCGATCGCGTTCAGCAACTGCGTCGTCGCTGCTCCCCACTTCTCGCTCTGCCGTCCGTCCATCTCGCTCCTCTGGCTCTCACTCGTGCGAGATGCCCTTCAGCGCAAACCGTGGGCCGCAATCGCGGCGGGGGGGCGAGGCGATCCCGGTGCGAGGGGTTGCGGCGCGAGGCGAGCCGATCGAAGTTGGGTCCCGGCCAGCGGAGCACGGCTCTTGCATCCGCCCCACACAACGGCAGACGCGGCGCATCCGACCCTTGGCGGGACGTGATGCGCTCCAGACGACACCTACAGGAGGATCAACCGATGTTGAAACGACACGCGATGATGCGGATCGTGGGAGTCGGCGTGGTGGCGCTCACAGGTCTGGCCACGGCGTGCGGATACGCGAAGAAGAAGGACGTGCAGGCTGAAATCGCCAGCGTGCGGCAGCAGATGGAGTCGGGGGATCAGGCGTTGGGCAACCGGATCGACCAGGTGTCCGGCCGCGTCGACCAGCTGCAGACGCA
The DNA here is from genome assembly GCA_963816355.1 of uncultured Gemmatimonadales bacterium. GTDB lineage: Bacteria > Gemmatimonadota > Gemmatimonadetes > Longimicrobiales > RSA9 > CAWFKH01. The sequence goes on along the minus strand of CAWFKH010000003.1, from coordinate 1,400,308 downwards.
ACTGAACGACCTCCAGGACAAGTTCAACGTCACGGTCCAGAAGATGGAAGGCATGATCGCCTTCGACGTGCCGGTCCATTTCGATTACGACAAGGCGGACCTGCGCTCGACGGACACCCCGGTGCTGGACAAGTTCGCGGCGGTCGTTCGTGAGTACTATCCGAACGCTCTGGTGACGGTGGAGGGCTTCACCGATCCCGCCGGAAGCCGCGCCTACAACATGCGCCTCGGCAACGCCCGGGCGGACGCTGTGAAGGATTATCTGACCTCGCAGGGCAACCTGACCGGGGATCTCGTCCGCACCGTGAGCTACGGCGAGTCGAAGGACCGCCTCGTCCAGCCGGGCGCCAAGGGTCCCGGTGAGGCGGGCATGGTCAATCGCCGCGTCGCGCTCGTGATCGATTACAGCGGCAGCACGCCGGCGCCCAGCGCGACGGTGACGCAGCGCCTGGAGCGTCGCTGACGCGAACGGTTACGACCGGCGCCCGCGAGGACGCCGCTTTCACAACGACGGGCCGGGGGTCACCCCCGGCCCGTCGTCGTCGTGGCGTCGAATCAGCACCGCGCGATCGCGCACTCGTTGAGAAGCTGGAGCCAGCCCCGCAGCTGGGTGAAGATGAGGAACTGGTCGTGCACCCTGCGCTGCCCGCTGCGGCCCCACGTCTCGCGCAGCCCGGAGGCGGCGAGCATCTCGTTCAGCGCCGACGCCAGCGTTTCCGGCGCCGTCGGGTCGCGAACCATGCGCCCGTCGATCCGGTCGCGGACCTGCTGGCGCGGGCCGCAGGCGCGCGTGTTGCTCAGCACCGGCACGCGCTTCCACATCGCTTCCGCGATCGTCAGTCCGAACCCCTCGCGCAGCGAGTTCTGCACCACGATCGAGCTCGCGCGCTGGAGTGCGTTGACCATGAGCGCGTTCTGTCGTCGATCCACCATCGGGAGGGCGAGGATCGCGACGTCGCGCTGCAGCTCCGCTGGGAGATCGAGATAGGCGCGCCGCAGCTCCTCGATCACGACGACGCCCTCGGGGTCGTCGGCGACGGCATCCGGGTCGGGGCCGGCGAGGACGAGCCGCGTCAGGTGGAGGCGCCGGGCCTGGACGCCGTCGCCGCCGCGGGCGCGGGCGCGTTCCTTGAGCAGGGCGAACGCGCGCAGCAGCGGCAGGTAACCCTTGAGCCGGTCCCAGCGCGAGATCTGCGTGACGATCGGGCGGCTGAGGACGCCGATCTCGTCGTGCCCGTTCGCGGCCTCGAAGACACCGGACGGCGCGAGTCGGCGCGCCAGGTGGTCGTAGGGCGGCGTCAGGACGGGACCCGTATCGCGGACGAGGGCGGCGTTCGCGAGCACGCCGACGAGCTTGTGGAGCGGCAACTCGCGGTTCTTGTCCGTGAGTGGGTCGATGGCGGGATAGAGGACACGCGAGCGGTGTCGGAAGAAACGCGGAATGTATTCGGGCGCGGAGAAGATCGCCTGGTCGTAGGCGGCCGCGTACGGCGCGAGGAACTCCCACGCGGTGCGCGTCTCCGGCGTCTCGTCGTCCAGTCCGATGTGGCAGCGCCAGATGCATGTCAGGTCGGCGTCGCGCAGCATCCCGGCGAGCGGCATCGGCTGCGGGTCGTGCACGGCGAGGATGTCGCCGGCGTGAAGCAGCGGGCGCAGCTCGGCCGCGTTGCGCCGGTTGACCGCCTCGTAGACGTCGCGCTCCGACGCCCCCAGGTCCGCCTCACCGCTGCCGTGGATCAGGTTGTGGAGCTGCTTCGTGATGCGGAAGAAGGCGGGCTCCTCGGCCTCGATCACCACCCACTCGGTCGAGATTCCCAGCTCCCGCAGCAGGGCGACCATCGTGGGCAGCATCTCGGCGACGCCGCCGCCCTGCTCGGTCGAGTTGACCATCCAGAGCGTGCGGCCGGCGAGGGCGCGCGCGATCGGCTGTGCCTCGGCCTGCAGCTCGCGGACGAGCGGAGCCAGGTGCGCGACCGCCATGTAGTCGTCGAGTGTGGGGCGCGGTACGACTTCGATCGTACGGGCCAGGACCACCTCCGCGGCTGCGTAGAATGGCGCGTGCGACAGGAAGACCGGGACACGGCCGTCCCGCGTCCCGATTCCTCCCTGTCGCCGCCGACGCCGGCCCGATATGCTACGCGCTCGCGCGACCGCGAGGCGCGCGCGTCACGCCCGGGCAGGCGTCACGAACGGGCGACCGTCGATGCTAAGCCGCGGTCGTGGTGGAGTGCGTCGTCGGGCGGCGGACGCCGAGAGCGGCGAAGCCGCAGATCGCGAAAACGACGCCGATGACGAGGTCGTTCCACCATACGCCGGGCGTCACCAGCAGACCCGGGATGAAGCCCGAGACGAACAGCCAGACCGCGGCCACGCCGGCCACCCAGCCCTGCCACGGAGCCCGGGACACCATGCTGAAGCCGAAGATGGCGACGACGACGCCGACGATCCAGTCGATCCAGGCGTAGCCGAGGGATGTGAAGCCGATGAACGGGGTGATGAACATCCAGATCCCGGCGAGCCCTACGATCCATGCACTGAACATGAATCACCTCCGGTACGAGTCACGTTCGAGCGCCAGAGCGTGCAACCTGCATACCGGCGCGACGTGAGCGGCGCCGAGGCGCCCGCCGGCGACGGGCGCGCGGACCCCTACGCGGCGCTGCGCCACGCGGGATTCCGCCGCTTCCTGCTGGGCAGCTTCCTCGCCAGCATGGGCGTCCAGATGCAGACCGTCGCCGTGGGATGGGATCTCTACGAGCGGACCGGCTCCACCCTCGCCCTCGGAGCCGTGGGGCTCGCCCAGGTCGTGCCGATCTTCGCCCTCACCCTGCCCGCCGGCCAGATCGCCGATCGTTTCGCCCGCAAGCGCGTCCTTGCCGTCGCGCAGGCGCTGATGATGGCCAGCTCCATCGGGCTCGCCCTCGTCACTTTGCGACACGCCCACCTCGCCATCTTCTACGCGCTCCTCGTGCTCAACGGCATCGGCCGCTCCTTCAACGGACCGGCCAAGGATTCGCTGCAGCCGCAACTGCTGCCGCTCGACCTGCTCGGCAACGGTGCGACGTGGCGCAGCGGCGCGTTTCAGCTCGCGGCAGTCGTGGGGCCCGCGCTCGGCGGCGCCATGATCGCGGCCTTCCATCGTGCCTTCCCCGTCTACCTGCTCGCCGCGCTCACCGCAGCGAGCTTCGCTCTCCTCCTGCGGCCCGTCCGACCGCGGCCGTTCGAGCGCCGCCGCGACGTCGTCGGCCTCGAATCGCTGATCGCCGGCATCCGCTTCCTGTGGAGGACCCCGATCCTGCTCGCGATCATCACCCTGGACATGTTCGCGGTCCTGCTCGGAGGCGCGACGATGCTGCTGCCCGTGTACGCGAAGGACATCCTTCGCGTCGGCCCGCAGGGACTCGGCTGGATGCTCGCGGCGCCCGCCGTGGGCGCGCTGCTCACCGCGCTCTTCATCGCGCACCGCCGCCCGATGCCGCGCGCGGGGCGTTCGCTGCTGCGCGCGGTCGCCGGCTTCGGCGTCGCGACCGTCGTCTTCGGCGTGTCGCGCTCCTTCCCGCTCTCGCTCCTCATGCTCGCCCTCGTGGGCGCTTTCGACATGGTGAGCGTGGTGGTTCGCAGCACGCTCGTGCAGGTGCTCACGCCCGACGACCTGCGCGGCCGCGTGGGCGCGATCAACAGTCTCTTCATCGGGACGTCCAACGAGCTGGGTGGCTTCGAATCGGGAGCGACGGCCGCGCTCTTCGGCCCCGTCGCTTCGGTCGTGCTGGGGGGCGTGGGAAGCCTCGTCGTCGTCGCGATCGTCGCCCGCGTGTGGCCCCAGGTGCGACGCCACGGTCCCCTGTGAAACCCGCGCCGCGCAGCGGCCGTACGGTGGGAAGCAGGTAACGGAGCACTGGGCGCAGCGACGGAGGAGCTCGATGGACAACCTGATTCCGATCGTCCTGTTTTTCTGCGTGGCGGGGGTGATGATCCTGCGGCCGATCACGAAGCCGCTCGGCCGCTACCTCGACGCGATGGCGCGCGACCTCAAGGGCCGCAAGGACCCCGAGCGTTCCCCGGAAGCGGTCGACGTCGAGCGCGTCACGGCGCTGTTCGACCGCCTCAACACGCGCCTCGATCTCCTCGAGGATCGCATGCAGTTCGTCGAGCGGCTGAGCGACGAACGGCCCCGGACGCGGCTCGCGAGCCTCGATTGAGCGCCGGCCGCGTCGGATGCAACGACTCGCCGGATCAGCGGCCCTCGCCGCACCGCTCGACGCGCATCCCCGCCGCCTGCTCCAGCTCCGCGATCGCACGCCGGTCCGCCAGGCGCGCCACCACCGCCAGCCGCTCGGCCTCCCGCGCGAGCGACTCGGCCTGCAGCGTCTCGGTGATCGGCGCGGCGCCGTAGCGATAGCGGTCCGCCGCCTGCTCGCGCTGCTTCTTCGCCAGCTCCTCGTTCAGCTCCGCCCGCTGCCGCTGCAGGCGGGCCCGCCGCAGCCGGGTCAGCGCGACCTCGACCTGCCGCAGGATCTCCGGCTGTCGCGTCGCGAGCTGCGCCTCCGCCTGCACTGCCGCCGCCGCGGCACGCTGGCGGTCCGCGACGAAGCGACCCGGCTGCTGGAACGGCTGCCACTGCAGCGACAGCGAGTAGTACGTCTGCTGGTTGCGCGGGTTCAGCGTGAGCGCATCGCGGCTCTGACCGAACTCGGTGCGCACCCACGTTGCGCTCACGTCGACCGTCGGAAGGAAGGACCATCTCGCCGCCGTGTTCGACTTCGCCGCCGCCCGCTCCTGCGCCCGCAGCGAGGCCAGCTCGCCGCTCCCCTCGATCGCGCACTGGCGCAGCATCGCGACGTCGCTCGCGCCGTAGGGCACCGAATCGGCCGGGTCGACCAGCGCGACATCCGCGCCGATCGGCCCGACGTACTGCCCGAGCGCCAGCCGCGCGTCCTCCGCGGCGAGCTGCGCATCCTGCAGGTCGAGCTCCGCGCTGTTGGATGCGACGCGCGCCTGCAGCACCTCGATCTCCGGCGCCTGGCCCGTATCGTAGCGTCCCTGCGCCAGCTCCAGCAGCGATTTCGTCTGCTCGACGTCCGCCGCGCGCACGCGCCGCTGCGCCTCCGCCTCGAGCGCGTCGAGGTACGCCAGCGTCGCCCCCGCCTCGACGCGCGCCCGCGCCGCGTCCAGCGACCGCTCCGCCGCGCTCGTCTGCAGGTTGGCCGCGCGGATCGCGAAGTAGCGTTGCCCTCCGTCGAAGACCGTCCAGTTGAGCGTCATGCTCGCCGCGGTGCCGAACGAGAGGCGCTGCTCGATCAGAGAGTCCGGAAGCTGCACGATCGCACCGGTGATCGGGTCCGTGCCGGTGCGCGAAAGCTGCGCCTGCTGATTGAGACTGCTCCCGACCGTGAGCGACGGCAGCAGTCGGCCCCAGCTGTCCCATCGCCCGGCGCCCGCCGACGTCACCTGCGATGCGGCCGTCCGGATCTGCGGGCTCCGCCCCACCGCCTCCTGCACCGCTTCCCGCAGCGTGAGCGTGTCGGACGCCGGCTCTACCCACACGCCGTCGCCCGTCGGCTCCTGCGCGAGCAGCGCGGCCGCAGGCGCCAAAGGCACGCTCGCGAACGCGATCGTGAGCATCAAGCATGCGCGAACTTCGTGGCGTGGCATCACCAGTCTCTCCGGGAGATGGTAGAACTTGGTTCGGATCCTCGGCGCCCCGCCCCGCAGGGCCGCGAACGCCGCGCGCCGGCACCGTCGCGCGCGCGTGTCCTGCATCGCATGACAAGAGGAAGCCACGTGCCATCGCGGCGGAATCGTGTTATCGTTATGCAACACGGGCACTTGCGCCATGGTCCGACGTCCCTTCGCGCCCCCTCTCGCTGTCCGGCCGCGGGACGGCCGATCCCGCGACCGACCGGGCGTCGCGCGGACGCGGGAGGGTCCCGCTCGAGCGGCTCGCCGCGACTGTCCGGATGCGGCACAGCGCGATCCCGCTAGCGGACGGATCAGCGGCGTGGCGGGCGCTCGCGCACCATCATAAATCGTTGCTCGACAAGAGAATACGAACTCGTGCCGCGGTGGCATGGTCCTTACCTTGGGATAGGGCGGATTCCCGGACAGCAACGCTCCGGCCACCGCACACGGTCGAAGGAGATCGACGGTCTTGGACATTCCTCGCGAGAAGAAGACGTCGAAGCGCCGCTACGTCTACATCGGCGGTGTAGTCGTCGCAGTGGTGGCGGTGACGCTGGGGATCTCGCAGCTCGAGCCGGCCGCTCCGACGGTGGATCGCGAGACGGTGCTGATCGACACGGTGAAGCAGGGGACGATGGTGCGGGACGTCCACGGTCCGGGAACGCTCGTGCCGGAGAACATCGTGTACGTGGCGGCGGTGACGGCGGGACGGGTGGACGCGGTTCATGTGGAGCCGGGCTCGCACGTGAAGGCGGGGACGGCGCTGCTGGAGCTGAGCAATCCGGACGTGCAGCTGGAGCTGCTGGATGCGCAGCGGCAACTGACGGCGGCGGAGTCGGAGCTGGTGAGCTTGAAAGCGACGCTGCAGGGCCAGCGGTTGAATCAGGAGGGGGTGGTCGCGCAGCTGGAGAGTGAGCAGCGGCAGGCGGAGCGGAACGCGAAGACATTGTCGGAGTTGGCCGACCGCCACCTGATCGCGGCGAACGAGCTGAAGGACGCGCAGGACAAGGTGATGGAGCTGAACACGCGCTTGCAGGTGGAGAAGGACCGTCTGCGGCTGGTCACCGACCAGGTGGACGAGCAGTTGAAGGTTCAGTTCGCGCAGGTGGAGCGGCTGCGCTCGATCGTCGGCTTCCGGCAGCGTGAGCTGCAGTCGATGAAGGTGGTCGCGCCGACCGAGGGCGTGGTTCAGGACATGACGCTGCAGGTGGGGCAGTACGTGACGCCGGGGACGGTCCTGACGCGGATCGTGCAGCCGGGCCGGTTGAAGGCGGTGCTGCGGATCCCGGAGACGCAGGCGCCGGACGTGCAGCTCGGCCAGCCCGCGAAGATCGACACACGCAACGGAATCGTGCCGGGGCGTGTCTCTCGTATCGACCCCGCGTCGCAAGGCGGCACGGTTACGGTGGACGTGCGGCTCGAGGGGAACCTGCCACAGGGAGCGCGGCCGGACCTGAGCGTCGACGGCACGATCGAGATCGAGCGGCTCTCGGACGTTCTCTACGTGGGGCGGCCGGCGTACGGCCAGCCGCAGAGTCAGGTGGGGCTGTTCAAAGTGGTCGAGGGCGGGGATGCGGCGGTGCGGGTCACGGTGCGCCTGGGGCGCAGCTCGGTGAACACGATCGAGGTCGTGAGCGGTCTGAAGCGGGGCGATCAGGTGATCCTGTCGGACATGCAGACATGGGACAGCGTGGACCGGGTTCGACTGCGCTGAACGCGGCACTTCATCCGGGAGAGAAGCCATGGAGGCGGTGCGGGAGTCGTTGATCAAGCTGGAGGGCGTGAAGAAAGTGTTCTACACCGACGAGGTGGAGACGCACGCGCTCTCGAACATCCACCTCGACATCCGGAAGGGGGACTACGTCTCGATCGCGGGACCGTCCGGGTGCGGCAAGACCACGCTGCTCTCGATCCTGGGGCTGCTCGACACGCCGACGGACGGGGAGTACCTGCTGAACAGCGAGCCGGTCGCGGCGCTCTCCGCGTCGGACCGGGCGCGCATCCGCAACCGCGAGATCGGCTTCATCTTCCAGGCGTTCAACCTGATCGGCGATCTCACCGTCTACGAGAACGTGGAGCTGCCGCTGACGTACCGTGGCATGCCCGGCTCGGAGCGCAAGCAGCGCGTGCAGGAGGCGCTCGAGCGCGTCGGGATGGCCCACCGCACGAAGCACTATCCGTCGCAGCTTTCCGGCGGCCAGCAGCAGCGTGTGGCGGTGGCCCGCGCGATCGTGGGGCGGCCTTCCACGCTGCTCGCCGACGAGCCGACCGGAAACCTCGATTCACGCAACGGCGAAGCGGTCATGCTGCTGCTGCGGGAGCTGCACCGCGACGGGGCGACGATCGTAATGGTGACGCACGATCCCCGCTACGCGCGCCACGCGGAGCGGACGATCCACCTCTTCGACGGCCAGATCGTGCGCGACGAGGCGCAGCAGCCGGAGGCGACCGAAGAGCTCGAGGAGAGCGGATTCGACGTGCATCACCCGATCCGGCCCGAAGCGTAAGAGACCGTTCCCGCCGCGTATGCTACACTCGCCGGCAGGGCGGACTCGTCAGGGCGCGGGCGCCGTCCTTGCGGGCGTCGCGCTGCTCGCGAGCTGGCTGCCCGCTCGGCGAGCGTCGCGCGTGGATCCCGCCGAAGCCCTCCGGGCCGACTGACGAGATGAGTGTGCTACAGGACCTTCGCTACGCGGTGCGGCTGCTCGTCCGCAGCCCTGGCTTCACTCTGGTGGCGGTGGCGACGCTGGCGCTCGGGATCGGCGCGAACGCGACGATCTTCGGCCTGGTCAACGCGTTGCTGCTGCGGCCGCCGGCACAGGTCCGCGAGCCGGACCGCCTCGCCTGGATCTACACGAGCGACTACAGCGGACCGCCCTACGGCGCATCCTCGTTGCCCGACTACCGCGAGTTCGCGGCGCAGAGCGACGTGATGAGCGGCGTCGCCGCGTCGCGGCTCACGCCGGTCAACATGGTGGTCGGCGGTGAGACGAGCCGCCTCCTCGCCGAGCTCGTGAGCGCCAACTACTTCAAGGTCCTCGGCATGGCGCCGGAGCGAGGCCGCTTCTTCACGCCGGACGAGGGCGCGGTGGGTGCCCGGCCGACGGTGGCGGTGATCAGCGACGCGCTGTGGCGCAGCCGCTTCGCCGCCGAGCCGGGCGTCGTGGGGCGGACAGTGCGTCTGGGCGGCGCGACGATGACGATCGTGGGCGTGGCGCCGCCGGGGTACGGCGGCGTGCTGCGCGGCCCGCGCGTCGACGTGTTCGCTCTGACCGGCGCGGAGCCGCTGCTGGCGGGGAGGACGCCCGAGGATGGCGGGCTGGAGAATCGGGGCAACCGCGGTCTCACGGTGTTCGGGCGACTCCGCCCCGGGGTCACCCTGGCGCAGGCGCAGACCCGCTACCGGCTGCTCGCCGCAAGCCTGCGGGAGCGCTTCCCGGACGCGTGGTCGGACGTGCGCAAGAATGGCCGTGCGATCACGCTGGTGCCGGAGGCCGAGGCGCGCGTGCCGCCGCAGATCCGGGGACCGGTGCTCGGCTTCATGGGTTTGCTCCTGGTCGTCGTGGGCCTGGTCCTGCTGCTCTGCTGTGCGAACGTCGCCAACCTGGTGCTCGCGCGCGGGGCCGCGCGCTCCCGTGAAGTGGCGGTCCGCCTCGCGCTCGGCGCCGGCCGCGGCCGACTGCTGCGCCAGATGCTCACGGAAAGCACGCTGCTCGCGGCGCTCGGCGGTGCCGGCGGCGTGCTGCTCGCGTTCGCGGGCGCAGGACTGCTGAAGCGGTTCCAGCCATCGCTGCCGATACCGGTCGCCCTCGACCTGCAGCCGGACGCGCGCGTCCTCGCGGTCACGCTTCTGGCGACCGCCTTCACCGGACTCCTGTTCGGACTCGCACCGGCGCTGCGGGCCGGACGCACGGAGGTCTCCGGCGCGCTTCGCGAGGAGGCGCGTGGCGCGAGCGGATCGCGTCGGCGCGTGACGCTCCGCAACGTCCTCGTGGTCTCGCAGGTGGCCGTCTCTCTCGTACTGCTCGCGGGCGCCGGCCTTTTCGTGCGCAGCCTGCAGAAGGCGCAGAGGGTGGATCCCGGCCTGGATGCGCGCGGCGTCGTCGTCGCCCAGCTGGATCTGGCGACGCAGGGCTACACGGACGCCGGCCGGGCGGCCTTCTACGACCGGCTCGAATCGAGGCTCGAGGGTTTGCCGGGCGTCACCGGCGTGGCGCTGGCGTCCAGCGTGCCGCTGGGGCTGGGCGGCAGCCGGACCGGCACGTCCGTGGAGGGGTATCAGCCCGCATCGGGCGAGGACATGGAGTTCCACTTCAACGTGGTGGGACCGGACTATTTCCGGCTGCTCCGCGTTCCGATCCTGCGCGGGCGGCCGCTGACGGATGCAGATCGTGCGGGAGCGCCCAACGCGGTCGTGGTGAACGAGGCGTTCGCGCGCCGGTTCTGGCCGGGGCAGGATCCGATCGGGAAGCGTCTCGGCCACGCGGCGAGTCTGGAGAACCTCACCGTGGTGGGGGTCGCGCGTGACGGGAAGTACGTGAGTCTGGGCGAAGAGCCCACGCCCTACTTCTATCTGTCGATTCTGCAGATGCCGTCGGAAGCCCAGGTCCACGTCCGCACCACCGGCCGCGTGGCGACGCTGGTCCCGCGCATCCGCGAGGAGATCCACGCGCTCGACCCGGACCTGCCGATCCTGTCGCTAGAGCCGATGGAGCAGCGGCTGGCGGTGTCGCTGCTGCCGCAGCGCATCGGGGCCGCGGTGATCGGGCTCTTCGCGGCGCTGGCGCTCATGCTCGCCGCGATCGGACTCTACGGCGTCATGGCGTACGCGGTCAGCCAGCGCACCCGTGAGATCGGCATTCGCATGGCGCTGGGGGCGCGCACGCGTGACGTGCTGCGCCTCGTGCTGGGACAGGGGATGGCCCTCGCGGGCGTCGGCGCCGTGATCGGGCTCGCGCTGGCCGTCGGCATGGCGCAGCTCGCCTCCCGGTTCCTCTACGGCGTCGGCGCCGCGGATCCGCTCGCCTTCGGCACGGTGGTGTCGTTGCTCGCGCTCGTCGCCCTCGTCGCGACGGCTCTGCCCGCCCGCCGCGCGGCGCGCGTCGATCCGACGCAGGCCATCCGCCACGATTGAAGTCGCGCGGCCGATCCGCCGTGAAGAGCGCGCGGTCCGGCGCGAAATCGGGCGCGCGGTCCGGCACGGAATCGGGCGCGGTCTGGCGCGAAATCGGGCGCGCGGTCCGGCGTGAACGAATGGGCAGGCACTACAGGCACGCAGATCGGGAGAACGGATGATTCGGCTGAAGAACGTCGAGCGCTTCTACGAGTCCCGCGCGGGGCGCACGTACGTGCTGCGCAACGTCAATCTGGAGATCCGCGCGGGCGAGTTCGTGACGATCATGGGACCGTCGGGCGCGGGGAAGACGACGCTGCTGAGCGTGCTCGGCATGCTGGACCATACGTGGAGCGGCGAATACTGGCTGCGTGGTGAGCCGGTGCACGCGTTGAAGCCGAAGCAGCGCGCGTCGCTCAACCGTGAGCACGTCGGCTTCGTCTTCCAGCAGTACCACCTGCTCGACGACCTGACGGTCGCCGAGAACCTGGAGGTGCCGCTCTCTTACCGGAACGTGCGTCGCTCAGAGCGGCAAGCACGGGTCGCGGACACGCTCGACCGTTTCGGCATCGTCGCCAAGAAGGACCTCTTCCCGAGCCAGCTCTCCGGCGGGCAGCAGCAGCTCGTGGGTGTCGCGCGCGCCATCATCGCCGAACCCTCCGTCATCCTCGCCGACGAGCCGACCGGCAACCTCCACTCGAGCCAGGGCCGCGAGATCATGGAGCTGTTCCGTCGCCTCAACGACGCCGGCACCACGATCATTCAGGTGACGCACTCCGAGGACAACGCGGCGTACGGCCATCGCGTCGTCGAGCTGAAGGACGGGTGGATCGTCGAGGACCGCCAGATCCTCGAGCGAGCGGCCGTCCCCGCGCGCTGAGGCGGCTGCACCCGCGCACTGGCGGCGGCCCCGCGGACTGGGGCCGCACCCGCGCGCAGAGGCGGCCCCGCGGACCGGGGCGGCCGCATCCGACCGCTGGGGCGGGGCCCCGCGCGCCCCGCCCGCGCCGAGCGCGCCACCCTGCCGGGCGCCGTCTGGATCGCGGCACGGGCCTCGACCGCTTGGCGAATCGTGCGCCGCTCGACCGGTTATCGCTCGACCGCTAGATTTCTCGCCGATCCCATCCCTGCCTCCCGCCGATCACGTGATGCACCGAACTTCGATGTCAGAGGCGCGATGACCCCCGAGGCTGGCCGTATCCTCGTCGCCGACGATCAGGCCGACGTGCTCGAAGCGCTCCGGATCCTGCTCAAGGGAGCCGGCTACGAGATCGAGACGGCGAACTCACCCGCAGGCGTGCTCCAGGCGGTCGAGTCGAGCGATCTCGATGCGGTCCTCATGGACCTCAACTACACGCGGGATACGACGTCCGGCCGCGAGGGGCTCGATCTGCTCGCCAAGCTCCATGCGCTCGACAGCACGCTTCCGGTGATCGTGATGACGGCGTGGGGCAGCGTGGAGGGCGCGGTCGAGGCCATGCGGCGCGGCGCGCGCGACTACGTCGAGAAGCCGTGGGACAACGACCGCCTCCTGCAGACGCTCCGTACCCAGGTCGAGCTCGGTCGCGCGCTGCGGCGGACGGAACGTCTCGAGAGTGAGAACCGCCTGCTTCGCCGCGAGGGGCTGCCGGAGTTGATCGCACGCTCGCGCGCCATGCAGCCGGTGCTGAAGCTGCTCGAGCGCGTCGGGCCTTCCGAAGCGAACGTGCTGATCATGGGCGAGCACGGGACCGGCAAGGAGGTGGTCGCCCGCTGGCTGCATGCCGCATCACCACGATCGGGCAAGCCGCTCGTCACCGTGAATGCCGGGGGCCTCTCGGAGGGCGTCTTCGAAAGCGAGCTCTTCGGCCACGTGAAGGGCGCCTTCACTGACGCCAAGACCGATCGCGTGGGCTACTTCGAGCTGGCGGATCAGGGCACGCTGTTCCTGGACGAGATCGGCAACATGCCCGCCTCCCAGCAGGCGAAGCTGTTGCGCGCCCTGCAGTCGGGCGAATTCCAGCGAGTCGGCTCCTCGCGCAGCCGCAAGGCGGATGTTCGCGTGCTCTCCGCCACGAACGTCGACATCCGCGCGGAGGTCGCCGCGGGCGGCTTCCGCGAGGACCTGCTCTACCGGCTCAACACGGTCGAGATCCAGCTCCCCCCGTTGCGGGAGCGCACAGAGGACATCCCGCTCTTCGCCGCTCACTTCCTCGAGTCGCAGGCGGGCTCCTACGGTAAGCGCATCGTCGGCTTCCAAGCCGACGCCCTCGACGCGCTGGTGGCGCATTCCTGGCCCGGCAACGTCCGCGAGCTGGAGCACGTGATCGAACGCGCCGTCCTGCTCTGCCAGGGCGAACGGATCCGGTCTGACGACCTCGCCCTTCGCCCTCGCCCCGACGGCGCTCCGCGCCTCGAGGAGATGACCCTCGAGGAGGTCGAGAAATACCTGATCCGGCGGGCGCTCGACCGCCATCAGGGCAACGTAAGCCGCGCCGCCGACGCGCTCGGCCTCAGCCGCAGTGCTCTCTACCGGCGGCTCCAGCAGTATGCTATCGCGACGTAACGATCGGCCTCGTCGACCGCGGCTCTACTACGAGCACAGGATCGTCCTGCTGACCGCGCTCGCCGGGCTGCCTGGCGCCGTCGTCGCCATCGTCCTGCTCTGGCTCGGCAGCTACTCCGATCGACTCCGTTGGACCCTCGCAATCCTGCTGTTCGTCGCCTGGCTCGTCTTCGCGCTCGCTCTCCGTGAACGCGTCGTCCGGCCTCTGCAGGCACTCTCCAACCTGCTCGCTTCCCTGCGCGAGGGCGACTACTCCTTCCGTTTCCGCGCCACCTCGCCAGACGACAGCCTCGGCCTCGCCCTCGAGGAAACCAACGCGCTCGCCGACACGCTCCGCCGCCAGCGGCTCGACGCGCTCGAGGCCTCCGCCCTCCTGCGAAAGGTGATGGAGGAGATCGACGTCGCCGTGTTCGCGTTCGACGCCGAGGGACGGCTCGTCCTGGTCAACCGCGCCGGAGAACGACTCCTCGGCTTTCCCGCTCCCCGTCTCGTCGGCCGCGACGCGCTCGAGCTCGGTCTCGCCGAGTGTCTCGAAGGCGACGAAGGGCCGCGCACGTTCGACGCCATCTTTCCTGGCGGCGGCGGACGCTGGGAGCTCCGACGCGGCGGCTTCCGCCAGGACGGCCGACCTCACACCCTCCTGGTGCTCACCGACCTCAGCCGCGCTCTGCGCGAAGAGGAGCGCCAGGCCTGGCAGCGCCTCGTGCGCGTGCTCGGCCACGAGATCAACAACTCGCTGGCGCCGATCAAGTCGATCGCCGCCAGCCTGCGGGACGCCGTCTCGAGGCCCTACCACGCTTCGGATCTCGGCGATGACCTCAGGCGCGGGCTCGATGTCGTGAGCGGCCGCGCCGAGTCGCTTTCCCGTTTCATGAACGCTTACGCCCGCCTCGCCCGGCTACCACCGCCACGTCCCCAAGCCGTGAGCGTCGAGGATTGGGTCCGGCGCGTCGCCGCGATCGAGACGCGCCTGCCGGTCCACGTCGTCGGCGGACCCGCGATCACGATCGCCGCTGATGGCGACCAACTCGACCAGCTCCTCATTAATCTGGTCGGGAACGCCGTCGATGCCTCTCTCGAGACCGGGGGCTGCGTCCGCATCGGCTGGGAGCGCACCAGCAGGCACCTTGAGGTGCGCGTCGACGACGAGGGGCCCGGCATCCTCGACGGGGCCAACCTGTTCGTCCCGTTCTTCACGACGAAGCCCAAGGGGTCCGGCATCGGCCTCGCTCTGTGTCGGCAGATCGCGGAAGCACACGGAGGGACGGTGAGCCTGGCGAATCGCGCCCCCCGCGGCTGTCGGGCGACGGTCCGCTTGCCGATCTGAAGGGTCGCGCCGGGCCAAGAGCGACGGAACCGAACGGGCGCCGGATCGTGTCGGAGTGGTCGGCAAGCGGGTCTCGCCGCCGCACCCGTACGTGTCTGTTCGCCGGAAGTGTGGGTAACGAGCGAGCCCATACGTCGGCCTGCGCTCGGCGCTGGAATCTCGTCAGCCGAAGGCGTCCGCGATCGGCCAGTGGAGTGCGCTGGCCCGAAAGCCCCGGCGATGATCAGCGTCGAGACGATCATGCCAACCAAGATAGTTTGGCAGATACTTGTCGCCGACGCCGCGGAACCGGGCGATCCAACGGACGAGGCGGCGACCGTACGCGGAAACCTCCCGCAAGTGAACGACAGAGCGCTCGACTCGCGCCACAGCGGCCGACGCAGATACGAAGCGGCCGCCCATGCGCCGCGCAAGTATCGCGGCGGGTCCGAAGCGGCCATGCTTCGCGCAAAAGATGGGAGCTGACGCGACTCGGTCTACCAGGAGCTGCTCGAGTTCTCCGGCCGAGATCCGGCCACGGCCGCCGAGCCCGGCCGAGATCGTTTCCCCGCGTCGATCCATGGCGAGGAAGACGTGACGGCGTCCCAGACGCACGCCAGCGAGCTCGATCAGACCGGCGAGGCGCGTCCGTGAAGTGGCGCGTGGGCGCAGGTCGCCGAGGATGAGATGGCGCCACCGGAACGCCGTGGATACGTGGATGCCCAGGTGGGTGGCCGTTTTGCGAAGGCTCCAGCCATGTCGCATGAAGCCAACTTGCTGACTCCAGAGGTGGAGCTTCTTGATGTACGCGGCTGGAGTGCCGGTTAGGTCGCTGAAGGTCCGTCGGCACTCGCAGCAGCGGTAGCGCTGTCGACCTGCGAAGGTTCCCCAGCGGTGAACGTGCGAAGCGCCGCAGCGCGGACAGCGGACGCCGCCCCAGAATCGGGCCTCGCGGATTTCCTGAAGGAGGGTTGGCGCCGCGACCGGATTGAGCGAGATGTCCATGCTGCGAAGATCTCGTCTTCCCGGGGGCGGTCCCATAGCGCTTCGGGCGCCCCACATTTTCTCCGAACAGTGGCGTACGGTCTTCTTCCCTGGCCACCCCCTACGCCCCGACTTGAATTCCTTCCCGCCTACTCCGTCGCCGGGCGTGATCGCCGCTTCCGAGGCAAACGCCTTGGAGGTCGCCTGACGCCCGCCGCCCGTCTGCGCAACGCAAAACGCAAGCGGAACAGCGATGCCGCCGCGACGACAGCAGCGCAGATTTCCACGCTGACTTTCTCGGCATCGATCCAGTCGACGGGTCTTCCCTCCAGGTGCGGGTCCATCAAGAGGCCGTGAACGAAGAAGAGGGCTGCCGCGACGTACGCGAGGTAGTGGAGTGTCTTCCACTTCTCCCGCGTCAGTCTGCGCCGGAAGTGCGACGTCACGACGACGACGGCGACCAGGTAGAGCGCGACAGACCCCGCGGTCGCCTCCAGCGGCTGCTTGACGAGGCCGAGAGGCAGGAACCAGTCGCCGATTCCGAAATCGGCCGTCGCTGAGAAGAGGAGCAGGGCGGGATGCAGCGCGGCCGAACAGAGCGCGATGTAGCCGGTCCAGTTGTGGATGGCGAAGTAGTTGAAGCGCCGGTGCGGCCAATGGGTCCAGGGATTGTAGCGAACGCCCAGCAAGAGGCCGAGGAGGATGTTGGCGGTCAGCAGCCAGAGCGTGACCAGTCCGAGGTCGGCAGAGAGTTCGATCGCGGTCATGGTTCGCTGGAGGCGATTGCGACGGGGCGGTCGTCGCCCTGAGAGATGGCGGCCAAGAGTAGCCGAGGCCCGTCGGTCGATGCAACATTTTTGACGGGGGTGACGCGCCGGGCCGCCGCGACGTGCGCCGCCGGGCCGCCGCGACGTGCGCCGCCGGGCCGCCGCGACGTGCGCCGTCGGCCGCCAGCGAGGCGAGGCGCGCTCCCATCGTGGGCTAGAGCGAGTCTTCAGGGATCCCGCTGCCCACGCGACGGTATCAGGGAAGGTTGCGAGACAACGGGCTTGGCGCGGCTGCGGAGGCGCACCTACCTTTGGGGGTGCCCGAAATCGTCGCCGTAGCCCATCTGGCCGGGCGCTGTATCTCGAAGGAAAGAGCGGAGTTCATGCGCAAGAACTGGAAGCTGGCGGTCCTACCTCTCGTTCTACTGCCGACGCTCGTCGGCGGGTTCCTGCTGCAGGGCCGGCACAGCGGCAACGGCGAGAGCCTGTTCTCGGAGGTGCTGGCGCGGGTCGCACAGGACGGCGTGGAGTCGCCGCCGGTGGACGAGCTGTACGAGCGGGCGGCGCGGGGGCTGGTGGGCAACCTGGGCGACCCGTATGCGGACCTGTTCTCTCCCGAGCAGCTCGCGGATTTCCAGCGTCAGGCGCTGGGCAACGCTTACGGCGGTGTCGGGATGCAGATCGAGAATCAACAGGGCTCGGTCACGGTGACGAAGGTCTTCCCGAACACGCCGGCGGAGGGAGGCGGCGTGCAGCCGGGCGATCGGATCGTCGAGGTGAGCGGGCACGTGGTGAAGGGTTGGAAGCTGAAGGAGGTGTCGGACAGCCTGATCGGGCAGCCGGGAACTCCGGTCGACGTCGCGTTCGACCGAGCTGGCGTCGCTGCACCGATCCGCACCCGTTTCACGCGGGCGGTGATCCACGTTCCGGCGGTGCCGTTCGCCATCGTGCTGGACGACGGCATCGGCTACGTCCCTCTGCAGCGTTTCAATGACACGTCGGCGAAGGAGGTGGCGGACGCGATCGTCAGGCTCTCGCACGAAGGCGCGCGCGCGTACGTCCTCGATCTGAGGGGGGATCCGGGCGGCAGCCTCGACCAGGCGCTGCAGATCGCGGACCTGTTCCTCGCGCCGGGGCAGGAGCTTGCCAGCGTGCGCTACCGCAACCGGGATCCGGACGTGTACCGCGCACAGCGGCAGCCGCTCGTGCCGGACGCGCCGCTCGTCGTTCTGGCAGACGGCTTCACGGCATCGGCGTCGGAGATCGTGACCGGCTCGCTGCAGGACCACGACCGGGGCCTCGTCGTCGGCTCGACCACGTTCGGCAAGGGGCTGGTCCAGACGGTCTATCCGCTGCAGCAGGGCTGGGCGCTGAAGCTGACGACGGGCAAGTGGTACACGCCGGCGGGGCGTTCGATTCAGCGGGAGAGCCGGGGTCTCCACACGGAGGATCCGGACGCGACGGAGTCGCAGGCGGAGGCGGACACGGCGACCGGACCGCGGCCGGAATTCCGCTCTGACGAGGGGCGCGTCGTGTTCGGGGGCGGAGGCATCGTGCCGGACGTCGCCGTCCAGCCGGACACGTTGACCACGAACGAGCAGGCATTCATGACCGCCGTCGGGCCGCACTCGCAGGAGGCGTACGTGGCGCTCTACGACATGGCCCTCGATCTGAAGGGGCGGGTGAAGCCGGGATTCAAGGTGCCCCCCGCGTGGCGCACCGACTTCATGCACCGGCTGCGGGAGAAGGGCGTGGACCTGCCGCAACCTACGTACGACGAGGCCGCGGACCTGGTCGACCGGATGATCGAACAGCGCGTGGCGACGCTGGCGTTCGGCGATTCCGCGGCGTTCCGCTTGAACGCACCGTTCGACTCGCAGCTCCAGACGGCGATCCGCTATCTGAAGGAAGGCAAGACGCAGAAGCAGCTCTTCTCGCTGGCGGCCAAACAGGAAGAATAGCGCGTGCCGTGGCTCACATCCCGGACGGATTCCTCAGTCCTCCCGTCCTGACGGGCACGGCGGCGGCGAGCGCGGCGGCGCTCGCCGTCGCCGCCCGCCGTTCGCGCAGCGCGCTGCGCGAACGGCAGGCGCCTCTGCTGGGCGCCCTGACCGCTTTCGTCTTCGCCGCCCAGATGTTCAACTTCCCCCTCGGCGCGGGCACGAGCGCCCACCTCCTCGGCGGCGTCCTCGTCGCGGTGATCGCCGGCCCCTGGGTCGGGATGCTGGCCATCTTCTCGATCCTGCTGGTGCAGGCGCTGCTCTTCCAGGACGGCGGCATCGCGGCGCTCGGCGCGAACACCCTCAACATGGCGGTTCTTGGGGCGGGCGGCGGCTATCTTGTGTACCGCGGCGTGCTGCTTTTCTTGGGCGTCGGCGCCCGCCGCCGTCTCGCGGCGGCCGGCGCCGCGGCCTACGTGTCGGCGGCGCTGATCGGCCTCGCCGCCGCGCTCGAGCTCTCGCTTTCGGATGTCCTTCCATTGCGCTCCGCGTTGCTGGTGGTGCTCGGCGGCCACCTCATCGTGGGATTCGGGGAGGCGGGCCTCACGGTCGCGATCCTGTCGCTCGCCACGCGCGCGCGGCCGGAGCTGCTGGCGGAGCGGCCCGTGGCCGCCTCCGCGGCGCGGCGGTGGGCGTGGGTTGGCGTCGCCGTCGCTCTCGTCGTCGCGGTCCTCGCCGGCTACGTCGCTTCGCGCGATCCGGACGCGCTGCAGGCCGCCGCGGTGCGCCTCGGCGTTCGTCGCGCCTCGGTGGGCGTTCATGCGCCGCTGGCGGACTACGCGGCCCCCCTGGGCGGCGCCTGGGTCGCGGCGGTGATCGGGGTGGCGGTCGTCTTCCTCGTCGGCTGGCTTCTCTTCCGGGCCACCGCGCGCGACCACCGCAGCGCATGAGCTTCCACCATCTGGACCGCTACGCCGACGTACCTTCTCCTTTGACCTCGGTCGCTCCGGTGGCGCGGCTGCTGGGGACCGCGACCGTCGCCGTGGGCGCCGCGGTGCTGCCGCTCGGGGCGTGGCCGCAGATCGCCGCCTTGCTGCTTCTCGTCGCGGTGCTCGCGGCGCTGGGGCGCATCCCGGCGCGCGTCTTCCTGCTTCGCCTCGCGCCTCCGCTCGCCTTCGTCGCGCTCGTTTCGGTCGCGGTCCTCGCGCTGGCGCCGGGCCGTCCTCTCCTGCGGGTGGGACCGATCCCGATCACGGACGCCGGCCTCGTCCGCTTCGGCTCCACGCTCGGGCGCGGTGCCGCCGCGCTCGGTGCGGCGACGCTCCTCGTCAGCACGACGCGCTTCACCGAAGTCGTGGAGGCGTTGCGGGCGCTGCGGCTGCCGGACGTCGTGACGACGACGCTCGGCCTCGCCTACCGTTTCCTCTATGTCCTGAACGACGAGGTGGAACAGCTCCGGCGAGCGGCTCGCAGCCGCAACGCCGCCGAGGGTGCCGTGAAGCGGAGGACTCTTCTGCTCGGCATCGCCGCCGCGGCACTCACGCGCAGCTTCGCGCGCAGCGAGCGCATCCACAGGGCGATGCTCTCGCGCGGCTACGCCGGCACGATGCCGTCGCTCGATCCGCACCCGCTCGACGGCCGCTCCGCCGCGGCGCTCGCCGCGCTCGCCGGGGTGGTCGCCGCCGTCGTCGTGTCCGCGGCGTAGTCGCATGCCGCCGCTGCTGCGCGTCGTCGACCTCGCCTTCGCCTATCCGGGCGGCGCGGCCGTTCTGGACGGCGTCGATTTCGCCGTGGAGGTCGGGGAGCGTGTCGCCCTCCTCGGTCCGAACGGGGCAGGGAAGAGCACGCTGCTGCTCCAGCTCAATGGTCTGCTGTCGCCCGCGCGCGGCCGCGTGGAGGTGGACGGGATCGTCGTTTCCGAAGCGACGGCGCGGGATGCGCGCCGCCGCATTGGCCTCGTCTTCCAGAATCCCGACGACCAGCTCTTTCTGCCGACGCTCCTCGAGGACGTCGCGTTCGGTCCGCTCAACGAGGGGGGCACCCGCGCGCTGGCGGAGGCGCGCGCCCACGCGCAACTCGAGGCGCTGGGTCTGCGCGACCGCGAGCACCGCGCCGCGCATCACCTGAGCGGCGGCGAGAAACGCCTTGCCTCGCTCGCCACGGTGCTCGTGTCGCAGCCACCTCTCCTGGCGCTCGACGAGCCCACCAACGGACTCGACGCGCGGGCGCGCCGTCGCGTCGTGGAGATCCTGCGCGCGCGCGCCGAAACCCTCCTCGTCGCCACGCACGACCTCGGCGCGGCCGAGGCGCTGTGCGATCGCGCCGTCGTCATGGCGGATGGCCGCGTCGTGAGCGACGGCCCGCTGCCGGCGCTGCTCTCCGATCCCGATCTCCTCGAGGCGTACGGCCTGAGCGCACCGCTCGGGCGCCGCGTCTGAGGTCTTCGCACTCCAGCCCGGAGCCACGAATGCGACGACGCCGAATCTCGCGCACGCTCCTGCGGACGCTGCGCTCCGTCATGCACCCGAACCGCCCGCGACGGACGGCCAAGTCCGTCGGTCTGCCTCCCGGCACGCTGGTCTACACGGGTCCCGAGCGGGACCAGCCGACGCGCATCACCGCGATGGTGTTCGAGGAGCAGGGCGTCGAGGAGCGTGAGGTCGGCGGCGTCCAGGAGCTGGCCCGGCTGCACGAGGCGGCACGCGACGGCCGCGTCGTATGGGCGAACTTCGACGGCGTTCAGGACACCGGACTGATCGCGGAGACCGGCGCGGCGTTCGCCATCGACCCGCTCGTGCTGGAGGACATCGTCCGCGTGGGGCAGCGGCCGAAGCTCGAGCCGTACGAGGGCTACCTCTACATCGTGCTGCGCATGTTCGTCCTGGACGCGGCGCACGAGCAGATCCGCCACGAGCAGGTCAGCATCGTCGTGGGCGACGGCTTCGTGCTCACCTTCCAGGAGCAGCCGGGCGACCTGTTCGATCCGGTGCGGCAGCGCATCCGGGAGGGGAAGGGCCGCATCCGGGGCTGGGGCGCCGCGTACCTCGCCTACGCCCTGCTCGACACGATCATCGACCACTACTTCGTCGTGCTGGAGCACTTCAGCGAGAGGATCGAGGAGGTAGAGGCGGTCGTCACCCAGACGCACGGTGAGGAGGTGGTGTCGGCGATCCACCTGCTGAAGCGGGAGAACCTCTTCTTCCGCCGCTCGGTGTGGCCGCTGCGCGAGCTGGTCGGGGGACTGCTGCGCGGGGAGACGCCGCTCCTGCACGAACGGCTGCGGCCGTACCTGCGCGACCTCTACGACCACACCGTCGAGCTCGTCGACACCGTCGAGACGCTCCGCGACATGCTCGGCTCGCTCCTGGACATCTACCTGTCGTCCGTCAGCAACCGCATGAACGAGGTGATGAAGGTGCTCACCATCATCACCACCATCTTCGTCCCGCTCACCTTCATCGCCGGCGTCTACGGCATGAACTTCCAGTACATGCCGGAGCTGCACCTGCGGTGGGCCTACCCCGCCGTCCTCATCGTCATGGTGCTCCTCTTCGCGTTCATGCTGTCGGTTTTCCGGCGCAAGGACTGGCTCTAGCGAGCCGCCCGACCGCCGCGGCTACTCGGGGCGGAGCCTCGCGAAGACGGGCGGGCCGTCCTCGATCCGCCCCCTCCCCGGGTCGTGAGCCGAGGCTCACCGGGGCTCCGCCTGTCGCCGGCACGGAGGCGCGCCCAGGCTCGCGCCGCACACCGGCGTGCCACCCTTCATCACCGCGGCGACGCGCCCGATCGCCGCGATGTCCCCGCTCGGGTCTCCGTCGACCGCCGCCAGGTCGGCCAGCTTGCCGGCCGCGATCGTCCCGACACTGTCGGCGAGAAGCAGGACGCGCGCGTTGACCGACGTGAGCGAGCGCAGCGCGTCGATCGGGCGCATTCCGTAAGCGACCATCAGCTCCGCCTCGCGGGCGTTGTCGCCGTGCGTGAACACCCCCACGTCGCCCCCCGCGCAGATCGTGACGCCGGCGTCGAGCGCCTCGCGGAACGTGCGCTGCTTCTCGGCGATGCGGCGCGGCAGCGGCTCGCCGCCGTTCCAGCCGGCGTAGCGGCTCACGGCGTCGCCCGCGGCGACCGTCGGGCACAGCGCGACGCCCTTCTCCTTCATCAGCCGGAACACCTCCGGCGTGCCGGCGTCGCCGTGCTCGACGGTGTGGACGCCGGCGAGGACAGCCCGGCGCATCCCTTCCGGCGTGGTGGCGTGCGCGGCGACCACGCGCCCGCTGCTCGCGGCGACCTCGACGATCCGCTTCAGCTCCTCCAGCGTGAACGTCGGCTCCGCCTCGCCGTGCGGCCCCCACCGATAGTCGGCGTACACCTTGATCCAGTCCGCGCCGTGGCCGATCTGGTCGCGCACCACGCGCGTCAGCTCCTCGACGCCGCTCGCCTCCTCGCCCCCCTGCGGAACGTCGAACGCGTATCCCTTCGGCCCGTAGCTGCCGGTCGCTACGATCGCGCGCGTCACCACGAGCATGCGCGGCCCCGATACGACGCCGTCCTCGATCGCCTTCTTCAGGCCGACGTCGGCGTAGCCGGCGCCCTCGGTCCCCAGATCTCGTACGGTCGTGAAGCCGGCCCGCACCGTCTCACGCGCGTGCGCGACCGCCTCCGCCGTGCGGTAGGCGAGCGGCTCCTTCAGCACCTGGTCGTTCCACGAAGTCTCGTCGTACGGGTGCAGAAAGAGGTGCGAGTGCGCCTCGATCATGCCCGGCATCAGAGTCGCGCCCGGCAGGTCCACCACGGTCGCGTCGGGCGGGTGCTCGATCGACGACGCCGGCCCCGCCGCCGCGATGCGCTCGCCGCGCACCAGCACCGCCCATCCCTGGTGCATGTCGTTCCCGTCGAAGACCCGGGCCGGCCGCAGCAGATAGGTGCTGTCCACCGCGAGCGGGCTGGACGCCGTCCTCGCATCCGGCGCCGCCGGCGCATTCGGCGCCGCCACCGCATTCGGCGCCGCCACCGCATCCGGCGCCGCCACCGCATCCGGCGCCGCCAGGGCGCCCGGCCCCGCGGCCGAGGTGAGCGTCGCAGTCAGGATCGGGATCATCATCCGCATTCGTCTCTCCGCTGGTTCGTCGTCGGGATCGGCCGCGGTCGAGCCGCGACGATCGGTCCGTGCTCCACCGCGCTCACGTCGCGGCCACCGGTCCGTGCTCGGCCGCCAGCGCGCGGTAGGCGTCGAGCTCGTAGCGCACGCGCCCCTCGTCCCAGGCGAGCCGCTCCGCCAGGATCGATGCCGCGTCCGGCGCGGCGGAGCGACCCTGGTCGGTGGAGAAGATGAGCAGCGACGTGCGCCGGTCGAGTACGTCCTCGAGCGTCGTCGCCATCTCCTCCTCAATCGCGAGCCGCACCTCGCCGCGCACCGCCGGCTCCGCCCCGAGGGCGTCGAGCCAGCGCGGATCCTCGCGGCCGTAGTCGAGCAGACGCTCCGCGCGCAATCCGTAGAGCCAGCCGATCCGTTCCGCGGCGCCCCGCGCGACGCCGGCCACCTCGAGATCGTGACCGATTTCGCGCACGCGCGCGCGAACCGCCTCCTGCAGCGGGAGCGCCGCGCCCCCTCCCGTGCCGCCGCGCCCGCGGGCGCCGCCGCCATCGGGAGCGTCGGCGGTCCCCAGCGCGCCCGGGAGCGCGACCGCCCGCGTGCGGTCCGGTCCGAATTCGCAGCCGAGGCGGGCGAGAACGCGGCGCATCACCCGCTCTCCCATGGCGCGGTACGTCGTCAGCTTTCCGCCCACGATCGTGATCAGCCCTTCCGGGCTCTCCCAGATCTCGTCCTTGCGGGAGGTGTCGCGCGTGCTGCGACCCGGCTGCGCGACGAGCGGTCGGATTCCCGCCCAGGTCGCCACCACGTCCGCCGCCGAGAGGTCGAGGCCGCGGAACGCGTCGCGCGTCATGCGCAGCACGTCCTCGATCGCCCGCCCGTCGGCGAGGGGCCGATCGAGCGGCCCGCGATACGGCACGTCCGTCGTGCCGACGTAGACGAAGTCGCCGCGCCGGATCGCGAGCCCCTCGCGTCCGTCCGACGCCCGCACGTGCGTGGCTCCCGCGATCGGCAGCCGCTCCGCGGGGAAGAGCAGGTGGATCCCCTTGCTCGGAACGAGGCCGCGCCCGGGCGGCGGCGTCGCGCCGAGCTCGATCGTCCGTGCCGCCCACACGCCGGTCGCGTTCACGACGACGCGCGCTGCGACCTCGTGCTCGCGCCCGCTCTCGGCGTCGCGCACGATCGCCCCGCGCAGCGCGCCACCCTGGACCAGCAGTCGCTCCAGCGGGGCGTGGTTCGCCACCAGCGCGCCGTGCAGCGCCGCCGAGAGGGCGTTCTCCATCGTCAGCCGCGCGTCGTCGGTGACGAACTCCGGATAGGCGCCGCCGCCGCGCAGCTCGGGGCGCAGGCCCGGCACGCGCTCGCGCACCGCGCGCTCGTCGAGCATGCGGTGGCCTTCGTCGCCCCGCGCGCCCGCGAGGCGGTCGAAGAGCCAGAAGCCGAGGCGGTACTTCAGCCGCCACTGGTCGGCGTAGAGCGGATACACGAACTCGACCGGATGCACCAGGTGCGGCGCGATGCGACGCAGCACCCAGCGCTCGCGCGCCGACTCCCGCACGAGGTCGAAGTCGCCGTACGCCAGGTAGCGGATTCCGCCGTGCACGATCTTCGTGGAGCGGCTCGACGTGCCGAAGCCGAAGTCCACCGCCTCGACGAGCGCCACGCGCAGCCCCCGCAGCGCCGCGTCGCGCGCGAGGCCGCAGCCGGTGATGCCGCCGCCGACGACGAGCAGGTCGACCGGCGCGCGCGCCATCTCGGACAGCGCCGCCCGGCGGGCGGTGTGGCTGAAGGCGTGCGCGGGCATGGCGCTCCGGGAGCCGATCCACTGGGGTCGTGTCGCGTGCAGATGTAGCCGCGCCGCTCCCGCGACGCCAGCGCCGGCGCGCGAGGCCGCCTCGAGCCTTGACAGCGTGCGCGCCCCGGCGTAAGGATGTTGGGTCCTCCCTCTCCCCCTGCCCCAGCCGATTCCAACTCCTATGTCCGCGAGCGTGGACTTCCGCGAGCTCTTCGCGCGCGAGCGACAGTTGCTCATGCAGGCGCGCCACGGCGAGGCGATCCGCTTCCGCTGGGCGATCGTGCTGCTGGCGACCTTCCTCGCGCTCCTCGCCGGCGGCAGCGACACCCTTCCGGCGCCTTACCTCGTCGGCCTCGCGATCGCGCTGCTCACGCTGGCCGCCAACGCGGGTGCCGCCGCGCTGTTGCGCCGCGACCGCTTCGCCGAATGGCAGTTCTGGGGCATGATCGGCGTCGACGGCCTGCTGCTCCTCGGCCTCACCCTGGCCTTCGGCGAGCACGGCTACCTCGCCATGCCGCTCGTCCTGCTCACCGTCGGCGCCTACGCGCTAGGCACGCCTGCCGCGGCCCGCGTCGAGCTCGCCGTGGCGGCCTTCGCCTACCCGGTGGGCCGCTACGTCGGCGAGATCGCCGCCGGCCGCGAGCCCTCGCTCCGCGTCATCGTCCTGGAGATCGTCTTCCTGGTCGGCCTCGGCATCCTCGCCGTCGCGGGACCGGCGGCGGTGATGAAGCGCGTGCGACGGCTGCGCGCCGCGCTGGCGCGCGTCGAAAACGGGGACTTCACGGTGCGGCTGCCCTATCGACAGCTCGACGACCTCGGCTTCCTCTCCGTCAGCCTCAACCACACGCTCGAGGCGCTCGGCGACATGGTCCGCGAGATCCAGGACCAGGCCGGCTCCCTGGCCGCCGTCTCCGACCAGCTCGCCGCCGCCGCCCACGAGATCCAGCGTTCCGCCGAGCAGATTGGCGTCACCACGAGCGCCGTCGCCGAGTCCGCCGTCGCGCAGCTCGAGCTCGTCGCCGACGGCCGGGAGGCCGTCGAGGGCGTCGCCGGCGAAAGCAGTGCGCTCGGCCGGCGCGCCGTCGAGTCCGCCGACGAATCACGCCGCCTCGCCCGGGACGCGAGCGATCAGGCGGACGACGTCCGCGGCGCCGCCACCCTGCTCGTCGCGATCGGCGAGGACTTCAGCCGCCTGCGCGCCTCGATGCAGGGCCTCGACGCCGCCCGCGACCGCATTGGCGGCTTCGTCAGCACGATTCAGGAAATCGCGCGGCAGACGGACCTGCTCGCGCTGAACGCCGCGATCGAAGCCGCGCGCGCGGGCGACGAAGGGCGCGGCTTCGCCGTCGTCGCCGACGAGATCCGCAAGCTGGCCACGCAGTCCGCCCGCTCGGCCGCCGGCGTCGCCACCGACGTCGAGGACGTGCGCGCCGCGATCGGCGACGTCCGCCGCGTGCTCGAGGCGGGCGACGAGCGCCTCTCCGGCGTCGGCGAGGTCGCCGCCGCGAGCCGGGGCGCGCTGACCGGAATGGTCGAAGGCTTCGAGCACGCCGCCGCGTCGATCGAAGCCTTCTCCACCGCCGTTCAACGACAGGCCGAAGGCATGCAGCGCCTGCAGCAGGCGATGGGGCGCGTCGACGCCATCGTGCGCACCGCCATGGACGGCGCGCAGCAGAACGCAGCCGCCACGCAGGAGCAGGTCGCGGCGATGGAAGAGCTCACAGCGAGCAGCCGCCAGCTCGCCCGCATGGCCGAGGAGCTCGACGCGATGGCGGGCCGTTTCCGCCTCCCGGAGCCCGCGCCTCCCACACCCCCGCGGCCCACTCTCGAGATCGACGGGGGAACCGAGGAACAAGCCCGGCGATTCGCTGTATAGCCCGATCGCGTCCCGGTGCGACCCTACGGCTCGCGTCCTGCATGGTACGGCTCGAAGTGCGATTTGGACGGTTCGTGGACCGGCGCGCGGAAACGCTTGCGACGCCCGAAACGCGCCCATAGCTTGGCTGATTCCGAGCTCTCCGCTCGGCCGTCCAGCGCACCCGTGGGGATGAACGGTCGCACGGCCGCATTGACGGTGGAAACTTATGCTGTCTCTGGGTTTAGAACGATGTGAGCGGCTGCCGTCCGGCCGTTCGCTGAGTCCCTCCAAGACACGGAGAACCGCCCACATGAAGCGATCGTTCACGCAGCGGCTGCCACGCGCACTGCCGTTCCTGCTCCTCGCCCTCGGGATCGGCGCTGCGCCGGTGGCGGCCCAGGCGGGGGGGCAGCAGTCCCAGGAGCGCTACAAGGTGCTGGTGGCCAACCTGCAGCCGGCGAACGGCGCGGACAAGGGATTCGGCGAAGACGTCTCGAAAGAGACGACGAAGCTGATCGGCGACATGGCCACGCACCAGCCGGTCGACAGAGACGATCTCAAGAAGGCGCTCAAGAAGTACGGCCTCAAGGACGAGGACCTGGACTGCATCAAGAGCCGCCAGCTCGCGATCCAGATGAACGTGCAGCTCGTCATGTGCGGGACCTACACCCCGGACAGGCAGATCACCGCCCGCTTCATCAGCTCGGACAAGGGCGAGACCTACGACGTGCCGCCCTTCCAGTCGTCGGACGCGAAGCAGGCGGCGCAGCAGATCTTCCAGAGCTTCCACGACTACGTCGGTCAGCTCGCCCAGACCGCCTACTGCTACGACTACCTGAACAGCAGCCAGTGGCCCGCCGCCGTGGAGAGCTGCGACAAGGCGCTGACGATCAATCCGAAGTCGGCGACGGCGCTCTACGGCAAGGCGCGCGCCCTGATGCAGATGGACTCGCTCTCGCAGGCGCTCGATCTGCTCGACAAGGTGCTGGTGCTGAATCCCGCCGACCAGGACGCCATGAAGACCGCCGG
Organism: uncultured Gemmatimonadales bacterium; assembly: GCA_963816355.1. GTDB lineage: Bacteria > Gemmatimonadota > Gemmatimonadetes > Longimicrobiales > RSA9 > CAWFKH01. Next base: position 1,372,200 of record CAWFKH010000003.1, on the reverse strand, counting down.
CGTCGTCGCGGCGAAGCTGAACAGGAACGACGCGGCCCGGAAGTACTTCCACGACTACCTCCAGCTCAATCCGGGGGACGTGGACGTCCGCCTCACGGTCGCCAACGACCTCGCGAACGCCGGCGATCCCGAGGGCGCGCTCCGCATCGCACAGGAGGCGAACGATTCCGCCAACCTCACGCTGACCGAGTACATCGGACACTTCGCTCTCGCCACGGCGACGAAGGAGGAGCAGAACCAGGGTGCCGACGGTCAGCAGGCGGTGAGCCCGCAGGCGATGGAGCTCTACAACACCGCGCTCGCCGCGTACCGCAAGGTCTACGCGGCGAAGGGCGACTCGGCCGACAGCCAGATGCTCCGCAACATGATCAGCGTGCTGGTGCAGCTCGACCGCACGGACGAGGCGAAGCAGCTCGGCCAGAAGATCACCGCCACCAAGAAGGACGATCCGCAGATCTGGTACGCCTACGCGATCGCGCTCAACAAGTCGGGCGATCTGAACGGTGCGCTGGACGCCATGGGCAAGGCGCTGCAGCTCGACCCGACCGTCAGGAACGCCTACGCGCTCGAGGGGCAGTGGCTGGTGCAGGCCGGCAAGATCTCGCAGGCCCGCCAGGTGTTCGACAAGGCCCTCGCCGCGCAGCAGACTCCCGAGGACAAGGCGAACCTCTCCGATCAGCTCGCCCAGGTGGTCTTCGCCACCGGCTATCGCGACAAGTTCCAGAAGGGCGCGCGCGACGCCGCGATCAACTACTTCGACCTCGCAGCCGACTACGCGACCCAGCCCCGCACGAAGGGGATGGCCAACTTCTTCCACGGCTACGCCCTCTACCTGCTGGGCGTCGACGCCGCCAAGCCGCAGAACCTCGCCGCCGCGAAGAAGGCGCTCCCGCTCTTCCAGGCCGCGAAGCCGCTCCTCAAGGCGGGCGAGCCTTACGCGCGCACCGACTCCTCGATCGACCTGGCGAAGATCCTCGGCGTGGTCGACCAGTACATCGACATCCAGCAGCTCATCATCAAGCGAGGCCACTGAGGCCACGCAAACGTGAGCGCGCGGTCGCCGGGCGGCGACCGCGCCCTCACGGCACCATCACCTCGAGCGGCTCCGGCTCCACGCCATAGCGGAAGCGGCGTCCCCGCAGCGGCTCGCCGTCCGCGTTGACGCTGAGGTCCTCCTTCGCATCGACCCGCAGCTCCCGCGCCTGACCGTAGATGACGTCCGGACTCTGCAGGTGCGTCCCCGAGCGCAGATCCGGCAGCAGCGCGAGGAAGTCGACTCGGGGCAGCTCCGGCACCACCAGCACGTCCAGCCAGCCGTCGTCGACCTCCGCCCGCGGCGTGAGCAGGCTGCCCCCTCCCGTTTGACGCCCGTTCCCCACGGCGAAGAGCATGAAGCTCCCCTCGTGAAGCAGCTTGCCGTCCGCCGTGAAACGCGCCTCCACGCCACGCAGCTCCACGAACTTCTTCACGCCCGTGATCACGTACGCCCACGCGCCCAGAAGCCGCTTCGTCTCCGACGACGTGCTCTCCGTCGCCTCCGCGCCGAAGCCACCCGTGGACGCGTTGATAAAACGGCGCCGGTTCACCCGCGCCACGTCCACCGCCATGGCCCGCCCCTCCACCGCCACCCGCAGCGCCTCGCCCGCGTCCTCCGGCAGACCGAGGCCGGCCGCGAAGTCGTTCGCCGTCCCCGTCGGCACGACGGCCAGCCGCGGCCGGCGGCGCCGCCGACCCGCCCCCGCGCCCCCGCCCCCCCCGCCCCCGCCGCCCCCACCGCGCCCCAGCCCGTTCACCACTTCGTTCACCGTCCCGTCACCCCCCGCCGCCACCACCACGTCGCAGCCCGCTCGCACGGCCGCCGCGGCATACCGAGCCGCATCCCCCCCTTCGAAGGTGAGCCGTGGCCGCACCTCGTGCCCCGCCGCGCGCAGCTTCGCCACATGCTCCTGGAACTCCTCCACCCGTCCGCTCTCCGGACGGGGATGCATGATCAGCGCGATCTTCAAGGCCCTCTTCCTCGGTAGGTCGCCCGCGCGGAATCTCTCCAACGGATCGACCTCCCCCTCACGCAAGGCCTGAGCCCGCCCGCGCCGGACGGAGCGCGCGGAAACGCTGGCATGGTGCCCTCTCCGGCTCCGCACCGGGGCGGTTGCGGACGGCCGCGAGGAGACTCTTGACGCGATGTGGGGCGCGGTCTACCTTGGGTGGCATCGTGTGGGGGATAGTGGGGAATTGTGGGGAAACTCGCCGCGGGTCGAGGAGAGCGCGAGACGCGTGAAGTTCCTCGGAAGCTACACCTATCAGCTCGACCGTAAGGGTCGCGTGAGCCTGCCCGCCGCCTTCCGGAAGGAGGCGCCCGAGGGGCCGTTCGTCCTGGTACAGGCGTTCGCGCCCTCGTTGGCGCTGTATCCGGAGACGGGGTGGGGGGCTGTCGAGGAGCGGCTGCAGGAACTGCTGCGGCACCAGCCGGAGGCGCGGCTCTACGTGTTGTCGGTGCTGTCGAGCGCGGTGGAGGTGACGCCGGACGCCCAGGGCCGGATCCTGATTCCGTCGCGGCTGCAGGAGGCGGCTAAGCTGGAGGGTGAGGCGTTGCTCGTCGGGGCGATCGACAAGGTCGAGATCTGGAACCCGCGCCGATTCGAAGAGGCGACGCGGGCGGGGGCGGGGGATTTCGAGCGTTTCGCCCCGCAGATCTTCCGTTGAGCGAGCCGGAGGAGGGCGAGGGACGCGACGGCGGCGAGGGGAGGGAGGGTGGGAAAGCGTACCACGTTCCGGTGATGGTGGAGGAGGTGCTGCGGTATCTGGAGCCGGAGCGTGGCGGGTTGTTCTTCGACGGGACGGTGGGTGGGGGCGGGCATGCCGAAGCGATTCTGAAATCGAGTGAGCAAACCAGGTTGAGGGGCGCGGATCGGGATCCGGAGGCGCTGATGAAGGCGAGGGAGCGACTTGCACCGTACGGTGATCGCGTGACGCTCGAGGAGGGCGGCTACGCGGAGGCCGCCGAGTCGCTGGGGACGCCGCTGGCAGGGGCGCTTCTGGACCTGGGCGTATCGTCGCATCAGATCGATCGCGATCAGCGCGGCTTCTCCTTCCGTCCCGGCACGCCGCTGGACATGCGCATGGACCCTTCGGCCGGGGGCCGCACAGCGGCGGACGTGCTGAACGGGGATTCCGAGGAAGAGATCGCGCGGATCTTCTACGAGTACGGCGAGGAGCGGCGGTCGCGGCGGCTGGCGCGCGACATCGTGCGGCGGCGGGCGGAGCGTCCCTACGAGACGAGCGACGACCTGATGGCGTCGATCAGCCGGACGCTTGGACACACGGAGCCGCAGGATCGCGCGCGTCTCTTCCAGGCGGTGCGGATCGCGGTGAACGCGGAGCTGGAGCAACTGTCGCGGGCGCTGCCGGAGCTGGAGGAGCGGCTGCAGCCCGGGGGGGTGGTGGTCGTGCTGGCGTACCACTCGCTGGAGGATCGGATCGTGAAGAACCTGTTCCGCGAGTGGAGCCGGGAGTGCATCTGCCCGCCCGAGCTGCCGGTATGCCGCTGCCGTGGTCGCACGTTGGGGGAGGTGCTGACGCGGCGGCCGGTGCGGCCGACGGCGGCGGAGGTGGCGCGCAATCCGCGCTCGCGCAGCGCGCTGCTGCGGGCGTGGCGGAAGGCCGCGTGATGGCGAAGCCGCGGCACGGCATTCCGGGCGCGTTGCGCGCCGCGTTGGGGTTCGCGGTGCTGCTCGCGGCGCTGAGCTTCGTCGTGCGGAGGCAGAGCCGCGCGCTGGATGTTCTGCGGGGACTGGACGGCGTGCGCGCGGAGCGGGCGATGGCGGAGTCGGAGCGGGCGGAGCTGCAGCGTCGGGTACAGACGCTCGAGAGCCGCACGAGGGTGGTGGCCGCGGCGCGGGAGCGTCTCGGCATGCACGTGCCGGATGGCACGGAGATCGTGATCCTGCCGCTGACCCCGCGGGGGTCGGCTGAGGGTGCGGGGATGCTCGCCCGCGCCGATAGAGGCGGAACGGATACCGGGGAAGGCGGGGAGGCCATACCCGGCGGTGCGGATGCCCGGCGGACGGTGACGTCCGTCGGAGGATGAGCGGCATGTCGCGCTCCGCACCGAAACATGCGCGTCGTCGGAGAACGCTTCTGGCGGCGCTGGTGCTGGGCTCCGCGGTCGTGTTGGGTCGGGCGGTGGAGCTCCAGATTCTGGAGGCGGAGACCTGGAAGGAGCGGGCGACCGACCAGCAGCGGGAGCGGCTGACGGTCCCCGCGCCGCGCGGAACGATCTACGATCGCAACGGCGTTCCGCTCGCGGCGAGTCGGGAGATGTTCCGGGTTGCGGTCGCGCCCCAGGAGGTGCGCGATCGGGGCGCGGCGAGGGGCCGCCTGCGGAAGGCGCTCGGACTGACGGCGCGGCAGGCCGCCCGGGCGCTGGACGCGCGGCGGCGCTGGGTCGTGATCCCGGGCCTGTACGACGTGGAAGCGCGGCGCGACCTGGACGGCGTGCGGGGCATCCACTTCGAGCGGGTGCTGGAGCGCTTCTATCCGCGCGGCCCGATCGGGCTGGTGCTGCTGGGCCGGGTCTCCTCGGACGGCCGCGCCCTCGGGGGCGTCGAGCTCGAATACGACTCGCTCCTGAGTGGCGCACCGGGCGAGACAGTGGTGCGGCGCGATGCACGCGGGCGGCCGATCCCGGGCGCGATGTTGCAGGTGCGCGAGCCGGTCCCGGGTCACGACGTCTACCTCACGATCGACGCCGACCTGCAGGAGATCGCCGAGGAGGCGTTGAGCGACGCAATGGACGAGACGGAGGCGGCCGGCGCGGACCTGATCATCTGCGATCCCGAGACCGGCGAGATCCTCGCCGCGGTGAGCGAGCGACGGGACGGCTCGCAGACGTGGTCGGCGGCGCTGGCGCCGTACGAGCCGGGCTCCACGGCGAAGCCGTTCCTGGTGGCGACGCTGCTGCAGGACCACCGCGCGCGCATGACCGACTCGGTCTTCGCGGAGAACGGCCGCTGGGTCCACGACGGGCGCACGATCCAGGACGTGGAGCGCTTCGGCTGGCTCACGCTGCACGACGCGCTCGAGCACTCCTCCAACATCGCGATGTCGAAGATGTCGGCGCGTCTCGATCCCGAGGAGCAGTACCGGTTCCTGCGCGACTTCGGCTTCGGCACGCCCACGGGGATCGACTATCCGGCCGAGTCCGGCGGCCTGTTGCGGCGGCCGGCCGCTTGGACGCGCTATTCACAGGCGAGCCACGCGATCGGCTACGAGTTCTCGGTCACGCCGCTGCAGATCACGCTCGCCTACGGCGCCCTGGCGAACGGCGGCGTGCTGATGGAGCCGAGGCTGGTCCGGGAAGTGCGCTCCAGGGACGGCCGGGTGGAGCTGCGGTCGGAGCCTCGTGCGGTGCGGCGCGTCGTCTCCGGCGACGTCGCGGCGCAGGTGCGCAGCGCGCTGCGCGACGTCGTCACCGGCGGCACGGGGACCAATGCCTCGCTCGGCGATTTTGCGGTCGCGGGCAAGACGGGCACCGCGCGTCGATTCGTCGGCGGCCGCTACGAAGCGGGCGCCTACTCCGCATCGTTCGCGGGATTCTTTCCCGCGGAGGAGCCGCAACTGGTGTTTCTGGTGAAGCTGGATCGACCGAAGGGATCCTACTACGGCGGCGCGACCGCGGCGCCGGTGATGCGCGCCACGCTCGCGGCGGCGCTCGCGTCGCGCCGCGCGCCGCTCGATCGCGCCGCCGTCGCGCAGCGCGGCCCCTCGCTGCCGCCGCGCGCGGCGCCGGCGATCGCCGCCGCCGCCGAGGGGGTGGAGGAGCCGGGCGAGCCGGTCGTGCTCACGCTCGCCACCGCCGCGCACGCCGCCGATGCCGCGCACGCCGCCGATGGCGCCGATGCCGCCCATGGCGGAGGGGTGGAGGCGGCGCGGGCGGGCGACGGTGCGGCGCGGCCGGTGCCGCGGGTCGTCGGACTGCCGCTGCGCGACGCCGCTCGCCGCCTCCACCTGCAGGGCTTCCGGGTGCGCGTGCACGGCAGCGGGACGGTGCGTTCGGCGGCGCCGCAGGAGGGGGCGCTCGAGGCGGCCGGCGCCGTCGTCACGCTGGTCGGAGAGGAAGGGCGGTGGTGAATGGTCAGGCCGGCGGGCCGGCCGAGCCGGCGGCGGAGCTTCCGTTGAGCCGCGTGGTCGCGCGCCTCGAGCGGGACGATCTGCTCCTGCACGCGCCGGAGGAGGATCCGATGCTGACCGGCATCGCCGACGACAGTCGCCGCGTGCGTGCGGGCGATCTCTTCTGCGCGTGGGTGGGAACGGCCGTCGACTCGCACGATTTCGTCGCGGAATCCGCCTCCGCCGGCGCGGTTGCGGCGATCGTCGAGCGGCGGGTGGCGGCGCCGCTGCCGCAGGTGGTGGTGCGGAACGGGCGTCGCGCGGCGGCGATCGCCGCTGCGGCGGTCTTCGGCGATCCGGCCGACGAGCTGACGCTGGTGGGCGTGACCGGCACGAACGGCAAGACGACGACGGTGTGGTTGCTGCGCCACCTGCTCGGAGCCGGCCGCCGCCGCGCTGCCTCGATCGGCACGCTCGGCGTCGTGCTGCCGGAGGGGCCGCTGCAAGGGAGCGAGGCGCTCACGACGCCGGGTCCGGTGGACCTCGCGCGCACGCTGCGGCGGCTGCGCGACCGGGGCGTGGAGGCGGTGGCGATGGAGGTGTCCTCTCACGCGTTGCATCAGGGCCGCGTCGAGGCGCTGCGCTTCCACGTGGCGGTCTTCACGAACCTGAGCCGCGACCACCTCGACTACCACGGGACGTTCCAGGCGTACCGTGACGCGAAGCTGACCCTTCTCGACCTGCTCCGCGACGACGGGACGGCCGTGGTCAACGTGGACGACGTCGCCTGGAGCGAGGTCCCGGAGCGGGCACCGCGCACGCTCGGCTTCTCCGCCTCCGGCACCGAGACGGCGGACATCCGGGCGGAGCACCTGCAGCTCGGTCCGTACGGTGCGCGCTTCGACCTCGTCACCGAGGGCGGCGTGTGGGCGTGGCCGACGGAGCTGCCGCTGCTCGGCGACTTCAACGTGGCGAACGCGGTGGGTGCGGCGGCGGCGTGCATCGCGCTCGGCGACGCCGCCGGCCGCATCGCCGACGGTCTGCGGAGCGCGCCCCAGGTCCCCGGCCGACTCGAGCGGATCGCGGAGCGGCCGTGCCCGGTGTTGCGCGACTACTCGCACACGCCGGATGCGCTCGCTCGCGCGTTGGCGGCGCTGCGTCCGCTGACTAAGGGTCGCCTGATCCTCGTCTTCGGCGCCGGCGGCGACCGCGACCGCGGCAAGCGGCCGCTGATGGGCGCGGTCGCGGCGCGCGGCGCGGACGTCCTGATCGTGACCTCGGACAATCCGCGCACGGAGGATCCGGAGGCGATCATCGACGAGATCGAGGGAGGAATGGGCGGGGCGGAGCACTTCCGGCTCGTCGACCGGCGCGAGGCGATCGCGCAGGCGCTCGAGATCGCCGGCGCCGAGGACCTGATCCTGCTCGCCGGCAAGGGTCACGAGACGTACCAGGTCGTCGGTGCCGAGAAGCGCGACTTCGACGAGAAGCGCGTCGTCGCGCAGCTACTCGAAGCCGCGCGCAAGGGGACTTCGTGATGCGCTGGACGGATGGGACGGTCAGGGCGGCGCTCGGTCTGGCTGCTGCCGGTGGGGTACCGGTGGCTGGGGAGGGTCAGGCCAGCGTCGTCCTGCCGCCCGCCGGCGCGATCGCGGAATACTCCGGCGTCTCCACCGACACGCGCGCGCTCGCCGCTGGCGCGCTCTTCGTCGCGCTCCGTGGCGATCGCTTCGACGCCCACGACTTCCTCCCGGCCGCGGCCGAGGCCGGCGCCGCGGGCGCCGTCGTCGAACGCGTGCCCGATGACGCGCCGCCGGCGCTCGCCTACTACGTCGTGCCGGACACGCTGGAGGCGCTCGGCCGCCTCGCGCGCTGGCGCCGCCGCCACCTCGCCGCGTGCGTCTGCGCGATCACCGGCACGAACGGCAAGACGACGACCAAGGAGCTCGCACGCGCCGCGCTCTCGACCCGCCTGCGCGTGCACGCGACGACCGGCAACCTCAACAATCTGGTCGGCGCGCCGCTCACGCTGCTGCAGGCGCCCGAGGATACGGAGGCGCTGGTCGTGGAAGTGGGCACCAACGCGCCCGGCGAGATTGCCCGCCTGCGCGACATCGTCGAGCCGGACGCCGCGATTGTGACGACGGTGGCGGCGGGGCACCTCGAGGGGCTGGGCAGCGTCGAGGGTGTGCTCGAAGAGAAGGTGTCGCTACTCGGCCACCTGGGGCGCGACGGCGTCGCGCTCGTCGGCGATCAGCCGACGGAGCTGCCGGCGCGCGCCCGCTCGCTGGCGACGCGGGTGCGTGTGGCGGGCGCGAGCGAGCGCGCCGACCGCGACCTGCGCGCCACCGGCGTGGAGCTCGACGCGGAGGGAAGGGCGCGCTTCTCGTGGCGCGGCCGGCAGGTGCGGCTCTCGTACCGAGGGCGGCACAACGTGACGAACGCGCTGCTCGCGCTCGGACTCGCCGAGGCGTGGGCGGTCGACCTCGACGCGGCGGTGGAGGCGATCGCGGCGGCGGAGCCGCAGAAGCTGCGCGGCGAGATTCGCCGCTTCGGCGACCTGCGCGTCGTCGTGGACTGCTACAACGCGAACCCCGCGAGCATGGCGGCTGCTCTGGACCTGCTGCTCTCGATGCCGCGGGGAGGCGGCCGCGTCGCCGTGCTGGGCACCATGCGCGAGCTCGGCGCGCACAGCGCCGCGCTGCACGAGGAGGCGGCGCGGGCGTTCGCGGAGGCGGATGTCGACCTCGTCGTGGCGACGGGCGATTTCGTGCGCGCCTTCCGGCCGCTCTCCGGCGCGCTCGGCGCGCGGCTCGTGGCGGCCGACGATCCGCTCGAGGCGTTCGACCGCTTCGCCGGCCGGCTCTCCGGCGACGAGGTCGTGCTGCTGAAGGGCTCGCGCGGCGTCGCGCTGGAGCGGCTGCTGCCGCGCTTCGCCGAGCGCTGGGGCCAGGACGACGCCGCGCGCGGCGCCGCCGTCGGGGCGGAGGAGGGCTGATGCTCTATCACCTGTTCGCCCCGCTCGCGGAGCACCACATTTTCTTCAACTTGTTCCGCTACATCACGTTCCGGGCGGGCGGCGCCGCGGCCACCGCGCTGCTCCTCTCGTTCGCCATGGGCCCCGGCGTGATCCGCTGGCTGCACGAGCTGCGCGTCGGTCAGGTCGTGCGCACGGAAGGCCCGCAGACGCACCTCCAGAAGGCGGGCACGCCCACGATGGGCGGTGTGCTGATCATCCTCGCGACCGCGGTGGCGACGCTGCTGTGGGCGGACGTCGCGTCGCGTCAGGTGCTGATGGCGCTCGGCGTGCTGCTGTGGACCGGCGCGCTCGGTTTTCTCGACGACTACCTGAAGGTGATCCGCCGCCGCACGGAAGGGCTGGTCGGCCGCTACAAGCTGGTGGGACAGGGGCTGGTCGGCCTCGTCCTCGCCGTGCTGCTGCTGCGCTGGCCGATCGGCGACGTCCCGCCCGGCTGGACCAGCCTGCCGTTCTTCTCGCAGCACCACGTCGAGATGTGGACGGTGCTCTTCATCCCGTGGTGCATGTTCGTGGTGGCCGGCAGCTCGAACGCGGTCAACCTCTCCGACGGCCTCGACGGCCTCGCCGGCGGCCTCGCCGCGATCGCCGCCGCGACCTTCGCCGTCTTTGCCTATCTGATCGGCCGCGTCGACACATCCAGCTATCTCGGCCTCTTCTACCTTCCCGGCTCGGGCGAGCTGGCGATCTTCTGCGTCGCGCTGGCCGGCGCCACGCTCGGCTTCGTCTGGTTCAACGCGCATCCCGCCGACGTCTTCATGGGCGACACCGGCTCGCTCGCGCTCGGGGGCGCGATCGGCGCCGTCGCCATCCTGCTCAAGTCGGAGTTCCTGCTGGTGATCGTGGGCGGCGTCTTCGTGGCGGAAGCGCTCTCGGTGATCCTGCAGGTCGGCTTCTTCAAGTACTCGGCGAGCCGCACCGGGACCGGGCGCCGCCTCTTCCTGATGTCGCCGCTGCATCACCACTTCGAGAAGGCGGGCTGGGCCGAGAGCAAGATCATCACGCGGTTCTGGATCCTCGGCATCCTCTGCAGCCTGATCGCCTTCACGACGTTGAAGATCCGATGAGCGGCGACGCGCTACGTCCTGCCGGGCGCAAGGCGCGCGTCGCGGTGCTCGGCCTCGCCCGCAGCGGCCGCGCCGCCGCCGAACTCGCCCTGGCGCGAGGCCACGCCGTCTACGCCTCGGACGCCGGCGATTCCGCGGCGCTGCGCGAAGCCGCGGACGCGGTGCGGCGTGCGGGCGGCGAGGCGGACACCGGCGGCCACGACGAGGCGCGCGTCGCGGCGTGCGACCTCGTCGTCGTCAGCCCCGGCATCCCACCGGACGCGCCGGTGCTCGCGTCGGAGGCGGTGCGCCACGTGCCGCGCGTCTCCGAGCTGGAGTTCGCCTTCCGCCACCTGCGCGCGCCCGTGATCGCCGTGACCGGCACCAACGGCAAGACCACGACGACGGCGCTCGCGGCGCACCTGCTGCGTGCTGCCGGCTTCGACGCGCCCGCCGCCGGCAACATCGGTCGCGCGCTGTCGGAGGTGGCGCTGCAGGCGGATCCGCCGGACTGGGTCGTGGTGGAGGCCAGCTCCTTCCAGCTCGCGGAGATCGACACCTTCGCGCCGCGCATCGGCGCGGTGACGAACCTCTCGCCGGACCACCTCGATCGGTATCCGTCGGTCGACGCCTACTACGCGGACAAGGCGCGCCTGTTCGAGAACGCGACGCCGGCGAGCGTGTGGATCCTGAACGGCGAGCAGGCGGAGGTCACGGCGCTGGCGGGCGACGCTCCGGGGCGGCGGCTGCAGGTGTGGACGACGGCGGCGCGTGCGAGCGGCGAGGGCGGCTTCATCGACGCCGGCGTGCTGCGCGTCCGGCTGGATGGCCGGATCCTCGAACTGGTCCGGCCGGACGAGCTGCAGCTCCTCGGCGTCCACAACCAGGCGAACGCGCTCTTCGCGGCGCTGGCGGCGCTGACGGCGGGCGCGCCAATCGAGCGCGTGCGCGAGGGGCTGCGCTCCTTCGGTCCGCTGCCGCACCGCCTCGAGCCGGTCGCCGAGGCGGGCGACGTCCTGTGGATCAACGATTCGAAGGCGACGAACATCGACTCCACGCGCGTCGCGCTGCGCAGCATGACGCGGCCGACGGTGCTCCTCTTGGGAGGCCGCCACAAGGGCGAACCGTACACCAAGCTGCTCCCGGACGCCCGGCGCGTGAAGAAGGTGATCGCATACGGCGAGGCGGCGTCGATCGTGGACGCGGACCTCGCGGCCCGGCTCCCGGTCGAGATGGCAGGCTCCGACTTCGACGAGGTGGTCGCGCGCGCGGCGGAAGCGGCGGTGCCGGGCGATGTCGTGCTGCTCTCGCCGGCCTGTTCGAGCTTCGACATGTTCCGCGACTACGAGGAGCGCGGCGAGCGTTTCCGCCGCCTCGCCGGGGCGTGGGAGGAGGCGTCGCATGGCGCCTGATGCGGCGGTGATGGCCCCGGCGGCCACGGCGTGGGAGCTGGAGAACGGCGGCCGCATGTCGCGCCTCGGCATCGGCTGGGAGACGCCGGTGCTGCTGCTGCTCACGCTGTTGCTGCTCGGCTTCGGTCTGGTGTCCGTCTACAGCGCGAGCGCCGTGATGGCGCAGTCGAGCGGGTTGCCGGACTACTATTACGTGGTGCGGCAGGCGTTGGGCGGAGCGGGCGGCCTGCTGTTGCTCGTCGGCGCGGCGCAGATCGACTACCGCTGGTGGCGGCGGCTCGCGTGGCCGCTGCTCGCGGCGTGCGCGCTCGCGCTGCTCGTCGTCGTCGTACCGGGGACGACGGCGATCGCGCCGCGCATCAACGGCGCGCGACGGTGGCTCGCGGTCGGACCGGTCGTGTTGCAGCCGTCGGAGCTGACGAAGGTGGCGGTGATCGCGTGGACCGCGGCGCTGGTCGTGAAGAAGCAGGAGAAGCTGCACAGCCTGTCGCGCGGGCTGCTGCCGTTCCTCGTGGTCTGGGGCGCGGTCGACCTGCTGATCTTTGCGGAGCCGAACCTGTCGGCGGCGATGATCGTGCTGCTGCTGGGCGGCCTGGTGGTGTTCGCCGGGGGCGGCCGCATCGGCCACTTCCTGGTGCTCGGCGTGGTCGGCCTGCCGCTGCTCTGGTCGCAGGTGTCCGGCGTGGCGTACCGCTTCCGTCGCCTGGCGGCGTTCCTCGATCCGAGCCAGGACGCGGCGGGAATCAGCTACCAGATCAATCAGGCGCTGATCGCGATCGGCAGTGGCGGCGCGCTCGGCCGCGGTTTCGGCGCCGGGCAGCAGAAGTTCGGGTTCCTGCCGGAGCCCCACAACGACTTCATCTATGCGATGATCGCGGAGGAGTGGGGCTTCGTCGGGACCGTGCTGCTGGTGCTCGCCTACACCGCGTTCGCGCTCGTCGGCTACCGCGTGGCGCGGCAGGCACCGGACCTGTTCGGGCAGCTCCTGGCGATCGGCATGACGAACCTGATCGTCGTGCAGGCACTGCTCCACGTCGCGGTCAACACGGCGCTCGTTCCGACCACCGGCGTCACGCTCCCGTTCGTCTCCTACGGCCGCTCGAGCCTGCTCGTCTGCCTCGTCGCCGTCGGGATCCTGATGAGCGTCGCCCGCGCCGGCGTGGAGGCCGCGCGGTGAGCCGCGTTCTGCTGGCCGGCGGCGGCTCGGGCGGGCACCTCTACCCGGCGCTCGCGCTCGCCGATGCGCTGCAGCGCGAGCGTCCCGGCATCGCGCTCCACTTCGTGGGCGCGCGGCGCGGCGTCGAGGCGACGGTGCTGCCGCAGCGCGGCGTCGCGTACACGCTGTTGCCCCTGGAGCCGCTTCGACGCGAGCGGCCGTGGCGCAACTGGCGGCTGATCCCCTCGGCGATCCGCAGCTTCTTCGGCCTGCGCGCGGTCTTCCGCCGCTTCGACCCGCGGCTCGTCGTCGGCACCGGTGGCTACGCGAGCGGCTTCGCCGGCGCCTACGCCGTGCGCCGCCGCGTGCCCCTGGCGATCCAGGAGCAGAACTCGTATCCCGGTCTCACGCAGCGGTTGCTCAGCCGCCGCGCGCGCCAGATTCACCTCGGCTTCCCGGAGGCCGCACGGTGGCTGCGGCCCGCGCGGCGAGCGGAGGTGTACGCCTTCGGCAACCCGATCCGGCCCCCCGACCCCGGCCTCGATCGCGCCGCGTGTCGCCGCGAGCTCGGCCTGGACGACGACGCCGTCGTCGCCCTCGTCGTGGGAGGCAGCCAGGGCTCGGCGGCGATCAACGATGCTCTCGCCGGCGCGCTCGAGGCCGTCGCCGCCGGCGAGCTGCGGCGTCCGGCGGGGCTGCAGCTTCTCTGGGCCACCGGTCCGGCGCATCTGGAAACGGTGCGCCGTCGTCTCGAGCCGCTCGGCCTCGACGCGTGGGTCCGTGTGGTCGGCTACCTCGACGACATGCCGCGCGCGCTCGCCGCGAGCGACCTCGCGCTCTCGCGTGCGGGTGCCATGACGACCGCCGAGCTGCTCGCCTGGGGCTTGCCGGCGGTGCTCGTCCCGCTGCCGACGGCGGCCTCCGACCACCAGCGGCTGAACGCGGAGGCGCTCGCCGAAGCCGGCGCGGCGGTCCACCTGCCGCAGGCGGAGGCGACGCCGGCGCGGCTGTGGTCGGAGCTGAGCCGGCTGGCGGAGGACCGCGAGCGGCGCCGCGCGTTGGCGGAGAGGGCGTGTGAGCGCGGCCGCCCCGACGCCGCGCGCCAGATCGCACGCAAGCTGCTCGAGCTGCTGGAGGCTGCGCCATGAGCGGCGGCAACGGCGCCGGCCGTCCTCCCACGGATTTGCTCGCTCTCTCCCGCACCGGCGTCGTCCATTTCGTGGGCGTCGCAGGGGCGGGGATGGCGAGTCTGGCTGAGCTGGTGCTGCGAGGCGGCGGCCGGGCGAGCGGCTGCGACGTCAACCCCGGAGAGACCGGCGACGCGCTGCGCGCGCTCGGCGCGGAGGTGTGGCAGGGCCACGATCCCGTCCACGTCGCCACGGCGGTGGCGGTCGTCACCACCGCGGCCGTGCCGCAGGAGCACCCGGAGCTGGCGGAGGCACGGCGCCGCGGCATCCCGGTCCTGAAGCGCGCCGCCGCGCTCGGCGCGATCGTCAACCGCGGCACCGTCGTCGCCGTCGCCGGGACGCACGGCAAGACGACGACGACGGCGATGACCGCCACCGTCCTCGCCGAAGCCGGCCTGAACCCGACGGCGTTCGTCGGCGGACAGGTGCCCGCGTGGGGCAGCGGGCTGCGCAGCGGCTCCGACTCCCTCTTCGTGGTCGAGGCGGACGAGTACGATCGCTCCTTCTATACGCTCCGCCCCGGCATCGCGGTGGTCACGACCGTGGAGGCGGACCACCTCGACGTCTACGGCTCGCTCGAGGCGATCGAGGACGCCTTCGCCGAGTTCCTCGAGCCGCTCCCGCAGCACGGCCTGCTGCTCGCCTGCGTCGACGACCCGGGCGCGCGCCGGCTGCTCGCCCGCTTCGGCCGTTTCGGCCGCGGCCGGCGCGTCGGCTACGGCCTGGACCGCGCCGCCGCCCTGCGCGCGGTGGACGTCGAGACGCGCGGGCGGGGCAGCCGCTGTATCGTGCAACGCGACGGGGAATCGCTCGGCGAGCTGGTGCTGCGCGTGCCGGGAGTGCACAACCTGCGCAACGCCCTCGGTGCGACCGGCGCCGCACTCGAGCTCGGCGTGGGGTTCGACGTGGCCGCGCGGGCGCTGGCCGGCTTCGGCGGCGTCGCGCGGCGCTTTCAGGAACTGGGGGAGGCGCGCGGCGTGCTGGTGGTGGACGACTACGCGCACCACCCCACGGAGGTGGCCGCGACGATCGCCGGGGCGCGCGCGGCGCACCCGAACCGGCGCCTCGTGGCCGCCTTCCAGCCTCACCTCTACACACGGACGCGGGACTTCGCGGAAGGCTTCGGCGCCGCCCTCGCGCGCGCCGACCAGGTCTGGGTCACCGACGTCTATCCGGCGCGCGAGGCGCCGATCGAGGGCGTCGACGGCGAGATCGTGGCTCGCGCGGCGCGCGACGCGGGCGGCCGTGAGGTCCACTACCATGCCGAGGTCGACACCCTTCCGGAGGCGCTCGCGGGCGCCCTGCGTCCGGGTGACCTCTGCCTGATGCTCGGCGCCGGCAGCATCACCACGGCGGCCCACGCGCTGGTCGAGCGGCTGCGCGGGGAGGAGGAGCGATGAGGATTCGCAGGCGCGCGGTCCTCGGCTCCGTCGCCGTCGCGCTCGGCGGCGCGGCGATCGCCGCGGCGTTCTCGCAGACGCCCCGGCTGCTGCGCCGGCTCGACACCTTCCGCGTCACGCGCGTCGAGGTCCGCGGCGCTCGCTACATGATTCCGCGCGACGCGTTGCGGGCCAGCGGCGTCCAGGCGAGCGCCAACGTCTTCGACGATCTCGAACCGGTCCGGCAGCGGCTGCTGCGCAGCCCGCTCGTGGCGGACGCGGAGGTGAGCCGCCGTCTGCCGGGCACGCTCGTGCTGACGATCCGCGAGACCGAGCCGGTGGCGCTCGTGCGGGACTCGGTCCTGCGTCCGATCGACGCACGCGGCGTGCTGCTGCCGATCGACCCAGCGCGCGTACCGCTCGACCTCCCGATCCTCGGGATCGGCGTCCCGGCCGGTTCGGCCGGCCGCCTGCGAGCCCCGGCCGCCCTCGCGCTGCTCGCCACGCTCGACCGCATCCGCCGCTTCGAGCCGGACTTCGCGGCGCGCATCTCGGAGGCCGGGCCCGGTCCGGGCGGGAGCGTCGAAGTGCGCTTCCGGGATCCGGCGGACGCGAGCGCGCTTCTCCCGGCGGATCCGGATCCGATCCGCCTGCACGAGCTCGTCTCGACGCTGGGCGATCTGGAAGCGCGCGCCGAGCTCACGCGCCTGCGCCGCATCGATGGGCGGTTCCGCGAACAGGTCGTCGTCTCCCTGAATCCGAAGGCGAGCTGAGCGATGCGCCCGAACCTGGTGGCCGGACTCGACATCGGATCGACGAAGACGTGCGCGGTGATCGCGGAGGTCGCCGGCGAGCCGCGCCGCGCGCCGGAGGCGAAGATCCTGGGCGTCGGCCAGGCGCGCACCGGCGGCATCCGTCACGACGTCGTCACCGACATCGAGGAGACGACGGAGTCGATCCGCAAGGCGATGAAGGAGGCCGAGCTGATGGCGGGTGTCGGCGTGGACCGCGTCTTCTGCGGCATCGCCGGCGAGCACATCGAGGCGGCGGCGTCGACCGGCGTCGTGGCGGTGGGGGGCGAGGAGATCGATGCCGCGGACGTGAAGCGGGTTCACGAGGTCGCGCGCGCGGTGGTCGTGCCGGCCGACCGCGAGTTGCTCCACGTGCTGCCGCAGGAGTACACCGTCGATCACCGCTCCGGCATCCGGGACCCGGTCGGGATGGCCGGCACCCGGCTCGAGGCGGAGGTCTACATCGTGACCAGCTCCGCGACCGCCGGACAGAACCTGCGCAAGGCGGCCGACCGCGCGGGCTACGCCGTCGAGGCGTTCGTCGACGAGCCGCTCGCGACCGCGCTGGCCGTCGTCAGCGACGACGAGCGCGAGGTGGGCGTGGCGCTCGTCGATCTCGGCGCCGGCACGACGGAGCTCGCCGTCTTCGCCGACGGCAAGACGCGCCACCTCGCGTCCGTGCCGTGGGGCGGCGCCGCCGTGACGAACGACCTGACGAAGGGTCTCGCGATCCCGTTCGCCGAGGCCGAGAAGGCGAAGGAGCGCTACGGCGTCGCCTTCGCGCAGCTCGTCGATCCGCGCGAGACGGTGGAGCTGCCCGGCCCCGGACCGGGGCAGACGCGCAACGTCACGCGCGAGCTGATCGCCCACATCATCGAGCAGCGACTCGATGAGATCCTCGGTCTGGTCGCGCGCGAGATCGAGAGCACGATCGATCCCCGGCGCCTCGGCGCGGGCGTCGTCCTCACCGGCGGCGGCGCCTCGATCCAGGGCGTCGTGGAGGTGGCACAGCACGTCTTCGCGACGCCGGTGCGCGTGGGCGTGCCGGGCGATCACCTGAGCGGACTGGCCGATTCGGTGCGGCGCCCACGCTTCGCGACCGCATCGGGCCTGGCGCTCTACGGCGCCGCCCGGCGGCTGAAGGATGGCGCGATCGCCCCCCGCGGCGAGGGCGCGATGGGCAAGATCGTGGCGTGGTTGAAGGAGTTCTTCTGAGGGTCCCGAACCAGCGTTTCACTCACCGGACGGGCCGGGGGCGGCCCGCCGGATCACCGAAGGAGGGTGCATCATGATGATCTTCGAATTCGAAGAGGGCGAGGCGCGCAACGCCCGCATGAAGGTGGTCGGCGTCGGCGGCGGCGGCGGCAACGCCGTCAATCGCATGGTCGACGAGGACCTCGAGGGCGTCGAGTTCATCAGCGTCAACACGGATTCGCAGGCGCTGAAGAACTCGAAGGCGCCGGTCAAGATCCAGATCGGCAAGAAGCTCACGCGCGGCCTCGGCGCCGGTGCCCGGCCGGAGATCGGTCGTCAGGCGATCGACGAGAGCCGGGACGAGATGCGCAAGGCGCTCGACGGCTCCGACCTCGTCTTCATCACCGCCGGCATGGGCGGCGGAACCGGCACGGGCGCCGCGCCGATGATCGCGGAAATCGCACGTGAGCTGGGCGCGCTCACGATCGGCATCGTCACGCGGCCGTTCCAGTTCGAGGGCAAGAAGCGCATGCGGCAGGCGGAGCAGGGGCTCGCCGAGCTCAACCGCACCGCCGACACGATGATCGTCGTGCCGAACGAGCGCCTGCTCTCCGTCTGCGGCAAGGGCACCTCCTTCCGCGATGCGCTCAAGAAGGCGGACGACGTGCTGCTCCACGCGACGCAGGGGATCAGCGACCTGATCCACGTCACCGGCGAGGTGAACGTGGACTTCGCCGACGTCCGCACCGTCATGGCGAGCCGCGGCCCCGCGCTCATGGGCACGGGCTTCGGCCGCGGCGACAACCGCGCCGTCGAGTCCGCCCAGGAGGCGATCTCCAGCCCGCTCCTCGACAACGTCTCCATCGAGGGCGCGGCCGGCGTGCTGATCAACATCACCGGCGGCATGGACCTCTCCATCGACGAGGTCACCACCATCTCCTCGATCATCCAGGAGGCCGCCGGCGACGACGCCGAGATCATCTTCGGCGCCGTCCACGATCCCGAGCTCGAGGGCGAGGTCCGGGTCACCGTCATCGCGACGGGGCTCGCGCGCGGCGAGGAGGAGCGGATGGCGGACAACGTGATCCGTCCGAACTTCGCCGCGACGCGCGCCGTCGCCACCGGCGGAGCGCGCACGCCGGCGTTCGCGGAGTCGGTGCCGTTCCCGCGGCCGGCCCAGCGCCCCATTGCGCGGCACCATCTCGGTGACTTAGATATTCCAACGTTCATCCGTCGCCAGATGGACTGATCCAGACTGCCCAGAGAGAGGACGCGAGGTTTGAAGCCGAACCTTCAGCGGGCGCTGACCGGAGTCGCGCTCGGGAGCGGGCTTTTCCTGCTCGGCTCCTATGCGGTCTACCGGCCGCACGCCCGCGCCGTCGCGCCGGCGTCGGCGCCGCTGCTCCACGCCGTGGATGTCGCCCCGCCCGAGCACGTCGTCACGCACGTGCTGCGGAGCGGGGAGACGCTCTCCGGGGTGCTCGCGGCGCAGGACCTTCGGGGCCAGATGGCGGACCTCCTGCTCTCGCTCCGTGAGTACGCCAATCCGCGCCGGCTCTCGGCGGGCGCCGAGATCTCGGTGCGGCGCTGGGCCCGCGACGGCTCCACGCGCGCGGTCGACGTGCGGCTCAACGCGGACAGCACCGTCCGCCTCGAGCCCGGGCCGACCGGTTGGGACGCGCGCGTCGTGGTGACGCCGGTGAGCGTGGACACGATCGAGGTCGCGGGCCGCATCGAGCGGGGACGCACGCTCTATCAGGAGATCGTCGAGAACGAGGATCTGGAGCTCCCGGCGTCCGAGCGCATCCAGCTCGTGGTCTCCCTCGCTTCGATCTACGGCTACAAGCTCGACTTCGCCCACGAGATCCAGCCCGGGGACCGCTTCCGCGTCGTCTACGAGCGTGAGGCGAGGCCCGACGGAACGGCGCGCTCGCGCCGCATCCTCGCCTCGGAGATCGACAATCAGGGCAAGGCGTTCCGCGCGTTCTACTTCCACCCTCGCGACGAGCGCTACGGCGCGTACTACGACGACGCGGGCAAGTCGCTGCGGCTCGCCTTCAACCGCTATCCGGTCTCCTACGTCCGCATCACGTCCGCCTTCAACCCGCACCGCTACCATCCGATGCTCGGGATCTACCGTGCGCACACCGGCACGGATTTCGGCGCGAACGCCGGCACGCCTGCGCACGCGACGGGCGCGGGGACGGTGGTTTTCGCTGGGCGACGCGGCGGCTACGGCAATCTGGTGATCCTGCGCCACTGGGACGGCTACACGACGCGCTACGCGCACCTGCGAGCCTTCGCCCGCGGGATTCATCCCGGCGTCCACGTAGACCAGAACCAGGTGGTCGGCTACGTGGGCCAGACCGGCCTCGCGACGGCGCCGCACCTGCACTACGAGATCCGGCGCTTCGGCAAGGCGCTCAATCCTCGCACCGTTCAGCTGCCGGGCGCGCCCCCGCTCCCGAAGAGCGAGCTGGAACGGTTCCGCGCGATTCTCGGCCCGAGACTCGCGTTGCTCGACGCGGTCTCGTACCCGACCGACCGTCTGGCGACGGCACCCTCCCCGCCGGACGACGCCGGCACACCGGCTCCTTCGGAGGAGGTCGGCTCGGCGGGCAGGCAGGAGTAGACGACGTGGCGTGAGTTCGAGCCACTGGATTTTCTTCGGGATCCTGGCCGCGGCGGCCCTCACCGCGGCCTTTTTCATTTACCGCCGCCGTGAGCCGCCGGGTCGCGGCCGCGCGCTGCTGGCGATGCTGCGCGCGGCGTCTTTCGTCGTCCTGCTGCTGCTGCTCTTCGACCCGGCCATACCCACGCGCGGCGCCGGGGGCGGCGCCGGCCGCGTGGTCCTGCTCGACGCGTCGGTCAGCATGGGCGCCGCGGACTCCGTGCGGGGCACGCGCTGGGACGAGGCGGTGCGGCGCGCGAGGCGTGCGGAGCGGGGTCGCATCCTCCTCTTCGGCACGACCGTGCGGGCGGTGCAGGCCGACTCGCTCCCCGCGACCACGCCCGGCGACGCCGATTCGCGGTTGGCGCCGGCGCTGCGCGCCGCGGCGGAAGCGGGAGCGGAGCGCGTCCTCGTCGTGAGCGACGGCGGCGTGCAGGATGTGGCCGAAGCTGCGGCGGTGGCCCGCGAAGCGGGGCTGCGCGTGGAGATGCAGCGCGTTCCCGGCCCGGCGGGGGCGGAGCGCGCGCTGGCTGAGCTCGACGTCCCCGCGTGGGCCGCCGCGGGCGACACGACCGCCGTCCGCGTCGGCATCGCGTCCACCGTCGCCGGCGACACCGTGCGTGTGAGCGTGCTGCGCGGCGGGCGTGTGGTGGCGACCGCGCCGCTGCGCACCGCCGGCGCCGGGCGCGTCGCCACCGCGACGCTCCGCTTCGCGCCGGAGGCGCCCGAGGGCGGCGGCCTCGTCGAGTACACGCTTGCGATTACGCCCCAGGACGCGATCCCCGCCGACGACCGCCGGATCTTCTACCTCTACGTGGCGGAGTCGCCCACCGGCGTCGCGGTCGTCTCGCTGCGGCCGGGTGAGGAGCCGCGCTTCCTCGTGCCGATTCTGGAAGACGCGCTCGGGCTGCCGACGCGAGGCTTCCTGCGCATCGCCGACGGCCGCTATCTCCGCACCGGCACCGCCCTCAGCGCGGCGCGCCCGGCGACCGACGCGGACGTCCAGCGCTCGGCCGCGCAGGCCGACCTCGTCGTGCTGCACGGCCTCGGCTCCGACTCGCCGGAGTGGGCGCGGACGCTCGCACAGCGGGCCCGCCGCCTCATCGTCTTCCCCTCGGACGACGTGGGGCGCGGCACGCTTCCGGTGGAACTGCCGCCCGCGACGCCCGGCGACTGGTACATCGCGCAGGACGTCCCGTCCTCGCCGATCGCCGCCTTCCTCGCCGGAGCGCCGTTCGACTCGGTGCCGCCGCTGGTCGCGCTGCGCGCCCTTCCGACGCCGGGGAGCGGCGCCACGTGGGCGCCGCTCCTCGCGCGCCGCTCGCGCGCCGGCATCGCGGCGCCCGCGCTCATCGCCGGCGACTCCGCCGGTCGCCGATGGGTCGTCGCCACCGGTGCGGGGTACTGGCGATGGGCGTTCCGCGGCGGCGCCGCGCGCGAGGCGTACCGCACGCTGTGGTCGGCGCTCGGCGGGTGGCTCATGCACGACGAGCGCGGCTTCGCGCCACTGGCCGTGCGGCCTGCTCGCTGGGTGCTTCCGCGCGGCGAGCGCGTGCCGTGGATCGCGCCGGGCGCCCGCCCGGACTCCATCCGCGTGACGCTCCGGGACAGCGCCGGCGCCGCCGTGCTCGACACGACCGCGGACGCGGCCGCGGGTGACAGCGCCCTGACGCGGGCGCCCGCGCCCGGCCGCTACGCGTACCGCGCACAGGCGTTGCGCGCCGACAGCGTGGTGGCCAGCGCGGAGGGGCCGTTGACGATCGACCGTTACTCGCCCGACTACGCCCGTCCCGCCGTGTCGTGGGACGAGGCGCGGCGGGCCGGCGCCGGCGGCGCCTCCGAAGGTGCGGCGGAAGGCGCGTTCGCGGCCGGCCGCACGGCGGGCCGGCGTCCGCTGCACGCCACGCCGTGGCCGTACCTCGTCGTCGTCGCGCTGCTCTGCGCGGAATGGGTGCTGCGACGCCGGTGGGGCCTGCGCTAGCTCGACCCTGCAACGAAACGACATCGAATGGCGAGACTGTTCAGAAAGAAGGGAGAAGGCCCCTCGCTCTGGCAGCGCATCAAGGACGTCGCGCTGACGGACGTGAACGTGGTGCTCCGCGGCGGGCTGGACGAGGGTTCCCTGGAGGCGGTCGAGGAGCAGTTGCTGGCCAGCGACTTCGGCGTCGCGGCGACGCTGCGCCTCGTCGACCACGTGCGCCGCCTGTCGCAGCGCGGCCGCATCCACACCGAGCGCGAGTTCCTCGACGCCGTCGCCGAGGAGATCGAGGCGATCCTGCGCTCCGGCGACGCCGAACCCGCCCTCCGCTTCGCGGCGTCGCCGCCCACCGTCTTCATGGTCGTCGGGGTGAACGGCGTGGGGAAGACGACGACGATCGGCAAGCTCGCGCACCGCCTCCGCAGCGACGGCCACCGCGTCCTCCTGGGCGCCGCGGACACGTTCCGCGCCGGCGCCATCGACCAGTTGCGCGTGTGGGCGGAACGGACCGGCTCCGACTTCGTCGGCGCGACGCCCGGCGCCGACCCGGCGTCGGTCGCCTTCGACGCCATCGAGGCGGCGCAGTCGCGCGGCTGCGACGTCGTCGTCCTCGACACCGCGGGCCGCCTCCACACGCAGGAGGACCTGATGGGCGAGCTGACGAAGATCGACCGCGTCGTCGGCCGCAAGCTCGAGGGCGCGCCCCACGAGACGCTTCTCGTGCTCGACGCGACGGTCGGCCAGAACGCGTTCGCGCAGCTGCGCACCTTCCGCGCGTCGCTGAAGCTGACCGGCCTCGTGCTCTCGAAGCTGGACAGCAGCGCACGTGGCGGCGTCGTCGTCGCGCTCAAGGAGGAGTTCGACGTGCCGCTGAAGCTCGTGGGCACCGGCGAAAGCCTCGACGCGCTGGAGCCGTTCGATGCCGCCGCGTTCGCGCGGGAGGTGTTGACGGAGTGAGCCACCGATGATGCGGAGTTCGCCGCTCGACAGCCCGGTCCAGTATCTGAAGGGCGTGGGTCCGAAGCGGGCCGAGACGCTGTCGCGGCTGGGGATCGGCTTCGGCCGCGACCTGCTGCTGCACGCGCCGCGGCGCTACGAGGACGCGAGCACGGTGACGCCGATCGGGCGCGTGCGCGTCGGCGAAGACGCCACCGTCGTGGGCGAGGTGACGAGCAAGGGCGTGCTGCCCACGCGCGCGGGGCTGCGCATCTTCCAGGCGGTGCTGAGGGACGCATCGGGCGAGTACCTCGAGTGCTCCTGGCCCGGGCAGCCGTTCCTCGACCGCACGATCTCGAAGGGCGACCTCCTGCTCGTGAGGGGGCCGGTGCGCTTCTTCCGCGGCCGCCAGCTCCAGCCGCGCGAGTTCGTCGTGCTCGGGCGTGCCGACGACCCGGGCGCCGCCGAGGGCAAGGTGCTCCCGATCTATCCGGCGACCGAAGGGCTGTCCCAGCGCCTGCTGCGCCGCATCCTGGACGAGAATCTCGACGCGCTCCTGGCGGCGGCCGCCGACGAGGAGATCTTCTCCGCCGCCGACCTGGAGCGCGCCGGCGTACCCCCCTTCGCGGAGGCGCTCGCGTTCGTGCACCGGCCGACGTCGCTCGCCGAGGCCGAACTCGGCCGCCGCCGCCTCGCCTACGAAGAGATCTTCTTCCTCCAGCTGCTGCAGGCGCGCGTCCGCCTGCACGCGACGGAGGCGCGCGAGGGAATCCGGTTCCGCCGCACCGACGCGCTGATCGGCCCGCTCTACCGCCGCCTGCCGTTCGAGCTGACCGGCGCGCAGACCGAGGCGGTGCGCGAGATCTTCGAGGAGATGGCGTCGGGGCGCCGCATGAACCGGCTGCTGCAGGGCGACGTCGGCTCCGGCAAGACCGTCGTGGCGCTCTTCGCGATGCTCCTCGCCGCCGAGTCCGGCTACCAGTCCGCGCTGATGGCGCCCACGGAGGTGCTCGCCGAGCAGCACGCGCGCACCGTGCGTAGCCTGCTTGCGGAGGACGACGCCGGCGTCGCGCTCCTCACCGGCCGCCTCGGCGCGGCCGAACGGCGCCGGGCTCTGGAGGCGATCCGCTCCGGCTCGGCGAAGCTCGTGATCGGCACGCAGGCGCTGATCCAGGAACGCGTCGATTTCGCGCACCTCGGGCTGGTCGTGGTCGACGAACAGCACCGCTTCGGCGTGCGGCAGCGCATGGCGCTTACGGAATCCGGCGACAGGCCGGACGTGCTGGTGATGTCCGCCACGCCGATCCCGCGCTCGCTCGCGCTGACCCTTTACGGCGACCTGGACCTGACCGTCCTCGACGAGCGCCCGGCCGGCCGGCCGCCGATCCGCACCGCGCTGCGCAGGGAGTCGGCGCGCGAGCGCGTGTACGAATTCGTGCGCGAGCAGATCGCCGAGGGCCGCCAGGCGTACTTCGTCTATCCGCTCGTCGCCGAATCCGAGAAGGTCGATCTCCTGGCCGCGACGCAGGAGTTCGAGCGGCTCTCCGCGGAAGTCTTTCCGGAGCTGAGCGTGGGCCTGCTGCACGGCCAGCTCTCCAGCGAGGAGAAGGACACCGCGATGCGCGCGTTCGCGGCGGGCGACATCGCGATCCTCGTGGCGACGACGGTGATCGAGGTGGGGATCGACGTGCCGAACGCGACCGTGATGGTGGTCGAGCACCCGGAGCGCTTCGGGCTCTCTCAGCTCCACCAGCTTCGCGGCCGGGTCGGGCGCGGCGGCGCGCGCAGCTACTGCGTGCTCATCGCGGGCGGCGGACCCGAGGCGACCGAGCGGCTCCGCATCCTCGCGCGGAGCGACGATGGCTTCGACATCGCGCGCGCCGACCTGCGGCTGCGCGGCATGGGCGACTTCTTCGGCGCGCGCCAGCACGGGCTGCCCGCCTTCCGCTTCTTCGACGCGCTCGAGGACGAGCCGCTGCTCCTGGCCGCGCGGGCGGCGGCGGAACGGCTGCTCGCGGCCGACCCGGAGCTCGAGCGGCACCCGGAGGTCCTGCGGCGCCTGGAGCGGCGCTGGGGGGAACGGGAGCGGATGTTCGGCGTCGGCTGAGGTCGCCGGCGCCTCAGCCGTGCAGCGTCTTGCGGATCCGCTCGAGCTCCTTCCTGGCGTCGCCGAGCTGGCTTTCGAGCTGCTTGACGCGCGTCTCCAGCGAGTCGCCGCGCTGCTTCAGGACGGTGCTCGCGCGCACGACCGAGTCGAGCCGGACGGCCATGGAGGGGCGGGGCAGCGTGGGACGGGCGGCATTGGCCGCGGGCGTCAGCCCCGCCGCCTGGAGCGAGTCCGCGACGACGTGGGCGCGCGCGAGGCGGTATTCCTCCGCGCCCAGATCGACCGACAACAGGTACATTGTCTCGAGGACCGGCCGCTCCCACGCCGGCACGGTGGAGAGCGAATCGGCGTCGAAGAAGCGCTCCAGGAGCTGCGCTCCCACGTCGAGCCGCTGCTGCGGATTGCGGGGATCGAGCTCGAGCGCCGCGAGCGCGAGGAGCGCGCGGCGGCCGACCGGGCGACTCGCGTAGTGCGTGTAGACCCACGAGAGGTCGCTGTGCGCTTCGATGAAGTGCCCGTCAGCGGCCGACCGCACCGCCTGGCTCAGGACCGCATCCGGGTCGGGCCGGTCCACCGCGATCGCGGTGGCGGCGCAGCCCGCCACGAGCGCCGCGGCGAGCACGGCGAGCACGGGACGGAAAGGGCGATTGCGCGCCCGACCGCTGCGGGCGTGCGACTGGCTGGCGCGAGTGCACTGGGCGTGCCGCTTCACCTCGGGCTCCTTTCGGCGGCGTGGCAGGTCCGGAGGACGCTCGTTGCTACGGGCCACCTGCGAGATACCGCCGAGCGCACGGGATGTGCCACGTTCGATTGACACCCTTCGCGCCGCCCGCCTACGTTCCGCTTCCGCGCGGCCGCCGTGGCAGGCGACGCGCGCGTTCGCGGCGACGCTGGCGGTCCTCCGGCGCCGTTCGTACCCCGGCGGGTCTCCTGCGACCCGCCCCCACACCAGATGCGGCGGAAGACGATGGCAGCGGTCAGCGAAATCCGTGACCTCGCCCGGCACGCAGGCGACGAGGTCGTCCTGCGCGGCTGGGTCCAGACGACGCGCATTCACGGCAAGGTCGGCTTCGTCGTCGTACGCGACGGGACCGGCACGGTCCAGTGCGTCGCGGTGCGTAGCGAGGTGGGCGAGGAGGCGTGGGAGCGCCTCGCCTCGCTCACGCAGGAGGCTTCGGTGCGGCTCACCGGCGCCGTCCGCGAGGATGCGCGCGCACCCGGCGGCTACGAGCTGTCCGTCCGCGCCATCGAGCTCGTCGCGCCCAGCGGCGAGTACCCGATCCAGCCGAAGGAGCATGGTATCGAGTTCCTGCTCGACCAGCGCCATCTGTGGCTCCGCTCGAGCCAGCAGTGGGCGATCCTGCGCATGCGCAGCGAGGTGGAGCAGGCGTTGCACGAATTCTTCTATCGGCGCGGCTTCGTCCGCATCGATACGCCGATCCTCACGGGCGCGATCGGCGAGCACGCCGGCACCCTCTTCGAGACCGACTACTTCGGCCAGCGTGCCTTCCTCGCGCAGACCGGACAGCTCTATGGCGAGGCGGGTGCGGCGGCGTTCGGGCGCATCTACTGCTTCGGTCCCACTTTCCGCGCCGAGAAGTCGAAGACGCGCCGCCATCTCACCGAGTTCTGGATGTGCGAGCCGGAGGTCGCGTGGGCGGATTCCGACGAGAACATGCGCCTGCAGGAGGAGTTCGTCTCGTATCTCGTCGAGCGCGCCCTCGAGCGGTGCGGCGACGAGCTGGCGATCCTCGAGCGCGACACGTCGAAGCTCGAGCCGGTGAAGCCGCCGTTCCCACGGCTCGACTACGGCGACGCGGTGGCGCTGATCCAGAAGAAGGGGAGCGAAACCAAGTGGGGTGAGGACCTCGGCGCCACCGACGAGGCGTTGATCTCGGAGGAGTACGACCGGCCCGTCTTCGTCTTCAACTATCCGAAGCAGGCGAAGGCGTTCTACATGAAGGAGAACCCGGACGACCCGCGCACCGTCCTGTGCGACGACCTGCTCGCTCCGGAGGGGTACGGCGAGATCATCGGTGGCAGCCAGCGCGAGGACGACCTCGACCGGCTCCTCGCCCGCATCCGCGCCGAGGAACTCCCCGAGGAGGCGTACTCCTGGTACCTCGACCTCCGCCGCTACGGATCCTTCCCCCACTCCGGCTTCGGCCTCGGCCTCGAAAGGACCGTCGCCTGGATCTGCGGCCGCCACCACATCCGCGAAGCGATCCCTTTCCCGCGCACCATCAACCGGCTCTTCCCCTAGGCGCTGCCGGTCCCGCTCTCCGAACGAACGGTTCTCGACCGCCCCGGCCGCCCGCGGCGTTCCTTCACGCGGGCGTCCGCTGCTCCACCCTGTGCACGTTCTGAATCGCCGACCTACCCGTCCCCGGCTTCGCCCGGAGCGCGCCCGCCTTGTTCCGCCCGCTTCACCTCGTCCCACAGCGCGTCGAGCTCCGCGAGCGGCGCCTCGCCGAGCGCCACGCCCCGTTCCCCCGCCAGGCGCTCCAGCCCGCGGAACCGGCCGCCGAACTTGCGGTTCGCCCGCGAGAGCGCGTGCATCCCGTGGGTCCCCGCGAGGCGGGCCAGGTTCACGACGGCGAAGAGCAGGTCTCCCAGCTCCTCTTCGAGCGCGCCCTCCGCCTCCGCGCCCTCCGCCGGCGCAGCGACGCGCTCCGGGGCGCTTCCGGCGTCGCCCGCCGCCCGAACGCGCGCGAGCGCCTGCGCCACCTCCTCGACCTCCTCGCGCACCTTGGCGAGCGCGCCTTCCGGGTCCTCCCAGTCGAATCCCACGGCGCTCACCCGTTCCTGCAGCCGGTGCGCCCGTGCCAGCGGGTCCAGCCCCCTCGCCAGTCCCTCCACGAGCGATCTGCCCGGCCGTTCCCGGGCCTTCAGCGCCTCCCATGCCTGAGCCGAGCCCGTCTCGCCCTCGCCCCGGCCCGTTTCTCCGCTCCCCCCCGCACCCTCGCCCGCCGTGCCGAAGATGTGCGGATGCCGCCTCCGCATCTTCGCGATCACACCGTCCGCGACCTCCCCCACGTCGAACACCGAGCGCTCCTCCGCCAGCACGATCTGGAACGCGACGTGAAGGAGGAGGTCGCCGAGCTCCGCGCGCAGCTCGTCGTCGTCGTTCTCCTCCACCGCGTCGGCGACCTCGTGCGCCTCCTCGAGCAGGTACGGCAGCAGGGAGCGGGGCGTCTGCGCCGCGTCCCACGGGCAGTGCGCGCGCAGATAACGCACCATCTCGAGGACACGGCCCAACGGATCGGTGCCGGCGGATGCGCCGGCAGGCTCGCGGGGCTCGCCGGCGGCGGGGCGCTCCGACATGCGGGCGAGCTCGGCAGCGCCGCCCCGCTCGGCGGCCGCGGCCGCGGCTCGCGTGCCTTCCACGGGGCGTGCTCCGGGGCCCGATCCGTGCCCGCTCGACGCGGCGGAACCCTGTGTCCCGTCTCGATTTTCCGGTTGCGGCTCCGTCATGGTGCCGGTATACTAACCCGCTTGGTGCGCATGTCCAGTACGACTCCCGGGCGCGCCTGGGTCGAGGTCGATCTCGACGCCCTCCGCGCCAATTACGAGGCGGTCGGTCGCACGGTCGGGCCGGCGGTCGCTCGCATCCCGATGGTCAAGGCGGACGGCTACGGCGTGGGCGCCGCGCGCGTCGTGCGGGCCGTCGAGTCGCTCGCCCCGTACGGCTACGGCGTGGCGACGGCAGAGGAGGGGCGCGGGCTGCGGGACCTCGGTGTCGAACGTCCGGTGATCGTGTTCTCTCCGCTGCCGCCAGGGGATGTGGAAGCCGCGGCCGCGGCGCGCCTGACCGCCGCGATCTCGGACCTGGACGCGCTCGACCGGTGGGCGGCGGCGGCCGCGCGGGAGCCGCAGCCGCTCGACTTTCATGTGGAGGTGGACACCGGCATGGGGCGCGCCGGCTTCGACTGGCGCGCCGCGCAGCAGTGGGCGCCCGCCGTGCTCGCGCGCCTCGACGGGAGCGTGCGCTGGAACGGCATCTTCACGCATTTCCAGGGCGCGGACGCGCCGGACCCCGCGTCCGCGACGACGCAGTGGGCCCGTTTCCAGGACGCCCTGGCGCAACTGAGCGTGCCTCGCGACGCGCTCCTGATCCACGCGTGCAACAGCGTGGCCGCGCTGCGCTGGCCGGCATACGCGCTGGACGCGATCCGGCCGGGCATCTTCCTCTACGGCGCCGATCCCGCGCCGGAGCTGGGGGAAGGCCTGGCGAAGCCGCGGCCGGTGGTGTCGCTGCGGGCGGTCGTCGTGCGCGTGGCGGACGTGCCGCCGGGCGCGACCGTGGGCTACGGCGCGACCCACGTGGCGCGGCGCTGGGAGCGCTGGGCGACGCTCGCGATCGGGTACGGCGATGGCTTGCCGCGCGCACTGAGCGACGTGGGACACGCGCTGCTCCACGGCGAGCGCGTCGGCATCGTCGGGCGCGTATCGATGGACCTGACGGTGGTGGACGTGACGGATTGCGCTGCGGAAGTGGCGGCCGGCGACGTCGCCACGATGCTGGGCCGGGACGGCGACGACGAGATCACGCTGGAACAAGTGGCGGCGCAGGCGAATACGATTGCCTACGAGATCCTGACGGGTCTCGGGCAGAGGTTACCCAGGATCGAGCACATTGGCAGAAGCGATTGAACGCGGCCTCGCCCTCGCCGGCGAGGCGATGGAGCGGGCGCACGCCCCGTACTCGCGCTTCCGCGTCGGCGCCGCGCTGCAGGCGGAGGACGGCGAGTGGTTCGCGGGCTGCAACGTCGAGAACGTGTCGCTGGGGCTGACCCTGTGCGCCGAGCGCGTCGCGGTCGGTACGGCGGTGGCGGCTGGACGCCGTGATTTCCGCCGCATCGTGCTGACCAGCGACGCGCAGGCGCCCGTGCCGCCGTGCGGGGCGTGCCGACAGGTGCTGGCGGAGTTCGCGCCGGCGCTGGAAGTGCACTCGGTCGGACGCAGCGGCGAGACCGCGCTGTGGCGGCTCGACGCGTTGCTCCCGGAGCGTTTCGTGCGCCGCGGCGGCGAGGCCGCTGACGGCGGAGAGGGGGCGCCGTGAGCGCGTCCATGCGACGTCGCCTGCCGCGCCTTCTGCGCTGGACCGCCGTGGTCGTCGCGGCGGTTTCGCTCGTCGTGGCGGCGTGCGGCAACGACGATCCCACCACCGTCGGGGGGCCTCTGCTGCGAGGGGCCACCGTCCACACCTTCGAGGTGGTGCTGGATGCGCAGGACTTCCTCGTCTCCGACACGGCGTTCGCGGGATTCCTGACTCCCGCCGGCGCGGCGATCACGGTGACGGCGAACGACTTCGGCGGTGTACTCGACGCGCACACGCTGCTGGAGTTCGGGCTCATCCCGGACATCTTCGACGTCATCGGCCCGAACGGCTCGGCGGGCACCGACTCGGGGACCGTGATCGGCGCGGACATCGTGGTGCGGATCGATTCCTCCACGATCGGGGACGGCCCCTCGACGCTCGCACTCAACTTTCTCACCGAATCGTGGGATCGTCCGACGGTGACGTGGCAGAACCGGGCGGACACCAACGACGTGCAGACGGCGTGGATGCAGCCGGGCGGTACGATGGGGGCGCTGATCGACACCGTGGTCTGGAGGCCGGGCGCCGATTCGCTGATCTTCCACGTCGACTCGCAGGCGGTCCGCATGATGCGCGACTCGACCGTGCGGTCGAACGGGATCGTCCTGTCTGCGCGGGACCCGAACGTGCGGCTCGAGAGCCCGGGCGTGGCGATGACGGTGCTCGCGCGGCCGAAGACGATCCCGGACACGATCGTCACGGCGGCCGTCAACGTCACGCGCTCGATCTTCATCTTTCAGCCCGACCCGCCGCCGCCCCCGACGGCGCTGCGGGTGGGCGGCATCCCGGAGTGGCGTTCCGTGCTGCGGTTCCGGCAGGGCTGGGACACGCTGACGCTCGCCTGTCCGGGGATCGCGAATTGTCGGATCCCCTTGAACCGGGCGACGCTGAGCACCGCCGAGCTCCTGCTCCAGCCGGTGCCGGCGCCCGCTGCCTTCCGCAGCGGCGACACGATCGGCGTCGTGACGCGGCCCGTGGTGACCTCGCCCCTGATCCCGATCGAGCGGTCGCCGTTCGGCGATCTCGTCAGCGTGCAGCCGGGGACCGCGCCGCCTTCGGCGTTCACCCTCGAGCCGGGGTCCGCCGCGCTGGTCGCGGTCCCGATCCGGTCCTTCATCCAGGCGCTGATCGGATCCGACACGATCGCGGGAGCGCCGCACACGCTCGCGCTGCTGCCGGCGGTGATCGGGCAGGACCTCGGCTTCGGCACCTTCGGTCCGCTGTCGGCCGGCGCGCTGGCGCCGCGGCTGCGGCTCGTCTTCACGATCACCGACGAGGCCCTGATCCGATGAGGCGAATCCTTGGCGCCGTGGCCGTCGCGCTCTTCGCGATCGTCCCTGCGGCGCACGCCCAATCGCTCTTCGGCACGGCTGGTCTCGGCCTCCCGATCTCCCCGCTGGACGGGCGCGCGCGCTCTCTCGGCGGTATCGGGACCGGCTTGCTCGGCGAGAACGCATCGCTGGTGAACCCGGCGGACGTGGGTGGCGTGCTGCGACGCAGCGTCACCGCGACGATGCAGCCGAGCGCGCAGAGCATCCGGCTGGGCGACGGCTCCGACCACCGCGGCGCAACCCGATTCCCGCTGATCCGCGTGCTGTACCCGCTCGGGCCGCGGGTCGTCGGGAGCATCGGCTACGGCTCCTTCCTCGACCAGTCGTGGGCGATTCAGACCGAGGGCGTCGCGAGCGTGCGCGGTCAGCAGATCCCGGTCACCGACGTCCTGCGTTCGACGGGCGGCATGGGACAGCTCCAGGTCGGCGTCGCGATCCTCGCCGCGCCCACCCTGTCTCTCGGCGTCTCCGCTGGCCTCTACACCGGCGAGGTGCAGCGCCGGCTGACGCGAAGCTTCGCCGACACGGCCACGTCGAGCGAGCCGCTGCGGAATTTCAGCGACCTCAACCGCTGGCGCTACAGCGGCCCGCTCGTCTCGGGTGGATTCCGCTGGGATCCCGCGCCGGTCGTCCGCGTGGCGGGCTCGCTCACCTGGTCCGGCGAGGTGCGCGCGAGGGGGGTCGACAACGCCGAAGATGGGTTCCGCGCCTCCATGCCGCTGCGCGCCGCGGGCGGCGTGAGCGCGATGCTGGCGCCGAAGCTCCTCTTGGCCGCGGGCGGTGACTGGACCCATTGGAGCGACACGGACCTGGCTCCGATCGCCTGGAACCGCGGCGAGGACGTGGGCCGCGCGCAGGACACCTGGGCGCTCGGCGGCGGCTTCGAATGGCAGGGCCTCGCGACCGCCACGCGGACCTACCCCCTGCGCCTCGGGATGCACTACGGGACCCTGCCGTTCACCGTCGAGGGCGGCACGCCGAAGGAGTGGTCGGCCGCGCTCGGACTCGGCGTCCGTCTCGCTCCGTCGCCGATCGGCCCCGGCGCCCTCCTCGACGCCGCGCTCGAGCGCGGTGGCCGCGGCAGCGCGTCGACGACCGGTCTCTCCGAATCGTTCTGGCGGTTCACCTTGTCGCTCTCGCTCTTCAGCCGCTGACCCGCTCCGCCATGGCTTCGCCCCGTCCCGCCCCGCATCCTTTCTCGAACGGCGGCTCGCTAGATCATGGCTCCGCCGGCGGCAGCGCGCCGGCCGCCTACGTCGAGACCTACGGCTGCCAGATGAACGTGGCCGATGCCGAGCTGATGCAGGGCATCCTCGCCGCGAACGGCTACGCGATCGTGGAGCGGCCGGAGGAGGCGGACGTCGTGCTCGTCAACACGTGCGCCATCCGCGAGCACGCGGAGCAGCGCGTGCTCGGGCGCGTGGCGCAGTTGAACGCCTTGAAGCAGCAGCGCCCGGAAGTCGTGATCGGCGTCACGGGCTGCATGGCGCAACGACTCGGCGAGACGCTGCTCGAATCGGCGCCCTACGTCGAGCTGGTGATGGGGCCGGACGGCTACCGCCGTCTACCCCTCGCTCTGGCTGCCTTGCGGCCGCAGATGCCCGTGGCGGCGGGCGTGCCCGCGGCGGCCGCGCGGCGCGCCTCCGTGACGCCCGCGCGGTCGGGGGGAGCGGGCGGGGCGCCGAGTGGGCGCGGCAAGGCGCTTCCGGTGATGGCCGTTCGGGAGAGCGATGGACGGCTCGCGGTCCTCGATTTCGAGCCCGACGAGAATTACGAGGGGCTGGAAGTGCGCCGGACGTCCGGCGTCGCTGCGTGGATTCCGGTGCAGCGCGGCTGCGATCATCGATGCACCTTCTGCATCGTGCCGTACGTGCGCGGCCCGGAGAAGAACCGCGACCCGCGCGACGTGCTCGCGGAGGTGCGCGAAGTCGTGGAGCAGGGGGTCGTTGAGGTCACGCTGCTCGGCCAGACGGTCAATTCGTATGTGCACGGCAAGTGGGACTTCGCGCGCCTGCTGCGCGCGGTCGCGCGGGTGGACGGAATTCGACGCGTCCGCTTCACGTCGCCTCACCCGAACGACGTCACGCCGGCGCTGGTCGAGGTGATGGCGTCGGAGCCCGCGGTATGCGAGCAGCTTCACCTTCCCGTGCAGTCGGGCCACGATCGCACGCTGAAGCGGATGCTGCGGCGCTACACCGTCGCCGCGTTCATGGAGAAGGTGGAGATGGTGCGGTCCGCGATGCCGTCGATCGCGCTTTCGACCGACGTGATCGTCGCCTTCCCAGGTGAGACGGAGAGCGAGTACGAGGCCACGCTGGACCTCATGAGGGAGGTCCGCTTCGACGATGCGTACCTGTACCGGTATTCGCAGCGCGACGGCACGCCCGCCACGCGCCTGCCGGCCGACCAGTTCGTGCCGGGGCCGGAGGCGCAGGCCCGTCTGGAGCGGCTCATCGCGCTGCACCGGCGGATCCAGGCGGAGATCAACCGCGGCGAGGTCGGCCGCGTGGTCGAGGTGCTGGTCGAACGCGCCGCCAGGAGCGACGGTGACGTGCTGGGCCGCACCGAGCGGAACAAGGTCGTCGCGTTCCGGGGCTCGCTGGACCTCGTCGGCACCTTCCTCGACGTGCGCCTCACGGCGACGACGGGCGCGACCTTCCTGGGCACGCCCGCCTGAAGCTCCGGCCGCCCGATGAGGCGGCCGCTTCCTCCCCTCGCGCGCGCCGCTCTCCTCTCCGGCGTCGCTCTACTCGCCGGTCTCGCCTTCCAGCCCGGCCGCGCTGCTGCGCTCGCGCTCGCGATCTGTGGGCTGGCACTCGCCGTGACGGCCATGCTGCGCGCCATCCACCCGGCGGCCCCATGGGTCGGGCTCGCCGCTGCGGCGCTAGCGCTGGGCGGCGCGGCGGCGCGGCAGACGCGGCTCGACTGCCGGCTCGCCTTTCCGGACGACGCCCGGCTGCGCCTCGTGGGCGCGCCGGAGGCGGAGCCGGCGTCGGCGAGCGGGCTCTTCCGGATCGACGCGGTGGCGATGGGCAGGGGCGGCGTGCGCCCGGGGCCGGGCGGCGTCCGCTTGCGGAATGGTGGCGCCTCGACGCGCGGGGCGGTCGTCGGGGAGCGGCGGGAGGGCGCATCGTGGATCGACGGCTGCGCCGGCACGGTCCGCGTACGGTGGCCGCGGAGGAGTCGCGCACCCCACGCCGGCCGCTCCGTCGTCGCGTGGGGACGCTGGCGGCGGAATCCGCCGCTCGGCGGCCTCCTGCCGCGTCCGGCGATGGCGGGCACGCTGTTCCTCGACTCGGTGCGGGTGCCCGCATCCGGAGAGGGTGATCCCCGTGCCCGCCGGCATACGGTGCTCGGCGCACGCGGGATGGCCCAGCGCCGGCTGCGACAGATCCTCGGCCGGCGGGCGGCGACCGCGGAGGCGCTCCTCCTGGCCCGGCGCGAGGGACTGGACGCGGAGGAGCGCCAGCGCTTCGCCGACGCCGGGCTCGCGCACGTGCTGGCGATCTCCGGGCTCCACGTGGGAGTCGTCGCCGCGGCTCTGCTGGTCCTGGGGCGCGTGGCGCGCCTCGCGCCGGCGCCCGCCGCGCTCCTCGCCGGCGGCGCCACGATCCTGTACGTGGCGTTCCTCGGCGCGCCCTATGCGGCAGCACGGGCCGCCGCGCAGGTGCTCCTGATCCTGCTGGCGCGCCTGCTGCAGCGTCCGAGCGACGCGTTCGCTCTCCTCGCCGCCGCCGCGCTCGCGCTTCTCGCGCTCGACCCCGCCGCGCTGCTCGATGCCGGCTTCCAGCTCTCGTTCGCCGGTACCGGCGCGATCGTGGCGTTCCGGAGACCTCTACTCGAGCGCATCCCCCGCCGGGTGCCGGCGACGCTCGCCGACGGACTCGCCACGGGCGCGGTCGCATTCCTCGCCACGACGCCGGTCGCGGCGCTCCACTTCGGACGCGCCGCGCCGGTCGGCCTGCTCGCCAGCCTGCTCGCTGTTCCGATCGTCGCATTGACGGTGCCGGCCACCGCGCTTGCTCTCCTCGCCTCCGGCGCGAGCGCCTCGTTCGGCCGCTTCCTGGGCGGTGGGGCCGCGCTCGGACTCGGCGCCCTGGAGCGGGTGGCGCGCCTGGCGGCGGAGGCGCCCGGCGGTCATTTCACGGTTCCGGGCGATGTCGCGCTCGGCGCCCTGTGCGCCATGATCGGCGCCGCGGTCGCGCTGCGTAGCAGGCGCCTGCGGCCGCGCGTCGGTGCGATCGTCGCCGTCGGATTCGCGATCGACGTCTTCAGCGCCGGGCCGCTCGTCGAACGCATCGCGAACGGCGGTGCGCTCGACATCTACATGATCGACGTCGGACAGGGCGACGCGATCGCCATCCGTACGCCGCGAGGCCGCTGGATCCTGGTGGACACCGGCCCGGCTACTCCCACCTTCGATGCCGGACGTTCCCGCGTGGTGCCGTTCTTGCTCCGGCACGGCGGTCGCGGCGCCGATCTGCTCGTGCTGACGCACCCGGACGGCGACCACATCGGCGGAGCGGCGGCGGTGCTGCACGACCTGCGCGTCGGCGCGGTGCTCGATCCCGCCGTCCCCGCGGGGAAAGCGCGGCTGCGCGACGCGTTGCACGCCGCCGGCCAGGACGGTGCACGCTGGTACCGCGCGCTGCGTGGAGAGGAGCTCGCGCTCGACGGAGTGCGTCTCGCGATCCTCGCACCCGCACGCGCCAGCGTTGACGATCCGGTCGACGCGAACGAAAATTCGATCGTGTTCCGCCTCTCCTTCGGCCGCTTCGCCGCGATCTTCGACGGCGACGCGCCGTCCGATGTCGAGGAGGACGTGGTACGCGCCCGGCGCGGGAGCCTCGCGGCGGCCGTGCTCAAGGTGGGTCACCACGGCAGTCGGACTTCGAGCAGCGAAGCGTTCCTGGACGCGGTGCGACCGCGCGTCGCGCTCGTCTCGGTGGGACGGCACAACCACTACGGCCATCCCAGCCCCGAGGTGATCGAGCGGTTGCGGCGGCACGGAATCGAGGTGCACCGCACGGACCGCGAGGGTACTGTTCGCGTGCGCGCGTGGGCGGACGGCCGCGTCGAGGTCGTACGCTGAATCGTCGTACGCTGGATCAGAGGCTGAAGCGGACAGCGGAGGGCTGGTGAAAGACGACGGCGTGATCGGCGAGAGCGGGGGGCGGGACGAGCCAACCTTCGACTGGAGGGGCGCCATGCAGGGCTCGGTCATCACGATCGACCGTCACATCATCGAGGAGGAGCGCCTCCACCCGGCCGCAACCGGAGCGTTCAGCAGCATCCTCTACGACATCTCGCTCGCGGCGAAGCTGATCTCGCGCGAGGTGCGCCAGGCCGGGCTCGTCGACATCCTCGGCGCGACCGACCACGTCAACGTCCACGGCGAGCAGGTGCGCAAGCTCGACCAGTTCGCCAACGACGTCATGTTCCGCGCGCTCGACCACGGCGGCTACCTTTGCTGCATGGCCTCGGAGGAGGCGGAGGAGATCATTCCGATCCCGGACCGTTTCCCGAAGGGCAACTACGTGGTCCTCTTCGATCCGCTCGACGGCTCCTCCAACATCGACTCGAACATATCCGTCGGCACGATCTTCTCCATCCACCGCAAGCGCACGCCCGGCAGGGACGGCGTGCTGGAGGACTGCCTGCAGCGCGGACGTCGCCAGGTCGCCGCGGGCTACGTCCTCTACGGCTCCTCGACCATGCTCGTCTACACGACCGGCAACGGCGTGCACGGCTTCACCCTCGACCCGTCGATCGGCGAGTTCCTCCTCAGCCACCCGGACATCCGCATCCCCGTGCCCGGTGAGCGGACCTACAGCATCAACGAGGGCTACACCCTGCGCTGGTCGCAAGAGCAGCGGGACCTGGTCGAGCATTTCAAGGGCGCCGACGGCGCCCGTCCGTTCCGCGCCCGCTACGTCGGCTCGCTCGTCGCCGACTTCCACCGCACGCTGCTCCACGGCGGCATCTTCATGTACCCCGCCGACCGCAAGAACCCGAGCGGCAAGCTGCGCCTCCTCTACGAAGCATCCCCGATCGCGCTCATCATGGAGCAGGCGGGTGGACGGGCGACCGACGGCACGCGGGACATCCTCGACATCGAGCCTTCCGCGCTCCACGTCCGGACCCCGCTCTTCGTCGGCTCGCGCGACCTCGTCGACCTCGCCGCGCGCTATCTTGCCGGAGAGGTCGATCCGCGGTGCGAAGCGGAGCCATCACCGGTCGCCTGAAGGGGTCGCGGGGTCCGGGCCGCTTTCCTGGTGGGATCAGGGGGTCGACTGCTCGACGGGACGGGTGCCGGTGATCGCGGCGATCTCATCGCGCACTTCGGCGACGAGCGCGCCCTTGTCGCGGTGCGGCAGGAACGCGCTCTCGAACCCCATCACCGCGATGTCGCACAGCTCCCCGAGCGTGAAACCGAGGTGGCGGTGTGCGCGCCAGTACTCCTCCGTGACGGTCGTCGCGCTCATGAGGCGGTTGTCGGTGTTGAGCGTGACGACGAGGCCGGCGTCGTAGTAGAGGCGGAGCGGGTGCTCCTCGAAGCTCGCGACGGCGCGCGTCTGCACGTTCGACGTGAGGCAGATCTCGAGCGGCACGCGGAAGTCGTTCACGTATCGCATCAGCTCAGGGTCTTCGAAGAGGCGCGTGCCGTGCCCGATGCGGTTCGCGTTGCAGTAGTGCAGCGCCTGGTGGATCGACTCCGGGCCGTACGCCTCGCCGGCGTGGATCGTCGCCGCCATGTTGGCGTTGATCACGCGGTAGAATGCGTCGCGATGCCGCTTCGCCGGGTAGTTGTACTCGGCACCGGCCAGGTCGAAGGCGACGACGCCGCGATTTTTGAAGGCGACCGTCAGGTCCGCGAGCTCGCTCGACGTCCCCGGGCTCATGTTGCGGATGCCGCAGAGGATGATGCCGGTGCGGATCTCGAACTCTGCCTCCGCACGCGCCAGTCCACGCAACGGCGCGGCGACCGTCTCCTCCAGGGAGAGCCCCTCGCGAACGTTGAGGATCGGCGAGTAGCGGACCTCCATGTAGCGCACGTTCTCCGCGGCGGCGTCCTCGGCCAGCTCGTACGCGATCCGCTCGAGGGCGTCCGCCGTCTGCATCACCGAGAGCGTGGTGTCGAAGCGGGCGAGATAGTCCTCGAGGTTGCGCGCGTCCCGGACGTGCATGAACTCCCGTAGCGCCTCCGGCTCGTCGCGTGGCATCGGAACGCCGTACGCGGCGCCGAGCTCGAGCAGCGTCTCCGGGCGCACACTGCCGTCGAGATGGACGTGGAGGTCCGTCTTCGGCAGCCTGCGCAGCAGCTCGCGGTCCAGGTGGGTCACGTGGGGTCTCCCGTCAGGGTGCGGGATGTACCGCCTCCCGCCCTCGGGGTTCCTTAACGGTCGCGCCGGCGCGGAAGCCGGCGCCGTCCCCGGCCGGGTGCGCGGCGTCCGTCCGAAGACGCCCGGGGCCGGGCCCGGCCCCGGGCGGCGGCGTGTCGTCGTCCTCCTCGACCGTTTCGAGCGCCGCCTGCGCGGCGGCGAGGCGAGCGATCGGCACGCGGAACGGGGAGCAGGAGACGTAGTCGAGGCCGACGGCATCGAAGAAGGCGACGGACGCGGGGTCGCCGCCGTGCTCTCCGCAGACGCCGACGTGGAGGTTCGGATTGGCGTCGCGGCCCTCGCCGACCGCGATGCCGACGAGCCGTCCGACGCCGGCCTGGTCGATCGTGCGGAACGGGTCGTCGGGGAGAATGCCCTGCTCGACGTAGCGAGGCAGGAAGCTGCCGGCGTCGTCGCGGGAGAGGCCGAGCGTCGTCTGCGTCAGATCGTTGGTGCCGAACGAGAAGAACTCCGCCTCCGTGGCGATCTCGCCCGCCGTGAGCGCCGCCCGTGGCAGCTCGATCATCGTGCCGACCAGGTAGGGGACCTCGCGACCGGCCTCCGCGAAGACGGCGTCGGCCGTTTCCCGGATCTCGGCCGCCTGCCGGCGCAGCTCCTCCGCGACGCAGACCAGCGGCACCATCACCTCGGGATGGACGGCGACGCCGTCGCGCGCGACGTTCGCCGCCGCCTCGAATATGGCGCGCGCCTGCATGCGCGTGATCTCCGGGTTCGACAACCCCAGTCGCACGCCGCGGTGGCCGAGCATCGGGTTTGTCTCGCGATGGCGGTTCACCCGCGCTTCCAGATCGCGCCGCTCGATTCCCAGCCTGCTCGCGAGGGCCCTCACCTCGTCGTCCGTCTTCGGCAGGAACTCGTGGAGCGGCGGATCGAGCAGCCGGATCGTCACCGGCAGCCCGTCCATCGCGCGGAAGATCCCCTCGAAGTCCTCGCGCTGCATCGGCAGCAGCTTCGCCAGCGCGCGGCGCTGCACCTCCGGATTCTCGGCGAGGATCATCTCGCGCACCGCGTCGATCCGGTCGCCCTCGAAGAACATGTGCTCCGTGCGGCAGAGCCCGATCCCCTCCGCGCCGTACTCGCGCGCGCGTCGCGCGTCGGCCGGCGTGTCCGCGTTCGCGCGCACGCCCAGCCGGCGCACGTCGTCGGCCCACGTCATGAGCCGCTCGTACCACTGCGACGTCGCCGCCTCCACGCGCGGCACCTGGCCGATCAGCACGCGCCCGCCGCTGCCGTCGACGGTGATCCAGTCGCCTTCCGCGACCTCGTGGTCGCCCGCGCTCATGCGGCCGGCCTCGAAGTCGATCCGCAGCTCGCGCGCGCCCGCGACGCAGCACTTGCCCATGCCGCGCGCGACGACCGCCGCGTGTGACGTCATGCCGCCGCGCGCCGTCACGATCGCGCGCGCCGCCACCATGCCGCCGAAGTCCTCGGGCGACGTCTCGTCGCGCACGAGCACGACCGACTCGCCCCGCTCCGCCCACGCCTGCGCCGCCGCCGGGTCGAAGACGACGCGGCCGGACTCCGCTCCCGGCGAGGCGGGAAGTCCGCGCGCGAGCACCTCGACCTCCGCCGCCGGATCGATCTGCGGGTGCAGCAGCTGGTCGAGCTGCGACGCCCGCACCCGGCCAATCGCCGTCCGCTCGTCGATCAGCCCGGCGTCCACCATCTCGACCGCAACGCGGACCGCCGCCGCCGCCGAGCGCTTCGCCGTGCGCGTCTGCAGCATGTAGAGCGTGCCGCGCTCGACCGTGAACTCGAGGTCCTGCACGTCGCGGTAGTGGCGTTCGAGCTTCGTGGCGACGTCGCGAAGCTGGTGGTACGCCTCCGGCAGCGCCTCCTCCATCTCGTGCAGCGACAGCGGGTCGCGGATCCCCGCCACCACGTCTTCGCCCTGCGCGTTCAGCAGGAATTCACCGTAGAGCCGATCCTCTCCCGTGGAGGGGTCCCGCGTGAACGCGACGCCGGTGCCCGAGTCGTCGCCCATGTTGCCGTATACCATCGCCACGACGTTCACCGCCGTGCCCAGGTCCTCCGGGATCCGGTTGACGCGCCGGTACTGGATCGCGCGATCGGTGTTCCACGAATCGAAGACGGCGTCGATCGCGCCCCAGAGCTGCGCCTCCGGATCCTCCGGGAACGGCTCGCCCGTCTCCGCTTCGACCGCCTGCTTGAACTCCGCGACGAGCGCGCGCAGGTCGGCGGCCTCCAGCTCCGTGTCGTGCTCGACGCGCTTCGCCGCCTTCTTCGCATCCAGCAGCTCACTGAAGCGGGAGCCGGCGATCCCCAGCACCACCTCGCCGTACATCTGGACGAAGCGACGATACGAGTCGAACGCGAAGCGCTCGTCCTCCGCCCGCGACGCGAGACCCGCCACCGTGTCGTCGTTCAGCCCCAGGTTCAGGATCGTGTCCATCATCCCCGGCATCGACACCGCCGCTCCGCTCCGCACCGACACCAGCAGCGGGTCTTCCGGCGCGCCGAAGCGCTTGCCCGTCTCCGCCTCCAGCTCGCGCAACGAGGCCTCGACTTCCGCGCGCAGCGCCTCCGCGTAGCCGTCGCCCGCCAGGTAGGCCCGGCACACCGCCGTCGTCAGCGTGAAGCCCGGCGGCACCGGTACGCCGATCCGCGTCATCTCCGCCAGGTTCGCGCCCTTGCCCCCCAAGAGGGTCTTGTCCGCGCGACCGCCATCGGCGCGCGCCTTCCCGAAATAGTAGACGAGGCGCTCCGGCATTTTTTCCCCTGGTTTCCGCGTCGTGGCGTCGGTGTTTCTTCGGTTCGGGCACGCGGTCAGGCTGCGCGACCGCACCTTGAGGCCTGAACAAGAACCGCGCCAGCGGAAAAAACCCGAAACCGTGTAAGGGGTAGAGGGAGGAGGAGGGTCCGGATCCGCAACGGTGGACCGCTCCGGTGCTCGAACGGATCGGCCAGGAGGGCTCGCGATGTCACGCGCATTCGTCAACGAGGACGCCGACGCCCGGCCGCCGCGCCACTTCGCGCTTCCGCCCGTCGACGACCCGTCCTACCCCGCCGCGGCGGCGCTCGCGCTCCTCGAGGCGGCGCGCGACGGGGACACGCGGAGCGCCGAGGAGGCGACCGGCTACCGCTGGGGCGAGCCGGACCTGCGCGGCCACGTACGGCACCTCCTGGAGAAGGAGCGCGCCCTGCCGGAGGAGAAGCAGGACGTGCGCTTCATG
This sequence comes from uncultured Gemmatimonadales bacterium, assembly GCA_963816355.1. Taxonomy (GTDB): domain Bacteria; phylum Gemmatimonadota; class Gemmatimonadetes; order Longimicrobiales; family RSA9; genus CAWFKH01. The sequence goes on along the minus strand of CAWFKH010000003.1, from coordinate 1,330,169 downwards.
CGCATGGCGCAGCGTTTCCTCCGGGCAGGCTAGGCGGGTCCGGCCCGTTACGCCTCCCGCGTCACGCCGCCGCGATAGAGGCCGCCCACGATCAGGGCGAGCAGCAGGAGCCCGGGCCAGACGGCGCTCTGCACCCCCCAGAACGCGAAGACGTCGGAGCGTTTGGCGACGACGATCGGGATCGCCATCGCGATGCCGACGAGCGCTTCGCCGGTGATCAGCCCGGAGGCGATGAGCAGCCCGTGCTGCCCCGCCGGCGCCTCTCCGCCCGGCGCGCCTTCCGTGCCCGGCGTCGCGGGCGCTCCGGCCGCGGCGCTCTTGCGCATCGACCGTCCGACGAGGTACGCGACCACGCCGCCGACCAGGATCGGCGTGCTGAGCTCGAGCGGCAGGTAGATTCCCACGGCGACGGCCAGGATGGGTGCGCGGAAGCTCGCTTCGCGGCTCTCCAGCCAGAGGTCGAAGAGGATGATCGCGACGCCGAGTCCCATGCCGATGAACACCATCGCCCACGGCAGGCCGCCGCCGAAGACGCCCTTCGCGACCGCCGCCATGAGCGTGGCCTGTGGCGCGGTGAGGGATTGCGGGTGAGCCGCCGTCTGCGGCCCGATGCCGTAGGCCTCGAGCAGCAGGTTCAGCACGGGCGCCATGACGAGGGCGGAGACGAGCGTGCCGACGATCAGCATGAGCTGCTGCTTCCACGGCGTGGCCCCGAGCAGATAGCCGGTCTTCAGGTCGTGGAGGTTGTCGCCCGCGATCGCGGCGGCGCACGCCACCACGGCGCCGATCAGGATCGCTGCGGCGGGACCCGCGGCGTGTTCGCGGCCGAAGAGGACGAGCAGTAGCAGCGACGCGAAGAGGATCGTCGCGATCGTTACGCCGGAGATCGGGTTGTTGGAGGAGCCGACCAGCCCGGTCATGTAGCCGGACACCGCCGAGAAGAGGAAGCCGCCGATCACCATGATGATGGCCATGCTCAGGCTCATCCCGACGGAGCCGACGAGGAGGTGGTAGATGAAGTAGAGCGGCAGGATCGAGACGACGACGGCGATCAGCACCCATTGCATCGGCAGGTCCCGCTCCGTGCGCACCGCGACGCCACCCGCGCGGACGTGGCGGTACGCCTCCACGCCGGAACGGATCCCCGTGATCACGCTGCCGCCCATGCGCACCAGCGCCCACAGCCCCCCCACCACCATCGCGCCGACGCCGAGATAGCGCGTCTGCGTCGACCACAGGTCCCCCGCGTATCCCGCGGCCGTCTGGCCCGCCGGAATGCCGCCGTGCAGCCAGGTCAGCGCAGGGATCGCGACCCACCAGTTGAGCGCGCCGCCGAGGAAGACGAGCACCGCGATGTTGAGACCGACGATGTAGCCGACCGCCACGAGCGCCGGCGACAGGTTCGTGCCGATGTAGGCGATGCTGCGCCGGCCGAAGAGGCCGCCCGCCCACTCCGCCGTCTCGCCCCACAGCCGCAGTCCGGTCTGGCCGAACTTGAAGAGCGCCGCCGCGATCGCCGCCCACGCCACGTACTTCACGCCGGAGCCGCCGCGCTCACCCGTCTCGAGCACCTGCGCGCATGCGATCCCTTCCGGGAACTGCAGCGGCTGCTCCACGATCAGTGCACGTCGAAGCGGGACCGTGAACATCACGCCGAGAACGCCTCCGAAGCCGGCGATGAGCGCCGTCTGCAGGAAATCGAAGCGAGCCCAGCTGCCGAGCAGGATCAGCGCGGGCAGGGTGAAGATCACGCCCGCCGCGAGCGCCTCGCCCGCGCTGGCGCACGTCTGGACGATGTTGTTTTCCAGGATGTTCGAGCGCCGGAAGAACCGCAGCACGCCCATCGAGATCACCGCCGCGGGAATCGACGCCGACACCGTCATCCCGGCGAAGAGGCCGAGGTAGGCGTTCGCCCCGGCCAGCACGAGCGCCAGAATCACGCCGAGGACGACCGCCTTGACCGTGATCTCCGGCAGCGACTCCGAGGCCGGGACGAAGGGCTCGACGCGCGCGGGCTCTCGCTTCAGGGTGGCCATCGCAGCTCCGGCGTGGAGGGTTTCAGTGGAGGACCCGCGCCGAGCGCGGTGGGGCTCAGCAGTGGCTTTCGGCGCCGTAGCCCTCTTCGAGATCGACGAGCGGCGCCGTGTAGTCACCGGAGAAGCAGGCGTCGCAGAAGGGACCGTGCTCGCCCATGACGGCGTGCATTCCATCCATCGAGAGATAGCCGAGCGAGTCGACGTCGAGGTGTTCGCGGATCTCGTCGACCGAAAGACGCGCGCCGATCAGCTCCTCCCGCGTCGGCATGTCGATGCCGTAGTAGCAGGGGTTGCGGACCGGTGGCGAGGCGACGCGGAAGTGGACCTCCTCGGCGCCCGCCTCGCGGATCATCGCGATCAGGCCGCGGCTCGTCGTGCCGCGCACCAGCGAGTCGTCGACCACCACGACGCGGCGGCCATGGATCACCTCGCGCACCGGATTGTACTTGATGCGGACCCGGAAATCGCGCCCCGCCTGCGTCGGATGGATGAACGTGCGCCCCACGTAGTGGTTGCGGATCAGCCCGAGCTCCAGCGGTATGCCGCTTTCCTCCGCGAAACCGAGCGCGGCCGAGTTCGACGAGTCGGGCACGCTGAAGACGCAGTCTGCCTCGACCGGGTGCTCCCGCGCGAGCTGCCGACCGAACGCCCGCCGCGCCCGGTCCACGCTCACGTTCCACATCACCGAGTCCGGGCGGGCGAAGTAGATCAGCTCGAACACGCACGGCGCGACGCGGCCCCGCGCGGCGAGCTTCGGCAGCGGCGTGATCTCCCCGCCCCTGATCTTCAGCACCTCGCCCGGCTGGACCTCACAGACGAAGTCCGCCCGCATGATGTCGAGCGCGCACGATTCGCTCGCCAGAACGAAGCCCTCGCCCCGCCGGCCCAGCACCAGCGGCCTGAAGCCCCACGGATCGCGCGCCGCGTACAGCGTGTCACCCACCGTGATCAGGACGGAGTACGCACCCGTGAGCCGCGTCAGCGCGTCCCGGATCTGGTCTTCCGGCGTCGCCTCGCGCGAGCGCGCGATCAGATGCACGATCACTTCCGAGTCGATCGTCGCCTGCAGGATCGCACCGTCGCCCACCAGCCCCGCCCGCAGCTTCCGGGCGTTCGTGATGTTGCCGTTGTGGACCAGGGCCAGGTCCCCCTCCCGGTACCGCACCACGATCGGCTGCGCGTTCACCAGCCCGGGCCCCCCGGCCGTCGAATACCGCGTGTGCCCCAGCGCCGTGTGCCCCGGCAGGCCCGAAAGGTCCCGATCGTCGAACGAGTCGGAGACCAGCCCTGCCGCCTTGTGCACGTGCGTCGCCGCGCCCGCGTCCACGCTCGCGATCCCCGCCGCCTCCTGTCCCCGATGCTGCAGAGCGTACAGACCCAGAAAGGCGAGCTCCGCCGCGTGCTCGATTCCGCTTACGGCGACGATTCCGCACATGGACTCGTTCTCGAAACCTGGGAAGGTGAAAGACCGCAACCTGATGCATCGCGGGAACCGTGGCAAGGCGCGCTTCCCATGTTGCGGCGGAGCAACAGTGTGCGGCGGAACGGCCGCATACCGGCCGCCGTCGCCGACGCGCGCCGCTTGGGCGAGCGGGGGATTTCCACCGCGTGCCGCCGCTTTTCGGCGCTTCGGGCGCGCCTCATGGACGTGGCACCGCGGGTGCATGAGCCGATGACCGTTCGCAAGTGACGATACCCCATGCGGCTGCGCTGATGATCCCGACTCTGTTGCTGCTCGACGACGATGTGGAATCCCGCGATCGCTACGCGGCCTATTTCGAAGGGGAAGGGTTCCGGGTCCTGCGCGCCAGTGGCGGCGAGGAGGCGCTCGCGCTGATCGGCGCCGACCGGCCGGATGCCATCGTGAGCGCCTACCCGATCCCGCTCCGGGACGGGCGAACCGTGTGCGCTGCGGTCCGCGGCAGCTTCCCCGGCTATCGGCCGGCGATCGTCGCGCATACGACGTGGACGTGGCCGCGGACACGCGAGCACGCGATCGCCGAAGGGTGCGATCTCTTTCTCGAGAAGCCGACGGCACCGGAGGCGCTGCACGACGCGCTGGCCGGTCTCCTGCGGCCGCTCCGCGTCGCCTCCAGGCCGGCGCTCCTCCCGCGGAGCCGGCGCGCGGCGGTGCCGCGTGGCGCTGCGGCGGCGGTCGGCGCGGTGGCGTCGCACGCCTAGCCGCCTTCCCGCGTCGTATCGAGCGCGCGTCGGCGCGCGCGGAGTTCCCCGGCTCCGCGGCACGTCGGCGCGCGTTCGCCCATCCTAGGCTCGTCGCCGGGGGAGGGCGTGGCGGCCGCCTCAGCGTGGCGTGGCCGCGTGCTCCAGCTCGATCTCCACGGTGCCCGGGTCGCGGTCCATGATGCGAGGGATCGCATCGTGGTAGGCGCCGGCGAGACGGGACACCGGTAGCTCGATCGCGGCCGTTTCGCCGACCACGATCCGGAAATGCCCGCCGACAGCGCCCACCTCGCCGATCCTCGCGGCCGCGACGCCGTGCCGCGCCGCGATCTCCACGACGCGCGAGACATCTCCCGCCGCGCACGACGCCACGATCCGGCCCCCGGCCTCCCCGAACAGCCGCGCGGCGAGCGCGAGCGGCGGCGCCTCCGCGTCGGCGGGCAGTGTGGAAAGGCGCGGCAGCGCGACGTCGACGCCGAAGCCGCCGCCGGCGGTGTCGTCTCCGAGCATGCGTGCCGGGCCGACGGCGCTCTCCGCCAGGGCGACGGCGAGGCCGCCTTCGGCGCAGTCGTGCGCGCTGTGGAGGAGGTGTCGCCCGGCCAGCTCGAGCACCGCCTCCTGCAGGGCGCGCTCGGCGTGCGGGTCCACACGGGGCGGCGTGCCGGCGACGGTGCCGAACAGGGTGGCCAGATATTCCGAGCCACCGAGGTCGGAGCCTTCGGAGTCCGGGGCGGAGGACGTCGCGTCCGCCCGGCCTCCGAGCAGCAACACCGCGTCTCCGGTCTCGCGGAACGGAGCGGAGGTCCGCGCGTCGACGTCGTCGAGCACGCCGACCATGCCGATGACCGGCGTCGGGTAGATGGCGCCGCCGGGGTTCTCGTTGTAGAGCGAGACGTTGCCGCTCACGACCGGGGTGTCGAAGGCCCGGCACGCTTCGGCGATGCCGCGCACCGCTTCCCGGAGCTGGAAGTAGACTTCCGGCTTGAGCGGGTTGCCGAAGTTGAGGTTGTCGGTCACTGCGCGCGGTCGTGCGCCGACGCATACGAGGTTGCGGGCGGCCTCCGCGACCGCGGCGAGCGCGCCCCCGTACGGGTCGAGGAAGCAGTGGCGGCCGTTGCAGTCGACGGTGGCGGCGATGGCGCGGCGCGTACCCCGGATGCGGAGCACGCCGGCGTCGCCTCCGGGGCCGATCACGGTGTTCGTCCGCACCGTGGTGTCGTACTGCTCGTGGACCCACCGCTTGGACGCGATGTTGGGAGAGGCGAGCAGCCGCAGCAGCGCGTCGGCGGGCGCCGGTGCGTCGTCGCCGACGACCTGCGCCGGTTCGCGCTCGCGCAGCCGCCGCACGCTCTCGGCCTCGCGCGCCTCGCGCACGTAGGTCGGGCACCCGTTGACGAGCGGCTCGCCGGGCAGGTCGCAGACGACGACGCCGTTCTCGCGCACGCGGTAGCGGCCGTCGTCGGTGACGCGTCCGATCACCGCCGCCTCGAGCTCCCACTTCTCCAGGATGCGGCGCGCGTCCTCCTCGTGGCCCGCCTTCGCCACGACGAGCATCCGCTCCTGCGACTCGGAGAGCAGGATCTCGTAGGGCGTCATGCCTGCTTCGCGCGTCGGCACGAGCGCGACGTCGATGTCGACGCCAGTCCCCGATCGCGCCGCCATCTCCGTCGACGAGGAGGCGAGCCCGGCGGCGCCCATGTCCTGGATGCCGACGATGTGGCCGCTGCGGATCAGCTCGAGCGACGCCTCGAGGAGCAGTTTCTCCGTGAACGGGTCGCCCACCTGCACCTGCGGCCGGCGCGCCGCGCTGCCCTCGCCCAGCTCCTCGGAGGCGAAGGTCGCGCCGTGAATGCCGTCGCGGCCCGTGCGCGCGCCGACCGCCAGGATCGGGTTGCCAGGGCCGGACGCCTCGGCGCGGATCAGCTCCTCCTTCTTCAGCAGCCCGATCGCCATCGCGTTCACGATCGGGTTGCCTTCGTACGCGTCGTCGAAGTACACCTCACCGCCGAGGTTCGGGATGCCGACGCAGTTGCCGTAGTCGCCGATCCCCTTGACGACGCCGGCGAACAGGTAGCGCACGCGCGGGCTGGAGAGGGAGCCGAAGCGGAGCGAGTCGAGGATGGCGATCGGACGCGCGCCCATGGTGAAGACGTCGCGCAGGATGCCGCCCACGCCGGTCGCCGCGCCCTGGTACGGCTCGACCGCGGAGGGATGGTTGTGGGACTCGATCTTGAAGGCGACCGCCAGACCGTCCCCGATGTCGATCACGCCCGCGTTCTCGCCCGGCCCCTGCAGGACCCACGGCGCGCGGGTCGGCAGCGTGCGTAGCAGCGGCTTCGAGTTTTTGTAGCCGCAGTGCTCCGACCACAGGGCGCTGAAGAGCCCGAGCTCGGTGTAGGTCGGCTCGCGCCCGATCGCTTCCACGATGAGGCGATGCTCCTCCTCGCTGAGCCCGTGCTCGGCCACGAGCCGCCGCGTCACCGGCGGGTCGCCGGGGCGGGGAAGCGGGGCGCCTTCGTTGTCTGCGGGAGGGGTGCTCGGCGGCTTCCGGGTCACGGCGAGTCGACGCGATTCGGGGACGGCGCGGCGCACCACGCGACGCGCGTGGCGGGAAGGTGGGGGCGGGGCGGGGTCGGGGCAAGCCGCGCGGGGCGTTGGAGGAGGCCGCGAGGGGGCGGCGCCGGTTCGCGGCGGCCGCCCCTTCGGGTGGGCTTCAGCCGGCCACGGCGAACCATTGCAGGCCGGGCGAGGTCACGAAGATTGCCGGCGCGAGGCAGCGCTCGGGAACGCCGTCGAGACGGACGTCGATGCGGGCGTTGCCGTCGCTGGAGGCCGTGACCGGTGCGCTGGCGACGTTGACCGTATCGTAGCCGGTGCCCGCGGCGTTCTCGGTCCGGCAGCTCAGGACGGCGCGAAACTGCGGGATCGGGTTGGTTCCGGCCAGGGGACCGGCGGCGAGGACCAGGCCCTCGACGTCGACGCGAAGCCGGCCGTCCTCGGTGAGCCGAGCGCGCGCGCGCCGCACCACCCACGGCAGGCCGCCCGCCTGCAGATCCCGCAGCGAACCGGTCTGGCCGGTGAGCACATTGCCGACCATGCCGCGGAAGTCGAGGGTGGCCTCGCCGTCGGCGACGCCGTGGTCACCGTCCTGTCGCGAAGATCGGTCGGCGGCCGGAGTGCCCGCGGCCAGCGACGTCGTCGTATTCTCGTTCTGACACCCCAGCGTGAGCAGCACGGCGGCCGCGCCGATCAGGATCCGAGTCGATCGCATCGCTTTCCTCCCTCGCGTTCGCGGTTGCGCGCCGCGGGCGCCGGATGCGGCGTCGTGGCGCTGCCTGGCGGCGGAGCGATGGCGGACGAATCCGCCACCGGCTCCTGTGCCGCTAACGCGCGGGGTGGGAAGGCCGGTTCCCCGGAGCGGCCGTGCCGCGGTCCATAGCGGCGCGGCTCAGCCGGCGGGCGAGCTCGGGTCCGGCTGTACGGAGAAGGAGCGCGTGTAGGTGCGGCCGTCGACCGTGAGCCTGGCCGAGAAGGTGCGCGGCAGGCTCACGACCGGCTCCTCCGGTCCGCGGCGGCGGCCGAAGCCGCGGCGGCCGCCGGTGTTCGGGCGCCACACGGCGCGGTGGAGCCCCGGCTCGGCGGAGAAGGGGACCGGTGGCGGGCGCCACAGCGGAGACGTGTTCGGAATGCCGTCTGCGCGAGCGGCGCCGCCCGCGCCCGCGGCGGCCGGCTCGGTGGCGCTCGAGAACGTGTGCAGCGTGGCGCCGTCGCCATCGAGGATCTCGAGGGTCACAGGGCCTGCCGGCTTCTTGCCGAGGTAGTAGTAGAGGTAGGCTCCCGCCGGTGGGTTCTCCGCCTGCGGCTCGTCCTTCTGCAGAGGGGTGCCGTTGTCGCCGCCCTGGTCGAAGTCGATCGCGTCCGCCGGCTGGAAGAGGTGTGCATCGGACGCTGCGATCTCTGCGCTCACCTGCCGCAGCGGACTCATGTCGTCGATCACCCAGAAGCCGCGGCCGTGCGTGGCGACGATCAGGTCCTGACCGTACGCCTGGAAATCGCGCACCGACGTCACGGGCAGGTTGAGCTGCAGCGGCTGCCAGTGGTCGCCGTCGTCGAAGGAGACGAAGGCGCCACGCTCGGTGCCGGCGAAGAGCAGGCCACGGCGCTCCGGGTCCTCCTTGACGGTGTGCACGTAGACGCCGGCGGGCAGCCCCTCGGTGATCCGCTGCCACGTGCGGCCCTGATCGCGCGTGCGGTAGATGTAGGGATCGAAGTCCTGCAACTGGTGCCGGTCGACGCTTGCGTACGCGGTGCCGAAGTCGAAGTGCGACGCCTCGATCATCGTCACGCGGCTCCACGGCGTGAGCGGCTTCGGCGTCACGTCGCGCCACGACGCGCCGCCGTCCGTCGTGACGTGGACGAGGCCGTCGTCGGTGCCCACCCACACCATCGGGACGAGGAGCGGCGAGGGTGCGATCGTATAGACGACGCCGCGCTTGCCGTTGCGCGTCGGATCGACGTCCGCCGCGGCGGCGGCGTCGAGGGTGGAGGGGACGCCCGGGTCCGGGCGCGTCAGGTCGCCGCTGATCTGCGTCCAGGAGCGCGCGCCGTCGTTCGAGCGGAAGACGAACTGATCCGCGTAATAGAGCGCGCGCGGGTCCGCCGGCGAGAGCACCAGCGGCTGCGTCCAGTCGCGCCGCGCCGGCACCTTCTCCTTCGATTGCGGCGCCGTGGTGCCGGGCACGTCGCGGTTCAGCGCGAGGTCGTAGCGGCTCCCCGTGCCGCCGTACACGATGCCGGGGTGCAGCGGGTCGCCCGCCGTGTACCCGCTCTCGCCGCCCGCGCCGATCGGCTCCCAGTCCCGCATCGAGATCTCGCCGAACTTGCCGCGCGAGCGCACCGCGACGGCGCCGCTGTCCTGCTGCGCGCCGGTGACCCAGTAGGGCACGCGCGGGTCGACGGACACGTGGTAGATCTGCGCCGTCGGCTGGTTCAGCCAGGAGCTCCACGTCACCTGGCGGGGATCGTGAGTCTTCGCGTTGCGCGTGATGATGCAGCCCTGGTCGCTCGCGACGATCATCGTGTTCGGATCGTCCGGCGAGATCCACGCCTGGTGATAGTCGTCGCCGCCGGGCGAGCCGCGCAGCGCCACCCACGTCCGGCCGCCGTCCATGGAGCGCGAGACGGACACGTTCGACACGTAGACGACGTCCGCGTCGGTGGGATCGACGACCACGTGCTCGAAGTACCAGCCGCGCCCCCACAGGGCCATGTCGGAGGAGAGCCGGCGCCATGTGGCGCCCCCGTCGTCGGAGCGGAAGAAGCCGCCTTGCCGCGGCGTGCCGTCCCCCTGTCCGAAGTTCGCCGCCGCCGGTGCCGTCGGCTTCGCGCCCGGCTCCGGCAGCAGGCAGTCGACCAGCGCGTAGACGCGATTCGGATCGGTCGGCGCCACCGCGATCCCGGTGCGGCCGATCCCCTCCGCAGGAAGCCCGGCGGTCAGCGGAGTCCACGTGTCGCCGCCATCAGTCGACTTGTAGATGCCGCCACCGGGGCCGTTCGTCGGCGGGTACACGAACCACGGCGGGCGCCGCGTATTCCACAAGCCCGCGTAGACGACGTCCGGGTTCGTCGGATCGATGACGACCTCGACCGCGCCCACGTCCGGTCCCTTGAAGAGCACCTTCTGCCAGCTCCGGCCGCCGTCCCTCGAGCGGAACACGCCGCGCTCCGGATTCGCTGCGTAGAAGTGCCCGATCGCAGCGACGAAGACGGTGTCGGGATCCTTCGGGTGCACCGCGACCTTGCCGATGTGCTGGGTCGCTTCGAGGCCGAGGTGCGTCCACGTGCGGCCGCCGTCACTCGTTCGGTAGACGCCGTCGCCGTATCCCACGGAATCGCGCAGCGTCGATTCGCCGCTGCCCACGTACATGACATCCGGCGACGACGGCGCGACCGCGATCGCTCCGATCGACGCCACCGGCTGAGCGTCGAAGACCGGTTCCCAGACCCGGCCCGCGTCCACCGTCTTCCACACACCCGCGTTCACGTGCCCGAAGTAGAATTCGTTCGGCCGGCCGGGCACGCCGGTGACCGCGTCCACGCGCCCGCCGCGGAACGGCCCGAGCATCCGCCACTCCAGGCCCGCGTAGAGACGCTCCGGCAGCGGCCCCGCCGCGGCGGTGAAGCCGGGTGCAGCGGTCGCCGCGCCCGCCTCCGTCGCCGGCGCCGCGCCGGTGGCCGCGCCGGTGGCCGCGCCGGGATCGAAGATGCCCCCCAATCCCGGCACGATCAGCATGCCACCGCCGAGCTGGCCCGCCTGCGCGAGGAAGCTGCGGCGGGTGAGCGGACGTGGGTCGGGCGATCCCGCCTCGACCTGATGCGATTCCGCGTTCTTCCGGGCCACGGACGTACTCCGGATGAGGTTTCGGTTCGGCTGCGCTTCAGCGGCTCTCGGGTGCCAGACTGCGGTAGATCTCCTCCACGAAGCGAGCGGGCGGGATGAAGTCCCAACCCCACTTCGCGTCGAACTCCTTCGACGGCGCCGCGGCCTGGATCTCCGCCAGCGTCTTCCCCTGCTCGATCAGCGCGGCGACACGGTCTCGCACCGTCTTCACCACGTCACGGTATGCCTGCAGCGACGCCCTGTCCCCCAGCTCGCCGTGGCCGGGAATGATCGCCGTGCCCTCGTCGGCGAGTTTCAGCACCGTGTCCGCGGCCGCGATGATGCCCTCGATCGAGCCGCCGCTCTGCAGGTCGACGTATGGATAGTGGCCGTTGAAGAAGGTGTCTCCCATGTGCACCGCGTTGGCGTGCGTGAAGTGGATCACCGCATCGCCGTCGGTGTGCGCGGGCGGCACGTGGAAGACGTAGACGGAGTCGTCGTTCATGTGGAACGTGATCGCGTCCGCGAACGTCACGACCGGAAGCGCCGCGGCCGGCGGCGCCGGCGCGGGCTGGCCGTCGCGGCCCGGCCGCGGCAGCTTTAGCCGCTCGCGCACGTTGTCCTGCGCGAAGATCACCACGCCGCGTCCCGCGAAGTTGGCGTTGCCGCCGGTGTGGTCTCCGTGCCAGTGGGTGTTGACCAGGAAACGGATCGGGCCGTCGCTGAACGTGCGGATCGCCGCCACGATCCGGTCCGTGAGCGGCGCGAACTCGTCGTCGATCACGAAGACGCCGTCCGGACCGGACGAGACGCCGATGTTGCCGCCCGACCCCATCAGCATGTGGACGCCCGGCGCCACCGGCACCACGCGGATCCGCACGCTGTCCATCCCCTGAGCCACGGCGGCTCCGGGCACGGCCAGCGACGCGGCGAGCAGGAGCGGCGTCGCGAACAGGAGCGGCGCCGTCAGCGGCGCCGCCGGGAGCATCTTCCGCATCGGCTTCCTCCGGTAGGTCGGGTGGGAAAAGAGGTCCGGCTCGCTCAAACGGCAGCCGCACGCGCTCGGACGTACTCGCGCAGCGACTCGAACACGCCCAGCCCGTCGGTGCCGCCCAACACCGCCTCCGCGGCGCGCTCCGGGTGCGGCATCAAGCCCACCACGTTGCCCGCCTCGTTGGCGATTCCCGCGATGTCGCGCGCCGATCCGTTCGGGTTCGCCGCCGCGCTGCGCTCGCCGCGCGGGTCGCAGTAGCGGAAGACGACGCGGCCCTCCGCCTCCAGGCGGTCGAGCGTCGCGTCGTCCGCCACGTAGTTCCCCTCGCCGTGCGCGATCGGCAGACGCAGGACCGCGCCGGCCGCGTAGCGCCCGGTGACGGCGGTGTCCGTCCGCTCGATGCGGACGTGGACGTCGACGCCGCGGAACTTCAGGCCCTCGTTGCGCACGAGCGCCCCCGGCAGCAATCCCGCCTCGCAGAGGATCTGGAAACCGTTGCAGATCCCGAGCACCGGTCCGCCCTCTGCGGCGAACCGCAGCACGTCCTCCATCGCCGGGGAAAAGCGGGCGATCGCGCCCGCGCGCAGGTAGTCGCCGTAGCTGAAGCCGCCGGGCAGCACGACGGCATCCGGCTCTCCGAGATCCAGCTCGCGATGCCACACGAAATAGGCGTCCTCGCCGAGCACATCCCGCAGCACTTTGTAGCAGTCGTAGTCGCAGTTCGAGCCGGGGAACGTCACGATCGCGACCCGCATCACGAGTCTTCCTCCGCGATCTCGAGCGCGAAGTCCTCCGTGACGGGGTTCGCCAGCAGCTTCTCGCACATCTCCCGGGCGCGCTCCAGCGCCGCGTCCGCCGAATCCGCCGCGACGCGAAGGCGCACTAGCCGCCCGACCCGGACCTCGCGGACCTGCTCGAAACCGAGCGAGTGCAGCGCGCCGCCGATCGCCTTCCCCTCGGGATCGAGCAGGCCCTGCCGTGGCGTGATTCGCGCGACGACGCCGTAATCCGTCATCTTCCCTCCTCGTTCCCCTGTTCCGCGCCGGCGCCGTGACGGCTCCCCGGATCCGCGGTGCCGCGCCGGCGGCGATGGCGACGGCGGCGTCGCCGTCCGAGCCCGCCCGGCCCGCGCAGCTCGTCGTAGTCGATCTCGCGCAGCTCCGCCCCCGCTTCGTCGCCGTCATCGTCGATCAGCACGTCCCGCTCGGGAAGCCGCTCGAAGAAGCCCAGCACGAGCGCCGTGAGCAGCCCGTATCCGATGTAGGCGACGAAGAAGGGGAAGAAGAAGTACGCCGGCACGGTGAAGGCGGCGACGACGGCGGCGAGCATGAAGACGCCGGTGGCGATCCCCTTCGGCGTGCGGAACCCGAACTTCGGGACGACCGGATAGAGCACGTGGCTCAGCATGAGGGCGCTCAGCAGGATCATGAGCGCGATCATGAGGAACGGCCAGTTGAAGCCGGCGAACCAGCGCGCGAAGAGCGGCGTCTGGCTGAACGGATAGAACGTCGCGAGCGTCATCCCCGCGGTGGGGGAGGGAAGGCCGTGGAAATGCGTCTTCGCCACGCCGGCCTGCTCGACGTTGAAGCGCGCCAGCCGGATGACGGCGCCGGCGACGTAGATGAAGCTGGCGATCCACCCCCACTGCTCGCGCGACAGGAAGAGGAAGAAGACGATCGTCGCCGGCGCCACGCCGAAGCTGATCGCGTCGACCAGCGAGTCGAGCTCCTCGCCGAAGCGGCTGCCGGTCTGCGTCACGCGCGCGACGCGGCCGTCGATCATGTCCGCGATCCCCGCCAGTACGATCAGCCACGCGGAGCCGTAGAAGTCGCCTCGCGACGCGGCGACGATCGCCCACAGCCCGAAGAACAGGTTCGCCAGCGTGAGCGCGCTCGGCACGATGATGACACCGCGTTGCAGACGGCGCGGCCTCATGCGACCTCCTCCGCGCGGCTCCGCTTCACCCCGCCTCCTCCCGCGGCCGCTCCAGGTACGCCCCGATCGAGACGCCGCTCAGGCGCCGGAAGACGTCGCGGTATCGCTGCGACGTCGCCGCCACGACTTCCGGCGGCAGCTCGGGCGCCGGCGGGCGCTTGTTCCACTCTCCTCGCGACGTCAGCTCCTCGAGGAAGTCCCGCACCGGCTGCTTGTCGAGGGACGGCTGCCCGCGACCGGTCGCGTAGCTCTCTTCCGGCCAGAAGCGTGAAGAGTCCGGCGTCAGCGTCTCGTCGATCAGCAGCAGCTCGCCGCTCGGCAGCGTGCCGAACTCGAACTTCGTGTCGGCGATGACGATGCCGCAGCGGCCGGCGATCGAGCGGCCCTCCTCGTAGAGCTCCAGCGATCGACGGCGCAGCTCGCCGGCGAGCGCACGGCCGAGGCGGTGTTCGACTTCGGCGAACGGGATGTTCTCGTCGTGGCCGCTCTCCGCCTTCGTCGCCGGCGAGAAGATCGGTGGATCGAGCCGGTCGCTCTCCACCATCCCCTCCGGCAGCGCCTCGCCGGCCAGCGTGCCCGCCTCGCGGTACTCCTTCCACGCCGAGCCGGAGAGATAGCCGCGCACCACGCACTCGATCGGGATCGGCGTCGTGCGCCAGACGAGCGACGCGCGCCCCGCCCAGGCATCGCGCGAGTCCGCGAGCGTCGGCAGCGCCGCCACGATGCGCTCCGGATCGACCGTGATCAGGTGGTGCGGCGGCGCTTCCGTCAGCCGCTCCAGCCACCACTCCGTGATCTGCGTCAGCACGATCCCTTTCCACGGGATCGGCTGCGGCAGCACGACGTCGAAGGCGCTGATCCGGTCCGTCGCCACCACCAGCAGCCGGTTCTCTCCCGCGTCGTAGATGTCGCGGACCTTCCCCTGGCCCACGAGTGGCAGCGGCAGCTCGGTGCGCGCGATCGGCTTCATCCCTCTTCCGCTCCTATGCTCGCAGCTCGGGCACGCCGGTGTCGACCGGGTGCCGTTCCAGCACGCGCGCGACGTCCCCCGCCAGGAAGGCGTCCACCTGCTGCGGCGCGCGGCCCACGTGGCGCGCCGGGTCGAGCAGCGCGGCGATCTCCGCACGCGAGAGGGCGAAGGCGGCGTCGTCGGCGATGCGCTCGGCCAGGTCGTTCGCCGCGCCCTCCTCCTTCATCCGCTCAGCGGCCGCCAGCGCGTGCCTGCGGATCCGTTCGTGCAGCGCCTGGCGGTCGCCGCCGCGCCGCGCCGCCAGCATCAGGATCGGCTCCGTGGCGAGGAACGGCAGCTCCGCCTCGAGGTGCCGGCGCACGGCGTGCTCCCGCACGACGAGGCCGCCCGCCACGTTGTGCACCAGCAGCAGCGTCGCGTCCGTCGCCAGGAAGGATTCCGGGATCGCGATGCGGCGGTTGGCCGAGTCGTCGAGCGTGCGCTCGAGCCACTGCGTCGCCGCGGTCATCGCCGGGTCGAGCGAAAGCGCGATCACGTGCCGCGCCAGGGCGGTGATCCGCTCCGCCCGCATCGGGTTGCGCTTGTACGCCATCGCGGACGAGCCGATCTGCTCCTCCTCGAACGGCTCCTCGACCTCGCGCAGGTGCGCAAGCAGCCGCAGGTCGTGCGCGAACTTGGATGTAGACGTCGCGATCCCCGCGAGCGCGGCGAGCAGGCCGTAGTCCGCCTTGCGCGGGTACGTCTGGGCGGTCACGGCGAAGACGCGCTCGAAGTCCATCTTCCGCGCCACCCGCCGGCCCAGCTCCTCGACGCGCTCGTGGTCTCCCTCGAACAGCTCGAGGAAGGACGCCTCCGTTCCCGTCGTGCCGCGCACGCCGCGGAAGCGGAACGTCGCGAGCCTCTGCTCGACCTCCTCGACGTCGAGCAGCAGGTCCTGCAGCCATAGCGTCGCCCGCTTGCCGACCGTGGTCGGCTGGGCGGGCTGGAAGTGCGTGTAGCCGAGCGTCGCCGTGTCGCGGTGGCGCCTCGCGAACGCGGCCAGCGCCGCGATGCACGCGACCAGGCGTCGCAGTACCAGGCGCAATGCGTCGCGCTGCGCGATCAGGTCCGCGTTGTCCGCGACGTAGGCGCTCGTCGCGCCGAGATGGATCACCCCGCGCGCTTCCGGCGCCACCTCGCCGAAGAGGTGGACGTGCGCCATCACGTCGTGGCGGAAGCGTCGCTCCAGCTCGTCCGCACGATCGGCGTCGACGTCGTCCAGGTGGCTCCGCATCGCCGCGAGCGCCGCGTCGGAGATCGGAAGCCCGAGCTCTTGCTGCGACTCCGCGAGCGCGAGCCACAGCCGCCGCCACGTCGCGAACTTCCGCGCCGGCGAGAAGATCCGGCTCATCTCGACCGACGCGTAGCGCTCGACCAGCGGGTTCTGATACGTCCCGGCGGCCTCAGCCAATGGTGAACCAGGTCGAGACGAGCTGCCTCTGGCGCTCGAAGATCAGCCGCACGCCGCCGCGGCCGGCGAGGCGGCGGAGCAGCTGCGCCGCTTGCTCCGCCGTGCGGATCGGCGTGCGATTGATCTGCACGATCACGTCCCCCTTCTCCAGGCCGAGCTCGTTCTGCGCGGCGGCGGAGAGGTCCACGATCAGCGCGCCGTGGTCGCTCGCGACGTCGCGTTCCGACCGGATCGCCGCCGTCAGCGTCACCAGCTCGAAGTCGGACAGCGCGCGGATCCGCTCCGCGCTCATCGATGGAAGGTCGCCCGGCGTGACGGCGACGGCGCGATCCCGACCGCCTTCGCGCACGACCAGCGGCAACGGCTGGCCGACGCGCGCGTCGAGCAGCGCCGCGTCCCAGTCGAGCGGCGTGTGCACCGCGCGGCCGCGGGCCTTGACGAGCAGCGCGCCGGCGCGGATCCCCGCGCGGTCGGCGGGCGAGCCGTCGGCGACGCCGGCGATGCGGACCTCGCGGCTCCGCCCCCACAGGTCCGTGTCCGCGGGCGCGACGTCGATCCCCACCCACGGCCGCCGCACCCGCCCCTCCCGCAGCAGGTCGGCGGCGATGCGGCGGGCGCGGTTGATCGGGATCGCGAAGCCGAGCCCCTCGCTGCCGCCGCTCTGCGACAGGATCGAGGAGTTGACGCCCACCACCTGGCCGAGCGCGTTGACCAGCGGGCCGCCGGAGTTGCCAGGGTTGATCGATGCGTCCGTCTGGATCATGTCGAGGTAGTAGCCGCCCTCGGCCCCCTGGCCCGGAATCATGTTGCGGTGCACGCCGCTGACCACTCCCGCCGTCACCGTCGGCTCGGTGTTCGACAGCAGGAATCCGAGCGGGTTGCCGATCGCCACGACCCACTCGCCGATCATCAGATCGTCCGAGTTGCCGATCGGCGCCGTCGGCAGGGGGGTGGCACCCGCCGGCAGCTTCAGACGCAGCAGCGCGATGTCGTTCACCTCGTCGGTGCCCACGACCTCCGCCGGCACGTCGCGGCCGTCCGGCAGCGTCACGACCAGCTCCGTCGCGCCGTGCACGACGTGGTCGTTCGTCAGGACCAACCCGCGCGCGTTGACCACGAAGCCGGAGCCGAGACCCGCCACCTCGCGCTGGTAGCCGGGCGGGATCATCAGGCTCTCCCACAGCGTGTGCGGCTGCACCGCCTCCCGCTTGATCACGTTCACGCTCACCACCGCCGGCGCGACGCGGGCCGCCGCACGCACGATCGCCGTGCTGCGCGACGCGGCGAGGGAGTCCGTCGCGGGCCGCGCCTGCGACTCCGGACGCGCCAGCGGCGGGAGCGCCAGAGCCGACGACGCGCCGGCGGGCCCCGGCGCGGCCGCGCTCGACGGCCGCTCGGCCGCCGTCCGCGTCGCGCTCGGCCGCGCGATCCCTTGGTCCAGCGCGGCGCCGACGCGGCTCAGCGCGCGGCCGCCGAGCGCCGTGAACGCCGCGAGCGGCACGGCGACCGCGAGCAGGGCGAGCCAGGCGCGAAGCTTCGGCGACATCGTTTCGTCTCTTCCAGCGGTCGCTCTAGATTCCTCTGCGCGCCTCCGGCAGCTTCTCCCAGTCCGCCAGGAACGCCTTCAGCCCCTTGTCGGTCAGCGGGTGCTGGAGCAGCTGCATCAGCACCTTGAACGGCACGGTCGCCACGTCGGCGCCGACCAGCGCCGCCTCCACCATGTGGCGTGGGTGCCGTACCGATGCGACGAGGACCTCCGTCTCGTAGTCGTAGTTCTCGTAGATCTGGACGATCTGCCGGATCAGGTCCATGCCGTCGCCGGAGATGTCGTCGACGCGGCCCACGAACGGCGAGATGTAGGTGGCCCCCGCCTTCGCGGCGAGGAGCGCCTGCGTGGGCGAGAAGCAGAGCGTGACGTTCACCCTGATCCCTTCCGCCCGGAGCCGGCGGCACGCGCCCAGTCCCGCCTCGGTCAGCGGCACCTTGATCACGATGTTGTCCGCGATCTTCACGAGCTCGCGGCCTTCCGCCATCATCGCGTCCGTGTCCGTCGCGACGACCTCGGCGCTGATCGGCCCCGGTACCAGGTCGCAGATCGTCGCCAGGATCTCGCGCGGATCCCCCTCCGAACCCGCCGCCTTCGACAGCAACGACGGATTCGTCGTGATGCCGTCGATCAGGCCCGCGTCCATGGCGCGGCGGATCTCGTCCACCTCCGCGCTATCGAGAAAGATCTTCATCGCGTTCCCCCGGTCGTCGCGGCGTTTTCCGCGCCGCTCGATTCGTCGCCTGTCAGCGCCCACACGGCCGCCCACATGAGATACACACGCGCGAGCGGGGCGGTCCCGCCGCCGCACGCGGCGAAACTACGGCGGGGTCCACCGGTGTCAAGGAAGGGCGCGCTCAGGGCAGCGCCTCGTCGATGGGGTCGTCCTCGAGCGGAGCCTCGTAGTAGACGCGCGCGAGGAAGAGGCCGCGCGCGGGCGCCGGCGGCGACGTCGTCACGGCCCCTTCGCCGGCCAGCAGACGCGCGATGTCCGCCACCGGGCGCCGCGCCCGCGCCACCTCCACCATCGTGCCGACGAGGTAGCGCACCATGTGGTGGAGGAAGCGGTCGGCGACGACGACGTACTGCAGCCCCGAGCGCCACTCGGACCATGCGGAGCGCTGCACTGTGCAGCGGTCGCCCCGCTCCTCCTGCCCCGCCTTGGCGAACGCCGCGAAGGAGCGGGCGCCGAGGAGGAGCTTCGCGGCGTCGTCGAGCGCCTCGCGCCGCAGCGGGACGGGACGGTTCTCCGCTGCGAGCGGCCAGCAGTAGCGGCGCTCGAACGGCGAGGAGGCGCGCTCGGCGAGCCCCACCCGGTAGACGTAGCCGCGCGCCACGGCACTGAAGCGCGCGTGGAAATCCGGCGCGGCGTCCCGGACGTCGGCCACCCGGATCGCTTCCGGGAGCAGCGCGTTGAGCGATTTTCGCAGCTCGGCCACCTCCCAGCGCGCCGGTACGTGCGTCGAGACGATCTGCCCGCTCGCGTGCACGCCGGCGTCGGTGCGACCCGCCGCCGTCGCTCGCGTGGGTCGGTCGCAAATCCGGGAGAGGACGCGCTCCAGCTCCGCCTGCACCGTGCGCGTCTCGGGCTGGACCTGCCAGCCGTGAAAGTCCGTGCCGTCGTAGCGCAGCGTGAGGCGCATCGCGCGCAACTCGCCGGGTGCAGCGGCCTCACGCATGGTTCAGCACGGAACTTGCCCGACCATCGGCCGCTTCCTCACTCTCGCTCACCGGGGGAGTGCCTCTCTTCGCGTTCGGACGGGTCCCGCGATGCTGCGCGTGAAGGCGAAAACGCTCACGATCGGTTCGCTGCTCGCTCTGGGGGGCGGCTTCGCCCTCGGCGCGCTCTCCGGCGTTCACGGCTTCGGCGCCCTCGGCGCGGTGGGCCAGCTGCTCGTCCCGCTGGGCGAGCTGTGGATCCATGCGCTGCGCATGCTGATCCTGCCGTTCATCGTCTCGTTCCTCCTGCTGGCGCTGGCGGATGCTCCCGACGGCGCGCGGTCGATGCGCGCCGGCGGCCTCTCCCTGGTCTGCTTCGTCGCGATTCTCTGCCTGGGCCTCGCCTTCTCCCTGATCGTCGCGCCGTCCCTCGTGCGCTTCGTGCCG
This sequence comes from uncultured Gemmatimonadales bacterium, assembly GCA_963816355.1. Lineage (GTDB taxonomy): Bacteria > Gemmatimonadota > Gemmatimonadetes > Longimicrobiales > RSA9 > CAWFKH01. The sequence goes on along the minus strand of CAWFKH010000003.1, from coordinate 1,310,572 downwards.
ACGGCGCCGGACGGCGTCGCCGGGGCGGCGGGCGCCGCGGCGTCGGCCGCCGCCGCCGGAGGCGGAAGCGTGGGCGACTGGACCACACGTCTGATCCCCCCCAATCCGGTCGCCGCCGCGGCCGACGACAACATCCTCGGCGTCGTCGTCGTCACCTTGCTCTTCGGCCTGGCCGTCGCGCGCATCGCGCCTGCGCACCGCACGCTGATCGTGCGCCTCGCCCGTGCGGCGCGCGATGCGACGCTCGTGCTGGCCGGCTGGGTGCTCACGCTGATGCCGATCGCCGTGTTCGGCATCTCCTTCAATCTCGCGTCGCTGGGTGGCGTGGCCACGGTCCGCATCGTCGTGGGCTACATCCTCGTCACGTCCGCGATGCTCGTCGTGTTCACGCTCTTCCTGTACGTCATCGCGACGACGCTCGGCCGCGTCTCCATCCGGCGTTTCGCCGCGGCCGTCGTACCGGCCCAGATCGTCGCCGTCGGCACTCGCTCGTCGCTCGCGAGTCTGCCCGCTCTCGTGGAGGGAGCCGAGACGAGGCTCGGCCTTCCCGAATCGATCTCCGGCCTCGTGCTGCCCCTCTCCGTCGCCGTCTTCAAGGCGAACCGCACCGTCACCAGCCCGCTCAACCTCTTCATCCTCGCACACATCTACGGCGTTCCCCTGTCCGCCGCCACGATCGCGCTCTTCGCCGGCACCACCCTGCTCCTCAGCTTCGCCAGCCCCGGCATCCCGAGCGGTGGTCAGTTCCTCATGCTGCCGTTCTACCTCGCCGCGGGAATCCCCCTCGAAGGCGTCGTCCTCATCAAGGCCGCCGACGCGATCCCGGACATCTTCAAGACCGTCGCGAACGTCACCGCCGACATGACGGTCGCGGTGATCGCGGCCGCCCGGGCCGGTGTGCGCTACGCCGACGGCGCTGCGGGAGCCGTCGGCGCGGAGCGGGTCCGCACGGGACGGTCGGCCGCGCTCTCCTGAGGGTGGCCGCGGCCGGCCGCGGTGCGGAGGAGTTGTCGACGCGGCTCGACGATATCGTTGCGACCCCGCTACGGTCTGGCCGGGAGTCGGCTAGCGTGGGCGGTCCTGCAGGAGCGCGCGCTCGATCCTCCACGCCGCGCCGCCGAGGACCGGGACGGGGATCGCACGCCGGCACGCGGCGGCGAGCGGGACGGCCCACCTGGAGCGGCGCAGGCTCCGTCGCATCGCCCCGGCGAGGTCGCGGCGACCGGCGCGCTCGGCGTCCGCGACGAGGCGCGTGAGCTGGCGCCGCTCGGACGCGGCTTCCACGTGGATGCGCCCGAGAATGTGCGCCGAGAAGGCGTCGGGCGGGAACGCGGTGACTCGATCGCGCAGACCCAGCAGTTCCAGGATCGTCAGCGTACGCAGACATTTGAGGCAGCGGCCGCAGTTTTCCGCCGAGCGCTCTCGCCAGCACACGTGCAGGGAGCGAGCGGCGATCTCCGAGCGCGCCACGACGGCGGTCTTCTCGATTCTGCGGAAACGCCCTCCATCGGAGAGCATGCGCGTACCGGAGCTGGAGAGGAGGGAGTCCGTCAGCGGGTGTGAGCCCCACGCGCGGTGGGGGCGGTGGTAGGGCACGCTCGACGGGATCAGGACCTCGCGATAGCGGTGACCCAGGGCGTGCGCCATAGCGGCGAGCGCCGGGCCGTGGGCCATGGCCGCCCAGTTCGCGCGCGCCCACGCCGTCTGGCGCAGATTCGTCGCGAGCGCCTGAAGCGGCAGCCCGAGCTCCGCCGCCGCGTTCTCGAGCCGCGCGCGCAGGCGCGCGAATTCCGCGGGCCGGGCGAGCGGAATGTCGAAGCCGTGGAGGAGGATCAACTCGTCGACCGGGCCGAGCGCGCGACGATCGCCCCGCGTCCGCGAGAGCACGGTGAAGAACGAGTCGACGCCGCCGGAGAAGAAGCTCGCGGACAATCGAGACTCGCCGCTCTGCGCGCCCGGCGGCGCCGGGGAGGCCTCGGCCTGGATCTCGACGGCGGCCTTTCCCGGGTACCAGCCGGACCACACGAGCATGAGGGCGCGCACGCCTTCCAGCAGCCGCGCGTCCACCGGCCCCATCCGCAGCGGCTCGCCGAGCTCGACCGCCAGCGGCGCCAGCGCGGCCAGCCACGGATCGCGGCAGGCCGCGGAGAGACCGTCCGCCGCCGCCGCCTCGGGGACCTCGATCCAGTAGCGCTCGTCCGCCATGCCGGCGGCGTCGTAGCGCACGTCCGCCACCAGTCGGACGCGGCCCGCCGCGGGCCTCTCGATGCCTGTGCCCAGGATCTCCATCGTCGGATACCGGAGGATCGGGTCGGTGTCAGTCTCGGTCCCTGGCCATCTCTCTGGCTTCGGCCACGGCGGCCTCCATGGAATCGGACCAGCGGACCAGCGGACTGTCGCGGGTCCACGCCTCGTAGAAGCCGCGGTTCTTGCCGTAGCTGTTGTCCAGCAGGACGTGCGGTATGCCGATCAGAAGGCAGAGAATGTGCCCGTGAAGACGATCCGTCACGACGACGCGGCCTCGCCCCAGCGCGCGCCTGCCCCGATCGAGTCGCTGCGCCGCCACCGCGTCCAGCGGCAGCGGCAGCCACCCGAGGCGTCGCGGATGGTCGCTCGCGAGCCGCGAGAGGGCGCGCTGGACGCGGAGCAGGGGCGCCGGATCGTCCTCGACCCAGTCGATCCGGTGTACGTCGGCGGGCCAGGAAGTCGACGTCCGCCGAGCCTCCCTGTCGCCCCGCGCGAGGACGACGATCGGCACCTCGGAGCGCGTTCGCCCGAGCGGGCGCAGGCCGAACGCGGTGTCAGGGACGAGCAGGGCTTCCACGCCGAGTCCGCGCTCGGCCACTTCGCGGCTTCGCTCGTCCCGTACCATGAGCACGAACGCGTCATGCGCCTGGACCACGCGAGCCGATCGGCGCAGCGCATTGGGATCCGCGAAGTGAACGGTCTGCGGAAGCTGGACGATGCGATGTCCGGGGAAATCCGCGATGACCGTCTCGCGGAAGCGCTGGTGTCGCGGCCACACGTCGCCGAAATTGCCGCCGCCGTGAATGAGGATCGTGCCCTGGGGCAGGCGCCGGGCGAGACGGTCGCGGTCGTAGGTGTCGAGCGAGCAGCGATACGCCGGAGCGGGCACGCCCATGTCGGCGAGCAGGTTCCGGGCTCCCACCCATATCGCGCTGTCCCCCACGTTGCCGTGGTCCGGGAAGTCCAGGAGGGCGTACGGCTCTCCCGGAGGCAGCACCTTCTGGAGCGCGCGCGCGATGCCCTCGCGGAGCGATTCGACCAGCCCCGGCGAATCATCGCTGCGCTGCACGCCGCCGCCCCCGGACGATGATCGAAGCCCTCCGATTCGGCACTCTCGTTGCATCGGCGGAGCGCGCCGCGGCCGCTGCCGCCCGCGGGCTCACCGAGCCGCTGCCATCGACGACGGTCGGACTTCGATGACGATAAGCGTTGTGATCTGCACGTGGAATCGGGCGATGCTGCTCTCCACGGCTCTCGAGAGCCTCTGCCGCATGACGGCTCCGGAGCACGCGGACTGGGAAGTCGTGGTGGTCGACAACAACAGCACCGATGCGACGCCGGAGGTCCTCGACCGATTCGGCACGCGGCTGCCCCTCCGCAGGGCTTTCGAGCCCAGGCCCGGGCTCTCGCACGCCCGCAACTGCGGTCTCGACGTCGCGAGAGGCGATTGTGTCGTCTGGATCGACGACGACGTCGTCGTCGACGAGGGATGGCTCCGGGCGTACGAACACGCTTTCCGGCAGTTCCCCGACGCCGCCGTGTTCGGCGGCCCGATCATTCCCCGCTTCGTCGGCAGTCCCCCTGCGTGGCTCGAGCCCGGATGGCGCGCGATCCCGGGCGTGTTCACGCTCTTCGACCTCGGTCCCGATCCGATCGACATTCCCGCGATCGATCCGCCGCACGGCGCCAACTTCGCGCTCCGCCTCTCCGGAACCGGTCCCGTCCGTTTCGATCCGGACCTCGGGTACCGCGGTCATCTCAAGATCGGCGGCGAGGAGACGGTCCTTCTGCGACGGCTCCTCGGCTCGTCCATCCGCGGGCGCTGGGTTCCGGCCGCCCGCGTGGACCACCTCATCCCGACCGAACGGCAGTCGCTCCGTCACGTGGCGCAATACTTCTTCGGGTATGGTCTCGCGCTCTGCCGGATCGAGATTGACGCATCCGTACGACTCGCCGGCGTGCCGCGCTGGCTCTGGCGGGAGGCGCCCGTCGCCGTCATGAGACTGCTCAGGGACCGGATCACGGCCGAGCCGGGGACCTGGCTCCGCAGCCTCGCCCATGCCAGCATGGTCGCGGGACAGATGGCCGGCCACATGCGCTTCCGTCGCAGGGGATAAGGCCCCCGTCTGCCTCCGCGCCCCGGAAACTGGTCGGGCCCGGCAAGCTGATCGCTTGCCGGGCCCGGTCCGGGAGAACCGCTCCACCTGTCCGCTCACCTTCACGCCGCGCGCTCGCTTCCACCTCGGGCGCGAGCGCCCGGCCGAAGGCTTCTGGAATCCTCCGTCAGTCGTTGACGACGTCGGCGCCGCGACGGCGACGGCGAATGCCGACGCCCATCATGCCGAGCAGGCCGGTCGCGATCAGCGCGCTCGAGATCGGCTCGGGCGTCGTCGTGGTGCCGCAGCGGGCGTCCACCGCCGAAACGCCATCCACCACGTTGCCGGCCAGACGGTTGTCCGGCTTGACCGAGCAGTTGTTCACACCGAGCGACTGGATGTGCGAGCGATACCCCAGCTCCCCGTTCGGGCCGAAGTCCGACGCGGCGATGTTCTGGTTCGAATGGAAGGTGATCGTGAACGATCCGCCCTCAGCGAGCGCGTTGTTGACGCCGTTGGTTGTCGACGCGCACGCGGTGAAGCTCGACGCCGGTGCGCCGTTCAGGCCGTTGCACCCGAGCGACCAGCCGGTGAGCGGCGTGAGCGTCACGTCCGTGAACGTGAACGTCGGGCTCGCCAGCGTGTCGTAGATGCCCCCGGCCGTCAGCAGGCCGCTGCCATCCGCGCTCGAGACGTACGTCACCACCAGCGTGTAGTCGCCGCTGCCGTTGTCCGTCAGGTTGAAGTCCATGCAGACGGACAGGGAGTTCGCCGTACAGAACGGCGTGTCGAAGGTGTCCGCACGGGCCCGGTTTGGCACCAGAGCCGCGAGCGCCAGCACCGCGGCCAGCGCTACGAAACGATTACGCATGGTCTCCCCTCCTGGACAGGTGGCGCAGCGACGAAATCGCCGCTGCAATGTAAGCAATCCCGAATCCCGGTCCCATCACCGTCGTCCGCGCGATCGCCTTCTTGAGGCTCAGCGCCGCCGCGCCGCTCGTCGCCTGCAGCGCCATCGGCACATCCGTCAGGAACAGCGCGTAAGCCCCCAGCACGATCACGCCGAGCACCAACAGCCAGACCGACATCACCAGCACCCCCCACCGCACGCCGCGCGCCAGGAACGAGCCCAGCAGCGCCGCGAAGCCGATCGTCGGCAGCGGCAGCCCGCCCACGCTCACCGCGACCGTGCCGAACTCCCACTCCGGCGAGCGGAACGCCAGCGGGTACCAATGGAGCGCCGCATCGAACATCCCGATCACGGCGAGCAGCAGGCCGAACCATGCGATCGCCCGCCAGGCGCTCACGGTGGACGGCGGCAGCGGTGGCGTTCCCTTCGCCTTCCGCTCCTCGACGAGGATCGTCGCTTCGCGTGCCGCCATGCTTGCGCCGCTGCTCCTTTGTGCCTCTCGCGTCGATGCAAACGTCCTCGCGTTTCTTCCTGCATGACGCGCGCCGCCGCGCGAGGAGGATCGCGCCCGAGCGTGAACCCGTTCTCCCACCTGGACGATCGGCCGATCCGGGCCGGGCGCGGGGCGTGGCGCAGCGCCATCTGTTTGTTGCGCGCATCCATCACCGGCCGGGCACGCGGGCAACACGCTCCGCCCCGCTGCGCGCGCAGACCGCACGCCGCGGTCAGGGAAGGGCGCTGCCTACGTGCCGGCGCTCACGGCGAGGTCCAGGTTGGTGCGCGGCTTCATCACCCAGCCGGCGCCGTTCTCGTCCGGTACCAGGATGCCGGTCGCGGAGATGTGGGCGCCGACGATCTGGTTCTGCGCCACGCCGAGGCTGAACGGGACGTTGTGGTCGAGGACGAGGTGGAGGCTGCCGGTGCCGTCGCTGATCGTGAGCTGAAAATCGAAGGATCGCAGCGTCGTCGTATCCGTGACGGTGGCGTTTGTGATCGAGACGAGGGCGGCGTCGAGGCTGCCTCCATCGGCGCCGGCGGCCTTGGCGGTCGAGACGGAGATCGGCGGCGGCGCCTGCGCCGGTCCCAGGAAGAAGACCTTCGCGTCGAAGAGGACGGGCTGGCCGTCGCGGGTGCTGGCGCGGCCGAGGACGCGGACGCTGTCGCCGCCCTGGACGCTGGTCTGCTCGACGCGGATGCCGCGGATGAAGCCGCTGGTGTCGGCGAAGGAGATGGTCGAGTCGCCGAAGGTGTTCCAGCTGTTGAGCATCTTGCCGACGATGAAGAGGCGGCGTCCGGAGTCGGCGGCGCGTGCCTCGTGGATCGTCAGGGTCGGGTAGTCGGCGCGGAAGAACGCTCGCGCGGTGTCGCCTGCGGCGACGGTGACGGTGCCGGAGTCGACGGGCTCGATGCGGAGGCTGTCGGGGACGGTCGCGGCGTCGACGGTGGCGTCGTAGCGTCCGACCGGCACGTCCCGCAGGACGACGATGCCGAGGGCGTCGCTGGTGCCGCTGGCCGACGGAGTCGTGCGGCCGGGGAGGAGGAGCTGGACGGTGACGCCCTGCAGCGGCGCGTCGCCGTTGCTGAGGTCGCCGTTGCCGTCGCGGTCGACGAAGACGAGCGCAGCGACCGTGCCGGTGGTCCTGACCTCGACGGGCGTGTGCCCGGAGTCCGCGCAGGCCGGGGCGAGCGCGGTGGCGACGAGTGCGGCGCCGAGGGAGAGGCCGATCGAACGGGAACGCATATCAGTAGCTCACTTGCAGGCCGATCCGGAAGACGCGGGGCAGCAGGTTCCGGATGAGCGGCTGACCGAAGTTCGGGTTCGCCTGGAGGGGCACGTTCACTACGCCGCCGGATGGTGCGAGCGGCAGGGTCGGATCGACGAGATAGAGCGCGGTGTCGAGGACGTCGCCTCCGGAATGGACGAGGCCGATGGCGTCGACGAAGGCATGGACGTCGAGGGCTCCCGGTGACGCCCGGCCGACGCTCAGCCGCAGGTCGAGGGAGGCGCGCGCCGGCGCGCGGCAGGCGTTGCGCTCGGCGAAGCGCCCGAGCTGCGTGCGCAGGCAGTCCCACCGGGAGAGCAGCGCGTCGACGCCCTGGATCGAGCCGTCGACGAAGGCGGGGTCGTTGAGGCCGGAGCCGTCGGCGTTGGCATCGACGCCGGGACGGAAGCCCGGGGTGAACGGCAGCCCGGAGCGGCGGGTGTAGAGGCCCGCCAGCCGGAGCGTGACGCCGCCGGTGGTGCCGCCGACGCTGCCGCCGAGCGAGAGGCGGCTCGGAACATCGAAGTCGGAGCGCCCATCGCTCCAGCCGCCGGCGCCGAGGCCGGGCGTCGTGAGCGCGAGCGGATCGGGGCTCTCGGCCAGCGGGTCGATCGCCCGCTCGACGACGCCGAGCCCGCCGGCGGTCCAGTCGTCGGTCGCGTGCGAGTAGGTGTAGCGCGCGTACAGTCGCACGAGGCTGCTCGGCCGCACGTCGAGCCCGACGCTCACGGCCGCGTTGCGCGAAGTGCCGTCGGAGGTGTAGGCGGAGACGACGTCGTAGCTGTCGAAGCGCCGGCTGGAGCCGGGGCGCGCGACGAGGAGGCCGCCCTGCTTGACCAGCTCGCCGAAGATCGGGCGGCCGAACTGGTCCCGGGCGGAAGGCGTGCGCAGCAGGTTCAGGTCGTCCAGCCGCGGCAGGTGCTCCGTGCGTCGATAGCTGGCCGCGACGTGGAGGGTCGCGCTCGCGCCGACCGCGCGGTCGATTCCGAAGCTGGCGCGCAGCGTCCGCGGCGCCTCGAAGTCCGCGCTCATCAGCGAGAGCGACTGCCCAACGACCGGCGCCGCGATCTCGTCCGGCTGCGCCGGCCACGTCCCGAGCAGCCCCACGCCCCGCCGCACGTCGATCGTGCCGTGGTCGCGGATCACCGCCGCGAGCACGCCCGGATCGATGCGGTCGTAGTAGAGGCCGCCGCCGCCGCTCACAACCCATTCGTGCCGCTGCTCGACGTCCCAGCGGAAGCCGAGGCGCGCCGACGGCTTCTTGACCGAGGAGGGCACGTTCGTGTTGAGGATCCCGGTGAGCTGCGCCCAGCGCGGGTCCACCACGATGTCCGACTGCGGCACCTTCTCGACGTCGAAGCGCACTCCGCCCACGACCTCCAGGCCCGGCACCCCGCTCCACCGGTCCTGCAGGAATCCTCCCAGCATCGGCACGTTGAAGCTCGCCGTCGGGGCCGCCCCCGCCGCCGCGAAGAAGGCGCCCTCGCGCCGCGCGAGCTCGGGGGCGCCGCCGAAGCGGAACTCGCCGCCCGCGGCGTAGGCGTAGGTCTGCTCGTGCGACGCCGTCGACGCGACGAGGCCGACCTTGACCGAGTGCTCCGAGCCCGCGTACGTCACCGCCTCGGAGACGTCGAAGCGATCCTCGCGGAAGTCGCCCGAGAGACGCGGGTCGGCCCCGAACGCGAGGCCGCTGTCGACCACGCGCGTCAGTGGCGGCTCGCTCGCCGCGCCGGCGTCGTACTCGCGCCGGCTGAGGCCGAATCCGGCCCGCAGCTCGTTCACCCAGCTCCCCGCGAAGACGGTCCGGAACGCCGCCGTCGCCGAGGCGTCCGTCCCGTTCAGGTTCGCGCCGAGCTCCACCGTCGGCTCGAGCGTCCTGCGCAGGTCGCTCTGCGGAAAGGAGGAGAAGCTGCCGCGCACGCTCGCGTGCGTGGACGACGAGAGCTGCCACTCCATGCCGACGAACCCCTGCGCCGTCTCCTCCGTGAGCGCCCGCGGCGTGCGGTACGGCGTGAGGTCGATGTCCGGCAGCGTCGCGTCGTTCGCCCACTGCCGCAGGAACGGCGTCTCCACGTGGCGCGCTTCGAAGCCGGCCACCAGGCGGACGCTGTCGCGCACCGCCGCGCCGGAGAGCACCGCGCCAGCGGCGTACGAGGTGCCCGCGCCGGCGTCGCCGGGGGTGAAATCCGACGCCGTCGCGAGCGCGGACGGCGAGAGGCGGCCGAAGCCGTCCAAGTGGAAGTCGTTGCCGCCCGTCAGCGCGCTGAGACCGAGCCATGCCGCCGAGAGCTGGCCCGCCTCGACCTCGATCGGGTTCGGATCCAGCGCCGCGCCGCCCAGCTCGAGGAGCGCGAACGGCGTGCGCGCCAATCCCTCCGCGGGCAGATCCGGGTGCAGCGCCCGCTCGAACGGGACGCCGTCCATCGCGATCGTCGCGAGGCGGACCGGCAGGCCTTCGACGCCGCCGTCCGCATCGCCCAACGTCGTCTGGTCGAGCAGGTGGTCGAGCGTGCGCTCCCGCGCGGGCAGTGCCGAGATCAGCGAGCGCGGCAGCCACTGACCGGCGCCCGACGGCGAGCCGGACGGCGCCCCCGCACCGTAGCTTTCCACGTCCACCGCCGACACCGATCCGCTCACCGCCCGCAGACGGACGCTCAGCCCCGTCTGGCTTCCGGCCTGCACCGGCACGCCCGTGATCCGCCGCGGCGCGTATCCCACCTGCTCGACGAAGACCGCGTACTCGCCCGGCTCCAGGTACGGAAGCGCGAACGTCCCGGCGCGCGTCGTCGTCACCGAGCGCTCCAGCCCCGTCGCCCGCGAGATCGCCGACACCCGCGCGCGCACGATCGCTTCGCCCGCGGCGGACTCCACCCTCCCGCTGATCGATCCGGTCGTCAGCGTCTGCCCCGACGCCGTCCGCAACGCCCCCGAGACGGCCGTCGCGAGCAGCGCCGCCGTCATCGCGAGAACGAGCCCGCGTCTTCCGCCTCGTGCGTCCATCCGCTCCTCCCCTTCCGTGTCCCTTCGTCCCCGCCCGATCGCGCTCTCCCCCATGTAGGCGCAACCGGGGAAGGCCGTAACCGCGATCAGGACCGGCGTCGCTCCGCGAAAACGAGACCGGGCGATCGGCCCGGCCGAGCCCGCGAAGCGCCGCAGCGTCGATCCGTTCGCCAGGCGGCGCATCGTCCGCCGCTCGGGCTGTTGCGCCGACGCCGCACTATTCCCCCCTGTTGTTGCGCGCCAGCTACGACTGCGCCAGCGGCGTATCCGCCCGCTCCGCGTACCAGGAGACCGTGCGGCGGATCCCCTCCTCGAGCGGCACGACGACGGCGTAGTCGAGCGCGTCGGCGGCCGCTTCGATCGACGCGAGCGAGTCGCGGACGTCGCCGGTTCGGGCCGCCTCGTAACGTGGCTCGACGGTGGTGCCGGTGGCGTCCCGGATGCGGCGCCAGAGCTCGTTGATGCTGATGCGGACCCCGCATCCCACGTTGAAGGTCCGCCCGACCGCGCCCGCCGCGGGGGCGACGCACGCGCGCAGGTTCGCGAAGACGGCGTTGTCGACGTGGGTGAAGTCGCGCGTCTGCTCGCCGTCGCCGAAGATCACGGGCGGCTCGCCTGCGAGCGCCGCGGCGGCGAACTTGGGGATGACGGCTGCGTAGGCGGATTCCGGGTCCTGGCGGGGTCCGAAGATGTTGAAGTAGCGCAGGGCGACGGTCTCGAGGTCGTAGCTGGCGGCGAAGGCGGCGCAGTACAGCTCGCCGGAGAGCTTCGCGGCAGCGTACGGGGAGAGCGGGTTCGGCCTCATCGTTTCGGCCTTGGGAAGGACGGCCGTGTCGCCGTAGGCGGAGGAGGAGGCGGCGTAGACGACCCTGCGCACGCCGGCGTCGCGGGCGGCGATGAGGACGTTGAGGGTCCCCGTCGCGTTGACGGCGTGGGAGGACGCCGGGTCCTTGACCGAGCGGGGGACGGAGGGCAGTGCCGCCTGGTGCAGCACGTAGTCGGCGCCGGCGATGGCGGCGCGGCACGTGTCGAGGTCGCGGATGTCGCCCTCGACCAGCTCGATGCGGTCGAGCACATCGTCGAGGTTCTCGCGCTTCCCGGTCGAGAAGTCGTCGAGCACGACGGCTTCGTGGCCGTCCTCGACGAGGCGATGGACGAGGTGCGAGCCGATGAAGCCGGCGCCTCCGGTGATCGCATATCGCATGAAGTTCAAGCCTTTTTCAGGTCGTCGTCTCGAAGTTGGAGCGAGGTCGCTCCGATGCGCTCGGCCGCTTCGATCGTGGCGCTGGATGCCGCTTCGAGCTCCTCGAGCGCGATCGGCGACGGCAGCCCCTCGCGGACGCAGCGGACGAACGCCTCGAGCTCCGCGCGGTGTCCCTTGTCCTGGCGTCCCTTCCAGCGGTCGCGGTGTCCGCCCGCCCACGCTTCCGCGCGTCTGAAATCGTCGATGACGCCGGTCGCGCCGCCCGCGAACGCTTCGACGCGCTCCTTGCCGGCGGAGGCGTCGCCCTTCGACGTGTAGACGATCGCGGCGATCGACCCGTCGTCGAATCGCAGCGTGACGCAGAAATTGTCCTTAAGCGCCGCGTCCGGATCCGCCCCGCCGATCGCGACCGCCTCCACGCCGGAGGGTCGGGCGCCGCCGAGGAGGTGGATCGCCAGATCGACGAAGTGGCAGCCCTCGCCGATCAGCCGGCCGCCGCCCTGGGCGGGGTCGTGGATCCACGAGTCCGCGGGGATCCTGCCGGCGTTGACCCGGATCGCGACGACCTTCGCGCCGGGTCGGCCGAGCACGCGCTCCTTCAGGAAGTGCGTCGCCGGGGCGAAGCGCCGGTTGAAGCCAACCATCAGGGGCGGCGCGCCGCTCGCGGCGCTCAGCACGTCGCGGAGGTCGCCGCGATCGAGGGCCAGCGGCTTCTCGACGAACACGGCCTTGCCGGCGCGCAGCGCCGCGCTCGCGAGCGCCGCGTGGTCCGCGTGGCGCGTCGCGATCACGACGGCGTCCACGGCGTCGTCGTCCAGCAGCGCCTCGAGCGACGGGGCGACGTAGCGGAAACCGTGCCGCTCCGCCGCGTTGCGCCCGCTCAGGCCGCTCGCGGTGACGATTCCCACGCGGTCCACGTCGAGCGAGGCGAGAGTCGGCAGCAGGACGTCGCGGGCGAAGCTGCCGGCGCCGACGACCCCGATTCCGACGCCGCCCCCGCGCCGTCCGGCCGGCGCGGATTCGCCCCGCACGAGGATCTTTCCGGTGTCGGCGGCCGGCGCGCCGTGCGCGGCGGGGTAGCGCAGCAGGACGCCGAGCGGGGACTCGCCCGTCGCGAGGCCGGCGTAGACGTCGGCCGCCTCCGCGAGTTCGATCCTCCGGGTCACCAGCGGCGCTATGTCGATCCGGCCCGCGCCGACGAGCCGGACGAACTCGGCGAGGTTGCCGCGCTCCGTCCAGCGCACGTAGCCGACCGGATACTCCTGACCCTTCTCCTCGAAGGCCGGATCGTAGCGGCCGGGGCCGTAGGAGCGGGAGAGACGTACGTCCAGCTCCTTTTCGTAGAACGGCGAGCGGGGAACGTTCATGGCGACCGCGCCCACGACGACCACGCGGCCGCGGTCGCGGGCGAGTGCGCCGGCCAATCGGATCGGGTCGTGGCTGCGGGTCGCGGCGGTGAGTATGACGACGTCGGCGCCGATGCCGCCGGTGAAGTCGCGGATGCGCTCCTCGACGGCGTCGGAGCGTTCCAGCGCGAGGCAGCCGGCGCGCGCCGCGAGCGCGACGCGGCCCGCGTCGATGTCGATCCCGACCACGCGTGCGCCCGCGGCGTCGAGAAGCCGTACCGTGAGCTGGCCCAGCAGGCCGAGGCCGATCACGACGACGGTCTCGCCGAGGCGCGCCTCGGCCTGACGGACGCCCTGCAGCGCGATCGCGCCCATCGTCGCGAAGGCGGCGTCCTCGAGGCGCGTCCCCGCCGGCAGCGGCACCGCCAGGTTGCGCGGCACCCAGACGACTTCGGCGTGATGCGCGTACTGCGCGCCCGCGCACGCGACGCGCTGGCCGGGCTCGAAGTCGCTCACGCCCGGCCCCACCGCCTCCACCACGCCGGCGCAGCTGTAGCCGAGCGGCGTGAGCCGCTCGAGCCGGTCCTGGACCCGGCGGTAGGTGGTGCCGATGCCGTCCTCGAGCGCGCTCTCGATCACCCGCCGCGCCTGCTTCGGCCGCTCCATCGCCTTGCCGATGAGCGATTTGCGGCCGAACTCGAGCTGCGCCCGGTCCGTGCCCACGCTGATGACCGAGAAGTGGTTCCTCACCAGGATGCCGCCCGGCCGCACGACCGGCGCCGCCACGTCCACGAGCCGGACTTCCCCCGACCCGGATTCCTGTACGAGCTGCTTCATGCGTCTCCGCCCGATGGTCGGTGCCACACCTGTGCCGCGCCGCGGCCGGGCCGCAGAAGCGCCGAGATCCCGGCCGTGTGCGCGAGCACGAACGCGGATGGCAGCGCCAGAGCCCGCAGCCGCAGCGCGATTCCGACGGCGCCGAGAACGTAGACCGCGGCCAGAACCAGCGCCAGCGATCGCGCGAGGAGGTTCGTCGACAGCAGGCCGGCGAGCAGGAGCGCCGGGAGGAGCAGCGGCGTGAGCACCCGCAACAGCTTGTGCGAGACGTAGCGGCCCCAAACCGGATTGCGCCGCGGGTGCAGCAGCCACGGCATGAGACGCAGGAGCTGCAGGTTGCCGACGAGGTGTCGCACGCGACGCGCGTACTCGGCGGCGTCGTCGCTCGAGGGCTCGTCGTGGGCGATCGCCTCCGCTTCCATCACCACCCGGTACCCCGCGGCCGCGATCGACAGCGGCGCGTAGACGTCGTCGAGGATCACGCCGGCCGGCAGGGAAGGGTAGAGCGAGCGCCGGGCCGCCCAGATCGCGCCGGTCGCTCCGATCACGGAGCCGCTCTCGCTCTCGGCCAGCCGCAGCCGCGTCTCGTACCCCCAGTACCGGTTGAAGCCGCGCGTCGCCGCGCTCCCCGCCTCCCGCCACACCAGACGTCCCGTGACCGCGCCGACTCCGGGCTCGCGCAGGCGCGCCGCCAGCCGCCGCACCGTCCCCGCGGACCACCGCTGTCGCACGTCCGCGAACACCACGACCTCGCCCGCCGCCGCCGCCACCCCCGCCGCGAGCGCTCCGGACTTTCCGTCCTCCGGGGGACTCTCCAGCACGCGCACTGCCGGCTCCCGCCTCGCCACCCGCTCCGCGACCGCGCGGCTACCGTCGCGGCACCCGTTCAGCACGACCACCACCTCCCGCTCGCCCGACCACGCCTGCTCCAACAGCTCCGCGAGCCGTCGCTCCAGCCAGCGCTCGCCGTCCCGCACCGGCAGCACGATCGAGATCGTGGACGCGGCCGCCTCGCCGCCGGACGTGACCTCGACCCGCCGCCGCCGCGCCCGCGCCGCCCGCCACTCCATCGCGAGCGGGTAGCCGACGTACGCCCACGCCAGCACCAGCGCGAGCAGCAGGAAGATCAGCTCCGGCATCAAGACGCCCGTCGTCCCCGTGTTCGAGTCGTGCGATTTCCGTCCCGCTCCGCGAGGGCACATAATATACCGGAAGCACAGGGCGCGCCGCGCGGACCGGGGCGTGCGGAGAGGCGCGCCGCGGAGGGACGCACGGGCGCGGAGCAACGGAGGCGGATGGCGACTCAGGCAGGGCGAGCGGGCGAGGAGGGCGCAATGGAAGCTGGCGGCGCCGCCTTGGCGGGGCCGATCGTGTGCTTCGCGAACGACTGGCGGGGCGATCCCACGAGCAAGCACCACGTCATGCGGTACCTGGCGCGGAGCGCGGACGTCGTGTGGGTGGAGTCGGCCGGCATGCGGGTGCCGCGCCTGACCAGCGCCGGTGACCTGCGGCGGATCGCCGGACGGCTGCGCTCGGCGGGCGCGGCGCCGCGGGCGGAGGGTGGGGTGCGGGTGGTGAGCCCGCTGTCGGTCCCGCTGCCGGGGAGCCGGCTGGCGCGGGCGCTGAACGCGCGCCTCTACCGCAGGGCCGTGTCGCGCGCGCTGCGCGGGACGCCGGGCTCGGAGCGGCCGCTGCTCTGGGTGTACACGCCGACCGTGGCGGCGTACCTGCACCGGTTCCCGAGGCGGGGACTGGTCTATCACTGCGTGGACCGCTGGTGGGCCTTCGAGGAGTACGACGAGCGCGTCATGCGGGAGTGTCACGAGCGGCTGTGCCGCGACGCGGACGTGGTGATCGCGTCGTCGCAGGAGCTGCTCGAGGACTGCCGGCCCCATACCGAACGCGCCTATCTGGTCCGGCACGGCGTCGAGTGGGCGCACTTCGCGGCCGCGGCGCTCGAGCCGCAGCCGGTACCGCCGGATCTGGCGGATGTGGGTGACCGCCGCGTGATCGGCTTCTTCGGGCTCCTGCACGACTGGATCGACCAGGACCTGCTGGGCCGCGTGGCGGATGCCTTTCCGGACGCCGTTCTGGTCCTCCTCGGCAAGACCCGTGTGGACGTGAGCGCCCTCGCCCGGCGCCCGAACGTCCGGCTGCTCGGACAGAAGCCGTACGCGGAGCTGCCCGCGTACGCGGCCCGCTTCGACGTCGCCCTCGTTCCTTTCTGTTTGAACGAGCTGACGCGTGCGGTCAACCCGATCAAGCTGCGCGAATACCTGTCGGCCGGGATCCCCGTCGTGTCCACTTCGCTGCCGGAGATCGTGGCGCTGCCGCCGGACCCGTTCCTCCACGTCGCGCACACTGCGGACGCCTTCGTCGCGGCCGTTGGAGAGGTGATCGCGACGCCGCCGGACGCGGCCGCGCGGCGGGAGGCGGCGCAGCGCGCGCGGGCCGAGTCGTGGGAGGGCCGCTGCGCGGAGATCGTCCGCCTCGTTCGGGAGCACGTCGCTTGAGCCGGCTGCGTCCGCTCGACTTCACCCGCGCCGCCGCGTTCCGCATACGACGACGCGCGCGCGACGCCGTGGACTCGGCCGGGGGCCTGCGCCGCAGCGAGCGCCGCGGCCGGGCGTGGGCGGCGCGCTGGACGGCCGAGTGGAAGCGGGCGGGAGCGGCGGCGTGGCTGCGCCGGCCGGGGGCGGGCCGCCTCTGGGTCGACCTCGCCGAAGCGGAGGCGTGGTGCCGCTCTACGTGCGAGCCGGCCGATCTGGACATCGCGCGCGACGCCGTGCGCGGCCGCTTCGATCTGATCGGGTCCGGCCGGGTCGAGCTGGGTGATGGGCCCGCCTGGCGGCGCGACCTCTACTCCGGCGCGCTGTGGCCGCTCGGCCGCTCCAGCCGTTACGCGATCGTGCGCGGCGACGGCTCCGACATCCGCACGGTCTGGGAGCTTTCCCGCTTCTACCACGTCCTGCCGCTCGCGCGCGCGGCGTGGACGACCGGGGAGGCGGCCTTCGCCGGCGCCTTCGAACGGCACGTGCGCTCCTGGATCGACGACGACCCGCTCGGCTACGGGCCGCACTGGGCCTCGCCGATGGATGCCGCCCTGCGGGCGGCCAACTGGACGGTCGGAGCCGTCCTCTTCGCCGCCCGCGAAGATCTCTCGGGCGATCTCTGGCCGCCGTTCCTCGCGAACCTGTTCGCCACCGGCCTGTGGCTCGAGCGGCACCTGGAATGGCACCCGGTCCATCGCGGCAACCACTTCGTGGCGGACGCGGTCGGACTCGTCTACCTCGGCGCGTTCTTCCGGGGAGCGCCGGAGGCGGAGCGCTGGCTCCGTCGTGGCGCGCGCATCCTCGACCGCGAGATCCTCCACCAGGTCCGCGAGGACGGTGTCTCCTTCGAGGGCTCGGTCGGCTACCACCGCCTCGCCGCGGAGCTCTTCGCCTGTGGCGGCGAGGTGGTCCGGCGGAACGCTCCCGAGCTGCTCGGGCCGCACTACGGCCCGCGCCTGGACGCGATGCTGCGGTTCATCGCCGCGTACCTGCCGGCCTCCGGCGACGCCCCGATGATCGGCGACGCCGACGACGGCCGCGTCCACCTCTTCCGCGCCGCTGCGGCGCGCCAGCCGCGCCGGCACGCGCTGGGGCTGCCGCCGTGGCTGGAACTGCCGCCGGCCCCCGCATCCGCCGACTTCCCGCACGGCGGATTCTACGTCCTGCGCGCCGGCGACGACCACGCCGTCGTCCGCTGCGGCGCCGTCGGACTCGACGGCGCCGGCAGCCACGACCACGACGACCAACTCTCCCTCGAGCTCGGGCTCGCGGGCCGCCGCGTGCTCGCCGACCTCGGTACCTTCTGCTACACGCGCGACCTCGCCGCGCGCCACGCCTTCCGCGCCACCGCTTCCCACAACGTCCTGCAGATCGGCGCCGAGGAGTCGAACCCGATCGATCCCCGCCGGCCCTGGCGCATCCTGGAGGACCGCACGCGCTCGCGGGCGCTCGCGTGGCGCGCCGGACCCGGCGCCGCTACGCTGGTCGCCGAGCACTCCGGCTACGCCCACCGCGCCTCCGGTGCCACCTGCCGCAGGACCGTGAGCGCGATCGAGCCCGGCCGCTGGATCGTCGAAGACCGCGTCGACGGCCGTGGCGTCGAGGACGTCACGGTCCGCTTCCACCTCGCGCCGGGCCTCACGCCCGAGATCCGTGCTCCGGACCTCGTCGCCGTGCACGGCGAGGGGATCCGCGTGCTCTTCCGCTTCGCGCTGCCGGCGGCGATGACGCTGCGCACGGCGGCGGTGCGGGGCAGCGACGCGTACGGAGTGCTGGACGACCGCGAAGTGATCGTCGCGTCGGGCTCCGTCCGCCTGCCGATCATGATCGAGACCCGTCTGGAGAACACGCCCGATGAGTGAAGAGCACGCCCGCGAGGTCGCCCGTTCCGAACGCTTCGAATTCGGCCGCAACTGGGCCCGCTTCCTCCGCGACCTGAACGAGACGCGCATCGCGCGCGCCGAGGACTCGCTCCGGGAGATGCTCGGCGTGAGGGACCTCGCCGGCCTCTCCTTCCTCGACATCGGCTGCGGCAGCGGCCTCTTCAGCCTCGCCGCGCGCCGGCTCGGCGCGCGCGTCCACTCCCTCGACTACGACCCCGCCTCCGTCGCCTGCGCGCGCGAGCTGCGCGCCCGCTACTTCGACGGCGACCCCGACTGGGCCGTCGAGGAGGGCTCGGCCCTCGACGCCGCGTACCTCCGCTCCCTCGGCACTTTCGACATCGTCTACTCCTGGGGGGTGCTCCATCACACCGGCCGCATGTGGGAGGCGCTCGACAACGCGGCGATCCCGGTCGCTCCAGGCGGCCGCCTTTTCATCGCCATCTACAACGACCGCGGCGAGGAGAGCCTGCGCTGGCGAGGCATCAAGAAGCGCTACAACGAGATAGCCCCGCCGCTGCGGCCCCTCTACGCCCTCCTCGCCATGGCGCCCTACGAGGTGAAGGACGCCGCCCGCGCGGCCCTTCGCCTGCGCCCCCTCGACTACCTCCGCTCCTGGACCCGCTACGACGCGCGCCGCGGCATGAGCCGCTGGCGCGACATTGTCGACTGGGTCGGCGGCTACCCCTACGAGTATGCCTCCACCGAGGCCCTCCTCGCCTTCTACGCGCAACGTGGCTTCCAGCCAGAGACGGTGCGCCCGACGCACGGCCTCGGCTGCAATGAGCTCGTCCTGCGTCGGCCGTCCTCTGTTGCATCTCCGCAACGTCCTCCCGATCCAGCGGGCGACGCCCCCGACTGATCTCCGAAAAGAGTATTCCCGCGCTCGAAAGAATTGCGCGTTCCCGCCCGGCGGCTCCTGCGGTGACGAGATCGTAAGACGCTGTATAATGGCAACTTACAGATCCTGATCCGATCGCCCGCGGGCGGGAACATGGATTGCCTCGTTTCGCGCGCGACAACAGGGAGCGACGCTGCTCAGAGCAAAGCCGCGGAAACGCGGTGACGCAGAGCCACGGGGCTGTGGGGTGCGGAAGCGCCCATGCCCGCCGAGCCGCCAGCGAATGCGACCACAACGGTCGGCGCTGGTGGCTTTTTCCGTTTTCGCCGGTCGTCGAGAAACGCGAGCCCAATCGCGAACCCCGCGATCGGAGGAAAGATGCCGACGAGGACTCCTGCGACCCCCCTGCGCGCCGGATCCATCATTCTCTTCCTGCTGCCGCTCGTCGCGTGTCAGCAGGATCTCACTCCGGTCGAGTCGTTCACCTCCGTCATCAGTATGGACGTCAAGCCGATCGAGGCCGAGCTGGACGACGGCCAATCGATGCGGTTCGAGCCCGTGCTGCTCGACCAGAACGGAAAGCCGGTGAAGGGCGTGCCGAGCGGGATGTCGCTGCGCTGGTCGGTCTCCGATCCGGTGGTGGCGTCGATCGACCAGGCGGGCACGGTCACCGCGCGCCGACCCGGCGCCGTCACCGTGAAGGCCGAGCTGGTCTCGACCGCGACGGGGGACGCGGTTCCCTCGGGCTCGATGAACCCCACCGGCGGTAACGGAAACACGAATTCGAGCGGGAAGGGCAAGGGTCTCAGCGGCAGCGCCTCGCTCGACGTGAAGGCGGTGCCGAAGACAATGGAGTACGTGAGCGGCGATGGACAGACCGCGGTGACCGGATCGATCCTGCCGGATAGCCTCGCCGTTCGGCTGCTGGATCGCAACGGGCTGCCGGTGCCCGGCGCCGACGTCGCCTTCACCGTCACGAGCGGCAACGGCTACGTCTCGCCCGCCACCTCCACGACCGATACCGCCGGCATCGCCTACGCCCACTGGGCGCTCGGCTACGCGCTCGGCGACCAGACGGTCGAAGCGGCGGTGAACGGCGTCAGGGGCTCGCCGACCGTGTTTCACGGAACCGCCGTCGCGCGGCTCGGCCGCCGCGCTGGTGGCGGTGTCCGGCGATCTGCAGAGCGGCACCGCCAACCAGAAGCTGACGGGTCCGCTGCAGGTGAAGGTGCGCGACCAGTTCGGCAATCCGGTGGCGGGCGTGGCGGTCTCCTGGTCCGCGTCGGCCGGCTCGCTGAGTCCCTCGACCGGAAAGAGCGACGCCGACGGCCTCGTCTCGACGAGCTGGACGCTCGGCTCGACCGTGGGTGAGTCGAGCGCCACGGCCGCATCGCGCGGTCTGACCAGCGTGACTTTCTTCGCGACGACGTTGCGCGCCGCGATCGCCGCGATCCGCATCGCGCCCGACTCGCTCTCGCTGGACGTCGCTCAGACCGGATCGCTCGCCGCGTCGGCGTTCGACGCCGCCGGCGCAGAGATCGGCGGCGTGCACTTCGCCTGGTCCAGCTCGGACGCATCAGTGGCCAGCGTCGACAGCGCCGGCCGCGTCACGGCGGTCTCCGCCGGCACCGTCCACGTCTCGGCGAGCGCCGCGGGCGTCACGGCCACGATTCCGGTGGTTGTGCAATCGCCGGTCGCGTCGATAGCTTTGTCGCCAACAAACGCAAACCTGACACCGGGTAACGATATCCGTTCTTTCCGCCGCCGCGACGGATGCGGCGGGTGGCCTCGTTCTAGGCGTGACGTTCACGTGGGCCTCCTCCGACGCCGCGGTTGCGACCGTGAGCACGTCGGGAGTCGTCACGGCGGTAGCGGTCGGCAGCGCCACGATCACTGCGTCCGCGGCCGGGAAGACGGGATCCGCATCCATCTCGGTGCAGAAGGCCAGCACCGGACCGACGTGGCTCGCATCGTCGTTTCGCCGTCGGGAACGCTGAACGCGCTCGGCGACACGCTGCAGTTCGCGGTCACCGGCTACGACGCCTCGAACAGCCTGGTGCAGGGCGCGCGGGTCGCTTGGACCTCTCGAACCCCGCAACCGCAGCAGTGGACAGCATGGGACGAGTCGTCGCGAAGGCGGTTGGTAGCACCCTCATCGTCGCCACGTCCCTCTGCTGCCAGGTCGCCGACACGGCCGGCGTGCAGATCCGCCAGATCGTCAAGACCGTTCAGCTCAGTCCCGCCTCCACCACGCTCGCCGTCGGCGCCGTCCAGCAGTTCTCGGCGACGCCCGTCGACTCGAACGGTGTCGCCGTCTCCAGCATCGACCGTCACGTGGAGCTCCTCGGCGCCCGCCATCGCTTCCGTCTCTACGACGGGCGTCGTCTCCGCCGTCGCCGCGGGAAGCGCCACGATCACGGCGCACGTCAGCGGGATCAAGGCGTCCGGCGCGGTCACCGTAACGAGTGGCCCGACGAGCGGCGGCGGCGACTTCGTCACCTATCCGAACGACAAGATCGCGTTCATCATCGGGCCCCAGCTCAAGATCGGGAGCGCGCTCAATCCGTGGCCGTTCTTCGACCAGAACGAGCTCGACCGCGGGCTGAACCTGTGCACCAGCTTCGAGGCGGCGCCGTCGCAGGAGTGGCTTACTACGATCTCGCGCTGACGATGTACATTGCCTACTACCGCTCCGGAGACTCGCGGTATCGGGATTGCGCCCGTTTCGCCGCAGACTGGCAGTACACGCGCCTCGCGGCCGGGGAAACAGCTTCTCGGCACCGAGAGCCGCCGCGGTCGAGGGCATGTCGCTGCGCGCCCTGGACGGCCGGCCCAAAATGTTGGACTCGATCGCCTCCTACGTCGACTATCAGGGATGGATCTGGCTCGATCAGAACGCGGAATACGACCATCTGCATTATGGCGTGCGAGACGGCGGATACGCCCTCCTGAACCTGGCGATCATGTCAGTGGTGGCACCGAACTACGCGCCGGCCATGGCGACTTCCTGAGCCGCGCGAGCACTGCCGCCGCCAACTATTATGCTCGCCTTCAGTAGCCGGATGGCTCCTGGCGCTGGACGGACCCCGACGATCCGCCGGAGCCCGGCGCGACGGGCGACGATTTCGAGAACCCGTTCCATGTCGGCCTGTTGCTGCAGGGCATGATCGCGGTCCATCGGCTCACCGGAGATCCGACGGTCGCGAAGTCGATCGAGAAGGCCGTCACCCACCTCTACCGCGACGCATATCGGAAGGACGAGCTGGTTCCCGGCCTGAACGGTGTACGCTGGCGCGGCATGTGGGCGTATCTGTTCTGCGACGTGTGCCCCGCAGGAAACGACGGCACTGCGCGACGGCTGGGACACGAACAGCATTCGTGAGGTGCGCGAGATCACGGCCCCCACGGTGCATGCGTTCGGCTACGCGTACTACATCACGCGCGACAAGACGTACCTGGACATGGGCGATGAGATGGCCGCGGCGACATGGGGCCACGGTGTGGGTCCGCTGACAGACGCGTACTACAGCCTGATGGACTACATTGGCAAGGACTACAACCAGAACTATCGGGCGGGAGCCCAGTACCTCGCCTGGCGAGTCCTGCCGTAAGGGGGGGGAGGGGGCGGAAGGACGGCCTGGATCAGGCCCGCTCCCGGGGGCGGCCGGGGGTGGACACCTCTCGTCGGGGTCGCGCCAGTACGTTCGGTGGGGAAGCAGGGCAGCGACGCCGGAGAGCCACGCGTCGACCTCCACGGCCGAGAGCCCCTCGTGGTCGACGAGCCTCGGTAGCAGATAAGGGTGGGTGGCGGGTCGCGCGAGGCCTGGCTCCGTCGTCGTGGCGGACCGGATGCCCATACCTGCGAGCCATGGAAAGAGACGCCGCCTGAAGCGCCCGCTCGGGTAGCAGAAGTGGACCGGCTCCTTCCCCGTCGCGTGACGTATCAAGCTGCGGTTCGTCTCGAGGTCTGCCACGAAATCCTCATGCTTCAGCGCGACACGGTGGGCGTGCGTGTGGAGCTGGATGTCGGCGCCCTCGGCCGAGAGGGCATGGATCTCGTCCGGTCGGAGCACCTGCAGGATCCGTCTGGCGCAAAGCGCACCGTAATTGACGCCGTGTTCGCGGCAATACTGCTGAATCGCTTCGTTCTTCTGACGAGAGGAGACGCGGTGGTCGAGCATCCGGGCCTCGGCCGCGAACGGGATGCCGGCCCGGTACTGCACGTACGAGGAAAAACCGTGGGCACCGGCATCTCCCGCTTCGCGTAGTGCGTGGTCCAGTACACGGTGGCGGAATATCCGCGGGCTTTGAGGAGCGGCCACGCCCGCATGGCGAAGTCGACGGTTCCATCGTCGAACGTGATGGCAACCGCGCGCGGCGGGAGCGTTCCCGCGCGGAGCCTTACGAGACCTTCGCCTAGCGGCAGCACGTTGTAATGGTTGGCTTCGAGAAGATCGAGACGGCTCTCGAACAACTCCGGCCGCATGTACAGGATGGACGCCACCGATGCTCGTCATCCAGCGAGACGCCGTGATAGCAGAGGATCGCGAGGCTCTCACCTCGCCACCGACTGCGCCGGACGGCGCTCGCAGCGCCGAACCGATCGAGAAGTCGCAGGGCGCCCACTTTGAGCGTACGCCGTGCGGACGCGTAGCTCATGGAGGCCTGTTCTTGCGCGGGTCCCGGCCCTCCAGTTCCCATTTCGACAGGAATTTAGCCGTGGCCGCCGTGGGGACGACTAGAGTTCACGCGGCTGGCTGGGTCCGGCACCCCTGGGCGGGCACCAGGAAGACGGCGGAGGCCGCGTGAATGTACTGCTGCTGACGCAGGCTTTTCCGCCGGCGCCGGTCGTGGGGGCGTTCCGTCCCCAACTCCTGGCCAAGGGCCCTCGCGGAGAGAGGCCATCGGGTACTCGTGCTCAGCGCCGAGAACGGCGCCGGCGCCACAGCCGCCGAGCTGGAGCCAGGCGTGCGCATCGTGGAGGTGAGGCCGTATCGTGGCCTCGGCGCGTTGTACGGCGCGGTCCGGCGGCGTGTCCGGAGCGCCCCGGAGGAGACCTCATGCCTCAGGGGAAGAGGGAGCGCCTCGGGAGGCGAAGCGGTCTCCGCTGCGCCGGCATCGCGGTCGGCCTGCTTTCCACGCCTGACGACCTGCAGGGCTATGTGCCGGGGGCGATCGCGGCGGCGATCCGGAACCGGTCCTTCCATCCGGACCTCATCTACTCGACCGCTCCGGCCTTCTCGATCCATCTGGCGGGGTTGGTCCTGGAGCGCGTCTTCCGCGTACCCTGGATCGCAGAATTCCGTGATCCGTGGGTGGAGAACGCCTCACCACGTCCTGCTTCGGACAGCGGCGTCTCCGCGCGTCTCGATCGCTGGCTCGAGGCGCGCGTCGTCTCGCGGGCAAGCGGCATCGTTTCCGTCACGGCCGCGGCGTCGAACCGTCTGAAGCAGCGCTATCCGGCCAAAACCACCCCCAGAGCCTTCATTACCGCGCTCAACGGCATCGATCAAATCCGGGACAGACGCGCAGCGCCGCGCCGGGGACGCTACCCCTGCGGGTCGTTTACGCGGGCTCCGTATACCCGCCGCGTGACCCGGCTCCGATGCTCCGGAGCCTCGGTGAAGTCCTTGCCGAGGGCCGGGTGTTGGACGCGACCTTCGTCGGCGACATCGACGACTCGACGCGCGCACGGCTCGAGGGGTGTGTGGCTGGGCTCGGACGTGCGGCTCCGATTCGTCGAGTGGCTGCCGCGGGCGGAAGCCCCGGAGCTGATCCGGGACGCCGACCTGCTCCTGCTGCCGGCGCAAGCCTGGTCGCTCCAGGTTCCAGGCAAACTCTACGATTACCTCGGCTCTCGCGTTCCGATATTCGCGCTCGTCGAGCCCGGGAGCGAGACGGAATCCCATGCTGGGAGCCGCCGGCGGCCACGTGACGGCGGCGGTGGGCGAACGCCGCCCGCTGGCACCCGCGACTCGCGAGGCGCTGCGCATCGCGGCCGAGCCGCGGCGGCTCGTAGGTTCCGCCAGCGTGCTGCACGAGTGGTGGACCGAGCGACAGTTCGACCAGCTTGTCGACTGGATCGTCAACCTCGCGCCGGAGTGACGTACTCTTTCCTGCGGCCTCGAGCCAGCGCTGCAGGACGATCAGCTTCCAGAGCAGGGGCGTGTGGTCGCGGCGTCCCGCGACGTGCTCGTTGACGACGCGGTTCACCGCGGGCGCCATGACGAACTCGCCGAGCGGTGACGGTGCGCGCAGCGCGTCCACCGGTGGCGCACTTCGTTGCGCAGCCATAGGCGGAGCGGGATGCCGAAGCCCTGCTTCGGGCTTCGAAGACGAGACGGGACGAGACCCCGGATTGCCCGGCGGAAGATCCACTTCCCGGTGCCTCCTTCAGCTTCAGCCGGCTCGGAAGCGAGATGCGAATTCGACGATCCGTGGTCCAATAGTGGCACGCGGGCCTCGACGAGGCCGCCATGCTCATCCGGTCGACCTTCGTCAGGGTGTCCCCCGGAAGATAGCTGAGGAGATCCACGTGCATCAGGCGGCCGAGTGGATCGCGACCGGAGGCCTGCGCCCAGGGCGTCGAGCAGGGTTTTCCACAGTCCGCCGCGCCGACCACGGCCGGGTGTGCGACGCCGCCCTCCGCGTCGGTCGAGGGGGTACGCGACCATCCCCGCGTACCGGCCCACAGGGTGCGGGAGAGCTCGAGGAGCCGGTTGCGCCCGCGCGCCGTGGGGCAGACGGCGCGCGAACGCCCCCATGGCGTGACGCGCGGGCGCCGGCATCGGCACGGCTCCGCGGGCGAGATCCAGGTAGCGCGTGTAGCCGCCGAACAGCTCGTCGCCGCCGTCGCCGGAGAGCGCCACCTTGACGTGCCGCCGGCGAGCCGCGAGACCAGCAGCGTCGGGACCGCCGAGGAGTCCGCGAACGGCTCGTCGAAGGCGAGCGCGACCTCGTCGAACAGCTGTTCGACGTCCGGCCGCACGATCAGCTCGGTGTGATCGGTCCCCAGCGCGTGCGCGACGGCCGCCGCGGCGGGCGCTTCGTTGAACTCGGGTTCCGCGAACCCGATCGAGAACGTGCGCACCGGACGCTCGACTGCTCCTCATCTCGGCGACCACGGCCCTGGAGTCGATGCCGCCGGAGAGGAAGGCGCCGAGCGGCACGTCGGCGATCAGCCGGTAGCGGACGGCTTCCTCAGGAGCCTGCGGATCTCCCCACCGCGGTCCCTTCGGCGAGGCAGGGTCGGCCTCCGCGAGCGGCGACCAGTAGCGTTCCACCCGGGCCGCGCTCCCCGACCAGTAGCGATGTGGCCGGGGGCAGCTTCCGCACGCCCGCGAAGATGGAGAGCGGCTCCGGCACGTATCCGAGGGCGAGGTACGTCGCGATCGCGCGCGATCGATCTCGCCGCGCGAAGTCCGGGCGAGCAGCGACTTCACTCGGAGGCGAAGGCGATGCCGCCGTCGGCGGCCGCTAGTACAGCGGCTTGTTGCCGAGACGGTCGCGCGCCAGGAGGAGCCGCCCCCGGCGTGGTCCCAGAGGGCGAAGGCGAACATCCCGCGCAGCTACTCGACCAGCGCGGCCCGCGCTCCTCGTACAGGTGGACGACGTCTCGGTGTCCGTGGCGGTCGGAACCGGTGGCGCCCCGGACCAGGGACCCGCGCAACTCCCGGAAGTTGTAGACCTCCCCGTTGAAGACGATCGGACCGGCCGTCCTCGTTCTGCATTGGCTGATGGCCCCCCGCGAGGTCGATGATGCTGAGCCGGCGCATCCCGAGGCCACGTCGTCGCTCGGAAGCATCCCGTCGTCCGGTCCCCGGTGACGATCGCGTCGCCATTCTTCGGGACGTCCGGCGCCGGATCGAGCCCGCGAAGCCGACGATTCCGCACATGCCTCAGCCGTTCCCGATCGGAGGGGCGGGCTGCGGCGCACGCGGGCGAGTGCCGATATCTGGGCTGGCACGCAGTCGTTCGCGTCGCCGCGGCCCAGATCAGGGCGAGCTGGATATAGAGGAAGCAGATGCGCGAGTACGAGGCGAAGACGCCCGCGACCAGGTAGCCCATCAGGCCGAGCTCGAGGACAGGAGCTGCTGCGCGGCAAGCATCCGCCGGCGTTTGATTCGCCGCCTGACCTTCTCGGCGCGGAGCGCGGAGGCAGCGATCAGCACGAGGAAGAGGACCAGGCCCGGGAAGCCGGTTTCCGCGAGGACGTTGAAGTACGTACTGTGGGTATCGCGAGGACCAGCAGCGGCGGGTACGCCGCGATTCGCTTAAGGGTACGCGCCCCAGCCGACGCCGGTCACCGGGTGGTCGGCGATGATCGGGCATGCGATCTTCCAGATTTTGTAGCGCTGCTCGGCGGAGCCCTGGTCGTCGAGCTGGGAGAGTTCCGCCGTGTCGCCGATGCCGCCGACCCGGTTCAATCGTTGCCACCCGGCTGGAAGGATCATCGGCGCGGCGACAGCCCGACCGCGACGACCGTCACCTTCGCCGATTCTGGTGACCCGCACGCCCGAGCCGCCGAAGGGCGCGAGGCCGAGGAAGACGCCCCGCGACTGGGTGATCAGCATGACGAAGGGCAGGACGACGTGGCCGCGCGGGCCCCACTTGTAGATCGGCCCTTCCGCTCGCGCACGAGGAGGCCCGCCGCGAGCGAGAGCTGGAGGAGCGTGAGGGCCGCGAGATCGTTGCGGTTCTTGTAGACGTAGTTCCATTTCACCCGCCCGAAATCGGCGTATCCCGCGAGGAATAGTTGAAGAGCGCACCGCGCGCGGGTACGCCGCGAAGAAGAGGACGAACAGCAGCATGAATAGGCGAGCCGCTTCGGCCCCGCAGCACGTTCACCGCGCGAGGGCGATCAGCCAGAGTTTGCCGAGTACGATGCACTCCTCGTACACGATCCCGGTCCGGCTCGACGTCCATCCCGAGCCCGCACCAGGCCAGGAGCCCCAGTGATCCAGGCCAGGCAAGCGGGAAAGCTGCCGGACTCGAACGCGAGCCCGAAGAGTGCCACCGCCATCGCGACGTCACCGACCCGCACCCGATACGTCGTGATGACGAACATGTAGACCAGGAAGGCCACGAACGCGAGCGACCACCCCACGCCGCGATCGGGATGCCGCTCCTCGTCTGCCACCCTGGCGTGCGAGGCGAGGGGCCGGGGGCGGACCCGAGCCGCGGCGGGGGGATACCGGGGTCCCTTGAGGTCCGGGCGCCCGCTCATCCCGCGGTCGCGGTGCACCTCACGGGCTCCCGGGACCGCTCCGTCCCGCCCGCCCCGGTGCGTATAGATCCTTCTTCCGCGCGGCGTTCCAGGAGTACCGGTCCCGCACGCCCTGGCCCTCCCGGACCAGGCCCCCGCGAGCGGAGGCTCCGCAGCACCGAGGCACCGCGGCGGCCATCGCCGCCGATCGTCGATCGGCACGAACAGCCCGTTCCGCCCGTCCTCGACGATGTACGGGATCCCCCCGGCGCCTGTGGTGACCACCGGCAGCCCGGCGCGAACGCCTCGATGATCGAATGCGGCATGTTGTCCTTGCGGGAGCTGTTCACGAGGATGTCCGCGCGGTCGAACCACTCCGGGATCTCTCCGTGCGGCACCGCGCCGTGGAACTCGACCCCCTCGATCCCCTCGTCGCGCACGAGCGCTTTAAGCAACGCCCCCCGATCGCCATCCCCGATGACGATCAGCCGGGCCGGGCCGGGTACTCGCGCGGACCCGGGCGAACGCGCGGATCGTGTTCTCCACCGCGTAGAGTTCCTCCAGCAGCCGGGAGGAGATCAGCACCGGCCGGACCGGGCCCCCCCGCGATAACGGAATCGCTCGGTGTCGACCACGTTGGAGACCACCTCGCCGTCCAACCCGAAGCGGCGGAGACGTCGCGAAGGAAGCCGGAAGGAAAGACGAGCAGCGTTGCGCGTCGCAGGACGAAACGGACCCAGCCGGCGCCAATGTGGTCCGCCGCGCGGCCGTCCCTGTAGTTCAGCACGACCGGCTTGCCGAAGGCGCGCGCGAGCAGTACGGCGGGGGTCGTGGTGAGCAGGAACGGCCAGAAGGCGGCCGTGAAGACGTGGACGACGTCCGCCCTGCGGATGCGGCGCACGAGGCCGCCCAGGTAGAGCGGCAGACGGGCGAGGGTGCGCACGCCCCGGATGCGCGCCAGCCAGCCAGGGATGCGCGGGTCGATCGGCTGCAGCTCGACGCGGAAATCCGGTTCGCGGGCGAACCCATCGACGAGGGTGCGCGCCTCGATGGCCTGCCCCCCGGTCATGTAGGCGGGGGCCACCACGCAGACGCGGATCACGCCGTCACCGCCTCGCGGAGCGGCTCGCCGGCGATCCACGTGTCGTGCCACTGAGACAGGTTGAGCAGGTTCCACAGCACGGTGTCGTAGTTCTTCCGTCCGCTCCGGTGCGATTCGAGCATCGCCTCGATCGCCTCGTAGTCGAAGAGGCCCCGCTCGCGCAGCCGCGATGAGAGGATCGCGCGGCGCGCGTACGCGGCGAGCGGGCCGCGGAGCCACTCCTTCACGGGAAGGCTGAAGCCGCGCTTGCGCCGGTCGATCACGTCGCGCGGAAGCAGGTCCCGGACCGCCCGCTTGAGGATGTCCTTGGTGCGCCCGCCCCCCGCCCTCATCGACTGCGGCATCCAGGAGGTGAACTCGACGAGGCGATGGTCGAGGAACGGCACGCGCGCCTCGACCGACGTCGACATTGTCATCTTGTCCACGCGCATCAGCAGGAGCTCCGGAAGCCGCAGCTGGAACTCCTGGTACACCAGCGCGCCGAGGAAGTCCGCGTCCGGACGGCGACGCCGGAACCGCGCCTGCGCCTCCGCCGCGAGCGGAACGCTGGACGCGGGGGCCCACGGGGCGCCGTTGCGGCGCACGAAGTCCGCCTTGTCCGCCTCCCATGCCGCGACGGCGCCGCTCAGGAAGAGCGGCTCGTCCGCCGCCGCGCGTCGGACCAGCTCGCGGATCTCGCGCGGCCACCGGCCGCGCCGGAGAGTACCGTCCGAGATGCGGTGCAGCCCCCGCCTCAGCCACAGCGGCAACCGTCCGTATGCGCGCCACGCACCCCGATCGAGTCGCAGGTAGCGGTGGTAGTGCTCGTAGCCGGCGAACTGCTCGTCGCTGCCCTCGCCGACGAGCGCCACGATCGTCGCTGAGTCCCGCACCAGCCGCGCGACGTGCAGCAGCGGCACGCACACCCAGTCGGCCAGCGGCTCGTCCTGCGCGTGGATCAGCTCCGGAAGGCTGGCCAGGACGTCGGCCGGGTCGACGATGACCTCGTGGTGCTCCGTGCCGAAGTGCTCCGCTACCCACCGCGCCGGCCCCGACTCGTCGTGCGCCGGCTCGTTCTCGAAGCCGACGGAGAAGGTGCGCAGCGGGCCGTCGTGGTGCTTTCGCACGAGCGCGGTGATGGCGCTCGAATCGACGCCGCCCGAAAGCATCACGCCGAACGGCACGTCGGACATGAGGCGCTCGCGGACGGCGTCGGAGAGCAGCGTCGCGACGTGCTCCGCGGCCGCCTCGGGGTCGGCGAGCAGCTCCGCCGCCGGGCGCTCCGCGTCGGCCATGTCCCACCACCGCTCGACCTCCGGCTCCGTCCGTCCCGCTCGCAGCCGCAGCAAACAGCCCGCGGGGAGCTTCCGGATGTCCCGGAACATGGTGCTCGGCGCCGGCGTGGCCATGTACGTCAGGTAGTGGTAGAGCGCACCTTCGTCCACGTCGGGACGCACGCTCGGGTGCGCCAGGAGCGCCTTGATCTCGGAGCCGAAGAGGAAGCGGCCGTCGGCCACGGTCCAGTAGAACGGCTTGATCCCGATGCGATCCCGCGCGGCGAAGAGCTCGCGGCGCCGCTCGTCCCACAGCGCGAAAGCGAACATGCCGCGCAACAGCGGCAGCATGTCCGGCCCGTGCTCCTCCCACAGATGGACCAGGGTCTCGGTGTCGGTGTGCGAACGGTAGACGTGTCCGCGCGCTTCGAGCTCCGAGCGGAGCTCCACGTGGTTGTAGATCTCGCCGTTGAAGACGACGTGGACACTGCCATCCTCGTTCGCCATCGGCTGGCGCCCGGCGGGGCTCAGGTCGACGATGCTCAGGCGACGGTGCCCGAGCGCGACGCGACGGTCCTCCGACACCCAGACTCCCGCATCGTCCGGCCCCCGATGCACCATCGCGTCCCGCATCGCGAGCACGGTGTCCCCCGGATCCCCGGGCTCGGCCACGCCCGCCGCGACGATCCCGCAGATGCCGCACATCAGCGACTGCCTCCGGTTGCGGGAGCAAGAGGCGGAAGGGGCGGGCTCCACGCGAGCGACCGGTTCCGGAGCCAGAGCTCCAGGACCAGGATATACCACAGCTGTAGAGGTGCCGTCCCGGTCTCACTACACTCGTTCCAGACGCGCGACAGGGCACCCTTCGCGAACAGGCCGAGCTCCTCGGAAGCTGGCTGGTGAAAGGCCGTGACGACGGTCTGTCGCCACGGTCCGAGAAGCCACTGCGGCGCAGGAATTTCGAACCCCCGCTTCCTTCCTCTCGCGACTTCAGGGCCCAGGCCCGCGGTCGCAAGAGATCGAAGCACGGCCTTCAACCGTCCCCGGTGCAGACGAACACCATACGGCAGGCCGGCAGCGAATTCCCAGAGGTCCTGATCGAGAAAGGGTGAACGAGCTTCGACGCCGAAGTACATTGTCGCGCCGTCCACCTTGGTCAAGTACTCGGAAACGAACTGATGATGGATGTCGAACTCCAGATAGTCGTCCAGAACCCTTCTGGCCGACTCCATGGACGCATCGATGCGTAGAGCCCGCGATCCGCCCGATGCAAAGAATGGCCCCCATACGCCGCGGGAATCGAAGAACGCCGTGCCCGGGCCAGCGTTCACGAAGGACCCGAGACCACCGGTCGCATAATCCGCGAAGTGGGCGGCACGCCGTGCCCACTTCCACGAGGGAGTGAAGCGGCGCACGCTCGCCCACCACCTTCGTGCCCCCGACGGAAGTCGGTTCGCTATGGTTTGCGCCGCAAGCAGGAAACGGTGTCTAGGATAACCCAGGAATACGTCGTCGCCGCCGTCGCCGGTGAGAACGACTCGCGCGCGCGACGAGGCCGCCCGGGACAGGCGTAGCATGCCCAGAGCCGAGGCGCACGCGAAGGGCTCACCGTACGCGTTGGCCAGTTCGCCGAGCGGCGACTCGCCAGCGTCCGGGACGGTGACCACCTCATGCGTCAAGCCCAGCAAACGGGCCGTCCTTCGCGCCAGTGCCGCCTCGTCCGACGTCTCTCCCGGCGTAGCGACCGTGTATGCGGTAACGTCTGCGTTCAGCTGGGTCAAAGCCCAGCACACGAGTCCCGAGTCAATGCCACCGCTCAGGAGCGCCCCGACCGGAACATCCGCGCGCAGGCGGCGCTCGGTCGCGCGCAGAAACAACTCGCGGGCTCCTTCAACGGCCTGGTCGAAAGGGAGTGCATTCGAACCGGCAGCGGGCGGTTGCCAGTAGCTTCTTTCGGACGACCTCCCTCCGTGCCATTCGAGAACGGATCCCGGCGGGAGCTTCCTGATGCCCTGCCAGATCGAACACCCCTCGGGGACGAAGCCGAATTGAAGGAACTGCGTTATGGCGGTTTCGTCGAGAGCCGTTTGGAACCCGGCCTTCACGAGCGCATCCGCCGTCGACGCGAATGCGAAACGGGGTCCGGATTCAGCGAACAGGAGCGGCTTGACCCCGAGCGGGTCCCTCGCGAGGCAAAGGCGCCGTCGCTCGTCGTCCCACAAAGCGAACGCGTACATCCCCCTGAGGCGACGCACGAGCCCATCGAGTCCCCAGCGTCGATAACCGTGCAACAGCACCTCGGTATCGGTTCCGCTTCGGAAAGACGCCCCTGAACGTCGCAGATCCTCGCGCAGCTCTATGAAGTTGTAGATAGCGCCATTGAATACGACACCGAGGCGACCATCTTCGCTCCGCATCGGCTGATGGCCGCGAGAGGTCAGGTCCAAAATAGCGAGGCGCCGGTGTCCGAACACGACTCCGCGCCACTCGCAAACCCCCTCGTCGTCCGGACCGCGGCGAGCCTCCTTGGCGAGCATGGACGCGATGCGATCGTGCGCTTCGGCAACGTCGTCGAAGCCGACGAGACCCGCAATTCCACACAAGGTTAAACCACCTTCCCCGGAAATATCGGTCGTTTGCCCGGTTCGAGGCCCCGGGGTTGGGATCTGCCTCGAGCGAGCACGGACTCGTAGGCTCCGTGGAGTTCGGCGAGAGATGCGTCAGCAGAATAGCGCGTTCGAGCCGCTGCCGATCCCGCCTTCCCAAGACGCCAACGTTTGTCCTCGTTCGTCAACAACACCTGCAGCCGGGTGCGGAGGTGCTCCGCCTCTCCGCGTCTCACGAGCAGACCCGTGACACCATCCTCCACCGCGTCGGCGACCGCTCCGACATCCGTCGCGACCACTGGACGCCCGGCGGCCATCGCCTCCAACACGGAGTTTGGCAAGCCTTCGGATCGCGTGCTCAAGACCGACACATCGAAAAGGAAGTTCGGGTTGGGTCGGTTCGGTAGCTCGCCGGCATATCGCACGAGTTCGGTGATCTCGAGCTCCCTCGCCAAGGCACGGAGCGCCGCACCCTCCCCCGCGTCTCGACCGACCAGGACGCAGACAAATGGCGTCGATCTCGATCTCAGCCCGGCGACGGCCCGGAAAAGCGTGGCGTGGTCCTTATACGGGCTGAGTGAAGCGACCATCCCGATTATGACCGCGTCCGCGGGGACCTTCAGGCGCGCGTGGATTTCGGCACGCCAGCCAGGATCAGGCTGCCCAAAAGCCGCATCGTCGAGAAAGTTGCGCACGACGAGGATCTTTCGAGTTGGCACCTTCTCCGCGTCCGCCAGCATGCGCGCAACCCGCTCCGAGTTCGCGAGCACGTGGTGCGCGAACGACGTAGGACCATGCGGTTCGCGACCGGTAGCGCACGGCGCGGCGGTCCCGATCCACCAGCGCCTGCTCGCGATGACGCCGCATCCCGCCAGGCGCGCCCACGGCGATGCGAAGACGTTGCTGTACATGTCGTGCGCGTGGAGGATGTCGATCGCGCTCCTTTCGCAGGTAGCGCGCCAGCTCCAGCCCGGCCGCGAACGCGGAGCGGCCGTACAGGTTGCGCAGTCGGATCACCTTCACGGGAACTCCCGCCGCCTCGTAGCGAGCGAGCAGCGGCCCTTCGCCGGCCAGCGAGACCACCCGGAGGTCGTAGCGCGAGCGATCGAGGAGCTCCGCGGTGCGCACTGCGTTCAGCTCCGTCCCGCCCACGTTCATGTTGTCGATGCAGAACGCGATGCGCACGCGACGAGGGCGTCGGGTCGGAGAAGCCGCGCCGCTCATCGAACGATCCTGGAAGCAAGCGCGGCGTCGACGGGCGGGTTTCGGCTGGCGATCCGAACGCCGTTGAGCATGCCCGACGGCGTAGCGAAATCGTCGCCGCGCGCGGAACCGGGCTTCTCGACCGCCGGCGAGCGCGAGCGGCAGAC
The DNA here is from genome assembly GCA_963816355.1 of uncultured Gemmatimonadales bacterium. Taxonomy (GTDB): domain Bacteria; phylum Gemmatimonadota; class Gemmatimonadetes; order Longimicrobiales; family RSA9; genus CAWFKH01. The sequence continues at coordinate 1,276,360 of CAWFKH010000003.1, read as the reverse complement.
GCAGCGTGCTCCGGAGCACCTCGCCGTAGATCCAGCGCGGAACGCCGAACCAGCGCTTGGAATCGTCGCGACGGTGGTCGAGCCCGATGGCGACGCCCCCGCGGTAGGCACGATCCAGCGCCCAGCGCGGGGTGCAGCGCTCGCGGGGGACGTAGTGCCACACCATGGCGGAGGGAACGTAGATGCCCCGGACGCCACTCTCGAGGAGCCGCATCTGCATGTCCGTCTCGTTCCCCGTTCCACGACTCGTACCGCCCGGTCCGCGGCGAACGTCAAAGGCGCCCACCGCGATGACGTCGCGTGAGAACGCCGCCCAGTTGCAGCCGAAGAAGACCGGCTCCTGGACGTCGTACGGCGTGTCCCCGCCGTGCCAGCCGCGGGCCGACCCGGGCAGGAACGCCTTCAGCCATTCGGGCGGCTCGTGCTCGTAGTCGACGCCGATCGGACCGCCGAAGAAGGCGCCATCGCCGGCGTCGCCGGCCGCGTTCGCGAGACCTTCGAGCGTACCCGGGTCGATGCGGACGTCGTCGTCCGTGAAGAACACCAGACAGTCGTCGAGGTCCGCGACGACCTCGTTCTGCGCGGCGCTCTTGTTGGCCAGGGGATGATGGTGGTAGCGGACACGCAGCGGCGCGGGACAGGCGGCCACCACGTCACGTGCTCCGCTCGCCGGGCCGTTCTCGATCACGACCGTTTCGCGGTAGCCCGGCGGCAGCCGGCATCTCGGCCAGGGAGGCGAGCGTCCGCCGCAGCAGATCGGGGCGTCCGGCCGTGGGAACCAGAACGACGAGCTCCGGCGTCATGAGCGGTCCTGCCCTCCGCGGTCGGAGCGTTCCCTCACGGTCGGGAAAGCGCGTCCGCGCGCGGACTCGAATCGCGACGCGTCGCTCCGGCCCCGCTGCACAGGCGGGCATTCAACTGCGCCGAACCGAGGAAACCCGCTTCGGTGCTGATCTTGACCGGAACCGTCGCGCTGCGCGCGAGCGCGCGACGTCCCTCGCTATCCCAGACGTACGCCTCGATGCCGTACACCCCCTGACCGAGGTTCATCTGGAGCGCGACCGACAGGTCGAGCCGCCCCTTCGCCAGGCGGGGTGCGCCGTGCTCGTCCGTGTCGATCGCGTACACCGTGTATCCGTTCGACAGGTTGCGCACGCGCAGGCTGACCCCGCCCACAGAGTCGGGCAGGTCGGTGTCGACCTCGGCTTCCACGGAGAGGGTCATCCACTCGCCCGAAAGCAGCGCGGCCGGTCCCTCCCCCTCGAGCGCCACCGCGACACGCACGCCGTCATCCTGCGGCGTCGCTTCCTCGCCCGTGTGCCCGGAGACGTAGGCGGCGATGCACTCCGAAGGCGCGCCCTGCACGACGAGGCGTCCCCGGTCCAGAAGGATCGCGGTGCTGCAGAGCGAGGCGATGCGATCGAGCTGGTGCGACACGAGCGCGACCGGGATGCCGCTGGTGCACAACGCCCGGATCCGGTCGAACGCCTTCTGCTGAAAGCGGTAGTCGCCGACGGAGAGCACCTCGTCGATGATCAGCACCTCGGGGTCGAGGTGGGCCGCGATGGCGAAGCCGAGCCGCGCGTTCATGCCGCTCGAGTAGCGTTTCACCGGCGTGTCGATGAACTCGTCCAGCTCCGCGAAAGCGACGATCTCGTCGAACTGGCGCTTGATCATGGCGCGTTCCATACCCAGGATCGCGCCCTGAAGGAAGACGTTCTCCCTCCCCGTCAGATCCGCGTGGAAGCCGGCGGCGATCTCGATCAACGCTCCGACGCGGCCACGCACGTCACAGCGCCCGCGCGTCGGTCGCAGGATCCGCGTCAGCAGCTTCAGGATCGTCGACTTGCCTGCTCCGTTGGGGCCGATGATCCCGATCGCCTCTCCCGGCCCGACGTCGAAAGAGATGTCTTCCACCGCCCAGAACTCGCTCTGCTGAAGCTCGCTCCGCGAAGGCGTGCGTCCGAGGAGCCTGCGCGTCATCGCAGGGATCAGGTCCCGCAGACTGTCGTGAACTTCGCCCCTGCGGAACTTCTTCCACACGCCGTCGAAGCGGATCCGAGGCGTGAGCGTCGCCGTCGCCATGATCACACGTACTCCGCGAAGATCCGCTCGAGGCGGTGGAAGACGCGCAGCGAAACCGCCAGCGCACCCACCCCCCAACCGGCCGCGTATACCAGGTAGAGCGGACTCCACGCCACCACCTGCCTGCCGTGCGAGTCGATCTCCAGCAACGGCCGCAACAGGTCGTGACCGTTCACCACCGCCAGGCGGATCCCCTCGATCATCGGCGCCAGCGGATTCAGCATCACCAGCTTGCTCCCCAGAGGCCCCAGCATCGACGGCTCGAAGAAGACGGGAGTGAAAAAGATTCCGAACATCAGCAGGACCTGCACGATGTATTTCACGTCCCGGAAGAACAGGTTCGCCGCCGCCAGGAACAACGACGCCCCGGCCGTGAAGCAGAAGAGCAGGACGAGAAGCGGAATCGCCCACAGGCCGGTGAGACTGTAGTGCACCCCGAGCACCGGCAAAACGAACAGCAGCGCGACGCCGCCGATCGTCGAGTCGAACGTCTGCGCCAGCGTCGCCGAAATCGGCAACACCTCGCGCGGAAAATACACCTTCGTCACGAGCGTCATGTTCGCGATCAGCGTATTGGTCGCGAACCCGATGGCGCCGACGAAGAACGACCACGGCAGCGCTTTCACCGCGATCGTCGCGATCTGCGCCCGCGAGACGTCGCTGCCCGAGATGTAGCCCATCGCGAAGCGCACCATCGAACCCGCGAGCACCACCAGCGCCGGCATGAAGATCGCCCACGCGAACCCCATTGCCGCCTGCTTGTATCGGATCCGGATGTCGCGTAGCGTCAACTGGTGCAGGAGGTCCCGGTGCTGCCACAACTCCTCGACCAGGATCTCCCGCCACGTCCCACCACGATCCGTCGCCGCGTCCATGCGCTCGTCGGCGGCGGTCGGAAGGCGACCGGCCGTCTGAGCCGTTGCTTCTGCGCTCAACCTGTCTTTCGCTCGGTTCGCAATGGGCTGTTCACTCGTTTCCGCTCGTGCCACCGGTTCAAGAATCAAGCCGCGCCTTCACCGACCGTCAACCGTACGGCCGGCCGACGAAATGTGGCGAGCGTGCAACATGTCGCCCGCCGGCCGTGCGGCCGCGACCGCGAGCAGCTCCGCCCGCAGCGCGCTCACGATGCGTGGCCAGCGGAAGCGCTCCGCGTGGGCACGGACCTGTTCGGGGGAGAACTGCTGGGGCGCGGCGCGGACCCGGCGGATGGCCGAGGCGATGGCGGCCGGCTGGGTGGAGGAGAGCAGGAGACCGCTCACACCGTCCGCGACGGCGTCGGAGCCGCCGCTGTGGAGGGCGGCGATGGAGGGCACGCCGGCCGCGGCGGCTTCGACGTAGACCATTCCGAAGCCCTCGACGTCGCCTCCGCCCTGGGTGGGCACGAGGACGAAGAGATCCGCCTCGGCGTAGCGGGCCAGCAGATCTTCGCGGCTCACGGAGCCGAGGAAGCGAACGCGGCCGTCCAGGTGGAGGCTGTGCGCGAGCGCCTCGAGGCGGGGCCGATCGTCCCCGTCGCCGACGACGTCGCACGTTTCGACGATTCCCGGAGGGAGCAGGGCGACGGCCCGGATCAGGCCGTCGACGTTCTTGCGGAGACTCCACCGGGCGAGCCGGGCCACGGTCAGGATGCGGAGGGGCGCGGAGGGGCGCGGCGACTTCCCGTGCCGGAAGAACTCGTCGGCCACGCCGGGGTGGAGGATGCCGATCCTGGCTCGGGGGACGCGGAGCGCGCGCGCAGCCAGAGCGGCGGTGTAGGCGCTGTTCGCGAGCAGCCGAGCGACGGAGTGCGAGCCGCGCCGGATGTCGCGCCGCCACACGCGCGTCCGCAGGGGGTCGGCGAGCCTCCATGCGCCGCGCAGGCCCGCGATCCAGGTGATCCACGGGCGCGCCACGCCGATCCAGGGCGCCAGGAAGTCCTTGCCGTTGAGATACACGACCGTCGGTGCGCGGAGCTGCGGCGCGATCGTGGCGAGTGCCGCGTTGCAGGCGAACCAGACGTCGACCGGCTCGGCGTCGAGGCGCTCCGGGAGGAGGGCGAGGTCGCGGTGCGGAACGGCACGCATTGCGATAGCGGGCGCCGGGGCGGGCGCGCCCGGAACCGCGAAGAGGACGACGTCGTCGGTGTCCGCCAGGTGACGCGCCACCTGGCGCGGAAACTCCTGCATCCCGCCCGGACCTGCTCCCAGCTCCGGGGCGATGATTCCGATTCTCACGTTGGGTCCTGCCGGAGTGTGCGTCGAACGGTCGAGTCACGCGGGTGGGGTAGCAAGAAAAAGGCCCGCACGTTCGTGCGGGCCCCTTCCTTACCACCTGGTCGCGGACGGGTCAGGCGAGAATGCCCGAACCGGCCACGTTCTTCCGACGGTACCAACCGAACGCCACCAGGCCGAAGAGGCCCGTGAGCATCAGCGCCCACGTCGTCGGCTCCGGCACAGTCTGCTGCAGGGAGTAGTCGACGATGATGTCGTTGTAGTCGAAGTCGGAGATCTCCGGCGGCTTGTCCTCCCACCCGATCGAGTGGTTGTAGAGGGCGTTCGCCGTCGGGTTCGGGGTACCCACCGCACCCGAGAACATCGCGTGCTGCGGGTCGGTGCTGAGCCACGTGAAGTCCGCACCGGACGCGCACAGGATCATGCCGCCTTCGGTGCACACGTTCAGCTTGAAGATGAGGTCGTCACCGAAGCCGTAGCCCATGCTGAGGAGCTGCGCCTCGGTGATCGAAACCTCATCGCCCGGCGTGGCCATGTGGTTGTTGAACACGGACTGATCGGTCGTACCTGCGACCAGCATCAGGTCCGCGTACCTCGCGTCCGAGAACACGAAGCGGAACCACACGTCACCTCCATTCCAGGTGGTCTGTGCCGCGGCCGGTGCCGCCACGCCCACGAGGAGCGCGAGCGCCAGTGCACCACGGCGAACTCTCGGTAAGATCCGTTTCATACGGTACTCTCCTTTCCGGCGGGGATGAGTGGTTCGAGGATCTCCTGCCGCGGCGCTCGATTGCGCGCGCGCTTCGTGGCGCGTAGCCCCGCCACCGCCACCACGAGCAGTACTACGGTGAAACAGACACCTGCAAAGAACGCTTTCATCGACGCCGCGTCGTAGGCGCCCCGCACGTTCGCGTTCAGCGCCGGCCGCATCTGCAGCATGTCCAGCGCGAACACCGACAGCACGGCCGCGATCACGACGAAGCCGAGGAGCGAGAGGAAGGAGAGCGTTCGCAAAACCTTCCTCTGTTCCAGCGCCGCCGCCACCGCCATCGCGAGGACGATGCCCAGCACGGCGGTATTTGCGTGGCCGAGGCCGATGCCGACCGCGCCGAAGCGCCAGCGGATCTGGCTCAGTTGCAGGGGCCACGTCTCGACCAGCGTGTCGAAGACCGGGATCGCCACCAGAGCCGCGCAAAGCACGTACACGGATGGCAGGAAACTCCTGGTTCGCATGACCCTCTCTTCTCTCGCTTGGGCCCGCCCTGCCACGATCGAGGGCGGCCTCGCCGGCTTCGTCATCGTCGTCATGGCGGTCAGGCCGACGGTAGCGCACGGCGTACCGCCGGCACCAGTTCGCGCGCGACCTCTGTCGCACGTGAATAGGCCGCGGCCTCGCCGTTCACGACCGGTACGACGACGCGCACGAGCGCTTCGTCGCTGCGGCCGAGCAGCGCCTGATCGCGAAGCAGGTTCAGCTTCACCCGGTACTCGTTCGCCACGATGCGGCCGCGGCCCTGGTACCAGTAGAGCACGAGCGCCTGATGTCCTCCGTTCTGCAGCAGATAGCGATTCACCGGCACGCGTTGATCCCCCACCGCGATCGTCTCGCGGCGCGAGGAGAGCGGCTCCCAACCCGCGCCCGGCAGGCAGTTCTTCGGCGAGTGGATGGTCCGGCCCTGGGACTGGCGCTCGTAGTAGCCGACATAGACCGAGAAACCGCTGGCGGCATCCGGGCCGTACGCCCGCATGACGTACTGACTCATGCCGGCCACGCGCTGCTCTTCCGGCGAGATCGTCACATCCTCGCCGCCCTCTCCGGCCAGCGTCCGCGGCACCGCCGCCGACAACGGCTCGCGCAGCGGCATCCGTCGTTGCTCGCGCACGAAGCCGAGCGTGAGCAGCGCGCCGAAGCCGAGGATGCCGGCCGCGATCCAGGTGCTCGTCGTCCGCGTCACGGTGTCACCTCCCGCGCGCGCCGGCGCCTCAAGAGCGCTTCGCCGCGGTCGAGAACCCACGCGACGCCGCCCAGAATCACGAACGCGAAGACGAAGACGATCCAACCCTCCGTCAGGTGCATGAAGCCGCGACCCAGCTCCGGGCTCACGAAGAAGACCAGGAACCCGGTCAGGAAGACGCGGATCCCGTTCAACACCATCGCCACCGGTATCGCGGCCGCCACGAGCAGCAGGCGCGTCACCGGATAGCGCAGCCAGAGGCCGCCGATCAGCACGCCGAGCGCGATCAGCGCCGTCAGCGAGCGCAGCCCGCTGCACGCCTCCGTCACGAACAACCGCTGCCCGGGCAGGTCGATCACGTTCCCGCTCAGCCGCACCGGCACGTGGCGCAGCTCGAGCAGCGTGGCGCCCATCTGGGACGCCTTGAGCTGCAGCGGGAAGGCGATCGTGTTCGTAAGCACGACCGGCAGCGGGACCGAGAGCCCGATCAGCAGCACCGGCAACCACCAGTGCAGGAGCTGTCGAACACCGAGGTAGAGAACCACCACGCCCGCGGCACCGAGCAGCAGTGAGAGCCGCATGGTGAAGACTTCCGCGGCGAGGCCCGAGAGGTAGCGAAGCATCACGGCGGCGACCAGCAGGGCGAAACCGAGCACCGGCTGGGCCCGCGCCCGCGGCGCGACGCCCCGTTTCCACGCCAGCACGAAAGCGATCGGCACGAGCAGCAGTCCGTGGCTCGCGTCCGGGTCGCTCCAGAGGTCGCGGCCGAACGTCCACAACGGCGTCCAGAAGAGCACCGCGAACGCGATGCCCAGCGTGAAGACGCCTGCGGGACCCGCCAGGCGCCTCGCCGTCGAATACGCGCCGATCCCGCTTCGCGCAGGAGCGCGAGGCGGGATCTCCGTCGAGACCGTGCTCACCCTACCAGGCACCCTTCCTGAAGACGACCACCGGAACGGTCTTCGCCAGAATCGACAGGTCGTGCAGCACGGAGGCCCGTTCCAGATACTCGAGATCGAAGCGAACCTTCGTCTTCACATCCTCGATGCTGCGGTCGTAGTGATGATTGATCTGCGCCAGCCCGGTGATTCCCGGAAGCACCTTCTGCCGGTGTGGATACTGATCGATGTGGTCGCGCAGCTTCGCGAAGATCTGCGGCTGCTCCGGACGCGGCCCCACCACGTTCATGTCCCCCTTCAGCACGTTGAAGAGCTGTGGCAGCTCGTCCAGCCGTGTGCGCCGAAGGAAGTGGCCGACCCACGTGATCCGCGGATCGTCCGGCGTCGCCCACACCTCGTCGCCGCCGGGGCCCTCCCACGTCATCGTCCGGAACTTGTAGACCGTGAACGGGCGGCCGCCCAGATCCGTCTTGCGCCGCCAGTTGCCTCCCGGCTTCCCCTGCCGGCGGTCCACCCCCACCCGCGTCTGACGGTAGATCACCGGACCGCGGCTCGACAGCCGGACCAGCAGCGCCACGATCAGGATCAGCGGCGCCGACAACAGCAGCAGCACCAACGCGATTCCCACGTTAAGCAGGCGACGCGCCCGTTCGCCCGGCGACACCTGCGGTGGCTCCGCGAGCACCAGATGAAGCTCCGACGCCGCCGCCGGGGCCGCACCGATTCCCGCGACCGCCTCCACTCTCTGTATCTTGTCTACGGAGGAATGCACTCAGCCTCCTCTGGATCTCTGGTCAAGCCCGTCCGACTTCCGACTGCGCCCGCCTACTGTGCAAGGGCCGTTCGCGCACGTCGTGGGCACCGCGAAATCCCGTAAATGGTTGCAATAACACGATTTATGAAAAATGGGCTTGGGGCTTCCGCCACGCTTCTTGCGGCAACCCCCCAACGAGGTGTTGGGCGCCTGCCACAGGCGGCGGCCGCTCGCCGGTCGTCAAGACGCGCGGTGCGCATCCATCCCGCTGCAACGCCGGCGCGCACCGACCACGAGCAGTCCGAGCAGCCGGTGCCGAGCAGCGGGGTCCTCGAACGTCGTGTTCTCCGCCGTCGGCGACGTGGAGAAAAGGAAGAGGGTGAAGCTCCCAAGCGTGCACTTTCCACCGTCTCCTCTTCCTCGCCTCGATTCGGGTCAGCCCGGCGCGCCGCGCCCCGGCTCGCCGGCGTTCTCATGACGCCCGAAAAACAGAACGCCCACTCGGGATTCCCGAGCGGGCGTCGACACCGGCTGAGCGTATTTCGCGTCGCCCTGCTACATGCAAGGCGCGTTCGCGAAGGTCGCGATCCGCCCCTTGATGCAATAACTCGTTGCGTGACAGTAGATTACAGAAACATGGCCGTCGGCCGGGAGCGGCCGCGGTTGCGGCGGTGCTCCAACGGTTGTGGAGAGATTACGACAACGGCGCTGCGGCGTGGATCTTCAGACCGGGTCGGGCGGCGCGGGCGGGGCGTCGATCTCGAAATGAAAGGCGGTACCCCATCCGGGATTGGTCTCGAAGCTCAACTCAGCGCCCATCGCCTGCACGAGGCGGCGGGCGATGCTGAGTCCGAGTCCGGTTCCGGAGAACTGATAGCCGCGGTCCGGCCGGTTGCGGAACGGCATGAAGAGCGTGCGCTGCTCGTCTTCCGAGATGCCGGGCCCGGTGTCGCGGACGGTGAAACGAAGGCGCGTGCGCCCGGCGGGCCGAACGACGATCTCGACGAAGCCCTCCTCGGTGTACCGGATCGCGTTGGAGGCGAGGTTGAGGAGGACGCGGCTGACGGCGACCGGATGCCCGAGGCGGCGGTCCGGGTCGGCGCCACGGAGGCGCAGCGCGACGTGCTTCTCAGCGGCCATCGGCTCGACGATGTTGCGGACGGACTCGAGGGTCTGCGCGATGGAGAAGGGCCGCAGCTCGCCCTCGGAGAGGTGATTGCCGCCGCGGGAGAGCTCGATGACGTCGCTGGCCACGTTGATGAGGGCGAGCGTAGCGGAGTAGATGAGGCCGATCTGGCGACGCTGGACCTCGTTGATCTCGCCGCTGTGACCGCGCCGCAGCGTATCGGAGAGGAAGAGGACGGCGGAGAGCGGCGAGCGCAGGTCGTGGGCGATCTCGGAGATGAGGCCGAGGCCGTCGGGCGAGGAGAGGAGGGCGGCGGGATCCTGGCCTCCCTCCGGATTGAGCCGGTCGGCGGCGGCGATCGCGGCCTGGAGCAGCGGGAGGATGTCCGTGGGAGAATCGGGGACGTCCTGCCGCTGCCATGCGCGCACGATCTCGCGCTGGAGGCGTTCGGCGAGGCGGCGTCGCAGGATCGGATTGGCGCCGCCTTCGAGCTGGAGGGGCGTAGCTGCGTCGAGCGTGTCGCGGATGGCGGCGGCGATCGCGGCGAGCTCGACGTCCGGATCGGTGTCGAGGAGGAGGGGCAGATCGTCGCGCTCGCGCCAGCGCTCCGCGGTCGCTTCGAGCGCCTCCTTCAGAAGTCGGTGTGCAGCCTGGATGTCCGCGTCCGCCACAGATTCAGTCGACGCCATCGGCCGACGCGGTGATGTCGCTTCGCTCGAGGCCATGCTTCTCCGAGAGTCGATACAGCGTGGTGCGGTCGACGCCTGCGATCCGCGCTGCCTTGGACATGTTACCGCCTGCGCGGCGGACGAGCCAGGTGAGGTATTCCCGTTCGAAATGGCCGATGATCCGCTCGCGGGCGTCGTGGTACTTCTCGTCCCCGCCGGAGAGGACGGCGAAGCCGCCGCCGAAGCTCTCGCCGAGGGGGGTGCCGTCGATGGACGGGATGTCCTCCGGCTGGATCGGCTCGCCCGGCTCGAGGAGCACGACGGCGTGCTCGATGACGTTCTGAAGCTCGCGGACGTTGCCGCTCCAGCGGCGCGACTGGAGCTCGCGGATCGCATCGTCCGTGAAGCTCGGGGCCGGCGCACCGCGTTCGCGATGAAGGCTCCAGAACTGCGAGAGGAAGTGGCGCGAGAGGACGGGGATGTCCTCGGGCCGGTCGCGCAGCGGCGGCATGTGGATCGGCACGACGCGGAGCCGATAGAAGAGATCGCGCCTGAGCTGCCCCTCGTTCGTCGCCTCCTGCGGGTCGCGGTTGGTCGCCGCGATGAAGCGGACGTTCACGACCGCGTCGACCTTGGCGCTGCCGACGCGGCGGATCGTGCCGTCCTGGATGACGCGCAGCAGCTTCGCCTGGATCGCCGGCGACATCTCGATCAGCTCGTCGAGGAACATCGTGCCGCCGTTGGCGGTCTCCAGCAGCCCGTCCTTGTCGGCGACGGCGCCGGTGAAGCTTCCCTTCACGTGACCGAACATCTCGGACTCGAGCAGCGCCTCGGGCAGCGCCGCGCAGTTCACGGCCACGATCGGACGGCTGCTCCGGCGGCTGTTGTGGTGGATGAACTGCGCGATCATCTCCTTGCCGGTGCCGCTCTCGCCGGTGATGAACACGGAGGCGTCCGTCGGCGCCACCTTGCGGGCGAGCTCGATCACCTGCCGGAACGAAGGCGCCATGCCGAGCAGGTTGACCTTGTCGCTGTGCGCGTGCTGACGCGACAGGCTGCGCTGCATCTCGCGCGTTTCGCGTCCCACCAGAACGGTGTGCGCCGCGCGTCCGATCAGCGTCTGCAACTGCGGCGCGGAGAACGGCTTCGGCAGATAGTCCCAGGCGCCCGCGCGCAACGTCTCGATGCTCGTCGCGACGCTCGGATTCCCCGTCATGATCACAACGAGCGTCCCGGGGTATGCTTCCAGACACGTCGCCAGCAGCTCCATCCCCGGAACCTGCGACATGAACAGATCCAGGAGGACGATGTCGAACTCGCGCCGCCGCAGCATCGCCTGCGCTTCCGTCCCGCGGCCGCACGTCGTGACGTCGAACCCCTCCGCCCGCAGTACGCTCGCGCAGCTGTCGCGAAGCGTGTTCTCGTCGTCGACCACCAGCACCCGGACCGAGCTCTTCTGCTCCGGCCCCAACTGGTCCGGATTCGCTCCGCTCACGTGCTCGGCTCCGGAATCCACACCTTCGCGCCGCAGCCATCGCCGCGACGCCGCGACCTCCTCCATGGTCCTCTCCTCATCGACTCTTGCGGAACGCTCCCGCAGGCTCCCATTCGAAGCATGGTTGACCGTGTCGAGTTTGCGCAACGATTCTCCTCGAACGACGCCTGAGGTGTTGCGCCGCTGCGTCAATTTGCGTGCCGCGCCCCCCGTCGGGCCTGCTGCCGCGCGCGAGATTCAGCTTTCGGAGCCGGTCGTGGCACGTGCGCCCCGCGCGATTCCGGGCGTTGCGGAGGCGTCTGTGAAGGAAGCGCGCGGGTCGCGGGTATCGACCTTGCTGGACGAGTGCAATTCCGTTGCCGGCTTCAGAGGAGCCGGTGGAAGGATCAGGCCAACGCAGGGAACGGCAGATCAGAGATGAATCATCCAGCGCCCTACGATGCGGGCGAACACGCGGTGACGGTGGGGTCGTCGTCGATTCCGGAATGGGAATACGATGCGGAAGGGGGCGCGGATGCGAACGCGATGGCGAGCGTGCGGCGCTACCTGGCCGCAGCGAAACGTTACAAGTGGATGATTCTAATCATTACGATTCTGGGCACGGGCGCCGGAATCGTGGCGGCTCGTTTCATCCCGCTGAAGTACCGTGCGCAGGCGACGGTCTGGATCGACAGCGAAGGGAGAGGAGCGGAGGAGCGGGGGCCGATCCAGACGGGCGGGCTGCTGGACCAGTCGCTGGCGTGGGTGGACCTGCTGCGCTCCTTCAAGGTGCTCGACTACGTGGTGCGCAAGCAACACCTCTACGTGGAGCCCCAAGGGGATGCCGAGCGAAGCGACTTCGCGGACTTCGACCTGAAGGACCGGTTCCGCCCCGGTGAGTACGAGTTGGAGGTCGCGAAGGACGGCCGCACCTTCACGCTGCAGACGGCGGCCGGGTCGGTGGTCGAGACGGGGCAGGTGGGTGATTCGGTGGGCGCGGCGGCCGGCATCGCGTGGCAACCGACGGCAAAGGTGCTGCGGCCGGGGCGGACGCTGAAGTTCGCCGTGAACGTGCCGCGCGAGGCGTCGCTGCAGCTCGCGCGCGAGATGCAGACGACGATCGACCAGAACGGCAAATTCCTGAGCCTGCAGCTCGTGGGCGCGCCGCCGGAGCAGGTGGCGGCGACGCTGAACGTCGTGCTCGATCGCTACGTCGAGACGGCGGCGGAACTGAAGCGGGCGAAGCTGGACGAGCTGACGAAGATCCTGCAGGAGCAGCTGACGCGCTCGGAAGGCAACCTGCGCAGCGCGGAAGGGCAACTGGAAGCGTTCCGCGTTCATACGATCACGCTGCCGTCGGAGCGTGCGAGCCCGGTCGCGCCGGGGCTGCAGGTGACGCAGGACCCGGTGTTCGACAACTATTTCAAGATGAAGATGGAGGCGGACCAGATCAGTCAGGACCGGGACGCGATCGAGCAGGGCCTGAAGGGGGGCGTGAGCGTGGAGGCGCTGGAGGTGGTCCCCTCCGTGCAGCGCTCGACGGAGCTCACGAACGCGTTGAAGGAGCTGACCGAGAAGCAGGCGAGTCTGCGGGCGCTGCGCTACAAGTACACCGAAGAGCACCCGCCGGTGAAGCAGTTGGAGGAGGAGGTCCGGGTACTGCAGGAGCAGACGATTCCGCGCATTGCCGGAGCGCTCGACAAGAGCCTGGCGCAGCGGGAGCGGGAGGTCTCGCAGCAGATCGGATCGGCGTCGCAGGACCTGCAGCAGATCCCGCCGCGGGCGATCGAGGAGGCGCGGCTGCGCCGGCAAGTGGCGATCGCGGACAACCTGTACACGACGCTCCAGCAGCGCTACGAGGAGGCGCGCCTCTCGGCGGTGAGCAGCATCCCGGACGTGCGTATCCTGGACCGCGCGGCGGTGCCGAACAAGCCGGTGCAGAACACGAAGCTGCAGGCGATTGCGCTGGCGTTCCTGGGCAGTCTGGGTATTGGACTGCTGGGCGCAGTGCTGCGCGACCGCGTGGACCCGAAGTTCCGCTACCCGGAGCAGGTTACGCAGGGCCTCGGGCTCCCGATCCTGGGGACGCTGCCGCACGTGTCGCGCAACGGTCGCCTGAACGGCGGGGCGTCGACGGTGCAGCAGGCGGTCGAGTCGCTCCGGGAGTTGCGCCTGAGCCTCGCGCACGCGCACGGGTCCGCGGGTCCCATGGTGGTCGCGGTGTCGAGCGCGGGCAGCGGGGACGGGAAGTCGATGCTGACGAGCAACCTCGCGCTGTCGTACGCGGACCTCGGCCGGCGCGTGCTGCTGATCGACGGCGACACCCGGCGTGGCGCGCTGCACCGGCTGGTGCGCCGCCAGCGGGTTCCCGGCCTGACGGACTTCCTGCGCGGCGGCCTCACCATCGAGGAGGTCGTGCAGGAGACCGAGTATCCCTCGTTGCAGCTGATCGCGAGCGGAACGAGGATCGCGAAATCACCGGAGCTGCTCGGGTCGGCGGCGCTGCGGCAGCTGCTGGCGCACCTGCGGCCGCGCTACGACATCATCCTGATCGACAGTCCGCCGATGGGTGCGGGCGCCGATGCGTTCATGCTCGGCGCGCTGGCCGGCAATCTGGTGCTCGTCGTACGGACCGGCACGACGGACCGCCAGTTGATGGAGTCGAAGCTGCCGATGCTGGAGCGGATGCCGATCCGGGTTCTGGGGGTGGTGCTGAACGACGTGCCGCGCGAGCAGGTCTACGGCTACTACGGCTATCTGCCCGGCTACGGCGTCGAGGAAGGCGACGAAGCGGAAAGCACGCCCGCACCGCAGCTCCAGGAGGGCTGAGCAGGCAGGCGAGGCACGGCGCCAAGCCCGGCGCGGATCGGCCGCTGGCGGCCGCCCGCCGGGATCAGGAGAGGGACGTGCTCGTAAGATCGGTGTCGTCGTAGAAGCGGATCGTCGCCCCCGACGTATCCGCCTGCGACTGCCGCAGCGCGACGGTGGCGCGGACGAGCAGGTCGGTCGGCTGGAGCGCTTCCTCTTCCATGTCGCCCACGGCGTAGCAGCCGGCTCGGATGTGCAGCCCCGGCGCTGCTGCGGCGCTTTCCGCGGCCGTGATCGCCTGGGCGAGTCGCTCGGCGAGCTTGAGCACGCCTTCGCGTCCGGTCTCCGGCGCGACCACGATGAACTCGTTGCGGCTGAGGCGGCCGACGGCGTCGGACCCGCGCGTCGAGGCGCGGACGCGGTCGGCGAGAGCGGCGCCGACCTCACGGGCCCGGTCGGCCCCTGGGTCGGCCGCGAACACGACGCACGCGATCGGCCGCCCGTGCCGCGCGGCGTCCTGACCGAGTTGGGCCACCTGCCGCAGGATCCCCTTCAGGTTGTAGAGTCCCGTGGCGGCGTCGAGCAGGCTCGATTCGCGTGCGCCCTCGGCGTCGAGCTTCGCGCCGACGTAGGCGCCGAGCTTCGCGACGAGCACCTCGGAGTCCAGCGGCAGGGCCATCAGATCCCACGCGCCCGCGCGCAGCGCTTCGACCAGCGCCGACTGCTCCGGCAGAGAGCCCGAGATCATGAGGATCGGCGTGCTCGGCGCGACGAGCGAGCGCGCGCGCAGCTCGCGGCACACGGAGATCCCGGGAAGGTCCGGAAGACTCACGTTCAGAAGGACCGCGTCCGGCTGCGCCGATTCGGCGTACTCGAACACCTGTTGGCCCGTGTGCGCGCGCACCACGTGATAGCCTTCGGAGGCGATCACGCTCTCCACGGAACGTGTGGACCACTCCTCCGTGTTCGCGACCAGCACGACGGGCGGACGTCTCGAGGGGGTGGCGTGTGGCATTGGTTGTCGGTTCGCCCCCGTGGCGGGTCATTGAGCGCGCTCGCGGCGGCGTGTCCTGCACGATCCGTGCGCCGCGTACGCTCGCCGCCGGAATGCGGCCCGCGCCGTCCCGCTCGACGGTGGCGGACCCACGGGAATAGAGGGGATGGCGCTCTCGCGCCGCGGACGCCACAAGCATATCGAGCGCCGTCAGCCGGAGCAATGATGCAACAAGACCCCACCACGAGTGTCGAGGCCATGCAACGATCCGTGTCGCGGAGAGCCAGGATTTCGCGTGAAATCCGCGGTTTCACGGGACCGAAGGCGGGACGGGCAGGGCGGCATTGTTCTTGACGGGCTCGAGGCGGACCGAACGTGAGCTCCGATCCCCCGGAGGCATGATGCTCTGTCTTCAATGCAGCGGCGACGGCGCCGAGGCCGTGTCGGGCCGTACCCCGCGCTGGCCCGACGCTCGGATGAAGCTGGATCTGCTGTTCTGCTCGAAGTGCCACGCCGTGTTGCCGATTCCGGATGGGACGGAGCGGCTGCTGCGGGCGCTGGAGGCGCTGGCGGGGTTCGGCCTCGCCGGGTGCAGCGGACCGCTGCTGAGTCGGGCGGCTTGAGCTTTCGCGGCGGCACGGTCCTTCCTACCTTTCTTCCCGGTCGAGGAAGTCGAACGTGAACGGCCGCAGCGGCCCGCAGCATCCGGATCTCGTTTGAGCCAGCTCACCAGTCGATTCATCGTCG
Source organism: uncultured Gemmatimonadales bacterium (assembly GCA_963816355.1). Taxonomy (GTDB): domain Bacteria; phylum Gemmatimonadota; class Gemmatimonadetes; order Longimicrobiales; family RSA9; genus CAWFKH01. The sequence goes on along the minus strand of CAWFKH010000003.1, from coordinate 1,260,640 downwards.
TGGCGTGCGCCCTGCTGCTCGCGGCGCCGCCTCCGGCGCGCGCGCAGGATCCGGCGGACTGGAATCCGAGCGGGCTCCAGTTGACGCGTCAGGATCTGACGGACCTGCTGCAGAAGTACGACCAGGCGGCGGCATTGGATGCGTACAGCTCGTCGCTCCGGGGGCGGGCGGCGCGGGACGCGGCGCTGATCCGGGAGCGGCTGAAGGAAGGGGATTTCCGCGTCGGCGACCGCATCTGGCTCTCGGTGCAGGGGGAAGAGGCGCTGACGGACACCTTCACGGTGGCGGGCAATTCGGTGGTCCGCCTGCCGGTGATCGGCGACATCTCGCTGAAGGGGGTGCTGCGCTCCGAGCTGGAGGACCACATGACGCGGGAGCTGGGCCGCTTCATCAAGGATCCGAAGGTGACGGCGCGGTCGCTCATGCGGGTCGCGGTCCTCGGCGCGGTGGGGCGTCCCGGCTTCTACGTCCTGCCGTCGACGACGGTGTTGACCGAGGCGCTCATGGCGGCCGGCGGACCGCGCGACAACGCGAAGATCGAGGACGTCGAGATCGACCGGGGCGACGACGTGATCTGGGAAGGCGAGCCGCTGCAGACGGCGATGGCGCAGGGGCGGACGCTCGACCAGATGAACCTGCAGGCGGGCGACGAGATCACTGTCCCGAAGAAGGGGGGCGGAGTGATGTCCGTGCTGCGCTGGGTCGGCCTGTCGCTGGTTCCGCCTCTCATCTACGTCGCCGCACGCCACTTCTGAGTCGCCGCGTGGATCTGCGCGCGGCGACCGCTTGCCCGCCCCTCCCGAGCGCGTTCATTTCCCGCATGCGTAGAGAGAACGGTACGGGCCGCGCTCCCGCCACGGTGCGGCGCGCCGACGCGCATCGCCGCGGCGGCGGAAGCGCGTTTCTGAAGTGGCAGTGGGAGCGGATCCGGCACGGGGTGTCGCCGGATCCGGCGCCCTCCGCGCTTCCCACGGTCGCCGCCGCGGTCGCGCGGCCGCGGGCCTCGGCGGAGGAGCTGAGGGTGACGTGGGTGGGCCATTCCACGCTCCTGCTGCAGTTCGGCGGTCTCAACGTCCTTACCGATCCGGCGTTCAGCCGGCGCGCCTCTCCGGTACAGTGGGCGGGTCCTTCGCGGCTGACGGCGCCGGGGCTGAAGCTCGAGGATCTGCCACCGCTCGACGCGGTGCTCCTCTCGCACGACCACTTCGACCACCTCGACGACGGCAGCGTGCGCCGGCTCGCGCGACTGTGGCCGGAGGCGACGTGGGTCACGCCGACCGGCTACCGCGCGTGGCTGCGCCGGCGGGGCGCGGAGGCGGTGGCCGAGTGCGCGTGGGGCGACGAGGCCGCAGTTGCCGGCGCGGACGGCCGCATGCGCTTCGTCGCGCTTCCGGCGGCGCACTGGTGCGCGCGAAGTCCCTTCGCGCGCAACCGCAGATCGTGGGCGTCGTGGGGACTGGTCACGGCGCGCGGGGCGCGCTTCTATTTCGGCGGCGACAGCGGCTACTTCCGCGGCTACCGCGAGATCGGCCGCCGCTGGGGGCCCTTCGACGCCGCGGCGCTGCCGATCGGCGCGTACGCGCCCGAGTGGTTCATGCGGCCGGTGCACATGAATCCGGAAGAGGCGGTGCGGGCATACCGTGAGCTGCAGGTGCGCGGCCCCCTGGTGGCGATCCATTGGGGCACGTTCCGCCTCAGCGACGAGCCGGTGCTGGAGCCGCCGGCGCGCCTGCGTTCGGCGTGGGGCGCCGCCGGTCTGCCGGAATCCGACCTGTGGATCCACGCCCACGGCGAAACGCGCGTGTTGCGGATCGCGCGAGCGGCGACCGACGCCGGCGGCGCCGCGGGGGCGCCGGCGTGAGGGGCGTGGCCGCCGCGTGCGCGGCGTCGTCGCGACGGCGAACCGATGGCTGCTGAAGGGGAAGGCGACGTGGCGAGCGCCGGCGACGGGGAGCGGCGTCGTCGCATCGCATCGCTGCGGCCGCTGCTGCGTCCGCGCTCGATCGCGATCGTCGGTGCGAGCCGGACGCCGGGCACGATCGGCTGGCAGGTGGTCGACAACCTGGTGCGGCACGGCTTCACCGGCGCGATCTATCCGGTGAACCTGCGCGCTGCCTCGATCCACTCGATCCGCGCCTACGCCTCCATCCGCGACATTCCCGATCCGATCGATCTCGCCGTGGTCGTCGTGCCGAAGGAGCACGTGGCCGCCGTGATCGAGGAGTGCGGCGCGAAGGGGGTCGGAGGCGCCGTCGTCATCTCGGCCGGGTTCAAGGAAGTGGGCGGCGCCGGCGTGGCGCGCGAGCGGGCGCTGCTCGAGCAGGTGCGTCGCTACGGCATCCGGCTGGTCGGTCCCAACTGCATGGGCATCGCGAACACGGCGGCGGACGTATCGATGAACGCGACGTTCGCGCCCGCGATGCCGCCGCCGGGTCGGGTGAGCTTCATGAGCCAGTCCGGCGCGATGGGCGTGACGATCCTCGACTACGCGGCGGAGTACGGGATCGGAATCCACAACTTCGTGTCGGTGGGCAACAAGGCGGACGTCAGCGGCAACGATCTGCTCGAGTACTGGGAGGACGACGCGCAGACCCGCGTCATCCTCATGTATCTGGAGAACTTCGGGAACCCGCAGCGCTTCACCCAGATCGCCCGACGGGTGACGCGGAACACGCCGATCATCGCGGTGAAGTCCGGGCGCACCAAAGCGGGCGCGCGCGCGGCGACGTCGCACACCGGTGCGCTGGCCGGACTCGACGTCGCGACCGACGCGCTCCTCGCGCAGTGCGGCGTCATCCGCGTCGAGTCGGTCGAGGAGCTCTTCGACCTCGCGATGGCCTTCGGCACGCTCCCGATGCCGCGCGGAAACTCGGTCGCGATCGTGACGAACGCCGGTGGTCCCGGGATCATCATCGCCGACGCCTGCGAGTCCGCCGGGCTGCGCGTGCGCGAGCTGTCGGCCGCAACGCAGGAGCGGCTGCGCGCGATGCTCCCGGAGGAGGCGAGCGTTCGCAATCCGGTGGACATGATCGCATCCGCCGGCGCGGATGCGTACCGGCGCGTGCTCGAGGCGCTGCTCACCGACGACGCCGTCGACGCTGCGATCGCCGCCTTCGTGCCGCCGCTCGGCGTGCGGCAGGCCGACGTCGCGGAGGCGATCGTGGGCGCGCACCGCACCGGTCCGGAGAAGCCGGTCCTCGCGGTGCTGATGGGGCGGGAGGGGCTGCCGCAGGGAAGGGCAGAGCTCAACGAAGCGGGCATTCCGGCCTACATCTTCCCCGAATCCGCCGCCCGCGCTCTCGCCGGAATGGACCGCTACCGGCGCTGGCTGGAACGCCCCGATGGCCGCGTCCAGCCCTTCGAGGTGGACCGCGCCCGCGCCGCCGCCGTCCTCGAGACCGCTGGCCGGGAGGGACGGGAACAGCTCGGTCTCATGGAAGTATTCGAGGTCCTGAAGGCGTACGGCATACCCGTGGCGGGCGCGCACGTGGCGCGCGACGCGGAGGAGGCGGCCGCGCGCGCCGTGGCGCTCGGGCTGCCCGTCGTGCTCAAGGTCCTCTCGCCCGACATCGTGCACAAGACCGACGTGGGCGGCGTACGTGTCGACCTGCGCACGGCCGACGAGGTGCGGTCCGCCTTCGAGGAGCTCGTCGCCGCGGTGCGAGAGGCGGATCCGGACGCGCGCGTGGACGGCGTGCTCGTGCAGCCGCTCGTGCGCGGCGGTCGCGAGGTGATCGTGGGGACGACGCTCGATCCAGGCTTCGGAGCGCTCTTGATGTTCGGCCTGGGCGGCGTCTACGTGGAGGCGCTGCGCGACGTCGTCTTTCGCGTGCAGCCGGTCACGGACGTGGATGCGCGAGAGATGGTCGCATCGATCCGCGGCCACGCGCTGCTCGAGGGCGTTCGCGGCGAGGCGGCCGTCGACCGCGCGATGGCCGCGGAGGTGATCCAGCGCGTGTCCCAACTCGTGGGCGAGCACACCGAGATCGTCGAGATGGACATCAACCCGTTCGTCCTGTTCGAGCGCGGCGGCGTGGCGGTCGATGCCCGCGTGCGCCTCGGCCCCACCGCGGCCGCACCGCAGGCGGCGCCCGACCGGCCGGACGACGCCGGCGCTGCGCCCGGCGAGCGGCGCGGGTGAGCGACGTGGCGGAGCTCGCCCGCGCGGAGGAGGAGCCGCCGCGCCCCTCCCTCGGCGCCCTGATCGGCAAGGTCGCCTCCCGCGTCGACCTGGACGTGGCCGAGGCGGAGCTCGCGTTCGGCGACGTGATGGAAGGGCGCGCGTCGCCGATCCAGATGGCCGCGCTGCTGGCGGCTCTGCGGGCGAAAGGCGAGGCGGCCACCGAGGTGGCCGGCGGCGTGCGAGCGATGCGCAGGGCGATGGTGCCGGTGCCGGTCGATCCGGAAGTGGCGGTGGTTGACACGTGCGGCACCGGCGGCGGGGACCTCGTCACCTTCAACATCTCGACCACGGCGGCCCTGGTCGCGGCGGGCGGCGGCGCCCGCATCGCGAAGCACGGCAACCGCTCCTTCACCTCGCGTTGCGGCACGGCCGACGTTCTGGAGGCGCTCGGCGTGCGCATCGACCTGACCGCCGAAGCGATGGCGGAGGTCTTCGACCGCGCCGGGATCGTCTTCATGTTCGCACCGATCCTCCACCCGGCCATGCGGCACGTGATCCCGGTGCGCCGCGAGCTCGGCATCCCGACCGTGATGAACCTCCTGGGGCCGCTGACCAACCCGGCGGGCGCTCGCCGCCAGGTGGTCGGCGTGGCCGATCCCGCGTTCCTCGAGCTAGTCGCGAACGCGCTCCGCCACCTCGGCCACGAACACGCGCTCGTCGTCCATGGCGCGCCGGGCATGGACGAACTGAGCCCCGTCGGGGACACCGACGTGTGGGAGCTGCGCGAGGGCCGCCTCGAGCACCACAGGATCCGCCCCGCCGACTTCGGCTGGACGGATCTGCGCATCGCGGAGCTCGGCGGAGGCGACCCGGACCACAACGCGCGCGTGACGCTCGAGGTGCTGGATGGACGCGGCGGCCGCGCCGCGCACGCCGCCGTCGTGCTCAACGCGGGAGCGGCGCTCTACGTCGCCGGAATCGCCGCGACGCTCGGCGACGGGGTCGAGGGTGCGGAGCGCTCGATCCGATCCGGCGCGGCGCGCGAGGTGCTGGAGCGGCTGCGGAAGGAGACGCGGGCGGCGGCGGGCGCCGCGGACTAGGTCCGTTCGCGGACCAGGTCCGTTCGCCGACCAGGTCAGTTCGCGGACACGACCGCGCGCAGGGTCCAGGGGCCGGTGAGGGGCGGGCGCCGGCGCGCGACGAGGACGACCTCGGTCGCACGGCGGTTGCGCCGGCCGAGCACGAAGGCACGCTTCCCGGATCGGGCGCCGTTCCCCTCGCAGCGCTGCCGCTCGCGTCGATCCTCCACGCCTCCCTCCATATCGCCTCCCTCAGTACCTGCGGATCACGCCGACGACGATCCCCTGGATGCGGATGCGGTCGGCGCGGTAGTGCAGCGGGCGCATCGTCGCGTTGGCCGGCTGCAGGCGGATGCGGCCGTCGCGCTCGCGGTAGAACTTCTTGACCGTCGCGGCCTCCTCGTCGACGAGGGCGACGACCATCTCGCCGTCGTGCGCGGTCTGCCGCGAGTTGACGACGATGTAGTCCCCGTCCCGGATCTGCTCGTCGATCATCGAGTCACCGGCAACGCGAAGCACGAAATTGTGGCCGCCGCGCCCGAGCATGTCCTCCGGCACCGCGATCGTTTCCTGTTCCTGTACCGCTTCGATCGGCACGCCGGCGGCGACGCGGCCGAAGAGCGGCAGCTCCACGGCGGCGACGCGCGCGGCCGTGGGGACGAGCTCGATGGAACGGCTCTCGTTGTAGTTCTTCCGGATGTAGCCCTTGCGCTTCAGGTTCTCGAGGTGCTCGTGGACCGTCGCGAGGGACGAGAAGCCGAAGTTGCCGGCGATCTCCTCGTAGCTGGGTGCGTAGCCGTTCGCGGCCAGGTACTCCTGAAGGAAGTCGAGGATCTCCTTCTGGCGTTTGGTCACCGCCATGGCACACTCCCGAGAGGCAGGGGTGTAGAAGCCCTCCACGGCTTGCGTGGCGGGCGATCCGCTCCGATCTTGGGCCGAAGAAGGCCCGAACGCACACTACCCGAAAAGGGACCGAATCGCAAGGGGGACGATGTCGATCCTTGAACGGATCGTCGAGGCGAAGCGCGACGAGGTGGAGCGGCTGCGGCCGCGGGAGGGGGGGCTGCGGCGCGCGGCCGAGGCGGCGGCGTCGGCGGCGCCGGTGCGGGGCTTCGCGCGGGCGCTGCGGGGGCCGCGCGTGGCGGTGATCGCGGAGTTCAAGCGGCGCTCGCCGTCGGCGGGGTGGCTGGGCGAGGGCGCGGAGCCGGCGCGGGTGGTCACGGCGTACGCGGACGCGGGCGCCTCGGCGCTGAGTGTACTCACGGACGGGCCGGAGTTCGGCGGCTCGCTGGCGGATCTGGAAGCGGCGCGGGCGGCGGTCGCGCTGCCGGTGCTGCGCAAGGACTTCGTGATCGACGCGGCGCAGGTGTGGGAGGCGCGGGCGGCGGGTGCGGACGCGGTGCTGCTGATCGTGCGCATCCTGGATGCGGCGCGGCTGCGAGATCTGCTGGCGGCGGCGCGGGAGGTGGGGCTGGACGCGCTGGTGGAGGTGCACGATGGGGCGGAGCTGGAGCGCGCGCTGGCGGCGGGGGCGCGCCTGGTGGGAGTAAACAACCGGGACCTGACGACGTTCCGCACGGAGCTGCGGCGGACGCTCGAGCTGGCGCCGCTCGTTCCGCGCGACGTCGTGCTCGTGGGAGAGAGCGGGATCCGGAGCGCGGAGGAGGTCGCGGCGCTGGGGGAGGCGGGCGTCGACGCGGTGCTCGTCGGTGAGGCGCTGATGCGGGCGGACGCGCGCGGCGGTGATGGCGCGGAGCTGGCGCGGCAGCGGCGTCGCCCGCGCGGCGGCGCGGTGGCACCGCCGCTCGTGAAGGTGTGCGGGCTGTGCCGGCCGGAGGACGCGGCGGCGGCGGCCGCAGCGGGGGCCGACTACCTGGGCGTGATCCTCAGCGCGTCGGGTCCACGGGCGCAGACGACGACGTCCGCCGCGGCGATCTTTGCGGGCGCGGCGGAGGCCATGGGGCCCGCGGGCCCCGGGGGGGCCGCGGGCGCTGGCGCGGGTCCGCGTCGGGTGGGCGTCTTCGTGGACGAGCCGGTGGAGGCGGTGGTGACGGCGGCGCGCCGCCTCCAGCTCGACGCCGTCCAGCTTCACGGGCGGGAGTCGGTGGCGGCGGTGGCGGCGGTGCGGGCGGCCGGGCGGTGGGAAGCGTGGAAGGCGGTGCGGCTGCGGTCGGCGGCGGAGCTCGCGCCGGAGCTGGCGCGCTGGGAAGGGGTGGCGGACGCGGTGTTGCTCGACGCGTGGTCGGATCGCGGGGCGGGAGGCACCGGCGAGCGGTTCGACTGGGCGGGGGCTGCGGCGGCGCTGGAGGGGCTCGGCGAGCGCCGGCCGCGGCTGGTCGTCGCAGGCGGGCTGACGCCGGAGAACGTGGCGGCCGCGGCGGAGCTGCTTCGTCCCGACCTGGTGGACGTGAGCTCCGGCGTGGAGGCGCGGGTGGGGGAGAAGTCGGGGGCGGCGCTGCGGTCGTTCGTGAGCGCGGCCCGTGCGGCGCGGGGGCCGGCCATCGCGGGGGCGGGGGAGCGGACGACGGACCGGGAGATCGCATGAACGAGGGAGAAGAGACGGCGGCGGCGACGGAGACGGGCCGCTTCGGCGAGTTCGGCGGCCGCTACGTGCCGGAGACGCTGATCGGCGCGCTCGACGAGCTGGCGGCGGCGTACGCGGAGGCCCGGCGCGATGCTGCCTACCGCCGGGATCTGGATGCGCTGCTGCGCGATTACGTGGGCCGGCCGACGCCGCTCTATCGGGCGGACCGGCTGGGTGACGCCGCGGGCGGCGTGCGCGTCTACCTCAAGCGGGAGGACCTCAACCACACGGGCGCGCACAAGATCAACAACACGCTCGGCCAGGTGCTGCTGGCGCGTCGCATGGGCAAGGGCCGCATCATCGCCGAGACCGGCGCGGGTCAGCACGGCGTGGCGACGGCGACGGTGTGCGCGTTGTTCGGGCTCGACTGTGTCGTCTACATGGGCGAGGAAGATGTGCGGCGGCAGGCGCTGAACGTCTATCGCATGGAGCTGATGGGAGCGGAGGTGCGCACGGTGCGGAGCGGCACGCGCACGCTCAAGGACGCGACGAACGAGGCGATCCGCGACTGGGTTACCAACGTCCGCGACACGCATTACATTATCGGCTCCGTGGTCGGACCCGACCCGTATCCCCGGATGGTCCGCGACTTCCAGGCCGTCATCGGCCAGGAGACCCGCACACAGCTCGAGGCGCTCGAGGGCCGACTCCCCGCGGCCGTGGTCGCGTGCGTCGGTGGGGGATCGAACGCGATGGGCATCTTCCACACCTTCATCCCGGACGAAGCAGTCGAGCTCGTCGGCGTCGAGGCGTCGGGCGAGGGGCTGGGGAGCGGGCGCCACGCGGCGTCGCTGTCCGCCGGCCGTCCCGGCGTGCTCCACGGTTCGCTCAGCTACCTGCTCCAGGACGACGGCGGCCAGGTCGCGCCGGCGCATTCCGTCTCCGCGGGCCTCGATTATCCCGGCGTCGGGCCGGAGCACGCGCACCTGCGCGCGAGCGGCCGTGCGCGCTACGTCAGCGCGAGCGACGAGGAGGCGCTCGCCGCGTTCGCGCGGCTGGCGCGGCTCGAGGGCATCATACCGGCGCTCGAAAGCGCCCACGCCGTGGCCTACCTGCTGCGCGAGGGGGCGCGATGGGCGGATGCCGGGCCGGTGGTGCTGAACCTGAGCGGGCGGGGGGACAAGGACGTCGCACAGGTGGCCGAGATGCTCAGCGGCGGCCCGGGCGGCGAGGCGACGGAGTGACCAGCTAGAGATGGCCGACGCGAGCGGGGACCTGATCCATCCGGCGGCGCTGGATCTCGCCGACGAGGAGACGGAGGCGGGCGTCGACGCCGGGGCGGGAACGGAAGCCGAGCGCGTCGCGCGCCTGCTGAGGCTCCTGGGAAAGTGCATCCGCTCGCATCAGCTCTACAACGCCGACAACCCGGTCCGGCAGCGTTTCACGGAGTCGCTCCATGAAGCGTTCGCCGATCTGTGGGGCTACCTCGAGCCGCTCGAGCTGCGGGTGGAGGAGGGCGCCTTCGTGTGGAGCGGCGTCTCGTGCGAGGTCGGGGAGGGCCGGGAGAGCCTGCCGTTCGTCTTCTACAAGGACGGCATCCGTTTCATCACCTTCGAGCCCGGCTTCGAGGACGGGGTCGAGCCGTTCCTCGACGTGCTGAACCGCGCCCGTGTCGCCGACAAGTACGGCGACGACCTCGTCACCCTGCTGTGGGAGGCCGACCTTCCGCACTTCCGCTTCGGCTACATGGATCAGCTCGCCGACACGGTCGCCCTGCCGGAGCCGGGCGCGGGTCTCCTCGAGCCGGTGCCGCCGGAGCTGATCCAGCGCGAGATCGACGAGGCCGGCCCGGGCGCATCGGAGCGGCGCGAGGGCGCGGACACGGAGGCGGCCGACGCGGAGCGGCCGCCGGAGTTCGGCGCCGGGCAGTTCGAGGAGACGCTCCTCTTCCTCGACGACCGCGAGATCGCGACGCTGCGCACGGAGCTCGATCGTGAATGGCAGCGAGACCTCAAGGCGGACGTGCTGAACGCGCTCTTCGACCGCCTCGAGGACGAGCCGCCGCTGCAGGCGGAGATCGTCACCGTGCTGCGACAGATCCTTCCGGTCTTCCTCGCGCGCGGCGATCTCGGCTACGCGGCCACGGTGCTCCTCGAGCTGCAGACGCTGCTGGATCAGGACGACGTCCTTCCGGAGACGATCGAGGCCGAGGCCGCCGCCGTCTTCGACGAGCTCAGCACGCCCGCCATGCTGCAGCAGCTCTTCCAGGCCGTCGAGGAGGGCGCGATCGACGCCGGCGCGACGGAGCTCGGCATCTTCATCAACTATCTCCGTCCCGAGGCGCTGCCGGTTCTGCTCGGCGCGACCGAGCGCACGCAGGTCCCGGCGCTGCGCGACCGCTTCCGCTCCGCCATCGAGGGCATGGCCCGCCAGAACGTCGACGCCCTCGTCGCCCTCGTGGACGACCCCGATCCGCTCCTCGCGGCGGGCGCCGCGCGCATCGCCGGCCGCCTCGCCCTCCCTGCCACCGTGCCCGCGCTGCAGCGGCTGATCGGCCACGAGGACGCCACCCTCCGACTCGCCGCCGTCGAAGCGCTCGCCGCCATGAAGTCCGCTGCGGCCGTCGAGCCGCTCCACCGCGCCGTCGGCGACGACGACCGCGACGTCCGCATCGCCGCCGCGCGCGGCATCGGCGCGCTCCGCCACGCTCCGGCCCGCGCCGTGCTCGAGCGCATCCTGGAGGACCGCGCCATCCGCGACGCCGACCTCACCGAGAAGATCGCCTTCTTCGAAGCGTACGCGGCCGTCGCCGGCGGCGACAGCGTCCCGCTGCTCGACCGCCTCCTCAACTCGCGGAGCCTGATCGGCGGCCGGCAGCCGCCCGAGATCCGCGCCTGCGCCGCCCGTGCGCTCGGCCGCGTCGCCACACCCACCGCCGAGAAGGCGCTGCGCACCGCCGCTTCCGACAAGGAGCCGCTCGTCCGCACCGCCGCGCTCGGCGCCCTCCGCCGCGACAGCCGCCCGTGAGCACCATCGCCGGCGCCGAGGGAATGCGCCCCGACGACGTCTCCCGCGACGAGCGCGCGGACGCCGCCGCCCTGCAGGACGCCGGCAAGGCCCTGCTCCTCGCTTTCCACGCGGCCGCGCAGGCGCTGCGCCTCTACCCGATCGAGAACGAGACCGTGCAGCACGCCCTCGACGAGCTGCGCCGCAGCGCCACCGCCCTCTTCGATCTCGAGCAGATGGCGAACGTCCGCATCGCGGACGACTTCGTCTTCCTCAACGACGTCCGGCTCCGCATGGAGCTGAGCACCTACGGCGCCATCTCCCAGGTCCGAAACCTCTTCTCGCGACACCTCTTGGGCGAGATCGACATCGACCGCGACGTCGAACGCCCCGAATGGGCCGCCTTCCTCGCCCTGCTCCTCGCCGAGCCGCCCGCGGCGGGGTCCGACGACGACCCCGCGGCGCCGTACCTCCGCTTCCGCGACCGCCTCGACGCCTCGCCCGTCCGTCGCATCCGCGTCGCCATGACGCAGCCGTCGACGGAGCAAGAGGAGGAGGATGATGAGAATCTCGCAAAAGAGGCTGCCAAGAGGACATATGTCCAGTCAGTTCAAGTGGCTCGTCACGTTCTGACGGACACGCGGCTGGGCAAGGCGGTGAGCGTGCGGCGGGTGAAGCGTGCGGTGCAGGCGATCGTCGACCAGGTGCTGCGCAACGAGCAGTTGATGCTGGGGATGACGACGCTGCGCGATTTCGACGAGTACACGTTCACGCACTGCGTTAACGTGTGCATCTTCAGCGTGATCCTGGGTCAGAAGCTGGGGCTGTCGAAGCTGCAGTTGTACGAGCTGGGGATGGGGGCGCTGTTCCACGACGTGGGGAAGCAGCGGGTGGGGGCGGAGCTGGTGCAGAAGGAGGGGGGGCTGACGGAGGAGGAATGGCACCGGATGCAGCGGCATCCCACGGACGGCATGCTGGCGCTGTTCTCGATGCACGGGTTCGGGGAGGGGCTGTGGCGGGCGATGCTGATGGCGTACGAGCATCACATGCGCGTGGACCTGTCGGGCTACCCGAAGAACCGGCGGCCGCGGAGCCCCACACTGTTCAGCCGCATCGTGGCGGTGGCGGACGGGTTCGAAGCGGGCACGGCGCGGCGGTCGTATCAGCGCGACCCTCCGCGGGCGGAGCTGGTGCTGCAGGAGATGCGGGACAACCCGAAGCGGGGCTACGACGCGCTGCTGGTGAAGGCGCTGATCAACGTGACGGGGATCTTCCCGGTGGGAACGCTGGTGATCCTGGACACGCACGAGCTGGGGCTGGTGTACGCGGCGAACCCGGACCCGGTGAAGCTGCACCAGCCGATGGTGAAGGTGATCTCGGACGGTTACGGTCGGCCACTCGGGGAGCCGGCGCTGGTGGACCTGTCGGCGGTGGACGAGGCGACGGGGCTGCCGGCGCGGACGATCATCAAGACGACGGACCCGGCGCGCTATGGAATCCGGATCGGTGACTACTTCGCCTGAGGCGCGGCTCACCGCCGCGCTGGGGGAGCGGGTGGCGGCGGGCCACCGTCTGCTCGTGCCGTACCTGACGGCGGGCTTCCCGGACGCGGCGGCGACGCCGGCGCTGCTGCGGGGGCTGGCGGAAGCGGGAGCGGACGCGATCGAGCTGGGCGTTCCGTTCAGCGATCCACTCGCGGACGGGCCGACGATTCAGGCGGCGTCCCAGAAGGCGCTGGAGGCGGGCGCGGGGTTCGCTGCGGCGCTCGAGGCGCTGCGCGCCTTTCGAGCGGAGCACGCGACGCCCGTCATCCTGTTCACCTATCTGAACCCGATCCTGGCGTACGGCGCGGAGGCGGCGGTGCGTGACGCGGTGGCGGCGGGCGCGGACGGCCTGCTGTTGACGGATCTGCCGCTGGGCGGCGATCCGGCGCTCGAGGCGATGCTCGAGGCGTCGCCGCTGGCGCTGGTGCGGCTGATCGCGCCCACCACCTCGGAGGCGCGCCGCAACGCGATCGCCGCGAGGTCGCAGGGGTTCGTCTACTACATCTCGCGCACCGGCGTGACGGGGGCTCGGGCGACGCTGCCGGAGACGCTCGCGGGGGAGGTGGCGTCGTTGCGTGCCGCGAGCACGGTCCCGGTGCTCGTCGGCTTCGGCATCTCCTCGCCGGCGCAGGCGCGGGCGGTCGGGGAGGTGGCGGACGGGATCGTGGTGGGGAGCGCGTTCATCCAGCGCCTCGGCGATGAGGGCGCCGCGTCGGCGCTCGCGTTCGTGCGGGCGCTGCGGGAAGCGCTGCCGTAGCGGCCGGAGCGCGGCGGGGGTCGTTGCCGTAGCGGCAGCCGCGGCCGCTGCGGCCGCGCTGGGCGGGTGCAGCGCCCGCCGCGGCGCCTTCGCGTCCGGTCAGTCGCGCTGCGCCATCCGGCGTGCGACGGCGGAGTCGGGCTCCACGAAGATCGTCTTCACGCGTTCCGGCACGACGCGCCCGGGTCCCGCCTTGCGCGGCTTGCGGACGTACTTGCGGCGGGTCCAGTCGACGGCCACGGTGCCGGAGGTGCGGGCGCGGCTGCGCAGCGCCGCGAGCACGGCGGCCTCGGCGATGTCGCGGGCGGGCGGGTTGGCGTCCTTGCGGCCCCATTGCAGGATCACGTGGGCGCCCGCGGCGTCGCGCGCGTGAAGCCATACGTCTTCCGGCGCGGAGTGGCGGAAGGTGAGGTCGTCGTTGGCCCGGCTGCCGCGGCCGACGCGCACCTCGAGTCCGCCGCTCGTGCGGTACGTGCGGTAGGGCAGGGGCGAGGCGCCGGCCGCCGCGCCCCCTGCCGCGCGGTGGGCGCTGCCCGCGCCGCCGCCGGCCGCACCCGCCGCGATCGCGACCTCTTCTGCCAGCTCTGCCGGCAGGGCAGGGTCCTCCACCCGTCCGGATCGGGCTCGTTCGAGCAGACGCTCCACGCGTCCCGCCTCGCCGCGGGCCCGCCCTACGAGACGTGGCAGCCGCTCGGCGGCCCGCTCGCGCCGGCGGGCGGCGTCGTAGACGCGCTGCGCGTTGGCGACGGCGTCGAGCGCCGGGTCGAGATCCACGTCGACGGTGCCGCCCTGGAAATCGGACAGCGCGGCGTGGCGCGTACCGCGCGGCGCGAGGTGCGGCTGTGCCAGCAGGAGGTCCGCGCGCTGCCGCAGCCGCGCGGCCTCGGGGCGGGCGTCCTCCTGCTCCTGCTCCAGCCGCGCGAGGCGACGGTGGACGGCGTCGAGGCGGCGCTCCAGCCGAGCGACGAGCTCCGGCGGCACCGCGGCCGACTCCGGGGTGGGGGCCGGGGTCGTCGCTCCGGCCGCCGCGCGCAGCGCGGCGAGGAGCGACTCGCACGTCCTCGCGGGGCCGCCGAGCGCGTGCACGTAGACCGCCGGCTCGCTCTCCCGCAGGAAGGCGCGCGCGACGCGGGGCCGCGCGGCCTCCTCGTTCGCGCTCGGCGCGGCCGGGTCGTTCGCGCCCGGCGCGGCCGGGTCGTTCGCGCCGCCGGCGGCCGGCGCCGCCACGACGTCGGCCGGGATGAGCTCGGCGTAGCGGTCGTAGGTGGCAGCGAAGTCCGCCGCGACGGCGTCGCCGTCGGCACCGAGGATCCAGGCAGTGTTGAGTGGGCTGGTCCACGCGACGAGGCGAACGAGCCGGGAGGAAGCGGGGTGGGATCCGGCCCCTCCGGACGCGTCCGTCGCGTGCGCGGGACCGGCGGCGGCAGGGGCGGCCGACAGCAGCTCCCGCCAGCGCTTGCGGCCGAGCTTCGATCGCGCCCCTTCGCGCCGCGCCGGCGGGGGCGGCTCGTACCGCGCGCCCAGCCGCAGCGGCCGTTTTCCGGCGGTGCGCGTCCACAGCACGTGGCGCACGCGGTCGTCCGCGTCGAGCGCCAGGAGGTTCCACTGATTGGTCAGCAGCTCGACGATGAGGCGGCGGACGCCGTCGGCGGGCGTGCCACGGACGTGGATCTCGATCCAGCGCTCGTCCGGCGGCGCGCGGACGCCGGCGATTGCGGCGGCGCGCGGCAGCTCGGCCGCCACGTCGTCAGCGGTGGACGGACCGAAGCCGATCCAGCCGGAGCGCGGGTGGAGGTCGAGGAGGAGGGCGTCGCGGTCCAGCACGAGCGCGGCGCGGCGGCTGCGGGCGTCGAGGCGGAGGCGCCGGAGAGGCCGTCCGGCGAGGGCGGCGTCGAGCTCGCGGCCGAGGTGATGGACGAGGAGCGAATCGTAGCGGATGGGGTTTGACACGCCGGCAAAGTGCGGGTAGTATGCCGGCGCGTCAACGGTATGATAAACTGCGCCATGGTGGGCACTTGCGGAGATGGTGCCCGCGTGGGAGGCGGCGAGGATGAGCACGGAGCGAGGCGCCGGCCGAGGGCGGTTCACGGTGCGCGACGTTCGCGAGCGCAAGCGCGCGGGCGAACGGATCGTCGTCGTGACGGCGTACGACTTCACGTTCGGCCGTCTCGTGGACGCGGCGGGCGTGGACGTGGTGCTGGTGGGGGACTCAGCGGGGCAGGTGGTGCACGGCTACGACTCGACGCTGCCCGTCACGCTCGAGCAGATGATCCAGCACGGCGCGGCGGTACGGCGTGGCGTGCGGCACGCGCTGGTAGTGGTGGACCTGCCCTTCCTGAGCTTCCAGATCTCGCCCGAAGAGACGCTGCGCAACGCGGGGCGGGTGTTGAAGGAGACGGGTGCGGAGGCGGTGAAGCTGGAGGGTGGCGACGATGTCGCGGCGGATCACGTACGGGCGCTCGTGCGGGCCGGAGTGCCCGTGCTCGGCCACCTCGGCTTCACGCCGCAGTCGGTGCACGCGATGGGGGGGGCGCGGGTGCAGGGGAGGGAGGCCGCGAGCGCCGAGCGCCTGCGGGCGGACGCGCTGCGCCTGCAGGAGGCGGGCTGCTTCGGCGTCGTGCTGGAGCTGATCCCGCGCGGGCTGGCGGGCGAGATCACGCGCTCGCTCGCGATCCCGACGATCGGGATCGGGGCCGGCCCGGAGACGGACGGCCAGGTCCTCGTGCTCTACGACCTGCTGGGCCTCAACGAGGGATTCAGCCCGCGGTTCCTGCGGCGCTTCGCCGAGCTGGGCGAGGCGGTGCGGACCGGAGTCGCCGCGTACGGGGAGGCGGTGCGTCGCGGCGAGTACCCGGCGGCCGAGCACTCGTTCGAGTAGAAGCCGAAGCGGTCGATGCGGAGCGAATCGACGGTGGCGGGAGTGCGCGAGGCGGTGGCGCGGGCGCGCGCCGAAGGCGGCCGCGTCGGATTCGTCCCGACCATGGGCGCGCTCCACGCGGGCCATCTGTCGCTGGTGCAGCGCGCGCGGGGGGAGCACGGCGCCTCCTACCTCGTGGCTTCGATCTTCGTGAATCCCCTCCAGTTCGGCCCCGGCGAGGACTACGAGCGCTACCCGCGGCAGCGGGAACGGGACGCCGAGCTCCTCGCGGAGGCGGGAACCGACCTCCTGTTCGCGCCCGCGGCGTCGGAGATGTATCCGGAGGGGGAGCCGGTGGTCGAGGTGGTACCGGGTGATCTCGGCGAGCGCCTCTGCGGCCGCTTCCGGCCCGGTCATTTTCGGGGTGTTCTGACGGTGGTCGCGAAGCTGTTCAACGTGGTCGAGCCGGACGTGGCGGTGTTCGGTCGCAAGGACTTCCAGCAGGGCGTGCTGATCGGCCGCATGGTGCGGGACCTGGACTGGCCGATCGAGGTGGCGCTGGCGCCGATCGTGCGAGAAGCGGACGGCCTCGCGCTCAGCTCGCGCAACGCGTACCTGAGCGCCGCGGAGCGGGAGCGGGCGCTGTCGCTCTCGGCCGGTCTCTTCCGCGCGCGGCGGGCGTTCCGGCGGGGCGAGCGCACGGCGCAGCGGCTTCGGGGTATGGTCGAGGAGACGCTCGGGGCGGCGGGCGTCGAGCCGCAGTACGTCGAGTTGGTGGACGCGCAGCGACTCGATCCGCTGGAGCGCGCGGCGCCCGGCAGCGTGATCGCGGTCGCCGCCTACGTGGGCGCGACGCGCCTGATCGACAACGTCGTCCTCGACACGGAAGAGGCGGAGAGCGGCCGATGAACCGCGAGATGTGCAAGTCGAAGATCCACCGTGCCACGGTGACTGACGCGAACCTCGACTACGAAGGCTCGATCACGATCGACGCGGCCCTGATGGATGCGGCGGACCTGCGGGAGTTCGAGAAGGTGCAGGTGGTGGACGTGAGCAACGGCGCCCGCTTCGAGACGTACGCGATCCGTGGCGCACGCGGAGCCGGCGACGTGGTGGTGAACGGCGCGGCGGCGCGACTCGTCCAGCGGGGCGACGTCGTCATCATCATCAGCTACGCGAGCTACGCTGAGGCGGAGCTGGAGGGATTCGAGCCGCGCATCGTACACGTGGACTCCGCGAACCGGCCGCATCCAACCGACGGCGATGCGTCGGGCCGCGGGCGGCTTCGCGTGGAAGGTGCCTGAACGTCGATGCCGCGCTGGACCGGGATCGCCCTCGCGCTCCGGCGTCCGGATGACGACGCGCTGAAATCCCGCCTGTCGACCTACCTCCATCCGCTGGCGGGCCGCAGTCTCGTGTGGCACGTCCTTCACAGCCTCGGCGCGCCCGGACGCCGCCCCCGCCAACTCCTGCTCGTCACCGGCGATGCGTCGCTCGCGGGAGGGCTCGACGACCTGCGCGCGGACATGATCGTCCCTGCGCGCGGCGTGCCGTGGGGGAATCGGGTCGTGGAGCGCCTGCACCCGTCGACGGAGGCGGTGCTCGTGGTCGATGCGGCGGCGGCCGCGCTGGACGGATCGCTGAACCGGCTGCTGGAGGATCCGGTGGGCCGGGCGCTGCGGGCGCCGGACGGCTCGCCCGTCGCCGCGTGGCTCGGCCGTGACGCGTTTCTCGAGATCGCCGGCCGGGCGCCGGACCTGGAGAGCCTCGTCGCCACGGCCGAAAGAGACGGCGGCGAGGGTTTCGCGGCGGCGGGCGACGACGTCTTCCTGGTACGGAACCGCGCGGGCCTCGCGCGCGCCGCCGGGATGATCCAGCGGCGTCTCACCGCGGCGCTCATGCGCGGAGGCGCCACGTTCCTCGATCCGGACAGCGTGGTGGTCGACGTGGACGTCCGCGTGGGCCCGGATTCGGTGATCTACCCCGGATGCATCCTGGAGGGAGGGACGACGATCGGGTCCGAGACGGTGATCGGGCCGGCGTGCCGGATCGTCGATTCACAGATCGGCAGCGGAGTCGAGCTGAAGGGGTGGAATTATCTCGTCAACACGACGATCCGCAACCATGCGGTCCTCGAGCCGTATGTCCGGCGCGGCTACGATTGAGCGCGCGGCCGCGGGCGGGCTGCCCGCGTGGGCGCGCGCCTCGGAGCGCCGTCGCGCGCACATCGCGCGTGTGGCGGCGCTGATGGACGGGTGGTGCGCGACGCGCGGCGGGAGCGCTCCGGAGCGGGCCCGCTGGCGCGCCGCCGCGTGGCTGCACGACGCCCTCCGCGACGCGGAGCCGGAATCGCTGCGCCCGCTGGTGCCGGCGTCGCTCCGCGACGCGGCGGCGCCGCTCCTCCACGGTCCCGCCGCCGCGGAGCTGCTGCGGCGCGACGGCGTCGCCGATGCCGCGATCCTCGCGGCGGTCGCCTACCACACGATCGGCAGTCCCGACCTGGACCCGCTGGGGCGCGCGCTCTACGTGGCGGACTTCGTGGAGCCGGGCCGCACCTTCGCGCCGCTCCCGCTCGCGCGTCTGCGTGCGCGCATGCCGGCCGATCTGGACGCGGTCGCGGCCGACGTCGTCTCGCTGCGCATCCGGCATCGCCTCGATCGGGGCGCGCTCGTGAGATCGGAGACGGTGGCGTTCTGGAACCGGCTGGTCGCGGAGCGTGCGCCGTGAAGCGGCGCCGACGTCGGCGGTTCGCGGCCGCGGCGGCGGTGGCCGTGCTCGCCGCCGGCGCGGCGGCGGCGCTCTGGCCGCGTGGCGGCGGGGCGCCGCCGCCGCCCGCGGCTACGCCGCCGCCGATGAGCTTCGATCCGAGCGCGGTGCGGGCCGAGGAGCGGGCCGCCGTCGAGGTGCTGAACGGCACCGGCCGCGGCGGCCTCGCGCGGGACGTGACGGAGCTGCTGCGCGCGCGCGGCTTCGACGTCGTCTACTACGGCAACGCGGGCGCGCGCGGCGTGGACGCGTCGGTCGTCTACGCGCGCGGCGCGGACACGCTGGCGGCGCGGCACGTCGCGGACGCCCTCGGCATCGCCACGGTGACGCAGCGGGAAGATACGACGCTGCTGGTGGCGGTGTCGGTGGTGCTGGGAAAGGACTATCCGAGGCGCTGATCGCCGGCCGCGGCGAGGCGGACGAACGGTTTCGGAGCGCGCATCTCGTGCTCGGCTCGGAGCTGGCCACACGCGGCGGCGATGTCGCGGCCGCGCGGCTGGCGGATGGTGGCGTTGACGCCGCGCGCCTCGAGCGCCGCGCGGAACTCGCGCAGCCTTCGCGGCGGCGAGGGGCGCCATGCGGGCCCCGGAATCGGGTTGTAGGGGATGAGGTTGACGTGGGCCGAGAGGCCGCCCACCAGGCCGGCCAGCTCCGCCGCGAGCGGCAGCGCGTCGTTCACGCCGTCGATCATCACATATTCGAAGGTGATGCGCCGGCCGCCTGCGTCCTCGAACGTCCGCAGCGCCCGCATCAGCTCCGGGATCGGGTACTTCCGCTCGACGGGCACGATGCGCTCGCGCAGCTCGTGGTTCGGCGCGTGCAGCGAGACGGCGAGGCGGAATTGCTCGGGGCGGCGGGCGAGCTCGAGGATCCCCGGGACGATCCCCACCGTGGAGACCGTCACGCGGCGCGCGCCGAAGCCGTAGGCGTGGTTGAGCAGGGTGAGGGCGGGGAACACGGCCGCCGGGTTCTGCAGCGGCTCCCCCATTCCCATGAAGACGATGTTGTCGATGGCGCCGCGCGCGTTCTCGGCGGCCCAGCGGCGCGCGCCGCGGAACTGCGCGAGGATCTCGCCGGTCGTGAGCTGCCGCCGGTAGCCGGACCAGCCGGTGGCGCAGAAGACGCACGCCATCGCGCAGCCAGCCTGCGAGGAGAGGCAGAGCGTGAGCCGATCTCCGACGGGGATGAGGACGGACTCGACGAGCTCGTCGTCGGCCATCCGCCACAGGTGCTTCGCGGTGCCGTCTTCGGAGGTGGAGAGGCGGGCCACGGCGGGAGACGCGAGGTCGAAGCGCGCGGCGAGGGCGTCGCGCTCCACGACGGGAAGGTCGGTCATTTCGTCGAAGGCGAGGGCGTCGCGCTCGTAGATCCAGGCGAGTGTCTGGCGGACGCGGAACGGCCGCAGTCCGCGCGCCGTGAAGTGCGCGTGCAGGCGGTCGGCCGCGTCGTCGCGCGGCAGGCTCAGGAGGTCCGGCTTCGCTTCCATCCGACTCCGTTCCGGGGCGCCGACGGCCCCGACCGCGAGGCCGGCGGAGCGTGGCGCCGCTGTCAGAAGAGCACGTGCAGCTGGTAGTAGTACGCGGCGCCGAATCCGTTCACGATCGACTCGCGGAGGACCGCGAGCCGGTAGCGTCCCAGTTGCAGATCGGCGCCGAGGATCGGCTCGACACGGGTGCCGTCGGAGCCGGGCTCGGCGGCGGCGCCGATCGCGCCGCCGAGGACGTCGCGCCAGCGCGCCGTGACGGCGGCGCGCTGGGCGAAACCGCTGCGGCCGTGGCCACCGGAGCCGCCCCACGAGGCGCCGATCTTCAGGCCGTCGACCGGCTCGGCGAGGCGGTCGAGCCCGGCGCCGAGGAGCCACTCGGAGGCGCCGCCGCGGCTGAGGATGCTGGCGCCGATCACGGGCTCGAGGCGCATTGCCGGCGCGAAATGGAGGCCGGCGCCGAGCGCCTCGTCGCTCCGGTGCTCGAGCGTGCCATTGCCGCGCGAGTACTGCGCGGCCACACCTACCCTGAGGCCGGAGCCGAGGTCCCGCGCGGCGGCGATCGCGAAGAGGTCCTCGGCGACGTCGGCTTCGCCGAGGTCGTCGGCGGGCGACGTCGACGTGAGCGGAATGGGGCCGAGGCCGAGGTGCGCGTACCCCGCGGCGAGCGCGAGGTCGCCGTTCAGGTCGATCGCGCCGGCGACCGCCACGCCGCTCAGGCCGCTGTCGCGGAACCCCTGCATGTCCATCACGAACGCCTGGGCGCGGCTGCCGGGCAGGCTGGCGGCCGCCGGATTCCAGAACGCGGCGGCGGCGCCGCGGCCGAGCGCCTCGGCCCCGGCGGTGACGCGGATCGGCCAGTCGAGCAGCCGTTGGGCGCGCGCGGCGCCCGGCGCCGCGAGCGTCGTGAGGGCGAGCGCGCCCAGCAGCGCGACGATTCTCTTCTGCATAGTTCCTCGGCCGCTTGATGCCCTAGTCGGAGTCGGTTAATTTAGGCCGAATTCGGCATTTCCGTAACCTCGCCGCACCGTCTGCCGAGGCGCCCGTTTGCTCCTGACCGAGCTGTTGACCCCGGAGCGGATCAAGATTCCGCTCGAGGCGAAGTCGAAGGACGAGATCCTGCGCGAGCTGGTCGCGCTGGTCGCGCCTTCAGAACGCGAGGCGGACGGCGCGGACATTCTGCGCGCCGTGCGCGAGCGCGAGGCGGTGCTGTCGACCGGCATCGGGCATGGCGTCGCGATCCCGCACGGGAAGTCGGCGGCGGTCCCGGAGCTTCGCCTCGCCGCGGGGTGCACGGCGACACCGGTCGACTTCGACGCCCTCGACGGCCGGCCGGTGGAGTTGCTCTTCCTCCTCGTCGGCCCGGAATCGGCGGCCGGTCCCCACATCAAGGCGCTGAGCCGGATCTCGCGCCTCGTGCGCAAGGAGGCGGTGCGCGATCGGCTCGCCGCCGCCCGCGACGCGGACGACTTCCTCCGCGTGCTGCGAGAGGCCGAGGCCGCGTGACGCTCGCCGACCGCGCGGACGGCGTCGTCGTCCGCGCGTCTCGCCCGCTTTCGACCGAGACTCGCAACGGGGATCCCCGTGGACAGCAGATATCGTAGCGCGGGCGCGGGTACGCTGCGCGGCTCCGACGCCGGACGAAACGTGCGCCTGGCGGGATGGGTCCACCGCCGCCGCGACCTGGGCGGCCTCCTCTTCATCGAGCTGCGGGACCGCAGCGGAAGCGTGCAGCTCTCCCTCGGCCCCGATTGGACGCCGGCGGAGGTGCTGGAGTCGGCCGGCGCGCTCGGCAGCGAGACGGTCGTGTCGCTGGAGGGAGAGGTGGTGCGCCGTCCGCCGGGGCAGGAGAACCGGGCGATGGAGACCGGCGAGGTGGAGGTGCACGTGCGGGAGCTGGAGGTACTCTCGCGCGCGGAGACGCCGCCGATCGGCGTCGCCCGCAACCCGGAGGAGGAGCTTCCGTCCGAAGAGCTGCGGCTGCGCTACCGCTACCTCGACCTGCGGCGGCCGGAGCTGCAGCGCGCGCTCACGCTCCGGCACCGGGCGCAGCAGGTGGTACGGCGCACGCTCTCCGAGGAGGGATTCCTCGAGATCGAGACGCCGATGCTGACGCGGCGCACGCCGGAGGGGGCGCGCGACTACCTGGTGCCGAGCCGCCTGCACGCCGGCGAGTTCTATGCGCTGCCGCAGTCGCCGCAGCTCTACAAGCAGCTCCTGATGGTCGCCGGCTACGAACGCTACTTCCAGATCGCGCGCTGCCTCAGGGACGAGGACCTGCGGGCGGACCGGCAGCCGGAGTTCACGCAGATCGACGCGGAACTCTCCTTCGCCGGCGAGGAGGAGATCTTCGCGGTCGGCGAGCGCATGATCGCCGCGCTGTGGCGGGAACTTCTGGACGTCGAGCTGGCGACGCCGTTCCAACGCCTCACGTACGCGGAGGCGCTGGACCGCTACGGCACGGACAAGCCGGACCTGCGCGTCGGCATGGAGTTCCTGGACCTGACGGAGTTGCTGCAGGGGAGCGACTTCCGCCTCTTTGCGGCGACCGCCGGCACGGGGGAGCGCATCAGGGGTATCCGTGCAGCCGGCGGGGCGACGCTCAGCCGCCGCGAGCTCGACGAGCTGAACGAGATCGCGCGGAGCGCGGGAGGCGCGGGCGCGCTGTGGCTGCGACGCACGGCCGACGGTCTTGTGGGGCCGTTCGCCCGGGCGCTGGTGGGCGAGCTCGAGGCACGCTTCATCGAGGCGAGCGGGCTGCAGGAGGGGGACCTGTTCGTCGTGGTGATCGGTCGCTTCCGCACGCTGACGCGCGTGCCGGAGAGCCACGGGGGCGCGGCGGACGCGCACCGGCTGGGTGGAGCGGAAGCGGTGCTGGACGCGCTGCGGCGCCACCTGGCACAGCGCCTGGGCCTGCGCGATGCGGGGCGGCACGCGTGGGCGTGGATCACGGAGTTCCCGCTCTTCGACTGGGACGCCGAGGCGGAGCGGATCGTCGCGGCGCACCACCCGTTCACCGCCCCGCACGCGGACGACGTCGACGCGCTGTTGCGCTTCACCGCGGACGATCAGCGGGAAGTGGACCGCGCGGCGCTCTTCGCCGCGGGACTGCGTTCGCGCGCCTACGATGCGGTCTACAACGGCAACGAGATGGCGAGCGGCTCGATCCGCATCCACCGGCCGGAGCTGCAGCGGCAGATCTTCCGTGCGCTGGGGCTGGGGGCCGCGGAGGCGGAGGCGAAGTTCGGCTTTCTGCTGGAGGCGTTCCGCTACGGCGCGCCGCCGCACGGCGGCTTCGCGTTCGGGTTCGACCGGCTGGTGATGCTGCTCGCGGGGGCGGGCAGCCTGCGTGACGTGATCGCCTTTCCCAAGACGACGGCCGCGCGCGCCCTCTTCGAGGGGGCGCCGGCGCCGGTGTCCGCGGAGGAGCTGCGGGAGCTGCACATCGCGGTCGTGAACGACAACAGGAGCTGAGCATCGAGTGGAGACGACGGTCCAGCATCGCCTGCCCGCGGAAGGCGCGGACTACCTGCTGCTCGCGGGCGTGAACGATTCGAACCTGCAGGATCTGGCGCGCCTGTCCGGGTGCCGCGTGATCCTGCGGGGCGACGACCTGATCCTTTCCGGCGAGCTGGCCGACGTGGAGCGGACGATCCCGGTGGCCCACCGCATGATCGAGCTGGCGCGCATGGGCAGCGCGGTGCGCCCGGAGGAGATCCGACGCTCGCTCGAAGCGTCGCTCGCGGAGGGCGGCGTCACGGCGGCGTACGGCGACGCGGCGGCCGAGGCGGGCGCGCGGGCGGACGAGCGCCGCATTGTCATCCCGGGCTCGCGCAAGGTGATCGCGCCGAAGTCGGCGGGGCAGCGGGAGTACGTGGAGGCGATCGCGCAGCACGACGTGGTGATCGCGATCGGGCCGGCGGGTACGGGAAAGACGTACCTGGCGGTGGCGATGGCGGTGGACGCGCTGCACAAGAACCGGGTGAAGCGGATCATCCTGGCGCGCCCGGCCGTCGAGGCGGGGGAGAACCTCGGCTTCCTGCCGGGCGATCTCCAGGAGAAGGTGGATCCCTACCTGCGGCCTCTTTACGACGCCCTCGAAGACATGATGCCGCTCGACCGGATGCGCCGCGCGCTCGAGTCGCGCATGATCGAGATCGCGCCGCTCGCCTACATGCGCGGGCGCACGCTCGCCGACGCGTTCGTGATCCTGGACGAGGCGCAGAACGCCACGACGGCGCAGATGAAGATGTTCCTGACGCGGCTCGGCCTGAACTCGCGCGTCGTGATCACGGGCGACAAGACGCAGATCGACCTGCCGCGGCGGGAAGACTCCGGCCTGCTCGAGGTCGAGCGGATCCTCACCGGAATCGAGGGAATCCAGGTGACCTACCTGGACGCGATCGACGTCGTGCGGCATCGGCTGGTGAAGGACATCCTGAAAGCGTACGCCGACGCGGAGGCGGATGCCGCGGCGACGGACGCCGGGGAGCGCTGACGCGTTGGAGAAAGGGGCGGGACTCCGTCGATTCCGGCAGCTGCTGAGCGGCCCGCCGGAACGGCCTTGGCCGGACGCCGTGGTCCACCACGGCGCACGCGTGCTCCTGCTGATCGTGCTCGCCTTCGCGGTGCACCTCCTCTTCCCGGTCGTGCCGGTCCCGGACTTCCCCGTGCTCGAGAAGGGGATGGTGTCCGACAAGGACATCATCGCCAAGGTCGCCTTCCCGATCTACAAGAGCGAGACCGAGCTCCACCAGGAGCAGGAGGAGGCGACGGCGGGAGTGCCGCCGTACTTCGAATACCAGGGCGACGTCGTCGACGCCGTGCTCAACCGCGTCAACGGCTTCATGGCCGGCCTCGACTCGGCGGCGACCGCCGCGCGCAGCCCGGACTCCGTCGACATCGCGCTCCGCGCGGTGCTGCAGGCGAGCGGATTCCGCGTGACCGACGCGGCGGTGCGGGCGCTGCGGTCAACGGAGAACCGCCGCCTGCTGCGGCGTTCCCTCGACCGCGCCGTCGAGACGGAGCTGCCGCGCGGGATCGCTTCGACGTCGGACCTGGACGCGAGCGGTGCGCAGCAGCTCCGCATCCGTCAGGGGGAGCGCGACGTGCTGATGTCGCGGGACTCGATCCTGACACAGGCGGACCTGTTCAACCGTGCCTCGGCGTACCTGCCGTCGCAGGCGCCGACGGAGCTCTCGGAGCTGCAGCGGCTGGTCCTGATCCGCTTCTTCACGCCGACACTCCGCCTGAATGCGGAGGCGACGGAGGAGGCGCGGCAGCGCGCTCGCAACGCGGTGCCGACGATCAAGGGCGAGGTGATGAACGGGGAGCGGATCATCGGCGCCCACGAGCAGGTGCGGGATGCGGAGCTGGAGCGCCTGCGCGCCTACCGGGACTACCTCGCCTCGCTCGGGCAACTCGGCGGCGGCATGGGCGGTCTGCGCGCGATCGGCGGCTTCCTGTTCGACCTGCTCCTCCTCGGCGTGTTCGGCCTGCTCCTCTACTTCT
Source organism: uncultured Gemmatimonadales bacterium (assembly GCA_963816355.1). Classification (GTDB taxonomy): domain Bacteria; phylum Gemmatimonadota; class Gemmatimonadetes; order Longimicrobiales; family RSA9; genus CAWFKH01. The sequence goes on along the minus strand of CAWFKH010000003.1, from coordinate 1,234,990 downwards.
TCCGCCCGCCCGTCTACGAGGATCTGCGCCAGGTCCTCTCGATCGCCGCGCTGATCGCGGCGCTGCTTGCGGTTGCGGCGATCGTGGGGCACAACGAGTTGCCGGACGAGCTGATCCCGATCGCGCTCCCGGCGCTCGTGGTGGCGGCGCTGTGGGACGGGCGCATGGCGCTCAACCTGGTCCTCGTGCTCGCGTTGCTGATCGGAGGGCAGGCGCCGTTCGGCGGCGTGTCCGTGCTGTACACGATGGCGCTCGGCGGCGCCGCGGCGTCGTTGAGCGTGCGCGTCGTGAGGCGGCGGGCGCAGACGTGGATCTTCGTCTCGATCATCGCCGGCGCGTACGCCGCGGCGGCGCTGACGCTCGGGTTGCTGCGCTCGCACACCGGAACGGAGATCCTCTGGTCGGCGGCGTACGGCGTGCTGAACGCGATCGGCAGCGGCGTGGTCGCGATGGCGGTGCTGCCGCTCTTCGAGTCGTTCACCCGCATCACGACGGACCAGACCCTGCTGGAGCTGTCGGATCTGAACCATCCGCTGCTGCGGCGGCTTTCGCGCGAGGCGCCGGGCACGTTCTCGCACTCGTTGAGCGTGGCGAACCTCGCCGAAGCGGCGGCACGCTCGATCGGCGCGAACGCGTTGCTCACGCGTGTGGGCGTCTACTATCACGACGTCGGAAAGCTGGGCAAGCCGCAGTACTTCATCGAGAACCAGCCGCCCGGCCGCAATCCGCACGACAAGCTGAAGCCGCAGAGCTCGGCCGCGATCGTGCGCAATCACGTGCAGGAAGGCTCGCGCCTCGCCGACGAGCACAAGCTGCCGCGCTGCATCAAGGAGTTCATCGCCGAGCATCACGGGACCCAGTCGATCAGCTTCTTCTACGATCGCGCGCGTGAGCAGGACCCCTCGGCGAAGCTCGACCCGAGCCAGTTCGCCTATCCGGGTCCGCGCCCGCACTCGAAGGAGACGGCGATCGCGATGCTCGCCGACTCAGTCGAGTCCGCGGCGCGCGTGTTGCCGGATCCGACGCCGGAACGGATCGGCGAGCTGGTCGACCGCATCGTCGGCAGCAAGATCCGCCAGAGACAGCTCGACGAGGCGCCTCTCACGCTGCGCGACCTGACGGAGATTCACGGCGCCTTCGTCGCCGTGCTGGCCGGGATGTACCACCAGCGCATTGACTATCCGAGCGCCCCCACCGACGGCGACGGCCGGCGCTCCGGGCACGCGACCGGAAACGCTGCGCCCGGCGGCGGAGGGAAGGCGGACGCGCCGGAGCCGGCCGGCGCGCGGGCGGCGGGGCGCGCCGTCCCCGACGGCGGATGAGCGGTCTCCGCGTCCGCGTGAGCCGGGACGTGGAGCTGAAGGACAACGGCGTCGGTGCGGCCGACGCCCGACGGCTCGTGGGGCGCGCCGCGCGTGCCGCGCTCGAAGCGGCTGGCGTCGCCGAGGCGGAGCTGTCGCTTGCACTGGTGGACGACGCGACGATCGAGCGGCTGAACGAGGCGTGGCTCGGGCGCCGTCGTCCGACGGACGTGATCGCGTTTTCGCTGGCCGGTCCGGACGAGCCTCCGCTCGGCGACATCTACATTGGCGTGCAGGAGGCGGAGCGGCAGGCGGCGTCCCGCGGAATCCCGCTGCGCGAGGAGCTGGCCCGCCTCGCCATCCACGGCACGCTCCACGTCCTGGGCCACGATCACCCGGAAGAAGACGGGCGAGAGCAGAGTCCGATGTGGGCGGCCCAGGAGCGGATCCTGGCCGCCGTTCTCGCGTCGTGAGGAGGGCGGTGGGGGAATGAGCTACGCGGATATGGGGCGGGTGCTCCGACGCCGGCTGATCGCCGGACTGATCATCGTCGCGCCCGCCGGCGTCACGGCCGCCGTGCTCGTCTACGTCTTCCGCTGGCTCGACGGGATTCTCGGCCGCTACCTGTACGTCGCCTTCGGGCGCCCCATTCCCGGTCTCGGCCTGCTCCTCCTCCTCGTCCTGCTCTTCGTCGCCGGCTGGCTCGCCGAGCGCACGATCGGCACGCGCGTGATCGGCTTCTGGCACGCTTCCCTGGAACGCATCCCCTTCGCCCGCCGCGTCTACAACGCGAGCAACCGCATCGTCCGCACGATGTTCTCCGGCTCGCGCAGCGCGTTCCGCGAGGTCGTCCTGGTGGAGTATCCGGCCGACGGCCGGTGGTCGATCGGGTTCGTAGCGGGCGAGGCGCCGGGAACCGCGCGTCGGCGCTTGCGCGATGCCGTTACCGTGTTCGTGCCGACGACGCCGAACCCGACCTCCGGCTGGCTCGTCATCGTGTCCCGCGAGCGCACGGTTCCGCTCGCGATGACGCTCGAGGAGGCGTTCACCTACATCCTCTCGGCGGGAGTGGTCACGCCGGCGGAGCTGGAGGACGCGGTCGCGGCCGCGGAGGCCGACGCGGCCGCCGTTCAGGGAGGCGAGGCGGTGGGCGACGGGAGCGCGCGCGCATGAGCGGCGAGGCACCGGCGGTGGAGGAGGCGCGGGAGCGGCTGGAGCGCGTCGTCGCGCTGATCCGCGCCGGCGACGGCGCGACGCTGGGCGAGTACCTGGCCGAATTCCACCCGAGCGACATCGCCGACGTCGTCGAGGGGCTCGACGAGGCGGACCGGATCTATCTGCTCGACCTCCTGCCCGCGGAGCTGGCGTCGGAGGCGCTCGCGGAGATGGAGAGCGAGGAGCGGCCGGAGGAGATCCTGGCCTCGCTGGATCCGGAGCGCATCGGCGAGCTGGTCGCGACGCTGGCGGACGACGACGCGGCGGACCTGATCGGCGGCCTGGAGCCGGAGGATCAGGCGCGCGTCCTCGCCGCGTTGCCGGGCGTGGAGGCGATGGGGCTGCAGCGGCTGCTGCAGTACCCGGAGGACACCGCCGGCGGCCTGATGACGACGGACCTCGTCGCGGTCCCGGGCACGGCAACGGCGGCGGAGGCGATCGAAGAGGTGCGGCGGCAGGCGCGTGAGATGGGCGACGACTTCTACGCGATCTTCGTCGTCGACGGCCGACACCGGCTCCTGGGCACCGTCTCGCTGCAGGACGTGGTGCTGGCGGATCCGGAGGAGCGCGTGGCGGAGCTGGTCGAGGAGCCGGTCGCGGCGGTGCCCGTGACGCTCGACCAGGAGGATGTGGGACGTCTGATGGCGCGCTACAACGTGCCGTCGATTCCCGTCGTGGGCGCCGACCACGTGCTGCTGGGCCGCATCACGTGGGACGACGTCATGGACGTGATCGAGGCCGAGCAGACGGAGGACCTGCTCCGCCTCGCCGGGGTCACCGCGGACGAAGAGGTGCGCGGCGGTTGGTGGGACGCCGTGCGCAGCCGGCTGCCGTGGCTCTTCGTCAACCTCGGCACCGCGGTGCTGGCCGCGTTCGTCGTCTACATCTACCGCGAGTCGATCGCGGAGGCGGCGGTGCTCGCGGCGATCATGCCGGTGATCGCGGGGATGGGCGGCAACGCGGCGACGCAGGCGCTCGCGGTGACGGTGAGGCGCCTCGCGCTGGGAGAGGACAGCTCCCTCGAGCGCTGGGGGGTGGTGGGCAAGGAGCTGCTCGTCGGCATGTTCAACGGAGTCGTGCTCGGCACCATTGCGGGGCTGGCCAGCTACTGGTGGCTGGGCAACTTCGTCCTCGGTTTCGTGGTACTGCTATCCATGTGGGGCAACCTGATCATCGCGTCCCTGGGCGGCGCTTTCGTGCCGATCCTGCTCGACCGCATCGGCATCGATCCGGCCGTGGCGTCCTCCGTCTTCGTCACCACGCTGACGGACCTCGGCGGCTTCTTCCTGCTCCTCGGCCTCGCGACGCGGCTGCTGCTATGAAGCGGTGGCGCCGCGCGGCGATGGTGTTCCGCGGGCTCGGTCCGTTCGTCGTCGCCTTCCTGCGCGATCGCCGGCGCTGGATCTTCTTCGGGCGTCCTCGCGCCGTCGCGTACGAGACCCACGTGCGGCGCGCCGAGCGGCTGACGGACACCATCGCGGCGCTCGGCCCCACTTTCATCAAGCTGGCGCAGGTGTTCAGCGCGCGCGCCGACATCCTGCCGGAGCCGTACCTTTCCGCGGTGACGCGGCTGCAGGACCGCGTGCCGCCGGACGCTGCCGCCGCGATCGAGGCGGTGCTCGCCTCGGAGCTGAAACGTCCGATGGACGAGCTGTTCGACCACTTCGAGCGGGAGCCGGTCGCGGCGGCGAGCCTCGGCCAGGTGCACCGCGCGAGCGTCGAGGGGCGCGCCGTGGCCGTGAAGGTGTTGCGGCCGCACGTCGAGCAGCTCGTCGCGCTCGACCTCGACATCTCCTTCCGCGCGCTCTTCCTCCTCAACACGCTCTTCCCGAACCACCACGTGCGCGCGTTGACCAGCGTCGTCCGCGAGTTCAGCGTGCGCATCCGGGAGGAGATGGACTTTCGCATGGAGGCGCGCCACATCGAGCGCTTCCGGCACAACTTCAGCGCCGATGCGCGCGTGCGGGCCCCGGAGGTCTTCCCCGAGTTCACGACCCGTCGCGTGCTGGTGATGGAGTGGATCGACGGCGACAAGGTCGATCACCTCGGGCCGCGCTTCGAGTCCGGCGAGCTGAGTCTCGACCGCCTGATGGACACGCTGAGCGAGGTCTATCTCCGGATGATGCTGATCGACGGCTTCCTGCACGCCGATCCGCACCCGGGCAACATCCTGCTCGACCCGGCCGGCCGCATCGTCTTCATCGACTGGGGAATGGTCGTCCACCTCAATCACCCTACGCGCGACCGACTGCTGCGCATCGCACTCGCCACCGGCCGCGAAGACCTCGACGCCATGATCGCCGAGATGTACGAGCTCGGCATGATCGATCCCGACATCTCGCGGCGCGAGGTGCGCGAAGCGGCCGGCGAGATCCTCGCCATCGTCGAGCGCGCGCGCGATCTGGGCACGCAGCGCGTCCAGGAGATGGTCGCCGACATCCTCGACACGTTCTACACGTGGCCGCTCGTGCTGCCGCAGGAGCTGGTGTACTTCTTCCGCGCGGCCGCCCTCCTCGAGGGGATCGGCTACCGCTACGACCCCGACTTCGCCGGCCTCGACGTGACGCGCCGCGTGGTGCAGCGCATGAAGGGCGAGCTGCTGCGCGCCGGCGGCGGGAGCGGCGCCGCGAGCGCCGCCACGCAGACGATCGTGCGCCGCTTCCTCGGCGACGCCGGCGTCGCCATCACCGCGCTGCCGGAGCTGCTCAGGCGGGCGGAGCGGGAGGAGTTGCGCGTCCGCTTCCACCCGCAGGACATGCGGCAGGGCGAACGTTTCCTGCTGCTGCAGGTGCGACGCGTGCTGCTCAGCATCTTCGCGCTCGGCGGCGCGCTCATCGCGTCGATCACCTTCGTCGCCCTGCGCAACGCCTGGATCCTCGCCGGCGGCCTCTTCGTCTCGCTCGTCTTCTTCGTGCTCGTCTTCCTGCTCCCGTCCCACCTGCTGGAGAACCCGCTCCGCCACGCGCGCCGCATCCGGCCGCGCGGGGAGGGGTTGCCGTCGCACCCCGAGGAGTGAGGAAGGGCAGGAAGGTGACCGGGAGAAGGCGGGGGCGGGAAAGCGCCGCGCCTCCGACCCGGGCGCCCCCGCGGCAGCGGCGCGGGAACGGCGAATCGGAGGCGCGGTCGCCTTCAGCCTGAGCGCCGCGGCCGCGGGCTAGCCCGCGAACACGTAGCCGCAGCCCTCCTCCTGGGCGCGGCCGACGGCCATGACGCCGGAGGGGACGACCTGGACGCCCGGCAGCAGGTGGTCGATCCATTCCTGCTTCACGGTGGCGGCATCGAGATTCATCTTCTGCGCGAAGTGCGCGCTCGCGACCGTGAGCGCCATGTTGCAGACGCCCACGAGCACGTTGCTCTTCAGGAGCTCATTCACGCCCAGACCGGGGAGGGGCAGGCCCTCGATCGTCGCGTAGACGTTGCGCTTCGCCGGCGCCTCTCCGTCCTTCACGCCCATCTCCTCGCCGAACGGATACTTCGCCCACATCGCGTCCTGCATTCCCATCGGGATCGCCTCGTGGCGCAGGATCAGCACGACGGAGTTGTCGGCGTCCTTCGTCCCGTACGTCTGGTTCATCGTGATCAGGTAGACGCGCGGGAAGATCGCCGGGAACCCGCTGTTCATACCCGGTGCATCGAACACCGCGCGATGCTTGCCGTTGATGCGCTTGAACCACGCCTCGAGGGCGGGGTCGACGCCGGTGCCCGCGCCGCGCAGCGCCGCGGCGAGGAGGTTCGGGTCGGCCGCCGCGAGCGAGGCGGGCGCGGCCGCGCCGAAACCGAGCGCCGCGGCGCCGGCGCCCACGCGGGTGAGGAAGGTGCGGCGGTCAGAGCCGGGCGAGTGGTTGTCGGACATGGAGCCTCCATGACGATCGGGGAATGACCACGGAGCTAACTCCTCATTCTGTGGACGACCTACCCCCGGCCGTCAACCTGTTCGGGACCTCATCGGTCCCCCCGCCCGATCGCCGCGCCGTTTGACCCTGTGCCACCCTCGCCGACATCTTGTTCGCCATGGCGACCGGCACGAACATCCCGATCCAGCGCCTCCTCGACGATCTTCGCGCGGGGCGGCGCGTCGCGCTCGCCCGCACGATCTCGATCGTCGAGGACGGGCGCGCAGGCTACCGCGACCTGCTGCGCGCGCTGCACCCGCTCACCGGGCGCGCTCACCGCATCGGGCTCACCGGCCCGCCCGGGGCGGGGAAGTCCTCCCTCACCGCCGCGCTCATCGAGCGCTACCGCGGGCGCGACGAAACCGTCGGCGTCGTCGCCGTCGATCCCAGCTCGCCGTTCACCGGCGGCGCGCTGCTCGGCGATCGCATCCGCATGAACGATGCGGCCACGGACCGCGGCGTCTTCATCCGTTCCATGGCCACCCGCGGCTCGCTCGGCGGCCTCGCCCTGACCACGCGCGAGGTCGCCGACGTCATGGACGCCTTCGGTTTCGACCGCATCCTCCTCGAGACGGTCGGCGTCGGTCAGTCCGAGCTCGACATCGCCGCCGCCGCGGACACCACCGTCGTCGTCCTCACCCCGGAGTCGGGCGATTCCGTGCAGGCGATGAAGGCGGGACTCATGGAGATCTCCGATGTCTTCGTCGTCAACAAGGCCGATCGGCCGGGCGCCGAGCGGCTCGCGCGCGAGATCGAGATGCAGCTCCACCTCAAGGCCGGCCGCACGTTCCGCCGCGTCCCTGCCCACCATGGCGTCGACTTCCGGCGTGCCGCGGCGCGGACCGCGCCTCCGGAGGCCGCCCATGACAAAGTGGATGAAGTGGAGGATGGCAACCCATGGGATATACCCGTGTTACGCACGTCGGCCGAATCCGGTGACGGAGTCGACGAGCTGCACGCCACCCTGGACCGTCACCGGGCGTGGCTGCGGACCTCGGGCGAGGGGATGCGGCGGCAGCGGGAGCGGACGGAGCAGCGGGTGCGGCAGGCGGTGGAGCGGGAGATCCGGGAGCGGGCGTGGGCGGTGGGGCAGGAGATGCTGGAGGCGTCGCGGCTCGGACTGGAGTCCGGGGCGGAGACGCCCTACGAGGTGGCGGAGCGAATCGTGCGAGCGGTGACGGGGTAGTTCCGACGGTCGCACGAGTGGAGGAGGCTAGGGGTGGGGGTCGCACGGGTGGGGTCGCACGGGTAGGGGGTCGAGGGAAACGGAACCGGGATCGGACGACGACCATGGGCGTGACGGAGCGGGAAGTGGCGACGGGCGCGGATCTGGAGCAGCGGCTGGCGGAGCGTGAGCGCGAGCTGGCGGCGGTACGCGAGCAGTTGGCTGCGTGGGAGCGTGCCTACGGCGCGGTGCCGAAGCGGGAGTCGCCGTTCACGACGTTGTCGGGGGCGCCGGTCGCGCCGCTGTACACGCCGCTGGACGTGGCGGGCGACGACTATGTGGACGCGCTCGGGTTTCCGGGGGAGTACCCGTTCACGCGAGGGCCGTACACGACGATGTACCGAACGCGGCTGTGGACGATGCGGCAGTTCGCGGGATTCGGTACGTCGGAGGAGACGAACGCGCGCTACCATTATCTGCTGGAGCACGGCCAGACGGGGTTGTCGGTGGCGTTCGACTTCCCGACGCTGATGGGCTACGACTCGGACCATCCGCGCTCGCTGGGCGAAGTGGGCAAGTGCGGCGTGGCGGTGTCGAGCCTGGACGACATGGAGACGCTCTTCGACGGCATTCCGCTGGACGAGGTGTCCGTGTCGATGACGATCAACGGGCCGGCGATCATCCTGTTCGCGTTCTACGTGGTGGCGGCGGAGCGGCAGGGGGTCGCATCGGAGAAGCTGCGGGGGACGGTCCAGAACGACATCCTGAAGGAGTATATGGCGCAGCACGCGTGGCTCTACCCGCCGGAGCCCGCGCTGAAGCTGATCGTGGACATGTTCGAGTGGTGCGCGGCGAAGGCGCCGAAGTACAATCCGATCTCGATCAGCGGCTACCACATCCGTGAGGCGGGCGCGACGGCGGGGCAGGAGCTGGCGTACACGCTGCGCAACGGCTTCGAGTACGTGGAGCGGGGGATCGCGCGCGGGCTCGACGTGGACGAATTCGCCCCACAGCTCTCCTTCTTCTTCGACGTCCACAACGACTTCTTCGAGGAGATCGCGAAGTTCCGAGCCGCCCGTCGGATCTGGGCGCGGCGGCTGCGGGAGCGCTACGGCGCGAAGCGGGAGGCGTCGTGGCGGCTGCGCACGCACGCGCAGACGGCGGGGGTCAGCCTGGTCGCGCAGCAGCCGGAGAACAACATTGTTCGCGTCGCCTACCAGGCGATGGCGGCGGTGCTGGGCGGCACGCAGTCCCTGCACACGAATTCGATGGACGAGACACTGGCGCTGCCGACGGAGAAGGCGGTCCGCATCGCGCTGCGCACGCAGCAGGTGCTCGCGTACGAGACCGGCGTGGCCGACACGATCGACCCGCTCGCGGGCTCCTACTACGTGGAAGCCACGACGGACCGGCTCGAGCGCGAGGCGGAGGCGATCTTCGAGGAGGTCGACCGCATCGGCGGCGTCGTGGCGGGAATCGAGGAGGGCTACTTCCAGCGCGAGATCGCGCGTAGCGCCGAGGCGCAGCAGCGCGAGATCGAGGCAGGCGACCGGACGGTCGTGGGCGTGAACGCGTTCGTGCAGGGCGGCGACGATTCGCAGATCGAGATCCTGAAGGTGACGGAAGCGTCGGAGCGCCGGCAGCGCGAGCGCCTGGCGCGGCTGCGCGGTGAGCGCGACGAAGGCGACGTCGCGGGCACGCTCGCGGCGTTGAGCGGCGCCGCGCGCGAAGGCGTGAACGTGATCGAGCCGATGCTGGAGGCGGTGCGCGCTCGCGCCACCCTGTTCGAGATTCGCCATTCGCTCGAGGAGGTCTACGGCTCCTTCAAGGAGCCGATCTTCTTCTAGCGGGTCAGCGACCCGCCAAGCCTCGATCCTCCACCCGCGTCCGTTCATGGAACCGGCCCCGTTATCCTCCGGCGACGTCGTCGTCCGCCTCGGCGTCGTCCTCCTCCTCGTCCTCGCGAACGGCTTCTTCGTCGCCGCGGAGTTCGGGCTCGTCGCGTCGCGGCGCACCCGGATCGAAGCGCTGGCGCGGACGGGCCGGCGCCGGGCGCGCTTCGCGCGCAAGGCGATGGCCCGCCTCGATCACTACCTCTCCGCGACGCAGCTCGGCATCACGCTCGCCTCGATCGCGCTCGGCTTCGTCGGCGAGGCGACGCTGGCGTCGCTCTTCCTGGGGGTGTTCGGCCGGCTGGCACCGCCGTTCGACGTCATCGCCTCGCACGGCGTGGCGATCGGCGTCGCCTACGCGATCGTCACCGCGCTCCACATCGTGATCGGCGAGCAGGCGCCGAAGTACCTGGCGATCGTGCTCCCGGAAGAGGTCGCGATGTGGACGGCCGGGCCGCTGATCGCCTTCACCCGGCTCTTCACGCCGTTCATCTGGCTGCTGAACGGGGCCGCGAACCAGCTCTTGCGGCTGATCGGGCTCAAGCCGCCGCACGGCGCCGAGCGCGTGCACCGGCCCGAGGAGATCGAGATGCTCGTGGCCCAGAGCCACGAGCACGGCCTGCTGGCGAACGAGCCGGTGGAGATGATCCGCGGCATCTTCGACCTCTCGGAGACTGCCGCCGGCGAGATCATGACGCCGCGCACGGACGTCGTGGCGCTGCCGGAGGAGGCGACGATCGATGCCGCGGCGGAGCTGATCCTGGAGGCCGGCCACTCCCGCATCCCGGTCTATCGCGAATCGCTCGACCAGATCGTGGGCGTGCTGCTGGCGCGCGACGTGTGGCGCGCGCAGCGCACCGGCGCGGGCGCCATCGCGCCGCTGATCCGGGAGCTCTCCTTCGTTCCGGACAGCAAGCCGATCGAGGCGCTGCTGCGCGAGATGCAGCAGGCGCGCCTGCACATGGTCGCCGTCGTCGACGAGTTCGGCGGCACCGCTGGCATCGTGACGCTGGAGGACGTCGTCGAGGAGATCGTGGGCGAGATCCAGGACGAGCACGAGGAGCCCGAGGCGCCGGCGATCGTGGAGACGGAGACGGGCGAGATCTACCTGGACGGCGCCGTGCCGCTCGCCGAGTTGAACGAGCGCTACGGCCTCGCGCTGCCGGAGGAGGACTTCACGACCGTGGGCGGCTACGTCATGGGGCGGCTCGGCCGCGTGCCGCACGGCGGCGAGGCAGTGCTGTTCGACAAGGGGCGCATGCAGGTCGTCGCCATGGACGGCCGCCGCATCGACCGGGTGGCGCTGCGCCTCGAGGCCATCCCCGAGCGCGTCGACGAGGGCGAAGGCAGTGAGTGAGCGCGACGCCGCGGGCGGCCCCGCCGGACGCGGGTGGTCGCGCGGATTCTTCGACGACGCCTACTTCGACCTGCACGCGCCGCTCTTTCCGGAGGCGGAGAGCCGGCACGAGGTCGGCTCGATGCGCGAGCTGCTCGGCCTCCCGGTGGGGGCGCGCCTCCTCGACGTGCCGTGCGGCTGGGGGCGTCACCTGAAGCTGTTCGCCGAAGCGGGCGCCGATGCGTTCGGCGCGGACCGCTCGCTGCCGCTGCTCGAGCGGGCCCGCCCCGCGCGCGTCGCCGCCGCCGACCTGCGTGCGCTGCCCTTCCGCGACGGCGCCTTCGACGCCGTCGTCGACGTCTTCACCAGCGTCGGCCTCTTCCTCGACGACGCGGAGGACGTGCGCGCCCTCGCGGAGGCGCGGCGCGTTCTGCGCCCCGGCGGCGCGTTGCTCCTGGAGACGATGCACCGCGACGACGTGATCGCCGCCTACGCGCGGCGCGACCACTGGACGCTGCCGGACGGGACGGAGGTGCGCGTGCGACGCCGCTTCGACCCCGTCACCGGCATCAGCCACGAGCGCCTGCGGTGGCGCCGCGACGAGCGCTCGGGCGAGAAGCGGCACGCCCTGCGGCTGCGCACCGCGACGGAGATCGACCGCCTGCTGCGCGAGGCCGGCTTCGCCCGCCTCGCCTACTACGGCGACTGGGACGGCTCGTTGCTGCGGCACGATTCGCCGCGCCTGATCGCGATTGCCCGAACGCTTGCGCCGGTGGCGCAAGGGAAGCTCGCGCCGACGCGCGAGGGAAGCTCCCGCTGACGCGCGAGGGAAGCTCGCGCTGGCGCGCGAGGGAAGCCGCCTGGCGGCGGGTCCGCGCGGGGGCGCGGGGAAGCTCGCGTTGCCGCGAGGGAAGCCGCCGCAGGCGGGACCCCGGCCGCCAGGCCGGCTTCCCCGCCGCAGGCGGTCCCCGGCCCCCAGGCCGGCTTCCCTCGCGCGCCAGCGCGAGCTTCCCTGGCCGCCAGGCCAGCTTCCCCGGCCGTCAGGCCGGCTTCCCTGGCCGCCAGGCCAGCTTCGGCGGCTTGCTGAATTCGGCGCGTTCTCGCTACGTTCGGGTGCTTTGGGCCCGCCGGAGTGCGGGCGTGCTCGAACCACTTCAAGCGCACTGCGATGGCTGAACGGAAGATCCGAGTGCTGGTTGGGAAGCCGGGGCTGGACGGGCACGACCGCGGCGCCAAGGTGATCGCGAGCGCCTTCCGCGACGCCGGCTTCGAGGTGATCTACACCGGCCTGCACCAGACGCCGGAGATGATCGTCGGCGCCGCGATCCAGGAGGACGTGGACGTCGTGGCGCTGTCGGTGCTTTCGGGCGCGCACATGACGCTCTTTCGGCGCGTGCTCGAGCTGCTGCGCGAGGAGGGCGCCGACGACATCCTCCTCACCGGCGGCGGGATCATCCCGGAGGACGACGCGGCGGAGCTGCGCGGCCTCGGCGTGGGCCGCATCTTCGGCCCGGGCACGCCGACGAGCGAGCCGATCGAATACGTGCGGGAGTGGTTCGCGGAGCACGGCCGTGACCGCGAAGTCGAGGCGGTCCGCTGAGCGCGGCGCCCGGGGCGCCGGCGGCGTGAGCCGGAAGAGCGGGGGATCCGTCGCGGCGGCCGGCGGCACCGCGGCCGGCGGGCAGGGGGAGGGCGGCGTGCCCGGCGCGCGGGCCTCCCGACTGCGCCGGCTGACGGCCGAGGTGCGCGAGCTGGAGGCGCGTATCCGCGAGGGGGGCGGTGCGGAGAAGGTCGAGCGCCAGCACGCGCAGGGGAAGCTCACGGCGCGGGAGCGGATCGCGCTGCTCGTCGACCGTGGGACGGAGCTGCTGGAGATCGGCCTTCTCGTCGCGCACGACCGCTACGAGGGGCAGGCGCCGGCGGCCGGCGTGGTCACGGGGCTGGCGGAGATCGCGGGTCGTCCGGCGGTCGTCGTCGCCAACGACGCGACGGTGAAGGCGGGCTCGTGGTGGCCGGAGACGATCACGAAGATGCTGCGGGCGCAGGAGATCGCGATGCGCTGTCGCATCCCGATCGTCTACCTGGTCGACTCCGCGGGCGTGAACCTGCCGTACCAGGGCGGTGTCTTCCCGGGGCAGTACGGCGCGAGCCGGATCTTCTACTACAACTCGATCATGCGGCGCTATCTCCACGTGCCGCAGGTGGCGGCGGTGATGGGGCCGTGCATCGCCGGTGGCGCCTACCTGCCGGCGCTGTCCGACGTGATCCTGATGGTCGAGGGCACGAGCTTCATGGGACTCGGTGGGCCGAACCTCGTGAAGGGTGCCACGGGGCAGTCGGTCGGCGCCGAGGAGCTGGGCGGCGCGTGGATGCACAACGCGATCAGCGGCGTGGCGCACTACCGCGTCGCGGACGACCGCGCCTGCGTCGACCGCATCCGGACCCTCGTCGCCGAGCTGCCGTACACGGCCCCCGCCGCGCTCGGCGAGCGGCGCCCGCCGGGGCGCGAGCCCGCCGAGCTCTACGACCTTCTTCCTCCCGACCACCGCCAGCCGTACGACACGCGCGCGGTGCTCGCATGCCTCCTCGATGGCGGCGAGTTCGACGAGTTCCAGGCGGACTTCGCGCCGGAGATGATCTGCGGCACCGCGCGCCTCGAGGGGGCGCCGGTCGGCGTGATCGCCAACGCGCGCGGGATGCTTAAGGATCCGCACGGCGGGCCGCCCAAGTTCGGCGGCATCGTCTACGCGGACAGCGCGGAGAAGGTCGCCTACTTCCTCGACACGATGAACCGGCTGCGGGTGCCGATCCTGTTCGTGCAGGACGTGAGCGGCTTCATGGTGGGGCCGGACGCGGAGCACTCCGGCATCATCCGGGCGGGGGCGCGCTTCGTCGAGGCGATGGCGACGGCGACGGTGCCGAAGCTCGTGCTCACGATCAATCACGCGTCCGGCGCCGGCTACTACGCCATGGCCGGCCAGGGCTTCGATCCGGACTTCATCTTCACCTGGCCGACCGGCCGCATGGGCGTGATGGAGGGCGACAGCGCCGTCATGGCGGTCTTCGGCGCGCAGCTCGACGAACTCAAGCGCGAGGGCAAGCAGCCGGACGCCGCGCTGCGCGAACGCATCGAGACCATGCGCGCCGACTACGACGAGCAGCTCGACGCCCGCTACGCCGCCGCTCGCGGCTTCGTCGACGCCATCATCCACCCGGAACGGAGCCGCGCCGTCCTCGGCGCCGCGCTGCGCGCCGCGCTGCACAACCCGGGTCCTCATCTCGGCCCTTGGGGCGATCTGGACGGGCGTGGAGCATCCCCGCCGGCGCAGGCGCCCCCTGCCGGCGGCGGCTGAGCGCGGTCCGGGCCGATCGGTTCGGGCGCATGAACGTCCTCGTCCTCAACGTCGGATCCTCCTCCCTCAAGTTCGAGCTGGTCGCGACGGACGCCGAGGCGATGGCGTCCGACGGCGACCGGCGCCTCGCGGGCGGCGCCATCGAGCACATTGGCGGCGCCGCAGTCGTCACGGTGCAGGACGCGGCCGCCCTCACCCGCCACACGGCCCTGCTGCGCGACATCCCCGCAGCCGTCGACTGGCTGCTGCACTGGCTCGTCGCGCCGGAGACGGAGACCGGTATCGGCGGCCTCGCCGACATCCACGCGGTCGGCCACCGCGTCGTGCATGGCGGCGAGGCGTTCCACGCGTCGGTGCTGGTCGACGACGCGGTGCTGCAGCGTCTCGAGGAGCGCACCATCGAGCTCGCGCCGCTTCACAACCCGTACAACATCCGCGGCATCCGCGCCGTGCGCGCGCTGCTCGGCGCGACGACGCCGCAGGCGGCCGTCTTCGACACGGCGTTCCACCAGACGCTGCCCGAGCACGCGTTCCTGTACGCGATCCCGTACTCGATCTACCGGCGGCACCGGATCCGCCGCTACGGCTTCCACGGGACGTCGCACCGCTACGTCGCGTGGCGCTATCGCCGCCTCACCGGCCGCACGCGAGAGGACACGCACCTCGTCTCGCTCCACCTGGGCAACGGCTGCTCCGCCTGCGCCATCCGCGGCGGCAACTCCGTCGACATCTCGATGGGCTTCACGCCCCTGGAGGGGCTGGTGATGGGGACGCGCTCCGGCGACGTCGACCCCGCCGTCGTGAGCTGGCTGGCCGGCAAGGAAGGGTGGTCCGCGGCTGAGGTGGAGTCCCTGCTCAACCGACAGTCCGGTCTGCTCGGCATCTCCGGCCTGACCCACGACATGCGCGACCTGCTCGACGAGGTCGAGACGCACCAGGACCGCCGCGCGCGCCTCGCCATCGACATCTTCGCCTACCGCGCCCGCAAGTACATCGGCGCCTACCTCGCCGCGATGGGCGGCGCCGACGCCGTCGTGCTCACCGGAGGCATCGGCGAGAACGCGCCCTCCGTTCGGCGCCGCATCCTGGAGGGCTTCGAGTGGGCGGGGCTCGAGATCGACGACGACGCCAACGCCGCCGCCGTCGGCAGCGCCGGCCGCATCTCGACCGACGCATCCCGGCTGCACGCGTGGGTCATCCCCACCGACGAGGAGTTGCTCATCGCCCGCGACACCGCCCGCCTCGTGCTCGGCCTCGAAACGAAGTACTGAGCCGCACGACGTACGAGTCGCACGCTGCACGAGCCGAGCGACGCACGGAGCCGCACGATGTACGGAGCCGGCGGAGGCTACTCGGAGCGCAGCGCCGACGCGGGCGGGATGCGGGCGGCGCGGCGCGCGGGGAGCGCGCACGCGAAGGCGGCGACCCCTACGAGCAGCACGCCGGCGGCCGCCAGGGTCAGCGGATCGCCCGGCGGGATGCCGTAGAGCTGGGTTCGCAGCAGACCCGCCGTGAGCAGGCTCCCGCCCACCCCGATCGCGACCCCGAGCAGCGCCGGCGCGAGTCCCTGTCGCATGATGAGCGCCATGATCCCGCCCGTCGTCGCGCCGAGCGCCATCCGTACGCCGATCTCGCGCGTGCGTCCGGAGACGAGATACGCGACGACGCCGTAGATCCCGATCGCGGCGAGCGTCGCGGCGAGGACCGCGAACATGCCGACGAGGAGCAGCATGAAGCGCGGTCGCGCGAGGTCCCTGGAAAGGAGCTCGTCCATGGTGCCGGGGTCGCGCAGCGGCGCGCCCGGCTCGAGGCGGCGGACCTCGGCGCGCGCGGCCGCGAGCGTCGTCGCGGGCCTCTCCGCCGTGCGCAGCACGATCTGACCGAAGCCGGGGCCGGCCTGCGCGATCGGGACGTAGATCTCCGGCTCGGGCGGACGATCGACGCTGATCGGTCGCGTGTCGCCGACGAGGCCGACGATGGTGCGGGGCAGCGTGTCGGGGTACCCCATCGAGACGCCGACGTCGATCTGCTTTCCGAGGGGATCCTCTCCCGGCCAGAACTTCGCGGCGGCGGCGCGGTTCACGAGGGCCACCGGCACCGCGTTCTGGCGATCGCGCGCCTCGACGCCGCGGCCGCGCAGGAGCTGGATCTGCAGCGTCCTCAGGTAGTCCGGGCTGATGAACTGCAGCAGCGCCACCGGCTCCTCGCCCGGCTTCGGCGGCGGCGCGTCCAGCCGTTTGAAGCTGGAGAAGATCGTCGTCCGGGAGAGCGGGAGTCCCACCGTGACGGCGGCCCCGCTCACGCCCGGCAGCGCCGCGAGCCGCGCCTCGAGCTCATCCCAGAACGGCGTCGCCCGCTCCGGCTCCGAGCGGGCGGCCGGCAGGTTGAGCGCGAACTGCACGAGGTGGTCGGTGCGGTAGCCGGGATCCACGGAGGTCAGCTTGGCGAAGCTGCGCAGCAGCAGGCCCGCGCCCACGAGCAGCACCAGCGAGAGGCCCACCTCGGCGACCAGCAGCGCGGCGCGGCCGATGCCGCGCTCGCTCGATCCGGCGCCCCCTCGGCCGCCCTCGCGTAGCGCGTGCGCGGGCGAGGCGCCGGAGAGCTGCAGCGCCGGGACGACGCCGAAGAGGAGCGTCGTCGCCCCCACCAGGCCGAGCGCGAAGACCAGCGTCGCTCCGCTGACCCGCACCTCTTCCAGCCGTGGGATGTCGCCGGGCGAGAAGGCGTGCAGCGCGTTCACGCCGAGCCACGCGAGCACGACTCCCAGCACGCCGCCCAGCAGCGCGATCAGCGCGCTCTCGGTGAGGAGCTGCGAAATGATGCGACGTCGTCCCGCGCCGAGCGCCGTGCGCACCGCCACCTCCTCGCGTCGGGTCGCGCCCCGCGCCAGCAGCAGGTTGGCCACGTTGGCGCACGCGATCAACAGCACGAGCGAGACGGCGGCGAAGAGCAGGCGGAGCGCTTCCTTCGCGGAGCCGACGAGCGCGTCCTGCAGGCGCGCGACGTGCACGCCGACGTTCCGGTTGCTGCCCGGGTACGCTTCCTCCACGTGGGCGGCTACGGCCGTCATCTCCGCCTTCGCCTGCTCCAGCGTCGCGCCCGGCGCCAGCCGCGCGACGGCGCTCATGTAGACGCAGCCGCGGCCGCAGTGGGCGGGGTCGTTCTGCTCCGGCAGCCAGACGCGGGCGTGCTCCGGAAAATCGAAGCCCGCCGCGGCGACGCCCACCACCCGGTAGCGCTCGCCGAAGAGGTCGAGCGAGCCGCCGATCGCGTCCGGCCGCCCGCCGAGCCGCTCCTTCCAGAAGCCGTAGCCGACGATCGCGACGTTCGGGCCGTTCGGCGCCATCTCCTCGGGCGTGAAGGTGCGGCCCAGCACGAGCGGCGCCTCGAAGACGCGGAACAGCGCCGGCGTGATGTTCGCTCCGGGGATCAGCTCCGCCGGGCTCGTCGCCGTGAGCGTCAACCTGCGCGGGCGGTAGAGCGCCATCGCGCCGAGCGAAGAGGAGGGCGCGTCCCAGTCGCCGAGGTCCATCGGCGACACGGAGCTCTCCTCGTCGGCTCCCGGCTGCGATCGGTCCGTCCTCGCGAGCGCGACGACGCGGTCGGCCTGCGGGAAGGGCAGCGGCCGCAGCACGACGCCGTTCAGCACGCTGAAGATCGCCGTCGTCGCACCGACCCCGAGGGCGAGCGTCACGATCGCGCTCGCGGCGAAGGCGGGGCGCCGGGCGAGGGTGCGCAGCGCGAATCTCACGTCGTGGAGCATGCGGCTCATGGGTCACCCGTTCGTGGACGAGCGGTTCACGGCGTACCCCGGTCGCGGAGGCGCGCGCGGGGCGCCGAAGCACGAATCGCGGAGGCGGGGCGACACGCCCGCCGGCGATCCCTCGAATCTTGGTCGCCGCGGGGGGCTCCGACCGTTGCATCCCGGCGGAAGTGCGCGCCGCAAGTCCGCCAGTCGTCCGCCGTCCGTCGCCCGCTCGTCGCCGGCCGTCCGCCGGCGCGGTTGGACCGTCGCGTTCGGCGGGGGGCCACCGCTGCTGCGCGCCTTTGCCTCCAACGGCGCACGCCCTACATTGCCGGCGACCCGGCGGAACGCCGCGCCACGAACCGAGCCGAGACACCGAATGCCAGCGAGCCAGCGCCTCCGCATCGCCTCCGGACAGGGCTTCTGGGGCGACCTCCTGAGCGCACCCGTGGAACAGGTGCGCCGTGGTCCGATCGACATCCTGATGCTCGACTTCCTCGCCGAGGTCACGATGTCGATCCTGCAGAAACAGCGCTCGCGCGATCCGTCCCAGGGCTACGCGCGGGACTTCGTTCCGCTGGCGCGGGAGATCCTGCCGGACTGCGTCGCCAAGGGCGTCCGCGTCGTCACGAACGCGGGCGGCGTGAACCTGCCCGGGTGCCGCGACGCGCTCGTCGAGGCGGCGCGCGCGGCGGGCGTGGGTGGCCGCGCGCGCATCGGCGCCATCCACGGCGACGACATCCTGGAGCGGCTTCCCGATCTGCTGGGAGCCGGTCACGCGCTCGCGAACCTCGACACGGGGGAGCCTCTGGAGAGCGTGCTCGACCGGGTGCAGAGCGCCAACGCCTACATCGGCGCGCGGCCGATCGTCGAGGCGCTCGAGCGGGGGGCGACGATCGTCGTGACCGGCCGCTCGACCGACACCGCCCTCACGTACGCGCCGATGATGCAGGCGTTCGGCTGGGGCGAGGACGACTGGGACCGCATCGCCGCTGGCATCGTCGCCGGCCACATCAACGAGTGCGGCGCCCAGGCGAGCGGCGGCAACACGCTCGTCGGCTGGGAGACGGTGCCGGATCTCGCCGACGTCGGCTTCCCGATCATCGAGGCGAGCCCCGACGGCTCCTTCGTGGTCACCAAGCACGACGGCACGGGCGGACGCGTGGACGTCCACGGCGTCACCGAGCAGCTCGTCTACGAGATGGGGGATCCGCACGCCTACATCACGCCGGACGCCGTCGCGGACTTCACGACGATCCGCCTCGAACAGGAGGGGCCGGACCGCGTGCGCGTGAGCGGCGTTCGCGGGCGGCCGCGCACCGACCGCCTCAAAGTGTCGATCTCGTACTCCGCCGGCTACAAGGCGGTCGGCACGCTCGTCTACGGCTGGCCCGACCCCGTCGCGAAGGCACAGGCCGCGGACCGCGTGCTGCGCGCCCGCCTCGAGCGCCTCGGCCTTCGCTTCGACGAGATCCGCACCGAGTTCGTCGGCTGGAACGCGACGCACGGAGCGCTCGCCGGGCCACCGCCGCCGGACCTGCCGGAGGTCGAGTTGCGCGTCGCCGTGCGTGCCGCCGACCGCGCACCGGTCGAGCGCTTCACGCGTGAGCTCGCCCCGCTGATCCTCGCCGGTCCGCCCACCGTGACCGGCTTCGCCGGCGGAAGGCCGCGCGTGCAGGACGTCGTCGCGTACTGGCCGGCGCTCATCGACCGCGACCAGATCGAGCCGCACCTCGAGGTGGAGGTCGTCGAGGCATGAAGATCCGACTCTACGACATCGCGCACGCCCGCTCCGGCGACAAGGGCGATACCGCCAACGTCGGCGTCATCGCGCGCGACCCGCGGGACTATCCGCTGCTCGTCGAGCGCGTCACCGCCGAGCGCGTCGCACGCCACTTCGGCGACATGGTTCGCGGCGACGTCGAGCGCTTCGAGCTGCCGAACCTCGGCGCGCTGAACTTCCTGCTGCACGGCGCCCTCGGCGGTGGCGGCACCGTATCGCTCATGACCGACGCCCAGGGCAAGACGTTCTCGACCGCGTTGCTGCGCATGGAGATCGAGGTGCCGGACGACGTCGCCCGGCGCACGCGACCCGCCGCCGCCCCCGCCGCTGGCGGCCCCGCCGCCGCCAAGCCGGGCGCGCAGGAGGCGCTCTGACGTGTTCGACCGCATCCGATACGAACTCGACGGCGGTATCGCGACCGTCACGCTCGACCGGCCCGAGAAGCGCAACGCGCTCGACGCGGCCACGGTGGGAGAGCTGCGCCGGGCCGTCGCAGCGGCGGTCGACGACGGCGCCCGCGCGATCCTGCTCCGCGGCGCCGGCCCCGACTTCTGCGCGGGCGCCGACCTCGCCGAGCTCGAGCGCGTCGCGACCGGCTCCACGCCGCTCGACAACGTGCAGGCGGCGCAGTCGCTCGGCGCCCTTCTCGGCGAATTCCGCCGCGTCCCGATCCCCGTGGTGGCGGCGGTCCACGGTCACGTCGTCGCCGGCGGGGCCGGGCTGGCGACGGCGTGCGACATCGTGCTCGCCCGGGACGACACGCGCATCGGATACCCGGAGGTCCGCCTCGGCTTCGTCCCCGCGATGGTCATGGCGTTGCTGCGCCGCATCGTCGGCGAGAAGGCGGCCTTCGAGCTCGTCGCGCTGGGCGAGGAGATCGACGCCGAGCAGGCGCGCGCGCTCGGCATCGTGACGCGCGTCTATCCCGTCGAGACGTTCGACGGCGACGTCGCCGCCTACGTGTCCCGCCTCGCGTCGCGATCCTCCTCCGCGCTCCGCCTGATCAAGCGGCTCTTCTACGGCATCGACGGCGTCTCCTTCGACGAGGCGGTCGCGCGCGGCGCCGAGGTGAACGCGCTCGCGCGCATGTCGGAGGACACCCGCGAAGGCGTGCGCCGCTTCCTCGAGCGCCGCGCCGACGGCGGCTGATGGGCCTCTTCCGTCCCTCGCGCGAGCGTCGCAGCGGCCGTTTCCTCGAAGCCAGGGTCGTCCTCTTCCTCGCCGGCGCGCTCTTCGGCATGGCGGGCATGGCGCTCCAGAACGGCCTCCTCGTCTACCTCGGCATCGGCTTCCTCGCCGTGGGCGTGCTGCTGCGGGCGCTGCCCGAGCGCGGCGAGCGCGGCGGGGGGGAAGGGGAGGCGGGCGAGCGGTAAGCCCGCGCGGGGGGCGCCCGTCCGCCCTGCCGCTGCCCGGCCGGGCGCTGCCCGTCCGCCCCGCTGCCCGTCCGCGCCGCTGCCGCCGCCCGCCTGGCCGTGCCGCCCGTCTGGCCATTCCGTCGCCCGCCCCGCGCCATGATCGTCGGGGCGTGCCCACCGGAATCGCTGCCGCGCGTGAGTGCCTGCGCCGCCACTTCGGCTACGCGGCCTTTCGCGGCGTCCAAGAGGAGGTGATCGCCGCCGTACTCGGCGGCCACGACGTCCTCGCCCTGATGCCGACGGGCGGCGGCAAGAGCCTCTGCTACCAGATCCCCGCCCTGATCCTGCCGGGCACCGCACTCGTGGTGAGTCCGCTCGTTTCGCTGATGGACGACCAGGTCGGCGCGCTGCGGCGCCGCGGCATCGCCGCCGCGGCCGTCCACGGCAGTCTCGGGAATGCCGCCCTGCAGCGGAACCTCGCCGCCGCGGCAGCGGGCGAGCTGCGGCTGCTC
Source organism: uncultured Gemmatimonadales bacterium (assembly GCA_963816355.1). GTDB lineage: Bacteria > Gemmatimonadota > Gemmatimonadetes > Longimicrobiales > RSA9 > CAWFKH01. Next base: position 1,213,440 of record CAWFKH010000003.1, on the reverse strand, counting down.
TACGTCGCGCCGGAGCGCTTCGGTTCGCCACGCTTCCGCGATCTGCTGCCGACGCTCCGCGTCTCGATCTTCGTGGTCGACGAGGCGCACTGCGTCTCTCAATGGGGACAGGGATTCCGCCCCGCCTACCTCAGCCTCGGCCAGGTTCGCGCGCGGCTGCGTCGCCCGGCGATCGCGCTCACCGCCACCGCGACGCCGGAAGTCCGCTCGGACGTGGTCCGCCTGCTGCGCCTGCGCGGGCCCCGCGTGTTCGCGGGCGGTTTCGACCGCGCGAACCTGACGTGGTTCGCGGCGGCCGTGGGCGACGAGCGCGAGAAGGACGCGCGCCTCGCCGCGCGGCTGCACCGGCTGCGTCGCGGCGGTCCCGGCTGCGCCGTCGTGTACGCTTCCACCCGCCGCTCCGTCGACGCGCTCGCCGACTTCCTCGTGCGGCGGGGCGTGCGCGCCGCCGGCTACCACGCGGGCCTCGACGCGGAGCGGCGCCGGCGCGTGCAGGAGCGCTTCACGTCGGGCCGTCTGGAGGCGGTCGTCGCGACGAGCGCCTTCGGCATGGGGATCGACAAGCCCGACGTGAGACTGGTGCTGCACCACCAGCTACCCGGCTCGCTCGAGGCGTACTATCAGGAGGCGGGGCGTGCCGGGAGGGACGGCCGGCCGGCGGAGTGCGTGCTCCTCCACTCGAAGCGCGATGTCGCCAGGCAGCGCTTCCTGATCGAGCAGGCGTTTCCGCCGGCGCCGCTCGTGCGTGCGGTGCTGGCCGCGCTCGGCGTCGCCGCCGCTTCCGGCACGGGGCTGGAACCGCAGCGGGTCGCCGCCGCTCTGCCCGCCCCCGCGCCCGAGCGGCGTCAGGTCGAGGCGGCGCTGCGTGTGCTGGAGCGGGACGGGCGCGTGGCGCGCGTCGGCGGGCGTGACATCGCGCACCTTCGGCTTCGCGCCTCGTGGCGCCGGATCGACGCCGAGCTGAGCGGCGAAGGTGGCGCCGCCGAACGGCGTCTCCTCGACGCGCTGGCGTACCGGCACGGCGGCCCGCTCGAGCGCGGAGTCGACGTCGCGTGGAGCGAATTGGCGACCCTCGCCGGATCCCGCGCCGCTGCGGCATCCCTTCTCGATCGCCTGCGCCGCCGCGCGATGCTGGAGTCGCACGGCGGCGGCGCGGTCCGCTACCGCCCCGTGGCGGGCGCGGGCGCCTGGAACGAGCGGACGCTGGAGCGCGACCGTGCGCGCGAGATCGGTCGCCTCTCGGAAGTGGTCCGCTACGCCCGTCACCGCGGCTGCCGCCGACGCTTTCTCCTCGGCTACTTCGGAGAAGCGGCGCCGCGACGCTGCGCGCGGTGCGACAACTGTGGCTCGGCCGGCCTTTCCGCCTCCCTCCGCGGCACGTAACTTCAACCGATTTTCCGGGTACCACACGCGCTGACCGGCCCGATGGGGACGGTCCCGAGCGGGAGGAAGATGGGTCTCTATCTTACGGATGAGCACGAACGCTACCGGCGCGGCGTGCGTGAATTCGCGCGCGCGGAGATCGCGCCGGTCGCGAGGTCGCTGGACGAATCCAGTCGCTTCCCCTGGGAGAACGTCGCCCGCATGGCGACGCTCGGGTACTTCGGCGTCAACATCCCCACCGGGTACGGCGGCCAGGGTCTCGACTACCTCAGCTATCTGCTGACCGTCGAAGAGCTCGCGAAGGTTGACGCGAGCCACGCCATCACCGTGAGTGCCCATTCGACGCTCGGCCTGTCCCCCATCGTGAACTTCGGCTCGGAGTCGCAGCGACGCCGCTACGTACCGCTCCTCGCGAGCGGCCGCGTGCTCGGCGGCTTCGGTCTCACCGAGCCGGGCGCCGGCTCCGACGCCGGCGGTACGCGCACCACCGCCGTGCGCGAGAACGGTGGCTACCGGATCAGCGGGAGCAAGATTTTCATCACGCACGCCGGCGTCGGTGAGGTGTTCGTCATCACGGCCGTGACGGATCGGGACGCGGGCGCCCACGGCATCACGAGCTTCATCGTCACGAAGGAGACGACGGACCGGGAGTCGGCGGAGCGCGTGGGCGTCGGACACGCACCCGAGCTGGAGCCGTTCACGCCCGGGGTGAGGGCGGGGAAGAAGGAGGACAAGATGGGCTGGCGCGCCTCCGACACGCGCGAGCTCGTGCTGGAAGAGGCGACCGTCGCCGCCGAGGCTCGCCTGGGCGAAGAAGGCCGTGGCTTCATCAACTTCATGAAGACCCTCGACGCGGGCCGCATTGGGATCGGCGCACTCGCCCTCGGGATCGCGGAGGGCGCCTTCGAGCAGACGCTCGACTTCGTCGGCGGACGCCGCCAGTTCGGGCGCGCGGTCGCGGAGTTCCAGGGGGTGCAGTTCGCGGTGGCGGACATGGCCACCGAGATCGAAGCCGCGCGGCACCTCGTCTACCACGCCGCGTGGCTGAAGGAGAAAGGACGGCCGTTCGGCCGGGAAGCCGCCATGGCGAAGCTCTACGCCAGCGAGCTCGCGATGCGCGCCACCACGCGCGCCGTCCAGCTCCACGGCGGCTACGGCTACACCAGCGACTACCCGGTCGAGCGGATGATGCGCGACGCCAAGATCTGCGAGATCGGCGAGGGCACGAGCGAGATCCAGCGGCTCGTCATCGCGCGCAGCATCCTGGCCGAAGCCGGGCGACGCACCTAGGCGACCCGAGGGCGTGCACCCCCCGCGCCACGACAGGCGAGGCGGGGCGTACGGTCGGGGCAGACATGAACGAACGCCGCGCACGAGGCCCGAGCCGGGTGCCCTCGTACGCGGCCAAGAATTTCCGGTAAGGCAGATGAAGCGCGAAATCCTGATTTCCGCCACGCCGCTCGAAACGCGCGTGGCGATCGTCGAGGACGACCGCCTGGTCGAGGTGATGGTCGACCGGCCGGACGCCGAGCGCATGGTCGGCGACGTCTACCTCGGACGCGTCGAAGCGGTCCTGCCCGGGATCCAGGCGGCGTTCGTCGACCTCGGCACCGAGAAGGCCGCCTTCCTCCATGTCTCCGACCTGCTCCGCGAGAACGGCGGCGGCGACGACGACGACGACGACGAGGAAGCGGACGATGGCCGCGGCCGGCGCGGCACGGAGACGCCGATACAGGACGTCGTCCGCAAGGGCGAGAACATGATGGTCCAGGTCACCAAGGAGCCGATCAGCACCAAGGGCCCCCGCGTGACCGCCCAGGTGTCGCTGCCGGGCCGCTTCGTCGTCTACATGCCGTTCTCGCGCCACATTGGCGTGAGCCGCAAGATCGACGACCGCGAGGAGCGAGCGCGCCTGCGCGCTCTCGCTCGCGACGTCGTGCCGAAGGATGCCGGCGGCGTCATCATCCGCACGGTCGGCGAGGAGCTCACGCGCGAGACCTTCCAGCGCGAGTTCAAGACGCTGCAGAGCACCTGGAACAAGATCCAGAAGCGAAGCCGCGGCGCCAAGCCGCCCGCGCTGATCCACCAGGAGGCGAAGCTCACCAGCGGCATCATCCGCGACGTGTTCAGCGACAAGGTCGATTCGCTCATCATCGACAGCCGCGACGTCTTCACGGAGGTGAAGCAGTACCTCGAAGGGATGGACCCGAGCCTGCTCGACCGCGTCCACTTCTACGAGGAGCCGACCCCGCTCTTCGACAAGTACGGCATCGAGGAGGCGATCCGCGAGGCGTTTCAACGACGCGTCGAGCTTCCCTCCGGCGGCTACATCATCATCGAGCCGACCGAGGCCCTCGTCTCGATCGACGTCAACACCGGGCGCAACACCGGTCGGCGTGATCCGGACAAGACGATCCTGAAGACGAACATGGAGGCGGCGCGGGAGATCGCCCGCCAGCTGCGGCTCCGCGATGTCGGCGGCATCGTCGTCTGCGACTTCATCGACATGGAGACGCGCGCCGACCAGGACCGCGTGATACAGGAGCTGCGTACCCACCTGAACCGCGATCGCGCCCGCACCAAGGCGTTCCAGATCTCGGAGCTCGGCCTCGTCGAGATGACGCGGCAGCGCGTGCGCCCCTCTCTCTATCAGTCCCTGACCGAGCCGTGCATCCACTGTGGCGGCTCGGGCCGCGTGTTCCGGCCGCCCACGGTCGTCCGCAGGGTCGAGCGCGCGATCCGCCGCGCCTCCGTCGTCGGGTCGGAGAAGCAGATCACGATCCGCGTACATCCGGAGGTGGCGCTCCACATCCTCGAGGACGAGCCACAGTTCCTGCGCCGACTCGAAGGCGCCTACCGGCTTCAGCTCGACCTGCGCGACGACCCCCTCATGCGGCAGGACGAGTTCCGCCTCCTGAGCGGGCCCGCGAAGGTCGATGTGAGCCAGAAATACGCGCTCGAATAGCGCTCGCGGTCCGCGGCGCACCGTCCCCACGCCCCGCTCCCGGGCCGCTCCCGCAGCCCACCGGCGGGCCCCCTCCCGCATCGCTGGACACCGTACCCGCGGGTGCGTAGTATCCATGCGATCATCCGTTCGCCGGCGCCTCTCGGCGCCTGCCACTTTCGACCGGAAAGGAGCCGACGATGGCGGAGCCGCAAGCTGAGAGGGTGAAGGTCGTTCTCCGCTGGGTGCAGATCCTCGACAAGCTCGAGCCGATGTTCAAGGAGAAGGGACAGTTCCGCTTCACCGTCCTCATCGCCGCCGACGACGCGGACCCCAGGAAGACGGTCCTTCCGGAGAAGGGACACTACGACATATCCGACCATCCCGGCTGGAACCGCCTCGGCCTCGACAAGGTCGTCTTCGAGGGCGAGGTCCGCGAGAAGCTCGTCGTCGAGCTGCAGGGCGAGGAGCTCGACTTCCTCACCGCCAACGACCGTCTCGAGGACTACCGCCGCGTCTTCGAAGGACCCGCCTCTTCCTGGCTCGGCCGCAAGTGCCCCGGCGACGAGGGCCCGGGCGACCCCGAGGCGATGTCCAACTGGCGCGTCTGCTACGAGATATTGAAGGCGTGAGGCGCTCCAGGCGGCTCCCTTCCGGCGCCGCCGCACGGCGCGGTGCCCCCGCGGCCGGCGCTTGACAGAAGCGGCGCGCCACGTCACCTTTACCGGTCTGTATCGCAACGCAATCGGCGACGACGGAAGCTCCATGTACGCGATCATTCGAAGCGGCGGAAAACAGTTTCGCGCCGAACCCGGCTCGACCATCCGGATCCCGACCCTCGCGGCCGAGGTCGGCCAGACCGTGACGTTCGACGAGGTTCTGCTCGCGAGCGCGGACGACGGCATCCGCGTGGGCGCGCCGACGCTCGAAGGCGCGGCGGTGACGGGCGAGGTGGTGGCGCACGGGAAGGGCGAGAAGATCATCGTCTTCAAGTGGAAGCGCCGCAAGAACTACCGCCGGAAGCAGGGGCATCGGCAGAAGTACACCGAGGTCCGGATCGACGACGTCCGGCTCGCTTGAGGAAGGCGGAGAGAGATGGCACACAAGAAGGGCGTCGGCTCGACACGCAACGGACGGGATTCGAATCCGCAGTACCTCGGCGTCAAGAAGTACGGGGGTGAGCGCGTGCTGGCGGGCAACATCATCGTGCGGCAGCGGGGCACGAAGTTCCACCCCGGCTTCAACGTGGGACGGGGGAAGGACGACACGCTCTTCGCGCTGATCGACGGCGTGGTGACGTTCGAGCGCAAGGGCCGCGATCGGAAGCAGATCTCGGTGTATCCGGCGGAGTGACGCCACTCGGCTCGGAGACGGCTCGGAAGCCCCGGCGAGGTCGCCGGGGCTTTTTTCGTGCGCGTGCGTCAGGAAGTGGCGACGGATCCGGGGCGGCGCGGCGCCGTTGCCGGGGCGGCGCGGCGCCGTTGCCGGGGAAGCGCCGCACCGGCGCAAGCGGGCCACGGTGCGGCGCGGTCGAACCGGCCGTGGCGCAGCGGGTGATCGAGGCCCCGGCGTCGGCGGTCGGCGAAGAGGGTGGCCGGACGGAGGCGGCCGCCTTAGCTTGGATGCGGCTGGCGCGCGTCATGCGTGCGGCTTCCCCTTGGAACAAGAACCCGAACGCGTGAGTAGACGGAGGCGACGTCGCCTCGACGCCGACGTGCGTCGAAGAGCGACGGGTGCGATTTCTGCGGCCTCCCCGCCGCGACGCTCTTGAGGGCCGGCATCCCGAGTGGGTGACCGGGCTCCCTTCCCGAAAGTCACTTTACCACAACTCAGCGTGAGCACGGACCAGACCATCGGAGTGTTGGAAGTCCTGAGCAGCGGCTCGGGCTTCATCCGTCGTCGCGACGCGGGATACCTCCCCAGCGATGACGACATCTACGTGAGCCAGAAGATCATCCAGAAGTTCGAGCTGCGCACGGGCGACGAACTCGCCGGCGAGGTGGGGAAGTCGCCGGGTCGCGGGAAGAGCGCGCCCCTGATGCGGCTGACGGCCGTGCACGGCGAGGCGCCCGAGACGGTGCGGCAGCGGCCGCAGTTCCAGCGTCTGAGCGCGATCCATCCGGACGAGCGGCTGGTGCTGGAGTTCGGGCTGACGCGACGCGGGCAGCCGGATTTCACGAATCGGGTGATCGACCTCTTCGCCCCGCTGGGCAAGGGGCAGCGGGCAATGATCGTCGCTCCCGCCAAGGCCGGTAAGACGATGGTGCTGCAGGCGGTCGCGGAAGGGATCGTCACCAACTATCCGGACTGCGAGCTACTGATCCTCCTGGTCGACGAGCGGCCGGAGGAGGTGACGGAGATGGAGATGTGCGGGTTCGGCGAGGTGGTCGCGTCGAGCTTCGATCATCCGCCGGACCGACACGTGGCGCTGGCGGAGATCACGTTGGAGCGGGCGCGGCGGCTCGTCGAGATGGGGCGCGATGTCGTCCTTGTGCTCGATTCGATCACGCGGCTCGCGCGCGCCTACAACGCGGTGGAGGAGGGAAGCGGGCGAACGCTATCGGGCGGTCTCGATGCGCAGTCGCTCGAGAAGCCGAAGCGGTTCCTCGGCAGCGCGCGAAAGGTGGAGCCGGGGCAGGGGGGCGGGTCGTTGACGATCATCGCCACTGCGCTGGTCGACACGGGCTCGCGCATGGACCAGGTCATCTTCGAGGAGTTCAAGGGGACCGGCAACAGCGAGCTCGTGTTGAGCCGGGAGCTCGCCGACCGCCGCATCTTCCCGGCGATCGACCTCCTCACCAGTCAGACGCGCCGCGAAGAATTGCTCCTTCCGCCCGACGTCTACCGCGCCGTCGGGCTGTTGCGACGACAGTTCGCCGGTCTCTCGACCTCGGATGCGATGCAGCAGCTCCTCGCCATGATGAAGCGGACGGCGAGCAACGCGGAGCTCGTCGAGCGGATCGTCGGTGCCACCACGTGAGGCGGTGAGCCGCGGCCCCAGGCCCGTTCCGCGGAGCTACTCCTCGACCATCTCCGAAAGGGTCTGTAGCTCGAGGATCCGGAAGCGGCGGAGGCCGGCCGGCAGGGTCACCTCGACCTCCTCTCCCGCGCGGGAGCCGAGAAAGGCGCGGCCGAGCGGGGAGGCCATTGAGATGTGGCCCGCCTCCAGGTCGATGAAGTCTCCCGACACGATCGTATAGCGCCACTCCTCGCCGCTGCCCAGCTCGCGCACCAGGAGGCGGGACCCGAAGCCGACGCGATCGGTCGGGATCGAGGCGATGTCGATCTTGCCGAGCTCGCCCAGCCGCTGCGTCAGGTGGTTCAGCCGCGCCTGCACGAACTGCTGCCGCTCGAGCGCGGACTTGTAGTCGGCATTCTCACGCAGGTCTCCGAGCTCGACTGCACGCTGGATGGCGCCCGGAAGCGTCACGTTCAGCTCGTGGAGCAGTCGCTCCACCTCCTCCGATATCTTCTCTCGAATCTCGTCGATCATTGCCGCTCCAGCGGTTCCTCGTCGTCAGCAGGGGGGACGAAACATAACGCCGGAGCGCCTGACGCGGGATCCCGTCGATGTCGTCGCGGGTGGGGCGGCGGGAAACGGACCGGGGGTGAGCGCGGGCGAAGGCCCCGTGTGGCCCCGTTCCTGCGCACTGCCGGGGCGGAAACGACCCGAAGGAGGGCAGATGGACGACGCCAAGACGAAGCGCCGATTGCGGGTGGCGGCGGTGCGGGAGACGGATCTGGAGCCGTACACGGCGTTGCGCTGGGTCGGCACCCTCTTCAAGGCGGCCGCCGTCTTCCTCGCGGTCGCGATGGCGGGCGAGCTCGTGGCGGGCGTGCGCGTGGAGGGGGTTTCCGCCCTGCCGACGCTGCTCGGCGAGATGGCCCGCACGCTCGTCGTGGCGGTCGTGCTGTGGGGGGGCGGCGACTTCGCGCGGCTGCTGATCGACATCGGCCACGACATCCGCGCTGAGCGCATTATGCTCGCGCGTCTGGCGCACCGGCTCTCGCGAGGGCGGCGCCCGCGCAAGCAGAAGGACAAGGCGGATGCGCTGGAGGCGATCGAAAGCGGCGGCGGGCTGGTGGAGCGGGCGCCTGGCGAAGTGGAGGCGTAGCGCTCAGGGCGCGGAGGCGAGCTCCGTTGCGACGTCGTCCGTGTCCGCATCCACGAAGCGAGCGATGTGCTCGGGCGGCTGCGGCTCGGTGGCGTAGCTCACCGCCACGAGCACCGCCACGTTGACGATGACGCCGAGCACGCCCTCATGGATGCCGAACGGCTTCAGCTCGGGTCGGCTCAGGAAGAAGAGCGTGGTCGCGATGCCGCCGAGGAAGCCGAGGATGATGCCGGGCGTGGTGGCACGTTTCCAGTAGAGCGCCGCGTAGACCGGCGGCGCGAGCTGGTCGATCACGCCGTAGGCGGTGAGGAGCAGCCACACGAGCGAGCGATTCTGGATGATCGCCAGGTAGTAGGCGAGGCCGCCCACGAGGAGCACGAGGAGCCGCATGAGGAAGCGCTGCTGCGTGTCCGTGAGGCGCACGAAGGGGCGCACGCCGTCCTCGATGCCGATCGACGCCGCAGCGTGGAGCAGGGCGTCCCCGGTCGACATCGACGCCGCGAGGGCGCCCGCGCAGAAGGCGCCGACGACGACGGCCGGCAGCGCCGTGCCGAGGATCATGTGCGGCATGATGAAATCCGGCTGCCGCGGCGGCTGACCGTAGAGCACGCCCGCGAAGCCGATGAGAAAGACCGGGATCAGGAAGAGCTGGAATGTCGGATAGAGGATGACGGTGCGGCGGAGCACTTGATCGCTGCGCGCGACGAACGACTTCATGAAGAGGTGCGGCCACATCAGGAACCCGATCGCGGAGGCGAGGACCGCGCTGGAGTAGGCGCCCCAGCTCCACGGCTCGCCGTTCGCGCCCAGCCCGGGAACGTGGAGCAGCTCCGGCCGGCTCGTCGCGATCCGCTCGAACATCGGAGCGACGCCGCCGTACAGGTGCGCGGGGATGTAGAGGCCCAGCGTCCACGCGACCGCGAGCATGAAGACGCCCTGGAATACGTTCGTCCAGCCGACCGCCGAGACGCCGCCGACGAGCACGTACACCACGACCACGCCATAGGCGAGCGCCGCCCCGGCCGCGAAGGAGACGTGGCCGTCCGTCACGGCGCTGAAGACGATCCCGGCCCCGCTCATCTGCAGCATGACGTACGGCACGAACGCGGCGATCGATGCGAGGGCGAGCATCGCCGAGAGCGCTCGGGACGGAAATCGTCCCACGACGAGCTGCGCCTGCGTCACGTAGCCGTGCTCGCGGCCGAGCGCGCCCGCCTTCGGCCCCACGAAGTACCAGGGCGCGATGCCGAGCACGCCGTAGCTCAGGATGTAGAGCGCGGCCACGCCGCGCGAATAGGCCCAGCCGGGGCCGCCGAGGAAGGCGAACGCGCTGAAGACGGTGGCGCCGGTGACGAAGTACATCGGCAGCAGACCGAAGCCGCGGTCGGCCGCGACGTAGCCGCCAACGCTCCGGCTGGCGCGGCGCCCGGCGAAGAGGCCGATGAGCAGCGTCGCGAGCAGGTAGAGCGCGACGACGCCGGCGATGACCTGCCACCGTTCCATCTTCAGCCTCGCTCTCGCTGGCGGGCCTCGGCGCGGGCGCGCGCCTCGATCCGGTCGACCCACCAGAGGACCACCGCGCCCGCCGCCACCCACGCCGCCACCCACGCGACGACGAACGGCAGCCCCAGGATCAGCGGGTGGATACGGTCGAAGGGCAGCATCCCGGGCCACGTGAGGGCGACAGCGTACAGCAGCAGAAAGCTCCAGAACAGGAACTTCCCGGCCCGCGTCCTCATTCGATCGACTCCGGGCTGCCCGGCCCGTCCGGCCGCGGCGGCCCCTCGCCGCCGCCCGCCGCCCCGCGCCCTTCGAGGGCGCGCAGCGCCCGCGCGGCGCCGTCCAGGCCGGCGGCGATCTCGTCGATCAGCTCCCGCATCGCCGCCAGCGTCAGTCCCTCCGCGCCAAGCTGCGTGCGCAGGCGCCGGATCTTGCGCGCGGCGTGCTCGACGCGGCCCGTGGCGTCGGGCAGCCCTTCGTCCGGGTCGTCGCCGCCGAACGGACTGGCGCGCCGAGGCGGCTCCGCGTCGCCGAAGGGGTTGACGCGCCGCGGCGGCTCGACGCCGCCGAACGGGTCGTTGCTCATGGCGGCCTCCTCAGCGGCCCCGGAACTCCGGCGGCCGCTTCTCCAGGAACGCACGCACGCCTTCGCCGCGGTCCTCGCTGGCGAAGGCGGTCACGAAGAGCTCCCGCTCGTGCATGAGCCCGGCGGACAGCGGCATCTCGGCGGCCGCGCGGAGCGCGTCCTTGACGAGGGCGAGCGCCACGGGCGAGCGGGCGGCGAGGGCGCGGGCGATCTCGAGCGTGCGCTCGCGCAGCGCGTCGTCGTCGAAGACCCACTGCACGAGCCCGATGCGCTCCGCCTCCTCGGCGTCGATCATCTCGCCGGTCAGGACGAGGCGTGCGGCGCGTCCGAAGCCGACGAGGCGGGGCAGGCGCTGCGTGCCGCCGCCGCCCGGAAGCAGGCCGAGCTGGACTTCCGGCTGGCCGAGGCGGGCGGAGCGCGCGGCCGTCCGGAGGTCGCACGCGATCGCCAGCTCGCATCCGCCGCCGAGCGCGTAGCCGTTGATCATCGCGATCGTCGGTTTCGGGAACGCGGCGATCTCGTCGTACACGCGGGGTGGCGCCATCGCGTTCCGCTGCTCGACCGGCGTGCGGCCTTCGAACTCGCCGATGTCGGCGCCGGCGATGAAAGCGCGCTCCCCGGCGCCGGTGAAGACGACGACGCGCGCCTCGTCGTCCGCGCGAAGCTGGGCCAGCGCCTCGACGATCTCGCGGCGGACGGTCGCGTTCAGCGCGTTCCGCTTCTCGGGGCGGTCGACGACGAGGGTGGCGACGCGGTCCTCCAGGTGCACGCGCAGCGATTCGAACGCCATCACGCCTCCCAGTCGTAGAAGCCGCGGCCGCTCTTCCTGCCGAGGCGGCCTTCGGCGACCATGCGGCGCAGGATCTCCGGCGGGCGGAAGACGTCGGAGCCGAGCGTTTCGTGCAGGTACTCCGCGATGCCGAGCCGCACGTCGAGCCCGACGAGGTCCGTGAGGCGGAGCGGGCCCATCGGATGACGGTAGCCCAGCTCCATCGCGCGGTCGATCGCCTCCGGCTCCGCCACGCCCTCCTCGACCATCCGCATCGCCTCCAGTCCCAACGCGATGCCGAGCCGGGACGAGGCGAAGCCGGGCGAGTCCCGGACCACGATCGGCTCCTTGTCGAGGCGCCGCACGAAGCGGGTCGCCGCCTCCACGGTGGCCGGTGACGTGGCTTCGCCGCGCACGACCTCGACCAGCTTCATGATGTGGACCGGATTGAAGAAGTGCAGTCCGACGACGCGTTCGGGCCGCTTCGTCGCCGTCTGGATCCGCGTCACGCTCAGGCTCGACGTGTTCGTCGCGAGGATCGCGGCCGGCGGGGCGGCGCCGTCCAGCGCCGCGAAGACACGCTCCTTCAGATCCAGCCGCTCCGGAACCGCTTCCACCACGAGGGCCGCGTCGGCGACGGCCGCGGCCGGATCGGTCGACGTCTCGATCCGCTGCAGCGCCTCGTCGCGCTGCCCGGCGGAGAGCTTGCCGCGCTCGACGCCACCCTCGAGCGCGGCGTGGATCGCGGTGACGGCGCGCGCGAGGACGTCCGCGTCGACGTCGACCAGGCGGACGCGCGAGCCCGCGAGCGCGGCGACCTGCGCGATGCCGTGTCCCATCGTGCCGGCGCCGATCACCGCGACCCGCTCGAACTCCATCGTCACTCGTGGCCGAAGCGCGGGGTCCGCTTCTGGATGAACGCGGTGATCCCTTCGCGGAAGTCGGGCGAGCGGAACGCGGCGAGCTGGGCCTGCGTCTCCATCTCGAGGATCTCGCCCAGCGGAGCGTTGAGGCTCCGGCGGAGCGCCCGCTTCGTGGCCGCGAGCGTCTCTGCGGGGCCCGCGGCGATCTGACCGGCCAGGACGCGGGCGGCGTTCTCGAGGTCGTCGGCGGGAACGACGCGATTCACCAGTCCGACGCGCTCGGCGCGCTCGGCCGAGATCATGCCGCCGGTGAGCAGCAGCTCGGCGGCGAGCGCGGGGCCGCAGAGCCGGGGCAGGAAATAGGTGCCGCCCCAGTCGGCGTGCAGTCCGACGCGCGCGAAGGTGAGGCCGATCGAGGCGGTCTCGCTCGCCAGGCGGATGTCGCAGGCGAGAGCGAGACAGGCGCCCGCCCCCGCGGCGGGGCCGTTGATCGCCGCGATGACGGGCGTCGACATGCCGTCGATCTGCGTCACGACGTCCGCGCCCGCACGCACCAGCTTCTCGAAGGCCGCCGCGTCCTCCGCTTCAACCAGCTCCGCCATGTAGCGGATGTCGCCGCCGGTGGAGAAGGCGCGGCCGGCGCCGATCACCACCACGCAGTGGACCGCGCGGTCGCGCTCGTGCACGCGCAGCGCATCGAGCAGCCGCTCGCGCATGTCACCGGCGAAGGCGTTCAGGCGCTCGGGTCGGTTGATGCGGATCCAGCCGACGGCGCCGTCGCGCTCTACGACGATGCTGTCCCGCTCGCCCGGCTCGCGCCGATTCATCGTGCGTTCCGCTCTGGCGCTCATGGTATCGCCTCCACGACGGTCGCGATGCCCTGGCCGACGCCGATGCACATCGTCGCCACACCCAGGCCGCCGCCCCGCCGCCGCAGCTCGTGCAGGAGAGTGGTGAGGATACGGGCGCCGGAACAGCCGAGCGGATGGCCCAGCGCGATCGCGCCCCCGTTCACGTTCACGCGTGCCTCCTCGAGCCCCAGCTCGCGGATGCACGCCACCGACTGCGCCGCGAACGCCTCGTTCAGCTCGACCAGGTCGACGGCGTCGAGCGCGATCCCCGCCCGCCCGATCGCCTTGCGCACCGCCGGCACGGGACCCATCCCCATGTGGTCCGGCTCCACGCCCGCCACCGCCGAGGCGATCACGCGCGCCAACGGCTTCAGGCCCAGCTCGCGCGCGCGACCCGCCTCGATCACGAGGAGCGCGGCGGCGCCGTCGTTCAGCCCCGAGGAGTTGCCCGCCGTCACCGTGCCGCCTGCGCGGAACGCCGGGCGCAGCGCGGCGAGCTGATCCAGAGTGGTGTCCGGACGCGGATGTTCGTCCACGTCCACGACGCGCGGCGGCCCGCGCCGCTGCGCTACCTCGACCGGCTCGATCTCATCGACGAAGCGCCCCGCGTCCCGCGCCGCCGCCGCCTTGCGTTGGCTGGCGAGCGCGAAGACGTCCTGCGCTTCGCGGCTCACGCCGTGGGCCTCCGCCACCACCTCCGCAGTCTCCCCGAGGCCCACGGTCCAGCGGTCCGGGAAGGCGGGATTGACGAAACGCCAGCCGAGCACGGTGTCGGCGACCTCCGGGTTGCCGCGTGGATAGCCGGTTTCTGGCTTCAGCATGACGTACGGCGCACGGCTCATCGACTCCACGCCGCCCGCCACGAAGACGTCCCCTTCGCCAGCGGCGATCGCGTGGAACGCGCTGTTGACCGCCTGCAGCCCGGAGCCGCAGAGACGGTTGATCGTCTGGCCGGGGACGTCGACCGGCATTCCGGCCAACAGCGCCGCCATGCGCGCCACGTTCCGGTTGTCCTCGCCCGCCTGGTTGGCGCAGCCCATCAGGACGTCCTCGACCAGCGCCGCGTCGAGACCCGTGCGCCGCAGCAGCGCGCGCACCGCCACGGCGCCGAGATCGTCCGCACGCACCGCGGCGAGGGCGCCGCCGTGGCGGCCGACGGGGGTGCGGACCGCGTCGACGATCCAGGCTTCCCGCGTCATCGTCGTCAAAGCGTCGTCAGCTCAGGTCGATCCACACGCTCTTCGCCTGCGTGTAGAGGTCGATGGCGTACTTCCCGAGCTCGCGGCCGAAGCCCGACTGTTTGTAGCCGCCGAAGGGCGAGGCGGCGTCGAGCGGGTGGTACGTGTTGACCCAGACGGTGCCCGCCTCCAGGCGGGCGGCGACGCGGTGGGCACGCTTCACGTCCTGCGTCCACACGCCCGCGGCGAGCCCGTACACGGACCGGTTCGCGAGCGAGACCGCCTCCTCCTCGTCCTCGAAGGTGAGCACCGAGAGCACGGGGCCGAAGATCTCCTCGCGCGCGATCGTGTGCTCCGGCCGCACGCCGCCGAACACGGTCGGCGCGACCCAGTAGCCCTTCTGTGCGCCATCGTAGGCGAGGCGCTCCCCGCCCACGAGGAGCTCGGCGCCCTCCGCCCGGCCCGTCTCGATGTAGCCGAGGACGCGCTCGAGCTGCTCCTGCGAGACGAGCGGTCCGAGGCGCGTGCCCGGGTCGAGCGGGTCGCCGGGCCTGGCGCGGCCGGCGCGCTCGACCAGCTTCTCGAGCACCGCGTCCCGGATCGACGCCTGCACCAGCAGCCGTGAGCCGGCCGTACAGCACTGACCCGCGTTGTAGAAGATGCCGGCGAAGGCACCGCGGGTCGCGGCGTCGATGTCGGCGTCCTCGAAGACGATGTTCGGGGACTTGCCCCCGAGCTCGAGCGAGACGCGTTTGAGCGTGTCGGCCGCCTCCCGCATGATGACGCGGCCGACGGCGGTCGAGCCGGTGAAGGCGATCTTGTCCACCCGCGGGTCGCGGACGAGCGCCGCGCCGGCGCTCTCGCCGTAGCCGGGGAGCACGTTCAGCACGCCCGCGGGCAGCCCCGCCTCATGGGCGATCGCGGCGAGCTCGAGCGCGGAGAGAGGCGTCTGCTCGGCCGGCTTGAGCACGACGGCGTTCCCGCACGCCAGCGCCGGCGCGACCTTCCACGCGGCCATCAGCAGAGGGAAGTTCCAGGGGATGATCGCGCCGACCACACCGACCGGCTCGCGCAGCGTGTAGTTGAGCACGTGGCCGCGCACGGGGATCGTCTCCCCCTCGATCTTGGTGGCCCAGCCGGCGTAGTAGTGGAAGGCGTCGATCGCCTCGCGCAGGTCGATCCGGGCCTCTCGCAGCGGCTTCCCGTTGTCGAGCGACTCCAGCTTCGCCAGCTCGTCCGCACGCGCGGCGATCGCGTCGCCGATGCGCCAGAGCAGCGCGCCCCGGTCGGCCGCGTCGAGCGTGCGCCATTCGCCCTCGAAGGCGCGGCGCGCGGCGGCGGTCGCGGCGGCGACGTCGTCCGGCCCCGCTTCCGCGACGTCCGTGATGCGCTCGCCGTCGGCGGGGTGGAACGTGGGCATACGGGCCCCGGAGCGGGCATCCACCCACTCGCCGTCGATGAAGAGGCGGTCGGGCGCGAGCCGCTCGACCCCCTTCAGCGTGCTCGCCATCGACGCCTACTTCCCCTTGAACTCCGGCCGCCGCTTCTCCGTGTAGGCGGTGAGGCCCTCGCGCGCGTCCTGACTCTGGAAGAGCTGCTGCTGGAGCTCGCGCTCGACGGCGAGCGCGTCCGACATCCCGAGATCGAAGCCGGTCTGCACCGAGCGCTTGATGTGGCCCACCGCCTTGGCCGCCCGGTGCGGCGGCGTGAACTGCGTGGCGTACTCGATCACCTTCGCGAGGAAGCTCTCTCCGGAGTCGGCCTCGACGATGTCGTTGACGACGCCGAGCCGCTTCGCCTCCTCGAAATCGGTCGTCTCGCCGGTCGTCATCATCTCGATCGCCTTCGACTTGCCGACGAGGCGGCAGAGCCGCTGCGTGCCGCCGGTGCCCGGGAGCACGCCCAGGTTCACCTCCGGCAGGCCGATCTTGCCCGCGCCGCGCCGCGCGATCCGCATGTCGGCGGCCATCGCGATCTCCAGTCCGCCGCCCACGGTGTGGCCGTTCAACGCCGCGATCACCAGCTTGGGCGTGTGCTCCAGCCGCGTCAGCGTCTCGTTCGCGTGCAGGCAGAAGTAGTACTTGAAGGTGGGCGTCACCTCCTGCAGCATCTGGATGTTCGCCCCCGCCGAAAAGAACTTCTCGCCCTTCCCGGTCAGCACCAGGACGTAGACGTCGTCGTCCATGCGTCCCCGCAGGATCGCCTCGTCCAGTTGCCGCATCATCTCGTAGGTGTACGTGTTCGCGGGCGGGTCGTCGAGCGTGAGGACCGCCACGCCCCCGCGCCGCTCGTAGTGCACCAGGCTCGCCGTCTCCCGCTCCGTCGCCGCTTCAGCCGTCGCCATTCGTCCCTCCGTATTCCCGAGCTGCGCGTGTATGTCATCGCCGGATCGGTGGCCGCGCCGGCCCCGATCGGCCCCCGTCGATCTCCGCGGACGACGTCGTCGCGCCGCTCCGCGTCAGACCCCGCAAAAAGAGCTGGCTCATCCCCGCCGCCAGCTCCGCGACCGGAACGTCGCGTCCCGGCCTGTACCAATTGTAGATCCAGTTCATCATGCCGAAGAGCGAGAAGGTCGCCACGCGACCATCGACGACCGGCCCCGCCCGGCGCCACCGCCTCGACCAGGCCCGCGCACAGATCCGTGTAGCGCCGCTTCACCGCCTGCACCCGCTCACGCGCCCCGCCGGTCAGCGACTCCGCCTCGTGCGAGAGCACCTTCATCTCCTCCATGTTGCTCAGGAAGAAGTCGAGGTGGTTCTCGATGAAGACGCGCAGCCGCCGCTCCGGGTCCGTCACGCCATCCAGCCGCGCCGCCGCGCTCGCCAGCACCGTCTCGAACGCGCGGTGCTGGATCTCGAAGAGCAACGCCTCCTTGCTGTCCACGTAATAGTACAGCCCCGACAGGCTTACCCCCGTCTCGCGGCTGATGTCCCGGATCGACGCCTGGTGGTACCCCTTCGCCGCGAAGACCTGCGCCGCTCCCCGCAGAATGTGCTCGAGCTTCTCGTCGTAAGCCGTTCGTGTTCCGGGCACACCGCCTCCGCGCCGCTCGTTCGGACGTCCGACCCGGCAACCTAGACCGCTGGCGGCCCGCGGGTCAAGCGAGCCCGACCCGCCCGCGGCGCGCGTCGGAGCGGGGTGCGGAGGGGCGCATCCGCGGCCCCGGGAGCTTGCCCGGCGTACGCCTCAGAAATAGCTTCCTATACAGGGGTTTCCACGTCTTCAACGGGATCTTCGATGCGACGACTGCGCCTCGCCTTCCTCCTCGCCGCCGCGCTTCGGTGCGAGCGCCGCGTGCGGGGACGCGCAGGATCCGGTCGCGATCTTCACGACGCAGGAGACCGCGCCCGCGCTCAACGTCGAGTCGCTGCTTCCCACGCTGCCGACGCTGGTGACGCGGGCGCTCGGGCGAGACGGGGCCGCAGGCGCCCGGAGCGGCGCAGCGGGAGCGGCTGATGAACGCGCTGGCTACGTGGGCCGCGGCGCCGCTGCAGCTCGATTCGGCGGCCGCCGAGGCGGAGCGGGTGCGCGCGCGCGCCATTGCCGCGCCCGTGCTCGCGTCCGTCTTCACGGAGCGGGCACTCGAGGAGTTCACCTCCCGCCTCTCCTTCTGGGTCGGCATCGGCCTCTCGACCGCCTCGCCGGACATGGCGGACATCCGGGACGTGCTCTCGGAGGCGCGCGAGGATCTCGCGACGGCGACGCAGCGCCGGGCCGCCGGAGACGTCGCGGGCCAGATCGGGGCGACGATGGCCGCCGCGGACCTCGTCTACCGCGCCACCCCCGCGGCGGTGGCGCAGCGCCTGATCGCGAACGCGCACGGCACGCTCGATGCGCGGTCCGCCGCCGGCTCGGCGCGCGACGGGGACGAGTCAGTGCGGCGCGCCGAGCGACTGCTGCGCGGGGCGCAAGAAGCGATCGACGCCGGCGATTTCGCGCTCGCCATCCGCCGCGCCTACTACGCCTGCCAGCTCCTGCGACTGTAGCGGGACCGTTGCGCGGAGACCCGTCCGGTCAGTGGCCGCGCGACGCGACCGCCGACCCGGTTCTGGAACCCCTCGCCCGTGTGGGTTATCATTCGGCCGCACCGGCCGGGGTGGCGGAACGGCAGACGCAGGAGACTCAAAATCTCCCGGGCTTCGGCCCGTGCGGGTTCGACCCCCGCCCCCGGCACTTCAGTTCCCCTCTTCGGTGGCCTTCTCCGCCGCCTTCTCCGCCGCCTCCACCGTCTGCGCGATGAGGGTGGCGATCGTCATGGGACCGACGCCGCCGGGGACCGGCGTAAAGGCGGCGACGCGCTCCCTGACCGCGTCCAGCTCGACATCGCCGATGCCGCCGGGATGGTAGCCGGCGTCGACGACGACGGCGCCGTCGCGGATCCATTCGCCGCGGATGAACTCCGGCCGGCCGAGGGCGCCCACCACGAGATCGGCGCGGCGGACCTTCTCCGGCAGGTCGCGGGTGCGGGAGTGGCAGACGGTGACGGTGGCGTTGGCGTTGAGGAGCATCATCGCCATCGGCTTGCCGAGGATCGGACTGCGGCCGACGACGACGGCGTCCAAGCCGGAGAGGGAGATCTCGTACTGCTCCAGCAGCCGCATGATGCCGCCGGGCGTGGCGGAGCCGTAGGCGCTCTCGCCCAGGCTCATGCGGCCGAAGCCGAGGGCGGTGACGCCGTCGACGTCCTTCGCGAGATCGATGCGGTCGAAGGCGGCGCGCTCGTCGATCCCGGCGGGGACCGGGTGCTGGAGCAGGATGCCGTGTACGTGCGGGTCGGCGTTGAGCGCGTCGATCGCCGCGAGCAGCTCGGCGGTGGTGGTCGCCTCGGGGAGCAGCACCTGGCGCGAGTCCATGCCGACGCGGCGGCAGGCGTTGCCCTTCATGCGGACGTAGGTGGCGGAGGCGGGGTCCTCGCCCGACCAGGATGGTCGCGAGGATCGGCGTGCGGCCCCCGTTCCGTGCCTTCAGGCGCTCGACGCGGCTGGCGAGCTGCGCCTCGATCTCGCGCGCGAGCGCCTTCCCATCCAGGACGACTCCGGACATGCGTGACATCCTCGCGAAGCTTGAAGCGGACCGATTCCGCCGCCATGGTACGGCGCGGCCGGCGGCGTGGCAACGCGCCGGAGGCGCCGTGCGGTGACGTGCACATGCAGGATCCAACCTCTCGCGGAGGCCGGCCGATGCGAGTGAGCTTCGAAGCGCTGCGGCGGGAGGTCGCGCGGCGTCCCGGGGTCACCGATCCCCGAGGCAACCGGACCCTCATTGCCGCCTACGCCGCGATCCAGGACAGCGCGAGTGCTTCGGCGGCGCTGGCGCAGGCTGACGAGAAGCGGCTCGGCAGCGCGGCGGACCTGCACGAGGCCGCCTACGTCTATCTGGCGCTGGGGATCCGGCTCTCTGAATCGCCCGCCATCGAGCTGGCGGGCGCGAAGGGGGCGGTGCGGCCCGCGCAGCTCTTTCATTTCGCCGGCCATGCTTTTCGCGACAGCGGCCAGATGAACCGCGCCGCGGACGCGTACCGCCGGGCGGGCATCGCGAGTGACGACGGCGGCTCGCCGGACGCCTTCGGCATCCGGTCGCTCGCCCGCGCGAAGATGTGTTACGCGGAGATCGGAGAGACGGATCGCTCGGACGAGATGCACGTCCTCGAGTGGGAAGCGCGGCGCCGCAAAGCCAGGGTGGGAAAGCCGCTCCTGTCGGTGTGGAAATGGACGAGCGGCTACGGCACGAGTCCGCGGGCCTGGCTCCTCTGGGTACTCGGTTTCGTCGTCCT
The DNA here is from genome assembly GCA_963816355.1 of uncultured Gemmatimonadales bacterium. GTDB lineage: Bacteria > Gemmatimonadota > Gemmatimonadetes > Longimicrobiales > RSA9 > CAWFKH01. The sequence continues at coordinate 1,193,478 of CAWFKH010000003.1, read as the reverse complement.
CTTCACGCTCCTCTACGAATGGCTCCACCGCCGGGGCCTGCTGTGCGCGGCGCACGGGTGGACTCCGTTCCTGACCGCTGCCTACTACTGCGTGGTGACCACGGCGACGGTCGGTTACGGGGAGATCGTGCCATGCAACGGGCCGGCGGCCCAGGCGGTGGTCACGTTGCACATCGTCGCCGCCTACATCCTGCTCGCCATCGGCGCGACGATCCTCGGCCGCAAGGTTCTCGGCCGCTGATCGTGGTCCCCGTCCCTGCTGGTTCGAAGGGCGCTCAGCCGCCGTCCACGTGCTGCCAGGAGTCCTTCTTCCGCTTCGAGCGGTAGAGTGCGAGCCAGCCGAGGCCGGCGAGGACGCCGGCGGTGATCCACATGAACGGGTATCCGTGGTACTTCGCGTCGAGGACGCCCTTGCCCAGGTCGATCGTCGCGCCGACCAGCATCGGCGCGAAGATACGGCCGAAGCCCACGCTGACGATGTAGGTGCCGGTGTACTGCCCCGTGGCTTCCTCTCCCATCAGGCTGGCGAAGAGCGGGTACGGCAGGGTGATGATCGAGGCGGCGCCGAGGCCGCCGAGGAGGAGCACGACCATGGCCGAGAAGATGCCCCGCGCGAAGAAGCCGCCGAGCAGGGCGAGCGTGGTCAGCGCGACGCCCCATTCGAGCAGCCGACCGCGGTCGTGGCGGTCGCCGAGCTTGCCGAGCACCCACGAGCCGATGGCGATTCCGAGGATGAGGGCGATCAGGCCCACGGATGTCATCGCCACGCTGACGCCGATCACGGTCGTGGCGAAGAGGAAGATGTAGGGCCGGATCCCGTCGATGGCGCCGTTCCACAGGGCGTTGGCGAGGAGGAGCCAGGAGGCCGCGCGGTTGTCCTTCAGCGCGTGCCACATCTCGTTCACGTTGCGCGACATCGAGCGCGCCTCCTCGCCGCGGTCGGCCTGCGTCTTCCGCTCCGCCCACCACGTCACGCCCGTCGCGCCGAGGACGAGCAGCGCGGCGACTAGGAACGGCAGCGGCTTCCAGACGGCGAACAGGAGACCCGCGGCGACGAGGCCGTACGCGAGGCCGGAGGCGCGAAACACGCCGCGCATCCCTTGCGCCTGCGCGCGGCGCTCGTCCGGCACGCCGTCCGCCATCAACGCCCAGAGCGGGGTCAGGTAGGCGTGCAGTCCGAAAAAGAAGAGGAACGCCACCCCGGTCATGATCCAGTAGCCGGACAGGAACGGCGTCAGGGCGATGGTGACCGCCATGAGCGGCGCGGCGAAGAAGAGCAGGACCATGCGCCGTCCGAAGCGTCTGGCGACGTCGCCGGGGAGCCTGTCGCTGACGAGGCCGGCGAGGAACGGCACGGCGAGCGCGAAGACGCCCTCTCCCCCTACCGCGAAGCCGATCCAGAACTGGGAGCGGGCGTATTTCGAGATCAGCACCGGCAGGAGCACGACCAGCACCGTCTGCGCCGCGGCCGCTCCGATCTCGCCGGTGGTGAGCGCATACTCGCTGCGACTCGGCTTCCGGTCCCCGCTCACTGGTGCCGCCGCTCGCGACGACTCAAGGGGTCGGGCCGCCCTCCGGGGCGGCGCCGGCCGGAGCCGCGGTCGTGTCGCCCAGCGGCGTGGCCGGGACGAGACCCTGCCATCGGTCGTCGCCAATGGGGAAGTAGAGCCGTGTATAGGGCTCGGCCTCGTCGGCGGGAGCGAAGAGGCGCATCCCCTCGAAGTCGCCCACCGGCACGACGCTGGGTCGGTAGACCGGCCCACCCTCCGGAATCCACTGGCGGTCCTGGAAGGAGACGGTGCGGCCCGCCTGCAGCCACGCGAGCGTGTCGGGGTCGTAGGTGACGCCGGTCGCGGAGTCGACGCGCTCGAGCGCTTCGTCCGCGGCGCCCTCCCGCGTGCCGCTTTCCCCGGTGCCACACGACGCCGCGGCGACGGCTACGGCAGCAGTGAGCGCGAGGGCGCCAGCGGCCCGGCGGGCAGTCGATCGCATGCAGACCTCCGTTGCGGTGACGTGCTTACGGCTCCGGCCAGCCGGCGCAGAATCCGTTCCCCGGGGCGGCGACGTCCCGCTTCACGGATCCGCGATTGCCGCGTCCGGGAGCGCGGCTTAGCTTTCCGCCCCCTGGAATCCGACCCGTAACGCCGCCAACCGCACACCTGAGGATGGACATGAGCCGGACACGGACGCTCGTGGCGCTCGGGCTGCTCGTCGCTGGGGCCGCCGCGCCGCACGCGGTGCGCGGCCAGGGGCGCCGGCCGGGCGCAGCGCAGAACGGTGAGCCGCAGCCGTTGCCATCGATCGCCGAGAAGACGCGCGGCATGGTGAAGATGGACGGCTTCGTCCCGATCTACTGGGACTCCGCCGCCGGCAAGCTGTGGCTGGAAATCGGCCGCTTCGACCACGACTTCCTCTACATCGAGTCGCTGCCGGCGGGCATCGGCTCGAACGACATCGGGCTCGACCGCTCCCAGCTCGGCGACGAGCGCGTCGTCCACTTCCACCGCGTGGGTCCCAGGGTCCTGCTGGTGCAGCCGAACCTCGCCTACCGCGCCGAGTCGGAGAATCCGGTCGAGGTGAAGGACGTCCAGGACGCGTTCGCGACCTCCGTATTATGGGGCTTCACCGTAGCCGCGGAGAGCGACGGCCGCGTGCTGGTCGACGCGACCGGATTTCGCGCTGCGCGACGTCCACGATGTGGCGGGCGCACTGAAGCGGACGAATCAGGGCACCTTCCACCTGGATCGCGATCGCAGCGCCGTCTACCTGCCGCGGACCCGTGCGTTTCCGAAGAACACCGAGATCGAGGTCACGCTCACGTTCGCGGGCGAGCAGCCGGGTCGCTGGGTACGCGAGGTCACGCCGACGCCGGACGCCGTCACGGTGCGCGAGCGCCATTCGCTCGTCGAGCTGCCACCACCGGGCTTCCACGAGGTCCGCAACATCCCCGGCGCCGGCTACTTCGGCATCAGCTACGAGGACTACGCCGCACCGCTCGGCCACCCGATGACGCAGCGTTTCATCATTCATCACCGGCTGCAGAAGAAGGATCCGACGGCGGCGGTGAGCGAGCCGGTGAAGCCGATCGTCTACTACCTCGATCCGGGCGTGCCCGAGCCGATGCGGACGGCGCTCCTGGAGGGCGCCAGGTGGTGGAATCAGGCGTTCGAGGCTGCCGGCTACCGAGACGCCTTCCGCGTCGAGATGCTGCCGGACACGGCGGATCCGATGGACGTCCGCTACAACGTGATCGAGTGGGTCCACCGCGCCACTCGGGGCTGGAGCTACGGCAGCTCCGTGGTCGATCCGCGGACCGGCGAGATCATCAAGGGTCACGTGCTGCTCGGATCGCTGCGCGTGCGCCAGGACTACCTGATCGGGGAAGGGCTGCTCGACCCCTACACGGGCGACGAGTCGGACACGCTGCGGGTACGCCAGCTCGCGCTCGCCCGGCTGCACCAGCTCGCGGCGCACGAGACCGGCCACACGCTCGGTCTCGCGCACAACTACATCGCGAGCACGGAGGGCCGCGCATCGGTCATGGACTATCCGCACCCGCTCGTGAAGCTGGCGGCGGACGGCTCGATCGACGTGTCCGACGCCTACGACACCGGGATCGGGGAGTGGGACAAGGTCGCGATCCGCTACGGCTACACCGACTTCCCGGATGGCGTCGACGAAGACTCGGCGCGCGCGGCGATCCTGCGGCAGGCCCGTGAGCGCGGCATCACCTTCCTGACCGACCAGGACGCTCGCCCTCTCGGCAGCGTCCACCCGCAGGTGCACCTGTGGGACAACGGCGTGAGCGCCGCCGCGGAGCTCGATCGGATGCTGAAGGTGCGCCGCGCCGCGCTGCGGCGTTTCGGGGACGCGGCGATCCGCCGCGGCATGCCCGTCGCGACGCTGGAGGAGGCGCTCGTCCCGCTGTACCTCCACCACCGATACCAGGTGGAGGCCGCCTCCAAGGTCGTCGGCGGCGAGTACTACACGTACGCGATGCGCGGCGACGGACAGCCCCCGATGCGGCGCGTGCCCGCCGCGGAGCAACGGGAGGCGCTCGACGCGCTGCTGCGGACGCTCTCGCCGGAGGTCCTCGCGCTGCCGCGCCGCATCGTCGACCTGCTGCCGCCGCGTCCCTACCTCTACCCGGCGCACCGCGAGCTCTTCGGCCGCTACACCGGCCTCGCCTTCGACGCCGTCGCGCCCGCCGCGGTCGCCGCGGACTTCACCATCTCCATGCTGCTGCAGCCGCAGCGCGCCGCGCGCCTCGTCGAGCAGCACGCGCTCGACCCCTCTCTCCCGGGTCTCGACGACGTGATCGGCCGGCTCGTCGGCGCGACCTTCGACGCACGCGCCTCGAGCCCCTACGAGGCCGCCGTCGCCCGCGCCTCGAGCTGGGCGCTCGTCACCGAGCTGATGGGCCTCGCCGCGAGCGCTCCCATGCCGGAGGTGCGGGCGGAGACCACGTTCCGGCTCGACCGCTTGCGCGCGCGCCTCGCGACGCCGCCCGCGGGCGCTTCCAGCGCGGACCGTGCGCAGGCGTTCTTCGTCGCGCACGAGATCGAGCGATTCCTCAAGGATCCGAAGCCGTTCGCGCAGCCTTCCATCGCGCTCGACCTGCCGCCCGGCAGCCCGATCGGACAGGCGCTCCTCGACTACCTCGCGGATCCGTGCGGCGGCTGAGGCGCCGCACGGGCGCGGCGCCGCGGCCCGCGCGTCCGGCCCCGTTGCGCGCGTCGCGCGCCCTCGCGGCAGCGCTGGCGGTCTCCGCCGCGGCCGCGGGGATGGCGCGTCCCGCGTGCGCCCAGCGGCCCGCGTCCGACGTGAGCGCCGCCGTTCACGAGTACGTCGCCGGCCACCGCGGCGAGATCGTCGGCGAGCTGGTTCGCCTCCTCGCCATCCCGAACGTCGCGGCCGATTCCGCCGACATCCGAAGGAACGCCGCGCTCATCCGCGCAATGATGGAGCGGCGCGGCGTGGCGACGCGGCTGATCGAGACCGGCGGCGCCCCGGCGATCTACGGCGCGCTCGAGGTGCCGGGCGCGACACGCACGATGCTGATCTACGCCCATTACGACGGGCAGCCGGTCGACAGCAGCCGATGGATCGGCACGACGCCCTTCCACCCCGTGCTGCGCGCCGGCACCCTGGCTCGGGCGCCGGCGCTGCTGCCGTGGCCGCACGACGGCGGCTACGAAGCGGAATGGCGCGTCTACGCGCGCTCGGCGTCCGACGACAAGGCGCCGATCGTCGCCATGCTCCGGGCGCTCGACGCGCTGAAGGACGCCGGATCGCGTCCGGCGGTGAACCTGAAGTTTCTCTTCGAAGGAGAGGAGGAGGCGGGGTCGCCCCACCTCGAGGAGGCGCTGCGGCGGAACGCGGCGCTGCTGAAGGCGGACGTGGCGCTCGTCGCCGACGGGCCGGTCTACCCGTCGAACGCTCCTACGGTGACCTTCGGCGCCCGCGGCATCGTCACCGCGCAGGTCACCGTGTACGGCGCCACCCGCCCGCTGCACAGCGGCCATTACGGCAACTGGGCTCCGAACCCGGCGGAGCGACTGGCCGCGCTGCTCGCCTCGATGCAGGACTCGACCGGCTGCGTCACGATCGCCGGCTGGTATGACGACGTCGTCGCGGCGGGCCCCGCGGAGCGCGCGGCGTTCGCCGCGCTCGCGCGCATGCCGGCGGAAGCGCGTGAGCGCCGGGATCTCGGGATCGCGCAGCCGGAGGGGGACGGGCGGAGCCGCTGGGAGATGGTGATGCAGCCGTCGTTGAACGTGGATGGGATCCGCAGTGGCTGGGTGGGGAGCGAGGCGCGGACGATCATCCCGGCGGAGGCGACTGCAAGCCTCGATCTGCGGCTCGTGCCGGACGTCCAGCCCGAGGATCAGCTGCGGCGGCTCGTCGACCACATCCGACGCCAGGGCTACGACGTCGTCGAGGAGGAGCCCGATTCGTCGACCCGCCTCGCGCACGCGCGCATCGCCCGCGTGACGGCGTCGCGCGGCTATCCCGCCGTACGCACCGCGCTCGACGCCGCGGACGCCCGGGCGATCATCGCGGCGCTGCGCGGTGCGGCGGGCGACGACCTGGTCGTGATTCCGACGATGGGAGGGAGCGTGCCCGGCTTCGTCTTTCCGAAATACCTGGGCGCGACCTTCGTGGGCCTGCCGATCGTCAATCCGGACAACGACCAGCACTCGCCCAACGAGAACCTGCGTCTGGGCAACCTCTTCCGGGGCGTCGAGCTGTTCGCGGCGGCGGTGCGGGCTCGGCTGCCCGCGCCGCCGTCGTCCTAGCCGTCAGCCGTCGAGGCGAATCGGCCGCATGCCGTAGCGGCGTCGGAGGCCGCCGTGCCGCGCCACTTCGACGAAACGGGCGTCGTCGCGGTCGATGCGCAGCTCGGCTCCGGCGGCCGTCTCGAGCAGCAGCGCGGCGCCGGCGTCGTCCTTGACCACCACGGTGTCTCCCTCCCCGATGCCACCCGCGCGAAGGCGGTCGCGGACGCGGTCGAAGAGGACGTGTCGCAGGAGGAGCGCCTCGCCGATGGAGGCGCGGTCGAGACTTCGTACGTCGGGGTCGGTTGGCGGGCGCATACGATTCCCTCGGGGTCGGGGAGCGTATCGGGCGAGTCGTGCGGTTGCGACCGAGCCCCGGGAGCCTTCGTCGGCGTCCTGGGGCCCGATTGAGAAGGCCGGATGGGGATCGAATCCGGCCGCCGCTGGCACACGCCCAACGTACCCGAACCTTCCCCGCGGGTCAACCCTGCGAGCCCCCGCCCTTCTTCTTCCCGTGGCCCTTCGAGTCGGTGGGCGGACCGAGTCCCGGAGGGATCGGAGGCAGCCCCTTCTTCACCAGCCCCGGAGGCCCGCCCAGCATCGCCGGAACGCCGCCGGGGCCGAGAAGCACGTGCCCGGCCCGTACGGTGGCGGCGACGTCGGCCGCCGCCTCCGCCGGCCCCTTGCCGCCGCGCATCAGGTTCTCCACCGCTGCAGGAAGATTCCGCAACTGACCCGGATCGCGGCCCCGCGCCCGCCAGGCGGCGAGCACGTCCACCGCGTCCTTCACGGGGACGCCGCGCTCGAGCAGATCCGCGAGCACGTGGGACTCGATCGCGATGCCGGCGCCGTCGCCCGCGGAGGCGAGGTCGCGCAGAGCGGCCTCGGGGACACCGCGGCGGAGGGCATCGGCGACGCCGGCGATCGCGTCGGGCTGCGGCGGCGTGGCGGCATTCGTCGCGAGCACCGCCCTCGCCTCCATGAGCTGGGTGTGCAGGCTCCGGACGACGGCGATGATACGCTCGGGCGGGACGTGCTTGGCGATCCCCTCGAGGGCCTTGTCGACGAGCGGTTCCGTAGGCAGGCCTTCGCCCCGGGCCTGGTCGACCGCGGTCGCGAGCTCGGCGCCCGCCGTGGCGGACAGGGCCGCGCGGGCGCGGGCGAGACCGCCGTCGGCCTGCGCGCTCAGCGTGCGCGGCGCGGCGAGGGCTCCCGCGGCGAGCAGGAGAATCGGGGTGAGAGCGCTTCGAATCGTCATGGTGTCATCCAACCGTTATGACGATCGAGGAGGCGTTCCGTCACGCGCCCTCCTCGACCACGATGCTCGCGGTGCGGCGGCCCCAGCCGTCGTCGCCGATTCCCGGCGCGTCCGCCGGCACCATCCAGCGCTCGCCGTCCAGGTGGAAGGCGAAGTGGTGGAGTCCGGGCGGGACGACCAGGTCGAGCGTCCAGATGTCGTCTCGCTCGCGCGCCATCGCCTGCGGTCGCCACCCGTTGAAATCGCCCGCGAGCTCGACCGTGCTGGCGTGAGCGCGGAGGCGGAACCGCACGGTGCGGCCGCCCGCCGCGGGCGGCCCGATCTCCGCCACCGGGCGGGGCGCCCTGGCGCGCGAGAGCGGCGCGCTCCAGGTCACCCCCACGGTGGCGCCGACCACGCCCTCCGCCCCGTAGAGCGGATCGCGCACGCTGCGGCTCACGCCGGCGTGCGCGGCGAGGTCCGTGGTGAGCGCGACGCGGGCGTCCGCGTCGAAGCCGCTGTCGACCTCGCGTCCGGTTCCGACGCCCGGCACGCTCCACAGGGAGGCGCCGACGCCGACGCGGAAGCGTCCACGCGCCCAGTCGACGCCGCCATCGAGGCCGGCGTAGGCGCCGGGCGCCTCACCGTTCTCGGCGTCGTAGGCGGCTGCGGCGAAACGCAGCACCGCGCCATCCGCGATGCGGCGCCGCGCGGCGAAGCCGCCGCCGCTGACCGCGAGGTCGCCGTCCACGGTGGCGGCCGGCGCGGTGGGTCCGGGAAGCGGGAGGATCACCGGACCGGCCGCCACCTCGCCGCGCCAGCGGCCGCGCGTGAGCTCGCCGTGCAGCGACAGGTCCCACGAGCCGAGCGCCCACCCTACGCGCGGTGCCACCGACACGTAGGCGGCCGTGTAGAGAAAGGGGTCGAAGTAGTGGAGGCCGGAAGCCTCCACGCGGCCGCCCAGCCGCACGCGACCGGCCCGTCTCGTGGCGTCGAGCGCGAGTGAGCCCCCGAGCCAGCCCGCGGCGGCGTCGAAGGAGGCACCGCCGTACGCAAGGCCGTCAAACGTGATCGGCCCGCTGCCGGCGGAGCGGAGGCTGAGGCTGGCGGTGCCGAAATCGACGGCGTCGGTGGGACCCGCGCCGGGAGGGCGACTGTACGCGGCGGCGGCGTCGACCCACAGCGTCGTGCCCTGCGCGGAAGCCGCAGCCGCTGACGCGAGCAGCCCGGCGGCGGCCACGAGGACGGGGGCGGCCGCCGCGAGGCGCGGCGGCGTGCAGCGGCCGATCAGGAGGGCCCCGGCGGCGGCGTCGCGACGGCGATCAGCGCGTTCCGCATGCCGAATCCATCCTCCACGTGGCGCTGCGCGCGAGGATCGGTGACCCAGCGCTCTCCGTCCACCACGAACATGTACTTGTGGAGGCCGACCGGGAGCGGGAACATCGCGGTCCACACACCGTCGCCGTCCGGGTCGCGCAACGAGAAGTCGGCGGCGTCCCAGCCGTTGAAGTCGCCGGCGACCGCGACCGACTTCGCGGCTCCTCCGTCGTACACGAACTGGACGTAGACGAGCGCCGTGGCCGGCGCGGCGGCGGGCGCGGTGGCGGCGACGGAGGGAGCGGAACGCGCGACGACCGTGGCGCGGTAGGCGGCGAGCGCCAGCGCTCCGGTGGCCACGAGCGCCGCGGCGGCGGCGAGCGCGAAGGCAGGTCGAACGCGCAGGGGCCGCGGAGCGAGCAGCCACGCGGCGGCGCGGCGCCATGCGCCGGAGCTCGTCGCCGCTCCTGCGGGCGTGGTGGCCGGGATGGCGTCCATGACCCGGTCGCACAGGTCGGCCGGGGCGCGCTCCGCCGCCATATGCCGGGCGTCGGCCATGAGGGATTCCCATGCGTCGAGCTCGCCGCGGGCGCGGGCATCCAGGGCCTCGCGCGGAAGCTCTCCGTCGAGATGGCGGTGTACGTCCGGATGCATCACGGTTCTTCCTCCAGCATCGCTTTGAGCGCGTCGCGCGCGCGATGCACGCGCATCTTGAGCGCGGATGTCGAGGCGCCCACGCGCTCGGCGATCTCGTCGTAGCCCAGGCCCTCGACGTGCTTCAGCAGGAACGCTTCGCGCTGCGCGTCTGGCAGCCGGTTCAGCGCCGACTGCAGCGTCGTGCGCAGCTCGCTCCGCATGAGGAGCCGCTCCGGATCCTCGGCGGCCGCGGGGCCGCCCGCGCGCACCGCCTCGAGGCTGACCTCGCGCCGGCGCGGGCTCTTGAGGTGGTCCTTCGAGCGGTTCGTCAGGATGCGGAACAGCCATGCCGCGAACCGGTCGGGGTCGCAGCTGTCGAGACGCGTGTACGCCTTTACGAACGCCGCCTGTACGAGATCCGCGGCGACGTCGCTCGACCCGGTCATGCGCCGGGCGTGACGGTACAGCGCATCCTGGTGACGCACGACGAGCGCGCGGAACGCCTCCCGCTCGCCTCCGCGCACGCGCCGCACGAGCTCGCCGTCGCTCTCGCCCGGAGGCGGGGGCACCGGCGCAGGGCTCGCGGCACGGGCGAAATCTTCCATCGGTTGCTCGACGATCGGGACCCCGGAAACGTCACATTCCGCGGCGTCGCGAGCGCTTGCATCGCGCGCGACGCGTCCGCTATACTCGGGCGCTGGCCGTGCGTTCCGCCAGGCCCCACGGGGCAGGCTTCCTCGCCAGGAAGGCCGGGGACGCCGGCCCCGTTGTCGCGTCCGGCGCCCGCTCGCCGGCCCGTCACCCGCACGTGCGGCGTGACGCGCCTCGCGATGTGAGGCACGGACGCGGCCCATCCGCAGCCCGGGAGACGGTTTACCGAATGGGTACGAAGGGATTGGAGGGAGTCGTCGCGGCCGAGACGCGCCTGAGCGAGGTGTTGGGCGACGAGGGGCGTCTGGTCTACGGCGGCTACGAGATCGCCGATCTCGCCGAGCACGTCACCTTCGAGGAGACGTGCCATCTCCTCTGGTACGGCGGGCTTCCTTCGCGCGAGCGCCTGGAGGAGCTGCGCCAGCGGCTGGCGGCGGAGCGCGCCGTGGACGGACGGCTGATCGACATCCTGCGACGCGCGCCCGAGACGACGCACCCCATGGCCGCCCTGCGCACCGCGGCCTCCGCCCTCGCCTTCTTCGACCCCGAGGCGGAAGACCCCTCGGCCGAGGCCAACGAGCGCAAGGCGATCCGGCTGACCGCCCGCGCGATCACCGCCACGGCCGCCTTCGAGCGGCTGCGCCGCGGCGCCGAGCCGGTGCCGCCCCGCCCCGATCTCTCCCACGCGGCGAACTTCCTCTACATGATGACGGGAGAGGCGCCGGATCCCGCAGCCGCGCGGATCATGGACGTCGCCTTCACGTTGCACGCCGAGCACGGCCTCAACGCCTCCACCTTCGCGGCGCGCGTGACGGTCGCGACGCTGTCCGACCTCTATTCCGGCGAGACGTCGGCGATCGGCACGCTGAAGGGCGTTCTGCACGGCGGCGCGAACCAGCGCGTCATGGAGATGCTGAAGGCGATCCCGGACGCGGCTGCCGTGCCGGAGTGGATCCGCGGCCGCCTGGACGCCGGCGAGCGCATCATGGGCTTCGGCCACCGCGTCTACCGCACGCTCGATCCGCGGGCGCCGATCCTGAAGCGGTTCGCCGAGGCATACACCGGCGGCGGCGAGAGCCGCTGGCTGGAGATCGCGAACCGCATCGTCGAGGTGATGGCGCAGGAGATGGAACGGCGCGGCAAGGGCATCTACCCCAACGTCGACTTCTTCAGCGCGCCGCTCTACTACACGATGGGCGTGCCCCTGGACACCTTCACCTGCATCTTCGCGTGCGCCCGCACGGCCGGCTGGACGGCGCACATGCTCGAGCAACTGAAGGACAATCGACTGATCCGCCCGAAGGCGGCCTACGTCGGCCCCCGCGACCGCGTCGTCGCACCGATCGCGGAGCGGTCCTGAGGAAGGGACGAATTAGAATGAGTGAATCCTATCAGTGGTCGGAGGTGCCCGCCGAGGGCGAGGTGATTCGCGTCCGCGATGGCGAGCTCGAGGTGCCGCCGCGTCCCATCCTGCCCTTCATCGAGGGCGACGGCATCGGCCCCGACATCTGGCGCGCCACGCGGCGCGTGCTCGACGCGGCCGTCGAGAAGGCGTACGGCGGCGAGCGCCGCATCGCCTGGATGGAGGTCTTCGCCGGCGAGAAGGCGAAGGAGCGCGCGGGCGACTGGCTGCCGCAGGAGACGCTGCGCGCGCTCACCGAGTTCAAGGTGGGGATCAAGGGCCCGTTGACGACGCCGGTCGGCGGCGGCATCCGCTCCCTCAACGTCGCGCTGCGGCAGCTCCTCGACCTCTACGCCTGCATCCGCCCCGTGCGCTACATACCGGGCGTCCCCTCGCCGGTGCGCGAGCCGGAGAAGCTGGACATCGTCATCTTCCGCGAGAACACGGAGGACGTCTACGCCGGGATCGAGTACGCCGCCGGCAGCGACGAGGCGACGCGCGTGCGCGGCTTCCTCGTCGACGAGCTGGGCGCCTCCATCCGGGAATCGAGCGCGATCGGGATCAAGCCGATGAGCGAGTTCGGCTCCAAGCGGCTCGTCGCCGCCGCGATCCGCTACGCGCTGCAGCGAGGCCGCCATTCGGTCACGCTCGTGCACAAGGGCAACATCATGAAGTACACGGAGGGTGCGTTTCGCGACTGGGGCTACGAGGTGGCGCGCGAGCGGTTCGGCGATCGGACCGTGACCGAGGCCGATCTCGCCGGCGACGCGGGCGGCCGCGTCGTCGTCAAGGACCGCATCGCGGACGCCATGTTCCAGCAGATCCTGCTGCGGCCCGCCGAGTACTCGGTCGTCGCGACGCCGAACCTCAACGGAGACTACCTCTCCGACGCGGCAGCGGCGCAGGTGGGCGGCCTCGGCATGGCGCCCGGCGCGAACGTCGGCGACGAAGTGGCCGTCTTCGAAGCGACGCACGGCACGGCGCCGAAGTACGCCGGTCTGGACAAGGTCAATCCGAGCTCGCTCATCCTCTCGGGCGTGATGATGCTCGAGCACCTCGGCTGGAACGAAGCGGCGGAGCGGGTGAACCGCGGACTCGAGGGGGCGGTCGCCGGCCGCACGGTGACGTACGACCTCGAGCGGCAGATGGAGGGCGCCACCCTCGTCCCCACGTCCGGCTTCGCCGGGGCGATCATCGAGCACATGTAGGCGTCCGTCGCGCGGACGAGAGGCAGAACCATGGCGGGACTCGACATCGGCATCGAACGGGCGGACCCGGCGCACATGCGGACGCCGCTGCTCGCGCTCTTCCACTTCGAGCGCGACGCGGCGCCGACCGGCGTCGCCGCCGCGGTCGACGCCGCGCTGGGCGGCCGCATCGCGCGCTCTCTCGCCGGTGGCGACTTCCGCGGCACCCTCGACGACGCTCTGCTCCTCTATGCGGACGGGACCGAGGCGGGACCGGAGCGCGTTCTCCTCGTGGGCGTGGGGAAGCGCGAGGAGTTCACGCTCGACCGGCTGCGGCGGGCGGTCGGCGTCGCGGTGCGCCGCGCGGAGGCGATGAGCCGCACGGAGCTCGTGCTCGCGCTGGGCGCGGTGGACCAGCTCAGCGAGCACATGGGCGCCTACTACGCCGCGCGCGGTGCCGTCGAGGCGGCGATCCTGGCGTCGTGGCGCTTCACCGAGATGAAGACGACGCCGCAGGAAGAGCGCCCCGCGGGGCCGCTGCGCCGCCTGCGCCTGGCCGCGGGATCGGACGCGGAGGCGGCGGAGCTGGAGCGGGGCGTGCGCTACGCGACGGTCGTCGCGGAAGCGGAGAACCTGGCCCGCGAGCTGGCGACGCGGCCCGGCAACGTCGCCACGCCGAGCTACCTCGCGGATCGCGCGCGCCGGCTGGGCGAGGAGAAGGGGTTCGCGGTGAGCGTGCTGGACGAGGACGCGATCCGCCAGGAGGGGATGCACGCCCTGCTCGCCGTGGCGCAGGGGAGCCGTGAGCCGCCGCGCTTCATCGTCATGGAGTACCGCGGCGGGGGTGGCGGGGCGCCGATCGTGCTGGTCGGCAAGGGCGTCACGTTCGACGCGGGCGGGATCTCGATCAAGCCGGCGAACAAGATGGAGGAGATGAAGTACGACATGGCGGGCGCCGCCGCGGTCATCGGCGCGCTCGGCGCGGTCGCGGAGCTGGCGCTGCCGATCGACGTGATCGGCCTCGTTCCGACGACGGAGAACCTGCCATCGGGCTCCGCGGTGAAGCCCGGCGACGTGATCGGCAGCCTGTCCGGCAAGACGATCGAGGTGATCAACACGGACGCGGAGGGGCGGCTCATCCTGGCTGACGCCCTCGCGTACGCGACGCGCTATCGGCCGGCGGCGGTGGTGGACGCCGCGACGCTGACCGGCGCGGTCGTCATCGCGCTGGGGCACCACGCGATCGGCCTCATGGGCAACGACGGTGCGCTCATCGAGGAGGTGCGCTCCGCCGGCCAGCGCGCCGGCGAGCGCTGCTGGCCGCTGCCGCTCTGGGACGAGTACCGCAAGCAGCTCGACAGCGACATCGCCGACATCAAGAACACGGGAGGGCGGCCGGGCAGCAGCATCACGGCCGGCTGGTTCCTCAAGGAGTTCATCGGCGACGTGCCGTGGGCCCACCTCGACATCGCCGGCACCGCCTGGCTCGACGATCCTGATCCGCCCCTCACCCGGGGCGCCACCGGCGTGCCGACGCGGCTCTTCGTCGAGTGGGTGCGGACGCGGGCCGAGGCGTGAGGTGGCCGCGCCGGGGAGCGGCGCGCCCCCGGCCACGGTCGGGGGCGTTTTTTCGCGCTCTCCTTCCCGCCGCCTTCACTCTCGCCATCCTCGCGGCGCCGAAGGCAGCCGCCGCGCAGGGGCAGCCGCAGCCGAAGCGGCCACCACCCGACACCGTCGTGGTGGACACGACCGGCGCCGCCGCGAAGACGGCCGGGACGCCCGTCGACAGCGCCGGCGCGCCCGGAGACTCGCTGCCTCCCGCGCTTCCGCCGCCGCCGCTGGTCGCGCTGCCGGCGCCCGCGGACACCGGCTTCTCAGCGGGGGCGTGGGCGTGGGCCCGCGCCGACCTCATGCGCAGCGGTGCGACGACGCTGACGGACCTGCTCTCCCGCGTGCCGGGCATCACCGGTCTGCGCAACGGCTACTACGGCGCGCCCGAGACGGTGTCGGCATGGGGCAGCGGGGGACGGCGCATGGAAGTGGTTCTCGACGGTTTCGCGCTCGATCCGCTGGGGCGCGCCGCGACCGACCTCGCGCGCTTCCCGCTCGCCAACCTGGAGAGCGTGCGCGTGGAGCGGGGCCTGAACGGCGTGCGCATCGAGTTGCACACGCTCCAGCCGCTCGCGGCGCAGCCGTACAGCGTGGTCGAGGCGCAGGCGGGTGAACCGCTCGGCCTGACGGTCTTCCGCGGCGTGTACCTCGCGCCGCACTTCCTCGTCGGGCCGTTCTCGGCGGGGGTCGAGCGCACGGCGAGCGACGGCCTGGATCGGGCGGAACCGGCGAACGTGTTCAGCGCGTGGGTCAAGTGGTCGCTCGTGAACGAGCGTCGCGGCGTGCAGGTGGAATACCTGCGCAGCGCGACCGAGCGCGGCGGCGAGAGCCCGTTCGGCAGCAACCTCGACCGCTCCGATCTCGTCATCCGCGGGCGCACGTCGCTCCCGGGAGACCACGCCGTGCTCGAGGCGTTCGCGGGACAGTCGGTGGCGGAGGATTCGCTCGCGGGCGACGCCGGTCGGCCGCGCGTCCGCTCGCGCCAGATGGGGGCGCGGCTGGGCGTGGAGACGGGGCCGGTGGTCGCGTCCGGCGAGGTGCGCTACCGCACGCAGGTCCGGCTGCCGCGCCTCGAGGGCGCGCTGCACGTGGCCGCCTCCCCCCTCGCCGGAGCCCGCCTTTCAGGGGAGGCGGTGTGGGACCAGTGGCGCGACGCGGGGGCGGCGTCGGCGTTCACGGGACGGGCGGAGCTCGGCCCGTTCCTCGGCCTGACCCCCTTCGCCGAAGTGTCGGCCGGAAAGCGCGGCGTCGCCATCTTCGGCACCGCGCCCGAGCGCGTGACGCCCCTGCTCTCAGGGCACGGCGCACGGGTGGGCGCGAGCTTCGCCTGGAAAGGGACGCGCATCGCCGGCGCGGCGCTCGACCTCCACACCGACTCCGTCTACACCTTCGGCGTGCCGTTCGACTCGGTCGCGCGCTCGTTTCCCGGAGGGGACACGCGCGGCTGGGAGTTGTCGGGCCACATCCCGATTCTCTGGCGCGACTTCTTCCTCGAAGGCGGCTACGTCCACTGGATGAGCGGTGACCGCTGGCTCTACCTGCCGGAGGAGGAGGGCCGCGTGAGTCTCGTCCTCCACACGTTGCCTCTGGGGAGCGGCAACCTCGAGATCCTCGGTCGCCTCGAAGCGGACCGCCGCGGCGTCATGTCGGTGCCGTCCACGGGAGGGCAGGAGGTGGTCTCGCTGCCGGCCCGGACGGTGCTGAACGCCTACCTGCAGATCCGCATCGTGACGGTTCGCGCCTTCGTCCGCTTCGACAACATGAGCGCCGTGCGCAGCCTCGCGGACCTGCCCGGCCGGACGCTGCCGGCGGCGCGCGTCGTCTACGGCGTCAAGTGGGAGTTGTGGAACTGAGCGGGTCCCGCGCCCGCCGGAGTCCCCATGCGTTGACCGTCCGCCGGCGGCGGCCGTAGTTTCAACGGATCGGAGGTGGAATGGTTCGGAGCATGACGGGGTATGGTGAGGCGGAGGTGGAGACGCCGGCGGGCCGGCTGCGCGCGGAGCTTCGCACGGTCAATCACCGCTTCTTCAGCGCCAATCTCAGGCTGCCGCCCGGTTTCGACCGCCACGACCAGCAGATCCGCGAATGGCTGCGCGCGCTCCTGCCCCGCGGCCACGTGAACGCGTCGATTCGGCTCGAGGCGCAAGAGCCGGCGCAATCGATCCGGCTGAACGAGGAGCGCGCGCGGGAGTACCAGCGCGTGCTGCGCGAGATGAAGGACCGGCTCGGCCTCGCCGGCGGCGTCGACCTCGACCTGCTCGCGCGCATGCCCGGCCTCTTCGAGCAGGCCGAGGAGACGCGGGTCGAGGTGCCGGCGGAAGCGCTGCGCGAAGCGATCGAGGAGGCGGGACGCGCCGTCGTCGCCATGCGGGAGGAGGAGGGGCGTCGTCTGCGCTTCGACCTCGAGGAACGGCTCACAGCCATCGGCGTCGCCGTCGCGCGCGTCGAGGAGCGCGCGCCGGCACGGCTCGTCGCCGAGCGCGACCGGCTGCGGAGCGCGGTCGCGGAGCTCGCGGCAGAGGCGTCGGTCGACGACGAGCGGCTCGCCCGCGAAGTGGCGTACCTCGCCGAGCGCTGGGACGTCGGCGAGGAGGTGGTCCGGCTGCGCTCGCACATCGAGCATTTCCGCGCCATCCTCGACGCGCCGTCCGAGGAGCCGGCGGGCAAGCGGCTCGGCTTTCTGGTGCAGGAGATGCACCGCGAGGCGAACACGATCGGCTCGAAGGCGAACGACGCGCCGATGGAGCACGAGGTGGTCGCGATCAAGAACGAGATCGAGCGTCTGCGCGAGCAGGTCGAGAACGTCGAATGAGCGTCGGCCGCCGCGGCTTTCCGCTCGTCGTCGCGGCGCCGAGTGGGGCGGGCAAGACGTCGATCGCACGGGCGCTGGTCGCCCGCGTCGAGGACCTCGTCTTCTCCGTCTCGGCCACGACGCGCGCGGCGCGGCCGGGCGAACGCGAAGGCGTCGACTACCTCTTCGTGGGAGAGGCCGACTTCGATTCGCTGCTGGAGTCGGGCGACCTTCTGGAGTGGGCGGTGGTGCACGGCCGGCGCTACGGCACGCCGCGCGCGGCGGTCGCGCGGGCGATCGCAGCGGGCGCCGTGGTCGTCCTCGACATCGACGTGCAGGGCGCGCGGCAGGTGCGCTCCGCGTTCGCGGACGCGGTGCTGGTCTTCGTGCTTCCGCCCAGCGCCGACGCGCTGGTGCGGCGACTCGCGGGGCGCGCGAGCGAGGGGCGGGACGAGCTGCGGCGCAGGCTGCTCAACGCGAAGGCGGAGCTCGCGGAAGCGAACGCGTTCGACTACGTCGTGGTGAACGACGAGCTCGAGCGCGCGGTGGATTCGGTGCAGGCGATCGTCCGGGCGGAACGGCTCCGCCGCGCGCGGAACGGGGATCTGCAGGCGCGGCTCGCCCGCGTCGCCGAAGGGATCGACGAATTTCTCGAGAGGAGAGGTTAGCATGGAGGTCTTCACGCCGTCCGCGGTCGCGAAGCACACGCCGAGCAAGTATCTCGGCGTCCTCGTCGCGGCCAAATACGCCCGCGAGCTGAACGCATTGCCTCGCGAGGCGGTACCGCTCGGAGCCCAGAAGAAGCTGACGACGCAGTCGCTCGAGGCGCTCACCTCGGGCAGGCTCGAGTTCCGGCTGGTGAAGCGGCGTCGCAAGAGCGCCTGAGGCGCCGTGTCGCTGGAGCTGGTTCCGCGCCGCCCGTGGCGGGGCCGTCGCGTCGTGCTCGGCGTCACCGGCGGCATCGCCGCTTACAAGGCGGTGCACGTCGCCCGCGCGTTGACGCAGCTCGGCGCCGAGGTCGAGGTCGTGATGACGACGTCGGCGCGCGAGTTCGTCGGCCCCATCACGTTCGAGGCGCTGACGGGGCGGCCGGTGCACACCCAGCTCATCGAGCCGGGGCGCGCCCTCGAGCACATCCGGCTCGCCCGTGAGGCGGATGTGCTCTGCGTCGCGCCGGCGACCGCGGACTTCCTCGCTCGCGCCGCCGCCGGCCGCGCGGACGACCTGCTCGCGGCGACGCTGCTCGCGACGCGCGCGCCCGTGCTCCTTTGCCCCGCGATGAACGACTGGATGTGGAGCCATCCGCAGACGCAGGCGAACGCGCGACACCTGCACGAGTCGCTCGGATACGCGTTCGTCGGCCCCTCCCGCGGCCCGCTCGCGCAGGGCGAGGGTGAGGGCGAGGGGCGGATGGAGGAGCCGGACGTCGTGGTGCAGCAGATCGGCCGCGCACTGGAGGGGGAGACGCCCCTGAGCGGCCGCCGCGTCGTGGTGAGCGCCGGCCCGACGCGGGAGCCGCTCGACGCGGTGCGCGTCCTGTCGAACCGCTCCTCGGGGCGGATGGGGTTCGCGATCGCCGCGGCGGCGTGGCGTCGCGGCGCCGACGTCGAGCTGATTGCCGGCCCCACCGAGCTCGCGCCGCCGCCGGGGCCGTCGCTGACGCGCGTCGCGACCGCCGTCCAGATGGAGCACGCGGTGCGGCAGGCGATCGCGGACGCGGACGTCCTGGTGATGGCCGCCGCCGTCGCGGACTTCCGGCCGAAGTCGCCGTCCCAGCAGAAGATCAGGAAGGAGGCGGGACCGCCTCTCGTCGAGCTGGAGGAGGCGCCCGACATCCTGTTGACGACGCGCGCGCACCGGCCGCCGGAGATGATCGTCGTCGGCTTCGCGCTGGAGACCGGCGACGGCGGCGAGGGGGCGCGGCGGAAGCTGCGCGACAAGGGCCTCGATCTGATCGTGCTGAATCGCGCCGACGAAGAGGGCTCCGGCTTCGAGACGGAGACGAACCGCGTGACGCTGCTCGACAGCGGCGGCACGGAGCGGACGCTGCCCCTGCTGCCGAAGCACGAGGTGGCGGAGGCGGTGCTCGATCGACTGGAGACGCTGCTCCCGTCGCGCGTATGACCCCCGCCCGGCGTGCGCTGCTGCGATACCTGCGGCAGCGCCTCGAGCTCGGCGAGCGCGAGTGGATCCTGGACGGCGTCGGAAGCGCGCAGGCGCTGGCCGCGGTGCTGCACCCGGCCGCGCCGCGGGGACGCGCGGCCGCCGCCGCGGAGGTGGATCGCTCCGACAGCACGCCGCTGGAGGTGCTCGCGGCGGAAGCGTCGGAGTGCACGCGGTGCCGTCTGTGCGAGGGGAGGCGCAACGTCGTATTCGGCGAAGGCTCGGCGGTGGCGGACGTGGTGGTGGTGGGGGAGGCGCCGGGCGCGGAGGAGGACCGGACAGGCCGGCCGTTCGTCGGAGCGGCCGGGAAGCTGCTCGATCTGCTGCTGCTCAGCGCGGGGTTTCCCCGCGAGCGCGTCTACATCTGCAACGTCCTGAAATGCCGGCCCCCGAACAACCGCGACCCGTTGCCTGACGAAGTGGCCTCGTGCACGCCGTACCTGCGCCGTCAGATCGAGCTGATCTCGCCCAGCGTCCTGCTCTCCCTGGGCAGGTTCGCGGGCCAGTTGCTGCTCGACACCGACGAGAGCATGGGGCGGATGCGCGGCCGCCCGCGCAGCTACGGTGGTGTGCCCGTCGTGGCCACCTACCACCCCGCCTACCTCCTCCGCGCGCCGGGGGCGGTGAGGTCGGCGTGGGAGGACTTCCAGCTCCTGCGACGGGTCTTCGATGAGCAGGGTTAGCGGCGGCTTCGCGGTGGCCGCGCCGGACCGGCAGCCGCCGTACGCACCGGAGGCGGAGACGAGCGTCCTCGGTGGCATGTTGATCGACGGCGACGCGGTCGCGAAGGCGATCGAGATCGTCGACGACAGCATGTTTTACCGGGAGGCGAACCGGCGCATCTTCCGCTGCATGGCGCGCATCTTCCAGCGCGGCGAGGTGATCGATCCGGTGACCGTGAGCGAGGAGCTCACGAAGACGGACGAGCTCGACGCGGTGGGCGGCATGGCGTACCTCGCCGAGCTGCTGGATGCGGTGCCGACGGCGGCGAACCTGGAGTACCACGCCCGCATCGTGCGGGAGCGGGCGCTGCTGCGGCGGCTGATCGATGCGTCGTCGCAGGTGATCCGCGATGCGTACGAGCCGGGCGAGCGCACCGTGGACCAGGTGCTCGACGAGGCGGAACAGCGGATCTTCCAGGTCGCGCAGGCGAACGACCGCGAGGGGTTCGTCTGGATCAAGAAGATCCTCTATCCCACCTTCGAGCGGATCGAGCAGATCCAGGCGGCGGCGGGCGGCCTGACCGGCGTGGCGACCGGGTTCTCCGACCTGGACGAGCTGACGGGCGGCTTCCAGAAGGGCGACCTGGTCATCCTGGCGGCCCGCCCGAGCATGGGGAAGACGGCGATGACGCTGGGCTACGCGCTTCACGCCGCCATCTCGCATCAGGTCCCCGTCGCGCTCTTCTCGCTGGAGATGTCGAAGGAGCAGCTCGTGCAGCGGATGCTGTGCGCGGAGGCGCTCGTCGACCTCGGCCACCTGATGCGCGGCCGGCTGACCGACGACGACTTCGTGCGCCTCGCGCAGGCGGCCGGGCACCTCAACACGGCGCCGATCTGGATCGACGACTCGGGCGTGTTGAGCGTGCTCGAGATGCGGGCGAAGGCGCGCCGTCTGAAGGTGGAGCAGCCGGACCTCGGCCTCGTCATCATCGACTACATCCAGCTCATGCAGGGAAGCGCGAACGCCGAGAACCGGCAGCAGGAGGTGAGCGCGATCAGCCGCGGCCTGAAGGGGCTGGCGAAGGAGCTGCACGTCCCGATCATCGCCCTCTCGCAGCTCTCTCGCGCCCCCGAGCAGCGCGCGGACCACCGGCCGCAACTCTCCGATCTGCGGGAGTCCGGCTCACTCGAGCAGGACGCCGATCTCGTCATGTTCCTCTACCGCCCGGAGTACTACGAGACGCCCATCGACGCGCAGGAGAAGGGCCTCGCCGGCAAGGCGGAGCTGATCATCGGCAAGCAGCGCAACGGCCCCACCGGCGTCGTCGAGCTCTTCTTCCGCAGGGAGTCCACGCGCTTCGAGTCGTTCTCCTACCGCGACGAGCCGTAGCGCCCGCCGCCATGGCGAGAGCCCGGACCTCCTTCTTCTGCACCGAGTGCGGGAACGAATTCCCGCGCTGGCAGGGCCGCTGCCCGGCGTGCGAGGCGTGGAACACGCTGGTCGAGGAGCCCTCCGCCCGCGGCGGCCGCGGCGCCCGCGCTCGGCGAGGCGCCGCGAACGCGACCGCCGCGCCGCGGCCGGCGACGCCGGTTCGCCTGGGCGACGTCGCCGGAGCGGACACCGAGCGCTGGCGCACCGGTCTCGGCGAGCTGGACTTCGTGCTGGGCGGCGGCATCGTCCCCGGCTCACTGCTGCTGGTGGGCGGCGAGCCCGGGATCGGCAAGAGCACGCTGCTCCTGCAGGTGGCGGCGCGGCTGGAGGCGGCCGGGCGCGGCACGCTGTACGTGTCCGGCGAGGAGTCGCCGGCGCAGGTCCGGCTGCGCGCGGACCGCCTCGAGGGAGGCGCGGCCGACGTCGTCTTCCTCGGCGAGACGGAGCTCGGCGCCGTGCTGGCGAGCGCCGCGGAGCGGGAGCCGGCGGTGCTCGTCGTCGACTCGATCCAGACGCTCTACACCGAGGATCTCGAGAGCGCCCCCGGCAGCGTGGGCCAGGTGAGGGAGTGCGCGGCACGGCTGCAGCGCTTCGCCAAGGATCGCGGCATCGCGGTCTTCCTCGTCGGCCACGTGACGAAGGGCGGCAGCGTGGCGGGGCCGAAGACGCTCGAGCACATCGTCGACACGGTCCTCTACTTCGAGGGATCCGACTCGCTCGAGCACCGCGTGCTGCGCGCGACGAAGAACCGCTTCGGCGGCATCGACGAGATCGGCGTCTTCCGCATGAGCTCCCACGGGCTCGATCCCGTGGCGAACCCCTCCGAGCTCTTCCTCGGCGATCGTTCGGTGCGCGTGAGCGGGACCGCCGTCGCCGCCACGATGGAAGGCACGCGGCCGCTCCTCGTCGAGGTGCAGGCGCTCTGCACGCCGACGAGCTATGGCGCGCCGCAGCGCGCGACGGCCGGCTTCGATCGCCGCCGGCTCGCACTCCTGCTCGCGGTACTCGAGAAGCGCGCCGGGCTGCGCTTCGGCGAGATGGACGTCTTTCTCAACGTCGTGGGCGGAGTGCGGCTCGTCGAGACGGGCGCGGACCTCGCGGTCGTCGCGGCGCTCGCCTCGAGCGTGCGCGATGCGTCGCTGCCACCTTCCGCCGCGTTCGTCGGCGAGGTCGGGCTCGGCGGAGAGCTGCGCCCCGTGGGCCAGCTCGAGCGCCGGCTCGCCGAAGCGGCCCGCATGGGGCTCACGCACGTGATCGCGCCTCGTGCCGCGGCCGGCCTCGCCGCCGAAGGCGCCTCACCGCGCGTCGTGCCGCTCGCCGACGTGCGCGCCCTGCTGGAGCACGTCGGTGGGGGCTGAGGCGTTCGCGGCGGCGATCGTGCCGGCGGCCGGCTCCGGGGTGCGGCTCGGCGCCGGCTCGCCCAAGTCGTTCGTGCCGCTGCGCGGCGAGCCGATTCTGCTGCACACGCTGCGCGTGCTGCGCGCCCATCCCTGGATCCGCTCGATCGTGGTCGCGCTGCCCGCGGCCGCGGCCGCCGCGCCGCCGCGGTGGCTGACGGAGCTGGGGCCGGAGCTGCGCACGGTGGCGGGCGGCGCCGAGCGCCGGGACTCCGTGGAACGGGCGCTCGCCGCGGTGCCGGAGGAGGCGGAGATCGTGCTCGTTCACGACGGCGCGCGGCCGCTCGTCACACGGCCGATCCTCGACCGCGTCCTGCAGGCCGCGGCGCGCGGGGTCGGAGCCGTGGCCGCGATTCCGATGGCAGACACGGTGAAGCAGGTCGACCCCGACCGCCGCGTCGTGGCGACGCCGGACCGCGGCGGCCTGTGGCGCGCGCAGACGCCGCAGGCGTTTCCCGCCGCGATGATCCGCGAGGCGTATCGTGCGGCGCCGCGCGACGTGGCTGCGACGGACGACGCCGCGCTCGTCGAGCGCATCGGCGGCGTCGTCGAGGTGGTCGACGGGTCCGTTGAGAACCTGAAGATCACGCGGCCCGCCGACCTCGAGCTGGCCGAGGTGATTCTCGCCCGGCGGGCGCGCGAGGTGGGCGCGTGAGCCTCGCTCCGGAGCGGGTCGACTTCACGACCGCCGCCGCGCGCCGGGCGGCGCTGCCACGGGTGGTCGCGCACCTGAAGGAGGGCGGCCTCATCGCCTATCCGACGGAGACCGTGTACGGCTTCGGATGCGCGCTGCGGCCGGCGGCGCTCGCGCGGCTGCAGCGCCTCAAGAGACGCGGCGCCGCGAAGCCGTTCCTGCTCCTCGTGCACGACATCGCCCGGGTGGCGGACCTCGAGTGGACCGGCGCGGCGTCCGCGCTCGCTGACGCATTCTGGCCGGGTCCGCTCACGCTCGCGCTGCTCGCTTCGCGCGGCACGGTCGCCGGGCGCCCGGTGCCCACGGCGGTGGCGGGTCCCGGCGGCACGGTCGCCGTGCGGGCGTGCGCTCACGCCGGCGCGCGCGAACTCCTCGCGGCGCTCGACGAGCCGCTCACCTCCACGAGCGCGAACGCGCCCGGTGCCCCCCCGGCGCGGAACGCCGCCGCGGCGCTCGCCGCTGCGATCGCCCTCGAGCGCTCGGAAGCGGCGTCCGGGGTGGTCGGTCCGGCGGACGCCGGGAAGCTGGACCCGAACCCCGTGGACCTGGACCGCGACGCCGCCGGCGAGCCGCCCGGCGGGGGAGGCTTTCTCGTCCTGGATGGCGGCAGGCTGCCGGTCTCGCCGCCGTCGACCCTGGTCGAATGCCTCCCGACCCGTACATTCGTGCTGCGCGAGGGGGCGCTCCCTCTCGCGGCGCTCCGCAGCGTCGTTCCCGACGTGGATGGCCCCGATGGCGGCTGAGGACGACAGCGTACCGACGACCTTCAACCTGCTCTTCGTCTGCACCGGCAACACGTGCCGCAGCCCGATCGCGGCGGCGCTGGCGGTGGAGGCGCTGCGGGAGCGCGGCTGGAGCCACGTGGCGGTGCGCTCGGCCGGGACGGCGGCGGGCGCCGGTGGCCAGCCGGCGCCCGCCGCCGCCGTGGCGGTGGGAAGGGAAGCGGGGCTCGACCTCTCCGCGCACCGAAGCGCCGCCCTCACGCCCGAGCTGGTCGAATGGGCGGACCTCGTTCTCGCGATGAGTCCCGGGCACCTGTGGAGCGTCGCCGAGCTCGGTGGCGCGGGCAGGGTGGCGCTGATCACCGAGTTCGCCGACGATCACGCGGACGGCGACGCGGTGCCGGATCCGTTCGGCGGCGACGAGGCCGCCTACCGGGCCACGCTGATTCGCCTGCAGCGGCTGATCGACGGCGTGCTGCGTCGGCTCGAACCGATCCTCGCACCGTGAACGTCGCCCCGACCGCCGCCACGCGCGTCTTCGCCGTGCTCGGCGACCCCGTTTCGCACTCCCTCTCGCCCGCCATCCACAACGCCGCGTTCACCGCCGCCGCGATCGACGCCGTCTACGTCGCGCTTCGCTGCGGCGCCGGCGACCTCGCCGGCCTGCTGCGCGGCCTCGCGCTGGCCGGCGGCGGCGGCAACGTCACGGTCCCGCACAAGGCCGCGGCCGCGCGCGCGCTCGATCGGGCATCGGACGTCGTCCGCCGCACGGGCGCCTGCAACACCTTCTGGGCGGAGGGTGGCGAGGTCCGCGGCGACAACACCGACGTCGCCGGCTTCGACACCGCGGCGCGTGCGCTCGTCGGGGATCCGGCCGGCGCCCGCGCGCTGCTCGTGGGCGCCGGCGGCGCGGCGAGCGCCGCGGCGTGTGCCCTCCTCGACGCGGGCGCCACGCTCACGGTGCTGAACCGAACGCCCGAGCGCGCCCGGGCGCTGCGGCGGCGCCTCGATCCGGACGGAAGCCGTATGGGCATCGCGGACGGGGCGGCGGCGCTTCGCGGCGAACGCTTCGATCTGGTGGTCAACGCGACGTCGCTCGGCCTCCGCGCGGACGATCCGCTGCCGTTCGACCTCGCCTCTCTCGCCTCCGCAGGCGGCGTGCTCGACCTCGTCTACGCGCCGCCGCAGGGAACGCCGCTCGTGCGCGCCGCGATCGCGGCGGGGATCCCGGCCGCCGACGGCACGGCGATGCTGCTCGCCCAGGCGGTCGCGGCGCAGCGCCGCTGGTCGGGAGGGGGAGCGCCTGAAGCCGCGATGCGCCGCGCGCTCGCCCTCGCGGCCTCCCTTCGGCGACCTGCGCAGTAGCGCGGTTCTTGCACATTTCACCCTCGATCGTTCATGGAATCGGAGGTGGAGTCATGCCGCAGAGCAAATGGAGCAACAAGGACGAGCGGAAGTACGAGCATATCAAGGAGAGCGCCGAGGACCGCGGCAAGTCGAAGTCGCGCGCCAAGGAGATCGCGGCTCGCACCGTGAACAAGGAGCGCCGCGAGGAGGGCCGCACGCCGAACAGGCGCACCCAGGGCACCGGCAACCCGAACCGCTCGCTCGACGACCGTACCAAGGCGGAGCTCTACAACCGCGCGAAGCAGTTGGACATCGAGGGGCGGAGCAAGATGGACAAGGCCGACCTCGTGCGCGCCATTCGACGCAAGGAGTAGCCACAGAGTCTATGGCCGGCCGGCGTCGCGCGCCCGACGGCGCGCGCGCCGCCCGCCCGGCCATGGCGGCGCCCACCGGGGTCGACGAAGATGCGTCCGATGAACGCGCGCCCACGGCCCCCCCGCCCGCGCCCTCGCGGCGCGACCCTCCTGCCTCTCCGCCGCGGTCTGCGCGACCTCGGCGCCGGCGTTCTCGACCTGGTCTTCGCGCCGATCTGTCTCGGATGCGACGGCCGCGTCCAGCCTGGCCGGGGCGGCCGCAGCCCCGTCTGCCGCCGCTGCCTCTCGCGCCTGCGGCCGCCGCCTCCGCCGCTCTGCGCGCGCTGCGGCGCGCCCCTGCCGGCGGGCGGCGACGTCGCCGAACCGGGCTGCGCGGAGTGCAGGGAATGGCCCGCCTACGTCCGGTGCGCGCGTTCCGCGGCCGTGCTTCACCCGCCCGCGGACCGACTCGTGCATCAGCTCAAGTACCGCGGCTGGCATTGCCTTGCCGGCACGCTCGCCGAGGTGCTGGCGCGCGTCGCGCTGCCGGAGGACGTCGCCGGCGAGGCGCGATTCGTCTTGGCGGTTCCGACCACGCGACGGCGGCTGCGCGAGCGCGGCTACAATCAGGCCGAGGCGATCGCCCGCGCCTTCGCCGCGCGCACCCGCCGCACGCTCGCGTCCGGCCTCGAACGGGCGCCGACGAAGGGCAGCCAGACCACCTTGCAGCCCCTCGCGCGCCGGGCTAACGTGGCGGGAGCGTTCTCCGTGGCTCCCGCGCTCGCGGCGCGCCTCGAGGGAGCGCATCCGCTGCTGGTCGACGACGTTCTCACGACCGGCGCTACGGCCCTCGAATGCGCGCGGGTGCTCGCCCAGGGCGGCGCCCGCTGCGTCAGCGTCCTCACGTTCGCGCGCGCCCTCGATGCGCCGCGGATTCTGGCCCTATGATTCCGGATTCAAAAGGAGCTTTTTCGATGGCAACCCGCGTCGCGATCAACGGCTTCGGCCGGATCGGCCGCAACATCCTCCGTGCCGCCAAGAAGTACGGCGCCGAGCTGGACTTCGTCGCCGTCAACGACCTGACCGACCGAGAGACGCTCGCCCACCTCCTGCGCCACGACTCCGTCCACGGTCGCTATCCTGGCACGGTCGAGGTCTCCGACAACGGTCTCGTCGTCGATGGCGACGAGATCCGCGTCCTCAGCGAGAAGGATCCCGCGGCGCTGCCGTGGAAGTCGCTCGAGGTCGAGATCGTCTTCGAGGCGACCGGCCGCTTCCGCGACCGCGCTTCCAACCAGAAGCACCTCGACGCCGGCGCGGGTCACGTGATCATCACCTCCCCGGCGAAGGGCGAGGACATCACGATCGTGCTCGGAGTGAACCAGGATCGCTTCGATCCGCAGGCGCACCGCATCATCAGCAACGCGAGCTGCACGACGAACGCCCTCGCGCCCGTCGTCAAGGTGCTCCGCGACGCGTTCGGGTTCCGCCGCGGCATCATGAACACCATCCACTCCTACACCAACGACCAGCAGCTCCTCGACCTCCCCCACAAGGACCTGCGTCGCGCTCGCGCCGCCGCCCTCTCGATCATCCCCACGAGTACGGGCGCGGCCAAGGCGACCGGCCTCGTCATCCCCGAAGTCGCCGGTCGCATCGACGGCCTCTCCATGCGCGTGCCCACTCCTGACGTCTCCGTCGTCGACCTCACCGCCGAGGTCGAGCGCGACGTCTCCATCGCCGACGTCAACCAGGCCTTCCGCGACGCCGCCGACGGCGAGCTCTCCGGCATCCTCGCCGTCACGGACGAGGAGCTCGTCAGCGTCGATTTCCTCGGCCATCGCGCCAGCTCGATCGTCGACCTGCCCTCGACGTTCGTCATCGATCGCCTGGTCAAGGTCGTCTCCTGGTACGACAACGAGTGGGGCTACTCCGCCCGCTGTGTTGATCTGGCGCTTCACGTGGCGAAACATAAGTAGAGAACGGGGCATGGTTTACGGAGCGGAATAAGGGGCCCATCGCCGGTTCGTCGCCATTGACGCCGGGATTCCGGCCGTGTTAGCGTAGATCGAGGCGACGGACGCGGGACACGGTCCGCGGAGGCCGATGCGGCATCCGCGGCGCCGGGGCGCCGATGGCATGCTTCTGGCGCCCGCCGGAGCGGGCACGTGGCCCAGCGATGGAGGTGAGATGGCCGAATCCACGCACTCGATCGTCGGGACGTACCGCTGCCCGGTGTGCGGGCATCGGGATGCCGTCGAGCTCGAGGTGAGCCGGGAGCCGGCGGTGATCCGTTGCAGCTACTGCGAGACGCCGCTGGAGGTGGCGCCGCGGGGCGCGGATTCGGTGCGTTTCGCGGTCCAGGTGGCGGGAGAGCCGACGGCCCGCTAGGGCCGCTGATCGTGGAATTGGAGCACGGCCGCGGTGTGCGAGAGCACCGCGGCCGTTTTCGTTCGGGAGGGGAGCGATGCCGAAGCTGACGGTGGAGGATCTGGGCGCGGACGAGCTGCGCTCGCATCGGGTGCTGGTGCGCGTGGACTACAACGTGCCGCTGGATGGGGGGCGGGTCGCGGACGACACGCGCATCCGCGCCACGCTGCCGACACTGCTCTACCTCCTCGATCGCGGCGCACGCGTGGTGCTCGTGTCGCACCTGGGGCGGCCGAAGGGGAAGCCGGTGGAATCGCTCTCGCTGCGGCCGGTGGCGGCACGGCTGGGCGAGCTGCTCGGGCGGCCCGTCGCGTTCGTTCCGGAGGTCGTCGGCGCGGCGGTGGATCGCGCCGTCGCCGCGCTCGCGGACGGCGACGTCGTCCTGCTGGAGAACGTGCGCTTCGAGCCGGGTGAGGAGAAGGACGATCCGGCGCTCGCGGGGCGGTTGGCGGCGCTCGCGGACGTCTACGTGAACGACGCGTTCGGCGCGGCGCACCGGGCGCATGCGTCGACGGCCGGAGTCGCGGAGGTGGTGCGGTCGCGAGGCGGCGTGGCCGTGGCGGGTCTGCTGATGGAGCGCGAGCTGCGCTTCCTCGGCGAGACGCTGGAATCTCCCGCGCGCCCGTTCATCGCGATCCTCGGCGGCGCCAAGATCTCCGGGAAAATCGACGTCATCGAGAACCTCCTGCCGCGCGTGGACGGGCTGGTGGTGGGAGGCGCGATGGCGAACACCTTCTTCCGGGCGCTGGGGCTGGAGACCGGCCGCTCCCTCGTCGAGGAGGACCGCGTCGAGATGGCGCGCGGGCTGCTCGAGCGGGCGGGCGACGCGCTCCTCCTTCCGGTCGACTGCGTCGTGGCGGAGGAGGCGGAAGGGGATGCCGCCACGTCGGTCGTGGCGCGCGACGCGGTGCCCGCCGATCAGATGATCCTCGACGTCGGCCCGGCCAGCGTCCGCCTCTTCGGCGAGCGCGTGGACGGCGCGTCGACGATTCTGTGGAACGGGCCGCTCGGCATGTTCGAGGTGGCGCCGTTCGCGGCCGGGACGCTCGCGCTCGCCGAGCGCATCGCGCGCGCGACCGACGCGGGCGCGACGACGATCGTCGGCGGTGGGGACACCGCCGCGGCGGTGCGCGAGGCCGGCGTCTCGGAT
This sequence comes from uncultured Gemmatimonadales bacterium, assembly GCA_963816355.1. Classification (GTDB taxonomy): domain Bacteria; phylum Gemmatimonadota; class Gemmatimonadetes; order Longimicrobiales; family RSA9; genus CAWFKH01. The sequence continues at coordinate 1,164,018 of CAWFKH010000003.1, read as the reverse complement.
CGCGTCACGCACGTGTCGACGGGCGGAGGCGCTTCGCTCGAGTTCCTCGAGGGGCACACGCTTCCCGGCGTCGCCGCGCTCAGCGAAGCGGGTGCATCGTGATCGCCCCGCTGCGTACGCCGGTGATCGCCGGCAACTGGAAGATGCACAAGGGGCCGACGGCGACGCGCGCCTTCTTCGCGGACTTCCTCGCCGCCCGCCCGACGCTCGACGCCGGCTCCGTCCTCCTCTTTCCGCCCGCGCTCTCGCTGGCCGCGGCCGTCGCCGCGCTCGCCGGCCGAACGGACGTCCGGCTCGGCGTGCAGAACCTGTACTGGGAGGGGCAGGGCGCGTTCACCGGGGAGATCAGCGCACCGATGGCCGTCGACGCGGGCGCCACGTTCGCCCTCGTCGGACACTCCGAGCGCCGCCACGTCTTCGGCGAGACCGACGACGAAGTGCGCCGCAAGGTCGCCGCCGCACTCGCTGCCGGGCTTGGCGTCGTCGCCTGCGTCGGCGAGACCCTCGAGGAGCGGCGCGCAGGCCGGGTCGACGCCGTGATCCTGCGCCAGCTCGACACGGCGCTCGACGCCGTCGCGGAGGCGGAGGGCGTGGTCGCGATCGCCTACGAGCCGGTGTGGGCGATCGGAACCGACGAAACCGCCACGCCCGAGGACGCCGCGAGCGCGCACGCCACGCTGCGCGCCCGGCTCGGGAGCCGCCTCGGCGAGCGCGCCGCGACGGTGCCGATCCTCTACGGCGGCTCCGTCAAGCCGGACAACGTGCAGGACCTGCTGGCGGCGCCGGGCGTGGGCGGCGTCCTCGTCGGTGGAGCAAGCCTGGACGCTGCGGTGTTCGCCCGGTTGACACGGCGCGGCGGCTGAGGCGATCTTTCATGGCTCGCGGTCCACGAATTCGATCTCATGGAGCGAAGCGGTGTTCGCGTTCCTGCTGACGTTGATGATTCTGGATGGCCTGCTGCTCATGGTCGTCGTCCTGCTGCAGTCCGGGAAGGGCGGCGGGCTGGCGGCGGTGGGCGGCGGCGCGCCGATGGGAACGGATTCCCTGATCGGCGGTCGCCAGGCGGCGACGCTGCTGACCCGCGCGAGCTGGATCACCGGCGGGATCTTCCTCCTCATCGCGCTGGTGCTCTCCCTGATGTCGTCCCGGGCGCAGCAGCCGAACTCGATCCTGCGCGACGAGTTTCAGCAGGCGCCGGCGACGGCGCCGCAGCCCGTGCTGCCGGGCGCCACGCCCCAGGCGCCGGGGAACGGCGGCGCGCCGGTGATCCCGGGGGCGCAGCCGCAGGGTGGCGGCGCGCAGCCGCAGGGCAACGCGGGCGCCGGCGCGCAGCCGGGCGGCCAGGGCGGGACGCAGCCCGGCGGGTAGGCGCCGACGAAGCCGACCGGTTGAGCCCGCGGGGAGCCTCCGTCGCGCGCGTGGTATCGCGCGCGGCCCCGAACCGCTTGACGCCCCGCGATTTGCGGGGCGTTTTGCATCTCCCGCTCGCTTGACGGAGCGTGGCCGTGCGGCCATTTTGTCCGGGCTTTTGGCGGCGGGGCGGGGTGTCCCGCCGTGTTTGCAGCGGCGAGGTGAGATGGCGCAGAGGACGGCGGTCGCGCGGCCCTCCGTGGAGACGGATCTGACGCGAGAGCAGCGCCTCGAGTTGTACCGCTACCTGCAGTTGACGCGGCAGGTGGAGCAGGCGCTCGCCAACCTCTATCGTCAGAACAAGGTGATCGGCGGGCTCTACCGCTCGCTCGGCCAGGAGGCCGAAGCGGTGGGATCCGCCTACGCGCTGCGGCGTCGCGGCGACGGCACCGGAGACGTGATCTCGCCCGGGATCCGCAACCTCGGATCGCTCCTCGTCATGGGTGCGGACCCGGTCGACGTGATGCGGCAGTACATGGCGAAGGCGGACTCGCCGAGCGGCGGCCGCGAGCAGAACGTCCATTTCTGCGACTACGAGCGCGGCTTCATCGGCCTCATCTCCCACCTCGGCGTGATGGTCGAGGTGATGGCCGGCGTGGCGCTCGCGTTTCGCAAGCGGCGCGAGCCGCGCGTCGCGCTCGTCTACGCCGGCGACGGCATGACCTCGACCGGCGCCTTCCACGAGGGCCTCAATTTCGCCGCCGTGCAGCGCGCGCCGCTCGTCGTCGTGGTGGAGAACAATCAGTACGCCTATTCCACGCCCACCGCGAAGCAGACGGCGGCGGCGTCGTTCGTGGACAAGGCGCCCGGCTACGGCATCCACGGCGATCGCTGCGACGGCAACGACGTGCTCGCCGTGCTCGACATGACGCGACGCGCCGTGGAGCGTGCGCGCGCCGGCGCCGGCCCGGCGCTTCTGCAGGTGGACACCTACCGGCGCAAGGGGCACGCGGAGCATGACGCGCAGGGATACGTCCCCGCGGGCGAGATCGAGGCGTGGGAGGCGCGCGACCCGGTGGACCGCTACCGCCGGCTGGCCCTCGACCAGGGTTGGGCGACGGACGCCGAGCTGGCCGCGATCGACGCGGACGTGAGCGGCGTCGTCGACGCCTCCCGCGAGCGTGCCGAGGCTTCGCCGCTGCCGCAGGCGGACGCCGGCCTGAGTGGCGTGTACGGCGATCACGAGATCCGACGGCCGTGGGTGCGTGCGCCGCGTCCGGATCCCCGCGAGGCGTGAACGAATGGCGACCGCGACAGAGAAGGTCCAGCAGGCCGGAACGAAGCCGGAGCACGTGCGGCAGACCGACGAGGGGAAGCCGGTCACGTTGCTCGAGGCGATCCGGGAGGCGCTGTGGGAGGAGCTCGAGCGCGACGATCGCGTCTTCCTGCTCGGTGAGGACATCGGCGTCTACGGCGGCGCGTTCAAGGTGACGGACGGCTTCCTCGAGCGCTTCGGCGAGGAGCGCGTGATCGACACGCCCATCAGCGAAGCCGGCTTCACCGGCGCCGCCGCGGGAGCCGCGCACATGGGGCTGCGGCCGGTCGTCGAGATGCAGTTCATGGACTTCGTCTCCTGCGCCTACGAGCCGCTCACGAACTACATCGCGACCTCGCGTTGGCGCGGCAGTGGAGCGCTGCCGCTGGTGGTGCGCGGGCCCGTGGGTGGCGGCGTGCGCGGCGGGCCGTTCCACTCGCAGAACCCGGAGATGGCGTTCTTCCACACGCCGGGTCTGAAGATCGTCTATCCCAGCACCGCGCGGGACGCGAAGGGGCTTCTCAAGGCGGCCATCCGCGACGACGACCCGGTTCTCTTCTTCGAGCACAAGCGGCTCTACCGGGCGCCGGCGCTGCGCGAGGTGCTGCCGAAGGAGGAGTACGTGGTGGCGCTCGGCGAGGCGAGGCTGCATCGCGAGGGGCGCGATGTCTCGATCGTCACGTACGGCGCCATGGTGCACGAGAGCCAGAAGGCGGCGGAGCGGCTCGCGGCCGAGGATGGGTTGGAGGTGGAGATCCTCGATCTGCGCACGCTCCTGCCGCTCGACGACGCCGCGGTGATCGACACCGTGCGCAAGACGAGCCGCGTGCTCCTCGTGCACGAGGACACGCGCACCGGCGGCATCGCGGGCGAGCTCGCGATGCGGATCAGCGAGAAGGCGTTCGAGTGGCTCGACGCGCCCGTGCTGCGCGTGACCGCGATCGACACGCCGGTGCCGTACTCACCGCCGCTCGAGGACTATTTTCTGCCGCAGGTGGACGACATCGTGAAGGCGTGCCGCTACCTGGCGGCGTACTGACGACGATCCTGCGCTCCCCGACATCGCTCGGAGTGTGAAGATGGCGAAGATCGAAGTGCCGATGCCCCAGATGGGCGAATCGATCGCCGAGGGCACCGTCTCGAAATGGCTGAAGCAGGTCGGCGATGCCGTCGAGCGTGACGAGCCGATCCTCGAGATCTCGACCGACAAGGTCGATGCCGAGATCCCCGCACCCGCCGCCGGGACCCTCGCCGAAATCGCGGTGTCGGAGGGCGAGACCGTCGAAGTCGGGACGATCGTCGCCTACATCGAGACCGAGAAGGGCGCTGCCGCGGATGCGCCGGCGGCGCAGGCGCCCGCCGCCGGCGGCGATTCCGCCGCCGCGGCGAAGCAGGCGGCGACCGATGAGAGCGCCGCGCCCGCGGCAGCGGGCAAAGGCGAAGCATCACCGGCCGCGGCGGAGGCCGCCGCGACCGCGACCGCCGCCGCGCCGGCGTCGCCCCGTGAAGCACCGGCGTCCGGGGCGGGCGCCGAGAAGCCGAGCGGGAACGGCCGCGCCGAGAGCGCGGAGGAGCGGCTGCGGCGGCGCTCGACCCCGCTCGTGCGGCGGATCGCCTCGGAGCACGACGTCGACCTCCAGAAGGTGTCCGGGACCGGCCACGCGGGGCGCGTGACGAAGCAGGACATTCTGGCGTTCATCGACGCGCGCGCGAAGGCGCCGGCGCAGAAGGAAGCGGCGACGGTGGGCGGAGCGGTGGAGGCGGGCCGGCCTCGGGAGCGGACGCCGGCCGGCGGCGCCTTCACCACGGACGAGTTCTGGGACATCTTCTACGGCGAGGTGCGGCACCCGGAATTCCAGCCACGGGAGCACGACCGCCTGGAGCCGATGGACCGCATCCGCAAGCTCACGGCGGACCACATGGTGCGGGCGAAGCGGATCGCGCCCCACGTCCACTCCTTCATCGAGATCGATTTCACGCGCGTGGACCGCGTCCGCGCGGCCGGAAAGGCCCGGTGGGAGGAGGCGGGCGTGAAGGTGAGCTACACCGCCTTCGTCGCCTTCGCGTGCGCCCGCGTGCTCCAGGAATTCCCCATGGTGAACGCCACCGTCTCCGGCAACAACCTCCTCTTCCGCGGCGACATCAACGTGGGGATCGCGGTCGACCTGAACCCGGGCCTGATCGTGCCGGTCCTGCGCAACGCGGACGAGCTCGCGCTGGTCGGCATCGCGAAGCGGATCAACGATCTCGCGGCGCGCGCCCGCGAGCGGCGGCTCAAGCCGGACGAGGTGATGGGCGCCACGTTCTCGATCACGAACCCCGGCGTGCTGGGCACCATGGTGGGCATGCCGGTCATACCGGAGGGGACGGCCGCCATTCTCGGCACCGGCGCGATCGAGAAGCGGCCGGTCGTCGAGGAGGTCGACGGCGCGGATGCGATCGTGATCCGCAAGCGCTCCCTCTTCTCCCTCGGCTACGATCATCGCATCGTGGACGGTGCCGACGCCGCGCGCTTCCTCGCCCGGCTGAAGGCGTTCCTGGAGAGCTTCCCGGAGGAGACCGCATAGCGACGCACCGGCCGCTCGGCGGCCGCCACTCCGGCGGCCGGACGCTGGAGGTGAAGCGCCTCGGACGTGTGCCCTACGCCGAGGCGCTTTCTCTCCAGGAGGACCTCGTCCGCCGACGTCGCGTGGGCGAGATCCCGGACCAGCTCCTGCTGCTGGAACACCCGCACGTCATCACCCTCGGCTCCTCTTCCGACACCGGCCACGTCCTCGTCGACGACGCCGCGAGGACGCTGCTCGGGATCGACCTCTTCGAGACCGGCCGAGGCGGCGACGTCACCTATCACGGGCCGGGTCAGCTCGTCGGATATCCGATTCTCGGCCTCTCGCCGGACCGCCGCGACCTGCACGGCTACGTCCGTGACCTCGAGGAGGTCCTGATCCGGGCCCTCGCCACGTGGGGGATCGAAGCGGGACGGAAGACGGGACTCACCGGCGTGTGGGTCGGCGACGGGAAGATCGCGGCGATCGGAGTACGCGTCTCCAGCGGCTGGATCACGTCGCACGGATTCGCGCTCAACGTCTCTACCAACCTCGCCTACTTCGACGCCATCGTGCCGTGCGGGATCACGAACCACGGCGTGACGTCCATCGGGGCCGTTCTCGGCCACCGCTGCGCGATGGAGGTGGCGGAGGAGCGGGTCACGGCGGCGTTCGCGGACGTGTTCGGCGCGGACTCAGGGCCGCGAGCGCACGCGCCGGCCTACGCTCACTCCTCGCCGCCCCCGCCCGCGGCGCGCCCCGGCGGCCGGGAGGGGCGAAACGGCCGTTCCGTGGGAGGCTCGAACTCGAAGTAGTCCAGGTAGCGCTCGTGACCCTCCCGCTCCTCCTCGAGCCAGGCCGAGAAACCGGAGGGCACGAGCCCGCGCGAATCGTTCTGCTCGCGCGCCGCGCGCGTCGCCAGCTCGTTGGCGTATTCGTTTTCCGGATGGCCGGCGTGACCGCGGACCCAACTCCACTCGACCTCGTGGCGCGCGGCGACGCGGACCAGCTCCTGCCACAGCTCGACGTTCTCGACGGCGCCACCCTTCCGCTTCCACCCTCGCCGGATCCAGCCGTGAACCCACGAGTCCATGCCTCTCACGAGGTACTGCGAGTCCGACGTGAACACGACGCGCGACGCCCGCTTCAGGTGGCGCAGCGCCTCGATCGCGCTGCGGATCGCCATCCGATTGTTCGTCGTCGCCGCCTCGCTGATCCAGAAGTCGCGCCGCTCCCACTGGCCGCCGGTCCAGTACGCCAGCATGCCCGCGGCGCCGCCGCGGCTCGGACGGTCGCGCGTGTTGCCGAGGCACGATTCGTCGGCGAAGATGTGGATCAGCGGGCCCATCGGTTCTTTCCGTCGGGTGCGGCGGAGCGGCCTCGCGCCGGCGGCGGGAGGAGGGACGTCGTCGCCGGGATGATACGCCCGGTGGCGCGCGCGTGACACCCGCCGCGGGTCCGTGGCACGGCGGCTCCGCCGGGCTGAAGCGTGCAAGTCGTTGTGCGCAAAGCTTGTGTCGCGATACGCATGGGTTCATTGTTGTGTCGGGGGTGCGTGTGACCCCCCACCCCTGACCGCCGGAATGGAACGGCACCGATGTCGGTGCGAAGTCGCATATGGGCAGTGTTGCTCGCCACCTCCTTCGGGTGCGGGCCGCGCGAGCCGGTCGTGCTCGCCGCGGCCGGCTGGTGGAGCACGCCCGACGGCGCCATGTCACGGCGCGGCGTCGAGCTGGCCGGGCGCGTCGTCGACGAGGCGGGCGGCATCGATGGCAGACCCCTCCGCATCCGCTATTTCGACGACGGCGGTTTGCCGGACTCCGCCGTCGCGGTGGCGACGCGCATCGTGCGCGACGGCCAGATCGTCGCGGTCGTGGGCCATTCCAACGCCCCGTCGACGCGCAGCTCGGCCTCGATCTACGAGGGGCACCTCGCCTCCGTCGCTCCCACCACCACCTCGCCGGAGCTGACCGGTATCTCGCCGTGGGCGTTCCGCCTCAACCTCACCGACTCGGCGTACGCGGCGGTCCTCGCGTCGCTGTCGCGGCGGCGCGGCTGGCGAACGGCCGCGGTGCTTCACGAGAACCTGAGCAGTCGGGCGCGCAGCATGGCGTGGGCGTTCGAGGACCAGTTCCCGGGCACCATCGAGGTGGCCGACCCGATCGGCGTGGACAGCGGTGGCGCCGCCGTCGAGCCGGTGCTCTCCCTGCTCCGGCGGCGGGCTCCGGACGTCGTCTTCCTCGGCACGCGGGCGTCGGTGGCGGCCGGCATCATCCACGACGCGCGCGCGGCGGGGATCGAGGCGACGTTCGTCAGCTCCGACCCGCTGCTCGGTCTGGTGGGCCGGCAGGACATCGCGGGCGAGGTGATCCTGGCGGTGCCGTTCGTCGCGGTTCCGGACGATTCGTCGGCCGCCCGTTTCGTGAGCCGTTTCCAGGCGGCGTACGGCGTGGTCCCGGACGCCCAGGCGGCGCTCTCCTATGACGCCGTGATGGCGGTCGTCGCGGCGATGCGGCGCGGCGGCACCGGGCGCGCGGCGATTCGCGGCGCGCTCGCCGGCCTCGCCGACGCGGGCGGCGTCCCTGGCGTCACGGGCCGGGTGTCGTTCGCGCGCGACGGCGACCGCAGGGGCGGCGAGGCCCGCCTCGTCCAGCTCGTGGACGGCAGAGCCGATCCGATCCGGGCACGGCGTCCGTGAAGCGCCGCGCTCCCACCAGCATCCGTGTGCGCGTCCGCGCCTCGATGCTCGCGATCGGCGTGCTCATCGTCGTTACTTCGTTCCTCGGCTGGCGCACCCTGGATCGCATGTCGACGCTCGTCGGCCGCACGCTGACGAGCCTGGAGACGGAGTCCGCGCTCGAGGCCGATCTGGAGACCGCGATCCTCGCCGAGTTCTCGGCGGCGGAGCGCTACCTCGCCGAGGGCGAACCGGCCGCGGAGGCGGAGTTCCATCGGCGCTCCCGCTCCGCCACGAGCGTATTCGGGCGCCTCGCGCGCGCCTTCGGCCAGACGAGCCAGGAGGTGCTCGTCCTCGGACGCGTGTCGCAGAACCTCGCCCGAGCGGAGATCCATTACGCGCGCGCCAACCGGCTGCGCGACCTCGGCCGCCTCGCCGAGATGAGAGTGGAGACGCAGCAGGCGCGCTCGGAGGCGGACGCCGTCCACATCGGCATCGCGCAGCTTCGCTCCGCGCGCGTACAGCGGCTGCTCGATGCATCGGCGACGCTCCAGCGCGCCGCTCAGCGGGGGGGCTTCGTGGTGCTCGGCCTGCTCCTCGGCGCGCTCCTGCTCGCCGCGCTCGTCAGCGCCCGCATTGCGCACGCGCTGCGCCGCCCGCTCCAGAAGCTCCTCACGCACGCCGGCGCACTGAGCCGCGGCGACTTTGACGCGCGAACCGACGGCTCCCGCTTCCCGACGGAGTTCCGCGTGCTCGCCCGCGAGCTGAATGCGGCCACCGAGTCGCTCGGGCGGCTGGCTTCCGCCGAGGCGGCGCTCCACGAGTCCGAAAAGCTCGCCGCCGTCGGCTCGCTCGTGTCGGGCGTGGCGCACGAGCTGAACAACCCACTCGCGGCGGTCCTGCTCGCCTCGGAGGAGCTGCTTCAGGGAACCGCCGACGGGCGCGACCGCGACGTCGCCGTCGAGGTGATCCGGAGCCACGCTTCGCGCGCCCGCGAGATCGTGCGCGAGCTGCTGGTCGCGACGCGTCCGGAGGTGGGGCGGTCCGGCGTCTTCGATCTGGGGCGCATCGCCCGCGCCGCGGTCGAAACGGTCCGCTCTCGCCTGGGCCCCGCCTCGCCTCGCATTGACTTCTCCCGGCATCAGCTCAGCTTCGTGCGGGGCAGCGCGAGGCTCCTGGAGCGCGCGCTCACCAACATCGTGGACAACGCGGCGCGCGCCACGGGACCGGGCGGGACCGTGCGCATCCGGATCGAGGCGGACGAGACCTCGACGCGCCTCACCGTCGAGGACGACGGTCCCGGCATTCCAGAGGCCACGCTGCCGCGCATCTTCGAGGCGTTCTTCACGACGCGCGCGGTGGGGGAGGGAACCGGTCTCGGCCTCTTCCTCGCCCGCAACGCGATCGAGAACCACGGCGGTACGGTCCGGGCGGCGAACTGCGAGGGAGGCGGCGCCCGCTTCGTGGTCGAGCTGCCGCGCAGCGACGGCGCCGTCGAGGACGCATCGAGCGACGTCGCGACGGCCACCGCGGCGCCGGCGCCTGCGGCCGAGTCCGGCCACGAGGTCGCGGCGGCGGCGCCGAACCCGGACGGTGGGCACCGCATCCTGATCGTGGACGACGAGGCCGCGCTCCGCAGGCTGATCGGGCGCGCGCTCCGGCGCCGCGGGTGGCAGATCGTGGAGGCGGAGAACGGCGCCGTCGCCACCTCGCGCATCGCGGAGGCCGAGGCGAGCGGCGAGGCGTTCGATGTCGTCCTCACGGATCTGAAGATGCCGGGTATGAACGGCATGGAGATGGTGCGCTGGATCGCGAGCCATCATCCCGCCTACGTCGAGCGCCTCGTGCTGTGCACCGGCGACAACGTCGCGGAGGAGGTGCACCGCTTCATCGAGGAGGTGAAGCGGCCCGTGCTCGACAAGCCGTTCGAGCTGCCCGCGCTCTTCGCCGTACTGGATGCGATCGTCGCAGCGGGCCCCACGCCGCCCCCGCCGGGCCAGCGTCGCGGAGCGTGAGCGGCGCGGCTTGACAACCCCAGGCGAGCCATTACCTTGCGGCACTCCATCCCCATCCGATCCGACCCGACCCGATGGCGAATCCGGCCTACCTGCTGCTCGAAGACGGACGGCGCTTCCACGGTGAGGCCGTGGGCGCGCGCGGCGTGGCCGTCGGCGAGGTGGTCTTCAACACCTCGATGACCGGTTATCAGGAGGTGTTGACCGACCCCTCCTACGCCGGCCAGATCGTCACCATGACCTACCCGCTGATCGGCAATTACGGCGTCAACCGGGAGGACCAGGAGTCGGCCCGTCCGCAGGTCGCCGGCTTCATCGTGCGGGAGATGGCGCGGCGCTACTCCGGCTGGCGCGCCGAGGGTTCGCTCGACGCGTACCTCGAGCGCGCCGGCGTCGTCGCGCTGAGCGAGGTCGACACGCGCGCGCTCACGCGCCACATCCGCTCCGCCGGCGCCATGCGCGGCGCGATCGCACCGGCGGACGTCGCGCCCGGGGAGGTGGCCGCCCGGATCGAGGCGCAGCCACGCATGGAGCACCTCGATCTCACCGGCGCGGTGACCACCGGCAAGGCGTACGACGTGCCGGCGCGGGGCGACGAGCGGTTCCACGTCGCCGCGTACGATTTCGGCGTGAAGTCGCACTCGCTCCGGCTGCTCGCCGAGCGCGGCTGCCGTGTCACCGTGCTCCCCGCCGGTGAGCCGCTGGAGGCCCTCCTCGAGCGGGATCCGGACGGCCTCTTCCTCTCCAACGGACCCGGGGATCCGGACGCCGTCGAGCCGGCACTGCGGGCGATCCGCGGCGCCGCCTCGAGCGGGCTGCCGATCTTCGGCATCTGTCTCGGCCATCAGCTGATCGGCCGCGCCTTCGGGGCGCAGACGTACAAGCTGCTCTACGGCCATCGTGGCGCGAATCACCCGGTGCGCCGGCTCGACACCGGCGCAGTGGAGATCACGGCCCAGAACCACGGCTTCGCCGTGCGCGGCGGCGAAGGCGATGCCGTCCCCGGGGCGCCGGAGCTCCGCGTCACCCACGTCAACCTGAACGACGGCACCGTCGAAGGGGTCGCACACCGGGACCTCCCGGTCTTCAGCGTGCAGTACCACCCGGAGTCGGCGCCCGGCCCACACGATTCGCGCTATCTGTTCGATCGCTTCGTCGAGGAAATCGCGTCGGCCGCATCGTAGAAGTCTTGACGCGGTCCCGTCGGCGACACTAATGTACGGCGCCTATCGCGTTTAGCGATAACGAGTTCGACCAAAGCTCCGATGCCAGCGGCGGCCTCTGTACCGGTTCGCTCCGCGCCCCGATGCGCGTCGGTCGATAGCGACGCGCGCGCGACTCGCGTTCCTCGCGGGTCCGCGCGGCAGCGGTCATCATCGATGTCCACCGAGAGCCACGTCCGGGAGATCCGGCGCCCGGATCCACGGCATGAGAGCCGGCAGGGAGGAACAATGACGAAAGCGGATCTCGTCGAGCAGGTAGCGGATGCGATCGGGCCAGGGATCACGAAGAAGGACTGTGCCCTCGTCGTGGATGGCTTGCTGAACGCCATCAAGAAGGCGTTGTCGGAGCACAACCACATCGAGATCCGCGGTTTCGGCACGTTCAAGGTGCGCGAGCGCCGCTCCCGCATGGCGCGCAACCCTCGTACGGGCGACCCGGTCAAGGTTCCTTCGCGGGCCGTTCCGGTCTTCAAGCCATCGAAGGACCTGCGCGTGCAGGTGTCGGCCAACGGCGACTGACGGCCAGAGCGCCGTTCGGGTCGGGCAGGGCCGGGGGCGCCCGCGCGGCAGCGCGCGGAGCTCCCCCGGCCTTTTTACGTTTCCGGCGCATTGCGCGTCCGTAGGACAGGGTGAACGAGAGTCGCGAGGCAGCTCGGGATCGAGGCGCCATCGGCGAGGCGGACGACGTCCTCGTCGCGCGTGCCCGGCAGGGAGACGCGGCGGCGCTGGATGCGCTGGTGTCGCGTCACCTGAGTGCGGTGTTTCAGGTGGCGCGCCGGATCACGCTCGACCCGGAGGCGGCCGAGGATGCGGCGCAGGAAGCGTGGATCCTGGCGTTGCGGGGGCTCTCCGGATTCCGCGGCGACGCGAGCTTCCGCACCTGGCTGCTCCGCATCGCGGCGAACGCGGCGAAGAGCGCGCTGCGGCGCTCCGGCCGGCGGCGGGAGCGAGGCCTCGATCCGGCCGAGTCGCTGCCCGACGGCGCCGCCGATCCCGCGACGACGGCGGTGATGGCAGCCGAGGTGCGGCGCGCGACGGTGGCGCTCGACGCGCTGCCGGAGAAGCAGAGACTGGCGGTGTCGCTGCGGATCTACCAGGGACTGACCCACCGCGAAATCGGCGCCGTGCTCGGCTGCAGTGAAGTGGCGGCGCGCGTGAACTATCACCACGGCATGAGGCGGCTCCGGGAGCTGTTGCAATGAGATCGATCGAGTGCGAGGCGGTGCGGGACCTGTTGCCGGATGCGGAGGCGGGGCGGCTCGACGCCGGCGTCGACGGCGCCCTGCGGCGGCACCTCGAAGCATGCGAGAGCTGCCGGGCCGAAGCGGAGATCGTCGCCGCGCTGGAGGCGGGGGCGCCGGCGGTGACGGCCGCGCTCGCGACCCGCGTTCGCGCGGCACTCGAGGCGGAGCTGCGCGGCGCGCGGCCGGCGGTCTGCCCGCGCCTGGAGGTCGTGCCCGGCGCGAAGTCCGCGCGGCGCGTCCCGCGAGCCGGTGCGTGGCGCGGGCTTCGACGCTGGGGCCTGCCCGCATCTCTCGCGGCGGCCGCACTCGCCGGCGTGGTCGTGTGGCGGAGCACGGCCGGGACCGGGGACATCGTCGGCGCCGATGGCGGTCTCGCCTCCGGCGACGCGGCGGCGGCCGCGCCGCTGCCGGAGTGGCCCGCGTCGCGCGGGATCGTGGCGGGCGCCGCCGTCCTCGACGACCTCTCCGATGCCCAGCTCGAGAGGCTCCTGACGGAGATCGAGTCATGAGGACCGCCCGCGTCGTCGCCGGCTCGCTCCTCTTCGCACTGGCCGCCAGCGGCGCCGCCGCCGCCGCGGCACAGCAGCCGCAGATGATGCGGCCGCGGCAGCAGCAGCTCGAGGCACAGGTGCTCGATCGCTTCGTCGGCGCCGCCGCCCGCAACCTCGGCCTCGATGGTGCCCGCGAGGCGCGCCTTCGCCAGGTCGTCCAGACCACGGCGACGCGCCGCCGCGACCTCGCGCGCGCCTCCTTCGCGGTCCGGCGTGATCTCGCTGCCGCGCTGCAGTCGCCCGGTACCACGGACGAGGAGTTTTCGCGGCTGCTCGACCGCGTCGACGATGTGCGTCGCCGGGAGCTGCGCATCTGGATCGACGAGAACGCCGAGCTGAGGTCGCTCCTCTCGCCCCGCCAGCGCGCGGCGTTCCTCGCCATGCGCGCTCGCTTTAACGACCGCGTGATGCGCCTGCGGCAGGGCCGCCCGCCGCGCCCCTGAGGTTGCCGCCGCCATGCGGTTCGTCCATCATTCATCGATGAACGAGATCCGCGTCCGACTCCTCTTCTTCGCCCACTACCGCGACCTCGCCGGCACGGCCGAGGGCGACGTGACGCTTCCCGCCGGCGCCACCGGCGCCGACCTCGTCGCCCGGCTCCGCCGCGACGGGGGACGTCTCGCCGCGCTGCCGCCGGAGCCCGTCCTCGCCGTCAACCAGGAGTACGCTTCGCTCGCTCACGCGCTCGCCGACGGCGACGAGGTGGCTCTGCTGCCGCCGGTGGCCGGCGGATGAGCGTGCGCGGCGAGGTCGTGCCGCACGCGCTGCGGCCCCAGGCCCTGCTCGCCGAAGTCGCGGCCGCCGGCAACGGTGCGACGGCCCTCTTCGTCGGCGTCGTGCGCGACGAGGGGCGCGGCGGTCGCGTCGTCTCGATGACCTACGACGCCTACGCGCCGATGGCGAACCGCGTGCTCGCCGCGATCGTCGCGGATGCGGCGGCGGCGGCGAGGGGCGCGCTCTCCGTCGCGGTCGAGCACCGCGTCGGCACGCTCGCGGTGGGAGAGGCGAGCGTCGCGATCGCGGTCGGTGCGCCCCATCGCGCGGAGGCGTTCGACGCCTGCCGCCGCGTCATCGAGGAGATCAAGACGCGTCTGCCGGTGTGGAAGCAGGAGCATTACGACGACGGCACCTCGCGCTGGCTCGACGGTCAGCGGCCTCCTTCGGCGGAGCCGGCTCCCGCGGCGGAGGCGGCTCCCGCGGCCGCCGCGACGGCGGTTCGAGGCGGCGCGGTCGGCGGAGGCGCGTCGTGAGCGGCCCGACCGTGGATCTCCTCGCGGCGGCGTCGGATGCGCGGCGCGAGCTGGAGCGGCGGCGCGGCGAGGCGGAAGTCGACGCCGCCGCTGCAATGCGGGACGGCTTCGGCCGCCGCATCGAGTACCTGCGCATCTCCGTGACCGACAAGTGCAACCTCCGCTGCGTCTACTGCATGCCGCTGGAGGGGCTGCCGTGGCTGCACCGCAGCGAGATCCTCAGCTACGAGGAGATCGAGGCGATCGTCCGCACGATGGCCGGGATGGGGCTGCGCCGGATCCGGCTGACCGGCGGGGAGCCGCTCGTGCGGCGCGACCTGCCGGCGCTCGTCCGGCGGCTTTCGGCGATCGACGGGATCGACGACATCGCGCTCTCGACCAACGCCGTGCTCCTGGCCCCGCTCGCCGACGAGCTCCGCGACGCCGGCGTGCGCCGCGTGAACGTCTCGCTCGACTCGCTGCGGCCGGATCGCGTCGACGCGATTGCCCGGCGCGAGGGCGCGCACGCGCGCATCATGGAAGGCCTCGCGGCCGCAGAGCGTGTCGGTTTCGAGCCGATCAAGATCAACACGGTCGTGCTGCGGGGCCGCAACGACGACGAGATCGCAGCGTTCGCCCGCATCACGATGGAGCGGCCGTGGCACGTGCGCTTCATCGAGGTGATGCCGGTCGGCGAGAACCTCGGCATCTCGGCGGAGGAATACGTGCCGGCCCCGGAGATCCTCGAGCGGGTGCGCGGCATCGGCGAGCTGCGGCCGGTGGAGGGGCCGGCCGGCAACGGCCCCGCAACGTACTTCCGCCTGCCGGATGCCGCCGGCACGGTCGGCGTCATCACGCCGATGAGCCACAACTACTGCGACCGCTGCAACCGCATGCGCCTCACCGCCGATGGCCAGCTTCGGCCGTGCCTGTTCGGCTCCATCCAGACGGACCTCCGCGACCCGTTGCGCGCCGGCCGGCCGCTCGAGCCGCTCGTGCGGCAGACGCTGGCGATCAAGCCGGAGCGGCACCACCTGGTGCGCGGCAGCCAGACCGGCTCCGGCGGGCTCCTCGCGCTCTCGCAGGTCGGCGGCTGACGCGCGCGGCCACTCCCCCCGACGACACGACTCTCTCGCGTTGACACCTTCTCCCAGCGCTCCTACCTTCCCGCGGCTGGAGCGCTTTTCCATGCACGCACGGATTCGGACAATGGTCGACAAGATCACGGTGGTCGGCGCCGGTCACGTCGGCGCCACGACGGCGCAGGGCCTCGCGCGCCGCGAGCTGGCCCGCCACGTCGTCATGGTGGACATTGCGGAGGGCATCCCGCAGGGGAAGGGGCTGGATCAGTGGGAGTCGGCCCCGATCGAAGGCTTCGATACGCGCGTCGTCGGCTCCAACGGCTACGACGAAGCGGAGGGTTCGGCGATCTACATCGTCACCGCCGGCATTGCGCGCAAGCCGGGCATGAGCCGGGACGACCTTCTGCGCACCAACGCGGGCATCGTGCGGGAGGTGGCGGAGAACATCCGCCGCAACTCGCCGGACGCGGTGGTGATCATGGTGTCCAACCCGCTCGACGTGATGGCGTACGTCGCGAAGGACGTCACCGGTTTCCCGCGGGAGCGGGTGGTCGGCATGGCGGGTGTCCTCGACACGGCCCGCTACCGTGCCTTCATCGCCTCGGAGCTGGACGTCAGCGTCGAGGACATCCAGGCGCTGGTGCTGGGCGGTCATGGCGACACCATGGTGCCGCTGGTGAGCGCGACGAGCGTCGGCGGGATCCCGCTCACGCAGCTCCTGCCGCGCGAGCGCATCGACGCGCTGATCGAGCGCACCCGCAAGGGGGGCGCCGAGATCGTCGGCTACCTGAAGACCGGCAGCGCGTACTACGCGCCGGCGGCGGCGGCGGTGCAGATGGCGGAGGCGATCGTGCGCGACAAGCGCCGCATTCTGCCGTGCGCCGCCTATCTCGAGGGCGAGTACGGAATGGAGGGGCTCTACCTGGGCGTGCCGTGCAAGCTCGGTGCGGGCGGCCTCCAGCAGATCATCGAGGTCGAGCTGAGCGACGACGAGCGCGCCGCGCTGGAGCGTAGCGCCGATGCCGTGCGCTCCACGCTGACCACAATCGGCTGAGGCGGCACGGAAGGCGCGCCTTCCGGGTCGAGCCACGGGGATACATGCGACGGGCCATCTCGCTCTATCGCACGTCGATCGGGAAGAAGTACGTGATGGCGACGACGGCCATCTTCCTGTTCGTATTCATCATCGGCCACCTGCTCGGGAACCTGAAGATCTACCAGGGCCCGGCCGTCTACAACCACTACGCGGAGTTCCTCCGCACCGCCGGCTCTCCGCTCCTCGGCCGCTCGGAGCTGCTGTGGATCGTGCGCGTCGTCCTGATCGCGGCGCTCGTCCTTCACATTGTCGCCTTCCTCCAGCTCTGGCGGCAGGACGCCTCCGCCCGCAGCGTCGGCTACCGCAAGTACTCGCCCGAGCTGCTCAGCGCCGCATCCCGCACGATGAAATGGGGCGGGATCACCCTCTTCCTCTTCGTCGTGTGGCACCTGCTCGACCTCACGTGGGGGACGGTGAACCCGAGCTTCGTGTTCGGCGACCCGTACCACAACGTCGTCGCCACCTTCCAGCGCTGGTGGGTCGCCGCGTTCTACATCGCGGCCGTCGTCGCGCTCGGATTGCACCTCTACCACGGCATCTGGAGCGCCTTCCAGACGCTCGGCTTCAACAACCCGAAGTACAACCGCTTTCGACGTCCTTTCGCCCTCGTCGTCGCCGCGCTCGTCACCGCCGGCTACGCATCGATCCCGCTCGCGGTGCTCACGGGCGTCGTCGGCTGAGGACAGGGAGACCGCGCTCGCGATGGAGCTGAACTCCAGGATCCCCGCGGGGCCGATCGAAAAGAAGTGGGATCGGCACCGCTTCGAGATGAAGCTCGTCAACCCGGCCAACAAGCGGAAATACGAGGTGATCGTCGTCGGCTCCGGCCTCGCCGGCGCCTCCGCCGCGGCGACCATGGGCGAGCTCGGCTACAACGTGAGTTGCTTCTGCTTCCAGGACAGCCCGCGCCGCGCCCACAGCATCGCGGCGCAGGGCGGCATCAACGCCGCCAAGAACTACCAGAACGACGGCGACAGCGTCTTCCGCCTCTTCTACGACACGGTGAAGGGCGGCGATTTCCGCTCGCGCGAGGCGAACGTCTACCGGCTGGCGCAGCTCAGCCTGAACATCATCGACCAGGCGGTCGCGCAGGGCGTCCCGTTCGCGCGCGAATATGGCGGCTACCTCGCCAACCGCTCCTTCGGCGGCGCGCAGGTGTCGCGCACCTTCTACGCCCGCGGCCAGACCGGCCAGCAGCTTCTGCTCGGCGCCTACCAGGCGCTCGAGCGGCAGGTGCGGGCGGGCAAGGTCCGCATGTACACGCGCCACGAGATGCTCGACCTGGTCCTCGTCGACGGACGCGCGCGCGGCATCGTCACCCGCGACCTGATCAGCGGCGAGATCGAGGCGTGGGTCGGCGACGCCGTCGTCCTCGCGAGCGGCGGCTACAGCAATGTCTTCTATCTGTCGACCAACGCGAAGGGGTGCAACGCGACCGCGATCTGGCGCGCGCACAAGCGCGGCGCCGGCTTCGCCAACCCGTGCTACACCCAGATCCACCCGACGGCGATCCCGCCCGCCGGCGACTACCAGTCGAAGCTCACGCTGATGAGCGAGTCGCTGCGCAACGACGGTCGTATCTGGGTGCCGCTCGAGAAGGGCGATGCGCGGCCGCCGAACCAGATCCCGGACGCGGAGCGCGACTACTACCTCGAGCGCCTCTATCCCAGCTTCGGCAACCTGACGCCGCGCGACATCGCCTCCCGCCGCGCCAAGGAGGTGGTCGACGAGGGCCGCGGCGTCGGTCCCACCGGCGTGGGCGTCTACCTCGACTTCCGCGACGCGATCCGCCGCCTCGGGCGCGACGTCATCGGAGATCGCTACGGCAACCTCTTCGAGATGTACGAACGGATCACCGGAGAGAATCCGTACGAGGTCCCGATGCGGATCTACCCGACGCCGCACTACACCATGGGCGGCCTGTGGGTGGACTACAACCTGATGAGCACGGTGCCGGGCCTGCACGTGATCGGCGAGGCGAACTTCTCCGACCACGGCGCGAACCGCCTCGGCGCCAGCGCGCTGATGCAGGGCCTGGCCGACGGCTATTTCGTGCTCCCGATGACGATCGGCGACTACCTCGCGCAGTCGAAGCTGGATACGGTCGACGCGCACCATCCCGCGTTCGAGGAAGCGAAGCGGGGCATCGCGGACGCGACGCGGCGGCTGCTCGAGATCGACGGCAGCCGCACCGTCGACTCCTTCCACCGCGAGCTGGGCGCGATCATGTGGGAGTACTGCGGCATGGCGCGCAGCGCGGAGGGGCTGCGCACGGCGCTCGGTCTGATTCCGAAGCTGCGCGAGGAGTACTGGCGCGACGTGCGCGTGCCCGGAAGCGCCGAGACGCTCAACCAGTCGCTCGAGAAGGCGGGCCGCGTCGCCGACTTCATGGAGCTGGCGGAGCTGCTCTGCATCGATGCTCTGCAGCGCGACGAGTCGGCCGGTGCCCACTACCGTGTCGAGCACACCACCGCCGAGGGCGAGGCGCAGCGCGACGACGCCCGCTTCTCCCACGTCGCCGTGTGGGAATACACCGGCGACCTCGATGCGCCGAGGCTCCACCGCGAGCCGCTGGAGTTCGAGTACGTGAAACCGTCGCAGCGGAGCTACAAGTAATGGACCTGACCCTGCACGTCTGGAGGCAGGCGGGCCCGCGCGAGCAGGGCCGCTTCGTCGAGTACGAGGCGCGCGACATCACCAGCCACATGTCCTTCCTCGAGGTGCTCGACGTCGTCAACGAGCGGTTGATCGAGCGCGGCGACGAGCCGATCGCCTTCGACAGCGATTGTCGCGAGGGGATCTGCGGCATGTGCGGCGTCATGATCAACGGCGAGGCGCACGGTCCGCTCCAGGGGACGACCGTGTGTCAGCTCCATATGCGCCATTTCAAGGACGGCGACGTGCTGTGGATCGAGCCCTGGCGCGCCGACGCGTTCCCGGTGGTGAAGGACCTCGTGGTCGATCGTGGCGCCTTCGACCGCATCGTGCAGGCGGGCGGCTACATCTCCGTGCGCACGGGTAGCGCGCCGGAAGCGAACGCGGTCCTCGTCCCCCGCGACGCCGCCGAGCTCGCCTTCGACGCCGCCGAGTGCATCGCCTGCGGCGCCTGCGTCGCTTCCTGCCCGAACGCCTCCGCGATGCTCTTCACGGCGGCGAAGGCGTCGCACCTGAACCTTCTGCCGCAGGGGCAGCCGGAGCGCGACAGCCGCACCGTCGACATGGTCGCGGCGATGAACGGCGAGCGCTTCGGCCACTGCAGCAATCACGGCGCGTGCGAAGCCGCGTGCCCGAAGCAGATCAGCATCGACTACATCGCGCGGCTGAATCGGGACCTGCTGCGCGCCCGCTTCCGGCGGCCGGGCGGCTGACGCGGCGGCCCGGCGGCTGACGCAGCGGTCGGCGCGGAAACCTCGCGCGTGGCCGGGGCGTACGGTGGAACGCAGAGAGCCTTTCGCCGCCGAACCGGACGCCCAATGTCTGCAGCGCGTCATCCAGTGACGACCCGGAGTCGCCGCCCTGCCGCCGCGCACCTCCTCCTGATCGCGACGCTCGCGCTCGCGTGCGCCGCCCGTCCGCCGCGCCTCGCCGCGCAATCCGCGCCCCCGGACACCTTCGAGGATGCGGGCGCCCGCGCGCTCCTCGCCCATGCGCGCGAGCGGCGCGTCGGCGTCAACGACTCGATCACCGCCTACCAGGTGACGGTCAAGGAGCGCATCTCGGTCGGCTTCAAGAGCGTTCTCCGCGACCGCCTCGTCTACCGGCGCGACGTCGCCGCCCGCGTCGACTGGCGACGCGACGCGGCCACCCGCATCGACGTGCTCGGCGCGCGCGAGGCGGTCCCGATCGCGCTGAAGGGGATCCGTCTGCCGGAGGACCTCGACTCCGACCTCGGCGCGGAGTTCTTCGACCCCGCCTCGGACGAGCTGCTCGTCGGCTTGCAGCAGGGCGAATTCGCTCGCCATCCGTTCGCCGCGGGCGCCGAGCAGGATTACCGCTACGCCTCCGGCGACACCACCGTGATCCGCCTTCCCGACGGCCGCAGCGTGCGGCTGCTCGAGCTGCGCGTGCAGCCACGCCGCAACGACTTCGAGCTGGTGCGCGGCTCCTTCTGGCTGGACGCCGCGACGTACGACGTCGTGCGCGCGATCTACCGCCCGGCCCGGGAGTTCGACCTCGATCGAGACCTGCCCCGCGTCGACTCCACGGGCAGGGACGACGCGGGCGAAGTCCCGGGAATCCTCAAGCCGATCCGCGCCGAGATCCGCTGGATCACCGTCGAGTACGGCCTGTGGAACCTGCGTTGGTGGCTGCCGCGTCTCATGTCGATCGACGCCACCGCTTCGGTGGCTCACCTGCTGCACTTCCCGATGCGCTACGAACGCGCCTACTCGCGCTACGTCGTAAGCGCCGCACCCGCGGACGCCACGCGTGAGATCCCCCTCGCCGCGGTCATCGCCGCCGCCGACTCCGCGGCCGCGGACTCCGCCGGAGCCGACTCCGTCGCCACCGCCGCCGCCGCCACCGAAGCCGACTCCGCCGCCGAAGCCGACTCCGCCGCCGACGCCCTGCGCGACGAGTGGGGCGACCTCGCCGACATCGCCTGGAAGTCCGACTGCGAGCGCGGCCACGGGCTGCGCTGCACCTGCCGCCACGGCGAATGTCGCAGCTACGCCGTCGTCGTGCCGGCGGACACGCAGGCGCTGTTGCACAGCCCCGAGCTGCCGGGCTCGATCTTCGACGCCGGCGACCCGTTCTTCACCCCGTCGGAGCTCGCCGATCTGACGCGCTCGGTCGAACAGTTGCCGGGAACGCCGCTGCGGGCGGCCGCGCCGCGCTTCACGTGGGGTCCGCACGCTCCCGGTCTGATACGCTACAATCGGATCGAGGGCCTTTCGCTCGGCGCGCGCGTCGAGGAGGATCTCGGCGCCGCCGCGGCGGACCTGACCGCCCGCGTCGGCCTCGCCGACCCGGTTCCGGAAGTGGAGCTGGGACTTTCCCGGACGACTGTCCGCGGCGCCTATCGGCTGGGCGCCTACCGCCGCCTCGACGCGGTGCAGGAGGAGAGCCGGCCGTTCGGCCTGGGCAACTCGATCGACGCGCTCCTCTTCGGCCTCGACGACGGCGACTACTTCCGCGCCGCCGGCGCGGAGCTCACCGCCACACCGGTTCGCCGCGGTGCCTTCGGCTACGACGTCCGCCTCTTCGCCGAGCATCAGTCGAACGCCGACGTCGGCACGCAGTTCAACCTCCGCAACGTCGGCAACGACGGCCGGCGCTTCCGACCGAACGTCGCGGCCGAGACCGCGGACCTGCTCGGCGCGAACCTCGACCTGCGCTTCGACGCCGGCCTCGACGCCGCCGCCCTGCGCTGGGGCGGCACCCTCTCGGTCGAGACGGCCACCGGCTACATCACGGGAAGCGGCTCGGCCGCCTATTCGCGCCCATCGCTGCGCGCCTACGCCGCCGTGCCCCTCGGGCACGCGCTGCTCGGCGCGGTCGAGGCCGCCGCCGGCACCACCGTCGGCACCGTGCCTACCCAGCGGCTCTGGTATCTCGGCGGACCGGGCACGCTCCGGGGCTATCCCGGCGCCGTCGCCAGCGGCGCATCCTTCTGGCGCGGCCGCGTCGAGCTCGCCAACGATTTCCCGGCCGCCCGCCTCGCGCTTTTCGGTGACGCGGGCTGGGCCGGTCCCAAGGCTGATTTCGGTACGGGAAGGCCGCTGCTTTCGGTGGGTGTCGGAGGTAGCTTCCTCGACGGCGTGCTGCGCGTCGACCTGGCCCGCGCGCTGCGCGCGCCGCGCGGCTGGCGGCTCGCCTTCTACATGGACGGCATCCTGTGAGCGACGAGGCGGAGCAGCCGCGCTGGCCCGCGCCGCTCCTCCGCTTCTGCCGCCTCTTCAACGACAGCCTCTACTGGGAGAGCCACGAGGCGCTCGAGACGCCGTGGCGGGAGGACGGCAGCGAGTTCTACCACGCCCTGATCCTCTTCGCCAGCGCCTTCGTCCACGTCCAGCGCGGCAACGCCCACGGCGTCGCGGCGCAGCTCGACAAGGCCCGGCGCGCACTGGAGGCCTACCGCCCGCACTACCTGGGCGTCGACGTCGAAGAGCTGCTGGAGGAGGCGGCCCGGTGGGCCGCGATCGCGCGCGCCGAGGCGCCCGAAGCCTGGCGCGGCGCCCGTGAGCCGCCCCGCTTCGAGCTTCGGCGCGACCTGGTCGATGGCCGCGAGCCCGAGTTGCGACGCGCCGGCGAGCCGGCTCCGCCCGGCCGGCCCGAGCCCGAGCCGCGAGGCCCCCGCACGCCTTCGCCGCCCGGCGAGGAGCCTACAGCTTCGGAGGCGTGACTCCCACCTGGTCCTGGTACTTGCCCCGCCTCATCGCGTAGGTGATCTCCGGCGCCTCGTCGCCCTGGAAGAAGAGGAGCTGCGCGAGCCCCTCATTCGAGTAGATCTTCGCCGGCAGCGGCGTCGTGTTCGAGATCTCCAGCGTCAGATAGCCGCGCCACTCCGGCTCCAGCGGCGTGACGTTCACGATGATCCCGCACCGCGCGTACGTCGATTTCCCCACGCACAACACCAGAACGTCCTTCGGTACCCGGAAGTACTCCAGCGTCCGCGCCAGCGCGAACGAACGAGGCGGAATGATGCAGTGATCGCCCACGATGTCCACGAACGACTTCGGATCGAACGACTTCGGATCCACGATCACGCTGTGCACGTCCGTGAACACCTTGAACTCGTCCGCCACCCTCACGTCGTAGCCGAACGATGAAAGGCCGTAGCTCACCACGCGGTCCCGCACCTGCCCCGACTCGAACGGCTCGATCATCCCCTCTTCCTCGGCCATTCTGCGGATCCAGCGGTCGTTCTTGATCGACATCGGAACGGCCATCTCCGGGGTCGGGTATCGGACGTGCATCCATGGGCGAAACGGCCGCGCAATCTAGGCTCCGGCGCGCGCCGCGGGCAAGCGCGCGGCGGCGCTTGACACTTCACGACCCCGGCGGCTACACTCCCCCCGGCCGGACGCAAGTGAAGGAATTCACAAACCCGATGCCCGAATGCTTCAGGCTTACGTCCCCATCCTGATCCTGCTCGCACTCTCACTGCTCAACGCGGTGTTCATGGTGGTGGTGTCCCACCTCGTGAGCCCGTTCCGTCCGACGCCGGTCAAGCAGGCGCCGTACGAGTCGGGGATGATCCCGCTGGGCAACACGCGCGAGCGGTTCTCGGTGAAGTTCTATCTGGTTGCGCTGCTGTTCATCGTCTTCGATCTGGAGACGGTCTTCCTGATTCCGTGGGGCGTGAGTTTCCGTCAGTTGGGGGTGTTCGGTCTGGTGGAGATGCTGGTGTTCATCGGCATATTGCTGGTTGGATTGATATACGTCTGGAAGAAAGGAGCGCTCCAATGGGACTAGAGGGGCGCCGTGATCTGAAGGTATTGACGGAGTCGCACGTGAAGGACGGGAGCCCGTCCTTTCTGACGACGCGGCTGGACTACATGGTGGACTGGGCGCGGCGCAGCTCGCTGTGGCCGATGCCGTTCGGGACCGCGTGCTGCGCGATCGAGATGATGGCGACGGCGGCGACGAAGTTCGACCTGGCGCGGTTCGGTATGGAACGGATGTCGTTCTCGCCGCGGCAGGCGGACATGCTGATCTGCGCGGGACGGGTGGCGTACAAGATGGCGCCGGTGCTGCGCAAGATCTGGGACCAGATGCCGCAGCCGAAGTGGGCGATCTCGATGGGCGCGTGCGCCTCGTCGGGCGGCGTGTTCGACGTCTACTCGATGGTGCAGGGGATCGACACGATCATCCCGGTGGACGTGTACGTTCCGGGCTGTCCTCCGCGGCCGGAAGGTCTGATTTACGGCATTCTGCTGCTGCAGGAGAAGATCAAGGGGGAGCGCCTGGCGGACGCATTGCTGCGCGAGGAGGACCCGAGCCGCGTCAGCGTGGCGAACTTGGATCCGGCGACGATCGAGGCTGTCGCGGGCCCGTTCGGCAACTCGACGACGCAGAACCGCTCGAGCGGCCTGGTGCCGTCGCGCGCGGTGGACCGTCCCTCCGACCGCAGGCCGTGACGATGGCGGGAGAGTTCGAGGAGGGCCTGGGCGGTCTCGACGCGGGCCCGGCGTCGTCGGATGCGGCGGGCGCGGCGGAGGCTCCAGCGGATGGCGGAGGAGTCCACCCGAGCGTCGCGGCGCTTCGGCAGCGCTTCGGCGACGCGATCCTGCGCGCAGAGGTGCAGGCGGGCGACGAGCAGGTGGTGTTCGTACGGCCGGAGCGCGTCCACGAGGTCCTGGCGTGGCTGCGCGAGGACGGCGCCCAGGATTACGACCTGTTGAAGGATGTGACCGCCGTCGACTACGGCTCGGGGCGCCCGCTGCAGGTGGTCTACGAGCTGTGGTCGATCCCGAACCGGCGGCAGCTGCGCGTGAAGGCGGAGCTTCCACTCGACGCGCTGGAGATTGACTCCGTCGCCGGCATCTGGAAGACCGCCGACTGGCACGAGCGCGAGGCGTACGACATGTTCGGCATCCAGTTCCGCGGCCACCCCGACCTGCGCCGCATCCTCATGCCGGAGAACTACTCGGAGGGCCATCCGCTGCGGAAGGACTTTCCGCTGCGGGGCCGCTTCACGCGTGCCGAGCAGACGCGCCGCTCGCTGTCGTTGCAGGTGGAGGACTTCTACGTTCCGGACGAGCTGAACGTGGGGCTGGCCCACGGCGAAGCCGGGTCGACCCGTACTCCGGGCACCGAGCCGGAAGCGACGGAGGCGGAGTCGTGAGTGCGCCGGTGGAGGAGCGGCGGCTTCCGGGCGGCGCAGCGATGGACGGGGACCGCGCGGACGGCGCTGTGGCGCCCCCGGTGCTGCCGCAGGGGATGGAGCCGGAGCTGCACGCCGAGCACATGCTCATCAACATCGGGCCCCAGCACCCGGCGACGCACGGCGTGCTGCGCCTCGTGCTGGAGCTCGACGGCGAGACCGTGATCCGCTGCATCCCGCACATCGGCTACCTGCACTCCAGCTTCGAGAAGCTGGGCGAGTTCCGCACCTGGAACCAGGTGATCCCGCTCACCGACCGCATGGACTACCTCGCCCCGCTGATCTACAACGTGGCGTACGCGGCGGCGGTCGAGAAGCTGATGGGGATCGAGATCACCGAGCGCTGCAAGGTGGTGCGCGTCATCCTCATGGAGCTCGACCGCGTCTTCAGCCACCTGCTCTGGCTCGGTACGACCGGCATCGACATCGGCGCCTTCACCGTCTTCCTCTACACCTTCCAGGAGCGGGAGCGGATCTACACGCTGCACGAGAAGCTGACGGGCGCGCGCATCACGACGTCGGCGACGCGGATCGGCGGCATGATGGCGGACCTGCCGGCCGGCTGGATCGAGGAGCTGCAGGAGTTCGTCGACACGGTGCCGAAGACGCTCGACGAGGTGGAGACGCTGCTCACGTCGAACAACCTGTGGATCGGGCGGAACCTCGGCGTGGGGCCGATGAGCGCGGAGGACGCGGTCAACTACGGCCTCACCGGACCGAACCTGCGCGCGTCGGGCGTGGCCTACGACGTACGCAAGGACCGGCCGTACTACGACTACGAGACGTACGACTTCGACGTCGTGGTGGGCGAGAACGGCGACTGCTACGACCGCTACCTGGTGCGCATGGAGGAGATGCGGCAGAGCCTGCGGATCCTTCAGCAGGCGATCGACCGGCTGCCGGACGGTCCGATCAACGTGGACGACCCGCGCCTGATCCTGCCGTCGAAGACGGACTGCATGACGGACATGGCTTCCATGATCCATCACTTCAAGGTCGTGATGGAGGGCGTTCCGGCGCCGGCGGGCGAGAGCTGGTTCGGCGTCGAAAGCTCGAAGGGGGAGCTCGGCATGTACGTGGTGAGCGATGGCGGCTCCAAGCCGGTGCGCTGGCGCGTGCGCGGTCCCAGCTTCGTCAACCTGGCGGCGCTCCCGAAGATGGTGGAAGGGCAGCTCCTCACGGACGTGATCGCCTCCAACGCGAGCATCGACATCGTTCTCGGGGAGATCGACCGATGAGCGAGACGCCCCTCACCCGCAACCCCGGCTGGGCGGGCGAGACCGGGGAGTTCGAGTCACTGCGTGAAGCGGACGTGCGCGGAAGCGAGTACGTCGCCGGCCGGCCCGCGGCGGGAATCGACGCCGGCGGCATCAACGCCTACCCGTACCAGCTTGCGGACCGCGATCCGGACGCGCCGCTCTTCGAGGGCCCCTACGCGGAGCGGCTGGAGAAGATCCTGGCGCGCTACCCGAACCCGCAGGGTGCGCTGCTGCCGGTCCTCAACCTCGCCCACGAGGTGCGCGGCTTCCTCTCGCCCGAGGCGATGGCCCGCGTCGCCGACGTGCTCGGCCTCTCGCACGCGTACGTGCGTGGGGTCGCGACCTTCTACACGATGTACAACAAGCGCGAGGTCGGGCGCTATCTCGTGCAGGTGTGCACGAACGTCGCGTGCAACCTGTGCGGCGGCGACGAGGTCTTCGAGGCGTTCCTCGAGCACACCGGCGCCGACGCCGGCGACACCAGCGACGACGGCCTCTTCACGACGATGGAAGCCGAGTGCCTCGGCGCGTGCGGCTTCCCGACTGCCGTGCAGATCAACGAGCGCTATTTCGAGAACGTCGCGGTCGGCGATGTCCCGGCCATTCTCGAGCGTCTGCGCTCGGAAGCCGGCGCGTCCGGCGCGTCTGGCGGCCCCGGCCTGGAGAGCGCCCTCGGCGCTGTCGGGACGAGCGCCGGCACACCCGGCGCCGCGCCCGAGACGCTCGCACAGACGCCGGGACCGGAGCCCGACCGGGCGGCGGGGTCGGTGTCGCCGCAGGCCCGTGACGAGAGCGATGCCGTGCGCCGCCATCGCGACCGCGGCTCGCCGGCCGTCCCGCCCGCGAGCGGCGGAGCGGCGGCGGGCGGCCCCGCCGGCCCGGCCGCGACCCCGAACGCGCGGCCGCACCGTCCCGATTCGACACCCGACGAGAGCTAGATGGCGTATCCCTTCCGGCACCCGGCCGAGACCCCCGTCCTCAGTGCGGGATTCGGCGACCCCGCCGCCCGCACGCTCGAGGGCTGGCGCGCGAGCTACGGCGGCTACGAGGCGCTGAAGCAGGCGCTCGGCATGGAGCGCGACGCGGTGACGGAAGTGGTGAAGGGGAGCGGGCTGCGCGGCCGCGGCGGCGCGGGCTTCCCGACCGGTGTGAAGTGGGGCTTCATGCCGAAGGACACCGACCGGCCGCACTACCTCCTGATCAACGCCGACGAGTCGGAGCCCGGCGCGTTCAAGGACCGGGAGCTCTGCCGCTGGACGCCGCACCAGATGATCGAGGGGGCGCTCATCGCCGCGTACGCGATCCGCGCGCAGGATGTCTACATCTACATCCGCGGCGAATTCTTCGAGCCCGCCCGCATCGTCGGCCGCGCCATCGAGGAGGCGTACGCCGCGGGCCTCGCGGGCAAGGACATCCTCGGCTCCGGCGTCGACGTCGACGTGACGCTCCACCTCGGCGCGGGCGCCTACATCTGCGGCGAAGAGACGGGCCTCATGAACTCGCTCGAGGGCCGCCGCGGCCAGCCCCGGGTGAAGCCGCCGTTCCCCGCCGCGGTCGGCGCCTTCGGGATGCCGACCACGATCAACAACGTGGAGACGCTGTGCGCGGTGCCGCACATTGTGCGCAACGGCGCCGACTGGTACCGCCAGTGGGGCACCGAGAAGAGCCCCGGCACCAAGCTGTTCAACATCTCCGGTCACGTCGTACGGCGCGGCAACTTCGAGCTGCCGCTCGGCTTTAACCTGAAGGAGCTGATCTACGACGTGTGCGGCGGCATCCGCGACGGCCGCTCGCTCAAGGCGGTCATCCCGGGCGGCAGCTCGGTGCCGATCCTGGCCGCCGACGAGATCGACATCGCGCTCGATTACGAGTCGGTCGCGCAGGCGGGAAGCATGCTCGGCACCGCCTCCGTGATCGTGATGGACGACGCGACGAACATCGTCAAACAGGTCCGCCGCATGGTCGAATTCTACGCCCACGAGTCGTGCGGCCAGTGCACGCCGTGCCGCGAAGGAACCGAGTGGATGGCGAAGATGATGCGCCGCATCGAGGCGGGAGGCGGCACCGAGGCGGATCTCGACGTCCTCCTCCAGGTGGGCCGCAACATGACCGGGACGACGATCTGCGTGCTGAGCGACTCGTGCGCGGCGCCGGTCAACAGCTCGATCGAGAAATTCCGCGACGATTACCTCGCGCTCTTCCGCCGGTCGGCGGACGGCGCCCGGATGGTCGCGGCAGGGTAGGGGAGCGCATGGCGACGACGCAGCGGCAGGACACGGTCACCTGCACCATTGACGGCCGCGAGATCACGGTTCCGAAGGGGACGAATATCATCGAGGCCGCCGCGCAGCTCGGCATTGGCGTGCCGCACTACTGCTATCATCCGGGCCTCTCGGCGCCCGCGATGTGCCGCATGTGCCTCGTCGAGGTGGAGAAGGCGCCGAAGCTGGTGCCGGCGTGCGTCACGCCGGTCGGCGATGGACAGGTGATCCGGACGGAGACCGAGAAGGCGCATGAGGCGCGCACCGGCGTCCTCGAGTTCTATCTCGTCAACCACCCGCTCGACTGTCCCGTTTGCGACGCCGCCGGCGAGTGCAAGCTGCAGGACTACGTCCACGCCGAGGGCCGCAAGCACGGCCGGAGCGACGAGGGCAAGCGCGTGCTCGGCCGCGACGACTTCGGCGGCGACGTCCTCTACGACGCGGACCGCTGCATCATGTGCACGCGCTGCGTCCGCTTCATGCGCGAGATCGCCGGTCAGGACGCGCTGTGCGTCGTGCAGCGCGGCAGCCGCTCGGTGATCGACACCTTCTTCGACGAGGGCGTGGGCGGCAGCCTGTGGGCGGACAATATCGTCGACATCTGCCCCGTCGGCGCGCTCCTCTCGAAGGACTTCCACCACAAGGCCCGCGCCTGGGATCTCGACCGCACGCCCTCGATCTGCCCCAGCTGCTCGCAGGGCTGCAACATCACCATCGACGTGCGCGACAACCTCGTGCAGCGCCTGAAGCCGCGGCACAACGCCCACGTGAACTCGTACTGGATGTGCGACTACGGCCGCCTCGAGTACGAGTCGCTCAACCACGGCGCCCGCGTCGAGGTGCCGCTCGTGCGCGACGAGGGCGGCCAGCTGCGCCCGACGAGCTGGCGCGACGCCGTCGTCGCCCTCGTCGCCGCGCTGCGCCCGCACCTCGCCGCCGTCGGCTCGACCGGCGCCGGCGTCGTCGCGCTCGTCTCCGCCCTGCGGGCCAACGAGGACGCCGGTCTCTTCGCGCGCCTCGCAGACTTGCTCCAGGGAGAGAAGATTTTCCGCTCCCGCCGTGTCGACGACGAGGTGGCGTGTCCCGGCTTCCCCGGGCTGGCGCGCCGGCGCGACCTGGCGCCGAACGTGCGCGGACTCGAGCTGCTCGGCTTCTCTCGCGTCGGGTCGGACGCCGCCGCCGGCGGCCTGCCGCCCGCGCCCCGCGTCCTGCTCGCCCTCGGCGACGACCTGGTCGATGCCGGGGACGGCGTCGACGCGGAGCTCTTCGTCTACTTCGGCGACACCATGAGCGAGCCGGTCCGGCGCGCCGCCCACTTCATCCTGCCGGCGACCACGTTCGCCGAGCAGGAGGGCACCTTCACGAACCACGAAGGGCGCGTCCAGCGCTTCTGGACGGCGCGCCAGCCGCCGGCACTGGCGCGGCCGCCGTGGCAGGCGATCGGCGTCGTGCTGGCCGGGCTCGAAGACGCCGCCGCCCCCGCGTCTGCCGGCGACGCGTTCCTTCGCGTGGGTGAGCTGTTCGACCCGTTCGCGGGCCTCAGCTATCCGCTGCTCGGCGGGAGCGGCGCGCTGGCGCGTCAGGGCGACCGCCTCGCCGCCGCGGCGGGCGACGCCGGAGAGGAGGAGTGATGCACCCGGTCCAGGCGCTCTCTCCCACCGCGTTCCTGGTCTTCTCGGCCATCAAGGTGGGCGTCGTCTTCACCGTCGTGATGGTGGTGGTGGCGATGCTCACGCTGCTCGAGCGGCGGCTCTCGGCCTGGATTCAGGACCGCATGGGGCCGAACCGGGTGGGGCCGTTCGGACTGCTGCAGCCGATCGCGGACGGCCTGAAGAACCTGATGAAGGAGGAAACCGATCCGCGGGAGGCGTCGCGCGTCTACTTCTTCCTGGCGCCGATGATCGCCATCGTGCCCGCCCTCGTGACGTTCGCGATCGTGCCGTTCGCCTCGCCGCTGCCGACGAGATGGGGCGTCGTCGACATGATCGTCGCGGACCCGCCGATCGGCATCCTCTTCGTCCTCGCGCTTTCCAGCCTCGGCGTGTACGGCCTGGTGATGGCCGGCTGGTCCTCCAACAGCAAGTACGCCTTCCTCGGCGGTCTGCGCGCCAGCGCCCAGATGGTGAGCTACGAGGTGGCGCTCGGGATGAGCCTGATCCCCATCTTCATGCTCGCGGGCAACGTGACGCTGCCGCAGGTCGTGTGGGCGCAGCAGGAGACCTACCATTGGTGGTTCTGCTTTCCGCTCGGCCTCGCCTTCTTCCTCTTCGTCATCTCCGCGTTCGCGGAGACGAACCGGCTGCCGTTCGACCTGCCGGAGGCGGAGGCGGAGCTGGTGACCGGCTACCACACCGAGTACTCGTCGATGAAGTTCAGTATGTTCTTCATCGCCGAGTACGCGAACCTGCTCACCGCGTCGGCGCTGATGGCCACGCTCTTCCTCGGCGGCTGGGACATCCCGTTCTGGCGCGGCGACGACATGATCCTGAACGCGCCGGGCATCGTGCTGGGCGCGGCGCCGGCATGGTGGAAGACGGTGCTCACATTCCTCTCGTTCTGCATCAAGACCGGCTTCTTCATCTTCGTCTTCATGTGGGTGCGGTGGACCGTGCCGCGCTTCCGCTACGACCAGGTCATGCACCTGGGTTGGAAGGTGCTGCTGCCCACGGCGCTCGGCTACATCACCCTCATGGGCACGTCGATCCTGGTGCTCGACGCCGCCGGCATACCGAGCGGCTTCGTGTACGGCGCGATCCTGACGGCGGTGAACCTCGTGGCGACGCTGGCGTTCCTCTTCCTGCTCGACAACGATCGGCTCATCGGCGGCGCGAGTCTGTCCGACGTCCGCCCGGTCGCCGGCCGTCGCGTGGCCGTGCGCCACGTCGTCGCTCAGGCGGGCGAGGCGGTCGTGCCGGCGGGAGCGGGAGCGAGCGCGAGCGCGCTGGAAGGGGGGGCGTCGTGACGAGCGTCGTCGGTGGGAGGTCTTCATGGCGATAGGCATCAAGACGGTGCGGCGGCCGGAGAGCGGGACGTCGTATCTGCGCGCCACGCTGAAGGGTATGGCGCTCACGTTCCGTCACCTGGTCGATCCGCAGAAGCGAACGCTCGAGTACCCGGACGTGAAGCCGGAGATGTCGACGCGCTGGCGCGGCACGCATCGGATGGCGGTGCACGCGGACGGTCGCCCGAAGTGCGTGGCCTGCGGACTGTGTCCGACGATCTGTCCGGCGAACTGCATCCGGCTCGTGCCCGGCGAGGACGACCAGGGGAACCGCTACCCCATCGTGTACGAGATCGACGAGTTCCGCTGCATCTTCTGCGGCATGTGCCAGGAGGTGTGCCCCGTCGAGGCGATCCACGTGGGCGTGGACTACGAAAACGCCGAGTACACGCGCGAGCGCTTCGTCTACGACCTGGACCGTCTGATGGCGCAGGACCACCCGGTGTCGAGCCTCTGGGATCCGGAAGACCCGAGGGGCGAATGACGATCTTCTGGTGGATCTTCGCCTCGCTGGCGGTCGGTGGCGCCCTCGGCATGGTGCTCGGCAGGAATCCGGTGGCGAGCCTGCTCTTCCTCGTGCTCACCTTCTTCTCGCTGTCGGCGATCTATATCCTGCTGGGCGCGCAGTTCATCGGCGCGATCCAGGTGATCCTCTACGCCGGCGCGATCATGGTGTTGTTCCTCTTCGTGATCATGCTGCTGAACCTCGGCCACGACTACCAGGCCGATTTCCGCAAGGGCGCGTGGATCGTGCTGTCGTTCCTTGCCGCGGGGGTGATCGGTTACCTCTTCTCGCGCACCTTCTTCGAGGGCGCTCCGCTGGCCGACCGGGGCGCGCAACTGGTCGACGCGGCGGTGCGCAGCGACAACGCCGTCGGCGCGATCGCGCTGCCGCTCTTCCGCGCCTACACGCTGCCGTTCGAGATCACGTCCGTCCTCCTCCTCGTCGCCGTGGTCGGCGCCGTTCTCCTCGCGAAACGGAGGGTGTGACGTGATTACCTGGTCGCTCTTCCTAGCGGGGCTGCTCTTCGCGATCGGCATCTTCGGCGTCGTGATCCGGCGCAACGCGATCATCATGTTCATGTGCGTCGAGCTGATGCTCAACGCGGCGAACCTGGCGTTCGTCGCGCTGTCGCGCGCGGTCGGCATCGAGGGCCAGATCTACGTCTTCTTCGTCATGGCGGTGGCGGCGGCGGAAGCGGCGGTCGGGCTCGCCATCGTGATCTCGCTCTTCCGCCTCACGGAGACGGTCGACAGCAAGGAATTCAACCTCCTGCGATGGTAGCCGCCGTGCACGAATTCCAGCCGGTCGTTCCGTGGGCCATCGTGCTGCTGCCCCTCGTCGGCTTCCTGGCGAACGGCGTGGCGGCGTTCGTCGCGCCGACGCGGAAGTCGATTCCGACGATCGTCGGGCCGGCGGTGCTGCTCGCCGCCTTCGGCGTGGCGGTCGCCAACTTCGTGCAGATGTGGGGGGCGCCGCCGGAATCGCCGCTGGTGCTGCACTACTGGACGTGGCTGGCGGTCGGCGGGCTTCAGGTCCCGGCCGCGCTCCAGCTCGACCAGTTGTCGATGCTGATGGTGCTGATCGTGACGGGTGTCGGGTCGCTGATCCACGTCTACAGCGTCGGCTACATGCGCTCCGACCCGGGCTACGCGCGCTATTTCGCGTACCTGAACCTCTTCGTCTTCTTCATGCTCGTGCTCGTGCTCGGCTCGAGCTTCCCCGTGATGTTCGTCGGCTGGGAGGGCGTCGGGCTGTGCAGCTATCTGCTGATCGGCTTCTGGTTCGGGGACCGCGAAAAAGCGGACGCGGGCAAGAAGGCGTTCATCGTCAACCGCATCGGCGATTTCGGCTTCCTCGTCGCCATGTTCCTCATCTTCGCGAACCTCGGCTCGCTCGACTTCACCGCGGTATTCTCCGCGGCGCCGGCGGCGTTCGCCTACGCCGGTCCGGTGGTGACGGCGATCACGCTCTTCCTCTTCCTCGGCGCGACCGGCAAGAGCGCGCAGATCCCGCTCTACGTCTGGCTGCCCGACGCGATGGCGGGACCGACGCCGGTGAGCGCCCTCATCCACGCCGCGACGATGGTGACGGCGGGCGTCTACATGGTGGCGCGCTGCAGCGTCCTCTTCGCCCTCGCGCCGCTTTCCAGCACCGTCGTGGCGGGCATCGGGGCGCTGACCGCGCTCTTCGCGGCGACGATCGGTCTGGCGCAGTACGACATCAAGAAGGTGCTCGCCTACTCCACTGTGTCGCAGCTCGGCTACATGTTCGTCGGCGTCGGCGTGGGCGCCTACGCCGCGGGGATCTTCCACCTGATGACGCACGCCTTCTTCAAGGCGCTGCTCTTCCTCGGCTCCGGCGCCGTGATCCACGCCATGCACGAAGCGCTGCACCACACGCACAGCGAGTGGGACGCGCAGGACATGCGCAACATGGGCGGGCTGCGGAAGTACCTGCCGATCACCTGGGCCACGATGTGGGCGGCGACGCTCGCGATCTCCGGCGTGTGGCCCTTCGCCGGCTTCTTCTCCAAGGACGAGATCATCTGGCAGGCCGCCGCGCGTTCGCTCGGTCCGTTCGCCGGCTGGTTCACGCTCTTCTGGGCGCTCGCGCTCGCCGCGGCGGTGCTCACGGCGTTCTACATGACGCGCCTGATGATCATGACCTTCCACGGACCGACGAGGCTGGGCGAGAAGGAGCGCGCCCACCTGCACGAGGTCCCGGCGGTGATGTGGCTGCCGCTGACTCTCCTCGCGGCGCTCTCCGTCGTGGGCGGCTGGATCAACGTGCCGGAGGCGATCGGCCGCCTGCCGGTCCTCGGCTGGATCCCATCCGGCGAATGGCTGCACGGCTGGCTCCATCCGGTGACCCGGTCCGCCGACACCATCTTCGCGATGCGCGTCGGACAGCCGCTCGAGACCGCGCCCTTCGGCGGCGGCGAGGCGCTGTGGGCGGGCGTCTCCTTCGCGATCGCCGTGGTCGTGATCGTGGTCGCCGCCGCCATCATCCTGAAGGTCGAGTACCGTCCGGCGATCGAGTCCCTGGAGCCGAGCGGGTTCCGCCGCATCCTCTTCAGGAAGTGGTATGTGGACGAGCTGTACGACCAGACCATCGTGCGGCCGATCGTGGCGCTCTCACGCGCCCTGTGGCGCTGGGTCGACCAGGGGTTGATCGACGGCGCGGTCAACGGCATCGCCCGCCTTTCCGGCGGCCTCGGATGGATCGGCTCCCGCCTGCAGTCGGGCCAGCTCAACACCTACGCGTTCGCCATTGTCATCGGCGCACTCCTGATCCTCGGCTTCGTCGCGCTCTGAGGCGATCATGACTCCCGTGACGAACGGTTTCGCCTACTCGAGCCTGGCGCTCGACTTCCTGATCTGGTTCCCCCTCGTCGGCATGGCGTTCGTGCTCGCCGCGCCCGAGCGCGCCGCGAAGGCGCTCGCGTTCGGCGCCGCCGCGATCGAGTTCGCCGCGGCCGTGCCGCTCTGGTTCAGCTTCAACACCGCGAGCGCCGCGTTCCAGTTCCAGACGACGATCCCCTGGATCCCAGACTGGGGGATCTTCTACCGCGTCGGCCTCGATGGCATCAGTCTGCTCCTGCTGCTGTTGACCACCTTCATCTCGCCGCTCGCCATCCTCGGCTCCTTCACCTACATCAAGCGGCGCGAGAAGGCGTTCTACGCCATGATGCTGCTGCTCGAGACGGGCGTCGTCGGCGCCTTCGTCTCGCTCGACCTCTTCCAGTTCTATCTGTTCTGGGAGATCATGCTGATCCCGATGTACTTCATCATCGGGATCTGGGGTGGGGAGCGCCGCATATACGCGGCGATCAAGTTCTTCCTCTACACCGCGGCGGGCTCGCTGCTGATGCTGGTGGCGATCCTCTACCTCTACTTCAAGTATCGCACGCTAACAGGCGATTTCTCTTTTGCTTACGCGGACCTGTTGCAGGTACCGCTCGGGTTCCGCGAGCAGTTCTGGCTGTTCCTCGCCTTCGGCCTCGCCTTCTCGATCAAGGTGCCGCTCTTCCCGCTGCATACGTGGCTGCCGGACGCGCACGTGGAGGCGCCGACGCCCGGCTCCGTGGTGCTGGCGGCGGTGCTGTTGAAACTGGGGACCTACGGCTACCTGCGCTTCCTGCTGCCGTTCTTCCCGGCCGCCTCGACCCAGCCGGCGATCGTCGCGACGCTGATGGTGCTGGGGCTGTTCGGCATCGTCTACACGGCCTGGGTCGCGGCGGTGCAGTCGGACGCGAAGAAGCTGATCGCCTACACGTCGGTCGCGCACATGGGCTTCATCGTGCTCGGGATCTTCGCGCTCACGCTCAACGGCCTCGAAGGCGGCATGATGGTGATGCTGTCGCACGGTCTGTCGACCGGGGCGATGTTCCTGCTGCTCGGCATGCTCTACGAGCGCCGGCACACGCGCGAGATCGCGCAGTTCGGTGGGCTGGCGGGGGTGATGCCGTACTTCGCGACGGCGTTCGTAGTGACGGCGCTGGCGAGCATCGGGCTGCCCGGGCTGAGCGGGTTCGTGGGCGAGTTCCTCTCGCTGCTCGGCACGTTCGAGACGCATCCGTGGGTGGCGACCCTCGCCACGAGCGGTGTGATCTTCGCCGCGTATTACATGCTGCCGATGGTGCAGAAGATCCTCTTCAACCGGCTCGAGAGGCCGGAGAACGAAGGGCTGCGCGACCTGAGCGCGCGCGAGGCGGTGATCCTCGTCCCCCTTCTCGCCGGGATGGTGTGGCTCGGCGTCTATCCGAAGCCGGTGCTGGACCGCATGGACGCCACCGTGACGCAGTTGATCGCCGACGTGGAGGCGAACCGGCTGGCCGCGCCTCCGAGCATGGCCGAGGTGGTGCGGGCGCCGATGCGGGCGCACGGCGAATGACGCACGCCGAATGACGGCGGGCGAATAGCGACACGCACCCACGCGAACGAGCGAAATGGTCATCGATCTGGCGAACCAGGTGAACTACCTTCTCGCGCTGCTGCCCGAGATCGTGCTGTCGTTCGCCGCGATGCTGGTGCTCCTCGTCGACGTCTTCCAGAAGGGAGATCGGAGCGAGCCCTCGCGGCCGGTCGTGGCGTGGCTCTCGCTGGCCGGCGTGGTCGGGGCCGCCGTGGCCAACGCGTGGCTCGTCCGCGTGCGCCCGGCGACGCCCTACGGCATGATCGCGCTGGACGGCTTCCGCATCTTCACGAACGACCTGTTCCTCCTCGCCGCCGGCCTCTTCGTGCTGATCGGGAAGCGCTACCTCGAGACGGAGCGGATGAGCCTCGGCGAGATCTACGCGCTGGTGCTCTTCGGCACCGTC
The DNA here is from genome assembly GCA_963816355.1 of uncultured Gemmatimonadales bacterium. GTDB lineage: Bacteria > Gemmatimonadota > Gemmatimonadetes > Longimicrobiales > RSA9 > CAWFKH01. Next base: position 1,127,018 of record CAWFKH010000003.1, on the reverse strand, counting down.
GGCATGATGATCTTCGCGGGGTCGCAGGACCTGATGGTCACGTTCCTCGGCCTGGAGCTGCTCTCGGTCGCGGTCTACGTCCTGACGGGGGCGAACCGGCGCGACGGGCGCTCCGCCGAGGCGGCCCTCAAGTACTTCCTCCTCGGCGCGTTCTCGAGCGCGTTCTTCGTCTTCGGCATCGCGCTCGTCTACGGCGGCGCGGGCTCGGTCAACCTGGCGCGCATCGCGGCGGCGACCGGGCCGGACGGTGCCGGTGCGGGTCCACTCGTGCTGAGCGGAATGGGGCTGCTCGTCGTCGGCTTCGCCTTCAAGGTCGCGGCGGTGCCGTTCCACATGTGGACGCCCGATGCGTACGAGGGCGCGCCCGCGCCGATCACCGGTTACATGGCGGCGGCGGTGAAGGCGGCGGCGTTCGCGGCGATGATCCGCGTCTTTCTGCTCGGCTTCCCGGGCCTCTATCCGACGTGGAGCGTCGTGGTCGTGTGGTTGGCGGTCGCGACGATGGTCGTCGCCAACCTGACCGCGCTGGCGGAGACGAACGTGAAGCGCATGCTCGCCTACTCGAGCGTGGCGCACGCCGGCTACCTGCTCGTCGCGGTGGCGACGGCGAGCACGATCGGGGGTGCGGCGTTCCTCTTCTACCTCGTCGTCTACACGCTGATGACGATCGGCGCGTTCGCGGTGCTGCTCGTCGTCGCGGGCGAGGACGAGCGCGATCTGGACCTCGAGTCGTACACCGGCCTCGGCTGGCGCCAGCCGTTCGTCGGCGTCGTCATGACGATCTTCCTCCTCTCCCTGGCCGGGTTCCCCTTCACGGGCGGCTTCATCGGCAAGGTGTTCATCCTCCGCGCCGCGCTCGACAAGGGCTTCGTCGCGCTCTCCATCATCCTCGTCGTCGCTTCGCTCGTGTCGTACTGGTACTACCTTCGCGTGGCGTGGTACATGTGGTTCCGCGAGGCGACCGCCGTCGCGCAGGAGCGGCTGCAAGTGGCGCCCGCGCTGCAGGTCGCGCTCGCCATCGCGGTCGTCGGCGTCGTCTTCCTCGGCCTCTTCCCCGGCGTGCTGCTGGGCGCCGCGGAGCGCAGCGCACTCGCGCTGGTGCACGGATCGGCCTCGCTCGCCGGCCTGGCGCGCTGAGGCCGCAGCGCCGCGGCGCACCCAATCATCGCTGAGAGAACGAGGGCGGCACGGTGAACGAGCACATCTTCCGGGAATACGACATCCGCGGCGTGGTCGAGCGCGATCTCACCGGTGACGTGCCGGTGGCGATCGGGCGCGCCTACGGGAGCGAGGTTCGAGCCGAACCGGGGACGGAGCGCCAGCGGCGCGTGGTCGTCGGCCACGACAACCGACCCAGCTCGCCGGCCCTGGCGGCGGGCGTGATCGCCGGCATCCGCGCTGCGGGCGTCGACGTGATCGACGTCGGGACGGTGCCCACGCCCGTGCTCTACTACGCGACGGTGCACTACGGCGCCGACGGCGGTCTGCAGGTCACCGGCTCCCACAATCCGCCGGAGTACAACGGCTTCAAGATGACGTGCGGCGCGCGCACGCTGTACGGCGACGACATCCAGCGGATGCGCCGTCGCATCGAGGCGGAGGATTTCGCGTCGGGCGAGGGCGTGCGGGAGCGGTGGGAGCCGCTGGACGACTACATCGCGGACGTGATCGGCCGCTTCGATCTGGCGCGGCCGATGAAGGTGGTGGTCGACTGCGGCAACGGGACCGGCAGCCTGGTGGCGATGGCGCTGCTGGAGGGGATCGGCGCCAGCGTGACACCGCTCTACTGCGACTCCGACGGCACCTTCCCGAACCACCATCCCGACCCCACGGTCGACGCGAACCTGGTCGACCTCGTGCGCACGGTGCGGGCGGAGGGCGCGGACCTTGGCGTCGCGTTCGACGGCGACGCGGACCGCATCGGCGCGGTGGACGAGAACGGCGACGTCGTCCGCGGCGACCTGCTGCTCCTGCTCCTCGGCCTGGACATCCTCGAGCGGCGCGGTCCCGGGCAGAAGATGGTCTTCGACGTGAAGTGCTCGCAGGCGGTGCCGGAGGTCTTCTCCGCGGCGGGCGGTGAGCCGATCCTGTGGAAGACGGGGCATTCGCTCATCAAGAAGAAGATGAAGGAGGTGGGCGCCCCGATCGCGGGCGAGCTTTCGGGCCACATCTGCATCGCCGACGACTTCTACGGCTTCGACGACGCGCCGTACGCCGCGTGCCGGCTGATCGACCTGCTGGCGCGCGCCGAGCGTCCGTTCTCCGCGCTGGTCGACCGCTTTCCGCACTACGTCTCGACGCCGGAGATCCGCGTGGAGGTGGACGAGGAGCGGAAGTGGTCGATCGTCGAGCGGGCGGCGGAGGCGTTTCGCCGCGACCACGACGTGATCGACGTCGATGGCGCGCGCGTGCTCTTCGACGGCGGCTGGGGGTTGCTGCGGGCGTCGAACACGCAGCCGGTTCTCGTGCTCCGCTTCGAGGCGCGCGACGAGGAGCGGCTCGCCGCCATCCGCGCCGAGATGGAGGGTTGGCTGCGAGGGCAGGGGGTCGAGGTGTAGGATGCGGACACGGCGACGTCGCATCCTGCTGCTGGCGGCAGCCGCGCTGATCGCGCTGCTGATCGGCAGCCGCGCGGCCGTTCTGCTCTACACGGACGGGCTCTGGTACGCGTCGGCCGGGTACGTTTCCGTCTTCTGGAAGCGCCTCGGAGCGGCCGCCGTGGTGCGCCTGGTGGCGATGCTCGTGGGCGGCGGGATCGTGCTGGCCAACCTGGCGACGGTGGTGCGGCGGATGGGGGCGGTCCAGCTGCGTCGGCGCTACGGCAACCTCGAGATCTCGGAGCAGGTCCCGCGCTCCTATCTCGTGCTGCTCGTCGTGCTCGCGTCGGTGCTCGCCGGCTGGTGGCTCGCGGCGCTCGAGTTCGGCGGCGAAGCAGGGATCTCCGTGCTCGCCTGGCTGCGGCGCGTGCCGTGGGGGACGACCGATCCCATCTTCCACCACGATCTCGCCTTCTACGTCTTCAGCCTGCCCACGTATCAGCACTTCACGGCGTTCCTGCTGCTCGCGCTGCTGTGGAGTCTGGCGCTGGTCGCCGTCGGCTACGGGCTGCTCGGCATGCTTCGCTGGGAGGAGCGTCGCCTGCAGGTCACCCCTCAGGCGCGCGTTCATCTCATCGCGCTCGCCGCGCTGATCCTGCTCGCGATCGCCGCGCGCGCCTGGCTCGGCCGCTACGAGATCCTGCTGGCCGACGCGGATGGGGTGGGCTTCACCGACGTGCAGGCGCGCCTCCCCGCGGCGACTGCCGTGGCCGTCCTCACCGCCGCCGCCGCGCTCGCGGTCGCCTACGCCGGGTGGCGGAGCCGCTGGGTGCCGGCGCTCGCGGCGCTCGCGACGCTCGCCGTGGGCGGCTTCGTGCTCGAGCAGGTGTATCCGGGGATCGTCCAGCGCTTCACGGTGGAGCCGAACCAGCTCGCGCGCGAAACGCCCTACATCCGTTCGAACATCGACTTCACGCGGCGAGCGTACGGCCTCGACCGTCTGAAGCGCGAGCGCTTCGCGTACGTGTCGAGCTCGTTGCCGGAGTGGTCTCGCATGAAGCGCCGCATCGAGCGCGTCTCCGTGTGGGACCTGGAGCCGCTGAAGACGAATTTCAACCAGGCCCAGCCGATCTACACGTACTACCACTTCCCGGATGTCGATTTCGACCGCTACGGTCCTCCCGGCGGAGAGCGGCAGGTGGGCATCTCCGCCCGGGAGTTCGAGCCGAGCCCGCTGCCGCCGGCGACGCGTACGTGGCAGACGCTGCACCTCAACCCCCAGTTCATCCGCGGCCGCGGCGCGGTGCTCACGCCGGCCGACGAAGGTTCGGCGCAGGGCGAGCCGGTCTACTGGATCGAGAACATCAATCCGATCCGGCGCAGCCCGGAGGCGCCGCCGGACGTCGAGATCCGCAACGCGAGCGTCTTCTTCGGACAGAGCATGGGTGAGTACGCCGTGGTCGTTCCGGGCCGCGACAGCGCGTTCACCGGCGTTCCGGGGCGGGACTATCCGCGTGGCGTGCGCCTCGGCTCTCTGCCGCGCCTGGCGGCGTTTGCGCTGCGATTCGGCGAGAAGAACCTGCTCTTCTCCAGCGAGATCAGCCGCTCCAGCCGGATCGTGTTCCACCGCATCGTGCGGCGGCGCCTGAGCGAGGTCGCCCGCTGGGTGATCTGGGACACGGATCCCTACCCCGTCCTCACGGGCGGGCGGCTGGTGTGGGTGGTGGACGGCTTCACCGCGTCCGGCACGTTCCCGCTCGCGCACCCCGTGGACATGCCGAACGTCGGGCGCGTCCGCTACCTGCGGAACAGCGTGAAGGGGACGGTCGACGCGGTGACCGGCGCGGTGTCGCTCTACGCCATCGATCCCTCCGACCCGATCCTGCGCACCTTCGAGCGCGTCTTCCCCGGGCTCGTCCAGCCGCTCGACTCCATGCCGCTCCCGCTTCGCCGCCACCTGCGCTATCCGGCCGCGCTGCTCCAGATCCAGGCCGACATCCTCGACGCGTACCACCTGAACAGCGCCGCCGACTTTTTCGCCGGTCAGGACGTCTGGGCCGTCGCCAACGAGGCGGGCGCCGAGGGGGTGCCGCGGCCGTACATGCCCACCTTCCTGCTGGCGCCGATGCCGGGCGACTCGCAGCCGGAGTTCCTGCTGACGATGCCGTTCGTCGCGCGGCAGCGGCACAACATGACGGCGCTGCTGATCGCGCGGAACGATCCGCCGCACTACGGCGAGGTGACGCTGCTCGAGCTGCCGCGCGACCAGCAGGTCCCGGGCCCGACGCAGGTGCACGCACTGATCGAGCAGGACGCGCAGATCTCGCAGGCGCTTTCCCTGTGGCGGCAGGCCGGCAGCACCGTCGACGTGGGCCATCTGAGACTCGTCCCGGTCGACAGCGGCTTCCTCTACGTACTTCCGCTCTACCTCTCCGCGAAGGAGGGCGCGATCCCCATACTGGGTCGCGTCGTCGTGAGCGACGGCCGCGCGGTGGCGCTCGGCACGACTCTGGAGACGGCGACGGAGGCGCTCTCCAAAGGCGCGCCGGGGAGCCTGCCGCAGCTGGAGGAAACCGGGCCTCCCGGCCTGACGCCGGGCCTCGACTGGCCGGCGCGTGCGCTCGAGCTGATGAAGGACGCCGAGGACCGGCTCCGGACCGGGGACTGGGCGGGCTTCGGCACGGCGTGGAACCGCCTGCGCGGCTATCTCCGCGACCTCGGAAACACGCCGCCTGCGGCGCCCTCGACGCCCTCCGGCTGAGTGCCGGAATCCCGCGTCCCGACGCGCCATTCCGGGGGGTGCGCGTCGCTTGCAACCACCCCCGGCCAGGGTTATGATGCCGCTGCCCGAAAAGGGGGTGGATGGGCCGCCGCCGACGATCGTCGTCGCGCTCGGCGGCAACGCGCTCATGCCGCCCGGCGAGCGTGGCGACATCCACGAGCAGTTCGCCCACACGCGGGAGAGCCTCGGGCCGATCGTCTCCCTCGCGACCGCGGGCTGGCGGATCGCCATCGTCCACGGCAACGGCCCGCAGATCGGCGACGAGCTGCAGCGCAACGAGCTCGCGCGTGCGGAACTCCCGCCGCTGCCGCTCGGCGTGCTGGTCGCGGCGACCGCCGGCTGGATCGGCTACATGATCCAGCAGTCGCTCGAAAACGCGCTCGGCCGCGCAGGCGTGAAGCGCGATGTCGTCACGCTCGTGACCCAGGTGCTCGTCGACGCGGAGGATCCCGCCACGCACGAGCCGATCAAGCCGATCGGACGCACGATGAGCGAGGCCGCGGCGCACGCGCTGGAGGCCGAGGTCGGCTGGGCGGTGGGCCCCGCCTCCGGTGGCTGGCGGCGGCTCGTGCCTTCGCCGCGGCCGATCTCGATCGTCGAGGGCGGCTCGATCCGCCGCCTCCTCGAACACGGCACGATCGTCATCGCCGCGGGAGGCGGCGGCACGCCGGTGCGCCACGACCCCTTCCTCGGACTGGAGGGCGTCGACGCCGTCATCGACAAGGACCGCGCCGCACAGGTCCTGGCGAGCGACCTCGGCGCGGAAGTGCTGCTCGTCCTGACGAACGTCGAGGGCGTCTACCGCCACTACGGCGCTGCGGAGCAGGAGTTGCTGCGGCGCCTCACGCCGGAGGAGGCGTCGCGCCTCCTCGCGGCGGGCGAGCTGGGGCAGGGAAGCATGGCGCCGAAGGTGGGTGCGGCGATCGACTTCGTCCGCGGCGGTCCAGGGCGGCGCGCGCACATCGCGCGGCTCGACCGAGGTCTCGCGGCGGTGAGGGGGGAGGCGGGGACACTGATCGCCGCCGGCGAGGCGGCTGCGTCCGGACGCGGCTCGAAACCCGAATGAAGGCGGAGCGATGAACATACACGAGTACCAGGCGAAGGAGATCCTGCGCGCGCACGGCATCCCGGTGCCGCCGGGAGAGGTCGCGGCGACGCCCGAGGAGGCGGAGCGGATCGCCTCCGGCTTCGGCGGCCGCGTCGTGGTGAAGGCGCAGGTGCACGCGGGCGGCCGCGGCAAGGCGGGCGGCGTGAAGCTGGCCGATGGCGCGGCGCAGGCGCGCGAGCGCGCCGCGGCGATCCTCGGCATGGAGATCAAGGGGCTGCGGGTCGAGAAGGTGCTCGTCACGCCGGCGGAGGAGATCGCCAGCGAGGCGTACGTGGGGATCGTGGTGGACCGCGCGAGCCAGCGGCCGGTTTTCATGGTCAGCCGCGAGGGAGGCATCGACATCGAGGAGGTCGCCGCGACGAAGCCGGAAGCGATCCGGCGCCTCGCCGTCGATCCGCGCTACGGTCTGCTACCACACCAGGCGTACTGGCTCGGCGCCGCGCTCTACGACGACTTCGCGCAGCAGCGTGCCTGCGCCGGCATCCTGCGCCAGCTCTACGCGGCCTTCGTCGATTCCGGCGCCTCGCTCGCCGAGATCAACCCGCTGATCGCGACGCCCGGCGGAGAGATCCGCGCGATCGACGCGAAGATGAACATTGACGACAACGAGCTCTTCCGGCGCTCCGACGTGGCCGCGCTGCGGGACACGAGCGCCGAGCCGCCGGCCGAGACGCGCGCGCGGGAGGCCGGCCTCACCTACATCAAGCTGGACGGTGACATCGGCGCGGTGGTGAACGGCGCGGGCCTCGCCATGGCGACGATGGACCTGATCAAGCTGTACGGGGGGGAGCCGGCCAACTTCCTGGACGTCGGCGGCTCGTCGAATCCGGACAAGGTCGTGAGCGCGCTCCAGATCATCACCAGCGACCCGAACGTGCGCGTCATCCTGTTCAACATCTTCGGCGGGATCACGCGTTGCGACGACGTCGCCAACGGCATCGTGGAGGCGACGCGGCGCATCGCGATCGACGTGCCGCTCGTCATCCGCCTCACCGGCACGAACGAAGACGCAGCGATGGAGATCCTCGAGGGGGCGGGCTTCGGCGCGTCGACCTCGATGGACGAGGTGGTCCAGAAGGCGGTCCAGCTCGCCGGCCGCTGATCACACGCGAGATCGCACGAGGAATATTCGCCATGTCCATATTCATCGATCGGGAAACGCGCGTGCTCGTACAGGGCATTACCGGGCGCGACGGTTCCTTCCACACCCGCCAGATGATCGACTACGGCACGCGCGTCGTCGGCGGGGTCACGCCCGGCAAGGGTGGCCAGCGATTCGAAGCCGAAGGCGGCGCTGTGCCGGTCTTCGACACGATGGAGGCGGCCGTGCGGGAGACCGGGGCGACGTGCTCCGTCATCTACGTCCCGCCCGCGTTCGCGGCCGACGCGATCCTGGAGGCGGCGGATGCGGGGATCGGCTTCATCGTCGCGATCACCGAAGGGATTCCGGTCATCGACATGATGCGGGTGCTCCCCTTCGTGCGGGACAAGGGGGCGCGGCTGCTCGGCGCGAATTGCCCCGGCATCATCGCTCCCGGGCAGTCCAAGGTCGGGATCCTGCCCGGCCAGATCGTGGCGGAGGGGCCGGTGGGCGTCGTCTCACGCTCCGGCACCCTCACGTACGAGGTCGTCTTCCAGCTCACCCAGGCAGGCATCGGACAGTCCACCTGCATCGGCATCGGGGGCGATCCGATCAACGGCACCTCCTTCATCGACTGCCTCGACGCGTTCGAGAAGGACGCCGGCACCAGCGCCATCGTCATGATCGGTGAGATCGGCGGCACCGACGAGCAGAACGCCGCCCGCTACGTTTCCGAACACGTCTCCAAACCGGTCGTCGGCTTCATCGCGGGGCAGACCGCGCCGCCGGGACGCCGCATGGGTCACGCCGGCGCCATCATCAGCGGCTCCGCCGGCACCGCCGAGGAGAAGATCGAGGCATTCGAGCGCCACGGGATCGGGGTCATGAAGCGCCCCTCCGACGTGGTCTCCCTGATACGCGAGGTCCTCTAGATTCGCCGCCGAGCGCGCCCGCCATGCGGCTGAGCGACCTGCTTCCGGCCGGGCACGTCCGCGTGCCCCTCCACGCCCGCGACCTCGCCGGCGCGCTCCTCGAGCTCGCCGCCGCCGCCGCCGGCGAAGGCGCCGTCCTGGACCCCGATCGGCTCCACGGCCAGCTCACCGAGCCGGACCTGCGCGGCGCCGTCGCGGTCGGCGACGACGTCGCCCTGCCGCACCTCCGCACCGACACCGTCGACCGCCTCGTGCTCGCGGTCGGTGTCAGCCCCACCCCCCTCGAACCCGGCGCCACCGGCGTCGCCGCGCGACCGCGCGTCGTCGTCCTCATCCTGGCACCCCCGACGCACGCGAGCCTGCACCTGCAGGCGATCTCGACCCTCGCGCGCTTCCTCGGCCGCGACGATGTCCTGCAGCGCATCCTCCAGGCCCGCTCCCCGGACGACGTGGTGGCGATCGCGGGCGAGGCCGAGATGCGCATCCAGCCGCGCCTCACCGTGCGCGACGTCATGGGTGCGGTACCCGGAAGCGTGGGGCCGGACGACCCGCTGCGCGCGGCGATCGACGTGATGGCGCGAACCGGCGCCCCGCTCCTGCCGGTGGTCGGCGAGAAGGGCGACGTGCTGGGCACCATCACCGACCGCGACGTCCTGCGCGCCCTCTTCCCGCAGGTCCATCGCGACGGCGAGGAGGGCGCCCGCGGCGCCGCGCTTCGCGATACCTCCGTCCGCGACCTGATGAGCCGGTCCGTCCTCTGCGTCTCCGAGGGCATGGGGCTGGACGAAGTCGCGGCGATGCTCGTCAACAAGGATGTCGCCCAGATCCCGGTCGTCGTCGAGGGTCGCCTCGCCGGCATGCTCGGGCGCGCCGACATCATCCGCAACCTCTTCGGACGCTGACCGCCGACATGGACCACACGCTCACGATCATCAAGCCCGACGCCGTCTCGCGCGGCCTCACCGGCCGCATCCTCGCCCACCTCGAGGAGGACGGCTTCCGCATCCGCGCCCTGCGCATGCTCCGGCTCTCGGAGGCGCAGGCGCGCGAGTTCTACGCCGTCCACCGCGAACGGCCCTTCTACGAGCCGCTCGTCCGCTTCATGACCTCCGGCCCGGTCGTGCCCGCGATCCTCGAGCGCGAGGACGCCGTCGCCCGCCTCCGCACCGTGATCGGCGCCACCGACCCTGCCGAGGCGGCGCCGGGCACGGTGCGAGCCCTGTACGCGGAGTCGAAGGAGCGCAACGCCATCCACGCCTCCGATGCGGCCGATACGGCGCGCAGGGAGGCCGCTTTCTTCTTCGCCGAGGCGGACTACCTCGCCACGGCCCGCTGAGCCCCGTGCCGCGGCCGCGGTCGCGTTTCCGAGCCGGCGACTCGACGTTGCCGGGAGGCCGTTCGACCCCGCGCGATGGCAGAAACATCAGGCGCCGGTGTTGATTGACACGACCCGGCGGAATTGCGACCTTTACGGGCTATGCTGGAGGTCGATCTTTCACGGCTTCGGAGCGACCGCCGCGTCGCGCTGATCGAGGACGTGCCGGCGGCGGCGGGGCTATTCGAGGACGCCGATGCGAAACCGTCCGGGCCGGTGCACGTCGAGGTCGAGGCGCAGCTCGCGGGCGCGGACGTCGTGGTACGGGGCCGCATCGAGGGCGTGGTGCGGCTGGAGTGTCGCCGCTGCCTGAAAGCGGTGGAGGTTCCGGTCGTGGAGTCGTTTTCCGCGCTCTTCACGGAGGACGTGGGGGAGGGCGGCGCGGAGGATGTCTATGCGCTGCCGCGGGCGCGGACGCTGGACCTGGGGCCGGCAGTGCGCGAGCAGTTTCTGCTGGCCGCGCCGATGTACGCGGTGTGTGACGAGGCGTGTCGGGGTCTGTGCCCGAAGTGCGGCAAGGATCGCAACGAGGGGGATTGCGGCTGCGAGGAGGAGGAGGTGGACCCGCGCTGGGCCCCTCTGCGAGAACGGACGACGGATTAGAGGAGGCGAACGATGGCGGTTCCGAAGAAGCGGGTCTCGAAGCAGCGGAAGCGGAAGCGGAGGACGCATCACAAGGCGGAGATGCCGACGACGATGGCGTGCCCGAAGTGCGGCGAACCGAAGGTGCCGCATCGAGTGTGCCCGGTCTGTGGCACGTACCGCAACGAGCAGGTGATCGAGGTCGAGGAGATCTGAGGGGTCCGCCCGTGCGCATCGCCCTCGACGCCATGGGAAGCGATCGCCACCCTGAGGTGGAGGTTCAGGGTGCGATCGAGGCGTTGCGCGAAATTCCGGGCGACTACCGGATCCTGCTGATCGGGGACCGGGAGCGGATCGAATCGGAGGTTTCACTGCGCGGTGCGGAGGCGCGCGGCCGGCTCGAGGTCATTCACGCGCCGGGTCGCATCGAGCCGGGCGAGTCGCCGGCGACGGCGGTACGGCGCAAGCCGGACTCGTCGATCGTGCGGGGGCTGTCGCTGCAACGCGAGGGGGGTGCGGAAGCGTTCGTGAGCGCGGGCTCGACCGGGGCCGTGATGGCGGCGTCGCTGCTGATTCTGCGGCCGCTGCCGGGAGTCGATCGGCCCACGGTGGCGACGGTGCTGCCGACCACGCGCAAGGGCGTGGTGATGGTGGACGCGGGCGCGAACGTAGACTGCAAGCCGTCGCAGTTGCTGCAGTTCGCGCGTCTCGGCGCGATCTACGCGCGCGACGTGCTCGGGCGCGCGAATCCGCGCATCGGGCTGCTGAACATCGGTGAAGAGCCGGAGAAGGGAAACGAGCTCTCGGTCGAGACGCACCGGTTGCTGCGCGAGAGTGGCCTCAACTTCGTCGGGAACGTGGAGGGCCGCGACATCATCCGCGGCCCGTGCGACGTCCTGGTGACGGACGGCTTCGCGGGCAACATTCTGCTGAAGTTCTACGAGTCGGTCGCCGGCTTCGTGGTGCATCTGCTGCGGCGGGAGATGGAAGGGGAGCTGAGCGCGCGGCGGATGCAGCGGCTGCTGCGGCTGCTCGACTACACGGAGTACGGGGGCGCGCCGCTCCTCGGCATCAACGGGATCTCGATCATCTGTCACGGCGGCTCGCCGCCGCGTGCGATCAAGAACGCGATCGGCGTGGCGAAACAGGCCATCGAGACGCGCATGCTGCGTCACACCGAGCACGAGATGGCGAGCGCCGGCGGGGCCGGCATCGCCGGGACGACTCCCCTGACAGGGGCGGAGCGCGGATGAAGACACCACGACCGAAGGTGGAGATCGTCTCCACCGGTCGCTACCTCCCGGAGCGTGTCCTGACGAACGCCGATCTCGAGCGGATGGTGGACACGACCGACGAATGGATCCGCGAGCGGACCGGCATCCGGGAGCGGCGCATCGCGGACGACGCGACGGGCGCGGCGGAGATGGGTGCAGGCGCGGCGCGCATCGCGATGGAGCGGGCGGGCGTGCAGCCGGGCGAGCTGGACCTGATCGTCGTCTCGACGGCGACGCCGGATCGCCTGCTTCCCGCGACGGCATGCGACATCCAGGCGCTGCTCGGCGCGACCAACGCGGCGGCGTTCGACCTCTCGGCAGCGTGCACCGGCTCGATCTACGCGCTCAGCATGGCGGAGGGGTACCTCGCCGCCGGCCGCGCCGATCTCGCGCTCGTCATCGCCAGCGAGAAGATGAGCGCGATCGCGGATTGGAGCGACCGCAGCACGTGTGTGCTCTTCGGCGACGGTGCGGGCGCGTTCCTGCTTCGGCGAGCGCAGAACGGCCGCGGCATCCTCTCCAGCTTCATCCGCTCGGACGGCACGCTCGCGGAGCTGCTCTGGCGGCCGGCCGGCGGCACGCGCATCCCGATGGACTATTCGGTGATCGACGAGCGGTCGCACCTGCTCAAGATGGCGGGGCGCGAGGTCTTCAAGGCGGCGGTCCGCTCGATGGCGGAGGCGGCGGATCAGGCGCTGCAGCGAGCGGGCCTCACCGCCGAGGACATTGACCTGATGATCCCGCATCAGGCCAACATCCGGATCATCGAGTCGACCGCGCGCTACGCCGGCATTCCGATGGAGAAGGTGTTCGTCAACATCGAGCGCTACGGGAACATGAGCTCCGCCACGCTGCCGGTCGCGCTCGACGAGGCGATCGAGCAGGGCCGGCTGGAGGCCGGGGACCGCGTGCTCATGGTCGCCTTCGGCGCCGGCCTGACCTGGGGCAGCCTGGTCTTTCAGTGGTAGGCCTCCTCTTCCCCGGGCAGGGCTCGCAGTACGTCGGCATGGGCCGTGACCTGGCCGACCGCTTCGAGATCGCTCGACGCACGTTCGAGGAGGCCGACGATCTGCTCGGCGCGCCGCTCTCTCGGATCGCCTGGGAGGGTCCCGAAGAGGAGCTCACCCGCACGCGAAACGCACAGCCGGCGATCCTCGTCCACTCGCTCGCCGTCTGGCGCCTCGTGCGCGATGCCATCGGCGACGTCGCGTGCGCCGCCGGTCACTCGCTCGGCGAGTTCAGCGCCTACACCGCCGCGGGCTCCTTCTCCTTCCCCGCGGCGCTGCGCACCGTGCGGCGGCGCGGTGACCTGATGTTCGAGGGCGGCGAGGCGAGGCCGGGCGCGATGGCGGCGGTGCTGGGCCTGGAGGACGAGGGCGTCGAGGCGGTCTGCGCCGATGCCGCAGGCGAGGGCGAGGCGTGCGTCGCCGCCAACTACAACGCGCCCGGCCAGGTCGTGATCAGCGGCGACCGTTCGGCGGTCGAGCGCGCGATGGAGGCGGCGCGGGCCGCGGGCGCGAAGCGGGTCCTGCCGCTCAACGTCTCGGGCGCGTTCCATTCTCCGCTGATGGCGGTGGCGGAGGGGGGGCTCGGCGATGCCCTCGAGGCGGTCACGCTCGCCGATCCCGCGTTCCCGGTCGTTTCGAACGTGACCGGCGAGCCGGTACGGGACGCGACGACGGCGCGGAACCTGCTCCTGCGGCAACTCACGTCGCCTGTACGCTGGTCTGCGTGCGTGCGAACCATGATCGGGTTGGGTGCGGGGCCGTTCATCGAGATCGGACCGGGCGGCGTGCTGAGTGGCCTGGCGCGCCGCGTCGAGCGGGGGGTGGAGGCGCGGACGCTCGGCACCGCCGACGCGGTGGAAGCATTCCTGGAGGCGGAAAGCGAAGCGGCGTGAGCGAGGCGGGGCGGGAGCTGGAGGGGCGGGTCGCGCTGGTGACGGGCGGCAGCCGTGGCATCGGCCGCGCCATCGCGGCCGAGCTGGCGAGCGCCGGTGCCCGCGTGGCGGTGGTGGCGCGCTCGGCGGAGGGCGCCGCCGCCGCCGCCGCGGAGCTGGCGGGCGAGGGGCACCGTGGCTTCGCTTGCGACGTGTCGGAAGGCGAGGCGGTGGTTGCGCTCGTGCGCGACGTGGAAGCGGAGCTCGGCGAGCTGGGCGTCCTGGTGAACAACGCCGGCATCACCGCCGACAACCTGCTGGTCCGCATCGACGACGCGGCGTGGGACCGGGTCCTGGACACGAATCTGAAGGGCCCCTTCCACTTGATCCGCGCGGCGGCGCGCGGCATGATGCGCCGCCGCGAAGGCCGCATCATCAACATCACGAGCGTGGTCGGCTTGACGGGCAACAAGGGACAGGCGAATTATGCCGCCTCGAAAGCGGGCCTCGTCGGGCTGACGAAGGCGGTCGCGAAGGAGCTGGCCTCGCGAAACGTCCTCTGCAACGCCGTCGCGCCGGGCTTCATCGAGACGGAGATGACGGCGCAGCTCGGCGATGCGGGGCGCGAGGATCTGATGGGGCGCATTGCGTTGGGACGGCTCGGCCGTCCCGAGGACGTGGCGGCGGTGGTGCGGTTTCTCGCCGGCCCCGGCGCGGCGTACATTACCGGCCAGGTCATCGTGGTCGACGGTGGCATGGTGGTCTGAACTTCCACGGAGAGGTCGCACCCATGGCGGAGAACGTCGAGGCGAAGGTCAAGGAGATCATCATCAACGAGCTCGGTGTGGAGCCGGAGAAGGTGACCGAGGAGGCGTCCTTCGTCGAGGACCTCGGCGCCGACTCGCTCGATACGGTCGAGCTCGTCATGGCCTTCGAGGAGGAGTTCGGCATGGAGATCCCGGACGAGGACGCCGAGCAACTCCAGACGGTCGGCGACGCGATCAAGTACGTGCGCGAGCACTCGGAGCAGGAGTGAGCGGCGCGGACGGCCGATGCAGACACGGAACGAGTACGGACACCGGGTCGTCGTCACAGGCGCCGGCCTGATCACGCCGGTCGGCGCCGGGGTCGAGGCGAGCTGGGAGGCGCTGCTGGCGGGGGTGAGCGGCGCGGGCCCGATCACCGGCTTCGAGCCGATCGACGACCTCGACGTGCGCTTCGCCTGCGAGGTGAAGGCTTTCGATCCCGAAGCTTACATGGAGAGGAAGGAGGCGCGTCGCACGGACCGCTTCGCCCAGTTCGCCATCGGGGCGGCGGCGCAGGCGATGCGTGACAGCGGCATGCTCGACCGCCTCGATTCGCTCGACCGCGACCGCATTGGCGTCATCATCGGCAGCGGCATCGGCGGCATGGCGACGTTCGAGGATCAGACGCGCGTCCTGATCGAGCGGGGCCCGGGCCGCGTGAGCCCCTTCTTCGTGCCGATGTTCATCCCGGACATCGCGGCCGGCCACGTCTCCATGCGCTACGGCCTGCGCGGCCCGAACTACGCCACCGTCTCCGCCTGCGCGTCGAGCGGCCACGCCGTCGGCAACGGCTACCGCGCGATCCAGCGGGGCGACGCCGACGCCATGGTGGTGGGCGGCGCGGAAGCCGCCGTGACGCGTCTGACGATCGCCGGTTTCTCGAACATGAAGGCGCTCTCCAGGCGCAACGACGCGCCGGAGACGGCGAGCCGCCCCTTCGACGCTGAGCGGGACGGCTTCGTGCTCGGTGAAGGGGCGGGCGTGCTGATCCTGGAGTCGCTGGAGCACGCGGCGAATCGCGGGGCGCACGTGCTGTCGGAGATCGTCGGATACGGCTCCACGGCCGACGCGTATCACATCACCGCGCCGGCCCCCGAAGGCGCGGGCGCGCAGCTCGCGCTGGCGGAGGCGTTGCGGGAGGCCCGTTTCGCACCCGGCGACGTCGACTACATCAACGCGCACGGTACGTCCACGCCGGCCAACGACCTCAACGAGACGATCGCCGTCAAGGCGGTCTTCGGCGAGGCGGCGTACGGCCTGGTGATGGGATCGACGAAGTCGATGACCGGCCATCTGCTCGGCGCGGCCGGCGGCGTCGAGGCGGTGATCTGCAGCCTCGTGCTGCAACGCGGCTCGATTCCTCCCACGATCAACTTCTCGACGCCGGACCCGGAGTGCGACCTGAACTACGCGCACGGCGGGAGGATCGACCGCGAGGTCGCGACCGCGATCTCCAACTCCTTCGGCTTCGGCGGGCACAACGTCTCGCTTGCGCTGCGTCGCTGGGACGGCGACTGATTCAATACGGCTTCTCTCCACGGGACGAGTGATACGATGTCTGCCGTCATATCCGAGGTGCTCCCCTTCGCGCCGCGCGATCCCGCCCTGGTGCCGGTCGCGGAGAAGGTCCTCGCCGGCGACCGGCTGAGCGCACAGGACGGCATCGCGCTCTTCGAGACGCGCGACCTGCTCACGGTCGGCGCCCTCGCCGATCACGTGAACCGCGCCCGGAACGGCGACCGCGTCTTCATCGTCGCCAACCAGCACATCAACCCGACGAACGTCTGCATTCTCCGCAACACGTGCACCTTCTGCTCCTACGCGCGCATGCCGAAGGAGGAGGGGGCGTACACGATGAGCGTGGAGGAGGCGGTGGCGGAGGGGGACGGCGCCCACGACGCCCCGATCCGCGAGTTCCACATCGTGGGCGGACTGCACCCGAAGCTGCGCCTCGAATACTACGAGCAGATGATCCGCGGTCTGAAGGAGCGGCACCCGGGCGTCGAGGTGAAGGCGCTCACGGCGGTCGAGATCGCCAACCTCGCGCGCATCGAGAAGACCAGCTTCGCGGACGTGCTGACGCGCCTGCGGGCGGCGGGCCTCGATTCGATGCCGGGCGGCGGGGCGGAGGTCTTCTCGAAGAGCGTTCGCTCGCGGATCGCTGACCGCAAGCTGGTGGCGGAGGAGTGGATCGAAGTTCACCGCGTGGCGCACGGCCTCGGCATCCCGACGAACTGCACCATGTTGTACGGCCACGTCGAGACGTTCGCCGACCGCATGGAGCACCTGCAGATGCTGCGCGACCTGCAGGACGAGACCCGCGGCTTCCTCACCTACATCCCGCTCGCGTATCACCCGGACCACAACGAGCTCGGCGCGGAGCTCGGACGGCAGGGAACGGCCACCACCGGCTTCGACGATCTCAAGAACCTGGCCGTTGGCCGGCTCTTCCTCGACAACTTCGACCACATCAAGACGCACTGGATCATGAACACCGCGAAGGTGAGCCAGATCGCGCTCCACTTCGGCGTCGACGACCTCGAAGGCACCGTCGTGCGGGAGAAGATATACCACGAGGCGGGCGCCACCACGCCGCAGGGGATGACGTTCCGCGAGATCGTCCGCCTGGTGAAGGACGCGGGCAAGCGGCCGGTCGAGCGCGACGCCCTCTACAACGTGGTGGGGACGTGGTGAGCGGCGACGGGAACCGCTCGGCCGGCGGCACGGCGCTGCCGATCCTCTCGACCGTCGCGCCGCGGCGCCGCGAGCCCACCCCGGAGGGATCGGAAGGGATGCGTCGCTCGACGCCGCGGCCGTCGTACGTTCCGCCGCCGCTCGATGCGCGCCCGCACGCCGCCGAGATCGGCGAGTGGCTGGAGGTGCTCCGTACGACGCCGCTGCTCGAGCTCGGCACCCGCGCGCACGCCGCGCGGCTGGAGCGGGCCCGTCCCGAGGTCACCTACATCTGCGACCGCAACATCAACTACAGCAACGTCTGCATCACGGATTGCCGTTTCTGCGCCTTCTATCGCCGGCCGAAGGACGAGGAGGCGTACGTCCTCGACTACGAGGAGATCGGCGCCAAGATCGACGAGGCGAAGGAGCGCGGCGCGGTGCAGATCCTGATGCAGGGCGGTCACAATCCGTACCTGCCGCTGGACTGGTACACCGGGCTGCTGCGCTTCATCAAGGAGCGCCATCCGATTCACGTCCACGGCTTCTCCGCGTCCGAGATCGAGCTGATCTCGAAGGTCGCGAAGGTGCCCGTCGACCGGGTCTTCCGCGAGCTGGCCGAGGCCGGCCTCGATTCGATGCCGGGCGCCGGCGGCGAGATCCTGGTCGACGCCGTGCGTGACTACATCGCGCCGAAGAAGATCGACTCCAGCCGCTGGCTCGAGATCCACGAGGCGGCGCACGAGGCGGGCCTTTTCACGACGGCCACCATGATGTACGGCGTCGGCGAGACGTGGGAGGATCGGCTCGAGCACCTCGCGCGGCTGCGCGCGTCGCAGGCGCGCAGCATCGCGGCCGGGCACGCGGGCCGCTACACCGCCTTCATCGCCTGGTCGTTCCAGCCGCTGCACACCGAGATGCAGGATTGGGGGCTCGAGCTCGGCACCGGGATGGACTACCTCCGCATGACCGCCCTCGGCCGTCTCGTGCTCGACGACTTCGACAACGTCCAGGTCTCCTACGTGACGCAGGGGCCCAAGATGGCGCAGCTCGCCCTCTCTTTCGGCGCCAACGACTTCGGCTCCCTGATGATCGAGGAGAACGTCGTGAGCGCCGCCGGCACCGACTACATCATGCCGGAAGCGGAGATCGTCCGTCTCATCGAGGACGCCGGCTTCGCGGCGCGGCGCCGCTACCAGAACTACTCCCTGGTCGACGAGAGCCCCGACGGCTGCCCCTGCTGCGCCCCCGTCGCGGCGGCGTGAGAGTCGGCGTCGGCTACGACTCCCACCGCTTCGCGGAGGGCCGCCGGCTGATCCTCGGGGGCGTCGAGATCCCCGCCGAGCGCGGCCTCGCCGGTCACTCCGATGCCGACGCGGTCGCCCATGCGGTGACGGATGCGATCCTCGGCGCGGCGGCCCTCGGCGACATCGGGGCGCACTTCCCGCCGGACGATCCCCGCTGGCGCGACGCGGATTCGCTCCAGATGCTCCAGGACGCGGCCCACATGCTCGCGGAGCGGAACTACCAGGTGGTGAACGTCGACGTGAGCGTGTTGTGCGAGGCGCCCCGCATCGCCCGCCATGCGGCGGCGATGCGCGAGCGGCTCGCGGCGGCGCTCGCGATCGGCTCCACTCACGTCTCCGTGAAGGCGAAGACCAACGAGGGGATGGGCTGGATCGGGGCGGGAGAGGGCATCGCCGCCATCGCCGTCGCGCTCGTCGACCGCGTGGACGGCTGAGCCGGCACCTTCCATGCTCGACCGCGCGCTGGACTGGCTGGTCGGCCTCCCCCCGCTCGCGGTGTACGTGGTGCTGGGACTCGGTGCCGCGCTCGAGAACGTGGTCCCTCCGGTGCCCGCGGACACGTTCGTCCTCTTCGGCGGCTTCATCGCGGCGCGCGGCCGCGCGGAGCCGTGGGCGGCGTTCCTCGTCACCTGGGGCGCCAACGTCGCTTCCGCGATCGGCGTCTATCTCCTCTTCCTGCGTCACGGCCGCCGCCTCGTGCGCTCTCGCGCCGGCCGCTGGCTGCTCCATCCCGGTCAGCTCGACCGCATCGCCCGCTTCTTTCAGCGCTGGGGCGCGCCCGCCATCTTCATGAGCCGATTCCTTCCCGCCTTCCGCGCCATTGTCCCGGTCTTCGCGGGCGTCACGCGCGTGCGCTTCGCCCGCATGGCCATCTCGACCGCCGCCGCCTCCGCCCTCTGGTACGGCGGTCTGCTCTACGTCGGCTTCACCGCCGGGGAGAACTGGGAGCGCATTCGCGACACGCTCGACCGCCTGAACGCCGTGCTCCTCGCCGCTGCCCTTTTGCTCGCCGCCGGCCTGCTGCTCTGGTGGTGGCGCGGCCGCACGAGCGAGTGAGGGATGTTCCCGCTCCAGCCGTTCCTCGACCACCTCGGCATCGAGCGCGGCCTCGCCCCGCGCACCCTCGATGCCTACCGGAGAGACGTCGCCCGCATGATCGAATTCCTGCACGCCCGTGGCGTACGCCGCCCCGCCGACGTCGACGGGGCCGACCTCCGCGAGTTCGTCTACGGCCTCAAGGACCGCGGCCTCAAGCCGAGCTCCATCCGGCGCAACCTCTCCGCGATCCGCACGTACTTCGCCTTCCTGCTCGCGGAGGGCGTCGTCGTCGCCGACCCCACCGAACGGGTCGACACGCCCCGCGCCTGGCGGCGCCTGCCTTCCGTCCTCTCACGCGACGACGTGCTCCGCCTCCTCGAGGCCCCCGACCCGAACGACCGCCTCTACTGGCGTGACAAGGCGCTCCTCGAGTTCGCCTACGCTTCCGGCGTCCGCGTCGGAGAGCTGATCTCCCTCGGCGTGCGCGACCTCCTCCTCGAGGACGGCTTCGCCCGTGTCTTCGGCAAGGGCTCCAAGGAGCGCCTCGTCCCCGTCGGCCGCGCCGCCAGCCGTGCGCTCGACCTCTACCTCCGCGAGCTCCGGCCCCACCTCGACCGCGGCGCCGGAAGCGGCCGCGTCTTCCTCAACGCCCGCGGCGGCCCGCTCTCCCGGATGGGCGTCTGGAAGATCCTGCGCAAGCACGTTCGTCGCGCCGGCATCACGCGGCGCGTCACGCCCCACGTCCTGCGGCACTCCTTCGCCACCCACCTCCTCGAAGGCGGCGCCGACCTCGCCTCCGTCCAGGAGATGCTCGGCCACGCCGACATCTCGACGACGCAGATCTATACGCACGTCGACCGCGAGTACCTGCGCGACGTGCACCGCCGCTTCCATCCACGCGCATAAAGCAATGATAGGGAGTAAGATGCCACGGATCATATCAAGTGGTTTCTCGTTGCGCTGGCGGCGGCCGCGGGGTTGTTGACCACCGTCGGCGGTGGTAGCTTCGCTGCCATGCTGCTGGTGATCGACAACTACGATTCCTTCACCTTCAACCTCGTGCAGCTGCTGGGGGAGCTCGGCGCGGAGCCGACGGTGCGGCGCAACGACGAGGTGTCGGTGGCGGAGATCGAGCGGATGGGGCCGGCCGGGATCGTGATCTCGCCCGGCCCGTGCACGCCGGCGGAGGCCGGGGTGAGCGTGGAGTGCGTGCGGCGGCTGGGGTCGCGCGTGCCGATGCTGGGGGTGTGCCTGGGGCATCAGGCGATCGGGGTCGCGTACGGGGCGCGATTGGTGCGTGGGCGGCGCGTGATGCACGGGAAGCGGTCGCGGATCCGGCACGGTGGGGGAGGGCTGTTCGCCGGACTGCCGGAGACGCTGACGGTGACCCGCTACCATTCGCTCGCGCTGGAGCGGGCGTCGCTGCCGGAGGCGTTGGAGGTGACGGCGTGGACCGACGAGGAGGGCTGGGAGGACGAGGTACAGGCGGTCGCGCACCGGGCGCACCCGGTGTGGGGCGTCCAGTTCCATCCGGAGTCGGTTGCGAGCGAGGGAGGCCGGGCGGTGATCGAGAACTTCCTGGCGGCGCTCTGATGGCGCCGCTGCGGAGGGGCCCGCCTCGGCCGCGCCGGCACGCGCTCCTGCGGGGAAGGGGACTTCTGCGGGGACGCGCGCTCCTGCTCGGCGTCGCGCTGTCGCTGCTGGCGAGCGCGCTGCCGCTGCGGGCCCAGCGGGTGGTTCTGACCGGTCACCGTGGGATGGCGCTGCAGGAGCGCCTCTCGGCGGTCCTGGAGGGACCGTACACGCTCATCGCGAGCGACACGGTGCTGCAGCGCGATACCCTTCACGGGCCGCTGCTCATCCTGGACGCGACGGTGGCGATCTCGACGGTCGTCGACGGCGACGTCGTCGCGGTCGGCTCCAACGTCTTTTTGCGGCCTTCGGCGCGCGTTCACGGCGACGTCGTCAGCCTGGCCGGCGGGCTGTACCGGTCGCAGCTCGCGGAGGTGACGGGCGCGACGGAGGATCGCCCGCTCGCTCGCTACCGCGTGGAGCGGCGCGACGGCACGATCGCCATCGAAGGTCTCAGCTCGGGCAGGAGTGTGGTCTTCTTCGAGGGTCCGCTCGGCTTCGCGATTCCGACCTACGACCGCGTGGACGGACTCGCGCTCGGGTGGGGCGCGGGTGTGCGCGATCCGGCGGGCGGGCGCCTGCAGCCCGCTCTCTTCGCGCTTGGCCGCTACTACTCCGCGCGCGGCGACTTCGGCGGCACGGTAGAGGGCCGCATTGGCGCTCCGGACGCCCGCTTCACGGTGGGCCTGGAGCGGGCCACCTTCACGAACGACGCCTGGCTCGAGACCGACGGGGCCAACTCGATCGCCTTCCTGCTCAAGCAGCACGACTACCGCGACTACTACGACGCACGCCGCGTGTACGCGTCCGCGCAACGCGCCTGGAGCACCGGGCAGACGCAGTGGACCGTGCGCGCCGAGGTGCAGCGCGAGGAGGACCGCTCGCTCGGCGCGCACGATCCGTGGACGATCTCCAGCCAGGACTCCGTCACGCCCAACCCGGCGATCGACGACGGCGTCGTCGCGAGCGCTCTGCTCGACGGAACGCTCGCCTGGAAGGGGCGCTCCGCCGTGATCGGCGCCGCCGGCCGCGTCGAGCTCGCGGGCCACGCGGCGGGCGGAGACTTCGCCTTCGGCCGCTATCAGCTCCACGCCGACTGGGCCGTCAACACGTTCCGCCGCCAGACGCTCCGCATCCGACTCTGGCTTCGCGGTCCGCTTCCAGGCACCGACTCGCTCCCGCTCCAGCGCTGGACCTTCGTGGGCGGGTCGCACACCCTGCACACCTTCCCGCGCGCGGCGTTCCGCGGCGACCGCCTCGTCTTCACCAAGACGATGTACCGGTTTCCGCTGCCGCAGCGCTGGCGCGTGCCCTTCCTCGGCGTCCCCGACCTCGAGATCCTCGACTACCTGGGCATGGCGTGGTCGGACGACCGGCGTCCCGCGTTCGAGCAGAACGTGGGCGCCCGCCTCCAGTTCTTCACCCTCTATCTCCGCGTCCTCGCCGACCCATCCGACCTGGGCGACGCGGACTTCGACATCGGGTTGAAGTGGCCCTTCGGCCGCCACTACCCATGGGAGCGATCCGGCGGCTCCACCTTTTGACACGCCCGCCCGCCGCCATTAGATTTCAGGCGTGAAAATTGCAGAGCGCGGCGGTCCCGCCGCTTCGACCACTACCTCCTGATCCATGGACGTGCCTCGCGTGCTGGGGGTGATTCCGGCCCGCATCGCCTCGGCGCGTTTGCCGCGAAAGCCACTCACCGTGCTGGCGGGTCGGCCGCTGGTGGAGTGGGTGTGGCGGCGCGCGCAGGGGATGGCGTCGCTGGACGCCGTCGTAGTGGCGACGGACAGCGAGGAGGTCGCGGCGGTGTGCCGCGCCGCGGGAGCGGTGGCGGAGCTGACGTCGCCGACGCACGCGTCGGGGACGGAGCGGGTGGCGGAAGTGGCGGGGCGCGAGGGGTACCGCGGGTACGAGATCGTGGTGAACGTGCAGGGAGACGAGCCGTTCCTGACGGAGGAACAGGTGGCGTCGGCGGTGGCGGCGGTGCGCGAGGGGTGGGACGTGGGCACGGTGGCGACGCCGCTGCGGAGCGTGGGCGCGCTGGCGGATCCAGCGGTCGTGAAGGTCATACGTGGCGAGGACGGCGGTGCGTTATACTTTTCGCGAGCCGCGATCCCGCACCGGCGGGACGGGCCGCCGGACGAGGCGGACCTGGCTGGGGGGTTCTACCTGCGGCACGTAGGCGTGTACGCGTACAAGCGGGCGGCGCTGGAGCGCTGGGTGAGGCTGCCGCCTGACCCGGTGGAGGCGCTCGAGCGGCTGGAGCAGCTGCGGGCGCTGCGCGCCGGGATGCGGATCGGCGTCGGGGTGGTGGCGCAGGCGGAAGGGGGTGTGGACACGGCGGAGGATGCGCGGCGAGCGGAGGCACGCCTGATTGAGATGGGATCGATGCACTCGAACGCGGGCTGAGGGCATGAGCGACCACGCGCAGCAACCGACCAAGTTCATCTTCGTGACCGGCGGCGTCGTCTCTTCTCTGGGGAAGGGAATCGCCGCCGCGTCGTTGGGCAGGCTACTCGTGGACCGCGGTTTGCGGGTCACGATCCAGAAGTTCGACCCCTACATCAACGTGGATCCGGGGACGCTCTCGCCGTATCAGCACGGCGAGGTGTTCGTCACGGACGACGGCGCGGAGACGGACCTCGACCTGGGCCACTACGAGCGCTTCATCGAGGAGTCGCTGTCGCAGGCGAACAACATCACGACGGGACGGATCTACCGGGACGTGATCACGAAGGAGCGGCGAGGCGACTACCTGGGCGCGACGGTGCAGGTGATCCCGCACATCACGGACGAGATCAAGGGCGCGATTCGGCGCCTGGCGACGAACCACGACGTGGTGATCACGGAGATCGGGGGTACGGTCGGCGACATCGAGTCGCTGCCCTTCCTGGAGGCGATTCGGCAGTTCCGCCAGGAGGTGGGACGCGAGCACACGCTCTTCATCCACCTCACGCTGATCCCCTACATCGCCGCCGCGGGCGAGCTGAAGACGAAGCCGACGCAGCACTCCGTGCGGGAGCTGATGGAGATCGGGATCCAGCCGGACGTGGTGGTGTGCCGGACGGAGCACGCGCTGTCGGACGATCTGCGGCGCAAGATCGCGCTGTTCACCAACGTGGACGTGGCGGGGGTGATCGAGGCGCGCGATGTGTCGACGATCTACGAGGTCCCGCTCGAGCTGCACCGGCAGAAGCTGGACGAGCTGGTGGTCGAGCGGCTGGGGCTGGATACGCGTCCGCCGCAGCTCGACGCGTGGACCGCGATGGTCGAGCGGGTGAAGAAGCCGCGCAACGGCCGCGTCAGCATCGCCGTCGTCGGCAAGTACACGGCGCTCGTGGACTCGTACAAGTCGGTGCAGGAGGCGTTGGTGCACGGCGGCATCGGCAACGATGTCGGCGTGGACATCTCGTGGTTGTCGAGTGACGACTTCGAGGGCGAGGGCGCGTCCGCGCTGGAGCGCTACGACGGGCTTCTGATCCCCGGCGGCTTTGGCCAGCGCGGCATCGAGGGGATGCTGGACGCGATCCGCTACGCACGGGGGCACGGGCTGCCGTTCTTCGGCATCTGCCTCGGGCTGCAGTGCGCCGTGATCGAATACGCGCGCAACGTCGCCGGTCTCACCGGCTCGCATTCGATCGAGTTCCTGAAGGAGACGAGCGATCCGGTGATCTGCCTGATGGACTCGCAGCGACAGGTCACGGACATGGGCGGGACGATGCGGCTCGGCGCCTACCCGGCGCGGCTGCGTCCGGGCTCGCGGGCGCATCAGGTGTACGGCGTGGTCGAGATCAGCGAGCGGCACCGCCACCGCTACGAGGTGAACAACGCCTATCGAGACGTGCTGACGGAGGCCGGGCTGCGCTTCAGCGGCGTGTCGCCGGATGGCACGCTGGTCGAGATGCTCGAGCTGCCGGACCATCCGTGGTTCCTCGGCTGTCAGTTCCACCCCGAGCTGAAGTCTCGGCCCCTGCACCCGCACCCGCTCTTCCGCGCCTTCGTGCGCGCGGCGGTGGCGCGTCGGGACGGCGCCGCGCCCGGCTCGCGGGTGGACTCGGCGACGACCGGCGGCCGCGTGGGCGACGCGGTGCTCGGCTCGGGGACGCTGCGGGTCGGGGAGTAGCATGCCCGTTTCCGACCTCTGCCGCCCGGGCGGGCCGTTCTTCCTGATCGCGGGGCCGTGCGTCCTGGAGGACGACGCGTTGAACGTCCGGGTCGGCGAGGCGCTCGCGCGTCTGGGCGAGGCACTGTCGTTGCCGGTGGTCTTCAAGGCGTCCTTCGACAAGGCGAACCGCAGCCGTGAAGGCGCGGCGCGCGGGCCTGGCCTGGAAGATGGGCTGCGGCGGCTGGAGCGCGTGGGCCGCGAGACGGGTCTTCCGCTGCTCACGGACGTCCACGAGACGACCCAGGTCGCCGCCGCCGCCGACGTGTGCGACGTCCTCCAGATCCCCGCCTTCCTCTGCCGCCAGACGGACCTGATCGTCGCCGCGGCCGCGACCGGCCGTGCGCTCAACATCAAGAAGGGACAGTGGATGGCGCCGGAGGGGATCGCCGGCGCGGTGGCGAAGGCGCGCGCGGCCGGCGGCGGCGGCGTCGTCGTGACGGAGCGGGGCACCTTCTTCGGCTACGGCGACCTGGTTGTGGACATGCGATCGTTCGCGCGCATGCGCGCGGCGAGCGGGGCGCGCGTCGTCTTCGACGGCACGCACTCGGTGCAGCGGCCGGGTCGGGCGGGGGGCGCGAGTGGCGGCGACCCGGACTTCATTCCGGCGCTGGTGCGCGCTGCGGTGGCCGCGGGCGCCGACGCGCTCTTCCTCGAGACGCACCCGGACCCCGCCAGCGCGCCGTCGGACGCCACGAGCATGCTGTCGCTGGACGCGCTGCGCCCGTTGGTCGAGACCGCGCTCGAGATCCGCGCCGTGGTAGCGGCTTCCCGCCTCACCGGAGCCGTCCGTGGGTGAGCGCATCCCCGCCGAGGTCGCGCGCCGCATCCGCCTCGTCATCCTCGACGTAGATGGCGTGCTCACCGACGGCGGCGTCTACGTGGGAGAGGGCGCGGGCGGCCGGGTGGAGCTCAAGCGGTTCGACATCCCGGACGGGCTCGGCATCAAGCTGCTGGTGTCCGCCGGTCTGCGCGTGGCGATCGTGAGCGGCCGGGAATCGCCGGCGACGCGGATCCGCGCGGAGGAGCTCGGCGTGCCGTCGCACCAGGCGGAGGACGGCTACAAGCTCGCGGCGTTCGAACGGGCGATCCGCGACGCGGATTGCTCCTGGGATGAGGTGGCGGTGGTGGGGGACGACCTTCCGGACCTGCCGGCGCTGCGCCGCGCCGCGCTCCCGGTGACGGTCGCGAACGCCACCGACGAAGCGCACCGCCTCTCCCGCTGGCGCACCCGCCGGAGTGGAGGCCGCGGCGCCGTCCGCGAGTTCGCGGAGGCGTTGCTGCGCGCGCGCGGCGAGTGGGTCGAGGCGGTTGATCGCTACGCGCGCGAGCGCGATCCGGCGGCGCCGTCGTGAGCGTCGCGCGGACGACGCGGTCGCCGGCCGAGCTGCTGGAGCGAGCGCGCGCGGTGATCCGCGCGGAGGCGGACGCCCTGGTCGCGCTCGAAGCTCGCCTCGGTGAGTCGTTCCTCGAGGCGGTCGAGCGGATCGCGGCGGCCGGCGGCCGCGCGATCGTGAGCGGCGTGGGCAAGAGCGGCATCGTCGGCCGCAAGATCGCCGCGACGCTCACCTCCACCGGCACGCCCGCGCTCTTCCTGCACCCGGTCGAAGGGCTGCACGGTGACCTCGGCGTGGTGGGGCGGGACGACGTGGCGATCCTGATCTCGAAGAGCGGCGACTCGGAGGAGCTGCACGGCCTAATCGAGTACCTGACGCGGCTCGGCGTGCCGATCGTCGCGATGACCGGGCGCGCCGACTCCGCACTCGGGCGGGCCGCGGCGGTGGTCCTCGATTGCTCGGTGGCGGAGGAGGCGTGCCCCTTCGACCTCGCGCCCACCACGTCGACGACGGTGACGCTCGCGCTCGGCGACGCGCTCGCGGTCGCGCTGCTGCTCGGTCGTGACTTCACGCGTGAGGACTTCGCCCGCCTCCATCCGGGCGGCGCGCTCGGCCGCAAGCTCACGCTGCGCGTGCGCGACGTCATGGTCGGCGACGACTATCCCTCGCTCGGGCCGGACGCCACCATGAGACAGTGCGTCGTGCTGCTGGCGGAGAAGCGCGGCATGGTGCCGATCGTCGACGACGCGGGGCGCGTGATCGGCGTCGTGACCGCCGGCGACCTGACGCGTCTGATGGAGCGCGAGGAGGACGTGCTCGGCGTGGGGGTGGGGCGCGTGATGAACGCGCGGCCGAAGCTCGCGGTTCCGGACCAGCTCGCGGCGGCGGCGGTATACACGATGGAGACGCACGGCGTCATGGCGCTGCCGGTCGTGGACGACGAGCGGCGGCTCCTCGGCGTCGTCCACTTGCACGACCTGATGAGGGCGGGGGCGGTATGAGGCGGACCGCAGGACTGTCGATCGCGCTCGCGCTCGCCATGGCCTTCGCGGCGTGCGGCCGGCGCGGCGTCGAGCCCGCCGCCGTCGCCGACCAGCCGGAGATGCTCGCCGACCAGATCATCTTCGACGCCAAGGAGTGGCTGACGAAGGACGGCGTGCGCAAGGCGTTGCTGCTGGCCGACACTGCGCTGCTCTACAACGACTCCTCCACCGTCCTCCACGCGCGCGGGCTGCACCTGACGATGTACGACGAGAGGGGGACGCAGTCGGGCGACCTCACGGCGCGGCGCGGCGTCCTCGACACGCGCGAGCAGAGCATGACCGCGGTCGGCAACGTGGTGATGGTGCTGGACGGCGGCGCCCGGCGCATTGAGACCGAGGAGCTGCACTACGACCCGCAGGGCAACCGCATCTGGAGCGACGTCGCCACCACCTACACCCACGGCGGCGACGTCGTGCACGGGAGCGGCTTCACCTCCGACCTCGACTTCAACAACTTCCGCGTCCGCAATCCGAAGGGACGCGGGAAGGGCATGGAGATCACGTTCTGATGCGACGTGCGCTCCGCACCCGTCCCCGCGCGTCCGTGCTCGCGGCCCTCTCGGGCCTGGCGCCGCTGCTCGCGCCGCTGCTCGCGCCGTCCCCGGCGCGGGCCCAGACGCGGGCGTGTGCCTACGAGGCGGCGAACTACGCCAATCAACAGGGGGACATCCTCTTCATCAGCGGACCGCTGCACGTCTCCTGCCCGGACGGCGTGCAGGTCCGCGCCGACAGCGCCGTCAACCTGCGCTCGCAGGCGGAGTGGTACCTGATCGGCCACGTCTCCTACGCCGACACCATCAAGGCGATGACGGCCGACTGGGTGCACTATCTGGGGATGCAGCGCTACCTGCAGGGGCGAGGAAACGTCGTGGTGCGGGACCGCAAGACGCGCTCGGTCATCCGCGGCGAGAACCTGCAGTACTTCCGCCCCTCGGATCAGGTGGGACGCGAGCAGGCGCGCGTCATCGTCGAGGGCGGACGCCCGCACGCCGAGCTCTATCCCGCGCAGCGATCAGCCGGGCTGGACACCGCGGCCGCGCCGGACACCGCGGCCGCGCCGGACACCCCGGCGGTCGCCGCGCCCGACACCGCGGGGGCAGCGACGCCGGTGGTCGCCACGCCCGCTTCCGCTGCGCGGGACACCGCGAGGCCGACGCTCGTCGACGCGAATACGATCATGCTCGTGGGGGAGGGGAACTTCCAGGCGACGGGTGACGTGGTGATCGACCGCGGGGAGATCCACGGCACGGGGAAGCAGGCGACCTACGACGAGGACCCCGGCGACGTTGACGCTCACGGGGGATGCCCACCTCGTGGGGCGCAACTACGATCTCGTCGCAGAACGGGCGGAGGCGAGGATGGCGGGCGACCGGATCGATCGGCTGGACGCGACGGGGAAAGCCCGCCTCACCTCGGACCGCGCTACGCTCGATGCCCCCGCGATCCGGATCTTCTTCGACGACGGCGCCGTCGAGCGGTTGATCGCGCTCGGCGCGGCGCGCGCGCCGAAGGACGCGGTCGGCGACAGCGTGCAGGCGCGGGCGTCGGCGGAAGGGATGCGGCTCGTGGCCGACTCGATCGACGCGCTTTCCGCGGGCGGCCAACGCATCGACAGTCTGTACGCCGTGGGGCAGGCGTACGCCGAACAGCCGGCTGACACGGTGCAGGCCGATCTTCCGGCGATCGCGGCGAGCGATTGGGCGCGGGGCGATACGATCCGCGCCTACTTCGAGGCGCCGCCGGACTCCGCCGCGGCACCGCCGCCCGGCGACACCGCGGCTGCGCGCGCCGTGCTCAAGCGACTCGTCGTGGTGGGCCAGAGCGGCGCCCCCGCGCAGACGGTCTACCGGGCGCGCGAGTCCGGCCGTCCGGCTACGGAGCGGCCCAGCATCAACTACATGGTGGCCTCGTCGATCACCATCGAGCTGCACGCTGGCGAGGTGAGCGGCATCGACGCCACGGGACCGGTCCACGGGGTGCACCTGCAGCCGCGCCGGCCGGGCACGGACAGTGCCCGTACCGCACCGGACAGCGCCGCCGCGTTCCGGGACACGGCCGCCGCGGTTCGCGATACGGCCGCGGCCCTGCGCAGCCCCGCCGCAGCCGCTCCCGACACGGCGGCGGCGCGACCGGACACCACGGACGTGGTTGAGGAAGTTCCGGAAGAAGGGCCGGCTGCGCGCGCGAGCCGGCACGCGAGACGCGCGTCGTCATGGGCGCCGCCAGACCCGGCCGCGCGCGGGGGCGGTCCGCCGCTGGCGGAGACGAGACGGCGCTGGACGGAGCGGAAGCGATGAGCGCTCAGCCGATCCTCGACTACGCCGAGACGCTTCGGTCGCACGACGCGTCGATCGCACTGGCGCTGTGCGAGCTGGTGCGGCTGGCGGATGGCGGCGGCGCCACGGACCGAGGCGAGTGGCTGGCGGCGGTACGGCAGGCGTACGCGGCCGAGACCCGGGGCGGAGCGGGCCGCGCGGCGGTCGGCATGGTTCCGGCCGATCAGTTGGCGCAGTACCTGGAGGAGCACGTGCTCCGCCCGCTGGCCTCACGGGGCATCGCGCAGGCCGAGCCGGAGGGCGCGGAATGGGAGCGGGTGCGAATCCTGCCAGGCGTGTGGGCGGCGACGGCGCCGGAGCGGAATCGGCTGGCGACGCTGCTCGCGGAGCGGGTCCACGCGCTGCTGGCGCCGCAGGGTGGGGAGGAGGGATCGGCGGCGCGGGCGGAGGGCAACGGCCGCAGCACGCTGGAGGCGAAGAACCTCGTCAAGATCTACCGCCGTCGCAAAGTGGTCAACGACATGGACCTGCAGGTCACGCAGGGCGAGATCGTGGGCCTGCTGGGACCGAACGGCGCGGGGAAGACGACGTGCTTCTACATGATCGTCGGGCTGATTCCGCCTACCGGCGGCGTCGTCTATCTGGACGACGTGGAGCTGACGGACGTGCCGATGTACCGACGCGCGCGGCGCGGGATCGGCTACCTCGCGCAGGAGCCGTCGATCTTCCGCAAGCTCACGGTGGAAGAGAACATCATGGCGATCCTGCAGACGCTTCCGCTGAGCCGCAGTGAGCGGCGGGAGCGCCTGGAGCGGCTGCTGGACGAGCTCTCGATCAAGCACCTTCGCAAGGCGAAGGCGTACTCACTCTCCGGCGGCGAACGGCGGCGGCTGGAAATCACGCGGGCGCTGGTGAGCGAGCCGAAGTTCATGTTGCTGGACGAACCGTTTGCAGGGGTCGACCCGATCGCTGTGCACGACATCCAGCAGATCGTCGCCGGGCTGCGGCACCGCGGCATCGGCGTGATCATCACGGACCACAACGTCGAGCAGACCCTCGACATCGTGGATCGGGCATACATCATGTACGATGGGCGGGTGCGGGCGTCGGGGACGGTGGCAGAACTCGTCTGGAACGACGAAGTTGCGGAGATCTACTTAGGGCCTACGCTTACCGCGCGAATGCGGGAGCGCTATGCCAGACCGGGTGTTGCATGAGCATGAAGACGGGACTGTATCAGGGCACGCATCTCAGGCAGGAGATGAAGATCAATCCTCGCCTCTACCAGGCGATGGACCTCCTGTACATGCCTCTGATGGACCTGCAGCAGCATATCAACCAGGAGCTGCTCAACAACCCGTTCCTGGAGCTCGAGGCGCCCGCCGCGGAGGCGGAGCCGGAGACGAACGAGAAGGAGAAGGAGAAGGAAAAGGAGCAAGACGAGATCGACTGGGAGGAGATCCTCCTGGACGGCTTCGACGCCGGCGGACGGAAGGCGGAGTACGAGCAGAAGGAATACTACGAGGCCGTGCCGGTCGAGACGCGCGACCTGGCCGACCATCTCCGCGACCAGCTCGTGCTGATGCCGATGGACGAGCGCGCCATCCTGCTGGGCGAGGAGATCATCGGCAACATCGACGACGACGGCTATCTCACCTGTTCGCTCGAGGAAGTGATCGAGCCGCTCAACGAATGGCTCGAGGAGTTCGGCGCCGAGTGGGCGGAGTCCGAGGCGGAGCTGAAGCCGTTCACGATGGAGGATGCGGAGCAGATGCTGCGGACGATCCAGGGGTTCGATCCGCCCGGGATCGCCGCCCGCGACCTGCGCGAGTGCCTGCTCCTCCAGCTCCGCGACGGAGAGCGCAGCGACAGCCTCGCCGACCGCATTGTCCGCGAATATTACGAGGACCTGATCAACCATCGCTGGTCCGAGATATCGAAAGAGCTGTCCGTCTCGCCGAAAGAGGTGCAAACGGCGGCCGACGAGGTCGCGAAGCTCGATCCGAAGCCCGGCCTCAAGTACTCCGCCGCGAAGGACGACTACATCACGCCGGACCTGATCGTCGACAAGATCGACGGTGAGTACATGGTGTTCCTCAACGACACGAACATGCCGCGGTTGCGGCTGTCGCGCGCCTACCGCGAGATCGCGCGCGACAAGAACAAGTTCCAGGGCGAGAACAAGGAGTTCATCTCCAACAAGCTGAACAGCGCCAACTGGATGATCCAGGCGATCGAGCAGCGGCGCCAGACGATGCTGAAGGTGATGAACTTCATCGTCGACCGGCAGCGCGAGTTCTTCGAGAAGGGCGTGCAGTACCTGAAGCCGCTGACGCTGCGCGAGGTGGCCGAGGTGATCGACATGCACGAATCGACCGTATCGCGCGTCACCAACGAGAAGTTCGTGCAGACGCCGCGCGGCGTGCTGCCGCTCAAGTTCTTCTTCTCCAGCGGTCTCTCGACGACGTCCGGCGAGGACGTGAGCGCCCGTGGAATCAAGGCGAAGATCCAGAAGCTCGTCGACGACGAGAACCCGAAGAAGCCTCTGACCGACCAGGCGATCGTCAACATCCTGAAGGAGGAGGGGATCCAGATCGCGCGACGGACGGTGGCGAAGTACCGCGACCAGCTCGGCATCCTCTCCGCGCGCATGCGGAAGCGGGTCTGACCCGACGGCGATGGACGACGACGCTGCGGTCCTGCCGCTGGAGGCACGAAGCGACTTCGCGCTCGTCGTGCCCGCGTACGACGAGGTCGAGAACATCGACGAGCTCGTGGCGGAGCTGCGCGGTACGTTCGAGCGCCACGGCCTGGACGGCGAGGTGCTGCTGGTGGACGACGGCTCCAGCGACGGGACTGCGGAGCGCGCCGAAAGCTTGACGCGGGACTGGCCACGCTTCCGCGTCCTGCGGCACCGGCGCAACTTCGGCAAGACGGAGGCGCTGCTGACGGCCGCCCACGCCACCACCGCGCGCTGGCTCATCCTCTTCGACGCGGATCTGCAGCACTCGACGGAAGAGATCCCCCGTTTTCTCGCCGCGCTCGCGGCGGGCGCCGACATCGTGACCGGCCGCAAGATCGGCCGCTACGACAAGGCGACCGTGTCGCGCACCTACAACCTGCTGAACCGCCTCATCTTCAGGGTGCCGGTGAGCGATCTCAACTCGATGAAGGGCTTCCGGTCCGAGGTCCTCGACGAGATCCACCTCCGCCACGATTGGCACCGCTTCTTCGTCGTGCTGGCCTACGCGCGCGGCTTCTCCGTCAGCGAGCTCGACATCACGCTGCACCCGCGGCGGCACGGGAGGCCGAAGTACGGCGGGCGCGGTCGGATCGTGGTCGGGCTGCTCGATCTGATGTCGGTCGCCTTCTTCCTCTTCTTTTCCCGCAAGCCGCTCCTCCTGTTCGGCGTGACGGGGCTCGTGATGGCCGGCCTGGGCGTGCTGGTGGGCCTGCTCACGATCGTGTTGCGCATCGCGCACGCGATGCCGCCATTCGGCTTCCGGCCGCTGCTCTACCTCGTCATCCTGCTGGAGACGCTCGGGTTCCTGCTCTTCGGCTTCGGCTTCCTCGCCGAGCTCGTGGCGCAGCAGCACGCCCAGATCGAGAGCCTCGAGCGTCGCCTCCTGTCGCGCGGATAGCGCCGCGGGCGGAGCGCACCGCTCGCCGCGCGAGCGCAGGAGCGAGGCTAGCGGCGGCGCCGCATCGCGACGAGCGCCAGCCCCGCGCCGACGAGCTCCGCCGCGACGATCCACAGCCTCGATCCCACCGCCACCACCACCGCCACGCCTTCAGGCAGAATCGGCCGCAGCAGCGCCGCCATCGACAGCTCACGGGCGCCGAGCCCGGCGGGCGCGATGATGACGACGTAGCCCGCCGCGAAGGCCGCGGCGTTGGCGCCGGTCAACGCCGCGAGCGCGCCCGCCGGGGGAGGGAAGAGCGAGCGGACGAAGAGGAGTAGCGCGGCCCCGTAGGCGATCCAGCCGACCACGGCGATCATGAGGAGGAGAACGCCATCCACCCAGCGGCCGTTCCACACGAGGACCGTTCGGTGGAGCCAGCGGGGCACCAGCCGCAGTCCCCAGTTCAGGACGAGCGGGTGGACGAGGACGAGCGAGAGGAGGGTGCAGGACGTCGCGAGCCAGAGGCCCGGCGGAAGGTGGCCGCCGCCCGGAAGGGCACGACCGAGCCAGGCGCCGGCCGGGAGCGTGGCCGCGGCGACGATCATCGCGCCGAGCAGCGTGAAGCCCGCGTTCGCGAGCAGCGACGTGAGCAGCACCGCGGCGGGGATCCCTTCACTGCGGGCGAGCTGTGCGGCGCCGACGAACTGCCACACCTTGCCCGGCACGTAGCGCGCGAGGTTCGACAGGAACCAGATGCGCAGGAGCGTCCCGTAGCGGACGCGCGTCGAGTCGAGGCAGGCGAAGGCGCGGCTCCAGCCGAGGACGCCGAAGCAGAAGACGAGCAGCAGCGCCGCGACGCTGCCGAGCAGCGGAAGCAGCTCTACGTGCCACTGGTAGGCGCGCAGCCGACCCCAGTCCTGCGCCACCGCCCGCGACAGAAACGCGAACGCGGCGACGACGAGGGCGGCGCCGGCGGCGCGGCGCGCGATGCGCCCGCCCCTCATCCGGCCACGGCTGCGGAGCGGCGCCTCCAGGCGCGGACGAGGGCGAAGAGGCCGAAGCCGCCGAGCAGCGCGAGACAGACGACGTAGATGCGGAAGCCGAGCGCCAGGTCCGCCGGCTCGAAGCGGAAGACGACTGTGTGCCGGCCGGCGGCCACCTCGACGCCGCGGAAGGCGTGGTCGGTCTGCAGGATCGGCGCGCTGGTCCCGTCGACTTCGGCATGCCACCCGTCGTAGTAATTGTCGGCGAGGACGAGCAGCGCGCCACGGTCGCTGCTCGTCTCCACCACGACGCGGTCCGGCGTGTACTGGGACACCGTCGCCGATCCCGTCAGCGGCCCGCCCGGCAGCGGGCGCGGCGGCGGCGCGTAGAGGACGGCCTCGCGGCGCGGGTCGAAGCCGGAGCGACGCATCGCGGCGAGGGCGCCGTCCGGCGGCGTCGCCACCTGGACGGCAGGCACGAGGTAGGCGCGCGGCAGGGCGGTGACCTTTTCGTAGACGATGCCGTAAGGCGAGCGGTGAACCTCGCGGAACTCCGGTCCCTGAAGCTCGACCCCCGTGAGGAGGTACTTCACGTTGGCCGCGTCCATGAAGACCGGGTCCTGCAGGAAGTTGTGCCAGTCGGTCATGCTCCGGCTGCCGGCACCCACGACCTCGAGGTAACGCTGGATCGGGTCGCTGTGCTCTCCGCCCGCCTGATCGATCCCGAACCCCATCAGGTAGTCCGTACCCGCGCGCGCGTACGTCTGGCCCGGCGGGAACGGCAGCGCCCACACGCGGAACGGGCCCGGCTGCGAGCGCAGGAAATCCACCACGTCGTCGGCCGCGAAGAGACGCGCCGGTCCCTCGATCGTCTCAAAGAACTTGCGGTCGATGACCCAGAGGTCGATCACCGTGACCAGGGCGAGCCCCACCGCCACCCACCGCGCGGACAGCCGGCCCGCGATCCACAGCCACAAGCCCGCCCCGGTGAGCGCGAGGAAGAAGCCGAAGCGGAGATAGCCGAGCTGGCGCGCCGCGGCGGCGGCGGGCGCGCCGGGCCCCGCTCCGTTGAGCCCCGCGCCGAGGACGGCGAGTCCGAGGAGCGCGCCCAGGATCCACGGCACCCAGCGCAGAGGATCGGCGCCGGCTGCTGCCGTCCGCCCCCGTCGCGTCTCGCGCTCCTCCCTGCGGCGGGCCAACTCCTCCAGCGTCAGCGCCGCCATCGCCACCAGGGAAAGGACGACAAGGAAGAAGGAGATCGAGGGAGATCGAAACTTCTTCGTTCCGGGGAGGAAATCGTAGTAGAGATGGTAGATCGGCGTGTGAGCGCCGAAGGAGATGCTGAGCGCCACGAACGTGAGACCGAGGAAGAACCACCAGTAGCGGTTCCGGCGCGAGTAGAACACACCCAGGAAGAGCAGTCCCACGACGAGCGCACCCACGTACTCGGTGTGGAGCTTGATCGGGTTCTCGCCGCGGTAATTCTCCAGGATGCCGGCCTGTTCCGGCACCGCGAGGCCGATCGTCTCGACCGGCGGCATCGCCCACGACGTCGCGTATTCGTACCCCTTCCCGCTCCCGCCGCGCGGCGACTGGTCGACGTAGTCGAGGAAAGGGAGAAAGTTCACGGACGCCGTCGCGAAGGCGAAGGCGACGGCTCCGAGGCCGAGGGCGAGGCGCGCCGTGAACGCCCGCGGGCGCCGGAAGTATCCCAGGTGCCAGAGACAGAAGAGGGCCCACAGGGCGCCACCGAGCAGCATGTAGTAGTTGCTCTGGATCTGGAAGCTGAGCAGCGTGAAGGCGGCCGTCGCCGCGGCTCCGACGAACGCGCCGACACCGCCGGTGCGTACGCCGCGATGCAGGAAGAAGAAGAAGAGCGGAGCGGAGGTCGCGACGATGATGCGGCCGTCCTGGCCGGCGTGCACGAACGACATCGCCAGACCGCTCATCTCGAACGCGAGGCCGGCCACGCCCGCCGCCCACGCCCGCACACCCAGCTCCCGCGCCAGCAGGTACATGCCGAGACCGGCAAGGGCGAACTGCAACACGAAGATCGCCGGCAGGATGTAGGCGGCGGAGAAAAAGAGATCAGCTAGGAAACGGAACGGGTGAAACGCGCTGCCCGGGTTCGCGAAGAGCGGCAGCCCGCCGTAGAGGTAGGGGACCCATTTCGGAAGGGCGCCCGCCGCGAAGCGCGCCGACACGAACTCCTGAAAGAAGTAGCCGCCGGCCAGGTAGTCGCTGCCGTACAGGATCTTGCCGGGCGCGAAGGCGGGGAAGAAGTAGACCACCGCGAGCCCGAAGTAGACCAGCGCCGCCCAGCCGACCGCTCTCGCCTTGCCGCTCATTCGCCTCCTCCCAGCGGGCGCGTTCCCGCCGCCTCCGCGATCTCCTCCAGGAACGCGAGGTGCCGCCGCGCGACGTCGTCCCACGCGTACTGCCTCGCCCACGCCCGCGCTTCGGCGCCGAGCGTGCGCAGCCGCTCCGGATCGGCGAGGAGCGCCTCGAGCGCGGCGGCCAGCGCCTCCTCGTCGTCCGGCGCGACGCACGCCCCGGCGGAACCGACCACTTCCGGGAGCGCGCCCGCTGCCGCCGCCACCACCGGCACCCCCGCGGCGAGCGCTTCCGCCGCGACCAGGCCGAATCCCTCGAAGCGCGACGGCATCACCAGCAGCGTGGCGCCCGCGAAAAGCGCGAGCCGCCCCGCGTCGTCGACCCCTCCGAGGAGCTTCACCGCCGCATCCACGCCGAGCCCCCGCGCGAGCTTCGCGACGCGCGCCTCGTCCTTGCCTCGGCCCGCGATGCGGAGCTCCAGCTCCGGCCGTGCGGCCAGGAGGCGTGCGAACGCCCGCAGCAGCGTGTCGAGCCCCTTCTGGAAGAGGTCGAGCCGGCCGAAGTATAACAGGTAGCCCGCATCGGATCGATCCACGTCGAAGAAGGCATCGTCGACGCCGGCGCCCACCGCGCGGATCGTCGCATCGGGCCCCACGACTGCGCGTACCTGCTGGGCGGTCCACCGTGACGGCGTGCTGATCCAGCGCCCGCGCCGCAGGAGTCGGCGCTCGAGGGCGTCGAGGGCCGCGCCGAGCGGCCGGCCCCAGCGCGCGCGGGCGCTCGGACCGGTCAGGTGGTGCACCACGAGGCCGACCGGAGCCGGCGCGAGCGGAACCAGGATCGGCGCGTAGACCGAAAAATCGTAGACGGCGACGTCGTAATCGCCGCGCCGGAGGAGGCGCGCCGCTTCGACGGCGTAGCTGAGGCGACTCGCCGCGTACGGCCGCGCCACGCCGACACGCTCGTAGCGCACGCCATCGACGGTGCCGTCCCGGGAGCCCGGATAACGCCCGGTGACGACGCGCACCGCGACGTCGCCCCTCAGGCGCCGGTAGATCTCTCGCGCGCGCACGGCGCCGCCACCCGCGACCCACGGGTTGGCCGGATCGTCGTAGATGCAGTGCAGGACGCGCAGCATCACGAGGCGCCGCGGACCAGCCGCAGGCAGGCGACCGCGCTCGCACGCGTCGCAGTCGCGCGGCCGCGCGCGCCGTGCAGCCATAGGAACTCGGCGTCGGCGCACGCGGCCGCCGTGGCGCGCTGCCAGCCGCCGTCTCCATGGCGGAAGTAGTCGATCTCGGCGGCCTCGCCGGCGAAAGCGTCGACGGCCGCCTCGAGCCGCGCGGCGTCGAACTGGCGCAGCCAACCGAGGTCCTGCGGGCGGCCGTAGGGGACGGTGAGCAGGAGCGGGCCTCCGGGCTTAAGCACGCGCGCCAGCTCCGCCACCGCGTCCGTGAAGCTCTCCGGCCGTCGCTCGGCGTCCGACACGCGGCCGGTGTAGCCCCGGTTGTCCATGCCGACGTGCTCCAGCGTCGAGATGCACACGACCGCGTCCACGCAGGCGTCGCGCAGCAGGAGGTCGCGCAGGTCCCCGTAAAGGTAGGAATAGGCGGCGCGGCCGAGCACGCCCTCGGGCGCGAGTGTGCAGACGATCACGCGCTTGTCGCGGATGCGGGCGTCGTCGGCGATCCAGTCGAAGTTCAGCGTCGAGCCGGCGTCGAGAAGGGTTCCGGCGCCGCCCGCTAGGCGTGACAGCACCCACGGGTATTCGACGATGCGCTCGTCCATCTCCTCGCCGTAGCCCGGCGGCAGCGGACCCCGGCCCAGGAAGCGCCCGCGCAACTCCGGATCGCCGCACGCCTCGATGAGCCGCTGTCGCTTGTAGCCCGCGTACGCCCGCTTCGCGACGCGGTCGAGCGGCGGCACGGCGCTCCGTAGGATTCGCTCCGCGCGGAGGACAGCCGCATGGCGCCTCGCCCGCAGGAGCGGCGCCACGAGCGCATTCAGCATCGGTCCCCGCTCACCGCGCGCCTCGCGCCACGACCGACGCGTACACCTCCACGAGACGCGCGATGATCACGGGCCACGCGAACTCCTCCTCCGCCAGCGCCCGGCCGCCCCGGCCCAGACGACGCGCCAGCGCGCGATCCGCCGCGAGAAGCTCGATCGCCGCCGCGAGCGCCCCCGCGTCGGCTGGCGGCACGAGCAGCCCCGTCTCGCCGTCCCGCACGATGTCGACGATGCCGCCCACGCCGCTCGCGATCACCGGCTTTCCATACGACAGCGCCTCCACGAGCACCACGCCCAGCCCTTCGGTGTCCCCCTTCGCGTCGACCACCGCGGGGAGCACGAACGCGTCGCAGGCGCGGTAGCGTTCCTCCAGCACCTCTCTCGCGACGAAGCCGTCGAAGGCGACGCGCCCCTCCAATCCCAGCTCGGCGGCGCGCCGCTCCAGCGCCGGCCGCAGCGGACCCTCGCCGACCACCCGCAACCGCGCGGGCGTGCTCGCGGGCAGGCGCGCCAGCGCCTCCAGAAGGTGGACCACTCCCTTCCGCTCCACCAGGCGGCCCACGAAAAGGAGCTCGAACGCGCCCGCGCCGTCCCCGCCGGCGGGACGATCGGCGACGTCGATCGACGTGCCGAAGGGGATGCGGACCATCGGGCGGTCATAGACGCGCCGGATCATCGAGGCCGTGTAGGTCGAATTGGCGGTCACCGCGTCCGACGTCCGGATGAAGTAGCGCAGCAGCGGCGTGAGAAGGGGCCAGTCGCGCCGGGTCCACGTCAGCTCGACGCCGTGGAAGGAGCACACCAGCGGGATGCGCGCCGCGCGCCGCGCCGCCAGACCGAACAGCGCGTGCGGCATCGGCCAGTGGACGTGCACCAGATCGAACCCTCCGCGCCTCGCCAGCCGTGCCGCGGCCGCCATGCCGGCCGCCATGTAGCCGGGAACGAGCGCGAGGTATCCCGGCCGCTCCCGGATCCGGTCCGGCGCCGTCTGGTCGTGCGTCAGGTCCTCCCACCGCCGGGGTGCGTACCGGAAGCGGTGCACCCGCACCCCCTCGACGACGCCGCCCGCGAGACCCCGGTACGAGGGCGCGAGCACCTCCACCTCCACCCCTGCCGCGCCGAGACGCCGGATCGTCTCGCCCAGCCACGGCGTGATCACGTCCTCCGGTGCGCGCGGGTAGGCCGTCGCTACGTAGAGCGCTTTCACTTGTCGCTGAGCGGGGAAGGGCGTTAGCTTTGCAAGCCTTTCAAGCTAATTCGGTGCTTCCCGACTCTCAACCCGCGATGGGTGACCCAACCGACCGCGCCCTGGTCATCGTCCCGACCTACGACGAGCGCGACAATCTGGAGCGCCTCGTCGGCCTCGTGTTGCAGCAGGACCCGCGACTCGAGGTCCTCGTCGTCGACGACGCCTCCCCGGACGGAACCGGCGAGATCGCCGACCGCCTCGCCGCGGCCGACCCCCGCGTCCACGTCCTGCACCGGCGCGGAAAGCTCGGCCTCGGCACCGCCTACCTGGATGGCTTCCGCTGGGGCCTCGAGCGCGATTACGCCTTCCTCTTCGAGATGGACGCCGACTTCTCCCACGACCCCGCCCACCTGCCCACCTTCCTCCAGGCGATCGAGGAATACGACGTCGTCCTCGGTTCCCGCTACCTGCACGGCCGCGTCACCGTCATCAACTGGCCGATCTCGCGCCTCTTCCTCTCCTACTTCGCGAACCTGTACGCTCGCACGGTGACCGGTCTTCCGGTCGCGGACGCGACGGGCGGCTACAAATGTTTTCGGCGCGCCGTGCTCCAGGCGATCGACCTCGACCACGTCCGCTCCGAGGGCTACGCGTTCCAGATCGAGATGAGCCTGCGCGCCTGGCGCCGCGGCTTTCGCATCGGAGAGGTGCCGATCGTCTTCGTCGACCGCGACGTGGGTGAGTCGAAGATGTCGCGCCGCATCATCATCGAGGCGGTATGGCGCGTGTGGCATCTTCGCCTGCTCGACCTCTTCAACCGTCTCTAGTCGGTACGCCGGGGCAGGGGAGCGGCCGTGGGCGTGCACGATCTCTTCTGGCGCTGCCCGGAATGCGAGGCGGTTGGCGGCGTGCGCAGGGACGGCCGGAGAGGGCGCTGCGTGGCGTGCGGTCGCGTCTACCGCCGCGGCCGGGGCGCCGAAGTGATCGTGGAAGCGACGGGAGGGGAATTCGCCGCGCGTACGGCCGCGGAATGGTCGGATCGCCAGGGCGTGCCCACCCTCGAGGCCCTGCGCGGCGCCGCTCCCGCTGGGATGCTCCTGCGCGACGCCGCGTCGCTGCGGCACGCGACGGGGCGCAGCGAGGTGCGCCGGCGTGGCGTCTACCTGGGCCGGATCGAGCGCTTCGGCGAACCGAGTGACGGCTTCCTGTCGCTCACGAGCGAGGAAGTACGTTTCGAGCCGACGCGGGGGACGCCGTCGGCGTGGCCGCTGCCGTCGATCGGGGCGGTCGTCGCCAGCTCGAGCTCGCTCCAGATCCGCTTCGAGGCGGGCCGGCTGGTCTCGATCCGCCTCGTCGATGCGTCGCTCCGCCTCTGGGACGAGACACTCCACCTCCTGTTGCAGGAACGCTGGAGCCGCGAGGGGAAGGGGGAGATCGTGGAGTTCCAGCCCCGCCTCGTCACCGTACCCTCCGCGTGACCTTCTACCGCTTCGCACAGCGCCTCGTGCGCGCCGCGACCCGCGTCTTCGCCACCCGCGTCGCGGTCGAGGGCCTCGCGAACGTTCCAGCCTCCGGGCCCGCTCTCCTCGCCGCGAACCACGAGAGCTTCATCGACGCGCCCATCCTGCAGGCCTTCTGCCCGCGCGTCGTCCACGCCATGGCCAAGAGCACCGAATTCGACGCGCCACTCTTCGGACCGCTGCTCCGCCGCCTGGAGGCCTTTCCCGTACGCCGCTTCGAGGTCGACCCTCAGGCAGTACGCGTCGCGCTGCGCACTCTGCGGCGCGGGGCCGTCGTCTCCATCTACCCCGAAGGGGAGCGGAGCTGGGATGGTCGGCTGCAGCCCCCGCGTCTCGGGACCCTCCGCCTCATCCTCAAGGCAGGCGTCCCGGTGATCCCGTGCGCCGTGCTCGGCGCCTACGAAGTCCTCCCGCGCTGGGGCGGCGGTGTGCGCCGCGGCCCGCTCACCATCCGCTTCGGCCAGCCGCTCCGCTTCCCGCAGCTCGATGACCGCGCCGCTCGCGACGCCGCGCTCCCCAGGGTCGAGGCCGAGCTGATGAGCGCGCTGGCGACCGTCACCGGCAAGAGCCGCCCGCCTTCGATCTTCGGCTGAACGCCCGAACGCCCGCCCCGCGATGGGGACGAAAGTCGGGCCTCGCTGCGGTCGCGCAGTGCGGGCGCAGTTCGGCGTCGCGGAATGGGAAGGGGGAAATCGCGCGGGTTCTCCACATCCTGGCTGTGGGCAAGTTTACATAATGCATATTATACGAAGCCGCGCGCCGCGGCGTGGCCTCCGATGCCACGCCTTGACGCGATGCCGCCACGCGGTGCTGCGGCGAGGCCCCGGGATTCGCTCTGGCGCGACGATTGCCGCCTCGTTGTCGCGGACGTGTGTGGAGCCCGGGCCGGACGCGCCGACGGGAGCGCTGCGATGGGGCTGGAAACGTACAGGAAGAAGCGGCGGTTCGGGCGAACGCCGGAGCCGGAGGGTACGCGGGACCGTCACGGCGGCGCCGCGGAGTCGTCGGGCGGCCGTTTCGTCGTCCAGAAGCACGCCGCGAGCCGGCTGCACTTCGACTTCCGACTCGAGATGGACGGCGTGCTGAAGAGCTGGGCGGTGCCGAAGGGGCCGAGTCTGGATCCGTCGGAGCGGCGGCTCGCGATCCACGTGGAGGACCACCCGCTGGAGTACGCGGATTTCGAGGGCGTGATTCCGGAGGGCGAGTACGGCGGGGGCGCGGTGATGCTGTGGGATCGCGGGAGGTGGGCGTCGCAAGGTGGTGCCACGAAGGGATATGAGAGGGGTCATCTGAAGTTCATTCTCGGCGGCGAAGTGCTGCGTGGCGGGTGGGTCCTAGTGCGGATGAAGGGGGAGGCCGGGCGGAAGAAGAAGGAGAACTGGCTTCTGATCAAGGAGGAGGATGAAGAGGCGCGGGCCGGAGACGGCGCCGGGGTGGTACGGCGGGAGCAGCGCAGCGCGGAGAGCGGGCGCACCATGAAGGAGATCGCCGCCGCGCGGGATCGTGTGTGGTCCTCGCGGGGCGGCCCGGATGCGTCCACGCTGGCGGGGGCGGTGCGCAGGGCGCTCCCTTTCCCGCGGGCGCTGCGGCCGGAGCTTGCGACGCTGGTGGACGTCGTGCCGGAAGGCGAGGAGTGGCTTCACGAGATCAAGTTCGACGGCTACCGGGTGCTTGCGCGGGTCGACGGTGGGGGTGTGAAGCTGATGACGCGCGGAGGCAAGGACTGGACGTCGCGGATGCGGCCGGTGGCGGAGGTGTTGAAGGGTTTGGCGGCGAAGTCGGCGGTGCTGGACGGCGAGGTGGTAGTGCTGGACGCATTGGGCGTGAGCGATTTCCAGAAGCTGCAGAACGCGCTGGACGGGCAGGACCAGAGCCTGGTGTACGAGGTGTTCGACCTGCGCCACCTGGATGGATGGGACCTGGAGCGGGTTGCGCTCGTGGAGCGCAAGCGGGCGTTGGAGGCGCTTCTGGATCGGTCGGAGCTGTCAGCGGAGCGGGTGCGCTACAGCGACCACGTGGTGGGCCGGGGCCGCTCTTTCTTCGAGCGGGCGTGTTCGATGGGTCTCGAGGGGGTGGTGAGCAAGCGTGCGGAGAGCGTCTACCGGGCGGCGCGGACGCGGGAGTGGGTGAAGACGAAGTGCCTGCGGCGGCAGGAGTTCATCGTGGTGGGCTACAGCGAGCCGTCGGGATCCAGGGTGGGTCTGGGTGCGCTGCTGATCGGTTATCACGAGGACGGCGCGCTGCGCTCGGCGGGCAGAGTCGGCACGGGCTTCACGGATGCGCGGCTTCGCGATCTGGCGGAGCGGCTGCGTCCGCTGGAGCGGGCACGTGCGCCGGTGGAGGATCCGCCACGTGGCGCGGCGGCGCGGGGCGTGCACTGGGTCGAGCCGAAACTGGTGGTGGAGGTGGCCTTCACGGAGTGGACGAAGGACGGTTCGCTGCGGCACCCTTCCTTCAAGGGGTTGCGCGAGGACAAGGGTGCGGCGGACGTCGTCCGTGAGAGACCGGTGGACGGGGAGGCGCAGGTGGAGCGAAGCGGAGCAGCCTCGGCGGGGGCGGCACGGCAGGCGGCAGTCCGCGTCGGGCGCGCACGCGTGAAGCTGACGCACGCGGACCGGGTCCTCTACCGGGGCCAAGGCCTGACGAAACGTGATCTCGCCGAATACTACGTGGACGTGGGCGCGGCGATGCTGCCGCACCTGGCGGGACGGCCGTTGTCGATCGTCCGCTGCCCGGACGGAACGGACGCGGAGTGCTTCTATCAGAAGCACGCGCGCGCGGGCGTTCCTGAAGCGATTGGCCGGGTGGAGATCGAGGAGCAGTCGAAACGCGCGACGTACCTGCACGTGGAGACGCTGGATGCGCTGGTCTCGCTCGTCCAGATCGGCGTTCTGGAGATCCACGCGTGGGGGGCGCGCATCGATCGCCTGGAGCGGCCGGACCGGATTGTGATCGACCTCGATCCCGGCGCGGGCGTGGAGTGGCCCGAGGTCGTAGAGGCCGCCGTCGCGATGCGCGACCGCTTCACCGCCCTGGGGCTGCGCAGCTTCGTCAAGACGACCGGCGGCAAGGGCTTGCACGTGGTGGTCCCGCTCGTGCGTCGCTCCGGCTGGGACGAAGTGAAGGCGTTTTCGCGCGCTATCGCCGTGGCGGCGGCAGCGGAACGCCCCGATCGTTACGTGGCGAGGGCG
Source organism: uncultured Gemmatimonadales bacterium (assembly GCA_963816355.1). Lineage (GTDB taxonomy): Bacteria > Gemmatimonadota > Gemmatimonadetes > Longimicrobiales > RSA9 > CAWFKH01. Next base: position 1,082,341 of record CAWFKH010000003.1, on the reverse strand, counting down.
GCGAAGAAGGAACGGCGCGGCCGCATCTACATCGACTACCTGCGCAACGCGCGCGGCGCGACCGCCGTGGCGCCCTACTCGACGCGGGCCCGGGAGGGCGCGCCGGTGTCGACGCCGGTGAGCTGGGAGGAGCTGCAGGCCGGGCTGGATCCTCACGCCTTCACGGTGGCCACGGTGCCCGAGCGGCTGCGTTCCCGGCGCGCCGCGGCGTGGACGGGCTTCGACGACACCCGTCAGTCGATCACGAAGTCCATGATGAAGGAGGTCGGCGTGCGCTGAATCGCGATGCCGAAACGGGCGGGGAGCGCGCCGGCTCAGGGCTTCGTCGCGCCGCCCGGTTTGCCCGCCGCCTTCCCTTCCGCCTCCGCCAACCGCATCCGGTACACGGACGCCTGCGCATCATCGCTGCCGACGAGCTCGACGAGTTGCTGATAGATCGATGCCGCAGCGTCGTAGTCGCCCGCCTGCATGTGGATGCGTGCCGCGTTCTCCAGCCCCTCTCTGCGCTGGAACGCGAACGCGCCGTTGCGGCCGACCTGGGCGTAGGTCGTGATCGCGCGTGCCGTGTCGCCCGCCTGCTCGTAGGCGGCGCCAAGCAGAAGCAGACGCGAGCTGTCGATCAGCGCGTCGCGCGGGGCGAAGCTCGTGAGATCGCGAATCGCGTCCTGCGCCTTCCCCTGCTCCAGTTGGAGCTGTCCGAGCAGGAGTCGACCTTCGCGTCCCGCGTCGGTCTTGCCGTAGCGATCGACGAACTGCTGCAGGTCACGCGTGGCGAGGGGGTAGTTCCCGCTCGCCACCGTCTGGCGCACCTCGAGAAGCTGTGAAGCGGCGAGCTGGTCGAGCCGGGCGCGGCGGTTCGTGTAATAGAGGTAGCCGAGCACGAGGAATGCGGCGCCGATCGCGACGCCGACCACGACGCGCGCGTTGCGCTTCGCCCATCCGCTGAGCTCGAGCATGCGTGCGACGAAGGCGTCGTCGGCGTCCGCTTCGGGACGGTGCACGCGCTTTGCCGTGGGGTGTCGGGCCATGTCGTAGTCGCTCGGGTTCCTGCGTGGCGCGGGAGCACGATCGTCGGGCGTGCTTTGCCGAAATACCAAAGATTGTTAGACTAACACACGGGCCGATCGCCGTCAATTCGACTATGCGCTCGAGGGAGCGGATGGGGCGACCCGGCGCGGCAAGCCGGGTGTGTGCAATCGCTTGCGAGTTCGGGCGCGGCCGTGATCTCTTGTCCAACATGAACGTGAAGCCGGGAAGGTCGCGGAGCGGCGGCCGCGCGGGTGCTTTGGCCGTCGTGGCGTTGGTCGTCGCGTCCTGGTCCGGCTGCGTGGCGCGGGGCGGAGCCGCGGGCCCGTTCCCGGAGCTGAGTCCGTACTCGGGGCGGGAGATCGCGGAGGTGAACTTTCTCGCGCCGCAGCCGTACGGCCGCGACACGCTGTTGTCGTTGATCGAGACGCAGCCGACGCGGTGCCGTCTGATCGGGCTTCCGATCTGCATACCGGGCACCGGGATCGGCCGTCACGTGCACACGCTGAACACCTCGACACTGGCGACGGACGTGGTGCGGCTGGCGGTGCTCTACCGTCAGAGCGGCTACTTCGGCACGACGGTGCGGCCGGGCGTGGAGCCGAAGGGGGGCCGCGTCGTGGTGAACTTCGCGATTCTGCGCGGCGATGCGGTGCGGCTGGATTCGCTGACGGTGGAGGGGACGGAAAAGATCGTGCCGCCGGACTCGGTGGAGCGACGGCTGCCGCTGCAGCCGGGGGAGCTCTTCGACGTGGGGCGGTTCGGCGCGTCGGCGGACACGGTGCTGGCGGTGCTGCGCTCGCGCGGCTACGCGTACGCGGAGGTGCTGCGCAACTACAGCGTCGACACGGTGCAGGACCGGGCGACGGCGTCGCTGCTGGCGATTGCGGGCCCGCGCGTTCGTGTCGACTCGGTCGTCGTGATCGGCGCGGCGCACCTGGGGCGGCCCTCGGTGTTGCGGCAGTTGGAGTTTTCGCAGGGGGAGCTGCTGCGCGCGAGCGCCCTGCGGCGAAGTCAGGCCAACCTGTACAATCTGGACATCGTGCGTTTCGCGACGGTGGACGTGGCGCCGGATTCGCTGCAGGCGACGCCGTCGGACAGCACGCTCGCGACGGTCGCGGTGCGCATTTCGGAGGCGCCGGTGCACGTGGTGGAAGCGGCGATCGGGTACGGCACGATCGAGTGCATGCGGGCGCACGCGAGCTGGACGAGTCGCAGCGTGCTGGGGGGGGGGCGCCGGCTTTCGATCCAGGCGGAGGCGACGAAGCTCGGGCTGGGCGGCCTCACGTATTCGCGGCAGCTGGAGTCGTCGATCTGCAAGGCGTTCGCGACGGAGGACGACCCGTTTCGCAAGGAGCTGGACTACCACCTCGGGGCGGACTTCACGCAGCCGTACTTCTTCAGCGCGCACAATCAGCTCACGCTGAGCGTCTTCGGCGACCGCACCTCGGAGCCGGGGCTGTTCCAGCGCCAGGCGCGCGGCGGACGGGCGACGGTGATCCGGACGCTGCGCGGCGGCGACGTCGTCAGCGGTGCGGCCGAGGCGCAGCGGGGGCAGACGATCGCCTCCCCGGCGATCTTCTGCCTCGCCTTCACCGTGTGCGACCAGGCGGAGATCGAGCCGCTCTCACGCGTGCGCTGGCGTAACGCGCTGACCGCGAACTTCCTGCGCAACCGCACGGATCAGCCGCTCGACCCGCACCGCGGCTTTCGCGTGCAGTCCACGGTGACGTGGGCCGCGCGTCCGCTCGGCTCGGATGTCGGCTTCTTCCGCTGGGCGGCGGAGAGCGCGCGCTACGATCTGGTCGGACGGAGCACGGTGCTCAGCTCCTATGTCCGCCTCGGCACCTTCTTCGGGACCGGATCGATCCGCAGCAGCGACCATTTCCTGCCGCCCGAGGAGCGGTTCTACGCCGGCGGCGCGAACAGCGTTCGCGGCTTCGACCGGAACGCGATCGGTCCCGGCGTCTACGTGGCGCAGAGCCTGGGCGTGGATTCGGCCGGCGTTCTGGTGGTCGACACGACGCGGACGCCGGAATTCGTGCCGGTGGGTGGGACGTCGGTCGCCGTCGGCAGCGTCGAGCTGCGCTTCCCCTCCCCGCTGCTGAGAGACTATCTGCGGCTCGCGATCTTCGTGGATGCGGGTGCGGTGGGTGCGCGCCAGCTCTGGCACCTCGATCCCTCGACCTGGCGCATCACGCCCGGCGCCGGGCTGCGCCTCGACACGCCGGTCGGGCCGGCGCGGCTCGACATCGCGTACGATCCCTACGATCCGGAGGCGGCGCCCCTCTACGTGGCCGACCAGGCGACGAACGCGCTCGTGCGCATCGATCCGAGCTTCGCGCCCGGTCCGCCGCATTTCCTGAACCGCTTTCGCATCCATGTGGCCGTGGGCCAGGCGTTCTGAGCGTGTCTGAGCCGGAGCGCGAGCGGCCGCACGGACACATCCCGCTGCCGGGGCGGATCGCGGCGATTCTCGTGGGCGTCGCCGTCGCGGTCGGCCTGATCGCCTACTGGGTGCTCGCGCCGGGCGGACCGGGACCCGTCCAGGCGCCCGCCGGACCCTCAGTGGCGGCGCCCGGATCCGGTACGCCGGACAGCGCCGCGGGAGGCGGCGCGCCGCAGGCGCTCCGCATCGGTGCCGAGAACCCCCGCGAGATCAACCGCTTCGAGACACGCGTCGCGCACGCGCTCGGTGCGACGGCGCCGCCGACGACGCGCCTGCGCCGCGGCGTCCGGGTGCGCGCGACTGCTCTCCTCTGGCGCGACCGCGAGGGTCGGCCGTTCCTGCGCATTCCGACGACGACGGCGCTGCTGAATCCGCAGGCGTTCCAGCGCGGCCGCTTCGAGCTGGATGGCGTCGTCGTGGATCAGCCGGAGGTGTTGGCGGTGCAGCCCGCGACGGGGGCGCCGTGGAGCTTCGTGCCCGTGCTCGGCCTCGATCTTCCACCCGGCCCCCTGCCGGCGCCGGCGCCGGCGGACCGGGGAGTCTTCCTGGAGACGGTCACGGTCCGCGGCGGTCATGTCGAGCTGCGGTTTCCCGACCGCACCTACGTCCTTCCCGGGCTGGACGCCGCGCTGCCGGAGGTCGCGGTACCGGCGGGCGGCCGGCCGGCGACGGTGCAGATCGCCCGCGCGACGGCGCGTTTCACGATCCCTGCCGACAGCATCAACATGCCGCTGCAGGTCGACGGCGCGACGCTCACGCTGCCGGGCGGCCATCTCGAGTACGACGTCGAGCGGCTGCGACTGGGGGAATCGGTGGCCGCCGGCATCCGGGGCATCTGGGACTCGGACCTGCCGGGCTTCGGCTTTCGCGCCGTGGGTCGCTCCGGCTCCGTGCGGCTCGCGGACCTGCGGTTCGCCAATCCGCGGCTCCCCGAAGAGGGCGTGGTCCGATTCGGCTGGGAGGTCGAGCCGCGGCCGGCCGGGACGTTCGTGCGGCTGAGCGACCTGGAGCTGGAGTCGGGACGCACCCATGTCAGCGGCTCCGTCGCCCTGCTGGTGTCGGACACGCTCTCCTTCCGGCTCGAGAGCGCCGACCTGCGGCTGCAGCCGCTCACCGTCGACTTCGCCCAGCGCTTCCTGACGCGTCCGCTTCCCTACAGCGGGGACGTGGAGGGCACGCTCCAGGGTAGCGGCGGCAGGCTCGCCTTCGACCTCCAGGCCGATCTCACGGCGGGCGCCGACCGCGAGCCGTTCCAGGGCCACCTGGCCGGTGAAGTGGCGCTCGAGGAGGGCGGCGGTGCACGCATCCGGCGCGCGAGCGTCACGCTGCAGCGCCTGCCGCTCTCCTCGCTCTCCGAGTTCCTGCCGAACCTGCCGCTGAGCGGGCCGCTCTCCGGGACTCTCACCCTGAACGGTCCCCGTTCCGCGGCGCCGCTGCAGCTCGACGTCCACCTCGACGTTGCGGGCGGCGGCGTCGCCCTCACGGGAACCGTCGACCTGACGGGACGCGAACCGCGCTACGACCTGCAGGGACGGCTCATCGCCGTGGACCTGCAGAAGCTGCTGCGGCCCCGCTTCCCGCCGGTTTCGGTCACCGCTCAGTTCACGCTCGCCGGTCGCGGTCTGGACCCGGCGACCGCCGACGCGACGCTCGCGCTCGACGGCCGTTTCCACGGCTGGTACACGGGCCGCGATGACCGTGTGACGGCGCGCGCTACCGCGCGCGACGGGGTCCTCCGCGTGCAGGACGCTTCGGCGGCGCTGGGGCCCGTCGCGGCGACGTTGGACGGGGAATGGTCGCTGCGCGAGGGCGCCGTCTCCTCGGGGCTCGACTACCGGCTGAGGGTCGCGACGCTCGCCCCGCTGGCGCCCTATCTGCCGGGGATCGGGACGCCGTCCGCGGGCGGCGCGCTCGACCTCGTGGGACGCGCGACCGGCAGCCTCGCCGCACCCGCCGCGCAGGGCCGGCTCCACCTGCAGGACGTGCGCTACGGGGAGTGGTCGGTGGGCGCGGCCGAGGCTTCCTACCAGGTCGTGCTCGGCGACTCGCTGCCCACGGTCCACGTCGAGCTGGGCGGACGCGGAATCGAGACGCCGGTCGCGGGCGCGTTCGAAGCCGTCTCCGGCAGTTTCGGCATGACGCCGCCCACCTTCGCCGTCCGCTTCGATGCCGACCGCGTCGGGGCGGGGCACGTGCAGGTGCAGGCCGACGGCCGGATCCTGGCGGACGGATGGCGGAGCGTGACGATGCGCAGCTTGCTGGTGGACCTCGGCGCCCAGCGCTGGGCACTCCAGCAGCCGGCGGAGCTGCGCTGGGGCGGGGACGGCGACGTCGCCGTGGCGGGATTCCGGCTCTCCGCCGCGGACGGCGCCGGTCACCTCACGCTCGACGGCACGCTGCTCCCGCTCGCGCGCGCGGCGGTCCGCTTCGACATCGCGGCGTTGCCGGTCGCGGAGGTCGAGCGGCTCATCGGGCGGGACAGCGTCGCCACCGGCCTCGCGTGGGCGAGTGGCGAGATCCACGGCGGCGAGGCGCCCGTCCTCGACGCGACCTTCCGTCTCGAGCAGGGCAGCATCCAGGGGATCGGCGTGCCGCGCCTCGAGGGCAGCTTCCGTTACGCGGGCGGGCGCGCCGTCGCGGAAGCGAGCGGCTCGCTGGAGCCGGGTGGCACCGTTCGCCTGAACGCGACGCTGCCCCTCTCGGTGGTGCTCAGAGAGAACCCGGAGGTCCACTGGATCCGGGATGGCGCGCTCGACGGGACGTTGCGCACGACTGGCCTTCAGCTCTCGATGCTGACTCCGCTGCTGCCGAGCGTGCGTTCGCTGGAGGGCGTGGCGTCTGCGGACATCTCGATCTCGGGCACGCCCGCCTCACCGCGCTTCCAGGGCACGCTGGACCTCGAGAACGGCGCCGCCACGCTGCCCGCCCTCGACCGCACCTTCACCGACATCCACGGCCGCCTCCTGCTGGCCAACGAGACGATCACGGTCGACAGCGTGCAGGCGCGAAGCGACGGCGTCGCAACGCTCACCGGGGCGATCCAGTTCGAGGAGCTGACGCGGCCGGTCGCCGACCTCGAGCTCACGCTGTCACGTTTCCGCCCGATGGGCGGCGTGCGGAGCCTCGAGCCGGCGGCGGCGTGGGGCACGGTCGCGATCCGCGGCCCGATCCCCGATGTCGCGTTGAGCGGTCAGGTCCGGCTCGACGACGGCAACGTACGCGTCCCGGAGTTCGGCGCCGACCCCTTCCAGGAGGAGGTGCAGCAGTTCCTCGAGACCGGCGGCATGGTCACATCCGGCCTCGGCGCCACGAAGGAGCGCGGCCTCTACGAGCGTCTCTCCATCCAGGGCCTCACGCTCGTCGCGGGCGACAATCTCTGGTTCATCCTGCAGGACGCGCGCGCGCAGCTCGGCGGGGAGCTGACGCTCTTCAAGAGCGGTGACGAGGTGAAGATCTTCGGCACCCTCGCCGGCGAGCACGGCACCTTCACCATGGCCGCGGGGCCGGTCGTACGCCGCTTCCAGATCGAGAGCGCGGAGATCCGCTTCTTCGGCTCGCCCGAGCCCAATCCGGGCCTCCAGATCACCGCCTCACGGACCGTCTACGCCTCGCCGAACGAGCCGATCGACGTCCTCGTCAACGTCACGGGTACCGCCCGCCACCCCTCGCTCTCGCTCTCGACGCCCGGCGGCGTGCAGTTCCAGGAATCGGAGCTGCTCAGCTTCCTACTCTTCGGCCAGTCCAGCTCCGCGCTCGGCACCGGAATCGGCGGTGCGGGCGGCGTGGGGCAGACGCTCCTCGGCGGCACGATCGTGGGAGGCGCCACCGACATCCTGAGCAACCTCTTCGAGCGGGCGATCGTCGAGGGCGCCGGTCTGCCGATTGATTACCTGCAGGTACGCTCCGCCGCCAACAACCCGGAAGACCTCCAGAGCCTCATATCGGAGGCGACTCTGGTCTTCGGCAAGGAGCTCGGGAGCGACGTCTTCCTCACCGTCGATGCGGGCATCGGCGGCCTCTTCGGCGCGACCGGCAACAACGGCGTGGGCCTCTCCGTGCAGTGGCGCATCGACCCCGAGTGGACGCTCGACTTCGCGTCCGAGCCGCTCATCCGCCGGCGCTTCAATCGGCTCGGCATCGAGATCGTCTCACCGTTGACGAATCCCGATCGCCAGTACACTGTCGATCTGAGACGACGCTGGTCCTACTGACCCCGCAGCGCCATGCTCCTCGCCGCCGCACTCCTCCTCACCCTGCAGCAGGCGCCTCTCGCGCCGCCGCCGCCGGACGCCGCCGCCCTCGCGCGCGCCGCACGCGAGGCGGAGCGCGAGTACGAGCGGCGCACGCGGTTGTACGCGCCGCTCGCGACTTCCTCCGCGCCGCGCGGGCCGTGCGTCGAGCACGTCGGGCGCTTCTGCCTCTACTTCGACGACGACGACGGCGAGGACGGCGGCGGGATCGCTGCAGCCCCGCCACCGGAGCATCCGGCCGTCGTGGCCGCGCGCCAGGCGGCGGTGCGGCGTCTGCGGCGTGCGTTCGGCGCCGATCCGGGCAACGCCGCCGTGGCGGCCCCGCTGATCCGCTACCTCGTGGAGGATGGGCGGGCGGAGGAGGCGGTGGCCGCGGCGGGCGCGCTTCGTTGGGCGAGTCGAAGCGAACCGGCGTGGCCGTCGCTGCTGCTCGGTTTCGCGCAGCACTACGCGGGTCGCGACCGCGCGGCGGCGCGGAGCTTCGGCGAGGCTCTGGCGCGGCTGCCGCCCGCCGAGCGTCGTCGTCTGCAAGACGTCTCCTATCTGCTCGATGGCGGCGAGCGAAGGGTTTACGGCGGCCTCGACGAAGGCGAGCGCGGCGCGTACGAGGACCGCCTGTGGCGCGCGGCGGATCCGCTGTACCTGCGTCCGGGCAACGCGGCCGCGATGGAGCACCTCGCGCGGCGCGTATGGGTGCGGCTGCTGCCGGAGGCGCCGTGGGTGCGCGGCACCACGACGTGGGGGCGCGACCTCGAGGAGCTCACGATGCGCTACGGCGTGCCGGTCCGGCGAGAGCGGCTGTCCGGAACCTGGATCGCCGACTTCCAGTTCCTCGATCAGTACGATCCCGCCCAGGTCGCGCTGGTTCCGCCGGATCTGGACACCGGGGATCCGCTCGCGGCTCCCCTTCCCGGAGAGCGCTCGCCGCTGGACCCGGAGCACCCACGCAGCGGCTACACGCCCGGCGGCGTCGACCGTCTGGTTGAGCTCGCGCGCCAGGTGACACGCTTCCCCGCCCCGGGCGGCGTGATCCTGCGGGCGGACGGCGCGCTCGCTCTGGACTCGACCGCGCGCGGCGTCGACTCGATGAGCGTCGGGTTCTTCCTTCTGGACCGGGACTCGCTCCGCGTGCTCGACGCGACTCGCTCGCGCATCCCGGTCGCGGGCGACACCGCCCGCTTCGTCGAATGGAGCGCCGCGCCGCCCGGCCGCTACGTCTACAGCCTCGAGGCGCTCGTGGACTCCGGCGCCCTCGCCGGCCGCGCCCGCTACGAAGTCGACGTCGACGCCTCGTCGGCCCTCTCGGACCTGCTCCTCTGCGAGCCGTTCCCGCGCCAGGGGAAGCTCCCCGTGGGGCGCGACGATCCGCTCCTGCGACCGCTCGCGCCGCTCGTCGTGCAGCCCCGCGACACGCTCGGTCTCTATGCCGAGCTCAGCCCCGGCCCCTCCCCCGCGGCGTACCGCGTCGAGCTGTCCGTGGAGCGGCTCGATCACGGCGGCGTCGCGCGGCGGGCCCTCGGCTGGATCGGCCGGACGTTGGGCCTCGGCGGACGGGGCGCTCTGCCGCGCATCGCGTGGCGTGTCGCTCCGGAGCCGGGCCGACCCACGCTGCCGCTCGCCGTCGACCTGGACCTCGGCGGCCTGGACGAGGGACTCTACGCGGTGCGCCTCTCGGTTCGCGGCGGCGCCGGAGCGGAGCTCGTCCGCACCCGTCCTTTCCTCGTCCGTCGCGCCGACGCGCGCGGCGGATGAGCGGACCGCGACGGGCCGCCGCGGGGGCGGCCGCCACACGTTGGACCATCCGGACCATGCGAGCGGGAGGAGTGACTTGGGGGATTGCCGGGAGGGGAAGAACGACACGGCGCCGTACGTGGAAGGGCGGCCCACCGAGGTCCGGCGGGCGCGGACGCTCGCGGCGCTGTTCGACGAGATGCGCTGCTGCACGCGCTGTTCCCTGGCGAGCGAGCGGACGCGCGTCGTGCGGGGTGTGGGGCCATCGCCCGCGACGCTCATGCTGATCGGCGAGGCCCCGGGCGCGCAGGAGGATGTGCGCGGGGAGCCGTTCGTGGGGCGCGGCGGCCGCCTGCTGGACCGGCTGCTCGAGGAGGCGGGCATCGATCGCGCCGACGCGTTCGTGACGAACGTCGTCGCGTGCCGCCCTCCGGGAAACCGCGCGCCCCGCGTACCGGAAGTGCGGGCCCACGCGCCGTGGCTCGACGAGCAGATCCGCCTCGTCCAGCCGGCCGTCGTGTGCACGCTCGGCCGGACGGCGCTCTCCGTCTTCGATCCGAAGGGGAAAGTCACCCGCGTGCACGGGCAGGCGCGCGGGATCGAGCGGCGCGGCCGGGAGATCCTCCTCCTCCCCACCTTCCATCCGGCCGCCGCGTTGCGCAGCCGCCGCCTGCTTCCGGAGATGCAGGCGGACTTCGCCACGCTCGCCGGTCTGCTGGCCAGCCGGCGCTGAGCGCCGGCGCCGAGGAGTGGGCGCCGAGAGCGGCGCCTTCTACTTCCGGACGGTCGCCGCCGGCGCGCGCGAAGGTCCGGCACCACCGGCCGTGCCGGCGGCCCGCGCCTTCGCGTCGACGCGCCGCTGCCACAGGTAGAGGCCGATCGCGACGACGCCGATGCTCATGAGCTGTGAAGTCGAGAGTCCGAGGACGAAGCGGTCCGTCTTCGCGCGTACAAACTCGACCAGAAAGCGCTCGAACCCGTAGAGGACGAGGTAGACGCCGAACAGGCGTCCCGGCGCGAGCTTCCTGGACGAGAGCCGCCACAGGACCGCGAAGATCAGCAGCGCCGCGGCGGACTCGTAGAGTTGCGTGGGGTGCACGGTGAGGACGGCGCTGTTCGGCACCGAGGCGGGGACCTCGGCACCCGCCATGCGAAGGTAGCCAGCGGTGCTCGGCGGCGAGCCGTTCGGGAAGGCGATCCCCCACCAGCGCTGCGTCGGGAGTCCGTAGTCGTCGCCTACCAGGAAGCAGCCGATGCGGCCGATCGAGTACGCCAGCGCGAGCGCGGGCGCGACCGCGTCGAACATCGGCGCGACCGGCAGCTTCTTGCGGCGGACCTGCCAGAGATAGGCGAGCACGCCGCCGATGAAGCCGCCGTACCAGACGAGGCCCGCCCGGTTCGTCAGCTCGCCGACCGGATTGGCGAGCAGATCCTCCCAGTGCAGCGCGACGTAGTAGAGCTTGGCACCCAGGATGCCGCCGATCGCGACCCAACCCAGCACGTCCCAGGCGAAATCGGGATCGTAGCCGCGCCGCTTGATCTGGATCGACAGCACCCATGCCGCGGCGATGAAGGCGAGGAACATCATCACGCCGAAGCTGGTCACGGCGAAGCTGCCGATATGGAAGAGGATCGGATACAAGGGGGCCGACTCCGTCAAGGTCGCGTGGACGCGTTTCTACAGCCTAATACCGCGGACCCCGCGGAGGGATCCTGCGGGCGCGACTCAGCGCCGGACGGGCGTCTCGCGCTCCTCGCCCACGGCCACACCCGACTCCGCGACGTCGTCCGCGCCGTTGCCTCCCGGCGCGCGCGTCCAGCGCCGCACGGCGAGCGCGATCACCGCCGCACCGGCCAGCAGGGCGACGAACGGCAGGAGGTAGACCGTGAGGTTGAAGCCCTTCGCCTTCGGCGCGAGCAGGATCCACTCGCCGTACTTGCTCACGAAGTACGCCTTCACCTGGTCCGGCGTCCTGCCCGCCGCGAGCTGCTCCCGCACCAGGCTCCGCATCTCCTTCGCGAGATCGGTGGGCGACGCCTCGATCGAGACACCCTGGCAGACCGGGCAGCGCAGTTGCTCCGCGAGCGCCCGCGTCTCGGCGTCGAGCGCGGAGTCGGGCAGAGCCTGCGTCGTCGTGGCCGCCGGCGCCTGCGTCGCGGCGGAAGGCACCTGCCCCGGAAGCGACGTCGCCCGCGCCGCCGCAGGCCGTGCTCCGAGTGGCAGGAGCAACGCGAGCGCCAGCGAGAGCCGGCGCGCCGTGTCCCCGACGGCACCCGGCCGGGACCGGCGCAGGGGCCGCCTCACCGCCCCGTCTCCGTCGGCCGGGGCGCGGCCACCGGCGGCTGAGCCCGCTGCAGCATGGGGATCATGGTGAGGAGTGAATCGACCTTCTCGCTCACGACGTCGGGCGTCACCGGCCCCACCTGCTTGAATGCGACACGACCGTCGGGGCCGATGAAGAACGTCTCCGGGACGCCGTAGAGGCCGTAATCGATGGCGGTGCGCGAGTCCGGATCCATCAAGGACGGGTAGGCCTGCCCGCCCATCTCCTGGATCCAGCGTCGCATGTTCTCCGGCTTGTCGTCATAGACGACGCCGTAGAAGTGGACCGGCTGCCCCTGATAGCGGCTCGCCATCATCGACAGCACGGCGTGCTCGTCGCGGCACGCGAGGCACCACGAGGCGTAGAAGTTGAGCACGACCACCTGGCCGGAGTGGTCGGCCAGGTGGACCGTGTCCTCGTCCGCGGCCGTGCCCATCGGCCCAGGCGCCATCGCCGCGAGCGAGAAGCGGGGCGCATCCCGCCCCGGCAGCGGCGATGGGATGCTGCGCGGATCCTTGCCGAGACCGAAGGCCAGGAGCAGCACGAACGGGATCGCCACCACTCCCGTGGTGATCGCTATGCGCAGTCGCATGTCACACCCCCGCGAGCATCGGTTCGCGATCGGTTTCCGGCGTCGCCGGCCCGGCGGGCGGCGTGCGCCGCCGGCGCCGCTTCGGCCAGCCGGCGAGTACGCCGCCGAGGCCGACGATGAGGCCGCCCACCCAGATCCAGCCGACGAGCGGCTCGACGACCAGCCGGAACGTGGCGCTGGAGCCGTCCCGCTCGAAGGAGAGGAGCGTCAGGTACAGATCCTTGTCCGGCCGGCTGCGTACGGCGGGCGTCGCGACCGGCTGGTCCGACGTCGGATAGAAGTTGAGGCGCGGGCTGAGCTGGCCCACCACCTTGCCGCCCCGCTGCACGTCGACCTCCGCGCCGACCGAGAAGCGCTGCGGCTGCTGGACCGCGAAGATCCGCTGCAGGCCCACCGTGAAGTCCGAGATCTGCACGGTCTCGCCCACTTTCAGCGTCGTCTCACGGTCCTGGCGGAAGGTCGACGAGCCGGCGATCCCGACGGCGGCGAGGATCAGGCCGATGTGCGCGACGTAGCCGCCGTAGCGCCTGCGGTTGGCGGCGACGGCGCGCACGAGCGCCACCGGCCACGCCTCCCGCTGGGCGCGGCGCCGAGCCGCAGCGGCGATCTGGAACTCCATCAGGTTCGACACGAGCGAGAACGCCGCGAAGCCGAAGGCGAGGAGCGCGTAGGGCGATCGGGCGCCCGCGAACGCCGCGCCGGCGGCGCCGACGAAGAACGCGATCGCGGGCAGGAGGAAGCGGCGCCCGGTGCCCGGCCTCGGGCGGCGCCACGGCAGCGCCGGCCCCACGCCCACCAGGAAGAGGAGCGCCATGATGAGCGGCAGCGTCATGCGGTTGAAGAACGGCGCGCCCACGCTGACCTTCACGCCGCGGAACGCTTCGGCGACCAGCGGGAAGAGCGTGCCGAGCAGGACCGTGAAGGTGAACGCGGTCAGGAGCAGGTTGTTGATCATGAACACGGTCTCGCGCGACAGCGGACTGTCGAGCGAGCCCTCGCTGGACAGCTCCCGGCTGCGCCCGGCGATCAGCGCCACGGAAGCGGTGAGCGTGAGCGCGATGAACGCGAGGAAGTAGAAGCCGATCGTCCCCTCGGAGAACGCGTGCACGGAGGAGAGGACGCCGCTGCGCGTCAGGAACGTGCCGAGCACCGTGAGCAGGAACGTCGCGACGACGAGGCTCATGTTCCACAGCCGCAGCATGCCTCGCCGCTCCTGCACCATGACGGAGTGCAGGAAGGCGGTGGCCGTGAGCCACGGCAGGAACGAAGCGTTCTCCACCGGGTCCCACGCCCAGTAGCCGCCCCACCCCAGCACGTCGTACGACCACCACATCCCGAGCATGATCGCGACGGAGAGGAAGCTCCACGCCACCATCGTCCACGTTCGGCTCACGTCGATCCACTCGTCGTCGAGCCGCCCCGACACGAGCGCCCCGATCGCGAAGGCGAACGGCACCGTCATGCCGACGTAGCCCATGTAGAGGAAGGGCGGGTGGACCCCCATCAGGATGTGGTTCTGCAGCAGCGGATTCGGCCCCGGCCCGTCCACCGGCACCGGCGACACCTGTCCGAAGGGATTCGCCGGCGCGAGCAGCAGCAGGAAGAAGAACGCCTGCACGGCCAGCATCGTCGCGTACGCGTACGGGTATAGCGCGCCCTCGCGCCGTCGCGTGAAGTAGACGGCGGTCGCCGTGTACGTCGCCAGCACGAAGCCCCAGAAGAGGATCGACCCCTCGAGCGCGCCCCACAGCGAGATCACCGTGAAGAAGAGCGGCGTCGACCGGCTCCCCACCTGCGCCACGTAGCCGATGCTGAAATCGTGCGTGACGAGGCCGTAGACCATCGCCGCGTTCGCGAGAAGGAGCAGCGCGAAGGTCGCGTACGTCGTCGTCTCGCCGCTGCGAAGCAGGTCGCGGCGTCCGGTGCGGGCGCCGGCGACGAGCACGACCAGCCCGTAGAGGGTGAGCGCGAACGCGACGACGACGGCGGAATAGCCGAGAAGGCGGGTCAACTCTCACCGTTCCGGATCAGGGTCTTGTACATCTCTTCCGGCTTGTGGCCCGCCGTAGGCGGGTGGTACTCGTTCGAGTGCTTCACCATCAGGTTCTTCGCCTCGAAGACGCCGCCGCGGTCGAACTTCCCTTCCACGACGACGCCCATGCCGGCCCGGAACATCGTGGGCGGAGCGCCGTGCGAGTCGACCTTGAGCGTCTTCGTGCCGTCGGTGATGCTGAAGGTGAGCTTGAGGGCGTCCTTGTCCCAATCCACGCTCCCGGGCACCACCTGCCCGCCGAGCCGAACGGGTCGCTCGTACGCCGTGGGCCCCTTGGCGAGGAGCTCCGTGGGCGTCAGGAAGTAGACGAGGTTGTCGCCGATCCCGCTGTACATCAGGTAGGCGAAGGCGCCGACGATCGCGAGCACGCCCACTCCCAGCAACGTCCGGCCGCGCGTATTCCTCATCGTGGCTCCTCCTCGAAGGTCCACCGCCACGCCTCGCGCACGCGCGCCGCGCGCCGCGCCACGTAGACGGCGTAACCGACCACGCCCACCCAGGTGAAGGCGTAGGCAGCGATGACGTAGCTCCACTCAGACATGTACTCCTCCGCTCATCAACGCCGATTCCTCGATCCGCGTCTCCAGCAGCCGCTCCGCCTTCGCGACGTCGTATCGCTTCGCCACGAAGTAGACGAGCAGCACGGTGAAGGCGAGCGTGTTCCACGCCAGCGCCCACCCGTACTCCGGCGCGATCGTGCTCATCGTCGACTGCACCTGGTGAAGCGTGCGCCACCACTGCACCGACTTGTAGACGATGATCACGTTCACGAAGCCGAGGATGCCCACCGCCGCGCTCCAGCGTGCCCGCCGTTCCGCGTCCTCCGTGAACGCCCGCAGTGCCAGGTAACCGACGAAGACGACGAAGAGGATCGCCGTCGTCGTCAGCCGCGGATCCCACGTCCACCACACGCCCCACGTCGGGCGCGCCCAGATCGACCCGAGCACCAGGGTCAGCGCCGTGAGCACCGTCCCCGCCTCCGCGGCGGAGAGCGCGAGCATGTCCAGCCGCTCGCTGCGCCGCCACAGGTAGCCGACGCTCATCACGAACACGATGCCGAACGCCAGGAAGGCGCACCACGCGGCCGGCACGTGCACGTACAGCATCTTCTCCAGGTTGCCCATGTCGCGGTCCGGCGGCGACGTCACGATCCCGAAGACCTGCGCCGCCAGCACGCCGGCGAAGGCCACCCAGCCGAGACCGCGCAGCCACCGCGGCGCGGGCGTGAACGCCTCCGTCTCCGTCACCGCTCTCTCCACTGTCTGGACATTGTCCATCCTCTAGCCCTCGATCACGTACTCGAACGCGAAGAACGTCGCGATCAGGAAGACGAGGTCGAAGATCACGAGCAGCCGGACCCACGCGCCGGCGTCGCCCATGACGTCGCCCGCCAGCAGTGCCCCCGTCGCCTCCACCGAAGCGATGAGCAGCGGCACCAGCATCGGGAACAGCAGCAGCGGCAGCAGCACCTCACGCGCGCGCACGCGGCTCGCCATCGATGCGTAGAAAGTGCCCAGCGTCACGAAGCCGATCGTGCCCAGGATGAAGACGCCCGCCAGCCCGACGCCCGGCCGCAGCAGCGGAAGGCCATACAACACACCGGCCAGCGGCACGACGATCGCCTCGACGAGCAGCACGAAGCCGAGGTTCGCCGCCACCTTGCCGACGAAGAGCGAGCGGCGGTCGCCCGGGTACATCAACAGGTGGTCGAGCGCTCCGCCCTCCAGCTCCAGCTCGTAGGAGCGGTTGAAGGCGAGCACGCCGCTGAAGAGCACCGTCAACCAGAGGATGCCGGCTGCGGCGTCACGCAGCGCCTGCGCATCCGGGCCGAGCGCGAAGCCGAACAGCAGCAGCGTCATCGCCGCCAGGAAGACGACCGCGTTGAAGTTCGCCTTCGTGCGCCGCTCCGTCGTGAGGTCCTTCCACGCGACGGCCGCCGCGCGGGCCATCTCGCGACCGAAGCCGCCCCGCCCGGGGGAAGCCTCGTCGGCCGCGGTCCCGGCACCGCGCGCGAGGGTCACGGGCTCAGCCGACATACTCCTCCAGCATGCTCGAGCCGTCGTCGTCGGCGATCGCGCGCGCCGCGGCGCGTCGGATCTCCTCCACCGACGTCGGTTGAATTCCGCCCTCCGCCAGCCGCACCATGCGCGTCCACAGCCGCTCCGCGCGCAGCGGATCGTGCGTGGCCACGAGCACCGCGCCTCCCGCCGACTGCACCTGCCGCACGAACGCGTGCACCAGCTCCACGCCCTCGGGGTCGAAGGCGGAGTGCGGCTCGTCCAGCAGCAGCAGCCGTGGCGGCCGCAGGCGGAGCCGCGCCAGCGCCAGGCGACGCTGCATTCCCGCGGAAAAGAAGCGCACGCGCTCGTCGCGCTCGCGCAGCAGGCCCACCCCGTCGAGCGCCCAGTCGATGCGCGCCTCGCCTCCGCTCAGGCCCAGCATGCGGGCGGCGAAGCGGAGGTTTTCGGCAGCCGTGAGATCGGGATAGAGGCCGGGCGAGTGTGCCAGCATGCCGACGAGGGAGCGCACCCGGTCCGCGTCCGCCACCACGTCGTGGCCGAAGACGCGCGCGTGGCCGCGCGTCGGGCGATGCAGCGTCGCGAGCACGCGCAGGAGCGTCGTCTTGCCGCTCCCGTTGCGGCCGACGATGCCCAGAACGCTGCCCGCCTCGAGCTCGAGGTCGAGCCCCCGCAGGACCCACCGGCGGCCGTACCGCTTCGCGACGCCGTCCAACTCGACCGCGGCGGCGTCGCCGCCCGATCGTCGTGGGGCCGATCTCACGTCCTCCAGCACCGTCAGGGGTTCCGTGTGCATCCCGAATCCTCAAGTGTAGCGCAACGGGAGCGCTGCTTCAACGCGAGGACGCCGTCTCGCCCGTCCCCGGATCCGTACGCGACACGGAGAAGCTACTCCGTGTAGGAGCTCTTCCCTATCGGGAGAATGCAGGAAAACCCGTCAGGGATTTCCGGACCCACCGGTGCCGAATTGGACCTTCGGCGCCTGCCGGGCGGAGGCGGGCGCTTCGAACGGCTGCTTGCGTCCAGCGCCGATGACGCGGGCCGTGATCGCCTGCGGGAAGCGTCGGACGTAGCTGTTGTAGTCCTGCACGGTCTCGTTGTAGTCGCGCCGCGCGACCGCGATGCGGTTCTCCGTCGCGGTGAGCTCGTCCTGCAGGCCGCGGAAGTTCTGATTCGCCTGAAGCTGCGGATAGGCCTCGACGGCCACGTTCAGGAAGGTTCGCAGATTGCCGGTGAGGGCGGCGTTCGCCTGGCCGAGCTCCGCTGCGGGGGCGTTCGACTGGACGGCCTGGGCGACCTGCTGCCGCGCCTGCGCGACGCCGGAGCGCGCCTGGGCGACCTGCGTGTACGTCTGCTTCTCGAACTTCGCCACCTCGTCGACCGTGGCGACCAGATTCGGGATCAGGTCGTTGCGACGCATCAGCTCGGTGTCGATGTTCGCCCGCGCGGCCGTGACCGCCTCGTCCTTGTTCTGGATCGTGTTGTAGCCGCACCCAGCGAGAAGCAGCGCCGCCGGGATCCAGATCCATCTCCGCAGAGTCGCGCTCATGATCCTCCGTCGTCGTTGAAGGCATCGACCCAGACCGCCATCCGCTCGGCCGTCTCGTAATACTGCGAGGCGAGGTCGCCTTCCAGCTTCGCGAGCAGGGACCGGTTCCCCTTCCGCGCTTCCCAGCAGCGGCCGAACGCGTCCGGCGAGGCGCCGACGAGCCGGCAGCCCGCCTCGATCACCTCCGGCGTCGTCGCGGGCGCCTTGCCGCCGTCCGCCAGGCGCAGCGCGGCGCGCAGGTAGGTCGTGAACGAGGGCAGCGCGGTGAGCAGGAGCCGCCCGAGCTCGGCCGGCTCGTCCGAGAGGAGCGTCGCTCCGCTGCGGAGCTGCAGCAGCTTGCCGCGCAGCTCCCGCTCCGACTGGAAGCGCAGCGCATCGCGACCCGGCTCCAGACCGTGCAGCGGATTCTCGCCGTGCAGCACCTCGTGGGCGTCGATCATGTCCGCCAGCTCCACCGCGAAGACATTGGCCGCGCTCCGCCATTCCGCCGGCGTGAGCAGCAGCGGCGCCGTGTTCCCCGCGCGCGCCCACCGCCGGGCCAGCGGAGCGATCGTGCGCAGGCTCCCCGGCGCCGTGTCCTCCAGGAGCACGAGGACGTTGATGTCGCTCACCTCGGCGATCGCCTCGCCCCGAGGCACCGAGCCGTAGAGCAGGACCGAGTTCAGCGCCTCGCCGCACGCGCCCCGCAGCGCATTCGTCAGGTCCGCCGCCGTCGCCTTCGGATCCCTCATCACTCCCCTCCGCTGCTCACCAACTGCGCCCGGCGCCGCCGCCGCCGAAGCCGCCGCCACCACCGAATCCGCCGAAGCCGCCGCCGCCGAAGCCGCCGCCACCGAAGCCGCCGCCACCGAAGCCGCCCCACCCCCCGCGGTGGCTCCCTCCCATCGGGAACGGGATGATGATCGGGCCGCGGTAGCGCCGCCCTCCCCCGCCGCCGCCTCCGCCGCCCCGTCCGCCCCGCCCGCCGCCGATCACAGCGGCCACGACGATCACGACGAAGATCACCAGCAGCAGCCGCCCCAGCCCGGAGCCGCCGCCGGGCGAGCCCGACGGCGCCGTCGGCTGCGGCACCTCACCCGTGAGCTGGAAATCGAAGAACTGCGCATAGCGCTGCGCCAGCGCCGCGACCCCCTGCAGGATGCCCGTGCCGTACTCCTGGCGGCGGAAGTACGGCAGGACGAAGCGGTCCTCGATGCGGCCCGCCTGGGCCGCCGTGACGAATTGCGTCGTCCCGATCCCGGTCTCGATCTTGACGTGTCCGCGACCGTCCGGAGATCCCTCCTTCGGCACCACGAGGAACACCGTCCCCGTGTTGCGCCCCTTGTCGCCCGGCTTCCCCGCTCGTCCGATCTTCCACTGCCGCCCGATCTGCAGCGCCACCTCGTCCACCGTGCGGCCCCCCAGATCGTGCAGCGTCACCACGACGATCTCGCCGCCCGACTTCGCCCGCACTTCCTCGATGATCCGTTCGATCTGCGCTTCCCGCTCCGCCGGGATCACGTCCGCGAAGTCGTTCACGTACCCGACCGGCTGCGGAAGCTGGACCTGCGCGCTTGCGCTGCCGCCGCCGGCCGCCAGCAGCAAGACCGGCAGGATCCGCTCGATCCAAGCACGTCCGTGTCGCCTTCGGACCAACTCGTCGCCTCGCGTCTCTCCAGGATCGCCCCGGCCGCCCCGGCCGGCGGGCCTCGCACTCATACACCCGAGACGCCGTATGTTCAGCGCGAAACCATGGAATGCCCTCGGCGCGACTCGAACGCGCGGCCTACGGATTAGGAATCCGTCGCTCTATCCACCTGAGCTACGAGGGCTCTGCGCGCGCAGCCCGCTCTCGCCAGCGGCGCGCGCCGCGCCCGGAATCTATGCGATCCCATCAGGTTTCCCAACGTGGATCCGAATTGTCGTCGCCCTGCAGGAGTGGGCGGGCCGCGCCGAGAAATCGGCGCGGCCCGTATCGGCGGCAGGATCCGCGGCGGGCCGGGTTTCGCTTGCAGCGCCCCTTGTCCGTATCGCGGCGTCGGAGTAGGGTTTCAGATGCTCACACGCAGGCGGTTGCCTCCGCGCGGCATCCGGGTGGGGCTACAGCGACGTCGTGTCCGCCGACGCCGTAGTCGATCGGGAACCGCCTGGTCCGAGGCAGTACAGGATGCCGTTTACGAGGAAGCACTCCTCCGAATCTGCGCTCGGTAGCGCTGACGGCTCGGGACCGGGCGCTGTCAGATCGGGGCTGCACGCCGCGAGGGTGACGGCGAGCAGCGCCGTCCCGCCGACCCCGCCGCCGGGCAACCTGTGTCTCATCGTGGCTCCACGGATCGAGGAGAAGATCGAGAGCGCCACCCGGCGCACGCGTCAGAAATATCGGAACGAAAAATCATCTAAAAATCATCTGACGCTTATTGCCTCTGTAACCTTCTGCGTGACAACGAGTTAGGTGACCGAGAAAATTCAGGTTGGTCCGCTGGAGCGGGTGGCACGAATCGTTACACTCGGTCTTCTGGACGTGCGAGACGCGTCCGGAGAGAGCGTTGCGAGCGTCGTTCGACACCACAAACGATTGGCGCTGCTCGCCTATCTGGCGCTCGCGGGGGAGGGCCGGACGCGGAGTCGGGACTCGGTGCTGTCGCTGTTTTGGGCGGAGGCGGATGGGGAGCACGCGCGGGCGGCGTTGAACCAGACGGTGTACGCGATCCGGGCGGTGCTGGGAAAGGACGTGTTCGCGAGCCGCCGGAGCGATCTGGGGCTGGAGGCCGAACGCGTGGTCTGCGACGCGGTCGAGTTCGAGGCGGCGCTGGAGCGCGGCGACCGGGTAGCGGCGCTGGAGTTGTACGGTGGCGACTTCCTGCCGGGTCTGTTCGTGGAGGGTGCATTGGACCTGATGCTGTGGATCGACCAGGAGCGGCTGCGGCTCCGCCGTGCGGCGTCGGCGGCGGCGCTGAGTCTGGCGGAGGCGGGAGCGGGTGGGTTGGCGGCGCAGGGAGACGTGATCCGGTGGGCGCGGCGGGGCGCGGAGTTGTCGTTCGACATGGAAGAGGCGGTCCGTCGCGCGATGACGCTGATCGCCGAGGTGGGGGACCGGGCGGCGGCGATCTCGGCGTACGAAGCGTTCGCGAATCGGCTGGCGGTGGAGATGGATCTCGCACCGGCGCCGGGCACGCGGGCGCTGGCGGCGCGGCTGCGGGGACGGACGGAGCCGGCGCCGTCCAGGCGGGCGGCCCCGGCGCCGACGACGGCTTCCGCGGCGGAGACGGTGGCGGAGCGGGAGCCATCGGCGTCAGCCGCGCCGGCTGCGGCCGCGGCGTCCGTGCCGGCGTCCGCGCCTGCGGCGCCGCCGCGGCGGCGCCGGGGGTGGCGGGTGGCGGCGTGGGCTGCGGCGGTGGTGGTGGTGGTGGCGATCGGGGTCACGTGGGTGTCGAGGCAGACGCGATCGGCGCCCGCGCAGACGGTGGCGTCGGGGTCGAGCGTCGTACTGGACGTTCCTCGCTTCAACGTCCTGCGGGGGCCACAGGAGGCGGGTTCGGTGCTGCGGACGGCAGTGCTGGACGCGCTTTCCGAGTCGTCGGGGCTGCTGGTGAAGCCGGGCGAAGCGGAGGCCGGAGCGACGGCGTCGGGCGCCGACGCGTATCGGCTGGTGGTGGACGTGATGGAGGCGTCGCGGGGCTGGACGGTGTCGCTGCGGCTCACGCATGCGGGGTCCGGGGAGATCGTGGCCACGCGAACGATGCAGGTACCGGAGCCGGATCTTCGCCAACTCGCGGAGGCGGCGCCGGGTCTGAGCCACGATGTGCGCGTGGCGATCGGCCGCGACGTCCGACTCCGTCGCTGGCGGGAGCGGGCGAGCAGCGATCGCTCATGGCAGCTCTTCGAGGAGGGCACCCGGGACGTGGATCGCGCGTACCGTTTCCACGCGTCGGGGTCGGCCCCGCTGGCCGCTCGTGCCACGCGGCTCGCCGATTCCCTGTTCTCGCTGTCGGCGGCTGCGGATCCGCGGGCGGTCTTTCCGCTGCTGGGCCGGGCCCGAGCGAAACGCGCGGCGGGCGAGCTCGTGCTCGCGTCGGGAACGCCGGATTTCGCCGCGGTGCGGGCGGCGATGTTGGAGGCGAACGACATCACGAGTCAGGCGCTGCGTCTCGATCCCACGGATCCGGACGTCCTGGAAGAGCGGTCGAAGGCGAACTTCTGGCTTGGAATTCTACCCTCGACGCCGGTTTCCGAGGCGAGAGGCGCCCTGTCGGCCGCGGAGAACGACGTCCGCCATCTTCTTCGGCGCGACGCGGATCGAGCCTCTGCGTGGTGGGCGCTTGCCCGCATTCTGAACGTGCGGGGCGACTTCGCGGCGGCGTACCTCGCCGCTCGCCACGCCTACGACGCGGACGCGTTCCAGGACCACAGGCTCGAGCTGCTGGCACAGCTCTACCGCGACGCGTTCGAAACGCGGGACGACTCGGCCGCGGCCGACTACTGCTCGCGTATGCGGATCGAGTATCCGCACGCCGTACCGACGGTGACGTGCAGTCTCGAGAGCCTGGCGCGCGCCGACGGCGGCCCCGCACCCGGCGACGTCGATGCTGCCTGGAACGTGCTCGCCGGTCTCTCCGATCCCGGCCCGGGATGGCATCGCGCGCAGTTGTCACTTCTGGTCGCATCGGTCGCCGCGCGCGCAGGCCTTCGCGACAGCGCGCGCGCCGTGATCCGCCGCTCCCGCCGGGCGTATCCGGGCGACGAGTCGCTCGTGCTGGAGGCGGAAGCGCGCCTCGCGCTCGGTGACGCGGAATCGGCGATCGACCTTCTTCGCACCTACATCGCGAACTTCCCGCTGCGGGCTAACGTCGTCGAACACAGTCGCCGCTTCGCGTCGATCTCCACGATTCTCGTCTCGGACACGCTGATTGCCCGCTGACGCCCGGATCGATCCGCCCGAACACCCGATGGCCGCGGCTGCGCCAGCGCGCACCTCGCCGTATGTTGTCGCGTTCCGGCCCGGTGGGCCACGGTCGCAACCGCGGGGGGAGAGCGTGCTGGCGGGGATCATGAGCGCCGTAGGGTCGCTCATCATGGGGATCATCGCGCGTCTCGGCTACGGCGGCGTGATCATCCTGATGGGCGTGGAGAGCGCGTGCATTCCGCTGCCGTCGGAGGTGATCATGCCGTTCGCCGGCTCGCTGGTCGCGGCGGACGTGCTGAGCCTCTGGGGCGTCTCCCTCGCGGGCGCCGTCGGCTGCGTTCTCGGCTCGCTCGTCGCGTACTATGTGGGCGCGGTCGGGGGGCGCCGCTTCATCGAGCGCTACGGCCGCTACATCCTGATCACGCGCCACGACCTGGAGATGGCCGATCGCTGGTTCGCGCGACACGGCGACCTCTCCGTATTCATCGGACGCCTGCTGCCGGTCATCCGCACCTTCATCGCCTTCCCCGCCGGCGTGTCGCGGATGCGCCTTGTACCGTTCGTCGTCTACACCTTCGTCGGATCGCTGATCTGGAGCTTCGGCCTCGCCTACATCGGCCTTCAGTTGGGCGAGCACTGGGACTCGATCGGGGTCTACTTCCACCGCTTCGACGCCGTCATCGCCGCGGCGATCCTCATGGGCGCTGCGTGGTGGGTGTGGCGCCACGTGCGGATCCTGCGCGCGGAGCGGCACGGGCCGATGGAGGGATAGCGGCGGCGCGGCACGGGCCGCTGGAGGGATAGCGGTGGGGCGCCGGCTCGCGGGGGGGCGGGGGGCGCTCTAGCTCGAGATCAGCACCTCGGTGGGTCGGCCGGCGATCCGGCCGCGGCCTTCGAGGGCGGCGATCTCGAGGAGGAACGCGTAACCCTCGACGCTGCCGCCGAGACGCTCGACGAGGCGGGCCGTCGCGGCCGCCGTGCCGCCGGTCGCCAGGACGTCGTCGACCACGAGGACGCGGTGGCCCTGCACGAACGCATCCTCGTGCGCCTCCAGCTCACCGCTGCCGTACTCCAACGCGTAGCCCTCGCGGAGAGTCCGGAACGGCAGCTTGCCCGGCTTTCTCACGGGGACGAAGCCGCAACCGAGACGCAGCGCGAGCGGCGCGCCGAGGATGAAGCCGCGCGCCTCGATCGCCACGACGGTGTCGGCGCGGAGCGGGGCCGTGCGCGCGGCGAGGTGCTCGACGGCCGCGTCGAAGAGCCGGGCGTCGGCGAGCAGGGGCGTGATGTCCTTGAAGACGATCCCCTTCTCGGGAAAGTCGGGGATGTCGCGAATGGCCGCGGCGATCTCGGTGAGCGGAACCGGCTCAGCCACGACTGTCGCGGCGACCGGCGAGATAGCCGGTGATCGCGGCCGCGAGGATCGCCTCGAAGCGGTCGCCGCTGCCGATGCGGTCCGCGAGATGGCCGGTCCCCTCGTGGCGCAGCCGCCGCGCGATCTGCTCGAGCCGCTCCGCGAGCGCTTCGGCATCGTCCATCGGCGGCGCGGACCCGGGGACGGCGCCCGCGGGGGCGCGCTCGGCGTCCGCGGGCACGTAGAACGCCTCGGGTGGAAACGACCCGCCCTCCGCTTCGACGTCGGCGACACCGGCGTCTTCGTCGACCGGCGATGGCGTCGGCGCCGCGACGTCGGTGAGCAGCAGCTCGCCGGCATCGACGGTCTCGCTGAGCAGCAGCTCGCCGCCGTCGGCGGGTTCGCCCTCCCAGGGGAACGCCTCCTCGCCTCCGCTCCCGGCGGCTCCGGAAGGGGCGTCGGCGTCGGGATTCGCCCACGGCGTCTCGGCGCCTTCCCACGATGCGGGGGTCGCCGCGGGGGCGGGCGCGGCGGAGCGCGCGGGCGTGGGTTCGGGACGGCCGGCGGGCGGCGCGGTCCCGGTGCCGTCGCTGGCGAAGAACGGCGGCGCCAGCCGCGCGCCACCCGCGCCGCCGCCGCGGCTCGGCCCCGAGCCGCGCGACGCCGCGGGTGGCATCTGGCTCGGATTCCTTCCGGTCGCCTCGTCGGCTTGCATGCTGCTCCTCTGCTCAAAAACCGGTGAGGGAAGAGAGGGTCGGGAATGCTGAAGATAGGCCGAAGGGGCGCGTGACGGAAGGCTTCCTTCCCACTTCTGCGACACGCTCGGCGACGGCGGCGCGCCTACTCCATCCAGCCGAAGCGGCCGACGAGGGGGAGGAACGTGCACGGCCCTGCGTCCTCGCTGGCGATTCCGGACGCATTGCGACGGTAGAGCGTCAGGCGCTGCTCCTCGCGGCCGCCGATCGGAATCAGCAGCCGCCCGCCCTCGGCGAGCTGGTCGAGGAGCGCCTTCGGCGGCTCCGGAGCGCCGGCGGCGACGAGGATCGCGTCGTAAGGCGCGTAGCGGGACCAGCCGACGGTGCCGTCGCCGACCAGCAGTGCGACGTTGGCAATGCGCAGCGCGTCCAGCGCGGCTCGCGCCCGCAGCGAGAGCGGGCGAACGCGCTCGATCGAGTAGACGTGTAAGGAGAGCCGGGCGAGCCACGCGGTCTGGAAGCCGCTCCCCGTGCCGATTTCGAGGACACGGTCCTCGGGTGCCACTGCGAGCAGCTTCATGTAGAGCGCCTGCACCGACGGCTGCGTTGCCGTCTGTCCGAAACCGATCGGGAGCGGGGCGTCCTCGTAGGCGCGATGATGCACCGCCTCCGGAAGGAAGAGGTGGCGTGGGACCTGGTCGAGCGCACGCAGGATCTCGAGGTCGTCGATTCCGCGCTCGCGCACGGCCTCGATCAACTGGCGCCGCTGCGCCTCGAAGTGGCGCTCGCTCAGATGCTCAGTTCCCATCCCTCGATGTCCTGGATCAGATCGTAGTTCGTCAGGTCGAGGTGGAGCGGCGTGACCGAGACGTAGCCGGCTCGGATCGCGTGGAAGTCCGAGCGCTCCGGCCCCCACCAGCGGCTCGCGCCCCCACCGATCCAGAAATACTCGCGGCCGCTCGGATCCCTCGCGCGCGTCAGCGAGTCGTCGTAGGTGCGGCGCCCGAGCGTGGTCACGCGCACGCCGCGCGCCTCCTCGGGCGAGAGCGGCGGCAGATTGACGTTGACCAGCGTGTCGGCCGGGAAGCGGTCGGCGGCGACGAGCTGACGAAGCAGCGCCTCCACGTGTCCCTCCCACCGGTCGATCAACTCCGGCTCCGCACCGGCGAAGGAGATCGCGACCGCCGGAATGCCGAGGATCGTCGCTTCCATCGCGGCGGCGACGGTGCCGGAGTAGAGGACGTCGTCACCCAGGTTCGGTCCGTGGTTCACGCCCGAAAGCACGACGTCCGGCCGTTCGGCGAGCAGCTCGCCGACCGCGAGGAGGACGCAATCCGTGGGCGTCCCGTCCACCACGTCGATGGCGGCCTGCGCCCGCCGCACGCGCAGGGGGCGGTGCATGGTGAGGGAGTGGCTCGTCGCGCTCTGCTCGCGGTCCGGCGCGACGACGTGCACCTCGCCGATGCGCTCCGCGGCGCGGACGAGGGTGCGGATTCCCGGGGCGAGGTAGCCGTCGTCGTTGGTGACGAGGATCCTCATGTGCCGCCGATCCGCTCCCTTCCGAGCAGCTCCTCGAGCTCGATCAGCTCCTGGCGCAGCACCGCCAACAGCTCCGGCTCCAGCGTCCGCTCCATCGCGGGCCGTATCTGACCCCCGCGGCGCTCCTGCTCCAGCTTCTGCCGCGCCCCCTCGATCGTGTACTTCTCGGTATAGAGCAGATTCTTGACGAGCAGGATCAGCTTGATCTCCTTGCGCTGGAAGACCCGATTGCCCGACCGGTTCTTCGACGGGTTCAGCACCGGGAACTGGCTCTCCCAGTAGCGCAGCACGTGCGGCTTCAGGCCGACCAGCTCGCACACCTCGCCGATCGAGTAGTACTCCCGGTGCGCGATCGGGTCCGGTGGTGAGAAAGGCGGTGTACGCGGTTCGTTCATCATCGAAGCTCCGGTTTCGGCTCCCGGGTCATCAGGTTCTCGACCGCTTCCGAAGGCGAGCGGCCCTCGGTGAGTACGGCGTGGACTTCCGCGACGATCGGCATGTCGACGTCGTGTCGGTGCGCCAGTTCGTGCGCGGCTTTCGTCGTCTCTACGCCTTCGGCGACCATTGTCATGGCGGCCAGGATCTCCTGGAGGGCGCGGCCCTGGCCGAGCTCCACCCCCACGCGCCGGTTGCGGCTCAGGTCGCCGGTGCAGGTGAGGATCAGATCGCCCATCCCGGCGAGGCCGGCGAGCGTTCGGGGATGGGCGCCGAGGGCCACGCCGAGTCGCGTCATCTCCGCCAGGCCGCGGGTGATCAGCGCCGCCAGCGCGTTGTGTCCGAGGCCGAGGCCGACGACCATGCCCGCCGCGAGCGCCATGACGTTCTTCAGCGCCCCGCCCAGCTCGACGCCCACCACGTCCGGGTTCGTGTAGACACGGAAGCGCTCGCACTGGAAGACCCGCTGGGCGCGCTCGGCCGCTTCCGGCGAGCGGCTCGCGACGACGACGGCCGTCGGCATGCCGCGGGCGACCTCGAGCGCGAAGCTCGGTCCGGAGAGGAAGACGGAGCGTCCGGCGACCGGCACCGGAAGCACCTCGTCGAGGACCTCCGCCATCGTCTGGCGCGTGCGCGTCTCGATGCCCTTCGACGCGCTCACCACCAGTGCGTCCGCGTCGATCGACGGCGCCGCCTCCGCGACCAGGCGCCGCACGTGCTGCGATGGGCTCACCGAGACGACGATCGTCGCGCCCGTGACCGCGTCCGCGAGCGTGGCCGTCGCTCGCAACGAAGCGGCGAGTGGGACGCCATCGAGGTAGCGCGTGTTCATGCGCGCCGTGTTGATCGTTTCCGCCACGTCCGGCTCGAACGACCAGAGCGTGACCGCGTGGCCGTTGCGCGCGAGCAGGTCCGAGAGCGCGGTGCCCCAGCTCCCCGCTCCGATCACCCCCACGCGCTCCCTCACTGCGCCGCCTCCGGGCCGCCGACCCTGGGCTCCTCGCCGCGCAGCAGGCGACGGATGTTGCCTCGGTGGGCGAAGATCACCAGGGCGGCGAGTGCGGCGCACAGCCAGAAGACCGGGGTCGCGCCGGCGGTCAGCGCCACCACGAGCGGCACCACGGCGGCGGCGGCGATCGAGGCCAGCGAGACGGTTCGCGTGGCCAGCACGAGCAAGGCCCAGACGACGAAGCCGGTGAGGACGGCGAGCGGAGCGAGCGCGAGGAGGACGCCACCGCTCGTCGCCACGCCCTTGCCGCCGCGAAAGCCGACGTAGATCGAGAAGAGGTGACCGATGACGGCGGCGGCGGCGTAGGCGAGCGCCCACAGCGCGGGCGCGCCATCCCAGCGCGGGAAGAAGAAGGTCGGAAACCAGCCTTTGGAAAGGTCGAAGACGAGGACCGGCAGGGCGACGCGCCAGCCGAGGACGCGGAAGGCGTTGGTCGCACCGAGGTTTCCGCTTCCGTGCTCGCGCAGGTCGATGCCGCGCGCGAGGCGGCCGGCGACGTAGCTGCTCGGGATCGCCCCGATCAGATAGCTCGCCACGAGGAGCGGAAGGGGCATTACGGCGTCTCCTTGCGGCCCCGGAAGCGGAAGCGGATCGGCGTGCCGACGAAGCCCCAGCGCTCGCGGAAGCCGTTGTGGAGGAAGCGCGCGTACCCCTCCGTGATGCCCTTGGGCCGGTTCGTGAAGACGACGAACTGGGGCGGCGCTTCCCCGACCTGCGTCGCATAATAGAAGTTGACCGGCTTCCCCTGAAAATGCGGGGGTGACTGTCGCTCCGCCAGCGCGCGCACGGTTTCCGTGACCTCGTTGGTGGAGAGGCGCCGGTGGCGCTCGGCGTCCGTCTCCAGCACCAGGTCGAGGACGCGGTGCACGCGCTGGCCACTGAGCGCGGAGGCGAAGAGCGTCGGCACCCACCGCAGGAACGGGACGCGCGCGTGGAGCGAGCGCTCGTAGTGGACCGCCGTCATCGTGTCCTTCTCGACGAGGTCCCACTTGTTGGCGACGAGGATGAGACCGGTCCCGGCGTCCCAGGCGAGGTTCGCGATGCGCAGGTCCTGGACGTGTACCGGCTCGGTCGCGTCCACGAGCTGGATGCAGATGTCGGCGCGCTGCACCGCGCGCTGCGTGCGTAGCGTGCTGTAGAACTCGAGTCCGCGCTCGACCTTCGACTGCCTGCGCAAGCCTGCCGTGTCGATGAAGACGAGCGTCCGGGCGTGGTAGGCCAGCGGCGTGTCGATGG
This sequence comes from uncultured Gemmatimonadales bacterium, assembly GCA_963816355.1. Classification (GTDB taxonomy): domain Bacteria; phylum Gemmatimonadota; class Gemmatimonadetes; order Longimicrobiales; family RSA9; genus CAWFKH01. The sequence continues at coordinate 1,053,199 of CAWFKH010000003.1, read as the reverse complement.
CGTCGCGCGTGGTGCCCGACTCCTCGCTCACGACGAGGCGATCCTCGCCCAGCAGCCGGTTGATGAAGCTCGACTTGCCGACGTTCGGCTTGCCGACGACGGCGACGCGCACCACTCCCGGCGCCGCCGGGTCCGCTGTGCTCTCCGGCAGCACCGCCACGACGCGGTCGAGCACATCGCCGGAGCCGCGGCCGGAGATCGCGCTCAGCGGGAGCGGCTCGCCGAGACCGAGCGACCAGAAGTCGTGGTGCCCCAGCTCCTCCGGCAGACGGTCCATCTTGTTCACGACGAGGAGCACCGGCCGCTGCGCCCGGCGCAGCACATCCGCGATCCGCTCGTCGAGCGGGTGCACCCCCGTGCGCCCGTCGACCACCAGCACGATCGCGTCGGCTTCTTCGATCGCCAGCAGGACCTGCCGCCGGATGGCGGCGGTCATCGGCTCGTCCGAATCCACGTCGAGACCGCCGGTGTCCACGATGAAGAAGCGGCGGCCCGCCCACTCCGCCTCGGCCAGGTTGCGGTCCCGCGTCACGCCCGGCTCGTCCTCGACGATCGCACGCTGCTGCCCGAGGATGCGGTTGAAGAGCGTCGACTTGCCGACGTTCGGCCGGCCGACGATCGCGACCGCCGGAAGCGGCGCCGTCACAACGCGGCCAGCGTCGCCGCCAGCGCGTGTCCCGGCACCACCTCGGCGCCGAGCGCGGGAGCCAGGGCGGCGAGCGGAACGTCGTCCACGAAGAGAGCGTCGTCGTTGAGCGCCTCCGCGGGGACGAGCACGGTGTCGAAGCCGCCGCCCGCGCGCGCGGCGCCCCCCACCGCGTCCACGATGTCGCGTCCCGGCAGCAGCCCCGCCGTCGTGACCGTCGCTCCGTAGAAGCGGTTGGCCACCGGCACGATCGAGATCGCCGCCCCGGTCGCCGCCTCGAGCCGCGGCAGCAGCGGCGCCATCACCTCCGCCATGCGCGTTCCGGTCGCGACCGCGATGCGGCGCCCGGCCAGCCGCGGCAGCGCCACGGGCATCCTCTCGACGTCGTCCAGGAAGCGACGCACCGCGCCGACACCGTTCTCCGTCAGCGGCCAGTCGTCGTAGTACGCGTCGTCGGGAACGTCGAGACCGGCGGCGAAGAAGAGCTCGTCGGCGGCGTACGCCCACCCGATGCCGCGCGACGCGAGGGCCCGCGCCCGTGCCGCCGCCACCTGGCGGACCGCCGTCGCCGCCTCCCTCGCGCGCAGCAGGCGCACCGGCCGCTCCAGGTTGTAGCGGGTGAGCCCCACCGGCACGACGGAGAGAGAGAGCACGGAGGGCCCCAGCCGCCACAGGTCCTCGATCGTCCGATCGAGCCGCTCGCCGTCGTTCCACTCCGGACACAGCACGACCTGCGTGTGCACCTCGATCCCGCCCGCGATCAGCTCCTCCAGCCGTTCGAGGATGTCGCCTCCGCGCGGAACGCCCAGCAGCCTCTCCCGCAACGCCGGCTCCGTCGCGTGCACACTCACGTACAGCGGCGAGAGACGCTGCTCGATCAGCCGCTCGAAGCCGCGCGGACCCAGGTTCGTCAGCGTGACGTAGCTGCCGTACGTGAACGACAGGCGGAAATCGTCGTCCTTGAGGAAGAGCCGGTCACGCGCGCCGGGCGGGTTCCCGTCGATGAAGCAGAAGACGCACTTGTTGCTGCACTGCCGCACCACGTCCGGCTCCGGCCGCACGCCCAGACCCTCCCCCGCCTCCTTCTCGATCTCGTAGACGACGTCGCCCGCGCCGCCCGCCGGCGACACCTCGACCTCCAGAGCCTCGTCGACTTCGAGGAAGCGCAGGTCGATCGCGTCACGGACCGGCGCGCCGTTGATCCGCACGATGCGACTGCCGATGCGGAGCCGCAGCTCCTCGGCGATCGAGCCGGGCAGGATTTCGGCGATTCGGATCATGGGTGCCTTCGCGCTGCGGGGCGGCCGGTCGGGCCGCCCCGGAATGGCGGGCGCAACGTAACCCTGAAAGTTAGCCGAAGCGGTCGCTGCGCTCAAGCGAGGCCCCGCCTCGGAGCCGTGCCGCCGGGCGGCTTCGGCGTCAGGATCCGATCGCGGCGCCGCACGTCGGGCAGCGCGCGGTGCCCGGCTCGACCGCCTCGCCGCACGCGGGGCACGCGAAGGCGACGTCGCCTTCGGAATCCGTGTGGGCGCGGATGATCTCCATCGCTTCCTCGTAGGCGTAGGCGGGAACGATGACGCGGACGGGACTCAGGTCGCCGAGCGCGACGGCGAAGGAGCGGTCCTTCTGCGAAAAGACGCGGGCCTCGACGCCCTCGGAGCGGAGGTTGTCACGAATGAGATCGGCCTGGATCTCGTCGCCGGTGGTGTAGACCTGGGCCCAGCCTTCGATGAGCGGGATGTCGGCGTGCGTCTCGCAGCGGTGGACGCCGCCATCGGGATGGTCGCACTCGCGGCACAGCGTGCGTTCGCAGACCACGCAGACGCCCACGGCGGGACGGTCCGGGTGGCGTTCGCAGGTGGCGGCGCGGAGGACGTGGCCGCAGGCTGGGCAGTAGTCGGCATTGTCGGCGATCGTATCGCCGCAGCGGGGACACCTTTCCATGGCCTCACCTCGTGGTCGGTTTCGAGTTGCGGACGCAGTACGCAAGATACATGAAAAAAAGGAGGGGGCCGAGCGGCCCCCTCCGATTCAACGCGAGCGCCGCGGCGTCACTGGACCAGCTCGTACTTCCAGCCGAGAACCGACTCCGAGATCGGCACCTGCACCTCGAAGGGGGCCGCCTGGTTCTTGGGCGGCGCGTTCACGGTGACCTGCTGGGTGCCGACGCCCTGGCCGTTCTCGTCGAGCATCGTGAACTTGAGCGTGATCGCCTTGCCCTCGTCCATGTTCAGGTTCTCGATCTGCCCCTTCAGGTTGATGGCGCTGTCGGCCATGGCGACCTGGAAGTTGCTGATCTGGAAGGGGAGCGCCTGCTGCTTGCGCAGGATGTCGAGCGCCTTGTCCTGCCACTGCTTCGTCTGCGCCTGATCCGGGGCGGTCACGCCGAGGCCGCGGTACGCCCGCGCGAGCAGGAGCAGCACGTTGTTGTTGTACGGATCCATCTCGTACGCCCTCTCCGCGACGCCGCGATAGCGGTCGTAGAGCTGGTTCAACTGCTGCGTGAGCTGCTGCTTCGCCGCGCCGCTGACGCTATCGAGCTTCGGCTCGAGCTCGTTGGTCCTGATGTAGAGCACCTGCGCCAGGTTCTGGAGCGCGTCCCGGTAGTACTTGTTGATCTCGAGCGCGTTCTCGAAGTCCTTCGTCGCCTCGTCGTAATTCTTGTCCTGGAAGGCGGCTACGCCCGCCTGGGCGTAGAGCTGCGCCGTGTTGCTCCGGGCCATCTTCTCGTACTTGTCCCAGTCGGCCGTGGCCTCGGCGGGAAGCTGCGAGCGGAGGGGACTGTGGACGAGGTCGAGGACCTTCTGATACGTGTCCGCCGCCTTCTGCGGCTCGCTCTTCCGGATGTAGAGGATCGCGAGGTTGAGGAGCCCCTCCGGCCGCTTCTGGTAGATCGCCTGCGCCGATTCGAGATCGGCGATAGCGGCGTCGTTCTCACCGGCCTGCATCTCCTGCACGCCCTTGTTGAACGCGGCGATCCACGCGGACTCCCGCTCGGCTTCGATGTTCGGCTCGTAAGCCGGATAGATCTCGAGCGCGCGGTCGAACGCGCGGTCCGCCTTCTCCATCTCGCCCGCGCCGGCGTACCCCTGCCCGGCGATGAGCCAGAGCTTCGGGTTGAGGCTGTCCTGCTGCAGACCCTCCTCGGCCGCTTGCGCGGCGGCGAGGAAGCTCGTCTTCGCGGCTGCCGGCTCCTTGGTCGCCTGCGCTTTCACGAGCGCGATGTCGCCCTTGCGCGTGAACTCGGTCTCGCTCGGCTTGGCGAGGCCGGGCGGGTACTGCTTCCCGGCCGTGTCCGCGGCCGCGGCGGTCACCGCGACGGCACTCGGCGTGGCCGTCTGAGCCCCGGCCGACCCGCCGGACGCGCAGGCGGCGACGGTCAACGTGGCCAAGAGGCCGAGGATGAGCCCTTGAGTACGGTTCATCCGTTCCATCCTCCAGTGTAGGTAAGGTTGTCGATCCCCGAGCGTCGGGGACGTCTTCACTCGTCCGCAGTGAGGTGTGCGCCCTCCGTTTCCAGGGAGGTGCGGACCTCGAGCGGCGTCATACCGAGCGATGCGGCCGCGCGCGCGACGTCATCGAACTCGACCTTCACGCGCTCGCCGCCGCCGGGCAGTCGGACGCGTTTGCGGCGCAGCCGCTGGCCACGCCACTCCACCACCTCTTCGAGTCGCTCCAGCACCGGTCGGGTCACGGGCCAGTAGCGAGCGCCGATCGTGGTCGTGGCGCGGAACAGCGTCTCGAGCACGAGGTCGAGCCGCTCGTCCGGCACCAGCGCTTCCAGGCGCAGCGCCGCGCGCCCCTTCTTCATGCCGATCGGCGTCGCGACGGCGTCGAGCGCGCCCGCCTCCAGCAGGGCGTCCTGGGCGGGAGGCACGTACTCGGGGCTCATGTCGTCGATATCCGCCTGCACCAGGAAGAGCGGGCGGGAGACGGCCGCGACTTCCGCGGCGACGGCCCGCAGGCAGTTCGGATACGCCCGCGGGTCGCGCGCCCCGGCGCCGTAGCCGCTGCCCACCACGATGTATTCCGCGGGCGGGTCCGCGTCGTCGACCAGTCCGGCGAGGAGGGCGGCACCTGTCGGAGTGGTACACTCCCCCTCCAGCGAGGTTTCGCGTACCGTCAACCGCTGCAACAACTTGAGCGTCGCGGGCGCGGGGACCGGAAAGCGTCCGTGCGCCGTGTCGACCCAGCCGCGTCCCAGCGCGACCGGCCGCGTCCGGACGCGCTCGAAGCCGAGCTCCGCCACGCCGGCGACGCCGCACAGCACGTCCAGGATCGAGTCGATGGCGCCGACCTCGTGGAAATGCACGCGCTCGGGCGCGACGCCGTGGACCTCGCCTTCCGCGGCGGCGAGGCGACGGAAGATGTCGGACGCGCGCTCGCGCACGCGCGAGGCGCACGGGGAGGCGTCGACGATCTCGAGGACGTCGGAGAGGTGGCGGTGCTTCGATTCGGCGGGGATCTCGAAACGGACGCGGGCGCAGTCGATGCCGCAACGGGCGGTGCGGCCGATCTCGACGCGGACGTCGGGGACGCGAAGGTCGGCCACCAGGTCCCGCAGCCAATCGGGATCGAGCCCCAGGTCGACGAGGGCCCCGAGGACCATGTCCCCGCTGATGCCGGCGAAGGGATCGAAGACGAGCTCGCGCAACGCATCCACTCCGGGATCGGGCTCAGAACGCGCCAATGTATGGAGCGCGCGGGAAATGGTCAAACGGCTCGATCGTCGGCCGTTTCGGAGAGGATCCGGAGGCTCTCGGCCCTGCCGACGACGGAGAGGAGCGCCGGGAGCGGCGGGCCGTGCTCTTCGCCGGTGAGCGCGAGGCGAACCGGCATGAAGAGGTCGCGCCCGCGGGCGCCCGCGGTGCGACCCGCGCGCTTGAGGGCCTCCTCGACGGCGGCCTCGTCCCACGGATCGAGCGCCGCGAGCGCGTCGCGGACGGCGGCGAGGGTGGTTCGTGCGGCGTCGTCGCAGCGCAGCTCGGAGCGCGCGGCCACGGCGGCGTCGTGGCGAGTCGCGACGAACGGAGCGAGGAGGCCGGCGATGTCGCCGAAGGTGGCGAGGTGGGTGCGGACCGCGCGCACGGCGATGGGGAGCGCATCGTCGGAGATCGGGAAGCGGTCCCGATCCACGAAGGGGGACACGGCGGCGACGAGGGCGCCGATGGGCATCGCCTCGATGTGGCGGGCAGAGAGCCAGCGCAGCTTCGCGGGGTCGAAGACGACGTCGGAAGCGCGGATGCGCTCGAGGGAGATGTCGCGCAGGAGCTGCTCGCGGGTGAGGAACTCCTCTCCGTCGGGGCTGGACCAGGAGAGCAGAGAGAGGTAGTTGACGAGCGCGTCGGGGTGGTAGCCTTCGCGGCGGTAATCGGCGAGGGAGCGGGCGCCGTGGCGCTTGGAGAGCGTCTGCCGATCCGGCCCGAGCACCATCGGCACGTGCGCGAAGACCGGCGTGGGGTGGCCGATTGCCTCGAAAAGGAGCACCTGGCGCGGCGTGTTGGAGAGGTGCGCGGAGCCGCGGATCACGTGCGTGACCTCCATGAGGATGTCGTCGACGACCACCCCGAAGTTGTAGGTCGGGCGGCCGTCGGAGCGGAGGAGGACGAAGTCGCCGATCTCGGCGCGGTCGAAGCGGACGGCGCCGCGCACGGCGTCCTGGACGACGACCGGCTCATCGGCGGCGGGGACGCGGAAGCGGACGGCTGGCACGCGGCCGGCGCGCTCGTGCTCGGCGATCTCGGCGGCGGTGAGGTCGCGGCAGGTGCCCGGGTAGTGAGGCTGGCCGCCGGCGGCGAGCGCGGCGGCGCGGTGCGCTTCGAGCTCGTCGGGAGAGCAGTAGCAGGGATAGGCGCAGCCGGCCGCGATCAGCCACTCGGCGTACTCGGCGTAGAAGCGCGCGCGCTCGCTCTGGCGGTACGGCGCGTTGGGACCGGGGAACGTCGGGGTCCCGGTCTGGGGGCCTTCGTCCCAGGCCAGACCGAGCCACCGCAGGTCGTCCAGGATGCGTGCTTCCGCGCCAGCCACGTTGCGGCGGGCGTCGGTGTCCTCGATGCGCAGGACGAAGACGCCGTCGTTCTGGCGCGCGAAGAGCCAGTCGAGCACCGCGATGCGCGCGTTGCCGACGTGGAGGCTGCCGGTAGGGCTCGGGGCGAAGCGGGTACGGACCATGCCAGGGGCCTCGGTCTCGGCCTGCTCAGCGCTTAAGGTGGTGGACGAGCGTGCTAGCGAGCCGCTCGGAGAAGCCCGGCACGCGTGCGATCTCCTCCGGACTGGCGGCCTTCAACGCGCGCACGCTACCGAAGTGCGTGAGCAGCGCCTGCTGGCGCACCGGGCCGATTCCGGGGATCTCGCCGAGCTCGCTCCGCAGCGTGCGGCGGCGCCGCAGCTTGCGATTGTAGCCGTGTGCGAAGCGGTGCGCTTCGTCGCGCAGCCTCTGGAGCAGGCGGAGCACGGGGCTCGACCGGGGTAGATGAATCGGCTGTCCGCGGCCCGGAAGGTAGACCTCCTCCTCGCGCTTGGCCAGGGCGCAGAAGGCGACGTCGCCGGCGCCGAGCGCGTCGGCCGCGGCGCGAGCGGCGCCGAGCTGCCCCTTCCCGCCATCGATCACGACGAGCTCCGGCAGCGGCGCGCCCTCCTCCAGACGACGGCGCAGATAGCGGCCGACCACCTCCGCCATGGAGCGGAAGTCGTCGTTGCCCCACTCGCCGCGGATGCGGAAGCGGCGGTACTCGGCCTTCGCCGGCTCGCCGTTGAGGAAGACGACGGCGCTTCCCACGACCTCGGTCCCCTGAGTGTGGGAGATGTCGAAGCAGGCGATCATGCGCGGCACGATCTTCAGCTCCAGCGCCTCCTGCAGCTCGTAGAGGAGGTCGTCGGCGCGCACGTCGACGTGCTCGGCGAGGACGGCGCGCTCCTCGAGGAGGTGGCGCGCGTTCTGGTTGGCGAGCTCGACGAGGCGGCGCTTGGCTCCGCGAACGGGCGCGTGCGTGCGGACCTTGCGGCCGGCGCGCTCGCCGAGCACCTCGGCGAGGCTCTCGCGGTCGTCGAAGTCGTGCGGGAGGAGAACCTCGCGCGGCAGGTCGGAGGTGCCGTGCTCGCCGCGGCCGAGGTAGAGCGCGACCGCGCCGGCGGCGAGGACGGCGACGTCGTCCTCTTCCGCAACGCCGTCGAAGAAACGCGTCTCGCGGCCCAGCAGCTTGCCGTCGCGGATGCGCATCAGGACGAGGCAGGCCTCGTCTCCGTCGCGCGCCAGGCCGAGCACGTCCTGGTCGCCGCCCCGCACGTCGATCGCGCGCTGGCGGCGGGCGATGGCGTCGAGGCCCGTGAGGACGTCGCGCAGGATCGCGGCGCGCTCGAAGTCCATGGCCTCGGCGGTGCGGTCCATGTCGCGCTGGACGCGCGCGCGCACGGGATCGATGCGGCCGCCGAGCACGTCGAGGATCTCGTCGATCATGGCGCGGTATTCGTCGCGCGACTGCAGGCCGACGCACGGCGCGAGACAGCGTCCGATGTGGTAGTCGAGGCACGGCCGGGCGGGCGCGTCGGAGGGGAGGTCGTAGCGGCAGCTGCGGACGGTGTAAAGGCGCTTGATCACTTCCAGCGCCTGCCGCATCGGTCCCACCTCGGTGTAGGGACCGAAGTAGCGGGAGCCGTCGTTGTCGAGGCGGCGGGTGACGTAGACGCGCGGGAACGGCTCCGCCAGCGTCACCTTGATGTACGGGTAGCGCTTGTCGTCCCGGAGCTGGATGTTGAAGGGAGGGTGGTGCGCCTTGATCAGGTTCGCCTCGAGCAGCAGCGCCTCCGCCTCCGATCCCACCACGATCGTCTCGACGTCCGCGATGCGCCGCACCATCTCGCGGTTCTTGATCGACGTCGGGTCCGGCGAGAGATGGCTGCGCACGCGCGAGCGCAGCGACTTCGCCTTCCCGATGTAGAGGATCGCGCCCTCGGCGTCGCGGAAGACGTACACGCCGGGTCGCGTGGGCAGATGGCGGAGCTTTCGCTCGAAGGTGTCGATCGTCACGGGTCCGTACTACCCCGACCGGGTCCCGAGCCGTTCCGGCGCGGTCAACCGCGGCGCAGCAGGCGACGGAGCACGCGCTCGCCCTGGCGGAGTCCGAGCACGTGGGCCACGCCCAGGTAGGTGAGCCCGAACGGGAGGAGGACGATCGCGGCGCGCGGGATCACGTGCATCGGCGGCAGCACGTAGGCGACGGTCCGGCCGACGCCGGCGGCGAGGAGGGCGGCGGCGAACATGCGGAAGAGCGTGGCGCCGCCGGCGCCTACGTCGCCCAGCGCGGGCCGCAGGGAGCGTCGCAGGATCCACCACTCCACCCACGCGCCCACCCCCGCGCCGAGCCCGAGGCCCGCGGGACCGAGCGCCTTCCCCGGCGCGACTTCGACGTGGGAGAAGGGGAACATGAGCGCGGCGCCGAGCACGCCGGAGATGAGGACGCGGATCGCCGCCGTCTTGGCTGGCGTACGCGTGTCGTGCAGCGCGAAGAAGGTGGAGGAGAAGAGGCGCGTTCCGGTGGAGGCGACGAGCCCGACGCTGAACGCCGCGAGCGTGACGTAGACCTGCAGCGTATCGCCGCGTCCGAAGGCGCCGTTCTGATAGAGGGCGGCCACGATGACGTCCCCGAGGGCGAGGAAGCCGACGAAGGACGGGACGACGAAGAAGTAGATCTGGCGCAACCCCGCGTTCACGCGCTCGCGCAGGGGCGCGGCGGCGCCGCCGCGCTCGCGGGCGAGCTCGGGCAGCTCGGCCGCGGCGACGGACATGCCGAAGAGGCTGATCGGCAGCAGGTAGAGCGTCATCGAGTAGGTCATGACGGCGACGGCGCCCTCGGCTAGGAAGGAGGCGAGCCAGACGTCGACGTAGGCGCTCACCTGCACGACCCCGCGGCCGAGGATCGCGGGCACGGCGTTGGAGATCGCCTCGCGGACGCGGGGCAGGCGCGTGTCGAAGCGGATGCGGAGACTGCGTTCGAGGCGCAGCACCCACGGGAGTTGCACGAGGAACTGCAGAACGCCGCCGGCGAGCGCGCCCCACGCGACGGCGACCACGAGGCGCTCCGGGCGCAGCCGGCCGCCGAGCGCCACGAGCGTCGCGATCATCGCGGCGTTCCACAGCACGGGCGCGACGTAGGGGATGAAGAAGCGGCGGTGGCTGTTGAGGATGCCGAGCGACCAGGCGGAGAGGACGAGCACGCCGGTCATCGGGAAGATGATGCGGACGCAGGCGATCGTCAGCTCGCGCTGCGCGCCGCTGAAACCGGTGGTGAAGATGTCCACCATGAGCGGCGCCGCGAGCACGCCGAGCAGAGCGAGTCCCCCGGCCAGGGCGAGCAGGATCGCGAAGACGGCGCCGGCGACGCGTCCCGCCTCCTCCTCCCTGCCCTCCTTCAATAGCTCGGCGTAGACCGGGATGAAGGACGCGCTGAGGGTCCCCTCCCCCAGCAGGTTCTGCAGCACGTTCGGCATACGCAGCGCCGCGTTGAACGCGTCGGCGGCGACGCCGGTGCCGAAGTAGCCGGTGAAGATGCGGGCGCGGACCAGCCCGGAGATGCGGCTCAGGAAGATGCCGCCGGCGACCCACTGCGCCGAGCGGCCACGCGGCGGCGCGGCGGGCCGCTGCGCCGGTTCTACCGCGTCCGCCTCCGCCGGTTCGGGCGATTCACTCTCCGGCTTCGCCACGCGCTTGCCCGCCGGGCGGGAGCGTCGGGGTGTCGGACGCGCCGCGCCCCTCGAGCAACTGCTGCGTGAAGCGGGTCTCTTCCTCGAGGCGTTTGACTTCCTGGGCGAGACGCTCGATCTCCGCTTCCAGGGCGGCGACGCGCGGCTCCACTCCCTCGCCCTCGGAGGGGAGGCTCGGATTCCGCTCCAGGCGCCCGGCCAGCGCGCGACCGAGCTGCGAATCGAGCAGGATCGCGAGGAGCGGGATCATCAGGGCGAGGATGATTACGATGACATACATTTGCGTGAAAGCTTATCCTTCCTGGGGCTCGCGGCAAGTTCCATGCGCTCAGGCGACGACCGTGGGACCCCAGTCGGGCGCCTCGCCGGGCGGATCCACCTGGAACCGATCGGCGAGCATGCGCAGGAAGTCGGAGCCGAAGCGGGCGAGGAAATGGGCGGGGTTCAACACCCGCTCCTGCGGGCGGCCGTCCGGAAAGAGGTTCGCCCGCGCCTTCTCGATCTGCCGCAGGCTGATGCGGTTCCGCTCCTTGAGCTGCCGCAGCACCTTCTTCTCGAAATGATCGAGCTCCTTGAAGCTCGAGGCGCGCGCCGATCGGGCCGGCCCCTCGAGCGTGGGATCCACCTGGCGCGCCGCGGTCTCGAGCGCGCCATAGCCCTCCTGGATCGAGCGTCGCAGCGCCGCGAGGCCATCCGCCACATCCCGGGGCAGCTCGTCGCGCGCAAAGCGGGAGGCGATCTCGTGGAGGGGCGGCTCGAGGTCGGCGATGTCGAGGTCGAACTTGTGGAGGACCTTGCGCACCTTCGGCTCGACGACCGCCGCCGCATGGCGAGGAAAGACGATCGGCATCTCGACGTGGTGTCCCGCGAAGATGCCGCCGAGCTGCGCGAAGTACGTCAGCTCGGCGGGCCCCGCGACGTACGCGAGCGTCGGGAAGACGGCGCTCTCCACGACCGGCCGCAGGAGCACGTTCGGTGAGAAGCGCTCGGGCGCCGCCTCGAGTGCGGCCATCAGCTCGCGGTCCGACCAGCGCACGGCGCCGCCGCGAGCGATCCAACCCTCGCCCTCGCGCGCGATCCGGTCGCGGCCGTGCTCGTCCTCGAAGAGGATGTTGGCCGCGCCGGAGACGACGGTGACCTGAGCGTCGTATCCTGCGGCTTCGAGGCGCGCCGTCTGGCGTGCGACGGCGGCTTCCGCCTGCGCCGCGTGCTCGACCTCGCGGCGGAGCAAGCCGGCCGAGAGCGCCTTCACCTGCGGGTGGGCCGCGTCCGTGAGCAGCAGGTCGAACGGGGCGAACCACTCGCGGAGCAGGTCGCGGAACGCGGCGCCCATCGTCGTCCCCTGACTGTAGGCGGAGGCGACGGCGTCGAGGAGGGCGGGGGTGAAGTCGGTGGGCGGGAGCGCGCGCTCGAGGGCGGCGCGCGCGGCGTCGATTTCGGGGCCGAGCCGGCGGTGCGCCATCGAGACCGGCGGCGCGTCGGGCGGCTGGACGACGTCGATGCGACAGAGCTCGTTGCTCGTGTCGAGGACGTAGGTGTGGTCGACCTCGGCCCAGTCGTGGTCCTCCGTGCCGGCCCAGAAGAGCGGGGCGACGGGCCGGTCCAGGGCCCGTTCGAGCGCCGCGGCGAGCTGGATCGTCGAGAGGATCTTGTAGGTCGTGTACAGCGGCCCGCTGAAGAGACCCGCCTGCTGGCCGGTCGTGACCAGGAAACCGCCTTCCTCCACCACGCGTGCGAGCTTTGCCGCGGCCCGCTCGCTGGAGGGCGTGATCGCGCGCGCCATCGCGTCCCGTGCGCCGGCGTCGAAGCGGCGATCCACCTCACGGCACTTGCGGCGGTAGGATTCGAGGCTCCAGGGGCTGCCGTTGTAGAACGGCCGGAGCGCTTCGGCCCCCGCGAGATAGTCGCGGACGAGCCGGGACTCTCCGAGACTCCGGAGGTGGATCTCGAGGTTCGCGTCGCCGCCAGCTATGGCCATTTCATCCCTTGTGGTACGGTTCGCCTCTCACGATCGTGCCGGCACGGTAGAGCTGCTCCGCGAGCACGAGCCGCGCGAGCTCGTGGGGGAGCGTCGCGGGTCCGAGCGAAATCCGCAACGTCGAGCGCGGCAGTTCCCGGAGATCGAGGCCGTAGGCACCGCCGACGAGGAAGGCGATCCCCGGCAGGGCGTGCACGGCGAGGTCGCTCAGTCGTCGCGCCAGCTCGGTCGAAGACCATGCGTCGCCGAGGCGCGTCAACGCGGCCGCGCGCAACCCCTCCGGCACCCGGCCGAGCAACCGGCGCGTCTCCGCCGCCCGGATCTCCGCTTCGTCGGCAACCCGGCTCGCCTTCTCTTCCCTCACCTCGTAAGTCTCGAGGCTCCAGTAACGCGCGGCGCGCCGCTCGTACTCGGCGATCGCCGGACGTAGCAGCCGGCCCGGCCGGCCGACGGCCACCACCGCCACCTTCACGGCTCCGCCCTCCCGCCTGCTCCGGTGACCACCGTGTCCCGCAGGAAGCGTTCGTTGTCCCGGTGAGGGTGGTCGACCGTGTAGTGGAGGCCCCGGCTCTCGCGCCGCCGCCTCGCGCACGCCACGACCAGCTTCGCGGCGGCGAGAGCGTTCGCCGTCCGGACGACGTCGGCGTACGCGCCGTGACGGCGCAGGTGGCCGGCCGCCTCGCCGCCGAGGGCGTCCAGCCGGCTCGCGGCGTGCCGCAGCCGCGCGCTCGAGCGCACGATCCCGGCGTCGTCCCACATCAGGTGGCGGACGCGCGTGCGGATCTCGCGCAACGCGGCGGCGGCGGCGGCGTCGACAGCCTCGCCGAGCGTGGAGAGCGGCGGCGCGACGGAGGCGGGAGCGGCTTCGAGGTCCTCGGCGAGCGCGAGCGCGCCGCGGTGGCTCATCACGAGCGCCTCGAGCAGTGAGTTCGACGCGAGCCGGTTCGCGCCGTGGAGACCCGTGCAGGCCACCTCGCCGGCTGCGCGCAGCCCGGCCAGCGAGGTGCGTCCCTCGAGATCGGTCCGGATGCCGCCGCAGACGTAGTGCGCGGCCGGGACGACGGGGATCGGATCGCGCGGAATGTCGATTCCGGCGCGGCGGCACTCCTCGCGGATGTTGGGGAACCGCTCGGCGACGACACGTTCCGGGATCGCCGAGAGGTCGAGCAGGACGTATTCGTCGCCGCTCTCCTTCAGCACGCGGTCGATCGCTCGGGCCACCACGTCGCGCGGCGCGAGCGAGCCGAGCGGGTGGACGCCGCGCATCAGGTCGCTGCCGTCGCGACGTCGCAGCACCGCACCCTCCCCGCGCACCGCTTCGGAGATCAGCGCCGCGCGCTCTTCGGCGGGGTAGAGGGCCGTGGGGTGGAACTGGACGAACTCGAGGTTGGCGAGCGCGACGCCGGCGCGGGCCGCGAGCGCCAGCCCGTCGCCGGTGGCGATCGCCGGGTTCGTCGTGTGGCGGTAGATGCGGCCGAGGCCGCCGGTTGCGACGAGGGTGCAGCGCGCCCGGGTCCAGAGGAGTCGGTTGGCCGCCTCGTCGAGCACGACGGCTCCGGCGCAGCGCGGGCGGCCGGTGCGGCGGCACACGCCCACCGTCAGCTCGACGGCGACGTGGTCCTCGAGGACGCGGATGCGGGGGTGCTCCGCGACCCGGTCGAGGAGGGCGCGCTCGATCTCGCGCCCGGTGCGGTCGCGCGCGTGCACGATCCGGCGATGAGAATGGCCGCCCTCGCGGCCGAGCGAGAGGTGGTCCGGCGCGCCGCTGAAGCGGGCCCCCCAGGCGATCAGCTCCGCCACGCGCGCGGGGCCGTCGCGCACAACCGCCTCGACCCGACGCAGGTGGCAGAGACCGGCGCCCGCGACGAGCGTGTCGCGCACATGGGCGGCCACGCTGTCGGCGGCGTCCATCACGGCCGCCACGCCGCCCTGTGCATGGTTGGTGCTGGAGTCCGCGCGCTTCTTCTTGGTGACGATCGTGACGTCCGCGCGCTGGGCGGCGCGCAGCGCGAAGGTCAGTCCGGCGATGCCGCTGCCGACGACGAGGAGGTCGGTGCGGTCCTCGGTCACGCGAGCACCCGGTCGATCGCGGTTTCGAGCATCGCCTCGCCCTCCTCCACGACCACTTCCTGCACCAGGATGCGGAGGTCCGCCGGCGCGCCGAGCGTCGTCAGCTTCACGGCGTCCTTCGCCGTCGTGACCACCGCGCGGCCGGCGGCACGATCGCGGATGGCGGCGGCGTCCGCGCCGTCGTAGGCGTGGTGGTCCGGGTAGACGAGACGCTCGGCGACGCGGGCGCCCGCGTCGGCCGCGTTCGCGAAGAACGCCTCCGGATCCGCGACGCCGGCCACCGCGAGCACCGGCCCGGCGGGCGCCGGCGTCTCCGCGCCGGCCGGGTCGCGCCACGCGGCCGGCCGTATCCACACGCGCGCGATCGGCGCCGCGCAGCGCGCCGAGAGGCGCGCCGCAAGCTCGCCGGCCGCGCCGGCATCCGCCGCCCGCCGCGTGACGACGACGAGGCCGGCGCGGCGCAGCGCCGTGAGGGGCTCCCGCCACGGGCCTCGAGGCAGGAGGTGCGGCGGCCGCTCGCGGCTTTCCGCGGAGACGAGCACGACGTCCAGGTCGCGTCGCAGGCGACGATGCTGGAAGCCGTCGTCGAGCACGAGGACGTCCGCGCCCGCCGCCACCGCCGCCCGCGCGCTCGCGACCCGGTCCCGCGCCGCGTAGACCGGAACGTCGGGGTGCCAGCCGCGGTGCAGCGCGGGCTCGTCCTCGGCGTAGCCGCCGTGGAGCACCGCCGGGCGTCGAGCGCGTGCCAGCAGGCGGTCGACGAGCCAGCGCGTGAACGGCGTCTTGCCGCTGCCGCCCACGGCGAGGTTGCCCACGCTGACGACCGGCACCCCCGCCGAGACGACGGCCAGCATGCCGTGGTCGTAGGCGACGCCGCGCGCGCCGGCGGCCAGCCGGTAGACCCACTCCGCCGGAAGGAGCGCGGACCGCAGCAGCGCGCCGGGCGCGCCGCCGCCGCCGTGCAGCCAGCGGTGGCTCCACGGCCGGCGGTCACCGGCCGGCGCCATCGTCACCATCCACGACCTGCATCAATGTGGCGAGGTCGGCCTCCAGTTGCGCGGCGATGCGCGAGAGGGACGGCCGGTCGGCCTCCGCGGAAATCATCCTCGGTGCGCCGTAGGCGACGCGCACGCGGGCGAACGGTCGAGGGACGAGGAAACGGTCCCAGCCCTCGATCCACCACGCGCGGCGCGCCCCGGCGGCGACAGGCACCACGGGCAGGCCGCTGAGCTGGGCCGCGGTCAGCGCGCCGAGCTTCATCCGCTCGCGCGGGCCGCGCGGCCCGTCCGGCGTGATCGCGAGACTGTGCCCGGACCGCGCCGCCCGGACGACGTCGCGGAGCGCTTCGCTGCCGCCGTGCGAGCTGGAGCCGCGCGCCGCGACGAAGCCCCAGTGGCGCATCAGCGCGGTGACGTCGTCGCCGTCACGCGAGCGGCTGATCAGTGCCATCACGCCCTCGCCGCGGTGCAGGTAGCTGAGCGGCAGGAGCCGCCCGTGCCAGAGCACGAACACGACGGGCCGGGACCGCCGCCGCAGCGCCTCGTACTCCGGATCGCGGAGGACGTCGAAGCGCAGCGTCGCCATGAGGAGGTCGAGGAGCGGCGTGGCGAGGCCGCGCACGATGGCGCGCCGCAACGGTTTGCCGCGTCGCTCACGCGCGGTCATGCGCTTCGATCAGCGCGGCCGCGATCCCCGCCACGCGCTCCGCCACCGGCTCCCCCGTCCCGGCCGTCAGCGCCTCTCGCACCTCGCCGAGCGCCTCGACCATCCGGGCGCGCTCCGGCGACGCCTCGCCGAGCAGCGGGAGCAGCGCGGCGGCGAGCGCGGACGGCGTCGCTTCGTGCTGCACGAACTCCGGTGCCACGCGCCGGCCCGCGATCAGATTCGCCATTCCGATGTGGTCCACTTCGACGAGGCGCCGCGCCAGGAAGAAGGTCAACGGGTGCGTACGATAGACGATCACCATCGGCGTGCCCGCCAGCGCCGCTTCCACCGTGGTCGTGCCGGACTTCACCAGCGCAGCGGCGGCGTGCGCCAGCAGGCCGCGCGAGTCGGCCGTGCGCGGAAAGTCGGCGTCCGCGTACTCCGCGTCGGCGACGCCCGCGGCGGCGGCGAGCACCGGCTGCAGCGTCGGCAGCCGCGCGCGCAGCGTGGCCGACGTCGCCGCGAAGAGGGAGATGTGGCGCCGTACCTCCTGAATTCGCGAGCCGGGAAAGAGGGCGAGGATCGGGCGGGCGGGGTCGAGCCCGAGGGCGGCGCAGAACGCTTCACGCGTCGCGGAGACCGGCGCCGCGTCAGCGAGCGGGTGGCCCACGAACTCCACGCTGGCGCCGGAACGCCGGAAGACGTCCTCCTCGAACGGGAAGACGACGGCGAGGCGGTCGGCCGCGTCGGCGAGCTGGCGGGCCCGGCTGCCGTGCCACGCCCACACCTGGGGCGCGATGTAGTAGAGGACGGGCACGCCCGCGCGGCGGGCGCGGCGCGCCAGGCGCAGGTTGAAGCCGGGATAGTCGATCGGGAGCACGAGCGACGCGCCGCGGGAGCGCATCTCGCGCTCGAGGCGCCGCATGAGCCCGATGAAGAACGGCAGGTGCCGCACGACCTCCGCGAACCCCATCACCGCCAGACGGTCCGGGTCAGCGAGCAGCTCGACGCCGGCCGCTTCCATGCGGCGGCCGCCGAGGCCGAAGAGCATCGCGTCCGGGAAGCGCCGCCGCAGCGCCTCGGCGACCGCCGCGCCGTGCAGGTCTCCGGACGGCTCGCCCGCCGAGAGCAGGATCGCCGGCCGAGCGCGCATCACGCGAGGCGACTCAGCTTCCAGATCAGAAGGGCGACGAGGGCGAGGCCGATCGCCAGCTTCCACAGCGATGGCGGCCGCATCGGCCCTCCGCGGTACTGACCCTTGCGCTCACGGCGCACGTGAAGAAGCGACATCCTTCTCGATCCGATTCACGATCTCCAACGCGACGGCGAGCGCGTCGCGGCCCTCGCGTCCGCTCACCGCGATGTCGGCCTCGCCGCGCAGCGCGGAAACGAAGCTCTTCAACTCCTCACGCAGCGGCTCCCCGCCGTCCCCCTCGAGCGGCACGCGCTCGACGATCTCTTCCAGCTTGCTCGCGGGAATCGGCTCGCCGGGCGAGAAGTGGAGCCCCGGCCGGAGCCGCAGGAACTCGCCTCGCCCCGCGGCCAGGTCCAGGCTGATATAGCCCGAGCGCTGAAAGAAGCGGATCTTGCGCAGGCGCTCCAGCGACACGCGGCTCGCCGTGAGATTGGCCACGCCGCCGCCCTCGAACTCGAGCCGCGCGTTGGCGATGTCCGGGCTGGGCGTGAGCACAGGAACGCCGCTCGCCGCGATCGACGCCACCGGTCGGCGAACCATGCTGAGCACCAGGTCGAGGTCGTGGATCATCAGGTCGAGCACGACCGCCACGTCGGTGCCACGCACGCCGAACGGCGCGAGCCGGTGCGATTCAACGAAGAGCGGCTGGTCCAGGTAGGGCTCGCACGCACGCAACGCGGCGTTGAAGCGCTCGACGTGCCCGATCTGGACCGCCGCCCCGCTTCGCTCCGCCGCCGCGAGAATGCGATCGGCCGCCTCCAGGGTCGGCGCGATCGGCTTCTCGATCAGGACCGGCAATCCACGCTCGAGTGCAGCGATGGCCACCGCCTCGTGCGCCCGCGTCGGCACGGCGATGACGATCGCGCCCACCACGTCGAGCAGCGCCTCCAGCGAAGCGAAGGTCTCCACTTCGAGGCGACGCCCCACCTCGCCCAGGCGCGCGGCATCGGCGTCGTGCACGCCCACGAGCCGCGCGCCCGGCAGGTCGCGCAGGATGCGGGCGTGATGATAGCCGAGACTCCCCACGCCGACCACGCCGACGCGGAAGGCGTCGCCTCCCGCGTCCGCGTCGCCTCCCGCGCCCGCGGCGGCCGCCTCAGAGCTGGACACCGCGCTCGCTTCGGGCGATGAAGTCGATGAGGCGGCGTACCTCCGGGATCGGCGCGAGCTCCGTCTCCGCCCGCGCCAGCGCCTGCGTCACGTTCAGGCCCGAGCGGAAGAGGAGCCGGTAGGCCCGCTTCAGCTCCGAGCGCACCGCCTCGGGGATGCCCCGTCTCTGCAGGCCGACGGAGTTGAGGCCCGCCAGCTCGAGCGGATTGCCGGCGGCGCGCACGAACGGCGGCACGTCCTTCGAGACGCGGGAAGCGCCGCCGACGAAGGCGTGCTCGCCGATGCGCGCGAACTGATGGATCGCCGTGATGCCGCCGACGATCGCCCATTCCTGGATCTCGACGTGGCCGCCCATGTTGACGGCGTTCGAGAGGATGACGTGATCGCCGATCGAACAGTCGTGCGCCACGTGCGCGTACGCCATCAGGAGACAGTCGGCGCCCACGTCGGTGCGGCCGCGCGCCTGTGTCCCGCGGTTGAGGGTGGCGTATTCGCGGACGACGGTGCGATCGCCCACGTAGAGATGCGTGGGCTCGTCGTCGTACTTCAGGTCCTGCGGATCGGTGCCGAGGGCGGCGCCCTTGTGGACGCGGCAGTCCTCGCCGATCGTCGTATCCCGCTCCACGAGGACGTGCGGCCCGATCACGGAACGATCGCCGATCGTGACGCCCGGACCGAGGACGGCGTACGGCCCCACGACCACGTCCGCCCCCAGCTCGACGTCTGCGTCGACGATGGCGGTCGGGTGGACCTGCGGCTCGCTCGCCGCGTCGCTCCGAAGCAGACGGCTCACGTCGCTCAACCGTTCACGATCCGCGCCATCATCTCCGCCTCGGCCACCACTTTGCCGTCGACGGTGCCGACGCCGCGCATCCGCGCGACGTGGGTGCGCAGCTGCAGCACCTCGAGCTCGAAGCGGATCTGATCGCCGGGCGTCACCGGCCGCCGCCACTTCACGTTGTCCAACGACATGAAATAGATCACCTGCTCCTCCGGCTTCTCGACCGCATCGAGCAGCAGCAGGCCGCCCACCTGGGCCATCGCCTCGATCACCAGTACGCCGGGCATGACCGGGTGCCCGCGCGTGATCACGTAGTGGCCCTGGAAGAACGGCTCGTTGATCGTCACGTTCTTGATGCCGACGATCCGCTTGCCCGGCTCGAACTCGATGATACGGTCGACCAGCAGCATCGGATAGCGATGCGGCAGATACTGCATGATCTTCTGGATGTCGACGATCCCCTCGCGGCGCTGCCGCTTCTCGCTCGCCTCCAGCTCGCGCGCCAGCGCCAGGTTCCCCGCGTGGCTCGGTCGATCCGCCACCACGTGCGCCCGCACGCGTCGCCCCAGCAGCGCGAGGTCCCCGACGATGTCCCCCATCTTGTGGCGCACGAACTCGTCCGGAAAGCGCAGCTCGCCCCCCGCCAGCCCCTCGTCGTCGAGCACCAGCGCGTTGTCCAGCGTCGCGCCCTGCGCCAGGCCGCGGCTGCGCAACTGCTCCGCTTCGTGCAGGAAGCCGAACGTCCGCGCCGGCGCGAGCTCCGTCGCGAAGTGCTCCGGGTCGACTTCGAAGGAAGCGAACTGCCGGCGGATCAGCGGGTGGTCGAACTCGATCGTCGTCGAGAGACGAAGCGCCGGGGCCGCCACCGCCACGTAGGAGGCGCCGGCGGGGCCGCTCACGCTGAGCGTCTCCTGGAGGTCGATGAAGCGCGCCGGTTGCTGCTGCGCTTCAACGCCGGCGTCCCGGAGGCGATCGAAGAAAGGACGGAAGCTGCCGTCGCCGATCGGGACCTCGGGCCCGTCGAGCTCCACGAGGAGGTTGTCCAGACGGAGCGCGGAAGCCGCCGCGAGCAGGTGCTCGACCGTGTGCACGCGCGCGGGCTCTTCGCCGAGCGTGGTTCCGCGCTCCGTGGAAGTGACGCGGTCCAGGCACGCCGAAACCTCCGGCGCTCCCTCGAGGTCGACACGCCGGAAACGGATGCCGTGGTCGGGCGCCGCGGGCCGGAAGTGGAGGTGCGTCGTCTCGCCCGTGTGCAGGCCAACGCCCTCGAACGCCGTGTCCGCCCCGATCGTCTGCTGTCGCGCTTCGCTCATTCCCCTCCCGATCGCGCCCCGAAGACGGCGCGCTCCAGCATGCGTATCCGCCGCACCAGCGACGGAAGGCGGAACAGCGCCGCGCTCGCCCGCATCGCCTCCCGGTGCGGCCGGGCGGGATAGCCGCTGTAGGTCTCACCCGCCGGCACGTCGCCGATCACGCCGGCCTGCGCCGCGATCGTGGCGCCCTCCCCGATCTCGAGGTGGCCCGAGATCCCGGCCTGCCCCGCCAGCGTCGCGCCCCGGCCGATCTCGACGCTGCCCGCCACACCCACCTGCGCCACGATGATTGCGCTCTCGCCCACCGTCACGTTGTGCGCGATGTGCACCAGGTTGTCGATCTTGACGCCGTCGGCGATCGACGTCGGCCCGATCGAGCCCCGGTCGATCGTGCTGTTCGCGCCGATCTCGACGTCTGCACCGATCTCGCACGTCCCGATCTGCGGCACCTTGCGCATCCCGCCGGAATCGGCCGTGTAGCCGAATCCGTCCACGCCGAGGCGGCAGCCGGAATGTACGACCGTCCGCGGCCCGACGCGTACCCCGCGGTAGAGCGTCACGTGGGGGTGGAGGACGACGTCGTCGCCGATCTCGCAGCCGGCGCCGATCACGGCATGGGCGCCGACGCTCACGCGGGCCCCCAGCCGCGCGCCCGCTCCCACGATCGCGTAGGCGTCGAGCGCCGCGTCCGGCCCGATCTCGGCGCCGGCGCCGATCACCGCGGTCGGGTGGATCCCCGTGGGGCGGGGCGGCTCCGGATAGAGCGTGTCGAGGATGCGGGCGAGGGCGGCGTGGACGCGCGGAACGACGATCCGCGGCCGCTCCGGCGGCACCGAGTCGGCCAGCTCCTCCGCGACGAGGATCGCCCCCGCGCGAGCGGGCGGAAGATACCGGAGGTAACGGGCGCTAGCAAGCAGCGAGAGGTCGCTCGGCGTGCTGCGCTCGAGGCTCGTCACGCCCGTGATCTCCGGATCACCGGCGCCCGCCAGCGTGCCACCGACGAGGCGGGCGATCTCGGAGGCCTTCACGAGGGTGAGGATGTGGCCGGGCGGTCGGGATCGGACCGGAGGCGCTACTTGGAGGCGGCGAGCTTGCCCAGGCGCGCGATCACCTCGTCGGTGATGTCGAGCGAGGAGTCCGCCGCGATGAGGCCGCCGCCGGCGGCGTCGAAGATCATCGCGTAGTTGCGCTCGTTGCGCAGCTGGTCGATCACCGTCTGGATCTTGTCCATGATCGGCTTCACCAGCTCCTGCTGCTTCTGATTCGCCTCCTGCTCCAGCTCCTGGGCGCGCTGCTGGTACTCCTGCTGCTTCTTCCGGATCGCGTCCTGCTGCTGCTGTTTCGCCTGGGCCGTGAGCATCGATTCCTTCTTCTGATACTCGTCCACCATCGACTTGATGTCGGCCTCGAGCTTCTGCAGCTCGCCGCGATAGCCGCTCATCTGCTTGTCGAAGGCCGCCTGCGCCTCCTTCGCGCCCGGCGCCTGCGCGATGATCTTCTGCGAGTTGATGTAGACGTACTTCGGCGTCGGCTGCTGCTGCGCCGAAGCCGGCGCCGCGAGGGTGGCCACGGCGGCGACGGTTAGGAGCGCGTGTTTGATCATATCTCGGGTTCTTTCCCCTGGTTAGAAGACCTGTCCAAGCTTGAAGTGGAGCTGCCACCCCGGCGGCACCTTGTCGAAGCCGTACGCGTAATCGAGCCCGAGCGGGCCGAACGGCGTCACGATCGTCAGACCCACGCCGGCGCCCCGGAAGAGGCGCGTCGGGTCGATGGCGGCCGGGTCGCTCCACACATTGCCGGCATCGTAGAACGCCGAGACCGACAGGTTGTCGTTGAGGCGCACGGCGTACTCGGCACTCAGGCGAAGATACGCGTCGCCCAGCCGGGATTCGAGCGGCAGCGAGCCGTTCGCCCGCGCGAAGTACCCCAGCGGCGTGATCGTCGTTTCATCGTAGCCGCGCAGCTGTTCCCCGAACTGAACGCCGCCCATCCAGAAGCGCTCGAAGGGGAACCGCGAGGCGTCTCCGAAGAGGGCGCCGACCTCCGCAGTGAGGCCGAGCGTGAGCCGGATCGGGTGTGCGCCCGCCCCGTTGCCGCCCAGCTCCCCGACGGGGACGTACCAGCTTCCGGAGGCGATGTACTTCTGGAAGGTACCGTCTCCGCCGAAGACGCCGCCGTTGAAGCTCGCCTGCAGGCTCGTCCGTGTGCCGGCGGTCGGGAACAGCGTGCCGTTCAACGTGTTGCGCGTGAGGCCGAGCGTGACGGAGCTCTGAATGCCGGGCGGTAGCTGGAAAAGCGTCGTCGTCTGCGTCGGGTCGAACTGGCTGTAGCTCGTGCGCACGAGCGAATAGCCGATCGTCGCCCGCGTGAAACGGTCCGTGGGCATGGGGAATCCGAACTGGAGCGTTCCGCCGGTACGCCGGAAGAGGCCTTCATTGAACTGGAAGGCGCGGCCGAAGTCGTTGCGGGCGCTGAACAGGGAGACGGAGCCGCTGTAGCGCGTCCCGAGGATCGAGGGGTCGCTGTAGCTCGCCTCGAAGTTGTTGGTGAAGCGGCCGTACTCCCAGCGGAGATGACCGGACTTCGCCTGCCCGAAGAGGTTGGGCTGGTCGTAGCCGATGAAGCCCGCGAGGCCGCCGTAGCCGCCGAGCGCGGTGCCGAAGTTGACGGAGCCGGTCTGCTTCTCCTTCACGACGAACGTGATGTCGACGTCGCCGCTGTCGGTCTGCTCGATCTTCGGCGCGGGCATCGGCGTCTCGAAGAAGCCGAGGCCCTGGATCGCCTGGTAGCTCTGGATCAGCGCGTCCTCGCTGTAGACGTCGCCCGGCAGGAGGTAGATCCGGTCGCGGATGACGTCCTCGTGCGTGTACGTGTTGCCTTCGATCGCGACGCGGTCGACGTAAGCGGGCTGCCCCTCGCGAATCTGCCAGGCCACGTCGACGGCCGGCTCGCCGGACGTGGTTTCCGTCTTCTCGACGACCGGCTCCACCGATGCGTAGAGATAGCCGAAGTTGCGGTAGAGCTGCTCGACCTGTCCGGTCGCCTTCTGGAAGGCGGTGCGGTCGAACGGGGTGCGGTCCCTCTGCCCCTTCGGGCGCGCGATCCCCAGGTTGCTCAACAGACCGCCCGCGGGAGAGCGGAAGTATTTCTCCAGCGTCTCGCTCGCGAAGCGGTGGTTGCCCTCGATGTCGAAGCCGGAGAGCACGTACTGCGGCCCCTCCTCTACCCGGACGAGCAGCTTCGCGTTCCCGCTCTGGGGATCCACGATCATGGTGTCGCCGCGCACGGCGAAATCGATGTAGCCCTCCTCGCCGTACAACTCCGGGAGGCGCTGCCGCAGGTCCTGGCGGAGCTGCGCCTCGTCGTACTTGCCGGTACGGAACCAGAGGAAGCCTGCCGGCTTGGTGCCCATCGCGGCACGCAGATCGCCATCGCTGAAGACCTTGTTGCCCTCGAACTCGACATCCGCAATGGTGACGCGGTTGCCCTCCTGCACGTCGATCACGAGGCGCGCCTCGCCCGGACTCCCCGTGACCGGCTCCGTCCTGGAGTCGAACTTCTTCAGCCAGAAGCCCTTGTCCGCCAGCGCCTTGCGCGTATACGCCTCCGCCTGCGCCACCTTCTGCGGGTCGTACGGCGTCCCTTCCTTCAGCTTGGCGGTGTCCCGGATCGCCGCCGCGCTGAGATGCTCCAGCCCGTTGATCCGGATCGCCGTGATGAAGGGCCGCTCCGTTACATTGAACGTGAGGCGGACGGGGGCGTCGTCGCCGGGTCCGATCGGCTGCGCGTTCACCTGCACGTCCGAGACCTGACCGGTCGCCCACAGCCGGTGGATCGCCTCCTGGATGTCCGAGAGCGTGACCCGGTCGCCCGCCCGAATGCCCAGCGTCGTCGCGATGACTTCCGGCCGCAGCCGGGAGGCGCCCTCGATCACGACGGTGTCGACGACGACGGCCGGCGGGGTGGCGCGGGCCGCCGGCGGCTGCTGCGCCCGGAGGCGGCCGGCGGTCAGCGGCACCGCGAGGGCGGCGAGGACGATCGCGGTCGCGCCGGCTCGCCGGCGCACGGCGGGGCGCTTCATCGGGCCATTCGCGCCGCGCCCCCGGTGAGCGGCCGGAACCACGGCCGCGCGCCCGGGGGACGCGGTTTCCAGCCGTCCTGCTCTGGGCATCACGTCTTCGTGGAAGTGAGGATCTTGAAGTCGAGGGTGTCCCCCTCCGCCGAGAGGTCGACGTCGATCTCGTCGTTCGGGCCGGTGTCGGCGGCGAGGATCTTCTCGGAGAGCGGGTCCTCGAGATAGCGCTGGATGGCGCGGCGGAGCGGTCGCGCGCCGAACGCCTCGTCGTAGCCCTTGTCGACGAGGAACCGGATCGCCGGGTCCGAGATCGTGAGCCGCAGCTCCTCCTCGGCGAGGCGGGCGTGCACGTCCTTGAGCATGATGTGGACGATCTCGCCGATCTGTTCCCGATTGAGCGGGTGGAAGACGATGATGTCGTCCACGCGGTTGAGGAACTCGGGGTTGAAGGCGCGCTCGATCTCGTCGCGCACCTTGCTCTGCATGACGTCGTAGGAGCCGTGGCCGTCCGGCTGCTGGAAGCCGAGCACCTTCCCCTTCGTAATGTCGCGGGCGCCCAGGTTCGAGGTCATGATGATGACCGTGTTCTTGAAGTCGATGGCGCGGCCGTAGTTGTCCGTGAGGTGGCCCTCGTCGAGCACCTGCAACAGGATGTTGAACACGTCCGGGTGCGCCTTCTCGATCTCGTCGAGCAGCACGACGGAGTACGGCTTGCGCCGGACCGCCTTCGTCAACGTGCCGGAGTCCTCGTAGCCGACGTAGCCGGGAGGCGCACCGATCAGGCGGGAGACCGAGAACTTCTCCATGTACTCGCTCATGTCCACCCGGACGAGCGCGTTGCGGTCGGCGAAGAGGAACTCGGCGAGCGCGCGAGCGAGCTCCGTCTTGCCGACGCCCGTGGGGCCACTGAAGATGAAGCTGCCGATCGGTCGGCGCGGGTCCTTGAGGCCGGCGCGGCTGCGGCGGATCGCGCGGCTGATGGCACGGATCGCCTCGTCCTGGCCGACCACCCGCTTGTGGAGCTCCTCCTCCATGTTGACGAGCCGGACCGTCTCGGTCTCCTGGAGACGCCGGACCGGCACGCCGGTCCAGCGGCTGACGATGAAGGCGACCTCCTCCTCGCCGATCACCGGCCGGTGCGTGCGGCGCTCCTGCTCCCACTCCTCCTGGGTGCGGCGGATCTCGCCCTGGAGCTCCCGTTCCCGGTCGCGCAGCTCGGCGGCGCGCTCGAAGTCCTGGTCGCGGATCGCCTCGTCCTTGTCGGCGGCGAGCTTCTCCAGCCGCTGCTTCAGCTCGGCGACCTCGGGCGGCGGCACCTGGGTGGCGAGGCGCGCGCGGGCGGATGCTTCGTCGATCACGTCGATCGCCTTGTCCGGCAGGAAGCGGTCGGTGATGTAGCGCTCCGAGAGCTTCGCCGAGGCGACGAGCGTGTCGTCCGGGATCGTCACCTTGTGATGCTCCTCGTAGTGCTTGCGGAGCCCCTTCAGGATCGCGACCGTTTCGTCGATCGAGGGCGGGTCCACGACCACCGTCTGGAACCGCCGCTCCAGCGCGCCGTCCTTCTCGATGTACTTCCGGTACTCGTTGAGCGTGGAGGCGCCCACGCACTGCAGCTCGCCGCGCGCGAGCGCGGGCTTCAGCATGTTCGACGCGTCGATCGCGCCCTCGGCCGCGCCCGCACCGACCAGCGTGTGGAGCTCGTCGATGAAGAGGATGATGTTGCGGTTCTGCGCGATCTCGTTCATGATCGCCTTGAGCCGCTCCTCGAACTGGCCGCGGTACTTGGTTCCGGCGATCACGGCGGCCATGTCGAGCGCGAGGACGCGGTGCTCCTTCAGGCTGTCGGCCACCTCGCCCTTCGCGATCAACTGCGCGAGACCCTCGACGATCGCCGTCTTGCCGACGCCCGGCTCGCCGATGAGCACCGGGTTGTTCTTCTTGCGCCGGCTCAGCACCTCCATCACGCGCTCGATCTCCTTCTCGCGGCCGATGGTCGGGTCGAGCTCGTTGTTGCGCGCCAGCTCGGTCAGGTCACGGCAGAAATGGTCGAGCGCCGGCGTCTTCGACTTCTTCTCGCTCTTCGGCGCCGATGGGCTGCCGCTGCCGCCGCCCACGCCCGAGGGCGGATTCGGGTTGATGTCGCTGCCGAGGATCTTGAGCGTCTGGGCGCGCGCCTCCTCCAGGGAGACGCCGAGCGAATGCAGCACCTGGGCGGCGATTCCCTTCTCCTCGCGCAGGAGGCCGAGCAACAGGTGTTCGGTCCCGACGTAGGAGTGGTTCAGCTCGCGCGCCTCCGCCATCGCGTACTCCAGCACCTTCTTCGCGCGCGACGTGTAGGGCAGCTCTCCGAGCGCGATCGTCGCCTTCCCCTTGCGGACCGACTCCTCGATCCGCTGGTGGATCTGCTCCAGGTCGACGTTGAGGTTCATGAGCACGGCCGCCGCCACGCCCTCCCCCTCCCGGATCAGGCCGAGGAGGATGTGCTCGGTCCCCACGTAGTCGTGCTGCAGCCGGATGGCTTCCTCGCGGGCCATTGCCAGCACTTTGCGGACGCGATCCGTGAAGTTGTAATTCATCGAAGCCCTCGTAGCGGGAGACGTCGGTCGTTCAGTGTGGCTCAGGCCCCGCCGTTCTCATCCGTCCCGGTCACGTCGCCTTCGGTGGCCAGGACGCCCCGGACATAGGCCGCGCGGTGGAGGTCGCCCTCCTCGCCGGAGAGTGCGCGGCCCGCTGCCTGCTCCAGGTGGGCGACCTGGGAATAGATCATGATTTTGTTGAGCGTGTATACACGGAGCCCTGGGAGTAGTTTCATGCTCACGCCGAGCCGCAAGCCGCTCAGCAGGTTCATCACTTCCTCGAAGGAGAGCGTGCGCGCGAAGCGCAGCAGACCGTAGGCGCGCCAGATCTTGTCCTCGATCACGGTGGGCGCGTCGCGCATCAGCACGCCGCGGGCTTCCATCTCGTACTGGATCACCTTCGAGACGATCGTCTGGAGGTGGTCGATCAGGTCGTCCTCGCTCTTGCCGAGCGTGGTCTGGTTCGAGATCTGGAAGAAGTTGCCCACCACCTCGGACCCTTCGCCGTAGAGCCCGCGGAAGGTGAGGCCCACCTGGTTGATCCCCTGCAGGACCTTGCCGATCTCCTTGGTGAGGACGAGGCCGGGCAGGTGGACGAGGATCGAGGCGCGCAGGCCGGTGCCCACGTTCGTCGGGCAGCTCGTCAGGTAGCCGAATTCCTGGTGATAGGCGAACGCCAGCCGCGCGCCGAGATCCTCGTCGAGCCCTTCGACCAGTCGAAACGCCTCCTGCAGCCGCAGCCCCGAGAGCATCCCCTGGATGCGTAGGTGATCCTCCTCGTTCACCATCAGGCTGAGCGTCTCGCCAGGCCCCGCGATCAGGCCCGCGCCGGGCCGCGGCGCGCCGCCCTCCTCGCCGGCGATCTCGCGCGAGATCAGGTGGCGCTCGAGGAGCACCTGGCGCGTCAGGCGCGGAGCCACCGCCAGGTCGACCGTCGTGCTGTCGGCGAGCCGGGGGTGGGCGCGCGCCGCGTCGAGCACTTCGTCGTAGATGCGCTGGCGCTCCTCTTCGCGCGCGTGGTTGCCGAAGGCGTGGCCCTGCAGGTTGCGCGCGAGGCGGACGCGGGTGGAAAGGATGACGTCGGCATGAGGCCCGCTGGCGTCGAGCCAGGTCAGGCCGAAGTCGGGCCGGGTCGTGAGATCGAGCATCAGACCGTCGCTTCCAGTGCGCGAATCTGGTCGCGGAGCTGGGCGGCCCGCTCGAAGTCCTCGCTCTGGACCGCCTTGTCGAGCTTGCGCCGGAGCCCCGCGAGCCGCTCCTGCCGGTCCGCCAGCGTCGGGTCGCCCGGGAGGTAGACCTTTCCGACATGTTGCGTGCCGCCGTGGAGCCGGCGCAAGAGACTCCGGAGCTGCGGCTCGAAGGTGACGTAGCAGTGGGAGCAGCCGAGGCGGCCGGTCTTGCGGAACTCGGCGAGCGTGAGGCCACAGAACGCGCACGCGCCTTCGGCGGGCGCGGCCGGCTCCGCGACGGACCCCTTGCCCATCTGCGCGAGGAAGTCCGCGAGCGGGTAGTTGCCCATGTTAGCGCCCGGCTCGAGACCCTTCTCGGCGGCGCACGTCTCGCACAGGTGGAACGTGCTCATCTCGTTGTTGACGATCTGCGTGAGGTGGATCACCGCCTCGCGATCGCCGCACTGGTCGCACTGCATTCGCCTACACCGGATAGAGATTCTGGAGCAACCCCTCCTTCAGCAGGAGGATGCGGTCGGCGCGGTCCGCCAGCTCCCGGTTGTGCGTCGCGAGCACCAGCGAGACGCCGTGCTCGGCGCGAAGCCGGAAGAACGTCTCGTGCAGCCGCTCACTCGTGTGCGTGTCGAGGTTGCCACTCGGCTCGTCCGCGATCACCACGCCGGGGCGGTTCGCGAGCGCTCGCGCGACCGCGACGCGCTGCTGCTCGCCGCCGCTGAGCTGCATCGGCTTGTGCGAGGCGCGTCGTTCGAGGCCGACCTCGGCCAGCAGCTCCGCCGCGCGCCGCTCCGCCTCCGCTTCGGACGCGCCCGAGATCCGCAGCGGCATCATCACGTTCTCGAGCGCCGTGAACTCGCGCAACAGGTGGTGGAACTGGAAGACGAAGCCGATGCTCGCGTTGCGGACCGCCGCGATTTCGCCCTCGCCCAGGCCCGCCAGCGGGCGTCCCGCGACGCGCACCTCGCCGCTCGTCGGCCGGTCGAGACCGCCGAGCAGGTGGAGCAGCGTCGACTTCCCCGCCCCGCTCGCGCCGACGATCGCGACCGCCTCGCCCGCCCCCACTTCGAGGTCTACCCCGGCGAGCACGACCAGTTCGCCGCCGTCGCCGCCGATGAAGACCTTGCGCAGGCCGCGCGTTTCGAGCGGGGGCGGAGCGCCCGTGGAGGCCGCGCTCGGCGCCGTCTCCACCCCGCGGGTGGGCCCGCCGGGGGCGCCGGCCGCGGAAGGGACGCCGTCGCGCTCACTCATGGCGGATCGCCTCGACGGGGAGCAGGCGCGACGCCTGGCGCGCGGGATAGATCGTGGCGGCGAAGGCGATGACGACGCTGGCGAGGAGGATCACGGCGAGATCGCGCGGCTCGAGCGCGACCGGGAGCGTGTCGATGAAGTAGACGTCGCCCGGCAGCGAGATGAAGTGATAGCGGTGGAGCAGGCCGACGAGGGCGACGCCGCCCACGGCGCCGAGCACGGTGCCGATGAGGCCGATCGTCAGGCCCTGCAGCACGAAGATGCGCAGCACGCTGCGGTCGGTCATCCCCATGGCCTTGAGGATGCCGATCTCGCGCGTCTTGTCGGTGACCACCATGATGAGCGTGCTGATGATGTTGAAGGCGGCGACGACCACGATCAGGAAGAGGATGACCGCCATCGCCATCTTCTCGAGCTTGAGCGCCGAGAAGAGGGACGCGTTCAGGGACATCCAGTCCTGGGCGAAGTAGCGGGGGTCGAGACGGCGCTCGATGGCGCGGGCGGTGCGCTCCGCGTGCCACGGATCGCGCACGTTCACGGCCAGCCCGCTCACCTTGTCGCCCATGTCGAGGAACTTCTGCGCCGCCTCCAGCCGCACGTACATGTTCTGGTTGTCGTACTCGTACATGCCGGTCGTGAACGTGCCGGTGACCTCGAACTGGCGCAGCGTCGGCACGATGTCGCCGAGCGGGCCGCGCTTCAGGTTCTCCATCGTGCCGATGGTGACGACGTCGCCGGGCAGCACGCCGACGCGGCCGGCCAGACGACTGCCCACCAGGATGCCGGGCAGGCCGGACTTGGTGGGGCCGAAGGCGAGCTGGCCCGAGTCGATCTGCTTCTCGACCTCCGTCATCGGCCGCTTCGAGAAGCTGGGGTCGACGCCGTACAGCGTGCCGAACTGCGCGTACTCGCCGTTGGCCGTGATGCCGACCTGCGACATCACGAACGGCTCGGCGGCGACCACCGCCGGGTCGCGCCGCACGCTGTCGGCGACGGCGCGCCAGTCATCCATGCGGAACGAGGCGCCCTGCTCGAAGATGAAGACGTGGGGATTCGAGCCGAGGATCTTCGCCTGCAGGTCCTCCTGCAGGCCGCTCATCACGGCGATCACCGTGATCAGCGCCATGACGCCGAGGAAGATGCCGCCCACCGCGATGAGCGTAATGAGCGAGAGGAAGCGACCCTGCCGGCGCGAGGAGAGGTAGCGGCGCGCGATGTACCACTCGAGCCGTCGCATCGTCGTCACTCCGACCGCATCGCCGGGAACAGGATCACGTCCCGGATCGATGGCTGTCCCGTCAACAGCATCACGAGGCGGTCGACGCCGATCCCGACCCCGCCCGTAGGCGGCATGCCGTACTCGAGCGCCCGCAGGTAATCCTCGTCCAGCGTCTGCGCCTCCTCGTCGCCCGCTTCGCGCAGCCGGAGCTGCGCCTCGAAGCGCTCCCGCTGGTCGAACGGGTCGTTCAGCTCGCTGAACGCGTTGGCGATCTCGCGCCTCGCCACCAGCAGCTCGAAGCGCTCCGTGAGGGCGGGATCCCCGCGCTTCGGCTTCGCCAGCGGCGACAGCTCGCGCGGATGGTCGAGGATGAAGGTGGGCTGCACCAGCCCCGGCTCGACGAGCTCCTTGAAGAGCTCGTCCACCAGCTTCGGACGACTGGCATCGGCGACGCCCTCGACGCCGCGCGCGCGCGCCGCGGCGCGCAGGGCGTCGTCGTCCAGCGTGCGCACGTCCACGCCCTCCGCCGCGAGCGCGTCCAGATAGGCGACGCTCCGGAAGGGGCGGGAGAAGGAAACCGCCTCGCCGTCGACGACGACGCGGTCGCCGCCCGTCACCTCGCGCACCACCGTTTCGAGCATCTCCTCCACCAGCTCCATCATGTCGCCGTAATCGGCGTAGGCCTGGTAGAACTCCAGCATGGTGAACTCGGGGAAGTGCGTGCGGTCGATCCCCTCGTTGCGGAAGTCCTTCGAGATCTCGTAGACACGATCCATGCCGCCGACGATGAGCCGCTTCAGGTAGAGCTCGTCGGCGATGCGCAGGAACAGCTCGCGGTCGAGCGCGTGGTGGTGCGTCGTGAAGGGGCGCGCCGACGCGCCGCCGTAGAGCGGCTGCAGCACCGGCGTCTCCACCTCGATGAAGCCGCGCGCGTCGAGGAAGGAGCGGATCGCGGTGATGGTGCGGGCGCGGGCGCGGAACACCTCGCGGACGTCCGCGTTCACGGCGAGGTCGGCGTAGCGCTGGCGGTAGCGCTGCTCGAGGTCGGCGAAGCCGCCGTGGACGTGGCGCTCGCCGCCCTCGTCGAGTTGCTCTTTGCCGATCGGCAGCGGGCGCACCGACTTCGCGAGCAGCTCGAGCGTCTGGACGCGAACCGTGACCTCGCCCATGCGGGTGCGGAAGAGCGGTCCGGCGACGCCGATCCAGTCGCCGAGGTCGAGAAGGTCGAGCAGCGAGTAGACCGCCTCGCCGACGTCGTTGACGCGCACGTGGAGCTGGATGCGGCCCTCCCGGTCGGCGAGGTCCAGGAACGTCGAGCGGCCGTGCGAACGGCTCGCCGCGAGGCGCCCCGCCACCCGGACGGCCGGGCCGAAGCCGTCCGGCGGCAGCTCGCCCGCGCCTTCCGCCGCCTCGAAGCGCGCGCGCGCCCCCGCCGTGCTGGCGTCCACCTCGAACCGGTAGGCGTAGGGCTCGATGCCGCGGCGGCGCAGCTCGGCGAGCTTGTCGCGACGGCTCTCGAGGACGTGTCCCGGGCGCTCCGCCGGGGCCGAGGGCTCAGACGACCCGTGCACCGTACTCCTTGAGGTACGCCTCGATGAAGGGGTCGAGGTCGCCATCCATCACGCGCTGCACGTCGCCCACCTTCAGCTCCGAGCGGTGGTCCGTCACCATGGTGTACGGCTGGAACACGTACGAGCGGATCTGGTTCCCCCAGGAGATGTCCGTCTTCTGGGCGTCCAGCTTCTCGCGCTCCGCGGCGCGCAGCTCCAGCTCGCGCTGGTAGAGCGCGGCGCGCAGCATCTTCATCGCCGTCCCCTTGTTCTTGAACTGGCTGCGCTCGTTCTGACAGGCGACGACGATGCCGGTCGGCTCGTGCGTGATGCGCACGGCCGAGCTCGTCTTGTTGACGTGCTGGCCACCCGCGCCGGACGCGCGGTAGGTGTCGATGCGGAGGTCGTTCTCGTCGATGTCGATCTCGATCTCGTCATCCACCATCGGATAGACGAAGACGCTCGCGAACGACGTGTGACGGCGGCTCTGGGCGTCGAACGGGGAGATGCGCACGAGACGGTGCACCCCCTTCTCCGCCTTCAGGTAGCCGTAGGCGAACGGGCCGCGGATCTCCAGGCTGGCGCTCTTGATCCCCGCCTCTTCCCCCGCGAGCAGGTCGAGCACGTCGACCTCGAAGCCGTGGCGCTCCGCCCAGCGCGTATACATCCGCATGAGCATCTGCGCCCAGTCCTGGGACTCCGTGCCGCCCGCGCCGGGATGGATCGTGAGCAGCGCGTCACGCCGATCGTCGGGTCCGCGCAGCATGTTGCGCAGCTCCAGCGCCTCGATCGACGCCCCGAGCGCCGCCACCTCGCGCTCCCACTCCGCCTCCATCGCCTCGTCCCGCTCCATCTCGAGCAGGTCGCCGAGCTCCGCGAGCTGGCGGGCGCCCTCCTCCATGCGGTCGTACGGCTCCACCCAGCCTTTCAGCTCCTTCACCTCCTCGATCACCTCGCGCGTAGCCGCGCCGCCGTCCCAGAAGTCGGCGTCGGCCATGCGCGTCTCCAGCTCCTTCAGCCTACGCCGCTTGGTGTCGACGTCAAAGGTAGCCTCCCAGCGCATCGACGCGCTGGATCTGTTCGGCAAGGCGGTCCCGGGTCTCCGTGAGCATCGCTCCCCCGTCTCGCGTCGTCGCTAATGCGAGGGGCCGCCCTCGCGGACGGCCCCCGGCGTGAATCACCAATCACGAAAGGTAGCGCGGCAAAAGCAGTTGGACAACCTGGCGCACCTCTACCGCTGCGCCTCAAAAGAGCGTCCTCCCGCCCGCAAGGATGTCGTTCAGGGCGTTGCGGAAGTGGGGCGTGCGCTTTCGCCGTGTCCGTTCCGACCTGGGCCACGTACTCTTCCCAGCTCTTGAGGATCTCCTCGCGGAAATCGGTGCGCAACGAGCCGGCGCTCAGGCTGCGCTGGCGGCGCTCGCCGTGGTAGACGACGATGTCGGATACGAGCGCGCGCGCGAGGCGCCGTGCGCGCGTGTCCGGGTCGGCGTCGAACGGGGAGGAGCGGGGGCCGGAGCGGCCCGATCCGTCGCCGCTCGGCGGCGCCCCCGCGCGCGCCGGCGGCGCCGCGGCACGCGGTGGAGCGGAGGCGGGCGCCACGCGGGCCGCGCCCTCGCGCGTCAGGTGGAACGCGGCGTTGCAGCGCGAGCAGCGGGCGCGCGCACCGGCCGGCGGGATGCGCGCGGGATCGACGCGGAACGTGGTCTCACAACTGGGACAGACTACGTTCATTCTCTGCGACTCCTGGGGAGGATGCGCCGCCGACCGGGTCGCGGCGCCGATCGACGGCGTAGAGCGAGCCGGGAAGCGTCTTCGCGTACGCCTTCATCTCCGTCGCCAGCTCGCTGACGCGGCCGGTGTGGCTGAAGTGCCGGTGCTGGTTCGTGACGACGCCGATCGACAGCGTCATGAGCGGAACGCGGTGCAGATTGCCGCGGCGGTCCTTTCCGAGGAAATACCCCGCCCGTCGATCCTGCTCCGTGTACTGGTAAGGGATCAGCTCGTCGAAGGTGTCGACGATCTCCTGGCACGCGACGCTCATCGATTCCATCGGGACGTTGAAGATGAAGTCGTCGCCGCCGATGTGTCCGATGAAGCCGCTCGGCGCGTACCACCGCACCACATCCCGCAGAATCCGCGACAGCAGCCGGATCACGCGGTCGCCGCGATAATAGCCGTAGCGGTCGTTGAACTCCTTGAAGTGGTCGAGGTCCGCGTAGCAGCAGGCGAACACCTGGCCGCTCGCCAGCCGCTCCGCGATGTCGCGCTCGATCTGCACCGTGCCCGGAAGCCGCGTCGTCGGGTGCACGCCGACATCCCGGTTCGCCCGCTCGATCGCGTGCCGCAGACGCAGGTGCACCTCGCGCGGCGGCAGCGACTCCGTCAGCACCTCGTCCGCCCCCGCCTCGAACGCCTCCACGCGCAGATCCTCGTCGCCGCCGGAGAGGAGGAGCACGACCGGCACGATCGCCGTGAACGGGTCGCTCTTCAGCGTGCGGCACAGCTCGAGAGGAGCACGGTCGTCGCCCAGCTCGATGATGACGGCTGCGGGATAGCTGCGGTTCACCGCGGCGAGCACTTCCGAGGAGGCCGGCATCGACTCGACGCGCAGAGCGCGCTCCGCGACGATGGCACGGATGCTCTCCGGCACGTCCCGGCCAGGCCGGGAGTGGAACACGAGTACCGATTTCAAGCCCATTGAGCCGGGATGAAGGCGGACGGTGCCGGGGAAAGCACTTCCAAATCTACCTGCCCACCGCGGATGTGTCAAAGGCACGGCCGCGTCCGCCCGCGCGGCCGCGCGCCGTCCGTCCGCTCCCGCCGCTCTTCGGGCCGCCGCCCGGCCCGCCGCCACGCCTCTTGCCGCCACGACCCCCCCGCGTCTTGCGTCCGCCGCCCTGGCCGCCACGACCGCCGCCTTTCCCCCCGCCGCCCTTCGCAGCGCCGCCCTTCCCCCCGCCGCCCGCCCGCCCGCCGCGGCGCGCGGCCGGAGCGGGTGGCTCCTCCCGCAACAGCTCGAAGTCGATCTTGCGCTGCTCACGGTCCACGCGCACGACCCTCACGTGGACGCGACCGCCGATCTGGAAGCGGTTTCGCGTGTTCTCCCCCAGCAGCGCGAACTGCTCCTCGAGGAAGATGTAGTAGTCGTCCTCGAGCGAGCTCACGTGCACGAGGCCTTCGACGTGGTAGCGGTCGAGGAGGACGAAGAGGCCGAAGGACGTGACGCCGCTCACGGTGCCCTCGAATTCGTCGCCGACGTGGCGCTCCATGAACTCGACCTTCTTGAGATCGACGCTGTCGCGCTCCGCGTCGACGGCGACGCGCTCGCGCTGGCTCGAGGTGCGCGCGATCGCCTCGAGGGCTTCGTCGTCGGTTGCGGCGGGTGCCGCGTCCACGAAGGCGGCGGAGGCGAGGCGGTGGACTACGAGGTCCGGGTAGCGACGGATGGGGGACGTGAAGTGGGTGTAGTGGCCAGCGGCGAGGCCGAAGTGGCCGATCCGCTCGGCGCTGTAGCGTGCCTGCTTCATGGAGCGCAGCATGACGGTGGTCACGAGCGTCTCCTCCGGACGGCCTTCCGCCTGGGAGATGGCGCGCTGGAACTCGCGCGGGCCGGGCTCGGCTCCGCTGGCGAGGCGGATCCCGAAGCGGGCGAGGAAGTCGCGCAGCTGCTCGACGCGATCGGGCGCCGGGTGGTCGTGGACGCGGTAGAGGAAGGGGATGTCGGCTCGCACGGCGCGGCGCGCGATCGTTTCGTTGGCGAGGAGCATGAAGTCCTCGACGATGCGATGGCTCTGCAGCCGCTCGACGCGCTGGATGTCGACCGGCACCCCTTCCTCGTCGAGGACGACGCGTGCCTCGGGCAGATCGAAGTCGATGCTGCCGCGCGCGGCGCGGCGCGCGCGCAGCGCCGTGCTGAGGGCGGCGAGGTCGCGTAGCGCGTCGCGCAGCGCGGCGGGCGCGTCGGCGGCGCCGTCGAGGATCGCCTGGGCGGCGTCGTAGGAGAGGCGGTGTCCGCAGCGGATGAGCGAGCGCACGAGGCGCTCCTCGTGGACCTTGCCGTCGCGATCCATGACGAGGCGGAGCGACAGGGCCAGGCGATCGACGTCCGGGCGCAGCGAGCAGAGGTCGGTCGACAGGGCCTCGGGCAGCATCGGGATCGTACGGTCGACCAGGTAGACGCTCGTGCCGCGGCGCAGCGCCTCGAGATCGATGGCACCGCCCGGCTCGACGTAGTGCGCCACGTCGGCGATGTGGATGGCGACGTCGAAGCGGCCATCGTCGCGCGCGCGGATGGAGAGGGCGTCGTCGTGATCCTTCGCGTCGGCAGGGTCGATGGTCATCACGAGGTCGGCGCGGAGATCGACGCGGCGCTCCGCCTCGGCGGGCGCGATGCCGCGCTCGCGCACGCGCGCCGCCTCCTCCTCGACTTCGGGCGGGAACTGCAGGGGCAGCTCGTGGCCGTAGGCGACGGCGAGGACGTCGACGCCGGGCGCGTCGAGCGGCCCGAGAACGCGCGTGACCTCACCGACGGGACCCTTGTGGCCGTCGCCCCAGTCGGTGACGTGCACGACCACCACGTCCCCCTCGACGGCGCTCGATTCGTGCCCCGGCGGGACGAACACGTCGCGCGGGACCTTGCGGTCCTCGGGGGTGACGAAGCCGAAGTTGCGGGCGGGGTGGAAGACGCCGACGAGCGTCTCGCGACCGCGTTCGATGACGCGGATGACGCGGCCCTGCGGCCGCTCGCCGCGACGGCGCCGCTCGACGCGGGCGATGACGCGGTCGCCGTCGATCGCCGAGGCCAGGCCTTCGGCCGGCACGAAGAGGTCCTCGTCGCCCGCCTCCGGCACGACGAAGCCGGCGCCGCTGCGTATCGTCTGGAGGCGGCCGCGCACCAGGTTGATCTTCTCCGGCGCCGCGTAGCGTTGGCGCTGGACGCGGTAGAGCAGGCCCTCCGTCTCGAGTGCGTGGAGCTGCTCGCGGAAGTCGGCGTAGTCCACCTCGCCGACGCCGAGGGCGCGCGCGAGCTCCTTCGCCTTCAGCGGACGGCCGGCTTCGTCCCGCAGATAGTCGATGATGCGGTCCGGGGAGAGGGTCAAGCGCTACCTCGTCGGCAGGGGAAAGGTGAGGGAAAAGCCCACGCGCGGAAGTCCACCGGCACCGGCGGGAGCGGGTCCGAGGTGGATGTCCGCTCCGGTCGCGGCGCGTAGCCGTGCGATGGCGAAAGCGTCGACGGCGCTGACGATGTGGTTTGCAAGGATGACGCCGAGCGTCGTGCGGGAGCTGCGGTACGCCTCGTCGCTGCGCGCGATGAGGCTCTGGAAGATCTGCTGCTCGAGGTCGTTGTCGCCCCAGTCCCAGGCGAACGCGGGTTGGACCGCTTTCGCTTCGTAGTACGCGAGCGCGGCGTCGTATCCGGGCGTGCCGGGGACGGTGCCGCGGCCGCTGCCGTAGAGGCCCACGGCGAGGCTCCAGATCTGGCCGTTGAACGTCGCGAGGTCCCCCTCCGGCTGCAGGCCGGCGAGCTCGGGGTCCGCGTCGAAGGCGCCGCTCGCGCGGAAATGCTCCATCGACTCGTAATACTCGAAGTCGCCCTCGCGCCGCTCGCCGACGCCGACGCGGCGCGCCACCTCCCAGGCGAGGTCGCGGTAGCCGTGCTCGAGGCGGCGGGCGTCGCCGTGCAGGCCGATGTAGCGGATCCACGCCCACGCTTCGAGCGCGACGTACACCGGCCAGCGCTCGGCGCCCAGCGCCCGCTGGCCGAGCCCCGGGACCAGCGCGGAGAGGAGGACGGCCCGCCCCACGGAGGTCTCGTCGCGTGCCGCGAGCGTGAGCCGGGGCGCCGCCGCCGTCGCGGGCAGCCGCGGCGCGCCGGGCGCCCGGATCGGCGGCAGCGGAGGCGGATCGGCCGGATGCGGGAACATCGCGATGGTTCGCGCCGCGACCGGCGGCCCGATCGTGAGGGTGTGCGCGTGTGCGGAGTCGGCGACCTGCGCCGCCGCCGGCGCGGTGCCGACGAGAACGGCAGCGGGAGCGAGGAGGACGCGGTGAGAGAAGAGCGGCACGGGGCGAGAGGAGCGCGGCGACGAGGAGAGCGGCACGCAGGCGTGGCCGCGCGTGGCGGCCGCCCACGCCCGGCCGCTCAGAAGCGGATCGCGAAGGTGACCTGGACCGGCTGCTCCGATCCCAACCCGCTCGAAAAGCTCTTCGCGAGCGCCATGGTGTAGCGCTGGTAATCGAGGCCGACGCCGACGGAGGCGCCGCTGATGAGGCCGCTTCCGCCGGCGTAGCCCGCGCGCAGGAAGATCGAGTTGCCGGCGGACAGCTCGGCGCCGACAGAGGGCACGACGCTGGCGTCCCGGCCCGCGCGCGCGAGGAGGGCGGCGTGGAGCCACAGGGCAAGGATTTCATCGGCATGGAAGTGCCGCAGGAGCTCGAAGGCGCCGCCCACGCGCAGCCGAGTGGGCGGCTGGTCCGCCTGCGCCGCGTTGTTGATCTGTAGCGGCAGACCGAGGTGCGCGATGGCGGCGCCGAGCGCGAAGCCGGGACGTGGCCCGGGCGCGTAGCGGACGCCCAGATCGACAGTCTGCGTCGTGCCGGCGATCTGCTGATTCCCGCACTGCCCGCTGCACGACGGGCGAAAGGCATAGACGGAGTAGTTGATCCCGACGGCGAGCGACGGGGCCAGCGCCGTCGCGAACGAGGCCACGAAGACGTGCGTGCGCAGCGACAACGATCCGATCTGCTGCCCGTTTACGTCCGTGCTCGCGATGTCCCCGTAGTCCACCAGCAGGTACGACGCGCCGAAGGTACCGACGCCGTGCGCGGCCACGAGCAGCGAGAACGCGTTGCTCTGCCCGCCTCCGGGCGACTGGGCGCTCTCGAGCGTCGTGGGCAGCAGGCCGGTGATGTGGTGGATGAGGAACTCGGTCGAGTCCAGCGGGGCGAGCTCGGCGGGGTTGCCCCACACGCCGTCCCCCGACGGCAGGCTCGTGAGGGCACCGCCGAGCGCCGCGGCGCGCCCCCCGATCGGGAGCAGAAGCTCGATGCAGCACTCGCCCGTGGCGATCTCGGACGCCGATCCCTGCGCGGCGGCCTCGCCCCGCGCGATCAGCGTGCCGCACAGCAGCACCGCGAGCTCGGCGAAGCGGC
Organism: uncultured Gemmatimonadales bacterium; assembly: GCA_963816355.1. Classification (GTDB taxonomy): domain Bacteria; phylum Gemmatimonadota; class Gemmatimonadetes; order Longimicrobiales; family RSA9; genus CAWFKH01. The sequence goes on along the minus strand of CAWFKH010000003.1, from coordinate 1,013,756 downwards.
GAAGGCCCGCGCGGCGTCGTCGCGCACGCGAGGACGCGCACTCGCGCGGCGCCGCGGATTCGACGGGCCGGGCGCCATCGCCGGCGTGCGAGGCTCCCGGACTGTCAGAACGCCGTCGCCTCATCCACGAGCATGATCGGGATGTCGTCCCGGATCTCGTAGCGCAGACGGCAGGCGTGACAGACCAGAACGTCCTCCTCGCGACGGTATTCCAGCTCCCCTTTGCACTTCGGGCAGACGAGAATCTCCAGCAGCTCCGCATCCAGCATGGCGCCCTTCACTCGCTTTCCGGTGGGACGTAGCCCAGCTCCTTCAACATGGCCTTCTTGCGGCGCCAGCCGGGCCGCACCTTCACCCACAGGTCGAGATAGACGCGCGCGTCCAGGAACGCCTCGATCTTGCCCCGCGCGCGCGCACCCAGCCGCTTGATCGCGGCGCCCCCGCGCCCGATCAGAATCCCCTTCTGAGATTCCCGCTCCACGACGACCGTCGCACGAATGTAAACCGGATCCTCCGCTTCGCGGAACTCGTCGATCACGACCGCCGTCCCGTAGGGAACCTCCTGCTCGTACTCCTCGAGGATCGTCTCCCGCACCATTTCTGCCACGAAGAAGCGCACCGGCTGAACCGCGATCTCGTCCTCCGGATAGAAGAACGGAGATTCCGGGAGCGCTCGCTCCAGCTCGTGCCGGAGCGCCGCGACCCCCTCCCCGTGCAGCGCCGATATGCGACGCGCCTCCACGCCCAATGCGTCGCGCACCCACGCTTCGAGGGGAGCCGCTCCGCCCGGCGCCGCGTCGACCTTGTTGATCGCCACGCGCAGGGCGCCGGAGCGCCGCGCGAAGAGGCCGAGCGCCTCACCCTCCAGCCGCGAATCGGCGCCCGCGGCCGCGTCCAGCAGCAGCAGGACGACGTCGGCCTCCGCCACCGCCTGACGCGCCGCCGCGAGCATCGAGGCCTGCAGGAGATAGCGCGGTTCGAGAAGTCCGGGAGTGTCGACGAAGACCATCTGTGCCCGCTCCGTCGTCACGATGCCCAGCACTCGCTCGCGCGTCGTCTGCGCCTTGGGCGTCACGATGCTCAACTTCTCACCCATGAACGCGTTGAGGAGGGTCGACTTGCCGACGTTCGGGCGTCCGGCGAGCGCGATGTAGCCGGCGTGCGTGCCCTCTCCTCGCGCGCCCTCTTGCGACGGAATGGTCATCATCCGGCGCGAATGTAGAGAGCGGGCCGAGGACCGGCAAGCGGAAGGGTGGTGAGGGCAGCACGGAGCGGCGTGGCGTGGACGGAGGTGCGTGGGCGTAGACGGAGAGGAATGGCGTAGGCGGAGGGTCGGGGGTGGAGGCGGGGGGGCGGGTGGGGTGCGGATGCAGGACGCCCCGCGGCGCGGGGGCGTCGCGAGGCGTTCGTGCGGGGCCAGAAGGGGCCGGCGGCGTCGTACTCTCCCACTCGGTCTCCCGAGCAGTACCATCCGCGCTGCGGGGCTTAACGACCGTGTTCGGGATGGGAACGGGTGTGTCCCCCGCGCCAGAACCGCCGGCCTCCAGCCTGCGCCGGCGCCGCTCGTGGCGAGCGCGCCGGCCGATAAGAAAACAGGGAGGGGGGAGTGGAGATCGCGCACCGAGCTGCGAGGGCGACGGGCTTCCCATCGTCGGGGAAGCCGGCCAAGCCTCACGGGCGATTAGTACGGCTCGGCTGAGACGCTCGCGCGCCTTGCACCTGCCGCCTATCAACGTCCTCGTCTCGAACGGCCCTTCAGAGGGCTTGCGCCCTGGGAGTGCTCGTCTTGGGGAGAGCTTCCCGCTTAGATGCTTTCAGCGGTTCTCTCGTCCGAACCTAGCTACCCGGCGCTGCCACGGGCGTGACAGCCGGTACACCAGAGGTCCGTCCGTCCCGGTCCTCTCGTACTAGGGACGGCGCCCCGCAACACTCCTACGCCCGCGACGGATACAGACCGAACTGTCTCACGACGTTCTGAACCCAGCTCACGTACCGCTTTAACCGGCGAACAGCCGGACCCTTGGGACCTTCTCCGGCCCCGGGATGCGATGAGCCGACATCGAGGTGCCAAACCGCCCCGTCGATGTGAACTCTCGGGGGCGATAAGCCTGTTATCCCCAGCGTACCTTTTATCCGTTGAGCGATGGCCCTTCCACTCGGAACCACCGGATCACTAAGACCAGCTTTCGCTCCTGCTCGACCCGTCGGTCTCGCAGTCAGGCCCCCTTCTGCCTTTGCACTCGTCGCGCGATTGCCGACCGCGCTGAGGGAACCTTCGCGCGCCTCCGTTACTCTTTAGGAGGCGACCGCCCCAGTCAAACTGCCCGCCTGCCAGGGTCCGGAGCGCGGCTTCACGCGCTTCCGTTAGGATTTCTACGCCACGAGGGTGGTATTTCACCAGCGGCTCCCCGACCCCCAAAGGGACCGGTTCCCAGCCTCCCACCTATCCTACGCACGCCACGCCGAAACCCAATGGCAGGTTACAGTAAAGGTGCATGGGGTCTTTTTGTCCTGTCGCGGGTAATCGGTATCCTCACCGATACTCCAATTTCGCCGAGCTCATGGAGGAGACAGCGCCCAAGTCGTTACGCCATTCGTGCAGGTCGGAACTTACCCGACAAGGAATTTCGCTACCTTAGGACCGTTATAGTTACGGCCGCCGTTTACCGGGGCTTCGGTTCGAAGCTTCGGGATCCGAAGATCCCTGACCCCTCCCCTTAACCTTCCGGCACCGGGCAGGCGTCAGTGCCTATACGGCGTCTTGCTACGACTTCGCAGGCACCTGTGTTTTTGCTAAACAGTCGCTTGGGCCGATTCTCTGCGGCCCCCTTCCTCTCCCCGCCGCTTGGACGGCTCGAGTACCAGGGGCACCCCTTCTCCCGAAGTTACGGGGTCATTTTGCCGAGTTCCTTCTCCATGACTCACTCGAGCACCTTAGGCTTCTCGCCTCGCCTACCTGTGTCGGTTTCCGGTACGGTCGGCATCGCTACTCCCGCACGAGGCTTTTCTCGGCGGCTTGCATCGGGAACCCTTGACGGGGTCCGAAGACCCCTTCGGCTTCGGCTCTCACCTCCAACCGGGGGGATTTGCCTCCCCGGCCAGGCTACCACCTTGCATCGGGACTTCCTCCACCCGACGGCTCCTCTGCTCCCGCGTCCCCCCTTGCGGTCAATCGCAACGATCCCGGCACGGGAATGTTGACCCGTTTCCCATTGCCTACGCCTCGCGGCCTCGGCTTAGGGGCCGGCTGACCCGGAGCGGATGAACCTGGCTCCGGAACCCTTAGGCTTTCGGTGTGGGGGATCCTCCCCCCCATTCGCGCGTACTCATTCCGGCATCTTCACTTCCCAGCGCTCCAGCTCGCCTTCCGGCTCACCTTCTCCGCCCTGGGAACGCTCCCCTACCATGAAACGTGAACGTCTCATCCGTGGCTTCGGTGGCATGCTTCCAAGTCCCGACCATTTTCGGCGCAGGATCACTCGACTGGTGAGCTATTACGCACTCTTTAAAGGATGGCTGCTTCTAAGCCAACCTCCCAGCTGTCTGAGCAAGCCCACATCCTTTCCCACTCAGCATGCACTCCGGGACCTTAGCCGACGGTCTGGGTTCTTACCCTCTCGCGACAGAACATTATCGCTCCGCCCCTGTCTCCCGGGATTCATCCCCTGGGCATTCGGAGTTTGCTTGGGCTCGGTAGCCCCTTCGGGCCCCTCACCCATGCAGTGCTCTACCTCCCAGGTACACCTCCCGAGGCCG